>NZ_KK853997.1:3727766-3886389 GCF_000696185.1 Kitasatospora cheerisanensis KCTC 2395 | reverse complement strand
CGGTGTTGATGTAGGCGCCGTCCGCCAGGACCGTGGCACCGGCGCATCGTGCGGGCAGGTCGGAGGCCCGCCAGACGTGTGCGTCGGCCTTGTTGCCCGGAGCCGGTCGGGCGGCGGCGACCACGAGACGGGTGTCCGCGTCGATGACGACCTGCACGTTCGCCGAGAACCGGTAGTTGCGACTCGAGGCGCCCACACCGCGGTCGCGCACCGGGACGAGGGTGCCGTCCACGATCCACAACCGGTCCGCGCCCGGAGCCGGCGGCCTCACGGGCTCCAGCGCCAGCAGCGGACCGAGTCGCCGGACGACCCGGCACACCGTCGCCGTCGACACCCCGAACAACGGGGCGAGCTGCCGCATCGTCAGGTTCGTCCGGTAGTACACCGCCACCAGCAGCACCCGTTCCGCCAACGGCAGGCACCACGGGCGACCACCACCGGGCCCGTTGCCGCCCCGCTCCCGCACCACCTTCACCAGGCCCTCGAACTGCCGCATCCGCAGACCCGTGAACGTCTCCACCCACAACGGCTCAGCCCGCAACACCCCACCCATACCGGAGAAATTCCCCGATCCAGGCCTTACGGAACAACCTTTACCCGTCTTCAAACCCCCGCCTGCCCCACGACGCCCGGCACGCACTCTCGCCGCACCGGGCGAAAGACCAAGTACATCCAGTACGAGGCCTTCCACCCGGCACGCCGAGAGCACGCACCGGACGCCGCGGGCCTGCGACGCGGGTTTGAAGACGGGCCCTAGGAGGCTTCGCCGCCCGGGGCGATGCCGCGGAACAGGTTGCCGATCAGGTGGTCGACGAAGCCGCGGTCGAGGGGCTGAGCGGGCATCAGCAGGCGGTGGTAGCAGGCGCCCCAGAGCTGGTCGACCAGCGATTCGAGGTCGACGTCGGCCCGCAGCTGGCCGGCCTCGCGGGCCCGGGTGAGCCGCTCGACGGCGAGGGCGCGGCGTTGCAGCACGTACCGCTCGGAGAGCGCCTCGGCGAGGTCGGGGTCGCTCTGCGCCGCGCCGATGATCCCGGCGACCACGGGCCCGTTGCGGCCGAGCAGGTCGACGAAGGCGTACAGCTGCTCGCTCAGGTCGCGGACCACGTCGCCGGTGTCGGGGAAGGCGAGGGTCTCGCGGAACGCGGTGAAGTACGCCTCGAAGGCGAGCGCGCCGGGGGAGGGCCACCACTTGTAGAGGGTCATCTTGCTGACCCCGGCCTGCGCGGCGACCTTGGCGAACGTGACGGCCTGGACACCCTCGGCGAGCAGCAGTTCGGCGGCCGCGGTGAGGGTGGCGCGGCGGACGTCCTCGGCCCGTCGGCGGCCTCGGCCGGGCTTGAGGGCCCTGGGCTCGGGGGCGTGTTCCATCGCGCTGCGCCTCTCGTTCGTCCTGGCTCGTTCGTCCTGGCTCGTCCGGCTCCAGGGGGCCCGACGCACCGTGCCGATTATATGGACGCTCGGCCCACATATATGTGGACCATCGGGCCACATGTTGCTAGTGTACTCAGTGTCCACATGAAGCGAGCCGTCCGCGGCGCAGCGAGAGGGGAACCCCATGACGACCCAGCAGGCACCGGCCCGGGTGGCGATCGTGACCGGCGGCTCCGGCGGCATCGGCAGTGCCGCCGCGCTGGCCCTCGCCGCGCGCGGCACCGCCGTGGTGGTGCACTACGCGGGCAGCGCGGAGCGCGCCGGGAAGGTGGTGGCCGCGATCACCGCCGCCGGCGGCCGGGCCGTCGCCGCTCCGGGCGACGTGGCCGAACCGGCAGACATGGCAGCCCTGTTCGACGCGGCCGAGGAGCACTTCGGCGGGGTCGACGTGGTGGTCAACACGGCCGGCGTCATGCTGCTCGGCCCGGTCGCGGAGATGGATCTCGACACCTTCGACCGGATGCACCGCGTCAACGTGCGCGGCACCTTCGTGGTCTCCCAGCTCGCCGCCCGCCGCCTGCGGCCCGGCGGTGCGCTGATCAACGTCTCCACCTCGGTGACCCGCCTCCAGCAGCCCGGATACGCCGCCTACGCGGCCAGCAAGGGCGCGGTCGAGGCGATGACGCTGGTGCTGGCCCGCGAGCTCCGCGGCCGCGACGTCACCGTCAACACCGTCGCCCCCGGCCCCACCGCCACCCCGCTCTTCCTGGAGGGCAAGCCCCAGGAGGTGATCGACCGCCTCGCCGCCGCCTCCCCCCTCGAACGCCTCGGCACCCCCGAGGACATCGCCCGCACCATCACCCACCTGGCCGGCCCGGACGGCCGTTGGACCAACGGGCAGGTGCTGTACGTGAACGGCGGCATTGCCTGACGGGCCGTCATGGTGCGTGTAGCGCACCGGAGGTGAGCAGCTCCGCGCGCGCGGGCAGGACGTGGCGGAGCACCGCCCGGTGAAGCTCCTGGTCCGGGTCCGCGACGCCGTCGGACAGCACGTGGAGGCGGTAGTCGCGGTCGGCCGCGTCGAGCGCGGTGGACAGGACGGCCCCGCCGGTGCTGAGGCCGGCGAGGATCAGGGTGTCGATGCCGCGGGCCCGCAGCCGCTGGTGGAGCTCGGTGGTGGAGAGGGCGCCGAGACGCGTCTTCCGGGCCACCAAGTCGCGGGCCGCTACGTCGAGTTGGACGGCGGTGGCCGGGTCCTCGTGGTGCAGGGCCCGGTGTCGGGCGATGGCCGCGAAGGTGGCGTTGCCGGCGGGGACGGCGGCCCAGTCGTCCTCGGTGAACGCCGTCCGGACGTGCGCCACCGTGCCGCCCCGCGCACGGACGGCGGCGGCGGCCCGGGCCAGCCGGTCGAGCAGCGGACGCCCGGCTTCGGGCAGGGTGGCCAGGACGGCCGGCTGGCAGTCCAGGACGAGCAGTGCGGTGTTCTTCACGGGAAGTCCCTTGCTCTCGGCGGAGGTTGGCGAGCGGAACGGCGGTGGAGCGACGGTCAGGCGCGGCTGTTGAGCGGCGCGGGCGGTTGCGGTGCCGACGGCTGCGGCGCAGCCGCCTCGCGGCGGGGCAGCAGCAGCGGGGTGGCCAGGGCGAGCAGGCCGGCCACGGCCAGCGTGGTGCGCGGGTCGGTGAGGGTCGCGAGCAGGCCGCCGAGCGCGGTGAGGGCGGCGATGGCCGCCTGCTGGCCGATCGACCAGGCCGTCAGGGTGCGGGCGACCAGGTGCTGCGGGGTGCGTTCCAGCCGGTGGGCGGCTACCACCGGCGTGAACAGGCTCATGTTGACGATGATCGCCAGCTCGACGGCCATCACGGTGACCAGTCCGGCCGTGCCGGACGGCACGAAGGCGAGGCCGATCAGCCAGACGGCGCGCAGCGTGCCGATGGTGCGGAACACCCAGGTCCGGCCGTGGCGGGCCACCACGCGCGGGGCCAGCCGGGAGCCGATCAGGCCGCCGAGGCACGGGGCGGCGAAGGCCAGGCCGTACTGCCAGGCGGAGAAGTGGAGTTGGCGCAGCAGCAGAACGGCCAGCATCGGTTCGGTGGCCATGATCAGGCCGGACACCAGCAGGTTGTTGAGGTACAGCGGCCGCAGCCCCGGGTCGCCGAGCAGGTGTCGCCAGCCGTCCAGCAGCGATCCCGGCCGCGTGCCGGGGCGGCGGGGTGGCGGCTCCTCCCGGCCGCCGACGGCGGCGATGCCGAGCGCCGAGAGCAGGTAGCTGCCGGCGTCCGCCCACACGGTGGCGACCGGTCCGAACACGCCGATCGCCGCGCCGCCGAGCGGCGGTCCGATCGCGATGGAGCTCCAATTGGTCGACTCAAAACGCGAGTTGGCCACCACCAGATCGTCCGGCCGGACGAGTGCCTTCAGGAAGGCGCCACTGGCCGCGCCGAACGCGATCTTCGCGGCGGCGACCACCGCCGACACCGCGAACAGCTGGCCGAAGCCGAGCAGGCCGAAGGCGTACGCGGCGGGGATCGACGCCATCGCGGCGAACCGGAGCAGGTCGGCGGCGATCATCACCGGCCGCTTGCGGCGGAACTCCACCCACGGCGCGAGCGGCACCGCCAGCAGCGCTCCCACGGCCGGGCCGACCGCCGACAGCGCGGACACCTCGGCCGGGCCGGCGTGCAGCACCAGCACCGCGATCAGCGGCAGCGCCCCGAACCCCAGCCCGGAGCCGTACGCGCTCACCGCGTACGCCGCCCACAGCCACCCGAACTGCCGCCCCAGCCGTCGCCTGCCGTAGCCCATCGCGCCCCCTGGCCGCACAAACCTCCGTTGACCGGCCCGAGCAAACCGGGCCGGACAACCACAGGTCAAACAACCATGGAGCCCGTGACCCACAACCACCGGTTGTTCACTAAGGTGGGCGGGCGTGGACCTCGAAGCCGTACGCACCTACCTCGCCGTCGCCGAGGCGGGACAGTTCCAGAAGGCCGCCGTCGACCTGGCGATCACCCAGCAGGCGGTCTCCAAGCGCATCGCCGCACTCGAACGGGACCTCGGGGTACGGCTGTTCACCCGCACCCCGCGCGGTGCGGAGGCGACCATCGACGGGCAGGCGTTCCTGCCGCACGCCCGCGAGCTGCTGCGGGTCGCCGATCGCGCCGTCGCCTCCGTGCACACCGCCCGCCGACCGCTGCGGGTCGACGTGATCAACCTGCGCGGCGCGGCGTCCGGCCTGATGCGCGCCTTCCACGGCGCCCACCCCGGGACCGAGCTGGACGTGGTGAAGCTGCTCGACATCGACGAGGCCGTCGCCGCGATCCGCTCCGGAGCCGTCGATGCCTCCTTCCGGGCCGTCGGCTCCCCCGGCCGGCCGCTGCCCGACGACCTCGCCGCCGTCCGGGTGGTCGACGAGCGGCTGGAACTGCTCACCGGCCCGGGCCACGTGCTGGCGGGTGCCCACGCGGTGACGGCGCGTCAGCTGGCCGGGCACCGGATCTGGATGCCCGGCATCCTGCCGGGCTCCGAGTGGGCGGCCTACTACGACGACCTGACCGCCGAGTTCGGCCTCACCATCGAGGCCACCGGCCCCAACTTCGGCTCCGACGCCCTGCTCGACACCATCGCGGAGACCCCGGCGCTCGCCACCTTCATGAGCGACGGCACCCGCCTGGTCTGGCCCGCCGGGCACGGGCTGCGCCGGATCCCGCTCACCGACCCGACGCCCGTCTACCCGCACTCGCTGGTGTGGCACCGCGACAACCCGCACCCGGCGCTGGCCGCCCTGCGCAGCTACCTCGCCGCGACCAAGGCCGCCCACGACGCCCCCGGCACCTGGGTGCCCGGCTGGGTGCACCCGGACTGAGGCCGCGGCAGTCCTCGCCGGGCAGGGTCACGTAGGGGGAGTTCGCCACCTCCAGTCCGATCATCAGCCGACGTCGGTCCGGCAGAGAGGATCGGAACGCACTCTGATCGGACGTCACCGATCCGTCGGGCGGCCCGCCGTCACCACGTAGTAGTCGAGCAGGCGGCGCTCCCACGCGTGCCGGAAGTTCCGCGGCCAGGTGTCCTCGTCCCACCACCGGCTGAGCCAGGCGTCCCAGCCGGGCCAGACGCCGGGGCCGATGGATCGGGTGCGGACCTCGGTCAGGCCGGCTGCGGCGAACGCGTTCGCGAGGGCGCCGACGGGGCGCGCGATGTCGAGGCCGTCGGCGAAGGTGAGGAGCAGCTCGGCGAGGTCCTCGGGGCGGCCGGGGGAGTCGTCGGGGGTGAAGAAGCTGGTGACGGCGACCCGGCCGCCGGGGCGCAGGACGCGGAAGGTCTCGGCGGCGAAGGCGGTCAGGTCGGGGAAGTGCTGGGCGGCCTCGACGCTCAGGACGGCGTCGAACTCCCGCTCGGCCAACGGGATTTCTTCGGCCGCGCCCTGCACGAACCGCAGCCGGTCGGGCTCGCGCCGGAGCGTCTCGGCGTGCGCCTCCCGGGCCCGCCGCAGCTGCGCCGGGTGGATGTCCAGGCCCGTCACGGCGGCCGCGCCGTACTCGGCGAGGGCGAGCGCGCAGCCCATCCCGAGCCCGCAGCCGACCTCCAGCAGGCGAGCGGCGTCCGGCAGGCGGAGGGCGTCCAGGACGTGCCGGTAGAGGGCCTGCTGGCTGCGGATCCGGTCCGTCTCGTCGAGCGGCCGGGAGAGGTCGATGCCGGGCCAGTAGCCGAAGTTGATGAACCCTCCGGCGAAGATCTGTGCGGCGCTCAGATCCGCCGGTCCGTAGGTCTCCTGCACCGCCGGGCGCATCGCGGGGGCGGGCTGCGGGGCGTCGTGTTCCACGGGGCCACCTCTTCGAACCGGCGGACGAGTGACGCAGGTCACAGGGAACCTTACCGGCCGGGCGGACAGGAGGTGGCGTGGAACTGTCACAACGGGCGCGCCTGCGCGCCGGGGACCAAGGGGCGCTGGCCGAGCTCTTCGACGAGCACGCCCAGGCCGTGTACGGCTATGCGCTGCGCACGCTGGGGGACTGGGCGGCCGCCGAGGACGCGGTGTCGCTGACCTTCCTGGAGGCGTGGCGGCTGCGCGGCAGCCTGCACCGGGACGGCGACTCGGTGCGGCCGTGGCTGTTCGGCCTCGCCACCAACGTGCTGCGCAACACCGCGCGGACCGCCCGGCGGCACCGAGCGGCGATGTCGCGCCTGCCGGAACGGGAACCGGTGCCGGACTTCGCCGACGCGCTGGTGACCAGGCTCGACGACGACGCCCGACTGGCCGCCGTCCGGCGCGCGCTGGCCAGGCTGCGGCGCGGCGACCGGGAGGTGTTCCGGCTGTGCGTCTGGGTCGGGCTGGACTACGCCTCGGCCGCCGAGGCGCTGGGCGTGCCGCTCGGCACCGTCCGCTCCCGGCTGTCCCGCGCCCGGACCCGGCTCCGGGCGCTGACCGACGAGGAACTGACGCTGGATCAGAAATCGGCACTGGATCGGGAACCCGGGTCCGGCCCCGGACAGGTACGGCACGGCGGCGTCGGAGCCGCCCGGTCGACGCAGGGAGACATCCGATGAACGACGGGCCCGAGATGCTCGCCGCCGACCGCCAGCGGCGTTTGAAGGAGCATCTGATGAACGAGATCGCCAGGCAGTCCGCGAGCGGGCAGTCCGCGACCGAGCAGTCCACGGCCGCGCATCCGGCGCCGCGCCGCCGACGCCTCGGCTGGCTGATCGCACCCCCGGCGGTCGTCGCCGTGGCCGCCGCCGTCGCCCTGCTCAGCACCTCGCAGCCGGGCGCTCCGGCCCCGCAGGCGGTGGCGCCCGGAGCGTCCGCGAGCGCGACGCCGTCCCCGTCGCCCACCGTCCTGACCGGTGGCGAGACGTCCTGCCCGAACGGCATGGCCCCGGCGGGCCTGGTCGTCCGGCCGGCCGGGTCCACGCCGGCCGGCGACCCGCTCCAGGCCCTGACCGCCGCCGCGGAGGCCGGGGCGAACAGGCCGGGACTGCAGGTGAAGGACCATCAGTTCGTCTACACCGAGACGCTCGTGCAGCACGACCAGGAGCAGCCGTGCGTGCGCAGGGACTGGACGGCCGCCGACGGGAACACGCAGGGGCTGATCAAGGACCCGTTCAACGGCACCATGGGCTACGCCCCCAACGTCGCGGGCAGCCCGGCCGGCCTGCACGCCCCCGACCAGCGCTTCCTGGCCGGGCTGCCCACCGACCCCCAGCGCCTGCTGGAGCAGGTCTACGCGGACAACCCGAAGGGCAACCCCGACCGGGACGCCACCGCCTTCCGCACGATCGCGAACGTGCTCACCTCGCAACTGCTGACCCCCGCCGTCGGCGCCGCGTTCTGCCGGGCCGCCGCCGCCGTCCCCGGCGTGACCCTGGAGGCCGGGGCCGTCGACGCAGCCGGGCGGCACGGCATCGGCGTGGCCCGCGCGGAGGGCACCGACCGGACCGAGCTCGTCTTCGACGGCGCCACCTGCGAGTTCCTGGGAGCCCGCGGCGTCGGGATGGTGCGGACCGGCGAGAACGGCCCGCTGGTCCGCGCCACCTACGCGTCCGCCGTCCTGCGCCACGCGGTCACCGACAGGGCCGGCGAGCAGCCCGCCGGCTGAGCGGTCCGCCCGCGTCGTCCGGGTGTCGGTGCAGGGACGGGCGACCGCCGTCGGTCGCCCGCCCCTCCTCGGGAGACCGCCCTGCGCGCGGTCAGTCCCGGCTCAACTCGCCGTCCAGGTACGCCTGTACCGGCCCGCACAGGCCCGACGGGACGTACTCGGCGAGCCGGCCGCGGGTCACCCACTCCAGCGCGACCAGGTCCTCGACGCCGGCCACCGACGCCGGGCCGGCCGCGACCGAGCAGGCGAAGTACGCCGTCCGAAGGCCGTTCACCGGATGCGCGCGCTCGGCGAGCAGCCGCGCGGCCGTCACCGACAACCCCGTCTGCCCGGCCGTCTCGCGGGCCGCGGCCGCCTCCGCCGTTTCCCCGTCCCGGACCTCACCGGCCGGGAACTGCCACCACAACTCGCCGTCCGCCGCCCGGCGTTGGACCATCAGCACCCGCCCGTCCCGGACCACCACGGCGACGGCGACACCCGGCTCGGTCATGCTGCTCCTCCACGACGACGGCTCCGGTCCGATCCTGCCCCGGACCCGCGCCGCGCCGGCCGAGGCGGCACCGGCGGCCCGCCCCGCTGCTCCCGATGGAGCAACCCGGCCCCCGCGCTGCCTACCCGCACGGTGTCGCGGACCGGCCCCCGGCCGCGCGGTGATGATCGCAGGTGCCCGTCCCGCGCCCGCCGGGCGGCGGGAACGACCCCCACCCCGAAGGTGCCCCCGTGGTCCTGGTCATCGTCGTCGCCGCCGTCGCGCTCTTGGTCGGCCTCGCCGCCAACCGCTACCTGCGCCCGCTGGTGCTGAAGGAGGACGACGACACCGGCATGGCCGTCAAAGACCTCGTCGGCCCGCTGCTCACGCTGACCGTCCTGCTGCTCGCCTTCGTCCTGGTCACCGCCAACGGGTCCTACGGCAAGGCCGAGACCTCCGCCCGCGGCGAGGCCCGCGCCCTCGACCAGATCGTCGAGACCGCCGAGTACGCGCCCGCCGCCCAGCGCAACCGGATCCAGGCCGACGCCGTCTGCTACGCCCGTGCCGTCCGGCTCCAGGAGTGGCCGGCGATGTCCGACGGCAACGGCTCCGCCGCACCCAGCGTCTGGACGGCCGACTTCCGGCAGGCGTTCGGGGAACTCCAGGGCCAGGCCGTCTTCAGCATGCTGATCTCCGCCGACAACACCCGCTCCGACGAACGCGACGAGCGCCTCACCCAGGCCACCGCCAGCATTCCCGGCGCGATCCTCTGGTTCCTGCTCGCCACCCTCACCATCACCGTCGTCGCACTCGGCGTCTGCCTGCCCCGACGCAACAACCGCGGACAGATCATCACCCTCGTCGTGATCACCGCGCTGCTGACCACCACCCTCGTCCTCATCCGCGACGTCGACCGGCCCTTCGGCGGCATCATCGACGTCCCGCCCACCGCGATCGCCGAGATCGAGCGGCAGGCCCAGCGCGACTTCCAGGCCAACGACCCGGGCGCCCAACTCCCCTGCGACGACCGGGGGAACCGCCGCTCCGCCTGACCGGACGCCGGAGGCCCGGACCGCGCGCTGCGGTCCGGGCCTCCGGCGTTCACCGCCCGCGGGCGGCTCAGCCGCCGCCGTAGGTCGCCTGCGTCACCGCGAAGACGTTGCGGCCGCCGACGGTCTCCTGCAGCGACCACAGCAGGTCCGGGTTGGTGGCGTCCTCCCAGTACGAGAGGCTCTCGCCGCCGCCCACCCAGGCGAACGTCGACGGGCCCGCCGTCGGCGTCCAGTAGTAGAGCTGCTTCTGGCCCGAGGAGTTGAACCACCACCGGCCGTTGTGCGAGGCCACGCCGTTCAGCTTGTACCAGGGCAGTTGGAGCGCCTGACTGGCCGTGGTCGTCGCGGCGAAGGTCGTCGCCCCCGAGGCGAACGGGTAGCGGACCGCGCGCGGCGCGCGGTTGGGGTAGTCGGTGCAGGGCTGCGCCGCCGGGCAGGTGTACTCCGTCATCACCAGCGACTTGCTGACCCGGTCCAGCGAGACCGAGGACCACGCCAGCTTGTCCGGGGAGGTCGTCTGCGAGGTGACGGTGCCGATCTGCGGCAGCACGTACGCGTAGTTGTGGGCGTAGTAGACGCTGCCGGACTGCCGCCCGATCTGGTCGGCGGTGCCGCCGGTGTCGGTGTTGAGGATCTTGCGCATGTCGAACACCCGCATGCCGCGGCCGGTGTCCGCGACGTACAGGTAGTCGCCGTACCAGGAGACGCCGCCGGCGTGGATCGGGATGTCCTTGAAGTCCGGGGCCGCCGCCGTACCGGTCGGCTCCACCAGCAGGATCTTGCGGTACTTGTTGGGGTAGGTGGCGTCCCAGTCGGCCAGCGTGATCCGGCTGCGCTGCTGTTTGCCGGTGCAGCCGTCCTTGGTGTACCAGCTCACCAGCACGAGCTGATGGCCGTCGTAGTTCCCGCTGTTCGCCGTCCCCACGGCGTCCCGGCTCGTCGTGATGCCCTGCGGGTAGCTCTGGCAGTCCGAGTTGTCCCCGTCGTCGAACCGGAACCCGGTCTCCAGCCCCGCCACCGAGAACGACGCCGGCAGCGCCTGCCGGTCGTGGTTCGCGTTCTCCATCACGGTGTGCACGGGGGACGTCCCCAAGGTCGACACCAGCGCCGAGTTCAACGCGTCGAACTGGTGGTAGTCCGCGCTCAGCGTGAACTGCGAGGCCGTCAACTCCGTCGGCCCCGCCGCAGCCCCCGCCACCGGCGCCCCACCACCACCCCACCGACCACCAGCCCGGCCGCAAGCACCGCCTGCGCCACCGTTCGGACATGACGAATCATCAGAGCGATCCTCTCCACACGAATGGATCAACCGCCACTCACGCTAAGCGCGCACTGAGCATGTCCGCAACACCTGGAACTCCCTTACCCCACTCTTCAGTTGATGGTTCAGTTGTCGGTGTCCTTCGGATGCCGCGGCGCCGCGTATACGAGGAGGACCGTCCTCGCCGGCTCGTCGACGACGTAGCGCACCCGTCCGCCCGACGTCACCTCGTACTCCCACTGCGGAAGCTCGCCACCGCCGACTGTGCGCGTTGCCAGGCGGCCGCGCAGACGGTGCTGCCGATCCGGGTCACGCAAGGACAGGGGATCGCTGCGGAGGGCCTCGAAGCAGCGGCGCGTGTTCGCCGGTGCTTCCGCGCAGAGGTCACCCCAGCCCTTGGCTGCCTCGCTCGTCGCGAACCTGAGGCGCCACTCGCCGTCGATCGGCGGCGGCGGGACGTCGTCTCCGCGCTTGGGGCTCACGGCGCCGGCACCTCGCCGTGGTCGTCGCCCGGCAGGGGTGCGGCAAGACCGGCGGCCAGTTCCGGATCCGCCAGGATCCGGGCCGTGGCGCGCCACTCGACGATCACGCGGTGCAGGTTGGAGTGGACGTCGAGCTCCACCACGTCACGCGTGGCGTTCACGAGATCGACGACGAACTCCCGAACCTCCTCGGCGGACAGGTGCCTGGTCCACGGAAACACTTCCGGCAGCGCGAGCAGGACGGCGCGTGCTCCCTCGTCGCTGGCGATCAGGGCGGAGAACAGCCGGGCGGTGACATCCGCGGTCTCTTCCCGCTGGCGGTCGTGGCGCTCGGTGGTGAGGTAGAGATCCTCGCCGTCACGGCGCGTGACGTGGACGCGGTGGGCCCGTTCGGCGGTGTCCGCGACACGTTTCGAGTTCTTCGAGAGGTCGGAGAACGACACGGTGGGGGTGGACATACCTCCACGCTAGTTCGGAATACATTCCGAAGTCAATTGGATTGGTGCCGGCCGGTGTCGATCACGGATCGCTCTCGGGCCGGGCCGGCGAGGGCGTGGAGGGTGGCTTCGGCCTGCGGGGTGAGGGTGCGGGGGCCGCGGCCGGTGGTCCAGATGGCTTGGACGTCGAGGCGGCGGAGGCGCCAGCCGGCGGGGGTGCGGACGGCTTCGCCGGTGAAGGTGCCGCCGACGTCGAAGTGGGCGCCGGGGGTCTCGCCGCGGGACTGCTGGGTGGTGGCGAGGTGGACGTGGGTCATGAAGGCGTTCCAGCGGACGGCGGCGCGGTCGCCGTCCAGGTCGATCAGGTAGTTGGCGCCCATGTGCTGGGTCCGCTCGAACTTGTCGAGGGTGGCCTGCTCGTGCTCGGCCAGGCCCTCGATGCCGTCGTGCGAGCCCACCGGGGAAGTGAAGCGGACGTCCGGGGTGAAGTGCCGCCGGGCCCAGGCCTCGTCGAAGCGGCCGCCGTCCAGGCTGAGCAGGTAGCCGTCGATGAGGCCGGTGATCTCGGCCCGGTCGGTGAGGACCCGGACCTGCCGCGCCAGGGCGGCGAACTCCGCGGTGGTGATGGTCATGTCCGTAACTCCCGCTCGGTGAAGGTGGTTTGTCGCTCAGCACGGAGACTAGAACTTCAAGCCGACTTGAGATCAAGCGTCCGGCCGCGCAGCGCGGCCCGGGCGGGCAGCCACGTCCCGGCGGCGGCGAGCACCGCGGCGCCGAGGACGACCAGGGCGAGCTCCCCGGCCGGCGCGGCGAACCCGGCGGTGCCGCGGGTGATGCCCTCGGCGTAGCAGCTGAGCACCGCGAAGGAGACGCCGAGACCGAGCACGGTGGCGAGCGCGACCGAGGCCGCGGTCTCCCAGCCGAGCATCCGCCGGATCTGACGGCGGGTGGCGCCCGTCAGCGCGAGCGCGGCGAACTCGCCGCGGCGGTCCGAGATGCTCATGGCCAGCGTGTTGAGCACCGCGATGGCGACGAACGCGACGATCAGCCCCAGCATGACGTCGCCGATCTGCGCGCCGGTCCGGTTCGCCGCAGCCGCCGCCGCAGCGTGGTCGAGCACCCCGAGCCCGGGCTCCCGTGCAGCGCGGCGGCGAGCGCCGGACGGCTCAAGTCGACTCCCCGGACCAGCAGTTCGTCGTCCAGCGGCACGTCCACGTGCGCCGCGACCAGCCCGTGCGCGAGGGTGAGGTCGCCGAACCCGAGGCCGCGGCTGTACAGCGCGACCACCGTGACCTCCGCCGCAGTGCCGTCCGCGAGCGTCAACCGGACGTGCTGGCCCAGCCGGTAGCCCAGCCCGTCCGCGGCCGCCGCCGTCCCCTCCGCCAGGCGGCCGAGGTCGCCGGCGGTGACCCCGAGGTCCAGGGTGTCCGTCAGCCGTTCGGGAGAGACGCCCTGCACGCTGCGCCGGGTCAGCCCGTCCCGGACCTGGGTGTGCAGGACCCGGGTCACGGTCCGGACGCCCGGGACGGCGGCGACCGCCTCCGCGGCCGAGGCCGGCACCCGCGGGCCGACCACGAAGTCCGCGGCGTTGCCGCGCTCGCGCTGGGCGGCGGCCGCCCGGTCGGTCGTGGTCTGGCTGAACAGGATCGCGCAGGCCATCGCGATCAGCAGGGTCAGCGGCGTCACCACCGAGGCCAGCCGGTGCGCCCCGGCCCGGAGGTTGTGGAAGGCGAGGTGGCCGCCGACCCGGGAGGCCCGCATCGGCAGGCCCAGCACGGCGGTTCCGACCCGGGCCAGCACCGGGCCGAGCAGCGCGAACGCGGTGCACCACAGCAGCACGGCGAGGAAGCAGACCGGCGTCGAGGACTGGTCGGCGTGCAGGACGGTCAGCAGCGCGGTGAGCACCACGGCCCCGGCGGCGGCGAGCACCCCGAACGCGATCCGGGCCGCGCCAAGCTGCGGCGGCTTCAACTCCGCCTCCCCGAGCGCCTCGACCGGCTTGACCGCGGCGGTGCGCCGGGCCGAGATCCGGGCCGCCGCCCAGCCGGCCAGCAGCGTGGCGGCGGCGGCCACCAGCGCCGGGAACGGCGAGAGCACCGCGGGCAGGTTCGCCGGGATCACGCCCAGCGCGACGAACCGGCCGTGCAGCCAGCCGCCCAGCGGCAGGCCGGCGACGGCGCCGAGCGCCCCGGCGGCCAGGCCGACGAGCAGCGCCTCCCCGCCGATCATCTTCCGGACCTGCCGCCCGGTCGCGGCCACCGCGCGCAGCACGGCGATCTCCCGCTGCCGCTGCTGGATCGACAGGCCGAAGGTGCCGACCACGATCAGCAGCGCCACCAGCAGGGCGGTGCCGCCCAGCACGGCGCCCATGCTGACCAGGCGCACCTGGGCGTTGGCGGCGTCCGGGAACTCCACCCGCCCGCGGTCCTCGCCGGTGCGGACCACGGCGGCCGGGCCGGCGGACGCACCGGCGAGCAGCGCCCGGACGTCGGCGGCGGCCGACGGGGCGGCCGGGAAGACCCCGACAGCGCTCACCAGGCCCTGGTGACCGGCCAGTTGGCGGGCCCGGTCGGTGCCGAAGAAGACCGCGGACTGGCTGTCGAAGCCCTGCGCGGTGACGCCGACCACCCGGACCGGCAGCGTCCCCGAGGGCGTCCGGACGGCCGTGCCGGAGCCGGGCGACAGGTGCGCGCGGGCCGCGGTGCCGGCGTCGACGACGACCTCGTCCGGGGCGGCGGGCGCGCGGCCGGCCGCGAGGGTCAGCCCGGCCAGCGGCGCGGACTCCCAACCGTGGCCCCAGGAACCGGAGTCGGCCCCGCCGGGCAGCAGCGCCGGGAAGGTCACCTCGGTGGCGACGCGCTCCACCGACGGCAGGGCGGCGATGCGTTCGGCGAGGTCCGCCGGCACCCAGGCCCGGCCGGCGTTCGGCTTGGCCTTCTCCTTGGTCTTCCCCTTGCCCTTGTCGACCAGGACGTGCACCTCCGGGTCGCCGGTGACGACGATCGGCGCAGCCGCGTACCGCTCCGGCCGGACCGCACCGGTCAGTCCGGTGACCAGCAGCGTGCCGCAGCCGCAGACCAGGGCGGCGGCGCAGAACAGCGCGACGAAGGCCCCGACGAACCCGGCCCGGCGGTGCCGCAGGGTGGTGAGGGCGAGTCCCAGCATCATCGGTTCCACGCTCCCAGGCGGATCATGCGGTCGGCGACCTTGGCGGCGGTCGGCCCGGACATGGTGTCGGCGACCCGGCCGTCGGCCAGGAACAGCACCTCGTCGGCGTAGGACGCGGCGACCGGGTCGTGGGTGACCATGACGATGGTCTGGCCGAGCTCGTCGACGGTCTGCCGCAGCAAGGTGAGCACCTCACGGGCCGTCATGGTGTCCAGCGCGCCGGTCGGTTCGTCGGCGAAGACCACGTCCGGTTCGGACACCAGCGCCCGCGCGACGGCCACCCGCTGCTGCTGCCCGCCGGACAGCTGCCCGGGCCGGTGCCCGGTGCGCTCCTGCAGGCCCACCCGGCGGATCAGCGCCGCCAGCTTCCCGGCGTCGGCCCGCCGCCCGGCCAGCCGCAGCGGCAGCGTGACGTTCTGCTCGACCGTCAGCGAGGAGATCAGGTTGAACGACTGGAACACGAACCCGGCCCGCTCGCGCCGCAGTTCGGTCAGCTTCGTCTCGCTCAGCCCGGACAGGTCGGTGCCGCCGAGCCGGACGGTGCCCGCGGTCGGCCGGTCCAGGCCGGCCGCGCAGTGCAGGAAGGTGCTCTTGCCCGAACCGGACGGCCCCATCACGGCGGTGAAGCCGCCACCGGGCAGCCGCACCGTCACCTCGCGCAGCGCGGCGACCGCGCCCCGCCCCTTGCCGTAGACCTTGCTCACGGCGTCCAAAGTGATCGCATCGCTCATGCCCTCCAGCCTGCCGAGCTGCGAACTCCCCTCCCAGGGACGGGAACACGCGCTACCCGTGACCTCGTCACGGGTAGGGTCGGGACATGATCAGACTCCTGCTGGCCGAGGACCAGCACGTGGTGCGCGGCGCACTGGTGGCACTCCTCGGACTGGAACCCGACCTGGAGGTCGTGGCCGAGGCGGACTCCGCCGACGACGTGGTGCCGCGGGCCGCGGTCTTCCGGCCGGACGTCGCGATCCTGGACATCGAGATGCCCGGCCGGCTCGACGGCCTCCAGGCCGCCGCGGCGCTCAAGGAGAAGCTGCCCGGCTGCCGGACCCTGATGCTGACCTCGCTCGGCCGCCCCGGGCTGCTGCGCAAGGCCCTGGACGCGAAGGTCGACGGCTTCCTGCTGAAGACCGTCCCTCCGGCCGAGCTGGTCGCGGCCATCCGCCAAGTGGCCGCGGGCGGACGGGTGCTGGACCCGGCACTGGCGGTCGCCGCCTGGGACTTGGCGGACAACCCGCTCACCCCGCGGGAGAACGACGTGCTGCGCGAGCTGGCCGAGGGCGCCGAACCGCCCGAGATCGCGGCCCGCCTGCACCTGTCCACCGGCACCGTGCGCAACGTGCTGACCGCCGTGGTCGGCAAGCTGAACGCCCGCAACCGCACCGACGCCGTGCGGATCGCCCGCGACGCCGGCTGGCTCTGAGCCCGCAACGGCGGTCAGCGGAGCGGCAGTTCGGCCCGCAGCAGGTACCAGCCGTCGTCCGGTCCGGCGGCCAGCGTGCCGCCCGCCTCGGCGAGCCGGACCGACAGCCCGCCGATCCCGGACCCGGGCGCGGTGACCCCGTCCGGGACCCCGTCGTTCTCCACCTCCAGCCGCGCCGAGCCGTCGGCCACCGCCAGCGCGATCCGCGCGTGCCGGGCCCGGCTGTGCCGCAGGACGTTCGTCACCGCCTCGCGCAGGACCACGCTCAGCACCGCGCCCGCGGCCGCCGGCACCGGCCCGTCCTCCACCTCCACCGCGATCGATGCCGCCTCCAACACCGCCGCTGCCGAGGCCAGTTCGGCGCTCAGCGAGAGCCGCGGGCCGTCGTCGGCCAGCGCCCCCAGCTCGGCCCGGCCGCGCTCGGCCAGCCGCACGATGTCCGCCAACTCGGCCCGGCAGCGCGGGGCGTCGGAGTCCGCCAATCGCCGCGCCAGCTCGGCCTTCAGCAGGACCGCCGCCAGCCCGTGCCCGAGCAGGTCGTGCAAGTCCCGGGCGGCGCGCAGCCGTTCGGTGACGGCGGCGGCGCGCGCCAGCCCGGCCGTGGCCCGCTGCAACTCCCGCACCAGCCGGACCAGCCGCAGCACCGCGTAGACCACCACGCAGCTGACCAGCGCGCTGACGGTCGTCAGCAGCGCCGACACCGGGCCGTCGCCGCCGATCACCCCGGCCGTCACCGCCAGCGCCGCCGCCAGGGCCGCGCCCGCCCGCAGCGGCAGCGCGATCAGCAGCGAACCGGCCAGGATGCCCGCCGCGCCGATCCAGTTCCGGCCCAGCCAGGGCAGCGGCACCAGGGCGAGCACCGCCGAGGCCAGCAGCGCGAGCCGGGCGTGCCGGGTGGCGTCCTGGATCGAGAAGCGGACCTGGAACGCGCAGAACGCCGCCACGCACACCGCCCCGAGGGCCAGCCGCGGCGCGGGGACGAACATCAGCGCCTTGACGCAGAACATGCCGAGCAGCGCGTAGTACAGCGCCAGCGCGGTGCGCAGTTCGGCCGGGTCCGCGGCGGCCGGTGCGGGGGCCGCCGCCACCGCCGCCTCCACGGCGAAGCGGCCGTCCGGCTCCAGGCCGGCCGTCAGCCGGCCGTCCGCCGCCCGGACGCGCTCCGCGAGGCCGTCGAGCACGTCCGCGCCGAGCGCGACGCCGTGCGGCGCGCCGTCGCTGACCACCCGCAGCACCACCTGCCCCGACCGCTCCTCGGTGGACACCTCGCACCGCCGGGCGTCGCCCACCCGCACCACCGCGGTGACCGCCTCGCGCAGCACCGTCGCCAGCACCGTCCCGGCCGGGCCGAGCGGCTCGCGGTGCCCGACCCGGATGTCCGCCACGATCCCGGCGGACGCCAGCAGGGCCCGGGCACTCGCCGCCTCCGGCGCCAGCGACAGGCTGCGCAACTCGGCGGCCGTGGCCCGGGCCGCCGCCAGCGTCCGGCGCGCCACCGCGATCAACTCGTCGAGCACGTCCGGCCGTTGTAGCGCAGCCAGGTCGTGGATCTCGCGCAGGCCCGCCGACAGCCCACTGCCCAGGCTGGACGCGATGCGCAGCCGCTCGTCCGTCACCGCGGACGCCGCGAGCGCGAGCCGTGCGGCGTGCACCCGGGTCGCCAGCAGGGCGAGCGTGGTGACGGCGTACAGCATGGTGCCGCCGAGCGCGACCGTCAGCAGCAGATCGACGGTGTCCCGGAGCGTCGCGGCCCGGAGCGCCTCCACCAGCACCGCACCGGCCCCCAGCAGACCCAGCAGCAGCCGGCGGCGCTCCAGCAGCAAGGACGCGGCCGGCAGGCAGAGCAGGCCGACCGAGACGCCGAGCGGCCCGACCGCGACCGCGCTGACCGCCAACTCCGCGACCGTCCACCGCAGTTGCGGGCCCTGCTGATCGTGTCCCGGCCGGGTGTGCCGCAGTTGCAGCGCCACCAGCGCGAGACAGGCGGCCACCACCGCCGCCCCGCGACCGGCTCCGCCGCCACCCGCCCGAGCCCCTTCAACAGGTGCATCGAGGCCAGCGCGGCCGCCACCGAGACCACCAGCACCCGCACCGTGCGCGGCCCGACGCCCCACCCCCGGTCTCCGTCCACGCGCGCATCGTACGCCGCGGCGGACCACCGGCCGCCCCGCCCGCCGCACGGACGGGCGGCCGGCGCCGTCCGGGGTCAGGCCAGGTCGGACGCCTCCGTCCCGGCGAGCCTGGCCCGGCGGCGCAGCACGCCCGCCGCGGTGGCCGCCGCCAGCAGCGCGAGCACCACGGCGGCGTCGCGGAGCAGGTCGTGTCCGTTCAGCGGGGTGTCGTAGTACAGCGGCGGCCGCGGCATGACGACCCACGGCAGCACCGCCAGCGCCACCCCGCCGGCCTGCACCCGGTCGACCCGCGGATCGGCGAGGTGCAGCAGGTAGGCGACGGCCAGCACGACCGCCGGCCAGGCCGTGGAGGCGTCCAGCGGGACCTGGAGGGACGGCGGGAACACGACGTCCGGGTAGTCCTCCAGCCAGAGGCCCAGCCACCCGGCGGCGATGCCGCACATCGGCAGCCCCACGGCGATCGAGCAGGCCACCGCCCGGGACCGCCCGCGCCTCGACAGGTCGACCCCGTCCGGCGGTGCGAGCAGCACCAACCCGCCCATGACGCACCACAGTTCGAGCAGAGTCCCGGCCGAGGAGGACGGGCCCACCGGATGCACCACGGCCGCCAGCACAGCGACCACGGCGACCAGCACGAACACCCGCGCCACCGCCCATCGGCCCAGCGCGGCGCCCAGCAGCGCGAGCACCCACGGGGCGCTCAGCGCGACGGCAGCCACCACCGGGAGGACGCCCGTCCCCGGCTTCAGCAGGAAGAACCCCGCCACCAGGTGCGCCGCGCCCAGCGCCGCCCCGCCCGCCAGCACGAACGGCGCCGCCCCGGCCAGCGCCCGCCCGCCGGGTCCCGCGAACTCAGCCGGGTCCGCAGGCGCAGCGCGTGCGCCGCCAGCACCGCCCACTCCCGCACCGCAGTCCGCCGGTCGGCGTCCCGCACCGACTCGGCGAGCACCGCCGCGATCTCCTCCCCGTGCGCCGCCCGGTACGCCGCCGGGTACAGCCCCCGCAGCGGCAGCCGCCGCACCAACTCCCCGCTCATGCCGTCCCCCCGTTCAGTCCGAGCGCCGGCCGGAACCCGCCGAGCGCGAGTCGCCGCTCCGCCTCGTCCGCCCCCGCCCGCAAGCGCCGCAGTTCCCCGGCCAGCGTCTCCTGGCCCTGCTCGGTCAGCGCGAAGCTGCGCCGCAGCCGCCCGTTCACGACCTCCTCGTGGTCGACCCGGATCAGCCCCTGCTGGAGCAGCCGGTCCAGCGCGGTGTAGAGCGTGCCGGTCAGCATCCTGGTCCGCCCGTCGGTGATCGCCAGGACTTCCTGGAGGATCGCGTAGCCGTGGCGCGGCGCGTCGGCCAGGGCTGTGAGCACCAGGCGTGTCGGCTCGTGCAATTGACGTTCTGTCATGCGGAGACCATAGATCAATGATTTAGATATGTCGATGGTTGAGCTATGCCGGTCCCCGTCGCCTTGGGCGCCCCCGCCGGCCGGACCTACCATCACGCGCATGACGACCCATCAGCAGACGATCGAGGCCGCACTGGCCCGGATCACCACCGGCTACGTCTTCCCCGAGCGGACGGCCGCCATAGCGACCCTGCTCCGCCGCCAACTCGCCGACGGCGCCTACCAGGGCCTGGGCGAACGGGAGTTGTGCGAGCGGGTCTCGGACGACCTGCAGAAGGCCTGCCCGGACAAGCACCTGCGGCTGCTGTACAGCGAGGAGCCGCAGCCGATGGACGAGGAGCCGGAGGAGGTCGCCCGGGCCCGCTTCGCGCAGTACGCCCGCGAGAGCAACTACGGCGTCCGGCGGGTGGAGCAGCTCGACGGCAACATCGGCTACCTCGACCTGCGCATGATCGCCCCCGCGGACCTCGGCGGCGCCGCGACCGCCGCCGCCATGCAACTGCTCGCCACCACCGACGCGTTGGTCATCGACCTGCGCCAGTGCCGCGGCGGCTCGCCGGAGGGAGTGCAGCTCTGGTGCAGCTACTTCTTCGCCGGCGACGCGGTGCACCTCAACGACATCTACGAGCGGTCCACCGACTCCGTCCGCCAGTACTGGACCCTCGGCCACCTCGCCGCCCCGCGCTACCTCGACCGCCCGGTCGCCGTCCTGACCAGCGACGTCACCTTCTCCGGCGGTGAGGAACTCGCCTACAACCTGAAGGTCCTCGAACGCGCCACCCTCGTCGGCCGCACCACCCGCGGCGGCGCCCACCCCACCGCCCGCTTCCCGGTCGCCCCCACATCACCGTCGCCGTCCCCACCGCCCGCTCCATCAACCCCATCACCGGCACCAACTGGGAAGCCACCGGCATCGAACCCGACCTCCCCACCGCCCCCGAGGACGCCCTCGCCGCGGCCCTGGAGCACCTCCGCACCCGACCGGCCTGACACCCCGCCCGGCCGGTCCGACCTGCGTCATCGCTCGGAGGAGTGATGCGGGCGCGTGTGCGCGCGGGATCCGGCCGAGCGGTTGGGAGAGTAGGGGCGTCGGCCGGCGAAGGCCCCGGTGGGCCGGGGTGCCGACACCCGCACCGGCCGTCTCCCGCGGACGGCGTGCCCATCGAGCCGAGGAGTTCTCCGAGCATGTCCAAAGTCACGACATCGGGAACCTGGACCGCCGTCAGCCCGACCCCGCCCGAGGTCACCGGCCTGAACACCGGACAGATCACCTGGGGCACCCCCGCCGACGGCAGCGGCGGCAAGAGCGGCTACGCGTTCTCCGGCGGCACGATCGACCTGAAGGCCGACGGCTCGGAAGCCGTCCTGGGCACCTTCACCCACCAGAACTTCCCCGTCTTCGGCGGCGGCGTCGACCAGTTCGACGTCGACCTGGTGGTCCGCGTCCGCTTCGAGGAGGACCGCGAGGACCGCCGATTCACCTACCGCTTCCACCACTTCGAGACCCCGAACGACGGCCCCGTCCCCGACGACGAGGTCGACCTGCCCACCCGGGTCTCCCCGGAGAGCGTGACCGTCGACGGCGAGGAGTACGCCGCCGTGATCACCGGCTTCAAGCGCAACGGCGAGATCGTCAACAAGTTCCTCAGCCCCGAGAACGACTCCAACAGCGCCGACATCGTCGCCGTCCTCTCCCGCGTCGGCGCGCCCGACGTGACCATCACCGAGGTGTGCCACAAGGGCGAGGTCAAGTACACCCAGGCCGACGAGTACGTCGAGATCGTCAACCGGGGCACGGCGCACGCGGACATCTCCGGCTGGATCCTCTACGCCGACGACCCCGGCCAGCACTTCACCTTCCCGCCCGGCACCACCCTCAAGGCCGGCCGGCGCATCCGCGTCTACACCGACGAGGTCCACCCCGAGTGGGGCGGCTACTCCTTCGGCAGCGGCCGCGCCATCTGGCACGACAAGGGCGACACCGCGCACCTCCTCGACACCGACGAGACCGTCGTCTCCACCTACAGCTACGGCACCGACGTCTCCTGAACCCCCGCGCCCGGGCCGGCCGCCGGTACGACCGGCCGGCCGGCCCGGGCGCCCTGCTCCGGCAGGAGCTCGACGACGATCTCGATGCCGAGCGCGTAGGCCGGCGTGCCCGCGGTGATGAGCGCGGTCTCCGCGACGCCGATCAGCTCGGCGATCCCGGCGCCTGCGTGGAGCGCCCCCCGGGCGTGGATCCGCGCCGGTTCGGCCCGGCCCAGCGCCAGCAACTGCCCGAAGTGGACCAGCTGTTGGACCCGGCCGCCGAGCGGACTGTCGGCCAGCACCACGTGCCGCAGGGCCGTGAACGCCTCCTCGGTGGCGAGCCGCCCGAACGCCTGCGCCACCCGCAGCCGGTCCTCCACCGCCGGAGGGACGGCCCCGAGCGTCGTCCGGTAGCGCTCCCGCAGGGCCTCGGCACGCCCGGACTCGGCGAAGGTGCTGTCGGTGAAGCCGTGGTCGGTCATCGCGCGACCCGAGCGATCGAGGCCCGGACGGCCTCCAGCGCGCCCGCGGGGAAGTCCACGGCCCCGCCGATCGCCGCCGCGGCGATCTCGGCCTCCGCACTCTCCTCGATCGCCACCACCAGGTGCGCGGTCGCCGCCGCGTCCGGCCCGAACACCAGCAGCCCGTGGTTCGCCAGCAGCACCGCGGCCGTCGTCGGACGCCGCTCCAGCACCTCGGCGATGCCCCGCACCGACACGTCCGACCCGCGCGGCCCCCACGGCACCACCGGAACCTCCTCGGGCTGCCCGAACCGCAGCATCGGCTCGGTCCGGCACGGCAGCGGCCGGTGCGCCACCGCGAAGGCCGTCGCGGCCGGCGAGTGCGTGTGGATGATCGCCCCCACCTGCGGCCGAGCGCGGTAGACGGCGCTGTGCATGGTGATGATCTCGGCGCTGACGGAACGCAGTTCGCCCTCCAGCACCCGCCCGTCCAGGCCGACCGTCGCCAGCTGGTCCGCCTCCAGGTCGCGGACGAACCCCGGAGTCAGCAGAAAGCGCTCGTCATCCAGCCGCACACTCAGGTTGGCGTGCCCGGAGTGCGACATCACCCCGGCCATGAACAACTGCCGGGCGGCCTCGACCAGCTGGTGGGCGCGGCTCTTCACCTCGGACGTTCCTGTCATCGCGTCAACTCCAACTCCCTGTCGGCGACGGCCCGTTCGCCGCCGCTCCGGCTGTCGGCCACTCTGCGACTTGAACTAAGGTTCAAGTCAAGCGCCGGGCCGGCGCGACGACAGGAGGAGGAGCGGCGGACCATGCTTATGACGATCGGTCAGCTTGCCGAGCGGACGGGCGTTCCGGCCTCGGCCATCCGGTTCTGGGAACGCCACGGGCTCCTCCCCGCACCCGAACGCCAGGGCGGCCAGCGCCGCTACCCGCCGCAGGCCGCGGACCGGATCGTCCTGCTGCGCAAGTTCCAGCAGGCCGGGCTCAGCCTGGCCGAGGTCCGCGAGTTCCAGCAGGACCAGCCGCGCCGGCACGCGATGATCCGCGCCAAGGTCGCCGAGATCGAACAGCGCATGATCGATCTCGACCACGCCCATCAGCTCCTGACCCACGCCCTCCAGTGCAGCCGCACGGACATCGTCACCTGCCCCACCTTCCGGGAACAGCAGGCCACTTGGCGCCCGTCCGACTGACGCCGCCGGCCACTTCTCATGCGCCCCGCGGCGGCCGGCGCAACAGTGAGGGCCCCCGGCACGGCCGCTCCGCCAGACCCGTCGACGGCTACGGCATTTACCGCGCGACCGCGCCCGCCTCCACCTCCTCGAAGACCCCCAACCACCACCGGCCCCCTCCTCCACGACTTCGCCGTGGACCCCGCGGAGCACCCCGCCGCGCACTGACCGGCGGCCCGGAATTCGCGGTTCGCCCCGACGCAAACAGCCTGGCAGCGGCGGCCGGATGGTGCGATCATCCACCGATCCTTCCCGGCCCCACGACGGCCGGAGCCGTACCGGACAGGGGAGTTGGACGTGCCGAGCACCGAACTGAGCCACCGCTACGAGGTCGCGGCACCGCCCGCCGCCGTGCTCGCGCACCTCGCGGAGCCCGCGAACTACCTCGGCCTGTCCCCGTTGCTCGTGGACGTGCGGGAGGTGCGGCGCGAGGACGGGGTCACGCACTACGTGGCCGTCGAGCGTTTCCGCTTCCTCGGACTGCTCCGGCACGACAACGTCATCCGGGTCACCCTGCGCACCGAGGACGCCCGGCTGCCGGACGAGGCGGTGGTCAGCGGCGAGGTGGCCAGCCCCGGCGGCGTGCGGATGGACTACCGCTTCGCCGTCACCGCCCGGGGCGACGGCGGCTCCCTGGTGGTCGACACCCTGCGGCTGCACGCGCCGTTCGGCCTGCTCCGCTACGCGGCCGGGAAGGCCGGAGCGGTGCAGGCCGAACGCGGCCGAGTACTGGCCCGCCGGCTGGCCACCGCGGGCTGAGGCCGACGGGCCGACGGGCCGCCACCGGGGCACGGTCGCTATCCCGGTCCGAGTCGGGCCAACGCCGTGCGCACCTGCTCCCGGAACCAGCGCTGTGCGGGGTCGTTGTCGTTGCGGGGGTGCCAGCCCATGGAGATCTCGATGGGCGGCAGGCGCAGCGGAATCGGCAGGGTCGCCAGGCCGAGCGCGGCGATCAGTGGCTCGCCGGTCCGCGCCGGGCCTGGCCCACCAGGTCCGAGGCGGCGACGAGATGGAGGGCGGCGGCGAAGGTCGGCATCGCCGCGACCACCCGGCGCCGCAGCCCCACGGCCGCCAGTGCCTCGTCGAGCGGACCGCGCAGCCGGCCCCGCCGGGAGGTGGTGACGTGCAGGGCGCCGGCCAGCGCGGCCGGGGTGAACGGGCCCTGCGTGAGCGGGTGTCCGCGCCGGACGACGGTGACCATCCCGTCGGTGAGGAGCGGCTCGACGCGGGTCTCGGGCGCCGGCGCGGTGATCACTCGGACCTCCAGGTCCGCCGTCCCGTCCCGCAGCACCAGGTCGTCGAGGTGGTGCCCCTCGGGCAGCAGGACGACGGTCACCCCGGGAGCCGTCGCCCGGAGCCGGGGCAGCAGCCGGGTGGCGAGGGTGGTGGAGAGCAGGTCGTTGGCGACGATCGTGAACGTCCGCTCCAGTTGCGCCGGGTCCACGGCGCGCCCCTCGGCGAACAGGGCGCGCGAGCGGTCGAGGAGGGCCTTGACCTCCAGGTGCACGGCCTCCGCGCGCGGGGTCGGCACCATCGACCGCCCGGACCGGACCAGGATCGGGTCGGCGAACGCGGTGCGGATCCGGGCCAGCGTGCGGCTCATCGCGGGAGCGGACAGGCCGAGCCGGTCGGCGGCGGCCGTGACCGAGCACTCGTCGAGCAGCACGTCGAGAGCGACGAGGAGATTCAGGTCGATGTCCCGGACCGCGGCGCCCACAGCGTCACCTCTCACCTGCACCATTGCGTCTGCCGCAACATACGTTTAACAGCAGTGCATTTGATGTTATGTCAGCCCGCGCCTAGCGTCGCCCTCGTTCTGGCCCGACCGGAGGAGACGCCGTGGAAGCGAAGCAGTCAACGAATCGGGAGGCCCCCGCCGGGGCGCCGGCGGAGCCGGCGGGGCACCCGCGCAGCGGAGAGGTGATCGTCCTGATGTCCCTCTGCGCGGGGACACTGCAGGCGATGGCAGCCGCGATGAACCTCGCGGTGCCGTCGATCGCCCGGAGCGGGCTGCACCCGAGCCCGACCGCCCTGGTCTGGATCGTGGACGCCTACCTGATCGCCTTCGCCTGCCTGCTCATCCCGGGCGGCGCGCTCGCGGACCGGCTCGGCCGCAAGGGCGTCCTGCTGGCGGGGCTCGGCCTGTTCACCGGCGGCAGCCTGCTGGCGGCGTCGGCCGGGAACGTGCCGCTGCTGATCGCCGGACGACTGGTGGCCGGCGCCGGCGCCGCCCTCGCCCTGCCGGTCACCCTGGGCCTGCTGACCCTGCTCGTCCCGCCGGCCCGCCGCCCGCACGCGGTGGCGACCTGGACGGCGTCGCTGGCCGTCGGCGGCATCCTCGGCAACGTCGTCGGCGGCGCGGTCCTCCAATACCTGCCCTGGCAGGGCCTGTTCCTCGTGTTCGGCGCGGCCGGCGCGCTGCTCCTCCTCACCGCGGCCGTGCGCGCACCCCGAACGCCCCGACGCCCGGCACCGCTCGACCCCGCGGGCTCGGTGCTGCTGGCCGCGGCGATCGTCGCGCTGATCTTCGGACTGATCGAGGGCCGGGAACGCGGCTGGACCTCCGGCCCGGTGCTCGGCTCCTTCGCCGCGGCGGCCGTGATCACGACGGTCTGCGTCCTGGTCGGACTGCGCCGCCGCCACCCCCTGCTGGACCCCCGGGTCTTCACCCTGCGCCCCGTCCGGGCCGGAACGGTCGGAGTGACGGCGGCCTTCGCCGGCGCGTTCGCCATGTTCTACGTCAACGCCCAGTACCTGACGGTCGCCCACGGCTACTCCCTCGCGCTGGCCGGCTGCGCGCTCGCCCCGATCGCCGTCGCGATGACCCTGGCCTCCCGCTCCTCCACCGCGCTGGTCCGCCGCTGGGGCGCCAAGCGGGTGGTCGCCCTCGGGTTCGCCGCCCTGACCGTCGGCCTCGCGGCCTTCTCCCTGGTCGGCGCGGACACCCCGTACGCCCTGTACGTCCTCTGCCCGGCCCTGGCCCTGGCCGGCATCGGCCTGGCCCTGCCCCCGCTGTCCGGCGGCATCATGACGGCCCTCCCGGCCGACCGCGCCGGAATGGGCTCCGGCCTCAACGGCGCGGCCCGCGAAGTCGGCAGCGCCCTCGGAGTCGCCGCCATGGGCACCGCCCTCGGCGCCAACGCCGCGGGCACCGGAGCCCCGGCCGCCGACCTCGCCGCCGCCATGGACTCCGGCTTCCGAGCCGTCACCGTCGCCGTGGCCCTGGCCGCCCTCCTCGTCGTCCGCTGGACCGACTGACCCTCCTCGTCCGCCGGACCGACCGACCCGACGCCGAAGAGCCCTGGTGGGCGGGCGACGGACCGGGGCGGACGGGACCACGACCCGGTGGGTGCCCGCCGTCGTCCGCGGTGGCTATCCCTTGTGCGGCCGGGGCGCGGCACCGCCGCCCGAGCCGTCGGCGGTCCGCCGGGTGCGGGCGGTGGCAGCGGGGCGGCCGTACCGGGTCCGGTCGGTGGGCCGTTGACGGCGGGGCCGCTCCACCACGGGGTCGGGGATCGTCACGGGCACGCCGGTGGGGACGCGGGCGCCGGTGATCCGGGCGAGCTTCTCGTCACCGGGCCGGACCCTGGTGGTGACGGGGGAGATGCCGGCCATCGCCATCAGCCGGTCCATCCCGCGGCGCTGGTCGGGGAGGACCAGGGTGACGACGGTGCCGGACTCGCCGGCCCGCGCGGTGCGTCCGCCGCGGTGCAGATAGTCCTTGTGGTCGGCCGGCGGGTCCAGGTTGACGACCAGGTCGAGGCCGTCGATGTGGATGCCCCGGGCCGCGACGTCGGTCGCGACGAGCGCGGCGACCTGACCGCTGCGGAACTGCTCCAGTGTGCGGGTGCGCTGCGGCTGGGACTTGCCCCCGTGCAGCGCCGCGGCCCGCACACCCTTCGCGAGGAGCCTGGTGACCAGGTGGTCCGCGGCCTGCTTGGTGTCGATGAACATGATCACCCGGCCGTCGCGGGAGGCGATGTGGGCGATCGTGGAGTTCTTGTCGGCGTTCTGCACGTGCAGCACGTGATGCTCCATCGTGCTGACCGCTCCCGCGGACGGATCCACCGAGTGCGTGACCGGATCCTTCAGGAAGCGCCGCACCAGGCTGTCGACGTTGCGGTCCAGGGTGGCGGAGAACAGCATCGTCTGGCCGCCGTCCGGGACCTGTTCGAGGAGCGCGGTGACCTCGGGCAGGAAGCCCATGTCGGTCATCTGGTCGGCCTCGTCGAGGACGGTGACGGCGACCCGGTCCAGGCGGCAGAGCCTGCGTTCGATCAGGTCCCCCAGTCGGCCGGGCGTGGCGACCAAGATCTCCGCGCCGCGGTTCAGCACCTGCGCCTGGCGGCGGACCGGCACCCCGCCGACCACGGTGGCCGTCCGCAGCCGCGCCGCCTGGGCGTACGGGGTGAGGGCCTCGGTGACCTGCTGCGCGAGTTCACGGGTGGGGACCAGGACCAGCGCGAGCGGGCACCGCGGTTCGGCCTGCTGCCCGGCGGTCCGGGTCAGCAGGGCGAGACCGAACGCGAGCGTCTTGCCGGAGCCGGTGCGGCCCCGCGCCAGCACGTCGCGGCCGGCCAGCGAGTTCGGCAGCGTCGCGGCCTGGATCGGGAAGGGAGTGGCGACGCCCCTGCGGGCCAGGACCGTCAGCAGTTCCCGCGGGAGGTCCAGTTCGTCGAAGGACTCGACGGCGGGCAGCGCCGGCACGGTGCTCACCGGCACGGCGAACTCCTGCCGCGAGGCGTGCCCGGCGTTGCTGCCCACGACGGGCCTGCGGCCGGCGGACCGGCGCGGAGGGCGGCTGGAACGGTTCATGCGGTTCCTCCTCGGGCGGCGGGTGATCGTGCGGGCACCTGGTGCTGCCAAGCCGAGGGGCCCGCACCGGCATCAAGTGCGCGGTGCGGGCCCCTCGTGTGCCAGGCAGCTGCCCTGGCAGTGGGAACTACAGCGGGCGAATGTTCTCGGCCTGCGGGCCCTTCTGGCCCTGCGTGACGTCGAACTCGACCTTCTGGCCCTCAAGCAGCTCGCGGAAGCCGCTGGCGTTGATGTTCGAGTAGTGGGCGAAGACGTCCGGGCCGCCACCCTCCTGCTCGATGAAGCCGAAGCCCTTTTCCGCGTTGAACCACTTCACAGTGCCATTAGCCATGTAAGAAATCTCCTTCAAGGGACTTTCCGGTATTCGCACGATACGAATGCCGAGTCACCGCGATGAGCGCCCGCCCGGACAGAGATCCGGAAAACAAAAATGCGCCTGCGAAACATCAGCAGGCGCACACAAAGTTCATGGGAACCACTACTGCAACTTCTTCGACTGTAGCAGTGCCGAGCCCGCAATGGGAGGACATTTCACCCCCGGTTCCGGCGGAGGCCGCCACCCGCACCGACGGGCCGGACCCGCCCGGTCCGCCAACATCCTTGCTGCTCCGGGCAGTTGATCCGACCATATGCCGTATCCCGAGCGCGGCGGCCGACCGGCGGGGCCGTCCCGGGCCTGTGCCGCCGGGAGAGTGCCGTTCGACACACCCGGCATTTCGGGCATCCGGCATTCCGGGCCGCCGGGAAGGGCCGCCCCGCACTCCGAGGCGCATACTGGCCTGAATGAGAAAGCCTGAAGCAGTCCGCCGCCACCTGCCCACCAGCCCCTTCAAGGCCAAGCCCGAAGCGCCCCGCAAGCACTTCGTCCTCGGCGAACGCGTCACCCACGACACCCACGGCCTCGGCCGAGTCATCGGCGTCGAAGGCGACACCGCGGTCCTGGTCGACTTCGGGTCCCACCAGCAGCGCATCACCGCCCCGTACTCCGGCATGTTCAACCTCTGACCCACCCACGACCAGTACCGCCACCCCGCCGGCACGCCAGACCCACTCGCCAACGAGCCCAGCGCCGAGGCGACAGCACCCACAAGGCCCCGCCCGCCCTCCCGGCCGGGGCCTTCGCTTGCCCTGGCAGGCGGCGGCGGAGGATACGAGCCTCGAACTCGCCTAGCTTTCCAAACGCTTCGTCCGGCTGTCCGGGGGCGGCCGTAGTCGTCTGCCCCGGGGTGGGGTAGCCCGCTGGTCAGGCCCTGAACGGTGCTGGACGGGGGTGAATGCAGCCGAGACTGCAACCATCCGGACTTGGCGCATCCGGACTCCGCCCGCAGGTACTGGATGTACATCTGCTACATTCGTTGCATGAGTGAGCCGGTGATTGAGTCCATGGCCGAGGTGCGCAGTCACCTTGCGGACGTCCTCGACCGTGCCCGTCGGGACGAGACCCCGACAATCATCACGCGGCGCGGCAAGCAGGAAGCCGTCGTGATCGACATCCGCGAGTACCAGCGTCTGCGCCAGCTGGCGGAACAGGCCGAAGAGGCATGGCTCAACCGGTTGGCCGACGAGGCGGAGGGCGAAGGCCACGAGGGATCGGTCTCGCTTGAGGAGATGGCCGCCATGCTCCGCACCCACCACGCCTGATCCATGGGCTACGTCATGCGGTTCACGCCGCACGCCCAGCGGGACATGCTCAAGATTCCCCGGCCCGACGCTCTGCGGATCCTCTACCGCCTTACCGAACTGCAGAAGGCCTTGGACGAGGGTGACACCACCGCCTTCGACATCAAAGGCCTCCAAGGGCACAGCTCGAGGTGGCGTCTCAGGGTCGGGGACTATCGCGTCGTGTACACCGTCGAGAACGGGCAACTGATCGTTTGGGTCATGACCGTCGGCAACCGCCGCGACATCTACCGCAATCTGTAGGCGTTGCCGTAGTTCTGCTGTGAGGGCTCTGACGGATCGGGCCGAGCCCTGTGGAGACGCTGTGCTCGCCGCGCCGCAGCCAAGGGCGCGCGGCTGAGGAGATGGTGCATCACCGGTGTCACCTGGGAACGGTCACTGCCATGAGGCCGCCGTCGCCGAGGTGCAGCCAGTCACGGCCTGGGGTAAATGACACGCCGCCGAGAGAGGTTGCCGAGGCGCTGCCGATCAACTTGCCGGACGTGTAGGCCTGCGGCGCGAGAAGGAGGTCCTGGCGCGCTCTGGTCACTTTGCCCAGCCGCCTCGTTCTGTGGTCGATCTCCCGCTCGTCGCCGGCCGCGGCCAGAGCTGCACCTTGGAGCAGTCGCCTCAGCACAAGGACGCACCGTAGTCAGCCAGCATCTTGGCGTCGTCCATCCCCACCACCACGGGGTCGTCCCGCCTGGCCGTGCTTAACGCCTCCTCAAGTTCCTGACGTTCGATGTCGTCCTGGACGAGGCAGTTCATGCGGAACGACGAAGGCCCCGACCGCTGAGCGGTCGGGGCCTTCGATCAGGCGGAGGATACGAGATTCGAACTCGTGAGGGGTTGCCCCCAACACGCTTTCCAATTCTCTCGAACGGTGTTCGCCGGAGTTCACACCCGTCCTGACCTGCGGCGGAGTGACCCGCTAGGCGGCGGCTGGACCGGGCTGGACGGGGGGGATGAGACCAAAACTGAGACCAGCTGGCTACGCTCACCAGGCCCCGACAAACCCTCCTCACGACGTCTCCGGTCAGCTGACTCCTGCCGCCTCCGCCATGAGGCGAGCCCGCTCCTCGGCGCGCGGTTCGGCCTTCCAGCCGGGCAGGAACCTCGACAGAAGGAAGGGGGTTGCTTTCGATCATCTGTTGGGTGGACCGCATGCCTTCGTCGATGACCGCGTCCCCGCTCTCGGCGATCTTTCGGGTCACCGTGCCGGCTGCCCCGATCTGTGACGGGGAGGGTAGCTACCGTTCGAGCATCTCGGTCAGGGTCCTGCGGATGCTCACCGTCTCCCGGCCGGCTGGGGCAGTCTGCATGGTCCGGTGGGAGGTTGCCGTCACGACGTCGGCAGGAGGATCGGCGCGGCCCTGCGGGGCGCCGGGGCCGAGGCCGCCAAGGGTCATGGCGAAGGCGTCGCGTAGCTCAGCACCGAATGCGCCGTTCGTGAGTGGTCCGGCACAGTCGGATGCCGGACTGCTCATCTGAGCAGGAGTTCGGCTGCCGGGGTGTGGTTTCCGGTTGCTGCGGCCCCCGCCATCGCTGAGGAGGCGTTCTCCGAGGTGGTGAGTGGCGGTACGACCAGGAGGAGGAAGTGGTCCTGGAAACCCCGAGAGACACTGATGGTTGCGTCACTGCCGGCGAACCAGTTGATTTTGACCGTCAGGCCGTTCGCCACGAGGGATCGGGGTACCTCGTCCCAGGCCGAGGTGTCGAGGCCGACTCGGCCGATGCGCCCCAGGTGGGCGCTCAGCGCGGTGATCAGGTCCGGGAGCTCAGCCAGGACGTGGTTCGAGCGGGGCCACCACGCGCCGTCGAAGATCCCCTCCCGGGACATCGTCGGCTCCAGCACCAGGCGTGGCAGAAGCGGTGCGCCGGGCACGGACCACGGCCCGGGTGAGGAAGAAGTGGGAAGAGGGATCGGCATCACCCGGAGCCGCCCGTCCGGTCCGCGAGGGACCTGTCATGACCCAGGCGACACCAGCGCGAATGCCGGTGTGCGGAATGTCCTCGGTTGCCACCCACGGTACTCCGCGGGCGCCCTCGTCCGAGGGGTGCGCCGGAGTAGGCTTCACAGCATCCAGGGCTTTTCGCATCCCGGTACCCCTTCCGGTTTCGTTCTGGGTGAACAACATCCCGGCCGCCGGCAGGCAGCCGGGGATCGGGTAACGGTGAGCGCCGTGACCATTCCTTTCCCGCATCCGGCACGGCCGGGCCACGGCCTCACGGTCGCCGACGCCATGGACCCCTGCGACTACCAGATTGCCGACGACAGCACCGTCGATCAGGCCAACGACATCTTCCTCAGCGCCCACGTCGAGTACCTGGTCGTCCGCGGCCACGACGGCCGGTGCGAAGGGCTGGTCACCCAGCCCGGGCTGCACTCGTTCCTGACCCGCTCCTGGTACACCGATCGGACCGCGATCAGCTCCATGGTGCACCAACAGGGCCCGTTCACCTGGCCAGGCATGGGCCTGCGCCTGGCCGCGGTCGCGATGCGGATCAAGCACCTGGCCGTCTGGCCCGTCGTCGACGAGGACGGCTACCTCCTCGGCGTCCTCACCGCAGGCCGCGCTGCGGCCCTGCTCGCCACTCCCTCCGCTTGAACCGTCGTGTCCTTCCCGTCGCGCCCTCGTCATGACGACCGTGGTCTCACGGCTACCGTGAGCGGTTGCCCGGCGCCTGGCACGGGGAGGTCGGCCCAGACGGCCTTGCCGCGGCCTTCGGGGAAGGCGCCCCAGTGCAGGGCGAGGCGGTCGACGATGAACAGTCCGTGGCCGCCGATCCCGGCAGGCTGATGGCTGCCGGGATCGGGCGGGGTGATGTCCGGGCGCGGGTCCGTGACGGTGATGCGCAGGCGCGAGCCGTCATCGTCCAGGTCCATGGCTAGGGGACCTGCTGTGTGCCGGACGGCGTTGGTGAGCAGTTCTGATGCGACCAGTTGGGCGTCGTCGCCAGTGGCGGAGGAAGCCAGGCGCCAGTCGGCGAGGGCGTGGCGGGTGAACACCCGGCCCACGTGTACCGGGGAGTCTCCGCTCTCTGCGGTGAAAGTCAGGTGGCGGTGGTGATGGACGGCTGCGGACATGGTGGTCGCTTCCCATCGGTTCGGGTCCCGCGGCCCCCGGATGACGAAGTCTTGTCGCACCATGGCGGCTACCCGTTCGGGCAAGGCTCACGCGCTGCGCCGGCAGTGCGTGGGGCCGCAGGGGCGGGCAAGGGGCCTCGGTCCGGCAGGGGCCGAGGAAGACGGGTGAGCAGCCCGGCCTCGCGCAACCGTGGGCTTCCGGACCTGCGGTGGATTCGCCCGGCCGCGTCGGCTCCGCACGGTGAACGGCCGGGGGCGGACGCCACGAAGCCGAAGCCGCGGTGGAACCGTGCCGTGTTCCGCACGCCCTCGGCATCCTGTCGACCCGTTGGAGCGCGCATCGCCCGGCTGTGGGGCGTAATGGAATGAGTTGCCCTGGTTCACGGAGCCGGGGCGCCCGGCTCGGCAGCAGCGGCGCCGGCCCCGACGACGGGAACAAGACGGCGGTGAGCGAGGATGAGCGGTGAGCGGTCGTCCGCCACGCCGGGAGCCGGCGGCCGGGCGCGGGGTACCGGCGAACACCTGCTGTTGGGCCCGCTGATGGATCGGACCCAGGAACTGCCGCCCCAGATGATCGCTCCACTGGTCGCCGACGCGGTGCGCCGGTTCGGCGGTCGCGACCCGGTCCTCCTGCTGCAGGACTACGGACAGCTGGTCCTGGCACCCCTGCACGGGCAGGGGATGACGGCCGGAGAGCCGGTTCCGATCGACGCCTCACCCGCGGGTGAGGCGTTCCTGCGCGGTGTTCCCGTCGAGGAACCGCAGGAGGACGGCGTGCGGGTGTACCTGCCCCTGCCGGGCGGCGGTGACGAGCTGGGTGTGCTTGCCCTGACCCTGGACGCCGTCGGGGAGGAAGACCGCCGGCTGCTGCGGGTCTTCTGCGCCCTGGTCGCCGATCTACTGGTCACGAAGAACGCCTACACCGATCGGATCTTCCAGGCTCGGCGCCTCCAGCCGATGAGCGTGGCCGCGGAGATCCAGTGGTCGCTCCTGCCGCCGCTCTCGATGACGGCCCCCCAGGTCGCCGTGGCGGGCATCCTCGAACCGGCCTACCACGTGGCCGGGGACAGCTTCGACTACGCGCTCAACGACGACCTCCTGCACGTGGCGACCATCGATGCCATGGGCCACGGACTGGATGCCGCCACCATGGCGACCGTGGCCATCGGTGCGTACCGGCACGCGCGGCGCGCCGACATCGGACTGGCGGAGATCTACGCCTTCATGGACCGGGCCATCGCCGAACAGTTCGGGCCGGACCACTTCGTCACCGCGCAGATGATGCGCCTGGACACCGTCTCCGGTCACCTGCAGTGGGTCAACGCCGGTCATCCGGTGCCCCTGCTGATCCGCGGCCGTCGCGTCGTCGAGCGGTTGGAGAGTGCCACCACCTTGCCGGTCGGCTTCGGCGGCGAGCAGCCCGTGATCAGTGACCGGCTCCTGCGGCACGGGGACCGGGTGCTGTGCTTCACCGACGGCCTGGTCGAGGAACGCGCGCCCGACGGGGGTCAGTTCGGCGAGCGTCAGCTCATCGACTGGGTCAACCGGGTCGAGCGCGCCGACTCCGGACTCCGGACCACGGTGCGCATGCTCTCCCACGTCCTCAAGGAGGAGCGGGGCGGGCGCACGAGCGACGATGCCACCCTGTTCGCCATCGAATGGCGCTGAGCCCTCGGCGTCCCCCCGTGCCGGACGGGACGACCGTCCCCCGGAGCGACCGGGCATCGCCCCCGAGCACCGCAGGTCAGGGCCCTCCGGGCCCTGGGTCGGGGTGCTGGAGGTCGAAGACGGTGGCGCGGATGTCGCGGATGACGGTGTCGAGGCGGCCGACGGTGTCGAGCAGGTGCTGCTGCCGGTCGGGCGGTGCGGTGGTGGCCAGGCCGTTGAGGGTGAGACTGATGGCGAAGATGCCCTCGATGACACGGTCGCGCAGGTCCTGGGCGATGCGTTCGTGGTCACGGACCTGTGTGACGAGCTCGGCGTCGGCGCGTTCGGCGGCCAGCTGCTCGGCGAGAGCGGCCTGGGCGGCGAAGACGGTCAGCATGTCGAGCTGGTCGTGGTCGAATTCCGACCGGCTCGGGTGGCGGGTGACGAAGAGGACCCCGGTGCGGCTGCCGCGGGCGGTCAGAGGGGCGAACATGGCCGGGCCGGATGCGGGGGACAGGTCGGTGTCCGGCTGGTGGGCGCGTTCGTCGGTGGACAGGTCGGCGGTGATCAGCGGTTCGCCGCGGGTCAGGACGAGTCCGGTCAGGGACTGTGCGGTGGGCAGGTGGTAGCCGGTGACGCGGTCGGCGTCCTGACCGGCGGCGATGCGGATGACCAGGTGCTCCGGGGTGTCGGGGAGGGCGATCGCCGCGATGTCGGCGCTCGCGACCTGCCGCGCCTGCTCGACGATCAGCGCGAGCACCTGGTCCGGCTCGGTACGGGCCAGGAGGGCGGAGCTGATCAGGGCCGTGGCATGCTGCCACGCCTCCCTGCGCTGGGCCTGTTCGTAGAGCCGGGCGTTGTCGACGGCCGCCGACGCGGCACCGGCCAGCGCTTGGAGGAGTTCCTCGTCCTCCGTGGTGAACGGTGTCGGCACGGTGCCGGCACCCTGCTTGTCGGCCAGGTAGAGGGCTCCGAACGTCCGGCCGCGGGCCCGGATCGGCACGCCGAGGAAGCTCCGCATGGGTGGGTGGCCGGTCGGGAAGCCGTACGTGTCGGGGGCCGCGTGGATGTCGTCGATCCGTAGCGGACCGGACTGCGTCCGTAGTCGGCCGAGGACACCTTCGTCCTGGGGCCACGGACCGATCTTTCGGGCGGCGGACGGCTCGATGCCGCTGTGCCGGAACTCGACGAGCCGACCTGCGTCGTCGGTTACGGCCAGGGCGGCGAAGCGGGCTCCCAGCAGCTCACGGGCGGCGTTCACCAGGTGGTCGAGAACCCCAGGGGAGGCGATGTCCGTGGTGACCGCGAGAACCGCCCGAAGGAGGTCACGCAGGCGGCTTTCCGCGTGCAGGACGTCATTGGCTCGCGACACGACGGCCTGCACGGCACGGTCGAGCTCCAGACGGGCTGGCTCAGGGATGTGCACGAAGCCGGGCGGGTCACCGGGCGGGCCGTTCGCAGGAGTTCCCACCGGGCCGCACCTCCGCACGCCTCACGACTTTCCGGCCACAGTCCTTATGCCCGTTCGGGGCCCGTTCAGGCGTCGGGCGTAGCGCCGGGGTACGGGAGCGGGGCACGGCCGGGACCGGCTCCGGCGATCGGGAACGTCCGGCCGTCCACCTGCGTGGTCGTGATCCGCAGAAGGGATTCCGCCGGGCCGGGAACCCATGGAGTCTCGGACCCGGTGCGACTGATGAGGCGATCGGCCTCCCCGGCATCGATCACGGGGTGGGCGTAGCCGGTCACACTGACGCTCCACGCGGTACCGGAGTCGGCACCCTCCGCTTCGAAGAGCACGACGTCGCCGTCCGCCAGTCGCTGCAGGCGTGCATCGGCGCCGGTGCCGATCACGACGTCCTCGTCGAGGAGGTAGTTCACCGGGGCGACGACGGGCAGGGCCCGCGCGGTGAACACCACTCTTCCGTAGCCGGTGCCCGCGAGCAGGGACAGGCATTCCTGGCGTTCCAGCCCACCAGGTACCTGCGTCGCCTCGTCCATGCCTCCATGCTCCTCGTCCTGGCACGAGCCGCGGCATGGGTCACTCGGCCCTGCTTGTCCGTCGTCCGGCCGCTGTTCGAGGGGTCGACCGTTCGGCAGTGCGACAGGTGGCCCCCCGCATGGGGCGGAGGCATGGACGGTGTCCTGCGGCCGCTGTGTCCGGTTGGTGCCTCATCCTGTCCGCCGACTCGCGGCGTACGTGTCCGCCAGCGCGGTGCGGACGCTCGAGCAGATCGTGAAGACCTGGTCGGTGCCGGTGATCTCCAGTACTCGTCTGGTCTGAGGCGGCGGGGCTGCGAGCACCATCTCCACGCCGGCGGCCCTCGCGCGCTGGCGGGCGGTGAGGAGGGCGTTGAGGCATACCGAGTGGCAGAAGGCCAGGCCGGTCAGATCGACGATCAGCCGGGGCGGGCGGGTCTGCACGAGCCGTGCGAGGGCTTGCTGCAAGGGATGGCGGTCCTCCAGGTCCACCTCGCCGTCGAGGCGGACGATCACTGCCGCTCCGTCGACCACCGCGGTGGTGGTTCGCAGCTGAGGTGTGAGGTGCTGGACGCGGACGGGCGTGGTCTCACGGATGCTGACCATGATGATCACCGGTAGGAAGCGTCTGCTGGTGGCCGGAGCCGGGGCGGGGATCGGGGCCGCCGAACAGGGCCAGCAGGCCTGCGATCTCCTGGTGGGCCTCGGCGGGATGGCGGAAGTACGTGCCGCCGACGACGTCGTAGTGGTTGCGGCGTCCGTGCCGCGTACGGGTGAGGAAGCCGGCGTTCTCCAGGTCGGTGATGATCGCCTGGACGGCCCGCTCGGTCACTCCGCACGTCGCCGCCAGATCCCGCAGGCGGATTTCCGCGTCACGCGAGATCGCCACCAGTACACGTGCGTGGTGCGTCAGGAACGTCCACCTCGTCCGAGGCCCCTGTTCGTCCCGCATGCCACAAGTATGCCCTCGGATTCCGGTTTCGGGATGCCCGAGTCCAGGATCGCCTGTGGCCTTCGCGGCCTGGCCACCCGCGCGCCGCCCGCCACCGCCGGCCGAGCTCCGGTGGGTGCCCCGGCGGGTGTCGCTTCGAGGCCCCAAGAGCGCAGGTGAGACCAGAACCGAGGCCACGAGACGACGATGGCCCGGACCGCTGAGCGGTCCGGGCCATCGTTTGCCCAGGTGGGCAGAGGCGGAGGATACGAGATTCGAACTCGTGAGGGGTTGCCCCCAACACGCTTTCCAAGCGTGCGCCCTAGGCCTCTAGGCGAATCCTCCGTGGGAGAGCTTAGTACATGTGGAGGGGTGGTTGCGACCACGGTCTCGCAGGTGGGTGGCGGGGGGTGGCCTGCGGATCGGAGATCGGGGTGGGTGGGGGGAGTGGGGGCCGGGATCCGCTACTCTTGGGGCAGCCCCTCGTGTGGCGTCATCTCTCTGAACCCCCCCAGGGCCGGAAGGCAGCAAGGGTAGGAGGGCTCTGGCGGGTGCGCGAGGGGTCCTTGCGTTTCCGGGGTCCGGAGGGCCGGGGAAGCCACGTTTGTCCGTTGGTCCCGATATCGTCGGTGGCGTGTCCCTAGCCCTGTACCGCCGCTACCGCCCCGAGACCTTCGCGGAGGTCATCGGGCAGGAGCACGTGACCGTCCCGCTCCAGCAGGCCCTGCGCAACAACCGCGTCAACCACGCGTACCTGTTCAGCGGGCCGCGCGGCTGCGGAAAGACGACCAGTGCCCGCATCCTGGCCCGCTGCCTGAACTGTGAGCAGGGGCCGACCCCGGAGCCGTGCGGCGAGTGCCAGTCGTGCCGGGACCTGGCGACCGGCGGCCCCGGTTCGATCGACGTGATCGAGATCGACGCCGCCTCGCACGGTGGTGTGGACGACGCGCGCGAGCTGCGGGAACGGGCGTTCTTCGCGCCGGTGCACAGCCGCTACAAGATCTTCATCCTGGACGAGGCGCACATGGTGACCTCGGCCGGCTTCAACGCGCTGCTGAAGGTGGTGGAGGAGCCGCCGGAGCACCTGAAGTTCATCTTCGCCACCACCGAGCCGGAGAAGGTGATCGGGACGATCCGGTCCCGCACCCACCACTACCCGTTCCGGCTGGTGCCGCCCGGCACGCTGCGCGACTACCTGGCGCAGGTGTGCGGGCGCGAGGGCATCCAGGTCGAGGACTCGGTGTTCCCGCTGGTGGTGCGGGCCGGCGCCGGTTCGGTGCGTGACTCGATGTCGGTGATGGACCAGCTGCTCGCGGGCGCCGCCGACGCCGGGGTGACGTACCAGATGGCCACCGCGCTGCTCGGCTACACCGACTCCTCGCTGCTGGACGAGGTGGTCGACGCGTTCGCGGCGCAGGACGGCGCGACGGTGTTCCAGGTGATCGACCGGGTCGTCGAGGGCGGCCACGACCCGCGGCGCTTCGTCACGGACCTGCTGGAGCGCCTGCGCGACCTGGTGATCCTCGCCACAGTGCCGGACGCCGGCGAGAAGGGCCTGATCGACGCCCCGGCCGACCGGATCGCCGTGATGCAGGCGCAGGCCGACCGCTTCGGCCGCGCCGAGCTGAGCCGCGCCGCCGACCTGGTCAACACCGGCCTGACCGAGATGCGCGGCAATGCCGCCCCCCGCCTGCAGCTGGAACTGATCTGCGCCCGGGTGATGCTGCCCGGCGCGTACGGCGACGAGCTGTCGACGCAGGCCCGGCTGGACAAGCTGGAGCGCCGCGCCGCCACGGGCGGTTTCGCCGCACCGATGGCGTTCCAGCCCGCACCGCCGATGGAGGCGCCGGCCCAGCAGGCCCCCGCCCAGGCGCCCGTGCAGCAGGCCCCGGCCGTCGCACCGCCGCCCGCCGCCGCAGTCCCGGCACCCGTTCCCGCACCCGGGCCCGCACCCGCGCCGGCGGGCCCGGCCCCGGGCGCCTGGCCGATCCCGCGCAGCTTCCCGCCCGCGGAGCAGGCCCCGCCACCGGCCCAGCAGCAGCCGGCCGCATCTCCCGTCCAGCAGCCCCAAGCCCAGCAGCCCCCGGCCCCACAGCTGCAGGCCGCGCAGCCCCGGCCCGCAGCCCCCCGTCCAGCAGGCACCCGTGCAGCAGGCGCCGGCCGGCGGCCAGCCCTCGGTGGCGGCACAGCAGGGCGCGGGCCAGATCCGGCAGATGTGGCCGCAGATCCTGGAGGCGGTGAAGAACCGCCGCCGGTTCACCTGGATCCTGCTCAGCCAGAACGGCCAGGTCGCGGGCTTCGACGGCAGCACCCTGCAGGTGTCGTTCGTGAACGCGGGCGCCCGGGACAGCTTCGTCGGCAGTCACAGCGACGAGGTGCTGCGGCAGGCGCTGACGGACGCGCTGGGCGTGGACTGGCGGGTGGAGTGCATCGTCGACCCGTCCGGCGGCACCTCCTCGCCGGGCGGCCAGTCCGCCGGCTTCGGCACCCCGGCCGCCCCGGCTGCCCCGATGACCCCCATGGCCCCGGCCCCGCAGCCGGCGGCGCCCGCGGCCGGTGGTTGGGGTGCTCCGGCGCGCGCCCCGCAGCCGTCCGCGCCCGCCCCGCCCCCGCGCCCCAGCCCGTGCAGCAGCCGCAGGCGCCGGCCCGCAGCAGGCCCCGGCTCCGCAGCCGCAGGCCCCGCGGCCGGTCGCGCCGCCGGTGCAGGCTCCGCCCGCGGTGGCACCGGAGGACGACATCCCGGAGGAGGACGACCCGGACCTGGCCGAGGACACCTTCAGCGCCCGGGACTTGATCGTCCGGGAGCTCGGGGCGACGGTGCTGGAGGAGATCCACCACCGTCCGAGCTGAGGCGGCCCCGGGGGTCCGGCGGGCTCCCGGAACTGACGTGGGGCCGACGGGCGGCCGCGTAGGCTCGGGGCAGGTGCCGGCGCGGGTGCCCAGCGGTTTTTCGCGTCGGCCGAGTGAGTGCCGACGGATCGAGGAGAGTCCCGTGTTCCCTGGTGGCCAGCCGAACATGCAGCAGTTGCTGAAGCAGGCGCAGAAGATGCAGGAGGAGCTCGGCCGGGCTCAGAAGGAGCTGGCCGAGACCGAGGTCCGCGGGTCCGCCGGCGGCGGTCTGGTGGAGGTGACGGTGACGGGCGCCGGCGAGCTGACGTCGGTGAAGATCTCTCCGGCCGCGGTCGACCCGGAGGACACCGAGACCCTGGCGGACCTGGTGCTGGCCGCGGTGCGCGACGCCAACGCGGCGGCGCAGAAGCTGCAGGCGGAGCGGATGGGCCCGCTGGCCCAGGGCTTGGGCGGCGGCGGCATCCCCGGCCTGCCGTTCTGAGGAACGGGCGGCGCCTCCGCGCAGCCTCGGGCGGCAGCTGAACGTTCGCTGGCAATGAGTTGTGTGATTTCTGAGCCAGTAGGGCGTCGGGCGGTGTGTCCGGCGCCCGATTCGTTGGATGATGGCACCGGAGTGCGAACCCCGGTCGAAGGAAGGCGTGGCGGTGTACGAGGGCGTGGTGCAGGACCTGATCGACGAGCTGGGCAGGTTGCCCGGAGTCGGTCCGAAGAGCGCCCAGCGGATCGCCTTCCACATCCTGCAGGCCGATCCGGTGGACGTCCGGCGGCTGGCGTTCGCGCTGCAGCAGGTGAAGGAGAAGGTGCGGTTCTGCGTGGTCTGCGGCAACGTCGCGGAGTCCGAGCAGTGCCGGGTCTGCCTGGATCCGCGCCGCGACCTCGCGGTGATCTGCGTGGTGGAGGAGCCCAAGGACGTGGTGGCGATCGAGCGGACGCGTGAGTTCCGCGGCCGGTACCACGTGCTGGGCGGGGCGATCAGCCCGATCGAGGGGGTCGGCCCGGACGATCTGCGGATCCGCGAGCTGATGACCCGGCTCGCGGACGGCACGGTCACCGAGCTGATCCTGGCCACCGACCCCAATCTGGAGGGGGAGGCGACCGCGACCTATCTGGCCCGGCTGTGCAAGCCGATGGGCCTCAAGGTCACCCGGCTGGCGAGCGGACTGCCCGTCGGCGGGGACTTGGAGTACGCCGACGAGGTCACCCTCGGCCGGGCGTTCGAAGGGAGACGACTGCTCGATGTCTGACCGAACCGACACCGCTGACCGAACCCACCCCTCCGACCCGGCGCGGGTGCTGGGCAGCACCGAGGCCCCGGACGACTTCGCGGTGCAGATCGCGGACTCGGTGGAGAGCTTCGTGCTGGCCGTCACCGAGGTCGCCAAGGGCGACGAGCCGGGCAGTGCGATCTCGTTGCTGCTGCTGGAGGTGTCGCAGCTGCTGCTGGCGGGCGGTCGGCTGGGCGCGATCGAGGACGTGCTGCCGGAGGACCGCTTCGAGCCGGACGCCGGCCCGGAGCCGGACGGGGTGGAGCTGCGCGAGCGCCTCGCCGAGCTGCTGGCGCCGATCGACGTCTACCACGAGGTGTTCGACCCGTACGGCCCGCCGGAGAAGCCGAGCGCGTTCCGGATCTCGGACGACCTGGCGGGCGTGGTCAGCGAGCTGCGGCACGGCCTGACGCACTACCGCGAGGGCCGGGTGTCGGAGGCGCTGTGGTGGTGGCAGTTCTCCTACCTGTCGAACTGGGGCTCGACCTGCTCGGCGGTGCTGCGGGCGCTGCAGTCGCTGATCGCGCACGTGCGGCTGGACTCGCCGCTGGGCGCGGTGCCGGACGGCGCGGACACCGACGACGACGGGCTGACGGACGAGCAGCTGGAGCAGCAGGCGGGCGACCTGATGGCGGCCGAGCTCGGCCTCTAGACGCGCCCGGGCCACACGGTGTGACGCATCAGTCATCCGCGGGCCGGAGGCGAAGATTCCGGTCGCGGGTGCGGTGCGCCGGCGGCGATTCTTCGGGGCGGGCGGCCGGGGCCCGCAGACCTGCCGGTCCGCGGTGATCAGAGTTCGATATGCGCATCTCACGATGTGGAAAGCGTCGGCCGGAACACCCCTGCTCGTTAGACTGGCGGCGACCTACCACCCCAAGTCGAGGAGCCCCCGTGGGCCTTGTCGTGCAGAAGTACGGCGGCTCATCCGTCGCGGATGCCGAAGGCATCAAGCGCGTCGCCCGCCGAATCGTGGACACCCGGAAGGCCGGCCATGAGGTCGTCGTCGTGGTCTCCGCGATGGGTGACACCACGGACGAGCTCATCGAACTCGCGGAACAGGTGACGCCTATTCCGTCCGGCCGTGAGTTCGACATGCTGCTGACCGCCGGAGAGCGCATCTCCATGGCGCTGCTGGCGATGGCGATCAAAACGCTGGGCTTCGACGCCCAGTCGTTCACCGGCAGCCAGGCCGGCGTGATCACCGACGGGACGCACAACAAGGCCCGGATCATCGACGTGACGCCGGGTCGGATCCGCAACGCCCTGGACGAGGGCAACGTTGCGATCGTGGCCGGCTTCCAGGGCGTCTCGCAGGTCTCCAAGGACATCACCACGCTGGGCCGCGGCGGCTCCGACACCACCGCGGTGGCGCTGGCGGCCGCGCTGGGCGCCGAGGTCTGCGAGATCTACACCGACGTGGACGGCGTGTTCACCGCCGACCCGCGGGTGGTCAAGAAGGCCCGGAAGATCGACTGGATCGGCTTCGAGGACATGCTGGAGCTGGCCTCGTCCGGTTCCAAGGTGCTGCTCGACCGCTGCGTGGAGTACGCGCGGCGCTACAACATCCCCATCCACGTACGATCGTCGTTCTCCGGTCTGCCGGGGACTATCGTCAGTGGCACCAACCCGAACCAGCCCGAAGGGGGCGAGATGGAGCAGGCCATCATCTCCGGGGTCGCCCACGACACGTCGGAGGCCAAGGTCACCGTCGTCGGGGTGCCGGACAAGCCGGGCGAGGCAGCCCGGATCTTCCGCGCCATCGCGGACGCCGAGGTCAACATCGACATGGTGGTGCAGAACGTCTCCGCCGCCGCCACCGGCCTCACCGACATCTCCTTCACGCTGCCCAGCAACGAGGGCCAGAAGGCCATCGACGCGCTGAACCGGGTCAAGGCCGGCATCGGCTACGAGTCGCTGCGCTTCGACGACGCGATCGGCAAGATCTCGCTGGTCGGCGCCGGCATGCGCTCCAACCCGGGCGTCACCGCGACGTTCTTCGAGGCGCTGTCCGAGGCCGGGGTGAACATCGAGCTGATCTCCACCTCGGAGATCCGCATCTCGGTGGTCACCCGCGCCGAGGACGTGCCGGAGGCCGTCCGCGCCGTGCACACCGCCTTCGGGCTGGACAGCTCCGGCGACGAGGCGGTCGTCTACGGCGGCACCGGCCGCTGACCCCCGGCCCGCGGACCGCGCACAGCGCAGAGGTTGTGTGCGGGACGGGTGAAGCGGACCCTGACCGTCCGCCGGGTCTGTCAGAATCCCCCTTCGGAGCGACCGCGTTCCGGAGGGGGATTCCCTCTCTGCGGAAAACGTCCCCGGCACGGGGCAACCAGGACAGGGGATCGGGTGTCCAACCAGCGTGATGAACGTGACAGGGGCGGCGGTGGTCATCACCCTGCCCGGGGCGGCCCGGCGGGCCGGTAGTCGGATGGGCTTTGCTGCGGCGGCAGCGGACGCGACCGGGGCCAGCGTCGACCAGCTCACCGACACCTACCGGGCCCACTACCGATCCCTGCTGCGACTCGCGGCTCTCCTGCTCGACGACCTCTCCTCCTGCGAGGACGTCGTCCAGGAGGCGTTCATCCGGGTGCACGCCGCCCGGCGCCGGGTCCGCGACCCCGAGAAGACCCTCGCCTACCTGCGGCAGACCGTGGTCAACCTGTCCCGCTCCACGCTGCGCCGCAGGCTGCTCGGCCTGCGCCTGCTGCCCAAGCCCATGCCTGACATGGCCAGTGCAGAAGAGGGGGCTTACGATGCGCTGGAGCGCGACGAACTCAAGGCCGCGCTACGGGGGTTGCAACGCCGTCAGCGGGAGGTGCTGGTGCTGCGCTACTACGCCGACCTGACGGAGGCACAGGTCGCGGAGGTGCTCGGCATCTCCATCGGCTCGGTCAAGGCCTACGGGTCGCGCGGACTCGCCGCCCTCCGGGTGCGGCTGGAGACCGGTGATGACTGACCGGCACCACCCGCACCCGCACGGCGAACTGACCGAGGACCAGCTCCGCGACCGGATGCACCGCGCCGTCGCCGCCGTCCAGCCCGAGCCCGGGGCGCTGCCCCGGCTGCGCACCGCCGTACCCCGCCGCCGGGCCGCCCGGCGGCGCGCCTGGGGCGGCGCCGCCGTGCTCGCCGCGGCCGTCGCCGTGCTGCCCGTGGTGCACGCCGCCCAGCCGTTCCACCTGTCCGGCGACCCCACCGGCGGCCAGGCCGCGCCCGGCGGCGCCGCCCCGCCCCGGACCGGTCCGCGGCCGCCACCGGCCACCCGCACAGCACCGGCGCCGAGTCGCCCGCCGGTCCCGGCGGCACCGGCCCCGGTGCCTCCGCCGGGCCGAGCACCTCCGCCGGCCCCAGCACCGGCGCGTCGCCCGCCGTCCCGCCGCTGTGCACCCGCACGGACCTCGGCCGGATCGACGCCCGGCAGGCCGCCGCCGGCTCGACCGACGGCCGGATCTACGGCTGGTTCCAGCTCACCAACACCGCCGACCACCCCTGCCGGGTGACCGATCCGGGCGTCGTCGCCGTCGGCGCCGGGGCGGCCGGCGTCCGAGTGCTCGCGCACACCGCCGGCGACCCGGCGGGCGGACTGCCCGACCCGGCCGGGCTGCCCCGCGAACTGCTGCTCGGCCCCGGCAGCTCCTACCTGGTCCGGTTCGCCTGGGTGCCGGCCCACTGCGACACCGCCTCGCCCGCGCCCACCGGCCCGCAGCCCACCCAGGCACCCAGCAGCGCCGCGCTGCCCGCCGCCGACGGCCCGGCCGGCAGCAGCCCGCGCCCGCCGTCGCGTCCGACCCCAGCCCCACCGCCGGGGCCACCCCGGCGGCCAGGCCAGCCCCCGCCGGCCGCCGGATTCACCCTCGGCTACACCCCGACCCGGCCACCGGGCCCGCCGCCACCACCTCCCTGCCCGCCGGCTGCGGTGGCACCGTCTACCACTCGGCGCCCGAGCCGGCCCCGCCCCCGGCCCCGGGCCCTCCCAGGGCGCCACCTCCTGACGCCCGCTCAGGCCTGCCGGGTGGGCAGCACCACCAGGTGGCGCAGGTTGACGTGCCGCGGCCGGCTCGCCGCGTACCCGACCAGGTCGGCGACGTCGGCGGGGGAGAGCGCGCCGATCGCGTCGAACATGGCGCCGAGCTGGCCGTCCGGGCCGAGCGCCGGGTTGTCGATGTGGCTGCCCAGCTCGGTGTCGGTCAGGCCGGGCTCGACCGCGGTGACCCGCACGTCGCGCGGGCCGTACTCGGCGCGCAGCGCGGCCGAGAGCTGGGTGACGGCCGCCTTGGTCGCGCCGTACACCGCGTAGTTCGGGAACACCACGTGCGCACCGATCGAGGAGATGTTGACCAGGTCGGCGGTGGCGCCGTCCGCCGCGGCCGCCACCAGGTCCGGGCCGAAGGCGCGGACCAGCCGCAGCACGCCCGTCAGGTTGGTGTCGATCATGCGGGCCCACTCGTCGATCCGGCCGTCGTCCACCGGATTGGGCAGCATCACGCCGGCCGCGTTCACCACCAGGTCGACCCGGCCGAACGCCTCCCGCACCCGCTGCCGGGCGGCGTCCACCGAGTCCTGGTCGGTGACGTCGACGGGCACCGGCATCGCGCCCGGGCCGAGTTCGGCGGCCAGCCGCTCCAGGCGCCCGGCCCGGCGGGCCAGCAGCGCCACCCGGGCGCCGTCCGCGGCGAGCTGCCGGGCGACGGCCTCGCCGATGCCGCTGGCGGCGCCGGTGACGACGGCGGTGCGGCCGTGCAGGGTCTGGTACCCCATGGAAGTCACGCTCCTTGTTCGGGTCTGCTGCGGTGACGTCCACGAGTCTTGGCGCGTGCCGGCCCGCTGCCCAGGGCCGGGCTTTTCCTGGGTCTGCCGGAACCACCTTCCCGGCCCGTCCCCGACGTATCGTCAGGGGATGAGCGAACTGGGGGAGTTCCTGCGGCTGCGCCGGGCCCTGATCCAGCCGTCCGACGTCGGACTGCCCGAGCACGGGCGCCGCCGCCGGGTGCCGGGGCTGCGCCGCGAGGAGGTCGCGCAGCTGGCCGGGGTCAGCGTCGACTACTACGTGCGGCTCGAACAGGGCCGCGGCGACGGGGTGTCCGCGGAGGTGCTGGACGCCGTCGCCCGGGTGCTGCGGCTGGACCGGACCGAGCGGCAGCACCTGCACGACCTGGCCCGGCCGCCGCGCGGGACGACCGGGCGCAGCCCGCGGCAGCTGCGCCCCGGCCTGCGGCTGGTGCTGGACGCGCTGGACTCGCCCGCGTTCGTGCTCGGCCGCTGCCTGGACGTGCTGGCCTGGAACGCGGCCGGCGACGCCGTGATGGGGTTCTCGGACATGCCGCCCGGGCAGGTCAACGTGGCCCGGCACGCGTTCCTGTCGGAGGCCGGCCGCCGGCTCTACCCCGAGTTTCGAACGGGTCGCCGCCGAGACCGCGGCGTTCCTGCGGGTGGACGCGGCCCGCCACCCCGACGACCCGGAACTGGCCGCGCTGCTCGCCGACCTGGCCGCCGACCCGCTGTTCGCCGAGCTGTGGGCGCGGCACGGCGTCCGGGAGAAGAACCACGGCCGCAAGCTGCTGCTGCACCCGCGGGTGGGGGAGCTGGACCTCGGCTACGAGACGCTCACCCCGCCCGGCGAGCCCGGGTTGCACCTGGTCGTCTACACCGCGGAGCCGGGCTCGCCCACCGCGGAGCGCCTCGCGCTGCTGGCGGACGCCGCGCGGATCTGACGGCGGGCGGGTCAGATGCCGAGCGACTCCGCGCGGGCCTCGGCACGCTGCAGCAGGGCGTGCACCTCGGCCTGCCGCCGGCCCGGGAGGTCGTTCCACAGGTCGGGCGAGGTGGTCGGGCGGCCGGTGGCGTGCAGCACCTCCATGACCTGGGCGCGGGCCCGGCGGACCGTGTACGCGGTGCCGTAGCCGTGCGCGAGGACGGCGGTCTGCGCGCCGAGCAGGCAGACCCGGCCGGCCGCGTCCCACATCGCGCCTGGATCCAGCCGGCCTCGGCGAGGTAGCGGGAGGTCAGCCGCAGATGCCCGGCGACGGTGACGGGCACCGGGCGGGCCGGGGCGGCGGCCCAGGCGGTCCAGCAGGGTGCGGCGCGGCAGCGGGTAGCCGTGGTTCCACGGCTGGCGGACGGAGCCGTACCGGCCGCCGTGGCTGCCGGGCTGCGCCGGGGGGAGCGCAGCAGGCGAGGCGGTCGGGGGCGGCGGGAGTCCGGCCAGGTACTGCTCGATCTCCTCGACCAGGCCCAGGTGCTGGGCGAGGACGGGCAGGTCGAGGTGGTCGAGCGGGGGTGCGGAGACGGTCACGGCACAACTCCTACGGTCGTTATGTCGTATTTGTACCTCTTCGGTTGATGCTCCGTCAGGAACCGGACCGCAGCCGTTTCGTGTCCCCGCCGTTCGCCGCCGCCGTTCCGATCACCGCCTGCGATCCGGTTGGATGAGGGTATGAACGAGCAGACGAACGTCGTTCCGGCGTGGGAGCAGCGGTTCCGGGCAGCACGGGTCTCGCTGCCGGACTGGGCGGACGAGGCACCCGAGCGGGCCCTGTACGTGTCCAACGCGACCGGCACCTACGAGGTGTACGCGTGGGACCGCGGCACCGACGAGCACCGCCGGGTCACCGACCGCCCCAACGGCACCACGGACGCCGAGCTCAGCCCCGACGGCGAGTGGATCTGGTGGTTCGACGACACCGACGGCGACGAGTTCGGCGTCTGGCGCCGCCAGCCGTTCGCCGGCGGCCCCGACCAGGAGGCCGTGCCCGGCGTCCCCGCCGCCTACGAGGCGGGCCTGGCGCTCGGCCGCGACGGCACCGTGGTGGTCGGCACCTCCACCGACGACGAGGGCACCACCCTGTACCTGCGCCGCCCCGGCGCCGCCGAGCCCGAGGTGGTCTACCACCACGCCGAGTACGGCGGCGTCGGCGACCTGTCCCACGACAGCACCCTGCTGGCCGTCGACCACACCGAGCACGGCGACGCCATGCACTCCGCGATCCGGGTGCTGCGGCTGCCCGACGGCGCGACCGTCGCCGAACTCGACGAGGTCACCGGCCGCGCCGAGCCGCGCGGCGTCGCCTGCCTCGGCTTCGCGCCTGCCCCCGGCGACACCCGCCTGCTGGTCGCCCACCAGCGCACCGGCCGCTGGGAGCCGATGCTGTGGGACGTCGCCACCGGCACCGAGACCGAGCTGAGCCTCCGCGACGAGCAGGGCCGCCCGTTCCCCGGCGACCTGTCCGCGCAGTGGCGGCCGGACGCCCGCTCGCTGCTGATCGAGCACGAGTACGAGGCCCGCTCCGAGCTGTTCTCGTACCGGCTGGACACCGGCGAGCTGACCCGCCTGGACACCCCGCGCGGCACCGTCGCCGGGGCCACCGCCCGCCCCGACGGCACGGTCGAGTTCCTGTGGTCCTCCGCCGCCGAGCCGTCCGCGGTGCGCTCCACCGCCGGCACCGTGGTGCTGCGCGCGCCCGGCCCGGTGCCGCCCGGCTCGGTGCCGGTCGAGGACGTCTGGGTGGAGGGCCCCGGCGGCCGGGTGCACGCCCTGGTGCAGCGCCCCGCCGGCGAGGGCCCGCACCCGACGGTGTTCGAGGTGCACGGCGGCCCCACCCACCACGACAGCGACTCCTTCGCGGCCGGCCCCGCCGCCTGGCTCGACCACGGCTTCGCGGTGGTCCGGGTCAACTACCGCGGCTCCACCGGCTACGGGCAGGCCTGGACCGACGCGCTCACCGAACGCGTCGGCCTGATCGAGCTGGAGGACATCGGCGCGGTCCGCGACTGGGCGGTGGGCAGCGGCCTCGCCGACCCGGACCGGCTGGTGCTGTCCGGCGGCTCCTGGGGCGGCTACCTGACCCTGCTCGGCCTCGGCACCCAGCCCGACCTGTGGACGCTCGGCCTGGCCGCCGTCCCGGTCGCCGACTACCTCACCGCGTACGCGGACGAGATGGAGGCGCTGAAGTCCCTGGACCGCACGCTGTTCGGCGGCACCCCCGAGGAGGTCCCCGAGCGCTGGCACGCCTCCTCGCCGCTCAGCCACGTCGAGCAGGTCAAGGCCCCGGTGTACATCAGCGCCGGCGTCAACGACCCGCGCTGCCCGATCCGGCAGATCGACAACTACGTCCGGCGGCTGGAGGAGCTCGGCAAGGTCCACGAGGTGTACCGCTACGATGCCGGGCACGGTTCGCTGGTCGTCGACGAGCGGATCAAGCAGCTCCGCTTGGAGATCGACTTCGTCCGGCGGCACCTGGCCCCCGGCACCGTCCGGTGACCGGTAGACCCGGCCGGCAGGGGGGACAACTGATGGGTGGACGCGCCGCGCTGGCCGCCGTCGCGCTCGGGGCCGTGGTGCTGACCCTGGCCGGCTGCTCGTCGACCGAGAAGTACGACTGCGTGGAGGCCGCCGGCCCCGCGAAGGCGGACACCGGGCTCGACCTGCAGTTCCTCGCCAAGGGCAAGAGCGGCGGCCGCAGCTCCAAGGGCTCCAGCGGCTCCAAGGGCAGCAGCGGGTCCAGCGGCAAGAAGGGCTCCAGCACCTCCCACTACACGGGGGGCGGCACCACGGTGGTCCACCACTACCACCACCGGCCGGGCTCCACCCGCAGCGACGACTACGTCGACGAGTGCGGCAACCCCTCGCCGGCGGCCGGCTTCGGCGGCTTCAACGGCACCGGCTCCGACTGCGCCACTCCGAACGCGCTGCCCGCCGCGGGCCCCGCCACCGGCTCGCCGTCGGCGTCGCCCGGCGGAGCCACGGCGAGCGCGGCGGCCCCGCCGGTGCCCTGCCCGAGCCCCAGCGCGACGCCGTCCGGCAGCGCCCCGGCCCCGCCGTCGGCGCGGCCGTCGCCGTCCCGCTCCGGCACCCGCTGACGGTCAGTCCAGGGCCGGGTCCAGTCCGAGGGCCCGGTCCTGGGCGGCCTCCGCCTCGCGGCGCACCAGCCGGAACCACATGAAGACCACGAACCCGGCGAAGACGAACCACTCCAGGGTGTAGCCCAGGTTCTGGAACGCCCGCAGGCTCAGCCCGTCCCCGCCCTGCGGCTGCACCGTCGGCACCGCCGCCAGGCCCGCCGGGACGTCGTCGGCCGCCACCCAGCCGTCGTACACCGGGTACGGGAGCACGTTCACCAGCGTCGCCGGGCTGATCGTGCCCAGCTGCCCGGTCGGCAGGCCGCCCGCCACCGCGCCGCCGCTGCCGCTGTTCTCCGGGGCCTGCAGCCGGCCCGTCACGGACACCTGCCCGGACGGCGCCTCCGGGGCCGCCCCGGCGAGCCCGCCGCCCAGCCGCGCACCACCGGCACCGCCCGGCCGCCGTCGGTGAGCAGCGGGGTCAGCACGTAGTAGCCCTGCCGCCCGTCCACCGTCCGGTTCGGCACCAGCAACTGGTGCGCCGTGTCGTAGGAGCCGGTGACGTTCACCGTCCGGCCGAGGGTGTCGGTGCCGACCTTCGCCGCGGCGTCCGGCAGCACCTCGGCCAGCGACCGGGGCTCGGCCTCGGCGGCCGCGGCCGCCGCCTTGCCGTTCTCCTGGTGCGTCGACACCCGGCTCTCGAACCGGCCCAACTGCCAGGAGCCCAGCATCAGACAGACGCCGATCGCCGCCACCGCGACGACCGAGCCGACGAGCCACCGCGGGCTGAACAGGAACCGGTACACCCCACCACGGTAACCATTCCTGACACCGGCCCCGACCCCCGGGTACGGCCCGCAGTACGGTGGCGCGATGACCCCCGCCATCCGCCCGCTCACCGCCGACGACCTGCCCGCCCACTGCGACGCGCTCGCCGACCTGCTGCTGGACGCCGTGGACGACGGCGCCTCGGTCGGCTTCCTGGCCGGCACCGGCCGCGACGAGGCCGCCGCCTGGTGGCGCACCCTGCACCCGTCCGTCGCCGACGGCAGCCGCCTGCTGTGGGCGGCGACCGGCCCCGACGGCCGGCTGCTCGGCACCGTCTCCCTGGTCCGCGAGACCCGGCCCAACGGCCGGCACCGCGCCGAGGTCGCCAAGCTGCTGGTGCACCGCGACGCCCGCGGCGCCGGCCTCGGACGGCGCCTGCTGGCAGCCGCCGAGCAGGCCGCCCGCGACACCGGCGCCACCCTGCTGCTGCTCGACACCCAGACCGGCAGCGCCGCCGAACACCTCTACCGCACCGCCGGCTGGACCGCCTTCGGCACCGTCCCCGAGCACGCCGCCACCCCGGACGGCGTGCTCGCCGACACCACCTACTACTACAAGCGGCTGCCCGCGTAGCACCTCACGCGGTGCTCTGCGCGGTGCCTCACGCGGCGCTCTCCGGCCGGAGGAACTCGGGCTGGTCGAGCAGCCGCAGCCAGCTGCCGTCCGGCTGCTGGCGCACCACCTGCGCGCGGGCCCCGGCGCCGTCCTTCGGCGGGGTGGCGGTCAGCGCGATGCCGTCCGCCGCCAGGGTCGGCAGCGGCGGCTCCGGGGTGAACTGCGGACGGTGCGCCAGCACCTGCTCCCACAGCGCCCGGATCGCCTCCCGGCCGACCGTGAACCGCCCCGGCGGGTACGCCATCACGGCGTGCTCCTCGTACAGCGCGGCGACCCCGGCGGCGTCGCCCGCGTTGGACCGCTCCACGAACAGCCGGGTCAGGTCCTCGGGCCGCATCGCCTTCTCGTACTCGCTCATCGCTGCCTCCTCGTGGTGATGAGTCCATTCTTTTTCCCGCGCGATCAGAAGTCCAACAGCTGGTTCTGTTTGGAACTAGAATCAGGACTCATGGAACTGAGGCAGCTGGAGTACTTCCTCGCCGTCGCCGAGGAACGCAACTTCACCCGCGCCGCCGAGCGGGTGCACATCAGCCAGTCCGGGGTCAGCGCCCAGATCCGGCAGCTGGAACGCGAACTCGGCGCCGAACTCTTCGACCGCTCCACCCGCAGCGTCACCCTCACCGTGGCCAGCAAGGCCGCCCTCGAACACGCCCGGCAGGCCGTCGCCGCCGCCCGCGCCGTCGGCCAGGCGGTCGGCGAGATCAGCGACCTGATCCGCGGCAGCCTCACCGTCGGCATGGTCGCCGGCTGCACCCTCACCCCGCTGTTCGACGGCCTCGCCGCCTTCCACCGCGCCCACCCCGGCGTCGAACTCGCCCTGCTGGAAGGCGAATCCGACCACCTCACCGAATCCGTCCGGACCGGCGCCCTCGACCTCGCCCTGATCGGCTGCGCCGGCACCACCCCCGACGGCCTCGACGCGCACACCCTGATCGACGAACCCCTGGTCGCCGCCGTCCCGCCCGGCCACCCGCTCGCCGGAGCCGCCACCACGCTCGCCGAACTGCTCGCCCACCCGCTGATCTGCCTGCCGCCCGGCACCGGCGTGCGCACCGTCCTCGACCGCGACTGCGCCGCCGCCGGCCTCACCCCGCGGATCGCCCTCCAGGCCTCCGCCGCCTCCGCGATCGCCGACCTCGCCGTCCGCGGCCTCGGCGTCGCCGTGCTCAGCCGCTCGATGGCCGAGGCCTTCCCCGCCCTGCTGCCCGTCCCGGTCGCCGGCCTCACCACCCCGGGCCTGCTCGCCCTGGTCTCCCGCCCCGGGCCCGCCCCGCGCTGCGCGCCCTGCGCGCCGAGCTCCGCCGGGCGTTCAGCCGCTGAACGCCCGGCGGGGAGGCGTCAGTTCACGAGCGCCAGCTCGTGCGGCGTCCCGTTGAACCGCAGCCCGCCGTCCTCCGTCACCGTCACGATGTCCTCGATCCGGACGCCGAACCGGCCCGGCAGGTAGACGCCCGGCTCGATCGAGAAGCACATGCCCGGCACCAGCGGCCGGGTCTCGCCCTCGATCATGTACGGCGGCTCGTGCGTGGTCAGGCCGATGCCGTGACCGGTGCGGTGGATGAAGTACTCGCCGTACCCGCCCTCGGTGATCACCGCCCGGGCCACCCGGTCGATCTCCTGGCAGCTCACCCCCGGCGCCACCGCGTCGAACGCGGCCTGCTGGGCCCGCCGCACCAGGTCGTGCACCTCCTGCACCTCCTGCGGCGGCTCGGTGCCGACGAACACCGTCCGAGTGGTGTCCGAGCCGTAGCCGTCCTTCAGCCCGCCGAAGTCCAACACCACCGTGTCACCGCGCTCGATCACCCGGTCCCCGGCCTCGTGGTGCGGATTCGCCCCGTTCGGACCCGAGCCGACCACCGTGAAGTCCACCTGGCTGTGCCCGTGCTCGATCAACAGCGCCGCCAGGTCCGCCGCCACCTGCCGCTCCGTGCGCCCCGCGAACGGCACGCCCAGGATCGCCCCGTACGTCAGGTCCGCCGCCGCACCCGCCGCCGCCAGCCGGGCCAGCTCGTCCGGCTCCTTCACCGCCCGCAGCATCGGCAGCACCGCCGTCAGCGAGGCGTACGAGGTGCCAGGCAGCGTCTCCTGGAACCCCAGCAGGTGCATCGCCCACGCGTTGTCCGAGATCCCGTACCGGCCGGACGGGTCCAGGCTCGGCGCGAGCACCGCGAACGGGTCCTGCCCGTCCACCCAGTCGGCCATCCGGACCGCCTCCGCGCCGGCCGCCCGCTCCGCGTCCGGACGCTCCAGCTTCGGCACCAGCAGCACCGGCTCGGCGCCCGGCGCGACCACCAGCGCGGTCAGCCGCTCGGTGCTCGCCGTCGGGTGGTAGCCCGTCAGATAGGTCAGGTCCGGACCGGGCGTGACGACCAGTCCGGCCAGCCCTGCATCGGCGGCGGCCGTCGCGGCACGGGCCATCCGGGCCTGGAAGTCGGCGGTGGTGAACGGCTCGGGCATCAGGATCTTCTCCCTGGGGGTCAGCGGCCGGCGGCCGCGTAGTGGCGCAGGAACAGTGCCTCGACCAGGGCCATGTGCTCGATCTCGCCCGGGTCGACGCTCTCGTTGGGCGCGTGGATCAGCGAACGGGGCTCCTCCACACCCATCAGGATGATCTCCGACTCCGGGTACTGCGCGGCAAGAGCACTGCACAGCGGAATCGAACCGCCCTGCCCCAGGAACGACAACGGCTTGCCGTACACCTCCCGCGCCGCCCGGTCCAGCGCCGCGTACGCCCTCCCGGTCGTCGCCGCCCGGAACGGCGAACCCTTCGACTCCGGCTCCACCGACACCGGCGCACCCCACGGCGCCGCCGCCACCAGGTGCGCCGTCAACGCCTGCTGGGCCGCGCCCGGATCCATCCCCGGCGGCACCCGCAGACTCACCCGCGCCCGCGCCTCGGCCGGCACCGCCGACGCCGAACCCACCACCGGCGGGCAGTCGATGCCCAGCACCGTCACCGCCGGACGCGCCCACAACCGGTCCGCGACCGTCCCCGAACCGGTCAGCGCCACCCCGTCCAGCACGCCCGCGTCCGACCGGAACTGCTGCTCGTCGTAGCCCACGCCCTCCCAGACGCCGTCGGCCGGCAGGCCCTCGATCCGCGTCCCGCCGTCCGCGTCGCGCAGCGAGTCCAGGATCCGCACCAGCGCCGCCAGGGCGTCCGGGGCCGGGCCGCCGAACATCCCCGAATGCAGATCCGACTCCAGCGTCCGCACCGTCACCACCACGTTCGCCATCCCGCGCAGCGAGGTGGTGGCCGTCGGCACCCCCACCGCCGCGTTGCCGGTGTCGGCGATCAGCAGCGCGTCCGCGTGCAGGTCCTCCGGATGCTGCGCCAGGTACTCCTCCAGGCCGCCCGTCCCCTGCTCCTCCGAACCCTCCACGACCAGCTTCACGCCCACCGGCAGCTCGTCCCCGAGCGCCCGCAACGCGGTCAGGTGCATCACCAGGTTGCCCTTGCAGTCCGCCGCACCGCGCCCGTACCAGCGGCCGTCCCGCTCCGTCAGCTCGAACGGCGGCGAGACCCACAACTCCTCGCCCAGCGGCGGCTGCACGTCGTAGTGGCAGTACAGCAGCACCGTCGGCGCGCCCGGCGGCGGCGGACGGTGACCCAGCACCGCGAGGCTGCCGTCCGGCGTCTCCACCAGCCGCACGTCCCGCAGGCCCACCTCCGAGAACGCCGCGGCCACCCACTCCGCCGCCTCCCGGCACCGCGCGGGCGGCTGCTGCCGCGGATCCGCCACCGAGGGGATCGCCACCAGCTCCGCCAGATCCGCCCTGGCCCGGCCCATCAACCCCGCGACCCGCACACCCAGATCGTCCGCCACGCCCGTCCCCTTCCGAACCCGGTCGACTTCCCGACCTCGACACACCGATCATGCCCCGCCGGGGGCGCCCACGAGCAGCGGCGCGGGACGGTGTCGCGCGGGGCACGCCACGGCGGCGGGCCTACGGGCAGTGGTGGCGGACGGTGTCGCGCGGGGTCGGCAGGTGTCGGGCGGCGCCGGACGGGGTCACGCCGCGGCGGAGGACCCACGGGCAGCGGCGCGGGACGGTGCCGCGCGGGGTCACGCCACGGCGGCGGCGTCCAGGATGCGCGACCACCACGCCAACTCGCGGACCTCGTCCCGCCGGTACACCCGGGTGCGCTCGCTCCGGTACGCGGCGACCAGCCGCTCGGCGGTCGTCCGGGTCAGCGCCGGCAACTGGTGGTCCAGGATGCGCTCCCACGCGGGCGCCCACGGGCCGGCCGTGTCCCGGTGCAGCTCGGCCAGCGGCAACTCCCGCGCCACCGCCCACACCACCAGGTCCGGGGCGTCCGCCAGCAGGTGCCAGTGGTGCGCCGACCGCTCGCGGAGCATCTCCTCCAACTCCTCCAGGATCGCCCGCCGGAACATGATCGCGATCCGCACCCCGGTCGCCTCCGTCTCCGCGCCGAACAACGCCCGGAACTTCGACCCCGACGGATCCCGCCAGATCTCCTCCCGGCCCTCCGGAGTCAGCGTCTGGAACGCCAACGCCGGGCCCTCCCCGGCCGAGAACAGCGCCAGCGCGGTGGTCGCCTCGTCCACCGCGTAACCGCCGCGGCTCGGCCCGCGCCGCTCACCCCGCCGCAACCGGAACGGAATCCCGTCGCTCTCGAACTGCCGCACCAGCCTGCGCATCACCGGATGACGAAGCAACAGGTCCTGCGCCACCGTCGGATTGTGATGCCGGTGCGCATGATCGTGCGCGGCCCGGGCCAGCTCACGCGCCGCACCACTCACGATCCGGACGTCCAGCACCGCCCGGTCCAGATGCTCCGTCGACAGGTCCGCCGCACCCCGCGCGATCAACCCGATCGTCTGGAACCCGTCGATGCACTCGATGCCGGACAGGTCGACACTGCAACCGCCCCACCCCAACTCCGCCCGCCACAGCAGCTCGTCCACCCCGAGCACCACCCGGCCCACGATCCCGAACAGCTCCGGGCACTCCCGCAACAGCTGCGCCCGCCCCGCGTTCTGCGGACTCGCCAACAGCTCCCGCCGCGCCCCCAGCCGCTCGGCCGCGTCCACCGGCCCCGCCAACTCCGCCAACTGACTGGCAGGAACCCGCAGATCCCACTGATCGTCATCCACCCGCTGCGTGTACGTCGGCCGCAGCCAGTACCCGGAGTAGAACACCGGAACACTGGTCGGCCCCTGCTCGACGGGAAACGACTGTGCCATCGCAAACACGCTCATGCCCATCACAACGGCACGACCCCACACAGGTGACGGCCCCACCGCACACCACCCACCCACCCGCCCCAACGAGTGAGCGCCGCACCGGATCTCGCCGATGCGGCCCTCACAGCCCGGCCGGGGTGGCGGGACTTGAACCCACGGCCTCTCGCCCCGAATCTAGACCCTGAGGGACGGGCGACCAGGAAACGATGCCAACGGTGCCGTTCAGACCATTGATTGACGTTGGCCTCTGTCGGCACCTTGAGTCGCAGCTTTCAAGATCTCCTCCAAGTCACACCCCCAGAGAGTGGCCTCTGCCGGGACGCGCCTCGTGTCCTGTGGGCCCGAGGCGCGCGCAATATTTCGTGCTGCCTATCGAGATGCGGTCCGCGTGTTTTGACCGCGGCAGCAGCACCGCACCAGGAGGTCCAGGCCCGCCCCAGTTTCTACGTCAGACCGGGTCGGTGCGGTGCATGGTCCAGTGGATTCGCAACCAGCTTCGGTGCGCCGCGCTCAGTGCCACGGTGAGTATTCTGCCGTGCAGGTCGGCGTAGAGCGGGTAGTCGGTGAGCTGCGCGGATACGTCGATGGTGAGCTGTGCGGGGTGGACAGCCAGCAGACCCAAGTCGAACAGGCGGTGCAGATCCCGGCGGAGGAGCAGTCCGCCGTCGTCGTGGTGTTCGCCGTTGGTTGCGTAGCTGTACAGGTGGGCGGCGTCCAAGGCGGTGCGCGGAGTGGGGCCGGTAAAGGCGCAGTTGTCGCCATGGGTAGCGAGCAGGTGCTGGCGAAATGCGCGCTGGCCGAGCCTGGCCCGGACGGTAACAGTACGATGCCCGCCCTTGATCGGTCGGTCGCCGTGGAAGCCCTTCTCGTTCGCCGCCGCCCTGTGGCGTTCGTCTTGGAAGGTCTTCTGGGCGGCGTCGACGATACGCACGGTGCTCTCGCCAGTTGTCTCGATAGCCGTCCGGAGCCTGTCCCACTGGAGCGGGCGCAGGCTGTTCTGGGACTTGGGGCTGTCGCACAGTGCGCGGAGCTGCTGGCCGGGCAGCAGACCGGCCATGTCGGTCCACGCGGCATCGTGCCGGGACCGGTAGGTCGTTACCGCTCTGCGGTTGGTGACAGGGACGTCGAACTCGGCCTTGCAGTCGAAGCACAAATACTCCGGCTTCTTGGTTTTGCGGGGCTTGAAGCTGGCCTTCCCACAGTGCGGGCAGGTGTAGACGTCCTTCTCAGCCTGCTCCCGGGCGATCTCCTCGATCACCGACACCCCCAGCAAGGCCTTCTTGTCCCAGAGCGCGATCACATCGCCGACCTGCATGTTCGCATGGTTTGGGACGGTGCTGTCCCAGCTGTAGTGCTGCGACGGCTCGTCGTCGTACCCATCGTTGCCACCGTGCGAGCGGTCGTCCCCTACTGCCAGAACCAGCCATGCACCCATTGCCCCGTACCCCATCCCCAGTCCAACCGGTCCGCGCGCATCCGCCATGGGCCAAGCCCGCCCGGTGCACAACCTAGCCGTTCAACCAGACAACTCAGCCGGCCGCCGTCTCTGATGCTCCAACAGGGATGGCGGCCGCCTTCGCCGGGAGGCGCTGCTGCGTCGGATCGTCAACCTCCCCGAACCAAGATCGGTTGGCGTGATTGGCGTGGAAATCGAGCCCAGTTTGAACCACCAATTTGCCTTTGGGAGGCAGCAGAAGTAGCGGATCCCTCAGAAGGGATGGGCGAAGCCGACTGACGGCGTGGACTGGCCGGCCTGCTTGCCTGACCGTGCCGCCAAAGGCACAGGTTTGCCACGAGGCTGTTTCATCCGGCAGCTACCGGCTGCTACCCGGAGGAGGCGCGTCTGGGGCGCTGAGGCTGGCCGACTCCTGACCCGGCGTTCCTGCCCACGGGATGGGGCTGCCGTCCGCGCTCAGGCGTGCCATGATCGCGCGCGGCCTGAAACCCGGCACCCGCACAAGACGATGATGGACGAGCTGCGGACACCGGTGATACTCAAGGACGAGCGGATGGGGCACGAGGACGACTCGCCTCACCCGGATGTGGCTCGACGTGCTGCTGAGGGAGCCTTGGCCGTCGGCCCGGTAAGCCAGTTATCCGGCGGCTTTCTCCAAGCATTCTCCCCAGAGGGCTGGGAGAAGCAGCCAGGGCCGGTGACTCTTGCGAGTCACCGGCCCTGAGCTGGTGTTACGAAGTCGGGGTAGCGGGATTTGAACCCACGGCCTCTTCGTCCCGAACGAAGCGCGCTACCAAGCTGCGCTATACCCCGGTCCTGCTTTGTTGCCTTCCGTGTCCGGCGCAACGAGTAGAACTCTACAGGAGGTGGGGCCAGACACGAAATCCGGTTTAGGGGCTGGTCAGCGAGGGGCGGGGGTGAGGGTGAGGAGGGTGGCTTCGGGGGGGCAGGCGAAGCGGACGGGGGTGTAGCGGTTGGTGCCGCAGCCGGCGGAGACGTGGAGGTGGGAGCGGTGGCCGGCGGCGGTGTGGGTGGAGAGGCCCTTGACCCGGTCGGTGTCGAGGTCGCAGTTGGTGACCAGGGCGCCGTAGAAGGGGATGCAGAGCTGGCCGCCGTGGGTGTGGCCGGCGAGGATCAGCGGGTAGCCGTCGGCGGTGAAGGCGTCGAGGACGCGCAGGTACGGGGCGTGGACGACGGCGAGGGAGAGGTCGGCGTCGGGGGAGGGGCCGCCGGCCACCGCGCTGTAGTCGTCGCGGCGGATGTGCGGGTCGTCTAGTCCGGTGAACTCGATGTCGAGGCCGGCGACGGAGAGCCGGCCGCGGGTGTTGGTGAGGTCGAGCCAGCCGGCCGCGTCGAAGCCGTCGCGGAGTTTCTGCCACGGGTTGTGGACGGCGCCGGTGATGCCGCGTCGGCCGGAGCCGTCGGGGTTGTTGAGGCCGTGGACCCCGCTGCGCAGGGCCTTGAGGTAGCGGGTGGGCGACTTGCGGGCGGGCCCGTAGTAGTCGTTGGAGCCGAAGACGTAGACGCCGGGGAAGTCCATCAGCGGGCCGAGCGCGTCGAGCGTGGCGGGCACGCCGAGCGGGTCGGAGAGGTTGTCGCCGGTGTTGACGACCAGGTCGGGCCGGAGTCCGGCGAGGCTCTGCAGCCAGCGCTGCTTCTTGGCCTGTCCGGTGACCATGTGGATGTCGGACACCTGGAGGATCCGGATCGGCCGCGCGCCGGCGGGCAGGACCGGGACCTCGACGCGGCGAAGCCGGAACGAGCGGACCTCGTACCCGGCGGCGTAGACGAGACAGGCGGCGCCGGTGGCGGCGACACCGAGCGGGACGGAGTACAGCGGTCGCATCGGTCCATGGTCGCAGACCGTTCGAAAAGCCGGACAAGCACCCGGGGGTCGACGGGGGATGACGGGTCGTCAGCACGAACCGGCAGGTAAAGGGGCGGCGTCGGGCCCGGACAGGTGTCAGAATCGGCGGCATGACGACGCTCAAGGAGCAGCTGCACGAGGACCTGACGGCTGCCATCAAGGCACGGGACGAGCTCCGCTCGTCCACTCTCCGGCTGACGTTGGCCTCGGTGACGAGCGCCGAGGTGGCGGGCAAGCAGAAGCGCGAGCTGTCCGACGCCGAGGTGCTGCAGGTGATCGGCAAGGAGGCGAAGAAGCGGCGCGAGGCCGCGGACGCGTTCGAGGGTGCCGGCCGTACCGAGCAGGCGGCCCGCGAGCGGGCCGAGGGCGAGGTGCTGGAGGCCTACCTGCCGAAGCAGCTGACGGACGAGGAGCTGGCCGGGATCGTGGCCGCCGCGGTGGCGGAGTCCGGGGCGAGCGGTCCGCAGGGCATGGGCGCCGTGATGAAGCTGGTGCGTCCGCAGGTCGAGGGCAAGGCGGAGGGCGGCCGGGTGGCCGCCGCGGTGAAGGCCGCCCTGGCCGGCTGAGGGCGTACGGCTGAGCAGACGTACGGCTGAGCAGGCGTACGGCTGAGCAGGCGTACACCTGCTCAGGCGTACGGAAGGGCCGCGGCAGCGGCCGGGGAACTGAAGGAGCCGCCCTCCCGGAGATGATCTCCGGGAGGGCGGCTCCGTCGTTGCTGCCGGGAGGGCCTAGCGGTGGCCGGGCTTGCCGGAGTTGCCGCCGCCGGGGTTGGGCGGCCAGGAGATGCCGCCGGTGGTGAGGCCGCCGGCGGGCCAGCCGTTGCCGCCCTGGGCGTTGTCGCCGGACGGGGGGCCCGGGTCGGTGGGCGGCGGGGTGGGCTGCTGCGGGACCGGGATGTCGACGGTCTGGAAGCGGGTCACCGGGGTGCCGTCCAGGGCGTCGTTCATGGCCATCTGCCAGATCGGGCCGGGGCCGTCGGCGCCGAAGACGGAGGAGAAGTACTTGCCGCCGATGGTGATGTTCTTCATCGAGACGTTGCCGCCGACGCCGCCGAGCCAGACCGAGGTGGAGAGCTCGGGGGTGTAGCCGGTGAACCAGGCCGCGTACCGCTCGTCGGTGGTGCCGGTCTTGCCGGCGATCGGGCGGCCGTCGTCGAGGCCGAGGGAGGAGCCGGTGCCCTTCTCGGTCACGCCGAGCAGCAGGGTGTTGACGCCGTCCGCGGTGGACTGGGACATCGCCTGGTTGCAGTTGGCCTTCGGCACGTCGAGCTTCTTGCCGTCGGTGCCGATCACGGAGGTCAGCGCCACCGGGGAGCAGTACACGCCGCGGGCGGCGAAGGAGGCGTAGACCGAGGCCATCTGCAGCGGGCTGACCTCCTGGGTGCCGAGCACCATGGAGGGGACCTCCTGCAGCGCCTTGCCGTTGGCCAGCGTGCCGACGCCGAGCTTGTCGGCCATCTGCTTCATCGGGCAGAGGCCGGTCTGCTGCTCCAGCTGCACGAAGTAGGTGTTGACCGACTTCTGCATGGCGATCTGCATGCTGTAGGGGCCGTACTCCTTCTCCGCCTCGTTCTGCACGGTGGGCTTGCTGGTGTCGTTCCACATGCCCTGGCAGGTGGAGACCTTGGGGTACTCCATCTTGAACGGCGAGGGGAGTTCCTGGGTGATCGGCACCCCGTTCTCCAGCGCGGCCGCGGCCAGGATCGGCTTGAAGGTCGAGCCGGGGGAGAAGCCGTTGCCGCCGCCCATCGCCGCGCCGACGTTCAGGTTGAGGACGGTCTGCTTCTTGGACTCGTCCAGGCCGTACGGGCGGGTCTGGGCCATCGCCAGGATCTCGCCGGTGCCGGGCTTGACCATGGTGCCGGCGGCGGAGACCTTGTCGTTCACGTTGACCTTCTTGGTCACCGCGTTGTACATGTCCTTCTGCTTGTCCGGGTCGATGGTGGTGTTGATCTTCAGACCACCCTGCGACCAGACCTTCTGCCGTTCGGCGGCGGTCTTGCCGAACACCGGGTCCTGCTTGATCACGTGGCGCACGTAGTCGCAGAAGAAGCCCATGCCGTTCTGCGCGGTGATGCAGCCGTTCTGCGGCTCGGAGTACTTGATGCCGAGCGGGGCGGCGAGCGCGGCCTTCGCCTCGTCCGGCGAGATGTGCTTGAACTCCAGCAGCTTGTTGATCACCGTGTTGCGGCGGGTCTGCGCCGCCTGCGGGTGGGTGACCGGGTCGTACGCCGAGGGGTTCTGCACCAGGCCGGCCAGCATCGCGGCCTCCGGGATGGTGAGGTCCTTGGCGCTCTTGCTGAAGTAGCGGTTGGAGGCGGCCTCGATGCCGTACGCCTGGTGGCCGTAGAACGTGATGTTCAGGTAGTTGGTGAGGATCTGATCCTTGCTCAGGTCCTCCTCCAGCTTGATGGCGTACTTGAGCTCCTGGATCTTGCGACCCATGCTCTTCTTGGTGGCTTCGAGGAAGGCCTGCTGGTCGTCGCCGGCCTGCTCGACGAAGACGTTCTTCACGTACTGCTGGGTGAGCGTCGACGCGCCCTGGGCGGTGGTGCCGGACTCGGCGTTCTTGGTGGCCGCGCGCAGCACGCCCTTGAGGTCGACGGCGCCGTGCTCGTAGAAGCGGGCGTCCTCGATGTCGACCTGGGCGTGGCGCATCACCGGGGCCATCTGGTCGGCGGTGAGGATGGTGCGGTCGCGGTCGTACACCTTGGCGATCAGGCCGCCCTTGGCGTCGTAGATCATCGACGCCTGGGAGAGGGTCGGCGTCTTGAAGTCGTCCGGGATGTTGTCGAACGACTCGGCGGTGTCCTTGGCGGTCAGACCGAACGCGCCGACGGCCGGCAGGGCCATTCCGGCGACCAGAATGCCGGCGAGCACGGCGCTGCCCAGGAACTTGACGCCGAGCCCTGCCTTGTCCAGTGCGGAGCCCGTGGATCGCGTAGGTGCCATGGGGAGAACCCTACGTTGCGGAATCCCGTACAGGGGGGCAGGTGTTCGCCTACGCTTGTCACAGAACTGCGACAGCTTCGCTCCGTTCATCATCATCACTCTTGTGAGTGATGAGCTTTGTCCGATTCGGGGCATTGTGCACCGATTTCGGAGAGCCGCGCGGCGGGCGGCTGTCGCGCACCGTGACGAAAACGCACCAATCGACCCCCGCAAGCCCTGCGACCTGCAGTCACTCCAACGAGTGAGCTGTCGGACACCCATAGTCCGATCGGGTCATTCGAGATTGGGCCGACAGGGGCTGTTGCGTTGTGTCGTTCTTCCGTAACGTCCTCAACTGGCAACGGTGAATATGCCGTTGCCGCCGTGGGGGAGCCCCGAATCGGGAGAGGACGGCGCCGGAATGGGCTGGGTGGACGACTGGAGCGCGCAGGCCGCGTGCCGCACGAGCGATCCGGATGAACTGTTCGTGCAGGGGGCGGCGCAGAACCGCGCCAAGGCGGTGTGCAGCGGGTGTCCCGTGCGCACCGAGTGCCTCGCGGACGCACTCGACAACCGTGTCGAGTTCGGCGTCTGGGGCGGAATGACGGAACGCGAGCGTCGGGCGCTGCTGCGGCGGCGACCGACCGTGGGGTCCTGGCGCAGGCTGCTGGAGACCGCACGCACCGAGTACGAGGAGTCGCTGGCCACCGGAGTGGTCCTCCGGGACTACGCGCAGGCGGGCTGACCGGGCCGGGCGCTCGGGCGCCCGGCCGGCCGGTGTTCCGCGGGCGCGGCGGCTGCCGCCGGACGGGTTGACGGCCCGTCAGGCGGAGTGACGGTCCGTCAGGCGGGTTGGTGCGGTGGGCTGTCGGCTCACTCGGCGGGGGAGCCGAGGCGTTCGCCAATGGCCCGCAGTCCGTCCAGGTCGTGGACGTCTCCGGGCAGGGCCGCCACTTCGACGATCGGCACGTCCGGGTAGACCGAGGCGAAGCGGTCGCGGGTGCGGCGCTCCCTCGCCATGACCTGCATGCGTTCGGCGTGCAGCCGCAGCAGTCCGGCCGCCAGGGTCTCGGCCTCGACGGTGGCGGTGGCGGTGCCGTTCTCCTCCAGGGCCTCGGCGGCGGCCAGTGCGCGTTCGGCGGTGAGCTGCGGGGCGCCGGAGGCGTGCACCCGGTTGAGCACCAGGCCGGCCAGCGGCATGGCGTCGGCGGCGAGCCGGTCGACGAAGTACGCGGCCTCGCGCAGCGCGTCCCGTTCGGGCGCGGCGACCACCAGGAACGCGGTGCCCTCGGCCTTGAGCAACTGGTAGGTGCGGTCGGCGCGTTCCCGGAAGCCGCCGAACATCGAGTCCATCGCGGAGACGAACGTCTGCACGTCGGTGAGGAGTTGGGCGCCGAAGATCTTGCCGAGGGTGCCGGTGATCAGCCCCATGCCGACGTTCAGGAACTTCATCGCGGACCGGCCGCCGACCTTGGCGGGGGCCGTGAGCAGCCGGATCACCTTGCCGTCCAGGAAGGACCCGAGGCGGCTCGGCGCGTCCAGGAAGTCCAGCGCGGAGCGGGACGGCGGGGTGTCGACCACGATCAGGTCCCAGCGGTCCTCGGCGCGGAGCTGGCCCAGCTTCTCCATCGCCATGTACTCCTGGGTTCCCGCGAAGCCGGCCGACAGCGACTGGTAGAACGGGTTCTCCATGATCGCCTTGGCCCGCTCGGGTTCGGCGTGGGCGAGCACGACCTCGTCGAAGGTCCGCTTCATGTCCAGCATCATTGCCTGGAGTTCGCCCTCCCCGCGGGTGCCCTTGACCACGCGCGGGGTGTTGTCGAGCTCGGTCAGGCCCATCGACTGGGCGAGCCGGCGGGCCGGGTCGATGGTCAGCACCACGACGCGGCGGCCGCGTTCGGCGGCCCGCAGGCCGATCGCCGCGGCGGTGGTGGTCTTGCCGACGCCGCCGGAGCCGCAGCAGACCAGGATCCGGGTCGCCGGGTCGTCGATCAGGGTGTCGATGTCCAGCCCGGTCATGCCGCCCCCTGCCGCTTCAGTTCGCCTGCCAGCCGGTACAGGCCGGCCAGGTCCACGCCCTCGCCCAGTAGTGGCAACTCGTAGGTGGGAAGCCGCAGTTGCTGGAGGTCGATGCGCTGGGTGCGTTCCAGCTCGACCCGTTCGGCGTGCTCCCTGGCCTGCTCCAGCAGCGGGTCGAGGAGCGGTTCCACGGCGGCCCGGACGGTCTCCGGCTTGCGCGAGCGGCCGCCGAGGCCGGCCTCGCCGAGCGCCAGCGCCACGTCCTCCCGGTGGTCGCCGTCGGCGGCCGCCACCGCCGCCGCGTCCAGTATCGGCGGGCGCACCATGTTCACCAGGACGCCGCCGACCGGCAGCCCGGCCTCGCGCAGGTCGGCGATCCCGTCCACCGTCTCCTGCACCGGCATCTCCTCCAGCAGCGTCGTGAAGTGCACCGCCGTCTCCGGCGAGCGCAGCACCCGCATCACGGCCTGCGCCTGGGAGTGGATCGGGCCGAACCTGGCCAGGCCCGCCACCTCGGAGTTGACGTTCAGGAAGCGGGTGAGCCGACCGGTCGGCGGGGCGTCCATCACCACCGCGTCGTAGCGCAGCCGGCCGTCCGGGCCCTTGCGGCGGGACGCCTCGCAGGCCTTGCCGGTGAGCAGCACGTCACGCACGCCCGGGGCGACGGTGGTGGCGAAGTCCACGAAGCCGACCTTCTGCAGGGCCTTCCCGGCCCGGCCCAGCTTGTAGAACATCTCCAGGTACTCCAGCAGCGCCTGCTCGGTGTCGATCGCCAGCGCGTGCACCTCGCCGTGCCCGCTGCCCGGCAGCCCCAGCTGAGCGGGCGTCACGGTCGCCACCCGGCGCTCCTCGTACGGCAGCGCCGCGATCTGGAACAGCTCGGCGATGCCCTGCCGGCCCTCCACCTCGATCAGCAGGGTGCGCCTGCCGTCGGCGGCCAGCGCCAGCGCGAGGGCCGCGGCCAGGGTGGTCTTGCCGGTGCCGCCCTTGCCGCTGACCACGTGCAGCCTGACGCCCTCCCAGTCCGGCTCCCGCGGCGACGCCTGCCCGGTCGGCCCCGCCGTACCGCTGCTGCCCGCCACGCCCGCTCTCCGTCCGTCGCCGCCTGCTGCTGCCTGCAGGAGCACTGCCGGGGCACTCCTCCTGCCGGGATCCCCGCGGGCATCCCTCACCGCGAGGGTAACGAGCGAGCGCTCCGGATGACGGGAGCATCCCGGTCGCCCCGGCGAATGATGCCCCCTTTGTGTCCCACCTCACACCGGCCGGGGCGGCTAGAGTCACCCCATGACCAAGTGGGAATACGTCACCGTGCCGCTTCTCGTGCACGCCACCAAGCAGATCCTCGACACCTGGGGCCAGGACGGCTGGGAGCTCGTCCAGGTCGTCCCCGGGCCGAACCCGGAGCAGCTGGTCGCGTACCTGAAGCGGGAGAAGGAGTAGTCATGGGCCAGGTCGAGCAGAAGCTCGCCGAGCTCGGGCTGACCCTGCCCGAGGTGGCGGCCCCGGTCGCCGCGTACGTCCCCGCGCTGCGCACCGGTCACTATGTGATGACCTCCGGGCAGCTGCCGATGGTCGGCGGGAAGCTCCAGCTGACCGGCAAGGTCGGCGCCGAGGTCACCGCCGAGGAGGCCAAGGACCTCGCCCGGATCTGCGCGCTGAACGCGCTGGCCGCGATCAAGTCCGTGGTCGGCGACCTGGACAAGGTCGAGCAGGTCGTCAAGGTGGTCGGCTTCGTCGCCTCCGCCCCCGACTTCACCGGCCAGCCCGGCGTCGTCAACGGCACCAGCGAACTGCTGGGCGAGGTCTTCGGCGACAAGGGCGTGCACGCCCGCAGCGCCGTCGGCGTCGCGGTGCTGCCGCTGGACGCGCCGGTCGAGGTCGAGATGATGGTCCGCGTCCGCGACTGACGCGACGACTCCGGGCCCGTCGCCGCGACCGCGGCGGCGGGCCCTTCGTGCTGTCCGGGAGGTGGTTCCGGTGCAGCGCAACGGCGGTTAACATCCGTGAACATGCCCGAGATGCCGCCGTCCTGGCCCGCCCGAATCCGCGCCCTGGCCACCGGGGAGCTCACCCCCGCCGCGCCCCGGCCCGCCGCCACCGTCGTGCTGCTGCGCGACGGCGCCGCCGGCCCCGAGGCGTACCTGCTGCGCCGGCGCACCACGATGGCCTTCGCCGGCGGCATGTACGCCTACCCCGGCGGCGGCGTCGACCCCCGCGACCGCGAGGTGCGCCCGCCGTGGGCCGGCCCGACCACCGAGGAGTGGGCGGAGCGGCTGGGCGTGGACGAGCCGACCGCCTGCGCCGTGGTCTGCGCCGCCGTCCGGGAGACCTTCGAAGAGGCCGGCGTGCTGCTGGCCGGCCCCGACGACCGCACGCTGGTCGAACCCGGCGACTGGGCGGCCGAGCGGGACGCGCTGGAGTCCCACGAACTGTCCCTGGCCGAGTTCCTGACGCGCCACCGGTTGGTGCTGCGCAGCGACCTGCTGGCCGCCTGGGCGCGCTGGGTCACCCCGGAGTTCGAGGAACGCCGCTTCGACACCTGGTTCTTCGTCGCCGCGCTGCCCGCCGGCCAGGCCGCCGCGGACACCGTCGGCGAGGCCGACCGGGTCGCCTGGATGACGCCCGCCGACGCGGTGGCCGGCTTCCACGAGGGCCGGCTCGGCATGATGCCGCCGACCGTCACGGTGCTGCGCGAACTGTCTCAGGTCCGGGCCGCCTCCGACGCGCTGGCCGCCGCCGCGGACCGCAAGGTCACCCCGGTGCTGGGCCGGGCCGAGGTCCTCGGCGACCGCATGACGGTCCGCTGGCCCGGGTATGACGAACTGACTGTCGACGGCGTGTTCCCGGCGTGAGAACCTTCCCCCGGGAAGCACGGCGACCGCCGCGCCGACCAGTGGCTTTGCCCTGCGACAGCACCGACTGAGAACACCCCGGAAGGAGACCTCCGATGACCCACAACGACGTGGCTCGCCGGACCTCGGCCATGCCCGCCCGCACCGTCACCCCCCGCGCCGCCGCCTGCGACGCCGCACCCCTGCCCGCGGCCGGCGCCCGCCTGCTGGTCCGTGAGCTGCCCGGCCGGGCGCTGGTGCGGCCGCTCCCGCTGCGACGACTCAGTCGGGCCGAGGCGGACGCCGCGTGAGCGGTCTGCTTCCGGGCGACCCCGCCGACGCCGTCGGCGGGGCCGCCACCCCGCGCGCCCAGTGCGTGCTCGCCCCCAACCCGTCCCCGATGACGCTGGACGGCACCAACACCTGGCTGCTGTCCGAGCCCGGCTCCGACCTGGCCGTGGTCGTCGACCCCGGCCCGCTCGACGAGACCCACCTGCGACGGGTCGTCAGCATCGCCGAACAGCAGGGCAAGCGGATCGCCCTCACCCTGCTCACCCACGGCCACGCCGACCACGCCGAGGGCGCCGTCCGCTTCGCCGAGCTCACCGGCACCGCCGTCCGCGCCCTCGACCCGGCGCTGCGACTCGGCGACGAGGGGCTGCACGGCGGCCAGTGGCTGGAGATCGGCGGCCTCGACCTGCGGGTGGTCGCCACCCCCGGGCACACCTCCGACTCGCTGACCTTCCACCTGCCCGCCGACGGCGCGATCCTCACCGGCGACACCGTCCTCGGCCGCGGCACCACCATGGTCGCCCACCCCGACGGCCGCCTCGGCGACTACCTGGCCTCGCTGCGCCGCCTGCACGCGATGGCCGCGGAGCACGGCGTCCGCACCGTCCTGCCGGGCCACGGCCCGGTCCTCGCGGACGCCCTCGGCGCCGTCGACTACTACCTCGCCCACCGGGCCGGCCGCCTCGCCCAGGTCGAGACCGCCGTCGAGGCCGGCTGCCGCACCGCCCCCGAGGTGGTCGCCCGGGTCTACGCCGACGTGGACCGCGCGCTCTGGCCGGCCGCCGAGCTGTCGGTGCGGGCCCAGCTCACGTACCTGGAAGAGCACGGCCTGATCTGAGCCGGCCCGCGAAACGGAACCGGGCCGGAAAACGGAGATCGCGCCCCGTGCACCGGTGTGCACGTGGGCGCGACCTCGGAAGCCGGCTCAGCGGGAGCGACGCGACAGCCGCTCGACGTCCAGCAGCACCACGGCGCGGGCCTCCAGCTTCAGCCAGCCGCGGCCGGCGAAGTCGGCGAGCGCCTTGTTGACCGTCTCGCGGGAGGCACCGACCAGCTGGGCCAGCTCCTCCTGGGTGAGGTCGTGCGCGACGTGGATGCCCTCGTCGGACTGCACGCCGAAGCGACGGGAGAGGTCGAGCAGGGCCTTGGCGACGCGGCCGGGCACGTCGGAGAAGACCAGGTCGGACATCACGTCGTTGGTGCGGCGCAGGCGGCGGGCGATCGCCCGGAGCAGCGCGATGGAGACCTCGGGGCGGGCGTGCAGCAGCGGGAGCAGGTCGCCGTGGCCGAGGCCGAGGAGCTTGACCTCGGTGAGGGCGGTGGCGGTGGCGGTGCGCGGGCCCGGGTCGAACAGCGAGAGCTCGCCGATCATCTCGGAGGGGCCGAGCACGGCGAGCATGTTCTCGCGGCCGTCCGGCGAGGCGCGGTGCAGCTTGACCTTGCCCTCGACCACGACGTACAGCCGGTCGCCCGGGTCGCCCTCGTGGAACAGCGACTCGCCGCGGGCGAGCGTCACCTCGGTCATGGAAGCGCGGAGCTCGGCAGCCTGGTCGTCGTCGAGTGCCGCGAACAGCGCGGCGCGCCGCAGAACGTCGTCCACGAGCTTCCTCCTGCTGGTGTCATGGGCAGTGCTACTCACCACCAAGGATGACGCATGTCGCTCCGATCATATGAGGAGGGGGTGTGCTGGGGTGCCGCCTACGCGGCCATTCGCGCACTTCGGGTGACCGGGGCGACCGCGCCGGTCCGACGGCGTGTCGCCGCCCCGGCCTGTCGGAGGGTCAGCGACCGGGCCTGTCGGAGGGTCAGCGACCGAGGGCCTGGAGGGCGAACGCCCGGGTGCCGGCGACGTGGTGGCGGGCGAGTGCGGCGGCGGTCTCCGGATCGCGGGCCTTGATGGCGTCGAGCAGCTGCTGGTGCTCGGTGCACATCGGGAGGCTGGTCTCGGCGTCCGAGGTGAGGCGGAACAGGCGGCGCAGGCGGCCGTCGAGCGGGGCCATCATGTCGCGCAGCAGCGGGTTGCCGGAGAGCTCGACGATCTCGCGGTGGAAGTCGGCGTTCAGGCTGACGGTCTCGCGCAGCCGGCCGGCCTCGGCGGCCTTGCGGGTGCGGGCGAGCAGGCGTTCCAGGCCGCGGACGCCGGCGGCGGTGGCGTGCTGGGCGGCGAGGCTGGCGGCGAGCGCCTCCAGCGACTCGCGGACGGCGAAGAAGTGCTCGGCCTCCTCGGGTCCGAAGTCGGCGACCACCGCGCCGCGGCGGGCCTGGGCGGTGAGGAAGCCCTCGCGTTCCAGGCGCTGCATGGCCTCCCGCAGCGGGATCCGGGAGACGCCCAGGCCCTCGGCGAGCTCGCGCTCCACCAGGCGCTGTCCGGCGGGGTACTCGCCCTCGATGATCCGCTCGCGCAACCGGAGGTAGACGAGGTCCGCCAGCGACTGGTGGGTGTCGCCGAGGGTGTCGGGCATCGGGGGCTCCAGGCGGAAGCGGGCGGGCCGAGCGGTCTGAGGATCAGATCATTCCAGATCGTTCCCGGCCACCCCCTTGTCCGGTATTCGGTATACCGGATAGCTTGGCCGCCCAGCGGCCCCGACCGGTGCCCGGCCGCCCCGCCCGCATCCCCTTCGCCGAGCCGAGGAGGCCCCCGTGACGACCCCTCCGACCCCCGCCCCGCAGCTGCTGCTGGACGCCGCCCTGGCCGACGGCACCCGCGCGGACCTGCGGATCGACGGGGACCGGATCGCGGCGATCACGCCCGTCCCGCCCGGCCGCGAACGCACGCCCGCCGGCCCGGACGGGCGCAACCTGGACGGCGCGCTGCTGCTGCCCGCCCTGGTCGACGGTCACGCGCACCTCGACAAGACCTTCCTCGGCGCCCCCTGGCAGCCGCACCGCGAGACCGCCGACCTGCGCGCCCAGATCGCCTCCGAGCGGCGGCTGCGCCGCGAGGTCGCCGAGCTGCTCCCGGTGGTGGACCGCGCGGAGGCGCTGGCCCGCCGGATGGCCGCGCTCGGCACCGGCCACGTCCGCTCGCACGTGGACGTCGACCCGGACACCGGCCTCGACCACCTGCACGCCGTGCTGGAGGCCCGCGAACGGGTCCGCGAGCTGATCGACGTCCAGCTGGTCGCCTTCCCGCAGAGCGGCGTGGTCGCCGAGCCCGCCGTGGCCGGGCTGCTGGACGCCGCGCTCCGGGAGGGCGCCGAACTGATCGGCGGACTCGACCCGTTCGGCTTCGACTGCGACGTGGACGGCCAGCTCGACGTGGTCTTCGGCCTCGCCGAGCGGCACGGCGCGGGCATCGACATCCACCTGCACGACGGCGGCGCTCCCGGCGCGGCGCAGCTGCGGGCGATCGCCGGCCGGACCGCCGCACTGGGCCTGGCCGGCCGGGTCGCGGTCAGCCACGCGTACTGCCTCGGGCAGCTCGACGACCGCGAACTCGAAGCCACCGCAGCGGCGTTGGCGGACGCCGGAGTGGCCGTGATGACCAACGGCCCGGCCCGGTCGATGCCGCCGGTCAAGCGCCTGCACGAGCTGGGGGTGCTGGTCTTCGCCGGCTCGGACAACATCCGCGACGCGTGGTGGCCGTACGGCACCGGCGACATGCTGGAGCGGGCCACGATCATCGGGCTGCAGGGCGACCTGATGACCGATCAGGACCTGCGGCTGGCCGCCGACCTGGCCACCGCGCACGCCGCCCGGGCGCTCGGGCTGGCCGACTACGGGATCGCCGTCGGGGGACGCGCGGACCTGGTCGCGGTGGCCGCCCACTCCGTGCCGGAGGCGGTCGCGGCTCACCCCGAACGGCTGCTGGTGCTGCACCGCGGCCGCCCGGTGCTCGACCGGCTCGCCCGCTGACACACCCGAACTCCCCCCGTACCGCCCCGTGTTCGGAAGGACCCCCACCATGACCACCGTCTCCACCCCCACCGACAGTCCGCCCGCACCGGCCGCCGAGCCGCCCGGGCAGCTGGCCAAGGGCCTGATCGGCACCACCGACCTGGTGTTCTTCGTGGTCGCCGCGGCCGCGCCGCTGACCGTGCTGGCCGGCATCGCGCCGTTCGCGATCGGCGTCGGCGGGGCGTCCGCGCCGGCCGCGTACCTGATCTCCGGCGCGCTGCTGGTGCTGTTCGCCGCCGGGTTCACCGCGATGAGCCGGTACGTGCGCAACGCGGGCGCGTTCTACGCGTACGTGGCGCGCGGGCTGGGGCGGACCCTCGGCGTGGTCACCGCCTATGTGGCAGTGGTCAGTTACAACCTGATCACCCCGGGCGTGGCCGCCGCGTTCGGGTACTTCGCGGCCGGGCACATCGAGCAGCGGACCGGCGCGCACGTGCCGTGGTGGCTGCTCTCCGGGGCGTGCGTGGCGGTGGTCGGCGTGCTCGGCTGGCTGAAGGTCACGCTGTCCGCGAAGGTGCTCGGCGTGGCGCTGGTGCTGGAGGTGCTGTCGCTGCTGGTGATGGAGGGCGGGGTGCTGGCCGACCGGGGGACGGCCGCGCTCGACCCGGTGTCCTTCGACCCGTCGCTGCTCACCCAGGCCGGGGTGGCCGGCATGTTCGTGCTGGTGATAGGCGCGTTCACCGGCTTCGAGGCGACCGCGATCTACGCCGAGGAGGCCCGCGACCCGGCCCGCACCGTGCCCCGGGCGACCTTCGTCGCGATCGGCTTCCTGGCCGTCTTCTACGCGCTCGGCACCTGGATCGTGATGGGCGCGTACGGCACCGACCTGGCCGTGGCGCAGGCCCGCGCGGACGGCGGACCGGACCTGACCTTCCGGGCCGCCGAGCGGTTCGTCGGCCTGTGGCTGTCCGACACCATGCACGTGCTGATCATCGTCTCGGCGTTCGCCTCCGCGCTGGCCTTCCACAACGCGGCCGCCCGCTACCTGTACGCGCTGGGCCGGGAGGGTCTGCTGCCGCGCGGCCTGGGCCGGGTGTCGCCGCGCACCGGCTCGCCGGGGCAGGCAGTGCTCGTGCAGTCCGCGTTCAACGCGCTGGTGGTGGGCCTGGGCGCGGTGCTCGCCGTCGACCCGTACCTGGTGGTGCTGCTCTGGTCGAACAGCGTCGGGGTGCTCGGCATCATGGCGATGCAGGGCCTGGCGGCGGTCGCGGTGTTCGCGTTCTTCCGCAGGGACCGGCGCGGGCTGTCCGCGTTCCGGGTGGTCTGGGCGCCGCTGCTGGCAGCCGCCGGACTGGCCGTGCTCACCGTGCTCGCGGTCTTCAACTTCGATCTGCTGAGCGGCCGTTCGGGCCTGGTGAACTGGCTGCTGCTGGTCCCGGTGCCGCTGGTCGGCGCGGCCGGCTGGCTGGTCGCCCGGCGGATCCGGCGCACCGACCCGGAGCGGTTCGCCCGGCTCACCGAGGTCGATGTCGAACGCGACTGAGCGCCCCGCCGACCGGCGGCGGCGGGCCCCGACGGCCCGTCACCGCCGGTTCGGCGTGCGTCAGTCCAGCAGCTTTCCGTGTTCGGCGACCACCCGGCCAGCCTTCACCACCAGCTCGCGCTCCGGCAGGTCGACCACCACCTGGGGCGGGCACTCGCCGTCCACCAGCAGGAAGTCGGCGGGCGAGCCCGGCGTCAGGTCGGCCCTCGGCAGGCCGAGCAGGTCGGCGCCGCCGTGCGCGGCCAGCTCCAGGCAGTCGGTCAGCTCCCGGTCGGTGCGGGCGTCGGTGGTCCAGCCCAGCAGGTGCGCCCGGTGCAGCATGTCCGCGTTGCCGAACGGGCTCCACGAATCCCGCACCCCGTCCGAGCCGAGGCCCACCCGCAGGCCGCGGGCCTGCAGCGCACGGAACGGCAGCACCTGGTGCGCGGACGGCGCGACGGTGGTCAGCGCGATCCCCGCCGCCGCCAACAGGTTCGCCGCTGCGGTGAGTTCACTGCCGGTCAGCCCGGGCAGGCAGAACACGTGGCTGACCGTCACCCGGCCCTGCAGGCCCGCCGCGACCGTCCGCGCGGCGATCTCGCGCAGCGGGCCGAGGCCGGCCGCGCCCCGGTCGTGCAGGTGGACGTCCAGCAGTACCCCGTGCCGCTCGGCCAGCCCGAACAGCAGGTCCAGCTGCTCCCTGCCGTCCGCGCTGCCGCCGTCGAAGCCGGCCGGGTCGATGCCGCCGACCGCGTCCACCAAGTGCTCGCGGGCCGCCTCGGTGAGCAGCTCGGCCGCGCCCGGCGTGCGCAGCACCCCGTGCTGCGGGAACGCCACCGACTGCACGTCGAGCTTCCCGGCGAGCCGCTCGGCGGCCTCCCGCAGGCCCGTCACCCCGGCCAGGCCGTACGCGGGCGCGACGTCCACGTGCGCGCGGACGGCGCGGGTGCCGCGGGTCACCGCGTGGGCCAGCAGGCGGTGGGCGCGCTCGCCGATCGGGCTGCGTAGGTGGTGGTACAGCTCGACGTCGCCCGCCACGTACTCCGGCAGGCTGCCGGCCGGACGGCGGCTGTACCAGGGCTCGCCCCAACTCGTCTTGTCCGGGTGGATGTGCGCGTCCACCAGTGTCGGCAGCGCGATCCTGCCGCCGCCCTCCACCACCACCGGACTGCTGCCCTCCGGCAGCTCGGCCACCAGGACGCCGTCCACGGCGGCCAGATCGGTGACCGGACCGCCGAACGGGCGGACCTGGCGGAAGAGTGTCGCGTGCATCGTGTCGCTCCCGGGGAGGTGCTGAGGGCCTTTCCGGAACCAAGCTGACCGGTGCCGCAGCGTGCAGTCAACTCGCTTTAATCATTGGCAAGTTGACGGTTCGGTGTGCCCGCGCGGCCGGTGACGGTGAGCACCGGGCAGGGGCAGTGGCCGCGGCAGTGGCGCACCGCGCGGTCGCCGTGCGGGTGCCAGTGCCGACGGGCGGCGGCGCCGAGGACCAGCAGGTCGCCCGGCCCGGCGACGGCGGCGACCAGGGCCGGTCCCGGCGGGCCGGCGGCCACCGTCGGGCGGACCACCAGCCCGCCCGGCCAGCCGCCGAATGCGGAGCGCAGCGCGCCGTCCAGCAGCCGGCGGGCGGTGCGGTCCGGCGTCCGCCCGGCGAACAGCGGGACCAGCACGGCCCCGCGCGCCGCCGCCTCCACGGCGGCCCGGCGCAGCGCCGCCAGGCTCGCCGCCGAACCGTCGACGCCGACCACCACCCGGGACTCCGCAGTGCGGTCCATGACCCACCTCCTCGTCCTCCTCCAGTCAACGCCCGGGCGGCGCGGGCGGGCGTCAGGGCGGCGTTCGGAAACCGGGCCCCGGCGTCAGGAGGGCGTCAAGGACGGCCGGGGGCGGGCCGGGGTGCGGTCTGCTGGGTGGCGCGGGCCCCGGCGACCGGAAGGCCGGAGCCCGCGAGTACCTGGACGGAGGACGTGTCATGGAGCAGCGGCCGCGGATCGTGGTCGGGGTCAGCGGATCGCTCGGCAGCCTGGCGGCCGTGCACCGCGCGGTGGCCGAGGCCCGGCGGCTGGGCGGCGAGGTGCTGGCCCTGCACGCGTGGGAGCCGCCGAGCGGCGAGTTCGGCCACCGCCGCTCGCCGTGCCCGCCGCTGCTGACCGCGGTCCGCGAGGCCGCCGCGACGACGCTCGCCGAGGCGATGGCGGAGGCGTTCGGCGGCGCCGACCCGGGCGTTCCGCTCACCGCCCGCACCGTCCGGGGCCGGACCGCCCCGAGCCTGCTCGCCGCCGCCGACCGGCCCGGCGACCTGCTGGTGCTCGGCCCGTCCGGCTCCTGGCTGCACCGCGGCCTGCGCGGGTCCGTCCCCGCGTACTGCCTGCGCCGGGCGGCCTGCCCGTGCTGGTCGTGCCGCGCTCCGAACTCGCCGTCACCCTCGATGAGTTGAGTGGCCACCTGTTCGCCGCCCGGGCCCTCGACAGCGAGCTGCGCGACCTGGTCGACGCCGGCCGGCGGACCGGCCGGGAGTGACCGCCCCGTCGGCCGGGCTGTCCATCGTGCCGGCGCTGCTCGGCGCGGCCGGGCTGACCGCGGCGCTCGGCCTGGTGGGGGAGCTGCGCGGCGGCTGGTTCGGCACGGCGGCCTTCGCGGCCGGGTGCTGGGCGCTCGGCTCCCGCTCCCGGCTGCCGGCCGCACCCGTCATCGGCCTGGCGGCGTGGCTGTTCCACAACGGCTTCGCGGAACACCGCTACGCCGAACTGCGTTGGCAGGGATGGGGCTTCGAGACCCGGCAGTTCGCGGTGTTCGCGGGCACGGCCCTGCTCGCCGCACTGACGGCCCGGCTGTCCCGCCGGCCGTGAGGGCGACGTACAACTGAAGACGGCGGCAGTCCGGGCTGTGGGGGCCGGGGCGGCCGCACACGGGAACGGTCCGGGTGGTGCGTGGGGGCGCTGCCCGGGCCGTATGCCCGTTCCTCCCGGAGCCGGCCCGGGCGGCCACAATGGACGGTATGACTGCGCACGAGGACGGCCTGGCCGCCGTGGCCCGCCTGCTGGGCGGGGGCGGCGTGGCGGTGCTGAGCGGGGCCGGGCTGTCCACCGAGTCCGGCATCCCGGACTACCGCGGACCGGACGGGATCCGCCGGCACCGGGCGCCGATGACGTACCAGGAGTTCCTGGCGGGGGAGCCGGCCCGCCGGCGCTACTGGGCCCGCAGCCACGCCGGCCGCGCCGTGATCGCCGGCGCCCGCCCGAACGCCGGCCACTACGCGGTGGCCCGCCTGCGCGACAGCGGCCGGATCTCCGCCGTGATCACCCAGAACGTGGACGGCCTGCACCGCGCCGCCGGCACCGCCGACGCCGTCGAACTGCACGGCGGCCTCGACCGGGTGATCTGCCTCGGCTGCGCCGCCGTCAGCCCCCGCACCGAACTGGACGAGCGCCTCGCCGCGCTCAACCCGGCCTTCCGCGACGCCGGTTCGCGCATCAACCCGGACGGCGACGTCGAAGTCCCCGACGACCTGGTGGAGTCCTTCGCCGTCGCCGACTGCGCCCGCTGCGGCGGCGTCCTCAAGCCCGACGTGGTGTTCTTCGGCGAGAGCGTCCCCAGGGACCGCGTCGACCACTGCTACCGCCTGGTCGACGAGGCCGAGGCCCTGCTCGTCCTCGGCTCCTCACTGGCCGTCATGTCCGGCCTGCGTTTCGTCCGCCACGCCGCGAAGACCGGCAAGCCGGTCGCCATCATCACCCGCGGCACCACCCGCGGCGACGACCTCGCCACCACCCGCCTCGACCGGCCCCTCGGCGAGACCCTCACCGCCCTGGCCGACCTGCTCGCCGCGTAGCCCCCGCGCCCCGGGCGCGCGTCAAGGAGGCGTCAAGGGGGCGGGACCACCCGTATGGGGGGCGTCAGGAAGCGTCGATGAGGGCGACGGCGCTGCTTGGCTCACTGTGCCGGCGAGATACGCAGGCCGTTGTCCCGAGCCACCTTGGTGGAGCCATGTCGGATCTGATCCATGTCGGCATCACGGTTGCCGTGTTCGCCGTCATCGCCCTGATCGCGCGGGGGGTGGAGAAGCTGTGACCGCGGAGAACCTCGTCGGTCTCATCGTCGCCGCCGCGCTGGTCGGCTACCTCGTTCTCGCACTGATCCACCCGGAGAAGTTCTGACATGGGCGACACCCTTGCCGGCTGGCTCCAGGCGATAGCCCTGGTCGGCGCGCTGGCCCTCTGCTACCGGCCGCTCGGCGACTACATCGCGCGGCTGCTCACCACCTCGAAGCACCTGAGAGCCGAGAGGGCCCTGTACCGGGTGGTCGGCGTCGACGGCGACGCCGACCAGCGCTGGCCGGTGTACCTGCGGTCGGTGCTGGCGTTCTCCGCGCTGTCGGTGCTGTTCCTGTACGGGCTGATCCGGCTGCAGACGCACCTGCTGCTGAGCCTGGGGGTGCCCGAGATGGAGGCGCACCAGGCCTGGAACACCGCGATCTCGTTCACCACCAACACCAACTGGCAGTCGTACAGCGGCGAGTCCGCGATGGGCCACCTGGTGCAGATGGCGGGCCTGGCGGTGCAGAACTTCGTCTCCGCGGCCGTCGGCATCGCCGTGGTGGCGGCGCTGATCCGCGGGTTCACCCGCAACCGCACCGACCGGGTCGGCAACTTCTGGGTGGACCTGACCCGGATCTCGCTGCGCCTGCTGCTGCCGATCGCGATCGTGTTCGCGCTGGTGCTGGCCGCGAACGGCGTGGTGCAGAACTTCCACGGCTTCCACGAGGTGACCACGTTGACGGGCGGTCAGCAGGCCGTCCCCGGCGGCCCGGTGGCTTCGCAGGAGGTCATCAAGCTGCTCGGCACCAACGGCGGCGGCTTCTACAACGCCAACTCGGCGCACCCGTTCGAGAACCCGACCGGCTTCACCAACCTGGTGGAGGTGTTCCTGCTGCTGGTGATCGCGTTCTCGCTGCCGCGCACCTTCGGCCGGATGGTCGGCGACCACCGGCAGGGCTACGCGATCGTCGCGGTGATGGGCCTGTTCTGGGTGGCCTCGGCGGCGCTGATCACCTTCTTCGAGCACCAGCACGGCGGCACCGCCCTGCAGGCGGCCGGTGCGGCGATGGAAGGCAAGGAGCAGCGGTTCGGCATCGCCGGGTCCAGCCTGTTCGCGGCCTCCACCACGCTCACCTCGACCGGCGCGGTGAACTCCTTCCACGACTCGTACTCGCCGTTCGGCGGCGGGCTGACGATCTTCAACATGATGCTCGGCGAGATCGCTCCCGGCGGTACCGGCTCGGGCCTGTACGGCATGCTGATCCTGGCGGTCGTCGCGGTGTTCGTGGCCGGCCTGATGGTCGGCCGGACCCCCGAGTACCTGGGCAAGAAGCTCGGCGGCCGGGAGATGAAGTTCGCCTCGCTGTACATCCTCACCACGCCGGCCCTCGTGCTGATCGGCGCCGGCACCGCGATCGCCCTGCCCGGCGAGCGCGCCGGGATGCTCAACTCCGGGCCGCACGGCTTCTCCGAGGTGCTGTACGCGTTCACCTCGGCCGCGAACAACAACGGATCGGCGTTCGCCGGCATCACCGTCAACACCGCCTGGTACGACACGGCGCTCGGCCTGGCGATGGTGTTCGGCCGGTTCCTGCCGATGGTGTTCGTGCTGGCGCTGGCCGGTTCGCTGGCCCGGCAGCAGCCCGTCCCGGCGAGCGCCGGCACCCTGCCCACCCACCGGCCGCTGTTCGTCGGCCTGCTCTCCGGCGTGGTGCTGATCGTCGTCGGCCTCACCTACTTCCCGGCCCTGGCCCTCGGGCCGATCGCAGAAGGTCTCCACTGATGTCCACCACCCTTGAACCCGTACCGCACCGGGCGGCGGCAGGCCTGCTCGACCCGAAGCTGCTGCTCACCTCGCTGCCCGACGCGGTGAAGAAGCTCGACCCCCGGGTGATGGTGAAGAACCCGGTGATGTTCGTGGTCGAGGTCGGCTCGGTGGTCACCACCGTCGCCGCGATCGCCGACCCGTCGGTGTTCGCCTGGGCGATCACCGCCTGGCTCTGGCTGACCACGGTGTTCGCCAACCTGGCGGAGGCGGTCGCCGAGGGCCGCGGCAAGGCGCAGGCCGACACGCTGCGCCGCACCAAGTCCGACGCGACGGCCCGGCGGCTGGTCGACTGGCCGGCCTCGTCCGCCGAGGAGGAGGTCGCGGGCACCGCGCTGCGGCTGGGCGACCACGTGGTGGTCGAGGCCGGGCAGGTGATCCCCGGCGACGGCGACGTGGTCGAGGGCATCGCCAGCGTCGACGAGTCGGCGATCACCGGCGAGTCCGCGCCGGTGATCCGCGAGTCCGGCGGCGACCGGTCCGCGGTGACCGGCGGCACCAAGGTGCTGTCCGACCGGATCGTGGTCAGGATCGGCTCGGAGCCGGGCAAGACCTTCATCGACCGGATGATCGCCCTGGTCGAGGGCGCGGCCCGGCAGAAGACGCCGAACGAGATCGCGCTGAACATCCTGCTGGCCTCGCTGACCATCGTGTTCCTGATCGCCGTGGTCACCCTGCAGCCGATGGCGACCTACGCGGGCGCCCCGCAGCCCACCGTGGTGCTGGTGGCGCTGATCGTCGCGCTGATCCCGACCACCATCGGCGCGCTGCTGTCGGCGATCGGCATCGCCGGCATGGACCGGCTGGTGCAGCGCAACGTGCTGGCGATGTCGGGCCGGGCCGTGGAGGCCGCCGGCGACGTCAACACCCTGCTGCTCGACAAGACCGGCACCATCACGCTCGGCAACCGGCAGGCCGCCGAGTTCCGGCCCGCCGGGGGCGTCACCGTCGAGGAGCTGGCGGACGCCGCGCAGCTGTCCTCGCTGGCCGACGAGACCCCGGAGGGCCGCTCCATCGTGGTGCTCGCCAAGACCGGGTACGGCCTGCGGGCCCGCGCCCAGGGCGAGTTGGCGCACGCCGAGTGGGTGCCGTTCACGGCGCAGACCCGGATGTCCGGCGTGGACCTGCCGGAGGGCGACGGCCGGCAGGTCCGCAAGGGCGCGGCCGCCTCGGTCGCCAACTGGGTGACCGGGCACGGCGGTTCGGTCGGCCCGGAGGTGGCGCAGCTGGTCGACGGGATCTCCGCCGCCGGCGGCACCCCGCTGGTGGTCGCCGACCGCGAGGGGGAGCGCCCGCCCCGGGTGCTCGGCGTCATCCACCTCAAGGACGTGGTGAAGGAGGGCATGCGGGAGCGGTTCGCGGAGCTCCGCCGGATGGGCATCAAGACCGTGATGATCACCGGTGACAACCCGCTGACCGCCCGGGCGATCGCCGAGGAGGCGGGCGTCGACGACTTCCTCGCGGAGGCCACGCCCGAGGACAAGATGGCCCTGATCAAGAAGGAGCAGGAGGGCGGCAAGCTGGTCGCGATGACCGGCGACGGCACCAACGACGCCCCCGCGCTCGCCCAGGCCGACGTCGGCGTGGCGATGAACACCGGCACCATGGCGGCCAAGGAGGCCGGCAACATGGTGGACCTGGACTCCAACCCGACCAAGCTGATCGAGATCGTCGAGATCGGCAAGCAACTGCTCATCACCCGAGGCGCGTTGACGACCTTCTCGATCGCCAACGACGTGGCCAAGTACTTCGCGATCATCCCCGCGATGTTCGCCGGCGTGTACCCCGGCCTGAGCCACCTCAACATCATGGGCCTGCACAGCCCGACCTCCGCGATCACCTCGGCCATCGTCTTCAACGCCCTGGTCATCGTCGGCCTCATCCCGCTGGCCCTGCGTGGCGTCAAGTACCGCCCGTCCGACGCCGGTTCGCTGCTCTCCCGGAACATCGGGGTGTACGGCCTGGGCGGTCTGGTGGTGCCGTTCCTCGGCATCAAACTGATCGACCTGGTCGTCCAGTTCGTCCCCGGCCTGAGCTGACACGAGAGGAGAACGAGACATGCCCACCTTCCTGCGCACCCACCTCACCGCGCTGCGGATGCTGCTGGTGATGACCGTGATCCTCGGCATCGCCTACCCGCTGCTGGTCACCGGCATCAGCCAACTCGCCTTCCCCGACCGGGCCGACGGCTCGATCGTGAAGGCCGACGGCAAGGAGATCGGCTCCGGCCTGCTCGCCCAGGGCTTCGACCTGCCCAAGCAGAACCCCGACGACCCCGACGAGCAGGCGCAGCCCGACCCGAAGTGGTTCCAGCCGCGCCCGTCCGCCGGCGGCCACGACCCGAAGTCCTCCGGCGCCTCCAACCTCGGCCCGAACAGCGAGGAGCTGCTGAAGGCCGTCGAGGAGCGCCGCGCCGCCGTCGCCGCCTTCGACGGCGTCGACCCGGCGAGCGTCCCGCCGGACGCGCTGACCGCCTCCGGCTCCGGGCTCGACCCGCAGATCTCCGTCGCCTACGCGAAGCAGCAGGTGCAGCGGGTCGCCAAGGCCCGCGGCGTGCCCGCCGAGCAGCTCGACCGGCTGGTCGAGAAGTACACCGACGGCCGCTCGCTGGGCTTCCTCGGACAGCCGGGCGTCAACGTGCTGCTGCTCAACCGCGCGGTCGCCGGACTGAAGTGACCGCACGTCAGGACACGGCCGGCCCGGGCGCTCCCCCGCCCGGTCCGGCCGGACGCGTCCCCGACCCCCTCCCGCCCACGACCGCGAGACGAGCCGCCATGCCAGTCGCCCCCGGAGCACAGCCCCCCGGCCACCGGCGCGGCCGGCTACGGGTCTACCTCGGCGCGGCCCCCGGCGTCGGCAAGACCTACCGGATGCTCGACGAGGCGCACCGCCGCCGGGAACGCGGCACCGACGTGGTGGTCGGCCTGCTGGAGACCCACGACCGGCCGCGCACCGCCCGCCTGCTCGACGGCCTGGAGCAACTCCCGCGCACCGTGCGGCGCTACCGCGGCACCGAGTTCGCCGAACTCGACCTGGACGCGCTGCTGCGCCGCCGACCCGAACTCGCCCTGGTCGACGAACTCGCCCACACCAACGTCCCCGGCGGGCGGCACGCCAAGCGCTGGCAGGACATCGAGGAACTCCTCGCCGCCGGCATCGACGTGGTCACCACCGTCAACATCCAGCACCTGGAGTCGCTCAACGACGTGGTGCAGAAGATCACCGGCGTGCCGCAGCGCGAGACCGTCCCCGACGAGGTGGTCCGCCGCGCCGACCAGATCGAACTGGTCGACATGGCCCCGCAGGCGCTGCGCCGCCGCCTCGCCCATGGCAACGTCTACCGGGCCGAGAAGGTCGACGCCGCGCTCGCCAACTGGTTCCGGGTCGGCAACCTCACCGCGCTGCGCGAACTCGCGCTGCTCTGGCTGGCCGGCCGGGTCGACGAAGGGCTGCGCGACTACCGGGCCGTGCACAACATCGACCGGGTGTGGGAGACCCGCGAACGCGTGGTCGTCGCCCTCACCGGCGGACCGGAGGGCCCCACCCTGATCCGCCGCGCCGCCCGGATCTGCGACCGCACCGCCGGCGGCGAACTGCTCGCCGTGCACGTCACCCGCAGCGACGGCCTGGCCGGCGCCTCGCCCGGCCGGCTCGCCGAACAGCGCGGCCTGGTCGAGTCCCTCGGCGGCAGTTACCACGTGGTGGTCGGCGACGACATCCCCGAGGCGCTGCTGACCTTCGCCCGCGCCCGCGACGCCACCCAGCTCGTCCTCGGCACCAGCCGGCGCGGCCGCACCAACCGCTTCCTCACCGGGCCCGGCATCGGCGAGACCACCGTCGACCGCTCCGAGGACATCGACGTCCACATGGTCACCCACGCGTTCACCGGGCGCGGCCGGCTCCCCCCGCTCGGCCGCCGGCACTCCCGCCGCCGCACCCTGGCCGGCTACGCCGCCGGGCTCGCCGTCCCCACCCTGCTGACCGCCGTGCTCTCCCAGGCGCACACCGCGCTGAACCTCACCACCGACGCGCTGATCTTCCAACTCGGCGTCGTCGCCGTCGCGTTGCTCGGCGGCGCGACCTCCGCGCTGCTCGCCTCCCTGGTCGCCTCGCTGCTGCTGAACTACTACTTCATCCCGCCGGTGCACACCTTCACCATCGGCGAGGCCAACAACTTCATCGCGCTCGCCGTGTTCGCCGCCGTCGCGCTCTGCGTGTCCACCGTCGTCGACCACGCGGCCCGGCAGACCGCCCGCGCCGCCCGCGCCACCGCCGAGGCCGAGACGCTGTCCACGCTGGCCGGCTCGGTGCTGCGCGGCGCCGACGCCGTCCCCGCCCTGCTGGACCGCACCCGCACCTCCTTCGGCCTGGACACCGCCGCCCTGCTCGTCCCCGCCACCGGCGAGGTGCTCGCCCGCACCGACACCCCCGCGACCCCGGACGAGCACCCCGAGACCACCGAACTCCCGGTCGGCGCCGACGCGTTGCTGGTCCTCACCGGACGCCGGCTGCCCGACACCGACCACCGGGTGCTGTCCGTGTTCGCCGCCCACCTGGCCGCCGCCCTGGAACGCGACCGGCTCGCCACCGCCGCCGCCGAGGTCGAACCGATCCGCGCCGCCGACCGGATGCGCACCGCGCTGCTCGCCGCCGTCAGCCACGACCTGCGCACCCCGCTCGCCACCGCGCTCGCCTCGGTCGGCTCGCTGCGCAGCCCCGAGGTCGAGTTCTCCGCCGACGACCGGGCCGAACTGCTCGCCCTCGCCGACGAGTCGCTGGTCGAACTCACCCGGCTGGTCGACAACCTGCTCGACCTCAGCCGCCTCCAGGCCGGCGCCCTCACCCTGCACCTGCAGCCCACCCACCTGGACGAGATCCTGCCGCGCGCCCTCGACTCGCTGCCCGACCCCGCCGCGCCCGTCCACCCCCTCGACCTCGACACCGCCCCGGCCGTCCTCGCCGACCCGCCGCTGCTGGAACGCGTCCTCGCCAACGTCGTCACCAACGCGCTGCGGCACAACGCGCCCGGCGCACCCGTCCTGGTCACCGCGTCCGGGCACGCCGACCGGGTGGAGATCCGGGTCGTCGACCGCGGCCCCGGCATCCCGCCCGAGGACCGCGACCGGGTCTTCCTGCCGTTCCAGCGCCTCGGCGACACCGACAACACCACCGGCCTCGGACTCGGCCTCGCGCTCTCCCGCGGCCTCGCCGAGGCCATGGGCGGCACCCTCGACGTCGAGGACACCCCCGGCGGCGGCACCACCATGCTGCTCACCCTGCCCGCCGCCACCGAAGCACCCCCCGAGGAAACCCGATGACCCGCGTCCTCGCCGTCGACGACGAACCCCGCCTGCTGCGCACCCTGCGGCTCAACCTGCTGGCCCGCCAGTACGCGGCCCTCACCGCCGGCACCGCCCGGCAGGCCCTCGAACTGGCCGAGCGGACCCCGCCCGACGCCGTCCTGCTCGACCTCGGCCTGCCCGACCGGGACGGCATGGACGTGCTGCGCGCCCTGCGGCTGCACAGCGCCGCACCGGTCATCGTGCTGTCCGGCCGCACCGACCCCGCCGACCGCATCCGGGCCCTCGACGAAGGCGCCGACGACTACCTCACCAAACCCTTCGTCATGGACGAACTCTTCGCCCGGCTGCGCGCCGTGCTCCGCCGCCCCGCCCCCGCCGCCGCCCCGCCACTGGCCCGGATCGGCGACCACACCGTGGACCCGGCCGCCGCCCGCGCCACCGGCCCGGACGGCCCGGTCCGGCTCACCCCCACCGAGTGGCGGCTGCTCACCGTGCTGCTCGCCGCCCCCGGCCGGCTGGTCACCCGTCGGCAGCTCCTCACCGCCGTCTGGGGGCCCGGCCACGAACACCACGGCAACTACCTGCGGGTCCACTTCGCCGCCCTGCGCCGCAAGCTCGAACGCGACCCGCACCGGCCCCGCCACCTGGTCACCGAACCCGGCCTCGGCTACCGCTACCTGCCCTGACGGGCGGTCACCTGGCGGCCCACGCCCGCCACCACGCTGCCCGCCACCGTCCCCAGCAGCGCGCCCGCCACCACGTCGCCCGGATAGTGCACCCCCGTGTGCACCCGCGAATAGCCCACCGCGGCCGCCAGCAGACCCAACGGGGCCGCCGCCCAGGGCAGTTGCGAGGCCACCCCGGTGGCGAACGCGAACGCCGACGCAGTGTGCCCGGACGGGAACGACGCCGACTCCGGCATCGGCACGTGCCGCGCCTGCGGCACCTTCCCCGCCACCCGGTCCGGCCGGGCCCGCCGCGCCAGCGACTTGCCCGCCAGGTTCGCCGCGGCCGACGCCGCCGCCACCGAGCCCAGCCCACCAGCGCCGCCCGGCGCGGCGCGCCCGGCACCAGCGCCAGGCCGCAGGCCACCGCGATCGACAGCTTCGAGTGGTTCGCCGCCGTGGACAGCTGCCGCAGCTTCTCGTCCAGGGTCGGCGTCGGCGTCGCCGCCACCGCGACGTACACCGCCCCGTCCACCGCCGCCAGGTCCGCCACCACCCGCTGCCCGGCCAGCACCAGCCGCGTCAACGCCTTCATCGCACACCGCCGTTCGCCTCGATGCGGCCCGCCGCGAGCCGGGCCAGCCGGCGCCAGGACAGCGGCGGCGCCGACCGCACCGTCCCCGGCCGGTCCCGCGGCACCCGCACCCGCAGCGCCCCGGCCGGATCACGCACCGCACCGGTACGTCCAGTTCGAGCGCCTCGCCGTCCACCGCCACCGGAATCCTCGCCGCCTCCGCCGTCACCAGCACCTCACGCCCCATCAGGGTCCGCACCGCCTCCGCACTCGTACCACGCAACGCCAGGTCGGCGACCTGCGCCGCGCCGTCCACCCGCACCCCCAGCACCCCCAGCCGGCCCAGGTCCAGCCGCGAACGCCGGCCCGGATCCAGCAGGTCCCCGGCGTCGTACGGGTTGTTGCTGACCAGCACCGCCTGCGGCCGCTCCAGCAGCTCGCCGCCCGCCTCCGCCGTCAGCTCCGCGCCCGCGTAGCCGGCCAGCAGGTCCGGCAGCATCGCCAGCACCGTCGAGGCCTTGGCGTCCCGGTACTCCGGGTTCTGCACGATCTCCGCGTACGTCCCGAACGACACGTTGTTGACGAACGCCCGGCCCGCCACCTCGCCCAGGTCCACCAGCAGCTCCACCCCGTCCGTCAGCGCGTCCAGGCAGCGCGCCGGATCGTTCCGGTCCAGGCCCAGGTCCAGCGCGAAGTGGTTGCGGGTGCCCGCCGACACCACCAGGAACGGCAGCCCGTGCCGGGCCGCGACCTGCGCCACCTCCGCCTGCGTGCCGTCGCCGCCCGCCACCCCCAGCAGGTCCGCGCCGTCCGCCACCGCCCGCTCCGCGAGCTCCGCCACGTCCTGCGGCGCCGACGGGTCCAGCAGCACCACCTCCGCGCCCAACTCCCGGGCCCGCTCCGCCAGGCCGAACTTCTCCACCTTCCCGCCGCCGGACTTCGGATTCATGATCAGCACCGGACGGCGCGGCCGGGCCGCCTCCCGCTCCGGCATCGCCTGCATCCCCCGCGCCGCCCGCAGCGCCGCCCGGGCCGGCCACAGGCCCACCGCCCACAGCACCACCGCGCCCAGCACCCACGGCCACGTCCCCGCCCCGACGTACGCCGCCACCGCGCCCGCCGGGCCGCCGCCGCCAGCAGCACCCCCAGCCAGCGCAGCGGCCCGCGCCGCGACAGCGCCCACCACACCCCGACCGCCATCAGCGCCAGCGCCGCCGCCCGACGGCCACCACCAGCGCCCCGCGCAGCCCCGCGCCCGCGGCCAGCACCCCGACCGCCGCCGCCCCGCACCCGATCGCGGCCCGCGCCAGCCACTTCGCCCGCACCACCTCAGCCATTCCCCGACGGTAACGCCCCGTCAGCTGCCGGGCCCGGTGCGACGGACCCGCTGTGGCAGAATCCGCCGGGTGACCATCCGGGTACTGATCGCCGACGACCAGGACATGGTCCGGCGCGGACTGCGACGCATCCTCGAAACCCAATCCGACCTCCAGGTGGTCGGCGAGGCCGCCGACGGCCTCGCCACGATCGAAGCCGCCCGGACCCTGCGCCCCGACGTCGCCCTCGTCGACGTGCGGATGCCCAGGATGGACGGCCTCGAGGTCGTCCGGCAGCTCTGCGGACCCGCCGCCGACCCGCCGGTGAAGGTGGTCGTGGTGACCACCTTCGACCTCGACGAGTACGTGTACCCCGCCTTGCGCGGAGGAGCCTCCGGATTCCTGCTCAAACGCTCCGGGCCCGCCCTGCTGATCGAGGCCGTCCGCGCGGCGATGGCCGGCGACAGCCTGATCAGCCCCTCCGTCACCGTCCGGCTGCTCCAGCACGTCACCGGCCGCCGCCCCGACGCCGCGCCGCCGGCCGAACCGCTCACCGCCCGCGAACGGGAGATCACCCGCGAGGTCGCCGAGGGCCGTACCAACGCCGACATCGCCGCCGCCCTGTTCATCTCGCCCGGCACCGTGAAGACCCACGTCGCGCACATCCAGCGCAAGCTCGGCGTCCGCAACCGGGTCGGCGTCGCCATGCGCGCCTTCGAACTCGGCTACCTCGCCGACCTGCCCGGCGGCCCGGCCGCATGACCGCCCGGCGCGCCCTCACCGCCCTCGCGGCCGCCCTGCTGCTCCTGCCCGCCCCGTTCGGCCCGTGGAACGCCTGGATCCCCGCCGTCACCGCCGTCCTGGTCGTCGCGCTCACCGCGCTGCCCCGCCCGCTCGGCCCGCGCTCGCCCGTGCTCGCCCCGCCGGCGCCGCGCTGCTCTCGCTCGCCGTCGACGCCGGCTACCTCGGCGACAACGGGCTGACCCTGCCGTGGATGCCCGTCGAGTTCGCCGTCCTGCTGGTCCTGGTGGTCCGCTCCGTCCGGCACCTGACGGCCCGTCAGTCATGGACGGTCGGCGCGCTCACCACCGGCGCGGCCCTGCTGCTGCCGCTGCGCTTCGCGCTGCGCCAGCCCGAGCCGCTGGACGCCTCCGTCGCCGGCCTGGTGCTGTCCGTCGCGCCGGTCGCCGTCGCCCTCGGCGGCGCCCTCTACCTGCGCGGCCAGGACGACCGCCGGGCCCGCGCCGTCCGCGACGCCCGCCGCGAACAGCGCCTCGCCGTCGCCCGCGACCTGCACGACTACGTCGCCCACGAGCTCACCGGCATCCTGCTGGAGGTCCAGGCCGCCCAGGTCAGCGGCTACGACCCGGACGAGAACGCCCGGCTGCTGGCCCGGCTGGAGGCCGCCGGGCAGCGCGCCCTCGCCTCGATGGACCACACCCTCGACGCCCTGCGCGCCGAGGACGCCGCCCCGCGCCGCCACACCCTCGCCGAACTCCCCGGCCTGCTCGACCACTTCCCCGACCGGCCCGCCCTGCACCGCCCCGACGATCTGCCCGCGCTGCCGCCGGTCGTCGAGGACGCCGCCTACCGGGTCGCGCTGGAGGCGCTCACCAACATCCGCCGGCACGCGCCCGCCGCCGACCGGATCACCCTCGCCCTCGCCCACTGCCCCGACGCCGGACTGACCGTCACCGTCACCGACTCCGGGCCCGCCCACCCGCGCGCCCGCCCCGGCGGCGGCACCGGCCTGAGCGCGCTGCGCACCCGGATCGCCGACCTCGGCGGCGAACTGACGGCCGGCCCGCACGGCACCGGCTGGCGGGTCGCCGCGACCCTCCCCACCTGAGCGCCCGAACGCCGACGGCGCACGGCCGCCCCGGGAACCGGGGGAGCCGTGCGCCGTCGACGCGCTGCCGGGAAGGGCGGGCGGGTCCTACTCCTCGACGGGGGTGCCGTCGGCCGCGATCCGGGCGAAGCCCAGGTACTTGTGCAGCGCCTTCGGCAGCAGCACCGAACCGTCCGCCTGCTGGTGCTGCTCCAGCACCGCCGCGATGGTCCGGCCCAGCGGCAGGCCCGAGCCGTTGACGGTGGCGGCCGGGGTCGGCCGGTTGTTCTCGTCCCGGGTGCGGATGCCCGCCCGGCGGCCCTGGAAGGTGCCGAAGTCCGACACCGAGGAGATCTCCCGGTAGGTGTCCTGGCTGGGCAGCCACACCTCCAGGTCGTACGTCAGCTGCGAGGAGAAGCCGGTGTCGCCGGCCGCCAGCACGACCACCCGGTAGGAGAGCTCCAGCTCCCGCAGGCAGGCCTCGGCGTGCGACACCATCAGCTCCATCTGCTCGCGCGCCTGGTCGGCGGCGCAGATCCGCACCATCTCCACCTTCGAGAACTGGTGCAGCCGGATCAGCCCGCGGGTGTCCCGCCCGTACGAGCCGGCCTCCGAACGGAAGCACGGGGTGTGCGCGGTCAGCGCCAGCGGCAGCTCGGCCGGCGCCACGATCTCGTCCGCGTACAGGTTGGTCAGCGGCACCTCGGCGGTCGGGATCAGGAACAGGTCGCGGTCGGCGACGCCCGTCCGGAACAGGTCCTCCTCGAACTTCGGCAGCTGCCCGGTGCCGGTCATGGTGCGGCGGTTCACCAGGTACGGCACCGCGTGCTCGACGTAGCCGTGCCGGCGGGTGTGCAGGTCCAGCAGGAGCGCGACGATCGCCCGCTCCAGCGCGGCACCGGTGCCGCGCAGCACGCTGAACCGCGAACCCGACAGCTTGGTGGCCCGGCCGAAGTCCATGATCCCCATGACCTCGCCGAGGTCGACGTGGTCCTTCGGGGTGAAGTCGAACGCCCGCGGCTCGCCGACCCGGCGCAGCTCGGTGGCGTCCTCGTCCGAGAAGCCGTCCGGCGCCTCGTCCGCGGGCAGGTTCGGGATCGTCAGCAGCAGGTCCGTCAACTCCTGCTGGACGGTCTCCAGTTCGGCCTCGTTCTGCTGGATCTGCTCCTTCAGCGCGCGGGCGCTCTCCTTCAGCTCCGTGACGTCGCCGCCCTGCTTGGCCGTCCGCTGCACCTCCTGCGCGACCTGCTTGGAGCGGGCCCGCAGCTCGTCGCCGGCCTGGATGCCCGCGTTGCGGCGGGACTGCAGCGCCTCCAGTGCGGACAGGTCGAGCCGGTAGCCGCGACGTGCGAGCCGTCGGACGGCCTCGTCCCCCAGGTCGATCAGGGCGCGGGCATCATGCATCGGAGTCTGCTCCTCGGGACAGCCAGGTGAAGTTCCCCGACGGTAGCAGGGGCGCCGAGCGCGCTGCAGCGCCTTTGTCGCCGCCCCGTCAGCCCTTGGCGACGAACTCCGCGAGCACCGGCGCCAGCACCTCCGGCGCCACCTCGTGGGTCTGGCCGTCCAGGGTGCGGTACTCGGCGCGCGCGGCGGCGGCCGTCGCCCGGGCCGCGTCCCGCAGCAGCTCCGTGCTGTCCCCGCCGTCCAGCACCAGCACCGGCACGGTCAGCGCGGCCAGCCGCCCGGCCGGGACCGGCGCGCCGTCCGCGGCCTCCAGCGCCTCCGCGTCGGTGACCAGCGTCGGCGCGACCGACTCGAAGACCGGCCAGGCGGGTGACTGCCGCATTCCGTCGACCAGTTCCTCGGGCGCGCCGACGAAGGCCATGAAGCGGGCGACCGCCGCGCTCCGGTCGCCGGCGGCGACGTCCCGCCGCACGCCCTCCCGGTACTCCCGGAACCGGGCCCGCTGCTCCTCGGTGGTGGCGAACGGCGGCTCGTACACGGCGACCCGCTCGACGCCGATGCCCGCGCCGGCCGCCCGCAGGGCCAGCGCCCCGCCGGAGGACACCCCGAACAGGGTCGCCGAGCCGCCCGCCGCCGCGACCAGCGCCGCCAGGTCCTCGATCTCCCGCTCCGTGGCGTACTGGTCGCCGGCGCCGCTCTCCCCGCGGCCGCGCCGGTCGTAGCTGAACACCCGGCACCCCTGGGCGGCCAGCTGCTCGGCGATGCCCGCGGACGGGCCGAACGCGCGGTGGCAGAGCGCCCCGTCCACGATCACCACGGCGGGGCCCTCACCCGCCGCCTGGTAGGCGATCGGGGTGCCGTCGGCGGAGGTCACGAACTCGGTCATGGTCGAACTCCCTTGTGCGGTGCGGGTGGTCAGTGGGCGAGGGTGTGGGCGACGAGCGCGTTGGCGTGGCCGTGGCCCAGGCCGTGCTCGGCCTTCAGCCAGGCGACCAGCTCCATGTGCCTGGTCAGCGGCGAGCTGCGGATCAGCTCCTGCCAGTCGGCGATCGGCCGCCCGTACTTCTGCTCGATCGAGGGGAAGTAGCTGGCCGGTCCCTTGACGCTCATCCCTGGTTCCTCCGTGTCCGCCGCGCTGCCGTCGTTGCCGTCACAGGAATGGACGAGCGTCCCCCGCGGCACTCATCGCTCCCCGCGAAACTTTTTTCGCGCCACTCGGCGAACACCGGCCGCGGCCCGCCGCAGCCGCCTACCGTCGGGGCATGGCATGGATCGACGACAGCACGATCGAGCGCGCCGCCGACTACCTGTGGACCGCGGGCCGGGTCCTCGAACAGCGGCGCTTCACCCACCTGTTCGGCGTCCCGGACCCGGCGGGCGTCCTCGCCGCCCTGGACGCCTACCGCACCCTCGACGGCGGCTGGGCGTACGGCCTGGAACCCGACGTCCGTGGCCCGGCCGCCCAGCCGCTGGCCGCCGGCGCCGCCGCCCGCATCACCGCCGAGGCCGGCGCCCTGAACGGCCCGCGCGGCACCGAACTCTGCGACTGGGCCGCCACCCTGACCACCCCGGACGGCGGCGTCCCCGCCGTGCTGCCCAGCCTGCGCCGGTACCCGCACCCGCCCTTCCTGCCGATCGCCGACGACCCGCCCGCCGAACTGCTCGCCACCGGCCAGATCGCCGCGCCGCTGCTCCGGCACGGCGTGCAGCACCCGTGGCTGAAGGGCGCCCAGGAGTTCTGCCGCCGCACGATCGAGGCGATCGACACCACCCACCCGTACGAGGCGATCACCGCCGTCGGCTTCCTGGACGCCTCGCCGGACCGCGCCTGGGCCGCCGAACAGGCCGCCCGCCTCGGTGAACTGGTGCGCCGTCAGCAGCTGGTGCTGCTGGACCCGGCCCACCCCGAGCAGGTGCGGCTCGCCCCCGGCTACGCGCCGCGCGAGTACCACCTGCCGCACGACTTCGCCCCCGGCCCGGACAGCCTGGCCCGCGCCTGGTTCTCCGACGCCGAACTCGAACGCGGCCTGGTCCACCTGGCGTCCGCCCAGCTCCCGGACGGCGGCTGGCCGATCAACTGGGCCCGCTGGTCGGAGTCCACCGAGCACGAGGCCCGCCCGGGCGTCACCCTCGGCGCCCTGCTCACCCTGCGCAGCTACGCCTGACGCACCGCGAGGTCAGCCGACGGCGCGCTTCACCAACTCGGCGATGCGCGCCGACTCGGCCTCGCCCAGGTCGGCGATCGCGTAGTACACCGGCCACATGTCCCCGTCGTCCAGCCGGGCGTTGTCGCTGAAGCCGATCGTCGCGTACCGGGACTTGAACTTGGCGGCGCTCTGGAAGAAGCACACCGGCTTGCCGTCCTCGTTGTTGTACGCGGGCATTCCGTACCAGGTCTTCGGGGCCAGCTGCGGCGCGACCGTGGTGACGATCTCGTGGAAGCGCTCGGCCAGCACCCGGTCCTCGGCGGGCATCTCGGCGATCTTCTCCAGCAGGTCCCGCTCCGCCTCGGCGGCCTTCGCGGCGGCCGACGCCCGCTTGGACTCCGCCTTCAGCTCCTTGGCGCGTTCCTTCATCGCCGCGCGCTCGTCCGCCGTGAAACCCTCGTGCTTCTCCGCCATGACCGCTCTCCCGTCCCGCTGTCCCGTTGACGTTCTTCATCCTAGGAACGGGCCCGCCCGCCCGGCTTCTCAGAAACTGATCGGTCTCCGGAGCGGTCCCGGGAACGCCGGAGCCCGGCCCGGGGGACTCCCGGGCCGGGCTCCGATGCGGTGCTCAGCGGGCCTTGAAGGTCCGCAGCCGCAGGCTGTTGCCGACCACGAAGACTGAGGAGAAGGCCATCGCCGCGCCGGCGATCATCGGGTTGAGCAGGCCGGTCGCGGCCAGCGGCAGGGCCGCCACGTTGTAGGCGAAGGCCCAGAACAGGTTGCCCTTGATGGTGGCCAGGGTCCGGCGCGAGAGCCGGATCGCGTCCGCCGCCGAGCGCAGGTCGCCGCGGACCAGGGTCAGGTCGGCGGCCTCGATCGCCGCGTCGGTGCCGGTGCCGATCGCCAGGCCCAGGTCGGCCTGGGCGAGGGCGGCCGCGTCGTTGACGCCGTCGCCGACCATCGCCACGGTGCGGCCCTCGGCCTGGAGCCGCTGCACGGTGGCGACCTTGTCCTCCGGCAGCACCTCGGCGATCACGTCCTCGGCGGGGATCCCGACCTCGGCCGCCACCGACTCCGCCACCAGCCGGTTGTCACCGGTCAGCAGCACCGGCCGCAGGCCCAGCGCCCGCAGTTCGGCGATCGCCTCCGCACTGGTCGGCTTCACCGCGTCCGCCACCTCCAGCACGGCCCGCGCCTGGCCGTCCCAGCCGACCGCGATCGCGGTCCGGCCGGTCCGCTCCGCCGCGGCCTTCGCGGCCAGCAGCTCCGCCGGGAGGTGCTGCGCCCACTCGGCGAGCAGCGCCTCCCGCCCGGCGACCACCGCGTGGCCGTCGACGACGCCCTGCACGCCCAGACCCGGGACGTTCTCGAAGCCCTCGACCGGCTCCAGCTCGCCGAACTTCTCCTGCGCGGCCGCGGCCACCGCCCGGGCGATCGGGTGCTCGGAGGCGTGCTCCAGCGCGCCGGCCAGCCGCAGCGCCTCGTCCTCGGTGGTGCCCTCGGCGGTGTGCACGCCGACCAGCGCCATCCGGCCGGTGGTCACGGTGCCGGTCTTGTCCAGCACGATGGTGTCGACCTTGCGGGTGTTCTCCAGCACCTCCGGGCCCTTGATCAGGATGCCCAGCTGGGCGCCGCGGCCGGTGCCGACCAGCAGCGCGGTCGGGGTGGCCAGGCCCAGGGCACAGGGGCAGGCGATGATCAGCACCGCGACGGCCGCGGTGAAGGCGGCGGTCCAGCCCTCGCCGGTGCCCAGCCAGTAGCCGAGGGTGGCCAGCGCCAGGGTGATCACGACCGGCACGAACACGCCGGAGATCCGGTCCGCGAGGCGCTGCGCGGCGGCCTTGCCGTTCTGCGCGTCCTCGACCAGCTTCGCCATCCGCGCCAGCTGGGTGTCCGCGCCGACCCGGGTGGCCTCGACCACCAGCCGGCCGCCGGCGTTCACGGTCGCGCCGGTCACCGAGTCGCCGGGGGCGACCTCCACCGGCACCGACTCGCCGGTCAGCATCGACGCGTCCACCGCGGAGCTGCCCTCGACCACGGTGCCGTCGGTGGCGATCTTCTCGCCCGGGCGGACCACGAACCGGTCCCCGACGGCGAGTTGCCCGACCGGGACGCGGACCTCGCGGCCGTCCCGCAGCACCGTCACGTCCTTCGCGCCCAGCTCCAGCAGCGCCTTCAGCGCCGCGCCCGCGGTCCGCTTCGACCGGGCCTCGAAGTACCGTCCGGCCAGGATGAACGCGGTGACGCCGGCCGCCGCCTCCAGGTAGATGTTCGACGCGCCGTCGGAGCGGGCGATGGTGAACTCGAAGCCGTGCCGCATGCCCGGCATGCCCGCGTCGCCGAAGAACAGCGCCCACAGCGACCACAGGAACGCGGCGCCGGTGCCCAGCGAGACCAGGGTGTCCATGGTCGCGGCGCCGTGCTTCGCGTTGGTCCAGGCGGCCCGGTGGAACGGCCAGGCCGCGTACGTCACCACCGGCGCGGCCAGGGTCAGCGACAGCCACTGCCAGTTGTCGAACTGCAGCGCCGGCACCATCGCCATCGCGATCACCGGCACGGCCAGCGCCAGCGCGGTGATCAGCCGCTGGCGCAGCGGCGCCAGCTCGTCGGCCTGCTCCTCGGCGGGCCCGCCCCGCTCCTCGGCCGGCGGCTCCGGGAGGGCGGCGGTGTAGCCGGTGGCCTCCACGGTGGCGATCAGGTCACTGACGTCCACCGGCCCGTCGACGACCACCTTGGCCTTCTCGGTGGCGTAGTTGACGCTGGCCCGGACGCCGTCCATGCGGTTGAGCTTCTTCTCGATCCGCGCGGCGCAAGAGGCACAGGTCATGCCGCCGATGCGGAGTTCCACCTCGGTCGAGGCGGGTGCTGCCTGGGTGGTCATCAGGGCTCCTCGTGGTCTCGGACATCCCGGCCGGCGGCCGGGCACTGCACTTCTCAGGCGCGGCCGGTCAGCTCGTAGCCGGCCTCGTCGACGGCGGCGCGCACCGTCTCGTCGTCGAGCTCGGCCGCCGAACCGACGGTGACCAGCCCGTTCTTCAGGTCCACCTGGACCGCGTGGACGCCGTCGAGCGCCCCGATCGCCTTGCCGACCGACTGCTCGCAGTGGCCGCAGGTCATCCCGGACACGGCGAACACGGTGGTGACCGCGGCCGGCTCGGTGACGGTCGCGGTGGTCGAGCAGGTGCCGTCGCTGGAGCAGCAGGACATGGGATCCTCCGTAGCTGGTTTCTGATACCCAGAGGGGGTATCACCTCCGGTAGCAACATTTATACCCCTGGGGGGTATGCAATGCAAGCGTTGCTCTCCATGGATCCGGGCCGCCGGCCTCCTCGCGCGTGCGGTTCCTGTTCTCGACCGCACACCACTCCTGACCTCGAGAAATTTCCGGCCGCCCGCGCCTCTCGGCGTACGCCGCCCTGACCTCGCCGTTTGCCGCGCGGGCCGCCCGGCGGCGGTCCGCCCCTCCGTCGAATCTGGGCCCGCTCACGCTTGACACATACCCCTGGGGGGTATGTACTCCGTGGTGTCGCCGGGCACCGCCAACCGTCAAAGGAGTCCGCCATGAACACCGCACTCAAGGTCGCCGTCTTCGCCTCGGGCCTCGCCCTCGCGTTCGGCGCCGCCTACGGAGTCGGCCACGCCGTCGGCACCACCCCGGCCGCGCCGCCCACCGCGCACGAGGACCACCGGGCCCACGACACCGCGGCCGCCCCGCACGAGGAACACGGCGGCCACGAGGACCATCCCGTCGGCGGCCTGCAGATCTCCGACCGCGGCTACACCCTCAGCCTCGACCGCACCGTGGTCCCGGCCGCCGGCCCGACCGAGCTGAGCTTCCGCGTGCTGGCCCCGGACGGCAAGCCGCTCACCGCCTACCGCCCGGCGCACGAGAAGGAACTCCACCTGATCGTCGCCAGCCGCGACCTGACGGACTTCCAGCACGTCCACCCGGTCCGCGCCGCGGACGGCACCTGGACCGTCCCGGCCACCATCGCCAAGGCCGGCGACTATCGGGTGTTCGCCGACTTCACCCCGGCCGCCGAGACCGAGTCGCTGACCCTCGGCGCGGACCTGCACGCCACCGGCGACTACCGCCCGGCCGCCCTCCCGCAGACCGGCCGCACCGTGACCGTCGACGGCTACACCGTCACCCTCGCCGGCGACCTGACGACCGGACGGGCCGGCCGCCTCGCCTTCACCGTCAGCAAGGACGGCCACCCGGTCGCCGACCTCGACCCCTACCTCGCCGCCTACGGTCACCTGGTGGTGCTGCGCGCCGGCGACCTCGGCTACCTGCACGTCCACCCGGACGGCGAGCCCGGCGACGGCGTCACCGCGCCCGGGCCGGAGGTCGACTTCACCGCCACCGCGCCGAGCGCGGGCGACTACCGCCTGTTCCTGGACTTCCAGCACGCGGGCACCGTCCACACGGCGGCCTTCACCCTCACCGCCGACGCCACGGCCGCCGCGCCCGCGCCCGCTCCCGCCGAGGCGGGCCACCAGCACTGACCGGCCGCCAGGCCCCCCGTGCGCCCGGAAACGGCGCACACCCACGTCCGTCACATACCCCCTCCCGGTATATTTCCAGAGGAGCCCCGGCCATGTCCGAGCCCAGCGCACCACCCGCACCGCGCCGCTGGACGGCGCTCACCCTCATCGCCCTCGCCCAGTTCATGGTCATCATGGACACCTCGATCATCGGCGTGGCCCTGCCGAAGATGCAGATCGCGCTCGGTTTCTCGCAGGAGAACCTGTCCTGGGTGTTCAACGCCTACGTGATCGCCTTCGGCGGCCTGCTGCTGCTCGGCGGACGCCTGTCCGACCTGTTCGGCGCCAAGCGGGTGTTCGCCGCCGGCTGGACCGTCCTCGCCGTCGGCTCCCTGGTGGCCGGACTGGCCGGCACCGCCTGGGTCGAACTGGTCGGCCGCGCCGCCCAGGGCGCCGGCTCCGCACTGATCGCCCCCGCCGCGCTCACCCTGCTGATGACCCTGTTCGGCGGCCGCCCCACCGAACTCCCCAAGGCCTTCGCCGTGTACGGCGCGGCCGCCCCGGCCGGCGGCACCGCGGGCGTGTTCCTCGGCGGTCTGATCACCCAGTACGCCAGCTGGGAGTGGGTGTTCTGGGTCAACGTCCCGGTGGCGCTGGCCGTGCTCGCCGCCACCCCGTCGGTGATGCCCGCCGCCGCGGCCCGCCGCGGCTCGATCGACTGGCTGGGCGCGGTCACCGTCACCGCCGGCCTCGCGGTCACCGTGTTCGCCGTCGTCCGCGCCCCGGAGATCGGCTGGGGCTCGGCGCAGACCTGGCTGGTGCTGGCCGGCGGCCTACTGCTGATCGCCGCCTTCCTGCTGGTCCAGTCCCGCCGCCGCGAGCCGCTGATGCGCCTCGGCATCTGGCGCAGCCCGAACCTGGCGGGTGCCAACCTGGCGCAGCTGCTGATGGCCGCCGCGTGGATCCCGATGTGGTTCTTCCTCAACCTCTACCTGCAGCAGGTGCTCGGCCTGAAGGCGTTCGCCTCGGGCGCCGCGCTGCTGCCGATGACCGCCGCGATCATGCTGATGATGATCGTCCTGGCGCCCCGCTTGATCGCCCGCTTCGGCCCGAAGCCGCTGATCGTCACCGGCCTGGCCGCGCTGGCCGGCGGCATGTACTGGCTGTCGCTGGCCCGCCCGGACGGCAGCTTCACGGTCGACGTCCTGCCCGCCTCGCTGCTCGCCGCGGTCGGCATGTCGCTGGCCTTCATCCCCTCGCTGGGCACCGCGCTGGCCGTCCCGAACCCCGCCGAGGGCGGTCTCGCCTCCGGCATCGTCAACACCTCCTACCAGGTGGGTTCGGCCCTCGGCCTGGCCGCCATGACCGCCGTCGCCGCCGCCCACGGCTCCCGCGAGCTCGGCGACCCGGTCGCCCTCACCCACGGCTTCTCCGCCGCTTTCCTCGGCGCCGCCGCCCTGGCCCTGCTCGGCGCCGTCGCCTCCCTCCTCACCCTCCGCACCCCGGCCCGGCCGCCGCCCCGGCGGAGGCCACCGCCTGACCCCGCCGTTCCCCGCCCCTGCCCGGCGCTCCCCGCGGAGCGCCGGGCAGGGGCCGTCGTCGTGGACGCGGCGCAAACCCGACCGCCGGCCGGACGGATCGGCGTAGCCTTCGTGCATGGCAGAGAGCAAGGTCGCGAAGGCCGGGCGGAAGAAGCCCGAGACGCACCTGGGGATGGTGCGCCGGGCCCGGAGGATCAACCGAGAACTGGCGGAGCTGTACCCGTACGCGCACCCGGAGTTGGACTTCGACGGGCCGTTCCAACTGCTGGTGGCGACCGTGCTGTCGGCGCAGACCACCGACCTGAGGGTCAATCAGACCACCCCGGCGCTGTTCGCCAAGTACCCGACGCCGGAGGACCTCGCGGCGGCCGTCCCCGAGGAGCTGGAGGAGATCATCCGGCCCACCGGGTTCTTCCGGGCCAAGGCCAAGTCCCTGATCGGCCTGGCGATCGGGCTCCGCGACCGCTACGACGGCGAGGTGCCGCGCAAGCTCGACGACCTGGTCACGCTGCCGGGCGTCGGCCGCAAGACCGCCAACGTCGTCATCGGCAACGCCTTCGGCGGCGCCGGCATCACCGTGGACACGCACTTCGGACGCCTCGCCCGCCGCTTCGGCTGGACCACCGCCGAGGACCCGGAGCAGGTCGAGGCCGACGTCGCGGCGATCTTCCCGAAGTCGGAGTGGACGATGCTCTCGCACCGGGTGGTGTTCCACGGCCGCCGGGTCTGCCACGCCCGCAAGCCCGCCTGCGGGGCCTGCGCGATCGCGCCGCTCTGCCCCTCCTACGGCATCGGCGAGACCGAGCCGGAGAAGGCCCGCAAGCTGCTCAAGTACGAGCTCGCCGGCCAGCCCGGCCAGCGCCTGCGCCCCCGGCCGACTACCCCGGCGAGGCGGCCGCCCGCGCCGAGGTCGCCGCCGGCCACCCGCTGCCCGACACCGCCCCGGCCGCGGTGCGCGCCGCCCGGAAGAACGCGGAGGGCGGGGCGTGACGGCGCCCGCGGTGCTCCGCGACGGCCTGCCCGACTGGCTGCTGCCGGTGCGCGACGCCGCCGAGCGGGCGGCGCCGGAACAGCTCAGCCGCTTCCTGCCGCCCGCCGAGGGCGGCCGCCCGTCGGCGGTGCTGATGCTGTTCGGCGAGGGCCCGACCGGCCCGGACCTGCTGCTGATCGAACGGGCCCGCAGCCTGCGCTCGCACGCCGGCCAGCCGTCCTTCCCGGGCGGCGCGCTGGACCCGGAGGACGGCGACCCGGCCACCCACGGCCCGCTGGCGGCGGCGCTGCGCGAAGCCGCCGAGGAGACCGGGCTCGACCCGGCCGGCGTGCAGCTGTTCGCCCGGCTGCCCGCGCTGTACATCCCGGTGAGCGGCTTCGTGGTGACGCCGGTGCTCGGCTGGTGGCGGCGCGAGTCGCCGGTCGCGGTGGTGGACCCGGCGGAGACCGGCGCGGTGTTCCGGGTGCCGCTGGCCGAGCTCACCGACCCGGCGAACCGGGCCCGGCTGCGCCACCCCTCGGGGTTCACCGGCCCGGCGTTCCAGGTGGCCGACCGGCTGGTGTGGGGCTTCACGGCGGGGGTGATCGACCGGGTGCTGCACCTCAGCGGCCTGGAACGGCCCTGGGACAGCCGGCGCACCGTCGAACTCTCCGAGGAGGCCGTGGCGCTGTCGCTGCGCCACGGCTCCTGAGCGGTCAGCTCCCGGACCGCAGCGGGGCGAGCGTCGAGATCACGTCCCCGGTGTAGGTGTCGCCGTTCTCGTCGGTCCACTGGTCGCTGGTCGAACCCGCCGCCGACGAGAACAGGCCCAGCACCAGGTAGATCACCAGCAGCGCCTTCGCGGCCCCGGTCAGCACCAGCGGCCGGGTCGCGGAGCGCTGCGGCTCGGCGTTCGGCGGATCGCCGAACACGTCCTTCGGGTAGGCGGAGGTCAGCATCAGCAGGTACGCCTGGAAGCGCATCCGGTAGCGCAGCACGGCGGCGGTGGCCTCGAACAGCGCCTGCGGCATCCGCCCGAGGATCAGCACGATCAGCCAGTTGACGAAGGACAGCGTCCACCAGCCGGCCTGCAGCAGCCCCTGCACGATCGCGGCCGGGATCACCAGCAGCAGCCGGAAGAACACCGCGAGCCGGTTCAGCGGCCCGCCGGGCCGCAGCTCGATCCGCACCGGGTGGTCCGGCGCCGCGAAGCGGAACGGCGGGTAGCGGTCGACCACCAGCAGCATCGAGGCGTAGACCCTGGTGTCGTAGGCCACGTACCCGGCGAGCCACTCGGCGGCGAAGCGCGGGAGCCGGCCGGTGACCAGGGCGCCGAACCAGCCGATCACCACGACCACGAACGCCACGATCGACAGCAGCCACAGCACGACGAACTGCGGGATCAGCAGCAGCAGGCGCAGCAGCACGGTGAGCCGGTTCTGCCGGTCGGGCGGCGGGATGTCCAGGGCGGGCCGGAATTCGGTGCGGTCCACGACCGGCGCGTCCCACCTGGGGTGTTCCATGGCACGACTCCCTGATCCCTCGTCGGCTGTCCAGCTGATCAGACAGTCTCAACAAAACCGGGCGGGTTGCCCGCCGGGCTGACCCGATCGGGCGACACCCCGTGGCCGGTGTCCCCCGCCCGGCGGGTCGTGGGAGGGTATCCGGGTGAACGTCCTGGATCTGCTGCTGATCGCCGCCGCACTTGGCTTCGCCGTCTCCGGCTATCGGCAGGGGTTCGTGGTCGGCGTGCTCTCCGTGCTCGGCTTCCTCGGCGGCGGCCTGATCGCCGTCCAGCTGCTCCCGCTGGTCCTGCGGCACCTCTCCCCGGGCACCACCGCCTCGGTGGTCGCGGTCGTGGTGGTGATCGTCCTCGCCGCCGTCGGCCAGGCGATCACCACGCACTTCGGCTGGAAGCTCCGCGGACGGATCGGCCGCGGCAAGGTCAAGACCCTGGACGCGGTCGGCGGCTCGCTGGTGAACGTGCTGTCCATGTTGCTGGTGGCCTGGCTGATCGGCTCGGCACTGGCCGGCACCTCGCTGCCGACCGTCTCCAAGCAGGTGCGCACCTCCAAGGTGCTCGGCTCGGTGCAGTCGGCGCTGCCGGCCGACGCCCCGAACTGGTTCTCCGACTTCAGCAAGGAACTCGCCCGCAACGGCTTCCCGCAGGTGTTCAACCCGTTCGAGCAGGAGCCGATCACCGAGGTGGAGCCGCCCGACCCGGCGCTGGCCGCCAGCGCGGGCGTGCAGAAGGCCAAGGGCTCGCTGGTGAAGGTGCTCGGCACCGCCCCCTCCTGCGGCAAGACCCTGGAGGGCTCCGGCTTCGTGTTCGCCCCGCACCGGGTGATGACCAACGCCCACGTGGTCGGCGGCGTCGACGAGCCCACCGTGCAGATCGGCGGCGTCGGCCAGCTCTACGACGCCACCGTTGTCCGCTACGACTGGCAGCGCGACATCGCCGTGCTGGACGTCCCCCGGCTGAACGCCCCGGCGCTGACCTTCGCCGGCGACGCCCGGACCAACGACTCGGCGATCGTCGCGGGCTTCCCCGAGAACGGCGCCTTCAACGTCCAGCCCGCCCGCATCCGCGGCCGCATCCAGGCCAACGGCCCGGACATCTACCACCGCGGCCAGGTGGTCCGCGACGTCTACTCGATCCGCTCGCTGGTCCGCCAGGGCAACAGCGGCGGCCCGCTGCTCACCCCGGACGGCCAGGTGTACGGCGTGGTGTTCGCCAAGTCCCTGGACAGCTCCGACACCGGCTACGTGCTGACCGCCGCCGAGGTGAAGGACGACGTCACCCAGGGCGCCACCGCCGTCGGCAAGGTCGACACCGAGGGCTGCGCACTCTGACCGGCCGCGTGCCGCACGAGCCCTGACGACCCGTCGGCCGCGCCTGGTAGCGTCGGCCGAGCTCACCCGAACGGCCCAGCCGGGCCGACCCCGGCGGAGCCCGACGGGAGGTTCGACAGACGTCATGATGGGTCACTCGCACGCGGTCAGCGGCGCGCTGCTGTTCGCGGCCACCGCGCCGTTCGTCCCCCCGCTGATGGGGATGCACCTGACGCCGGCCGACGTCCTGATGGGCACCGTGCTGTGCGCCGGCGCGGCGCTGCTGCCGGACCTCGACCACCACGACGGGACGATCGCCAACTTCCTCGGCCCGGTCTCCAAGCTGCTGTGCCGCTTCGTCTCCTGGGTCTCCGGCGGGCACCGGCACGCCACCCACTCGCTGCTGTTCGTGGCCCTGATGGGCGCCGGCAGCTGGGCCGGCATCACTTTCCTGGGCCGCAACTTCACCATCGGCCTGACGTTCTTCCTGCTGGCGATGGCGATCCGCGCGCTGCGCCTGCACCCGCCGGGCGACGGCCCGACGGCCTGGATCACCCAGATCGGCCTGGCCGCGCTCGGCACCTTCGGCATGCTCAAGTGGCTGCCCAACGCCCCGGGCTGGCTGCCCTACGCGGTGGCCCTCGGCACGCTGGCCCACCTGCTGGGCGACTGCCTGACCAAGCAGGGCTCGCCGCTGCTGTGGCCGCACAAGGAGCGCTACGAGATCGTGCTGATCAAGCGCACCGGCAACGACATGGAGACCAAGATCCTGGTCCCGGTGATGACGGTGGCGACCTTCGCGCTGCTGCTGTGGTCCACCGCCATCTCGCCGACCGTGCTGGGCTGAGCGGGGCGCACCGGTCGAAGGGGCGTCAGGAACGACGTGTGGCCGGGGGCCGCGCGGAGAGGATCTCCGCGCGGCCCCCGGCCGTTTCGCGTGGCGGGAGCGGGCTCACCCCTCCCGGCGCAGTCGGGCGCCGACCCAGCGGGCGCGCCGTCCGATGATCTTTGGAATGCCGAGCCGGTAACCCGCGCTGCGTGGCGTCCGCTCGGTCGGCTGGTAGGGCCAGTCCGGCTGCGGGACGTGCTGCTGCGAGCTGCTGCTGCCACGGCGGCGTCGGCGCGGCTGGGCTTCTCGATCGGGCATCCAGGTCATACCGGAGGGATTCCCTGGGGCCGCCCGGAGTAACCGCCCCGAAGCCATGCGGCTGGCTTATGCGCTTGTCATATGAATGCCGTCAAGTCCTGGGCGGCGCACCGGCGTTGACGCCGGAAGCTCAACCGTCCTTGTGCTGCCGGACCCACCCGATCAGCTCCGCCGTGAACTCCTCCGGCACCTCCTCGTGCGGGAAGTGCCCCACGCCCGGGAGCAGTCGCCACCGGTACGGCGCGGAGACGAACTCGCCCGCCCCCAGCGCGGTGCGCGACAGCAGCACCGGGTCCGAAGCGCCCTGCACGTGCAGCACCGGCGCGGTGATCTGCTTCTTCATCCGGCGCGCGAACTGGATGCCGTCCGGCCGCGCCATCGAGCGCATCAGCCAGCGGTACGGCTCGATCGAGCAGTGCGCGGTGCTCGGGACCTGGATCGCCTTCCGATAGGCCGTCACCGCCTCGGCGGGCAGCATGTTCGGCCCGGTCCACGCGCCCAGGTAGTCGCCGACCAGCGCGCCGTCGTCCGCGACCAGCCGACGCTCCGGGATCCACGGCCGCTGGAAGCCCAGCACGTGCTCGAACGCGGCGATCTGCCGGCGGTCCGTCAGCAGCGCCCGCCGCAGGTGCCGCGGGTGCGCGGCCGACACCACCGTCAGGCTGCGGATCACCGAGGGGCGCATCACCGCGGCCACCCAGGCCAGCGTGCCGCCGGTGGCGTGGCCCACCAGGTGCGCCTGCCGCTCTCCCAGCGAACGGATCACGCCGGTGACGTCCAGCGCCAGGTTGCCGGGGTCGTAGCCGCGCGGGGTGCGGTCCGAGCCGCCCATCCCGCGCAGGTCCAGCGCCACCGCCCGGAAGCCCGCCTCGGCGAGCGCCGTCAGCTGGTGCCGCCACGCCCACCAGTACTCCGGCCAGCCGTGCACCAGCAGCACCAGCGGTCCCTCGCCGAGCTCGGCGATGTGGAAGCGGGCGCCGTTCGCGGCCAGATCCCGGTGCGTCCACGGCCCGGCCGACCGGACGCTCCACGGCTCCCCGGCGCCCGGCCGGGCGGGAACGGGGGCGGGCTCATCCACGGGCTTCTGGTCCAACGACATACCCGCAGCCTGTCATACCCGCGTCCTCCGTACCTGCCCGGCACTCGCACCGGGGCGCAAACCGTTACCGGCCGCCGGTCACTGGATCCGGCCCAGCGCCCGGTCGATCTCCTCCTTGGTGGCCGGCCGCGGCTTGGCGTTCTTCAGCACCTGCGCGGTGGCCTGCGCGCCGGCGATGGTGCGCTCCGGCTTCCGGACCTTCTTGAAGTAACGGATCATCATGAACGCCAGGAACGCGGCGATCAGCACGTACGCGCCGCCGACGATGGCGAACGACCAGCCGGTGGTGATGCCCAGTGCCTGCAGGCCCCAGGCGAAGGCGAACGAGAACATCGGGATCGACGCCAGCGCCACCACGCCCGCCACCACCCCGGCCGCGGTGCCGATGCCGCCGCGCACCACGTCCGCCTTGATCTCGGCCTTGGCCAGGGCGATCTCGTCGTGCACCAGGCTGGACAGCTCGGCGGAGGCGGCGGCGAACAGCTCGCCGACGGTGCGCTCGCCCTCGTGCGGGACGCGGGCGCCGTTCGGGTTGGTGGCTCCTGCGGCCATCGGCGGTCTCCATTTCGCGGGCTGGACGAGGCGTGCTGAGGGTGTGTCACGCACGTGTGTGTCAGCTCAGCATCATGCCCCTACTGGCGAGTCGGGCACCACTCCGGGTGCCCGCCGGACGGCGTGTCATCCCTGCCGTTGGTACACATCGGGGATCCCGTCGCCGTCCGAGTCGCGGTCCTCCTCCTCGCACAGCTGCCGGTAGTACCGGTTGCGGCGCTTCAGCAGCAGGGTGCCGACCACCGCGCAGGTCAGCGAACCGACCAGCACCGCCTCCTTGCACAGCTCCGCCAGATGCGGGTCGTCGACGAAGGCCAGGTCGCTGATCAGCAGCGACACCGTGAAGCCGATGCCCGCCACGGTGGACAGCGCGAACATGTCGGACCAGGTCAGCTGCGGATTCAGAGTGGCCCGGGTGTAACGGGCCGCCAGCCAGGTGCCGCCGAAGATGCCCACCGACTTGCCGACCAGCAGGCCGATCACGACGCCCAGCGGCGCCGCCTCGGTGAACACCTCGCCCAGCACCTTCCCCGACACCGGCACCCCCGCCGCGAACAGCGCGAACACCGGCACCGCGAAACCCGCCGACAGCGGCCGCACCAGGTGCTCGATCCGCTCGCCGGGGGAGTGCTCCTCGCCCTCCTCGCGGTGGCAGCGCAGGATCAGGCCCATCGCCACGCCGGCCACCGTCGCGTGGACGCCGCTCTCGTGCATCAGCGCCCAGACCGCCACGCCCAGCGGCACCATCAGCCACCAGCGGCCCACCCCGCGCCGGTGCAGGAACCAGAACAGCACCAGGCCCGCGAACGCCGCGCCCAGCGCCCAGAAGGTGATGCCGGTCGAGTAGAAAACCGCGATGATCAGGATCGCGATCAGGTCGTCCACCACCGCCAGAGTGAGCAGGAACGCCCGCAGGGCCGACGGCAGGTGACTGCCCACCACGGCCAGCACGCCCAGCGCGAAAGCGATGTCGGTGGCGGTCGGGATCGCCCAGCCCGCCGGGTGCCCGTCGCCGACCGCGTTCACCACCGTGTACAGCACCGCCGGCAGCGCCACGCCGCAGGCCGCCGCCACCACCGGCAGCAGCGCCGCGCTCGGCGTGCGCAGCTCCCCGGCCACGAACTCGCGCTTCAGCTCGATCCCGGCGACGAAGAAGAAGATCGTCAGCAGCCCGTCCTGCGCCCAGGCCTCCAGCGGGAGGTCGAGGTGCAGCGGCGCGGACGGGCCGAAGGTCAGCCCGCGGACCGTCTCGTAGGCGTGCGGCCAGACGTTCGCCCAGATCAGCGCGATGACCGCGGCTCCCAGCAGCAGCACTCCGCCGACCGTCTCGGTGCGCAGCGCGTCGGCGAGGAAGCGGCGTTCGGGCAGCGGGAGCAGGCCGAGGAACTGACGGCGCTCGTTGGACGGGCTGGCCACGGGGGACCTCCTGAGGCGGGCGGCATGCGGACACACGGGTGGTGCAGTGCCGACCAGACTTCCCGGCGCGCCTCAGATCCTTGATGATTCCTTGACATCCTACGGGGCGCGGCAAGAGGTATGTCGTTCCGTCCTACTTTATGAGCGTTCGACCCCCGGGGAACGACGACGGGCCGGGCCCGCCCCGATGTCTCACGGAGCGGGCCCGGCCCGGTGCCTGACGGTGGATCAGTCCTCGGCGCCGGCCGGCAGCTGGGACTGGATCAGGTTCATCACCGTGGAGTCGGCCAGCGTGGTGGTGTCGCCCACCTCGCGGCCCTCCGCGATGTCGCGCAGCAGGCGGCGCATGATCTTGCCGGAACGGGTCTTCGGCAGCTCGGAGACCACCTTGATCTGCTTCGGCTTGGCGATCGGGCCGAGCGTCCGGCCGACGTGGTTGCGCAGCTCGGCGACCAGCTCCTCGCTGTTGCTGGCGCTGCCGCGCAGGATCACGAACGCCACGATCGCCTGGCCGGTGGTGGCGTCGCTCGCGCCGACCACCGCGGACTCGGCGACCGCCGGGTGGCCGACCAGCGCCGACTCGACCTCGGTGGTGGAGATGTTGTGGCCCGACACCAGCATCACGTCGTCCACCCGGCCGAGCAGCCAGATGTCGCCGTCCTCGTCCTTCTTCGCGCCGTCGCCGGCGAAGTACCGGCCCTCGAAGCGCGACCAGTAGGTGTCGATGTAGCGCTGGTCGTCGCCCCAGATGGTGCGCAGCATGGACGGCCACGGCTCGGTCAGCACCAGGTAGCCGCCGGAGCCGTTCGGCACCTCGTTGGCCTCGTCGTCCACCACGGTGGCGGCGATGCCCGGCAGGGCGCGCTGGGCCGAGCCCGGCTTGGTCTCGGTGACGCCCGGCAGCGGGCTGATCATCATCGCGCCGGTCTCGGTCTGCCACCAGGTGTCGACGATCGGCGTCCGGCCCGCGCCGATGTGCTCCCGGTACCAGACCCAGGCCTCCGGGTTGATCGGCTCGCCGACCGAGCCCAGCACCCGCAGGCTCGACAGGTCGTAGCGGGCCGGGATGTCGTCGCCCCACTTCATGAAGGTGCGGATCGCGGTCGGCGCGGTGTAGAGGATGGTGACGCCGTACTTCTGCACGATCTCCCAGAACCGGCCCTGGTGCGGGGTGTCCGGGGTGCCCTCGTAGATCACCTGGGTCGCGCCGTTGGCGAGCGGGCCGTAGACGATGTACGAGTGGCCGGTGACCCAGCCGATGTCGGCGGTGCACCAGTAGACGTCGGTCTCCGGCTTCAGGTCGAACACCGCGTGGTGGGTGTAGCTGGCCTGGGTCAGGTAGCCGCCGGAGGTGTGCAGGATGCCCTTCGGCTTACCCGTGGTGCCCGAGGTGTACAGGATGAACAGCGGCTGCTCGGCGTCGTGCGCCTCGGGGGTGTGCTCGGCGGACTGGGCGTCGACCAGCTCGTGCCACCAGACGTCGCGGCCCTCGGTCCAGGCCACCTCCTCGCCGGTGCGGCGCACGACCAGGACCTTCTGCACGCCGTCGACCTTGGTCAGCGCCTCGTCGATGGCCGGCTTCAGCGCGGAGGGCTTGCCGCGGCGGTAGCCGCCGTCGGCGGTGATCACCACCTTGGCGTCGGCGTCCTGGATGCGGGAGGCCACCGCGTCGGCCGAGAAGCCGCCGAAGACCACCGAGTGGGCGGCACCGATGCGGGCGCAGGCGAGCATCGAGACCACCGCCTCGGGGATCATCGGCAGGTAGACGGCCACCCGGTCGCCCTTGGCCACGCCCAGCTCCTGCAGCGCGTTGGCGGCCCGGGAGACCTCGTCCTTCAGCTGCGCGTAGGTGATGGCCCGGCTGTCGCCCGGCTCGCCCTCGAAGTGGATCGCGACCCGGTCGCCGTTGCCGGCCTCGACGTGCCGGTCGACGCAGTTGTACGCCACGTTGAGCTTGCCGTCCGCGAACCACTTGGCGAACGGCGGGTTCGACCAGTCCAGGGTCTCGGTGGGCTCGACCGCCCAGCTCAGCCGCCGGGCCTGCTCGGCCCAGAAGGCCAGCCGGTCCTCGGAGGCCTGCGCGTAGGCGTCGGCGGTGACGTTGGCGGAGGCGGCGAGCTCCGCGGGCGGGGCGAAGCGCCGCTCCTCCTTGAGCAGGTTGGCCAGGCTCTCGTTGCTCAACGCGCACTCCTCATCGAGTCTCAAATACCGGGAACCCCGTGCGGAGGGATGGTCCCGTGTGTCCCAGCGCACAGCTCACCAGGCCAAGAGCCGTGTTGACAAGAGGCTCCGGAAAATTGGTGTAGACCTTTGACCCGGCAGCAGGCTGCGCCCCTGGTGGACGCCTCCCGCCGTCGCTCGGCCGGCCCTCCCGACGCCTTCCCGCCCCCGGCTCCGGTCAATCCCGCCCAGCACCTTGACGACCCCCGGCCCCGGTACTCCACTGACGGTACGCAACCCATCACCGTACGCGACAGTGACGGGGGTTCCGCATGACCGACACCTCACCCCGGCCCGGCGACTTCGCGGTCGTCCGCATGGACGGCCGCACCGGCCGCCTGATCCGGATCGGCCAATTCCTCAACGGCGACGGATTCTCCGACTACGAACACGCCTTCGTCCTCGTCGGTGACGGCCTCCTGGTCGAGGCCCAGCCCGGCGGGGCGGCGCTCAGCCCGCTCGGCAACTACGACGGCCACCCCGTGCTCTGGTCCAGCGGCCGCATACCGCTCACCGACGACCAGCGCACCGCCATCACCACCGCTGCCCGCTCCTACCTCGGCACCCCCTACAGCTTCGCCGACTACCTCGCCCTCGGCGCCGCCCGCCTGCGCCTCCCCGCGGGCCCGCTGCTCCGGCGCTACGTCGCCTCCACCAAGCACATGATCTGCTCGCAACTCGTCGACCAGTGCTACCAGGACGCCGGCGTCCACCTGTTCGAGGACCACCGCTGGCCCGGCTACGTCACCCCGGCGGACCTGGCCAACCTGCTCAACCGCCGGACCGGCGGCTGACGCACAATCAGGGGCGCTGGAGAATTCTCCACGCGCCCCTGTACTCCTCTCCGCCGTCGGCGGTCGGCCGAACCGTCAGGCGGCCAGCTCCGGTTCGGGCTCCGGCTCGTGGCCGTGCCCGGCCTCCGCGTGCACCGGCACGAACCGGCCGGTCTCACGGTCCATCACATAGGCCTGGGCGGTGGCGAGGTCGAAGTACATCCCGACCAGCCGCAGCGATCCCGCCGAGACCCGGCGCTCCACCGCCGGATTGGCCATCAGCTGGTCGAGCTGCTGCACCACGTTGGTGATGCACAGCTGCTCGGCCACGTCCACCGCCGCGCGGCCCTCGAACTCCGCCGGGGCCCGCCGCAGCCGGGCCAGCGAGCCGCGCCCGTTGCGCAGCCACCGGGCCAGCGCGGTCGGCGGCCCCTGCTGCTCCGTCACCCCGTCCAGCAGGGCCTTCATCGCGCCGCAGCCGGAGTGCCCGCAGACCGTGATCGAGGCGACCTCCAGCACCTCCACCGCGTACTGGACGGCCGCCGCCACCGAATCGTCCGCCGCGCCCGGCTCGTACGGGGCGGGCACCAGGTTGCCGACGTTCCGGACGGTGAAGAGGTCGCCCGGGCCGGAGCTGGTGATCATGCTGGTGACCATCCGGGAGTCCGCGCAGGTGAGGAAGAGCTGCGAGGGGGTCTGGCCGTCGCGCGCCAGCCGGGCCAGCTCCCGGCGGACCAGCGGGGCAGTGTGCTGCTGGAAGCCGCGCACGCCGTGCAACAGCCGCACGTGCGGATCGTCCTCGCTCTGCTCGATGCAGTGGTGGCCCACCCAGGGCGTCCACGGACTGCAGTGGTGGCCGCCGGGCGCGTCGTCGGCCAGCACGGTGCCGTCCGGATCGAGCACCTCCCGCGCCCGGCTGTCCGTCGACATCGAGACCGGGCCGCCCGCGGCTTGGTGGTCGGCGCGCCAGGCGTGCAGCGCCTCGAACGCGGCGTGGTCGAGGAACGAGCCGTCGTGCCGGACCGTCACCCGGGTGCCGACGGGGATCCGGGCCAGCGCCCGGCTCAGCTTGGGAACGGCCACGAAGGTCAGCGGCCCGTGGGTGCGGACGGTGCAGGAGCCGTCCGGCTCGGTGACCACGTCGACATGGGCCCGCGTCAGCCGGTAGAGGGCGAGCAGCACGGCGACCGAGCCGCCCAGCAGCACCCCGAGCGGGACACCGAGCAGCACCACGCCGAGCACGGTGGCCAGGTAGACCGGGAACTCGCGGTGCCGGTGCACCCGCCGGATGTGCGCGAAGCTCACCATCTGCACGCCGACCACCAGCACCAGCGCGGCGAGCGCGGCCAGCGGGATCCGGCGCAGCCCGGCCGTCAGCACCAGCGCCGCGAGCAGCACCCAGCAGCCGTGCAGCACCGCGGACATCCGGGTGGCCGCGCCGGCCTGCACATTGGCGGTGGACCGCACCGCGCCGCCGGCCACCGGGAGGCCGCCGAGCAGCCCCGACAGCAGGTTGGACGCGCCCTGGGCGCGCAGCTCGCGGTCCAGGTCGCCGGTCCGGCGGGTCATCCGGTCGACGGCGACCGAGGAGAGCAGCGACTCGACGCCGGCCACCGCGGCCACCGTGAGCACCAGGCCGAGCAGCGCCGCCCAGTGGCCGGTCAGCACGCCCGTGGGCGGCAGCGCGAAGAACTGGTGGTGCTCCCACACCGGGAGCTCGACCCGGGCCAGGCTCAGCTCGGCGATCAGCGACAGCGTGGTGGCGGCGGCGACCGCGAGCAGCGCGGCGGGCAGCCGGGCCAGCCGGGCGCCGAACCGGCCGGCCGGGCCGGGGAGCCGGCCGAGCTTCGGCCAGCCGAAGAGGATCGCGAGCGCGAGCAGGCCGACCGCCAGCGCGGGCGGGTGCGGCCCGGCCAGCTCGCCGGGCAGCGCGCGCAGGTCGGCGAGGGCCGAACTGTGCGGCGTGCCGCCGAGGATGACGTGCAGTTGGGCGATCGCGATGGTGATGCCGACACCGGCCAGCAGGCCGTGCACCACGGCGGGGGAGACGGCGAGCGCGGCGCGGGCCACCCGCAGCGAGCCGAGCAGCAGCTGCAGCAGCCCGGCGGCGACCGTCACCAGGCAGGCGGTCTGCCAGCCGTATTGGGCGATCACCCCGGCGGTGACCACGGTGAGTGCGGCGGAGGGGCCGCTGACCTGGAGGTGGGTGCCGCCGAGCAGGCCGGCCACCAGTCCGCCGACGGCGGCGGCGACCAGGCCGGCCGTCAGCGGAGCGCCGGTGGCCAGGGCGATGCCGAGCGAGAACGGCACCGCGATCAGGAACACCGCCAGCGAGGCCGGCAGGTCGTGCGCGAGCAGCGTGCGCACCCGCTGCCCCGGGGGAGCGGCGGCGCCGCCCGGCGGGGCGTGGTCGGTGGTGTCGGAGGCGATGGGGGCGCTGGAGACGTCGAGGGTCATGTCTTTCCCGTCTTCTTCCGGGGGAACGGACGCAGTCAGGTCCGGCGGTGGGGTCTCGGTCGGATCGGCTGTCGTGGATCGCAGCGGGTGTGGCGGGGCGGCCGAACGAGGGGTGGCCGCGCGGGCCCGGGGCGCGCGGCGATGGCCAGTGGCGACCCGGGTTCAAGAGTTGGCAAACCGAGAGTAATGAAACTTTTGCACAGCGTGTTCGTCCAGTGGAAGCGCAAAAGGGCTTTTCACCACATCGTGTGGTGCCCGGACCAGGCATGAAACGCCCGGGGAACGCCGAAGGGGCCGGCCGTCCAGCAGGACGGCCGGCCCTTCTGGCGGGCGGCTCAGACCCCGGCGGTCCGGGGCTGCCCGGCGCCCAGCACGTAGTCCGGGTCCACCTGGGCGGCCAGGTCCGTGCCGACCTTGGCGTTGCCCCAGCTCTCCGCGTTGCGCTGGTGGAAGCGGGCCGCCTGGGCGCTGTAGCGGCCCGGGTCGCGCAGCTGGTGGGCGGCGTCCGCGGCGGTCCGCAGCCGGCCCAGCACCTCCCGGTTGGCGGGCTCCAGCTCGCGCAGCGGCGGCTCGTCCCCGCGCTCCAGCCGGCGCACCCAGTCCGAGTGCCCGAACGCGGCGTACAGGTCCTCGCCGACCTCGCGGCGCAGGAAGGCCAGGTCGTCCGCGCTCTGCACCTTGTTGCCGATCACCCGCAGGTGGACGTCGAAGTCCTGGGCGTACTCCTTGTACTGGCGGTACACCGAGACGCCCTTGCGGGTCGGCTCGGCGACCAGGAAGGTCAGGTCGAAGCGGGTGAACAGGCCGGAGGCGAACGAGTCGGAGCCGGCCGTCATGTCGGTGACCAGGTACTCGTCCGGGCCGTCCAGCAGGTGGTTGAGCAGCAGCTCCACCGCGCCGACCTTGGAGTGGTAGCAGGCCACCCCGAGGTCCTCCTCGGTGAACGCGCCGGTCGCCATCAGGCGCACCGAGCCCTCGTCCAGGGCGATCGGCCGGGCGCAGGCCGCGTACACCGGGTTCTCCTCGACGATCCGCAGCAGGCGGGAGCCGGGGCCGGGCGGGGTGGTCTTGATCATCTCCTCGGCGGAGCGGATCAGTGGATTGGTGCCGCGCAGGTACTCCTTGATCTCCGGCAGGTGCGCGCCGAGCGAGGGCAGCGCGGCGGCCTGATCGTCCGTCAGGCCGAGTGCCGGGCCGAGGTGCTGGTTGATGTCCGCGTCCACGGCGACCACCGGACAGCCGCCGGCGGCCAGGTGGCGGATGAACAGTGCGGACAGCGTGGTCTTGCCGCTGCCGCCCTTGCCGACGAAGGCGATCTTCATCTCTGAGTCTCCGGCTCTGTGGCTCTGTAGTGCTGTGGCTCGGTGCGCGGCGCCCGCGCGAGGGTGGGGCGGCCCCGCCGCTGCGATCGGCCTTGTGGGAAAGCTCGGCCTTGTTGGAAACCGTTATCGTCACCGATTAGCGCTCATGCTAGCGGTGGTTTGGGGCATCGAACACGGGGGAAGGGCGGATTGCCACGAAAGGGTGACCCGGGGGTTGCCGCCCGGTCGCCGGGAGGATTCATTACTCTCGGGTAGGTGACCACAGGAACAGACCCGCTCGCCCCGCTGGCCCAGCTGGCCGGGGTCCCCGAGGCCGTCGCCGAGGTGCGCAAGAACGTCGACCGGCTCTACGGCCACCGCGTGATGCGGCGCCGGGCGGGCGAGGTGACGTCCGAGTCCGCCCTGCGCGGCGCCCGCGCCTCCGCCGCCCTCGAAGGCGCCGACTGGCCGCTCGAAGAGGTCCGCCGCCGCACCGACTTCGGCGCCGACCCCGAAGCCCGGACGATCGGCGCGGCCCTCCGGCTGTCCGCCGAGGCCGGCCAGCTGCTCAGCGTCTGGCGCACCTCCCCGCTCCAGGTGCTGGCCCGCCTGCACCTGCTCGCCGTCGGCGACGCCGACCCGTCCGCCGGCCGCCCCCGCCGGGCCGGCGAGAGCGCCGCGCCGCTGTTCCCGCGCGAACTCGCCGCCACCGAGGGCACGGCGCCCGAGGGCCCGGTCGGCGAACTCCCGCCGCCGCCCTCCGCCGACGAGGTGGCCGCCCGCCTCGACCAGCTGGCCGGCCTGCTGGCCGCCCGCGCCGAGCGCCCCACCGGTGGCGCGCCCGCCCTGGTGGTTGCCGCCGTCGTGCACGGCGAACTGCTCGCGCTGCGCCCCTTCGGCAGCTACAACGGGCTGGTCGCCCGGACCGCCCAGCGGATCGTGCTGACCGCCGAGGGCCTCGACCCGAAGGCGATCTGCCCCGCCGAGGTCGGCCTCGCCGAACTCGGCACCGCCGCCTACCGGCAGGCGCTGCTGGGCTACCTGGAGGGCACTCCCGAGGGCATGGCCCGCTGGCTCACCCACTGCGCCGCCGGACTCGGCCTCGGCGTCCGCGAGAGCACCGCGGTGTGCGAGGCGATGCAGCGCGGCATGGTCTGACCCCGGCCGCCCGGCCCGAACGGACGGGCCGCGTGCCGCAGTCGTCCTGAACGGGCAGGCCCCGTGCCGCAGTTGCGCGGACGCAGTTGCGGCGACGCCCGAGACTTCCGGGCGTCGCCGCTGGTACGGAGACCGGGTTACCAGTGCATGCACCGTGCAATGCCCATCAGGCGGGGTCCTGTTGCCCTTCGCCTGGTGCGGCGGCCCGTCAGCGGGTCGGCTGCATGTGGGTGCCCGATTGTCCGTACGAAGGTCCGTGGGGCCTGAACTGCGTTGTCGGATCGACCCCGTGGGGTCCTGACCGGGTCTCGCGGGCCTAACCCATTTCTACCGCAGATCGGACAAAAGGGGAACCCGGAAAAGGCTGCTTCGCCGGGCTCCACCACGGTTTGTCCGATTTGGCGAACCGTCGTTCCGCGCAGGACCGTTCCGCCCCGCGCGGCAGGCGGCCGCGGGCTCAGGCGACCGGGCGCCGCCGCCGCGCGCTGTACCAGAGCACCCCGGCCGTCACCGCCGCCGCGCCGACCGCCACCGCGGCCAGCACCGAACGGCTCGGCGCGTGGAACTCCGGGAGCCTGCGCGTCAGTTCGACCGGCCGGCTGAACACCAGCACCGGCCACTCGCGGGCCACCGCCTCCTTCCGCAGCGCCCGGTCCGGGTTCACCGCGGCCGGGTGACCGACCGCCTCCAGCATCGGCAGATCGGTCGACGAGTCGCTGTACGCATAGCAGTTGGCGAGGTCGTAGCCCTCCCGCTCGGCCAGCTCGCGGATCGCCGCGGCCTTGTTCTCGGCGTACGCGTAGTACTCGATCTCGCCGGTGTAGCGGCCGTCCTCGACGTGCAGGCGGGTGGCGATCACGTGGTCCGCGCCCAGCAGTTGGCCGATCGGCTCGACCACCTCGGAGCCGGAGCTGCTGACGATCACCACGTCCCGGCCGGCCGCGTGGTGCTGCTCGATCAGCGACGCCGCCTCGTCGTAGATGATCGGGTCGATCATCCCGTGCAGCGTCTCGGCGACGATCTCCCGCACCTGCTGGACGTTCCAGCCCCGGGTGAGCGCCGACAGGTAGGCCCGCATCTTCTCCATCTGGTCGTGGTCCGCGCCGCCGACCAGGAAGACGAACTGGGCGTAGGCGCTCTTCACCACCGAACGGCGGTTGATCAGGCCGCCCTGGTAGAACGGGCGGCTGAAGGCGAGCGCACTGGACTTGGCGATGATCGTCTTGTCGAGGTCGAAGAAGGCGGCTGTCCGCGGCACGCCGTACCCGGGTCGGGCGGGCGCCGCGGGGGCCGTCACGGGCTCGGCGGAGTCCGGTGCGTCGGAGTCGGCACCGCGGTCGGCGAAGTCGGCGTTCTCGGTGGTGTCCACGGGAACCGAGGATAGAGGGACCGGCAAAACAGGCCGCCATTCGGTGGACCCGCGGGCGTGCGGGTTTGTGTTTCTGGGCGGTCGGGTACACCATGGAAGTCACGGATCGTTCGCGCGACCGTGCTAACCCGGCCCGGCTCCTCCCCCCCGAGCCTGGCCGTGGATAGACGACCCCCGCTCTCCCCCCCGGCGGGGGTCGTCGCATGTCCGGGCCCATTTTCCTTGGCAATTGAGCCTCCGGGGAGTGGCGTGACGGACGGTTCGAGGGGGTACTCCGGCGGTTTTCCAGCCGCTGTCGAGGCTTCTTTGCCCTCCCATTTATGTCACTCTCCGTAGTGGATCGAGTGTCATATCGGTATACCCGATCCGTCAATTCCGAACTGTTTCGGCCCCCGTCCGAGTGAGCCCGGTTATCCACAAGGGCGGGTTATCCACAGGGATTGCTTACTCGGCCGACACATTCCGCGCCGTCCTCCACCGTGGTGTCCGCGCCGCCGCGCCGACCCCTCCGGGCCGCCGCGTCCGACGCGCCGTCAGACCGAACCCGCACCACGCGGAGGCCGCCTTGTCCGTCCCCCTCACCGACCCGCACGCCGGTCCGCCCGAGCCCCCGCCCGGGCCGCTGATCCTCACCGGCGACGAGACCCTCGCCGAACAGCTCACCCGCCTGTGCGCCGCCGCCGGAGCCGAGCCACGGCTGCTCGGCGGCGCCCCACCGCCCGTCCGGCTGTGGGAGAACGCCCCACTGGTGCTGGTCGGCGACGACCTCGCCGAACGGTGCGCCGGCCTGCCCCGCCGGCCCGGCGTGCTGCTGCTCGGCCTCGACCTCGACGACGGCGAGATCTGGGTCCGCGCCGTCCGGCTCGGCGCGGAGCACGTGCTGTTCCTGCCGGACGCACAGCCCTGGCTGCTCGACCGGATCGCCGACGCCACCGAGGGCGTCGGGCCGCCCGCGCTCACCGTCGCGGTGCTCGGCGGACGCGGCGGCGCGGGAGCCTCCACGCTGGCCTGCGCGCTCGCGGTCCGCGCCGCCCGGGCCGGGCACCGCACCATGCTGATCGACGGCGACCCGCTGGGCGGCGGGCTGGACGTCCTGCTCGGGGCCGAACAGGCCGGCGGCCTGCGCTGGCCGGACCTCGCGGCCTCGCGCGGCCGGATCAGCGGCAACGAACTCGCCAAGGCACTGCCCGAGCCGCACCGGCTCAGCGCCCTGTCCTGGGACCGCTCCGACACCCTCACCATCCCCGCCGAAGCCATGCACAGCGTCCTGGCCGCCGCCCGCAGACGCGGCGGGCTGGTCGTCCTCGACCTGCCCCGGCACCTCGACGCGGCCGCCGCCCAGGCCCTCGAACAGGCCGACACCGGGCTGCTCGTGGTCCCCGCCGAACTGCGCGCGCTGGCCGCGGCCGACCGGGTCGCCGCGGCCGTCCGGATACGGCTCGCCGACCTGCGAGCCGTCGTCCGCACCCCCGGCCCGTCCGGCCTCACCGCCGCCGACGTCGCCCGCGGCCTGCACCTGCGCCTGGCCGGGGAGCTCGCCCCCGAACCCGGCCTCGCCCTGGACGCCGAACGCGGCGCCCCGCCCGGCCTGCGGGACGGCGGCCCACTGGCCCGCTTCTGCGGGCGATTCCTGACCGAAGCGATGCCGCCCGTCGTGGCGGCCTGAGGAGGACCCATGACCAACCGCCTGCACGCCGTCGACACCCACGAGGCCGACACCCACGAGGCCGACGGGCACGCCGCCGAACCGCGGCTCGCCCGGCGACCGGTCGCCCGCACCCACCGCCGCATCGCCGTCCCCAGGGCCCGGGCCCTGCGCGGCGCACCGCCCGGCCCCGCCGAGGAGATCGCACCGGACGAATCGGGCCCGCGCAGCGGACCGCCGGTGCGCTACCTGGTCCGCCGGCAGGCCCCGGCCGCCCCGAACGGGACGGCCCGCCGCCCGCCGCCCCGCCCCAGGACGGGGCCGCCGAACTCGTCGACGTGGTCCGCCTCCGGCTCGCCGAAGCGGGTGCGGCGCCCACCACCGGCTCGGTCGCCGCCGCGCTGCGCGCCACCCGGCCGCCGCTCGGCGGGGCCGACGTGCTCAACACCGTCCGCAGCCTGCGCGCCGAGATCGTCGGCGCCGGGCCGCTCGACCCGCTGCTGGCCGAGAACGGCGTCACCGACGTCCTGGTCAACGGCCCCGACCAGGTCTGGATCGACCGCGGCAAGGGCCTCGAACGCGCACCCCAGGTGCGCTTCCCGAACGCCGACGCCGTGCGCCGGCTCGCCCACCGGCTGGCCACCGTGGCCGGCCGCCGCCTGGACGACGCCCGCCCCTGGGTGGACGCCCGACTGCCCGACGGCACCCGGCTGCACGCCGTCCTCCCGCCGATCGCCGCCGACTGCACCCACATCTCGCTGCGGACCTGCCGCAGCACGCCCTTCACCCTCGCCGAACTGGTGGCCGCCGGGGCGCTGCCCCCGTCCGGCACCGACCTGCTCGCCGCCGCGCTCCGGGCCAGGCTCTCGCTCCTGATCTCCGGCGGAACCGGCAGCGGCAAGACCACCCTGCTCGCCGCCCTGCTCGGGCTCGTCCCGGTCGACGAGCGCATCGTGCTGGCCGAGGACTCCGCCGAACTCCGGCCGGACCACCCGCACGTCGTCCGGCTCCAGTCCCGCCCGCCCAACCAGGAGTCGCTGGGCGAGCTGACCCTTCGCGACCTGGTCCGGCAGGCGCTGCGGATGCGGCCCGACCGGCTGGTGGTCGGCGAGGTCCGCGGCGCCGAGGTGGTCGACCTGCTGGCCGCCCTCAACACCGGCCACGAAGGCGGCTGCGGCACCGTCCACGCCAACACCGCCGCCGACGTGCCCGCCCGGCTGGAAGCCCTCGGCTCGCTCGCCGGACTCGACCGGCAGTCGCTGCACAGCCAACTCCGGGCCGGCCTCGACGCCGTGGTCCACCTCGGCCGGGACCGCGCCGACGGCCGCCGCCGGGTCACCGGCCTGCACCTGCTGGTCGGCGACCCGGACGGACTGACCGCCACCACCGAAGCCGTCCGCTTCGACCGCGACGGCCGCAGCCGGCCCGGCCCCGGCTGGACCCGACTGCGAGAACTCTGCGCCGAACGAGGCGTCGAACTGCCCCCGCACCCGGAGGCGGTCGAACGGCTCAACCCGCCGGAGCAGGAGGCCGGTTCGGTTGACGCTCCCGCCTGCGAAACCCCGGTGGAGGTTCCGTGACGCTCCGTCAGATCGAGTTCGGGTGGGTGATCGCCCTCTGCGCGATCGGGACGGCCGCCTGGCGGCTGTTGCGCTCCGGGGAGAGGAGGCCGTGATGGCAGGGGAGTTCGGCGTCGCGGCGGCCCTGCCGTCGGCCGGTGTCGCCTGCGCGGCGACCCTGGTCGGCGCCTTCGCCGGCCTCGGCGGGGCGCTGTGTGCGGCGGCCTGGCTGACCGGCACCCGGCGCAGACGGCGCGGCGGCGGCCGCCTGAGACGCCTGCTGAGCGGGCCCGGGGCGCCGGACGACCGGCTCGCCCGGCTGCGGGCCGGATGGCGGCGACGGCGGCCGCGCTGGCTGGTGCCCGAACTGCTGCTGCTCCCGGCCGGAGCGGCGGCCGGGCGCAGCACCGCCTCGCTGCTGCCGCTGATCGGCGCGGCGTGCGCGGTGGTCCCGCTCCGCCGCTGGCGTGCCCGGTACGCCGCGAGCCGGGCGGCCCGACGGCGGGCCGCGGCGGTGATCGACCTGTGCGCCGGCCTGGCGGCCGAACTGCGCAGCGGCGCCACCCCCGAGCAGGCCATGCACTCCGTGGTCTCCCGGGCCGCCCCCGACTGGGCCCACCGCCTCGGTGCCGAGCCCACGGCCCGGTTGGCGGCGGGCCGCTACGGGGCGGACCTGCCGGCGGCGCTCCGGCAGGTGGCCGAACTGCCCGGCGGGGAGAGCGCAGCTGCGGTCGCGGCCTGCTGGCAGGTCAGCACCGAGAGCGGCACGGGGCTGGCGTTCGGCCTGGAGCAGGTCGCGGACGCGCTGCGCGCCGAACGGGCCCTCGCCGAGGAGATCGCGGGCGAACTCGCGGGCCCGCGCACCACCGTGATCGTGCTGGCCGCCCTGCCCGCGGTCGGCCTGGGCCTGGGCAGCGCGCTCGGCGCCCATCCGGTGCACGTCCTGCTGCACACCCCGGCGGGCCTGCTCAGCCTGCTCGCCGGGGCGGCCCTGGAAACCGCCGGCATCGCCTGGACCGCCCGGATCGTCCGGGCCGCCGAGGACGCACCGGCCCGGGCCCGGCCGGTGCGGCACCGGCCGACGCAGCCCCGTCCGGTGCGGGCCGCCACCGCGAGCTGCGGGATCTCCCGCACCCGCCGGGGCGGGTTGCTCGCGGCCGTACCGCCCCTGACGGGAGATCAGCTCACGGTCCGGGCGGACCGGTGGGGCTGAACGGGTGGGCCGGCCCGGTCCGGGTCCGGGGCGACCCATCCGGCGGCGCGCGGCGTCGCGCCGGCTGCCCGGCGAACGGGCCGAGTGCTGAAGCGACTTCTGATCCGAGTTCGATTCGATGGAGGCGAGGTGGACGCGATGGCGATCCTGCTGCCGGTGGCCGCTGCGGGCCTGGCCGGCGAGGCGCTGGCGGCGGTGCGGGGGCGGGTGGTCCGACGCCGGGCCGGGCGCTGCGTGCCGGCGGTGACGGCCGCTCCCGCGCGGGGCGGGCCGGGGAGCCGGGGCGACCGGGTCGCGGCGGCCGTGCGGCGGTCGACCCGCTGGGCCGCGGGTGACCGGCCGCTGGCCGTGCTGCTCGGGGTGTCCGCCGCCGTCCTGGTCGGCGGTTGGGCGGGCCCGGCAGTCGGGCTGGCGGTCGGCTGGGGCGGGTGGCGGCTGCTGCCCGGGGTCCGGTCGCCGGGGGAGCGCCGACGGGCGGCGGAGCGGGACTGGCTGGTCCGCCAACTCCCGCTGGCCGCCGACCTGCTGGCGGCCTGCCTCGGATCGAGCGGCTCCCCGGCCGCGGCGGCCTCCGCCGTCGCGGACAGCGTGCCGTCGCCGATCCGGGACCGCCTGGCCGGCGTCGCCGCCCAGCTGACCCTCGGAGCCTCCCCGGAGCGCTGCTGGGAGCAACTGGCCGCCGACTGCCCGCCGATGGCCCCGCTCGCCCGCTGCCTGGCCCGCACCACCCTCAGCGGGGCGCCACCGGCCACCGCGCTCCTCGGCCTCGCCCAGTCCCAGCGGGCGGCCGCCGCCCGCGCGGCCCACGCGAGGGTCCGCCGGGCCGGCGTCCTGGCGACCGCACCGCTCGGGCTGTGCTTCCTGCCCGCGTTCGTGCTGATCGGCGTCGTGCCGGTGGTGATGGGCCTGACCAGCACCTTCTCCCAGCGTCTCTGAACCGCCGAACCGCCCAGCCGGCCGTCGGGGCCGAGCCGTTCTGCCGAATGACGACCCCTGCAGAACGACGTCCACTCCTGCGGAAGCTCCGAACGGAACGTCCGCCACTACGAAGGGAATTCACCATGATGACCACCCCCTCCCTGCCCGTCCGGCCGAGGCCCGCGAGGCGCGCCGCCCGCAGGCTCGGCGACTGGCTGCGCCACCGGTACCGGACGATGGCGGCCGGTCCGTCCGACGCCGGAATGAGCACCGCCGAGTACGCGATCGGCACGGTCGCGGCGTGCGCCTTCGCGGCGGTGCTCTACAAGGTGGTGACCAGCGGCACGGTCTCCGGCGCGCTGTCGGACGTCCTGGACCGTGCCCTGCATGCGGTCTGACCGCCGGTCAGGTCGGGCCGGGGCGCCGGACTCGGGGATGGTCACCGCCGAGACGGCGGTGGCCCTGCCCGCGCTGGTGCTGCTCGCGGTCATGCTGGTCTGGGGCGTGGTCGCCGCCGGGGCCCAGATCCGCTGCGTGGACGCGGCCCGGGCCGGCGCCCGGGCCGCCGCCCGCGGCGACGGTGACGCGGCGGCCGTCGCAGCGGCGGCCGCCCGCACGGCGCGAAGGTCGCGGTCTCGCTGGACACCGCCACCGCCCGGGTCACCGTCGAGGCCCCCTGCCCTGGCCCCGGCCGCCTCGCCGCCCTGCTGTCCGTCCACCTCACCGCCACCGCGGTGAGCGCCCGGGAGGACGTGCTGACCGCCGACAGCTGAGAACCGGGATCCCGAAAGGAGTTGAGCGCTGTGCGAGAACCGGAAGACCGGCCCGACGCCCCCGCGGCACCCGACCGCGGGTCGGCGACGGTGTGGCTGGTCGCCCTGGGCCTGCTGGGTGTGGTGGTGTTCTCGGCCTGCCTGACGGTGGGTGCGGCCGTGGCCGGCCGCCACCGTGCCGAGTCGGCGGCGGACCTGGCCGCGCTGGCCGCCGCCGACCGACTGCTGCTCGACCCGGACGGCGGGTGCGGCCGGGCGGCCGAACTGACGCGGGCTCAGGAGGGCGGTGCCGAGCTGATCTCCTGCCGTGTCCTGCCGGAGCAGGACGCGGTGGAGGTGGTCGTCCAGGTCCCCGTCCACGGCCCGCCCCTCCCGCTCGGCCCGGCCCGTGCCTGCTCCCGGGCCGGCCCGCTCTGGGCCTGGGGCGACAGCTCGGCCGAGCCGGTCGACGGGCCGTCAAGCAGTCGAATCGGCAGCCTCGTTCGCGTCGCCGCCCGGGGCGGGGCGTCCGGGGGCGCCGGCGAGGAGGACGGTGAGCAGGCGGATGGCGGCGGCCTTGTCGAGGGGCTCGTTGCCGTTGCCGCACTTCGGGGACTGGACGCAGGACGGGCACCCGCGGTCGCACTCGCAGGCGGCGATGGCGTCGCGGGTCGCGGTCAGCCACTCGACGGCGCGGCGGAAGCCTCGCTCCGCGAAGCCCGCACCACCGGAGTGACCGTCGTAGACGAAGACGGTGGGCAGGCCGGTGTCGGGATGCAGCGGGACGGAGACGCCGCCGATGTCCCAGCGGTCGCAGGTGGCGAACAGCGGGAGGAGGCCGATCGAGGCGTGCTCGGCGGCGTGGGCCGCGCCGGGGAGCTGGTCGAACGGAATGACCGCGTCGAGGAGTTGGTCCTCGGTGACGGACCACCAGACGGCCCGGGTGCGCAGGGTGCGGGGCGGCAGGTCGAGCTTGCTCTCACCGAGGATCTCGCCGGTGGAGATCCGCTTGCGCAGATAGCCGACGACCTGGTTGACCACCTCCACCGAGCCGAAGCTGAGCCGCGCCTCGCCCCAGTCCTCGGTGGTGTCGGTGGACAGGATCGAGATCGAGGTGATGTCCCGAGCGGAGGTGGTGTACGGCGGGTTCGCGGGGGAGACCAGCGCCACCGAGGAGTCCAGGTCGAACTCGCGGACCAGGTACGTGAGCCCCCGGTGCAGGTGCACGGCGCCGGTGTGCACGGTGGTGTGCGCGGCCTCGGCGTCCACCGTGCCGAGCAGCCGCCCGGTGTCCGCCTCGACGATCTGCACGGGGCTGCCGCCGCTGCCGCGCAGGTCGACGCCGTCCACGGCGCGCTCCCGGCGGGTCCAGTACCAGGAGCCGTCCGCCCGGCGGCGCAGCAGCCCGCGCTGCTCCAGCACCGGCAGCAGCGGCTCGCTGGACGGTCCGAAGAGCTCCAGGTCGGTGTCGGTGAGCGGGAGTTCGGCCGCGGCCGCGCACAGGTGCGGGGCCAGCACGTGCGGGTTGTCCGGGTCGAGGACGGTCGCCTCCACCGGGGTCGCGAACAGCGCGTCGGGGTGGTGGACGAGGTAGGTGTCCAGCGGGTCGTCCCGGGCGATCAGCACCGCCAGCGCGCCCTGCCCCTCGCGCCCGGCGCGCCCGGCCTGCTGCCAGAGGGAGGCCCGGGTGCCGGGGTAGCCGGCCAGCAGGACGGCGTCCAGGCCGGAGACGTCCACGCCGAGTTCGAGGGCGGAGGTGGAGGCGAGGCCGAGCAGCCGGCCGGTGTGCAGGTCGCGCTCCAGGGCGCGGCGCTCCTCGGCCAGGTAGCCGCCGCGATAGGCGGCGACCCGGGCGGCGAGCGGCTGGCCGAGCTGCTCCTGGGCCTGCAGGGCGACCAGTTCGGCGGCCCGGCGGGAGCGGACGAAGGCGACGGTCCGGGTGCCGCCGTGGACCAGGTCGGTGAGCAGGTAGCCGGCCTCGGCGGTGGCCGAGCGGCGGACGGGCGCGCCGTGCTCGCCGACGTTCTCGGTCAGCGGCGGCTCCCAGAGCGCGAACACCAGCGGGCCGCGCGGCGAGCAGTCCTCGGTGACGGCCGTGGCGGGCAGGCCGGTCAGGCGCTGCGCGGTGACGGCCGGCTCGGCGGTGGTGGCCGAGGCCAGCAGGAAGGTCGGCGACGCGCCGTAGCGGGCGCACAGCCGCCGCAGCCGGCGCAGCACCTGGGCGACGTGCGAGCCGAACACCCCGCGGTAGGTGTGGCACTCGTCGATCACCACGTACTTCAGCGCCTTCAGGAAGGACGACCAGCGCGGGTGGGCCGGGAGTATGCCCCGGTGCAGCATGTCGGGATTGGTCAGCACGTACGACGCGTACTGCCGCACCCACTCGCGCTCCTGCGGAGGCGTGTCACCGTCGTACAGGGCCACCCGGACCCGGTCGGGGACGAGCTCGGCGGCGCGCCGGCGCTGGTCGGCGGCCAGCGCCTTGGTCGGCGCGAGGTACAGCGCGGTGGCGCCGCGCCCGTTGCGGGCCTCGGTGCCGGTGAGCAGGTCGCTCAGCACGGGGGCCAGATAGCCCAACGACTTGCCCGAAGCGGTACCGGTCGCGATCACCGTGGTCCGCCCGGCCGCGGCCAGGTCCATGGCCTCCGCCTGGTGCGCCCAGGGCAGCAGCACGCCGAGCCCGGCGGCGGCCGCCACCACCTCCTGACGGATTCCTTCCGGCCAAGGGGCGTAGCGTGCCTCGCGGGCGGGCAAGTGCTCCGTATGGGTGAGGCGATCCGACCTGCCGCGCTCGGTGGAAAGGGTCGCGAGCAGGGCCTCGGGCTGGTGGTGACGGGGCGGCATGAAGACCCAGTGTGTCACCGGCGTGACGGAGAATCGCTGTTAACCATCGTGCGTCCATGGTCGCAAGTGGTTGAATGAAGCCGTGACGGCCGCATGGCCGAGGGCCGCAACGCCGAGGCTCCGACCTGCCGGTTTGCCGCGCCCTGGGCCTGTGACCAAGCGGTCGCAGCCGCCGGGCTGAAGATCGCAATGACGTAGCAAGGCAAGGTGCTGGAGGTTCCGTGGACCTGTCCCTGTCGACCCGTACTGTCGGCGATCGCACGGTCGTCGAGGTTGGCGGCGAGATCGATGTGTACACCGCCCCCAAGCTGCGCGAGCAGCTTGTCGAGCTCGTCAACGACGGCAACTACCACTTGGTCGTGGACATGGAGGGCGTGGATTTCCTCGACTCCACCGGCCTCGGTGTGCTGGTCGGCGGCCTGAAGCGGGTGCGTGCGCACGAGGGTTCGCTGCGCCTGGTGTGCAACCAGGAGCGCATCCTGAAGATCTTCCGGATCACCGGTCTCACCAAGGTGTTCCCGATCCACAACTCGGTGGACGAGGCCGTCGCCGCGACCGACTGACGTTCCGTCGGTCCGCCGTTCCAACCGAATCTTCTCGATCGACCGCCGCCGGTCGGCCGGGCTCTGAGCCCTGCCCGGCCGGCGTGGTCGGTGTTCCCGCCTCCGCCGTACGGGCCGCCGCGCCCGGCGGCGGGGAGCAACCCCGGAGGGGAGACATGGCAACCGTCGAACTTCGATTCAGCGCACTTCCCGAGCACGTGCGCACCGCCCGACTGGTGGCCGCCGCGGTGGCCAGACGCGCCGGGGTGGACGAGTCGGTGCTCGACGAGTTGCGGCTCGCCGTGGGCGAGGCCTGCTCCCGCGCGGTGGCGCTGCACCAGCGCAACGGCGTGGAGGGCGCGGTCCGGGTCGCCCTGACCGAGCAGGAGAAGCGCTTCCTCATCGAGGTCGCCGACGAGGCCGGCCCGGGCCACACCGGAGCCCCGGGCAGCGGCGCCGAGGACGAGGACGCGCTCGGCCTGGCGGTCATCACCGGCCTGGTCGAGGACGTCGAGGTGGGCAACGGCGCCGACGGCGGCGTGATCCGGATGAGCTGGCCGGTCTCGCCGGCCTCCGTCACGGTCTGAGACCCGCCGCCGCGCTGCCGCCTGTGCCCGCGGGCCGCTACGCCCGGCACAGCCGCCCGCCCGCGCGCTGCGCCCCGTGCCCGGCACCCCTGGCCCCCCGGCCGGCTTCACCCGACGGACCGCGCTGAGCTGCGCGGATGCCCCCGGCTGCGGCCTTCCCGCCGGGCGGGGGCGGTCGGCCGTGTAGGTTCGCTGGTCGACGCCCGGACCGGGTGTCAGCGACCGAAAGGGCCCCGGTGAAGAAGCGACTGGTGACCGTCTCCGCGCTCGGCGCGCTGCTCGCGCTCGCCGCCGTCGGCTGCTCCGCCGACGACTCGGCGAAGCAGCTCGACGGCTGGGCGAAGAACGTCTGCGATGCCTCGCGGGACCCGATCGCGCAGTCCCGGGCCGCGCTCGCCGACACCGGAAACGTCAAGGACGGCGAGTCCCCGGTCGACCTGCAGAAGCGGCTGTCCACCGACCTGGCCGCGCTGGCCACCACCAACCAGCAGTTGGCGGACGCGGTGCAGAAGGCCGGCGCGCCGAAGATCGACGACGGGGCGAAGGTCCAGCAGGACGCCGTCAACGAGCTGAAGCAGGTCGCGCAGGGCTACCTGGACGCGCAGAAGAAGCTCGACGGGCTGACCAACGCCGATCAGGCCAAGTTCGCGGACGGCCTGCGCAGCGTCGGCGACCAGGTGCAGCGCCTGTCCCAGGTGTCCACCGGCGCGCTCGCCACGCTGCAGAGCGGCGACCTCGGCGACGCGATCAAGAGGCAGCCCGGCTGCAAGGCGGCCACGGCCGGCGCGCCGCCGCCGACCCGTCGGGGCCGCCGCGTCCGGCGCCGCGTCCCCGGGCGCGAACGCGGCGCCGTCCGGAGCCCCGTCCGCCGGCACGCCCGACCAGGCGGCCGGATCGCCCTCCGCGGCCAAGAGCTGACGCCCCGTCGGCCCGTCCGCCGGTGCGGTGGACGGGCCGCGCCGGCGGACGGGGGAGAATGTCCGGGTGACGAACAGCCCCGTTCTTGATACCGGCCGGACGGCGGAACTGCGGGAGGCGCTGCTGAAGGCCTCCTTCACCGCCGACGGATTGCTCGACCTGCTCGGCCCGTCCGCCTACGCGGCGCTGGCCCGCAGCGAGGCCGTACCGGCCCTGCGGGCGACCCGCGGCGACTCGCCGCTGGAGACCCTGGTGCGGCTGTTCCTGCTGCAGCAGCCCGTGTCGGAGAGCGCCGCCGCGGCCGCGCTGCCCGTCGAGGGCCTGCTCGCGGACGGCTGGCTGGTGCGCGAGGGCGCCGAGCTGCGCGCCACCGTGGACGTGCGGCCGTACGCCGACGAGGTGGCCGGCCTGCCCAGCGCGGACGCCTGGGTGGTGTCCGACCTCGGCTGCGCCGTCGGCGGCGCGGGCGGCATCGGCTCCGGCCGCACCGACGCGGGCGTCGAGCGGCGCGACCTGGTGCTCGGGGTGGGCGGCGCGTCCACCACGCTGGCCAACCTGACGGTGCGTCGCCCGGTGCGCGAGGTGCTCGACCTGGGCTCCGGCTCCGGCGTGCAGGCGCTGCACGCGGCCCGGCACGCCCAGCGGGTCACCGCCACCGACCTCAACCCGCGCGCCCTGCACTTCACCCGGCTGACCGCCGCGCTGTCCGGCTTCGACAACGTGACCACCGCCGAGGGCAGCCTGTACGAGCCGATCGGCGAGTGGCGCTTCGACCTGATCGTCTCCAACCCGCCGTTCGTGATCTCCCCGGCCGGCCGGTTCACCTACCGGGACGGCGGCATGGCCGGCGACGAGCTGTGCCGCAGCGTGGTCCGCGGCGCCGCCGACCACCTGGAGCCCGGCGGCTACTGCCACCTGCTGGCGAACTGGCAGCACGTCAAGGGCGAGGACTGGCGGGACCGGCTGGCCGGCTGGGTGGCCGGCACCGGCCTGGACGCCTGGATCGTGCAGCGCGAGGTGCAGGACGTCGCCCAGTACGCCGAGCTGTGGCTGCGCGACGGCGGCGACCACCGCGGCGACGAGTACCGCGCCCGGTACGAGGAGTGGCTGGACAGCTTCGAGGCGGCCGGCGTCGAGGCCGTCGGCTTCGGCTGGATCACCCTGCGGGCCTCCGGCGCCGCCGACCCGGTGGTGCGGATCGAGGAGTGGCCGCACCCGGTCGAGCAGCCGCTCGGCCCGCACATCGAGGAGTGGTTCGCCCGCCAGGACTTCCTGCGCTCCCACGACGACGCCGGCCTGCTGGCCGCCCGCTACCTGCTCGCCGACGAGGTGGTGCAGGAGCAGATCGGCGCGCCCGGCTCCGAGGACCCCGAGCACGTGGTGCTCCGCCACAACCGGGGCATGCGCCGCGCCACCAAGGTCGACACCGTCGGCGCGGGCTTCGTCGGCGTCTGCGACGGCACGCTGGCCGCCGGGGAGATCGTCGACGCGATCGCCCAGCTGCTCGGCGAGGACGCGGCGCAGCTGCGGTCCCGGGTGCCCGAGTCGCTGCGGCTGCTCACCGAGCAGGGGTTCATCGAGCCGATCCGCTGACCCGGCGGTCCCCGCGGCGGTGACATTGGTCACCAGGGCGCCCGCCCGGGTCCGGCGGATCCGGTGACCCGGGCGGCCCGTCGGCGTTGCACACCACGGGCGGCCCGACCTCGCGCGGGTCCGCCGCCCCGGCGGGCCCGCGGCGGCGTTCACCCGGCCGTTCCCCGGGCGTGGCCCGCCGGACGCCGGACGTCCGCCGCGGGTTGTCCACCGGCTGCCAGGGTGCTGTCCACAGGCTGTGGGCAGTGCGGGGAGGACCGGGTGGAGACGCCGACGACGCTGGCTGGCGGGGCGGTTCTGACGGCCTTCGGGAGCGCGCTGCTGCTGTGGTGCGCCGTGGAACTGCGCCTTCGCCACCATCTGCGCCGGTACGGCGTGGCCGCCACCGCCCAGGTCGTCGCTGACCGGGACCGCGCCGAGGCGATGGACAGCAGCCCGCTGCTCTCCTACCCCGTGGACACCGTCGGCGGTCCCGTCGACGCCGGACTCGGCACCGTCCACGAACTCCGCCCGGACCCGGTGGGCCGGCTGGTGCTGTCCCGCCCGCGCGGGCACACCCCGCTGCGCCGCCCGCCCCGGCTGGCCCCGGGCGCGGCCGTCCAGGTCGCCTACGACCCGCGGCGTCCGGACCGGGTGGTGCTGGCCGCGCACGAGGAGCTGCCCTCGCTGCCCGCCGACCTGTTCTGGGCCCTGCTCGGCACCTCGGCCCTGGCGGGCGGCCTCACCCTGCTCGCGCTCGCCCTGCGCTGACCCGCGCCGACCGGCCGCGACACTCGCGGGACCGCCGGCCGGACTGCCCACAGAACCGGCCGCCCGACACCGCGCCGGAACTGACCGCATCCGTTCGCGTCTGTCCGTGTTCCGCCGCCGGGAGCCGGCCCGGACCGGGGCCGGACGGCGCCGTTCCGTTCTTCCTCCGCGCCGTCGGCGAAGGCCCGCTTGCCCGGGAAAGACATGCCCGAAGAGCGGCCATCGGGTTACCGTTCGAGTGGCGTCGGTCGGCCTTGCCGGTGAAAAAGCGGCATCCGTCCGTTTGACAAGGGTGGCCAGGGTACGGTCACACTCCGCTGGTGGGACCGTCGCGTGCGACTGCCCAGGAGCTTTGGTAAACGACCGGGAGAGAAGAGCGAAGGTGTCCCCGAGCAGCGAGACCGCGCACGGCAAGCGACTCGTCATCGTCGAGTCGCCGGCCAAGGCCAAGACGATCAAGGGCTACCTCGGGCCCGGCTACATCGTCGAGGCCAGTGTCGGTCACATCCGCGACCTGCCCGGCACGGCCGCCGAGGTCCCGGACGAGTACACCGGCGAGGTGCGCCGCCTCGGCGTCGACGTGGACCACGACTTCGCCCCGATCTACGTGGTCAACCCGGACAAGAAGTCCCAGGTCACCAAGCTGAAGTCGCTGCTCAAGGAGTCCGACGAGCTCTTCCTCGCCACCGATGAGGACCGCGAGGGCGAGGCCATCGCGTGGCACCTGCAGGAAGTGCTGAAGCCCAAGGTGCCGGTCCACCGGATGGTCTTCCACGAGATCACCAAGGACGCCATCCAGGAGGCCGTGCGCAACCCGCGCCATCTGAACAAGCGCCTGGTCGACGCGCAGGAGACCCGCCGCATCCTGGACCGCCTCTACGGCTACGAGGTCTCCCCGGTGCTGTGGAAGAAGGTCATGCCGAAGCTGTCGGCGGGCCGCGTCCAGTCGGTCGCCACCCGCCTGGTGGTCGAGCGCGAGCGCGAGCGGATCGCCTTCACCTCCGCCTCCTACTGGGACCTGGTCGGCACCTTCGGCACCGGCCGCTCCGCCGCCGACGCGGCCAACCCGGAGTCCTTCGGCGCCCGCCTGGTCACCGTCGACGGCAAGCGCGTCGCCACCGGCCGCGACTTCGGCCCGGACGGCCGGCTGAAGTCCGCCGCGACCACCCTGCACCTGGACGAGCAGGCCGCCCGCACGCTGGCCGCCGCGCTGGAGCAGACCGCGTTCAGCGTCCGCAGCGTCGAGTCCAAGCCCTACCGCCGCTCGCCGTACGCGCCGTTCCGCACCACCACGCTGCAGCAGGAGGCCAGCCGCAAGCTGGGCTTCGGCGCCAAGCGGACCATGCAGGTCGCGCAGAAGCTGTACGAGAACGGCTTCATCACCTATATGCGCACCGACTCGACCACGCTGTCGGACACCGCGGTCACCGCCGCCCGCGCCCAGGTCACCCAGCTCTACGGGGCCGACTACCTGCCGGACGCGCCGCGCACCTACGCCTCCAAGGTGAAGAACGCGCAGGAGGCGCACGAGGCGATCCGCCCGTCCGGCGACCGGTTCCGCACGCCCGCCGAGACCGGGCTGAGCGGCGACGACTTCCGCCTGTACGAGCTGATCTGGATGCGCACCGTCGCCTCCCAGATGAAGGACGCCGTCGGCCAGTCCGTCACCGTCAAGGTCGGCGGGCGCTCCGCGGACGGCCGGGACGCCGAGTTCTCCGCCTCCGGCAAGATCATCACCTTCCACGGCTTCCTGAAGGCCTACGTCGAGGGCGCGGACGACCCGAACGCCGAGCTCGACGACCGCGAGCGCCGGCTGCCGCAGGTCGCCGAGGGCGACCCGCTGGCCGCCGAGCGGCTCACCCCGGAGGGCCACGCCACCAAGCCGCCGGCCCGCTACACCGAGGCCTCGCTGGTCAAGGAGCTGGAAGACCGCGAGATCGGCCGCCCGTCCACCTACGCGTCGATCATCGATACGATCATCAACCGCAAGTACGTGTTCAAGAAGGGCACCGCCCTGGTGCCCTCCTTCCTCTCGTTCGCCGTGGTCAACCTGCTGGAGAAGCACTTCGGCCGGCTCGTCGACTACGACTTCACCGCGCGGATGGAGGACGACCTCGACCGGATCGCGGCCGGCCAGGCCGAGTCCGTGCCGTGGCTCAAGCGCTTCTACTTCGGCGAGGGCGAGGCCAACGGCACCACCGGCGGCGCCGCCGACGCGGGCAACGGTGACGGCGACCACCTCGGCGGCCTGAAGGAACTCGTCACCGACCTCGGCGCGATCGACGCCCGCGAGATCAGCTCCTTCCCGGTCGGCGACGGCATCGTGCTCCGGGTCGGCCGCTACGGCCCGTACGTGGAGCGCCCCGCCGCCGTCGAGGGCGAGACCGGCCAGCGCGCCGACGTCCCCGACGAGCTGCCGCCGGACGAGCTGACCGTCGAACTCGCCGAGGAACTGCTCGCCAAGCCCAGCGGCGAGCGCGAGCTCGGCACCGACCCGGTCAGTGGCAACCCGCTGGTCGCCAAGGCCGGCCGGTACGGCCCGTACGTCACCGAGGTGCTGCCCGAGGGCACCCCGAAGACCGGCAAGAACGCCGTCAAGCCGCGCACGGCCTCGCTGTTCAAGTCCATGGACCTGGACACCGTCACGCTGGAGGACGCGCTGCGCCTGCTGTCGCTGCCCCGGGTGGTCGGCACCGACGCCGAGGGCAACGAGATCACCGCGCAGAACGGCCGCTACGGCCCGTACCTCAAGCGCGGCACCGACTCGCGCTCGCTGACCAGCGAGGACCAGCTGCTCAGCATCACCCTGGACGAGGCGCTGGCGATCTACGCCCAGCCCAAGCAGCGCGGCCGGGCCGCCGCCGCGGCCCCGCTGAAGGAGCTCGGCAACGACCCGGTCAGTGAGAAGCCGGTGGTGGTCAAGGACGGCCGGTTCGGCCCGTACGTCACCGACGGGGAGACCAACGCGACGCTCCGCAAGGACGACGAGGTGGAGACCATCACCCCGGAGCGGGCGTTCGAGCTGCTTGCCGAGAAGCGCGCCCGCGGACCGGTGAAGAAGGCGGCGAAGAAGGCCCCGGCGAAGAAGACCGCCACCGCCGCGAAGAAGACCACCGCGGCCAAGAAGACGGCGGCGAAGAAGACCACGGCGGCCAAGACCACCGCCGCGGCCAAGAAGACGGCGGCCAAGAAGACCACCGCCAAGACCGCCGCCGCGAAGAAGACGGCAGCCGCGGAGAACGCATCCGAGGAGAGCTGACGGACACTCCGTAACGGGCCTGTTCGAATCCGGGCAGGCCCGTTAAGGTCGGGGCCGCGCACTCGCTACGCTGACCGTATGACGAGCGAGGAGCTGCCCCCCACCGCACGCACCGCCGCCCGCGGCCTCCCCGAGGTCGCCCCCGCCGGGACACCCGGTGAACGGGCCCGTGCGCTGCTCCGGCTGCGGCCCTACCGCAAACTGTGGACCACCCAGCTGCTCGGCGGCACCGCCGACCGGCTGTCCCTGCTGGTGCTGGTGCCGCTCACGGTGGTCGCCACCGCCCTCGGCGGGCAGTTCGGGCACAGCTACCGGTCGCTCGCGCTCGCCGTCGCCGCCCTGTTCGCGGCCCGGCTGATCGCCTCCGGCCTGTTCGGCGCCGCCCTGCTCGGCCCCGTGCACGCCCTGGTCGGCGGCCGGATCGACCGCCGCTGGAGCCTGCTCGGCGCCGACCTGGTCCGCGCCCTGCTGATCGGCCTCGCCCCCTGGTGGGTGGTCTGGTCGCCCGGCTCCGCGACCTGGCTGCTGCTCGGCTCCGTCTTCCTGGCCGGCGCCGCCGAGCGGGTCTGGACGATCGGCAAGGCCGCCGCCGTCCCCGCCCTGCTGGCCGTCCCCGAGCAGCCCGGCCCGCCCGCGGCCGCCTCGCTCGACGCCGTCCGCACCCTCGACCTGCGCACCGGCTGGGCCGCGCTGCCGCTGGCCGCCACCGGACTGGTCGCGCTCACCCTGCTCAACAACGTGCTCGCCGCGGTCGGCCTGCACTGGCTGCGCGACCACCAAGTCACCGCCGCCGCGCTCGGCACCGCCGCGCTGTTCGTGGTCAACGCCGCGCTGCTGTACTTCCAGGAGCTGCCCGCCGGTGCCAACACCCCGCCGCGCTCCCCGCTGCAGGGCCTGCGCGCGCCCACCGACGCGACCCCCGGCCCGTCCCTGAAGAAGGGCCGCACCGGCTCCGCCCCGTACTTCACCTTCTCGATCGCCGCCGCCTACGCCGCGATGGCGGGCGTCGCCGCGCTCGGCCTGCTCACCGCCGCCGAGCACCTGGCCGGCCCGATCGGCTACGGCCTGCTGGTGCTGGCCGCCGCCGGCGCGCCCGCGGTCGGCATCCGGCTCAGCCGCGCCACCCTGCCCGGCCTGTCCCGGCGGCGACTGCTCGCCCTCGGCCTGGTCACCGCCGGCGTCGCGCTGATCCTCGCCGGACTGGTCCTCGACTTCGTCCTGGTGCTGCTGTTCACCGTGCTGGCCGGCCTCGCCGCCGGCGTGGTCATCGCCACCGGACGCGGACTGCTCGCCCAGGAGATCGAGGAGATCCGCCTCGGCAAGGTCACCGAGCACCTGTACGCGGTGCTGCGGGTCGTCGTCGCCGTCGCCCTGGTCGGCATGCCGCTGCTGGCCGCCGCCTACGGCGAGGTCTCGCTCGGCGAGGTCCGCACCGGCGGCTTCACCTTCATCCACGGCGGCGCCGCGCTCGCCGTCTCCACCGCCGGACTGCTCACCCTGGCGCTCGCCGCCGTCGTCCTGCTGAAGACCGACGACCAGCGCGGCGTGGTCCCGTTCGGCCGCGAGCTCGCCCAGGCCGTCCGCGGCGGCGCCGAGGTCGCGCCGCACCGGGTCGCCGGCAAGGGCTACTTCATCGCCCTGGAGGGCGGCGACGGCGCGGGCAAGTCCACCCAGGCCCAGGCCCTCGCCGAGTGGATCCGCGCCAAGGGCCACGAGGTCGTCGTCACCCGCGAGCCCGGCGGCTCCCCGATCGGGCAGCGGCTGCGCGCCCTCGTCCTGGACGTCGGCAACACCGGCCTGTCGCACCGCGCCGAGGCGCTGATCTACGCCGCCGACCGGGCCGAGCACGTCGAGAACGTCATCCGCCCCGCGCTGGAGCGCGGAGCCGTCGTCATCACCGACCGCTACATGGACTCCTCCATCGCCTACCAGGGCGCCGGCCGCGACCTCGCCGCCACCGAGGTCGCCCGGATCTCCCGCTGGGCCACCGGCGGACTGGTGCCCGACCTGACCGTCGTCCTCGACGTCGACCCGACCGCCGCCCGCGACCGCTTCACCGAGGCGCTCGACCGGCTGGAGTCCGAGCCCACCGAGTTCCACCAGCGGGTCCGCTCCGGCTTCCTCGCGCTGGCCGCCGCCGACCCCGCCCGCTACCTGGTCGTCGACGGCAGCCAGCCGCCCGCCGCCGTCACCACCGCCGTCCGCCACCGGCTCGACCGCGAGCTGCCGCTCTCCGACCAGGAGAAGGCCGCCAAGGCCGACCAGGAGCGCAAGGCCCGCGAGGAAGCCGCCCGCAAGGCCGCCGAGGCCGAGGCCGCCCGGAAGGCCGCCGAGGAGGCCGAGCGCAAGCGCCTCGCCCTGCTGGAGGAACTCCGCGCCGAGCAGGCCGAGAAGGACCGCCTCGCCGCCGAGGAAGCCGCCCGCGCCGAGGCCGAGGCCGCCCGCAAGGCCGCCGAGGAAGCCCGCCTCGCGGCCGAGGCGGAAGCCGCCCGCAAGGCGGAGGAAGAGGCGAAGCGGCAGGCCGCCGAGCAGGCCCGGCTCGCCGCCGAGGCCGCCGCCGCCCGCAAGGCCGCCGCCGAGGAGGCCGCCCGCGCCGAACTCCAGCGCCAGCGCGACCTGCAGCGGGAGGAGCAGCGGCGCCGCGCCGAGGAGGCGCTGCAGCGCGCCGAGGCCGCCCGCAAGGCCGCGGAGGCCGCCGAGACCGCGGTGCTGCCCCGGATCGAGGAGCCCGCCGCCGAGACTGCGGTGCTGCCCCGGATCGAGGAGCCCGCCGCCGAGTCGGACAGCGAGACCACCCGCGAGCTGCCGAAGCCGGCGGTCGACGAGACCGCCGTGCTGCCGAAGATCGAGGACGCCGAGACGGCGGTGCTGCCCAAGGCCGAGCCCGGGTCCCCGAAGACCGCCGCGCCCGAGCCCGAGGCCCCGAAGGCCCCAAGTCAGCCGAGCCCAAGCCCGCCGAGGCCAAGCCCGCCGCGCCGGACGCCGGACCGGAGGCCAAGCAGGTGCCGCCCGGCCTGTTCCGCGACGAGGACGACTCCTCCCGGACCCGCGAGCTGCGCCCCCGGCCGGACTGGGCGGAGGAGACCCCGCTCGACGACCTGCCCAGCCTGACCGACAGCCTGCTCGGCTCCCGCGAGGAGTGGGCCCGCTGGGAGGCCGAGGGCCCGGAGCCGACCACCCAGGACGAGCAGCCGAAGCGCGGCTGGCGGCGCCGCAAGGACTGACCGCCCGCGGCCGGAACGAGCAGGGGCGCGGGGAGTCGCGCGGCGCAGGACCGGCCGCACGGCTCCCCGCGCCCCTGACCTCTTCCGGCGGCGGGCCGGGCTGTCCCCGTACGGCGTTAGGCTCGTCGGGTCGGTGACGAGGAGGAGCGCGGCGTGAGTGTGTGGGACGACCTGGTCGGACAGGACCGGGTGGTCGAACAGTTGCAGGCGGCCGCGCGGGCGGCCCGGGCGGCCGTGCAGGCGGGCCGGGGAGAAGCCCCCGAGGGCAACGCCTCGCTGATGACGCACGCCTGGCTGTTCACCGGCCCGCCCGGCGCCGGCCAGGTGACGGCGGCCCGGGCGTTCGCGGCGGCCCTGCAGTGCACCAGCCCCGACCTGGAACTCGGCGGCACGCCCGGCTGCGGTTTCTGCGACGGCTGCCACACCGTGCTGTCCGGCAGCCACGCCGACGTGAAGCAGGTCCGCACCGACGGCCTGTCCATCGGCGTCGGCGACATGCGCGACCTGGTGCTGCGCGCCTCCAGCTACCCGACCGGCGGCCGCTGGTCGGTGATCCTGGTGGACGCCGCCCACCGCCTCACCGAAGCCGCGGCCAACGCCCTGCTGAAGGGCGTCGAGGAGCCCTCGCCGCGCACTGTGTGGCTGCTCTGCGCCCCGTCCGTGCAGGACGTGCTGCCGACCATCCGCTCCCGCTGCCGGCTGCTGGTGCTGCGCACGCCGCACGCCGAGGCCGTCGCCGACATGCTGGTCCGGCGGGACGGCGTGGAGCCGGAGGCGGCCCGGGTCGCCGCGCTGGCCGGGCAGGGCGACATCGACCGCTCCCGGCGGCTCGCCGTCGACGAGCAGGCCCGCGCCCGCCGCGCCGAGGTGCTGCGGATCCCGCTGGAGGTCGCCGACCTCGGCGGCTGCCTGGCCGCCGCGCAGCGCCTGGTCGACACCGCGAAGGCCGACGCCGAGGCGCTCGCCGAGACCCAGGACGCCAAGGAGACCGACGACCTGCGGGCCGCGTACGGCGCCGCCGAGGGCAGCCGGGCCCCGCGCGGCATGGCCGGCGCGGTCAAGGAACTCGAGAAGCGGCAGAAGAGCCGGGCCACCCGCACCCGCCGGGAGACGCTGAACGTGGCGCTCGGCGACCTGCTGGGCTTCTACCGGGACGTGCTGGCCGTGCAGCTCGGCGCGGGCGGGGCGCTGGCCAACGAGGACCAGCGGCCGGCCGTGCAGCGGGTGGCGGGCGAGGGCGCCGCGGAGAACACGCTGCGCCGAATGGAGGCGGTGCTGGCCTGCCGGCGGGCGCTGGACCGGAACGTGGACCCGCTGCTGGCGGTCGAGGCGATGACGGTGGCGCTGCGGGCGGGCTGAGCCGCCGCCCCCGTGCGGGGCGCGGTCGGGGGCTGAGCGCGCCGGTCCGGGACGCGGGCTGAGGTGAGCGCCCCTGGCCCCGTCGCCGTTCGCTCGTTCGAGTGAACGTGGGGGGACGCCCGTAGCGCCCGGGCGGCCCGGGGGCGCGCGGTCTTGCACCCTGTGCACTGGTCACGCGCTCGCGTCCGGCCGTCCTTCCCCGAGGTGGTGCGTCCCCATGCCCCGATCGCTCCTCGTCCTGTTGTTGCTGGTGGCCGCGGTGGCGGGCAGCTGGTCGGCCCGGTCGGCGATGCTGCGCTGGCGGGACCTGCGGGCCGCGCAGACGTACGAACTGGTGGCGGAGGCGCGTCCGGTGCTGGTCCGGGCGGGCGCGGCGGCGCTCTGCCTGACGTGCGTGAGCGCGCTCGGCGTGGCCGTGCTGCTCGGTGAACGGCCCGGCCGGGGGCCGCCCGGCAGGCGGTGGCGGCCGTCGGCGCGGAGCAGCCCGTCCCCGCCGCACCGCCCGAACCCGCGCCCGCGTCGCCGGCGTCGTCCGCGCCGCCGGCCGTGCTGTTCGGCAGCGTGGCCCGGCCGGCGGGCGGCGAACTGCTGCAGGGCCAGGTGCCCGGCCCGGACGGGCGGCCGCGCGCCGTACGGGTGTGGCTGCCCGCCGAGTACGGGCAGGACGGGGCGGCCCGCTTCCCGGTGATCGTGGTGCACTCCGGGACGGCCGGGCGGACCGCCGACGAGGACCTGCCGGACGTGTTCGACGGCGTGGCCTCGGCCGTGAAGACCGGCAAGGCCCGCCCGTTCGTGCTGGTCGCCCCCGAGGCCCGAGCGGCACCGGCCACCCCTGCGAGCTGCTGGCGGCCGCCCCGCAGGCGGTCGCCGACGACGCGGCCCTGCGCACGGCCGTCGGCACCGCCTTCCGCACCCTGCCGCCCGGCCCCGACAGCTGGGCGGTGCTCGGCGTCGACGGCGGCGCCCCGTGCGCGGCCGCGGCCGGCCTGACCCGCCCCGACCTGTACGGCGCGGCCGCCGCGGTATCCGGCCAGTACGACGGGCGGGCGCTGGCGACGGCTGCGGGCGAACTGCCGGCCGGGCCGCCCGCGCGGCTGCTGCTGGCCGCCGCGAAACGGGACGGCGACGGGCTGGCCTCGGCCCGGGCGGTGCAGTCGGCGCTGCGGGACGCCGGGGCGCGGGCCGAGGTGCGGATCTCCGACATCGTGCAGGACTACTCGACGGACCGGGAGCGGATGCGGCTGGTCCGGGTCGCGGTGCAGTACTTGGCGGAGCAGCTGCCGAAGCCCTGAGCTGCGGGGGATCGGTGGTGCACGACCGGGGCGGCCGGGCGACGGCCGGCCGACGGTGGTGCGGCGGTCGTGCGGGGGTCGGGGCCACGGTTGTGCGGCGGTCGTGCGGGGGTCGGGGCCACGGTTGTGCGGCGGTCGGGGCGAGGGTTGTGCAGCGGTCGGGCGACGGTCGATCGGCGGTCGGTCGGCCTGGCGGCGCTGCTGGCGGTGTGATGATCGGCCGGGCGGAGTGGCGGGCGGGCGGAGGCCCGGGAGTGGCGGCACCGGCCGCTAGGCTCGGCCTTCCGGCGACGTCCGGGAGGGCCGGTCCGTCGGCCCGTCTCCAGGGGAGAGGACCCACGTTCATGAGCTTCGCCCGGCCCCGCCGGCTCCTGCCCGCCGCGGCGCTGGCCGCCGCCGCGTCCCTGCTGCTGGCGGGCTGCACCTCGGGCGGCCCGGCACCCGCGGCGAGCGGCACGCCCGGCGGCTCGGCGGCCGGCCAGGCCCCGGTGCCGGCCGGCGTCACCCCGCTGGAGCCGCTGCCCACCGACCAGCCGGCCGGGCTCGCCCCCTACTACGCCCAGCAGCTGAGCTGGAAGGCGTGCGGGGCGGACTTCGAGTGCACCTCGTTCAAGGTGCCGCTGGACTACGCCCACCCCGGCGACGGCCACGACATCGAGCTGTCCGCGATCCGCAAGCCCGCCACCGACAAGGCACACCGGCAGGGCTCGCTGCTGCTCAACCCGGGCGGCCCCGGCGGCTCGGCGGTCGACTACGTGCAGAGCGTCGCGTCCCGCTACGACGCCAACGTGCGGGCCGGTTTCGACCTGGTCGGCTTCGACCCGCGCGGGGTCGGCAAGTCCGCGCCGATCACCTGCCTGACCGGCGAGCGGATGGACGCCTACGCCGCCACCGACATCACCCCCGACGACCAGTCCGAGATCGACGCCCTGGTGGCCGTCGACAAGGAGTTCGCGGCGGGCTGCTCGGCCAAGGCCGGCGAACTGCTCGGCCACGTCTCCACCGTCGAGGCGGCCCGGGACATGGACGTGCTGCGGGCCCTGGTCGGCGACCAGAAGCTCGCCTACGTCGGGAAGTCGTACGGCACCTTCCTCGGTGCCACCTACGCCGGACTGTTCCCGAGCAAGGTCGGGAAGATGGTGCTGGACGGCGCGATGGACCCGTCGCTGGACTCCGTCACCGGCAACCTCACCCAGGCCGGCGGCTTCGAGACCGCGTGGACGGCGTTCGCCAAGGACTGCGTCAAGCGCGAGGACTGCCCGGTCGGCCGCACCGAGCAGGAGGCCGGCGACAAGCTCGCCGCACTGTTCAAGAAGATCGACGCGCAGCCGCTGCCCACCGACACCAACCGGCCGCTCACCGAGGCCCAGGCGCTCACCGGTGTCGCCGAGGCGATGTACGCCGAGGCGCTCTGGCCGCACCTGCGCACCGCCCTGGCCACCGCCCAGGCCGGCAACGGCAGCGGGCTGCTGCAGCTCGCCGACGAGTACTACAGCCGCTCCGAGGACGGCAGCTACGACAACCTGATGTACGCCAACATGGCCGTCAACTGCGTCGACCTGCCCGCCTCGTTCGCCGACCCGGCGGCGGTCGCCGCGGCCGTCCCGTCGTTCGAGAAGGCCGCGCCGCACTTCGGCCGCGACATGGCCTGGATGGCGCTCGGCTGCGCGTACTGGCCGGTCAAGGCCACCGGCGCCCCGCACACCGTCCGCGCCGCCGGCTCCGCCCCGATCGTCGTGGTCGGCACCACCCGCGACCCCGCCACCCCCTACGCCTGGGCCAAGTCCCTGGCCGGGCAGCTGGAGGCCGGGCGGCTGCTCACCTACGAGGGCGACGGGCACACCGCGTACGGGCGGCACAACGCCTGCGTCGACGAGGCGGTGAACCGCTACCTGCTCGGCGGGGCGGCACCCGAGAACGGGAAGGTCTGCAAGGACTGACTCCGCCGATGTCCGGATGGCGGACGCTGCTGTCAGGAGTGTTTGTGCGTGAAGGGGCTGGCGCTAGCATGGCGCAGCCCCTTCGGCGTTCCCACCACCCGGACCCCGGACCCCCTTGGAGACCGCAGTGCTCGGAGTCCACGACCTGACCACCTACGTCCTCGGCGCACTGGTCATCGTCCTGCTGCCCGGCCCCAACTCCCTCTACGTGCTCTCCGTCGCCGCCCGCAAGGGCGTCCGCACCGGCTACCGCGCCGCCTGCGGCGTCTTCCTCGGCGACCTCACCCTGATCAGCCTCACCTCCCTCGGCGCGGCCTCCCTGCTGCGGGCCAACCCCGCCGTCTTCGCCGTCGTCAAGTTCGGCGGCGCGGCCTACCTGCTCTGGATCGGCCTCGGCATGCTGCGGGCCGCCCGGCAGATGTGGCGCGAGCGGGCGACCGCCGTGGCCGCCGACCCCGCCGAACTCGAGGACACCGAGCGGCCGTTCCGCCGCGCGCTGGTCATAAGCCTGCTCAACCCCAAGGCGATCCTCTTCCTGCTCTCCTTCTTCACCCAGTTCGTCGACACCTCCTACGGTGCCCCCGCCCTCTCCTTCGCCCTCCTCGGCGGCGTCCTGCAGACCTTCTCCTTCCTCTACCTCTCCCTCCTGATCTTCACCGGCACCTCGCTCGCCAACGCCTTCCGCCGCCGCAAGCGCCTCTCCGCCGGCCTCACCTCCTCCGTCGCCGTCCTCTTCGCCGGCTTCGCCGCGAAACTCGCCATCTCCTCCGCCTGACCCACCCGCCCCACCACCGCGTACGGACCACCCCCGGAAACTGTGTAGACTGACCCGCGTTGCCAATGCGACCCTGGGCCCACCAGCCCGGTCACACCCGGCAGCGGTGCCGCCTTAGCTCAGTTGGCCAGAGCAACGCACTCGTAATGCGTAGGTCGCGGGTTCGAATCCCGCAGGCGGCTCCATGAACCCCAGGTCAGTTTTCTGACCTGGGGTTTTCTTGTTTTTGGGGTGGAGGGGGCCGCGCCTGCGGGAGTGGGGCGGCCGCGGTGGGGGTCAGGTGGGGCGGGTGGTGAGGTAGTCGGTCCAGGTGGTGGTGCCGTGGGGGTGGGTGGGGGTGGTGAGGTGGCCGTGGCGGAGGGCGGTGCCGAGGCGGCCGGGGAGGTGGAGGGGGAGGACGCGTCGCGGGCGGTGGGTGGCGCGGAGCCAGCTCGCGGCGAGTTCGGTGGCGGGGTGGATCTCGGGGCCGCCGAAGTCCGGTGCGTGCCCGGCGGGTTGGCCGAGGGCGAGGGTGACCAGGCGGTCGGCGACCTCGGCGGGGTGGACCGGCTGGACGGGGGTGCCGGCGAGCATCGGGACGACGGGGAGGCGGGCGAGGGCGGTGAGCATGCCGTCGAGGAGCTGGGGGAACTGGGTGGCGCGGAGGTTGGTCCAGCCGAGGCCGGACGCCGCGAGCAGCTGCTCGCCCGCCAGTTTGATGCGGTAGTAGCGCATCGGGACCCGGTCGACGCCGACGATGGAGATGTTGACGACGTGTCGGACGCCGGCCCGGCGGGCCGCGTCGAGCAGGTGGCGGAGGGCCGGCAGGTCGTGCTGGGGCCGCCTGGGGTCGCTGGCGCAGTGGATCACCGTGTCGACGCCGATCAGCGCCGCGTCCAGTCCGGTGTTGGCGGTCAGGTCGCCGGTGCGCCAGTCGGTGCCGGCCGCGCCGGGGACGTCGGGCGGTGCGGTGCGGCGGGTCAGGGCGCGGACGGTGCAGCCGGTTTCGTGCGCCCGGCGCAGGACTTCGCGGCCGAGTACGCCGGTCGCGCCGGTCACCAGCAGCGTGCGGTCGTTCATGGGGGTTCCTTCCGGAGAGGTCGGTGCGGGGTCGCACAGGAAGGAACCGGGCGGTCAGCCGATCTGTGACAGCGGCTGGAGCGGCGGGCGGTGGCGGGCCTCGTAGTGGGCGAGCTTGTCGGGGTTGCGGAGGATCCGGACGGTGGTGACGCCGTCCGGGCCGGCGTCGATCGCGCCCAGCGAGGTGAGCCGGTCGCCCTCCCAACCGAGCACCGCCGGCAGCCCGTTGGCCTCGGCGACCGAGAACCGGACGCCGCCGGTGAAGCGGGCGAACAGTCCGGCGAGGAAGCGCGCGGCGTTGTCGCGGCCGACCACCGGGCGCAGCGCGGCGCGGACCTTGCCGCCGCCGTCCGCCCACACCACGACCTGTTCGGCGAGGAGTTGTTCGAGCCGGTCCAGGGCGCCGTCGGCCGCGGCGGACAGGAAGCGCTGGAGCAGGGCCGCGTTCTGCGCCGGGTCGGGCGCGGGCTGCGGGGTGTCGTCGGTCAGGTGCCGGTGGCCGCGGTGGTAGAGCTGCCGGGCGGCGGCCTCGGTGCAGTCCAGGACGCCGGCGATCTCGCGGTGGCTGTAGGCGAACGCGTCGCGCAGCACGACCGCGGCCCGCTCGGGCGGGGTGAGCCGCTCCATCAGGGTGAGGACGGCGAAGGACACCGCCTCGCGCTGCTCGGCGTGCTCCATCGGCCCGAGGGCGCCGTCGCCGGTGGCGACCGGCTCGGGCAGCCAGGTGCCCGGGTACTCCTCGCGGCGGGCCCGGGCGGAGGTGAGGCGGTTCAGGCACAGGTTGGTGAGCACCTTGTTCAGCCACGGCCCGGGAGCCGCGATCTGCCCCGGCTGCGCCCCGTGCCAGCGCAGGTAGGCGTCCTGCACGGCGTCCTCGGCCTCGGCGGCGGAGCCGAGCATCCGGTACGCGAGCGAGAACAGTCGCCGCCGGTGGGTCTCGAACTCCTGCGCCGCGTCCATGGGCCCCCACGGTAGCGGGCCCGGTGCGCGGCGCCGCCGGGGCCCGCCCGTGCGGCGGGGCCCGGCGGCAGGTGCCGTCAGGCCGAAGTGGCGGCGGTGAAGCGGGTGGTGACGTCCTGCCAGTTGACGACGTCCCAGAGGCGGGTGACGTAGTCGGGGCGGACGTTCTTGTACTGCAGGTAGTAGGCGTGCTCCCAGGCGTCGAAGGCGAGCAGCGGGACGGTGCCCTGGCCGACGTTGCCGTGGTGGTCGTAGACCTGCTCGACGATCAGGCGCTGGCCGAGCGGCTCCCAGGAGAGGATGCCCCAGCCGGAGCCCTGGACGCCGACGGTGGCGGTGGTGAGCTGCTGCTTGAACGCCTCGAAGCTGCCGAAGTGCTCGGTGATGGCGTCGGAGAGGGCGCCGTCCGGGCGGTCGCCGCCCTCGGGGGAGAGGTTCTGCCAGAACAGCGAGTGCAGGACGTGGCCGGACAGGTTGAAGGCGAGGGTCTTCTGCAGGCCGACCAGCGAGCCGAACTGCTCCTTGTCGCGGGCCTCGGCGAGCTGTTCGAGCGTCAGGTTGGCGCCGTTGACGTACGCCTGGTGGTGCTTGGAGTGGTGGAGCTCCAGGATTTCGGCGGACATCGCCCGCTCCAGGGCGGAGTAGTCGTAGGGCAGGTCAGGCAGCGTGTAGGCACCCATGGGTGAGCAGCCCCTCTCGGTCGACGGATGATCCGTTGCGAGAGCCACCCTATTGCAACTCTTTTGCAAGAGCACTGAGGGGGCATTAAGGGCGGGTGTCGCCGCATGTCACGGGCCGTCAGGGGGCCGCGGCCGCCCCCCCCACGTGCCGTCAGGAGGGCTCGGCTTGGGCCTCCTCGCCCGCCGTCAGGAGGGCTCGGCGTAGGCCTCCTCGCGCAGCCGGTCCTCGGACGCGCCGCGCCGCCAGTAGCCGGAGAAGGACACCGCGCGCCGGTCCAGCCCGCGCTCGGCGACCAGGTGGCGGCGCAGCTCCTTGACGGTGCCGGACTCCCCGGCGATCCAGGCGTACGTGTCGCCGCCGGGCAGCTCCGCCTCCCGAAGGGCCGTCAGCAGACCGGACGGGGAGCCGGGTTCGCGCACCAGCCAGGTCACGTCCACCTCGCCCGCGCCCGACAGGTCCTGGATGTCGGCCGGGTCCGGCACCTCGATCCACACCAGCGCCCGGGAGCCGGCCGGCAGCCACTCCAGGATGCCGCCGACCGCCGGCAGGGCCGTCTCGTCGGCCAGCAGCAGCACCGTCCCGGCGCCCTCCGGCGGGCGGAAGCCCACCGAGCGGTTGTCGGCGACGGCCGGGCCGAGCAGCACCACCCGGTCGCCGGGCACCGCGTCCGCCGCCCAGCGGGCCGCCGGACCGGCCGGGGCCCGGTCGGCCGGGTCGGTGCCGTGCAGCGCGAAGTCCACGTCCACCTGCGGCGGTTCGGTGCGCTGCGCGCGGACGGTGTACGAGCGCATCACCGCCCGCTCGGCCGCGGGCAGTGCCCGCCAGGCCGCGAACCAGCCCTCGCCCTCCCGGTAGGGGAGCAGCGGTTCGGCCTGGCCCGGGTGCGGCAGGAACAGCGAGAACGACTGGTCGCGTCCGCCGCTCGCGAAGCCGGTCAGGCCCGCGCCGCCGAAGGTGACCCGCAGCATGGTCGGGCCGAGCCGGCGGGTGTGCACCACCTCGGCGGGGAAGAACGCGTACTCCTGGGCCCGGTCGGCCATCCGACTGCCTCTCAGCTCAGCTTGCGGGACTTCTGGACGGCCGCGGTCAGGCGCTCCAGCAGCGGGGTGAACCCGGCGTAGGAGAACCGCGGCACCGCGTCCCAGGGGGTGATCTGCCCGGCCTTCACCGCGGGCAGCTGCCCCCAGGCGGGCTTGGCGGCCAGGTCCTTGGGCTGGAGGGCGGTGGAGCGCTGGTCGAGCAGCAGGACGTCCGCCGGGTACTTGCCGGCGTTCTCCCAGCTCAGGCCCTCGTAGTAGTCGCCGCCGTCGGTCTTCTCCGGCTGCACGAAGTCCACGCCCAGCTCGGCGAAGTAGATCAGGTCGCAGGAGACCTTCGGATTGGAGACGTAGAACAGGTCGGCGCTGCCCGAGCAGGCCATCACCTTGATCCCGCCGGCCGCCTTGACGGCCTGCCGCAGCGCCTCGGAGGCCTGCTCGAAGCGGGTCTTGGCGTCGACGACCTTCGGCGCCTTCAGGTCCGCGCCGAGCGACTCGGCGAGCTTGGCGTAGTGCTCGATCGGCTGCTTGATCGACACCCGGCCGGTCGAGGTCAGCACCGCGGGGGCGAGCTGCAGGATCTTGTCCTTGGACTCGTCCGGCACGTACCAGTACGCGTCCGGGTCGTACATGTGGGTCACCAGCAGTTCGGGGCGCAGCGCCGCGTACTTCTCGATGGAGAACTCGCCCCAGGCGTTGCCGAGGATCTCGATCCGGTCGACGTCCAGGCTGCCGGCCTGCGGGTCGGCCTTGCCGTCGGCGGCCTTGGTCTCGCCGAAGACGCCGACCAGCTGCTTGTCCAGGCCGAAGTCGGCGAGGGCGGCGGCCGCGCCGGTGAAGGCCACCACCCGGGTCGGGACGGACTTGGCGGAGACGGTCTTGCCGCGGTCGTCGGTGTAGCTCCACGAGCCGGTGCCGGCACCGGAGTTCGCGCCGTCGGAGGCCTTGCCGGATCCCTGGCCGCCGGAGGAGCCGCAGGCGGCGAGCACCGCGCCGAGGGCGGTGGCGCCGCCGGCGGCGAGCAGGCCGCGACGGGTCGGGCGGAAGGAAGTCGGCATGGCGGTACCTCGGTTCGGTGCAGGGCGGTTCGGTGCGGTTCGGGGCAGCGCGCAGGGGGCGGGGCCGACCGCGGGAGCAGGCGCTAGATAGGTTAACCTAACCTAAGTCTTGGCCTGTTGGGCCCCCCGGGCCCGGCGCCGACAGTCCCCGACCGATCCGGAGCACCCTTGAGCACCACCCGCTCCCTCCCGACCCCCGGCCCCGCCACCGCCCGCCGCGGCTCCCCGCACGTCCTCGGCCTGGCCGCCGGGCTGCTCGTGCTGCTCGCCGTCCTGGTGCTCAGTCTCGGCCTCGGCGCACGGCAGTTGAGCCCCGCCGAGGTCTGGCACGGACTGGTCGACCCGAACGCCCCCGGCTGGACCGCCGTCCACGAGATGCGCCTGCCGCGCACCCTGCTCGGCCTGCTCGCCGGCACCGCCCTCGGCCTCGCCGGCGGCGTCATGCAGGCCCTCACCCGCAACCCGCTGGCCGACCCCGGACTCCTCGGCATCAACGCCGGCGCCTCCGCCGCGGTCGCCTCCGCCGCCGCCTTCCTCGGCGTCAGTTCCTTCTCCGGCTACGTCTGGTGCGCCCTGGCCGGCGCGGCCGTCGTCGCCGTTCTGGTCTACGCCGTCGGCGGCGGACGCGGCGCCACCCCGGCCCGGCTCGCCCTGGCCGGTTCCGCACTCAACGCCACCCTGTACTCGTACGTCAGCGCCGTGATGCTGCTGGACACCGCCTCGCTCGACAAGATGCGCTTCTGGACGGTCGGTTCACTCGCCGGTGCGCAGCCGTCCACGGTGCTCGGGGTGCTGCCGTTCGTCGCCGTCGGCGCGCTGCTCGCCCTCGGCCTGGCCCGGCCGCTGAACGCGCTCGCCCTCGGCGACGACGCGGCCCGCGCGCTCGGCGCCCGGCCCGGCACCGTCCGGGCCGCGGCGATCGTCGCCGTCACGCTGCTGTGCGGCGCGGCCACCGCAGCCTGCGGGCCGATCGTCTTCGTCGGCCTGATGGTCCCTCACCTGGTCCGCGCCCTCACCGGCCCCGACCTGCGGAAGCTGCTCCCGTACTGCGCGGTGCTCGCCCCCGTGCTGCTGCTCGGCGCCGACGTGCTCGGCCGGGTGCTGGGACGCCCCGGCGAACTCCAGGTCGGCATCGTCACGGCCGTCCTCGGCGGGCCGTTCTTCCTGTACTTCGCACGACGGGGGAAGGCCCGCGCATGAGCACACTCTCCCGCACGAGGCACCCGAGGACGCTGCGCGTCGCCCGCTTCTCGGTGCGCTACCGGCCCCGGGCGCTGGCCGCCTGCGCGGGGGCCCTGCTGGTCGCCCTGCTGATGGCGGTGCTCGCCCTCGGCCACGGCGACTACCCGATCGCCCCCGCCGACGTGCTGCGCACCCTGGCCGGCGACGGCACCCCCGCCGAGGACTTCGTCGTCCACCAGCTGCGGCTGCCCCGGGTCGCCACCGCGCTGCTGGTCGGCGCCGCCCTGGCGCTGGCCGGCGCGCTGTTCCAGACCCTGGTGCGCAACCCGCTCGGCAGCCCCGACATCCTCGGTTTCACCCAGGGCGCCTCCACCGGCGCGCTGCTCGTCGTGGTTGCCGGCGGCAGCAGCCAGGCGCTGGCCGGCGGCGCGGTGGCCGGCGGGCTGCTCACCGGCGCGGCGATCTACGCGCTGGCCTGGCGCGGCGGCGTCCAGGGGGCGCGGCTGGTGCTGGTCGGCATCGGCACCGCCGCGATCCTCACCGGCGTCAACGGCTACCTGCTGACCCGCACCCAGCTCATGGACGCCGCCCGTGCGGTGCTCTGGCTCACCGGCAGCCTCGACGGCCGCGGCTGGGAGCAGGCACGGCCGCTCGCCGTCGCGCTCGCCGTGCTCCTGCCGCTGGTCCTGCTCGGCTGCGGCCCCGCGCTGCGCGCCCTGGAACTCGGCGACGACGCGGCGAGCGGTCTCGGGGTGCGCCCCGAGCGGCTGCGGCTCGCGCTGCTCGGCGCGGCCGTGCTGCTCGCCGCCCTCGCCGCGGCCGCCGCCGGACCGGTCAACTTCGTCGCCCTGACGGCCCCTCAACTCGCCCGCCGGCTCACCGGCGCGCCCGGCCCCAACCTTGCCGCCTCCGCGTGCACCGGCGCCGCCCTGCTGGTCACCGCCGACTTCGCCGCGCAGCACCTGTTCGGCGACCGCCAACTGCCGGTCGGCGTGGTCACCGGCGTGCTCGGCGGCGGCTACCTGCTCTGGCTGCTCGCCGTCCGGCGCCGCGCCGGACACCTGTGAGAGAGCGCTTTCCCGTTGCCGCCGTTCGTCCCACCCCGCCCTGAACGGAGCCTTCCCATGGCCCAGTCCGAGTCCCGCCTGGCCGGTCGTGAGCTCACCCTCGCCTACGAGAAGCGCGTCATCGCCGAAGGCCTGAGCGTCGACATCCCCGACCACTCCTTCACCGTGGTGGTCGGGCCGAACGCCTGCGGCAAGTCCACCCTGCTGCGGGCGCTGTCGCGGACGCTGAAGCCGACGGCCGGTCAGGTGCTGCTGGACGGGCAGTCGATCGCCACCCTGCCCGCCAAGCAGGTGGCCCGGACGCTCGGCCTGCTGCCGCAGTCCTCGATCGCGCCGGACGGCATCACCGTCGCCGAACTGGTCTCCCGCGGCCGCTACCCGCACCAGGGGGTGCTGCGGCAGTGGTCCGCCGAGGACGAACGGGTGGTGGCCGGGGCGATGGCCGACACCGGCGTCGCGGACCTGGCGGAGCGGCCGGTGGACGAGCTGTCCGGCGGCCAGCGGCAGCGGGTCTGGATCGCCATGGCGCTGGCCCAGCAGACGCCGCTGCTGCTGCTCGACGAGCCCACCACCTACCTGGACATCGCGCACCAGGTCGAGGTCCTCGACCTGTGCGCCCGGCTGCACCGGGAGCAGGGCCGCACCCTGGTCGCCGTGCTGCACGACCTCAACCAGGCCGCCCGCTACGCCACCCACCTGATCGCGCTGCGGGACGGCCGGCTGGTCGCCGCCGGAGCCCCGCAGGACGTGGTCACCGCCGAGCTGGTCGAGGAGGTGTTCCGGCTGCCCTGCCGGGTGATCCCCGACCCGGAGACCGGTACCCCGCTGGTCGTCCCGGCCGCCAACCGCCGGGCCGCCGCCAGGAGTTGAGGCTCAGTCGAGCAGCGCCGCCACGGACTCCACGGTGTCCGCCTCGGCGGCGCTCTTGTCCTCCCGGTAGCGCAGCACCCGGGCGAAGCGCAGCGTCACCCCGTCCGGGTAGCGGCTGGAGCGCTGCACCCCGTCGAAGGCGATCTCCACCACCAGTTCCGGCCGCACCACCACGCCCCAGCGCTCCTCGCGGACCGCCAGCTCCCGCAGCCGCGCCGTCTGCCACTCCAGCAGGCTGTCGGTCAGGCCCTTGAAGGTCTTGCCGAGCATCGCGAACGTGCCGTCCGCGCGCCGCGCCCCCAGGTGCAGGTTCGACAGCCGCCCGGTGCGCCGCCCGTGCCCCCACTCGGCGGCCAGCACCACCAGGTCCAGGGTGTGCACGGGCTTCACCTTCAGCCAGGACGAGCCGCGCCGGCCCGCGCTGTACGGGGCGTCCAGCGACTTCACCACCACCCCCTCGTGCCGGTGCTCGGCGGTCGCCGCCCGGGTGAACTCGCGGGCCAGCCGCCGCTGTTCCGGATCGGCCGGGTCGTCCACCCGCAGGTGCCGGACCCGCGCGGACTCCGGTACCAGCGCGGCCAGTTCGGCGTGCCGCTCGGCGGCGGGCGCGTCCAGCAGGTCCCGGTCGCCGGTCAGCAGCAGGTCGAAGAAGACGGCGGACAGCCGGACCCCGCCGGGCGCCTCGGGGCCGTCCGGCGCGCCGGGGCCGACGTGCGAGCCGACCCGGCCGGAGGTCTGCTGGAACGGCCGCGGCATCCCCTCCTCGTCGAGCGCCAGCACCTCGCCGTCCAGCACCAGCCGCGGCTGTGGCAACTCCCGGACCAGGGCGACCACTTCGGGCAGCCGCGCGGTGATGTCGGCGAGCGTCCGGGTGTAGACGCGGACCTCCTCGCCGTCCCGGTGCACCTGGATCCGCACCCCGTCCAGCTTCTCCTCCACCGCGCACGGGCCGAGCCGCTCCACCGCCTCGTCCACGCTCTTCGCGCTCTGCGCCAGCATCGGCTGCACCGGGCGGCCGACGGTCAGCCGGAAGGCGTCCAGCGCTGCCGGGCCGTGCTCGACCAGCCGGCCGGCCAGCGGCCCGAGCCCGCCCGACAGCATGAGCGCCCGGCGGACCGCCGCGGCCGGAGCGCCGACGGCCGCCGCCAGGCCCTCCACCGCGACCGCGTCCAGCGCCCCCTGCCGCAGCTCGCCGGAGAGCAGGCCGAGCAGGAAGTGCTGCTCCTGCGCGGTGGCCAGGCCCATCAACTCGTCGACCTGGCGCTTGCGTTCGCGCTGCGAGCCGGGCCCGGAGAGGGCCGCCAGCGCGGACAGCCGGCGGTCCAGTTCCAGCACCTCCAGCGTCGCCCCCGCGGCGGCAGCGGGGAGCCCGCGCAGCGCCTGCGGGCCCACGCCCACCTTCCGCTGCGGCAGCCGGCCCGCCAGGTACGCCACCACCACCGGCGCCTCCGCGGCCGACACCCGCCCGAACAGCTCCGCCAGCACCCGCACCTTCTCCGAGCGCGCCGCCGTCCCCGCCAGCCGCGCCGACGCCCCGGCCACCTCCGCCACCAACATCCCGATCACCCTCCGCCGGACGGCCCCGTCCACCACCGTACGAGCCCGGATGCGAGACCCGCCGTTCGAAAGGTTCCGGTTCCCGGGGGTTGCGCCGGATACTTGCGGTATGCGCCTGAATGCGGAGAACCCGGAGTATCCCGAGGACAAGGACGAGCCGACCCCGACCGTGCTGGAAGGGGTCGAGGAGGAGCGGGAGGCGGTGGAGCCGGAGGTGGACGATCTGGAGGTGCTGCGGCGGCAGCGCGAACTGGGCACGGCGCCGGCCGACGAGGGCGACGCGGTGGAGCAGGTCCGGGAGGTCGCGACGGGCGACGAGGACCACCGCGGGGACTGACCCCGCGGCGGTCAGATCGCCCGGCGGCGCTTCAGCCAGCTGAAAGCGGCCCACCCCGGCAGCACCGGAATGATGAAGGTCAGCAGCCGGTACAGCATCACGGCGGCGATCGCGGTGCCCGAACCCATGCCTGCGGTCGTCGTCAGCATGCCCGCGGTCAGGCTCTCCACCCCGCCGATGCCGCCCGGCGTCGGCACCACGTTGCCGGCCGCGTTGCCGGCCAGGAAACTCACCGCGACGGCGTTGAAGCCCGGGTGCTGCCCGACCGCACGGGTGCAGCAGTACAGGCACACCACGAAGCACATCGACACCAGCAGCTGCCCGGCCACGCCGGAGGCCAGCCGGCCGGGCTGCTGGGCCAGGTCGAGCAGCCGCGGCAGCACCTCGGCGCGCAGCGGCCGCAGCAGGGTCTGGGCCCGCCGCCGCAGCGACGGCACCGCGGCGATCGACACCGCGACGACGGCGGTGGCCGCCCCGGCGAGCCACAGCACCCAGCCGCTGGGCAGCGAGGAGGACTCGGCCCCGGCCCCGCCGCTGTCCACCCCGACCAGCGCGCTGAACACCGCGAGCTGCAGCATGTGCAGCACCAGGCCGAACAGCTGGCTGACGCCGATGCTGGACATCGCCTGCGCGGTGGGGATGCCGGCGCACTGCAGGTAGCGGGTGTTCAGCGCCAGCCCGCCGACGCCGCCGGGGGCGACCACCTTGACGAAGGAACCGGCCACCTGGGCGGCCAGCGTGGAGCGGAACGACAGCTTCTCCGGCACGAAGCCGCTGAACGCGAAGGTCGCCACGGGATAGCTGGCCGCGGCCCAGAGCGCCGCACCGGCCAGCCACAGCGGGTCGGCGTCGGCGACCAGCAGCACCGGGTTGACCTCGCTGCTGAACAGGAACTGCAGCAGCGCGTACCCGACCGCGATCCCCGCGATGCCGGTGAGCAGCGTGCGCGGGCGCAGCCGCTCCAGCCGGACGGGCTCGGCGGTGGCCTGCGGCATCTGCCGCTGCACCTCGGCGCGCAGCTCGCCGGCCAGCTCCTTGTGCCGGGCGAGCGCGGCGCGGGTGTCACGGGCCAGCGCGATCGGCTGCAGCAGCGGCAGCGCCGCGCCGACCGGCCCCCGGCCGAGCACCTCGATCGCGGCCCGCACCGCCCGTTCCGGCCCGGCGTGCACGGCGAGGACGGCGAGCATGCCGGCGACGTCCAGGCGCAGCAGCAGGTCGCTCGCCGCGATCTCGCCGCGGGCCAGCCCGACCAGGTGCACCCGGCCCTCCGCGTCCAGCAGCACGGTCTGCGGGGACAGCGAGCGGTGCGCGATCCGGCGGCGCTGGAGCAGCGCCAACTGCTCCAAGGCGTCGCGCAGTTCCGCGTCGGTCGGGGCGTTGCCGTCGGTCGGGGCGCTGTCGGGGTCGGCGGCTCCCTCGGCGAAGAGCTCGGCGAACGGCCGGGCGTCGATCCGCCGGTAGGCGACCAGCGCGGCGTCCGGGCTCAGTTCGACGGCGGCGACCGGGGCCCGGGTGCGCGTGCCCGCGGCGGCCGCGGCGTGGCCGAGCAGGGTCTGGTGCTCCAGCCCGGCGCGCAGCGGGCGCAGGCCGAGCGGGCGGGGGGCGGTGCGCAGCCGGAGCGCCAGCCACAGGTGGCCGAGCAGCCCGCTGGCCTGGACGTGCCGGTCGAGCAGGTGGACGTCCAGGTCGGGGCGGCCGCCGTGCTGGGTGACCAGGTAGCGGGTCGGTCCGACCGCGAGGACGGCGTCGGTGCGCACCCCGCAGGCGGCCAGCGCGGCGCCGATCTGGCCCTCGGTGGGCGTGCCGACCGGCTCGCCGACGGCGTACCGGGTGGCGTGCGCGGTGGTCCAGCCGAGCAGCAGCGAGAGCAGCAGGGACAGCGGGGTGGCGTACCCGGTGATCAGGCCGGACAGGCCGGACAGCGTCAGGGCGACGGCCAGCGCGGTGCGCCAGCGGCGCATCCCGGCGGTGCCGATCGCGGTCATGAACGCCACCACCGGCGCGAGGTGCCCGTACACCGGGTCGGTGCGGCCGCCGCCGGGCAGCGGGTGGGTCAGCGTGGTCAGGTCGCCGGCCAGCAGGTCCAGCGCCAGCGAGAGGCCGTAGGCGAGGACGGCCGCGAGGACGCCGTCGGCGACCCGGCGGCCGTCGGCGTGCAGCAGTCGGTCGACGGCGTAGCCCAGCGGGACCAGCAGCAGCGCGGCGCCGCACAGCGCCGCGGCGAGCTTGACGGGCGGCCAGGGCAGCAGTTCGGTGCCGCGCGAGACGTCGGTGTCCAGGCCGAGCGCGGCGGAGCGGGCGTAGCCGGCCAGCAGCAGTACCAGGGCGATCCAGCACAGCCCGGAGACCAGCCGGAGCAGGGCGGCCGGGTGCCGGACCCGGTCCGCGTGCCCGCCGCGCGGGGTGGGCTGTGCCGTGCGCGGTTCCTGGGATTCGTCGGCTTGTATCACCGTGGCCACGCGGCATGGTCCCACACCGGCGGGGTCCTGAGCTGGCCTTTCGGCAAAGGGAGTTCGGGCCGGTGCGGCGGATACGGGTCGATAATGGGCATATCGGGCCCATGAAGGGAGGTCGGCGATGACCGAGCGATCGACCGGCAGGACGACCAGGCTCCGCAACGGCAGCCAGGAGGTGCTGCAGAGCCGCACCATGGAGGCCGACCCGGCGCCCCTCGCGCCGCAGTTGCACACCGACACCGCGCACGCCGCGCAGAGCGGCGGCTACCCCGGCGACGTCGCGTTCAGCCACGGCGGCCGGCGCGAGCCCGCGATGGCGGGCCCGGCCGACGGGGCCGCCGCGCACACCGAACTGCCCGGCCACCGGCACCGCGGCGCGGAACGCCACTCGGCGCACTGAATCCTTGACGGGGGTGGGAGAGTTGGGCCGCACGCCCCCGCCCGCCCCCGTCGAAGGAGTCCGATGGCCGACGCCCCCGAGTTCGCGACCCGTGAGGACTGGCTGGCCTCCCTGCACCGCGTGTACGCCGCCGCGGGCTGCCTGATCACCGACCCCGACGGACGGGTCCTGATCGTCAAGGCCGGCTACCGGGACGCCTGGCAGTTCGTCGGCGGCACCGTCGACCTCGGCGAGAACGCGCAGCAGTGCGCCACCCGCGAACTCCACGAGGAGACCGGACTGCGCCGCGAGGCGGGCGACCTGCTGGCCGTCGCCTGGACCCACCCCAGCGGCGAACTCGGCCACCCCGCCTGCCACTTCCTCTTCGACCTCGGCGTCTTCCCGGCCGACACCCCGATCACCCTGCCGGCCGGCGAACTCGACGCCTACCGGTGGGCGACCGTCCCCGAGGCGATGGCCCTGCTCGGGCCGGCCCGGGCGCTGCGGCTGGAGGCCGGGCTGGCCGCCAGGGCGGACGGGCGGGCGCGGGTGGTGACGGCGCCCAACTCGGGGTTCTGACCCGCGGAGGGCTGCTCGGGGTGCTGACCCGCGGAGGGCTGCGAGAGCGGGGGCGCGGGGAACTGCGCGGAGCGGGAGGCGCCCCACCGCCAGGACGTGTCGCGGGCAGTGGGTTGCACGTGATCGCGACCTCGCCGACGTGCGCTCCCTGCTCGCGCAGTTCCCCGCGCCCCTGGTTGTGCGCCCTCCGTCAGCATGCCCGCCAGACGTAGGCCGCGGAGACCGGTTGGCCGCGGTGGCGGGACCACTTGGGCTTGAGGGCGATCCATTCCTCGCCGACGACCTGTTCGCGCATCTCGGCGAGCTGCCAGCCCGCGGCGAGGCCCGCGGTGAGGTGGTCGCTGACCAGGTGGACGTGGGTGGTGATGGCGACGGGGCCGTCCGGGCCGTCGTAGTGGGTGGGCATGCCGGCAGCCATGATGAAGGCGGGGTGGAGGCCGACCAGGACGAACAGGCCGCCGGGGCGGACCAGGCGGTGGGCCTCGCGGTAGAGCGGGCCGAGGTCGGCGAGGTGCTCGTCGACCAGGGAGCAGGCCGCCAGGTCGTACCCGGCGGTGGGCAGGCCGGTCGCGGCGAGGTCGCCCTCGGTGAGGGTGCGGTGGGCGCCACGGGTGCGGGCGCGGGCCAGCATCTCGGGAGTGAGGTCGACGCCGTCGACCGCGCCGACGCCGCGTCCGCGCAGCCAGGCGCCGGTGCGGCCGGTGCCGCAGCCGAGGTCGACGGCGGCCGTGGCGGCGGACCAGTCGGGGACGGTGAGCCGGGCCAGGACATCGACGTCCATCGCGTCCTGGACGGTCTGCTCGTAGTTGTCGACCCACCCGGCGTAGCCGGTGCGGACGTCGACGGTCGGATAGCCGCGGGTGTCGAACAGGGAGAAGTCCACCATGCGGCGCAGTATCGTTCGCGCCCCGAGCGGGACGCGAGCGATTAACGGGCCGCCGGTCAGGTGAGCAGCCGGGCCCGGACGGCGGCGACGTCGTCGGCGGGCAGCCAGTCGGGGGCGTCGAACTCGGCGAGCACCTGGTGCACGGCCTGCTCGGCGGTGGTGCCGGCGGCGGCCAGCACGCGGGCGATGCCGGCCTCCTCGTCGGGGCGGTCGAGGATGGTCCACAGCGGCCGCAGGTTCGCCGCGGACAGCAGGTAGTCCTCGGCGATCGCGGCGGGCTCGACGCCGGCGAGGGCGAGCAGGAGGAGGGCGGCCAGGCCGGTGCGGTCGCGGCCGGCGCCGCAGTGCACCACGACCGCGCCGGGCCGGGCGACGGCGACGGCGTGGACCAGTTCGGCGACGGCGTCCCGGCAGTGGTCGAGGTAGGGGCGGAAGGACAGCGGGGTGCCGTCGAGGCCGCCGAACCGGGCCCACCAGGCGGAGCCGGCCAGCGCGTCCAGCGGCACCCGGACCAGGTCGACGGCGTCGGGGGCGGGCAGCAGCGGCCGGTACTCGACGGCGTCGCGCAGGTCGACGACGGTGCGCACGCCGTAGTCGAGCAGCGAGTTCTGGCCCTCGGCGGTGAGCCGGTCGAGGTTGTCGGCGCGGACGACCGCGCCGGTGCGGGTATGCCGTCCGTCGCGGGTGGGCAGGCCGCCCAGGTCGCGGACGTTCAGGCAGCCGTCCCAGTCGAGCCGGCGCTGCTCGTGCAGTGCGGCGGCGGTCGTGACGGCTGTGCCGGCCGTTCCCGTCATGTGCTTCCCCCCGGTGCGTTCAGTGCCGGCGCGCTCCCGGGCCGGCACTGACTGGGACTCAGCCGGCCCCGTCCTGGTTCCCCGCTGGGAACTCCCACAGCGGGCGGTCGAGGGTGTCGAGCACCCGGACCAGCCGGAACCGGTGGTCGCGGGCGGACAGGAAGCCGCGCGCGGCGCCCGCCAGGACCTGTCGGGCGGCCGGGTCGTGGCGGCTCCACGCACCACGCAACTCGAGGATGCCGTCGGCGAGTTCGGCGCGCTGGATGCGGGCGACGCCGGCGATCGCGAGGGCGTTGTTGACGCCGTCCAGGGCGGCCGGCAGCAGGTACGGCCCGCGGTCCTCGGGGCGGAGCCGGCGGCGGAGTTCGGGCAGCGCGTAGCCGCGGACGGCGGCCACCGAGTCCTCGACCGCCACCAGCCAGCGCGGCCCGGGGACGACCTCCCACCAGACCTCGCCGCCGACCGGCATCACCTCGCCGATCGGGGCGTGCCAGCGCTCCAGGCCGGTCGGGTCGTTGGCGTCGGGGCGGATCCGCCGCCGGTCCCAGGCGGCCTTGTCGGTGACGGAGAGGTTGACGGTGTACCGGACCCGCCCGTCGGAGCGGACCGCGTGCACGCCGAGCACCGCCCACCGGTCGCGGTCCGGCAGCGAGAACGAGTGCCGCCAGCCCCGGAACCCGAGGGCGCGCAGGGCGGGCGCGAAGTGCTCGCGGATCCCCGTCGTGTACAGCTCCTGGGCGGTGCTCATGGCGTCTCCCGGTCTCCTTGCCCGTGCTGCCGGGACGGCGGCGGGCGGGAGGCCGCCGCGTTCCGGACGTGGGAGGGAATGTCCCTCTTTTGCACGGTATGGCGGGGGAGCGGGGTGAATCCGCAGGCGAACGACAGCGCCCGCCGGGACCAAGGTCGGGCCGGTCCGGGGCCTTGGTCCCGGGGCCGGCGCCCGCCGGGCCCTGCACCGCCCGCACACCCGGCGGCACCCGGGCCCACACCGGGCGGCCACCGCTCCGTCACCGCCCGCGACCCGCCCCGCGGCTGGGCCGGGCCACCCTGATGGCGCATCATGTGGCGGGTGCACAGTGCTGAACATCACGGGGCGGACGACGGCGACCGGCGCGGTCGGCCGAACGCGCCGGGCCGCCGGGGCGATCTCGCCGCGGCCGTCCGGGCCGCCCAGGACGGAGACGAGGAGGCGTTCCGGGTCCTGTTCCGGGCCGTCCAGCCCGGGCTGCTGCGCTACCTGCGGGTGCTGGTCGGCGGCAAGGCCGAGGACGCCGAGGACATCGCGTCCGAGGCGTGGCTGCAGATCGCCCGCGACCTGCCGGGCTTCCGCGGCGACGCGGACGGCTTCCGCGGCTGGGCCGCCACCATCGCCCGCAACCGGGCCATGGACCACCTGCGCCGGCTGCGCCGCCGCCCGGTCGCCGACCTGCCGGTCGAGTACCTGGCCGAGCTGGCCGCCGCCGAGGACACCGCGGGCCAGGCGATGGACACCGTCGCCACCGCCGACGCGCTCGCGCTGATCGCCTCGCTGCCGCCCGACCAGGCCGAGGCCGTGCTGCTGCGGGTGGTGCTCGGGCTGGACGCGGAGAGCGCCGCCAAGGTGCTGGGCAAGCGCGCCGGGAGCGTCCGGATGGCCGCGCACCGGGGGCTGCGGCGGCTCGCCAAGGCGCTGGAACAGACCGGGGGAGCGGCCGCCGGGGTGCCCCGCCGGGCGCCGGGAAAAAAATCTCCGCGCAGGGTGTGACACCGGCGCAGGTGCCGACGCTGAAGGACATGAGATGAGCACCAACCGATCCCGCCGGATCGATCGCGCCGCCGCCGAGCAGTTGCTCGGCGGCGCCACGGTCGGCCCGGAGGCCGGTCCGGACCCCTCCGCCGGGCAGCAGCCCGCGCCAGGGCGGCCCGAGCTCGCAGCCCTGCTCGCCGCCGCTGCGGCGACCGGGACGGCGGACGACGGCCCGCTGCCCGGCGAAGAGGGGGCCGTGGCCGCGTTCCGGCAGGCTCGTCGCCAGCCTGCCCCCAGCACGCACCGGAGACGAAAGATGGCGGACACCGCGCTCGCGCGCGCCCTCAGCGCGAAGGCCATGGCCGTCGCGCTGGGCGTGACCGCCGTCGGCGGGGTCGCCGTCGCCGCCGGGACGG
>NZ_KK853997.1:3650568-3727092 GCF_000696185.1 Kitasatospora cheerisanensis KCTC 2395 | reverse complement strand
GTCCGGACAGCTCCGGTCGGCCCATGGACTCCCCCGGGTCCGCGGCCGTCCGGAACCGCTCCGGACGGACGGCTGAACTCCCCCGGGTCCACCGTCCGTCCGGAGCTCACCCCGGCGTCCCGCCCGCACACCCCTGGAGTCCCCGGTGACCGACCCGACGCACCGTCAGGCGAACCCCCGATGAGCTTCCCGCGCACCTCGCGGCGCATCGAGCGGGCGGCCCGGCTGGCCGTCCGGCGCTCGCCGCGGCCGCCCCGCGCCCTGCTCGCCGCCGCCCTGGCCGCCCTCACCGCCGCACTGCTCGTGCAGCGTCCGTAGCAGGACCGGTACAGCGCCCGCGGCACGGCCCGGACAGGTGCCCGCTATGGTTCACGGGTGCCCGACCGAGGTGAGGGGAGTATCCGATGATCGGACGCGCGCTGAACGGGCGTTACGAGCTCGGCGAGATACTCGGCGTCGGCGGGATGGCCACCGTCTACCGGGGCATCGACCACCAGCTCGGCCGGCCGGTCGCGGTGAAGGTGCTCAACGGCGGGCTCGCCGACGACCCCCGGTTCGCCGAGCGGTTCGCCCGCGAGGCCCGGATGGCCGCCCTGCTGGTGCACCCCCGGATCGTCACCGTCTTCGACTCCGGCATCGACCAGGGCTCCCCCTACTTGGTGATGGAGCTGGTCCACGGCGACACCCTGGGCCGGCTGATCGCCGAACAGGGCGTCCTGCCGGTCGAACGCGCCGTCGGCATCGCCGCCGCCGTGCTGGACGCGCTCGGCGCCGCGCACGCCCAGGAACTGGTGCACCGCGACATCAAGCCCGGCAACATCATGATCACCCACGACGGCGGGGTGAAGGTGGTGGACTTCGGCATCGCCCGGGCCGGCTCCTCCTCCGGCCAGCAGCTCACCCAGACCGCCTCGGTGATCGGCACCGCCGCCTACCTCTCCCCGGAACAGGCCACCGCCGGCCCGGTCGACGCCCGCGCCGACCTGTACGCCGTCGGCTGCGTGCTGGTCGAAATGCTCACCGGCGCACCGCCGTTCACCGCCGACACCCCCGTGGCGATCGCCTTCAAGCACGTCACCGAGCACCCGGCGCCGGTCACCGCGCTGCGCCCCGACGTGCCGCCCGCGCTGGACGCGGCGATCCTGCGGCTGCTCGCCAAACAGCCCGCCGAACGCCCCGCCGACGCGAACGCGGCCGCCGCCGAACTGCTCGCCGCCGTCCCGGCCGCCCCCGCCGACCGCACCGCCGCCCTGCTCGGCGGCGCCGCCACCCAGGTGCTGCCGCCCGTCCCCGCGGCCTTCCCGCCGCCGCCCGCGCACCAGCCCTGGACCGAGCAGCAGCGCACCTCCGTGCTCCCGCCGGTGTCGGCTCAGCAGCCGCTGCTGCGGTCCGCCCGCTACGAGGACGAGGAACCCCCGCCCCGGCGCGGCCGCAACCCGCTGATGTACGCCGGCCTCGGCGCCGCCGCGTTCGCCTGCGTGGCCGGCATCGCCGCGTTCTCGCTCGGCGGCGGCGACGACCCCGCCACCAAGGCCCAGCCCGTCACCGGCGCCCCGTCCGCCGCGAGCAGCGCCCCCGTCGCCCCGCCGTCCGCCAGCGCCTCGGCGCGCCCCAGCACCTCCGCCAAGCCGTCCGCCAGCCCCAAGGCCAGCCTGCCCGTCCAGCTCGCCCAGCTGCGCGCCGACATCGCGCAGGCCGCCTTCGCCCGCGAACGCGACCGCCAGGACGACCTGACCAGGCTCCTCGACCAGGCCGCCCAGGACGTCAACGACCACCGCGCCGACGACGCCGAGGGCGCCCTCAAGGACGCCCAACGCCTGCTCCGCGACCTCCAGAAGCGCAAGGCCGCCGACGCCGCCGCCATGGCCAGCTGGCAGGCCCGCCTCACCGCCCTGCTCGCCGCCGTGCACGCGCAGGCCCAGAAGGAGGATTAGTCCCCGCCGCGGGCCCGGCGGATCGCGCGGGTGCGCACCTGGCGGGTCAGGGCCGTCACGCCGGTGGTCAGGAAGACCACGGTGTACAGGAGTTGGAGCATCACCACGACCCGGGCCGCCTGGCCGGCCGGGTGGATGTCGCCGTAGCCGACGGTCGCCATGGTGATCACCGTGAAGTAGAGCGCGTCGATCTTGGTGTTCAGCCCCACCAGTTCGCCCGCCTGCTTCGACATCGCCAGGTACGCGGTGGCGAACGTCACCAGCGCCGCGCACAGCAGCAGCACGATCATCGGCGCGGGCCGCCCCGGCAGGCCGAGCATCTGGCGGCGCACCTCGCGCAGCAGGCCGACCGCCAGGACGGTCAGCACGGCGGCGAACACCAGCCAGCTGACGGTGGGGTGCTCCGGTCCGAACCAGCCCACCGGCACCGTGAAGTAGGCCGTCAGCAGCAGCACCGGCCCGGCCAGCACGACGACGTAGATCCGGGTCAGCTCCCTCACGCCGGCGCGGCCTTCCTGCCCTCGCCGGACGGCGGCGGGTCGGCCGGGCGCCCTTCGGACGGGTGCTCGTCGGCGGGGGTGTCGAGGAACTCCAGCACCGCGAGCGCGGCCAGCAGCACCACCGCGATCCACAGCACCACCGGCGCCGTCGGGTAGCCCCAGGTGAGCAGCACGACCGCCGCCACGGCGACCGCGCCCCAGCCCAGCCAGGCCTTCCGGCGGTGCACGAACCGGCCGACCGGGCCCAGCCGCATCCCGAGCCCCTCGGCGGCCCGCCGGACCGCGCCCAGGCCCGCCTGCCACAGCTGCCGGACCCAGCCGGCCCGCCGGCCCGGCCCGGTCAGCCAGGCGGCCAGCGCGATCACGATGCCCAGCGCCAGCAGCATCCGGACCGCCGCCCGCAGGTACCGCACCAGGGTGTCGTAGACCGCCATCGCGGCGGCCTGGTCCACGTCGGCGGGCAGCTTGTCCAGGTAGAGCGCCCGGAACACGCTCAGCCCGATGCCCAGCAGCCCGGCGGCGAAGGCCATGCCGAGCGCCGCCCAGACGGTGGCCCGGCGGTGGCGCACCGCCAGCAGGATGCCGCCGACCGCGCAGGCCACGGCCAGCACCGGCACCCAGAAGCCGGCCAGGTCGAGCAGCCGCAGCCCGGTCTGGGCCTTCTTCACCGCCTCGGACTGCACCAGGACGAAGTCGGTGTGCACGTCGGGGATCTTCGCCGCCAGGCCCAGCCCGTTCGCCACCAGCCGGTCCTTCACCCGGGCGATCACCGGCGCCAGGTCGAGGGTGACGGTGTCGCCCTTGACCTGCACCGCGCCGCCGCCCTGCCCGGTCAGCACCTTGGTGAACGCGGCGTGCGCGTCGCGCAGGACGGTCTCCCAGATGCCGGCGAACGCGTCCGACTGGACGAGGCGGAGCGTCTGGTCGTGGACGAAGCCGGTCAGCCCGTCGGTCAGGGCCGGTCCGAGCTTGCCCAGCGCGGCGTCCAGGACCGGCCGGTCGGCGGGCGCCACCTCGTTCAGCAGGTCGGAGATCGGCAGCTGCTTCATCACCGCGTCCGTCACCCGGTGGGCGACCGCGCCCTGCACGGCCGGGTCGGAGCCCAGCGGGGCGAGCGTCGACACGAAGCGGTCGGTGTCGGTGACCTGCGACCGGCTCCACGAGGCGACCACGGCCAGCGGGGTGAGGATCGCGGCGAGCACGATCAGCACCGCGGCGAAGAACGACCGGGCCCGGTGGCGCCCGCGGGGCGGCCGCGTCTCCAGGGTGGCGACCCGGGCGCGCAGCGCGGCGAGTTCGCGCTCGTTCGGGGTCTCGTCGGTCATCGCCACCGCCAGGAAGTGATCGTCCGTCAGATGCTCACCAGCAGATACCAGGACGGGGCGGGCTGCCACCCGGGTGCGACGAAGGAGCCCCGGACCGCCGAGGGGCGGTCCGGGGCTCCGGAAGTCCGTGCGTCGCCGGCCGGGGCCGACGGGGTGTCAGGCCGTGGTCGACTTGGGCGTCTCGGTGGCCTTGGTGACGACGGTCGGCTCGACGGCCTGGCGGGGCTGCTCGGCCTGCGAAGCGGCGGTGCCGTTCTGCGCCTCGGCGGGGGCGTCGTCCTCGCGCAGGGCCTTGGTCTCGGCCTTCAGGATGCGCATCGACTTGCCGAGGCCGCGGGCCATCTCGGGCAGCTTCTTCGAGCCGAACAGCAGGACCAGCACCACCACCATGATGGCGATGTGCCAGGGCTCAAGACCGTTACGGAACATCCCTGACCACCGGTCCTTTCGTGGAAGTTCTCGCTGTGACGTCTGGGCCGGACGGTTCGCCCGACTCGGCCAGTATGCCTGGCCTTGTCGGCGAACGTATACACCCGCCGGCAAACAGCGGCCGAAATGCAGGTGATCCGAGACATGTGGTCTGAACCACCTGCATGTACCCGTCCTTCCATGCTGCACCCGCTTACGCGGGGCGCAGGTGCCGCATCAGGAGGTGGGCGGCGAGCGCCGCGCCGAGCATCACCAGGACGCCGACCACCGCGGCCAGGTGCATGCCGGCGGTGAACGCGTCGCGGGCGGCGGTGAGCAGGTGTCCGGCGGTGTCGGACGGCAGGTGGGCGGCGGTGGTGACGGCCCCGCCGAGCGTGTCGCGGGCGGCGTCGGGGGCGGAGCCGTCCATCCGGGCCCGGTAGATCGCGGCGCCGGCCGCGCCGAGCACCGCGATGCCGAGCGAGCTGCCGAGCTCCTGCGCGGTCTCCGAGGTGGCGCCGGCCGCGCCGGCCCGCTCGGCGGGGGCGGCGGCGAGCACCATCTCGCCGGTGATGCTGACGGTGCCGACCGCGCCGGCGGCGATCACCCCGGCGGCGGTGAGCGGCAGCACCAGCGAGGAGTCCGGGACGACGAAGGCCATCGCGGCGAAGCCGGCGGCGCTGGCCAGGAAGCCGCCGGTGAGCAGGATCGCGGGCCGCACCTTGCCGGCCAGCGCGCCGAACCCGCCGACCGCCGCGCCGACGCCGACGCTGGGCAGCAGCGCCCAGAGCGAGGCGGCGAGCGGGCCGTAGCCCTTGACCAGTTGCAGGTACTGCGAGGTGAAGAGGGTGAAGCCCATCATCGCGAACATCGCGATGGTGTTGACGGTGATCGCGCCGCTGTAGGTGCGGATCCGGAACAGCGAGAGGTCGATCAGCGGGTCGGCGGCGGTGCGCAGCCGGACGGCCAGGCCGGCGCCGATCAGCAGGCCGGCGGCGAGCACCAGGGCGGGGCGCAGCGCCCAGCCGTCCACCGCGAGGGTCTTGATGCCGTAGACCACGGGCAGCACGGTGGCGATCGAGAGGGCGGCGCCGGCCAGGTCGAAGCGGCCCTGCTGCGGGGCGCGGTACTCGGGGAGCAGGAACGGCGCGGCGGCCATCACCAGCAGCATCACGGGGACGGCGATCAGGAAGGCCGAGCCCCACCAGAAGTGCTCCAGCAGGACGCCGCCGATCACCGGTCCGAGGGTGGCGCCGGCCATCATGACGCCGCTCCAGGCGCCGATCGCGGCCTGCCGCTGCTTGGGGTCGGGGAACATGTTGCGCACCAGGGCCAGGGTGGAGGGCCCGAAGACCGCTCCGGCGACGCCCAGCAGGGCCCGGGCGGCGATGAGCTGGTTCGCGCCGTCGGCCCACGCGGCGACCAGCGAGGCGACCGCGAACGCGGCGGTGCCGCCGATCAGCAGTCGGCGCCGGCCGATCCGGTCGCCCAGGGCGCCCATCGGGATCAGCAGCCCGGCCAGCAGGAACGAGTACATGTCCATGATCCACAGCTGCTGGGTGCCGCTCGGGCGCAGGTCGGTGGAGATGAACGGGACGGCGAAGAACAGCACGCCCATGTCCGTGGCGAGGACGAGCGTCGGCAGCAGGAGGAGGGCGAGGCCAAGCCATTCGCGTCGGCCGGCACGGCCGTGGTCGGTGGTCATGGCGAGGACTGTACGGATGTCTTGCACGGCTGTCTAGTACAAGCGTCTCAATCAATCGTTCCAGACGTTCGCGCAAGACAGGCGTCTTGGACTGCCGTAGCATCGGCGCATGGGAAATCGCGAGGACCTGCTGGCCAGCGCCAAGCACTGCCTGTACGAGAAGGGCTACGGGCGCACCACCGCCCGCGACATCGCCAACGGCGCGGGCGTCAGCCTGGCCGCGATCGGCTACCACTACGGCTCCAAGGACGCGCTGCTGATCCAGGCGCTGGTGGAGGCGATGGGGGAGTGGGGCACCGCGGTCGGCGCGGCGCTCGCCTCCTCGGCGGACATCGCCGACCCGAAGGAGCGGTTCGTCCGGTCCTGGGACGCGATGCGGGACAGCTTCGCGACGCACCGCGGGCTGTGGACGGTGCAGTTCGAGATCCTCGGGCGGCTCGACACGATGCCGAAGCTGCGCGAGCAGCTGGCCGACGCGCAGAAGCTCGGCCGGCTCGGCCTGGCCGCGCTGTTCCAGGGGAAGGCCGAGCACGAGGACACCCCGGAGGAGCTGGCCAAGGGCGTGTTCTACCAGTCGCTGCTGCTCGGCCAGGCCGCGCACTGGCTGATCGACCCGGCCGGGGTGCCCGGCGGCGAGGACTACCTGCGGGCGATGTCGCTGGTGGCCGGCGACGTCCTGGGGGTGCTCGCGCGCTGAGCGGGCGTCAGGCGGTGACGGCGGTCAGCAGGACCACCGCGTCAGTGTGCGCGAGCAGGCCGTGCCGCTCCTGCGGGATCGAGTGCAGCTCGCCCGCCGACGCGTCCTGCTGCCGGCCGGCCACCGTCAGCGCGACCCGGCCGCGCAGCACCTGGAGGCTGGCGGCGACCGGGGCGTTGTGCTCGTCCAGCACCGCCCCGGCGCGCAGCGCGATCACGGTCTGCCGCAGCACGCCGTCGTGCAGCAGCAGGTGGGCGCTGCGGCCGTGCGGGCTGGCGGCGGCCTTGGCGGCGTGCTCCTCGGCCAGCGCGTTCAGGTCGATCCGGGCCGGCTGCTCGGTCATCGCGTTCTCCTCCTTCGGCCCCCCGCGCCCGGGGGCTCGCCGACCGAGTCCCCGCCGCCGACCCTAGGCGCTCTCCTCCGGATCCCGTCGGACCGGCACGCGGCGGGCTCCGGGCCACGCGCAGGGGGCAACGCGGGCGGCGTTCGGCGTGCGGGGCCCGGGCGGCGGGCCGATGGTGGTGGCATGACGAGCAATCAGAAGTTCATCGGCGGCCTCCGGGTGAACCGCGGCATGATCACCACCGGCGCCGCCCTCACCGGGATCGGCGCCGTCCTCGCGGCGACCGGCGCGACCCTGGTCTGCGTCGCGCTGGCGAACGCGGGCCGGAGCTGGATCCACCGGCTGGAGACCCAGCCCGCGGAGCTGGCGCACCACGCCCTGCACCGGGCGAAGGCCGCGTCGGCGGCCGGACTGGAGGCGTGGCGCGCCAACGGCACCTGAACGCGGACGCGGCGGAGGCGGGCACCCGGCCACCGGGTGCCCGCCTCCGCGACGTCCGCGGCCGCTACAGGCCGAGCGACTTGGCGATGATGGTGCGCATGACCTCGCTGGTGCCGCCGTAGATCCGGAACACCCGGTTGTCGGTGTAGAGGCGGGCGATCGGGTACTCCAGGATGTAGCCGTAACCGCCGTGCAGCTGGAGGCACTTGTCGATCACCTCGGAGGCCGACTCGGTGCAGAACAGCTTGGCCGCGGCGGCGTCCGCCACCGTCAGCTCGCCGTTCTGGTACAGCTCCAGGGCCTGGTCGACCATCGCCTGCTGGGCCAGCACCTGGGCCTGGCAGTCGGCCAGCGAGAACTTGGTGTTCTGGAACTCGGCGACGGCCTTGCCGAAGACCTTGCGCTCCTTCACGTACTTCACCGCGAACTGCACCGCGGCCGCGGCCGAGGCGTACGCGCCGACCGCGATCGCCAGGCGCTCCTGCACCAGGTTGTGGGTCAGGTAGGAGAAGGCCTTGCCCTCCTCGCCGAGCAGGTTCTCCACCGGGACCTTGACGTCGGTGAAGGACAGCTCGGCGGTGTCCGAGGTGCGCAGGCCGATCTTCTGCAGCTTGCGGCCGACCGTGTAGCCCTCGGAGGCGGTGTCCACGCACAGGATGGACAGGCCGGCCCGGCGGTCCGCCGGGTCGTACGGGGCGGTGCGGCAGACCACCAGGACCAGGTCGGCGAGCACGCCGCCGGTGATGAAGGTCTTGGCGCCGTTGAGCACGTAGTGGGTGCCGTCGGCGGACAGCTTCGCGGTGGTGGCGATGCCCGCCAGGTCGGAGCCCGCGCCCGGCTCGGTCATCGCGATCGCGGTCATGATGTCGCCGCTGACGAAGCCCGGCAGCCAGCGCTGCTTCTGCTCCTCGGTGGCGTACTCCATCAGGTACGGCAGCACCAGGCCGGTGTGCACGCCGGAGGAGCCGAAGGTGACGCCCGCGCGGGCGGTCTCCTCGTAGATCACGGCCTGGTACTTGAAGCCGGTCTCGCCGGCGCCGCCGTACTCCTCCGGGACCTCGATGCCGTAGACGCCGAGCTCGCCCAGCTTGCGGTAGAAGTCCCGCGGCGGGTGGCCGGCCTCCTCCCAGCTCTCGTAGACCGGGACGACCTCGTTGGCGATGAAGTCCCGGATGGTCTCCCGGAACGCCTCGTGGTCCTCGTTGTACACGGTGCGGCGCACGGTGCGCTCCCTTCGGCGGCGGCCTCGTCGCGGTCAAGTTAATCGCCGGTAGCTTGTGGTGTCCAGGGTGGGCCGCTTCCCGCCGGGCGGCCATCGGCCGAGGTCAGGTGATCCGCCGGAGGCGTGCGCGCCGGCCCGCCGGAAGGGAATTCCGGGCGGGTGGTCTTCCTGCAAACTGGTGCGAATGTCGCCCGGCGGGTCGGCCCCCCGTTTCGGTTGCGACGGTAATTGGCCTGGTATTCCCACGGGTTGGCGGGAGTGCGGGCGATCGCCCGTGCACCGGGCGGAAGTTGACCGAGTATCGACAGGAATGGGGAAATTCGAAAACAGTGGTCGCCAGATAGTCGTACTGGCACACTGGGGCCTCATGTCTGATGGCCTTCCCCCCGCTTCCGGCGCCGACGGAAGTGGCGTCGAATTCCCCGCGTCCGAGAAGTCGGAGAATCTCCGCACCACCGAGGTCGACCTCGGCGGCCTGGTGGGCGTGCTCGCCACCCACCTCTACTCGACGCCGCTGGTGGCGCTGCGCGAACTGGTGCAGAACGCCCACGACTCGCACACCCGGCGCAAGCTGGAGGACCCGGAGAGCGCCTACCGGCCGCTGATCCGGGTCACCGGCGACCCGGCCGCCCGGACCGTGGCGATCGAGGACAACGGGGCCGGCCTCACCGAACCGGAGATCCACGCCTACCTGGCAACCGTCGGCACCGGCTACACCCGGATGCTCCGCGACCTGACGGGCAACCAGGAACTGATCGGCGCCTTCGGACTCGGCTTCCTGTCGGCGTTCTCGGTCGCCGACGAGGTGACCGTCACCACCGCCTCGCACCGCGAACCGCACGCCGCGCACACCTACCGCAGCCGCGGCGGCGAGCAGTACAGCGTCGAACCCGCCCCGGCCCGGCCCGCGCCGGGCACCGTGGTGACGCTCCGCCTCAAGCCCGAGCACGCCCACCTCGCCGACGAGGAGGCGCTGCGCGAGGTCCTCGCCCGCTACTGCGTGCTGCTGCCCATCGAGGTGTACGTCGGCGAGGACGAACAGCCCGTCAACAACGTCGCCGTGCCCTGGCGGCAGGACCTCCCCGGCTCGCCCTACCTGCACCGGATGCGCTTCGCCACCGCCTTCGCCCGCAGCTTCGAACCCCTCACCGCGTTCCCCGTCCAGCCCGCCGACGAACGCACCGACGCCGTCGGCCTGCTCTGGGTCCAGGACGGCGGCACCTACGGCTCCACCGACAACCGCGACCTCGCCGTCTACCTGCGCGGCATGCTGCTCGCCGACGACGCCCGCGACCTGCTGCCCAGCTGGGCCGGCTTCATCGGCGGCGTGGTCGAGTCCACCCGGCTCACCCCCACCGCCAGCCGCGAGGACCTGCAGCGCGACGAGCACTACCGCGCCCTCCAGCAGGCCCTCACCGACGCCATCGTCGACGGCCTCTACGAGACCGCCCGGCTGCACCCCGCCGCCTGGCGGCGCATCCTCTCCCGGCACGGACAGGAACTGCTCGGCGCCGCCCTCTGCGACGACCGGCTGTTCACCCTGCTCGCCGACGACGTCCCGGTGCCCACCTCGCAGGGCGAACTGACCGCCGGCGCCCTGCGCGCCGCCGGCTCCGGCGCCGTCCACGTCGCCCTCGGCAGCGGCGGCGGCTTCGAGGAGATGCTGTACCGCGCCATGCAGGTGCCGATCGCCCGCGGCGACCGGTACGCCGTGCTGCCGTTCCTGCGCCGCTACGCCCAGCTGCGGGACTGCCGGATCGTCGAACTCGGCAGCGAGAGCGGCAACCGCGAACTCTTCCGCGCCCCCGACATCCCGCTGCCCGCCGAACAGCACGCCTGGCTGACCGCCGCCCTCACCGACGACGGCGAGCAGCTCGTCCCGGCCCGGTTCGACCCGCCCGGCCTGCCGCTGGTGCTGGTGCCCGACCGCGAGGCCGAACTCAAGGCCCGCATCGAGGACGACAAGGCCGACGCCCGGATCCCGTCCGCCGCGCTGCGCCTGGCCCGGGCGTTCACCGCCCGCACCGACGGCACCGTCAAGGCCCGGCTCTACCTCAACCTGGCCTCGCCCGCCGTGCACGACCTGCTGGCCGCGTACCGCGCCGGGCACACCGGGCGGCCACCGCCGCCGCACTGCTGCGCTCGCTGAAGGTGATCATGGCGGCGGCCTCCGGCTCGGCCGGCGGCGACCTCACCGCCGCCCTCGGCGGGATCTCCACCGCGGTCGCCGCGCTCACCGCCGCCATCCCCGCCGACGGCCTGTCGGTGGTGCCCGACACCATCTCCGCAGACACTCCGCAGGGGGACGAGGAACGATGACCACCGACATCTGGTCCTGGGTGCACGACACCCACCGGCAGCTCGCCGAGTCCGGGCAGCACCGGCTGGCCGACGCGCTCGCCGAGATCGCCGGACACGCCGTCGAGGGCCGCAACGAGCAGCTCGACGCGATGTACCCCGAGGCGCTCGCCTCGGCCCGCGCGCTCGGCCTGCCCTGGGTCGAGGTCTTCCTGCGGCACTGGCGGCTGCAGAACCTGCTGAACAAGCGCCACCAGGGCGAGGCCGCGATGAGCGAGGCGGTGTCGCTGCTGGAGTTCGCGCACCGCGAGGAGACCGCCTCCTGCCCGCAATCGGTGTGCGCCGTCCAGGACTTCACCATCTGCCACGCCAACATCGACGGCCCCGGCTACGTGCCCGAGCGGCTCGCCGTGCTGGAGGAGACCCTGGAGCGGGTCGAACCCGCCCGGGCCTGCTTCGACTGCCTGTCCCGCGAGTACGCGGACACCCTGGAGGACGACGGCCGCCCCGCCGACGCCCTCGCCCACCTCGACCGCGCCCAGACCCGGATCCGGGCGGCCGGCGAACAGGTCTCGCTGTCCTTCGCGCACAGCCGGGTCTCCGCCCTGCACCGCCTCGGCCGCCACCAGGAGGCCCTGGAGGCGTACGACACCGCCGAGCACGCCTACGTCGCCGCCGGCCACCGCCTCGACGACGACGACCGGCGCAAGCTCGCCGTCGGCCGCGCCCTGCAGTTCGCCGCCCTCGGCCGCACCGCCGAAGCCCTCGACCTGCTGCCCGACGCCGAGCAGGCCGACCGGTACGCCGACATCCGGCACCGCTGGACCTCCGCCGTCGAACTGCTCGCCACCGCCGGCGAGTTCCCCAACGACGCCGCCCTCGGCGCCCGGCTGGCCGGCTGGGCCGGCGAACTCGACGCCGCCGGCTCCCACCGCCCCTGCCTCAACCTGGTGCTGACCGCCGGCCGGCTCGCCCTCGCCCGCGGCGCCCGCGAGGTCGCGCTCACCCTCGCCCGCACCGGCGAACGCAAGCTCGGGCAACTGCGCCGCACCGACGGCGTCACCGAGCAGGTCGCCGCCCTCCGGGCCGCCGCCGAAGCCCTGCCCCGGCCCGAACTGCCCGTCCCCGCCGGCGAACTGCCGCAGTGGCTGGCCGACCACCGCCCCGACCCGGAGACCGGCGCCGACCTGCTCGCCGCCGCCCTCGCGCAGAGCACCGGGCCCGAAACCGTCCTGGTGCTCAACCTGGCCGGCGCCCTCGGCACCCTCGGCCACACCCGGGCCGTCACCGAACTGCTCTGGGCCCACCTGGACGTCGACCCCGACAGCGACTACCTGACCGGCATGCTCGGCCAGCTGCTGATCGACGCCGAGGACGGCGACGGCGTCGACCGGCTCGCCGACCGGCTGTCCGCCGCCCCGCCGACGCGCACTGGCTGCGCGCCCGCTGGGCCGCCGCCCAGGGCCGCTGGGCCGAGGTCGCCGAACAGTGCGCGGCCGTCCTGGTGCACGAGCCCGGCGCCCTCAACACCCGCCGCCTCGCCGCCGGCGCCGCCACCCACCGCGGCGACCACGCCGAGGCCCAGCGGCTCTACCAGGAACTCCTGGAGCACGCCCTCGACCCCGCCGAGGCCGGCGAGGACCAGGAGCACCGCACCGTCCAGGACTCCGACCTGTGGCACCTGATCACCGCCGCCACCGCCAACCGCGACTGGGCCGCCGTCCGCGCCGCCGGCGCCCGGATCGGCATCGAGTTCGACGCCGACAGCGGCCCCGTCGACGAGGAGTGGCAGCTGATCGAACTGCGCGCCCCCCGCCACAACGGCACCACCGTCGACCTGCCCGCGCTGCGCACCGGCCCGGCCACCGCCCGGGTGCTGCCGGTGCTCGGCGACGACCACGACCTCAACCACGGCGACGTGGTGGTGTTCGCCCCCGCCGTCCTCAACGACCGCCCCGAGCCCGGGCAGGAGGACGACTGGCACCCGGTCTTCGAGTACCTCACCCTGCTCGACCCGGCCGGCTTCACCACCTACTGGATCGACGGCTGCTGCCCCGACGACGACACCTGGTACGCCCTGCGCGGCGCCCTCCAGGAGGCCGGGTACGCGGTGTGGGCCTACAGCGGCGACCACTACCGGATCACCGACCCGCACCACGAGGGCGAGACCCTGCCCGGCATCTACGCCGCGCTCGGCGTTCCGCCGACCAGCTCCGCGAAGGAGGCCGACGCCCTGCTCACCGAGCTCACCGCGCACTGGCCGCACCCGCTGGCCTGGCCCGCCCTCGCCGAGGCCGCCGGCGCCGACCCGGCCCGGCACCGGAAGATCGTCGACGACTACGACCTGTAGCGGACGCCCGGCCGCCCGCGGTGCGGGCGGCCGACCCGTCCCGCGGCCGGCCGCAACTGATGACATATCGGACAGCGGCGGCCGCGCGGGCCCGGCCGGGGCCACCCCTTGTTCGCACCGCCGTCGACGATCGGGCAAGGTGGGAGCCAGTAGGCAGCCCGGTCGGGCGGCTGCCGGGGAGGCGGAGGAAGGCACCGTGTCCGATCGCAAGCCGGAGGGCGCACCGGCGCAGGAGGCGCCGCCCACCGAAGGGCTGCTCGGGCCGGACGCACCCCCCATCGAACGGCCCGTCAGCGTCCCGCACGCGCCCGAGCCCGCGCAGACCGAGGGCCTGCTCGGCCACACCGTCCCCGAGGCCGCCGAGGCCGTCCGGGCCCGCAACCCGCTCGCCCAGGACACCCTCACCCCCGAGGAGTGGAACGCCGCCGGCTACACCCCCTCGCACGGCCTCGACCTCACCGAACTCCACAAGGGCGCCCCCGGCGAAGCCCCCTGGCCGGACCGGATGCGCACCCTGCTGCGCACGCCCATGGCCGAGCGCCCCGCCTTCGAGCGCACCCCGCGCGAACTGCACCCGTCCGCCGGCGCGCAGACCCAGCGCAACGTCCCCCGCATCCTCGACCTGTCGCTGCGCATCGGCGAACTCCTGCTCGCCAGCGGCGAGGCCGCCGAGGACGTGGAGGCCGCGATGCTCGGCATCGCGCACGCCTACCGGCTCGACCACTGCGAACCGCAGGTCACCTTCACCCTGATCTCGATCTCCCACCAGCCCTCGCTGATCGACCCGCCGGTCACCGCGGACCGCGTGGTGCGCCGCCGCACCTCCGACTACACCCGGCTCGCCGCCGTGTACGAGCTGGTCGCCGACATCACCGCCGAGAAGGTCACCGTCAACGACGCCTACCGGCGGCTCGCCGAGATCCGCCGCAACCGGCACCCGTACCCGGCCTGGCTGCTGGCGCTGGCCACCGGGCTGCTGGCCGGCGCGGCGTCCTTCCTGGTCGGCGGGAAGGCCGACGGCAAGGCCTGGCTGGTGTTCGGGGTCGCGTTCCTCACCGCCGTGGTCGGCGACCGGCTGGCCTCCTTCATCGCCCGCCGCGGACTGCCCGAGTTCTACCAGTTCGTGGTCGCCGCGATGCCCGCCGCGTTCTGCGGCATCCTGCTCTCCTTCAACGAACTGCACCTGCGCGGCTCGGTGGTGATCACCGGTGGACTGTTCGCGCTGCTCCCCGGCCGGGCCATGGTCGCCGCCGTCCAGGACGGCCTGACCGGCTTCTACATCACCGCCGCCGCCCGGCTGCTCGAAGTGATGTACCTGATCGCGGGCATCGTCATCGGCGTGATGCTGGTGCTGTACATCGGCGTCAACTACAACGCCCGGCTGCGGCCCGACGAGAGCCTCGGCGGCACCACCAACCCGCCGCTCCAGCTGATCGCCGCGATGGTGCTGGCGCTGGCCTTCGCCATGCTGCTGCAGACCGACCGGCGCTCGCTGCCGATGGTCGTGCTGAACGCCGGCATCGGCTGGTCCACGTACGGCGTGCTGGTCCAGAACGCGTCGATCTCGCCGATCGTCGCCACCGGCCTCGCCGCCGGGCTGGTCGGCCTGTTCGGCCAGCTGCTGGCCCGCTACCGGGCGGCCTCCGCGCTGCCGTACGTCACCGCCGCGATGGGCCCGCTGATGCCCGGTTCGGCGCTGTACCTGGGCATGCTGGCGTTCGCCCAGGGCCACGCCTCCAGCGGGCTGGTCTCCGCCAGCCGCGCCGTCGCGCTCGCGCTGGCGCTGGCCATCGGCGTGAACCTGGGCGGCGAGGTGGCCCGGCTGTTCCTGAAGAACCCCGGCGCCAGCGACCGCGACGCCCCGCACCTGCTCATCCCGCGCCGGGCCGCGAAACGCACCCGAGGCTTCTGACCCGCCGCCGGACCCGACGGCCGAACCGAACCGAAGGCACCACCCGATGCTCAGTGCACTGCTCGACGGCTACCACCACCACATCGTGGACGCCCACAAGCAGCCGCTGTTCCTGCTGCTCGTCGGGTTCATCACCTCCTTCGTGTTCATCCGCTTCAGCACCCGCATGATCCGCGCCCAGGTCCGCTGGTGGCCCGGCAACATCACCCCCGGCGGGCTGCACATCCACCACATGGTGTTCGGCCTCGGCTTCCTGCTGCTCGGCGGCATCGGCGTGTTCGCCACCGGCGGCGGCCGCCCCTGGATCGACTGGTTCGGCCTGTCCTTCGGCATCGGCTGCGGCCTGGTGCTCGACGAGTTCGCGCTGATCCTGCACCTGGACGACGTGTACTGGAGCGAGCAGGGCCGCAAGTCGGTGGACGCGGTGATCCTCGGCATCCTGCTCACCGCGCTGCTGCTCACCGGGTACGTGCCGCTCGGCGTGGTGCCCGGGCAGGACACCAGGTGGGGGCTGGTCGCGGTGATCGCCGGCAACGCGCTGGTCTGCCTGGCGGCCCTGCTGAAGGGCAAGGTCTGGACGGGCCTGCTCGGCATCATGGTGCCCGGCCTGTCCTGGATCGGCGCGATCCGGCTGGCCCGGCCGTCCAGCCCCTGGGCACGCTGGCGCTACGCCGACCGGCCCCGGCGGATGGCCCGCGCGATCCGCCGCGAACGGCGCCTGCACGCCCGGATGGACCGGGCCCGCACCTGGCTGTTCGACCTGATCGCCGGCGCGCCCGACAAGGTCCCGGCGGGCCACCCCAAGGCGCACGCCGTCGCCGAGCGGATGGCCGCCAGGGCGCTCGCCCACCGCCACCCCGCGCTCCCGGCCGGCGGGCGGCGGACCGCCGCCGCGCCCGCCACCGACCCGGCCCGGCGGGCCGCGCCCAGCGCCGCCGCCGCACCGTCCGGGCCATGCGGCCGCGCACCACGGCGACCGGCAAGCCGCCGCAGCGGGCGCGCTGACCGGGCGGGGCAGCGGTCGGTCCGACAATCCGACATCTCACCCGCGCGGCCGCATGGCGATGGCGCCGACGCCCCGTCAGGTCTGAGAATCTGGCGGTGCGTGAACGAAATGTCACGTCATGGGACAGTCCGCCGAGAGAGGACCCGACATGCCGCGCAGGCTCCTCCCCGCCCTCCTCCTCGCCTCCGCCGCACTGCTCGCCCTGCTGCCCGCCGCGAACGCCCCCGCCGCCACCGCCACCGCGGCCGCCCGGCCCGCCGTCCGGGCCGCCGACGACCCGCAGCCCGACGACCGGGCGTACCCGTCCGCCGAGGACGTCGCCCGGGCCAAGGCCGACGCCGACGCCAAGGCCGCCGCCGCGACCGCCGTCGAGGCCCGGCTCGCCGCCGCCCGCACCGAACTCGACCGGGCCGGGCAGGACGCCGAACAGGCCGTCGAGGCGTACAACGGCGCGCTCGTCCGGCTCGCCGGGGCCCAGCAAGTCGCCAAGGCCGCCGCCGCCCGCTCCGCCGCCGCCGAGAAAACCCGCGCCGAGGCCGCCGACCGGGCCGCCGGACTGCTCGCCGAGATCTACCGGCAGGGCGCCTCCCCGCAACTCTCCGCCCTGGACGCCCTGTTGGGCGCCCGCGGCACCGGCTCGCTGTCCGCCCAGGCCAGCGCCATCGGCACCGCCGGCGCCCAGACCCGGCAGATCCTCGACGACGCCACCGCCACCGCGAGGGCCGCCACCCGCGCCGCCGCCGACGCCCGCGCCGCCGAGACCGCCGCCCGCACCGCCGCCGACACCGTCCGCACCGCCAAGGACACCGCCCAGCGGCGGCTCGCCGACCAGCAGCGCCAGGTCGCCGAGATCGGCCACCGGCAGGACACCCTGCTCGCCGAACTCGCCGCCGCCCGCGACACCAGCGTCGACCTCGAACGCCGACGCCAGGACGCCCTCGCCGAGATCGCCCGCCGCGAGGCCGAGGAGGCCGCCCGCCGCGCCGAGGCCGAACGCGCCGCCGCCGCGGCCGAGGCCGCCCGGCTCCGCCCCGCCCCGCCCCGCGAACGCCCCTGGTCCGCCGAGGGTGCCGAAGCCGCCCTCGCCTTCGCCCGCTCCGTCCTCGGCCTGCCCTACATCTGGGGCGGCGAAGGCCCCCAGGGCTACGACTGCTCCGGCCTGACCATGATGGCCTGGCGCCGCGGCGGCAAGAACCTCCCGCACTTCGCCGCCGACCAGTACGCCCGGTCCACCCCCGTCGGCTACGCCCAACTCCGCCCCGGCGACCTGGTCTTCTGGACCAGGACCGGCCGCGCCGCCGACATCTACCACGTCGCCATCTACCTCGGCGACGACCAGATGATCGAAGCCCCCCGCCCCGGCACCGCCATCAAACAGGCCAGCCTCTGGATCATGGGCCGCCCGGACTTCTACGCCCGCCCCTGACGGGGCGTCGGGTCACAGTTGGTGGACGGGGGAGGTCTCGTCCGGCCAGAGCCAGTCGGTGGGGGCGTAGCGCTTCTTGAGGGCGTTGCGGGCGCGGGCCAGGCCGGCGAGGGCGGTCTCGACGGCGGCGGGGAGGTCGGCGAGGTCGGCGGGGACGGGACGCGCAGCACGGTGTGCTGCTTGCGGTGGGCGAGGAGGAGTTCGCCGGCGGGGGTGCAGTCGAGCAGGGTGTGGTGGACGAGCGGCTTGAACGGCTTGTCGGCGGTGGAGAGCCGGGCCCGGAGGGCGCCGTCGGCGGTCCAGGCGTAGAGGCCGTAGCGGTTGAGGTGGAAGGCGCGGGCCCGGTACGGGTCGGCGGCGACGGTGAAGTCGAAGCCGGTGAACGGGCTGTCGTCGTAGAGGTGCAGGCCGCCGAGCCGGCCGCGGACGGCGCCCCGGTCGTCGAGCAGGGTGAAGCTGAACTCCTGGCCGCGGCTGCCGGAGCGGAAGGTGTGGCCGAACACCGGGACGACGAACAGGTCGTCGCCGAGCGCGGACGGCCGGCTCATGAACGACCGGTCGTAGCCGTGCAGGCTGCGGTGGGTGCCGGTGAGCTCGGTGAGGGCCTCGGTCAGCGAGGGCGAGGGGCGGTTGGCGCCGGCCACCGGGGCGTCCCCGTACCGGACGTGCGGGTAGGCGTCGGCCTCGGTCTGCCGGGGCGTCTGCGGGTCGAGCGTGGCGATGGCGCGCAACTGCGGCTTGTGGCCCGGCGCGAGGATGTCGCCGGGCTCGGTGACGGCGATCAGGTTGAGTATCGCGCCGGCCCAGTTGTTCACCTTGTGCTCGGCGGTCATGCACAGCAGCCGCCCGCCGGGCGTCACCGCGACCGAGGCGGCGAACGGGTCGCCCGCCGGCCCGTCCGCCCGCCAGTCGCCGGCCGGCATCGACCAGCCGGCCCGCACCTCGTCCAGCCCGGGGGAGAGCAGGTGGGTGCTGCCGGGGCGGGTGCTGACCACCAGCGAGCCGTCCGGGAGCACCGCCAGGTTGGCGTCGCTGCCCCAGCCGACGGTCGGCACCCGGCCGTGCGCCTCCCGGTCGAGGACGGCGGTGGCGACGGGCGTGCCGTCGGGCGCGTAGCGGGTGATCGTCCGCTCGCTGAAGCCGGGCAGCGCCGGATCCCGGGGGTACGGGTGGTGCCGCCACAGGATGCTCAGCACGTAGGTGTCCCCGTCCGGGGTCGCTACCGCGTGCTCCGCCTTCATGCCCCAGTCGTGCGCCTCGGGGTCGAGGCCGTGGCGGCGGATCAGCGAGGCGGGAACGGTGACGGGAAGCAGGGTCATGACCGGCATTGTTCCGGCCGCCGCCGACAGCTCCTGACGCACCGTCGGGTTCCGGGACCGGCACGCCGGGAAAACCGGATGACTGCTTTCCGGACGCCGCCGTACGGTGGCCGGATGGGCAACGACGCACAGCAGGGCACTGACCAGGGCATCGAGATCCGGCCGATCGTCCACGAGGAACTGGCCGCCTGGGACAGGGCGATCGCCCGCGGGTTCATGCGGCCGCACGTCGCCCCGGCGAAGGAGTGGCGCGAGCTGCTCTTCGAACCGGGGCGGATGCTGGCGGCGTTCGACCGCACCGACCCGACGGCGGACGGGCCGCGCTGCGTCGCCACCTTCCGCAGCTTCGACACCGAACTGACCGTCCCCGGCGGTGCGGTGCTGCCGGTGGACGCGATCAGCGCCGTCACCGTCAACGCCACCCACCGCCGGCGCGGCGTGCTCAGCGGCATGATGCGCCACGACCTGACCGCCGCCCGCGAACGCGGCGCGGCCGCCGCGATCCTGATCGCCGCCGAGTACAACATCTACGGCCGCTTCGGCTTCGGCCCCGCCACCCGCAGCGGCGGACAGCGCGTCGACGTGCTGCGCTCCGGCGGCCTGCGCGCCGGACTGCCCGTCCACGAAGGGCACCGGATCGGCTTCGCCACCCTCGACGAGGTCCGCCGCCTCGGCCCCGAACTGCACGAGCGCTGGCGGCGCACCCAGCCCGGCGCGATCGGCCGCCCCGCCAGCTGGTGGCAGCTGCGCACCGGCGGGGTCGAACTGCCCGGCTTCGACTGGAAGGAGGGCTTCACCGCCCTCCACCGGACCGCCGACGGCACCGTCACCGGCCTGATCACCTACACCGTCGACGAGAAGTTCGACGGCTCCTACCCCGACTGCCCGCTGAACGTCCGGGACTTCCTCGCGCTCGACCGGCGGACCGCCAACGCGCTCTGGGCGTTCGCGTTCTCCGTCGACTGGGTGCGGCACGTCGTCGTCCCCAACCTGCGGTCCGACGAGCCGCTGCCGCTGCTGCTCAACGAGCCGCGCGCCGCCCGCCCGCACGAGGACGACGCCGACTTCCTGTGGCTGCGCCTGCTCGACCTGCCCGCCGCGTTCGCCGCCCGCCGCTACACCGCCCCCGGCCGGGTGGTCCTGGACGTCACCGACCGCGAAGGCTGGACGTCCGGCCGCTGGGCCCTGGAGGCCGCCGCCGACGGCACCGGCCGGATCACCCGCACCGAGGACGACGCCGACCTCGCCCTCGGCGTCGCCGAACTCGGCACCCTCCACCTCGGCGCCGAGACCGCCACCCGGCTGGCCGACGCCGCCCTGGTCACCGAACTCGCCCCGGGCGCCGCCGCCCGCACCGACACCCTGCTGCGCACGGCCCGGGCGCCCTGGAACCCCGACGTGTTCTGACGGGAACGGACGACCGGGCCCGGTGAACCCCCGGCCCGCGGGCCGCCGACGGGGAGGCCGCCGCTACTTGACGGCGGTCTTCCCGATGGTGGGGAGGATGAAGTCCTGGATCAGGCCCTTGGCGTCGCGGACGATCGGGCGGAATATCCGGTACCTGGACAGGTTGATCAGCCGGGCGGCCATCGGGGTCGAGCGGCGGACGAACTCCCGGGTGCGCTCGGTGTCGTCGGTCCGGTCGAAGACCCAGTAGAGCACCACGACCATCAGGTGCAACCACAGGACGTCGGGCAGCAGTTCGACCAGTTCGGCGTCCAGCTTCGGGGCCAGTTCGGAGCCCTGCAGGACCTCGCGGAACAGTTCCACGGCGGTGGCCCGGGCCGGGTGCGACTCGTTGGAGAACGGGCTGAGCGAGCTGGTCGGGTCGGCGGCCGTGCGGAAGAACTGGGCGGCGAACTCGTGGTACGGCGCGGCCGTGTCCAGCCAGGAGACCAGCGCGATCTCCAGCCGCTCGGCGAAGTCCTTGGTGCCGGCCATCCGCCGCCGGGCGTCGGCGGCGTGGTCGTACGTCATCCGGTCGTAGAACCCCTGGATCAGGAATTCCTTCGCGGAGAAGTAGTAATAGGCGTTGCCGACCGAGACGCCCGCCTCGGCGGCGATCGCCCGCATCGTGGTCTTCTCGTAGCCGCGCTCCTGGAACAGCCGCATGGCGGTCTCCAGGATCAGCGCCCGGGTCGCCTCGCTCTTGTCCGTCTTCGGCTGGGCCCGGCCGCCCGCAAGTTCGGCGGCGGGGCCGCCGCTCTCCGGTTCGTTCCGGTCGCTCGCGCTCTCCACGCCGTCCGACACTACCGGGCCGCGTCGGCTCCGATCCCCGTCGTCTGCTGGCACCTTCGCCCCGCCTTGCCGTTCGCTCCGCCCCGGTCACCTGTGGAGCCGAGCCTAGCCCGGACCGGGACAACTCCGGACCGGGAGGGCGAAACGGCCTCCCCATCGGCCCTGCTCTCCCCGGCGGCCCCGGTGCCCCCGGCACCGGGCGCGCCGTCCACCCGCCCCGGTCGTCCGTCCGTCGCCAGGGCAGGCGGACGGATCCCCTCCTCGACCGGGGCCCACAGTTTCGAACGCGTTCAAAACTGCTCGGGATGACTGTAGGGCACCGGTTGAACACGTTCAACCCCCGGTGTGGAAGGCTGGCGGCATGCCCGCCACCCTGCGCGAGGGCGGCCCGGCCGACGCCGTCGCCGTCGCCGACCTGCTCACCGCCAGCCGCCGCAGCGCCTACGCCGGACTCGTCCCGGACGCCGCGCTCGCCGCCGACGGCGAGCAGCCGCTGCTGTGGGAGATCCGCCTCGCCGCGGACTACGGCCCGCCCGCCAACACCCCGGCCCTGCTGCTCGCCGACGACCCCGACGGCACCCTCGCCGCCTTCGCGTACCTGGTCCCGGACGGCCCCGTCGTCCGCCTCGAACAGCTGCACGTCCGCCCCGGCCGCACCGGCGCCGGCCTCGGCACCCGCCTGCTGCACGCCGCCCTCGCCCGCCACCCGGACCGGCCCGTCCGGCTCGACGTCCTCGCCGCCAACCACCGCGCCGTCGCCTTCTACGAACGCCACGGCGCCCGCCGCCTCGGCCACGGCACCGCCCACTTCCCGGACGGGACGGAGCTGGCGGAGTACGAGTACGGCTGGCGCTAGGGCCCGGTCGGGCCGTCAGGGCTTGCGGGCGGCGCGGCGGGCGGCGGGGAGGGCGGCGAGGACGGCGAGGGCCGCGGCGGCGACGGGGAGGAGGTAGCCGGTGCCGGGGGCGGTGTGCTGGGCGACCGAGCCGCCCAGGGTGGCGCCGGTCGAGATGCCGACCAGGATGGCGGAGACGGCCAGCGCCATCGCCTCGTTCAGGCGGTGCGCGGGGAGCAGCTCCTGGACCAGCGTCATGCCGCTGATCATCGTCGGCGCGGTGCCCGACCCGGCCGCCAGCAGGGCCGCGCCGAGGACCGGCACGCCCGCCCCCGACTGCCCGGCGGCCAGCGGGAACAGCATCAGGACGGCCATCGCGCCCGCGCCGACGGCGAGCCGCACCGCGGCCGGGCGGCGCAGCCGGATCGCGCCGAACACCAGCCCGGACACGCAGGACCCGGCCGCGACCAGGGCGAGCAGCGCGCCGCCGGCCGACTGCCGGCCGAGCGCGTCGGTGTAGGCGAGCGTGGTGACCTCCAGCGAGCCGAACAGCACGCCGGCGGCGAGGAACCCGGCGAGCAGCGCGGGGAAGCCCCGGGTGCGGAGCAGTCCGGTGGCGGCGGCGGGGGAGGACGTCCGGGCGGGTGCGGCGAGCGGCGGTTCGGTGCCGCGCTGGGCGGCGAACAGCAGGGTGCCGACAGCGCCGATGACCCAGGCCGCGATCAGTCCGGCCTCGGGGGCGAGCGTGGTGCACAGGGCCATGCCGAGGACCGGTCCGGCCATGAAGCACAGCTCGTCCAGCGACTGTTCGAGCGAGTTGGCCCTATGCAGGAGGCCGGCGTCGGCGCGGTGCAGGTGCGCCCAGCGGGCCCGGGCCATGCTGCCCAGGTCGGGGCTGGTGCCGGACAGCGCCCAGCACAGGAACAGCGTCCAGGCGGGCGCGCCGTGCCGGACGCACAGCAGCAGCGCGCCCGTCGGCAGGGCCGTGGCGAGGACGGCGGGGACGGCGACCCGGGCCTGGCCGAGCCGGTCGACCAGCCGTCCGAGCAGCGGCATCGCGACGGCTCCGGCCAGCACGCCGGCCGCCGAGACGGCGCCGGCCAGGGCGTAGGAGCCGCGGCGGTCGGCGATCAGCACCACGACGGAGACGCCGTACATCGCCAGGGCGAGCCGGCCGAGGAGGGCGGCCAGGGTGAAGGTGAGGCTGCCCGGCGCGGCGAAGACGGGGCGGTAGCGGGCGAACGGCAGGGACAACGCACGACTCCGGGGGAGAGGAAGGGGGATGCCCTCACCCTCGGGCCGCTGCGGGTGCCCCGTCCAACACCTAATTCCGCGCGATTGACCGGATCCTGTTGTTAATCTCCCGTGTGCCCCGTGACATCCACCCCCGCCTGCTGCGCAGTTTCACCGCCGTCGCCGAGACCCTGCACTTCGGCCGCGCCGCCGGCCGGCTGCACCTGGCCCAGCAGGCCGTCAGCCGGGACGTCCGGGCGCTGGAGCGGGATCTCGGCTGCCCGCTGTTCCACCGCTCCACCCGCAGCGTCGAGTTGACCGAGGCGGGCGCGGCGCTGCTGCCGAAGGCCCGTCAACTGCTGGAGCTCCAGGCCGAGATCACCGCGCTCGGCGACACCCGGGCCCTGCTGGTGGACGTCAACAGCCCGGGCGGCGACCGCGAGCTCACCGCCGAACGCATCCTCGCCGCGGCCCGCCGGCGCTGCCCGGAGGCCGAGCTGCTGGCCCGCTACCAGGGCGGACTCACCGCCGCAGCACGGGAGTTGGCGGCGCACCGGCTGGATGTCTCGTTCGGGAGGTACGCGGGCCTGCCGGCCGCCGTCCGGTCCCGGCTGGCGCACACGCCGGTGCGGCTGGAGCCGATCGCGGTGTTCCTGCCGGTCGGACACCCGCTGGCCGGCCTGGCCGCCGTGCCGCTGGCCGCGCTGGACGGGCACCCGGTGGACGTGTTCGCGGGGCAGCCGGACACCGCCGAGTGGACCGACCTGGGCCTGCGGCTGCTCGCCGAACACGGCCTGACCGCCGCCCCCGGGCGCACCCCGCCGGTCGGCGCCGCCGAGTTCGCCCGCTACCTGACCCGGCACGGCAGCCCGATCCTCACCACCACGGACGGGCCCGACATCCCGGGCGGGGTGGCCCGTCCGCTCGTCGACCCGGTGCCGCTCAGCCTGGTCGGCCTGGTGCACCGGCCCGGGATGCGCCACCCCGGGCTGGCCGCGCTGTGCGCCGCGTCGGCCGAACTCGCCGCCGCGGAAGGCTGGTTGGAGCGCCCGCCGGGCAGCTGGCTGCCGGCCGAGGACGCCGCGCTGCTGCCCCGATAGGACCGCGCTGCTGCCCCGGCAGGCTGCGCCGCTGCCCCGGCAGGCTGCGCCGCTGCGCCGGGAAACGGCGGCGCCCCGCCGAGGGGACGGCGGGGCGGTACCGGGGCCGCGGGGCGGCCGGGACAGGCGGTCTCAGGAGGCTCGCACGGCGGAGATGTCCAGGGTCAGCTTGACCTTCTCGCCGATCAGCACGCCGCCGGTCTCCAGCGCGGCGTTGTAGGTCAGGCCCCAGGAGGTGCGGTCCACGGTGGTGCCGCCCTCGAAGCCGACCCGGTTGGCGCCGTACACGTCGGTGGCCGCGCCGGTGAACTCCAGGTCGAGGACGACCTGACGGGTGGTGCCCTTGATGGTCAGGTCGCCGTGCAGGCGGTAGGTGTCGCCGTCGATCTGCTCGGCGGTGGTCGACTTGAAGGTGATCTCCGGGTAGGCGGCGGCGTCGAAGAAGTCGCCGGTGCGCAGGTGCTCGTCGCGCTGGGCCTGGTTGGTGTGGATCGAGGCGACCTTGATGACCAGCTCGGCGGTGGAGGCGGCCGGGTTGGCGCCGTCCAGGTGCAGCTTGCCCTCGTACTCGGTGAACTCGCCGCGGACGTTGGTGACCATCGCGTGGCGGACCGCGAAGCCGATCTTCGAGTGGGTGTTGTCGATGGTGTAGTCGCCGGTCAGGTGGGCCAGGTCCGGGCCCTGGACGGCGGCCGGGGCGGCGGTGGCGACGGTGTTCTTGCTGCGGTTGAAGATGCCCATGGCTTCTCTCCTTGTGAGGGTCGAAGCCGTTTGTTGAGGCTTCAACTTGTTGATGGCTCGACTGTACGCCCATCTCGTTCAACTTTCAACCATGAAGTTGAAAGTTGTCCGACATGGCGACCGCAGAGTCGTTCCGCGCCCGTTGTCCCCAGCCTGTGGACAGCTCCGCGAAGCGGTGGAAAACCGGGTGCGCCGGGCCGTCCCGGCGGTTCACACTGACCGCCGAACCCCACCACCACCCCTCCCCGAGGAGACTCGTGCAGTCAGCCGTCACCGTGTCGCCGTCCCAGGTCCCCGAGCTGCTGCTCGGACTCGCCACCGTGCGGCCGGTGTTCCTGTGGGGAGCGCCCGGCATCGGCAAGTCCTCGCTGGTCAACCAGTTCGCCGACTCGCTCGGCCTGGAATGCGTCTCGCTGCTCGGCACCCAGCTCGCCCCCGAGGACCTGATCGGCGTCCCGCAGATCACCCCCGAGGGCCGCTCCCGGTTCTGCCCGCCCGAGAGCATCGCCCGCGACCGGCCCTACTGCCTGTTCCTGGACGAACTCAACGCCGCCACGCCGGACGTCCAGAAGGCCTTCTACTCGCTGATCCTCGACCGCCGGATCGGCAACTACGAACTCCCGGCGGGCTCCATCGTGATCGGCGCCGGCAACCGCGCCACCGACGGCGCCCTCGCCCGCCCGATGCCGTCCGCGCTGCTCAACCGGCTGGTCCACGTCCACCTGCGGGCCAGCGCCGACGACTGGCTCGGCTGGGCCGCCGGCCACGCCATCCACCCCTGGATCCTCGACCACCTCACCGACCGGCCGGACCACCTGTGGTCCAGCCCGCCCAAGACCGAGGAACCGTTCTCCACCCCGCGCGCCTGGCACATGCTCTCCGACGCGCTGCACTCCTTCGGCGCCGGCCTCGACGAGGACACCCTCAAGGTCCTCGCCCACGGCCTGCTCACCCCCGCGCACGCCGTCGCCTTCTGCGGCTACGCCAAGATCGTCCGCAACGCGTACGGGCTGGAGGCCATCCTCAAGGGCGACGCCTCCTGGCCGCACCGGGTCGAGGACCGTGACCTGCTCTACTACCTCGCCGACTCCTTCCGCGGCCGACTGGTCAAGGAACTGCCCGCCCGCAAGGAACACGCCTCGCCGACCGTCCGCCAGCACGCCTACCGCTCCAAGTCGCTGCTGGTCCAGCTGGCCGAGATCTCCGTCGAGGTCGCCCAGACCGTGATCGCCGACGGCCCCGACGGCAACCCCGTCCTGCCGTCCTGGTTCCTCATCGAAGCCGCCCGCGACCTGCCTCGGCTCGTCGAGGCCCGCCGGTGAGCACCCGCCGCCCCGCCGAGAAGCCCCAACAGGACCCGGCCAAGGCCGCGTTCGCCGCCGGACTCGCCAAGGCCATGTCCAACCCGGCACTCGCCGCCGTCCCCGCCGAGGTGTGCACCAGCGGCCGGAGCACTGCTCCCTGCACCCCGTCACCGGCTGGGCCGTGGTCACCTCCGAAGGCATCGTGCACGCCCACCGCACCCGCCGCGCCGAACCCGAGGAATGGGCCTGGGCCCTCGCCCACGCCCTGCTCCACCTCGGCTTCGGCCACCCCCGCCGCCCGCGGCCCCCGCACCCAGCCCGACCCGGCCGACCTCGCCGCCCGCTGCACCGTCGTCAACCGCTTCCTCGCCACCTTCCACATCGGCCGCGCCCCCGACGACCTCCCCGCCGCCTGGCCCGGCGGCGACGAGGAGACCCTCGCCGCGCGCTGGCGCCGCGACGGCATCCCCGCCGAATACCGGGCCTGCGGCACCGCCGGCGACCAGCCCGACCAACTCCTGCACTCCTGGTGGCGCGCCGACGACCCCGAGGACTGGACCCTCGCCTTCGCCCACGCCCTCACCCGCACCGTCTCCGCCGCGATGGACCTCGCCGCCGGCCGCCGCGAACACCTCGACGGCCCCCGCGTCCCGCAACGTCCCTGGGAACGCGCCCTCAACTGGTTCGTCTCCCACTACCCGCTGCTCGGCGGCCTCGCCGCCGGCCTCACCCTGGTCGCCGACGCCGAACTCGCCCGCGCCCACGGTATCGCCGTCGCCGCCGTCAACGCCGAAGCCGGCGAGATCTACCTCAACCCGCTGCGCCGCCACACCGACGAGGAGTGGCGCTTCATCCTCGCCCACGAGATGCTGCACGCCGCCCTCCGCCACGGCGACCGGGCCGGCGGCCGCGACCCCTACCTCTTCAACGTCGCCGCCGACTACGTCGTCAACGGCTGGCTGCTCGACATGGGCGTCGGCGAGATGCCCGAGGGGCTGCTCCACGACCCCGAACTGAAGGGCCTCTCGGCCGAAGAGGTCTACGACCGGCTCGTCCGCGACCAGCGCCGGATGCGCCGCCTCGCCACCCTGCGCGGCAAAGGGCTCGGCGACATCCTCGGCGAACCCCTGCCCCGGGAGGGCGGACCCGGCTACGTCGACCTGGACGAGTTCTACCGCCGCGGCCTCCTCCAGGGCTTCGACCTGCACACCCGCCAACGCGGCCTGCTCCCCGCCGGACTGGTCGAGGAGATCCGCGCCCTCGCCCACCCGCCACTGCCCTGGGACGCGCAACTCGCCCGCTGGTTCGACGAGTTCGTCCCCCGGCCGGAACCCCTGCGGTCCTTTGCGAGGCCGTCCCGACGACAGTCCGCCAGCCCCGACATCCCGCGCGCCGGCCGCTACCACCCGCCCGAGGAGACCCCGCGCTGCACCTTCGGCGTCGTCCTCGACACCTCCGGCACGATGAGCCGCGTCCTGCTCGGCAAGGCCCTCGGCGCGATCGCCTCCTACGCGGCCGCCCGGGACGTCCCCGCCGCCCGTCTCGTCTGCTGCGACGCCGCCCCGTACGACCTCGGTTACCTGCCGGTGTCCGAACTCGCCTCCCGGGTACGCCTCCACGGCCGCGGCGGAACCGTCCTCCAGCCCGGCATCGACCTGCTGACCCGGGCCCGAGACTTCCCCGCCACCGCCCCGCTGCTGATCATCACCGACACCGGCTGCGACGTCCTCCGGGTACCCCGCCGCGAGCACGCCTACCTGATCCCCCGCGGCTCGACCCTGCCCTTCCGGCCCCGGGGCCCCGTGTTCCACGTGAGGTGAGCGGGTGCGGACACGGGGGCGCGGGAAGCTGCGCGAGGGGGAACGCACTCGTGGGAGAGATCGCCTGGCAGGACAATGGCCTGCACGTGTTCGCGACCTGGCGGAGGCGGCCCGGGCAGTTCCCCCGCCCGCCCTGCTTATCGTTGAACCCGCCCGCTCCCTCGTCCCCCGGAGGCCTCGCTCCCATGTACGTCCTGCACGCGCTGTGGCGGGCCGACGGCCGGCTCGGGGTGTGGGCGGAGGACGCGGGGGCGTTCACGGGCCGCGTGGTGGAGGGGGTGCGGCACCCGTTCGCGTGCTCGGCGGGGGAGGTGGCCGGGCTGCTGGCCGCTGTCGGGCCGGGCCCGGCCTGGCTGGCCGAGCGGGGCGCCGAGCGGTGGGTGAGCCTGCGGCTGCCGACGCTGGGCTCGCGGCCGACGCCGTCCCCCGACCTGCCGGTGGGGGCGACGGCGAAGGGGCCGGCGCTCCAGGCGTGGCGAGTCCCGGCGCTGCTGTTCGAGCGGGCGGAGGCGGCGCAGCTGCTGGGCGAGCTGTTCGACCCGTACTGGCCGGGGACCACCGTCGAGCTGCCCGGAGGCCGGTCGGCCGAGCTCGCGTACGGGGCGTCGCTGCGCTGGCTGACGGCTGTGCACGACCTGGCGTGGCGGCTGGTCGGCCGGGGGCGGGTGCTGCCCGCGCTGGTCGAGGAGCCGGACGGGTGGGCGGCGCGCTGGCGTCCCGCGCCCGACGGCCCGGCCCGCCGGGAGGCGACCGCGCTCGCGGCCGGCTGCCCGCCGATCGCCCGCGCCGAGGACGGCGCCGAACGCACCGGCACGGCCCTGTTCACCACCGTCCTGGACGCCCTCACCGACCAGGAGACCCGCGCGGCGCTCGCCTCCGACGGGCCGTCAACCAGCCGGCCGGACAGCGGAGTCGAAGGCTGGATCGCCGCCCTGCACCGCACCGACCCCCGCCTGCCCGCACCCCCCGACCCCGCGCTCGCGGCGCGGCTCGCCGCCTGGAGCGCCGGCGCGGAGCCGGTCGGCGACGTCCGGCTCGCGTTCCGGCTGGCGGAGCCGCTGGGGACGGCGCCGGGCGATCCGGACGCCGCCGTCGCCGACGAGAACTGGCGACTGGACGTGCTGGCCGGGCCGGTCGACCGGCCCTCGCTGCTGCTCCCGGCGGCCGAACTCTGGTCCGGCGGACCGGCGTTCGCCGCGCTCGCGCAGAGCCTCGGCGATCCGGTGGAGGCGTACCTCGCCGAACTCGACCGGGCCGCCCGGATCTGCCCCGAGCTGCGCGGCGCCCTGCACCGCACCCGCCCCACCGGCGTCGACCTGGACCGGGCCGGGGCGCTCGCGTTCCTGCGCGACACCGCCCCGCTGCTGACCGCCGCCGGGTACGGCGTCCTGCTGCCCGCGTGGTGGCGCCGCCGCCCCCGGCTCGGACTTGCCGCCACCGCGCACAGCGGGCCCGCGCCGGGGTCGGTGAAGCGCACCGCGCAGGCCGACCGGGACGCCGTGCTGGACTTCCGCTGGCAGCTCGCGGTCGGCGAACAGCCGCTCACCCAGCAGGAGTTGGACGAACTCGCGGCCGCCCAGCAGGGCCTGGTCCGGCTGCGCGGCCAGTGGGTGGAGGCGGACGCGGCCCAACTCGCCGCCGCCCTGCGCTTCCTGGCCGCCCGGCGGGACGACCCGCAACTGGACGCCGCCACCCTGCTGCGGCTCGCCCTGGACGACAGCGCGGTCGTCGACGGTCTGCCGGTCACCGTCGTGCACGCCGACGGCCCGCTCGGGGACCTGCTCGCAGGCCGGCTCGGCCGCCTCCCCGGCGCCCACCGCACCCCGCCCCCGCCCGGCTTCACCGGAACCCTCCGCCCTTACCAGGAACGGGGATTGGCCTGGCTGGACGCGCTCGGCCGGCTCGGCCTCGGCGCGGTGCTGGCCGACGACATGGGCCTCGGCAAGACCGTCCAGACCCTCGCCCTGCTCGCCCTGGAACACGCCCGCGGCGCCCGCGGCCCCGTCCTGCTGGTCTGCCCGACCTCGCTGGTCGGCAACTGGCAGCGCGAGGCGTCCCGGTTCGCCCCCGGCCTGCGCGTCCAGCTCCACCACGGGCCCGGCCGCACCGCCCCCGACCCGGCCGCCGACCTGGTGATCACCACGTACGGGGTGCTCCAGCGGGACACCGCCGCGCTGCGCGCCGTCGACTGGCGGCGGATCGTCGCGGACGAGGCCCAGCACATCAAGAACCGCTCCGCCCGGCAGTCCCGCGCGATCCGCTCGCTGCGCTCCGGCCCGCGGATCGCGCTCACCGGCACGCCCGTGGAGAACCGCCTCGCCGAACTGCACGCCGTCCTGGACTTCGCCAACCCCGGACTGTTCGGCACCGCCGAGTCGTTCAAGGAGCACTGGGCCGTCCCGGTCGAGCAGTCCGGCAACCGGGAGGTCGCCGCCCGCCTCCAGAAGCTCACCGGGCCGTTCCTGCTGCGCCGCCTGAAGAGCGACCCCGAGATCGGCGAACAGCTGCCCGCCAAGCAGGAGTTCACCGTCCGCTGCAACCTGACGCCGGAGCAGGCCGGGCTCTACCGGGCGGTGGTCGCCGAACTGCTGCGCCGGCTGGGCGGCGTCCGCGGCGTCGAGCGCAAGGGCGCCGTCCTGGCCGCCCTCGGACGGCTCAAGCAGGTCTGCAACCACCCGGCCCAACTGCTGCACGACGGTTCGCCGTTGGGCGGCCGGTCGGGCAAGGTCGAGCGGCTGGTCGCGCTGCTCCGGGAGGCCCTGGCGGAGGGCGACCGGGTGCTGGTGTTCACCCAGTACGCCGAGTTCGGCGCCCTGCTCCAGCCGCACCTGCGCCACCGGCTCGGCACCCAGGTGCTGTACCTGCACGGCGGCCTGTCCGCGCCGCGCCGCCAGGAACTCGTCGACCGCTTCCAATCCCCGGACGGGCCACGGGTGTTCCTGCTGTCGCTGAAGGCCGGCGGGACCGGTCTCAACCTCACCGCCGCCAACCAGGTGATCCACCTCGACCGCTGGTGGAACCCCGCCGCCGAGGACCAGGCCACCGACCGCGCCCACCGGATCGGCCAGCGCCGCGAGGTCCAGGTCCGCCGCCTGGTCTGCGTCGGCACCGTCGAGGAGCGGATCGCCGAACTCCTCCAGGCCAAGCGCGAGTTGGCCGACGCGGTGGTCGGCGCCGGCGAACAGTGGCTGACCGAACTGCCCGCCGAGCAGCTCCGCGAACTGCTCACCCTGTCCGCCGACGCCGTGGGGGAGTGACACCATGACGACCCGCCCGCCCGACTCCGACCGCCCGCTCGACCAGTGCCTGGACGCCTTCTGGCAGGGCGAGTTCACCCTCCGGCCGTCCGACGCCCCCGCCGAACGCCCCGACCCGGCCCTCGACCACCTCGGCCCGAGCGGCATCCCGCTCCGCGGCCGCGACCTCGCCGACCTGCTGGCCGCCGACTACCGCCGCCTGGTCGAGGGGTGACTAGCCGAGGAACTCCCCTACCAGCGCGGTGAATTCGGCCGACTTCTCGACCCAGGGCCGGTGCCCCGCACCCGCCAGCACCTCCAGCCGGGCCCCCGGGTGGAGGGCGGCGACCAGCCGGGCCGGCGCGGTGCCGATCATTCCGTCCAGCTCGCCCGCCACCACCAGCACCGGAACGGTCACCGGCGCGGCCTCGCCCGCGCTCGCGTAGAACGCCTCCCGCATCCACGGCGCGCTCGGCACCAGGTCCGGATCGAAGGACGCGGCGCGCGCCCGGTCGTCCCAACTGCCCCAGAAGAACGGGGTGATGCGGGCGAGCAGCTCCGCCGGGTCGCCCTGCCCGGCGGCCAGCAGGGCCGCCGCCTGTGCCGCGTCCGGGTACCAGGGCTGGTCGGCGCGGCCGGCCCGGATCGCGGCCAGCTCCGCCTCGTCGGCCTCCCGGGCGCCCCGGCCGACCGGCGTCACCAGCACCAAGGACCGTACGCGGTGCGGGAATTCGGCGGCGTAGCGCTGTGCGGTCAGGGCGCCCGCGGAGTGGCCGAGCAGGTCGAAGGAGTCGAGCCCGAGGTGCTCGCGCAGCGCCTCCAGGTCCTTCGCCTGGGAGGCGAAGGCGCAGCTCGCCCGGTCCACGGGCGCGGCGGAGCGGCCGGTGCCGCGCGGCTCGAAGCGGATCAGCCGCCGGTCGGCGTCCAGGCCGCCGAGGCTCCCCAGGTAGCGGGCGTCCGCGCCGGGGCCACCGGGGATCGCCACCAGCGGTGCGCCGTCGCCGAGTTGCTCGTAGGACAGGGTGGTTCCGTCGTGTGCGGAGAAGGTCGTCATGCGGCCGATGCTGACACGCCGTCGGGCGGGGTGCCGCCGCATTTCGCGGAGTGGTCGGAGCAGCCCGCCGGCCGCGAGGGCCCGGCGCAGCCCGGCGGCGTCCCGGTGGTGGTGGCCGAGCATCCCGAGCGCCTCGGCGGCGGCCACGTTGCCGGCGCTGTCGTCCACGAACAGGCACTGCCCGGGCGGGACTTCGGCCCGGGCGGCGGCCGCCAGGTACACCTGCGGGTCGGGCTTGGCCGCGCCCAGCCGGGCGGAGTTGAGCACCCCGTCGACGGCGGTGTCCAGCCCGAGCGCGGCCAGGTCCGCCTCCAGCCGGGTGGTGCCGTTCGAGACCAGCAGCACCGGCACCCGCCGGCGGGCCTCGCCGAGCAGCGCCAGCACCTCCGCGTCCACCCGGAACGGCTGCCGCCCCCAGTCGGCCACCACCGCCCGCGCCCGCGCGAGCGAGCCGCACGCCGCCGCCAGATCGTCCGCGACCGCGGCCCGCCACTCCTCGTCGCTCACCCGCCCGGTCACCGCCGGCAGCAGCCGCTCCTCCCGGAACGCCGCCCCCGCGACCGTCCCGACCGGCAACCCGTGCGCCGCGTCCACCGCACCCAGGTCGCCCCAGACCCGCAGTACCCCGTCCACATCGCACAACACCGCCCCGACCCGCTGCCCCGCCACCGCGCCACCCCCAGGTCTCCGACGACTCCGCACGCGAAGGCTACCGAGCCCGGTGCGTGCGGGCGCTAGCAGTGTGCTTGCAATTGCAAGCAGGGCGGGGCAGACTGCCGGTATGGCGTCACTGAACGTGGGCTCGCTCGGCGAGTACATCCGGGAGCAGCGGCGGAACGCGCAGTACTCGCTGCGGCAGTTGGCCGAGGCCGCCGGGGTGTCCAATCCGTACCTGAGCCAGATCGAGCGCGGGCTGCGCAAGCCCAGCGCGGAGATCCTTCAGCAGATCGCCAAGGCGTTGCGGATCTCGGCGGAGACGCTGTACGTGCAGGCCGGGATTCTGGAGGAGCGGGACGAGAAGGGGCCGGGCCTGCGGGCCGCGATCCTCGCCGACCCGCAGATCAACGAGCGGCAGAAGCAGGCCCTGCTGGCGGTCTACGAGGCCTTCCTGAAGGAGAACCAGGCCGCCCGCCCGGCCGGCGCCGCCCACCCGACCGACCCCGCGTGACCCGAACGCACGGGCGCACCACGACCGGAGGACCAGACATGCCGATCAGCGACGAGCTCAAGAAGACCCTCACCGACCCCACCCCGCTGTACGCCCTGGCCGGCGCCGGCGACCTGGCCTACGAGAAGCTCCGCGAGGTGCCCGGCCAGCTGGAGGCGCTCGCCGCCGACCCGAAGGGCGCGCAGGACAAGGCCGCCGCCGCCCTGCAGGACGCCGGCAGCAAGCTGGCCGAGGCCCAGGCGAAGGTCACCGGCGCGGTCACCGCGCTGCCCACCGACGTGAAGGAACTCCAGGCCAAGGCCCAGGAGTTCGCGATGCAGCAGGTCGGCCGGGCGCTGGAGTTCGCGGTCAAGGCCAAGGAGGTCTACGACGAGCTCGCGGTCCGCGGCCGCACCGTGGTGGACGCCGCGAACACCCGCCCGGAGGACGCCGAGCCGGCCGTCGGGTCCGAGCCCCCGGTCGAGGAGGTCGTGTTCGCCGAGGTCGTGGTGGACGAGCCCGCCGTCGAGGCGGAGCCGGCCGCGCCGAAGGCCGCCGCGAAGAAGCCGGCCCGCGCCCGCAAGGCCGCCGCCGACTCCGAGTGACGCCGGGCAGGGGCTCCTCCGGGGGCCGAGGGGAACGGCACACCGCCGAACACCGTTGATCCGGGCAGTGCCCGTGCCAGGATGGAAGAGAGAGATGAGGAGCCCCAGGTGCAGATCCTGTACGTCGATCTCCTGAACCCGTTCTGGTGGCTGGCCACCGCGATCATCTGCTACAAGGTGTTCGCGTTCGTGGACGCGGCGGTCCGCCGCGACGACGCGTACCGCGCCGCCGACAAGAAGACCAAGGGGTTCTGGCTGGTCGTGCTCGGCCTGGCGCTGGGCGCGGACCTGCTGTTCGGCGCCAACCCGGTCACCGGCCTGCTGACGCTGGCCGGCCTGGTCGCCGCGATCGTCTACGTGGTGGACGTCCGCCCCGCGATCAAGCTGCTCACCGACGGCCGCGGCGGAAGCTCGGGTGCGTACGGCCCCTGGTGACCCCGCCGCACGGCGACGAGAGAGGGGCGGCCCCGCACGGGGCCGCCCCTTCTCCGTGTCCGTCTCCGGGGATCCGACGGGCCGTCAGCCCATGATCACCGGAACCGGGTTGCGCTCCAGCAGCAGCACCGCGACGTCGTCGGTCAGCGCCCCGCCGTTCAGCTCCTCCACCTCGGCGATCGCCGAGTCCACCAGCCGGCCCCGGGTCAGCCCGGCGGCCTGGTGGTCGGCGATCAGGTCGATCAGGCCCTCCTGGCCCAGCCGCGGCGAGCCCGCCCCGACCTTCCCCTCGACCAGGCCGTCGGTGTACAGCAGCAGCCGCCAGCCCGGGCGGAGGTCCAGCCGCAGGGCCGGCCAGGTGGACTGGGTGGCGTCGCAGGGCAGCAGGCCGAGCGCGGGCCCGGCCTGGTCGGAGGGCAGCAGCACCGGGGCGGCGTCCGGCCCGAGCAGCAGCGGCGCGGGGTGCCCGGCCAGGAACAGCTCGGCGGACTCCGCCGCGCCGTCCCCGCCCGGCGCGTCCAGCACCAGCATGCAGAGCGTCGCGAAGATCTCGTCGCTGCGGCGCTCGTGCTCCAGCACGTGCTGCAGGGTGGTCAGCAGCTGCTGGCCGGTCAGGCCGGCGAAGACCAGGGTGCGCCACGCTATCCGCAGCGCGACGCCGAGCGCGGCCTCGTCCGGGCCGTGGCCGCAGACGTCGCCGATCACCACGTGCACCCGGCCGTCCGGGGTGCGGACGGCGTCGTAGAAGTCGCCGCCGAGCAGGGCGCGGCGGCGGCCCGGCCGGTAGCGGCGGGTGAAGGCCAGGCCGGCGCCGTCCAGCAGCGGGGTGGGCAGCAGGTGGCGCTGGAGCCGGGCGTTCTCCTGGCCGCGGATCTCCGCCTCCACCAGGCGGCGCTGCGACTCGTCGGCGCGCTTGCGCTCCACCGCGTAGCGCAGGGCGCGGGCCAGCAGCGGGCCGGCGGTGTCCTGCCGGACCAGGAAGTCCTGGGCGCCGGCGGCGACCGCGGCCGCGCCGAGCTCGGCGCCGGCGGCGTCGGTGAGCACCACCACGGCGGTGTGCGGGGCGCGCCGGAGCAGTTCGCGGAGCTCGTCGAGGCCGTCGCTGCCGGGCGGGAGCTCGCCGGGCGCGCCGAGGTCGACCAGCACGCACTGGAACTCGGGGTGGCGCATGCCGCGCCGGCCGGTGCCGGGCGGCGGGGGCAGCAGGGCCGCCGCCTCGCGGACGCCGTCCACCCGGTGCAGTTCGGCGCGCTCGCCGAGCTCCTCGGCCAGCGACTCGAACAGCCGGTGCCCGGGCCCGGCGCCCTCGACCACCAGCACCCGGAAGTCGGCGGCCGCGGCCCGGACCGGCTCGCTGCCGCCCGGCGTGCTGCGCGGGTGCGGTATCGGCGCGGAACCCGTGGTCCGGCTCCGGCGCTGCGCGTCGCGCCGGCTCTGACTGCGCTCGGCGGACCCAACGTCGTCGGTCGCGTCGGGTGCCCGCCCGTCTCCCGTAGCGGGCATCGGTCGGTCCTTCCTTTCCCCGACAGGCCAACGGCTGGTGTCCGTCCGCGGTGCCCGCATGGCACCGGGCATCGGGGAGCTTCCCGCGACCATAACGTGATCTCCGAGGATTTCTTCGACTGAGCGGCGGCGATGTGGTTATTGCCACGCTTCCGGTGGCGTCGTTCTGTACGGTTTCCGCCACCGCAGAGCCGCAGTTGACGGGAGATGAGGAACGGTGACCCGGATCACGCTGGTGCAGGGTGACATCACGGATCAGCGGGTGGACGCGGTGGTGAACGCCGCCAACGGTTCACTGCTGGGCGGCGGCGGGGTGGACGGCGCGATCCACCGCCGGGGCGGGCCGGAGATCCTCGCGGACTGCCGGAGGCTGCGCGCCTCGCACTACGGGAAGGGCCTGCCGACCGGCCGGGCCGTGGCGACCACCGCCGGCCGGCTCCCGGCCCGCTGGGTGGTGCACACGGTGGGGCCGGTGTTCCGGGCGGAGGACCGCGCGCAGCGGGCCGAGCTGCTGGCCTCGTGCTATCGGGAATCCCTTCTGGTCGCGGCGGAGCTGGGGGCGCGGACGGTGGCCTTCCCGGCGATCTCCGCCGGGATCTTCGGCTGGCCGCCGGACGATGCCGCCCGGATCGCCCTGACGGCGGTGGCCGAGGTGGGGCCCGACCTGGACGAGGTGCGTTTCGTGCTGTTCGGTGCCGAGATGTACGAGGTGTTCGAACGCGTGCGGGACGAGCTGGCGACGGGGCCGGGAGAGCAGGGGCGCTGACGGGCGCTCAGGGGGCGCGCGACGGCGCATTCGGGTGCTCCCATGGTGGCGCGGCAGGGCGTCAATGCGCCAGAGGGATTCGATAACTCGTTCGAGTGAACCGGTCGAACGGCTGCCCGCCCGGGCCGCGCGCGGGAAGGGGCTCAGCGCGGCGCCAGCGCCGCCCAGTCCACCGTCAGCTCGCCCTGCCGCCGCCGGGCCGGCCCGTCCCGCAGCGGCCAGTCCGCGGCCAGCGCCGCGCACGCCGCCACCCAGCGCTGCCGGGCCCCGAACGCGCCCAGCGGCGCGGCCGCCGCCCACGCCCGGTCGAAGTCCCGCAGGAACGCGTGCACCGGGCGCCCCGGCACGTTGTGGTGGATCAGCGCCTTCGGCAGCCGCTCCGCCAGGTCCGACGGCCGCTCCAGGCTCCCCAGCCGGGCCGCGAAGGTCACCGTCCGCGGCCCCTCCGGGCCGAGCGCCACCCACACGTGCCGCCGCCCGATCTCGTCGCAGGTGCCCTCCACCAGCAGCCCGTCCGGCGCCAGCCGCCCGCACAGCCGCGACCACACCTCGGCCACCTGCTCCTCGTCGTACTGCCGCAGCACGTTCGCCGCCCGGATCAGCTGGGCCCGCGCCCCGCCCGGCAGCGGCACCTCGAAGCCGCCGCGGCGGAAGTCCAGCAGTGGCGGGTCGGCCATCGGCAGCGCCGCCGCCACCCGCGCCGGGTCGATCTCGATGCCCACCACCCGGACGTCCGCCCGCACCGCCCGCAGCCGCGCCGCCAGCTCCACGGCCGTCCACGGCGCCGCCCCGTACCCCAGGTCCACCGCGACCGGCGGCTGCACGGCGGCGCGCAGCGCCCGGCCCGCCGTGTACGCGATCCAGCGGTCCATCCGCCGCAGCCGGTTGGTGTTCGTCGTCCCCCGAGTGATCGTCCCCACCGGCCGGCTCGACCGGCCCCGGGACGACGGCGTGTCGCTTGCGGCCATGGTCACCAAGCCTACGCAGCGCCGCCCGTGCCCGGCCGGCCCGTCCCCGGTGCTTCGCCAGCAGCCGGGAATACGCGGACGAGACGCTGCGGTTGGCATCCTTGACGTCCCACCGCCCGCAGCTCCCGGCCGCGGGCGGCGGCGCGTGAGCAGGCAGAACACGCAGTGACGCAGTCGGCACCACCACAGACGCAGCGACGGGCAGCGCCCAGGGAGGCTTCACGCAGGTGACCCACCACCTCGTCCGCATGCCCCGCGGGGAGTCGCGGTCCGCCGCGGCCCCCGCGCGTCCGCGCCGCCCGCGCCGGATCGCCATGCTGAGCGTCCACACCTCGCCGCTGCACCAGCCCGGCACCGGTGACGCCGGCGGCATGAACGTGTACATCGTGGAGCTGGCCAAGCGCCTCGCCGACCTCGGCATCGAGGTCGAGGTCTTCACCCGGGCGATCAGCTCGGACGACGCGCCGACCGTGCAGCTCGCCCCCGGCGTGCTGGTGCGGCACGTCACGGCCGGCCCGTTCGAGGGCCTGCTCAAGGAGGACCTGCCCGCCCAGCTGTGCGCCTTCACCCACGGCGTGCTGCGCACCGAGGCCGGCCACCGCCCCGGCTACTACGACCTGGTGCACTCGCACTACTGGCTGTCCGGCCAGGTCGGCTGGCTGGCGGCGGAGCGCTGGGGCGTGCCGCTGGTGCACACCATGCACACCATGGCGAAGGTCAAGAACGCGGCGCTCGCGGAGGGCGACACCCCGGAGCCCGTCGCCCGGGTGATCGGCGAGACCCAGGTGGTCGGCGCGGCCGACCGGCTGATCGCCAACACCGCGGAGGAGGCCGCCGAGCTGGCCCACCACTACGCGGCGCGCCCGGAGCAGCTCGCCGTGGTCCACCCCGGCGTGAACCTGGACGTGTTCCGCCCCGGCGACCGCGCCGCGGCCCGCCACCGCCTCGGCCTGCCGCAGGACGCCGCGGTCCTGCTGTTCGCCGGCCGAATACAGCCGCTCAAGGCGCCGGACGTGCTGCTCAAGGCCGTCGCCCGGCTGCTGGAGCGCCGGCCCGGGCTGCGCGAGCGGCTGGTCGTCCCGGTGGTCGGCGGGCCGTCCGGCAGCGGCCTGGCCCGCCCCGAGAGCCTGCACAAACTGGCCGCCCAGCTCGGCATCAACGACGTGGTCCGGTTCCGCCCGCCGGTCGGCCAGCAGCAGCTCGCCGACTGGTACCGCGCGGCGACCGCCCTGGTGATGCCCTCGCACAGCGAGTCCTTCGGCCTGGTCGCCCTGGAGGCGCAGGCCTGCGGCACCCCCGTGGTGGCGGCCGCCGTCGGCGGCCTCCCGGTCGCGGTCAGCGACGGCGTGACGGGCACCCTCGTCCCCGGCCACGATCCGGACGCCTGGGCGCAGGCCCTGCTCCCGTACGCCACCGACCCGGCGCTCGCCCCGGCCCGCGGCGAGGCGGCCGCCCGGCACGCGGCGGCGTTCGGCTGGCTGACGGCGGCCGGCGCCACCGCCGAGGTGTACGCGGACGCGATGGCCGGCGCCCGTCCGGTGCGGGTCTCCTGACGGCGGGTCACCCCGGCGCGCGGGGTGACCGGGGCGACACCCCGCCCGGCCCGGCGGCCGGTTAGCGTGGGGGCATGGCCGCCAAGGACGACGCACTCCCCCTGCTCCGCGCCGCGCTCGACGAGGCCGGTGTGGCCTGGGAGCCCGCCGCCGCCGACCCGTACACGCTGGTCGCCTCGCTGCCCGGCACCCGCAAGCTGTCCACCGCCTGCGCGCTGCGGGTCGGCGACCACACGCTGTCGGTGAACGCCTTCGTGATCCGCCGCCCCGACGAGAACCACGAGGGCGTCTACCGCTGGCTGCTGGAGCGCAACACCCGGCTGTTCGGGGTGGCGTACGCGATCGACCGGCTCGGCGACGTCTACCTGGTGGGCCGGCTGCCGCTGGAGGCGCTCACCGCCGAGGCCGTGGACCGGCTGCTGGGCACCGTGCTGGAGAACGCCGACGAGCCGTTCAACACCCTGCTGGAGCTGGGCTTCGCCACCGCGATCCGCCGCGAGTGGGAGTGGCGCACCAAGCGCGGCGAGTCCACCCGCAACCTCACCGCCTTCGCCCACCTGGCGAGCGAGAACCCTCCGGCCGAGGGCTGAGCCCGGTATCCTCCCGCCCGGGGAGGATACCGATGGACGACGAACGTGCCGCTGCACAAAGGAAGTTGGCCTGGCTGGAGGCCGAGCTCGGCGCGGAGCTGGCCGAGCGCCGGCGCCGCCGGGACTGGGACCGGCGGCGGGCCCTGACCCTCCAGCTGGCCACCGTCAGCCTGTCCGTACTGGTCACCGTGCTGCTCGGCCTCAAGGTCGGCGAGCCGATGGCCGACCGGCTGGCCGACGCCGCGCTGGTGTGCGGCGCGCTGGTCACCGTGCTCGCCGCCTGGGCGGCGTTCTTCGGCTACCGGACGCTGTGGATCCAGCGCTCCGACACCGTGCACCGGCTGGCCTCGCTGCGCCGCCGCCTCACCCTGCTGAAGGCCGAGTACGGCGACACCGTCCCGGAGCCGGACCGGGTGGCGGCGCTGGTCGACGAGTACCAGCGGATCCTCGAGGACGACCACGACTCCTGGGTGCGGCTGCGGCAGAGCGAGAGCGGCGGCGCGGTGGTCTGACGCGGCCTCAGGCCGTCGCGGCGGCCGGCTCCGCGGCCAGGTCGGCGTCCGGCGCCGCGTCCCGCGCGGGACGGCGGCGGCCGATCGACACGAACGCGCCGGCCGCCAGCGTCCCGCCGGCGGCGCAGCTGCCCCAGAGCGCCCAGCTGCCCGCGTACTGGAGCAGCAGGCCGCCGGCCGCCGGGCCGAGGAAGGCCGCCAGCGACCAGGACAGCGAGTACACGCCCTGGTAGCGGCCGCGGGCCCGGGCCGGGGAGAGCTCGGCGACCAGCCCCATCATGGTCGGCGCGTTGATGATCTCGCCGATCGTCCACACCGCCACCGACAGCGCGTAGAAGGCGGTGGACGTGCCCGCCACCGCCGTCAGGCCGAAGCCCCAGCCGATCAGCAGCGCGCTCGCCACCAGCAGGGCGGTGCGGTTGCGGCCCTCCAGCAGCCGGGTCAGCGGCAGTTGGAGCAGCACGATCAGTACCCCGTTCAGGCTGGCCACCAGGCCGTACTCGGCGGTCGAGATGCCGTGCCGGCCCATGTCCATCGCCAGCGTGGTGGGGCCCTGCTGGAAGACCAGGGCGAGCAGCAGGTTCACGCCGACCACCGCCATGAACGCGCCGTCCCGGAACACCGCGCCCAGGCCGACGGCGGCCTCCGTCGGCTCCTCGGCCGCCTCCGCCTCCGCCTCGGCCTTCGCCAGCGTCTCGGGGACCTTCACGAACACCAGCACGGCGCACAGCACGGTGGTCAGCGCGTCCAGCAGGAACAGCGTCAGGTAGCCGTTCGCGGCGATCAGTCCGGCCACCGCGGCGGAGACGCCGAAGCCGATGTTGACCGCCCAGTAGTTCAGCGAGTAGGCGCGCACCCGGTCCGCGGCCGGCACCAGGTCGGCGATCATCGCGGAGACCGCCGGGCGGGACGCGTTGCTCGCCAGGCCCACCAGGAACGCGACCGCCGCGATCGCCACCTGCCCGTCCGCGAAGCCCAGCACCGCCGTGAACGCCGCCGTCGACAACTGGGCCACCAGCAGCGTGGGCCGCCGCCCGAGCCGGTCGGTCAGCACCCCTCCGCCCACCGCCGCGATCGCCGAGCCGAGACCGAACAGACCCGCCACCAGGCCGCCGTAGGACGCGGAGTACCCTCGATCGACTGTCAGGTACAGCGCCAGGAAGGTGACCACGAAGCCGCCGAGGCGGTTCACCAGGGTCGACGTCCACAGCCACCAGAACTGGCGCGGCAGCCCGCCCGCCGCCCTGCGCACTTCGTTCACCAGACGGGCGGAGACGGGCATGAGGGCTCCCCGGGGACGGCAGATCGGTAATGGGCAAAGACGCTTTGCGTACATTACATCCGGCGTGGACGGCCCGGCCATCGAATTTCCCCCTCCACTAAGCTGGCCCCATGGCTGACACGACCTACCGCTTGATCCTGCTCCGTCACGGCGAGAGCCAGTGGAACCAGAAGAACCTCTTCACCGGATGGGTCGACGTCGACCTCAACGAGAAGGGCGAGAAGGAGGCCGCCCGCGGCGGCGAACTGCTGCTCGCCGAGGGCCTGCTGCCGGACGTGCTGCACACCTCGCTGCTGCGCCGCGCCATCCGCACCTCGCAGATCGCCCTGGACAAGGCCGACCGCCACTGGATCCCGGTCCGCCGCAGCTGGCGCCTGAACGAGCGCCACTACGGCGCCCTGCAGGGCAAGGACAAGGCCCAGACCCTGGCCGAGTTCGGCGAGGAGCAGTTCCAGCTCTGGCGCCGCTCCTACGACACCCCGCCGCCGGCCCTCGCCGACGACGCCGAGTACTCGCAGGCCGGCGACGCCCGCTACGCGGAGATCCCGTCCGAGCTGCGCCCGCGCACCGAGTGCCTCAAGGACGTCGTCGAGCGGATGCTCCCGTACTGGTACGACGCCATCGTCCCGGACCTCGCGGCCGGCAAGACCGTCCTGGTCACCGCCCACGGCAACAGCCTGCGCGCCCTGGTCAAGCACCTCGACGGCATCTCCGACGAGGCCATCGCCGGCCTCAACATCCCCACCGGCATCCCGCTCGTCTACGAGCTCGACGCCGACTTCAAGCCGGTCAACCCCGGTGGCCGCTACCTCGACCCGGAGGCCGCCGCCGCCGCGATCGAGGCGGTCAAGAACCAGGGCAAGAAGTAACGCTCCACGTCCCCTCAGCCCCCTGTCCGGCGCAACGGTGCCCCGGCCCAGGGGGCTGTTCCGTGTCCGGGTGACGGGGCGTCAATCGGCGGGCGGGACGGAGTGGTTCAGACCACGAAGAATGGTTCAGACCATTGACGGGGGTCGCCGCGGGCTTCTAGCGTGAGGGCAATGTCGGCGCGGGCATGACACTCAAGGCCGCCCCCACGCGGCCCGCGCGTGCCCGCGCATGTACTCCATCCACCCCCACGGAGGAGCACCATGCGCAAGCGCAACATCCTGGCGGTCGGCATCGCGGCCGCCGCGGCGACCCTGGCGACGGCGATCCCCGCCAGCTCGCACGGGTACATCACCACCCCGCCGAGCCGGGCCGGCCTGTGCGGCGCGGGCGTGGTGAAGAAGTGCGGCCAGATCCAGTGGGAGCCGCAGAGCGTCGAGGGCCCGAAGGGCTTCCCGGCCCAGGGCCCGGCCGACGGCACCCTGTGCGCGGGCGGCGACGCCCGCTGGGCCCCGCTGGACGACCCCCGCAGCGGCGCCTGGCCGACCACCAAGGTGACGGCCGGTCAGCAGCTCACCCTGACCTGGAGCATCGAGGCGCGGCACGCCACCACCTCGTTCCGGTACTTCCTCACCAAGCCCGGCTACGACGCCACCACCAAGCTCACCCGGGCCAACCTGAACCCGACCCCGTTCCTGACCGTGCCGATGGGCGGCAAGCAGCCCCCGGCCACGCTCAGCCACACCGCGACGCTGCCCTCCGGCCTGACCGGCCACCAGGTGATCCTGGCGGTCTGGGACATCGCCGACACCGGCAACGCGTTCTACCAGTGCATGGACGTCACCTTCTGACGCACCGCACGACAAGGGCCGGGCACCCCTCCGGGTGCCCGGCCCCGCCGTACCGTCAGTGGCCGCCGCAGCAGGAGCCGGTCGCGCCGCCGCACTGGCAGGGCGAGCCCGACTGGCAGCCGCAGCCGCAGCCCGGACCGCAGCCGCAGCCCGCCGCGAGGACCGGCAGCAGCTTCGCCGCTACCGGAGCGAGCGGGCTCGGCGGGGGAGTGGTGGACGTGCCGGTCGTGGTCTTCATCGCGCTGCAGCCTCCTCGTCCGGGCGGAGCCGGACAGCCCGGTGGACGCCCGTCCCTTCGAGTGAAGCCCCGTTGTGACGATGCGTCAACGGGCGCGCGGGGGCGGTCGGTTCGCGCCGAATGCGCCCCCGGCGGCCGCTGTCCGGACGGCTACTCGGCCGTCTCCGCCGTGGCCATGAACTCGTCCACGTGCTCGCCGGTGACCAGGAACACCACGCGCTTGGCGACCGAGACCGCGTGGTCCGCGAAGCGCTCGTAGTAGCGGCCGACCAGGGTGACGTCCACTGCGGTCTCGATGCCGTGGTGCCAGCGGTCGTCCAGCAGGTGCGAGAACAGCTCGCGGTGCAGTGCGTCGATCGCGTCGTCGTCCGCCTCCAGCTCCAGCGCCTTGTCCACGTCCTTGGTGGCGATCACCAGGCCGGCCTTGGCCACCAGGCGCTGCGCGAGCTGCCCCATCTCCAGCACGATCGCGTGCAGGTCGCCCGGGACGGCGGTCTCCGGGTAGCGCAGTCGCGCCACCTTGGCGACGTGCCGGGCCAGGTCGCCGCAGCGCTCCAGGTCCGCGCTCATCCGCAGCGAGGTGACCACGATCCGCAGGTCGGTGGCGACCGGCTGCTGGCGGGCCAGCAGGTCGATGGCCCGGTTCTCCAGGTCGTGGTGCAGGTTGTTGATCTTCTCGTCGGCGGCGATCACGCTCTCCGCCAGCTCCAGGTCCGCGTCCAGCAGTGCGGTGGTGGCCCGTCCCATCGCCGAGCCGACCAGGCGGGCCATCTCGACCAGGCCGTCGCTGATCGAGTCGAGTTCCTCGTGGTACGCGTCGCGCATTGCGCTCTTCTCCTCCAGTACCGGTGTCGGTGGCGGTGCCGACCGGACGCCCCGCACCGGGCGGCCCGACGCGGGGCCGACCGTACGGACGGCCGCTGCTGGTGGCGCGAATGGTAGCCGCGCCACCGCCCACACGGGCTTGCACCGCCCACACTGATCCGTTCGGGCGACCCCCTGCGGCCTCAGCGGTGAATCGGCAGCATCGTGGAGGTGAATTCTCGGCAACGCCCGGCCGATGCCTTGATCGCACCCTTACGGAGCGCGCCCGCCCACCATTTACGCTGGCAGGCATGGACGTGAACGTGGCCGCCGCCGCTGCCTGCGCCATAGCCGGGCTCGGCGTCGGCCTCACCGCCTCCATCGCCTTCCGTTGGAGCGAGCGCGAGCAGGGCCGGGCGAACGGCAGCAGCGGCAGGAACCCGGGGCCGGAACCCCCTCAGGAGCCGGCCCTGCCGCCCGGCGTGGACACCGTGCTCTCGGTGCTGCGCTCCTGCGCGATCGTGCTCGGCGACGGCGACGAGGTGGTCAAGGCCTCCTCCGCCGCCTACGCGATGGGCCTGGTCCGCGGCGGCAAGGTGGCCGTGGACCAGATGCTCGCGCTGGCCCGCAGCACCCGGCGGGACGGCGAGATCCGGCAGATCGAGCTGGAGCTCACCCGCCCCGGCGTCCCCGCCCGGGCCGCCGAACCGCTGGCGGTCTCGGTCCGGGTCGCCCCGCTGGGCTCCCGGCTGGTGCTCGTGCTGGTCGAGGACCGCACCGAGCGCCGCCGGATCGAGGCGATCCGCCGCGACTTCGTGGCCAACGTCTCGCACGAGCTGAAGACCCCGGTCGGCGCGCTCTCACTGCTGTCCGAGGCGGTCGCCGACGCCTCCGACGACCCGGAGGCGGTGCAGCGCTTCGCCGGCCGGATGCAGGTCGAGGCCACCCGGCTGGCCAGCCTGGTCCAGGAGATCATCGACCTCTCCCGGGTCCAGGACGACCAGCTGAAGGTCGACCCCGAGCCGGTCGCGGTGGACGAGCTGATCGCCGAGGCGATCGACCGCTGCCGGCAGACCGCCGCCGCCAAGCAGATCGTCATCGCGGCCGGCGGCACCACCGGCCTGTACCTGGTCGGCAACCGCGGCCAACTGGCCGCCGCACTCGGCAACCTGGTGGAGAACGCGGTGAACTACAGCCCGCCGCGCACCAGGGTGGCGATCGCCACCCGCCGGATCTCCAGCGCCGCGGCGCTGGGCGAGGCGGACGGCGAACTGATCGAGATCTCGGTGACCGACCAGGGCATCGGCATCTCGGAGAAGGACCGCGAGCGGATCTTCGAACGCTTCTACCGGGTGGACCCCGCCCGCTCCCGCCTCACCGGTGGCACCGGCCTCGGCCTGTCCATCGTCAAGCACGTCGCCGCCTCGCACCGCGGCACCGTGTCGGTGTGGAGCGTCGAGGGCCAGGGCTCCACCTTCACACTGCGGCTCCCCGCCGGGCAGGCCCCGGTCGAGGACCGCGCATCCTCAGCAGCACCCACACTTCCTGCCCCGGAGGCCCGATCGTGACCCGTGTACTGGTGGTCGAGGACGAGGAGTCGTTCAGCGACGCCCTGTCGTACATGCTCCGCAAGGAGGGCTTCGAGGTGGCGGTCGCCGCCACCGGGCCCGACGCGCTGGAGCAGTTCGAGCGCAACGGAGCCGACCTCGTCCTGCTCGACCTGATGCTGCCCGGCCTGCCCGGCACCGAGGTCTGCCGCCAGCTGCGAGTCCGGTCCAACGTCCCGGTGATCATGGTCACCGCCAAGGACAGCGAGATCGACAAGGTCGTCGGGCTGGAGATAGGAGCCGACGACTACGTGACCAAGCCGTACTCCACCCGCGAGCTGGTCGCCCGGATCCGCGCGGTGCTCCGCCGCCGCGGCGAGGACGCGAACGGCGACGGCGCCGCCGCTCCCGGCGCGCTGGAGGCCGGCCCGGTCCGGATGGACGTCGACCGGCACGTGGTGACGGTGGACGGCGGCAAGGTCGACCTGCCGCTCAAGGAGTTCGACCTGCTGGAGATGCTGCTGCGCAACGCCGGCCGGGTGCTCACCCGGATGCAGCTGATCGACCGGGTCTGGGGCGCCGACTACGTGGGCGACACCAAGACCCTGGACGTCCACGTCAAGCGCCTGCGGGCGAAGATCGAGCCCGACCCGGGCGCGCCGCGCTACCTGGTCACCGTCCGCGGCCTGGGCTACAAGTTCGAGCCGTAAACCGCGCCCGGACCGACCGGCACGACCGCGGAACACCGCGAAGGGGCCCCGCCGCGGCGGGGCCCCTTCGCGGTGTTCCGCGGTCAGTGAGCGGAAGCCGACGGGCTGCCGGAGGCCGGGGCGCTCGGCGAGCCGGTCGCGGCGCCCGGCGACGGCGAGGAGGCGCCCGGGGAGGAGGTGGCGCCGGCGGTCGGCGAGGTGGCGGCCTTCGCCTGCGGGCCGAAGCCCTGGTACAGGCCGGCGGCCGGCTGCACGTTGGCGGGGGTGGAGACCTCGCCGGCGGTCTTGAAGGTGAAGGTGGTGTCGGCGTAGCCGCCGACCGACAGCTTCGCGCCGGACACCTGGGCGCCGGCCGCGCCCTCCTTACCGCCCAGCAGCACCGACTGGCCGGCCTTGATGGTGATCTCGGAGACCTTCGCGCCGTTCTCGTCGGTCAGCGTGGCGGCGGTGCCGCCGACCTTGACCGAGGTCAGCACCAGGTCGTCCTTCGGCGCGGTGTTGGCGATGTTCGCGGTGACGGCCACCGGACCCGAGTACTCGCCGGCCGAGCCCTCCGGGGCGACCACGACGATGTTGTTGAGCTTGACCTCGTTGCCGATCGAGGTCGCCGCGTTGTCCGGCTTGATCTGCAGCGTGTCGGCATCGTTGCCGGCCGCACAGGCGGACAGCGGCACGATCGCGGCGAGGACGAGGGCGGCGGCAGCGCCGCGTCGAAGGCTCCGGCTCACGGCGGCGACTTCTCCTTGGAGGGGACGATCCACGGAAGAGGGATCACGGTCGGTGGTCGAGGGCCACACTACCGACCACACATATCCGGCTATCACGGGGTGGCCCCGTGTCGCGGTCCGATCACGATCCGGGGCGCTCGGCGAGTCGGAGGTAAAAACTCAAGATCCAACCATGGTTTCGGGAGTGTGACCAGAGGTTTCGTTGCCCAGGTCAGACCGCCTCCGACCTGCGAGAAGCCCTCCTCGAACACCGGTCGCAGCACGCGACGGGGGTGGTTGTCAAGCCCTGGTACCGGCCCTGACCTGCGAAAACGCCCTTCGGGTCAGCCGAAAAGCGTGTTATTCTGGAAAGCCACGGAAGGGGTCCTGTCACATGACGTTCAAGGTTGGCGACACGGTGGTCTACCCCCATCACGGGGCTGCGCTGATCGAGGCCATCGAAACTCGCCAGATCAAGGGTGTGGACAAGACCTACCTGGTGCTGAAGGTGCAGCAGGGAGATCTGACGCTTCGCGTCCCCGCGGAGAACGCCGAGTTCGTCGGTGTCCGCGACGTGGTGGGCCAGGAAGGCCTGGACCGCGTTTTCGAGGTGCTTCGCGCGCCCTACACCGAAGAACCCACCAACTGGTCTCGCCGTTACAAGGCGAACCTGGAGAAGCTCGCGTCCGGCGACGTGATCAAGGTCGCCGAGGTGGTCCGCGACCTGTGGCGCCGCGAGCGCGAGCGCGGCCTGTCGGCCGGCGAGAAGCGGATGCTCGCCAAGGCACGCCAGATCCTGGTGAGCGAGCTCGCACTCGCCGAGAACACCAACGAGGACAAGGCCGAGACGCTGCTCGACGAGGTCCTCGCCTCCTGAGCACAGGCCGGCGCAGGCCCTGAGCCCCGCTCCGAGCCCTGACGACGACCGACGCAGCGCCCGAGGGTGCCCGAAAGGGCGCCCCGGGCGCTTCGGCGTGCCCGGAAGGGGACGGCACGGCGAAACGGTGGCGGAAGGCTCGGCGCGGTTCCACTAACGTGCAGTCAGGAAGGGGGCCTGCCCGCTCGCGAATCCGCGTTCGGCACGGGCCATACCCATCACGACCAAGGAGCCAAACCTGAACGCCTCAGCACAGCTCGCGGCAGCGGTCGTTCCGGCCGCCGGGCGCGGCGAGCGACTCGGCCCCGGCGCCCCCAAGGCGCTGCGCGAACTCGGCGGCGTCCCGCTGCTGGTGCACGCGGTCCGGGCGCTGGCCCGCAGCCGGGCGGTCGGCCTGGTGGTGGTGTGCGCCCCGCCGGACGGCGTGGCCGAGGTCGTCGCGCTGCTGGACAGCCACGGCCTGGACGGCAAGGACGTCCGGGTGGTGCCCGGCGGCGCCAGCCGGCAGGAGTCGGTGCGGCTGGGCCTGGCCGCGATCCCGGCCGGCACCCCGGTGGTGCTGGTGCACGACGCGGCCCGCCCGCTGGTGCCCGTCGAGGTGGTGGACGCGGTGGCCGCCGCCGTCCGGGCCGGCGCCGAGGCGGTGGTGCCCGCGGTGCCGCTGGCCGACACCGTCAAGCGGGTCGAGCCGCAGCCGGCCGGCCCGGAACCGGTGCTGGACACCCCCGACCGCTCCACGCTGCGCGCCGTGCAGACCCCGCAGGGCTTCGACCTAGCCGGCCTGGTCGCTGCGCACGAGAAGGCCGTCGCCGAGGGCGTCGAGGTCACCGACGACGCCGGCCTGATCGAGCGCTTCGGCGGCCGGGTCGTCGTGGTGCCCGGCCACGAGGAGGCGTTCAAGGTCACCCGCCCGCTGGACCTCGTGCTCGCCGAGGCCGTACTCGCCCGCCGGAGGGCCACCGATGCCTACTGAGAACCCCGCCGTGCCGGTCCTGCCGCGGATCGGCGTCGGCACCGACGTGCACGCCTTCGAGGCCGGCCGGCCGCTGCGGGTGGCCGGACTGGACTGGCCGGGCGAGACCGGCCTGGCCGGGCACTCGGACGCCGACGTGGCCGCCCACGCCGCCTGCGACGCGCTGTTCTCCGCCGCCGGGATCGGCGACCTCGGCGCGCACTTCGGCACCGACCGCCCCGAGTGGGCCGGCGCGGCCGGCGTGGCGCTGCTCGGCGAGGCCGCCCGGCTGGTGCGGGAGGCCGGGTTCGAGATCGGCAACGTGGCGATCCAGGTGATCGGCGTCCGCCCGAAGATCGGCAAGCGCCGGGACGAGGCCCAGGCGGCGCTGTCCGCCGCGGTCGGCGCCCCGGTGTCGGTCTCCGGCACCACCACCGACGGCCTCGGCCTGACCGGCCGCGCCGAGGGACTCGCCGCGATCGCCACGGCGCTGGTCTACCAACGCCCGCCCCTCTAGCCTGGCCTGACGATCAGTCACCGTCCGGTCACAGGAGGAATCATGGGTGAGGTGCTCGCCGACAACGTGAAGGCGCTGCTGGACGCGAAGAGTTTCGCGGTGGTCTCGACGATCCAGCCGGACGGCAGTCCGCAGGCCTCGGTGGTCTGGGTGAAGCGGGACGGCGACGACATCCTGTTCTCCACCGTCCAGGGCCGCCGCAAGCACCTCAACCTGGTGCGCGACCCGCGGGTGAGTCTGCTGGTCAACCCGGCCGACAGCCCGTACCAGTACTTCGAGGCCCGAGGCGAGGTCACCCTGACCACCGAGGGCGGCCGGGAGCTGATCGACGAACTGTCCCGCAAGTACCGCGGCCAGGACTACGCCTGGGACGAGCCGGACGCGGTGCGGGTGGTGGTGCGGCTCAGTCCGCGCAAGGTCGTCAACCACGTCTGACACCGAATCGAGCCGAGTGGGCGGAAGGTGGCGGGGCACCCCCCGCCGCCCACTACCCTGGACGCTGTGAGCCTTCGCCTGTACGACACCATGACCCGCCAGGTACGCGACTTCGTCCCGCTGGTGCCGGGCTGTGTCTCGATCTACCTGTGCGGTGCCACTGTCCAGGCGCCCCCGCACATCGGGCACATCCGGTCGGGACTCAACTTCGACGTGATGCAGCGGTGGTTCCGCTACCGCGGCTACGAGGTCACCTTCGTCCGCAACGTCACCGACATCGACGACAAGGTGATCGCCAAGGGGCGCGAGCAGTCCACCGAGTGGTGGAAGATCGCGCACGCCAACGAGCGTGCCTTCAACGAGGGTTACGACGCCCTCGGCTGCCTGCCGCCCAGTGCGGAGCCGCGCGCCACCGGCCACGTGCCGGAGATGATCGAGATGATGCAGGGCCTGATCGAGCGCGGCCACGCGTACGAGGCCGACGGCAACGTGTACTTCGCCGTCACCACCTACCCGGACTACCTGGCGCTCTCCAACCAGGAGTTGGAGAACCTCCGGCAGCCCGCCGGAGAGGGCGAGACCGGCAAGCGCGACCAGCGCGACTTCGCCATGTGGAAGGCCGCCAAGCCCGGCGAGCCGAGCTGGGACACCCCGTGGGGCCGCGGCCGTCCCGGCTGGCACCTGGAGTGCTCCGCGATGGTGCACAAGTACCTCGGCAGCTCCTTCGACATCCACGGCGGCGGGCTCGACCTGATCTTCCCGCACCACGAGAACGAGATCGCCCAGTCCAAGGCGTACGGCGACGAGTTCGCCAACTTCTGGGTGCACAACGCCTGGGTCACCATGAGCGGCGAGAAGATGTCCAAGTCGCTGGGCAACTCGGTGCTGGTCTCCGAGATGGTGCAGCGCTGGCGGCCGATCGTGCTCCGCTACTACCTGGCCGGCCCGCACTACCGCTCGATGATCGAGTACAGCGAGGAGTCGCTGCGCGACGCCGAGACCGCGTTCGCCCGGATCGAGGGCTTCATCGAGCGCGCCGTCGAACGCTGCGGCACCGTCGACCCCGCCGCCGAGGTCCCGCTGGCGTTCGCCGAGGCGATGGACGACGACCTGGGCGTCCCGCAGGCCCTCGCCGTCGTGCACACCGCCGTCCGGCAGGGCAACAGCGCGCTCGGCGCGGACGACAAGGAGTCCACCGCGGCCCGCCTCGCCGAGGTCCGGGCGATGCTCGGCGTCCTCGGCCTGGACCCGCTGGACGAGATGTGGGCCGGCGGCGGCGCCCAGGGCGAGGAGCTCACCGGCGTGGTCGACTCGCTGGTCAAGCTGGTGCTGGAACAGCGCCAGGCGGCCCGCGCCCGCAAGGACTTCGCCACCGCGGACGCCATCCGCGACCAGCTCGGCCAGGCCGGGCTGGCGATCGAGGACACCCCGTCCGGCCCGCGCTGGACGATCAACCAGTAGCCCCTCGGGGCGCATGGGGGCCGTACCTTTGTATGGGTGCGGCCCCCACGCACGAAGCAGACGCAGAGACAGGAAGTACAGCCATGGCCGGCAACAGCCAGCGCAGGAACCGCCGCAACCCCGGATCGAAGAAGGGCGCGAGTGTCGGTACCGGCGGCCACAGCCGGAAGGCGCTCCAGGGCAAGGGCCCGACGCCGCGCGGCGAGGAACGCAAGGGACACCCCAAGCAGCGCGCCGCCAACGCGGCGCTCAAGCGCGAGCGCGACGCCAAGTCCCGGGCCGGCATGCGCCGGGGCGGCGGACCGCGCAGCGGCCGCGGCGGCGCGGGCGCGGCCGAGCTGGTGGTGGGCCGCAACTCGGTGGTCGAGGCGCTGCAGGGCGGCGTGCCCGCGAACGCGCTGTACGTCCAGCAGTTCATCGACACCGACGACCGCGTCCGGGAGGCCTTCCAGGCCGCCAACGAGCGCGGCATCCCGCTGATGGAGGCCCCCCGCCCGCAGCTGGACCAGATGACCGGCGGCCTGAACCACCAGGGCCTGGTGCTGCAGGTCCCGCCGTACGAGTACGCGCACCCGGAGGACCTGCTGGAGGCCGCCGCCGACTCCGGCCAGGACGCGCTGATCATGGCGCTGGACGGCGTCACCGACTCCCGCAACCTGGGCGCCGTGGTCCGCTCCGCCGCCGCGTTCGGCGCGCACGGCGTGGTGATCCCCGAGCGCCGCGCCGCCGGCATGACCGCGGGCGCCTGGAAGACCTCCTCCGGTGCGGCGGCGCGCCTGCCCGTGGCGCGCGCCACCAACCTGACCCGCGCGCTGGAGAGCTACCAGAAGGCCGGCGTGATGGTGGTCGGCCTGGCCGCCGACGGCGAGGCCGAGATCGGCGACCTGGACGTGCTGAACGGCCCCGTGGTGATCGTGGCCGGCTCCGAGGGCAAGGGCCTGTCCCGCCTGGTCTCGGAGACCTGCGACCTGCTGGTCCGGATCCCGATGCCCGGCCAGACCGAGTCGCTGAACGCCGGCGTCGCCGCCGGCATCGTGCTGTACGAGGCGGCCCGGATGCGCGCCAAGCGCTGACTGGCCGTCACGACGCATGACGGTGCGTCAATTTCGTGAGTCAACCGGTCGGGTCCGGTCGGGCCCGATCGGATCGCTCATGATCACTTCAAAACCTCGTCCGGAATGCACCCGGGAGAGTGTCCTCAGGGCCCGTCACCCGGTTAGAGGGGTGTGGACACCAGAACACCTCGGCGTTTCGGGCAGCGCCCCGCGGCGATAGACGACGGTCCGGGCCTCAACACGGTCCGGGTCCCGTCCGACCCGGCGAAGCTCAGCAGCACCCAGGCCAGTTTCCGGGTCAGGCTCTCCGGCCCGGTGGCCGCGCTGATCGACCCCCCGGCCGGGCCGCCTTCGGCGACCCCTACGGCCTGCCGGTCGGCGCCCGTCCGATGGTCACCCCGCAGGTCGTGGTGCCCGCGGCGTCGATGCCCGCACTCGCCGGGATCACCGCCGCCTCGGTCACCGGCACCGCGCCCCGCCGCAAGACCCGGGTGGTCACCTGGAGCGGCCAGGCCGCGCCCGGCGACACCGCCGCCACCCGGCTGCTCGAAGCCGTCCGGCTGAACACCGTGCCCGCACCGGCGAAGTCCTTCACCGACCAGGCCTTCGCCGACCAGGACACCCAGCAGCTCCAGGCCGTCCCCCGGCAGTACGGGTCCGGCGCGGGCTCCGGCCCGGGGCCGGTCTCCGACTCCTACCCGGACCCGGGCCCGGGAGAGACCCCGCACGCCGGGGTGCCCGACCTGCTGGACGACTCGGTGCGGGTCGGCGGCCGCAGCTGGCAGCCCGAGGGCGAGCTGCCCGAGATGCCCTCGCTCGCCGACGGCTCCCGGCACGCCTGGTACCCCGGCCGCCGCGTCGACCTCGGCCTGGTGCTGCTGCCGCTGCGCGTCCTGCTCGGCTCGCTGTCGGTCTACGCCGGCTTCAGCAAGCTGTGCGACCCGGTGTACTTCGACGGCGGCGAGCGCGGCTCGATGATGCGCTGGCTGTCCTCGCTGCACCCGTGGAAGGTCGCCCAGCCGCTGCTCGACTTCGCGATGGCCCACCCGGTCGGCTCCGGCCTCGCCGTCGCCTTCGCGGAGATCGTGATCGGCGTGCTGTCCATCCTCGGCCTGTGGCAGCGGCTCGCCGCCGGCAGCGCGATGGCGCTGTCCGCGGCCCTGCTGTTCACGGTCAGCTGGAAGGCGGTGCCGGTCTACGACACCCCCGACCTGATCTTCCTCGCGGCCTGGAGCCCGCTGCTGATGGCCGGCGCGCCGTTCGCCTCGCTGGACGGCCGGATCGCGCTGGAGGCGTTCCGCCGCCACGGGCCCGCCGAGCCCGGCGCGGTCCGGCGACGGATGCTCCGCCGCCGCGCCGTCGTCACCGCCGTCGTGGTCGGCCTGACCCTGCTGTCCGGCTCCCTGCTGGGCGCGGCCGTCCGCACCGGACGCGAGGCGCCGATGCGCCCCCGGACGGACTACGGCACCCCGGTGTGGCCGAGCAGCGGACCCTCCCCGGCCGCACCCTCGCCGTCGCCCACGCCGTCGCCCACCCCGAGCAGGACGACGCCCTCGCCCTCGCCGTCGCCCAGCCGCAGCGGCAGCAGCAAGCCCAAGTCCGGTGCCACGCCCAGCCCGACGCCGTCCCCCCACGCCAACGGTTCCGGCGGCGGCACCGGCAGCGGGAGCAGCTCCGGCGGCAGCACCGGCACCTCCGGCAGCACGGGCACCGGCGCACCCAGCACGCCGCGCTCGCAGCCCTCCCACGGCGTCATCGGCGGCCTGCTGGGCAGCGGGCCGCCGCTGCTGGAGCTCGGCATGCGACCGGCGGCCGCCGGGGCCTGAGAGGACGGGGAACCGCGCGGAGCGGGAGACACCTGACAGACCTGACAGCGGGGTCGCGAGCACGGGCAATCATCACTTGCCCGTGCTCGCGGCCTCGCTGTCGTTGTCGTGCGCCCAGCAGCCCTGGTGTCGTGCGCATCGGGCCGCGTGCCCCTGTTGTCGTGCGCTGCGGGCCCTGTGCCCGGGCGGCAGCGGAAGAGCCCGCCCCCGTGGTCGCGGGGGCGGGCTCTACGAATGAGCGAGCGGCTGCGGCTAGCCAACGACGCCCGCGGCGAAGGAGCCGTCGCAGACCGGGCGGGCGAAGGAGCGGGCGCGCTGGACGTCGCCCTGGTACTTCTTCACCGCGGCGCGGCCCAGCTCGCCGGCGAGCGCGCTGCAGTACGGGGTGAGCGAGGGCTTCTCCCGCATGGTGCGCTCCAGCAGGTCGAGCGCGGAGCCCGGGTTGTGGTTCTTCAGCTCCTCCATGAGGTCGACCCGGAGCGCGTCCTGCGCGGCCAGGCCCTGGGTGTTGGGGGAGCCGGTGGTCCGGCCGATGGAGCCGTCCCCGCTGGACGCCGCGACGACCTGCTGGTCGAGCGCGGTGGGCGGGGCCCACGGGACACGGGTGACGGCGAGCGTGCCGGTGGTCACCAGGATCACCGGCAGGGTGAGGGCAACGGTCTGGCCGATACGGCGAACGAGCTGTTTCACGCACAGGAGAGTAGCGGTGTGTGGCGTGTCGGGCGCGCTGCGTTACACCAATGAGTGATGGGTGTCCTGGTTTGTTCCGCCATCGGGTTGACCAGGGGGCCCGGAACGGGGGAACGGCGGAACCCCCTGCCGACCGCCGTGGGCAGGGGGTTCCGATTGCGTCTGTTCGGCGCGGGCCGAGGGGCCGGCGGCCGAGGCGTCAGCGGCTGAGGCGCTCGCCGGTGGTGGCGAAGACGTGGCTCTCGTTGCCGACCGGGACGACGTGGATGGTCTCGCCGCGCTGCGGGATCTCCCGGCTGTGCACGCGGACCACGATGTCCTTGTCCTGGCCCGACACCTGGGTGGTGCCGTACACGAAGCCGTCGGCGCCGAGCTCCTCGACCACGTTGACGGTGACCGCGACGCCCTCGAGGCCGCCGGACGGAACCACCTGGAAGTGCTCGGGGCGGATGCCCACCACGACGTTCTTGGCGTCGCCGGCCTTGGCCAGGTCCGCGCGGTCGATGTTGATGACCGAGCCGCCGAACTTCACGCCGCCGTCGACCAGCGGGACCTCGACGAGGTTCATCGCGGGGGAGCCGATGAAGCCGGCCACGAACAGGTTGGCGGGCTTGTCGTACATGGCGCGCGGGGCGTCGACCTGCTGGAGCACGCCCTTGTCGAGCACCGCGACGCGGTCGCCCATGGTCATGGCCTCGGTCTGATCGTGGGTGACGTAGACCGTGGTGATGCCCAGGCGGCGCTGCAGCGAGGCGATCTGGGTACGGGTCGAGACGCGGAGCTTGGCGTCCAGGTTCGACAGCGGCTCGTCCATCAGGAAGACCTGCGGCTGGCGGACGATCGCGCGGCCCATCGCGACACGCTGGCGCTGACCACCGGAGAGCGCCTTCGGCTTGCGGTCCAGGTACTCGGTCAGGTCGAGGATCTTGGCGGCCTCTTCGACCTTGGTGCGGATGTCCGCCTTGTTCACGCCGGCGATCTTCAGGGCGAAGCCCATGTTCTCGGCGACGGTCATGTGCGGGTACAGCGCGTAGTTCTGGAACACCATCGCGATGTCCCGGTCCTTCGGCGGCAGGTGGGTCACGTCGCGGTCGCCGATCCGGATGGCGCCGTCGTTCACGTCCTCCAGGCCGGCCAGCATGCGCAGGGAGGTGGACTTGCCACAGCCGGAGGGGCCGACCAGGACGAGGAACTCGCCGTCGCCGATCTCCAGGTCGAGCGCGTCGACCGACGGCTTGTCGGCACCCGGGTAGACACGGGTGGCCTTGTCGTACGTCACAGAAGCCATGCTGCTGCACTCCTTCACCGGCAGGAACGTGCCGGACGATCCGAGTAAAGGTTGGATTGTCTCCGCCGCCCCGAGTGGTCTGGACCACAGGCCCTCCGGCGCGACTCCTCGTGACGCTACCTGGCAGTTCATCCTTTTGTCAGCAGTCGGCCGCCCTCGACTTCCGCATCAATCCGGTCACGACCCCGGCCGCCCGCCCCCACACCGCGCCCACACCCCGCCCACAACCACCCGCATCCCCACGCCCCCGCCCGGTACACTGCCCTCTGGTGCCGCCGCGGATCACCCGCCCGGCCACCACGCCTCCTTAGCTCAGCTGGCCAGAGCACCGCTCTTGTAAAGCGGGGGTCGTCGGTTCGAACCCGACAGGGGGCTCACCGCGCCACCACCGGATGAGCTGCACGTTCAGCCTCCTGGGAGCGTCGCCGCCGGCCTCGGACGACACGTCCGGGGCCGTTTGCGTGCGCGAGGAGAGGGCGAGCACGTTGCTGCGTGGGATGTTCCAGGGACTACCCGGTGACGGTCCTTCAATCGGTGGCCTGACCGCTGGTGAGCTCGGAGAGCCGCCTCCGTAAGGGCTTCTCCAGGTCGAGGTTGTCGCCCCGGGTGGTGGTCTGCAGGAGTTCAGTGACGACCACGAGTTCCGCGAACCTCCCTGCGGCCGTGCCGAGGATGTGCCCGAGCCTTCGCCGGATCTCGGCCGCGGTCTCGGGAACCAGGAGGCTGTAGCAATACAGCAGCGCGGCGTCGTATCCGGCGGGCGCGATGCCCCAGCCTTCCCAGTCGAGGACGGTGAGGGTCGGGCCGGTGAGGTTGGCCCAGTGCAGGTCGCCGTGGGCGGTGGTCCAGGCGGGGGCCTTGGTGTCGATCGCCATGCCGAGGTACTGCGGCATGGCGCGGTCCAGGTACTCCTGACGGACTGCCACTCTTTCGCTGGGGACGGTGGCAATGGCGTCAAGGGCGCTGCTGAGTCCGTCCCACCATGCGTCGTCCAGGTCGGGAGCCTTCCGGAGGATCGGCTCGTGGGTGGTGATGGTGGGGACGGTGATCCTGTCGTACAGCTCGGCCAGGTAGCCGTGCTCACCGTTGGTCCAAGTGTGTCGGCCCCTCAGATGCGGCCTGGGGACCGCAGGGGGCATGAGCCGTTCTGCCTCCTGCGGTCCCTCCCAGAGCTTTCCGCCTGCCTTGTCGGCCGGGGCGGACACCAGGCGAAGCCATCCCTCGCCGGACGCCGTGGCAACCGGGCGGCTGAGGGTACGTCCACGCCAGCCCCATGCTTCGTGCGAGCCGACCGGTGTCGCGTCGAGCGCCGCTGCGGCTGTGGCGTGCATCCCGCGCATCCGCTCGGCGATGTCCGGCTCAGGTTCCGAGTACATCAACGACCTTTCGCAGCACGTCCGGCGACAACGGCGGACGGCCAATGGCATCGGCGGCCTGCGTCCAGTGTTCCGGATTCCCCGTCGAAAGAAGTACGCGTCTCACTCCGGTGGTCGAGGCGAGGGCGGCCTGCGCGGGCGTGCTGCCGGGGCTGATCAGGTCGGTCAGCTCGCGGGTCAGGATGCCGGGGATCTCGCCACCGTGGAGCGGGGCGGAGGCGAAGACCTCCAGTCCCGCATCCAAGGCATCGACCAGCGGGCCGTGTCCGTTGAGGGCCTGGGCCACGGGCGTGAGGTGGACGAGGGAGACGGGGAGTTGGATGGCCCGTAGGTGGTGCTGCGGGCCGCCGGCCTTGGTCGCGAGTTCGAGTAGGGCGGGTACGTCGAAGAGCCCGCTGCTGAAACCGCGCCAGGTAGTTACTCCATAGGAACTGATGACGCGCTGGTTGCACGCCTCCTCCAGGGCGAGGAACGCGGAGTAGAGCCGGTCAGCGATCTCGTCTTCCTGGCAGTCGTGTTCCGGGTTGTGCAGGAACACCACATCGGGGGTGCGGCCGAGCATGCGCCTGCTACGGGCGACCTGCCAGGCGATGTAGTCAGGTGCCAGGCAGTGCCCGCGCTTGGCATCCCCGGCGGACAGCGCACCAGCGCGCACGCCGATCCGCCTGGCAACGGGAGGGACGAAACCCACCTTCGTGGAGACGCGAAGATCCGGATACGCCGCCAGAACCAGGGCCAGTGCCGCCTCCGCCCGACCGCCCCCGTAGTTGGGCGCGGTATCCACCCAGTCGGCACCCCGGGAAGCGGCCCTCACTGCGGCCTCGGCCACATCGTGACCGCGGTAAGTGCCGAGGCCCAGCCGGGCGGTCATCGTGGGCCTCCGATCGCAGCGGCTTGGCCGTCGACCAGCTCCGTCACGACACCGGCCGCCTGTGCGAGGGTGATGTCTGCGGCCTCTGCGAGATCGGCCAGTCTGTGGGGTTCCCCGTCGGCGAGGAGCGCGAGCAGCGGCTCTGCCTTGGCGGCGAAGGTCCACTCCTCGCCTCCGGCGGTAAGCCGGACTGTGCCGTCGGGCATGGCCGCGAGCGCGGGCCGCGTGGTGACCAGGTGTACCTGCAAGTCGGCATCCGGCGGGGCCGCCGTGATGTGGGGCAGCGACGGTGCGAGCCGGGCTCGCTCGGTGGCGTCGCGGGCGGAGGAGAAGCGGGCGATCAGGTCGTCGCTCTCCAGCTCGGTCGCGATGAGCTTGCCGATCGTGTCGAGGAAGGCTCGCTGCTCCTCGGCGGTCCCGAAGCGCGGGATGTCCGCCCGAACGGCCTCGTGGGCACGCAGCATCTCCGACAGCCAGATGATCAAGTCGGCACCCGTCGTGCTCTGCAGCCCGCACGTGACATGCAGCGAGTGCTCGCCCTCGGAGGCGGCGACGGCATGCCACCAGCCCCGAGGCAGGTAGAGCACATCGCCGGCGGTGAGCACCAGATCGGCGACGGGCTCCTCGGGCGGTGGCTCGGGCGTTTCGACGTCGCGGTGCATCGGCAACGCGCGGGTGGGGCCGTAGATGCGCCAGCGCTTCGCGCCGTCGAGCTGGACGACGACCACGTCGTGATCGTCCCAGTGGACGCCGAAGCCCTCGGTGCCGGTCCAGGAGGCGTACAGGTTGACCTGCACGCCGGTTCGCAGCCAGCGCTCCAGCTGGCCGGCCAGAGCACCGATGCCGGGGTGGAGTTCGTCGACCGCGTCCAGGACCAGCGTGGCACCCTCGGCGAGACGCTTGTGCAACTCAGAGGGCTGGAGCTGGTGCCAGACGGTGCTCCGCCGGGTGGTGATCGGCCGGGAGTAGCTGTGCGCGGGCACCTGCTCGCCGTTGGCGGCGAGCCGGAAGCGAGGCGATTCGAACCGGTGGTGGGTCAGGATGGCGTTGAGGTCATCCCAGCTCATGAGTCCGGCGAGTGACGCGGCTTCACCGCGTGCGACCTTGAAGCTGCGGCCGAGAGTCTGGGCGAGGAAGTGATCCCCGCCCAGACGCTCAACCACCGAGAACTGCTCGGTGGTCATCGTGATGCAGCCGTCAGTCGTTAGTGTCGGTTCGGCCGGTGGAGCCGCCGTCCGACGGCTGCTCGCCACGCGAGCGGGCCGCGGCGACCTTCGTACGGGCGACCAGCAGGCCGTCGCCCTCCAGCTCGGTGCTGGTCGTCAGGTTCTCGGGCATGAAGCACTCCTTCGGTTTCATGGGGCAGGGCCGACTGCCCGGCCCCGTTGTGGGTGCAGCGATGGATCCGTTGCCAGGGCAAGCCGTTGGCAAGGAACCTCAGGTGCCTTTGCCGCGTGGCTGTTGACCACCGCGGCCACCTGCATCCCCCAAGCCCGCATCGGGGCGGGAGGAAGTCTTGTCAGACGCTGGTCGGCACGACGTCCCGTGTAGTCGGGACAGCGGCCCTTACCAGCACGGTGAGTCGCTCGTCGCCCGAAACGGCAGCGGTGGTGCCGACCTCGAACCAGATCCGCTTGCCAGTGGGGTCAGGCTCGGCGCCCCAGTCCGTCGCGAGCGCTGCCACCAGAAACAGCCCTCGCCCGTCGGTGGCGTCGAGATCGATCCCGCCTGCAGCCGGCAGTTCGTGGCCGACATCCGTCACCTCGACGCGCAGCCGCTCACCGTCCCAGGACACGCACACGACGCACGGGGCGTGGGTGTGGGACACGGCGTTGGTGATCAGCTCGCTGGACAGCAACTCGACATCGCGGAGTGCGTCCTCCGCCAGCGGCAAGCCCCAACCGCGTACGGCCCGTATCACCTGCCGCCGGGCGTCCGGTACGGCCTCGGCACTGGGCAGCACGCGAAAGCCGAACGGGGCGGGGGCAGTGGCTTGGCGGGTGGCGACGGACATGAGCGCGGACCTTTCACCGGGACGAGGTCGGCAGCGGGCCGATTCGCGCCGGGATTCACCCGGCAGGTATCTACAGAACCGCCTCCAATGCCGGTGAACCAGAGCAGAATTGATGCGGCAATGAGGCATCCGTGCTGCAAACCCGGGCATGACCTGGCCTGTTATGGCTACGGACGAACTGACGTACCTCTGGAGGACGCGGGATGGCATCCAGGAGGGCCCGGCTGATCCAGCGCAGGGAGGCTGTCGGCCACACCCAGGAATCCCTGGCTGAAGCCCTCGACGTGGACCGCACGACCGTGGGGCGATGGGAGGGCGGTAGGGGTGCCCCGCAGCCCTGGATGCGGCCGAAGCTCGCCCGCGCCCTGGGACTCTCGGTCGATCAGTTGGCCGACCTACTGGCAGCACCCCCTGCGGTCGCCGAAGCAGTTCCACCGCCCAGCAGCGTCGGCGACGCCTCGGCTCCTGTGCCTGCCTGGCGCACGGGCCACGACAGCGATCTCGTAGTGGCGGTGGCAGCCGACTCAGCAGAGTCCGCGCTCTTCCTCCGCTTCGCGAGCGCATCCAACGTGGACGACACGCTGCTTGAACAGATCGACGCGGACATTGCGAGGCTGGCAGAGGACTACGTCAGCAAGCCGTTGTCCGAGCTCTTCCACGACATCGGAACCCTTCGGCGAGGAGTGTTCGACTTACTCCGAGGCCGCCAACACCCCTACCAGACAGGCCATCTCTACCTGCAGGCCGGACGCCTCTGCGGCCTGGCCACCCATGTCGCCCTCGATCTCGGCCAGTACACAGCTGCGGCTACGCATTCGCGAACGGCCTGGCGCTGCGCGGAGTCAGCCGGCAACAACGGCCTCCGGGCCTGGATCCGATCCGTCCAGTCCCTGATCGCCTACTGGCAGCAGGACCACCGCCAGGCCGCCGAACTGGCCAGAGCCGGACTGCCGTACGCGGACAGCGGGACGATCGCAGCTCGTCTGCTCAGCCTCGAAGCACGAGCCACCGCCGCGCTCGGAGACAGCGCGAGCGCGCTACGAGCCGTGGCGGCGGCCGAGGCCGCACGAAGCGCCGTAGCCGCCGTGGATCTCCCGGGCGTGTTCACGTTCCCCGAGGCCAAGCAGTGGACCTACGTCGGCACCGCCCTCCTTGCCCTGGGTAGCCAGCGTCATGTGAACCGCGCCATCGAGGCGTCCTCCAGGGCCATCGCCCTGTACGAGTCCGCGCCGCAGCAGGAACAGTCCTCCGGCGACCTGCTGGCGGCCCGCCTTGACCTCGCCAACGCCCACCTTGCCCACGGCGACCTCGATGGCGTGCGGGAGAAGCTCTCGGCGGTGCTGGAGGCTGCACCGGACCGGCGAACAGCGAGCATCTCCAGCCGCCTTCGGGCGCTGAGCACTCGTCTCGCCGAGCCAGCCTACGCAGGCTCCCCGGTCGTCCTGAGTCTCCGTGAGAATGTCAGAGAAGCCTGCTCTCGACCCGCACTCACGAACCCTCCGGAGCTGCCACAGTGACGAGCTACACCGCACAGCAGGACGCCGCGGTCGCCGACAAGGCGATCCTCGCGAACAGCGCCTACGCCGACGGACGCCACCTGGCCGCCCGCCAGTCGATCTACCGGTGGCAGCAGCCGCAGTACGACCTGCCCAGGATCGTCGTCGAAGAGCTGGCCGGCACAAGCGGGATCGTCCTTGACGTTGGCTGCGGCAACGGCAAGTTCGTCGGCCGCCTGCACAAGGACCGCCCGGACGTCCAGGTCGTCGGGATGGACATCTCGGCGGGCATCCTCGCCGACGTCGCGAAGCCGGTCCTGGTGGCCGACGCCCAGGCCCTGCCCTTCGCCGACGACAGCGCTGACGCCGTGCTGGCCCTGCACATGCTGTACCACGTCAGCGACATCGAGGCCACGATCAAGGAAATGGCCCGCGTCCTCCGACCTGGCTGCCTACTCATCGCCTCGACCAACAGCGACACCGACAAGCAGGAGCTGGACCAGCTCTGGATTAGGGCTGCAGGCGACGTTCTCGGGATTCCTAAGGGGCCAGCACGGGTCTCCCTCAGCTCCCGCTTCTCTCTCGAGAAGGCTCCCGACTATCTCGGGACGGTCTTCAAAGATATCCGCATTCGAGAACTTCCCGGCACCATCAAGATCACCGACCCCGTACCGATCGCTGCCCACCTAGCCTCCTATGAGGCGTGGGCCGGCCAATGTGGAGTCCCGTTCCACGAGACCATCAGTCGGGCAGCAGAGATAGTTGCCGCCACGATCGCTACGGAGGGGTCGTTCAAGATCAAATGCCTCGGGGGGTTCCTGGTGTGCCGACTGTAGATCATGGGCGTCGTCCAACCATCCAGGCATCGAAGATCACGCGCAACGAGATAGTCGGGGTAGTTGCATCCGCAGTGGCGACGCCGCTGGGGCAAAGCGAGCTCTGGGCGGCGAGGAGGTCCTCGACTCAGCTTGAACGAGTCACTCCCATCTGGTCCGGCGGCTACGCTCGTCACCTCGACGTCCTCAGCGCCGCCCGACTCCCGACCACGAGGGGATCGCTGACGTGGGCAGGACCGAGTACACAGACGCCCCCACGGCCAGCTCTCGCCTCACTCGATGTGCGATTGCTGCGTCGGTGTACCTGCGGTGAGGGGTGGCTCTGTTGTACAGCTCGTTGGCGGCTTTCAACCTGCCGCCGTATTTGCGGTCTAGGTTTCAGGGCAGACCAGCTACGAGAGTGTCGGCTAGGGTCGGTCGCCGATGTCCACGCCCCAGGAGGCTGCCACAGTGCGCCCGACAGCTTCATGGGTGGCAGCCCCAGACTCCACAGCCGCTAGTGTGAAGGTTCAGCAACCAGCTCGGGACGGAGGTGAGACACAGTGGCGACGGCTGACCAGGTGAAGGCACTCGTGAAGAGCCATGGCGAGGGTGACGATGCGCGCTTCTACTCGGTTGCCATGCAGGTCGCGGCCAGAGCCGCCAGAAGCGGACAGAACCGCTTCGCGCAGGAGCTAAGGGACCTGGTAGACGGCCTGCGGGCCCGTGAGACGGTCGCACCAGCGGCCGTGACCGCACGGTTGGTGCCAGTGACTCAGCCTCGTGGGGAGCTCGCGTCTCTCCTCACTGTCAGTTACCCCGCCGAGCTCCTATCGGACCTGGTGCTTGAGTCGCAGGTGCATTCCCGCCTGCTTAAGGTCATCACTGAACAGAGGCAGCAGGACAAGCTGCGGGCCCATGGGTTTCACCCGCTCCGCCGTCTCTTGCTGACCGGGGCGCCAGGCACCGGCAAGACCATGACTGCGCGGGTACTTGCGGGAGAGCTCAGACTTCCGTTGTTTTCGATTCGACTTGACGGATTGATGACAAAGTACATGGGTGAAACTGCCGCAAAGCTGAGACTTGTCTTCGAGGCTCTTTCCGAAACTCGCGGGCTCTATTTTTTCGATGAATTCGATGCACTGGCCGGAGAGCGCTCTCTATCCAATGATGTCGGAGAGGTGCGCCGTGTCCTAAATTCCTTCCTCCAATTCTTGGAGCAGGACGAGTCGGATAGCATCATTGTGGCGGCAACGAACCATCCTCAAATTCTCGATAAGGCTGTATTTAGACGTTTTGATGCCTTGATCGAATACCCACTGCCAACCCGGGAGGCGGCATGTGCCGTCATCTCTAATCGGCTGGCAAACTTCGACCTTTCGCGCATCGATTGGGGGCGAGTAGCCGACATCTCGGTCGGGCTGAGCTATGGGGACTTGACGGTTGCCTCCGAAACGGCCGGAAAGGCAGCTGTGCTGTCCGGGGATTCCGGGATAGAAACTGAAGATATCGTTAACGCCATCGGCGAGCGTCGCCCGCTCATCAATCGGAAGGAGCCCTGAAGGCTAAATGGCGTCAGACAGGAGTCTCCCGCACCTGTTCATTCGGCAAAGCGCTACGGCTGAGCCGTACTCGCCCCCGCCCGGGGGCCCGGTTGGTAACAAAGTCGCCTCCCCTAACGATCCTACGCTCCATGCTCAAGGACTTCTTGCCAACCTTGAGCGGGCCGGAAATAAGATCGCAGCCAAGAAGCAGGCGGCGACCGTAGAGCCGGTGGAGGGTGCAGTCAGTGGCGTTTATGTGGAGTTCGAGAGTTTCCCCGGCGTCGAACTGGCGGTCGAGAGCCTTGATTCGAGGGTGGGCAAGGTGCACCCAGAGCTCATGTCGGTTCAGCCTGTAGAAACTGCGTACGGGCTCGTCGAGCGCGCGACCGTTTTCGTGCCCGACGGTAAGCTGCAGAATTTCGTCAAGAAGATTGAAGAGTATGCCGAGACGGCCGACACCGAGAGGCCGACTCACAGCAACCTTGTCAATAGAATCAAGGAAATTCGTCTCGCGTCCATCAATGCCCTCTGGACTGACCCGGTCGATCGCCTTCCCCGAGTGGATGAGAAGATATGGCTCGAAGTCTGGTTGCGCGTGCGCGATGGTCGGGAGATCGACCGCTTTCGAGAATTTGCTGCGCAAGCTGAGATTACTCTTCACAGGCACATCCTGCAGATGGCCGATAGAGTGGTTCTGCTAGCTGCAACCACTCTTGAACAGCTGTCGGGAGCTCTCGACGTCTTGGATGACCTTGCAGAGATTCGGCGGTCTAACCATGCGGCCGAAGTGTTGGCTCTTCAGCCCGCGGTCGACCAAGGCGAATGGGTTTCTGCGCTCCTGGAGCGTACAGATCACGCGCCAGACGATGCGCCGGCTGCCTGCATCTTGGATACGGGGGTATTCCGTGACCATCCTTTGCTCCGTCCGGCCCTGAATGCTGAGGACTGCCACACTGCGGAGACTCCTTGGAACACTCAGGATCACAGCGGTCATGGGACGGAGATGGCCGGACTTGCGTTGTTTGGAGACCTCGGGCAGGCCTTGGTCGCAGCCGAGCGAATCCATCTTCGGCACCGCCTGGAATCGGCGAAGATTCTTCCTCCTCCGCCAGCTTTTAATGAACCGGACGTTTACGGCCTAGTTGTCGCGAAGGCTGTAGATAGGGTGGAAATTCAGGCGCCCCGTCGTCGCAGGGTATTTTCCATGGCAGTGACTGCTGGGCATGACACGCCAAATGGCGAGTCTGTGTCAAATTATGGACAACCCACATCTTGGTCCTCAGCCATCGACGCACTAGCCTACGGCCACAGCATCGATTCCGCTACAGATTCTGGCCAAGTTGTTATTCGCACTCAGGAAGCGGAAGCTCATCCCCGACTCTTTGTGGTTTCGGCTGGAAATATCTTTCCATTTGATCTCGATCATTTGACTCGTAGTGACGTGGAGCCGGTCGAAGATCCAGCGCAGGCTTGGAATGTACTGACCGTGGGGGCTTTCACCGAAAGAGACGACATGAGTGAGGCGCCGGCAGGTTTTAACGGCTGGCGGCCTCTTGCACCTCGTGGCGAGCTTTCTCCCCATAGTCGGACGTCCGTTGCCTTTAGTAGGACTTGGCCAGTCAAGCCAGAGGTAGTTTTTGAGGGCGGGAATGCAGCCGCATCCCCGGATGACCTAATGATTGACACGCCGGAGAACTTGCAGGTGCTTACGACGCAAGCCCCTGTGCAGCGGCCCGGCCAACTGGGGTTGACAGCAGGCACGAGTGCCGCTACCGCGCAGGCTGCCAATATGGCAGCTCAGATCATGTGCTCATATCCAAGCCTCTGGCCTGAAACGGTAAGAGCGCTGATTATCCACTCGGCCGAGTGGACGTCCGCGATGAGATCCAGAATCACTGCCGAGAAGAAGAAGGTAGACCGGGCTGCGCTGCTGCGCCGTTACGGCATGGGAGTCCCGGATGTGGGGCGAGCTACTCGCAGTGCATCGAATGCGCTTACCCTTGTCGCTCAGGAAACTATCCATCCTTTCAATGGGGCAGGAGCGCTGCGCGAGATTCACATGCACGATCTGCCCTGGCCGGTGGAGGTTCTCATGGGAATGGGTGAAACTCCGGTACGGCTTCGAGTGACTCTCGCGTATTTCATTGACCCTAATCCTGGGCGGCGCGGTTGGCGCAGGAGGTACACCTACGCCTCGCATGGTTTGCGTTTCGACATGCGGCGCGCCACTGAATCGAACAGTGACTTTCGCAAGCGCATCAATAGAAAGGCTCTGGCCGAGGAGGAGGCACGACCGGAGAGCCATGCGGAATCGGGTGAATGGTTTTTCGGGGCGAAGCTTCAGCAGTCTCCGGGGTCCGTGCACACGGATATCTGGCAAGGCACCGCCGCCGATTTGGCCTCGCGCGGGGCCATTGCTGTTTATCCGGTCACGGGCTGGTGGAAAGAGAATCCCAAGAAGGACCGAAGTCCTGATGGCGCTCGCTACTCGTTGGTAATTTCTATCGACACGCCTAGCGAAGACGTCGATATTTGGACGCCTGTAGCCCAGCAGATCGGCGTACCTATCACCATTTCTTAGCGGTAACCCCCGGTCCGGGGACTGTTCGTCGTGCCAGGTGAGGCAATCGCAAGTCCGCTTGCCCGCCACGTGTGACTGCGGAGACGCGTTTGTAGGTGGCTGAGAGGCGGGCGCCGCGTAGCTGCTGGCGAGCCCGTTGCAGCCTGGCCCACGGGTTTCCTGCGTGAGCGATGCGTGAGCGGACGGGATGGCAGAAGCTGCGCGGAGCTGGATCACCAAACCTGCCGCGTGGCGCTGACCTGCAGGTTCAGCGCCACGCAGCATCAGGCGTCACGCCCCGTCATGATCCCGGTCCGTCTTGTAAAGCGGGGGTCGTCGGTTCGAACCCGACAGGGGGCTCCGTACGCGGAGGTTGACGGAGGGCCGGTCGGCGGGAGGGATCCCGGGCCGGCCCTTTGGCGTGAGTGGGGGTCAGGCGCTTTCGGTGGCGGCTAGGAGGGCGCGCATTTCGGCTACTTCGCGGGCGTCGGCGTTGGCGAGGCTGGCGAGGCCGTTGCGCCAGGCGGCGGCGGCTTCGGCGGGGCGGCCGAGGTCGCGGAGGACCAGGCCGCGGATGTGTTCGGCGAGGCCGGTGCCGTAGCCCTCGGGGCCGGAGGCGGCCAGGGCGAGGAGGTCCTGGCAGGCCGTCAGGGCTTCGGCGAGGCGGCCCAGGCGGCGGAGGCCGTCGATGCGGCCGCGGTGGGCCTCGATGCGGAAGTCCCAGGGGGCGCTGCCGGGTGGGAGGGCGAGGGCGGCGTCGAAGGAGCGGATGGCGTCCTCGTGGGCGCCGAGGCGGAGGTGGGCGAAGCCGATGTTGTTGAGGCCGGCGGTCTCGGCCGCGGTCGAGCCGACGCTGCGGCCGGCTTCGAGGCTGCGCCGGTGGTAGCTGATGGCGAGGTGCGGGTCGGTGACCTCGAACAGATTGCCGAGGGAGCAGTAGATGGTGGCCTCGTGGTGGGTGCTGCCGCGCTCGCGGGCGAGTTCGGCGCAGGATTCCAGGACGGCCAGGGCTTCTTCGTCGCGGTCGAGCGAGTGCAGCAGTACGCCGCGGTTGGTGCGGGTGGTGAGTTCCTGGTCGGGGTTGTCGAGCTCGCGCCACCGGGCCTCGCTCTGCTCGATGAGGTCGAGTGCGGCCTGGTAGCGGCCGACGTCGAAGTGCGCGCAGGCCAGGTCGCTGAGGGCATACGCCTCGGCGAAGGCGTTGCCCGTCCGCCCGGCCGCTCGCAGGGCGGCGCGGTTGAGCTGGGCCAGTTCCTGGGCGCGGCCGCGGTTGCGGAGGTAGGGGAAGAGCGCCCGTACGGTGGGGAGCAGGCGGTCGGTGGCCCAGGGTTCGTCGGCGAGCCGGTCCACCAGGACCAGCAGGTTGCCGTATTCGGCGTCGCCGAAGGCCAGCGCGGCGTGCTGGTCGAGTTCCCGGCCCGGGGCGACGGCGGGCAGCCGGCGGAGCTGGTGCTTGTCCGGTTCGAGGGCCCGGGCCGCGGCGGACGCGGTGGCCAGGTACCAGTCGAGTGCGGCGCCGGTGTGCCGCAGGCGCTGCTCGGGGTCGGCGGTGAGTTCGCGGGCGAAGTCGCGGACCAGGTCGTGCGGCACGTACCGGTCGAGTCGCGGCTCGTCGAGGAGTGCGACCTCGGTGAGCCGGTCGAGGGCGGTGCCGGCCTGGGCGGGGGTGAGGCCGAGGACGCCGGCCAGCAACGGGGCGCTGTACTCGGGCAGGTCGAGGGCGCCGACGGCGAGCAGGGCGTCGGCGGCCCGCCGGTCGGGCCGCCGGTCGGAGGCGCGCAGCGACTCGTAGGTCAGGGCGAGCGACTGACGGATGCTCAGGTCGTCGAGTTCGAGTTCGTCGAGGCGGTCCTCGCGGTCCTCCAGTCGGCCGACCAGGCCGCGGACCGGGAGGGTGCGGCGGGCGGCGAGCCGGGCGCCGACGATCCGCAGGGCGAGCGGGAGGCGGCCGCACAGCTGGACCAGGCGGGCCAGGTCGGCCTGTTCGAAGGCGACCACGGCGCGGTCGGCGGTGGCGCGGCCCGCGGTGCGTTCGACCAGGGCGATGCTCTCGCGTTCGGAGAGGGTGTCCAGCCGGAGGTGGAGCGCGCCGTCCAGGGCGAGCATCGGGGCGCGGCCGGTGATCAGCACGGCGCAGCCCGGCCCGGCCGGCAGCAGCGGCCGGACCTGGGCGAGGTCGGCGGCGTCGTCGAGCAGCAGCAGGGTGCGGGTGCCGGACAGGGTGGTGCGCAGCAGCGCCGCGGCGGTGTCGGGGTCCTCGGGCAGGCCGGACGGTTCGATGCCGAGGCCGCGCAGCAGGGAGGTGAGCGCGGGCAGCGCGCCCAGCGGGGTGAGGCCGGGGGTGGCGCCGCGGAGGTTGAGGAACAGCTGCCCGTCCGGGAACTCGGCGCGCAGCGCGTGGGCGCAGGCCAGCGCGAGGGCGGACTTTCCGGCCCCGGCCATGCCGCTGACCACGGCCACGGCGGGCCGGTCGGCGACGGCGGCCAGCAGGGCGGTGCGCAGGGTGGCGAGCTGCTCCCGGCGGCCGAGGAAGTGCGCGGGCGCGGACGGGAGTTGGGCCGGCGCGGGGCGTCCGGCACGGGAGTCGGCGGGGGAGTCGGCGGGGGAGCCGGCTGGGGAGCCGGCTGGGGCCGGGTCGGCGAGGATATTCCGGTGCACCTCCTGGACGGCCGGGCCGGGTTCGATGCCGAGCTCGTCGACCAGGGTGCGGCGCAGCCGCTGGTACACCTCCAGGGCGCGGGCCCGCTGCCCGGTCCGGTCGAGGGCCTGCATCAGCTGGCCGTGGAAGCCTTCGTGCAGGGGGAACTCGCCGGTCAGGGCGGTGAGTTCGGCGATCAGTCCGTGCGGGCGGCCCTGGCGCAGTTCGGCGTCGAAGCGCCACTCCAGGGCCTGCAGCCGGCTCTCCCGCCACTGTTCGAGCTGGGCGGCGTGCCCGGCGGCCGGTTCGGTGACGTCGGCCAGCGGGTCGCCGCGCCACAGCTCCAGGGCGGCGGCGGTCTCGGCGAGCACCTGCGGCAGGTCCCCGGCCTGGTGGGCGGCGCGGGCCCGGTGCACGGCCCGGTCGAAGCGGAGGGTGTCCAGTTCGTCCTCGGCGACGTCCAGCCGGTAGCCGCCGGGGACGGCCCGCAGGCGGTGCCCGGGCTCGTCGCCGAGGGCGCGGCGCAGCCGGGCGACCAGGTTGCGCAGTGAGGCCTCGGCGGTGGCGGGGCCGTGGGCGCCCCACAGGGTGTCGGTGAGGCGGTCGAGCGACACGGGGCGGTTGGCGTGCAGCAGCAGGACGGCGAGCAGGGCGCGGGCCTTGGGGCCGCGGACCGGGCAGTCCCGTTCCCCGTCGTGCGCCAGCAGACTGCCGAGCAGGCCGAACCTCACCCCTGTGCTCCCCGTGATGACGCGTGCAGGTCCCCTCCGACTCCCGCCGGTGCACGTGAGGGAGATGTTAGCTGCCGGTTATCGGCCCACCCCAGGCTGTGTTCATCGGGACGCACCGGGGTGGGACACCGGACCTGCGGCCCGAACCAGTGGGCCGGCACCCGCCGGCGACCGGCCCGCGACCCGCCGACCCCGGCTGTGCCCGCGCTGCTCCGCGCACGGCCCGGGGCGGCGAAGCGCAGGACGGCGGAGGGGGGAACACCGCCGTGCTGGGCGCCTCCGGAGCGGCACCCGTGCGGGGGGACGGGTGCCGCTCCGACGCGTGCGCGGAGGCCGGAGCCCGGCACCCGGAGCCCGGAGCCCGGAGCCCGGAGCCCGGAGCCCGGAGCCCGGAGCCCGGTCGGGCGCCCCGTCCGGCCCCGTCCGGCAGCTCCGACGCGCGCGGCGGTCCGGGTCGACGTCCTGATGAAGTCCCTTACAGGGACGCCGCGTCGACGCGCGCACTGAGGTCAGGACAGCAGCAGCGGCATGTCCCAGTCGTGCGGGGTGCCGCCGGACGCGTACGAGTCCAGGGCGAGCGCGGCGCCGGCGGCGCCGTCCAGGTAGCCGGAGACGTCCGAGGCGAACGGCCTGGCGGTCATGGTGAAGCGGAGGCCGAACGGCGCATCGGGGTCGAAGGCGTCGACCAGCCGGGCGGCGATCAGGTCCCGTCGCCGTTCGATCCGCGGGTCGGCGAAGTCCTCGTTCAGGCGGCCGAGTTGGTGCAGGGCGCCGGCCCAGCCGTGGCACAGGGCGTGGTCGGTGATGCCCCAGTCGTCGAGCGGGACGGTCAGCAGCCGTTCCACCGAGGCGCGGGCCGTGGCCGTCCAGTCCGGGCGGTCGAGGGCGGCCCCGGCGACCTGGAGGGCGCGGGAGACGCCGGGTGCTCCGTAGCACCAGGACGGCCAGCTCGGGGGTTTGTCGTAGGCGTCGGGGCCGGCCAGGTACTCGGTGAGGTCGAGGTAGCCCGGCCAGTACGGGCCGTGCTGGTCGCGCACCGCCCAGTGGGTGAGCAGTCCGGCGGCGCTCTCCAGCGCCTCCCGGTGGCCGGGCAGCCGGATGCCGTCGCGCCAGGCGAGGGCGAGCAGCATCAGCGGGCCGGCGACGCCGTGCGACAGGCCGAGGTTGAGGTGGCCGTCGGGGAGCAGGTGCTCGGAGCCGATCCGCGGGGCGTCCAGCGACCACCAGCGCGGGACGCGCCCGCCGCGGTGCGCGGTGTCGCCGCGGGCCAGTTCGATCAGGTAGCCGAGGACGTGTTCCAGTTCCTCGCCGCAGGTCTCGGCGCGGGCCAGCAGGTACCGGCCGACGCCGGTCATGCCGCGCACCACCTCGTAGTGGCCGATGGTGGTCAGCGGGCCGTCCGGCACGGCGGGGAGCGCGGTGCGCACCAGTTGCCGCTGGTAGGCGTCGAGCCGGTGCAGGGCGGTGGTGTAGCCGCCGGTGGCGCGGTTGGCGGCCAGCACGGCGAACGCCAGCGCGCCCGGCCCCTTGAAGATCCCGCTGGGCGTGGTGTCGCCGTCGGCGGCGGCCCGGGTGGCGACCGCGAGCCAGCCGTGCGCCCGGGCCGCCCGGTCGGTGCCGGGCCGGGCGCCGCCGCTGAAGGCCAGCGACAGGCCGGGGCTGCCGCTGCCGAGCGTCAGTTCGGCCCACACCCCTTCCGGTACGCCGTCGTCGGCGGCCTCCGCCGGGATCCGGGTGGCGGCGATGGTGGCGGCCGGGTCGGCGAGCCGGTCGAGGATCCGGTCGGACACCGCTCCGGCCGCCTCGCGCAGTCCGGCCCGGTGCGAGGTCGCTCCGCTCGGTTCGGTGACGGTCATCGGCAGCTCCGGGGTAGAGAGGGGGTGACGGGCCGTCATGACCCGTCCCGGGAGTGGGCACGGCGGCCCAGCAGGGCGCGGGCGGCGCCGCGCAGCACGGCGTAGCCGCGGGCCTCGGCGGCCGGGTCGATGCCGAACAGGCGGTTGTGGCGCATGTGCAGCAGCGACATCAGGGCCTCGTCGCGGTCGGCTTCCGGTGCGGCCAGCAGCAGCCGGCCGAACGCGCGCGGGGCGGGGGAGTCCGTCCAGAGCGTGGCCAGGGCGGGGACGCCGAGCAGGTCGGCGGCGTGCCGGGCGGCGTCGCCGGGGCGGATCAGCCGGTCCGTCAGGGCGCGGTGGCGCTGGTAGACCTGGTGGTCGGGGCTCTTGTCGAACAGGTGGTCGGCCCAGCGGCACCAGTCCCAGTCGCCGAGCGAGTCCAGCAGCACGGCGTGGCCGACGGCGGCCAGCACCTCGTCCGGCACCGCGGCGGCCCCGGCGCGGCGGGCCTGCAACTGCACGACCGCGGATCGGCTGTCCGTCAGGAACAGCTCCTCGGCGGCCTGCTGGGCGTCCGGCCCGAGGTACCGGTCGGTCTCCGGCCGGTACACGTCCAGCGCCATGGTGCGCAGCGCGCCGCGCCCGATCAGGGCGCGGACGTGCCGGCCGAGGGCGGGCAGCACCCGGCCGGCCAGCGCCGCCGGGTCGCCGTGCAGGCGCAGCCGCAGGTGCGGTTCGGGGTCGCGGTAGCGCAGGAAGAACCAGCGGTCGATGTCGTCCCCGAGGTCGGCGAGCAGCGCGGGCAGGTGCTCGGTGAGGAGCGTCTCGTGGGCGGACGGGTCGGCGTACAGCTTGGCGAACAGCCAGTCCTCGCCCGGCAGGTGGACGCCCGTCGGGGCGAGGCGCAGCGCGGACCTGGCGAGCGGCGGGCGGTCGTCGGCGGGCTTCCGCGCCGGGGCGCGGAACAGCGGGACGACGATCTCGGTGCTGTGCCCGTGGTTCCAGCCGAGGCCGGCGCCGTCCGCGGTGAGGTCCTGGAAGAGCTGGAACCGCGGTTCGGGGGCGGTGAGTTCGGCACGCAGCAGCTCGGCGTCCCAGCTCTCCCGCAGGTCGATCGGGAACATCCGGTCGTTGCTGGCGATCTGCAGCCGGTCGGGCACCCGGTAGCGCTCGCGCCACTCGCGCAGGCCCTGCGCCCAGGCGGCCGGGCCGGCGGTGCGGGCGGCGTCGCGCAGGCGGCGGCCGGGCAGCCAGCGGCGCGGCGTGGTCAGCACCCGGCCGTAGCGGACGGCGGGCAGGTACGGCAGGGTGTCCAGGCCCGCCCAGTCCCAGCCGGACCACACCCGGGGGCGGGCCGCGGCCAGTTCGGACAGGAAGCGGGCGACCGGCGGGGCCTGCGCGTCCAGGGCGAGCATGTGCGGGAACACCGGGACGACCTGACGGCCCGTCGCCGGGTGCAGCAGGCGCAGCCCGTCCTCGCCGGCGGCGACCAGCAGGGTGCGCCAGTCCAGGCAGTGCGGGTCGTCCCGGTCGGCGGGCACCCCGATCGGCAGCCGGTGCGGCAGCAGCCGCGGCACCTGGACGATGTTCAGCGACCGCGGGTCGCGCGGGGCCAGCTCGACCTGGACGGGCAGCACCCCGTCCTCGGCGGGCCCGGCGGCCAGCGCGGCCAGGCCGTCGGTCAGGCCGGCCAGGTCGGCGAACCGGCCGGCGGTGGCGCCGGCCGTCCAGGAGCCGATGTGCGGGCTGCCGAGCAGCAGGAACTCGCCGCGGTCGAGCGCGGCGGTGGAGTCGGCGAGCACCTGGAAGCAGAGCTCCAGGGTGCGCGGCGGACGGGTGTCGCCCGGCCGGTGGCCGGCGGCGTCCGCGAGGCGGGCGATGTCGGCGTCGTCCAGCACCACGTCACGGCCCGACAGGACGGCCTGCTGGACGAGTTCGGCGACCGCGTTGCGGCGCGGCCGGTCGGCGTCGTCACCGGGCCCGGACCGCGAGTGCGCGGGCAGCGCGCCGCCGTACTCGGGCGGCAGGCCGAGCCCGCGGTGCGGGTCCGCCAGGTCGCCCAGCGGGACGGCGCTCGCCGTGCCGTAGCGCTCGATGAACCGCTCGCGGTAGTCCCGCAGGTGCTCCAGGGTGGTCCACTCGGGCGTGATCGCCCAGATCGCGGCGGCGTACCGGCGCACCTCCTCGCCGATCGCCTCCGGCAGCACCAGGTCCGCGGGCATCCGCAGGTCCACCTGGACGGGCGGCCGCTCGCCGGCCCGGTCGGCCGGATCCAGCGCCCGCACCTCGCCCAGCAGCGCCCGCCAGGACGCCAGACCCTCGCCGGGCCGGTCCCGCTCGTGGGCGGCCGCTGCGGCCCGGACGGCCCGCAGCCCCTCCGCGGCGCCGGGCACCGCCCCGTCGACGGCGGACTCGATCCGCGCCAGCAGCGCGTCGTCGATCCGGTGCGGGGTCAGCGAGGTCAGCAGGAAGCCGTGCTGGACGAGTCCGGCCAGCACCCCGTCGATCCGCTCGGCCGGCAGCTGCGGGAAGCGCTCCGTCAGATCGGCCAGCAGCGCGGCGTAGCCGACCGGCCGGGCCGCCAGCTCGCGCACCCGGGCGACCAGCGCGTTGTCCCGCACCGAGACCTCGCGCTCGCCGGTGTGCCGCAGCAGCCGGCCGTCGCGCAGCACCGACAGGTCGTCCAGCACCACCTCGACCCGGCGGCGGACCTCCGGCACGGCCAGCCAGGCCAGCACCCGGCGGTGCAGCCAGCCGCCGTCCAGCCGCACCCGCAGCTGGCCGGCCCCGACCGGCGAGGACTTCGCGGCCGCCCCGAACCGGGCCCGGCCGACGCCCGCGAACAGCCCGAACGGGGTGGGCCGGCCGCCCGAGCGGCGGGCGTAACGGGTCAGCGTCCGGGCCGCGCTGACGGTCCGTTTGCGGCCGAGCGCGGCCGCGCCGTCCGGCTCGCCCAGGCGTTGCAGGCTGAGTGCGAGGCTGCCGCTGGCGACCTCGACGGCCTGCCGCAGCAGCGGGTCGGCGGCCAGCCGGCGCGCCCCCGGGGCGGGGTCGTCCGGGTCGATCCGGGCCTCGGCGCCGGTCCGCGGCGTGCTGGCCATCCGCACCAGCACCGGCTCGCGGACCTCGAACAGGTCCTGCTCTGCTCGCACGTTCGTGGTGTCCCTCAAGGTCGCAGGCGGTGGGGGGAACGAAGAGCGCGGGGCGGGCCGCAGCCCGCCCCGCGCACGTGGTCTACCGACGCGTCGTCAGCAGCAGATCGGGCAGCGGGTGCCGATGGCGTAGCTGCTCGGCGAGGTGTAGGTGCCCTGGCCGAACTCCTGGGTCTGCTCCGAGACCTCCGCGATGCGGAGGTCGAGGTCGAGGTCGGTGTCCTGCTGCACGAGGATCTCGGTGCGCATTTTCCCCTCCTGAGGGCTCGTCGGTCCGGCCGGAACGGTGTCCCGGCCGACGCCGGCCCCGGACGAGGGTCCGCGGTCGGCGACGAGGCCAACTTTTTCCCGGCTTCCCACGATGTGGTGAGTGCCGTCCTGGCCAACCTGTCGGCATATGCCCGCTGCCCGCCGCGACGGCCCCCGCCACCTGCGGTTCGACCCCCGACGGGCGTTGTCCCGGCCGGGTCGGCAGGGTGCGCACGGTGTCCATTTCCCGCCCGGCCGGGGAGCCCCAGGTTTCAGCAGTGAAAACGATGAACACTACTGGTCCCGGGCGGCGGGACGGCAGTCGTGTGACCCGTGCGACGGGAGTCCACGACCGGTTCGACGCGCGTTCACGGTTTTGACGCAAAACCGTGCCGCCGACGGCCGACGCCTGATGATCAGCCGGTCGTACCGGCCGGCGCCGACCGGCCCTGCGACTGGTCCCCCGCCGCCCGGTGCACCAGCGTCGCGGTCAGGAACGCCGCCACCGCGCACACGATCAGCAGCGGCAGCGAATCCGCCGCCTCACCGCCCAGCAGCAACGCCGCCAGCACCGAACTCGTCACCGGCAGCCGGGTCGCCGCCGCACCGC
>NZ_KK853997.1:3625846-3650259 GCF_000696185.1 Kitasatospora cheerisanensis KCTC 2395 | reverse complement strand
CAACCCCTTGAACACCACCAGCGCCAGCAGCGCCCCCACCGACCACGCCTGCGGATCCCCCGCCAGCTGCGCCAGCGTCGCCTGCCCCGACAGCGCCGCCTCCTCCGGCGACCGGCCCGTCGCCACCGCGTACCCCGTCACGCACAGACCCACCAGCACCGCGCAGATCACCGTCCGCACCCCCGTGCGCTCCGCCGTGAACGCCGCGAACCGGTGGCCCAGCGTCTGACCAGCGACCACACCACCGCCACCGCCACCGCCAGCGGCACCCCCCACAGGAAGTCCCCCGCGTCCGGCAGCGACGCCTTCGGCACCACCGGAAGGCTCAACGCCCCGATCGACAGACCCGTCCAATGGCCGAACCCGGTGAACACCAGCGCACCCACCCCGACGCCAGCAGGCACGGCAACAGCAGCAGCGTCAGCTGGGCCCCGCCCAGACTCGCCGCCTCCAGCATCATCACCGCCGCCACCAGCGGACTCCCGAAGATCGTCGAGATCGCCGCCGTCGACCCCGCCGCACCCAGCATCGGCGCCAGCAGCGGACTCGTCGTCGGCCGAGCCCGCCCCACCGCCAGCAGCGCCAGACCACTGCCCAACGCCATCAACGGCGCCTCCGGACCCAGCACCACACCCAGGGGCAGCGCCGCCAACGCCGCCAGCACCACCGACGGCACCTCCGCCGGCAGCGTCGGCGGCCCGCCCAACCCCAGCACCGGCGTGTGCCCGCCCCGACCCGGCATGCGGGTGACGATCGGCGCCAGCAGCAGACCCGCCAACGCCAGCGCGGGCAACGGCCACCACCACGGCGCCCGCCCGTACCCCAGCGCCTCCGGCGCCGACTTCCACACCCAGTGCTGCAGCTCGTGCTCCAGGCCGACGAAACCGAACGCCGCCAACGAGACCGGCACCCCCACCAGGGCCGAGACCAGCAACAGCCGCCCGTACCCCGGACTGCGCAGCAGCGCACGGATCCCGGGCGCCCCCGACGGACCGGCGGCCTGCTCTGCCATCTGCGCTCCCCTGCTCACCGGACACACGTCCTCCGACCGTCCGTCGCCCCACCGGGCCGGGCCATCCGGACGCGCCGAACGGGCGAGCGGCGCACCCGCGCGGGCCCGCCGCACCGGTCGTACGGTGGACGGAGGGGGACACCGGGGGCCCGAACCCAGGAGAACGCGATGCCCGGTTCCATGACCATCAGCCACACCGACGCGCTCGTGATGCTCAGCCACGAGGACGCCAAGCGGCTCACCGCCGTGCTGTCCGGCCTCTCCGACCTCGCCGCGACCGGCCAACTCCCCGCCACCGCCCTCGCCACCCTCTCCGGCGGCGACCCCCCGGACCGCGCCGAACTCGCCACCTGGTCCCGCAACCTCGCCGCCTACCTCCACGACCACCTCTGACAGCCCCGTCTCTCGCGCCGCAGCGCCCCACCCACGAGTGGCCGCCTGCGGCGCGAGGTCGTGTCCGGGGGTGGTGCCTGCGGCGGGCAGGGAGTGGAAGCCGGTCGGGGGCGGCCCGCCCGCGGCGCGAGGGGCGAGGTGTGGCGGAGGCTGGGCAGGTCGCAGCCGGGAGCGGTCCTGCGCTCCACTGCGCCGCAGGCGCTCCGGGCGCGGCGTTCGTTCGTGGCGGAGGCTGTCCGGAAGCGGGTGCTGCGGGTGGGGGCGGGTGGATAGGTTGGGGGGATGGAGCTGTCGTGGGTGACCGTGGAGACGCCGTTGCCGAGTGGGGCGATGCGGTTCGGGGTGACGGCGGACGGGGTGGCGGCGGTGACGTACGCCGGGGAGGTGTTCGCGGGGCGGCCGGTGGGGGTTCCGGAGTGCGGGGACGCGCGGAAGCGGACGCTGGTGGAGGCCCGGGTGGGGGAGTACTTCGCGGGCAGGCGGCGGGAGTTGGGGCTGCCGATCGACTGGCGGTTCGCCTCGGGGCCGCATCTGACCGTGCTGCGCTGCCTGTTGACGGAGGTGGGCTACGGCCGCACCGTGACGTACGGCGAACTCGCCGCCCGTAGCGGGGTGTTCGAGGGCCTGAACGAGCCGGGGGTGCCGGCCCGGACGGTGGGACAGATGATGGGGGCCAATCCGCTGCCGCTGCTGGTGCCGTGCCACCGGGTGGTGGCGGCGGACGGCCTGGGCGGGTTCGGCGGGGCGTGGCACGGGGTGGAGGTGAAGCGGTGGCTGCTCACCCTGGAGGGGGTGCTGCCGCCGACCCTGGACTGGTCCGGGCCGACGGACTGAGCGGCGGGGCGGAGACGGCTACAGCGTGACGGCGGCGGGCAGCAGGCTGCCGCCGATCCGCTCCAGCGCCGGCGCCGCGGCCTGTCGCGGCAGGACCGCCTGGATGCCGGACACCAGGGTGTACTCGCCGAGCGCGAGTTCGTCCACGGCGGGCAGCAACGGGCTTCCGCCGAGCGCGAGTTCGAGCGCGGCGGCGGGCAGGTTGAGTCCGCAGAGCCGGAGCTGGTGCAGGCCGCCGGACGGGCGGGTGTTGATGTCGAGGACCACGGGGCGGCCGTCCGGCTCGTGCCGGAACTGGACGTTGGAGAGGTGGCCGACGCCGAACTGCTCGACCAGGCGGCGGGCCGGCTCCAGGTAGCGGGGGTCGACGGTGAAGCTGCGGCGGCGCCCCTGCTTGGTGCGGCCGACGGCGGCCAGCAGTCGCCCGTCCTGGTCGGCGAGGCAGTCCACGGACACCTCGGGGCCGTTCAGGTACGGCATCACCAGCAGGTCGGCGGGGGCGGTGGAGGTGCGCAGCGCGGCCAGCACCTGGTCGAGTTGGACCCGGGCGTCGACGTACCCGGCGAGCCGGCGGAGGGTGAACGGCTCGCGGGTGAGGATCCGGAAGCCCTCGCCGCCGGCGCCGCTCGCGGGCTTCAGGCAGGCCTGCGCGCCGGTGGCCTCGATCTCCTCGACGGCGAGCAGCAGTTGGGCGGCGGTGTCGGCGTGCCGCCACAGCGGGGTGGGCAGGCCGGCCGTGTCGAGGGCGCGGTAGCCCTCGGCCTTGCTGTCGAACAGGGCTATCGCGGGCGCCGGCGGGCAGATCAGCGCGGTGCCGAGGGCCTCGAACTCGCGGCGGCGCAGCGAGATCGCCAGCTGGTGGAGGCGGGGCAGGAACACGTCCACGTCGTGGCGGGCGCAGAACTCCAGCGCGAATTCCACGTAGCTCTCGGCGGAGAGCCGGTCCGGTTCCAGCAGTCCGAGGTCGGCGGCGGCGAGCACCGGCGAATCGGCGTCGGCGTGGGTCGCCAGGACGTGCACCGGGCGCGGCGCGGCCCGCAGCAGCTCGATGAAGAAGACGTTCTCGGCGTAGGTGCGGTTGAGCCAGACGCGGACGGGCGCGGTCACGGAAGGTCTCCCTGGAGAAGGGCGTGCCGATGGGAGGTCACCGACCGGTTCGCCTGCGCTGTGGCGGCGGTCACCATGCGGTGAGGGGGCCACCTTAGCGCTGTTCCGGGGTGATTCGAACAACGGGGCGGTGAACTGCGCGGACCCCTCGAACCGGGGTCGGACGGGGCGTTCGGGAGGCGTCCGCGGGGGCGTGCGGAAGCCGGTCGGAAGGCTCTTGGGGATCGAACGATGATCGACCCGGTGCGCTGGTCGCACTATTCAGCTCGCACACCTGAATCACCCGCACGAGTGATTGCCGAGTTACCTGACCGACCGTCAGCATGGTTGCCGCCCACCGCCGTCGACGTGATCACGAGGTCCCTCGGAAATGACGACCGAAACCACCGCCGGAATTCCCCAGTCGAGGCCGCAGAGCAGCCTCTCGGTGGCGGCCGCCAAGAACCTCGCGTCGACCACCAAGTCCGCCCCGCAGATGCAGGAGATCAGCAACCGCTGGCTGCTCCGCGCCCTGCCCTGGGTGGACGTCTCCGGCGGCACCTACCGGGTCAACCGGCGGCTGTCGTACGCCGTCGGCCGGGGTCGGGTGGCCTTCGTGCAGACCGGCCGCCAGGTGGCGGTGGTGCCGCCCACGCTGCGCGAGGTGCCGGTGCTGCGCGGCTTCGAGGACGACGAGCTGCTCACCGAGCTGGCCGGCCGCTTCGTCCAACGGGACTTCGCGGCGGGCGAGTTGCTGATCGAGCAGGGCCGCGAGATCGACGAGGTCTACCTGGTCGCGCACGGCAAGGTCGACAAGATCGGCACCGGCCGGTACGGCGACGCCACCGTGCTCGGCACCTTCGCCGACGGCGACCACATCGGCGACGAGGCGCTCACCGTCGCGGACCGCCGCTGGCCCTACAGCGTCAAGGCCGCCACCGCCGGAACGGTCATGGTGCTGTCCTGGCCGGCCTTCCAGGAGCTGGCCGACCGCTCCGAGGCACTGCGCGACCAGATCCTCGCCCACATCGCCGACTCCCGGCTGCCGCAGAACCGCAAGGGCGAGGCGGAGATCGGGATGTCCGCCGGCCACGAGGGCGAGCACGAACTGCCCGGCGCCTTCGTCGACTACGAACTCAAGCCGCGCGAATACGAATTGAGCGTCGCGCAGACCGTCCTGCGGGTGCACAGCCGGGTCGCCGACCTCTACAACAAGCCGATGGACCAGACCGAGCACCAGTTGCGGCTGACCGTCGAGGCGCTGCGCGAGCGGCAGGAGCACGAGCTGATCAACAACCCGGAGTTCGGTCTGCTGACCAACGCCGAGTACGGCCAGCGGATCCAGACCCACTCCGGCCCGCCCACCCCCGACGACATGGACGAGCTGCTCTGCCGCCGCCGCAGCACCAAGTTCTACCTCGCCCACCCGCAGGCGATCGCCGCCTTCGGGCGCGAGTGCAACCGCCGCGGCCTGTACCCCGAGACCGTGCAGGTCGACGGCAAGACCGTGCAGAGCTGGCGCGGCGTCCCGATCTTCACCTGCAACAAGATCCCGGTGGTGAACGGCTCCACCTCGATCCTGGCGATGCGCGTCGGCGAGGACAACCAGGGCGTGATCGGCCTGCGTCCCGGCAAGCTGCCCGACGAGGTCGAGCCCGGCCTGAACGTCCGCTTCATGGGCATCGACGAGAAGGCGGTCATCTCCTACCTGGTCAGCGCCTACTACTCCGCCGCGATCCTCGTCCCGGACGCCATCGGCGTGCTGGAGAACGTGGACGTCGCGAACTGGCACGACTGACCGCCGGGCGGGCCCGCCGTCCCGGGCCCGCCCGTCCGCCGCGCCGGCACTCGGCCCGCGCGGAGATCCGCCCCGCCCCGCACCGGGGCGGGCCCGAGGGGGAGGACTCAGCATGGCCATCACCGTGTCCGAACGCGAGCACCACGACGAGGACACCGCCGTCGTCGAGGGCGCCCGCGACACCGCGGAGGCCCTCGCCCTGCTCGGCCGGGCCCGCGCCGTGGTCGATCCCGCGCTGCGGGCCGCCGTGGACTCCCTCCCGGACTCGATGCGGCAGATCGCCGGCTACCACCTCGGCTGGCTGGAGGCCGACGGCGCCCCCAGCGCCGCCGGCTCCGGCAAGGCGATCCGCCCCGCCCTGGTGCTCGCCGCCACCCAGGCCGTCGGCGGCCGCCCGCAGGACGCCGTCCGCGCCGCCGCCGCGGTCGAGCTCGTCCACAACTTCACCCTGCTGCACGACGACGTCCTCGACCGCGACCACACGCGCCGTCACCGGCCGACCGCCTGGCGGGTGTTCGGCACCACCGGCGCCATCCTGGCCGGCGACGCCATGCACTCGCTGGCCCTCCGCGTCCTCGCCGAGGACCCCCACCCCGCCGCTCCCGCCGCCGTCCGCCGCCTCGCCGACTGCGTGGTCGAACTCTGCGCCGGACAGCAGGCCGACTGCTCCTTCGAACAGCGCGACCAGGTCACCCTCGCCGAATGCCTCGCCATGGCCGAGAGCAAGACCGGCGCCCTGCTCGGCTGCGCGTGCGCACTCGGCGCGCTCTACGCCGGCGCGGACGCCGCCACCGCCGACGCGATGGACGCCTTCGGCCGCGAGATCGGACTCGCCTTCCAGCTGATCGACGACCTGATCGGCATCTGGGGCGACCCCGCGATCACCGGCAAGCCGGTCGGCGCGGACCTCGCCGCCCGCAAGAAGTCCCTCCCCGTCGTCCACGCGCTCACCGCCGGCGGCGCGGACGGCGCGGAACTCGCCGCGCTGTACGCCTCCGGCCGCCCGCTCAGCCCCGCGGAGCTGGCCGCCGCCGCCGACGCCGTCGACCGCGCGGGCGGCCGCGCCTGGGCGCAGGGCGAGAGCTGCGAGCGGATGGCCACCGCGATCAGCCACCTGGCGGTGGCCGTCCCGGACCCGGAGCGCACCGACGAGCTGCTCGCGCTGGCGGAACTGGTCACCCGGCGCACGTACTGAGAGCGCGAAGGCGGGACGCGCGGGGAGGCGCCCCCTCGCGCCCCGGAGTCCGCACCCGGCCGTGCCGTCAACCTCCGAGCAGAGCCTCCTCCTTGGCCGGGTCGATGCCCAGCGGGGTGTCGAGCTGGCGGTAGGCGACGTCCTCGCGGCCGCCGTCCTGGAGCCAGGTCCAGGTGTCGCGGACGGTCTCGGCGAGCGGCCGGATGCGCAGGCCGGCGGTGATCGCGGTGGTGGGGTCGGCGTTCCAGGTGCCGTGCCAGCCGTCGGCGACGGGGGCCCAGAGCGGGAGTTCGACCCAGGGCGCGACCTCGGCGGCGAGCAGGGTCTCGTCGGAGGTCCAGACGAACTCGGCGTCGGAGCCCGTCGCGGCGCGGCACGCGTCGAGGAGCTCGCCCATGGTCGCCGAGCGGACGGGCGAGGTGGTGACGAACCGTCCGGTCGCGCGCTGTTCGGCGAGGTCGAGGCCGAACGCGGCGAAGTCGCGGGCGTCGATCAGGCTGAGCGGGTTCCCGGGGGCGCCGGGGGCGAGGACGCGGCCGCCGCGGGCGATCCGGTCGAGCCACCAGGGGAGGCGGCCGATCGGCTCGTGCGGGCCGATCAGCAGGCCGCAGTTGAGGATCGCGGCGGGGCCGAAGTTGTCGAGCAGGGCGCGTTCGCAGCCCGCCTTGAGGGCGTTGGCGAACGGCTGGTCCGGGCCGACGTCGCCGGCGCACTCGTGGGTGGGGGAGTCGGCGTCGACGGGGAGGGCGGGCCAGTCGGCGAAGGCGTGGATGGAGGAGACGAAGCCGTAGTGCCCGGCGCGGTCGCGCAGCAGGCGGGCGGCGGTGGCGACGTCGTGCGGCTGCTGGCCGGAGGTGTCGACGACCGCGTCCCACCGGCGGCCGTCGACCAGGCGGTGCAGGTCGTCGAGCGAGGTGCGGTCGCCGTGGACGGCCTCCACGCCGGGCAGGTCGGCGCGGCTGACGCCACGGTTGAACGTGGTGACGCGGTGGCCGCGGGCGAGCGCCTCCGCGGCGTAGGCGCGGCCGAGGAACTTGGAGCCGCCGAGCAGAAGGATGTCCATGGGAGCAGCGTGTCCGGTCGGACCGCCGCCCGTCCGCATTCTTCGCTACCGGCAGAGCCCGTCCCGGCGCGGGCGCGGAGTCGAACTCGGCCGACCGGACGCCCGCTGACGGTCCGTCGGAGCGTCGGGGGCGGCGGGCGGGGGAGCGCCGCATAGCATCCCCGGTGTACCGGTGTGTCTGAATGATCCCTTTTGTCGGGAGGGGGCGGCCGGCCCGGGCCGCTCCCCGCCGAACCCGCCGCAGGAAAGGACGTTCGCGATGGCTGACGCCACGCCCGAGATGCTGGCCGCCGAGGCCTTCGTGTACGGCTACCCGCTGGTCGCCGACCTGACCATGGTGGACACCATCCACCGGCGCGGCATGGGATCGATCGGCCCGACCGGCTGGAACACCTTCGGGCACGCCGCCGAACTGGCCACCCCCGACTCGCACTTCGTCTCCGTGAACAACGACACGGTGTACTCGGTGGCCCCGCTCGACCTGTCCGGCGGCCCGCTGCTGCTGCACGTCCCGGACAGCGCCGGGGCCTACTACGTGCTGCAGTTCATCGACGCGTGGACCAACAACTTCGCCTACGTGGGCCGCCGTTCCTCCGGCACCGCCGAGCAGACCTGGCTGATCGCCCCGCCGCACTGGCGCGGCACCCCGCCCGAGGGCGTCCCGGTGATCACCGCGCCGACGGCGGTGGCGGCGATCGCGGCCCGCCACGCCTGCACCGGACCCGAGGACCTGCCCCGGGTACGGGAGTTGCAGCGGCAGTTGACGCTCACCCCGGTCGAGGAGGGCCGGGAACTCGCCGGACTGCCCGAACCGGACACCGACGTGCCCGAGGCGCTGGGCTTCCTGGAACGGCTGCGGGTGTGGATGACGGCGTTCCCGCCCGGCCCCGCCGACGCCGAGTTCCAGCACCGCTTCGCCCCGATCGGCCTGCTCGACCGCGGCCGCTCCCCCTACCTGGACGGCCCCGCCGACTGGGCGCAGACGCTCGCCAAGGGCCTGGCGGCGGGCCGCGAACGGGTGGAGGCGGCGAGCATCGGCACCGTCGAGCCGACCGGCGAATGGACCGCCAACCTGCACCTGTTCGACTACAACCTGGACTTCCTCGGCCCCGGCACCCGCGACGAGCAGCAGTGGAAGGTCGCCGACCGCCGCGCCACCTACCTGACCCGCGCCGTCGCCGCCCGCACCGCCCTGTGGGGCAACCACGCCTACGAGGCCGCCTACGCCACCACCTACCACGACGCCGACGGCCACCCGCTGGACGGCGCCCGCTCCTACACGCTGCGCTTCGAACAGCCGCCGCCGGTCGGCGCGTTCTGGTCGGTGACGATGTACGACACCCCGGAGTACCTGCTGGTCCCCAACGACATCGACCGCTTCTCGGTCGGCGACCGCACCCCCGGCCTGGTGCGCGCCCCCGACGGCTCGCTGACCCTCTACCTCCAGCACCGGCAGCCCACCGACGCCGACGAGTTCGCCAACTGGCTGCCCACCCCGTCCTCCGGCTTCCGCCCGATGGTCCGGATGTACCAGCCGCAGGAGGCGGTCCTCGACGGCACCTACCGCCTCCCGCCGATCCGGCCGCGCTGACGCCGGATCGACTGACGTGCCCTCAGGAGGGGCCCGGACCGTCCGCGGGCCCACCCGGTGACGAACTCCCGGCGGAGGCGGAGGCGGAGGCGGAGGGCGAGGGATCGGGCCCCGTGCTCGGACTCGCCGAACCGCTCGGGGACGGACCGCCAGGCGACGGGGACGGGGACGAGGACGGGTCCGGGGCCGGGGACGACGTGGGCGTGGGCGTGGGCGTGGGTGTGGGCGTCGCGGGCGTCGGCGTGGGCAGGCCGCGGTGGTCGGTGCCGCCCTCCAGGGTGACCACGGCGGTGGACGGCGGCAGCGCCAGGTGCGCCGTCCACCGGCGCTGCGGGGCGCGGGTCTCGTCGACCGTCACGGTGACGGTGATCCGCTGGCCGGGGGCGAGGGTGCCGGAGTCCCGGGAGAGCCGCAGCCAGTCGACGTCCAGCACGGCGTGCCAGGTCAGCGCGCTGCCACCGGAGTTGGTCAGGGTGAGTACGGTGCGGTTGCCGTACTCGCCGGCCTCCACGGTCAACTGGTCCCGGGCGGCCGGGGCGACGGGTGCGGCGGTCGGCGCCGGGCCGGACGGCCGGGGCAGGCTGCGCAGCGGCACCGGCACCGCCTGGCCCTGAACCGTCGGCAGGGACGTTTCTGCGGCCACCGCGCCCGCCAGTTGCAGGGAGCTGACCGCGGCCGGCAGCGCCGCCGCCGCGCCCTGGGACGCCTGACGGTCCGTCGGCTCGTCCACCCGCACCGAGGACACCGCCGCCGCCCGGTCGTCCGCGCCGCCGTCCCGGTGCGCGCTCCACAGCGCCACCACCGGCGCGGCCAGCACCGCGGCCAGCACGCCCGTGGTCACCATCCGCTGCCGGACCGCCGAACCGCGGGCCGGGGCGACCACCCGGTGCCGGGGGAAGCCGCGCCGGTCGAACTGCGGCTCGCCGCCGGCCAGGCCCTGCGCGGCCCGCCGCCCGGCCGCCGCGCCGGACAGGAACGCGGTGCCGCCCGCCGCCGGCGGGCCGGGCGCAGCCGGGCGGGCGCGGTCAGCAGCGGCAGGCCCGGCAGCCCGGCCGGGCCGGGCGGGAGCCCGCCGCCGACCCGCTCGGCGGTGCCCCGGCAGGTCGGGCAGTCCGCCAGGTGCTGCACCAGTTCGCGGCGCAGCGCCGGGCCGAGCACCCAGCCGCGCCAGGACTCCGCGCCGACCCCGCCGAGCTGCGCCAGTTCGGGGCAGGAGCCGACGCCGAGCACCAGCAGGGCCGTCCTGGTCCGGCCGACCTCGGCGCAGGCGGCGTCCAGCAGCGCGGCCGCGTCCTCGGGGGTGACGCCGAGGACCGCCGCGACCTCGCCGGGCTCCAGCCGGTGACGGACCGCCAGTTCGAGCGCCTCGCGCTGTTCGGGGTCGGTGCCGGCGGCCTCCGGCCAGGCCAGCGAGGCGAGTTCGCGGCGCCGCTCGCGGGCCGTCCCAGGCGCGGCCGCCGGGGCGGCGGGGGCGGCCGGCCCGTGGCCGTTCAGCCGGGCCAGGCAGCGGTGCCGGGCCAGCGCGTACAGCCAGGCGCGCAGCAGCGCCGGGTCGGTGAGCCGGTCGCCGTGGCGCCGGGCGAGGTCGCGGACCTCCAGGGCGGCCGCGGTGGCGGCGTCGTGGTCGCAGAGCACGGACAGGCAGTAGGTGAACAGCCCGTCGACGCAGGCGCCGTAGGCCCGCAGGGCCGGGGACGGGTCGACGGGGTGGGGCTGGCCGGTGGTCACGTCATCGACGGTAGGGAGCCGAAACCCGCCGTCCGGCGGGTTTGGGCTGCTTGTCCTTCTTTCGGGTAACAGGACCGCTTCCTTGTTCGCCCGGTTGACGCCGGCCGTTGACGGTCCGGCCGCCGCCCGCCCGGCGCTGTCGGCGCGAGGCGCTACCGTGGCCCGCATGGCTGCCCGTACCAAGACCTCCGCCAAGCCGCGCCCGGCGTACCGCTGCACCGAGTGCGGCAACCAGGTGCCCAAGTGGGTCGGCCGCTGCCCCGAGTGCAACGCCTGGGGGACGGTCGAGGAGTACGGCGCGGTGCCGATCCGCACCACGGCGGCGGGGCCGGTCTCCTCGCCCGCGAAGCCGATCGCGCAGGTCGACGGCCAGGTGGCCACCGCCCGCTCCACCGGCGTCCCGGAGCTGGACCGGGTGCTGGGCGGCGGCCTGGTGCCGGGCGCGGTGGTGCTGCTGGCGGGCGAGCCGGGCGTCGGCAAGTCCACCCTGCTGCTGGACGTCGCGGCGAAGGCCGCCTCCGACCGGCACCGCACCCTGTACGTCACCGGCGAGGAGTCCGCCGGGCAGGTCCGGCTGCGCGCCGACCGGATCAACGCGCTCTCCGAACACCTCTACCTGGCCGCCGAGCAGGACCTCGGCGCGGTGCTCGGCCACATCGAGGCGGTCAACCCGAGCCTGCTGATCCTCGACTCGGTGCAGACCATCGCCTCCGCCGAACTCGACGGCGCGCCCGGCGGCCCCGCGCAGGTCCGCGAGGTGGCGGGCGCGCTGATCCGGGCGTCCAAGGAGCGCGGCATGGCGACCCTGCTGGTCGGCCACGTCACCAAGGACGGCCAGATCGCCGGCCCCCGCCTGCTGGAGCACCTGGTCGACGTGGTGCTGTCCTTCGAGGGCGACCGGCACGCCCGGCTGCGGCTGATCCGCGGCGTGAAGAACCGCTACGGCGCGACCGACGAGGTCGGCTGCTTCGAGCTGCACGACGAGGGCATCGTGGGCCTCGCCGACCCGTCCGGCCTGTTCCTGACCCGCCGTGACAAGCCGGTGCCCGGCACCTGCCTGACCGTCACCCTGGAGGGCAAGCGGCCGCTGGTGGCGGAGGTGCAGGCGCTGATGGTCGACTCGCAGATCCCCTCGCCGCGGCGCACCACCTCGGGCCTGGAGTCGCCGCGGATCGCGATGATCCTGGCGGTGGTGGAGCGGCACGGCGGCGTGAAGCTCGGCAAGCAGGACATCTACACCGCCACCGTCGGCGGCGTGAAGCTCACCGAGCCGTCCGCGGACCTGGCGATCGCCCTCGCGGTGGCGTCCTCCTCCTCCGACACGCCGCTGCCGAGCAACCTGGTGGCGATCGGCGAGGTCGGCCTGGCCGGCGAGGTGCGGCGGGTGACGGGCGTGCAGCGGCGGCTCGCCGAGGCCCACCGGCTCGGGTTCACGCACGCCCTGGTGCCGCCGGACCCGGGCAAGGTGCCGCCGGGCATGAAGGTCGTGGAGGTCTCCGACATCGGCGAGGCGCTGCGGGCGATCCCCGGCCGCCGTCCCCGTTCGAAGCCCCGTCAGGACGCCGCGCCGCAGGGCGTTCCGGCCGGCCGGACGCCGGCCCGGGGGCGCGCCGCCGAGCCGGTTCCGGCGTACGCGGACGAGCTGATGGCGGGCTGGGAGCCGCTCGACTCGGACGAACTGGCCTGACCCTCGTCCCGTTGCTGCCGCACGCAGTTAGACTGCACCTGCTAATTGCCATCAAGTGCAGTAATAACAGACAGACCGTCGGGCGCCGCGCCACACGGTCCGGGTCGGCCCAAGGAGTCACGTGGCAGCCATCGACCGGGCGGACAAGTCCACCCGCGAGGAGGCCCTGCTGCGGGCTTCCCTCAGTGCGGTCGCGCCGGGCACGGCGCTGCGGGACGGGTTGGAGCGGGTGCTCCGGGCCAACACCGGCGGTCTGATCGTCCTCGGCTTCGACAAGAGCGTGGACGCCCTGTGCACGGGCGGTTTCGTGCTGGACGTCGAGTTCACCGCCACCCGGCTGCGCGAGCTGTGCAAGCTGGACGGCGCGGTGATCCTCGACAAGGACATCACCAAGATCCTCCGGGCCGGCGTCCACCTGATGCCGGACGCCAACATCCCCACCGACGAGACCGGCACCCGCCACCGCACCGCCGAGCGGGTCAACCGGCAGACCGGCTTCCCGGTGGTCGCGGTCTCGCACTCGATGCGACTGATCGCGATGTACGTGAACGGCACCCGCCGGGTGCTGGAGGACTCCACCACGGTGCTCTCCCGCGCCAACCAGGCGCTGGCCACCCTGGAGCGCTACAAGCTGCGCCTCGACGAGGTGGCCGGCACGCTGTCCGCGCTGGAGATCGAGGACCTGGTCACCGTCCGGGACGTCTCCGCCGTCGTGCAGCGCCTGGAGATGGTCCGGCTGATCGCCGGCGAGATCGCCGGCTACGTGCTGGAACTCGGCACCGACGGCCGCCTGCTGTCGCTGCAGCTGGACGAGCTGATCGCCGGCGTCGAGCCGGAGCGCGAGCTCGTGGTCCGTGACTACTTCCCGGACCGCGCCGCCAAGAAGGGCCGCACCGTCGCCGAGGTGCTGGACGACCTGGAGGCGCTCACCCACGCCGAGCTGCTGGACCTGCAGACCGTCGCCAAGGCGCTCGGCTACACCGGCGCCCCCGAGTCGCTGGACTCCGCGGTCTCCCCGCGCGGCTACCGGCTGCTGGCCAAGGTGCCGCGGCTGCCGAACACCGTCATCGAGCGGCTGGTCGACCACTTCGGCGGCCTGCAGAAGCTGCTGGCCGCGTCCATCGACGACCTCCAGACGGTGGAGGGCGTCGGCGAGACCCGGGCCCGCTCGGTCCGCGAGGGGCTGTCCCGGCTCGCCGAGTCCTCCATCCTGGAGCGCTACGTCTGACGGTCCGTCAGTCCTCGGCGGGCTGCTGCGGGGCGGGCTGGACGGCGTACATCAGCGCGAACAGCGTCACCTCGACCGTGTCCGGCCCGGTGGACTCCTCCTCCGCGAACAGCTCGTCCAGCACCTCGTCCAGCCGGGCGCGCAGCTTGCGCAGCCGCTCCGGGGTGAGCCGCGTGGTGGTGTGCGCGAACTTGCTGGGCCGGAGGTTGCCCTGTGACGCCGGGGTGAGGTCGATCCGCCCGGCCAGGAAGTTGCGCTGGAAGTCGGCCCGCACCAGGTCCATCGCCGCCAGCATCGCGCCCAGCGCGGCCGGCGGCTGCTCGCCCTCCGCGTAGACCTGCGGCGACAGCCGCAGCGACTGCTGGGCGGAGCGGTAGCGGCTCTCCACGATCCCGGAGACGAGCCGGGTCTCCGCGACGAACACCAGGCCCGTCTGCTCCAGCTGCTTCACGTGCCGGTACAGCTTCGTCGGCGCCTCGTCGAGGTCCGCCGCGATCTCCTTCACCGACATCGGCTCCGGATCCCGCTTCATCAGCGCGCCCAGCACGGCCAGGCGCAGCGGGTCGGCGAGGGCCTTCAACGTCGCGACGTCGGTGACCTCGCGCTCCTTCATCTGATCAACCACGTCCTCATTCAGCCACAGCGTTCACCCCTTGTGCAATCATTCGCGCTCGTGCAAGCATTCACGCAGGCGTGAATGGTTTCCGATGTGTGAACGGGGTGGAGTGATGACGGTGGCCGAGAGCCCGACCACGACGGTGCAGGCGTCCGGGGTGGTGCCGCTGCGCCGCAACCGCCGGTTCCAGACCCTGTGGGCCGGATCCGCCGCCGCCATGCTCGGCACCTGCATCGCCGACACCGCGTACCCGCTGCTGCTGCTCGCCATGACCGGATCGCCCACCCTCGCCGGGGCGTTCGGCGCCGTCCAGTTCGGCGCGTCCGTCCTGTTCGGCCTGCACGGCGGCGCCGTCGCCGACCGGTACGACCGGCGACGGATCCTGATCACCGCCGACACCGTCCGGCTGGTCACCGCGCTCAGCGTCGCCGTCGCCCTGCTCGCGCACCGGCTGACCGTCCCGCACACCCTGCTGGCCGCCGCCGTCATCGGCGCCACCATGGCCTACGGCGGCCCCTCCCGGATGCTCGCCCTGCGCGCCGTCGTCCCGCCCGAGCAACTGCGCCAGGCCCTCTCGCAGGACGAACTTCGGGTCAACGGCGCGGCACTGGCCGGGCCGCCACTGGCCGGCCTGCTGCTCGGCCTCGGCCGCGCCGTCCCCTTCCTCGCCACCGTGCTCGCCTCGGCGGCCGCGCTCGGCGCGTCCGTCGCGGTCCGCTTCGACCCCGCCGACGCCGAGCAGGCCGGCTCCCCGGGCGCGGACGAGGGGAAGGAGAAGGGCGCCGTCTTCGCCGGGCTGCGGTACCTGTTCGCCGACCCGACCCTGCGCGCCACCGTGCTGGTCGCCGTCGCCCTCAACGTGGCCGGCTCCGCGATGCTGCTGGCCGTCATGGTGCTGCTGCGCAACCACGGCACCTCCGAGGCCGGCACCGGCCTCGCCCTGGCCGGCGAAGCCGTCGGCGGCCTGCTCGGCGCCCCGCTGGTCACCCGCCTGCACCGCGCCCTCGCGCCCGGCGCGCTGCTGCTCCTGGTCGCCTGGACCGCCCCGCTGCTGTTCGGCGTCCTGGTCCTGGCCGAAGGCCCGGTCGCGGTCTTCGGCACCCTCCTGGTGATGTCCCTCGGCGTCCCCGCCCTGCGGGTCATGCTGGACGTCTTGGTCTTCCAGCAGGTCCCCGAGGCGATGCGCGGTCGCGCCGTGGCCGCCACCATGACCCTCCTGATGGGCGGCATGCCGGTCGGCACCATGGCCGCCGGCCTGCTCCTCGACCGGCTCGCGGCGGGCACCGTCCTGCTGGTCCTCGCCGCGACGCTCGCCGCGGGGCTGCTGCCCCTCACCCTCGGGCGGGGGCTGCGCGGAACGAGCTGGCCGCGGAGCTGACTCGCGAGTGCTGAACGTCCTGGGCGGGTCCGGGCGTCAGCCTTCGAGGCGGATGGAGGTGCGGGCCGAGAGGGGGCCGCCGGAGGGGCCGGTGAGGTCCGCCTGGACGAGGTAGTTGCCGGGCTGGGCGAGCGCCGGGTCGGCGCTGGCGCACTGGGGCTTGGAGCGGGTGCGGTCCCAGCCGAAGGTCTCGGTGACGCCGCTGTTGCCGGCGATCTGGGCCCAGGCGTCGACCTTCTCGCGGATGCAGTCCGCGGACGACCAGACGCGCTCGTTGGTGCTGGAGGTGATGGTCAGCGAGGAGCTCTCGTGGGAGAGGTTGACCCGGCAGCCGGAGCCCGAGGAGTTGCGGATGGTCAGCGCGAGCCGCGGCTTGTCCTTGGCCGCGAACGAGGTCTGCGCCGGGGCCAGTTCCAGCGACAGTTGCGAGGTGGCGCAGATCGGGAGGGCCATCACTTCGGGGGTGTTGACGGCCGGCGAGGGCCCGGGCGCCCCGGCGCGGCCACCGCTGCTGCTGCCGCCGGAGCCGCCGCTCGAACCGCCGGCGCCGCCGCCGGTCGAGCCGCCGTTGCCTCCGGTGCTGCCGCCGGTGACGTTCAGCTCCCCGGCAGCGCCGCCGCCCGTGCCGCCGGAGCCGCCGCCGCTGCCGCCGGGGCGGCTGGTGATGGCGGAACCGCTGGGGGAGGCCCCGGGGGTGATGGACTGGGCGGGCGCCGGCTGCGGGCTGCCCTCGGAGGCGGCCTTCTTCTGCTTGCCGTCGCCGCCGGTACCGAACGCGAGCCAGCCGACCAGCAGCGCGACGAGGGCGAGGGCGGCGAGGACCACGAGGCGGCGCCGCCAGTAGATCGAGGCGGGCAGCGGTCCGACGGGCTGGCGCAGAGAGGGCACGGGCAAACTCTACGAGACCTTGTGCATCTGTTGACGCATCAACACCTCAGCAGGGGCACTTCTTTCACATGATCCGCCATTTGCTCCGTCAGAGGGACTCGACACGACGGTGCGCCGCCCTATAGTCGCCCTCATGGCCTCCCTGCTCGACCGGACTCCCGGACCCTCGACCCTCGATCCCGCGCAGATGATCGCCGAGGCGCGCCGGGCGTTCTTCACCATGTTCGGCTTCCTCTGCCTGATCTGGGTCGTGCAGCTGGCGAACTGGGCGATGGACGAGCAGATCGCCCTGCAGCACGGCATCCGCTCGCACCAGCTGGACAGCCTGCCGGACCTGCTGACCGCGCCGTTCCTGCACCTGAACTGGCAGCACCTGGAAGGCAATTCGGGCCCGCTGTTCGTGTTCGGCTTCCTCGCCGCCTACCGCGGCGTGCGCAAGTTCCTCGGCCTGACCGCGCTGCTGGTGGTGACCAGCGGCATGGCGGTGTGGCTGTTCGAGCGGGAGAACGTGGTGACCGTCGGCGCCAGCGGCGTGATCTTCGGGTACTTCGGCTACGTGGTGCTGCGCGGCCTGTTCGACCGCAACCTGATCGACTCGTTGATCGGCCTGGTGATGGGCGCGTCCTTCGCGTACCTGCTGACCACGGCGATCCCCGGCACCCCCGGGGTGTCCTGGCTGGGGCACCTGGGCGGCCTGGTCGGCGGCCTGGCCGGCGCGTGGATCTTCCGCGCCCGCGGCCCGAAGGGGACGACGGCACCGGGGACGGCCGAGCCGGCCGTCCCCGGTGGCGGCGCGGCGGCGGCGAGCCCGCGCGCGGACCTGCTGAAGGAGCTCGACGACCTGGGGCTTTAAGCCCGGGCGGCAGCTCGTGGCAGGATCGGAGGGCCATGGTTGCCACTGCTTCGACTCCCGCCCCCGCCGCCGTCCAGGCGCTGCACTCGACCGTCATCGGCTGGTACGAGGCGAACGCCCGCGACCTGCCCTGGCGGACCCCGGACGCCTCGCCCTGGGCGGTGATGGTCAGCGAGTTCATGCTCCAGCAGACGCCCGTGAAGCGGGTGCTGCCCGCCTACGCGGCCTGGCTGGAGCGTTGGCCCACCCCCGCCGACCTGGCCGCCGACGCGCCCGGCGAGGCGGTGCGGATGTGGGGCCGGCTCGGCTACCCGCGCCGCGCGCTGCGGCTGCACGCGGCGGCCACCGCGATCACCGAGCAGCACGGCGGCGTCGTCCCGGACGACCACGCGGCGCTGCTGGCGCTGCCCGGCGTCGGCGAGTACACGGCGGCCGCGGTCGCCTCGTTCGCGTTCCGGCAGCGGCACGCCGTGCTGGACACCAACGTGCGCCGGGTGTTCGCCCGCGCCGTCACCGGCGTCGAGTACCCGGCCAATGCCACCACCGCCGCCGAGCGCCGGACCGCGCACGAGCTGCTGCCGGCCGGCGATGAGCGGGCCGCGACCTGGGCGGTGGCCGTGATGGAGCTGGGCGCCCTGGTGTGCACCGCCCGCGGCCCCGAGTGCGGCGCCTGCCCGCTGTTCGCCGACTGCGCCTGGCAGCGGGCCGGCTGCCCGCCGTACCAGGGCCCCGCCCGGCGCGGCCAGACCTACGAGGGCACCGACCGGCAGGTGCGCGGCAAGCTGCTGGCGGTACTGCGGGACGCCCACGGCCTGGTCACCCAGGGGCAGTTGGACGTCGTGTGGCCGGACGCGGTCCAGCGCGCCCGGGCGCTGGACGGGCTGGTCGCCGACGGCCTGGTGGAGCCCGTCGGCCCCGGCACCTACCGGCTGCCGCAGTAACGGAGGAACGGCCCGGGACCAGCTGGTCCCGGGCCGTTCCGTCATGCCTGGGCGGGTGTCAGACCGCGCCCTCCAGCGCGGCCTCGGCCTTGGCCTCGGCGGCGTCCGCGCCACCGCGGAGCTTCACCTCGCGCAGGAACAGCGAGGCGGCGACGGCGATCAGGCTGACCACCGCGCCCCACAGGAAGACGGTGTGCATGCCGTTGGAGATGCCGTGCTGGTAGGCGTTCAGCACGTTGGCCGGCAGCTTGCCCAGGGTGGCCGGGTTCATCGCCGACATGCCCTCGCCGCCGCTCTGCTGCATCTTGGCGAGGACCTCCGGCGGGAGCTCCTTGATGCTGTTGGTGACCTGGTTGGTGTACAGGGTGCCGAACAGCGCGACGCCGAACGAGCCGCCGATGGTGCGGAACAGGGTGGCGGAGGACGAGGCGACGCCCATGTCCTTCATCTCCACGCTGTTCTGCGCGACCAGCATGGTGACCTGCATCAGGAAGCCCATGCCGGCGCCGAGCACCACCATGTAGCAGGACGAGGCGAAGGTGGTGGTGTCCACGGACAGGGTGGACAGCAGCAGCGAGCCGCCGCCCATCACCACGGTGCCGATGATCGGGTAGATCCGGTACTTGCCGGTCTTGGTGATGGCCTGGCCGACCACCAGCGAGATCACCAGCATGCCGAACATCATCGGCATCAGCAGCAGACCCGAGTTGGTCGCCGAGGCGCCCTGGACGATCTGCTGGTAGGTGGGCAGGAAGGCGACCGCGCCGAACATCGCGAAACCGACGATGAAGCCGATGATCGAGACCATCGTGAAGTTGCGGTTGCGGAACAGCTTGAGCGGGATGATCGGCTCGGCGACCCGCTGCTCGACGTAGCAGAAGCCGATGATCGAGGCCACGGACAGCGCGCCCAGGCCGAGGATCTGCTTCGAGCCCCAGGCGTACTCGTGGCCGCCCCAGGTGGTGATCAGGACCATCGAGACGATGCCGACGGTGAGCAGCACCGCGCCGAGGTAGTCGATCTTGGCGTTGGAGCGGATCTTCGGGAGCTTCAGCACCACGACGATGAAGACCAGCGCGATCGCGCCCAGCGGCAGGTTGACGTAGAACGTCCAGCGCCAGCTCAGGTGGTCGGTGATGAAGCCGCCGATCAGCGGGCCGCCGACGGTGGCCAGCGCCATGACGGCGGCGAACATGCCCTGGTACTTGCCGCGGTCGCGGGGCAGCACCAGCGCGCCCATGATCGACATCACGCCGACCATCAGACCGCCGGCGCCCAGGCCCTGGATGGCGCGGAAGGCGATCAGCTGGTTCATCGACTGCGACATGCCGGACAGCGCCGAGCCGATCAGGAAGATCGCGATCGAGACCAGGAACGAGCCCTTGCGGCCGTACAGGTCGCCGACCTTGCCCCAGATCGGGGTGGAGGCCGCGGTGGCCAGCGTGTAGGCCGTGACCACCCAGGACATGTGCTCGGCGCCGTTCAGCTCGCCGACGATGGTGGGCATCGCGGTGCCGACGATCAGGTTGTCGAGCATGGCGAGCAGCATGGTGATCACCAGGCCGATCATCACCAGGCGGATCTCGCGGTGCGGCCGCTGCTCGAAGCCGTCGTCCTTGGCGAGGTCGACGGGTGGCTCCTCCGGAGCCGCCTCGGACTGCTGGGTTGTCATGGTGCGTCTCTCCCGGGGCGCGAGGTGCCGCAGAGCTCTCCGCGGCGGGTACTTACTTGACGACCGGCTAGTTAATTGCCGTCCGGCACGGTAAGTTGTTACCTAGCCGGTCGTCAAGCCAGTTTCGAAGCAGCCCCTCTGGGCAGGGAGAATGCCAACAGAACCGGACCTTGACACCCGTCCGCTCCCGCTTCCCGAGGCAGGCCGCCAGCGATGACCACCCCCACCCAGAGCCCCCGCAGCGACACCCGGGCGCGGATCATCGACGTGGCCCTGGAGCTGTTCGCCGAGCACGGCTACGAGAAGACCTCGCTCCGCGAGATCGCCGACCGCCTCGGCGTCACCAAGGCCGCCCTGTACTACCACTTCAAGACCAAGGACGACATCGTCCGCGGCATCGTCGAGAAGATGGCCGCCCCGCTGGACGACGCCATCGCCTTCGGCGAGGGCAAGGAGTGGTCGCCCGAACTGCGCGACGAACTGCTCCGCCGGTTCGCCGCCGGCATGGGCGAGCGGGCGCCGCTGCTGCGCTTCTTCCACGAGAACCAGCCCGCGCTGCGGGAGTCCGCGGCCGGGCTGGCGTTCAAGGACCGGATGATCAAGATGATCACCCTGCTGCACGGGCCGGAGCCCACGTTCCGCGACAGGCTGCGCGCCACCGTCGCGCTGACCTCCGTGCACTCGGCGATGTTCCTGCTCAAGGCCGACCCGTGCATGGAGCCCGGTGCTCGGCCGGCGGCCGGCTCCCCCACCCTGGACGAGGCGATGGAGGCGGCCCTGGAGGTCGCCCTGGAGGTCGCCGCACGCATCGAGCCGTCCGCGCACTGACGCGGACGGCTCGGCGGGTTCCCCGGGCGGCCTGGGCCCGGGGAGCGGCGGATCAGAAGTTGTTCGCGCCGTGGCCCTTCAGGTAGCCGACCGGGTCGATCACCTTCGCGTACTGGTTGACGGTGCGGATCTCGAAGTGCAGGTGCGGCCCGGTCGAGTTGCCGGTGTTGCCGGACTTGCCGATCTGGTCGCCCGCGTTCACGTGCTGCCCGGCCTTCACGCCCAGCTGCGACAGGTGCGCGTACTGCGCGAAGCGGCCGTCCGCCAGCTTCAGCACGATCTGGTTGCCGTACGCGCCGGCCCAGCCCGCGGAGACCACGGTCGAGTTGCCGACCGCCACCAGCGGGGTGCCCACGGACACCGCGAAGTCGGTGCCGGTGTGGTAGCCGGCCGCGTACGAGGCGTTGGTCTTGTGGTACGGGTTGCTGATCGTCGCGCCCGGGGCGGGGGAGGACCAGTCCGGCTTGGCCGGGGCGGGAGCAGGGGCCGGGGCCGGCTCCGGGCGGGCGCGGGCGCGGGCTCCGGCGCCGGGCGGGGGCCGGCTGCTCCGCGGGGGCGGGCTGCTCGGCCGGGCGGCGGCGGGCTGCTCGGCGGCCGGCAGCTCCTCGCGCTGCTCGCCGCGGGAGGCCTGCTCGTCCTGGTGCGCCTGGTCCTGGTGCTCGTCGGCGGGGTGCTGGTCGGCGTGCTCGTCGGCCGGGTGCGCCAGGCGCTCCAGGTTGGCCGCGACCACGGCGATCGGGCTGGTGGTGTCGCCCTGGTGGTTCTCCGGCTCGGACAGCTGGAGGTTGCCGGAGTCCAGGTTGGCGTCGGCCGTGACGAATACGGAGCCGCCCAGTTCGGCCGGCAGCGGCTGTGCGACGGCCTGCCCGGCGGGGATCATCAGGGCGCCGAAGGCGACCACGACGGCGCCGGAGGCGACCGCCTTGGCCGGGGCCCGGCGGACCGAGGTCAGGGTGCCGGTCGACAGGACGGACCGGACGTGGGAGGCGCTGATCGCCTGGAGAAGCCGGCGGCCGGTGGCGGGAAGAGAACGCATCGGGAGTCGGTACCTCACGGACGGGGCCAGAGCGGGGCCGAGCCGCGAGGCTCGCCGAACTGGGGGAACGACTCCGGTGTAAACGACCCCCCGGGGCGGGCCCAAGCGTGTGACGTACGACGGCCGGTAGTCGACGAAGCTCACGGAATAGCGACCCGGAGCATCGGACAGAACGGCCCCGGGCCGCGCAAACCTCCTATCGGCGGTCGTACCTCGCCGGGGGCCTGTGACCATCGCCACCGGGAAGCGGCCGGTTTGGGCCCGAAGCGGTTCGGGTAGAACGGGCTTCCGCACCAGCTGCGCCATCCGATCCACCCATGCCGTCGGAGATGATCAGCTGATGAACGACACCCCGGTGCAGGACCGCCGCTTCACCGCCCGCCGCCGCGCCGACCGCCTGCTGTCCGGCGGCCGCCCGCAGACCGTCCGCGAGTCGCTCGCCGAACTCGCCGCGCTCGCCGACGGCCCGTACCCGCTGGACGAACCCACCGACCTGTACGGCAACGGCATCGTGCGCACCCTGGAGCGCCGCACCGCCGAGCTGCTCGGCAAGCCCGACGCCGCCTACTTCCCCACCGGCACCATGGCCCAGCAGGCCGCCCTCAAGACCTGGGCCGACACCCACGGGCCGGTCGTCGCCATGCACCCGCTCGCCCACCCCGAGGTCCACGAACGCCGCGCCCACCAGGTGCTCAGCGGCCTGCGCAGCGTCCCCCAGGCCACCGGTCCGCAGCAGCCCAGCGCCGCGCAGCTCGCCGCCCTGGACGAGCCCTTCGACGTGCTGATGCTGGAACTCCCGCTCCGCGACGCCGGCTTCCTGCTGCCCAGCTGGGAGGAGCTGACCGCGCTCTACGACTTCGCCGCCGACCGCGGCCTGCCGGTCCACCTGGACGGCGCCCGGCTGTGGGAGTCCGCCCCGCACCTCGGCCGGAGCCTGCCGGAGATCTGCGCCCGCGCCGGGTCGGTGTACGTCTCCTGCTACAAGTCGCTCGGCGGGCACAGCGGCGCGCTGGTCGCCGGCGAGGAGGAGTTCGTCCGCCGGATCAAGGTCTGGCGGCACCGCTACGGCGGCAAGCTGTGGCAGCAGTGGCCCGCGGTGCTGTCCGCACTGGCCGGCCTGGACCGCGAGCTGCCCCGGCTGCCCGCGTACGTGGCGCACGCCAAGGTGGTCGCCGCCGCGCTCGCCGAGGCCCCCGGCGCCCGGATCAACCCGGAGCCGCCGCACACCCACCAGTTCCAGCTCTGGCTGCCGCACCCCGCCGAGCAGCTGATCGAGGCCGGGCACCGGCAGGCCGAGGAGCAGGGCGTCTCACTGTTCGGCGGCTGGTGGGAGCCCGGCCCGCAGCCCGGCGCGGCGATGACCGAGGTGACGGTGGCCGCCGCCGCCCTGGAGTGGAGCGCCAAGGAGGTCAGCGGCGCGATGGCCGACTTCCTCGCCCTGCTGCCGCCCGCCGCACGGTAGACGCCGAAGGGCCCCGGCGGTTCGAAAACCGCCGGGGCCCTCCGTTCAGGACCGTCGCTCAGACAAGCGTCACTTGGTGCGCTTGACGGAGATCAGGGCCTCCAGCTCGTTGTGCGACTGCCACAGCACCTGGATCTGGGTGCCGGTGTTCGACACCTTCACACCGCTGTACGGGTTGGACTGGTCGTAGTAGCTGTTCCGGTCGTTGAAGACCGTCACGCCACGCTCGCTGGGGATCTTGGTGAGCGCGTCGGCCTTGTGCAGCTGCAGGCCGGTGGTGCGCTCGAAGCGGAAGGTGTCGTCGTACGCCTGGAAGCGCGGGCGCATCAGGGTGCCGTCGTTCCACTTCAGCGGCGCCGGGTGGGCGTCGATCGGCAGGATCAGGCCCTGGCCGGGGTGGTTGGCGACGTTGTTGTCCGACTGCGAGGAGTCCCACAGCCAGATCAGGATGCCGTTCTGGTTGGCGTAGTGCTCCACCCAGTCCGGACGGGCCGCCGAGCCGAAGTTGTACGGGCCGGTCTTCAGCGTGGTGTCGTAGGACACGTACTGACGGTTCTCGACCAGGTAGTGCTGGTCGTAGTCCTTGCTGAACTTGCCGGTGATCCGCGAGAAGCCGGAAGCGGTCCAGCCGTTGTCGCCGTTCTCGGCGCCGTCGGTGAACACGGTCGCTCCGTCCGCCGTCACCCGTGAGACTGGCCCAAAGGGGCCACCGACCAGGGGGGGGGACTACGGGGGGCGCGCGCGCGCGCGCGGGCGCGGCGCGCGCGCGCGCGCGCGCGCGCGCGCGCGCGCGCGCGCGCGCGCGCGCGCGCGCGCGCGCGCGCGCGCGCGCGCGCGCGCGCGCGCGCGCGCGCGCGCGCGCGCGCGCGCGCGCGCGCGCCGCGCGCGCGCGCGCGCGCGCGCGCGCGCGCGCGCGCGCGCGCGCGCGCGCGCGCGCGCGCGCGCGCGCGCGCGCGCGCGCGCGCGCGCGCGCGCGGCGCGCGCGCGCGCGCGCGCGCGCGCGCGCGCGCGCGCGCGCGCGCGCGCGCGCGCGCGCGCGGCGCGCGCGCGCGCGCGCGCGCGCGCGCGCGCGCGCGCGCCGCGCGCGCGCGCGCGCGCGCGCGCGCGCGCGCGCGCGCGCGCGC
>NZ_KK853997.1:3425900-3625826 GCF_000696185.1 Kitasatospora cheerisanensis KCTC 2395 | reverse complement strand
AAGGTGTCGTCGTACGCCTGGAAGCGCGGGCGCATCAGGGTGCCGTCGTTCCACTTCAGCGGCGCCGGGTGGGCGTCGATCGGCAGGATCAGGCCCTGGCCGGGGTGGTTGGCGACGTTGTTGTCCGACTGCGAGGAGTCCCACAGCCAGATCAGGATGCCGTTCTGGTTGGCGTAGTGCTCCACCCAGTCCGGACGGGCCGCCGAGCCGAAGTTGTACGGGCCGGTCTTCAGCGTGGTGTCGTAGGACACGTACTGACGGTTCTCGACCAGGTAGTGCTGGTCGTAGTCCTTGCTGAACTTGCCGGTGATCCGCGAGAAGCCGGAAGCGGTCCAGCCGTTGTCGCCGTTCTCGGCGCCGTCGGTGAACACGGTCGCGCCGTCCGCCGTCACCGCGATCTCGTCCAGGGCGAGGCCCTTCATGTGGACGCCCGGGTCGGTGGTGTTGTGGAAGCGGACCTTGATCGCCTTGCCGGCGTAGGCGTCCAGCGGGAACGACAGGTCGCCCCAGCCGTTCGAGCTGCCGGTGATGGAGTTCTCCGGCAGCGCGGCGCCGTTGAAGGTGCCCGCCAGCGAGGACCAGTTCTGGCCGCCGTCGGTGGAGACCTCGGCGTACGCGTAGTCGTAGTCCTGCTCCAGGTCGTACCAGGCCTTCGCGGTGAGCTTGGCCGAGGTCTTGCCGGTCAGGTCGACGTCACGGGTCAGCGAGACGTTCAGGTTGTCGGCGCTGCCGCTCCACCACTCGTTGCCGCCCGCGAACGGGGTGTTGATCTCGGTGACGACGGTCTTCGCCGGCAGGTCGACGATCAGGCCCTGCTTGCGCTTGGTGTTGTACTCGACCGGGCCGAGCAGGCTGACGGCGTTCTTGCCGGCCTTGGCGGTGTCGTAGTCCAGCCAGCCGAGCTTCAGCTTCGACCAGATGTCCAGGTCGTTCGGCATGTCGCCGATCTCGTCCTTGCCCTCGCCGAGCCAGGAGCCCGAGGACATCAGGGACCAGAAACCGACCGAGTTGTCGATGCCCTGGCCGCTGGTGTCGTACAGGTCCGGCAGGCCCAGGTCGTGGCCGTACTCGTGGGCGAACACGCCCAGGCCGCCGTTCTCCGGCTGCATGGTGTAGTCGCCGACCCACAGGCCGGTGGCGCCGATCGGGGTGCCGCCCAGCTTGTTGTTGTCCGGGCCGGTCTTGCCCGCCTGGTTGGCGTACACGTACGAGCGGTGCGCCCACAGCGCGTTGTCGCCCTGGACGCCGCCGCCGGCGGACTGGTCCTCACCGGCGTGGACGATCTGGAAGTGGTCCAGGTAGCCGTCCGGCTCGTTGAAGTTGCCGTTGCCGTTGAAGTCGTAACGGTCCCACTGGTCGTACTGCGCCAGGTCGGCCTTGATCTGGGCGTCGGTGCGGCCCTTGGCCTTCTGGTCGGCGACCCAGGCGTTGATGCCGTCGCGGATCAGGTCCTGCGCGTTGGCGCAGACGTGCTGGCCGCAGTAGTCCGAGCCGTAGCGGGCCTCGTTCCACGGCACCCGCACCCAGTCGGTGACCAGGCCGTCGACCGAGTACCGGCCCGAGGACTGGCGCTCGTAGTAGGTCTTCAGCGAGGGCTTGTTGGGCGCGAAGTACAGGTCCTGGTAGTGGGCCTGGTTGTAGTCCGCCTGCCACGCCGTGGAGTTGTCCTTGGTGCGGTCCGGGGCGGCGATCTGGTTGCGCGCCGGGCCGGGGGTGCCGCCGTACTTCACCTTGCCGTCGGCGGTGGTGGTGGTGTTGTCCACCTGGTCACCGAAGTCGACGAGAATGGTGAAGATCCGGTCGGTGCGCTCGCGGGACAGCTCGACGTACTTGTCGCGGCCCAGCTTCACCGAGGAGCCGCTGCCGTGCTTCTCGACCTTGGCAGTGCCGTTGACCAGCTGCTCTATCGCGGCCTTCTGCTCGGCCTGCACCTTTTCGGTGAGCGGGCTCTGCAGCTCGCGGGGCACGGTGTCGTTCTGGATGGCGTCGGCCGGGTCCTTGACGACCGGCGTGACCGGGGCGGCGGTGGCCGTGCCCGGCAGCATGCCGGCACCGAGCGCGGCGGTCACCGCGATGGCGGCGGAAGCCGCGGCAACCTTCTTGGTCATCTTCAACGTGGTGACGTCCTCCCCTAACCGGGTACGGCTGATGGCCGCGCCGGTGAACCAATGCAAGACAGGTGGACGACATTTGACCCAAGGTCGGGTAAAAAAGAAAGACCTTGACCCTGGCATGGCCACGCCGCTATGCTCCGGCAACTCCAATCACCTGACGATCCGTCAATCTACCGACGGTGCAGGCGGCAGCCGGGTCGGTCGCACTCGCACCGCGCCGGAGCCCACCCGTTCGGCAGCGCACGCGCCCGCATTCACAGCGCACGGAAACCTAAACAGTTTTTCAACTGAAAGAACGGGCACCGAAAAGCCGCCGCCCCCGACCTGAACAGGTCGGGGGCGGCGGCTCGGAACGTGCTTTGCGCGCGCTATTACTTCGTCAGATCCGGGCCGGTCGCCGAGACCGCCGCCGGGGTGTCCGCCACCGGGGACTTCTCCTCGCCGCGGAAGGTGAACTTGGCGGCCTTGCCCTCGCCCTCCACGCCGACGACCACGATGTGGCCGGACCGCAGCTCGCCGAACAGGATCTTCTCGGACAGGTGGTCCTCGATCTCCCGCTGGATCGTGCGGCGCAGCGGACGGGCGCCCAGGATCGGGTCGTAACCGCGCTTCGCCAGCAGGCTCTTCGCCTCCGCGCTGAGCTCGATGCCCATGTCGCGGTCCTTCATCCGCTGGTCCACCTTCGCGATCATCAGGTCGACGATCTCGATGATGTTGGCCTCCGACAGCTGGTGGAACACCACGATGTCGTCGACACGGTTCAGGAACTCGGGGCGGAAGTGCTGCTTGAGCTCCTCGCCGACCTTGGCCTTCATCCGCTCGTAGCCGGTCTGGACGTCACCCGTGGCCGCGAAGCCCAGGTTGAAGCCCTTGGAGATGTCCCGGGTGCCGAGGTTGGTGGTCATGATGATGACCGTGTTCTTGAAGTCCACGACCCGGCCCTGGGAGTCGGTCAGGCGACCGTCCTCCAGGATCTGCAGCAGCGAGTTGAAGATGTCCGGGTGGGCCTTCTCGACCTCGTCGAACAGGACCACCGAGAACGGCTTGCGGCGCACCTTCTCGGTGAGCTGGCCGCCCTCTTCGTAGCCCACGTATCCGGGCGGGGAGCCGAACAGCCGCGACACGGTGTGCTTCTCCGAGAACTCGGACATGTCGAGCGCGATCAGCGCGTCCTCGTCCCCGAACAGGAACTCCGCCAGGGTCTTGGACAGCTCGGTCTTACCGACACCCGACGGGCCGGCGAAGATGAACGAACCACCGGGGCGCTTCGGGTCCTTCAGACCGGCCCGGGTGCGGCGGATCGCCTGGGAGAGCGCCTTGATGGCGTCCTCCTGGCCGATGACCCGCTTGTGCAGCTCGTCCTCCATGCGCAGCAGGCGCGAGGACTCCTCCTCGGTCAGCTTGAAGACCGGGATGCCGGTGGCGGTGGCCAGGACCTCGGCGATGAGCTCCTCGTCCACCTCGGCCACGACGTCCATGTCGCCGGCCTTCCACTCCTTCTCCCGCTTGGCCTTCGCCTGGAGCAGCTGCTTCTCGTTGTCGCGCAGCGAGGCGGCCTTCTCGAAGTCCTGCGCGTCGATCGCGGACTCCTTCTCCCGACGCACCTCGGCGATCTTCTCGTCGAACTCGCGCAGGTCCGGCGGCGCGGTCATCCGGCGGATGCGCATCCGGGAACCGGCCTCGTCGATCAGGTCGATCGCCTTGTCCGGCAGGAAGCGGTCCGAGATGTACCGGTCGGCCAGGGTGGCGGCGGCGACCAGGGCGGCGTCGGTGATCGACACGCGGTGGTGCGCCTCGTACCGGTCGCGCAGGCCCTTGAGGATCTCGATGGTGTGCGGGAGCGAGGGCTCGGCGACCTGGATCGGCTGGAAGCGGCGCTCCAGCGCGGCGTCCTTCTCCAGGTGCTTGCGGTACTCGTCCAGCGTGGTGGCGCCGATGGTCTGCAGCTCACCGCGGGCCAGCATCGGCTTCAGGATGGAGGCGGCGTCGATCGCGCCCTCGGCGGCGCCCGCACCGACCAGGGTGTGCAGCTCGTCGATGAACAGGATGATGTCGCCGCGGGTGCGGATCTCCTTGAGCACCTTCTTCAGGCGCTCCTCGAAGTCACCGCGGTAGCGCGAGCCGGCCACCAGGGCGCCGAGGTCCAGCGTGTAGAGCTGCTTGTCCTTCAGCGTCTCCGGGACCTCGCCCTTGACGATCGCCTGGGCCAGGCCCTCGACGACGGCGGTCTTGCCGACGCCGGGCTCGCCGATCAGCACCGGGTTGTTCTTGGTGCGGCGGGACAGCACCTGCATGACCCGCTCGATCTCCTTCTCGCGCCCGATCACCGGGTCGAGCTTGGCCTCGCGGGCGGCCTGCGTCAGGTTGCGGCCGAACTGGTCGAGCACCAGGGAGGTGGACGGGGTGCCCTCGGCCGGGCCGCCGGCCGTGGCCGACTCCTTGCCGCTGCCGGTCTGGTAGCCGGAGAGCAGCTGGATGACCTGCTGGCGCACCCGGTTCAGGTCGGCGCCGAGCTTCACCAGGACCTGGGCGGCGACGCCCTCGCCCTCGCGGATCAGGCCGAGCAGGATGTGCTCGGTGCCGATGTAGTTGTGGCCGAGCTGAAGGGCCTCGCGGAGCGACAGCTCCAGCACCTTCTTCGCCCGGGGGGTGAAGGGGATGTGACCGGACGGGGCCTGCTGGCCCTGGCCGATGATCTCCTCGACCTGCTGGCGGACCGCCTCGAGCGAGATGCCGAGGCTCTCCAGCGCCTTGGCGGCGACACCCTCGCCCTCGTGGATCAGGCCCAGGAGGATGTGCTCGGTGCCGATGTAGTTGTGGTTGAGCATCCGGGCTTCTTCCTGTGCCAGGACGACAACCCGCCGCGCGCGGTCGGTGAACCTCTCGAACATCGTTAATCGCTCCTCAGAGCGGTCGGTCAGTTCGGGGGCCGTCCCCGCCCTGTCCTTCCGCATGCTAGTCCCGCTCAGCGGCGCGGCTACGGAACTCCCACCGGAGCGGGAGAAACATGCTGCGCGACCAGCCGACACCTTTCCCAACCTGATGCTGGGAGACGGTGTTCCCAGCGGCGGGCCCGATGCACCGGATACCGCTACGCCAACGGCGAACACGATCCGATGGAACCGGTGGAACGGCCCCGCGCAGTGCTGCGGCCGGGCTCGTGCGACCCCGTCCACCTGCATTCATACCCGGTCGGGCGACCGGTTTCGCGCGGATTCCGGGGGGTGCTTGTTCGCCTGGCGAGAAGTCGGCCGTCCGCACACCAGAAGTGACGGGGCGTCAGGCCGGTTCCGCGTGACGTACCGCCACCGGTGGCGGTCCCGTGACCGCGTCGCCCACTCCAGCGTTGCACAGGTCGTGACCAGCCCGCCGCCGGCCGCAGCCCGCACCCCGGCACCCCCGGCCGGCTGGCGCGGGTCGGACCGGGTGACCGCGCCGCTGCGGCCCGCACTGGCCGCGCTGGGCCGCCTCGACCGGCTCGGCCGGAGCACCGGACCGGTGCTGCGGCGCGGCGGCCTGGCCGCCTTCCTGCTCGCCCCGGGGGCCGCCGAGCCGGTGCCCGACCTGCTGGGCTGGCTCGGCTGGGTCCCCGAACTGCGGCTGCCGATCGACGCCGTCGCGGCGCACCCGGGAGAACCCCGGGTGCCCGAGCCGCGGACCGCCGACTGGTTGCGGGCCGGCGCCGAGCGGCCCGCACTGGACCTGCGCTCGCCCGACCTGCTGTGCCTGCTGGACGCCCTGGCGGACGCCTGTGCGCGGGAGCGGCTGGGGCTGCCGCCCGCGCGCTGAGACCGGACGCCTCAGGAGGCGTTGGCCTTCTCGTACGCCTCGCGCACGTTGCTCGGGACGCGGCCGCGGTCGTTGACCGGGTAGCCGTTCTCCTTCGCCCAGTTGCGGATCTTGGCGGTGTCGGCCTGTCCGGCCGAGGAGGCGGAGCGACCGGCGCCCCGGGTGCCGCCGCGACGCGGGGCGGTCAGCCGACCGCTCTGCTTGCGGCCCTTCTCGACGTACGGGGCCAGCAGGCCGCGGAGCTTGTCCGCATTGTCGCTCTTCAGGTCGATCTCGTAGGCCACGCCGTCCAGGGCGAACGTCACCGTCTCGTCCGCGGAGCCGCCGTCGAGATCGTCTTCCAGAATGACCTGAACCCTCTGTGCCACGGGCTTCCCTTTCCGCGATAACGGTCCATTGCCTAGAGAAAGGAAAGCGCCTTTTCCCGCAAAACACAAACCCCTGTGCCCGCCCGTCGCGCCCGGAGAGCCGCATCAGAGGTGCAGCAGCATGCGCGAGTTGCCCAGTGTGTTCGGCTTCACCCGCTCCAGGTCGAGGAACTCGGCGACGCCTTCGTCGTACGAGCGCAGAAGTTCTTCATAGACTTCTGTGGCCACGACTGCCGGGTCTGCCGTACGATCGTCGTTTTCGCCGATCTCGACGAAGCCGTGTTTCGAGAAGAACGGCACCTCGAACGTCAGGCAGAAAATCCGACGGACGCCGAGCCAGCGCGCGGTCTCCAGCAGCTTGTCCAGCAGCTTGTGGCCGACGCCGAGGCCTTTGCAGACCGGATCGACCGCGAGGGTGCGCACCTCGGCCAGGTCCTCCCACATCACGTGCAGTGCGCCGCACGCCACCACGCGGCCGTCCTCGTCGCGTTCCGCCACCCAGAACTCCTGGACGGATTCGAACAGAGTGACGGTCGGCTTGTCGAGCAGAATGCCGTCCCGGGCGTAGGTGTCGATGAGCCGGCGAACGGCGCGCACGTCGGTGGTCCGCGCACGGCGGATGGTGACCTCCATGCCGGGGAACGTTATCGTGCCTCGGGCGGGCGGGTCTCCTCGGTATCGACGCCCGCCACCCGCAGCGCGTCCCGCAGCCACTCGCGCTGTTCCGGCGACATCATCCCGAAGAAGTGCACCAGTGCGGCGGCCGGATTGTCACTCGTCGCCCAGGCGTCGTTCATCAGTGCCGCCGTGTAAGCCTCGCGCGAGGAGACCGGCTCATATCGGTATGCGCGCCCGGCGCGCTCCCGGCGCACCCAGCCCTTTCGATAGAGCTTGTCGAGCACCGTCATCACGGTCGTGTACGCGATTTCACGTTCCGATCGCAGATCCTGCAGAACCTCCCGAACGGTGACCGGGCGGTTCCACTGCCACACCCGGGTCATGATGTCGTTCTCGAGTTCTCCGAGTTGCCGCACCATAGTGCGGCCCAGGATAGGACCGAAACGGACAAAGGGCGGCAAACGGCAAACGGACCGGCGCGCCGTTCCCCCTTTCGGGGAGAACTGGCGCGCCGGTCCGCGGCCGTGCTATTCGGCGGTGGGGCGCGACGCCATCGCCTCGGCGGCGGCGTCCTCCTTGGACTTCTGGGCGCCGCCCTGGCTGCGGATGATGGCCCGCACCAGGAAGGCGAAGCCGATCGCCATGACCAGCGGCGGCACGATCGCGCTGACGTACTCCATGGGTTACTCCTCGGTGTCCTCGTCGGCCTCGGCGCCGGCCTCGGCGGCCTTGTCGCCCTTCCCGGCCTTCTCCGGCTTCACCAGCGGGAACAGCACCGTCTCGCGGATGTTCTTGCCGGTGAGCAGCATGATCAGGCGGTCCACGCCCAGGCCGAGGCCGCCGGTGGGCGGCATCGCGTACTCCAGGGCGCGCAGGAAGTCCTCGTCCAGCTGCATCGCCTCGACGTCGCCGCCGGCCGCCAGCAGCGACTGCGCGGTCAGCCGGGCGCGCTGCTCGACCGGGTCGATCAGCTCCGAGTAGGCGGTGCCGATCTCGGTGCCGAAGATCACCAGGTCCCACTTCTCCGCCACGCCCTCGATCGAGCGGTGCTGACGGGTCAGCGGGGAGACCGAGGTCGGGTAGTCCTTGATGAAGGTCGGCTTGATCGCGTGGTGCTCCAGCAGGCGCTCGATCAGCTCCAGGACGATTTGGCCGTGGTCCCAGTCGTCTTCCAGGTACTGGTCCAGGTCGTGCTTCGCGGCCAGCGCGCGCAGCTCCTCGACGGAGGTGGCGGGGGTGACCTCGGTGCCCAGGTGGGCGGAGATGCCCGGGTAGACCGAGACCTCCTGCCAGGGCTCGGCGAGGTCGATCTCGTGCTCCACGCCGTCCGGGCCGAGGCCCTTGACCACGGTGGTGCCCAGCGCGTCCCGCGCGGCGTTCACGATGATCGCCCGGATCAGCTCGGCCTGGGTGTCGTAGTCGCCGTACGCCTCGTACGACTCCAGCGCGGTGAACTCCGGGTTGTGGGTGGCGTCCGCGCCCTCGTTGCGGAAGTTCCGGTTGATCTCGAAGACCTTCTCGGCGCCGCCGACCACCAGGCGCTTGAGGTACAGCTCGGTCGCGATCCGCAGGTACAGCTCGATGTCGTACGCGTTGATGTGCGTCTTGAACGGGCGGGCGTTGGCGCCGCCGTGGATCGGCTGCAGCATCGGGGTCTCGACCTCGAGGTAGCCGCGGTCCTCGTAGGTGCGGCGGATCGAGCGGATCACCTTGGTGCGCAGCTGGAGCATCTCGCGCGCCTCGGGGTTCACGATCAGGTCGACGTAGCGCTGGCGGACCCGGGCCTCCGGGTCGGTCAGGCCCTTGTGCTTGTCCGGCAGCGGGCGCAGGCACTTGGCGGTGAGCTCCCAGCGGTCCACCATCACGCTCAGCTCGCCGCGGCGGGAGGTGATCACCTCGCCCTCGACGCCGACCTGGTCGCCGAGGTCGATGTCGGTCTTCCAGGCGGCCAACCGCTCCTCGCCCAGCTTGTCCAGGGACAGCATCACCTGGAGGTCGCCGGAGCCGTCGCGCAGGGTGGCGAAGCAGAGCTTGCCGCCGGTGCGCGCCAGGACGACCCGGCCGGTGATGCCGACCCGCTCGCCGGTCGCGGTGTCCGGCGCCAGGTCGGGGTGCTTGTCACGCAGCTCGGCGATGGTCGAGGTGCGGGGGAAACCGACCGGGTACGGGTCGATGCCGGCGGCCCGCAGCCGGTCCAGCTTCTCGCGCCGGACGCGCATCTGCTCGGGAAGGTCGTCGGTCGCGGGGAGAGTGCTCTGATCGCTCACCCCACCAGGGTAGCCAGGCTCACGGGCTGTCCCGCCACGGGATATCGCGCCGCGCGCTCCCGGGCCCGGCCGCGCCGGACCCCCGGGCCGCCGACCTGGCGGCCCGGGGAGTCCTGATGGGGTGTCAGCTGTGCTCGCCGCGCCGGCGGCGGGCCACCAGGGCGATCACGCCGCCGCCCAGCACGATGGCGCCGATGCCCAGGCCGACCATGGTGCCGGTGCCCTCGCTGCCGGTGAAGGCCAGGCCGCCGCCGGACCCGCCCTGGGCGGTGGCCGAGGAGGAGGCGCTCACGGACGGGGTGGCGGAGCCGCTCGGGCGGGCCGGTCCGGTGGCCGCCGGCGAGCCGGACGGGGCGCCGGACGGGGCGCCGGTCGGCGTGCCCGTCGGGCCGGGCGTGGCGCTCGGGGCCGCGGTCGCGGCGGTGGAGCCGAGCGCCAGCGAGAACGCGTTGTTGGCGTTCTCCGTGTCGTACGGCAGTGCCTCGACCTTGACCTCGTACGCGCCCTGCTCGGTGGTCAGCGCGACGGCGGCCTTCGGGGCGGCGGCCGGGTCGGAGACCGCGAGCGGCAGGGCGAAGCTCAGGTCGGCGCCGTTGAGCAGCCACATCGGGAGGTTGCAGGCGACCAGGTCCGGGTGCTCGGGGCGGGTGAAGCACCCGTCGGGCAGCTTGCCGGAGACGGTGACGCCGGACGGCAGCGTCGCGAGGACGGTGGCGATCGGGTTGCCGCTGCGCAGGTACTCGACCGCGGCCGGGCCGCCGTTGTGCACGGTGAGGGTCAGCGTGCCCTTCTTGCCGCCGTCGGTCGGCGCCCAGGCGCCGCGGGCGGAGAAGTCCGCGTGGTTGGTGATGCGGTACTGGAGGATCACGTGCTCCCGCGCCTGCGGGCCGACGTTCGGCGGCCCGGGCTTGGCGTTGGGGTCCTCCGGGAGGCCGGCGGTGAGCCGCGGACCGCTCTGGGAGGCGGGCGCGAAGGCGAAATCGCCGCGCACGTACTTGAGGGACGGGCTGTTCTCGCCGGAGGCGACGGTGAACTCGATGTCCGGGTACAGCGCGTCGGTTCCGACCACGGCCTCGATCGGGTCGAGGGTGACCGTCTGGCCGGGCTTGACCGAGGTGTTGACGGTGCAGACGGCCGCCTGGGTGTTCTTGAACGGCTCGAAGGTGCCCGTGTAGGTGCCGTACGAGCAGTTGGCGTAGTGCTGCTTGAAGGTCAGACCCGGCGAGAGGCGGGCCCCGACCACCAGTTGGCCGCTCTCCACGGTGCCGTTGTTGGTCACCTGGAACGCCTGCTTGACGACCGAGCCGGGCTGGCCGGCCTCGATCGGCCGGCTGTCGATCCCCTGGTCGAACTCCAGCTTCGGGCCGCCCGCGTACACCGACACGTCGGTGGCGGCGCCGGCGGGGCTGCCCGCCCAGTTCTGACTGATCTTCAGGTGGCCGGCCTGCCCCTGCGGCGCGCCCTTGACGGCGGTCAGCTTCGGGTTGAACTGGCTGCTGAAACTGTTGGAGTTCGGCCAGGAACGGACACCGAAGGTGCAGGTGTGCACCTGGCCGGTGGCGGTGCACTTGGAGCCCCAGCCGGTGGCCGGCGGCGTGAAGCTCGCGATGCCGGCCAGGCCGGTCGCGTCGTACGTCACGACGACGTCCCGGGAGGTGTCCGCGGCGAGCGGGCCGGACGAGGTGACCTGCAGCTCCATCGCGGTGGCGTCGCCGCTCGCGGGCGCCGCGGGCACCGCGAAGGTGGCCGGGACGTCGAGTCGGAGTTCCTCCGCGGCATGTGCGGGGGCCGAGGAAAGGGCCAGGACGGCGGCGGCCAGCGGCGCGCCGATGGCGGCCGGGCGCGTGATGCGCGAGTTCCCCACGATGATCCTTTGATCTTTCGGATGCGATCGAGCCAGACCATAGGCGGGAACCGGACAGCGGCAGGAGTGACAAAAGGGGCAGTTCGGGATGCGGTCGGACGATTGTCCGAACCTTTTGCGAAAGCTTTACTCTCGCCTTCTCCGTGAAGGTCTCACATTGTCGACACATCTCCCCGGAACGTGCGAGAACCCCCTCCGGGGAGGGGGTTCGGGGGAGCCGACGGGTCGTCAGCCGTCGGTGCCGGTGGCGAGTTCGGGGTGCTCGGCGCCGGCGGGGGCGTCGTCCTCGCCGGCGGGCGGGGCGGGGCGGGTGCGGCGGCCGAAGAGTTCGGCGGGGGTGGGCATCCGACGCGGGCGGGGGCGGTCGGCGGGGGGCTGGGGGTGCTGGCTGCTCATCGGGAACCGTCCTCCAACTGGGATGGCGGGGTGGGGTTCGGACGCGGGGCTCGGCACTGCGGCCAGGTGGCGCTGCCCGGAGCCGAGCGACAGCCGCTCGCGCACCTCGGCCTCGGCGAGGGCGTGGCAGCGCCCGGCGAGCCGGGAGCGGCGGGCGTGTTCGGGCGGCCCGCACGGCTGGCGCGACAGGGCGCGCAGGGCGGACAGGTCCTCGGCGGTCGGCAGGTAGCCGTCGGTGACGGCCTCCTCCAGCCGGTCCAGGTAGCCGCCCGCACTGCCGGGCAGCGCGGCCCGGTACCGGGAGAGGTCGGCGAGCAGGAAGGCGCGCAGCCGCCCGCCCTCCTGGACCGCCTCGTCGATGGCCTCGGTCAGCCGGAGCGCGTCCTGGACGTCCTCGGCCCACAGTTCGCCGACGGCGGTGGGCACCGGGAGCCGGTCGGGCGCGGCCGGGTAGAGAGCTTGGGCGAGGACACGGCGCAGCACCCGGACTTCGTCGGCGCTGAAGGCCATGCCGCCGCGCGATCCGTGTGGCGTTGGCATGGCTCGACAGTACGTGGCGTACGTCCGACTTATGGCGATTGAGGACGTGTTTGTCCCGATTGGCCTATGAGATGGTGCATCTGACGCCCGGTCGGCCGCCGCCCCGATCGGCGGCCGACCGGGGCGGCGGCCGTCAGGCGGTGGCGGGCCGGTTGCGCTCGAAGATCAGCCGCAGGCCGATCAGGGTCAGCCACGGCTCGTGCACGTCGATCGAGTCGGCCTCGCCGAGGACCAGCGGCGCCAGGCCGCCGGTGGCGATCACCTGGACGTCGTTCGGGTCCTTGGCGAGCTCCTTGGCCATCCGGTTGACGAGGCCGTCGACCTGCCCGGCGAAGCCGTACAGGATGCCCGACTGCATGCCCTCGACGGTGTTCTTGCCGATCACGTTGCGCGGGCGGGCCAGCTCGATCTTGCGGAGCATCGCGGTCCGGCCGCCCAGCGCGTCGACCGAGATCTCGATGCCCGGGGCGATCGCGCCGCCCACGTAGTCGCCGCGCGCGTTGATCGCGTCGAAGGTGGTGGCGGTGCCGAAGTCGACCACGATGCACGGGCCCCCGTACAGGTGGTTGGCGGCCAGCGCGTTCACGATCCGGTCCGCGCCGACCTCCTTCGGGTTGTCCATCAGCACGTGCACACCCGTCTTCACGCCCGGCTCCACGATCACCGCCGGCACGTCCCCGTAGTACCGGCGGGTCACCTCGCGCAGCTCGTGCAGCACCGCCGGCACCGAGGAGCAGATCGCCAGGCCCGCCACCCGGTCGTCCGCCGAGACGATCGGGTGGGCGCCCATCAACCCCTGGAGCAGCACCGCCATTTCGTCGGCGGTGCGGCGCGGGTCGGTGGAGATCCGCCAGTGCTCGACGATCTCCTCGCCGTCGAACAGGCCGAGCGTGGTCTGGGTGTTGCCGACGTCGATGGTGAGGAGCATGGGGCGCTTTCTGCTTGGAAGGGTCAGGAACTGCGGAGGTCCAGGCCGATGTCCAGGATCGGCGAGGAGTGCGTCAGGGCGCCGACGGCCAGGAAGTCCACACCAGTCTCCGCGACCTCGCGCGCGGTGGCCAGGGTCAGTCCACCGGAAGCCTCCAGCTTCGCCCGGCCCGCCACCAGGGCGACCGCCTCGCGCAGCTGCTCGGTGGTGAAGTTGTCCAGCAGGATCAGGTCCGCGCCGGCCTCCAGCACGGGCGTGATCTGCTCGACGGTGTCGACCTCGACCTCGATCGGCAGCTCCGGGAACGCGGCCCGGACGGCGGTGAACGCCTCCGCGACGCCGCCGGCGGCCACCACGTGGTTGTCCTTCACCAGCGCCGCGTCCGAGAGCGCCATCCGGTGGTTGGCGCCGCCGCCCGCGCGGACCGCGAACTTCTCCAGCGCGCGCAGGCCCGGAGTGGTCTTGCGGGTGTCGCGGACCACCGCCCCGGTGCCCGCCAGGGCGTCCGTCCAGGCGCGGGTCGCGGTGGCGATGCCGGACAGGTGGCACAGCAGGTTGAGCGCGGAGCGCTCGGCGGTCAGCAGGTCGCGGGTCCGGCTGCGCACCGAGAGCAGCACCTGGCCGGGCTCGACCCTCGCGCCGTCCTCGACGTGCCGCTCGACCTCGAACTCCTCCTCGCAGACCAGCGAGACGACCGCCTCGGCGATCCGCAGGCCCGCGACGACGCCCGCCTGACGGGCCGTGAAGTCCGCCGTCGCGACGGCCTCGGCCGGGACGGTCGCCACCGAGGTGACGTCCTCCCCACCGGCCAGGTCCTCGGACAGGGCCATCATCGCCACGTCCTCGACCTCGACCGGGTCCAGGCCGGCCTCCTCCAGCAGCTCGGCCAGCGCCGGGTCGAGACCGGTCTCGTACACCTCGCCGTCACCGCACGCGCAGCCGTCGCCGCAACCGTCGGACTCGGCGGTGAGAAGGGGGAGTTCGTCGGAGTGCGACATGAGAGGGGCTCCAAAAAGGGGTGCGAAACCGGGGACGCGAAGAGCGGGGGTGCGGACGGCGCGGGGCCGTCAGCGGCTGAGCGGGTGGATCACGTGACGGTGCCAGTGGGTGTCGTCGCGGTCGGGGAAGTCCTCGCGCCAGTGGCAGCCGCGGGTCTCCTCGCGGAGGGCGGCCGCGGCGGTGAGGGCGGTGGCGACCTGGTGGAGGTTGGTGGCCTCCCAGGTCTCCACCGAGGGGGAGCCGGGCCGGGCCGGGTCGGGCAGCGCCGCCAGGCCCTTCGCGGTGGCGGCCAGCGACTCCGCCGAGCGGATCACGCCCGCGCCGGTGGACATCAGGTGCTGGATCGCGCCGCGGGCCTCCGCCGCCAGCAGCGGCACCGGCGTCGCCGCGTGCGCGGCGTCCGTGGTGACGGTGCGCGCGGGCAGCCGCCCGCTCTCGGCGAGCGCGGCCAGGTCGGCGGCGATCCGCTCGGCGAACACCAGGCCTTCGAGCAGCGAGTTGGACGCCAGCCGGTTGGCGCCGTGCACGCCGGTGCAGGCGACCTCGCCGCAGGCGTACAGGCCGGGAACGGTGGTGCGGCCGTGCAGGTCGGTGCGGACGCCGCCGGAGGCGTGGTGCGCGGCGGGGGAGACCGGTATCGGCTCGGTGACCGGGTCGATGCCGTGGGTGCGGCAGGCGGCCAGGATGGTGGGGAAGCGGTTCTCCCACATCCGGGCGCCGAAGTGCCGCCCGTCCAGGTACATGTGCTGGGCGCCCTGCTCGTGCATCCGGCGGATGATCGCCTTGGCGACGATGTCGCGCGGGGCGAGTTCGGCCAGCTCGTGCTGCCCGACCATGAAGCGCACCCCGTCGGCGTCGACCAGGTGCGCGCCCTCGCCGCGGACGGCCTCGGAGACCAGCGGCTGCTGGCCCTGCGCGTCCGCGCCGAGGAACAGCACGGTCGGGTGGAACTGGACGAACTCCAGGTCGGTGACCTCGGCGCCGGCCCGCAGCGCGAGCGCGACGCCGTCGCCGGTGGAGACCGCCGGGTTGGTGGTGGCGGAGAAGACCTGGCCCATGCCGCCGGACGCCAGCACCACGGCGCGGGCCAGGATCGCGCCGACGCCGTCCCGCTGGCCCTCGCCCATCACGTGCAGGGTGACGCCGGCGGCGTGGCCGTCGGCGTCGGTGAGCAGGTCCAGGACGAGGGCGTGCTCGATGAGTTCGAGACCCGGGTCGGCCTCGACGGCGGCGACCAGGGCGCGTTCGATCTCGGCGCCGGTGGCGTCGCCGCCGGCGTGCACGATCCGGTCCCGGTGGTGGCCGCCCTCGCGGGTGAGGACGATCTCGCCGTCCTCGTCGAGGTCGAACTCGGCGCCCACCTCGATGAGCCGGCGCACCGCGTCCGGGCCGTCGGTGACCAGCGTCCGGACGGCGTCCTCGTCGCACAGGCCGGCGCCGGCGACCAGGGTGTCCTGGAGGTGCTGCTCGGGGGTGTCGCCCTCGCCCAGGGCGGCGGCGACGCCGCCCTGGGCCCAGCGGGTGGAACCGTCGTCGAGCATCGCCTTGGTGACCACCATGGCCCGCAGGCCGGCCTTGCGGACGTTGAGCGCGACGGTGAGTCCGGCCACGCCGGAGCCGACCACGACCACGTCGGTGCTCGTGGTCCAGCCGGGGGCGGGTGCGGTCAGGCGGTGCGGCATGGCTTCAGTTGCTCCTTCAGTGCGCGGCGGCGTCGGCCGCGCCGTTCGACCCACCGTACGCGGCGTCGCCGCGCAGCAGTCCGCTGCCCTCGGGGGCGTCCGCGGGGTCCCCGCCCGTGCCGGTGATCCGGTTGTGCTCGTCGACGAACACCACCTTCGGCAGGTACGCCTTGGCCTCGGCGGTGTCCATCTGCCCGTAGGCGATCAGGATCACCAGGTCGCCGGGGTGGACCAGCCGGGCGGCGGCGCCGTTGATGCCGATGACGCCGGAGCCGCGCGGGCCCGCGATGGTGTAGGTCTCCAGCCGGGCGCCGTTGTTGATGTCGACGATGTGGACCAGCTCGCCGGGGAGCAGGTCCGCGGCGTCGAGCAGGTCCTCGTCGACCGTCACCGATCCCACGTAGTGCAGGTCGGCCTGGGTCACGGTGGCCCGGTGGATCTTGGACTTGAGCATGGTGCGGAGCATGTGGTCACGCCTCTCTGAGTGCATGCCGGGCTTGCAGCCGGAACTACTTGCCTATCGGACGATGATGCTGACGTTGTCGATCAGCCGGGTCGAGCCGACCCTGGCCGCGAGCGCGAGCACCGCCTCGCCCCGGAAGTCGTCCGGCGCCTCGGTGAAGGACAGCGGATCGATCAGGGCGAGGTAGTCGAGGGAGATGCCGTCCGCGCCGTCGAGCACGGCCGCGGCCGCCTCGCGGACGGCCTTGGCGCCCTGGGCGCCGGCGTCGCGGCCGGCGAACAGGGCGCGGGAGAGCACGAGCGCCCGGGTGCGCTCGTCCTCGGAGAGGAAGCGGTTGCGGGAGGACAGCGCCAGGCCGTCCTCCTCGCGGACGGTCGGGACGCCGACGATCTCCACGTCGAAGTCCAGGTCCGCGACCATCCGGCGGATGATCGCCAGCTGCTGGGCGTCCTTCTCGCCGAAGACCGCGAAGTCCGGGTCGGTGATGTGCAGCAGCTTGGCGACGACGGTCAGCACGCCGTCGAAGTGGCCGGGGCGGGACGCGCCCTCGAAGCCCTCGCCCATCGGGCCCGCCGAGAGGCGCACCAGCGGCTCGCCGTTCGGGTACATCTCGTCCACGGTCGGGGCGAACACCACGTCCGCGCCCATCTCCTCGGCGAGCGCGAGGTCGGCGTCCAGGGTGCGCGGGTAGCGGTCCAGGTCCTCGCCGGCGCCGAACTGCAGCGGGTTCACGAACACCGTGACGGCGACCCGGCCGTCCTTGCCGACCTGGCGGCGGGCCTCCCGGACCAGCGCCGCGTGGCCCTGGTGCAGCGCGCCCATGGTCATCACCACGGCGTTGTCGACCGGCTGCTCGTCCGGCCAGAACGCGGCCTCGAACTCCTCCACGGTGCGGGTCAGCACCGCCTTGCGGACCTTCGCCGCCTTCGGGGCCTTCGCCGGGCGCCTGTCGCGTGCCATCAGTGGTTCTCCTCGTTCAGTACGTCCAGCAGCGCCGCCGCCGGTTCCGGCTTCAACGATCCGTTGGCGACCGCCCGTTGCGCGGTCGCCCTCGCCATCGCCCGGTACGCCTGGCCGATGTCCGGGGTCACCGTAGCGAGTCGGTCGAGGTGCTTGCGCACCGTCCCCACGTCGCCGCGGGCGACCGGGCCGGTCAGGGCCAGGTCGCCGGAGCGCAGGGCGTTGTCCAGGGCCGCGCCGAGCAGCGGGCCGAGCATCTGGCCGGGCTCGGCGACACCCGCGGTGCGCAGCAGCTCCATCGCCTGCGCGACCAGCGTGACCAGGTGGTTCGCACCGTGCGCGAGAGCCGTGTGGTACAGCGGCCGGACATCCTCCGGGATCCAGGACGGCTCGCCGCCCATCTCCACCACCAGCGCCTCCGCGACCGGCCGCAGCTCCTCCGGAGAGGTCACCCCGAACGGGCAGCCGGCCAGCCGGGCCACGTCCACCGAGGTGCCGGTGAAGGTCATCGCCGGGTGCAGCGCGAGCGGCAGCGCGCCCTTGCGGGTCGCCGGCTCCAGCACCGCCACGCCGTGCGCGCCCGAGGTGTGGACGAGTATCTGGCCCGGACGGACGGCGTCGGTCGCGGCCAGCCCGCTCACCAGATCGGGCAGCGCGTCGTCCGGGACGGTCAGCAGCACCAGGTCGGCCGCGGCCATCACCTGCGGGGGCGTCACCAGGCGGACGCCCGGCAGCAGGGACTCGGCGCGACGCCGCGAGGCGGCGGAGACGCCGGACGCGGCCACCACGCGGTGCCCGGCCAACTGCAGGGCCGCACCCAGGGCGGGACCGACCCGGCCGGCCCCGACCACACCGACGGCGAGCCGGGCAGGGCGGTTACCGGGGTCGGAGGGATCTCCGAAGTCGTGCAGCACTCTTCCGTTCCAGTCCTCGGCGGGTACCAGACGTACTGCTCAATGGTACGGGCAGCGGGGGCCCTGCTTTCTGCGCCCACCCGGCCACCCGCCCGCCCACCCACGAAGGGAACGAGGACCGGAACGGGAGAGCCAGGGTCGCGGGTGCTCGGGTGGGTGGGCGGCGGCGGGCAGGGGTCAGTGCGTCTCGCCGGCGCGGACCAGGCCGTTCTCGTAGGCGAGGACGACGGCCTGGACGCGGTCGCGGAGGCCGAGCTTGGCGAGGATGCGGCCGACGTGGGTCTTCACGGTGGCCTCGGAGAGCACCAGGCGGGCGGCGATCTCGCCGTTGGACAGGCCCTGGGCGACCAGCAGGAAGACCTCGCGCTCGCGCTCGGTGAGCGGGGTGAGGACGGCCGAGCCGGGGCCGCCGTCGGGGTGGGCAGCACCTCGGCGAAGCGGTCGATCATGCGGCGGGTGGTGGTGGGCGCGACCACCGCGTCACCGCCGTGCACGGCGCGGATCGCGGCGACCAGCTCGGTCGGCGGCACGTCCTTGAGCAGGAAGCCGGACGCGCCGGCCTTGAGCGCCGCGAAGGCGTACTCGTCCAGGTCGAAGGTGGTGAGGATGAGCACCCGGGGGGCGCCCTCGATCGGGGTGCCGCGGTCGTCGAGGCAGATCCGGCGGGTGGCCTGGACGCCGTCGAGGCGGGGCATCCGGACGTCCATCAGGATCACGTCGACCTCGGCGGTGCGCAGCACGTCGAGCGCCTGCTGGCCGTCGCCGGCCTCGGCGGCGATCTCGATGTCGCCCTGTGACTGCAGGACCATCCGGAAGCCGGTGCGCAGCAGTTCCTGGTCGTCGACCAGCATCACGCGGATCGGCATCGGTCGGGTCTCCTTCATTTGGACACTTTGAGTGGCAGGACGGCCCTGATCCGGAAGCCGCCGCCGGGCCGCGGCCCGACGTCCAGGCTGCCGCTGACCATACCGACCCGTTCGCGCATGCCGATCAGGCCGTGGCCGAGGCCGTCGGCGCCGCCGGCGGTGAGCTGTTCGCGGGTGCTGCCGCGGCCGTCGTCCTCGACCAGCACCTCCAGGTCGCCGTCCCGGAAGTCGACGGCGACCTTGGCGCTGGCGTCCGGCCCGCCGTGCTTGCGGACGTTGGTGAGGGCCTCCTGGACGATCCGGTAGACCGTCAGCTCCAGGCCGCGGGGCAGTTCGCGGACCTCGCCGGTGGCGCTGAACTCGACCGGCAGGCCGGCCGTCCGGACCTGCTCCAGCAGGTCGGGAAGCTCCTCGACGCCCGGCTGCGGCACGTACTCGCCGGTGGTGTCGGCGGTGCGCAGCACGCCCAGCAGGCGGCGCATCTCGGCGAGGGCCTGGCGGCCGGTGGAGGCGATGGTGTTCAGCGCCTCCTTGGCCTGCTTCGGCGAGGAGTCCATCACGTACGCGGCGCCGTCCGCCTGGACGATCATCACGGACACGTTGTGCGCCACCACGTCGTGCAGCTCGCGGGCGATCCGGGCGCGCTCGGCGGCGACCGCGACCTGCGCCTGGGCGTCCCGTTCGCGCTCCAGCCGGGACGCCCGGTCCTCCAGCTCCACCAGGTAGGCGCGGCGGACCCGGGTCAGCCGGCCCCACGCCCAGCACAGCACGAACGGGGTGGTCATCAGCGCGGCCAGCAGGAGCCGCCGGAGGAAGGTGTCGTTCGGGCCGTCGTACGACGGCACCAGCCGCCAGACCGTGAGCGGCCCGGCGACCAGGCTGGCGACCAGCGCCACCCTGGACGTCCAGGGCCGGCCGAAGGCCGCGCCGGTGTAGGCGAACACCAGGTAGGCGATGCTCGACGCGCCCGGGTCGATCCGGGCCGCGACCTGGCCGAGGCCGAGCGCGACCGCCACCGCCGTGGTGACGTCCGGCCGGCGCCGCCGGAAGACCATCAGGAGGGGCAGCAGCACCGCGACCGCCAGGCCCGCGCCCTGCTGGGCGGCCGAGTAGTCCGCGACCATCCCGGTCTGTTCCGCCGCAGCGAGGACCCCGAAGAACAGCACCGGCAGCGCCCACGCGGAGTCGACCACCATGGGATGTCGGCGGAGCCAGGCGTTGAGTCGATGCACGTGTCCAGCCTAGGGAGTCGGACGGCGTGTTCAGGTCCGTCGGGAGAGCGATCCGGGGCTACTCCCCAGGGTGGAGATCGTCTCCTCCCCGGTAACGTCGCCGGCTATGACATGGATGCGGTGGCGGCCCGCGATCGAACACGCCCTGTACCGGCCCGACGGCGGCTTCTACCGCAGGCCGGAGGGCCCGGCCGGACACTTCCGCACCTCCGTGCACGCCTCCGCCCGGTTCGCCGGCGCGGTGGCCCGGCTGCTCGCCGGGGTCGACGCCGCACTCGGCTCGCCCGCCCGGCTCGACTTCGTGGACGTCGGCGCCGGCCGCGGCGAACTCACCGTCGCCGTCCGCGACGCGCTGCCCGCCGGACTCCGCGACCGGGTCGCCCTGCACGCCGTCGAACTCGCCGACCGCCCGGCCGGCCTGCCCGGCGAGATCGCCTGGGGCCCCGGGCTGCCGGGCGCCGTCACCGGCCTGCTGTTCGCCAACGAGTGGCTCGACAACGTCCCGCTCGACCTCGCCGAACGGGACGAGGACGGGGTGCTGCGCTACGTCGAGGTCGCCCCCGACGGCGCCGAACGGCCCGGCGGGCCGCTCGACCCGGAGGACGCCGCCTGGGCGGACCGCTGGTGGCCCGGCGAACGCGTCGAACTCGGCGCCCCCCGGGACGCCGCCTGGGCCGCCGCCGTCGCCGCCCTCGACCGCGGCCTCGCCGTCGCCGTCGACTACGCGCACACCCGCGACACCCGCCCCCCGTACGGCACCCTCACCGGCTTCCGCGACGGCCGGCAGACCGCACCCGTCCCCGACGGCTCCTGCGACCTCACCGCCCACGTCGCCCTCGACTCCGCGGCCGTCCCCGGCCACCCGACGCTGCTCACCACCCAGCGCACTGCCTTGCACGCCCTCGGCGTCAGCGGCGCCCGCCCGCCGCTCGCCCTCGCCGGCACCGACCCGGCCGGCTATCTGCGGGCCCTCGGCGGGGCCGGCGAAGCCGCCGAACTCACCGCCCCGGCCGGACTCGGCGCGTTCCACTGGCTGGTCCAGGCCGTCCGCATGCCGGTACCGGACGACCTCGCGGCCCTGCCGGGATGGCAGACTCTCCCCTCATGAAGGAGTCGACGGCCATGACGGAGACCACGGTCGGCATCGGCCCGGGCGCGCAGACGCTCCCCGGGGATCCCGGCAGCACCGACATGGTGCTCAACATCGGTCCCCAGCACCCGTCCACGCACGGCGTGCTGCGCCTGAAGCTGGTCCTCGACGGCGAGCGGATCAGCTCGGCCGAGCCCGTGATCGGCTACATGCACCGCGGCGCGGAGAAGCTCTTCGAGGCCCGCGACTACCGGCAGATCATCATGCTGGCGAACCGGCACGACTGGCTGTCCGCCTTCGCCAACGAACTCGGCGTCGTCCTCGCCGTCGAGCGGATGCTCGGCATGGAGGTCCCCGAGCGCGCCGTCTGGCTGCGGACCCTGCTCGCCGAACTCAACCGGGTGCTCAACCACCTGATGTTCCTCGGCTCCTACCCCTTGGAGCTCGGCGGGATCACCCCGATCTTCCACTCCTTCAACGGACGCGAGGAGCTCCAGCACGTGCTGGAGGAGGCCTCCGGCGGTCGCATGCACTACATGTTCAACCGCGTCGGCGGCCTCAAGGAGGACCTGCCGGCCGGCTGGCTCGGCCGGGTCCGCACGGCCGTCGGCGTCGTCCGCTCGCAACTGCCGGTCTTCGAGGACCTCGTGCTCGGCAACGAGATCTTCCGCGGCCGGACCGCCGGGATCGGCGTGCTCTCCCGCGAGCACGTCCACGCGTACGGCGTCAGCGGACCGATCGCCCGGGCCAGCGGCGTCGACTTCGACCTGCGCCGCGACGAGCCGTACCTCGCGTACGGGGAGCTCCAGGACGTCCTGCGGGTGCCCGTCCGGGACGAGGGCGACTGCCTGGCCCGCTTCGAGTGCCTGCTGGAGCAGACCGCGAACTCCCTCGACCTCGCGGACGCGTGCCTCGACCGGCTGGCGGAGATGCCCTCCGGGCCGATCAACCTGCGGCTGCCCAAGGTGCTCAAGGCTCCCGAGGGGGAGACCTACGCCTGGACCGAGAACCCGCTCGGGCTGAACGGGTACTACCTGGTGTCGCGCGGCGAGAAGACGCCGTGGCGGCTCAAGCTGCGGTCGGCGTCGTTCAACAACATCCAGGCCCTGACCGAACTGCTGCCGGGGACGCTGGTCGCGGACATGGTGGCGATCCTGGGGTCGATGTTCTTCGTGGTGGGAGACATCGACAAGTAAGGGCGAGGAGAGCCCCGACAGGGGCTCGGGGACCGGCGAGGCCCTGTTGCCGGCGGTCGAGGACGGCGGTCGGTCATGGCTGCGACGGGCCCTACGGCGGGGACCCGAAACTCATGGACCTTCTCGCGCCCCCAGAACCAGCCGCAGACTCGGCCTCGCCGTTCCCCGAGCCCCTGATGGGTGCCCCTACTGGTCGGCGGGGTGCGGGGCGAGGCGCGGGTTGTGGGCCTCGCAGAGGGCGACGAGGGCGGCGTACGCGTCCGGGCCCATGAGTTCGGTGAGCTCGGGGCGGTAGGAGACGTAGACCGGGTCGGGGGCGTTGTGGGCCTCGGGGGAGCCGGTGCACCACCAGTGGAGGTCGTGGCCGCCGGGGCCCCAGCCGCGGCGGTCGTACTCGCCGATCGAGACCTGGAGGTAGCGGGTGTCGTCGGGGCGGTCGATCCAGTCGTAGGTGCGGCGGATCGGGAGCTGCCAGCAGACGTCCGGCTTGGTCTGGAGGGGTTCGAGGCCCTCGCGCAGGGCGAGGACGTGCAGGGCGCAGCCGGCGCCGCCGGGGAAGCCAGGGCTGTTGAGGAAGAGGCAGGCGCCGTTGACGCGGCGGGTCTGGCGGTCGCCGTCCTCGTCGAACATGGTGATGCCGCCGTCGCGCCGGATCCGGCCCTTCGCGTCGGTGCCCTCCGCGTGGTGCTCCCAGATGTCGGGGGTGAGGCGGGCGGCGTGCTCGGTGACGCGCTGCTCGTCGTCCTCGTCGGAGTAGTGGGCGCCGAGGGTGCAGCAGCCGTCGGACGCGCCGCGGCCGGGCTGGATGCCGTGGCAGCCCTTGCCGAAGATGCAGCCCCAGCGGGAGGTGAGCCAGGTGAGGTCGCAGCGGAACACCTGGTCCTCGTCGGCGGGGTCGGTGAACTCGACCCAGGCGCGCGGGAAGTCGAGGGCGACTTCGCGGACGGTCGGCATCGCCAGGTCGACGACCGGGCCCTTGCCGGGCACGGGGGCCGGGCCGGACTTCTTGGACTTCTTGTTCTTCTTCGCGCTCTCAGCAGGTGCCACCCGGCAAGGGTATGGCCTGGGCCGGGGCGGCCGTCGTGCGGCGGCGCGGCTTTGCTGCGGGTTTGTCGGAGTTGGGAGGGTTTTCGGGGGGCTTGGTGGTCGGTGTAGGTGAAACGGCTGTGAAAAGGGCCGCCGCCCGGGCGGCGGGGGCGGCGCGCGGCCCTAGGATGTCCCAGCCGGGGGTAGTCGGGCGCGCGAGCGCCCTTGCACGGGGGAGTGCACATGGGCGACAAGGTCGTCATCCGGTCGTGGGAACTCCACGGCGAGGGACGGGAGTTCGAGACCGTCTCGAAAGAGTTCGGCAGCGCCGCGAAGCAGTTGGAGAGCGGGCTGGCGGCGCTGGGTGCGCCGTGGGGCAGTGACGCCCCGGGCAAGCCGTTCGGCAGCGCGTACGGCGAGGCCCGGGAGGGCGTGCTCGCCGGGCTGCAGGGTCTGGCGGAGCGGCTCGACCGGATCGGCCGGGGCCTGCACACCATGGCGGACAGCATGGAGCGCACCGACGGCGAGATCAGCGCGGACTTCAACGCGCCGTCGCTGAACCACCCGACCGCAACCGGCCGGGCCTGAACCGCAGTCAGAGCACGCGGCGGGCGGCTGTGCACGCCGAACCGCACCACCCGAAGGGGGAGCACGTGTCCAGGAACCTGCCGGAGGAACTCGCCCCCGCGCTGGCACGGACCGGCCACGCGTGGCCGCAGGCGGACGAGGACGGACTGCGTCAAGCAGCCGGTCTGTGGCGGGAGTTCGGCTCCGAGGCGGACGCCCTGGTGCGCCGCGGCAACACCTCCGCGCAGCGGGTGGCCGGGGAGAACGCGGGCCCCGCGGTGGAGGCGTTCAGCACGCACTGGCAGCAGTTCAGCGGCGGCGGCCGCGGCCAGCTCGACGACGCGTCCGCGGCGGCCGGCCTGGTGGCCGCCGCGCTGGACAAGGCGGCCGGCGTGGTCGACCACAGCAAGGCCGAGATCGTCGCGGTGCTCCAGGAGCTGACCGAGAAGATCCGGGCGGCGGACGCCGCCGAGGCGAAGGCCAAGGCGCAGATCGCGCAGGCCGGCAAGGAGCTGACCTCCGGGGTCGGCGGCCTGGTGTCCGGCCTGGTGAACGGCGCGGCCGGCGTGGTGAAGGAGGGCGTCGCCGAGGCCGAGGAGCTGGCCGCGGTCGCCGACGCCAAGCGGAAGATCGGCCAGCTGCTGGAGCAGCTGGAGCGGGACATGGGCGAGGCGGCGAAGTCGCTCGCCAAGGAGCCTCCGCTGGTCGCCCTGGAGCGGATCGCCCAGGCCGACGGCCGCGGCCTGCACGGCGAGAACCGCGAGTCCTCGATGGCCGCGCGTTCCGGGCAGGTCACCGGCGTGCTGGCGAAGTCCGGGGTGGCCCGCGCGGTGGAGGTCGCCGGGGTGGCCGGCGTGCACGCCGAGCTGAAGGCCGACGGCACCGTCAAGACCGACCGGCACGGCAACCCGGTGCTGGTCGGCGAGGACGGCCAGCGGGTCAAGGGCGTCGAGGGCGTCAAGGTCACCCAGGGCGCGGACGGCACCCAGCAGTTGGTCGGCCCGGACGGCACGCCGGTCAGCGGCGTGGCGATGGGCGAGGACGGCAAGCCGCTGCTCGGCAAGGACGGCAAGCCGCTGCTGGTCGGCCTGACCGGCGCGCTGGTCGGCACCGGCATCACGCTGGCCCTCGGCCTGGACGGCCACCCCAAGCTCGGCGAGGACGGCCACCCGCTGATGATGGCCGCCGACGGCAGCCAGGTGTCCGGCCTGGTCACCGACCAGAAGGGCCACCTGGTGACCGGTGGCAACGGCCAGGCCGTCACGGTGAACGCCGCGATGCAGGCGGTCGGCCCGAACGGCCAGATCGTCCAGTTCGGCGCGGACGGCCGCCCGCTGGACCTGCTCGGCCCGGACGGGCAGCCCGTCCAGGTCGCCGACGGCCAGCACAACGGCGGCCCCTTCGCGGACGGTTCGCGCGGCGGCCACGGCAACGGGCACGGCCACAACGTCCCCGGCGGCGACCAGGGCAACGGCCCGGGCGGTCAGAACGGCCCGGGCAGCAACGGGCCGGGCGGCAACGGCCAGGGCAACGGCGGCATCTCGGTCAAGGCCAACGTCGGCGGCCTCGGCGTCGACGTGTCGCTCGGCCAGGACACCCAGCCGCAGTCCGCCCCGGCCGGCGGCGGGCACCGCGGCAACTCGGGCTACCAGAACAACTCGGCCGCCGCCTACGGCGGTTCGCACGGCGGCGGCAACGGCGGCGGCTACGGCAACGCGGGCGGCGGCGGCTCCTACGGCGGCGGTGGCGGCGGCGGTTCGTACGACTACACCCCGCCCGCGCCCTCGCACGGCCCGGTGTCGGTGCACGTCGACTCGGTGCTGGCGCCGCCCCCGCCGGCCGCCGCGCCCGCGGTGGACGCCGACATCTGGTCCTCCGGCAGCGCCGGCGGCGGCGGTGGCGGCGGTCACCACGGCGGCGGCAACTCCGGCTCGTCGTTCGGCGGCGGCTCCGGCGGCTCGTCCGGCGGCTCCTCGTTCCAGCTCGGCCCGGTCGGCGGCGGCTCCGCCCCGGTCGCCGGCGGCGGCCTGCCGGTCGGCGGCCGGTCGGCGCGGGCCGGTGGCCGGTGCGGCCCCGGTCGGCGCCGCACCCGTCGGCACGCCCGGCGCGGCCGGCACTCCCGGCGCCCGGGCGCCGCGGCCGGCACCCCGGCGCCCCGGTGCGGCCGCGGGCGCAGCGGCCGCAACCCCCGGTGCTCCCGGTGCGGCCGCGGGCGCGGCGGCCGGCACGCCCGGTGCGAGCGGCCAGGGCGGTTCGGCGGCCGCGGTGGTCGGCGTCGGCCAGCACCCGGCGGACGGCCGCGCGGTCGCGGCCCGCCCGGTGACCGGCCCGGTCCCGCCGCGGGCGGCGGCGGCATCGGCCAGCACGCCCCCGGCGGCCCCGTCCGGCAGGAGCCGATGGCGGACATCCGGCGGCACGGCCCCGTCGACGAGTCCGGTGCACCGGTGCACCAGGCGTCCGCCGCGTGGCTGGTGATCACCGGCGGCCGCAGCGGCGGCACGGTGCTGCCCGGCTCCGGCGAGCAGACGGTCCGCACCCTCGCCGACAGCCGCCCGTACGGGCTGCCCGGCGGGCTCGGCCCGGTCGACCCCGCGCACCAGGCCGAGGTGGTGCGCCGCACCCCCGCCCCGTACCCGGACCCGATGGTCGGCGAGTGGATCGAGGTCCTCAACGGCGGCGGCCCCGGCGAGAGCGGACGCGCCAACAACTGCGTGGACGTCGCGCTGTCCGCCGTCGACACCCTCGGCGGCGCTCCCACCTGCGCCGCGCCCGCCTGCCCGACGGCCCGGCCGGCGAGCGCGGCGGCCGCGACCGCGCCGAACTCGAACTCGGCACCCGCTTCCTCGACCTCGGCGACGGCGCCGAGGCCCACGGCAAGCTCGGCCAGGCCCTGCTCGCGCACGGCACCGGCACCCGCGCGGTGCTGCTCACCGTCGACGGCTTCGGCCGCTCGCACACCTGGAACGCCGTCAACCACAAGGGCGTGCTCAGCTACCTCGACCACCAGACCGGCTACGCCGCGCCGACCCCGCTCTACCCGGCCGACCACGGCCTGTGGGCGATCGCCGTGGACGCCGCCGACCGGCCGATCGACCTGACCGCTCCGCTGCCCGTCACCGTCGCCGTCCCGGCCGGCGAACCGGCCGCCGCGGCGGGCGAGCCCGGGCCGGTGCCGGCCACCGTCGGCGGCCCCGCCGAGGAGCCGGCCGCCGAGGAGCGGCCCGTGGCAGCGCCGCCGCGCTCCCGTCTCACCATCCACCGCACCACCGGGAGCACCAGCCGATGATCACCCGCGAACAGGCCCTCGCCACCGCCCACCGCTGGGTCAACGGCGACCTCCCGCAGGAGGGTTCACGGCCTGTCAGGTGCCACGAGTTCGACCTCGGCTGGGTGCTCTGGCCGGAGCCCGCGCCGATCCTCACCGACCCGCTCACCGGGGTGCGCCGCGCCCCCGAGGAGATCGGCACGGCCTGCGCCGTCGTCGACCGGGTCAGCGGCGAACTCACCGTCTTCCCGTCCGTCCCGGTGCCCGAGGTGGAGCGGCTCTACCGCGACCGCCTCGGCGCCGGCAGCCACAACCCGGCCCTGCCGCCGGTCACCGGCCCCGGCACCCGGGCCGTGATCGGCTACCGGGACGACAAGGGCGCCACCCGCTCGCTGACCGTGCACTCCGCGCACGGCCACCCGCACCCCGCGCTGCGCGCCTGGCAGCAGCTGTCCGCGCAGGGCGTCGCCCTGGAGAACCTGATCGCGCTCCGCACCGACCTGCGGCTGTCGATGCTGCCCGGCGGCTACTGGGAGCACGTCATCGCGGCCCGGCTGCCCGGCGTCCGGATCGAGTTCGAGCAGCCGTACGGGCCGCGCCACGACCACCGGGCGGCCGCCGTCCGGGCCCTGGTGGCCCGCAGCGGCCGCCACTACAACCGGGTGCCGTTCCCGCTCGCCGTGCCGCCCGCCCAGCCCGAGGACGAGACCGGCCTCGGGAAGCGGCTGACCGGACTGTTCGGCGAGGACGGCGTGCACCGCTTCGAGCAGGCCGCGGTGCTCGCCGCCGACCTGCCCGAGCCCGCCGCCCGCGCCCTGCAGCGCACCGGTCTGCCGCGCACCGTCCCCGGGTTCTTCACCCTCCACCTGCCCGAGGGCGACGGCATCGCCGAACAGGCCGGACCCGTCCTGCCCGACCTGGCCGAGCACCTCGCCGCGCTCGGCCGCGGCCGCCGCACCACCGCCGCGGCCCGCGCCGCGCTGCTCGGCCAGCGGCTGCTCGGCTCCGACGGCTGGGCACTGTTCACCGTCGACACCGCGCAGGGCCGGATCCGCGCCGTCGACCCAGACACCGGCGAGGCCCGCTACTGCAACGCCGACCTCGCCGCCTTCACCCGCTGCCTCGCGCTGCTCGCCGAGCGCTACCCGCGCCTGCGCGACCTGCCGCCCGAGCAGGCCGGCCCGGCCGTCGCCGAGTTCCAGTGGGCGCTGGCCGCCCTGGACCGGACCGCCCTGCGCCACCCGGAGAACTGGTGGGCCGTGATCGTCGAGCAGCTCTGGGACGGAATGCTGTGACCCCGCCCGCACCCCGGCAGGTCACCGGGTTGGGCTAGGTTGGACGGTCATGCGACTCGGTGTGCTCGACGTAGGCTCCAACACCGTCCACTTCCTCGTGGTGGACGCCCACCCCGGCGCGGCCCCGCTGCCCGCCTACTCCCACAAGGCCGACCTGCGCCTCGCCGAGCTGCTGGACGAGGACGGGGCGATCAGCCCCGTCGGCATCGAGCGGCTGGTGTCGATGGTCGCCTCCTCGCTGCGGGTCGCCGAGGACAAGGGCGTCGTCGACCTGCTGCCGTTCGCCACCTCCGCCGTCCGGGAGGCCGCCAACGGCGAGGAGGTGCTGCACCGGGTCCAGGACGAGACCGGCGTCGCCCTCACCGTGCTGTCCGGCCAGGACGAGGCCCGGCTGACCTTCCTCGCCGTCCGCCGCTGGTTCGGCTGGTCCTCGGGCCGGCTGCTCAACCTCGACATCGGCGGCGGCTCCCTGGAGATCGCCTGCGGCCTCGACGAGCAGCCCGACGTCGCCACCTCCCTGCCGCTCGGCGCCGGCCGCCTCACCTCCCGCCTGCCCGGCGACATCGCCGACCCCGGCGACCTGCGCGAACTGCGGCGGCACATCCGCGCCGAGATCGCCGGCGCGGTCGGCGACGTCGCCCGGCTCGGCGCCCCCGACCACTCGGTGGCCACCTCCAAGACCTTCAAGCAGCTGGCCCGGATGACCGGCGCCGCCCCCGAGGGGGCCGGGGTCCGCGTCCCCCGCAAGCTCACCCGGGCCGGCCTCTCCGCCTGGCTGCCCCGGCTGGCCGCCATGACGCCCGCCGAGCGCGCCCAGATCCCCGGCGTCTCGCTCGGCCGCGCCCGCCAGCTGCTGGCCGGCGCGCTGGTCGCCGACGCCGCGATGGACCTGTTCGGCCTGGAAGAGCTGGACATCTGCCCGTGGGCGCTGCGCGAGGGCATCATCCTGCGCCGCCTCGACACCATGGACGGCCAGGACAGCCGGGTCGCGATCGAGGCCTGATCGTCCGACGGCGAATCAATTCCCGATCCGCCGTCGGCAATTCGCATGCGAGCCGCTAGGATCCGGTCGTTCTGGGGAGAGCGCTTGTTCGGGGGGATCGCATGTCCGTGCCGTTTTCCGGTCGCCGAAGAGTGATGCGGTGGGTCGCCGTGGTCGGCGGTCTGCTGGTCCTCGCCGTGCTGGTGTCGCTGGCCGTGCTGCTGCCGGGCGGGGACGGGAAGCCGACGGCCTCCGGGACGGCACCGGCCTCCGCCCCGCCGTCCGCCTCCCCGTCCGCCACGACGACGCCCGGCGCCGGGACGAGCCCGTCCCCGTCCGCGTCGGCCACCCCGGAGGCCCCGGCGTCCCCGGCGCCCTCGGAATCCTCCGACGGGACGACGGACGAGGACGACTCGACCGGCGCCGGCGGGTCCGGCAGCGGGAGCCGGTCCGTCCAGGCCGGTGACCACGGGACCACGACCACGCACCGGCCCACGCCGAAGCCGGCGTGACGCCCACCCGCACTCCCACCCAGGCCCCGACCCGGACCCCCGGCCCGACGCCCACCCACTCGCAGTCGCCCTCGCCGTCCGGTTCCGCCTCGCCGTCCGGTTCCGCCTCGCCGTCGCCCCGCCCGTCGTCCTCGCCCTCGCCGGGCGCCTGCCCGGCCGGGCTGGAGCCCCAGGTGGTGGTGAACTGCCGGGTCGCGCCGCGCAGCACGGCGCAGTTCGACCTCGCGGTGGCGCACTCGCGGGACCTGGTGATGGTCCGGGTGTCCGGCCAGCTGTACCGCGCGGCGCCGGAGCTGTTCGGCCCGGACGGCAGGCGGATCGCCTGCCAGAGCCCGGCCGACCCCGCCGAGCGCGGCCGGATCCGGTGCCTCACCGAGGCGGCGGGCACCTACAAGCTGCGGCTGGACAACGCGGGTACCGAGACCCTGTCGATCGCACTGTCGTACCTGCCGGTGCTCTCCACCGGCACCTGCGAGGGCGTCGCCGCCGCCGACATGTCGCCGGCCTCGCCCACCGTCTACGGGGGCAACGTGCCGGTCGGCCTGGCCGGTACCTGCTACCGGACCGACTTCGCCTCCGGCGACCTGATGCGGCTGATCGCCTCCAGCCTGGACGCGAGCGTGTTCGACGCCACCGCCCGGGAGATCTGCACCACCTCCACCGCGTACTCCGACTGCCGGCTGACCGGCGCCGCCCCCTACCGGGTGGTCGTCCACGGCGCGTGGGGCAACGACCGGGGAAGCTACCAGCTGGCCCTGACCCGGCTCTCGCAGCCGGATGACTGCCCGGTGGTCGAACCGCAGGCATTCGGTACGGGCCCCGACCTGACGGACACCACCCGCTGCCGGACCCTGCGGGTGCCCGCCGACGGCCGCTACCTGCTCCGCGGGACCGGCGACCGGGGGTGGAAGAGCGGCTTCCTCTACCGCGCCGACGCGCTCCGCCGGGGCGACACCACCAAGCTCTGCGAGAACGAGGACTACTGCGGGCTCACCGCCGGCGACTACGTCTACACGGTGAACCCGAGCACCTACCCGGTCCCCTACGGAATGGTCCTCCGCTCGGTCACCGAGACCCGCGGCTGCACCACCGGCCGGGACGACCAGATGGCCTCCGGCGCGCCCGTCGAGAACTTCGGCGCCGCCGGGAAGGACATCTGCCGGACCCTGCCGACCGCGTCCGGCGAAGCCGTCTACGTGCTGAACGGGGCGACGGCCGGCGGCGGGACGGCCCGCTACCGCCTGCTGGACGCGGCCGGCACCGAGCAGTGCCGGGGCCAGACCGTCTACGACACGTACCAGGTGTGCCGGCTGACCGGCACCGCCCCGTTCCGGCTGCTGGCGGAGGCCGAGGGAGCGTTCGACCACCGGCTGCTGGTCCAGCGGGTCGGCGAGACCGCCGGCTGCACGCCGTGGGGCGCCTCCGGCTACGGCACCGGCAGCGGCCTCCGCACCGGCCTGTCCGGGCGGCCGGCCGACGGTGCGCTGGAGAACTGCTTCGCCGTTCCGGCCGACCACCCGGTGACCGAGCTGATCGGCTACCGGCTCTCGGGGCCGCAGTACCAGTCCGTGCTGCACCTGGTCGACCCGTCCGGCAACGAGTTCTGCCGGATCGTCGCGGGCCGGACCGACACCTGCCACTCGCCGGCCGGCCGGCCGTACACCGCGGTGCTGACCAACGGCCTCGGCCGGTTCGACTTCACCGTGGTCCGCCGGGACGCCACCCCGGCGGCCGCCTGCGACCTGCCCGCCGCCTCGGGCCGGATCGGCAGCCCGTCCACCGGCTTCACCTTCGAGAGCTCCGTCGACGCGCACTGCACCACCTTCGACGCGGCCGCCGCCGACCTGCTGCAGGCGAGCACCCACGCCAACACCGACCAGGCCACCGCCTGGCTGACGGTGGTGGACGCCGACGGCCGCACGCCGTGCGCCGGCTGGGCCAAGGACTGCCGGGTCACCGGCTCGACCCGCTACCTCGCCGCGGTCGCCTCCCAGGACCCGCTCGACCGGACCCCGCTCCCGGGCGGGCTGGACGTGTGGCGACTGGCCACCGCCGACGGCTGGGCGCCCGAGTGCACCGCCCACCCGGTCTCCGCCGACGGCTTCGGCCCGCTCGGCGGGACGCTCAGCGACGACGCCCCGCTCTACTGCGCGGTGCTGGAGATGCAGCCCGGCCAGCGGCTGGACGTCGCCGCCGTCACCGACGACCGGCTGGAAGGCGCGCGGCTGAGCGTGGCGGGCCGGGAGAACTGGGCCGACGGCGACACCGCCTACACCTGCGCCCGGGACTCCTGGCTCCCCTGGATCTCCACGGTGTGCACCTACAAGGGCACCGGCACCGGGCACGCCGTCCTGCTGTTCAGCCCGGGCCAGGCCCACCTGCCGCTCGCCTTCACCCTGCAGGGCGCCCGGCCGGGCACCGGCACCGCGCGCTCCGGCGTCCCGGAGGCGATCACCCCGGCCACGGCGACCGGCAGCGGCTACGTCGAGGCGACCGTCCGCGGCACCGGGCTCAGCCTCAACTCGCAGCTCCGGTTGACCAACGACCAGCTCTGGTGCGGCGGCCTGGACGTGCGCCCGCTGGGGGTGAACGCGGACGGCACCGAGCTGCGGGTCCGGATCAACGTGGCGGGCACCTGCACCGGCGACTTCGACCTGGTCGTCGCGGGTGTCAGCTACCAGAAGGGCGTCCCGGTGCCGGGCTACCTGCCCAGGGCGTTCACGGTGCTCGCCCCGACCGGGTGAGCTTCCCCACCGGTCGGTGAACCCGTCGGGCGCGCGGGATGCGCTTAACCTGGTTCGCGTGGCGGATACAGCGGACGAGCGGAAGCCGAGGCGCGGTCCTCTGCCGTTGAAGGCGGCGAGGGCCGCCCGCGCTGCCCGGCGGAAGCTGGAGCGGCCGCCGCTGCTGCGCACCACCGACCGGCTGGTGCTGCCCCCGCACCCGGCGCTGCACGTCCCGGACACCAAGGTCGCGCTGTCGACGGCCTCGGTGTACCCGTCGACCACCGAGACGGCGTTCGAGCTGGCCTCCCGGCTCGGCTACGACGGCGTCGAGGTGATGGTCTGGAACGACCCGGTCAGCCAGGACGTCGAGGCGCTGCGCCGGCTCTCCGACACCTACGAGGTGCCGATCCTCGCCGTGCACGCGCCGTGCCTGCTGATCACCCAGCGGGTGTGGAGCACCGACCCGTGGACGAAGCTGGTGCGGGCCCGGAAGGCGGCCGAGCGGCTCGGGGCGGACGCCGTGGTGGTGCACCCGCCGTTCCGCTGGCAGCGGCAGTACGCGAAGGAGTTCGTGGCCGGCATCGACCGGATGGCGGGGGAGACGCCGGTCCGGTTCGCGGTCGAGAACATGTACCCGTGGCGCTACCGGGACCGCGAGATGCTGGCCTACGCGCCGGGCTGGGACGTCACCGAGGAGGCGTACCGGCACTTCACCGTCGACCTGTCGCACGCGGCGACCTCCCGGGTGGACGCGCTGGAACTCGTCGACCGGATGGGCGACCGGCTGGCGCACGTGCACCTGGCGGACGGCTCCGGCTCCGGGAAGGACGAGCACCTGATCCCGGGCCGCGGCAAGCAGCCGTGCGCGGAGCTGCTGGAGCACCTGGCCCGGACCGGCTTCGACGGGCACGTGGTGCTGGAGGTCAACACCCGCAAGTCCGGCACCCCCGCCGACCGGGAGGCGGACCTCGCCGAGGCGCTCGCCTTCACCCGCCTGCACCTGGCCGCGGTCCGGCCCGCCCCCTGAGTGAACGCGCGTTCGCAAAACGGCGGACAGCGCGACGGGCCGGGCCTAGAGTCGGCTCCGTGATCACACCGAGCGAGGGCGTGCCCGGCCCCGCCACCCACGTCCGGCTGGCCCGCCCGTCCCGCGACCTGGCGGCCGCCGAGCGGTTCTGGGTCGAGGGCCTCGGCCTGTCGGTGCTGTGGCGCAGCACCGAGCGCGAACCCGGCACGCACGACCTGCTGATGCTCGGATTCCCGGACGCCGCCTGGCACTTCGAACTGGCCCTGGACCCGGACCACCCGATCGCGCCCACCCCCACCGTCGAGGACCTGTTCGTGCTGTACCTGGGCGCGCCCGTCGACGAGGCCCTGGTCGAGCGCCTGGTCGCCGCGGGCGGCCGCCGGGTGCCCGCGCACAACCCGTACTGGGACGAGTTCGGCGTGACGGTGCAGGACCCGGACGGGTACGGCCTGGTGCTGTGCACCCGCAGTTGGGGACGACGAGAGGGATGAACCGATGAGTGACCTGCAGGCCCACGCGAACTCCTTCGGCGCGGTCGCGGCCGAGTACAACGCGGCCCGGCCGTCCTACCCGGACGCGCTGTTCGACGAACTGGAGCGGTTGTCCGGCCGCCCGCTGACCGGCGCCGACGTGCTCGACGTCGGCGCCGGCACCGGCATCGCCACCCGGCTGCTGGCCGGCCGCGGCGCCCGCGTGGTGGCCGTCGAGCCCAGCGACGGCATGGCCGCGGTGCTCCGCGAGGTCAGCCCGGGCCTGCCCGTGGTGAAGGCCGGCGGCGACGAACTGCCGTTCCACGACGCCTCGGTGGACCTCGTCACCTACGCGCAGGCGTTCCACTGGACCGACCCCGACCGGTCGATCCCGGAGGCCCTGCGGGTGCTCCGCCCCGGCGGGGCGCTGGCCGTCTGGTGGAACGTGAAGGACTACCAGGAGCCGTGGCTCGCCGCCCACCAGGAGCGGATGGCCGCCGCGCTGTCCACCTACCACTACTACGGCGGAGTGATCGCCGGGCACGAGAAGTTGACCGGGGCCGGCCTGGAGGTCCGGGAGGCCGCCCTGCGCTGGGAGCGCCGGCTGACCGTCGACCAGCTGCTCACCGACCTCACCTCCCGCTCGTACATGGCCGTGCTGGAGCCGGAGCGGCGGGCCCCGATCCTCGCCGCCGAACGCGAGGCGCTGCTCGCCGAGTTCCCGGACGGGCAGGTGATCGAGCCGTACCGGCTGGAGCTGTTCGTCGCACCCAGGCCCTGAGGGGCGCGAGCCGCCCCCGCTGACCGCATCGCGGACACCTGGTCCGGAACCGGTCGGCGCGGGCGTAGGCTCGACGAACCCCGAAAGTTCCCGAAGGAGCGGCTCCGATGCCCCAGCTGAGGTCCAACACGGTCACCCAAGGTCGCAACATGGCGGGCGCGCGCGCCCTCCTCCGCGCCGCGGGCGTAGCCCGCGAGGACTTCGGCAAGCCGATCATCGCGGTCGCCAACTCCTTCACCGAGTTCGTCCCCGGCCACACCCACCTGCAGCCGGTCGGCCGGATCGTCTCCGAGGCGATCAAGCAGGCGGGCGGCATCCCGCGCGAGTTCAACACCATCGCGGTCGACGACGGCATCGCCATGGGCCACAACGGCATGCTCTACTCGCTGCCCTCGCGCGACCTGATCGCCGACTCGGTCGAGTACATGGTCAACGCGCACTGCGCCGACGCCCTGATCTGCATCTCCAACTGCGACAAGATCACCCCGGGCATGCTGATGGCCGCGCTGCGCCTCGACATCCCGACGGTCTTCGTCTCCGGCGGCCCGATGGAGGCCGGCCAGGCCACCCTGGTCGACGGCACCGTCCGCAAGCTCGACCTGGTCGACGCCATCTCCCAGGCGGTGAACGAGAACGTCTCCGACGCGGACATCTCGATCATCGAGGAGAACGCCTGCCCGACCTGCGGCTCCTGCTCCGGCATGTTCACCGCCAACTCGATGAACTGCCTGACCGAGGCGATCGGCCTGTCGCTGCCCGGCAACGGCTCGGTGCTGGCCACCCACACCGCCCGCCGCGCCCTGTACGAGGAGGCCGGCCGGACGGTCGTCGAGATCACCAACCGCTACTACGGCGGCGACGACGAGTCCGTCCTGCCGCGCAACATCGCCACCCGCGCCGCGTTCGAGAACGCGATGGCGCTGGACATCGCGATGGGCGGCTCCACCAACACGATCCTGCACCTGCTGGCCGCCGCCCAGGAGGCCGGGGTCGACTTCGACATGCGGGCCATCGACGCGATCTCGCGCAAGGTGCCGTGCCTGTCCAAGGTCGCCCCGAACGGCAAGTACTACATGGAGGACGTGCACCGGGCCGGCGGCATCCCCGCCATCCTCGGCGAGCTGTACCGCGGCGGGCTGCTCAACGAGGAGGTGCACACCGTGCACTCCGACTCGCTCGCCGAGTGGCTCAAGACCTGGGACGTGCGCGGCGGTTCGCCGTCCGAGCAGGCCGTCGAGCTGTGGCACGCCGCCCCCGGCTGCGTGCGCTCCGCCGAGGCGTTCAGCCAGTCCGAGCGCTGGGACACCCTGGACACCGACGCCGCCGGCGGCTGCATCCGCAGCGTCGAGCACGCCTACTCGGTCGAGGGCGGCCTCGCCGTGCTGTACGGCAACATCGCCGAGGACGGCTGCGTGGTGAAGACCGCCGGCGTGGACGAGTCGATCTGGCGCTTCCGCGGCAAGGCCGTGGTCTGCGAGTCCCAGGACGAGGCGGTCGAGAAGATCCTCGCCAAGCAGGTCGCCGAGGGCGACGTGGTGGTCATCCGCTACGAGGGCCCCAAGGGCGGCCCGGGCATGCAGGAGATGCTGTACCCGACGTCCTTCCTGAAGGGCCGCGGCCTGGGCAAGGCCTGCGCGCTGATCACCGACGGCCGGTTCTCCGGCGGCACCTCCGGCCTGTCCATCGGCCACATCTCGCCCGAGGCCGCGTCCGGCGGCGCCATCGCGCTGGTCCGCGACGGCGACCCGATCACCATCGACATCCCGGCCCGCAGCATCAGCCTCGACATCTCCTTCGAGGAACTGCACGAGCGCCGGATCGAGCTGGAGGCCGCCGGCGGCTACCGCCCGAAGAACCGCGACCGCCAGGTCTCGGCCGCCCTCAAGGCGTACGCGGCGATGGCCACCTCCGCCGACAAGGGCGCCGTCCGGGACGTCTCCAAGCTCGGCTGAGGCGCGCCGCCCCGGGCGGGCGCCCCGTCGCGGTGATAATCGGACCGTGAGTACGACGACCACCGGCGACGGCGCACCCGCCCCCGAGCCGATCCGCTTCTTCGGCACCACCTGGGTCGACCGCGGCGCCGCCTACTGGCTGCGCCGCGTCCTGGTGTCGCTCGGCGCCCTGGCGGCCACCGCCGCCGGGGCGCTGCTGCTGCGCCTGGGCGTCTCCGGGGTCCGGCTCTCCGACGCCGCCCCGCTCTCCCTGCTGCTGATGCTCGCCATCGGCGTCTGCACCGCCCTCGCCGGCCTGCGGAACTGGAAGATCCTCACCGAGGGCCGCACCTCCCTCACCGGCTGGATGGCCGAGGACAAGTCGCTGGCCGGCGTCTGGCTGATCGGCTCCGTCGGCGCCCTCGCCGCCTACTTCCTGCGCAGCCTGGTGGAAGCCCCCGGCGAAGGCCTCAAACGGGCCGTCCACGACCAGCAGACCGCCACCTGGCAGCGCCGCCGCTCCGCCCGGGCGGAGCGCGACGCCCGCCGGACGGCCCGGCGGCGGACCGGCTGACCCTGCCTCAACTGCGGCTGACCGCCCCGCACTTGCCGCTCTCGTCCAGCGGGCGGTGCCAGTCGTACGGGTCCGTGGTCGGCCCGTCGGACGGGCGGGCGCTGCCGGTGGCGCGGGCCGCGAGGAAGGACGGCCGCAGGAAGCCGCCGTTGTACCCGCACTCGTTGTTGCCCAGGTCGCTGTACCACCGGGTCGGCGTCAACTTGCCGCGCTTGACCTGGAACCGCGACGGATCGGCGAACCGGAAGTCGATCGCCCGGCGGACGATCTCCCGCTCCACGTCCACCGGCGCCGGGTCGTCCTGCACCCAGGCCACCGGCTTCGCCGCACCCGCCCCGCCGTCCGGAGCCGGCTGCGCGGGCCGCGACGGCTGCGCGGACGGCGTCACGGCCTTCCCCACCTCCGGGCCGGGCCGCACCGCGTACACGAAGGTCACGTCGGCGTGCACCAGCAGCCCCTGGTCGCCGTCCCCCTCGAACGACACCAGGCCCTGCACCTTGACCTGATCGGTCACCGGCACCGCCCACGCCGGATCGAAGCGGCTCACCCAGTTCGCCGGGTCGTGCTCGGCGCTCGGCCGGGCCAGCTCCTGCGCCAGGTCGTCGCCCGTCGCCGGGTCCAACAGGTCCAGCGCCGCCTGCGGACGCCCGCCCGCCAGCACCTTCGGATCCATGTTGGTCGCCACCAGGAACGACTTCACCAGCGCCAGGTCCGCCGCCACCTGCTCCTGGCCGAACACGCCGACCGCGGTCGCCGGCGGCAGCGCCAGCCCGTCCGGCCCGGCCGGCCAGGCGTCGGCCGGCGAACCCGCCCACGGCCGCTCCGGCGTCGCCTTCTCCGGCGCGACGGTCGGCGGCGGACCGCTCGGCGCGGCCGTCGCCGCCCCCAGCGAAGGCAGCGCCGAGGACTTCGGCGCCCGCTCCGACCCGCCGCCGAACGCCAGCAGACCCCCACCAGCGCCAGCGGCACCGCCACCACCAGCAGCACCTTGCTCACCCGGCGGCGGGGCCCGCGCGGCTCGGTGACGGGCCGCCAGACCTCCTCCGGCTGCGGCGGGTTGTGCTTCCAACGCTCCGTCAGCATCCGGGCCCGCCCGGACGCCTCCTTCACCTTCGCGGCGCGGACGAACTCCTCGTCCAGCACCAACCCCTCGAAGGGGTCCCCCTGTTGTCCGGGATCGCCGTGCTCCGGCCCCGGCTCGTCAATGGTCGGCACGGCCGGAAGTATGCCGACCACCGCCGACACGCCCGACACCGGGGGTCGGCTTCCGGGGGTGGCTTCCGGGGCCGCGCCGACTACGTGCGGCGGGCTGCCTTCACCGAGCCCACCACGCCCGCCACCACCAGCAGCACGCCGGCCGGCAGCAAGGACGTGAACAGCGCCCCGAACAGGCCCCAACTGCCCAGCAGCCACAGCGCGAAGGTGTTCAGCACCAGCAGCGCCCCGGCCGCCGGCAGCGCCGACTGCCACGGGTGCTCGTCCGCCCAACGGCGCAGCCGCCGGTCGCCGGTCGCCGCAGCCGGCCGCCGACCGTGCCGACCAGGAAGAAGAAGAACAGCGCCAGGCCCACCGGCCCCGCCAGGATGTCCATCGACCAGTGACCGGTCACCACATCCACCGCGAGCGCGGCGCCACCGACCACCGCACCCACCGCCGTCGCCGTCCGCCACGGCCCGAGCGTCGCCGCGGCGACGGCGACCTGGCGGCTCTCACGTCCTGACAACTCTCCGTGTCCCATGCCTCAACGGTGCTCCTCGCCCGCCCCGGAATCCAGTGTCCGGGCCCCTGAGATTCCCCCTACGGGCCAACGCCCCCCGTCCGGCGGGTGACGCCCTGTCGGCCCCGCCCGGCACACTGGCCCGATGACTCCGACCGCGCAGGACTACGCCTGGCTCCACGACTCCCCGTGGTTCGGCCAGTGCCACCGGGACGGCTACTCCCTCACCCTGGTGCGCGGCCGCACCCCGCAGCAGGTGCTGGACACCATCGGCGCCGTCCCGCAGGGCGCCGGCGACGGCTTCGACGACTTCCTCGACTGCCAGCAGGAACTGCTCGAATGGGTCGACGACTACCAGGACGCCTCCTTCACGGCCGCCGCCGTCACCGTCCCCGGCCACGGCGGCGACTGGACGCTGCTGCTCGCCCTCGACTCCGGCGTCGGCGTCGGCCGCCACCTGCCGGCCCTCTCCGCGGGCGGCGCCACCGTCACCTGCGACAGCAACGGCGGCAAGCCCATCCACCAGTTCCACCACTACCGCGACGGCGAACTGCTCACCTCCTTCGAACACCCCGAGTGGGCCCACGGCAGCACTCCCCGCGCCCTCGACCAACTGCTGCGCGAGGTCGGCTGGTACACCGAGCCCGTGGCCGGCCCGCACTCGGCGTTCTACGCGCTCGCCGAACGGCTCACCGGCGTCCGGATCACCGAGGAGACCGTCCGCGACGCCGAGTTCGTCCTCGGCGTCGTCCCCGACGAGGACGCCGACTGACCGCCCGCAGGATGGACGCCTCCGCCGGAGCGGAGGCGTTCCGGGGCAAGATGGCGGCCAGGAACCGCAGCGCACGGAGGGCCTCCATGAGCAACACCACCACCGCCGGCCAGAAGATCGCCTTCCTCGGCACCGGCAAGATCGGCGAAGCGCTGCTCTCCGGCCTGCTGCGGGCCGGAGCCGACCCGGCCGACGTCCTGATCACCGCCCGCCGCCCCGAGCGCGCCACCGAACTCGCCGACCGCTACGGCGTCACCACCGCCACCAACGCCGAGGCCGCCAAGCTCGCCGACACCCTGATCCTCGCCGTCAAGCCGCAGGACATGGGCACCCTGCTCGACGAACTCGCCGAACACGTCGCCGCCGACAAGCTGATCGTCTCCGCCGCCGCCGGCATCCCCACCGCCTGGTTCGAGGAACGCCTCGCCCCCGGCACCCCCGTGGTCCGCGTCATGCCCAACACCCCCGTCCTGGTCGACGAGGGCATGAGCGTCATCTCCGGCGGCTCGCACGCCACCGAGGCCCACCTGGCCCGCACCGAGGCGATCTTCCGCTCGGTCGGCAAGGCGCTGCGCGTCCCCGAGAACCAGCAGGACGCCGCCACCGCGCTGTCCGGCTCCGGCCCCGCCTACTTCTACTTCCTGGTCGAGGCGATGATCGACGCCGGCATCCTGCTCGGCCTGCCCCGCCAGGTCGCCCACGAGCTGATCGTGCAGTCCGCGATCGGCGCCTCGGTGATGCTCCGCGACTCCGGCGAACACCCCGTCAAGCTCCGCGAGGCCGTCACCTCCCCGGCCGGCACCACCATCGCCGCCATCCGCGAACTGGAGAACCACGGCGTCCGGGCCGCGCTGCTCGGCGCCCTCGAAGCGGCCCGGGACCGCTCCCGGGAACTCGCCACCGGCGGAAAGTAGTCTGGGACGACGTGAGCTACGACCTGCTGATCCTCGACAACGACGGCGTGCTGGTGGACAGCGAGCCGATCGCCAACCGGGTGCTCGCCGAGTACCTCACCGAACTCGGCTTCCCCTGCACCGTCGAGGACTCCTACCGCGACTTCATGGGCACCGCCGCGCACCACGTCCACGACGTGGTCGCCGCACGCTTCGGCGCCACCCTCCCCGAGGGCTTCGACGACCTCTTCCACGACCGGGTGTTCGCCGCCTTCGCGACCGAACTCCGGCCGGTGGCCGGCGCCGAGAAGTTCCTGACGAGCGTCCAGGAGCACGGCATCCGCTACTGCGTCGCCTCCTCCGCCCACCACTCCTGGATCCGCACCGCGCACCGGCTCACCGGCCTGTCCGGCTACTTCACCGACGAGCTGCTCTTCTCCGCCCAGGACGTCGGCATCGGCAAGCCCGCGCCCGACCTGTTCCTGCACGCCGCCCGCACCATGGGCGCCGACCCGGCCCGCTGCCTCGTCCTGGAGGACACCCGCAACGGCGTCCTGGCCGCCCGCGCCGCCGGCATGGACGTCTACGGCTACGCCGCGCTCACCGACCCCGCCACGCTCACCGCCGCCGGGGCCACCGGCCTCTACACCGACCTGGAACGGGCGACCGACCTGCTGAACTGATCGCGTCCGACCCCTCCCGCCGACGCCGCCCACCCCCTACGCTCTGGCCAACGTCCTTCGTACCGGCCGGTAGCGTCGGTGGTGAGCGAGGTCCCGATGCAGGTCACGGCCACGGCCGACCCCACCCCGCGACTCCGGCAGGCACGCGCCGCACTCGCCCTCTCCTTCCTCCTCCAGGGCACCACCTTCGCCCTGCTGGTCACCTGCATCCCCGAACTCCAGGACCGCTACGGCCTCAGCGACTCCCTGCTGCCGGTCTTCCTCGCCGCCGTCCCGATCCTGGCCGGCGTCGGCTCCATCGGCTCCGAGACCCTGGTCAAGCGCACCACCGCCCGCGGCGTCCTGCGCGTCGTCCAACCCGCCCTCTGCCTCACCCTCGCGCTCACCGGCCTCGGCAGCCAACTCTGGCAACTCGCCATCGCCCTCGGCCTGTTCGGCCTCCTGGTCGGCGCCCTCGACGCCTCCATGAACATGCTCGGCGTCGGCCTCCAGCACTGCTACGGCCGCAGCATCATGATCGGCTTCCACGCCGCGTTCAGCCTCGGCGGCATCCTCGGCGCCACCCTCGCCGGCCTCGGCGCGCACTGGGACGCCGGACTGCCCGTGCTGTTCGGCGGCGCCGCCATCGTCCTCGTCCCCGCCGCCCTCGTCGTCGGGCGCCGGTTCGCCGGGCCCGCCGAACTCGGCGACGCCGTCCGGGAAGCCGCCGAACTCGCCGCCCGCCGCATCCCCTGGCGGCCCCTGCTCCCGCTGTGCGCCGCGATGGCCTTCGCCTACATCGCCGACGCCTCGGTCTCCAACTACAGCGTCAAGTACCTCACCGACGGCCTCGGCAGCCGCGAGGACCTCGCCAAGCTCTCCTACCTCGGCTACATGGTCGCCATGCTGCTCGGCCGCGCCGTCGGCGACCGGGCCGTCCAGCGCTTCGGCGCGATACCCGTCGTCCGCACCGGCGCGAGCCTGGCCGGCGCCGGCTTCCTGATCGCCGCCCTCGCCCCCGCCGGCTGGGCCGGCATCCTCGGCTTCACCGTCCTCGGCTTCGGCATCTGCGCGATCATCCCCCAGGTCTTCGCCGCCGGCGGCCGCCTCCTCCCGCACGCGAGCGACGCCGCCGTCGCCCGCCTCAACCTCTTCAACTACGTCGGCTTCCTCATCGGCTCCCCCCTGGTCGGCACCCTCGCCGAACTCTCCACCTACCGCTGGGCCTTCTGCGCCCCCATGCTGATGATCCTCGCCATCATTCCGCTGGCCCGGCACTTCGCCCCGACGCGGGCGAGCGCGAACCCGGAGGCGCAGGCGAGTGCGACACCAGGGGCGCGAGGAACCGCGCGGAGCGGAAGCTGACCCGGGGAAAGACCGCGCCCCGTCGACGACCCGCACGAGAGCGCGCCCTGCGCGGGCGGCCGCGACCGCCCCGCCGTCGGCCGGGCCGCGCCCCCGCCGGATACCGTGTGCGCATGGCGGAAACTTGCGGACTGCACCTCTTCTGGGACGAAGCCGAAACCGGCTACGACTTCGGCCCGGGCCACCCCATGGACCCGACCCGTCTCGCCCTGACGATGCGTCTGATCGAGTCCCTCGGCCTGACCCGGCACCCCGCCGTCGAGCTCCGCTCCGCCCCCGCCGCCGGCGACTCCACGCTCCGCCTGGTGCACACCGCCGACTACGTGGACGCCGTGAAGCGCGCCGCCGCCGACCCCGCCGCCACCGACCCCGCGCACGGACTCGGCACCGACGACAACTGGTCGTTCCCGGCCCTGCACACCGCCTCGGCGCTGATCGCCGGCCAGTCGGTGGCCGCCGCCGAGGCGGTCTGGCAGGGCCGGACCCCGCACGCCGTCAACTTCGCCGGGGGCCTGCACCACGCGATGCCCGGCCAGGCGTCCGGGTTCTGCATCTACAACGACCCCGCGCTGGCGATCGCCCGCCTGCTGGAGCTGGGCGCGGAGCGGGTCGCCTACGTCGATGTGGACGTCCACCACGGCGACGGCGTCCAGCAGGCGTTCTGGAACGACCCCCGGGTGCTCACCGTCTCCCTGCACGAGAGCCCCAGCACGCTGTTCCCGCAGACGGGTTGGGCCACCGAGACCGGCGGCCCGCACGCCGAGGGCACCGCCGCCAACCTGGCCCTGCCGGCCGGCACCGGCGACGCCGGCTGGCTGCGCGCCTTCCACGCCCTCGTGCCGGAGCTGCTGGCCGCGTTCCGCCCGCAGGTGATCGTCAGCCAGCACGGCGCGGACACCCACGTCGAGGACCCGCTCGCGCACCTCGCGGTCACCGTGGACGCCCAGCGCCTGATCGCCGAAGCGGTGCACCGGCTGGCCCACGAGCACGCCGACGGCCGCTGGGTGGCCACCGGCGGTGGCGGGTACGCGGTGGTCGACGTGGTGCCCCGCACCTGGACCCACCTGGTGGCGACCGCCGCCGGGCAGCCGCTCGACCCGGCCACCGAGACCCCGGCCGACTGGCGGGCCGAGGTCTACCGGCTGACCCGCCGCCCCGCCCCGCTGCGGATGACCGACGGCGTCACCCCGCACTGGACGGACTTCCACGACGGCGGCTACGACCCCGCCGACCGGCTCGACCAGGCGATCCTGGCCACCCGCCGGGCCGTCCTCCCGCACCACGGACTGATCCCGTGACGGCCCGCGACGAGCTCCGCGCCCACCTGCTGAAGCACCGCCTGGCCGGCCACGACGTGCCGACGCCCCGGCAGAACAACCTGCGGCACTACCGGCTGTTCGCCCAGGGCGACCCCAAGGCGCTGATGGGCCTCGCCCCGGAGCCCCGCCGCGACCAGGACGCGGTGCTGCGGCTGATGGCCGAACGCGTCGGCGTGAACCCGGACCCCCGGTACACCGAGGGCCCCGACTCGATCGACCCGGACCTCACCGTCGCCGCCCTGGACCGGCTCGCCCTGCTGCTGCGCCGCACCGCCGACCGGCGCGGCAGCGTGCTGGCCGGCACCGGGCACCCGACCCGGCTGACCCGCTTCCACGCGGCGCTCGTCAGGGCGCTCGAAGCGGCCGGCTGCCCCGTGCGCACCCCTGCGCGGGGCGTGCGCTTCCGTGAGCCCACTCCTGACGGTGACCGCCCCCGCTACCTCGACACGGTCGACCGGGTGCTGGTGATGCGCGCCCTGGACGGCCCGGAACGCCCCGGCCGCCCGGGCCCCGGCGACCTCGCGCACACCCACTCCCCGCTGCCGGTCCGGCTCGCCCTGACCGCCCTCGCCGACGCCGGCCACCCCCGCCCGACCTGGTCCTGGGCGACCACGGCTGGCTCTGCGGGGCCGGCCGCCTCGGCATCCCGGCCGGGGGCATCGCGGACTGCAACGACGTCGCCCCGTTCGCCGCCGAGGCCGACGGCCTGGTGAGCGTGGTGGTCCCGCTGGAGGACGGTTCGGGCCCGTCCTGCTACAGACCGCTGAGTGACTACGTACTGCAACGGGCGGACCTCGCACCGTACAACAGTTGACGGCCCCCCTCTTCCCACCCGTACCACCCATAACTACTCTGGGGATACACGTGTGCCGGTGGAGTCACCGGAGGGGAAGCCGGTGCCTTGCACACGGGTAAGGGTCGGGTGAGGGTCATGAGCGAGCGTCCCCTGCAGGATGTGGTCTTCCTGACCGTCGCCGAGGTCGCCTCGGTGATGCGGGTCTCGAAGATGACGGTCTACCGCCTGGTGCACAGCGGCGAACTTCCGGCCATCAGGGTCGGACGCTCGTTCCGGGTGCCCGAGCAGAAGGTGCACGAATACCTCCAGGAGTCCTACGTGCGGCTGCAGAGCGCGTAGCTCCGCAGCCGCGGACAACCGCCACGGGACACCGATTACGGCAAACGCGAGGTGGACGGTAGGCTAGGCCCTCCGTCAGTCGTATGGACTCCCGTTCCTCACGGGCGCGGGTCCGAGTGAGCGAGGAATGTTCCGTGGGCTCTGTCATCAAGAAGCGTCGCAAGCGTATGGCCAAGAAGAAGCACCGCAAGCTTCTGAAGAGGACCCGCGTTCAGCGTCGCAACAAGAAGTAGCACTGCTCGGCGTCATCCTCGCTCACGCGGGGGTCAGCCCCGCAGGCGCGTTCAGCGACGCAGGAAGAACTGGCGCCGACTGTGCACCACTGCCCGCCCCCGGATGATTTCCGGGGGCGGGCAGTGGCGTTTCCGCTCCCGTGACCGCGGCGCGGTACGGTGCAGGCCAGGGGGAAGGCAGCATCGGCAGCCAGGGAGGTCGCGGCAACGTGGGCAAGGTCGTGCTCGTCACCGGCGTCGCGCACCGGCTGGGTGCGCGCTTCGCCGGGCAGATCGCCGAACAGCCCGGCGTGGACGTGGTGGTGGGGGTGGACGCGGGCCCGCCGCCGGCGGCGCTGCCGCTCGGGGTCCGGTACGCGCAGGTCGACCTGCGGCGCCCGGCGATCGCCCGGGTGATCGCCGAGTACGACGTCGACACCGTGGTGCACCTGAACGTCACCTCGCTCGGCCACGGCGGCCGGGCGCTGGTGAAGGAGACCAACGTCATCGGCACCATGCAGCTGCTCGGCGCCTGCCAGAAGGCCCCGGGGGTGCGCCGGCTGGTGGTCAAGTCCACCACCGCCGTCTACGGCTCGGCCCCGCGCGACCCGGCGGTGTTCGGCGAGCGGATGCAGCCGAAGGCGGTGCCGGCCGGCGGCTTCGCCCGGGACGCCGTCGAGGTCGAGGGCTACGTCCGGGGGTTCGCCCGCCGCCGCCCCGACGTCGCGGTGACGGTGCTGCGGTTCGCCAACATCCTCGGCCGGGACGGCGACACCCCGCTGACCGCGTACTTCCGGCTGCCGCTGCTGCCGACCGCGCTCGGCCACGACCCGCGCCTGCAGTTCGTCCACGAGGACGACGCCGTGGAGGTGCTGCGGCTGGCCGCGCTGGACGCGCCGACCGGCACCTACAACGTGGCGGGCGACGGCGTGCTGCTGCTCTCCCAGTGCGCCCGCCGGCTGGGCCGGCCGACCGTGCCGCTGCTGCGGCCCGCGCTCGGCGTGGTCGCCCAGCTGGCCCGGCAGCTGACCGCCCCGGCGGACCGCGCGTTCTCCCAGGAACAGCTCCAACTGCTCACCCACGGACGGGTGGTGGACACCGCGCAGCTGCGCGGGACGTTCGGCTTCACGCCGCGCTGGACCACCCCCGAGGCGTTCGCCGACTTCGCCGCTCACGTCACGCCCGGCCCGCTGCCGCCGGCCCGGCTGACCGCCGTCACCGACCGGCTCACCGCCCTGCTCGCCGACCACCGCCCCACCGACCCCGAGGAGTTGAGGCCGCGATGACAGCCGCCCGGGAGCCCGCCGACCCGGCGGCCAAGGTCATCCCGATCGAGTCCGCGCCGAGCTGGTCCGGCCCGGAGCCGCGCCCGGCGCTCGCCGACCGGCTGGCCGACGGCGTCGGCGCGGCGCTCTCCGGCCAGCTCGGCGCGACCGCGACCAAGCTGCTCGGCAAGGGCTGGGAGCAGCGCGCCGCCTCCGGACTCGGCTTCCTGCGCCGCCGCCTGACGGGCGACTACGAGGTCGACGACTTCGGCTTCGACCGGGAGCTGACCGAGGAGGTGTTCCTCGCGCTGCTCCGACCGCTGGCCGAGAAGTACTTCCGGATCGAGGTCCGCGGCACCGAGCACATCCCGGCCGAGGGCGGGGTGCTGATCGTCGCCAACCACTCCGGCACGATTCCGCTGGACGCGCTGATGACGCAGGTCGCGGTGCACGACCACGCGGACCGGCACCTGCGGATGCTGGCCGCGGACCTGGTGTTCGTGCTGCCGGTGGTCAACGAGCTGGCCCGGAAGGCCGGGCACACGCTGGCCTGCAACGAGGACGCGCAGACGCTGCTGGAGCGCGGCGAGGTGGTCGGGGTCTGGCCGGAGGGCTTCAAGGGCATCGGCAAGCCCTTCGCGGACCGGTACAAGCTGCAGCGCTTCGGCCGCGGCGGGTTCGTGGCGTCCGCGCTGCGGGCCGGGGTGCCGATCGTGCCGTGCTCGATCGTCGGGGCGGAGGAGACCTACCCGATGATCGGCAACTTCAGGACGCTGGCCCGGCTGCTCGGCCTGCCGTACGTGCCGATCACGCCGACGTTCCCGTGGCTGGGCCCGCTCGGCGCGATCCCGCTGCCGACCAAGTGGACCATCCAGTTCGGCGAGCCGATCCCGACGGACAGCTACCCGAAGGAAGCGGCCGACGATCCGATGCTGGTGTTCAACCTGACCGACCAGGTCCGGGAGACCATCCAGCACACGCTGTACAAGCTGCTGGTGCAGCGGCGGTCCGTCTTCGGCTGACGGGCCGTCACCGCGGGCCGGCGGTCCCCCCGCGCCCCGGTGCGGGCGCGGGGGACCGGGCCGGGTCAGCCGAGGGTGAGCCCCGGCAGCAGGCCCGGGATGAGCGGCGGCAGGTTGAGCCCCTGGAGGCCGTCCGCGGGCGCGGTGGGGGAGCCCGACGGCGCGGGGTGCTGCCCGGGGCCGGCGTGGTGGCCGGTGCGGGCGTGGCGCCGGTGAGGCTGCCCAGCAGGTCGCCCAGGCCGGGCTGGGCGGGCGGGGTGGCCGCCGGGCTGGCGTGCGAGCTGGGCGTGCCGCCCGGCGCGCGGCCGGTGCCGCTCCCGGTGCCCGTGGAGCCGCTGCCGGGCTGCTGCGGGCCGGTGCCGGTGCTGCTGCCGCCGGTGGCGCCGCCGTCGCCGGTCTGGGCGGTCGGCTGGATCAGCCGGAGCGGGGCGACGTCCTCGCTCATCTCGCTGAACAGGCGGTCGACCTTGTCGGCCTGGGTGGTGAGGCCGGACGGCAGCCGGGACTGCAGGGCCGTCCAGCGTTCGTCCTGCCCGGCGAAGCCGGCGAGTTCCCGCATCGGGGCGAGCGAGCCGTTGGAGCGGTAGACGGCGCGCAGCAGGTCGCGGCCGCGCAGGGCCTCGGCGTGCATGTCGTCGAGGGCGCGGCGGACCTGGTCGACGGTGGCGGGGCTGAGGCCGCTGCCGGGGTCGGTGCGGCCGAGCAGGGTCTGCGCCTCGTCCAGCCGGGTGGAGGCCTGCTGGAGGAGCAGGGCGCCGCGCTCGGAGTCGTTGTCGGCCAGGTCGAGGCGGAGCCCTTCGAGGCCGCGCTTCATGCCGTAGAGGGCGTCCCCCGGCATGGCGCTGGTGGACGCGGCGGCGGCCCCGGCGAGGGAGCCGACGGCGACGCCGGCGACCAGCCCGCCGATGGCGAGGCGGCGGCCCCAGCGGGTGCGCCGGGAGCGCCTGCCGCGCTGGAGGGGGATGACCGCGGTGGGGGTGCCGTCGGCCCACTGCTGCTCGAACGCGGCCATCAGCCGGGCGCGTTGGACCGTCCGCGTCTCGGCGGAGAGCTCGGGGGCGGGCAGCGCACCGAGGGCGTCGGCCGTGGCGAGCAGCTCGGTCATGGCGGCGGAGCCGGCCCGGTGCGCGCCGCTGCTCCGGTGGTCACTCTGGTGGGCCTCCAGCGCCTCGGCGAAGGACTTCGCCCGCCGGTGCTCCAGCACGTTTGCCGTCACGGGCCACACCTCCCTTCGTCGTTTTCGACACCGTGGCCCGTCGGTTGGTTGTCCCGACAGGCCGAAACCACACCATCGGGTGACAGTTCGAGATCCCACTTGACTGCGGGCCCGGTGGCGGATTGCACGCTGGCCAACGAGCGGTGTCGGGAGTCGGTTACGCACGACCCCCCTGGCGTATTAAGCAGAGCAGATGACCGCTCCCTCACCCGGACGGGCAGGCGCGCGGGGCGGGTTGACGGCGCGTCCGGCGCGGTGCGGGCGGGCGGGGGTCTGTCGGGCGTGTCGTCCACGGCGGGTCAGCGGGCGTCGGGCGGCAGCAGGCGGGCCAGCGTGCGCACCGCCCGGTACTGGAGCGTCTTGATGGCGCCCTCGTTCTTGCCCATGATCCGGGCCGTCTCGGCGACCGACAGCCCCTGCAGGAAGCGCAGCGTGACGCACTCCTGCTGCTGCGGGTTGAGCCGGCGCACCGCGTCCAGCAGGGCGGCGTTGGAGAGCGACTCCAGCACCGACTCCTCGGGGCTGCGCTCGCACTCGTTGGAGTCGAGCATCTCGCCGGTGGTGACCTCCAGCCGGAACCGGCTGGACTTGAAGTGGTCCGCCACCAGGTTGCGGGCGATGGTGACCAGCCAGGCGCCGAAGTCGCGGCCCTGCCAGGTGAAGGTGCCGATCCGGCGCAGCGCGCGCAGGAAGGTCTCGCTGGTGAGGTCCTCGGCGGTGGCCCGGCTGCCGACCCGGTAGTAGATGTACCGGTACACGGTGTCGGCGTAGTGGTCGTAGAGCCGGCCGAAGGCCTCGCTCTCGCCGTTCTGGGCGCGCTCGACCAGGTCGACGACGGGGTTGTGCTCGGTGTCGTAGCCGGGGCCGGCGGGGGCGGTGCGGGAGCGGCCGCGCGTCCCGGGGAGGGGACGGTGCGGCCGCGCCGGTCGGCGGCCGGGCTGCCCGCGGCGGTGGAGCCCGGCGCGGTGGAGCGCAGCAGCGGCCCGGCGAACGCGGCGGGGGCTGCCGAGGCGCCGGCCAACGCGGGCCGGGGGACCATCAGTTCGAACTCGCGGATCGCGGCCCACAGTCGCTCCAGGCGCACACCGCGGCGCAGACTGGCGGTCGACGGGCGGGAGTTGGCTGGCGCGTCGTTCCGGACGGGTGGGTACACGGGACTCCCAGAGGCAGAACTGTGGACGGATCACCTCCGCCTGTGCGGAGAGCACGCCGCACTGACCACCCGTCACGGGGACGCTTGGGGTGGCGTGCACCAGGAGAGAATAACGCTTTGTGCAATGACAGCTACACCGCGTGGTCGAAGTGGTCGGATGAGGTCCACTTCTTGCGCATAATCACCTGTCGATGACCGGAGTTGACGCCGACCCCGGGGCTCAATGTGACCAGTTGTGCGCGTCCGGTGACCGAACGGTGCCGGAAGGCCGGGGTTTCCCCGGTCGCGGCGGTTCCAACCCACGACTTTGCCGGTCTGTCGAACGATCAGTTCCGGTCACCGGCCGGGGGCCTCCGGGGCCGTCACCCGGGAGGGGGTCCGGCCGGGCCGCGCGGCGGGCCGGGTCCACCCGTGCGCGGCGTGTCGGCGGCAGCCGGTTGACGTGCGCGGGGAACGCGAGTTGACGCCGGGTCAGGCGCGCTGCCGGCGGCGGATCGCCACCGCGGCGGCGGTCGCCCCGGCCGCCACGCCGAGCGCGGCCGCGGCGGGAACGCCGATCCGGGCGGCCTTGCGCCCGGTGCGGAAGTCCCGCACCCGCCAGCCCATCGCCCGGGCGTGCCGGCGCAGCGCCGCGTCCGGGTTGATCACGTACGGGTGGCCGACCAGGCTGAGCATCGGGATGTCGTTGGCGGAGTCGCTGAACGCGGCGCAGCGGGACAGGTCGAGGTGCTCGCGGCGGGCCAGCGCCTGCACGGCGGCGGCCTTGGCGGGCCCGTGCAGCATGCCGCCGACCAGCCGGCCGGTGTACTCGCCGTCGCGGGTCTCGGCGACGGTGCCGAGCGCGCCGGTCATGCCGAGCCGGCGGGCGATCAGCCGGGCCACCTCCTGCGGGGCGGCGGTGACCAGCCAGACCCGCTGGCCGGCGTCCAGGTGCATCTGCACCAGGGCGCGGGTGCCGGGCCAGACCTTCTCGGCCAGCACCGGTTCGAAGATCTCCTCGCAGATCCGCTCCAGGTCGGCGGTGCGCTTGCCGGCGACCAGGCCGAGCGCGCTGTCCCGGGCGTCGGCGATGTGCTCGGGGTTCTCCGCGCCGCGCAGCCGGAACGCGGCCTGCTGCCAGGCGAACCGGACCAGGTCGCGGCGGGTGAAGAAGCGCCGCCGGTACAGGCCGACGCCGAGGTAGAAGATCGCGGCGCCGCGCAGGATGGTGTTGTCGCAGTCGAAGAACGCGGCGGCCCGGACGTCGCCGGGCACCGGGGTGTGGTCGCCCTCCGGGGCCTTGGGCCGGGCGGGCTCCGCGCCGTCCGGGGCGAGCTGCTCCTGGGCGGCGTCGGCCGCGGCCTCGCCCGCCAGGGCGGTCCGTTCGTCGGTGGAACGCCTTGACCTGGTGAGCCTTCGCAGCGCTGCCATGCGACGAGCATAGTCAGCCGGGACGTCCGGCCCCGTGTCCGCGGAGTGCCGCACCGGTGAACGGGGGGCGTCCTGCCCGGCGCGTGTGCGGCGGCACAATGACTCCGTGAGCCTGCTGCGACGTGCGAAGAAGAACCCGGCCGAGATCACCGTGACGCTGATCGGCAAGCCCGGCTGCCACCTGTGCGAGGACGCCCGCGCGGTGATCCTCAAGGTGACCGGCGAGCTCGGCGTCGGCTTCGAGGAGAAGGACATCCTGCAGGACCCGGCGCTGTACGAGCAGTACGCCGAGCAGATCCCGGTGGCCCTGATCGACGGGCGCCAGCACGACTTCTGGCGGGTCGACGAGCAGCGGCTGCGCAAGGCGCTGGCCTGACCGCGCGGCCGGTGTGACCCTCCTCGCACCGGCCTGCCCGGGCGGTCCTTCGTAGGCGCTCGACGGAGATCGTCCTAGGAGTTCGCCCGGGGCCCGGCTTACCATCGAACGGTTTTCCGTGTCCGCCGGGGGCCGTGCAGGAGGAGGGCTCGATGAGCGGCTATGCCGTCGTCGACGTCGAGGCCACCGGTCGTAGCCCCTGGCGCCACCGGGTGGTCGAGGTCGCCGTGGTGCAGCTGGACGCCGCGCTGCGCACCGAGCGGGAGTTCGCCACGCTGCTCGACCCGGTCGGGCCGGTCGGGCCGACGCACGTGCACCGGATAGCGCAGGAGGACGTGGTCGGCGCGCCCCGGTTCCGGCAGATCGCGCCGGCGCTGCTGGAGCTGCTGGCCGGCCGGGTGCTGGTCGGACACCACGTGACCTGCGACCGGGCGTTCCTGGAGCGGGAGTTCGCGCGGATCGGCGTGGTGCTGCCGCCGGTGCCGGCGCTGTGCACGATGCGGCTGGCCCGGCGGCTGCTGCCGCAGGCGGGCGGCTTCGGGCTGTCCGCGTGCGTGGAGGCGGCCGGGCTCGGCTGGTTCCCCGCGCACACCGCGCTCGGCGACGCGCAGGCCACCGTCGAACTGCTGCGGCACTGCCTGCGCACCGGCGCCCCGGCGGAGGAGCCGGTGCCGGCGGCCGCCGCGGTGCCGTGGCCGCGGATGGGCCCGGCCCGTTCGCGGGGGCAGGTGTCGCTGCTGCGCCGGTGGGCCCCGCTGGGTCCGTGGCCGGCCGGAGTGGAAGGGCCGCGTCCGCTGATCGGCGCGGCGGGTTACGAGTGATGCGTGTCACTGTTCGGGGACAAATCGGACACCATCTTTGTGCACACGTTCACAAACGCATAGCCTGGCGGTCCAAGCCCAGCTTCACCCACAGGAGCAACGTGGCAATCGGCCGACCCTCACCCAGCAGTTCGCAGACGCCCGACCCGGGCGCCGCGCGCCGGACCTCGCGCGCGCGGGGCATCCCGGAGGCGACCGTGGCCCGCCTCCCGCTCTACCTGCGGGCGCTGACCGCGCTGTCCGAGCGTTCCGTGCCGACCGTCTCCTCCGAGGAGCTGGCCGCCGCCGCCGGCGTGAACTCCGCCAAGCTCCGCAAGGACTTCTCCTACCTGGGGTCCTACGGCACCCGCGGCGTCGGCTACGACGTGGAGTACCTCGTCTACCAGATCTCCCGCGAGCTCGGCCTCACCCAGGACTGGCCGGTCGTCATCGTCGGCATCGGCAACCTCGGCCACGCGCTCGCCAACTACGGCGGTTTCGCCTCCCGCGGGTTCCGGGTAGCCGCCCTGCTGGACGCCGACCCCAACGTGGTCGGCAGCACCGCGGCCGGCCTGCCGGTCCGGCACATGGACGAGCTGGAGGACATCGTCGTCACCCAGCACGTCTCCATCGGCGTCATCACCACCCCGCCGGGCGCCGCCCAGCAGGTCTGCGACCGCCTCGTCGAGGCCGGCGTCACCAGCATCCTGAACTTCGCCCCGACCGTGCTGACCGTTCCGGACGGCGTGGACGTGCGCAAGGTCGACCTGTCGATCGAGCTGCAGATCCTCGCCTTCCACGAGCAGCGCAAGGCCGGCGACGAGCCGTCCGCCGGCGACTCGGTGCTCGACCGCGCCCCCGGGCCGGTCCGCGCCGCCGCCGCCAAGCTGCGCCGCGCGGCCGGCGGCGGCAAGGCCGCCGACCAGGCGAAGAGCACCCCGGCCGCCAAGGGCGCCAAGGGCCCGGACGACGACCTGTCCGCGGTGATGCCGGCGTGAGCACGAACATCCGTCACGACGAGGTGGGGGCATGAGTCTTCTGGTAGTCGGTCTGAGCCACCGGACCGCTCCGGTCGGCGTGCTGGAGCGCGCCGCGCTCACCGGCGAGTCCCCGACCCGGCTGCTGCACGACGCCGCCGCCTCGGCGACCGTCGCCGAGGCCGCGCTGGTCAACACCTGCAACCGGATCGAGCTGTACGCCGACGTGGACAAGTTCCACGCCGGCGTCGCCGAGCTGTCCCAGCTGCTCGCCGGGCACAGCGGCGTCGACCTCGACGAACTCACCCCGCACCTGTACGTGCACTACGAGGACCGCGCCGTCCACCACCTGTTCTCGGTGGCCTGCGGCCTGGACTCGATGGTCGTCGGCGAGGGCCAGATCCTCGGCCAGCTGCGCGACGCCCTGGCCAAGGCCCAGGACGAGCACACCGCCGGCCGCGGCCTCAACGAGCTGTTCCAGCAGGCCCTCCGGGTCGGCAAGCGCGCGCACAGCGAGACCGGCATCGACCGGGCCGGCCAGTCGCTGGTCACCTTCGGCCTGGAGCAGGTCGCCGCCGGCGCCGGCCCGATCGCCGGCAAGCGCGCCCTGGTGGTCGGCGCGGGCTCGATGAGCTCGCTGGCCGCCGCCACCCTGGTCCGGGCCGGCGTCGCCGACCTGCGGATCGCCAACCGCACCCCGGCCCGCGCCGAACGCCTGGTCGAGATCCTCGGCGGCGCCACCCGCACCCTGGACCTCGCCGACGTCCCGAAGGCGCTCGCCGACGTCGACCTGGTGATCTCCTGCACCGGCGCGGCCGGCACCGTCATCGACGCCCCCGCGGTCGCCGCCGCACTCGCCGCGCGGGACGCCGGGCAGCCGCTCGCCTTCCTCGACCTCGCCATGCCCCGGGACATCGACCACGCCGTCCGCGAACTCGACGGTGCGCTGCTGGTCGACCTGGAGAGCCTCTCCCACGCGCACGCCGCCACCCCCGGCGCCGGCGACGTGGACGCCGTGACCACCATCGTCGGCGACGAGGTCACCGCCTTCGGCCAGGCGCAGCGCGCCGCCCGGATCGCCCCCACCGTGGTCGCCCTGCGCGCCATGGCCTCCGAGGTGGTCCGCAGCGAACTCGCCCGGCTCACCTCCCGGTTGCCCGACCTGGACGAGCGCTCCAGCGCGGAGATCTCGCAGGCCGTGCGCCGGGTGGTCGACAAACTGCTGCACGCCCCGACCGTCAAGGTCAAGCAGCTCGCCGCCGAACCCGGCGGAGCCTCCTACGCGGAAGCCCTGCGCGAGCTGTTCGACTTGGACCCCGCGGCAGTGCACGCTGTCTCCGGCACCCCGATCGGCGCCCAGAACGGATCCTCGATCCCGGCGGGCGGCATCCCAGCCGCCCAGGCCGCCGTCGCCCCGCCCGCCGGAGCACCCAGATGAACACCCCGTCAGCCCCCCAGCACGACCAGGACGATCACCTCATGAATGGTCCAGAGACAGTGACGCCGCTGCGCCTCGGCACCCGCCGCAGCGCCCTCGCCATGGCCCAGTCGGGCATGGTCGCCGAGGAGGTGGCCAAGATCACCGGCCGCCGGGTGGAGCTGGTCGAGATCACCACCTACGGGGACGTCTCCCGGGAGTCGCTGGCGCAGATCGGCGGCACCGGTGTGTTCGTCTCCGCGCTGCGCGACGCCCTGCTGGAGGGCCGCATCGACCTGGCCGTCCACTCGCTCAAGGACCTGCCCACCGCCGCCCCCGCCGGGCTGCTGCTGGCCGCCGTCCCCGAGCGCGAGGACGTCCGGGACGCCCTGGTCGCCCGCGACGGCCTCACCCTGGCCGAACTGGTCGGCAAGGCCGGCGGCCGCACCGTCCGGGTCGGCACCGGCTCCCCGCGCCGGATGGCCCAGCTCAACGCCTGGGCCCGGGCCCACGAAGCGGACCTGGAGACCGTCGCCATCCGCGGCAACGTCGACACCCGCATCAACTACGTCACCTCCGGCGAACTCGACGCCGTGGTGCTGGCCACCGCCGGACTGAACCGGCTCGGCCGCCACGCCGAGATCACCGAGCACCTCGACACCGCGCTGATGCTGCCCGCCCCCGGGCAGGGCGCACTGGCCGTCGAGTGCGTCGACCCGACCCTGGCCGCCGTGCTGGCCCGGCTCGACCACGCCCCCACCCGGGCCGCCGTGGTCGCCGAGCGCGCCCTGCTGGCCACCCTGGAGGCCGGCTGCTCCGCGCCGGTCGCCGCGCTGGCCGTCTGGGCCGGCACCGAACTGCGCCTGGACGGCGTGGTCGGCACCACCGATGGCGCCGAACTGCTCAAGATGTCCGCCAACGGCCCGCTCGTCCCCGACGAGACCGCCGAGGAGCAGGCCGCGGCCCTGGGCCGCGCCCTGGCCAGCCGGCTGCTCGACTCCGGAGCGGCCAACCTGATGGGGGAGCGCGCCCGATGACCGCCGCCGGTTTCCACCCGCCCGCAGGGCGCTGCACCTTCCTCGGCGCCGGCCCCGGCGACCCCGGACTGCTCACCCTGCGCGCCGTCGACGTGCTCAGCACCGCAGACGTGCTGATCGCCGACCCGCTGACCGCCGCCGCGGTGCGCACCCACTGCCCCAGCGGCGTCCAGGTGCTCGACCCGGCCGAGGCCGGCAAGGAGCTGTCCGACCTGGCCGCCGACGCGGTCAAGGCCGGCCGCCACCTGGTCCGCACCGTCGACGGCGACCCCGGCCTGGACGGCTGCGCCGCCCAGGAGATGCTGCGCTGCGCCAAGGCCGGCGTGCCGTTCGAGGTCGTCCCCGGCGTCGCCCAGTCGGTGGGCGTGCCCGCCTACGCGGGCGTGCCGCTCCGCGGCGACCAGGGCGCGGACGTCCGCTTCGTGGACGGCGAGGCGCTGCTCGGCGGCCAGCTGGTCGACCTGGGCGCGCCCGAGACCACGCTGGTGGTGCGCACCACGCTGGGCCAGCTGCCGGCGACCGCCAACGCCCTGGTGGCGCACGGCCGCAAGCCCGATGCGGCGCTGTCCGCGACGCTGTCCGGCACCACCACCCGGCAGCGCACCTTCACCTCCACGCTGGCGGCGATCGCCGCCGACCTGAAGGCCGCCCGGGTGCTGCCCTCGCCGGTGTCCGCCCCGGTGGACCCGGCGACCTCGGTGATAGCCGTGGTGGGCGAGCAGGTCGCCCACCGCGCCTCGCACTCCTGGTTCGAGACCAAGCCGCTGTTCGGCTGGAACGTACTGGTGCCGCGCACCAAGGAGCAGGCCCACGGCCTGTCCGAGCAGCTGCGCTCGTACGGCGCGGTGCCGCAGGAGGTGCCGACCATCGCGGTCGAGCCGCCGCGCACCCCGCAGCAGATGGAGCGGGCCATCAAGGGCCTGGTCACCGGACGCTACGAGTGGATCGCCTTCACCTCGGTGAACGCCGTCAAGGCCGTCCGGGAGAAGTTCGAGGAGTACGGCCTGGACGCCCGGGCGTTCGCCGGCATCAAGGTCGCGGCGGTCGGCGAGACCACCGCGCAGGCGCTGGTCGACTTCGGCGTGAAGCCCGACCTGGTGCCGTCCGGCGAGCAGTCCGCCGCCGGCCTGCTGGAGGACTGGCCGCCGTACGACCCGGTGTTCGACCCGATCGACCGGGTGCTGCTGCCGCGCGCCGACATCGCCACCGAGACCCTGGTGGCCGGCCTGGTCGAACTCGGCTGGGAGGTCGACGACGTGACGGCGTACCGGACGGTGCGCGCCTCGCCGCCGCCGGCCGAGACCCGCGAGGCGATCAAGGGCGGCGGTTTCGACGCGGTGCTGTTCACCTCGTCCTCGACCGTCCGGAACCTGGTCGGCATCGCCGGCAAGCCGCACAACGTGACCGTCATCGCCTGCATCGGCCCGGCCACCGCCAAGACGGCGGAGGAGCACGGCCTGCGGGTCGACGTGATGGCCCCGGCCCCGTCCGCGTCCGCGCTCGCCCAGGCGCTGGCCGACTTCGGGGCCACCCGCCGGGACGCCGCCACCGCGGCGGGCGAGCCGGTCTACCGGCCGAGCGAACGCCGCCCCGGTTCGCGCCGCAAGGCGCGCTGACCCTCCGTCAGGGGGAGGCCTGACGCCTCCCCCTGACGTCTTTTCCGTGACTCAGGGAGCCTTCGAAGTGTCCGCCGAATTCCCGTCCGTCCGCCCGCGCCGCCTGCGCTCCACCCCCGCGATGCGCCGCCTGGTCGCAGAGACCCGGCTGCACCCGGCCGAGCTGATCCTGCCGGCGTTCGTCCGCGAGGGCATCGCCGAGCCGAAGCCGATCACCTCGATGCCGGGGGTCGTCCAGCACACCCGCGACACCCTGCGCCGGGCCGCCGTCGAGGCCGCCGAGGCGGGCGTGGGCGGCATCATGCTGTTCGGCGTCCCCGAGGTGCAGGACGCGATCGGCTCCGAGGGCACCAACCCCGAGGGCATCCTGCAGCTCGCCATCCGCGACGTGGTCTCCGAGGTCGGCGACGCCCTGGTGGTGATGTCCGACCTGTGCCTGGACGAGTACACCGACCACGGCCACTGCGGCGTCCTCGCGGAGGACGGCTCGGTCGACAACGACGCCACCCTGGAGCGCTACGCCGAGATGGCCGTGGTGCAGGCCGACGCGGGCGTCCACCTGGTCGGCCCGTCCGGGATGATGGACGGTCAGGTCGCGGTGATCCGCCGGGCGCTGGACGGGGCGGGCCACCAGGACGTCGGCATCCTCGCTTACACCGCGAAGTACGCCTCCGCGTTCTTCGGCCCGTTCCGGGAGGCCGTCGGCTCCTCGCTGAAGGGCGACCGCAAGTCCTACCAGCAGGACCCGGCGAACGCCCGCGAGTCGCTCCGCGAGCTGGAGCAGGACCTCGCCGAGGGCGCCGACATGGTGATGGTCAAGCCCGCGATGGCCTACCTGGACATCCTGCGCCAGGTCGCCGACCTCTCCCCGGTGCCGGTCTCCGCGTACCAGGTGTCCGGCGAGTACGCGATGGTGGAGGCCGCCGCGGCCAACGGCTGGGTCGACCGCGAGCGGATCATCCTGGAGACGCTGACCTCGATCCGCCGGGCCGGCGCCGAGCAGATCCTCACCTACTGGGCCACCGAGGCCGCCCGCCTGATCCGCTGACCGAGGGTCGTGGACGCCGAAGGGCGCGGGCACCGGAGAACGGTGCCCGCGCCCTTCTCGCTGCTGACGCGCGGTCAGTTCATGGCGATGATGCCGCCACCGCCGCCGCCGACCGCGGTGGAGGTGGCCCAGCCACCGCCGCCGCCCGCGGCGAGGATGTTGGTGGTCGCGGCGAAGCCGCCACCGCCGCCGGCGACGAAGGGCTCGTCGGCGGTGATGACGCCCTTCCCGCCGCCGCCGACGGCGACGGACGCGTAGGCGGGGGCGGCGACGCCGGCCAGGGCGAGCGCGGCGGCGGTGGTGACGGCGGCCTTGCCCAGCTTGCTCTTCATGAGAGTTCCTCTCTGCGTCGAATGCTGGCTCTACGTCAGCACAGGGGTGCGGCTGAAGGGGTGCTGCACGCGCCCACCGGCTCCCCGATCACCCGATCGCGCCGCGGACGACCGGGCCGGGTGCGGCCGGAGACAGGGAACCGCCGGGCCCGTGGGGTTGGCCCCGGACCCGGCGGTCGGCTGCGGCTGGGAGATCAGCCGATCAGGTGGCTGACGCCACCGTCGCCGCTGCCCTGGGTGGTCTGGCCCACGTCGCAGGTCTGGGTCGGGTGGTTGTCCAGAACGTCGGCCTTGACCGGGATGACGATGCCGATGAGGGCGCCGACACCGATGTTGTCGATCTCCGGCAGGCAGATGTTCGGGTTGTCCAGCACGTGGTTGTTCGGGCTGTTGTCGCCCTGGGTGCCGGTGGCGTTGGTGCCGCCGTTGCCCTGCAGCGAGGCGGCGGAGCCGTCCGCGTCGCCGATCGCCATCGCGGGGGAGGCGGTCATGGCGAGACCGGCGGCGAAGACGCCGGCGGCGGCGAGAGCCTTCTTGATCATGGGGTCATTCCTTTTCGGATCTGATGGAGTGGAGCGGTGCCCCCGCGCATGGCTCGCGCCGGGGCGGCCGTCCGGCCGGGGGAACGGACGGACGGGTGGGGCGGCGCGGAGCGGGGCTCCGCGCGGGGAGATGACGGCACGTCAGCCGATCAGGTGGGAGACGCCACCGTCGCCGCTGCCCTGGGTGCTCTGGCCGATCACACAGGTCTGCTGGGGCTGGTTGTTGAGCGCGGCGACCTCCACCGGAACGGCCACACCCAGCACCGCGACGCCGATGTTGTGGATCTCCGGCAGGCAGATGTTGGGGTTGTCCAGCATGTGGTAGTTGGGGCTGTGGTCGCCCCAGGTGCCGGTGGCGTTGGTGCCGCCGTTGCCCTGGATGGAGCCGGAGGAACCGTCCGCGTTGCCGATCGCGACGGCGGGGGTGGACACCGCGGCCAGCGAGGCGGCGGCGAGGCCGATGGTCGCCAGAGACTTCTTGAGCATGATGGAGATACCTCTCTGAAATGCCGTTCGAGGGGTGCTGCCCCGTCGTCGTCGGGATCAAAGAATGGCGAACGGGAAAGTTACGGGGTTCCGGGGGAAATTCGTCGAGGATCATCGCTTTCGCTCCACGCCGGTCCGACTATTCAGCCGTTCCGGTTAACTGCCGCTATCTGCAAGGGAGCTGAGTCGTTCGCCAGGGTGCGCGCGGCGCGTCCGAAGTGCCTTTGCGGTCGCTCGCGGCGCGAATAAGTCGTACAGAATTAACGACGTACCGACCTACTGGCGTACCGGATAAACCGGAAACCCCCCGAACGAACGGCGAACACGATGAAGCTTCCCAAGCGGGCCACGGGCGCCCTGCTGCTGGCGGTCGGCGCCGGCGTGGCGGCGGCCCAGGGCGTGGCCCAGGCGGCCCCGACGACCCCGGCCGAGGTGGCCGCGATCGAGAACGGCCTGGCCACCCAGGAGGTGCCGTTCAGCATCCCGCTCTCCACCGCCTCCTCGGCGCTGCCGCTGCTCGCGGACGGCGCCGAGGTCCACGGCGGCATCCCGACCTCGCCGCTGCTGCCGCCGACCGAGACCAGCGAGGACCCGGCGCAGCCGATCCCGGACCACGTGCTGCCCGCGCTCAACGGCGGCAAGCTCGGCCCCTCGCTGGGCGCCACCCTGCCGCTGCCCGAGGCGGACAGCGGCGCGGCCCTCGGCACCGTCGGCCTGGACGCGCCCGCCGCCCCGCTGAACCTCGGCGGCCCGGCGGTCGGCCTGGGCCGCCCGGTCACCTTCGTCGAGGGCGAGGGCGGCCGACTGACGGACGCCGCACTGACCCTGGACAAGGTGGACCCGCACCTGGTGACCGCCCCGGTGCAGGCGGTGCCGGGCGCCAAGGCCGAACTCGGCGGCGCGCAGGACCAGATCTCGGTCACCGACTCGGTGAAGACGCTGGCCGCCACCACCACCTCGATGAGCGGCATGATGCTGAACCAGGCGAACCCGGTGGGCACCCTCACCGGCGCGCTGGACCAGTCGAAGGTCTGACTGGGCGTCATGGGAACGCGTACGGCCCGGCCTCCGTGAGGAGCGGCCGGGCCGTACGCGTGCCGGGCGGGCGCGGCTCAGACCGGCAGCGCGCCGAGCAACGGGCCGGCCAGTGGCAGGTCCTTCGCTCCGCCCCCGGCGGACAGCGGCGCGGTGAGCGGGGCGGTGCCGACCGGGGCGAGCCCGTTGTCGGGGACGACCGCGACGCCGTTGTTGAACACGTCCGCGGAGGAGTTGGCCCACGGGTCGAGCCGCAGCGCCTTGATCGGGGCGACCGCGTAGCCGAGCGCGCCGGTGGTGCCGCCGAGGGCCTGCTGGGCGTCGGTGTTCTGCAGTTGGGTGGTGGGCAGGGAGAGCCCGCCGAGCTGTTCGGTCTCGGCGTGCGCGGTCTGGGCGGTGACGCCGCCGAGCAGCATCGCGGCGCCGAGCGCGGCCAGCGCGCCGGTGGTCGTCCGGGACATCGGCCATTCCTTCGGGGTGAGGGGAGCGGGGACGAGCACTGCCCCCGGCCGGAGGGCCGAGGGGCAGTCAGTACGTGGGTTCGCCGATCAGCCGGGACCGCTCAGCAGTCGTCTTCCACCGGCGCGTCGATGTTGGCGCACTCGTTGCCGAACGCCGGGTTGAGCAGGCCGATGACGTTGATCGAGTTGCCGCAGGCGTTCACCGGGACGTGCACCGGCACCTGGATCAGGTTGCCGGAGAGCACACCGGGGGAGTTGGCGGCGACACCCTCGGCCTCGGCCGAGGCGTTGGCCAGACCGGCGGAGCCGAGGACCAGGCCGGCGGCGGCGGCGGACAGGACGGCGACCTTCTTCAGGTTCTGCATGGGGGTTGATCTCCTAGATCACAACAGGGAGTTGGTGCGTCGCACCGCACGGGTGCGCGGTGCGACGCGGTACTTCGGGCAGACGGCTACTTGTTGATGCAGACGTTGCCGAACGCCGGGTTGAGCAGGCCGATGACGTTGATCGAGTTGCCGCAGATGTTCACCGGGACGTGCACCGGCACCTGGATCACGTTGCCGGAGAGCACACCCGGGGAACCGATGGCGGCGCCCTCGGCGACGGCGTCGGCGTTGGCCAGACCGGCGGAGCCGAGGACCAGGCCGGCGGCGGCGAAGGACAGGACCGCGGCCTTCTTGAAGTTGCGCATGGCTTTCTTCCTCACGTTCTGCCCGACGAGGATGGTCGGGTGTCGGGCGATCGCATCATCGCCCGCTGTTTTCCGGATGCCCCGTGAATGTCACTCACGCGGCTCAAGACCCGCGTGTCGCCCTTCGCCGGGGCGGTGCGCGTCACCCGGAGCACCCGGCACACCCGCAGCTACGCCGGTGTCAGCCGACGTTGGCGCACTTGTTGCCGAACGCCGGGTTGAGGACGCCGATGACGTCGATCGTGTTGCCGCACAGGTTGATCGGGACGTGCACCGGCACCTGGATCAGGTTGCCGGAGAGCACGCCGGGGGAGTTGGCGGCGACACCCTCGGCGGTGGCCGAGGCGTTGGCCAGGCCGGCGGCACCGAGCAGCATGGACGCGGCAGCCGCGGTGCCGAACACGCCGTAGGCGAGCTTGCGCATGATGAAGCCTCATTTCTTGCGGTGGATCAGGGTTCGCCAGGAAGAACGAACCAGCGCGGCGGGGGAAACGGGCGAGTTCGCCGATCGCCGGAATCGTTCACCCGAATGCTTCGGCTACTCCGGACGGGTGATAGCCGAGGGGTCCTCGCAACTGATCCGGGGCGGCTTCGTTGGCTGAGTGCACGTCCCGTGTGCTTCCTTCCGGTAGCCCCGGCGCGGCAATTGGAAGATCAGATTTATCGAGGAGACTCCTATGAGCATCAAGAAGGCTGCCGCGGTCGGCGCCGCTGTCGTGGGCATCGTTGCGGTCGGCGCGGGCTCCGCCATGGCGAGCAGCACCGCCGAGGGCGTGGCCGCCAACTCGCCCGGCGTGGCCTCCGGCAACAACATCCAGGTGCCGATCCACATCCCGGTCAACCTGTGCGGCAACTCGATCGACATCATCGGCCTGCTCAACCCGGCCTTCGGCAACGAGTGCGCCAACGTCGGCTGACGTCCGTCGCGGTCCGGTCGAGCCGCCGTCCACACCTCCTGGCGGGGTGCGGTCGGCGGCTCGACCGCGTTTTCCGGCCGGGTTCCTGACGACCCGCGACAAACCCGGCCCGGGCGTGTCACGAGTCTTGTTGTGTTACCTGTCAGTACCTAGCATGTGAGCCTGCCTCATGTTCGCCGGGCTCCGGCCCGGTTCCCCCATGCTCCGCGCCGCCCGGTACCCGCCGGGCGTTCCCCCACCCTCGCAAGGAGTCATGAGTGTCCAGGACACCAACGGTCCGTCGCAGGTCACCCGCCCTGCTCGCCACCGCCGCGCTGCTGGCCGCCCTCGGCCTCGGCTCCGGTCTCGGCGCCGCGGACACCGCCCGGGCCGCCTCGCCCAGCGCCGGCAAGCCGGCCGCGATCGTCGCGCTCGGCGACAGCGCGATCTCCGGCGAAGGCGCCGGCACCGACACCAACGACGACTACGTCCCCGGTACCGACAGCCCCACCAACTACTGCCACCGCTCCACCAAGTCCGAGATCTTCGTGACCCAGCTCCCCGGCGTCACCCCGATCGACCTGGCCTGCTCCGGCGCGCAGACCGGCGACCTGGTCAGCGACCCCGAGCTGGCGAAGATCACCGGGCCGGGCAGCGGCGACTTCGGCGAGGCCAAGCAGGACGTCCAACTCGCGGCCACCGCCGCCGACTACGACGTGAAGATGGTCGTCGTCACGATCGGCGCCAACGACGACTTCGAGTTCGCCGGCATCATGATGTCCTGCCTCGCCCAGTACTTCCCGATCCCGCAGTCCCAGGGCTGCCGGGACACCATCGGCAGCGCCGAGATCGCCCGCCGCGCCGCCGGGGTCAAGCCCAAGGTGACGGCCGCGCTGACCAACATCCGCAACACCATGCGGAAGGCCGGCTACTCGGACGACTCCTACCAGCTGGTCTACCAGTCGTACTTCAACCCGATCACCCCCGACATCCGGCGCAACGACTACGCCGGCAAGGTCGCGGACGGCTGCCCGGCCTTCCCCGAGGACCTCGCCTGGGGCCACAACTGGGTCGTCCCCACGCTGAGCGACGCGCTGCGCGAGGCCGCCTCCGGCGTCCCGGGCGTGCGCTACCTCGACCAGCGCCGGGTCGCCTTCGGCCACGAGGTCTGCGCGGAGTGGACCAGCTCGCCGTACGAGTTCACCAACGGCGACGTCATCGACCTGTCGGAGAGCACCCGCAACGGCTGCGACACCCCGATCTCCATCCCGGGCCTGTGCATGAACAACGTCCGCCAGTCGTACCACCTGCGGGTCGCCGGCTACGCCGCCGAGGCGACCTGCCTGCGGCAGTTCTACCAGCAGCCCGGGCTCTCCCAGGCGTTCTGCTCGCTCAACCAGCAGAACTGGACCTCGATCACCCCGCTCACCCCGGGCAAGCCGTTCCCGGACACCCCGGAGGACGGCGCCTGGTACCAGCTCACCAACCAGGCCAACGGCAAGGTGCTCGACCTGGCCGGCGGCGGCACCTACGGCGACTCCACCAACGGCCGGACCGCGATCACGTACCCGGCGACCGGCGGCCTGAACCAGTCCTTCGTGTTCGAGGTCAAGGCCGGCGGCTCCTTCGAACTCGACTTCAGCGGCAACCGGGACATGTGCCTGGACGCCGCCGGAGCCTCCACCGCCGCCGGCACCCAGCTCCAGCAGTGGCGCTGCAACGGCGGCGGCAACCAGCACTGGATCCTCCAGCCGGTCGGCGACGGCACCTACAAGCTCGCCGACTCGCAGGACCCGACCAAGCTGGCCACCGCCACCGCGAAGACCGACGCCCAGGGCAACCCGCTGGTCCAGCTGGCCGCCGACAACGGCTCCGCCGCGCAGCACTGGCAGCTGACCAAGCTCGGCATCGTCTACCTGCACGGCTGATCCCACCGGCTGACGGAGGGTCACCCGCGAACCGGGCGGCCTCCGTCAGCCCGTCACGCCCAGCCGGGCGGCCGCGCCCGGCGGCACCGGGTACGGCCGCTCCGGCGGCAGCAGTCCGGCGTCCCCGGTGGCGTGCAGCTCCCGGGCCAGCGGCGTGAGGTCCTCGATCCGCACCAGCCACTCCTCGGCGTAGCGCCGCACCAGCTCCCCGCCCAGGCCGAGTTGCAGGGAGCGGTGCGGCAGCGGCTGCAGCCGCACGTCCCGCTCCGGATCCCACTGCACCCGGGCCGGACTGCGTCGCAACGCCCGCTGCCACTCGGCCTTCGAGGCGTGCAGGCCCGACGTGTAGCCGCTCAGCACCGCCGACTCCAACGCGGCGTCGAACCCCTGACGGGTGATCACCACGCCGAGGATGCGCTCCTGTCCGGGGCTCCGCGCCCAGTCGCTGCGGTGCATCAGCCACCGGAACGACGGCTTGATCCACGTCATCCGGTCGAGGCCGAACGCCTCCGGGAACCGCCCCTCGGCCACCGCCGGATCACCGATCTCCGGCCGGAACGCCTGATAGACCGTCACCGTCCGCTCGTCGTAACGGGCCCTGACCTGCCGCTTCGGCACCTCTTCCATCCCCCCATCCTGTCCCGGCCCCGCACCCCGCGCCCGCGAATTTCCGCTTGCCCGCCCCGGCCGCCCGGCCGCACCATCGCGGCCATGGACCTGCTCGCCCAGCTCGAACCCGGCCGCCCGCTCACCCCGTTCGCGGTGCACTGGCCGGCGGTCGAATCCCGGCTGGGGCTGCGACTGCCCGGCGACTACCGGGCGTCGGCGCGGTACGGGCCACTGCTGATCGGCGGGGCGGTGGTGCTCCAGGCGCCGAGCCGGGAGTACCTCGCGATGCTGCCGTGGACCAAGCACGACCTGCGGGTCGAACTCCGTGAGGCCGGGGCCGTTCCGCGCCTGCACCCCGCGCCCGGCGGACTGCTGCCCTGGGGGCACACCCTGAACGGCCGGACGACGCTGCTGTGGAACACGGCGGACCCGGAACCGGACCGCTGGACGGTGGTGCTCTGCGACCCGACCCGGCCCGAGCCGCTGCTCGACACCGGGCTGCCCCTGACGGCGTTCCTGGAGGCGGCGATCCTCGACCGGGTCGGCCACCTCGGCCCGCTGCCCGCCACCGTGGCGCCGTACGGGGAGGCCACCCCGGGGCTCCCGCCGACGCGCCCCGAACTCGCGGCCGAACAGCTCGAGTTCGCCCTGCACGGCCCCGCCGGGCTGCCCGCGCTGCGGCTCCTGGTGCCGCCCCCGGCCGGGCCGCGGGAGTCCCTCCCGGGCGCCCGGCTCCCGTCCGACCACCGGGAGTTGGCAGCGCTGTACGGCGGCGGCTGCTGGTCGCAGTGGCTGCGGCTGCCCGCACCGCAGCGCTCGGCCGCCCCCGCGGACGGGTTCCTGGAGATCGGGACCAGCATCGACGCCGACCGATTGGGCTGGCTGGCCGCCGGGCCCGACCCGGATGCCTGGCCGCTGGTGATCCGGCCCCGGCACAGCCGCGAGGAAGTGCCGCTGGCCGGCGGGCTGGTGACGGTGCTCACCCGGTGGCTGCGGGGCGAGCTGGACGTGCCCGGGCTGCCGGGGCTGGATCCGGCGGACGATCCGTTCGAGTGCGCGGGCTTCGAACCGTGCTGACTCCTCCACTGGTCTAGTCCAGTCGTTGACAGCGGTGGTGGCGCGGCCCGACCATGTGAGCCGTCCCACAGTGCCCTGCCTGGAGGTTCCCGTGCCCAGCCCCTCTGCGGCCGACTTCGTCGCCGCCGCCCACGCCGCCATCGACAAGGTCAGCAGCACCCAGGCCGAGGGCGTCGCCCGGGCCGCCGAGCTGATCGCCGACGCGCTGGCCGCGGACGGCATCGTCCAGGCGTTCGGCACCGGGCACTCCGAGGCGTTCGCCATGGAGATCGCCGGCCGGGCCGGCGGACTGGTGCCCAGCAACCGGATCGCGCTGCGCGACGTGGTGCTGTTCGGCGGACGCCCGGTGGAGATCCTGGCCGGCTCCGAGCTGGAGCGCGGCACCGAATCCGCCGCGCTGCTCTGGGAGCTGACCGCACCTCACCCGGCGGACGTGTTCGTGCTCGCCTCCAACTCCGGCGTCAACGGCTGCGTCGTCGAACTCGCCCGGCTGGCCAAGGAGAACGGCCACCCGCTGATCGTCGTCACCTCTGCCGAGCACACCGCCGGCGTCCAGCCCAAGCACCCCTCCGGCCTGCGGCTGCGCGACTACGCGGACGTGGTGCTGGACAACGGCGCGCCGTTCGGCGACGCCGTGCTGCCGATGGCGGGCGGCGGCCGGGCCTGCGGCATCTCCTCCATCACCGCCGCGCTGCTCGGCCAGCAGATCGTCGCCGAGGTGATCCGCCGGGTCGAGGAGTCCGGCGGCGTCCCGCCCGTCTACCTCTCGGCGAACATCCCCGGCGGCGACGAGCACAACAACAAGCTCGAAGCGCTGTACGCCGGCCGCATCCGCCGCACCGCATGACGACCCGTCAGCACGACCCGGCGGAAGCGCTGGTGCTCGGCCTCGACGTGGGCGGCACCAGCACCCGTGCCCTGGTCGCCACCCTGGACGGCCGGATCCTCGGCACCGCGCACGGCGCCGGCGGCAACCCGGTCGCGCACGGGGCGGAGACCGCCGTCCGGGAGATCGGCGGCGCCGTCCGCGCCGCACTCGGCCCGCTCGACCCGGGCCGGGTCGCGGCGGGCGTGATCGGCCTGGCCGGCGGCTCGCTCGCCCCGCCGGAGGTCCTGGCGCTCTGGCCCACTGTCGGCCTGACCGTCACCCCGCGGCTGGTCGGCGACGCCGAACTCGCGCACGCCGCCGGGACGGCCGCCGCCGACGGCACCCTGCTGCTCAGCGGCACCGGCGCGATCGCCGCCGAGATCCGCGGCCACGCCCTGCGCCGCACCGCCGACGGCCACGGCTGGCTGCTCGGCGACCGCGGCTCCGGGCTGTGGCTCGGCCGGGAGGCGGTCTCCGCTGCGCTCACCGCCGTGGACCGCGCGATGCCGTTCGACGAACCGTCACTTCGGCTGCCCGGTCTGGCCGGTGCGATCGCCGAGGCCCTGGTCGGACCGGACGGCCCGGGCAGCGAGCCCCGCTCCGCGCTGATCGCCGCCGCCCATGCGGAGGCGCCCGCCCGGCTGGCCCGGCTCGCGCCGATCGTCCTGGACCGCGCCGCGGCCGGCGACCCGGTGGCCGTCGCCCTGGTCGAGCGCGCCGCCGACCACCTGATCGACACCCTCGCCCTGATCCGCGAACCCGCGTCCCCGCTGCCGCTGGTGCTGGCCGGCGGCCTGCTGGCCTCCGACACCGCGCTCGCCGCACACCTGCGCCCCAGGCTGGCCGACCGCTGGCCGGACGCCGAGGTCTCCACGGCCCGGAACGGCGCCGGCGCCGCGGCCTGGCTCGCCGCCCGGACCCTGGGCCGGGGGACGGAGGAGCTCCACCGCCGCCTGACGGCCTGAGCGCCTGAGCGTTTGAGGGCCTTCGGGCCTTCGGGTCTGCGGCGTGAGGTCCTGAGCGTCCGAGGACCTGGGCGTCCGAGGGCCTGACGGCCTTCGGGCCTGCCGCCGGCCGCCTGGCGGTCGGCGCTCAGCGGCAGGTCACGGCCCCGGGCGCGAGCCGGTCGGCCGGGGTCTTCTGGCGGGTGCCGTCCGGCGGGCCCTGGCTCGGCCACCACCCCTGCCGGGCGATCCGGCCGCCCGGCAGGGCGATCTCCGCCCACACCCACTTCCCCGAGCGCTTGCGGATCACCCCGTGCGCGAGCGCGAGTTCGGCGATCAGCAGGACGCCCCGGCCGGACTCGGAGTCCTGGTCGGGCCGGCCGGCCACCGGGAGCGCGGGAGAACTGTCGTAGACCTCGATGACCGCCCGGTGGTGCAGCGGATCGGCGTGCACGCCGACCGTGACGGCCCGGCCGGTCGCGTGGCGGACGGCGTTGCCGAGGAGTTCGGAGGTGACCAGGTCGACCGTCAACTGGGTGTCCTCGTCCAGCGGGGCGCCGCCCCAGGCGGTGATGAGTGCGCGGACCCGGCGGCGTCCGGCGGCGACGGTGGCGGGCTCGCGGGGCAGGGAGAACCATCGACGGTGCACGGACATGGCGGACTCCTCACGCGGATTCGCTCGATGAACGCTCGATGACGGGAGACTCGGCAGCCGATATGAGGGTATGTCAGATGCAATCATCTCTAGACAAGCTGAAATCTCTAGAGATGTCAATGCATCAGGGGGTGGACCGTGCGTAGGATGTCTAGAGAGGGGAAGGAAACCCGCCGCCATGACCAGTCACCCCCGCGCCACCCAGCCCAAGTACCAGCGGATCGCCGAGGACCTCAAGCGCGACATCGACTCCGGCCGCTACCGACCCGGTGACCGACTCCCGGGCGAGAACGACCTGATGGTGACGTACGGCGTGGCCCGCATGACGGCCCGCCAGGCGCTCGGCGTGCTGCAGACCGAGGGGATCGCGGAGGCCCGCAAGGGCGTGGGCGTCTTCGTGCGGGAGTTCCGGCCGATAAGGCGCCGCGGCATCCAGCGGCTCTCCGGCCGGACCTGGGGCAGCGGCACCTCGGTCTGGTCCGCCGACATAGCGGCCCGGGACCTGACGGTCGACCAGCTGACCGTCGACGAACGGGAGGCGCCCGAGCAGATCGCCGCCGTGCTCGGCCTGAAGCCCGGCGAGCCGGCCTGCGTGCGCAGCCGCCGCTTCGTGCTGGACGGCAAGCCGGTGCTGCTCTCCGAGTCCTACCTGCCCGCCGCCCTGGTCGCCGGCAGCCGGATCACCGACCCGGACACCGGCCCCGGCGGCACCTACGCCCGGCTCGCCGAACTCGGCCACAAGCCGGTGCACTTCCAGGAGCACATCCGCTCCCGGATGCCCGCGGGCGACGAGGCCGAACGCCTCGCCCTGGCCCCCGGCACGCCGGTCTTCCTGGTCCACCGCACCGCGTTCGCCGAGGACGGTCAGGCGGTGGAGTTCAACGCCATGGTGCTCGACTCGTCCTCGTACATCCTCGAGTACGACTTCGACGCCTGAGGCCTCCTGAGGTCTCCCGAGTCCGCCTGGGCCTGCCTGAGCCCGACCGCCGACCGGTCCGACCGCCGGCCCGTTGCGCACAGGCTGTGGACGGCCGGGCCGGTGGCGGGCAGTTGTCCACAGGCCTGTGGACGAGCGTCCGGCTCCGCCGCCGGGGATCAGCTCTCGTACTCCGCGACCACCGTGGCGCGGGCCAGCGCGTGGAAGCCGAGCGTGCCGCTGATCGCCGCCGCCGAGGTGTCCGCGTCCAGGCCCAGCGAGTCCACCCCCAGCGCGTGCACGGTGAACACGTACCGGTGCGGGCCGTGGCCGGGCGGCGGGGCGGCGCCGCCGAAGTCCCGGGTGCCGTAGTCGTTGCGACCGTGCACCGCGCCCGCCGGCAGGCCGGGGAACTCGCCGGTGCCCGCGCCGGACGCCAACTCGGTGACGGTCGCCGGGAGGTCGAACAGCAGCCAGTGCCACCAGCCGCAGCCGGTCGGCGCGTCCGGGTCGAAGCAGGTCACCGCGAAGCTCCGGGTCTCCGCCGGGAAGCCCGACCAGCTGAGCTGCGGCGACCGGTTCCCGCCCTGGTAGACCTGCTCCTCGCCCAGCCGGCCCCCGTCGGCCACCTCCGCACTGGTCAGCGTGAACGTCGGGACGGGCCGCAGGAACGTGTCCGGCAGCGGCGGCCGGGCGGCAGCGGTCATGAGTGTCTCCCCGTGGGTGTGCGTCGATGGGTGCCCGGCGACCTTAGTCAGTGCCGGGCCGCGCGCCAAGATCCCTTTGCGGACGCTTTGCTGATCGCCTGTCAGGTGCGGCTGGCTTTCGGGGACCGCTGTCTGCCGTCGACGCCCGGGGAGCGCGCGCCGTGGACGGGATCTTCGCCCAGGTGCACCGGGCCGTCAGCGCCTGCCTCACCGGCTTCGCCGCCCCGGCCGTCGTGCCCACCCTGCCGACCGCCGCCGCAGACCTGAACGGCGTCGTCCTGTTCCCTCTCCTCGGCGGTGTGGTGCTCACGGTTCTCACCCTGCTGGTCTCCGCCGCCAGCACCTCCACCTGGCAACTCGCCGCCGGATGCTGCCCGGACGGCCTCGCCGCCGGCCTGTCCGCCGCCGTCGTCCTTGTCCCTCGGCCACCGCCCCGTCGGCCGCGAAGGCCACACCAGCAGCGCATGCAGCGCCGCCCAACTCGCTGCCTGCGTCGCCACGTTCACCCTCCCGCGGCCCCCTGTTTGCAGCCCTTGCCCTACTGGCCGCCGGTGACAGAGCCGCCGTACCGTCGGCCGGTGGGCTCCGCAGGCCCGGAGCGGCGTTCCCTGGTGCCGCGAAGGCCGCTCAGTTTCCTCCCGCCCGGGCGAGCCGCTCCCGCTGTGCCGTGGTGATCTCGGAGAGGTCCTTCTCGGCGAGAGCGGGGTCGGCCAGGAGCGTGGCGCGGGCCGCTGCGAAGACGGGCCCGCCGTCGGCCAGGGCCAAGTCCTTTGCGGCGAGGCGGATCGGGAAGTCGGCCTCCGTGGTCGTGATCCGCCCCATGATGCCCGCCAGCGGCCCGGCCGCCAGCGCGCCGCGGGCCAACTCCTCGGGGACGCCCAGCCGTTCGGCGACGGCGAGTGCCTCTCCCGTCGCGGTGACGGAGGCGACGACAGCGCCGATCACCACCACCTTGAGTGCGGCGCCCAGGCCGGGTCCGCCGCACCGGACGACCCGGCCGAGGCGTTCCAGGACGGGCTGTGCCCGGTCCAGCTCGGCGTTCTCGCCGCCCGCGTACACCACCAGGTCACCGCTCGCGGCGGGGCCGACGCTGCCCAGCACCGGCGCGTCCACCATCCCCACCCCGGAGGGGAGTTGCGCGCGAAGGCCGACCACCGCCGCGGGGCCGATCGAGGACATCTCGATCCACAGCGTGCCGGGCTCCAGCGCGGGGACGAAGCGGGCCGCGACCTCGTCGACCGCCGCCGGGTCGGACAGCATGGTGACGACGATCCGGGCCCCGCGCACCGCCTCCGCGGGGGTGGCGGCCTCAGTGAGGTCGCCGGCGCGGCCGGGTGTCCGGTTCCAGACGGTCAACTCGCTGGTGACGCCCGCGAGTCGGCGGGCCATCGGCAGGCCCATCCGCCCGAGTCCGAGGAAGGCTGTGCGCTCCGTGATCTCCATGCCCGCCACGCTAGAGGCGCCTTAGGCAGGCGACAAACGAATGTCTCGCATGGTAGCCATGCCCGATGGACATGGCTTGGCTCGACGTCTTCCGCATCGCCGCCCGGCTCGGCTCCTTCACGGCGGCGGGGGAGGAGTTGGGGTTCACCCAGTCCGCGGTGTCCCGTCAGATCTCCACCCTGGAGGACGAGTTCGGGGCGCCGCTGTTCGACCGGCTGGCCCGCGGCGTACGCCTCACCGAGCACGGGCGGGCCCTGCTGCCGCACGCCGAAGCCGTGCTCGACCGGCTGGACGCCGCCCGCCACGACCTCACCGCACTGACCCGCCTCACCACTGGCCACCTGCGGCTCGGCGCGTTCGACAGCGCCAACGCGGCGCTCGTCCCGGCCGCGCTGGCCGCGTTCCGCGCCGCGCACCCCGGCATCGCGCCGACCCTCACCGAGGGCCTCTCGGCGCAGTTGCTCGACCTGCTCGCGGACGGCGCGATCGACCTCGCACTGGTCACCGCGTACCCGGAACACCCGTACGACACCGACCGGTTCGAGCTGCACCGGATCGCCGACGACCCGGTGCTGGTGGCTCTCCCGCGCAGCCACCGGCTGGCCCGCCGTCGTCGGCTGCGGCTGGCCGAACTCGCCGAGGAGCCCTGGATCGCCGCCAGCCGCCGCCTCGAATCGACCCTGCTCGCCTCCTGCGCCCGCAGCGGGTTCCGGCCGCGCGTCGCGTACGAGGTGGCCGGTTGGACGGCCAAGCTCGGCCTGGTCGCGGCGGGGTTCGGCATCACCCTGATCCCGTCCCTGGCCGCCCGCGCGGCCCGCCCCGACCTCGCCCTCGTCCCACTGCACCCGGACGACACCCCGGTCCGCCACGTCCACACCGCCACCCGCCGCGGCCACCGCCCCACCCCGGCCGTCACCGCCTTCCTGCCGCACCTCCGCGCGGCAGCCGCCGGGCCGCCGTACTGACGCCGAGTCAACCCCTCGGCCGCAGCGCTTTACTGTCGCCGCATGACCGGATTTCCTCGCGCCTTCGCCTACGTCGGCCCACCCGACCTGCTCGCCCGCGCCGGCCGCCACACCCTGGGCCGCGCCGTCCGCACCCCGGCCGAACTCACCGCCTGGCTGGCCGAATCCCCGCCCGACGAACGCACCGCCCCGTTCACCTACGTGGTCGACCTCACCGGTGTCCTGCGGCTGGCCCCGCGCCGCAGCGAGCACGTCGCCTGCGCCGGCGGCGCGGACGTCCTGGCAGCGGGGGAGATCTGCTTCGCCGATGAGAGCACCGGCCACTGGGCGGTCTCCGAGATCAGCAACCTCTCCACCGGCTACTGCCCCGGCCTCGACTCCTGGTCCGCCACCGCCACCGCCCTCGACCACGCCCAGCTGCCCCGACCCGACGCGTTCACCCACGCCTTCCTCTTCCGCCGCTGCCCGACCTGCGGCCAGGTCAACCTGGTCAAGGACGACGACCTGACCTGCGCCGCCTGCGACAGCCCCCTCCCGGCGGAGTGGAACCTCACCGCCCCACGCCGACCACACCCCTGAACGGCCGCCCGGACGGACGCCGCGTCAGGGCGGCAGCGGGCAGCGCCGGTGGCGGTGTCGTCTCCCGGCCGAAGGACGCCGCCCAGGGGCGACCGCTTCCGCACCGCCCGGTTCTGGGATCTCGTGGTCCACCTCATCGAGTCCGACCATCCGGACGCGGACTGGCACTCCGGGCGGGGCCTGTTCGCTTCGGTCACCCGTGCGGTCGGTACTGGACGGGCTCGGAGTCCGCCCACGGGCCGGTGGACTCCTCGCGGGGTACCCACAGGAGCGGCTGGGCGGCGCGGCAGGTCGCTTCGACACCTTCGTCCCAGGGGAAGCGGCCCTGCTTGTCCGGCCAGAACATCTGGGTGATGGGCAGCGGAGGTCGCTGGTAGAAGTCGACCCCGGCACCGAAGAAGCAGAGGTACCAGCTGGGGTGGACCGGCCGGATCGCCACCGAGAACCCGCCGCCCAGGACGTCGTCGCGGCGCTGGTCCGGTTCGAGCGGATGCCCGGCCCGGATCTCGCGGGCGAGGACGTTGACGATCCGCATACCGGTCTGCGAGGGGATGCCGAAGATGCTGACCTCGGGGCTGCGCAGGGTGTGCCACAGTCCGATCGAGTAGGACCAGTCGCCGGGCAGTCCGCCGCCGGCGACCCCGTTGACGTTCCAGTCGTGGTCGCGGATGTTCGCCGCGATGCGGGTGTCGCGTGCGTCCCACGCGGATTCGTCGCCGGTGTCGTCGCAGAGCAGGCAGCCGCAGTCGGGGAGTTCCATGGCGGTGAGCCTACGGTGGCCGGTCGCGGTCAGGTCCCTGCGGCTGCCCGTGGGGTCTCGGCGGCCGCGAACCCGAGTGCCGACGCGCGCCGGCAGACCCTGCGGCAGCGCAGAGGTGACAGGTCGTCAACTTGACTGCCCTGCGCCGCCGCAGGCGAGTTCGCGGGCGACATCACCGGAGGATCCGCCGGTGCCCCCGACGGCACTGGTCCACCCGTTTCCGGCCGGCCGTCAGAAAGGAAGGCGGGTCAGGGCCAGACCAGGCAGTACAGCTGGTGGCCGGCGTCGTGGAGGCGGTTGGCGAAGTCCTGCCACTCGTGCAGCATCTGGTAGATGACGAAGGCGTCCCGCGGGCCGCGGCGGTCGGGGACGGTGGACCAGATGAACGCGGCGGCGCCCAGCTCGGTCTCGTCGGCCTTCCGGAGCGGTTCGACGACGGTGTGCGGGAGTTGGACCACCGCGTAGTCGGGGTGCAGGACCACCAGTTCGAGCGGCGGCACGTGGTGCAGGGGGACGCCCTGGATGCCGGTGAGGACCATCGCGCTCATGGTCTCCGGCTTGATCTTGGTGGAGAGGTGCCCGTTCCCGGAGCCGCTGGTCTCCATCAGGTCGCCGAGCCGGCCGAGGGCTCCGAGTTCGCCGGCGTCGAGTCCGAGGCCTCCGGGGCCGAGCGCGGTGGGGACTCTGGCGGCGGTGGCGCGGTCCGGTGCGCCGAAGTACTTGTAAGTGACCCCCACTCTGCCCTCGCCCCTCCTTCCCCTGCCCGCTTCCCTGCCCCCGCCGGTCTCGGCAGGCCTGCGGGTGCGCTCCGCGGCCTCGTCGAAACCGTCCTGCCTCTCGGACACTCGGACCATCCTCACCGGAACTCGCCGGAATCGACAGACCCCCGCATGTCCGGCTTTCCCTCCGGACATGCCCCTTACCCGTCTGCTGGCGTGCTACACGAGCGCGCGCTACTCGACCTTACCTTCGCCACAGCCAGTGAGGGGAGCAGCACACGGATCATCGTTCCAGATGATCGGGCCCGACATGCAGAACGCCAGGACACGATTTGAGACCATGTGCGGGTAAGAGAGGCTCCAGGCCACCCCGCGGACCCAACGGATGAGCGAGCAGATGAGCTACCCGTACGAAGCACCCCAGTCCCAGTCGCTGTTCGAGCGCGCCTTGGCGGTCACCCCCGGCGGCGTCAACTCGCCGGTGCGGGCCTTCCGCGCGGTCGGCGGCACGCCCCGTTTCATGGTGTCCGGCAAGGGCCCGTACCTGACGGACGCCGACGGCCGCGAGTACGTGGACCTGGTGTGTTCCTGGGGCCCGATGCTGCTCGGCCACTCGCACCCGGCGGTGATCGAGGCGGTGCAGCAGGCGGTGTCCCGCGGCACCTCGTTCGGCACGCCCGGCCAGGGCGAGGTCGAGCTCGGTGAGGAGATCGTCGCCCGGATCGCCCCGGTCGAGCAGGTCCGCCTGGTCTCCAGCGGCACCGAGGCGACCATGTCGGCGATCCGGCTGGCCCGCGGCTTCACCGGCCGCGCGAAGGTGGTCAAGTTCGCCGGCTGCTACCACGGCCACGTGGACGCGCTGCTGGCCGCCGCCGGCTCCGGCGTCGCCACCTTCGGCCTGCCGGACACCCCGGGCGTCACCGGCGCGCAGGCCGGCGACACCATCGTGCTGCCGTACAACGACCTGGACGCGGTGCGCGCCGCGTTCGCCGCGCACCCCGGCGAGATCGCCTGTGTGATCACCGAGGCCTCGCCCGGCAACATGGGCGTCGTCCCGCCGCTGCCCGGCTTCAACCGGGGCCTGGCCGACCTGTGCCGGGAGAGCGGCGCGCTGTTCATCTCCGACGAGGTGATGACCGGCTTCCGCGTCTCCAAGGCCGGCTGGTACGGCCTGGAGGCCGCCCACGAGGGCTGGGCGCCGGACCTGCTGACCTTCGGCAAGGTGATGGGCGGCGGCTTCCCCGCCGCGGCCTTCGGCGGCCGCGCCGACGTGATGGCGCACCTCGCCCCGGCCGGCCCGGTGTACCAGGCGGGCACGCTGTCCGGTAACCCGATCGCCACCGCCGCCGGCCTGGCCCAGCTGCGGCACTGCACCGACGAGGTGTACGCCACCGTCGACCGGGTGGCCGCCGAGGTGTCCGGCCTGGTCACCGAGGCGCTCTCGAAGGAGGGCGTGGCGCACCGCCTGCAGACCGCGGGCAACATGTTCTCGGTCTTCTTCACCGACCAGCAGGTCACGAACTACGACGAGGCCCGCCGCCAGCAGGCGTTCCGCTTCAACGGCTTCTTCCACTCGATGCTCAGCCAGGGCGTCTACCTGCCGCCGTCGGCGTTCGAGTCCTGGTTCGTCTCGTCCGCGCACGACGAGCGCGCCATCGAGCGGATCGCCGCCGCCCTGCCCGCCGCCGCCCGCGCCGCCGCCGAGGCCACCGAGGAGTCCAAGTGACGGACCAGCAGACCGACGGCAAGAAGGACATCACCGTCGTCCACGTGATGCGGCACGGCGAGGTGCACAACCCGGAGGGCGTGCTGTACGGCCGGCTGCCGGGCTATCACCTCTCCGATCTGGGGCGGCAGATGGCCGAGCGGGTGGCCGACCACCTGAAGGACCGGGACATCACCTACGTGGTGGCCTCCCCGCTGGAGCGGGCGCAGGAGACCGCCGAGCCGATCGCCAAGGCGCACGGCCTGACGGTCGCGGCCGACCCGCGGCTGATCGAGGCGGAGAACATCTTCGAGGGCAAGACCTTCGGCGTCGGCGACGGCTCGCTGCGCAACCCCTCGTACTGGAAGTACCTGACCAACCCGTTCAAGCCGTCCTGGGGCGAGCCGTACATCGACCAAGTGGTGCGGATGATGGGCGCGATCGCCGGCGCCCGGGACGCGGCGCGCGGGCACGAGGCGGTGTGCGTCAGCCACCAGCTGCCGATCTGGATCCTGCGCTCGTTCGCCGAGCGCCGCCGGCTGTGGCACGACCCGCGCCGCCGGCAGTGCTCGCTGGCCTCGCTGACCAGCTTCACCTACGAGGGCGACCGGATCGTCTCGATCGGCTACCGCGAGCCGGCCCGCGACCTGCTGCCGGCCCACCTGGTGGGCAAGGGCAAGAAGGGCGACAAGCCGGTCGGGAAGAGCTTCGGGGCGTAGCCCGCGCCGGTTCGGGAGCTTGCTCACACCGGCGGCCCGCGGGGTAAGCCCTGCGGGCGGCGAAATGCCCGAATTAAGACGATCATAAGCGGAGTATTCGCAGGTCAAGGGGGGTCCGGGCGACAACGCCGGACCCCCCTAAAACGGGCCGACGAGCCATGCGAAACTTTTCACATGTCACGGACGTCCAGCCGCCGCATCAGCCTCACCGCCGCCCTCGGCGCAGCCACCGCACTGGCCCTCACCGGTTGCGCCAGCTCCGGCTCCGCGGGCGGGGACGGCTCGGTCGGCTTCATCACCGGCAAGGGCGGCATCGACACCGCCGCCGTCGGCCACCGCACCGACGCCCCGGACATCAGCGGCACCGGCCTGGACGGCACCGGCACCCTCCGGCTCGCCGACTACCGAGGCAAGGTGGTCGTCCTCAACATCTGGGGCTCCTGGTGCAGCCCCTGCCGGGCCGAGGCCAAGGGCCTGCAGGCCAGCTCCGAGAAGTTCGGCGACAAGGTCCAGTTCCTCGGCATCAACACCCGGGACACCGACCCCGCCAACGCCGTCGCGTTCGAGAAGAACTTCGGGGTCACCTACCCGAGCATCTACGACCCGGACGGCACCCAGATCCTCAAGTTCCCCAAGGGCAGCCTCAACCCGCAGTCCATCCCGACCACCATCGTGATCGACAAGGACGGCAAGCTGGCCGCCCGCGCCATGCACGCGCTGTCCGGTGAGGACCTCGACAAGATGATCGAGCCGGTCCTCGCGGAGTCGAAGTGAGCACCGTCCTGGCCGCGGCCGGGGTCGGTTACAACGAGACCGTGGGCAGCGGCGCGCTGATGCTCGCCCTGCCGATCGCGCTGGCCGCCGGACTGGTCTCGTTCTTCTCGCCGTGCGTGCTGCCGCTGGTGCCCGGCTACCTCAGCTACGTCACCGGCTTCTCCGCCGCCGACCTGTCCGACGCGCGCGGCGCGCGACGGGGGCGGATGCTGGCCGGCTCGCTGCTGTTCGTCCTCGGGTTCGCGGCGGTGTTCGTCTCGGGCGGGGCGCTGTTCGGCTCGTTCGGCCAGACCCTGCAGGAGCACCAGCGGGTCATCTCGATCGTGATGGGCTGCCTGACCGTGCTGATGGGCCTGGCCTTCATGGGCCTGCTGCCCGGCTTCACCATGCGCGAGCTGCGCAGCCACCGCCGGCCGGCGGTCGGCCTGGCCGGCGCGCCGCTGCTCGGCGTGGTGTTCGGGCTCGGCTGGACGCCGTGCATGGGCCCGACGCTGGGCGCCATCCAGTCGCTGGCGTTCAGCCAGGCCAGCGCCGGGCGCGGCGCACTGCTGATGGCCGTGTACTGCCTCGGCCTCGGCGTACCGTTCGTCGTGGCCGCGCTGGCCTTCCGGAAGGCGCTGGGTGCCTTCGGCTGGGTCAAGCGGCACTACCAGTGGGTGCTGCGGATCGGGGGCGGCATGCTCGTCGCGGTCGGCCTGGCCCTGGTGACGGGGGCGTGGGACGCGTTGGTGAACCAGCTCCAGTACCTCACCCAGAACTTCTCGATCGGAATCTGACCCGTGAGCGACACGAAGACCAGCCCCCAGCCGGCCGACGCCGCGGACGACTCCGGCGCGAAGGCCAACCCCTTCCTGGTGGACGCCGACGCCGCGGAGCGGCTCAGCACCGCACCCGTGGAGGAGGCCGACACCCAGGCCGGCATGGGCGTGCTCGGCTGGCTGCGCTGGTTCTGGCGGCAGCTCACCTCGATGCGGGTCGCGCTGCTGCTGCTGTTCCTGCTCTCGCTGGCCGCCATCCCGGGCTCGCTGGTCCCGCAGGAGGGGCCGGACACGATGAAGGTCGTGGCGTGGAAGGAGGCCCACCAGGGCGTCACCCCGCTGTTCGAGCGGCTTGAGCTGTTCAACGTCTACAGCTCCAAGTGGTTCTCGGCGATCTACATCCTGCTGTTCATCTCGCTGGCCGGCTGCATCCTGCCGCGCACCTGGCAGTTCGTCGGCGTGCTGCGCTCGAAGCCCCCGGCGGCCCCGCGCAACCTGACCCGGATGCCGGTCTACGCGGCCTGGCACACCGCCGCCGACCCGGAGGCGGTGAACGACGCCGCGTACCGCCTGCTGAAGAAGCGCGGCTTCCGGACCGCCGCCGGCCAGGGCTCGGTGGCGGCCGAGAAGGGCTACCTGCGCGAGGTCGGCAACCTGCTGTTCCACTTCTCGCTGTTCGCGCTGCTGGTCGGCGTCGCCTGGGCCGGCGTGGCCTCCGGCACCGCCAGCAAGCTGGTGCTGGAGGGCCAGGGCTACTCCAACACCACCACCCAGATCGACGACTTCTACGGCTCGTACTACTACGGCGTGAACGACCTGGACGCCTTCGGCTTCAAGCTGGACGGCTTCACCGCCCGGTACCAGGAGAGCGGCCCGCAGATCGGCACCGCCCGGCAGTTCACCGCGAACGTCCGGTACTGGGTCGGCGACGACTCGACCAAGCTGAAGAAGTCCACGATCGAGGTCAACCACCCGCTGGAGGTGGGCGACTCCAAGGTCTACCTGATCGGCCACGGCTACGCGCCGGTGGTGACGGTCAAGAACGCCAAGAACGAGATCGTCTACCGCGGCCCGACGCCGTTCCTGCCGCGCGACGCCAACATGACCTCGCCCGGCGTGATCAAGGTCAACGACTACGGCGCCGACGCCAACGGCAACAAGACCCAGCTGGCCTTCCAGGGCTTCTTCCTGCCGACCGCGCCGGAGAACTTCGAGAAGACCGGCCCGATCTCGATGTTCCCGGCCGCGGCGGACCCGATGCTGGTGCTCACCGCCTACGCCGGCGACCTGCGCACCGACAGCGGCCTGCCGCAGAACGTGTACCAGCTGGACGACAAGGCGATGACCCAGCTGAAGGTCGGCGACGACATCGCCCGCGCCCGGCTCAAGGTCGGCCAGGGCTGGGAGCTGCCGAACGGTTACGGCACCATCACCTTCGACGGCTACCAGCAGTGGGCGACGTTCACCGTCTCGCACCACCCCGGCAACTCCGTCGCGCTGGTCGGCGCGGTCGCCGCGATCCTCGGCCTGATCGGCTCGCTGTTCGTCCAGCGCCGCCGGATCTGGGTCCGGGCCACCACCGCCTCCGACGGCCGGACCCTGGTCGAGGTGGCCGGCCTGGGCCGCAGCGAGTCCGCCCGGACCGCCGAGGAACTCGCCGATCTCGCCGTCGAGCTGCAGGACGACGCCCCGGCCAGTGAGGACCCGCCCGGCAGCGACACCGCCGGCACCGATACCGACGACGCCGTACCCGCCGCTGCCGACTCCCCGGCCGCAGCCACCCCCACCGCCCCGGAAACCAAGGAGTAGACGGTGCTGCTCGCGCAGGTCGACCCCCAGTTGGCCGACATCTCCAACAAGCTGATCTACTCGGCGATGGCCGTCTACACCCTGGCCATGTTCGCCCAGATGTTCGAGTGGACCTTCGGCGCCAAGGGCGGCGTCGCCGTCCGCTCCCGGCAGCAGGCCACCCTCGCCGAGTCGGTCAGCGACTCCGCGAACGCGGCCAAGGGCGTGCGCAAGGTCAGCGTCACGGTGGCCTCGCAGGGTGGCGGCACCACCACCCTGACCCGCACCGCGCTGGCCGACGCCGGCGCCACCACCGTCACCAGCGGCCGCGGCGACGACGGCCCGGCGGACGGCGTCGGCCCGGCCGGCGGCAGCGAGAAGGCCGACATGGCCGGCCGGATCGCGATCTCGCTGACCGTCCTCGGCCTGCTGCTGCACGCCGGCAGCGTGGTCACCCGCGGCCTGTCGGTGATGCGCTGGCCGTGGGGCAACATGTACGAGTTCTCGGTCGCCTTCGCGCTGATGATGGTCGGCTCGTACGTGGTCCTGCTGGCCACCAAGAAGAACGTGCGCTGGCTCGGCCTGCCCGTGGTCCTGGTCGTCCTGCTGATCCTCGGCATCGCCGTCAGCGTGCTGTACACCGAGTCCGAGCAGCTCGTCCCGGCGCTGCACTCGTACTGGCTGGGCATCCACGTCTCGACCGCGACGATCTGCGGCGGCGCCTTCTTCGCGGCGTTCGTCGCCACCGGCACCTACCTGCTCAAGGACCGCTACGAGCACCGCGTCGCGGCCGGCCTGACGGTCCGGGCCGCCAACCTGATGGAGCGCCTGCCCGCCGCGAGCACCCTGGACAAGCTCTCCTACCGGATCAACGCCCTGGTCTTCCCGCTGTGGACGTTCACCATCATCGCGGGCGCGATCTGGGCCGAGGCCGCCTGGGGCAAGTACTGGGAGTGGGACCCGAAGGAGACCTGGTCGTTCATCACCTGGGTCGCCTACGCCGCCTACCTGCACGCCCGGGCCACCGCCGGCTGGCGCGGCCGCAAGGCCGCCTACCTGGCGCTGCTCGCCTTCGCCTGCTGGCTGTTCAACTTCTACGGCGTCAACATCTTCATCACCGGCAAGCACTCCTACGCCGGCGTCTGACGCCCCGTCACCCCGCACCACCGACCCCACCCGAGTCGACTCCCGACTCACCCCCGAGAACCACAAGCCGCGAGGAGGGCCGCACCATGGAGTGCGACGAGGTCATCATGACCGTCCGAATCACCGCAGCGGAACGTGCGCTGCTGCGACGGCTCGCCCAGGGCCACCACAGCGACGTCTCGGAGGTCGTCGCCGACGGCCTGCTGGACGTCCTGCCCACGCTGCACTGCCCGGCGGACGCCCACCGGCTGCTCGCCGCGCTCGCCACCCCGGCGCCCTGCGCGCTCACGGTGTGGCTGCCGACCGAGCTCGCCGACCTGCTCACCATCGCCACCGCGCGGGTCGCCCAGTCCACGGGCGTCCGCCTCGGCTCGTCCTGCATCATGCTCGGGGCCGCGGTGCGGCTCTGGCTGGCCCAGGACCCGCTGCGGCTGGCCGCCAACCTCACCACCATGCACGCCGGCCGCCCTGCGGCACTGGCCGCGGCGTAGCAGCAGAGAACCGACAGGGGCTCCGGAGGCACTGCCTCCGGAGCCCCTGTCGTTCGCGCGGAACCTCAGGCGGCCTGCTGCCAGCTGACCGGCGAGAAGTACGCCGGGCGGCGCTCCAGCCGGGACCAGGTGGCGATCGGCTCGACGGCCTGCTGCGCGGCGGCGACCGCCGCCGCCTGCGCGGCACGGGCGGTCAGCACCGCGGTCAGGGCGGCGAGCTCCTCGGTGGAGAGCGAGCCGCGGACGATGCGGACGAGAGGTTCGTTCATGATTCCGGTTTCTCCCCCGGGCTGGCAGCTGGACGGTGGCGGCGGGTGCGGCGCACCGCTTACATCGGCGGGTTGCCGTGCTTGCGGCTGGGCAGGTCGGCGTGCTTGGTGCGGAGCATGGCGAGGGAGGAGGCGAGGACGGCGCGGGTCTCGGCGGGGTCGATGACGTCGTCGACGAGGCCGCGTTCGGCCGCGTAGTACGGGTGCATCAGCTCGCTCTTGTACTCCTTGATCTTCTGCGCGCGCATCGCCTCGGGGTCGTCGGCGCCGTTGATGTCGCGGCGGAAGATCACGTTGGCGGCGCCCTCGGCGCCCATCACCGCGATCTCGTTGGTCGGCCACGCGAACGACAGGTCCGCGCCGATCGAGCGGGAGTCCATCACGATGTACGCGCCGCCGTAGGCCTTGCGCAGGATCAGCTGGATCCGCGGCACGGTGGCGTTGCAGTACGCGTACAGCAGCTTCGCGCCGTGCCGGATGATGCCGTCGTGCTCCTGGTCCACGCCCGGCAGGAACCCGGGCACGTCGAGCATGGTGACCAGCGGAATGTTGAACGCGTCGCACATCTGCACGAACCGCGCCGACTTCTCCGAGGCGTTGATGTCCAGCACGCCCGCCAGCGACTGCGGCTGGTTGGCGATGATGCCCACCACGTGCCCGTCCACCCGCGCCAGCGCGCAGATCACGTTGGTCGCCCAGCGCTCGTGGACCTCCAGGTACTCGCCGTGGTCGACGATCTCCTCGATCACCTTGCGCATGTCGTACGGCCGGTTGCCGTCCGCCGGGACCAGGTCCAGCAGCGAGTCGTTGCGGCGCTCCACCGGGTCGTCGCTCGCCACCACCGGCGGCATCTCGCGGTTGTTCTGCGGCAGCAGCGACAGCAGGTAGCGGACCTCCTCGATGCACGACTGCTCGTCGTCGTACACGAAGTGCGACACGCCCGACACCGAGGAGTGCACGTCCGCGCCGCCCAGACCGTTCTGGGTGATCTTCTCGCCCGTCACCGCCTGCACCACGTCCGGACCGGTGATGAACATCTGCGAGGTCTCACGGACCATGAACACGAAGTCCGTCAGCGCCGGCGAGTACGCCGCACCGCCCGCGCACGGGCCCAGCATCACCGAGATCTGCGGGATCACCCCCGACGCCCGCGTGTTGCGCTGGAAGATCCCGCCGTAGCCGGCCAGCGCCGTCACACCCTCCTGGATGCGGGCGCCCGCGCCGTCGTTCAGCGACACCAGCGGCGCACCCGCCGCAATGGCCATGTCCATGATCTTGTGGATCTTCTGCGCGTGCGCCTCACCCAGCGCACCGCCGAAGATCCGGAAGTCGTGCGCGTAGGTGAACACCGTCCGCCCGTGCACCGTCCCCCAGCCCACCACCACACCGTCGGTGTGCGGCTTCTTCGCCTCCAGGCCGAAACCCTGCGCACGGTGCCGCCGCAGCGGCTCCACCTCGTGGAACGAGCCCTCGTCCAGCAGCAGCTCGATCCGCTCGCGCGCCGTCAGCTTGCCCTTCGCGTGCTGCGCCTCGGTGGCCTTCTCGCTGGGGCCCCGGCGGACCTGCTCCCGCAGCTCGTGCAGTTCGGCGACCCGGCTACGGGCATCGGCCGGAGCCTCGCCGCCGACCGGCGCATCGTGCAGGACCGTCATCTCGAACCACTCCAAGGTCACGTGGGCCAGCGAACACCTCTTCTGCTACGACAGTACGAGTCGGGGCACCCGCGTTTCGGCGTCGATTCCGTACAAGGTCGGAAGCCGATCGCTGTAGAGCCCTCACAGAAGGGGGCGCACGGGGCTACTCCCGGGTCGCTCCGGGCAGGGGTCGGGGGATACCCCCCACCGGGATGGTCGGGACCGGTGAATTGGCAGGTCAGCGGCAAGATGGCGGGTATGCGAAGGCCGCCGGAACGGCGCCCTCCGAAAGGGGCGCGCGAAGGCCGGCGGCCGACGGGAACGGCGCTGGAGAACGCCAGGATCGTAGGGATGCGCCAAAAGGCGGGATCAGGCCCCGGAGCCGTCGCCGTCCTCGGGGCGCTCACGGCGCAGATCCTCCTCGCGGCGGCGCAGGTCCGCCTCCCACTTCTTGAGCATCTCCTCGTGCTGCTGGTTGCCGCGCTTCAACGAGGCCAGGAACTCCGGGTCGTCGTCCGGCGCGAGCTGCCGCGGCCGCTCGTACTCCGGGAACCCGGCCGTCGGACCGGACGGCCACGGCGCCCGGCGGCCCCGCGCACGGGCCCGGTCCTTCCCGGCCACCAGCCAGGCGATCGAACCGACCAGCGGGAACAGCAGCACGATGATCACCCACACCACCTTCGGCAGGTGGCGGATCTCGTCCTCCGGGGTGGTCAGGCAGTCGATGAACGCCCACACCCACAGGGCCAGCAGGGCCACGGTGGGAACGACTCGCAGAAGCACGGCGCAGAACTCCGAAATACGTTCGAGGGACCCTTGGCGGGGTCAGGTTAGCCCGTATCGGATACTGACAGGTATGGCATACGACGATCTCCGTTCCTTCCTCCGGGCCCTGGAACGGGAGGGCGACCTGAAGCGGATCAAGGTGGAGGTCGACCCCTATCTGGAGGTCGGCGAGATCGTCGACCGGGTGCAGAAGGCCAAGGGCCCCGCGCTGCTCTTCGAGAACGTCAAGGGCTCGGCGATGCCGCTGGCCATGAACGTCTTCGGCACCGAGCGCCGGCTCTCCAAGGCCCTCGGCCTGAAGTCCCCCGACGACATCGCCGAGAAGATCGGCGGCCTGCTCAAGCCCGAACTGCCGCACGGCTTCACCGGCTTCCGCGAGGCCTTCGGCAAGCTCGCCTCGATGGCGCACGTCCCGCCGAAGAACGTCAAGGACGCGCCGGTGCAGGAGGTCGTCCTCACCGGCGAGGACGTCGACCTGGAGCAGCTGCCCGCGCTGTTCACCTGGCCCGAGGACGGCGGCTCCTTCTTCAACCTCGGCCTCACCCACACCAAGGACCCGGACTCGGGCGTCCGCAACCTCGGCCTGTACCGGCTCCAGCGGCACGACAAGCGCACCATCGGCATGCACTGGCAGATCCACAAGGACAGCCGCAACCACGCCGCGGTCGCCGCCAAGCGCGGCGAGAAGCTCCCCGTCGCGATCGCCTTCGGCTGCCCGCCCGCCGTCACCTACGCCGCCACCGCCCCGCTGCCCGGCGACATCGACGAGTACCTGTTCGCCGGCTTCGTCGCGGGCGAGCGGGTCCGCATGGTCGACTGCAAGACCGTGCCGTTGCAGGTCCCGGCGGACGCCGAGGTCGTCCTCGAAGGCTGGCTGGAGCCCGGCGAGATGCTCCCCGAGGGCCCGTTCGGCGACCACACCGGCTTCTACACGCCGCAGGAGCCGTTCCCCGCGCTCACCATCGACTGCGTGACGATGCGCCGCCGCCCGATCCTGCAGTCCATCGTGGTCGGCCGCCCGCCCACCGAGGACGGGCCGCTCGGCAAGTTCACCGAGCGCTTCTTCCTGCCGCTGCTCAAGGTGATCATCCCGGACATCGTCGACTACGACCTGCCCGAGGCCGGCGGCTTCCACAACTGCGTGATCGTCTCGATCGACAAGAAGTACCCGAAGCACGCCCAGAAGGTCATGCACGCCATCTGGGGCGCCCACATGATGTCGCTGACCAAGCTGATCATCGTGGTGGACGCCGACTGCGACGTCCACGACTACCAGGAAGTCGCCTGGCGGGCCCTCGGCAACGTCGACTACAGCCGCGACCTGTCCGTCGTCGAAGGCCCCGTCGACCACCTCGACCACGCCTCCTACCAGCAGTTCTGGGGCGGCAAGGCCGGCATCGACGCCACCCGCAAGCTCCCGGAGGAGGGCTACACCCGCGACGGCGGCTGGCCCGAGATGGTCGCCTCCGACCCGGCGACCGCCGCCCGGGTCACCCGCCGCTGGAAGGAGTACGGGCTGTGACCGCCGCTGCCGCGTTCGAGGCGCCGCGGAGCAGGACCCGGGCGTTCCTGCGCCTGGTCATGATCGAGCACTCGATCTTCGCCCTGCCGTTCGCCTACATCGCCGCCCTCACCGCGATGTTCCTCGCCGACAAGTCCGTGCACTGGGGCCAGCTGCTGCTGGTCACCGTCTGCATGGTCGGCCTGCGCACCTTCGCGATGGCCGCCAACCGGATCATCGACCGCGAGATCGACGCCCGGAACCCGCGCACCGCGGGCCGCGAACTCGTCACCGGCGCCGTCTCGCTGCGCACCGCGTACATCGGCTCCGCCATCGCCCTGGTGGTCTTCCTCGGCTCCGCCGCGCTGCTCAACACCCTCTGCCTGGTGCTGGCCCCGGTCGCCGTGATCCCGATGGTGGTCTACCCGTACGGCAAGCGCTTCACCGACTTCCCGCAGGCCATCCTCGGCCTCGCCCAGGCGATCGGCCCGATCGGCGCCTGGCTCGCCGTCACCGGCACCTGGTCCTGGGACGCGGTCGTCCTCGGCCTCGCCGTCGGCATCTGGATCGGCGGCTTCGACCTGATCTACGCCTGCCAGGACGTCGCCGCCGACCGCGGCATGGGCGTCCGCTCCGTCCCCGCGCGCTTCGGCGTCCCCGCCGCGATCACCGGCGCCCGGGTCTGCCACGCCCTCACCACCGCCCTGCTCGTCTGGTACGCCGTCCTCACCGACGCGGGCGCCTTCTTCTGGTGCGGCCTCGCCGTCGTCGCCGGCGCCTTCGTCTACGAGCACACCATCGTCAAGCCGAACGACCTGTCCCGCCTCAACCGGGCCTTCTTCTCCACCAACGGCTTCGTGGGCATCTCCCTCTTCGCCTTCGCCCTGATCGACCTCATCGCCCGGGGTCTGACCGTGTGAGCAGGCGGAACCGGGGGCGCGGGGAACCGCGCCCCCGGTTCCGCGTGTGCCGGCACCCCTGCCCGCAAAACTGTTCGCTCCACCGGCCCGCCGCTCCCTAGGGTGGCCGCATGCGCGTCCACTACCCCCGGACGCCGCACCTCCCGTGGTCCCCGGGGGCGGCGGCGGACGACATCCGCAGCGGCGACCTCTCCGGCCTCGCCCACCGCGAGGTGGTGGTCACCGAGAAGCTCGACGGCGAGAACACCACGCTCTACCGGGACGGCCTGCACGCCCGCTCGCTGGACTCCGCGCACCACCCGTCCCGGACGTGGGTGAAGGCCCTGCAAGGCCGTCTCGGCCCCCGCATCCCGGAAGGCTGGCGGGTCTGCGGCGAGAACCTGTTCGCCCGCCACTCGCTCCCGTACACCGACCTCGACAGCTGGTTCTACGGCTTCTCGGTGTGGACCGCCGAGGACCGCTGCCTCGACTGGGACGCCACCGTCCGCTTCCTGCGCCGCCTCGGCGTCCCCACGCCCCGGGTGCTCTGGCGCGGCCGCTACGACGAACGCGCGATACGCGCCCTGCGGCTGGACCTCGACCGCCACGAGGGCTACGTCGTCCGCACCACCGAGGGCTTCGCCCGCGCCGAGTTCGGCAGCCGGGCGGCCAAGTGGGTCCGCCCCCGGCACGTGCAGACCGGCACGCACTGGATGCACGCGGCCGTGGTGGAGAACGGCCTCGGCCCCGACGCCCCGCTCTGGCACGTCCGTTCCGGCGGGGCCCCGGACGCCGCCGCGCTCGCCGAGACGCTGCGCATGCCCGAACTCGCCCCGCTGGACGAGATCTCCGCCCGCCTGGACGCGCTCGGCCGCACCGGAGACGCCCGCCTGAACGGCATCCTCGCGGCCGGCCTCGGCACCGCCCGCCGCGAGCACCTGCTGACCCGGCTCACCCCCGCCCTCGGCCTGCCGCAGGCCCGCCGGGTCGCCGACCTGGTCGGGCTCCACCCGCAGCTCGCCCGCCCGTACCCGGACGAGGACCGCCGGGCCGGTCTGGTCCGGCTGACCGCCGCCGCCGACCTCGGCGTGCTGCACGCCGTCGCCGCGACCCTCGCCGCCGACGACGCGGAGCGCGAGCAGGTCGCCTGGTCGGCGCTGCACGCGGAGGACGCCGAACTCCTGGCGCCCGACCCGCTGTCCGCGCTCCGCACCGGCCTCGGGGAGGCGCTGGACGGCCTCCCGCCGGACGTCCGGGACCGCTGCTGGGCGCAGGCCCGGGAGGCGTTCGCGGCGGGACGGATCGCCACCGCCGAGGAGGCGGTCGCGGCGACCTGGGCGTGGCGGGACGGCCGCTTCCCGCGGCTGACGCACCTGTGCGGCCCGGCGGGCAGCGGCAAGTCGACGTTCGCGGCGACGCTGCCCGGCACCCGGATCGCGCTGGACGACCTGCGCACCGCCCGCGGCTCCCGCGCCGACCAGCGCGACAACGCCGCGGTCCTGCGCGAGGGCCTCGCCGCGCTGGAGACGGCCCTCGCCGGGCCGGGCGCCGCCGTCTGGGACGCCACCTCGCTCAACCGCCACCAGCGCTCCCACGTGCAGGCGATCGCCCGCCGCCGGGACGCCCTGCTGACCCAGGTGGTCCTGGTGGTCGACGAGGCGGAACTGACCCGCCGCAACGCGGCCCGCGCGCACCCCGTCCCGGCGGAGGCGCTGACCGCCCAACTGCACCGCTGGAGCCCGCCGTACCCGGGCCAGGCGCACCGCACCTGGTACGTCGGCGCGGACGGCACGGTCGCGGACACGGCGGGCACCCTGGACGGCGAGGAGGACTGAATGCGTCCCATCGAGCAGATCTGCCGGCGCATCCGCTGGGACGACCGGTTCGACCCGGCCCGGTTCGTGCTGGGCGTGCGGCAGCGCGACGACCGGATCAAGTCCGTCCCGCTGGAGTCCTTCACCGCCGCCGGCGAGGTGCCCTGGCACCGGGTGCGCCGGGTGGAGGCCGACGGGCAGGTGGTGTGGGACCGCGACACCGGCACCGACCTGCTCGACACCACCACGGCCGGCCGCCGCACCGCACCCCGCGGCCTGCCCGCGCCGTTCTTCACCCCGAGCACCCCGCACGCCTGGACGGACCGCGGCTGGCGGCCCGCCGTCGCCGAACCGGCCCTGCCGCCGGAGGAGTTGCGGGTGGTCACCTGGAACACCCTGTGGGACAGGTACGACGCCGAACGGATCCACACCGCCCGCCGCCGCCCGCTGCTGCTCGCCGAACTCGAAGCCGCCGACGCCGACCTGATCGCCCTCCAGGAGGTCGAACCCGCCCTGGTGAAGCAGCTGCTGGCGCAGCCGTGGGTGCGGGACGGCTACACCCTGGGCGCCGACCCGTTCGCCCGCGAGATCGACGGCCACGGCCTGCTGCTGCTCAGCCGGCTGCCCGTGCTGGAGGCCGGCCGGCACGCCCTCGGCCCGCACAAGGCCGTCACCGCGATCGCCGTCCGCACCGCCGCCGGCCCGCTCACCGTCGCCGCCGTGCACCTCAGCAGCGACCACTCGGCCGACGGCGCGGGCCGCCGCCGCGCCGAACTCGCCGAGCTGGCAACTGGGTTCGCCGCCGTCGAGGGCGAGCTGCTGGTCCTCGGCGACTTCAACGACAGCACCTCCGCCCCCGCCGACGCCCTCGGCCTGCGCGACGCCTGGACCGAACTGCACGGCCCGGAGGACCGCACCCCGACCTTCGACCCGGTCGCCAACCCGCTGGCCGCCGTCTCCTCGCTGACCGGCCGGGCCGGCCGCCTGGACCGCGTCCTGCTGCGCCCCGGCCGGGCCCGCACCGCCACCGCCCGGCTGCTCGGCGACCGCCCGGACGCGGACGGCCTGCACCCGTCCGACCACTACGGCCTCGCCGTCGGCCTCGGCTTCGGCGCCGCCCCCGCCGTCGCGTTCCTGGACGCCCCGCCCACCGCCCGCACCGCCGTCGCCTGGCTGCCGCCCGAGGAGCTGTGGCCGCCGATCCAGCGGCTGCGCGCCGCGTACGACCCGCAGGCCGAGCGCTGGCCGCCGCACGTGAACCTGCTGTTCGGCTTCGTCGCCGAGCACGAGTGGGACGCCGCGCTGCCGCTGCTCGCCGAGGCCGCCGCCGAAGTCCCGCAGTTCACCGCCGAGTTGGCCGGCGTGCGGACCTTCGGGCAGCGGCTCGGCCACACCCTCTGGCTCGATCCGGCGGCCGGCTCCGCCGCCCCCTGGGCCGCCCTGGGGCACGCCCTGGAGCGCCGCTTCCCGCGCTGCCGGGCCCGCGCCGAGGGGTACCGCCCGCACCTGACGCTCGGCCGGGCCGAGGACCCGCGCCGGGCCGTCGCCGAGTGCACCGCGACGCTCGGACCGATGACCGCCCCGGTCGGCGAACTCGTCGTGCTGTCCCGGCGCGGCGACGGCCCGATGCTGCCGCGCGCCACGGTCGCGCTCGGCACCGGCGAACTCCGCACCCTCCCCGAGCCGGCCGCCCCGGCCCGCACCGAACCCCCGGTCGAGCTCGCCGAGTTGATGGGCCGGATCGCCGCGGCCCTGCCGGGCGAGGTGCACCTGGTGGGCTCCCGCCGACTGGGCTGCGCGCTGCCCGGCGCGGACCTCGACCTGGTCGCCGTCCTCCCCGGCGCCGTCGAACCCGCAGGCATGGCCGGGCAGTTGGCCGCCGCCCTGCCGGAGGCCCGGAACCTCCGCGAGGTGCGCGGCGCCCGCGTCCCCGGCCTGCGGCTGGACGTCCGCGGCCTGGCCGTCGACCTGGTGCTGGCCCCCGCCGACGGCCCGGCAGAGGACTTCGCGGTCGCGTACAGCGCCGTGACCGACGCCGAGGCGGTCCTCGCCGCCGTCGGCGACCGCCACCGGGCGTTCGCCGCACTGGCCCGCCGGGTCAAGGCCTGGACCGGCGCGCGCGGCCTGCACGGCGCACCGTTCGGCCAACTCCCCTCCCTGGCCTGGACGGTGCTCGCCGCCCGGACCGTCCGGGAGAACGCCGAGGACGACCCCGAGGAGCTGTTCCGCCACTTCACCGGCACCTGGGCCGCCTGGGACTGGCGGCAGCCCGTCACCCTGCTCGGCGGGCCGGCCGCCCCGCACCCCGACCCGGTCACCGTGCTGACCCCCACCGCCCCGGTCCGCAGCTGCACCGGCCAGGTCGGCGCCGGCACCCGCGACCTGATCGCCGAGGAGCTCTACCGCGCCTGGGAACTCGGCCCCGACCACCCCGAGCTGCTCGCCCCGCCCCCGCTGCACCGCCGCCACGCCGCCTGGCTGGTGCTGACCTGCACCCCCGAGCGGCTCGGCCCGGTCAGGGGCCGGCTGCGCGCCCTGCTCACCGCCCTCGAACCGGCGCCCGGCCTGCACGCCTGGCCCCGCCTGCTGCCGGGCCACCGGCTGGCCGTCGGCCTGGGCCCGCAGCCGCCCACGCGCGAGACCCTCGACCGGGTCACCGCCGACTGGCTGCGCGGCCTGCCCGGCGTCACCGCCGCCCACCTGGCGGGCGGCGAGCTCGACCCGCGCTGAGCCCGGACCGCCCGCCGCCCGCCACGCCGATGCGCCATGCTGGAACGAGGGGCCCGACGCGACCAGGACGGGGAGCACGATGATCGGCACACTGCAGTGCGTGGTGCTGGACTGCCACTACCCGGCGGGCCTGGCCCACTTCTACGCGGCCCTGCTCGGCGGCGACGTCGACCGGCCCGACCCGCGCTGGTCGCTGGACGACGAGTGGTCCACCGTCCACCTGCCCAACGGCCAGGTGCTGGGCTTCCAGCGCGTCGAGGACTTCCGCCCGCCGATCTGGCCCGACCCGGGCCACCCGCAGCAGCTCCACCTGGACATCGAGGTCGACGACGTCGCCGCCGTCGAACAGCGGGTGGTGGAACTCGGCGCCGAGGTCAAGGACCGGCAGGCCGGCTGGACGGTCTTCGTCGACCCGGCCGGGCACCCGTTCTGCCTGATCCCGCGCCGCTCCGGCTGACCGCGCCCGGCAGGATCCGGAAGGGCGGCCCTAGGCCAGCGTCAGCACGTCCCCGACCCGCAGCCGCCCCGGCCGGGGACGGAGGCCAGCGCACCCAGCTCGCAGTCCCGCTCGTGCGCGATGGTCTTCAGGATCTCCGGCGAGTGCGGCAGCCCGGGCTGCGCCGCCCCGACCATCGCGCAGCGCACGCTGGCCCGGACGAACGCCAGCCGCAGGCCGCCCTTCACCCGGCCCTCCCGGCCGTACCAGGAGTCCTCGGTGAACGGCGGCGTCCCGGGCGGGGTGCGCAGCAGCACGTTCGGCCGGAACCGGCGCTCGTCGACCACCGCGGACGGCACCGCCTCGGCCACCCAGTCCAGGGTGGCGGTGGTCAGCACGCTCACCGGCAGCTCGTCGAAGTGCGACACCGCGTCCTCGCGGGCCAGCCCGACGTCCTCCTGCTCCAGGTAGGCGCGCAGGAAGGAGTCCGGGTCCGGCACCGGCATCCCCAGCGGGTCGAACAGTTCGGGGCCGTCGATCCGGCTGCCCAGCCGGGAGCCGAGGCGCAGCAGGCCGTCCATCCGCCGGAACCGCCGGGTGTTCTTGCCGGACCCGAACTTCCCGGCCCCGTCGCGCACCGCGTACAGCCGGTCGCCGACCAGGCCGCGCTCCTCCACCTCGACGGAATCGAGCAACTCGCCGCCCGTGGACTTCACGGGGTAGCGCCAGAGGCGCTCGACCACACCGACGATCTGAGACATGGCGGGAGCCTATCGGTGCCCCGTCGCGGTGGTCTAGACCAAGTCGCGGGCGGGGGGCGGTCGTTGGCCACGGCGGCGCCTGGCGGACCGTCAGCCGATCCGCGCCACCGCCCGCACCGGCGCCCCGTCCGCCGCCGTCAGCCGCAGCGGGAACAGCGACACCTCCACCGGAACCCCCGCCGCCTGCGCCTCCAGCAGCAGCGACAGGTCCGTCAGGTTCTCGGCGATCACCCCGCCGCCCTCCGGCCCCAGCAGCACCCGGTGCGCCGCCAGCGTCGGCAGCTCCGGCGCCGGGTCGTGCTCGTCGGCCAACTCGGCCAGCAGGCTCGCCACTTCGGGGTTCGACGGCCCCGGGTCCGGCGTCGGGTCCACCGACAGCGCGTCCACCCCGACGGTCCGCACGCCCGCCGCGACGATCGCGGCCGCCGCCTCCTCGGTCAGGTACGGGTGCGCGAAGTACCGGTCCGTCCCCCAGTACTTGGGCCACCCGGTCGCCAGCAGCAGCACCGTGCCCGGCCCGGAGGCCGCCAGCGCCGGCGCCAGGTGATCCGCCGTCACCTCCCCGCGGGCCGGCAGCCCGCGCAGGTCCACCACCACGGCGGGCCCCGTGAACAGCTCCAGCGGCAGCCCGTCCAGCGTCGGCCACCGCACGTCCAGGTGGTACGGGGCGTCCACGTGCGTCCCGGTCTGCGACCCGAGGTGCACGGCCAGCACGTTCACCCCCTCCACCTCGGCCGTCAACGCCGCCCGCAACTCCACCCCGGGGTCCCCCGGGTACACCGGCATCCCGGACACCACGGGATGCGTCAGATCCACCAACACGGCTGCCATGGCGACCATTCTCCCGGCGGCCACGTCGTCGCGTCCGCCCGCCTCGCGCACCCGCGACAATGTCCCCATGAGCAACACCCGTCGCCCCTGGGTCGTCGGCGTCTCCGGCGCCAGCGGCACCCCCTACGCCGCGTCCGTGATCCGGGCGCTGCTCGACGCTGGCGAGTCCGTCGACCTGATCGTGAGCCGGGCCGCCCGGCTGACCATCCTGGACGAGACCGGCATCTCGTTCCGGGACGCCCACTGGAAGGCCGATCTGGCGCAGTGGCTGGGCCGGGACGAGAAGCAGCTCGACGACGTCCGCCACTGGCCCGCGGGGACTTCGCGGCGGGGCCGTCCTCCGGCTCGTACCCGGCGAAGGGCATGCTGGTCGTCCCGGCCACCACCGGCGCCGCGGCCGGCATCGCGCTCGGCCTGTCCAAGGACCTGCTCCAGCGCACCGCCTCGGTCACCCTCAAGGAGCGCCGCCCGCTGGTGCTGTGCCTGCGCGAGACCCCGCTGACCGGCTCGACCCTCCAGCACCTGGTGGCCCTGGACGCGCAGGGCGCGGTGGTGCTGCCGGCGTCGCCGGGCTTCTACGCCGGGGGGTCCACCGCCCAGGAGCTGGTGGACTTCGTGGCCGGCCGGGTGCTGGACGCGGTGGGCGTCCGGCACGCGCTGTACCGGCGTTGGTCGGGCCGCCTGGGGGAGGCCGCGAGCACTCCCGGGGGAACCCCGGAAACCGGGCCGCGCCGGGGCGAGTGAGCGGCCTCGCTACGGGAGAGTATGTTCTCTGGGATACCCCGGTCGATCGGCGCTCGGCGCCTTGGAATCCAGAAAACGATCTTGATTCTGGAGAGGTTCGGAAGGACGCGGCAGGTAATGGACTCTGTGGACAGACAGCTCATCCAGGCACTTCGTGAGAACGGCCGTGCCTCGTACGCCGAGCTGGGCCGTCTGGTGGGCCTCTCCGGGCCGAGTGTGACGGACCGGATCAACCGCCTCGAACAGGCGGGCGTGATCACCGGGTACCGGGCGACGGTCAACCCGGCCACCCTCGGCTACGGCGTGACGGCGCTGATCGGTCTTCAACTGACCGACGCCGCCGACCACGACGACGTCTCGCACCGGCTGAAGGACCTCCCGGAGGTCGAGGACTGCTGGTTCATCGCGGGCGACGACTCCTACATGCTGAAGGTCCGGGTGCCGGACGTCGAGGGCCTGGAGTCGGTGGTCAAGCGGCTCTCCGGCACCAAGGGCGTGGCCCGCACCCGCACCACGGTGGTGCTCTCCACGAAGTGGGAGAACCGGGTCAGCGAATTGCCGCTGCACCTCGCGGAGTAGCGGACTAGGGTCGTCACCTCACGAACCGTCAACGCTCCGTCAACTCCCGAGGATGGCCCCGGAATGACCCTGGTCGACCTGGAAGACCTGCGCGCCGCCCAACGCCGGATCGCCGGTACGGCGGTCCGCACCCCGCTGCTGCCCTGCCCGTGGGCGGAGCGGCCGGACGGGCGCCGGCTCTGGCTGAAGCCGGAGAGCCTCCAGCCGACCGGGGCGTTCAAGATCCGCGGGGCGATGAACCGGCTCGCGGCGCTCACCGCGGAGGAGCGGTCCCGGGGCGTGGTGGCGCAGTCCAGCGGCAACCACGCCCAGGCGGTGGCGTACGCGGCGCAGCGGCTCGGCATCAAGGCCGTGATCGTGATGCCGGACACCTCGCCCGCCGTGAAGATCGAGAACACCCGCTCGTTCGGCGCCGAGGTGCTGATCGTCCCGGCCGAGCAGCGCGACACCGTCCCGGCCGAACTGGCCGCTCAGCACGGCTACGTGTGGGTGCCGCCGTACGACGACCCGTACATCGTGGCCGGCCAGGGCACGGTCGGCCTGGAGATCGCCGAGGACGCCCCGGACGAGCTGGACACCGTGCTGGTGCCGGTCTCCGGCGGCGGCCTGATCTCCGGGACGGCCGCCGCGCTGAAGCTGGCCTGCCCGGGCGTGCGGGTGATCGGCGTGGAGCCGGAGCTCGCCGCCGACGCCCAGGAGAGCCTGCGCAAGGGCGTCCGCACCGCCTGGACGGTCGCCCAGACCTACCGCACCGTCGCGGACGGCCTGCGCACCCCGTCGGTGGGCGTCCTCCCGTTCGAGCACCTCACCGCGTACGTGGACGACATCGTCACCGTCTCCGAGCAGGAGATCCGGGACACCGTCGCGATACTGGCCCGCCGCGGCCGGCTGGTCGCCGAGCCGTCCGGCGCGGTCGCCCCCGCGGCGTACTTCCACCGGGCCGAGGAACTCGGCGGCCGGGTGTTCGCGGCCGTGGTCAGCGGCGGCAACCTGGACCCCGCCCTGCTGGCCGAACTGCTGGCGGCCTAGGCGTAGTCTCGACTTCGGCAACGAATCGAAGTCCCGAGGAGGCGGAGCGCCGCATGGACGCAGGGCTCAAGCGCGAGCTGGAGGCGAAGGTCTACGCCGGTGAGCGGCTGACCCGCGAGGACGGGATCGCGCTCTACGAGAGCGACGACCTGGCCTGGCTGGGCGGCCTGGCCCACCACGTGCGGACGCAGAAGAACGGTGACGTCGTCCACTTCAACGTCAACCGCCACCTCAACATGACCAACGTGTGCAGCGCGTCCTGCGCGTACTGCTCGTTCCAGCGCAAGCCGGGCGAGAAGGACGCGTACACGATGCGCATCGAGGAGGCCGTCCGGCTCGCCAAGGCGATGGAGTCGGAGTCCCTCACCGAGCTGCACATCGTCAACGGCCTGCACCCGACGCTGCCGTGGCGCTACTACCCGCGCTCGCTGAAGGAGCTGAAGGCCGCGCTGCCGAACGTCTCGCTGAAGGCGTTCACCGCGACCGAGATCCATTGGTTCGAGCGGATCAGCGGCCTGACGGCCAGTGAGATCCTGGACGAGCTGATCGACGCCGGCCTGGAGTCGCTGACCGGCGGCGGCGCGGAGATCTTCGACTGGGAGGTCCGCCAGCACATCGTCGACCACGACACCCACTGGGAGGACTGGTCGCGGATCCACCGCCTGGCGCACGAGAAGGGCCTCAAGACCCCGGCCACCATGCTGTACGGCCACATCGAGGAGCCCCGCCACCGGGTCGACCACGTGCTGCGGCTGCGCGAACTGCAGGACGAGACCGGCGGCTTCCAGGTCTTCATCCCGCTGCGCTACCAGCACGACTTCCACGACTCGAAGGACGGCAAGGTCCGCAACCGCCTGATGGACCGCACCGAGATGGCCACCGGCGCCGAGGCGCTGAAGACCTTCGCGGTGTCCCGCCTGCTGTTCGACAACGTCCCGCACGTCAAGGTCTTCTGGGTGATGCACGGCGTCACCACCGCGCAGCTGGCCCTCAGCCACGGCGCGGACGACATGGACGGCTCGGTGGTCGAGTACAAGATCACCCACGACGCGGACAACTTCGGCACCCCGAACAAGCTGGGCCGCGACGACCTGCTCCAGCTGATCCGGGACGCCGGCTTCCGCCCGGTGGAGCGCAACACCCGCTACGAGGTCATCCGCGAGTACGACGGCCCGGACCTGATGCGCCGGGAGACCCCGCAGGCGATGCGCCTCTGACGCCCGCTCGGCCACGCGCCCGGTGGCCGGTTTCCGGCCACCGGGCGCGGCCGTTCCGGAGGGGGCGTGCGTGACGAATGCGCACTACCGGGGGTGCTTCCCCGCACCGGAGAAGCGCTTCCGGGCGCGTATGCTCACAGGCTCATCACACGGCCCGGGTTCCACCGCGTCCCCCGGGTCTGGGAGGATCGTCCGCATGTCCGGTTCCCATCGCGCCGCCTCGCACCGCCGCTCGGCCTCCGCGCCGGCTCCCCGGAGCGACGCCGAGCAGACCCAGGGCCGAGCCGCGGGCCGCCGCCGTCGCAAGCCGAAGGCGCGCCGCACCCGCAAGCTCACCGTCGGCACCGCGACCCTGCTGGCCCTGGCGGCCGGCTGGTTCACCGTCGGCCCCGGCCGGACCTTCCAGGGCGAGACCGCCAGCGCCGCCCCGGACCGCGAGCCCGACGTCACCCCGATGAAGGCCGCCGAGGCGCACACCGAGGCCCCGGCCGCCGACCGCTCCAGCCGCGACCGGATCACCGCCATTCCGGGCCTGGGCGCCAGCTGGACGGCCAAGATCCCCGCCGAGACCCGCCAGGTGCTGGTCGCCAGCGGCAAGGACAAGAACTCCTCGGACAACACCGTCACGCTGTGGACCCGCGGCGACGACGGCAGTTGGCAGGCCGGCCAGTCCTGGCCCGCCCACAACGCCTACAAGGGCTGGACCACCGACCACCGCTCCGGCGACCTGCGCAGCCCGATCGGCCTGTTCTCGCTCACCGACGCCGGCGGCCGCAAGGCCGACCCCGGCTCCAAGCTGCCGTACGACGAGAACGCCAAGTTCGTGATGGGCGGCCGCGGCTTCAACAACGAGCCGCTGGCCGGCTCCTTCGACTACGTGGTCGCGATCAACTACAACCGGGTGGTCGGCTCCTCCCCGCTCGACGGCCGCTTCCCGGAGGGCGCGGCCAAGGGCGGCGGCATCTGGCTGCACCTCGACCACGGCGGCCCCACCCACGGCTGCATCTCGCTCACCGAGGACCACATGGTCGAGCTGATCAAGACCCTCGACCCGGCCATGCACCCGATGATCGCCATGGGCGACGCCCAATCGCTGGCGGCCTGACCGGTTCCGGTTGTGAGGGCCCTACAGGTTCCGGCACCCGATCCTGTGCCAGGGCGTTACCGCCCGACTCGCCGGTAACCCGGTTGAGTGGCAGTATGACCGCCTCCCGCATCGTGGCGCTGGGCCACTACCAGCCGCCGAAGATCCTCACCAACGACGATCTCTCGGCGATGGTCGACACCGACGACCAGTGGATCCGGAGCCGGGTCGGCATCCGTACCCGGCACATCGCCGAGGACGAGACCCTGGTCGACCTCGCCGCCGGCGCCGCCCAGAAGGCCCTCGCCCACGCGGGAGTGACCCCCGACCAGATCGACCTGGTCGCCGTCGCGACCTGCACCGCCGTCGAACGCAGCCCCAACACGGCCGCCTCCGTCGCCGCCCGGCTCGGCATCCCCACCCCGGCCGCCTACGACCTGAACACCGTCTGCTCGGGCTTCTCGTACGCGCTGGCCACCGCCGACCACGCGATCCGGGCCGGCGCCGCCACCCGCGCCCTGGTGATCGGCGCCGAGCGGATGTCCGACGTCCTCGACTGGACCGACCGCACCACCTGCGTGATCTTCGCGGACGGCGCCGGCGCGGCCGTCCTGGAGGCCGTCCCCGACGAGCAGGCCGGCATCGGCCCGGTGGTGTGGGGCTCCGAGCCGGAGAAGGGCGAGGCGGTGGTGATCCGCGGCTGGCAGCCGGTCATCAGCCAGCAGGGCCAGACCGTCTTCCGCTGGGCCACCACCCAGGTCGCCCCGCTCGCCCGGCAGGCCTGCGAGAAGGCCGGCCTGGACCCGTCCGAACTGCGCGGCTTCGTGGCCCACCAGGCCAACCTGCGGATCATCGACGCGATCGCCGGCCGGCTCGGCCTGGCCGAGGACGCGGTGGTCGCCCGCGACGTGGTCGAGTCCGGCAACACCTCGGCCGCCTCCATCCCGCTCGCCCTCTCCAAGCTGGTCGAGCGCGGCGAACTGCACAGCGGCGACCCGGTGCTGCTGTTCGGCTTCGGCGGCGGCCTGGCCTACGCCGGCCAGGTGGTGCGCTGCCCCTGACCGGAACGGACCGGCCCGGGACATGACGCAGGGGCGGTCGGGAGACCTTTCTCCCGACCGCCCCTGCGTTTCGTTGTAGGTGCGGATGACGCCCCGCGGTACGTCGGCGAACCTCCCCCGAGGACACGGCCGCGTCCGACGCACCCCGGACAGGAACCGGGGCCGGGCGCCATTGGACTGGGCTGAGTGTTACTTCGGCGGCTTCTTTCCGGTGACTCCGAGGTACACCTGGAGCGCCAGGTTGGGCTTGAGGTCCTTGACCTTCACGCCCCACGAGGTGAACGCCTTCGAGTGCTCCGCGGCCGCGGCCAGCAACGTCACCAGGGAGCCGGCGATCGCCGACCCGTCGACCGTCTTGTCGGTCTTGCCCTGGGTGTTGCGAACCGCCTCGGCGAGCGGAGCCGCCACCGAGTTGAGGACCTTCATGCGGATCTTGAAGAACCGCTTGTCCCCTTCTGCGGCACCGAGTGTGACCACTCGGAGAATGGCGTCATTCTTGCGCCAGAAGGCGAGGAATCCGTCCACCAGTTCTTCGGAAGTGGTGAAGCCGGTCTTTCCCGCCCAGGACTTTCCATCGACGAGCTCTTTGAGCCCGCCGCTGTCCTCGGCCATTTCCTCGGCGATCTCAAGGACTGCGCCCTCGACATCCGGGAAGTACTGGTAGAAGGTCGCGGGGGAGGTACCCGCCATACGGGCGACGTCGATGACCTTGACGTCCCGGTACGGCGACGTGCTGAGCATCTCGCGGAGGCAGTCGAGCAGCTTCTGCCGCGTCTCCTGTCCGCGCCGCCCGGCGACGCGACCGTCGACGGTGCGAACTTGTCCTGTCATGCCGTCAGCTTACCGTGGCACGATCTTGGCGCGATTCGGTAGTGCGACTATTAGTCCGCCCGTGGGGAGAATCGACGGCTTTTCAGCGTGTGTTGTTGCCCCCCCGTGCACTGATGACCCCACAGCGTGACGACAAGTCAGCTCCGAAGGGTTCGGCGGGCGCCCCGCACCCCCGCCGGGGCCGCCGCGCCGGCCGACCGGCGCGGGTGACACGGGCGGGGGAGATTGGCTCCAGGACGGCGGGCATTGGAGAATCGGGGGCGCGCCACCGCCGGGGGGCGTTGGCGGAAGGGGAGGTGGCTGCGGAGTGGACCAGCTGACGGCGCACGATCCGAGGCGGATCGGGCCCTTCGAGGTGCTGGCCAGGCTCGGCGCGGGCGGGATGGGGCTGGTGTACCTGGCCCGCTCCGCCTCGGGTCGCCGGGTCGCCATCAAGACCGTCCGCAGCGAACTGGCCGAGGACAACCTGTTCCGGGTCCGCTTCGCCCGCGAGATCGCCGCCGCCAAGACGGTCGGCGGCTTCTACACCGCCGCCGTGGTGGACGCCGACGCCGACGCCGCGGTGCCCTGGCTGGCCACCGCGTACGTGCCCGCGCCCTCGCTGGAGGACCTGGTCACCGACTGCGGTCCGCTGCCCGCCGACGCGGTGCGCTGGCTGACCGCCGGCATCGCCGAGGCGCTGCAGTCCATCCACGCCGCCGGGCTGGTGCACCGCGACCTCAAGCCGTCCAACGTGCTGGTGGTCGAGGACGGCCCGCGGGTGATCGACTTCGGGATCGCCGCCGGCGTGTCGAGCACCCGGCTCACCATGACCAACGTCGCAGTCGGCACCCCCGCCTACATGTCGCCCGAGCAGGCCCGCGACAGCCGCAGCGTCACCGGGGCCAGCGACGTGTTCTCGCTCGGCTCGCTGGTGGTGTTCTGCGCCACCGGGCACCCGCCCTACCGGGGCACCAACCCGGTCGAGACGGTCTTCCAGCTGCTGCGCGACCAGCCCGACCTGAGCGGGCTGCCGGCCGAACTCGTCGACCTGGTCCGGGCCTGCATGCGGCCCGCGCCCGAGCACCGGCCGACGCCCGCCCAGATCCAGGCCGAGATGGCCCCGCACCTGTTCTCCCGGGCCGACGCCTCCGGCGAGGCCGGGGACTGGCTGCCGCCCGCCGCACTCGACCTGATCGAGGCCAAGCGCAGCAGCCGCCGCCCCGTCAGCCAGCAGCCGCAGCAGCCGCAGCCGGTCGCGGTGCCGCCGCAGCCCTCCGCGCCGCCGGTCTCGCAGGCCGCGCCGATCGCCCCGGCCGGGCCGGTCGGCCTGCCGTCCGAGGCCGAGGTGGCCACCGAGCGGGTGCGGCCGCACGCGCGGCCGGCCTCCGGCGGCGACGGCGAGATCCGGCTGGCCGGCGCGAACGTGCCGATAGGACCCGGGCCGCGGGTCGAGCCGGTCGCCCCCTCCGCCGCCCCCGTCGGCACCGACTGGGTGCGCCGCACCTCCGCGCCCGCCGCCCCGCCGCAGCCGCCCGCCGCCCGCTGGCGGCCCTGGCGGTTCCGGATGTCCAACGACGTCTGGGGCACCCCCGTGGTTGCCGACGGGACGCTGTTCGTCTCCAGCTTCGAGGTGCACGCCCTCGACATCGGCTCCGGCGAACGCCGCTGGAAGACCCGCGACGTCGCCTGGGCGCTGGCCGTCGACGGCGGCCGGGTGCACGCCGCCGACGGGCCGCACCTGTACACCGTGGACGCCTCCGACGGCACCGAGCGCTGGCGGACCTCGCTGGACGGCTGGGTGTACTCGCTGGACGCCGCCGACGGCGTGCTCTGCTGCGGCATCCGCGGCGGCGGCGTGCAGCTCCGCTCGGCCGCCAGCGGCGCCGAACTGTGGCGCGCCGACGACGCCCAGCAGGAGTACGAGAACCCGCAGTCCGGCCCGGCGCTGATCGCCGGCGCCGCCTACTACCAGGGCTCCGGCCGGCTGCACTCCGTCGACCCGCGCGGCGGCGGGGTGCGCTGGGCGTTCCCGGTCACCGGCAAGGTGCCGGCCCGGCCGGTGGAGCGCGGCGGCGTGCTGTACCTGACCTCCGGTCAGCGGGTACACGCCCTGGACGCCGCCACCGGCGGCGAGCGCTGGCGCTTCGACGCCCCCGTGGTGCTGTTCACCCCGCCCGCGGTGGACGACCGGGCCGTGTACGTCGCCGACTACCTCGGCACCCTGTACGCGCTGGACGCCGCCACCGGCCACGGCCTGTGGCGGGCCTCCACCACCTCCCGGCAGGGCGCCGAGCCCGCCGTGGTCGCCGACGGGACGGTGCTGCTGGGCTCCGGCGACACGCTGTTCGCGTTCGACGCCGCCACCGGCCGGGAGCGCTGGCGCTACGCCGCCCGCGCCGACCTGGTCGGCTCCCCGGCGGTCGCCGACGGCCTGGTCCACCTCGGCAGCCGCGACCACTCGCTGCACACCCTGGAGCTCGCCACCGGCCGGCTCCGCTGGGAACTCGGCACCAAGGGCGAGCTGACCGGCTCCCCGGTCGCCGTCGACGGCCGGGTCTTCGTCGGCTCCAAGGACCGCTGCGTGTACGCGCTGGACTCGTTCTACGGCACCGCCGTCCCGCACTGAGGCCGGCGGGGCCCGGTCACGGGTGGCGGTGCTGCCAGCCGGCCCAGGCGGAGGCGACCATGTCGCGGACGCCGTGCCGGGCGGTCCAGCCGAGTTCGCGCCGGATCAGCTCGGCGGAGGCCACCACCCGGGCCGGGTCGCCGGCCCGGCGGGCGGTCACCTCGGGGGCGGTGTCGAGGCCGGTGACCTCGGCGATCTCGGCGAGCATCTCGCGGACGGAGACGCCGAGCCCGGTGCCGATGTTGAGGGTCAGTCGGACCTGCTCGCCGTCCGCGGCGGCGGTCAGCCGGCGGACGGCGGCGACGTGCGCGGACGCGATGTCCGAGACGTGGATGTAGTCGCGGATGCAGGTGCCGTCCGGGGTCGGGTAGTCGTCCCCGAAGATCAGCGGGGGCAGCCCGGCGGTGAGGCGCTCGAAGGCCAGCGGCACCAGGTTGGCCGCACCCGGGTCGGACAGCTCGGGGGAGGCCGCGCCCGCCACGTTGAAGTAGCGCAGCGCCACCGTGGACAGCCCGTACGCCTCGGCGCAGGCGTTCAGCAGCCACTCGCCGGCCAGCTTGGTCTCGCCGTACGGGTTCATCGGCGCGCACGGCGTGGACTCGGCGACCAGTTCGACGTCCGGCATGCCGTAGACGGCGGCGGAGGAGGACAGCACCACCCGGCGGACGCCCGCGTCGACCGCGGCGGCCAGCACGATCCGCAGGCCCTCCACGTTCTCGTGGTAGTAGCGCAGCGGCTGGGCGACCGACTCGCCGACCTGCTTGCGGGCCGCCAGGTGCAGCACCCCGGTGACGGCGTGCTCGGCCAGGACGCGGTCCAGCAGCGGGCGGTCCAGCGTGGAGCCGGTCACCAGGGGGACGCCGGGGGGCAGGTGGGAGGGCGAGCCGGAGCTGAGGTCGTCCAGGACGACCACGGACTCGCCGGCCGCGACCAGCTCCCGGACCACATGGCCGCCGATGTAACCCGCCCCGCCGGTGATCAACCACGTCATGGGCCGATCCTAGACGGCGGCCTTCCGGGGGCTCCCTGGTGTGTCGGCGCAGGTATTCGGACATTTCGCTGAAATGCTGACAAAGTTCTGCCCTGCGACCGGAGGTGGTCCCGTGCGCCCGAAGAAGGAACAGACCCGCCCGCTTCCGGCCGGCCCCCGCCCGACCGGGCCCAGACTGTGGTCGGGGCCGGCCGCGGTGCTCGCCGCGGCGGCGCTGCTGATCAGCGGCTGCTCCGGCAGCGACAAGGGCTCCAGTTCCTCGGCGGCCCCGGCCGCCACCACCGCGCCCGCGCCGTCCACCAACAGCCAGCTGGAGCAGGAGTACCAGCAGGTGATCTCCCAGGTGCTGCCCTCGGTGGTGCAGATCACCGCGGGCGACAGCCTCGGCTCCGGGATCGTCTTCGACGACAAGGGCGACATCGTCACCAACGCGCACGTCATCGGCACCGCGCAGAGCTTCACCGTGACGCTCGCCAACAGCACCAAGCCGCTGGACGCCACCCTGGTCGGCAGCTACCCGCAGTCCGACCTCGCGGTGATCAGGCTGAGCAGCCCGCCCAACGGGCTCAAGCCCGCCACCTTCGCGGACAGCTCCAAGGTCGCCGTCGGGCAGGTCACGCTGGCCATGGGCAGCCCGCTCGGCCTGTCCAGCAGCGTCACCGAGGGCATCGTCTCGGCGGTCGGACGGACCGTCACCGAACCGCAGAGCCCCGGCTCGCCCGGCGCCACCATCGGCAACATGGTGCAGACCTCGGCCGCGATCAACCCCGGCAACAGCGGCGGCGCGCTGGTCAACCTCTCCAGCCAGGTGATCGGGATCAACACGCTGACCGCGGTCGACCCGGAACTCGGCGGCTCGGCCGCGCCCGGCATCGGCTTCGCCATCCCCGCCGTCACCGTGAACAGCATCGCCACCCAGCTGATCAAGGACGGCAAGGTCACCAACTCCGGCCGGGCCGGGCTCGGGGTGACCGTCCGCCCGTTCTTCGACGCGAACTTCCAGCCGGCCGGGGCGGCGATCGTCTCGGTGACCTCCGGCGGGCCGGCCGCCTCCGCCGGGCTGCAGGCGGGCGACGTGATCACCAAGGTCAACGACACCACGATCACCTCCCCCTCCGTGCTGACCAGCGCGCTCGCCTCGTTCTCCCCGGGCGACAAGGTCACCGTCGGCTACCAGCGCGACGGCAAGAACCAGACCGCGGACGTCACGCTCGGGTCGCTGTAGCCCGAGACAGGCCCGGGCCCGGGGTGCCGTACCGCGCAAGGGAAGCGGCACCCCGGGCCCGTCCACGCCGCGCGGCCGTCAGCCCCGGGCGGCCCGGGTGCGCCACGGGAGCTCGACCGTCACCGAGGTCGGCCCGGCGGCCGGGCTGTCGACTACGAACACGCCGTCCACCGACTCGGCGCGCTCGGCCAGGCCGGCCAGCCCGCCGCCCGGCCGGACCCGCGCACCGCCGCGGCCGTCGTCCTGCACCGTCAGCATCAGCCGGTCGTCCTGCCGCCAGACGTCCACCGAGGCGGAACGGGCGCCGGAGTGCTTCGAGGCGTTGGTGAGCAGCTCGCTGACGGTGAAGTAGGCGATGCCCTCGACCGCCGAATCCGGGCGCTCCCCGCCCAGCTCCACATGGACCTTCACCCCGCCCGGCAGCGTGCAGCGCGCCGCGACCGAGGACAGCGCCGCATCCAGCCCGCGGTCCGTCAGCACCGCCGGGTGGATGCCCCGGGCCAGATCGCGCAGCTCCTGCAGGGCCAGCTTCACCTCGCCGTGCGCGGCGTCGACCATCTTCTGCGCGGCCACCGGATCCTCCGTCAACTTCTCCTTCGCCAGGCCCAGATCCATCGCCAGCGCCACCAGCCGGGCCTGCGCGCCGTCGTGCAGATCCCGCTCGATGCGGCGCAGATCGGCCGCCGCGTGGTCGACCACCGCGCCCCGGTCGTCCTCCAGCTCGCGGACCCGCTCGGCCAGCGCACCCGGCGACAGCAGGCCCTCCACCAGCAGCCGGGAGACCGCCGAGATCGCCCGCATCGCCCACGGCAGCACCGGCCAGCCGACCACCAGCAGCACCAGCGTCAGCACGAAGCTGAGGATGCCCCAGGGCAGCATCACCACGCAGTACAGCGCCGAACGCCAGTTCAGCCCGTCCGACAGCGCGGCGACCACCCAGCCCGCCGGACCGGGCCGGGACGGCACCGTCGGCTCCGGCTCGGCGATCCGGCTGCCCAACGACGCCCGCGCCCGGACCCGGCCCAGCCGGCCGAAACCGCGGCAGCAGACCAGCCCGACCGCCAGCAGCGGCAGGCCGACGAACGTCACCGCCAGGCCCAGACCGGCCGTCAGCAGCACCGAGGCCGCCACGAAACCGGCCAGCCCGATCGGGAAGTTCAGCAACTCGTGCTGCACCCGCTGCCACAGCTGCGCCCCGTACAACGACGGGCGCTTCGCCTCGTCCTCCATGGTCGGCGCCCTCTCCTCGTGCTCGCCGCGTCCTGACGATCACCAGCATCCCGGTTGCGGAGCACGCGCCGCCATGGTGCTGCACTCCGTCTTCGACCGGGGGTTATCCCCACCCCCGGCGCTGGAGCCCGGACCCGGCGGGCCGGCAAGCGGAATTCCACGGATGTCCACCGGCCGTCTTGCAGGACGGGCAGATGGAGGAGTAGACGAGCGGTGCACATAGACTCCCGCGATAGCGATGGTTATGGACGGGCAAAGAAGAAGGGCGTAACGCATGGAGTGGCAGCCGCTCGCTGCCGACCCCGCCGCCGGCAGCGGCTACTTCGACGCCTACGCGGCGATCGGCCTGCTGGCGGTCATCGGCGTCCTCTTCGTCACGGTGGCGTTCACCGCCAACCGCCTGCTGCGGCCGGTGGTCAACACCCCGGAGAAACTGCTCGCCTACGAGTGCGGCGTCGATCCGGTCGGTGAGGGCTGGGCGCACACCCAGGTCCGCTACTACGTCTACGCCTTCCTGTACGTGATCTTCGCGGTCGACGCGATCTACCTGTTCCCGTGGGCCACGGTGTTCGCCGCCGCCGGCTTCGGGGCGGTCACGCTGGTGGAGATGTTCGTCTTCATCGGCTTCCTCGCCGTCGGACTGCTCTACGCCTGGAAGAAGGGCGTTCTGGAATGGACGTGACGCACTCGCACGGGACGCCCGCCGGCGGACCGGTCCCGCTCGGCATCCCCGACCCGGCCCACCCCGGCGCCGCCGTCGAGCAGCGCCGCCTCGGCCCGCTCGCCCGGCTCGCCCCGGACCCGGTCAAGGTGGTGCTCAACTGGGGCCGCCGCTACAGCCTCTGGTGCTTCAACTTCGGCCTCGCCTGCTGCGCGATCGAGTTCATCGCCGCGTCCATGGCCAAGCACGACTTCATCCGGATGGGTGTCATTCCGTTCGCGCCCGGCCCCCGCCAGGCCGACCTGATGATCGTCTCGGGCACCGTCACCGACAAGATGGCCCCCGCCGTCAAGCGCCTCTACGAGCAGATGCCCGAACCGAAGTACGTCATCTCCTTCGGCGCCTGCGCCAACTCCGGCGGCCCCTACTGGGACTCCTACTCCGTCACCAAGGGCGTCGACCAGATCATCCCCGTCGACGTCTACGTGCCCGGCTGCCCGCCGCGGCCCGAGGCACTGCTCCAGGGCATCCTCAAGCTCCAGGAGAAGATCGCCGCCGAGGACGTCCCGCAGCGCTACGCCGCACCCGCCGCCGCGCTGCGCCGCCCGCTGCACACCGCGCCCACCCAGGAGGGGGAGCGGTGACCGACACCCCGGACACCCCCGACGCCGCCGCTCCCGCCCCCGCCGAGCCGACGCCCGCGGAGCGCACCGCCGCCGCGATCGGCCCGTGGGCGAGCGCCGTCGAGGCCTACGAACTGCTCACCGTCACCGTCCCCGCCGAACACTGGATCGAGGCGCTCACCGCCGCCCGCGACCGGCTCGGCCTGGCCTTCCTCGACTGGCTGAGCGCCGTCGACGAACTCGCCGAGGGCTTCACCGTCTGCGCCCACCTGGCCGCCGTCGGCGAACCCGGCACCGTCCGCCGACTGCTGCTGCGCACCCGGATCCCGCGCGACAAGGCCGCTCTGCCGACCGCCGTCGAGGTCTACGCCGGCGCCGCCTGGCACGAGCGCGAGACCCGGGAGATGTTCGGCATCGAATTCGCCGGCCACCCGTACCCCGCCACTCTGCTGCTCCCGGACGGCTTCGAAGGCCACCCGCTGCGCAAGGACTTCGTGCTGGCCGCCCGCGTCGCCAAGGACTGGCCCGGCGCCAAGGAACCCGGCGAGTCCGACCACGGCGGCGGCCCCGCCCGACGCAAGATGCTGCCCGCCGGCGTCCCCGACCCCAACGAGTGGGGCCCCCTCAAGGGCACCCTCCCGCCGGTCGCCGAACGCCCCGCCAGGGCCGCCCGCGCCGGCGCCGCGGCCGGCGTCGACCGCCCCCGCCGCGCACGCAGCGTCGGCGACGGCTCCACCAGCCAGGCCGCGACGGCCCCGGACACGGCAGTCGCACCCGCCGTCCGCGCCGACCGCCCGCGACGCTCCCGCAGCGTCGGCGAGGGCTCGGTCAGCCAGGCCGCGACACCCGAAACGCCGCCCACCACCCCCGACACCCCGCGCCGCACCGCCCGCACCCAGTCCGCCGACGCCCCGTGGCACGCCCCCGTCCCGGCCCACGAAAAGCCGGCCGAGCCGGGAGCCGCGGAGTCCGCACCCGCGCAGGGCGAGCCCGCCGGGTCGAAGCCCGAGGCCGCGCGGCCGGAAGCTGCGGACGCACGGGTCTCGCACGTCGAGTCGGCGAAGCCGAAGGCCGCGCCCGCGCAGGGCGAGGCAGCGCAGGTGGGGTCGGCGGACCCGGAGAAGTCCGAGGCCGTGACGCCCCAGCCCGTGCAGCCGGAAGTCGCGAACGCGCAGGGCGAGCCCGCCGAGCCGGAGCCGACGGAATCCGAGGCCGCGAAGCCCGCGGCGGCGAAATCCGAGGCCGAGGCCGAAGAGGCCGAGCAGTCCGAATCCGAGCAGCGGCCCGAGCGGCCCGGCGATGTGCAGAACGGAGACAGCGCGTGAACCTTCTCGACACGCTGCTGCGTTGTGTCGGCACGCTGGTGGCGTTCCTGGTGCTGCCGCTGGTGGTCGGTCAGGCCGAGCACAAGGTGATGGCGCACATGCAGGGCCGGCTCGGTCCGATGTACGCGGGCGGGTTCCACGGCTGGGCGCAGCTGGTCGCCGACGGCGTGAAGTTCGCGCAGAAGGAGGACATCGTTCCGGCGGGCGCGGACCGGCGGATCTTCCGGCTGGCGCCGGCGGTCGCGCTGCTGCCGTACCTGCTGGTGCTGCTGGTGATCCCGGTGGGCCCGGACGGGCTGGTCGGGCAGGCGGTGGACGCGGGCATCTTCTTCGTGCTGGCCGTGATGGGCATCGGCGTGCTGGGTTCGCTGATGGGCGGCTGGGCGTCGGCGAACAAGTTCTCGCTGCTGGGCGCGTTGCGCACGGCCGCGCAGCTGATGTCGTACGAGCTGCCGATGCTGCTGGCCGCCGCGTCGGTGGCGATGGCGGCGGGGACGGTCTCGCTGCCGGGGATCGTGGACGCCTTCCACTGGTGGTGGGTGCCGTGGCAGCTGATCGGCGCGTTCGTGTTCTTCACGGCGGGCCTGGCGGAGCTCCAGCGGCCGCCGTTCGACATGCCGGTGGCCGATTCGGAGATCATCTTCGGCGCGTACACCGAGTACACGGGTCTGCGGTTCGCGCTGTTCCTGCTGTCCGAGTACGCGGGCATCGTGGTGCTCTGCGGGCTGACCACGGTGCTGTTCCTGGGCGGCTGGCACGGGCCGTTCTCGGACAGCCTGGGCTGGCTGTGGACGCTGGTGAAGACCTTCGCGCTGGCGTTCGTGGTGCTCTGGCTGCGGGTCACCTACCCGCGGCTGCGGGAGGACCAGCTGATGCGCTTCGCGTGGACGGTGCTGATCCCGCTGGCCCTGGCCCAGCTCGCCCTCACCGGCATCGTGAAGGTGGCGATCTCCTGATGAAGATTCCCGGAGCCGGCCTGGCCAAGGGCCTGGCCGTGACCATGCGGACGATGACGCGGAAGACCGTCACCGCGCAGTACCCCGACGTGCAGCCCGACCTGCCGCCGCGTTCGCGCGGCGTGATCGCGCTGCTGGAGGAGAACTGCACGGTCTGCATGCTGTGCGCCCGCGAGTGCCCGGACTGGTGCATCTACATCGACTCCCACAAGGAGACGCTGCCGGCCGCCGATCCGAACGCCCGGGCCCGCACCCGCAACGTGCTGGACCGCTTCGCCATCGACTTCTCGCTCTGCATGTACTGCGGGATCTGCATCGAGGTGTGCCCGTTCGACGCGCTGTTCTGGTCGCCGGAGTTCGAGTACGCGGAGACCGACATCCGCGAGCTCACCCACGAGCGCGACCGGCTGCGCGAGTGGATGTGGACCGTCCCGCCGCCGCCGGCGCACGACGTCGCGGCGGAGGAGCCCAAGGAGATCGCCATGGCCCGCAAGGCCGCCGACAAGCTGGCCGCCGCCGCGGCCGCTGCCGCCGCCGAGGAGGGGGAGCAGAGTTGAGCGCCCTGCTGGCCGCGGCGGGCTCGTTGGAGCCCGCCGCGCGCTCGTACCTCTCGCCGACCGGGCAGGAGATCGTCTTCCTGCTGGTCGGTGTCCTCGTGCTCGGGGCGGCCGTGGTCTCGGTGACCACCCGGCAGCTGGTGCACGCCGCGCTGTGGCTGGTGGTCGCGCTGGGCGGGCTGGCGGTCGAGTTCCTGCTGCTGACGGCGGAGTTCGTGGCCTGGGTGCAGGTGCTGGTGTACCTGGGCTCGGTGGTCGTGCTGGTGCTGTTCGGCCTGATGCTGACCCGCGCCCCGATCGGCCGTTCCCCGGACGCCGACTCCGGCAACCGTCCGGCGGCGCTCGCCGTGGGCGTCGCCTCCGCCGCGACCCTGGTGACGCTGGTGGTGGACGCGTTCCGCTCGTCCTGGATCGACCTGTCCGGTCCGGCCGGCACCACCCGGCTCACCGGCGAGTTCCTGTTCTCGCACTGGGTGCTGCCGTTCGAGGCGCTGTCGGTGCTGCTGCTGGCCGCGCTGGTCGGCGCGATCGTGCTGTCCCGCACCAAGGACGACCGGGCGAAGCCGCGGCCCGGGAACCTGCGCACCGCCCTGACGAAGTCGAAGGAGCGCTGAGCGTGCACCTCGCCTACCCCGCCGTCCTCGCCGTGCTGCTGTTCAGCGTCGGCGTGTACGGCGTGCTCGCCCGGCGCAACGTCGTCCTGGTGCTGATGTCGGTCGAGCTGATGCTCAACGCCGTCAACCTGAACCTGGTCGCCTTCGACGTCTGGCTGCGCGACACCCTGCACGCCGGCCAGGCGCTCACCCTGTTCACCATCACCGTCGCCGCCGCCGAGATCGGCCTCGGCCTGGCCATCGTGCTGCTGGTGTACCGCACCCGTCGCACCGCCGCCGTCGACGAGGTCACCGCGCTCGGCGACCGCCACGAGGCCGACGACCTGGCCGACGCCGCTAAGGAGCAGGCCGCCGCATGAACCTCGCGCTGCCGATCCTCGTCCCCGTCCTGCCCGCGCTCGGCGCCGCCGCCGGCCTGGCCACCGGGCGCCGGTACCCCGGCCTGGCCCGCCCGCTGGCGGTGCTGCCGGTCGCCACCGCCGCCGTCCTGGCCCTGGTGACGGCCCTGCAGCTGGGCACCGGCGCCACCCTGGACGCCGCCACCCGGCTCGCCCCCACCGGCGGCCCGGAGATCTCGCTCGCCCTGCACCTGGACGGCTTCACCTCGCTGATCTCGGTGCTGGTCGGCCTGGTCGCCACCTGCGTGCAGATCTACTCCACCGCTTACCTGAAGGACGACCCGCGCTACCCGTCGTACGCGGCGCTGGTCTCGCTGTTCACCGCCGCGATGTTCCTGGTCGTCTACTCGGGCGACCTGATCGTGCTGCTGGTCGGCTGGGAGGTGATGGGCATCTGCTCGTACTTCCTGATCGGCCACCACTGGGAGACCGCCGACGCCCGGGCCGCCTCGCTGAAGGCCTTCCTGGTCACCAAGCTCGGCGACGTGCCGTTCCTGTTCGGCCTGTTCCTGCTGGGCGCCGACGCCGGGACGTTCCGGATCGGCGAGGTGCTGCGGACCGCCGCCGACGGCGGCCTGCACCACCCCACGCTGATCGCCCTGCTGCTGCTGGCCGGCGTGGCCGGCAAGAGCGCCCAGTTCCCGCTGCACACCTGGCTCCCGGACGCGATGGCCGGCCCGACGCCGGTGTCCGCGCTGATCCACGCCGCCACCATGGTCGCGGCCGGCATCTACCTGGTCGCCCGGCTGCTGCCGGTGTTCCTGCAGTCCTCCGCCGCGCTGGTGGTGCTGGCCGTGATGGCCGCCGTCACCATGGTCGGCTCGGCGCTGTGCGCGCTCGCCCAGGACGACCTGAAGCGCGTCCTCGCCTACTCGACGGTCGGCCAGCTCGGCTACATGGCCGGCGCGCTGGCCTCCGGCGACCGGCAGGCCGCGGTGTTCCACCTGGTCTCGCACGGCGCGTTCAAGGCGCTGCTGTTCCTCGGCGCCGGCGTGGTCATCCACGCCGCGCACACCAACTCGCTCAGCGCCATGGCGCGGATGGACGGCCTGCGCCACCGCATCCAGGACGCCCAGTGGACGATGGCCATCGGCCTGCTCGCACTGGCCGGCGTGTTCCCGTTCTCCGGCTTCTTCTCCAAGGAGTCCGTGCTCACCGCCGCCGAGCACGCCGCCCACGGCGAGGCCCTCACCGGCAGCCTCGGCCCGGCCTCCGCGGTGCCGACCGCCGTCGGCTGGACGGTCCTGGTGGCCGGCCTGCTCACCGCCCTGCTTACCGCCGCGTACGCGCTGCGGCTCTGGCTGGCCGTGTTCTACGGCCGCTCCCGGAACGGCAAGGACCTCGCCCCGCAGGCCGGCGCCCCGTACTCCCCGGAGATCGACGAGGCCGACCCCGCGCACCTCGAACCCGCCGCGATGCGCCTGACGCTGTGGGTGCTGGCCGTCCCCGCGCTGGCCTTCGGCCTCGCCGGGCTGCGCACCGACTGGCTGCCCGCGCTGCTCGACGGCGAGTCGCTGCGGGTGTCCTTCGCCACCGGCGTGCTCGGCACCGGCACCGCCGCCGCGGGCGTGCTGATCGCCTGGGCCGCCTGGCGCACCGTCAACGCCCGGGCCGCCGCCGGACAGCAGCCCGCCGACCCGGCCCGCCTGCTGCTCGGCCCGCTGTACCGGCCCGCCCAGCACGGCTTCGGCGTCGACCAGCTGTACAGCGCGGTGTTCGTCCGGCCCACCGAGGCCGCCGCCAGGCTGGTCCGCTTCCTGGACCGCGCCGTGGTGGAGACCTACGTCCGCGGCGCCGGTGCCGCGCCCGGCTGGCTCGGCCGGGCCGTGCGCTTCGCCCAGACCGGCAACGCCCAGGGCTACCTGACCGCGCTGCTCGCCGGCGCCGTCCTGCTCGCCGTCCTGGTGGCGGTGCGATCGTGACCCGTCCCCAGACCCCCGTCCCGGCACGTCCTAGGAGCCACCGATGAACGCGGTCCTCATCGCCCTCCTGGTGCTGCCGCTGCTCGGCGCCGCCCTGATGCTCGCCCCGATCGGCGACAAGCGGGCGCTGCGCCTCGGCACCACCGTCACCGGCGGCACCCTGCTGCTGGCGGTCGCGCTCGCCGCCGGCTTCGACCACGGCGAGCCGGGCCGGATGCAGGCCGTCACCGACGTGTCCTGGATCCCCGCGCTGGACGTCCGCCTGCACCTCGGCGTCGACGGCATCTCGCTGCCGCTGCTGGTGCTCACCGCGCTGCTCACCTTCCTGTGCGCGGTGTACTCGGTGAAGAAGCTCCCCGAGGGCCCCGGCGGCCGCGCCTTCACCGGCCTGCTGCTCCTGCTGGAGACCGGCATGCTGGCCACCTTCGCGGTGCTCGACCTGGTGCTGTTCTTCCTGGCCTTCGAGATCGTGCTGATCCCGATGTACTTCCTGATCTCCCGCTGGGGCAGCGGGAAGAAGGTCGCGGCCGCCAACCGGTTCATCCTGTACACCCTGCTCGGCTCCGCCGTGATGCTGCTCGGCTTCCTGCTGATCGGCGTCCAGGCCGGCACCTTCGACATGGTGAAGCTCGCCGACGCGCACGGCGCCGGCCTGTCCCACACCACCCAGCTGATCGCCGCGCTGGCGATCCTGGTCGGCCTCGCCGTGAAGGCCCCCGCCTGGCCGCTGCACTCCTGGCTGCCCGACGCGCACACCGCCGCCCCGACCGCCGGCTCGGTGCTGCTGGCCGGCGTCATGCTCAAGATGGGCACCTACGGCCTGGTCCGCGTCCTGCTGCCGATCGTCCCGGACGGCACCGCCACCTACGCCCCGTACCTGGGCGCGTTCGCCGCCGTCGGCATCGTCTACGGCTCGCTGGCCTGCCTGGCCCTGGCCCGGACCGGCGCCGGCGGCGACCTGAAGCGGCTGATCGCCTACTCCTCGGTCGGCCACATGGGCTTCGTGCTGCTCGGCATCGCCTCGCTCACCCCGACCGGCGTGAACGGCGCACTGTTCGCCAACATCGCGCACGGCCTGATCACCGGCCTGCTGTTCTTCGTGGTCGGCGCCGTCAAGGACCGCTACGGCACCGCCGACCTGGACACCCTGGCCGGCGCCACCGGCGCCGCCCTGTACGGCCGCGCCCCGCGGATCGGCGCCCTGCTGGCGTTCGCCGCCGTCGCCAGCCTCGGCCTGCCCGGCCTGGCCGGCTTCTGGGGCGAACTGCTCGCCATGTACGGCGCCTTCGACCCGGCCGCCGGACTGTCCCGGCCCGCCTTCGTCACCTACCTGGTGCTGGCCGGCCTCGGCACCCTGCTGACCGCCGCCTACCTGCTGGTCGTGGTCCGCCGGGTCTGCATGGGCGACCCGAAGCAGCCCGCCCCGGTCGCCGAGCTGCCCGACCTGCGCGGCTACGAGGCCGCCAGCTGGACGCCGCTCGCCGCGCTCACCCTGGTGGCGGGCCTGTGGCCGGCGCTGCTGCTCGCCCTCTCCGACCCGGCCGTCAAGCACCTCCTCGGGAGCGGCTGATGACCACCACTCACGACCTGGGGCAGCCCGTCATGACCTCGCTCGCCGTCGCCGACCCGGGCGGCCTGATCCAGTCCGTCGACTGGGTGGCCGTCGCCCCGCCGCTGATCGCCGCGCTCGCCGCCCTCGCCGTGCTGGTCGCCGACCTGTTCCTGCCCGAGGCCCGCAAGCGCCTGCTCGGGTGGCTGAGCGCCGCCGGCCTGCTCGCCGCGCTCGCCATGCTGCTGCCCCTGCTGGGCGGGACCCGCTCCACCTTCTGCTTCACGTCCGGCGGCTGCTCCTACACCGCCGACCACTTCGCGCTCGCCTTCCAGCTGCTCGCCCTCGGCGGCGCGCTGCTCACGGTGCTGCTCTCGCTGCACACCGTGGACGCCGAGAAGCTGCCCGGCGGCGAGTACTGGTTCCTGCTGCTCTCCTCCGCCTGCGGCGCCGCCCTGCTGCCCGCCGCCCGCGACCTCGCCACCCTGGTGATCGCCCTGGAGGTCGCCACCCTGCCCGCGTTCGCCCTGGTCGCGCTGCGCCGGGACGGCCGGGGCGCGGAGAGCGCGCTCAAGTTCTTCCTCTCCTCCGTCACCGCGACCGCCGTGATGCTGCTCGGCGTCAGCTTCGTCTACGCCGCCGCCGGGACGATCCAGCTCCAGGGCATCGCCGAGGGCCTCGCGCACGCCCCCGCCCAGCTGAAGCCGCTCGCCGAGGCCGGCGCGGTGCTCACCCTGGTCGGCTTCGCGTTCAAGACCGCCGCCGTCCCGTTCCACTTCTGGGTGCCCGACACCTACGTCGGCGCGCCGCTCCCGGTGGCTGGCTACCTGTCGGTGGTCGGCAAGGCCGCCGGCCTGTCCGGCCTCGCCCTGGTCACCACCGTCGCGTTCCGCCCGTACGGCCACACCTGGGGCCTGGTGCTGGCGGTGCTGGCCGCGCTGACCATGACGGTCGGCAACGCGGCGGCGCTGCGCCAGCGCGCCGGCACCCCGCACGGCGCGGTGCGGCTGCTCGCCTGGTCCTCGGTCGGCCAGGCCGGCTACCTGCTGGTGCCGCTGGCCGCCGCCGGGTACGCCGGCTCCGCCGATCCGCTGGGGGCGACGGTGGCGTACGCGCTGATCTACGGCCTGGTGAACCTGGGCGCGTTCGGCGTGGTCGCGCTGGTCGGCGGCTCGGGCCGGCTGGAGGAGTTCCGCGGGCTGGCCTCGCGCAACCGCTGGGCGGCGTTCGCGCTGGCGTTCTTCCTGCTCTGCCTGGCGGGCCTGCCGCCGGGCGTGGTCGGCCTGTTCGGCAAGGTCGTGGTGTTCCGGGCGGCCGTGGACGCCGGCCTGGGGTGGCTGGCCGTGGTGATGGCGGTGAACGTGGTGATCGCGCTCGCCTACTACCTGAAGTGGACCGCGCTGCTGTTCGCCCCGGCCGCCGGTCCGGCCGCCGCGCCGCGCCGCGCCCCGGCCCCGCTGAGCGCCGCGCTGGGCCTCGCGGCCTGTGGTGCGGTGGTGCTGTCGGTGGCTCCGCAGCTGGTGCTCCAGGTGGTGTCGGGCAGCCTGTTCTGACCTGTGGTCGAATGCCGGAGGGAACGAACGGGCCAGCTCGGCGCGTTGATCCCGGCAGAAGGAAGCGGCTCCACGGCTTCCCCCGGCACCACAGGAGGGCCCGCAGTGCACCGCCACCACAACGGATTGCGGACGGCCGTCCTGCTCGGCGGACTGTCCGCGCTGATCCTGGTGATCGGCAGCTTCTTCGGCCGCACCGGCCTGCTGGTGGCCCTGCTGATCGCGCTCGGCACCAACGCCTACGCGTACTGGAACAGCGACAAGCTGGCGCTGCGCGCGATGCGGGCCCGCCCGGTCAGCGAGATCGAGGCCCCGCAGCTGTACCGGATCGTCCGGGAGCTCTCCACCGCGGCCCGGCAGCCGATGCCCCGGCTGTACATCTCGCCCACCCCCGCGCCGAATGCTTTCGCCACCGGCCGCAACCCGCGCAACGCGGCGGTCTGCTGCACCGACGGCATCCTGCAACTGCTGGACGAGCGGGAGCTGCGCGGGGTGCTCGGCCACGAACTCAGCCACGTCTACAACCGGGACATCCTGATCTCCTCGGTGGCCGGCGCGCTGGCCTCGGTGGTGATGTTCCTGGTGAACTTCGCCTGGCTGATCCCGTTCGGCCGCTCCGAGGACGACGACGGGCCGGGCCTGTTCGGGATGCTGCTGATCATGATCCTGGGGCCGATCGCGGCGAGCCTGATCCAACTGGCCGTCAGCCGCTCCCGCGAGTACCAGGCGGACGCCGACGGCGCCCGGATCACCGGCGACCCGCTGGCCCTGGCCAGCGCGCTGCGCAAGCTGGACGCGGGCACCCAGCGGCTCCCGCTGCCGCCCGAGCCGCAGCTGCAGACCGCCAGCCACATGATGATCGCCAACCCGTTCCGGCCCGGCGAGGTCGGCGCGAAGCTGTTCTCCACCCACCCGCCGATGCGCGAGCGGATCGACCGCCTGGAGCGGATGGCCGGCCGCTGACCCCTTCGGGCGACGGCCCGGCGAGCGTCCGCCCGGGCCCCCGGCCCCGCTGGTAGTGCTGGACGCACTGCCAGACCCGAGGCCGGAGGTGCGGTGCGGTGACGATGCTGCCGAGCGATGCCGAACTGGGGGTGACCGGCCCGCCCGCCCGTCAGGCTCCCCGCCGCCGGTTCGGCCGGGCCTCCCGCCCCCGCCGGGCCGCGCGCTGGTGACCTGGCTGACCACCACCGACCACAAGCAGATCGGCACCCTGTACCTGGTCACCTCGTTCGCGTTCTTCCTGGTCGGCGGCGTGATGGCGCTGATCATGCGGGCGGAGCTGGCCCGGCCGGGCACCCAGATCGTCTCCAACGAGCAGTTCAACCAGCTGTTCACCATGCACGGCACGATCATGCTGCTGATGTTCGCCACCCCGCTGTTCGCGGGCTTCGCCAACTGGTTCATGCCGCTCCAGGTCGGCGCGCCCGACGTGGCCTTCCCCCGGCTGAACGCCTTCGCGTACTGGCTGTACCTGTTCGGCTCGCTGATCGCGGTCGCCGGGTTCGTCACCCCGAACGGCGCGGCGGACTTCGGCTGGTTCGCCTACGCGCCGCTGAACGACGCGGTGCACTCGCCCGGCATCGGCGCCGACCTGTGGATCATGGGCCTGGCGTTCTCCGGCTTCGGCACCATCCTCGGCTCGGTCAACTTCGTCACCACGGTGATCTGCCTGCGCGCGCCCGGCATGACGCTGTTCCGGATGCCGATCTTCGTCTGGAACGTGGTGCTGACCGCGATCCTGATCCTGATGGCCTTCCCGGTGCTGGCCGGCGCGCTGCTCTGCCTGGAGGCCGACCGCAAGTTCGGCGCGCACGTCTTCGACCCGGCCAACGGCGGGGCGATGCTGTGGCAGCACCTGTTCTGGTTCTTCGGCCACCCCGAGGTGTACATCATCGCGCTGCCGTTCTTCGGCATCGTCACCGAGATCCTGCCGGTGTTCAGCCGCAAACCGGTGTTCGGCTACTCCGGCCTGATCGGCGCGACCATCGCCATCGCGGGCCTGTCGATCACCGTGTGGGCGCACCACATGTTCGTCACCGGGCAGGTGCTGCTGCCGTTCTTCTCATTCATGACGCTGCTGATCGCGGTGCCGACCGGGGTGAAGTTCTTCAACTGGGTCGGCACCATGTGGCGGGGCTCGCTGAGCTTCGAGACGCCGATGCTCTGGTCGATCGGCTTCCTGGTGACCTTCCTGTTCGGCGGCCTGACCGGGGTGCTGCTGGCCTCCCCGCCGATCGACTTCCACGTCTCCGACTCGTACTTCGTGGTCGCCCACTTCCACTACGTGGTGTTCGGCACGGTGGTGTTCGCGATGTTCGCGGGCTTCTACTTCTGGTGGCCCAAGATGACCGGCCGGATGCTGGACGAACGGCTCGGGAAGATCCACTTCTGGACGCTGTTCGTCGGCTTCCACACCACCTTCCTGGTCCAGCACTGGCTGGGCGCCGAGGGCATGCCCCGCCGCTACGCCGACTACCTGGCCACGGACGGGTTCACCGCGCTGAACACCGTCTCCTCGGTCGGCTCGTTCCTGCTGGGCGCGTCGACGCTGCCGTTCCTCTACAACGTCTGGCGGACCGCCAGGACCGCCCCGCGGGTGCTCGTCGACGACCCGTGGGGCTACGGCCGCTCGCTGGAGTGGGCGACCTCCTGCCCGCCGCCGCGGCACAACTTCGTCACCCTGCCGCGGATCCGCTCGGAGTCCCCGGCCTTCGACCTGCACCACCCCGACGTCGCCGAGTTCGACCGGCTGCAGAACGACCCGCGGTGACGCCGCCCGCCCGACATGCGGCGTCCGTTTTGCGGTGATACGAATCGTTTCGTCCCTGTGCCGTGCGAGGTGCGGGGACGTTCCGGCTGACTGCGTGCGGGATCGGAGCGTCATGGACAACTACCCGTTGCTCAACATTTTCTGGACGATGCTGGAGCTGTTCCTCTGGATCCTCTGGTTCTTCCTGCTGTTCAAGATCATCACGGACATCTTCCGGAGCCACGACATGGGCGGCGGAGCCAAGGCCGCCTGGACGGTCCTGGTGATCCTGCTGCCCTTCCTCGGCGTCCTGATCTACCTGATCGTCCGCGGCGGCTCCATGCACGAACGCGACCTCGAACAGGCCAAACAGGCCGACGCCGCCTTCCAGGACTACATCCGCCGAGCCGCCGGCACCGGATCCGGCCAGGGCGGCGGCGCCGCCCCGTCCTCGTCCGGCCACGTGGACGACCTCGCCCGGCTGGCCGACCTCAAGAACAGCGGCGCCCTCTCCGAGGAGGAGTACCAGCGGGCCAAGGACAAACTGCTCACCTGACCGGCCCCGCACGGAAGGCCCGTCCCGGAGACGTTCCCGGGGCGGGCTCTCCGCTGTCCCGGGCCTGTCACAAGGCCGCTGCGCCGCCTCCCCAGCGGGGCCCGGGTGTGCAAGCCTGGAGGCATGAAGCTGGTCAACTTCCTGCTCAACGTCATCTGGCTGCTGTTCTGCGGCCTCTGGATGGCGATCGGGTACGCCGTCGCCGGGATCATCTGCTTCGTCCTGATCGTCACCATCCCGTTCGGCATCGCCTCCTTCCGGCTGGCCGGGTTCATGCTGTGGCCGTTCGGCCGCACCACCGTGGTCCGCGCCGACGCCGGCGCGCCGTCCTGCGTGGGCAACGTGATCTGGCTGGTGTTCGCGGGCTGGTGGCTGGCGATCGGCCACATCGTCACCTCGATCCCGCTGTTCCTGTCGATCATCGGCATCCCGTTCGGCTGGGCGAACCTCAAGATGGTGCCGATCTCGCTCACCCCGCTCGGCCGCGACATCGTCTCCACCGACCAGGGCTTCGGCGCCCGCTGACCGGAAAACCGGTTGGCAGCCGCCCGGGCCGGGATACAACCGGTCCGGTCCCGGCGGGCGGGGCGGACGAGGAGCGGGCACGTGGCGGACAGCGAGATCCTGACCGGCGGCGTCAACCGGGTGGAACGGATCGGCGACCGGGTGCTGCGGCCGACCGGGCCGTGGTCGCCCACCGTGCACCGGCTGCTCGGGCACCTGCGGGCGAACGGGTTCACCGCCGCCCCGGCGTTCCACGGAACGACCGCGGACGGCCGGGAGATCCTCGACTTCCTGCCCGGCGAGGTCTCCGACTACCCCGCCACCCCCGCCGCCGCCTCCCGCACCGCCCTGCTCACCGCGGCCCGCGTCCTGCGCGCCTACCACGACGCCACCGCCGGCTTCACGGGTGACGGCTGGATGCTGCCCGCCCGCGAACCCACCGAGGTGATCTGCCACGGCGACTACGCCCCGCACAACTGCGTGCTGGACGGCGAACGGGTGGCCGGCGTCATCGACTTCGACACCGCCCACCCCGGCCCCCGGCTGTGGGACGTCGCCTACGCGGTCTACCGCTGGGCCCCCACCACCGAGCCCGGCAACGCCGACGGCTTCGGCACCCCGGACGAACAGGCCGCCCGTGCCCGGGAGTTCTGCGACGCCTACGGCCTCGACCGGGCCGGCCGGGCCGGGCTGGTGGACGCCGTCGAAGCCCGCCTGCACGCCCTGGTCGCCCACATGCGGGCCGAGGCCGCGGCCGGCAGCGCCGCGTTCGCCTCGCACCTGGCCGACGGGCACCACCTGATGTACCTGGCGGACGCCGCGTACGTGGTGCGCGAACGCGACCGCTTCGAGCGGGCGCTACTGGGCGGCTGACGCGCCGTCGTCCTCCAAGTGCTCGCGCAGGGCCCGGAACTCGGCGGCGATCCCGTCCAGCGTGTAGTGCGCGTTCAGGCCGCTCGGGTTCGGCAGCAACCAGACCTCGGTGTCGCCGATCGACTCCGGCTGCCGGCCGACCGCCGCCCCCGGCCTGCCGAACGCGGCCCGGTACGCGCCGATCCCGAGCACCGCCAGGGCGCGCGGCCGCAGCCGCAGCACCCGCTCCACCAGCGCCTGGCCGCCCGCCCGGTACTCCTCGGCGGACAGCTCGGCCGCCTTCGCGGTGGTCCGGCCCACCACGTTGGTGATGCCCAGCCCCAGCGCGAGCAGCTCGTCCTGCTCCTCCGGCCCCAACTGCCGCGGCGTGAAACCGGACCGGTGCAGGGCCGGCCAGAAGCGATTGCCCGGGCGGGCGAAATGGCGGCCGGTGGCGCCCGACCACAGGCCCGGATTGATGCCGCAGAACAGCACCCGGAGGCCCGGCGCGGCCACGTCCGGAATGGTGGTGTCCTGGGCGGCGGCGAGCTGCTCGGCGGTCGGGCGCGGCGGGGGAGTACGGGTCACCGGACCACTCTGCCGCACCTCCGGCGGCGACGGGCACTTGATCCGTGCATGTCCGGCTATATCCGATGGATAGCCAGTTCGATTGTTTTCCAGACCTGACGACTTTTCGGACGGAGAATGGGGAGGTGCCATACGAACTGAACGCCCTGATCGCCACCGATGAGCTGATCACCGTCGTGGCGGCCGAGCTCCCGATCGCGCGGATCGCCCGCCTGCCCCACGGGCTGGCACTCATCCCGATGACGGACGAACTCCATCAGGCGCTCCACCATCCGTCCACCGCGCCCGACTACGACTTCAAGCGATTCCCGTCCGGATTCGCCATGCGGATCGCCGGCTGGTCCAAGGCCGCGCCCATCGCCTTCGCCGAGATCGACGCCGAACACCCCACCGGCCGGCGCGCCGCCCTCTGGTACGACGGCCGCGTCACCCTCGGCCCCCTCACCCCCGCCGACGGCGCCCCGCTCGCCCGCATCCTGCACGCCCTCGGCACCCCCGCCACCGCCCTGGCCGAACTCGCCGAAGCCCTCGAAGCCCACCGCCTTACCCCGACGGAGAACTGACGGCCGGTCAGGACGTGACGGGGCGGCGCCGCCGGCCTGGGTCACCCGTCGGGAACGACCGCACTGGGCGTCACCTCCCGACCCTCCCCAGGCAGCTGGGGCCCGCGAACGCCGGGAGGGCGCACCGATCGATCGGTGCGCCCTCCCGGGCCGGAGTACCGGCGTGTCGCCGGCGCCGGGTCAGCGGTAGTTGACGAACTGCAGCGCGAAGTCGAGGTCCTTGCCCTTCAGCAGGGCCTGCACCGCCTGCAGGTCGTCGCGCGACTTCGAGGTGACCCGCAGCTCGTCGCCCTGGACCTGGGCCTTGACGCCCTTGGGGCCCTCGTCGCGGATGATCTTCGCCACCTTCTTGGCATCCTCGGTGGTGATGCCCTCCTTGATGTCGGCGAAGATCTTGTACTCCTTGCCGGACAGGTGCGGCTCCGCCGCGTCCAGCGCCTTCAGCGACAGTCCGCGCTTCACGAACTTGGTCTGCAGCACGTCCAGGATCGCCCGGACCCGCTCCTCGCCGTTGGCCTTCATCTCGATCTTCTCGCCGGTCCGCTTGATCTCGGCGCCCACGTTCTTGAAGTCGAAGCGGGTGGCGATCTCGCGGGAGGTCTGGTTGATCGCGTTGTCGACCTCCTGCCACTCGACCTTCGAGACGATGTCGAAACTGGAGTCGGCCATGGGTGTTGGTCTCCTTGAACTACTGGCTGCACGGTCTGCGCCACCCGCCACCGGCGGGCGACGCCCCAGCCTATCCAGCCCCCGCGCCGCCGCCCGCAACAGCCGCGCGCCCGAGCTTGATCGTCACGTGACTTAAGGAGTGGCAGACCACCCCCCAACATCAGGTATCGTTTACGACGTCGAACGGGGCAGCGCCCCACGAGACACCATCCCTGGCGGGTTGCCCGAGCGGCCAAAGGGAGCAGACTGTAAATCTGTCGCGCAAGCTACGCAGGTTCGAACCCTGCACCCGCCACTGGATCGTGGAGAAGCCCCCGGGCTGCGGAGACGCAGCCCGGGGGCTTCTTCGTGTGCCCGTCAGTTCTCGGTCCGGTCCGGGTGGGTCTGGCGGGGGAGGGCGAGGGCGACGGTGTCGGCGAACTCGCGGACGGCGCTGGTGCGGGAGACGACGCGGCCGGTGTGGACGACCAGGCGGGAGTGGCCGCCGGAGAAGGCGCCGTTCAGGCTGTCGCCGCGGACGGCGAGGAGTTCGGCGGGGAAGCCGGCGTCGACCCGGACGGGGGGCAGGCCGAGGGCGGTGCGGGCCTGGGTGGAGACGGCGTCGTAGGCGGCCTCGGGGGAGAGCGCGCCGGTGGCGGCGAGCAGGCGGGCGGTGTCGAGCGGGTCGGCCCGGCCGACCGGGTTGGCGGGGTCGCGGAGGCTGCCCGCGCCGGCCGTGAGGGCGACCCGGGCGTGCGCCAACTCGCGGACCAGGGACGGCCGCAGGCCGATCGGCTGGCCTTCGAGCCCGGTGCAGCCGCCGTTCTGCGGGAGGCAGACCACCCGCATCCCGGAGTTGGCGAGCAGGGTGGAGCCGCCGGGCGGCAGCGCGCTGCACGGCCCGAGGGTGACCCGCGGCCGGTGCGGGGCGAGCGCGGCGACCAGCCGGGCGAGCTGGGCCCGGTCGGCGGCGTTGGTGTGCAGGTCGACGGGGCAGTCGGCGTCGGCGGCCGCGGCCAGCAGCACCTGGACGTAGCCGACCGGGTCGGGGTCGAGGTCGGGGCAGCCGCCGGCCGCGCTCGCGCCGAGTTTGAGCGCGTCCCGCAGCTGGGCCCGGCCGTCCGCGCCGGCCAGGCCGGTGAGCAGCCGGGGCATGGCGACGGCCTGGAGTTCGGCCAGCCCGCGCAGGGACTGACGGGCCGTGAGGACGGCCTCCAGCCGGCCGAGTCCGTGCACGTCGCCGATCCGGACGTGGGTGCGCTGGGCGGTGGCGCCGTAGCCGAGCGAGGTGAGCGCCGCCTCGGTGACCCGGCGGACCAGGTCGGTGGGCGCGTCCGGGGGCGGCGCGGGCAGGGCGGCGGAGAACGCGCTGTCGTAGTGCGCGTGCGGTTCGGTGGGGGCGGGCAGCAGCAGGTAGCCGGACAGGTCGATCCGGGCGCCGGTGGTGACGGTGGGCTGGCCGGGCAGCGCGGGCAGCGGGCCGAGGCTGCCGACGGTGCCGACGGCCTGGATCCGGTCCCCGCTGATCCGGACGTCCACCACCCGGCCGTCGATCAGGCGGGCCCCGGTGAGCAGCAGGACCGGCCCGTGCCCGAGCGGGTTGGCGGCCGGCGGCGGCTGGGCGCCCTCGCTGCGTTCGCTCATCGGCCCGCTCCTCCAGTCCCGTTGACCGCCCGGCGGCCCTGGGGCCCGGTCGCGGGCGCCGGCCTGCGGCGCACCCGCGAGAACTCACTGACGGTCGAGCCTAGGCCGCGCCCGGCCGGGACGCTCGGATGCGGGCCGCCGCCCGTGTCGTGGCCGGGGCAGCCCGCGGAGGCCCGGTTCCGGTTGCGGCGGGGGTCGAACGGGTGTCGGGTGACGGCTCGTCAGTGCGGCCCCGCCGACCTGCGGAGATCCGTCGCGGATACGGATTTCACCTCTGGCCCGGAACCGTGTAATCTCTTCCTCGTTCGCCCCTATAGCTCAGTCGGTAGAGCGTCTCCATGGTAAGGAGAAGGTCTGCGGTTCGATTCCGCATGGGGGCTCTGGTGAAAGGCTCCTCGCTCCGGTGAGGTTCCGATCATCAAAGCGGTGTAGCTCAGTTGGTAGAGCAAGCGGCTCATAATCGCTGTGTCACCGGTTCAAGTCCGGTCACCGCTACCCCGCGTAGTCGATCGGGGGGACTACTCCCGATCGGCTACTCTTGTCTGTGTTCTTATTCGTTGTCCCAGGAAGGCACTCCCGTGGCTGCCACCGACGTCCGCCCGAAGATCACGCTGGCCTGCGTGGAGTGCAAGGAGCGGAACTACATCACCAAGAAGAACCGGCGCAACGACCCGGACCGTCTTGAGATGAAGAAGCACTGCCCGCGTTGCAACTCTCACACGGCGCACCGCGAGACCCGCTGACTTTGCCTCGACTCCAGGCCGCACCCCGTTACGGGGCGCGGCCTGGAGTCATTTCTGCATGACGGACCACCAGAGGAGTTGCCCATGCCGCTCGACCCCTCGTTCATCGGGCGCACCTATCCGCCCACCGCGCCGTACGAGGTCGGCCGGGAGAAGATCCGCGAGTTCGCGGCCGCGATCGGCGACGCGAACCCGGCGTACACCGACGCCGAGGCCGCCAAGTCGCTCGGCCACCCGGACGTGATCGCCCCGCCGACCTTCCCGTTCATGCTGTCCTTCCAGGCGGCGGCGCAGGTCGTCAACGACCCGGAGCTGGGCCTGGACTACAGCCGGGTGGTGCACGGCGACCAGAAGTTCGTCTACTCCCGCCCGGCGCGGGCCGGCGACCGGCTGTCGGTGACGATCTCCATCGACGCGATCAAGTCGCTGGCCGGCAACGACGTGCTGACGGTCCGCGGCGAGGTGCACGACGCGAGCGGCGAGCACGTGGTGACGTCGATCATGACGCTGGTGGCCCGCGCCGCCGAAGCCGGGGAGGAGTGACCGTGGCGGTCCGTTTTGACGAGGTCCAGGTCGGCACCGAGCTGCCGGCCCGGTCGTTCCCGGTGACCCGCGCCACGCTGGTCCAGTACGCGGGGGCGTCGGGGGACTTCAACCCGATCCACTGGAACGAGAAGTTCGCCCGCGAGGTCGGCCTGCCGGACGTGATCGCGCACGGCATGTTCACCATGGCCGAGGCCGCCCGGGTGGTCACCGACTGGGTCGGCGACCCGGCCGCGGTGGTCGAGTACGGCGTCCGCTTCACCAAGCCGGTGATCGTCCCGAACGACGGCGTCGGCGCGACCATCGAGGTCAGCGGCAAGGTCGCCGCGCTGCTGGACGGCAACCGGGTGCGGGTGGACCTGGTGGCGACCAGCGACGGCCAGAAGGTGCTCGGCATGTCCCGGGCCGTGGTCCAGCTGAGCTGAGGCAGTGAACCCCCGGGGGCCCGGTCGGGCGCCCGGGGTGCCGCCCCTTGCCACAGTTATTGGCCAATCACTAATCTGGGGTCGTGGCCAGGAACAGCATCCGGATGTCCGCCGAGGAGCGGCGCGAGAGCGTCGTCCGGGCGGCGGTGCTGGAGTTCGCCCGGGGCGGCTACCGGGGCACCTCCACCGAGGCGATCGCCCGGCGGGTGGGCGTCTCGCAGCCGTACCTGTTCCGGCTCTTCCCCAACAAGCAGGCGATCTTCGAGGCGGCGTGCGAACACTGCGTCGAGGAGACCTGGCGGGTCTTCGACCGCGCGTCGGAGGGCCTGACGGGGGAGGCGGCGCGGGTCGCGATGTCCGAGGCGTACATGAGCCTGGTCGAGGACCGCGAGCAGCTCATGATGCAGATGCAGATGTACGTCTCGGTGTTCGCGGCGGAGTCGGCCGGCGAGGACCGGATCGGCGATGCGGCCAGGACGGCCTGGCTGCGGCTGTTCGAACGGATCCGGGAGCGGATGGGCGGCGACCAGAAGGAAGCCACCCAGTTCATGGCCTACGGCATGCTGATCAACACCCTGGTCGGACTGGGGTACCCGCCGGACCACCGGATCTGGTCCGGCTTCGAGGAGTACGGCGAACGGGCCGGGGAGAGCTGAGGCGCTCCGCCGTGTGGCGGTGCGCCCTTTTTTCGGCCCGCGAAAGTTATTGATCAATCACAAACTGATCCCGGAGAACCCTCCGGGCCGATCGAAACGTCTGGGGGAACCCACCGTGAACAGGCAAGCCGTCTGGACCCTGGTGGTCGTCAGCGCGGCCGGCTTCATGGCCGGACTCGACAACCTGGTGGTCACCACCGCCCTGCCCGCGATCCGCGCCGACCTCGGCGGCGGCCTCGCCGACCTGGAGTGGACGGTGAGCGTCTACACCCTGACCTTCGCCGTCCTGCTGATGCTCGGCGCGGCGCTCGGCGACCGGTTCGGCCGCCGCCGGATGTTCCTCACCGGCCTGACCGTCTTCACCCTCGGCTCGGCCGCCGCCGCGCTCGCCCCGAACATCGGCGCCCTGATCGCCGCCCGCGCCGTCCAGGGCGTCGGCGCGGCCGTGACCATGCCGCTCACCCTCACCCTGCTGGCCGCCGCCGTGCCCGCCGCCAAGCGCGGCGTGGCGTTCGGCATCTGGTCCGCCGTCAGCGGACTCGCCGTCGCCACCGGACCGCTGATCGGCGGCAGCCTCACCGAGCACTTCTCCTGGCAGTGGATCTTCTGGGTGAACGTCCCCGTCGGCCTGGCTCTGCTGCCGGTCGCCCGCGCGAAGCTGGCCGAGAGCCGCGGCGAGAACCCCCGGCTGGACGTCCCCGGCACCGTGCTGGTCTCCACCGGCCTGTTCGGCGTCGTCCTCGGCCTGATCCGCGGCAACCCCGACGGCTGGACCCACCCGCTCGTCCTCGGCTCGCTGACCGGCGGCGGCCTGCTGCTGCTCGCCTTCGTCGGCTGGGAGGCCCGCTGGGCGCGGCAGCCGATGCTGCCGATGCGGCTGTTCCGCAGCCGGGCGTTCAGCGCCGTCAACTCCGCCAGCCTGCTGATGTTCCTCGGCATGTTCGGCTCGATCTTCCTGATCAGCCAGTACTTCCAGGGCGTCGGCGGCTACACCCCCGAACAGGCCGGCCTGCGGATGCTGCCGTGGACCGGCATGCCGCTGCTGGTCTCCCCGCTCGCCGGACTGCTCACCGACCGGATCGGCGGCCGGCCGCTGGTCGTCGCCGGCCTCGCCCTGCAGGCCCTCGGCCTGGCCGGGTTCGCCGTGGCGATCGACCACTCCGCCGGGTACGGCCAGCAGATCCCGGTGCTGGTGGTCTGCGGCATCGGCATGTCGCTGTACTTCGCGCCCACCGCCAACCTGGTGATGGCCTGCGTCCGGCCCGCCGAACAGGGCATCGCCTCCGGCACCAACAACGCGATGCGCGAGGTCGGCGGGGCGCTCGGCGTGGCCGTGCTGTCCGCCGTGTTCTCCGCGCGGGGCGGCTACGGCAGCGCCGGGGCGTTCACCGACGGCATCGTCCCCGCCCTGGTGGTCGGCGCCGTCGTGGTCGCCGCCGGATCGGCCGCCGCCGCGCTGGTGCCCCGGCGGCACGGCATGCGGGCCGCCGTGAAGGTCGCCGACCACCCCCGCCCGGCCGCCGTTCCGGCCGGCCGGTCCTGACCCGTCCGAACAGGAGGAACGACCGTGCTGTCCCTGACCCTCCCCTGGACCCCGGGCCCCGCCCGGCCGGCCGCCCGCCCCGCGGTGGTGATGGCCTCCGAGTTCCGGGTCCGCCGGCTGTGGCACGTGCCCGGCTTCCTGCGGCAGTCCCTGGAGGTCCGCCGGCAGACCCGCCGGGCCCCCGGCGCCCTCGGCATCGCACTGCGGACCGCCCCCTTCCGGCGCACCTTCTGGGTGCTCTCCGGCTGGACCGACCGCGAGGCGCTCGACGCGTTCGTCCGCTCCCCGGCCCACCGGCGGGCGATGACCGCGCTGCGCCCCACCATGGCGTCCTCGCTCTTCACCGACTGGGAGGCCGACCCGACCGCCGCACCCGACTGGGCGGGGGCCGCGGACCGGCTGGCGGCGCAGCGCCGCTGAGGCCCGGCGGCGACTGCCCTCCGTCCGGCGGGGGGCGGTTACGCTGGGGCGGTGATTGAGCAGATGGACGCACCGCTGGCCCCGTTGACGACGCTGCGCCTGGGCGGCCCGGCCCGCCGGCTGGTGACGGCCGAGACGGACGCCGAGGTGGTCGACGCGGTCCGCGCGGCCGACCGGGCCGGCGAGCCGCTGCTGGTGATCGGCGGCGGGTCCAACCTGGTCATCGGCGACGCCGGCTTCCCCGGCACCGTGCTGCGGATCGCCACCACCGGCTTCGCCCTCGACGGCACGCTGCTCGAACTCGCGGCCGGCGAGGTCTGGGCGGACGCGGTGGCCCGCACCGTCGACGCCGGCCTGGCGGGCATCGAGTTCCTGGCCGGCATCCCCGGCTCCGCGGGCGCCACCCCGGTGCAGAACGTCGGCGCGTACGGCCAGGAGGTGGCCGAGACCGTCACCGAGGTGGTCGCCTACGACCGGCTGCTCGGCGAGACCGTCACGCTGGCCGGCGCCGACTGCGCGTTCTCCTACCGGCACAGCCGCTTCAAGGCCGACCCGGACCGCTACGTGGTGCTGCGGGTCCGCTTCCGGCTCGCGGACGAGGGCGGGCTGTCCTCCCCGGTGAAGTACGCCGAGGTGGCCCGCTCGCTCGGCGTCGAGGCGGGCGAGCGGGTCAAGCTCGCCGAGGCCCACGCCGAGGTGCTGCGGCTGCGGGCCGGCAAGGGCATGGTGCTCGACCCCGCCGACCACGACACCTGGTCGGCGGGCTCGTTCTTCACCAACCCGATCCTGACGGAGGCTCAGTTCGCCGCCTTCACCGCCCGGTTGGGCGGGTTGAGCGCCCCCAGCTACCCGGCCGGCGAGGGCCGCACCAAGACCTCGGCGGCCTGGCTGATCGACAACGCGGGCTTCCGCAAGGGCCACGGCACCGGCCCCGCCACGCTCTCCACCAAGCACACCCTGGCCCTCACCAACCGCGGCTCGGCCACCACCGAGGACCTGCTCGCCCTCGCCCGCGAGGTGCGGGACGGCGTGCGGGCGGCCTTCGGGGTGGAACTGGTCAACGAGCCGGTGATGGTCGGCGTCAGCCTCTAGAGCGAAACCCGCTCGGCGGCGGCGGGCGCCGGCACCGTCGGGGCCGGCTCCTCGACCAGCCAGGCGTCGATGTCCGCCAGCAGCTCCTTGACGACGTGCTCGGGAGCCCGCGAGGAGCGGACGGACTGCCGGGCCAGCTCGGCCAGTTCGGCGTCGGTGAACTCGTGCGACTCGCGGGCCAGCTGGTACTGGTCGGCCAGCCGGGAGCCGAACAGCAGCGGGTCGTCCGCGCCCAGCGCCAGCGGCACCCCGGCCTCGAACAGGGTGCGCAGCGGGACGTCCTCGGGCCGCTCGTAGACGCCGAGCGCGACGTTCGACGCCGGGCAGACCTCGCAGGTCACCTGCCGGTCGGCGAGCCGCTGGAGCAGCCGCGGGTCCTCGGCGGCGCGCACGCCGTGGCCGATCCGGCCGGCGCCCAGGTCGTCCAGGCAGTCGCGGACCGAACCCGGCCCGGCCAGCTCCCCGCCGTGCGGTGCGGCCAGCAGCCCGCCGTTCCGGGCGATCGCGAACGCGCGGTCGAAGTCCCGTGCCAGGCCCCGCCGTTCGTCGTTCGACAGGCCGAAGCCGATGACCCCCCGGTCGGTGTACCGGACGGCGAGGCGGGCCAGCGTGCGGGCGTCCATCGGCGACTTCATCCGGTTCGCCGCGACCAGCACCCGGATGCCCACCCCGGTCGCCTCGGAGGCCTCCCGGACGGCGTCCAGGATCAGCTCCAGGGTCGGGGTGAGGCCGCCCAGCAGCGGCGCGTACGAGGTCGGGTCGACCTGGATCTCCAGCCAGCGGGAGCCGTCGGCGCGCTCGTCCTCGGCGGTCTCCCGGACCAGGCGGCGGATGTCCGACTCGTCGCGCAGGCAGGAGCGCGCGGTGTCGTACAGCCGCTGGAACCGGAACCAGCCGCGCTCGTCGGTCGCCCGGAGTTTCGGCGGATGGCCCGAACTGAGGGCCTCCGGCAGCCGGATGCCGTTCTTGTCGGCGAGTTCGAGCAGCGTCGCAGGGCGCATCGAACCGGTGAAGTGCAGGTGGAGATGGGCCTTCGGGAGGCTCCGGACATCACGCAGACGATCCATTCACCGATCCTGCCGCAAAACCGGCCGAAACAGGAACCGCCCCCCGCACATCGCCCGAAGGGATGAGTGCGGGGGGCGGTTGGAGCCCGTGGATCAGGCGCGGGCCTCGCCCAGCAGCTTCTGCATCCGGCTGACGCCCTCGACCAGGTCGGCGTCGCCCAGCGCGTACGACAGCCGCAGGTAGCCCGGGGTGCCGAAGGCCTCGCCGGGGACGACCGCGACCTCGGCCTCGTCCAGGATCAGCGCGGCCAGCTCGGCGGAGGTCTGCGGGCGCTTGCCGCGGATCTCCTTGCCCAGCAGCGACTTGACCGACGGGTAGGCGTAGAACGCGCCCTCCGGCTCGGGGCAGTACACGCCCTCGATCTCGTTCAGCATTGCCACGATCGTGCGGCGGCGGCGGTCGAACGCGGTCTTCATCTCGTCCACCGCGGACAGGTCGCCGGCCACGGCCGCCAGCGCGGCGCGCTGCGCCACGTTGGAGACGTTGGAGGTGGCGTGCGACTGCAGGTTGGCGGCCGCGCTCACCACGTCCTTCGGGCCGATCAGCCAGCCCACCCGCCAGCCGGTCATCGCGTAGGTCTTCGCCACGCCGTTGACCACGATGCACTTGTCGGCCAGCTCGGGCAGCAGCGCCGGCAGCGAGGTGAACTTCGCGTCGCCGTACACCAGGTGCTCGTAGATCTCGTCGGTGAGCACCCACAGGCCGTGCTCCAGCGCCCAGCGGCCGATCGCCTCGGCCTCGGCCTCGGTGTACACCGCGCCGGTCGGGTTGGACGGCGAGACGAACAGCACCACCTTGGTGTTCGCGGTGCGGGCGGCCTCCAGTTGCGCCACCGAGACCTTGTAACCGGTGGTCTCGTCCGCGACCACCTCGACCGGGGTGCCGCCGGCCAGCTTCACGGCCTCCGGGTAGGTGGTCCAGTACGGGGCCGGGATGATCACCTCGTCGCCCGGGTCGAGGATCGCGGCGAAGGCGTTGTAGATCGCCTGCTTGCCGCCGTTGGTCACCAGCACCTGCGAGGCGTCCACCTGGTAGCCGGAGTCGCGCAGCGTCTTGGCGGCGATCGCGGCCTTCAGCTCCGGCAGGCCGCCGGCCGGGGTGTAGCGGTGGTTGGCCGGGTCCTGGCAGGCCGCGACGGCGGCGTCCACGATGTAGCCGGGCGTCGGGAAGTCGGGCTCGCCGGCGCCGAAGCCGATCACCGGACGGCCGGCGGCCTTGAGGGCCTTGGCCTTGGCGTCGACGGCGAGGGTGGCCGACTCGGCGATGGCGCCGACCCGGGCGGAGACCCGGCGGTTCGCGGGGGAGACGTTCTCGGGGGTGGGTGCGCTCATGTCTTGCATGGTCCCAGACCGCACGGGCGGCGGGCATCGCGGTTCCACCATGCGACCGGGGCGTTCCATCATCCGTACGCCGCCGCCGACCGGGTGACGACTCGCCAGGGGTCGCGGTGAATGAGGTTCGACCAATCGGCGAAGAACCCGTACACTCACTGCTCGACGGCTCCCAAGTGCGGATCCTTCGGCCGGGTACACCACACGGCCGGGTGGATGCGGTAGGTTGGGGGCCACGACGGAGCCGCAAGGTTCCGAAGGGCACTAGCTCAATTGGTAGAGCACCGGTCTCCAAAACCGGCGGTTGGGGGTTCGAGTCCCTCGTGCCCTGCAGCTCGACTCGTGCCAAGCCCGTTCGCTCCGCAGAGCGAGCGGGCTTGATGCGGAGAGGGCCCCGCCCAGCACTGCTTTCGCCGGATCGCCCGTGCACAAGGCACGGAAGCTCCGCAGGACCCGGATTCAGGTGAGGACGAGTGACGGAGACCACGGGCTCCACCGCAACGCCTGAGAGCGGCAACCCCGAGGGGGCCGACGCGGCGGACGAGACCACCGCGGACGGCAAGCTGTCGCGGCGTGAGCGCCGGCGTGCCAACAAGGCCTCCGGCGGTGAGGGCAAGAAGTCCGGCAAGCGGGCCAAGAAGGGCCTGTTCGCCCGGATCGGCGTCTTCTACCGCCAGATCATCGCGGAGCTCCGCAAGGTCGTCTGGCCCACCCGCAGCCAGCTGATCCAGTACACCACCGTCGTGGTGACCTTCGTGATCGTGCTGATGCTGCTGGTCGCCGGTCTCGACTGGGTCTTCGCCAAGGGAGCCTTCTGGCTCTTCGGCTGACGCCCGATCAGGGCCGACCGAAACCGGGATCCCCGCGGATTCCGCACCGATACTCCACCCCGACCCGGGCCGAACCTCTCGGCCCGGGTCGAGCTGTCGGCGCGAACGGCCACGGGCGACTACCGTTGAGTCGGTACTGTTGAGGTATCCGTTCCACAACCAGGAAAGAAGCAGCGACCGTGTCTGAGTCCCCCCTGTACGACGCCGACGAGACCGTCCGCGAGGCGGATGTCGCCGCCGAGCTGGACGCGGCCGAGGCTGCTGACGCCGAAGCCGCCGAGGAGATCGTCGAGGGCGTCGACGCCGCGGAGGACGAGGTCGAGGCTGCCGACGAGGCCGAGGCAGGCGAGCCGGCCGAGGTCGCGGCCGTGCACGAGGTGGACGACGAGGCCGTCGAGGAGGCCGAGGAGGCCGCCGCCGAGGAGGAGACCGAGGAGGTCGAGTCCGACCCGGTCGCCGAGTTCCGCGAGCAGCTGCGCCGCGCCCCCGGCGAGTGGTACGTCATCCACACCTACGCCGGCTACGAGAACCGCGTGAAGCAGAACCTGGAGCAGCGCTCCGTCTCGCTGAACGTCGAGGACTACATCTTCGAGTCCCAGGTTCCGCAGGAGGAGGTCGTCCAGATCAAGAACGGCGACCGCAAGACCATCCGGCAGAACAAGCTCCCCGGCTACGTGCTGGTCCGCATGGACCTCACCCCGGAGTCCTGGGGCGTCGTGCGCAACACCCCCGGCGTCACCGGCTTCGTCGGCAACGCCTACGACCCGTACCCGCTGACCCTGGACGAGGTCGTCAAGATGCTCGCCCCCGACGTGGAGCGCGCCGCCGCCAAGGAGGCCGGCAAGGCCTCGCCGGTGCGCCCGGTCGAGGTGCAGGTGCTGGACTTCGAGGTCGGCGACTCGGTCACCGTCACCGACGGTCCGTTCGCCACCCTGCAGGCGACCATCAACGAGATCAACCCCGACTCGAAGAAGGTCAAGGGCCTGGTGGAGATCTTCGGCCGGGAGACCCCGGTCGAGCTCTCCTTCGACCAGATCCAGAAGAACTGACCCACAGGTTCTCCGGTGCCGGGGCGGGGCGAAAGCCTCCGCCCCGGCACCGTTTTGGTCCAGCGCCGCATCAGCGGTTAGCCTGGTCCGATGTGTGTCCTGGCAGTCGGGTTTCGCCCCGGCGCCGGGTAGCTCGGTAACCACCTCTCGGAAGGACCCGGAGAGTCATGCCTCCCAAGAAGAAGAAGGTCACGGGGCTTATCAAGCTCCAGATCAACGCCGGTGCGGCCAACCCGGCCCCGCCGGTCGGCCCCGCGCTCGGCCAGCACGGCGTCAACATCATGGAATTCTGCAAGGCGTACAACGCGGCCACCGAGTCGCAGCGCGGCATGATCGTGCCGGTGGAGATCACGGTCTACGAGGACCGCACCTTCACCTTCATCACGAAGACCCCGCCGGCTGCGCGCCTCATCCTGAAGGCCGCGGGCATCGACAAGGGCTCCGCCGAGCCGCACAAGACCAAGGTCGCCAAGCTGACCGCGGCCCAGGTGCGCGACATCGCGACCACCAAGATGCCCGACCTGAACGCCAACGACCTGGACGCCGCGGAGAAGATCATCGCCGGCACCGCCCGGTCGATGGGCATCACCGTCGAGGGCTGACCAGCCCGTACGTCCACCGTGGTAGGGCCAGCGCGGCCCGTGACTACCACGAACTCCATTAATTACCAGGAGCAGAAGTGAAGCGCAGCAAGGCCCTCAAGGCCGCGGACGCCCAGGTCGACCGCGCCCGGATCTACGCCCCCCTCGAGGCCGTCCGCCTCGCCAAGGCGACCTCCACCACCAAGTTCGACGGCACCGTCGAGGTCGCCATGCGTCTGGGCGTCGACCCGCGCAAGGCCGACCAGATGGTCCGCAGCACCGTCATCCTCCCGCACGGCACCGGTAAGACCGCCCGGGTCCTGGTCTTCGCGAACGGTGAGCGTGCCGAGGCCGCGCGTGCTGCGGGCGCCGACATCGTCGGCTCCGACGAGCTGATCGACGAGGTCGCCAAGGGTCGTCTGGACTTCGACGCCGTCGTCGCCACCCCGGACCTCATGGGCAAGGTCGGCCGCCTGGGCCGCGTGCTCGGTCCCCGTGGCCTGATGCCGAACCCGAAGACCGGCACCGTGACCCCGGACGTCGCCAAGGCCGTCAACGAGATCAAGGGCGGCAAGATCGAGTTCCGCGTCGACAAGCACTCGAACCTGCACCTGATCATCGGCAAGACCTCGTTCTCGGACGAGCAGCTGGTCGAGAACTACGCCGCGGCGCTGGACGAGGTCCTGCGGGCCAAGCCGGCCGCCGCCAAGGGCCGCTACCTGAAGAAGGTCGCCTTCTCCACCACCATGGGCCCCGGCATCCAGGTGGACCCGAACCGCACCCGCAACCTCCTCGTCGAGGAGGACCCGGCGGCGGTCTGACCCCAGGTCAGTTCCCCACGCGGTCTGCGCACCGGGCCCGCACCCCTCCGGGGGTGCGGGCCCGGTGCCTTTTATTTGCCGCCTCGGCCCCCGGGGGCATCGGATAGAGTCCGAAAGCCTTTCCACATGAGAATCGGACAATAGGGGGGACTCTCGTGCGCGCACTGCGTACCCTTGCCGCGGCCGCTCTGGCCGCAGGACTGCTGACCGCCTGCAGCAGCGGCTCCGGATCGAACGGGGCCGCCGACGCCAAGCCGAACGCCACCGCCCCCGGCGGCAGCTCGGCCAGTGCGGGCGCGGGCGGCGCCGGCGCCTCCGGCGGCAGCGGCGCCGGTGCGGGGCAGGGCGGCGTGAAGCTCGGCGCCAAGGAGGCCCTGCTCGCCTCGGCCGCCGTGATGGAGAAGGCCGGCAGCGCCAAGCTGACCATCAGCGGCGGCACCGAGGGCACCGGCGAGTTCGTCTGGAAGAGCCCGAAGTCCTTCCTGATCGACACCAAGAGCGACGGCAAGGACGCCAAGGTCCTGTTCGTCGGCGAGGTCATGTACATCGGCGCCGGCGCCGACATGGCGGCGCTGGCCGGCGGCAAGACCTGGATGAAGATCGACCCGAAGGCCGCCGCCCAGGGCGCCCCCGGCGGCAGCGACGCGGGCGGCTTCGCCACCACCATGGAGCTGATGAACCCGGCCGTGCAGCTGGCCGTCGCCGCGCCGACCGCGACCGAGGCCGGCACCGAGTCGGTGGCGGGCCAGAACACCACGCACTACCGCAGCGACATCCCGGTGGACGCGCTGGTCGCCAAGATGGACCTGTCGCCGGAGCTGAAGGCCCAGGTGCTGGCCGAGCTGAAGAAGAAGGGCTCGACCACCACCACCGAGTTCTGGATCAACGCCAAGGGCGAGGTCGTCCAGCAGTCCAGCAACAGCATGTCGACCGGCTCCGCCAAGATCCTCTACAGCGCGCTCGGCACCGTCCAGCCGACCAAGGCCCCGGCCGACTCCGAGGTCTTCTCGCTGACCGATCTGCTGAAGCAGTGATCCCGGGCCCGCGCGGCCCGGGGCGATGCCGGGCCGTGCGGGCCGCATGGCAAGGTGGGGGAACGGAACGGACGGCCGGGAGGAGGGACCGATGGCGGCACGCGTGCGCACGGCCGCGGCCCTGTTCGGGGCCGCCCTGCTGCTGACGCTGGCCGGCTGCACCGGCTCCGGTGCGGCCGACGGCACCGCGAAGCCCGTCACCCCGTCGCCGTCCGACCCGCAGGCCACGCCCACTGACCGCTCCCCGCACGGGGTGATGCTCTCCGTCCAGCTGGCGCTGCACGACGCCCGGCGGGCCGAGTTCCGGGCCACCCTGGGGGACGACCGGGCCAAGGGCGCGCTGTTCTGGGCGCCCAAGACGGTACTCCAGTACCGGGCCGAGGGGGACGCCCGCCAGCTGATGGTGATGGACACCTCCGCCTACGTGGGCGGCGACCCGCAGACCGCCGCCCGGCTCGGCGGGCAGCACTGGGTGAAGTACACCGGCACCCGCAGCCCCTACTCGGCGCTGTTCGACCGGCTCAACCCGACGGTCGCGGTCGCCGCCGCGGCCGCCGCCGAGGACCCGGTGCTGATCGGCGAGGAGAAGCTGCTGGAGACCAACGTCCAGCACTACCGGGTCACCATGACCGCCGCCCGGTACGCGGCCGCCCAGCCGCAGCTCGACCAGACCCGCCGGCAGGCCCTGGAGACCGCGCTCGGCCCCGGCGACGTGGTGCTCGACCTGTGGCTGAACGACCGCGACCAGCTGGTCCAGCTGCGCCGGGCCGCCGCCGAGGTGGACACCATCGGCTACACCGACTACGGCAGCTCCTCGCTGTCGGTGCAGGCCCCGCCGAGGCCGACACGGCTTCCGAGGCCGGTGCGAGCCCGCCGCCGTTCCCGTAGCCGGGCGGCGGGAAACCAAGTCGATTTGGACAAATCCGCGTAGGCCGTTAGGCTGGCCGAGCCAAAGACCGCTGGTTGTTGCCGTACTCCCGCAAGGGTGGGCGGCGCCGAAGGATCCGCACTCGTGCGGGTCGCCCGCGCAGGTTGTGGAGCAGACAAGATCTCCGGTCCATTCGTGGTCCGTCGAGGTCATGGCAAGCCCCGTGCGCCTGCGCGCCGGGGCTTTTTCGCTTCCCGGGGTCCGCGGCGTTGAATGGTCGACTTCTCGAAGGTCGGCCCGACTTCGACATCACGGAAGGAGGCGTAAGCCTATGGCCAGGCCCGACAAGGCTGCCGACGTCGCCGAGATCACGGACAAGTTCCGTGCTTCCAGCGCCGCCGTTCTGACCGAGTACCGCGGTCTCACGGTGAAGCAGCTCAAGACGCTGCGTCGCTCGCTCACCGGCAACGCCGATTACGCCGTGGTGAAGAACACGCTGACCAAGATCGCGGCCAACGAGGCCGGGATCTCCGAGCTGGACGACCTGTTCGCCGGTCCGACGGCTGTCGCCTTCGTCACCGGTGACCCGGTGGAGTCGGCGAAGGCTCTGCGTGACTTCGCCAAGGAGAACCCTGCTCTCATCATCAAGGGCGGTGTCCTTGACGGTAAGGCGCTGTCCGCCGATGAGATCAAGAAGCTCGCGGACCTCGAGTCCCGCGAGGTGCTGCTCGCCAAGCTGGCGGGTGCGATGAAGGCCAAGCAGTCCCAGGCTGCCGCCGTCTTCCAGGCGCTCCCGTCCAAGCTCGTTCGCACCGTGGAAGCGCTGCGCGAGAAGGTCGAGCAGGGCGGTGCCGGTACTCCGGCTCCCGCCGAGGACGCGGAGTAACCACTCCCGTCCCAGCGGGCCCGCAAGTACGCCCGCCAATCCGTACATCCGGCACCTGCCGAATTAGTGGAAGGACGCCATCATGGCGAAGCTCACCGCCGACGAACTGCTCGCCGAGTTCGAGGGCATGACCCTCATCGAGCTGGCCGGTTTCGTGAAGGCCTTCGAGGAGAAGTTCGACGTCACCGCGGCCGCCCCGGTTGCCGTTGCCGGCGTTGCCGCCCCCGGCGCTGCCGCTGAGGCCGTCGAGGAGCAGGACGAGTTCGACGTCATCCTCGACGGTGCCGGCGACAAGAAGATCCAGGTCATCAAGGAGGTGCGCGCCCTGACCTCCCTCGGCCTGAAGGAGGCCAAGGACCTCGTTGACACCGCTGGTGCCAAGGTTCTCGAGAAGGTCAACAAGGAGACCGCCGAGAAGGCGAAGGCTCAGCTCGAGGGCGCTGGCGCCAAGGTCACCGTCAAGTGACTTTCTCCTCTCTCTGAGAGGTGCTCTTCCGGCCGGGCCGGCCACCCTTCGGGGTGGCCGGCCCGGCCTGCTTCGTTCCCGCCCCGCCGTGCTTCGTTCGGCCCAAGGCGGACTCGGAGCCTGTCGGTCCCCGGGGGTAGGGTGATCGCTGTCGTCGCCACCCGGTCACAGGCCGTGTGTAACGCCCCGCGCGGTGCGAACGATAGGCAGTACGAGGTCCGCACCCTGGTGGGGGCCTTGACGAACGGCACGCGGCGCGCGATTCTCAAGGCGCGTGCCCAAGCGGAACCGCCTCCGATGCATATTCGGCGGCGGCACTGGGAAGGTTCCCGGTGACGCAGGAGTGGGTGCGACGGCCCGGCCGGTGAGGGATCACTGGGCGGGTTGTCGGTTGTACGGGAGGAGCGTCCGATTCGGTCTCCGAATCAGGGCTTGCTAGCAGTGTCGCCATTGGCTACACTGTCCCTTTGCGCTGCCTATTAGCTGCTCCGTGACTCGTCGCCCGGAGCGGCCCCTGTCCTGACCTGGGGTTTTCCGCCTCGGCCAAGGCCCGGACGGTATGCGCGTAGTGAGCTCCGAGCCCTCGGAAGGACCCCCCTCTTGGCCGCGCCGCGCAACGCCTCGAACAATTCCGCATCCACCGCCCCGCTCCGCGTCTCGTTCGCGAAGATCAAGGAGCCCCTCGAGGTCCCGAACCTCTTGGCCCTGCAGACCGAGAGCTTTGACTGGCTGCTCGGCAATGCGGCCTGGAAGTCCCGGGTCGAGGCTGCCCTGGAGAGCGGTCAGGACGTCCCCACGAAGTCCGGTCTGGAGGAGATCTTCGAAGAGATCTCTCCGATCGAGGACTTCAGCGGGTCGATGTCCCTGACCTTCCGGGACCACCGTTTCGAGCCGCCGAAGAACTCCATCGACGAGTGCAAGGACCGCGACTTCACCTTCGCGGCCCCGCTCTTCGTCACCGCGGAGTTCACCAACAACGAGACCGGTGAGATCAAGTCCCAGACCGTGTTCATGGGCGACTTCCCGCTCATGACCAACAAGGGCACGTTCATCATCAACGGCACCGAGCGTGTCGTCGTGTCCCAGCTGGTGCGTTCCCCCGGCGTCTACTTCGACTCCACCCTGGACAAGGTCTCCGACAAGGACATCTTCTCCGCCAAGATCATCCCCTCCCGCGGTGCCTGGCTGGAGATGGAGATCGACAAGCGCGACATGGTCGGTGTCCGCATCGACCGCAAGCGCAAGCAGTCCGTCACCGTGCTGCTGAAGGCGCTCGGCTGGACCACCGAGATGATTCTCGAGGAGTTCGGCGAGTACGAGTCCATGCGCGCCACCCTGGAGAAGGACCACACCCAGGGCCAGGACGACGCGCTGCTCGACATCTACCGCAAGCTGCGCCCGGGCGAGCCGCCCACGCGTGAGGCCGCGCAGACGCTGCTGGAGAACCTGTACTTCAACCCGAAGCGCTACGACCTCGCGAAGGTCGGCCGCTACAAGGTGAACCGCAAGCTGGGCAACGCCGAGTCGCTCGACTCCGGTGTGCTCACCGAGCCGGACATCATCGGGACGATCAAGTACCTGGTGAAGCTGCACGCCGGCGAGACCGAGTGGCGTGACGACGAGAACCGCGACATCGTCATCGAGGTCGACGACATCGACCACTTCGGCAACCGTCGCCTCCGCAACGTCGGCGAGCTGATCCAGAACCAGGTCCGCACCGGCCTCGCCCGCATGGAGCGAGTGGTCCGCGAGCGCATGACCACCCAGGACGTCGAGGCGATCACGCCGCAGACCCTGATCAACATCCGGCCGGTCGTCGCCTCCATCAAGGAGTTCTTCGGCACCAGCCAGCTGTCGCAGTTCATGGACCAGACGAACCCGCTGTCGGGCCTGACCCACAAGCGTCGTCTGTCCGCGCTCGGCCCCGGTGGTCTGTCCCGCGAGCGGGCCGGCTTCGAGGTCCGTGACGTGCACCCCTCGCACTACGGCCGCATGTGTCCGATCGAGACCCCCGAAGGCCCGAACATCGGTCTGATCGGCTCGCTGGCCTCGTACGGCCGGGTCAACGCGTTCGGCTTCATCGAGACCCCGTACCGCAAGGTCGTCGACGGTGTCGTCACCGAGGCCGTGGACTACCTGACCGCCGACGAGGAGGACCGCTACGTCATCGCGCAGGCCAACGCCCCGCTGACCGCGGAGCTGACCTTCGCCGAGCCGCGTGTCCTGGTCCGCCGCCGTGGCGGCGAGATCGACTACATCCCCGGCACCGAGATCGACTACATGGACGTCTCGCCGCGCCAGATGGTGTCGGTCGCGACCGCCATGATCCCCTTCCTCGAGCACGACGACGCCAACCGCGCGCTGATGGGCTCGAACATGATGCGCCAGGCCGTCCCGCTGCTCCGCAGCGAGGCGCCGCTGGTCGGCACCGGCATGGAGTACCGCTGCGCCGTCGACGCCGCGGACGTCATCACCGCCGAGAAGGCCGGCGTGGTCCAGGAGGTCTCCGCGGACTACGTCACCGTGGCGAACGACGACGGCACCTACACCACGTACCGGGCCGCCAAGTTCACCCGCTCCAACCAGGGCACCGCCTTCAACCAGAAGGTGCTCGTGGACGAGGGCGCCCGGGTCGAGGTCAACCAGGTGCTGGCCGACGGCCCGTGCACCGACGAGGGCGAGATGGCCCTCGGCAAGAACCTCCTGGTGGCGTTCATGTCCTGGGAGGGCCACAACTACGAGGACGCGATCATCCTGTCGCAGCGCCTCGTGCAGGACGACGTCCTCTCCTCGATCCACATCGAGGAGCACGAGGTCGACGCCCGCGACACCAAGCTGGGCCCCGAGGAGATCACCCGGGACATCCCGAACGTCTCCGAGGAGGTCCTCGCCGACCTCGACGAGCGCGGCATCATCCGGATCGGCGCCGACGTCGTCACCGGCGACATCCTGGTCGGCAAGGTCACCCCGAAGGGTGAGACCGAGCTGACCCCGGAGGAGCGCCTGCTCCGCGCGATCTTCGGTGAGAAGGCCCGTGAGGTCCGCGACACCTCGCTGAAGGTGCCGCACGGTGAGTCCGGCAAGGTCATCGGCGTCCGCGTCTTCGACCGCGAGGAGGGCGACGAGCTTCCCCCCGGCGTGAACCAGCTGGTCCGCGTCTACGTCGCCCAGAAGCGCAAGATCACCAACGGTGACAAGCTGGCCGGCCGTCACGGCAACAAGGGTGTCATCTCCAAGATCCTGCCGGTCGAGGACATGCCGTTCCTGGAGGACGGCACCCCGGTCGACATCATCCTGAACCCGCTGGGTGTGCCGTCCCGAATGAACCCGGGACAGGTGCTGGAGATCCACCTCGGCTGGCTCGCCAAGCAGGGCTGGGACGTCTCCGGCCTCGCCGACGAGTGGGCCAAGCGCCTGCAGGCGATCGGCGCGGACACCGTCGAGGGCGGCACCAACCTCGCCACCCCGGTGTTCGACGGCGCCCGCGAGGACGAGATCACCGGCCTGCTGGACAACACCACCCTCACCCGTGACGGTGAGCGCCTGGTGAACTCCACCGGCAAGGCCCGGCTGTTCGACGGCCGCTCCGGCGAGCCGTTCCCGATGCCGATCTCGGTCGGCTACATGTACATCCTCAAGCTGCACCACCTGGTCGACGACAAGCTGCACGCCCGTTCGACCGGCCCGTACTCGATGATCACCCAGCAGCCGCTCGGTGGTAAGGCGCAGTTCGGTGGTCAGCGCTTCGGTGAGATGGAGGTGTGGGCCCTTGAGGCATACGGCGCCGCGTACGCGCTGCAGGAGCTGCTCACCATCAAGTCCGACGACGTCCTCGGCCGTGTGAAGGTCTACGAGGCCATCGTCAAGGGCGAGAACATCCCCGAGCCCGGCATTCCCGAGTCCTTCAAGGTCCTCATCAAGGAAATGCAGTCGCTCTGCCTCAACGTGGAGGTGCTGTCCTCGGACGGCCAGTCCATCGAGATGCGCGACAGCGACGAGGACGTGTTCCGCGCCGCCGAGGAGCTCGGCATTGACCTGTCCCGGCGCGAGCCGAGCAGCGTCGAAGAGGTCTGACGGAGGTCGGGCCGGCTGCCCCTGAGAAGGCAGCCGGCCCGCCCCCAGGCCCCCCTCAGACCAACAGACAGACTCTCGATTCACGAAAGAGGGCTTGACGACCAGTGCTTGACGTCAACTTCTTCGACGAGCTCCGCATCGGCCTGGCCACCGCCGACGACATCCGCCAGTGGTCGCACGGCGAGGTGAAGAAGCCGGAGACCATCAACTACCGCACGCTGAAGCCGGAAAAGGACGGCCTTTTCTGCGAGAAGATCTTCGGTCCCACCCGGGACTGGGAGTGCTACTGCGGCAAGTACAAGCGCGTCCGCTTCAAGGGCATCATCTGTGAGCGCTGCGGCGTCGAGGTGACCCGCGCCAAGGTGCGCCGTGAGCGGATGGGCCACATCGAGCTGGCCGCCCCGGTCACCCACATCTGGTACTTCAAGGGTGTGCCGTCGCGTCTCGGCTACCTGCTCGACCTGGCGCCGAAGGACCTCGAGAAGGTCATCTACTTCGCCGCCTACATGATCACCTGGGTGGACGACGAGCGCCGCCAGCGCGACCTCCCGTCCCTGGAGGCGCACGTCTCGGTCGAGCGCCAGCAGATCGAGAACCGTCGCGACGCCGACCTGGAGGCCCGGGCCAAGAAGGCCGAGGCCGACCTGGCCGAGCTCGAGGCCGAGGGCGCCAAGGCCGACGTGCGCCGCAAGGTGCGCGAGGGCGCCGAGCGCGAGATGAAGCAGCTCCGCGACCGCACCCAGCGCGAGATCGACCGCCTGGACGAGGTGTGGGCCCGCTTCAAGAACCTCAAGGTCCAGGACCTGGAGGGCGACGAGCTGCTCTACCGCGAGCTGCGCGACCGCTTCGGCACCTACTTCTCCGGCTCGATGGGCGCGGCGGCCCTCAAGGACCGCCTGGAGTCCTTCGACCTGGGCGAGGAGGCCGAGCGCCTCCGCGAGATCATCCGCACCGGCAAGGGCCAGAAGAAGACCCGTGCGCTCAAGCGCCTCAAGGTCGTCTCCGCCTTCCTGCAGACCAGCAACAAGCCCAAGGGCATGGTGCTCGACTGCGTCCCGGTGATCCCGCCGGACCTGCGTCCGATGGTCCAGCTCGACGGTGGCCGCTTCGCCACCTCCGACCTGAACGACCTGTACCGCCGCGTCATCAACCGCAACAACCGCCTGAAGCGGCTTCTCGACCTCGGCGCGCCCGAGATCATCGTGAACAACGAGAAGCGCATGCTGCAGGAGGCCGTCGACGCGCTGTTCGACAACGGCCGTCGCGGCCGTCCGGTCACCGGCCCGGGCAACCGCCCGCTGAAGTCCCTCAGCGACATGCTGAAGGGCAAGCAGGGTCGTTTCCGCCAGAACCTGCTCGGCAAGCGAGTCGACTACTCGGCCCGTTCGGTCATCGTCGTCGGCCCGCAGCTCAAGCTGCACCAGTGCGGTCTGCCGAAGGCCATGGCGCTGGAGCTCTTCAAGCCGTTCGTGATGAAGCGCCTGGTCGACCTGAACCACGCGCAGAACATCAAGTCGGCGAAGCGCATGGTCGAGCGCGCCCGCCCCGTGGTGTGGGACGTCCTCGAAGAGGTCATCGCCGAGCACCCGGTGCTGCTGAACCGTGCGCCCACCCTGCACCGCCTCGGCATCCAGGCCTTCGAGCCGCAGCTGGTCGAGGGCAAGGCCATCCAGATCCACCCGCTCGTCTGCACCGCGTTCAACGCGGACTTCGACGGTGACCAGATGGCCGTCCACCTGCCGCTCTCCGCGGAGGCGCAGGCCGAGGCCCGCATCCTGATGCTGTCCTCGAACAACATCCTGAAGCCGGCCGACGGTCGCCCCGTCACCATGCCGACCCAGGACATGGTGCTGGGCCTGTTCTTCCTCACCTCGGACCGCGAGGAGGTCAAGGGCAAGGGCCGTTCCTTCTCCTCGACCGCCGAGGCGATCATGGCCTTCGACGCCCGCGAGCTGGACGTCCAGGCCCCGATCGACCTGCGCCTGCCGGCCGGCACCGTGCCGCCGCGCGGCTGGGTCGCTCCGGTCGACGAGGAGGGCCAGCCGACTTGGACCGAGGGTGAGCCGTTCCGGATCACCACGACCCTGGGCCGCGCGCTCTTCAACGAGCTGCTGCCCGAGGACTACCCGTTCGTCGACTACGAGGTCGGCAAGAAGCAGCTGTCGGCGATCGTCAACGACCTCGCCGAGCGCTACCCGAAGGTCGTCGTCGCCGCGGCGCTCGACAACCTGAAGGCGGCCGGCTTCCACTGGTCGACCCGTTCCGGTGTCACCGTCTCGATCTCGGACGTCATCGTCCCGCCGAGCAAGCCCGCCATCCTGGAGGGCTACGAGGCGCAGGCGGAGAAGGTCCAGAAGCAGTACGAGCGCGGTCTGATCACGGACAACGAGCGCAAGTCCGAGCTGGTCGGCATCTGGACCCGCGCGACCAACGAGGTCGCCGACGCGATGGCCGCGAACTTCCCGAAGACGAACCCCATCTTCATGATGGTCGACTCGGGCGCCCGCGGAAACATGATGCAGATGCGTCAGATCGCCGGTATGCGTGGTCTGGTGTCGAACGCGAAGAACGAGACCATCGCGCGTCCCATCAAGGCCTCGTTCCGTGAGGGCCTGTCCGTGCTGGAGTACTTCATCTCCACCCACGGTGCCCGTAAGGGTCTGGCCGACACCGCGCTGCGCACCGCCGACTCGGGTTACCTGACCCGTCGTCTGGTGGACGTCTCGCAGGACGTGATCATCCGCGAGGAGGACTGCGGCACCGAGCGCGGCCTCAAGCTGTCGATCGGTTCGGTCGGCGCGGACGGCGTGCTGCGCAAGGCCGACGACGTCGAGACCAGCGTGTACGCCCGCATGCTCGCCGAGGACATCACCGTCGACGGCAAGCTGATCGCGACCGCCAACACGGACCTCGGCGACGTCCTGATGGACGAGCTGATCCGCCACGGCGTCAGCGAGGTCAAGGTCCGCTCGATCCTGACCTGTGAGTCGGCGGTCGGCACCTGTGCCTTCTGCTATGGCCGCTCGCTGGCCACCGGCAAGCTGGTCGACATCGGTGAGGCGGTCGGCATCATCGCCGCCCAGTCCATCGGTGAGCCCGGTACCCAGCTGACCATGCGTACCTTCCACACCGGTGGTGTGGCCGGTGACGACATCACCCAGGGTCTGCCGCGTGTCGTCGAGCTCTTCGAGGCGCGCACCCCGAAGGGTGTCGCCCCGATCTCGGAGGCGCAGGGCCGGGTCCGCATCGAGGACACCGAGAAGACCCGCAAGGTCGTCGTCACCCCCGACGACGGCACGGACGAGATCGCCTACCCGGTCTCCAAGCGCGTCAAGCTGCTGGTCAGCGAGGGCGAGGCGGTCGAGGTCGGCCAGAAGCTGACCGTCGGCGCCACCAACCCGCACGACGTGCTGCGGATCATGGGCCAGCGTGCCGTCCAGATCCACCTGGTCGCCGAAGTCCAGAAGGTCTACAACTCGCAGGGTGTGTCGATCCACGACAAGCACATCGAGATCATCATCCGGCAGATGCTCCGCCGCGTGACGATCATCGAGTCGGGCGACGCCGAGCTGCTGCCGGGCGAGCTGGTCGAGCGCGGCCGCTTCGAGCAGGAGAACCGTCGCGTGGTGTCCGAGGGCGGTCACCCCGCCTCCGGCCGTCCGCAGCTGATGGGTATCACCAAGGCCTCGCTGGCCACCGAGTCCTGGCTGTCGGCCGCCTCCTTCCAGGAGACGACCCGGGTGCTCACCGACGCGGCGATCCACGCCAAGTCGGACCCGCTGCTGGGCCTCAAGGAGAACGTCATCCTCGGTAAGCTCATCCCGGCCGGTACGGGTCTTCCCCGCTACCGCAACATCCGGGTCGAGCCGACCGAGGAGGCCAAGGCCGCGATGTACTCGGCCGTCGGCTACGACGACTACGACCTGTCGCCGTTCGGCGCGGGCTCCGGTCAGGCCGTCCCGCTGGACGACTACGACTACGGTCCGTACACCGGCTGATCAGCAGGCTGAACCGCAGGGCGGTCACCCCACTCGGGGTGGCCGCCCTGCGGCGTTTCACCTAGGGGATCCCCCTGGGGACGGAGGCCCGCGAACCACTCCGTGGAGGGAGGCGGGGCGGCCGCGGCGGGCGGCAGACTGGGGCACGTCGAAAGGAGGCCGCGGTGCGGCGGATCATGGGGGCGGCGGCGGTCGCGGGACTGCTGGTGGCCGGTGCGGTGGGCTGCGGGCCGTGGGACCAGCAGCACAAGACGGTGTCGTACGAGGTGCCCGGTCAGGTGAGCGAGCTGGTGGTCGAGGGGACCAGCGGCGGGATCGACGTGCGGGTCGCGGACGGCCCGGTGCGGGTGGTGGAGAAGCGGGCCTGGGACGACGAGGAGCCGCAGGGCAGCCACGTGCTCAAGGACGGGGTGCTGACGCTGACCTACTCGTGCTCCGGCTGCGGGATCGGCTACGAGGTGCACGTCCCGGCCGGCACCCGGCTGAAGCTCTCCCAGACCAGCGGCGGCATCCAGCTGCACGACGTGGCGGGAGACGTCGACGCCGAGGTGACCTCCGGCGGGATCAGCGCCACCGGGCTGAAGTCGAAGAACGTGAAGCTGGCGGTGACCTCCGGCGGGGTGGAGGCGCGGTTCGCCGAGGCGCCGGCCCGGGCGGAGCTGTCCACCGACTCGGGCGGGGTGCAGCTGAAGGTGCCGTCCGGGCAGCAGTACCAGGTGGACGCGCACGCCGACAGCGGCGGCACCGAGGTGAAGCTGCCGTCGGTCAGCGGGGCGCCGCACGTCCTGGTCGCGAAGGCGGCGAGCGGCGGGGTGCAGGTCTCCGCCGTCTGACGGGGGCCAACTGTCGGTGGCAGGGCCTAGATTGAGGGTTGTCGGCAGGTGGCGAGGGCTCCGCCGGCACCCCCCGAACTCTGTGCCCGAAAGGGGCGTCGGCCATGTCTGCCACCGTTTCCGCGGACCCGCAGGTGACCTACCTGGAACTCTCCGAGGACCAGGGGAGTGCCCACAAGTTCTACGAAGTCACGGTCAGGGAGGCGGAGCTGACGATCCGCTACGGCCGGATCGGCGAGCCGGGCACCACCAAGACCACGGTGTGCGCGAGCGCCGAGAAGGCCGCCGCGCAGGCCGCCAAGAAGATCGGCGAGAAGGTCCGCAAGGGCTACGCGCCGGCCGTCCAGGGAGTGCGCCAGCGCCGCTCGGTGACGCGCCGCCAGATCACCTCGACGCGCTCCACCGCCCGCCAGGCGCCGATGCTGTGGCGCTTCCGCTCCGGCTCGCCGGCATTCGGGGTGTACGTCGGCGAGGAGCACGCCTGGGTCGGCAACGAGAGCGGCGACGTCTACACGCTGACCCGGGACGGCGAGGTCACCGGCCGGTTCGGCCTGCCCGACGGCGTCAAGTGCATCGTCGCCGACGACTGGTGGATCTACGCCGGCTGCGACGACGGCAAGGTGTACGACCTGGGCGGCAAGGTGCCGCGGGTGGCGTACGAGATCGCCCAGGACGTCGACATCTACTGGCTCGACATCCACGACGGCGTGCTCGGCGTCGCCGACGAGCGCGGCGGGCTGACCACCGTCGACCACGAGGACGAGTTCCAGTGGCGGCGGCAGGCCGACGGCCGCTCCGGCTGGATGGTGCGCTGCGACGCCGAATCCGTCTACCACGGGTACTCGGCGGGCGTGGCCCGGTACGCGAAGCGCGGCGGCGACCAGCTGTGGCACACCCGCACCAAGGGCCAGGTGCTGTTCGGCTGGCAGGAGCGGGACGAGGTGTTCGCCGGCACCTCGCAGGGCTGGGTGCACCGGCTGCGCAAGACCGACGGCGCCGAGGTCGCCGCGTACAAGTGCGACGCCTCGGTGTTCTCCTGCGCGGCCTCCCCGGACGGCGAGTACGTGTTCGCCGGCGACAACCACTCCTCGGTGTACTGCTTCGCCGCGGACGGCACCCGGCTGTGGAAGCTCGGCACCGGCTGCGGCTCGGCGTACAGCATGCAGTACCGCGACGGGCGGCTGTACGTGGTCACCACCGACGGCTCGCTGGCCTGCCTGGACGCCTCGCCCGGCGCGGTGCAGGCCGCCGAGCAGGGCAGCCTGCCGGCGACCGCCGAGGTGAGCGCCGGCCGGATCGAGCGCGTGCTGCCGTCCGCGGAGCTGGAGACCGTCAGCGTCACCGCGGCGGTGGCCGGCGGCGGCGTCGAGGTGGAGTGCGTCGCGGACGGCAGCCGGCTGCGGGTCCGGGTGGTCTCGCCCGGCTTCGACCCGTCCTGGCGGGTGCAGTTCCCCAAGGACGTCCGGGTGGCCGGCGCGCGCTACCTGGTGGCGGAGGTGCGGGAGTCCGCGTCCGGCGGGTTCTACCGGGCGCGCGGAGAGATCAAGCGGCTGCTGTGACGCCCGGGCATTGACGCATCGTCAAAGGAGGGCGCTCCCGGCCGGGGGCGCCCTTCGGCGTGCCCGGGCGGGGGAGGGCGGCCGCACGGCGATGCGAGAGGATGCGCGAATGGGGAAGTGGACGGAAGGCCTGCTCACCTGGGGACGGGCCCGGCCGTGGGTGGTGGACGGGCCCCTGGTCGCGCTCGCCGTCGGCGTCGGGGTGTGGGGGGTGTACACCGACCCGGAGCACGAGGGCGGCACCTGGTGGGGGTACGCGCTGGCGCTGGCCGGGTCGCTGCCGCTGCTGTGGCGGAGCCGCGCGCCCTGGGCGGTGCTCGGCCTCTGCGCGGTGCCCACCTCGGCGCTGTCGGTGGTCGCGCACTTCGCCATGCCGCAGATCCAGGTCGGCATGGCGGTCGCCATCTACACCGTCGCCGACCGCGGCCGGGACTGGCAGCGGGCCGTGGTGCTGACCGTCACCGTGCTCGGCAACGTGATCGGCACCCGCTCCTTCAGCGGCATGCTGTTCAGCATGGTGGTGTCCGTCGGCAGCTTCGTCTTCGGCTCGCTGGTACGGGAGTTGCGCCGGCTGGCCGGCGTGGAGGCGGAACGCGCCCGGCAGGCCGGACTGCGCGCCGCCAGCGACGCGGCGCGGGCGGTCGGCGAGGAACGCGCCCGGATCGCCCGCGAGATGCACGACATCCTCGCCCACGCCGTCTCGCTGATGGTCGTCCAGGCCGAGGCCGGCCCGCTGGTCGTGCACAGCAGCCCCGAGCGGGCGATCCGCGCCTTCGACGCCATCGCCGACTCCGGGCGCGACGCCATGGTGCAGCTCCGGCGGGTCCTCGGCGTCCTCAAGGAGGACAGCGCGGCCCCCGCGCTCGCCCCGCAGCCCCGGCTCGCCGAACTCGGCGGCGTGCTCGACCGGGTCCGCGAGGCGGGCGTCGCCGTCGACGCCCGCATCGAGGAGACCGGCCCCGCCGAGGTCCAGGCCGCCGCCTACCGGATCGTCCAGGAAGCCCTGACCAACGTGGTCAAGCACGCCGCGGCCTCCCGGGTGGTGGTCCGGGTCGAGGTGCGCGACGGCGCCACCCTCACCGTCGACGTCGCCGACGACGGAACCGGGCCCCGCGTCCCGGCCGGCATCGGCGTCGACGGACGCTCCGGCGGACGCGGCCTGCTCTCCATCCGGGAACGCGCGGCCGCCTGCGGCGGCAGCGCCGAGACCGGGCCCCGACCGGACGGCCGGGGCTACCGGGTGGCCGCCGTCCTGCCGCTCAACGCCTGAGGAAGGAACCCGAGATGACCGTACGAGTGGTGATCGCCGACGACCAGGAACTGGTCCGCGCCGGCTTCGGCATGATCCTCGACGCCCAGCCCGACATCGAGGTCGTCGCCGAGGCCGGCGACGGACAGCAGGCGATCGACGCCGTCCGCACCCACGACCCCGACGTCCTGCTGCTCGACGTCCGGATGCCCGTCATGGACGGCCTGGAGGCCGCCCGGCGGGTCTGCGCCGAGTTCCCGCGCTGCAAGGTCATCATGCTGACCACCTTCGACGTCGACGACTACGTCTTCGACGCGCTGTACGCCGGGGCGAGCGGGTTCCTGCTCAAGGACGTCCGCCGTGACGACCTCGCCCACGCCGTCCGGGTCGTCAACTCCGGCGAAGCCCTGCTCGCGCCCTCCGTCACCCGCCGCGTCATCGGCGAGGTCACCGCGCGGAAGGCCGGCGGCGCGCTGGCGGTGTCCCGACCGCTGAGCCTCCTCCTCGGCTCCCTCACCGCCCGGGAGCTGGAGACGCTGCGGCTCGTCGCCCGGGGCATGTCCAACGCGGAGATCGCCGCGGACCTGGTGGTCAGCGAACACACCGTCAAGACGCACGTCAGCAACCTCCTGCAGAAACTCGGCCTCCGGGACCGGGTGCACGCGGTGGTCTTCGCGTACGAGGCGGGGGCGGTCACGGCGGGCGAGTGAGGCTGCGCGCCCTCGGCGACCCTGTCGGGGTTCTCCCTTCCCTCCGGAGAGGGAGGGGCGCGGTTCACCGTGGCGGGGGAGTTGCGCCGCAGGCCGTCGCGGCAGGGTTGGGGGTGTCGGAGAAGGCACTCTCACAAGGGGGTTGGGCGATGGTGACGGGGCGTCGGGCGCTGGGCTGGTCGACGGGGCTGCTCGCGGTGTACGGGGCGGTCCGGCTGGTGCCGGGCTCGCGGGGGACGGGGCCGGGCTGGACGATCGGGCATCTCGCGCTGTTCGCAGGGCTGGTGCTGATGGGCGCGGGCCTGGTGGAGCTGTGGCGGCTCGGGGCCGGCGGGGGTGTGGGCCGGGTCTGGCTGGGGGCGGGTCTCGCCGGGGTGCTGGCGGGGATGGTGCAGAGCGGGATCGACCTGTGGGCGAACGCCGTCGCCGAGGACGTCGCGGCGCGGTCGGTGCTGTTCGACCGGGTGCAGTCGGTGCCGGGGGTGATGCCGCTGGTGTACACGGCGGTGCCGATGCTGCTGTACGTCGGACTGGTTGCGCTGCTGGTCAGGCTGACGGCACGTCGGGTGGTGCGCTGGTGGAGTCCGGTGCTGGTGGTGGTGGGGACGGTGCTGATGGGGGCGTCGCTGAACTTCCTGTCGGTCGGCGCGGTGCTGTACCTGGTGGCGTTCCTGCCGGTGATAACCGGTGGTCGGAACGGGCTGCGGGCCGTACCGTCCGGGGCATGAGCGAGAAGCGTCCGCTGGTGGCGGTGTTGACGGGGGCGGGGATCTCCACGGACTCGGGGATTCCCGACTACCGCGGCCCGCAAGGGCTTTGGCAGCGCGATCCGAGCGCGCAGGAACTGGTGACGATCGGCCCGTACCTGGCCAGCACGGAGGTGCGCCGCCGGTCCTGGCTGATGCGGCGGGACGCCGGCGCGGTGGGCGCGAAGCCGAACGCCGGGCACCTGGCGCTGGTCGAGCTGGAACGCTCGGGCGTGCCGATGCGGGTGCTGACCCAGAACGTGGACGGCCTTCACCAGGCGGCCGGGCTGACGGCCCGGAAGGTGATCGAGCTGCACGGCACCGCCGCCGAGGTGCAGTGCGTCCGGTGCCGGGTGACCGGCCCGATGGCGGCGGCGCTGGAGCGGGTCGAGGCGGGCGAGGCCGATCCGGCGTGCGAGCAGTGCGGCGGGGTGCTGCGGCCGCGCACCGTGATGTTCGGCGAGGCGCTGGACGAGCGGGTGCTGGAGCAGGCCGACGCGATCGCCAAGGCGTGCCAGGTGTTCCTGGCGGTGGGCAGTTCGCTGCAGGTGCACCCGGCGGCGCTGCTGCCGCGGATCGCGCTGGAGCACGACGCGAAGCTGATCGTGGTGAACGGCGAGCCCACGCCGTGGGACTGGGCCGCGCACGAGGTGGTCCGGGAGCCGATCTCGCAGGCGCTGCCGAAGCTGGTGGAGCGGCTGGTGAACGGGGACCTGGCCCGGGGTTGATCGAAAACCGCAGGTCGGGCTGCTTACGATGGCGGTCCGACGAGCAGGGAGAAGATCAATGGCGATCGACGACTTCGACCCGTGGTCGGCCGCGTTCGTGGCCCACCCGTACCCGGCGTACGCCGCGCTGCGCGAGCAGTCGCCGGTCGTCCACTACGAGCCGACCGACCAGTGGCTGATATCCCGCTACGCGGACGTCAGTTCGCTGCTGCGGGACCGGCGGCTGGGCCGGACCTACACGCACCGGTTCAGCCACCGGGAGTTCGGGCAGCCCGAGCCGAACCCGGCGCACGAGGCGTTCCACACCCTCAACGACCACGGCCTGCTGGACCTGGAGGGCCCGGACCACACCCGGATCCGGCGGCTGGTCTCCAAGGCGTTCACGCCGCGGATGGTGGAGGAGCTGCGCCCGACCGTGCGCCGGCTCGCCGGGGAACTGGTCGACGGCCTGCTCGCCGACGGCGGCGGCGACCTGATCGCGCAGGTCGCCGAGCCGCTGCCGGTCGCCGTGATCGCCGAGATGCTCGGCGTCCCGGAGTCGGACCGGCACCTGCTGCGGCCCTGGTCGGCCGACATCACCGGAATGTTCGAACTCAATCCGGACGAGGACACCGCCCGCCGCGCGGTCACCGCCAGCCTCGAATTCTCCGCCTACCTGCGGGAGCTGATCCGCCGTCGGCGCGAGCAGCCCGGCACCGACCTGATCAGCGCGCTGGCCCGCGCCGTCGAGGACGGGCAGGTGCTCAGCGAGCAGGAGATGATCTCCACCTGCGTGCTGCTGCTGAACGCCGGCCACGAGGCGACCGTCAACACCACCGGCAACGGCTGGTGGGCGCTGCTCCGCAACCCCGGCGAACTCGCCCGGCTGCGCGGCGCGGTGGACGAACTGCTGCCCACCGCCGTCGAGGAGTTGATGCGCTACGACACCCCGCTGCAGATGTTCGAACGCTGGGTGCTGGAGGACATCGAGGTCGGCGGCGTGCACATCCCGCGCGGCGCCGAGGTGGCGCTGCTGTTCGGCTCCGCCAACCGCGACCCCGAGCGCTTCGCCGACCCGGACCGGCTCGACCTGGGCCGCACCGACAACCCGCACATCACCTTCGGTGCGGGAATCCACTTCTGTCTCGGCGCGCCGCTTGCCAGACTGGAACTCACCGAGTCCTACGGCGCACTGCTTCGCAGGGCCCCCGGGCTGTCGCTGGTGCGCGAGCCCGAGTGGCGCCCCGGCTACGTGATCCGCGGACTGGAGGAACTGCTGGTCGAGATCTGAGGGGCGTGTCATGGGGCGGGCGACCGGGGCGATGCTGGGGCTGGCGATCGGCGACGCTCTCGGCAAGCGCACCGAGTTCCTGACCATGCAGGAGATCGGGCTGCTCAGCGCCGACTGGCGACAGCTCCCGCTGCCGAAGAAGGCCAAGGTCACCGACGACACCCAGATGACCCTGGCGCTCGCCCGCGCCCTGCGCGCCGCCCTCGCCGAGGGCCCGCTCGTCCCGCTGCGCCTCGAACTGCCGCTGCGCGAGGAGTTCGTGGACTGGTGGCGCTCGCCGGACAACGACCGGGCCCCCGGAATGACCTGCCTGCGGTCCTGCTTCCGGCTGTCCACCGGCCGGCCCTGGCAGGACGCGTCCGACCTCGGCTCCAAGGGCTGCGGCGCGAACATGCGGGTCGCCCCGCTCGGCCTGGTAAGGGAATTGACGGACCAGCAGGTGTCCGGCGCCTCCCAGTTGCAGTCCGGCCTCACCCACGGCCACCCCACGGCGCTGGCCGCCAGCGAGCTCACCGCGTTCACCGTCCGCTGGCTGGCCCAGGGCGTCGAACCGACCGAGCTGCCCGCCCGCCTGCGCGCCCACGCCGTCGAACAGCGCACCCGCTACGACGAGTTCTGGCTCGGCGACCTCTCCACCCGCGACCACTTCGGCTCGCCCGAGGAATTCATCGCCCGTGGCTGGGACGAGTGCCTGCGGACCCTCGACCGGCTGGACGCCGCACTCGCCGCCGGCGAACTCGACGCCGATCCGTGCGAGCGCACCGGCGCCGGGTGGGTCGCCGAGGAGGCCTTCGCCACCGCGCTGCTGTGCTTCCTGCTGCTCCCCGACGACCCGGTCGCCGCCGTCCGCCGGGCCGCCGTCTCCTCCGGCGACTCCGACTCGCTGGCCTGCCTGGCCGGCGCGTTCGCCGGCGCCCGGCACGGCGAGGGCGCCTGGCCGGCCGACTGGGTCGACCGGATCGAGTACCGCGAGGAACTGCTGGCCTTCGGCGCCCTCTGGGACTGACGGCCGGTCAGCCGGCGGGCCGGACGGCGGCCAGGAACTCCGGGAACCCGGCCAGCAACTGGTCGTACAGCTCGGCGTCGGTCCGGGACCGCGGGTCCCGGCCGGCCGGGAAGAAGCCCGCGTTGTCGACCGGCCGCCGGGCGGGCACGGGCAGCTCGTCGAGCCGGCGGAGGAACGCGAACTCCTGGTCGGCCGGGTCGCCGAACCCCACGAACTGCCAGTAGATCGGGAGTTCGGCGGCCAGGCAGAGCATGTCCCGGGCCGCCGCGCGCGAACTCGGGCCGCCGTCGGTCTGGAACACGACCAGGGCCGGGTCGGTGGCGCCGGAGAGCTGGTAGTGCCGGACGACCGCCTTCATCGCCGCGTGGTAGTCGGTCCGGCCCATGTGCCCGTACGAGGCGTGCAGGCGGCCGATCCGGTCCCGGTGGTCGTCGAGCGAGATCTCGGCGACGCCGTCCACGCCGGTGGAGAAGAACACCACCGGCACCCGCCCGTCGTCGTCCAGGTGCGCGGAGAGCGCCAGCACCTGCTCGGCGAAGTGCTGCACCGCCCCGGACCGGTAGTACGGCCGCATCGAACCGGACCGGTCCAGCACCAGGTAGACGGCCGCCCGGACGTGCTGGAGGCCGCTCTTCACCAGGCTCACCCGGGCGGACTTGTACAGGTCGACGAGGCCCGGCGCGGCGGCCGACACCTTCTCCAGGCTCAGCGCCACCCGGTCACCGGACCGGCAGCGGGTAGCGGTCGCCCAGCGCCGCACGGTCGCCGCGGGCGAGCGCGGCCAGGTCGTCGGCCACCTGCAGCAGGACCTCGCGGCCCTCGACCAGCGCGCACCAGTCGGCCGGCAGGCCGGACAGGCCGTACAGCGCGCCGACCAGGTTGCCGCAGACCGCTCCGGTGGAGTCGCTGTCGCCGGAGTGGTTCACCGACAGCACCAGCGCCGAACGGGCGTCCGGCGCGGCCAGCGCCGCGTACACCGCGACGGCCAGGCACTCCTCGGCGACCCAGCCCATGCCGACCCGCTCCACGCCCTCCGCCGAGCCCGGGCCCTCCGCGGCCACCCGCACCGCGCGGCGCAGCGCCTCCGTGGTCTCCGCGTGCGAGGGCATCGTCGCCAGCTGCGCCAGCGTCGCGTCCACCGCGGCCGGCAGCGGCATCCCGGCCGCCACCCGCTCGATCAGCGCGGCGAACGCCCCCGCCGCCAGGTAGCCCGTCGGGTGACCGTGCGTCAGCTGCGCCGCGTCGGCCGCGCGCCGGAACGCCTCGTCGGGGCCCAGCCCGGCCAGGCCGAACGGCGCGGAGCGCATCACCGTGCCGCAGCCCTTCGACTGCGGGTTGACCGGGCCCTCCTGGCCGAACGGCGCGGCGTCCCGGTAGTCCAGCACCACGCCGGTCATGCAGGCGTTGCCCGGGGCCCGCGAGGCGTACAGGAAGTCCTGCCCGGCCAGCCAGCCGTCCGGGGAGCTCACCGGGCCGGGCATCCGCTGGGTGTGGAACCAGCGGCGGTACGCGGCGTGCAGGTCCTCGCGGCGGCCGCCGCGCAGCAGGCCCTCCGCGGTGAACAGCGTCATCTGGGTGTCGTCGGTGACCTGGCCGCCGCGGTCGGCGTCCGCCAGGTCGGTCAGGCCCGCCCCGCCGTGCTGCCGCCGGATGGCGTCCAGGTGCATGAACTCGATCGGCCAGCCCAGCGCGTCGCCCAGTGCGCCGCCCAGCAGCGATCCGCGTGCCCGCTCGGTGAACTCCACCGTGGTCCCCCCTCGTCGTGTGCGCCCTGACGACCTGTCAGCGCTCGATCCGTCCCGAACCCCGGTGCAGCGTGGCCCGGTCGGCGGCGGCCCGGCCCTCGACCCAGCCCTCGCCGTCACTCACCCGCACCCGCTGCGACACGAGCTTCGGGAACATCCTGCCAACCGCGTCGTCCACCGCCTCGGCCCGGGCCGCCAGTACCGGCAGCAGCCCGCCGTCCGGGGTCGGCACCGGCAGCGCCCCGCCCTCGGCCCGCCGTCGCCCGCGGGCTCGGCCGGCCGCCCGGCCGCCGCGTCCTCGGTGGCCCGCTCGGTGGCCTCCGCCAGCCGCTCGCGGATCCGCGCCGCGTACGCCACCAGGAAGGACTGCCGGAACGCCTTCGTCCGCGCCGCCCCGTCCTTGTGCTTGCGGCTGCCGGCCCGCTGCATCGCCGAGGTCGCCTGCACCAGCAGCGAGGTGTACAGCAGCTCGACGGCGTCCAGGTCGGCGTCGAAGCCGATCAGGGTGCAGAACCCGAACTCCTTCGCCCACACCACCCGGCACCGGTTCGCCGCCGCCACCGCGTCCAGCAGCATCGTCTTCGGGCCCTCGTACGGGTTGTCCACGCCGATCCGCAGCGCGGCCGGCTCGTCCGCCGAAGGGCCGCCGGCCGACAGCAGCGCCTCGTCGATGGAGTGACGGGCCATCAGCTCCTGCGCCTTCGCGGTCAGCGCCTCCGCCTCCTCCGGGAAGCCCGTCGACTCGGCCTTCGCCAGCAGCGCCCGGATCCGCCCCAGCATCCGCGGCTCCCGCTGCGCGGCGCGCTCACCCGCGGCGCGGACTGCCCCGGCGCCGGGCCCACCGGCTGGACCGGCGGCAGCAGCGCCCACACCCGCAGCAGCTCCAGCGCCGCCGTGGCCAGCGCGAACCGGTCCAGCCGGTGCCGCTCCGCGAACGCCTGCAGGTACGCCTCGTCGGACGGCCACCACGGCTCCGCGTCCAGCTCGCGCAGCTGGTCCCGCCAGCGGCGGTCCAGCGACGCGGCCGGGTGCCGGCGGCTCTCCGCGGCGATCAGGTCCACCGCCAGGGCGACCTGCACCGGGCCCAGCTCGCGCCGCGCGACCCGCACCAGGTCGGCGGGCCGCCAGCCCGCCGCCCAGCACCGGCCCACCGACCGCTCCGCGAAGCCCAGCAGCGCCCGGCTCACCAGCGGCCACCGGTCCGCGGACGCCGCCAGCAGCGACGCCGCCCCGTCCACCGCGTACTCCAGCCCGCCGGGCGGCGCCCCGACCACCCGGCCCACCGCCTCCGCCAGCAGCTCGTCCACGGGCTGATCGGTGCTGGTCACGGTGGTTCCTGCTTCCTGGGGCGCGGGGGAGGGACGCTCCCCATGATGCCGGAGCGCACCGTCCGGCGAGCCGGGTCAGCCGACCAGGGCGTCCCAGCCGCGGGCGACCTGGTGGTCCGCCGGGCCGCCGGCCGCGGTGAGCAGCGCCAGCAGCGCCGCCCCGTCGGCGGGCCGGACGGCGAGGTCCTTGGCGAGGGCGAGCTCCACCACCTCCGCCAGCGCCGGGTCCAGCGCGCGGACGGCGGCGAGCCCGGCCGGGTCGGGCTCCTCGTGGACGATCCGGTGGTAGACGGCGTACGGGTTGGCGGTGGCGAACGGACTGTCGCCGTGCGCCGCGCCCACCAGGCAGCAGGCCCACGCCCAGACGTCCGCGGCCGGGCCGACCGGCCCCTCGGCCAGCTGCTCCGGCGCCATGAAGACCGGCGTGCCGACCATGCCGCCGGTCCGGGTGAGCCGGGTGTGGTCGACCATCAGCGAGATGCCGAAGTCCAGCAGCTTCGGGCCGTCGCTGGTCATCATGATGTTGGACGGCTTGAGGTCCCGGTGCACCAGCCGCCGGGCGTGCAGCGCGTCCAGCGCGAGGGCCAGCGCCACCGCGAGCGCCCGCAGCGCCGCCGGATCGCCGAGCGTGCCGCGCTCGCGCAGCAGCGCCTGGAGCGGACGGCCGTCCAGCAGTTCCATCGCGATGAACGGGACGCCGTCGGCGACGCCGGTGTCCAGCACCCGGGCGGTGTGCGCGGCGGGCGCCTGCGCCAGCACCCGCGCCTCGTTCGCGAACCGGCGGTTCAGCTCCTCGTCGTGGGCCGTCCCCGCGTGCAGGGTCTTCAACGCGACCACCGTCGCCGAGCCCTGACGCCGCGCCAGGTAGACGGTGCCGAAGCCGCCGGAGCCGATCAGCCCGAGCAGCCGGTACGCCCCGATCGCGGCGGGCGCCCCGGCCGGCAGCGGCCCGGCCTCCACCTCCGGCGGCCGGCCGGCGTCGAGCACGGTGCCGCGCGCCGTCGGCACGGGGCCGGCGCGGGCGCGGCCGCCACGGTGGGCCCGGCGGCGAACCCGGGCGCGGCCGCAGCGGGCGGGGCCACCGGTGCGGCGGCCGCCACCGCCGGCAGCCGGCGCAGCCCCCGGGCGGCGAGCAGCGAGCAGAGCTGCCACACCACCAGCGCGATCAGCGCGGCGTTCGGCAGCACCAGCGTCATCGCCAGGAACTGGGCGGCGAGCACCGGCAGCAGGCGGCGGCGCAGCCAGGACCGCTCCCAGCTGCCGGCCGGCATCCCGGTGCGCAGCACCAGCACCCGGGTGCGGACCCACAGCAGCTGCCACAGCGCCGTCAGCACGGAACCGGTCAGCGCCGCGCCCGGTCCGCCCTCGCCGCCGAACAGCGCGAGCAGCCCGTGCGCGGCCACCCACGGCGGGGTGACCCGCACCATCTGCTGGTCGAGGGCGTCCTGCCCGTCGAAGTGGCGGTGCATGGAGACCCACATCAGCACCGTCAGCGCGCCGCCCAGCAACGCGGGCAGCACCAGCTCCACCGCCGACGCCGTCCACCGCGGCGGGTACGCGGCGCGCAGCGCCCGCACCTCCTGCCGGCGGCGGACGGCGTCCCCGGCGAACAGGGAGTGGACCTGCGCCAGCCGGTCGCGGCCCAGCAGCCGGGCCCGGCAGCCGTGCTGGCTGCGCCGGACGGCGGCGGCGGTGACCAGCCGCAGCAGCAGCACCAGCACCAGCGTCGGCAGCACCGACTGCGTCCAGAGCGGGCTGTCGGCCCAGCCGTACTGCGGGCCGGCCGCCGCCGCGATGCGGCTCCCCATGGCGTTCCCTCCTCCGCCCGCAGGTCGGCCCCGGGCGCGCACGCAGAATAGCGGCGGGCCCGGGGCCGACTTGAGGGGGCGTCAGCGCTCGATCACCGTGGCGAGGATCTCCGGCAGCCGCTTGAGCAGCCCGCCCGCCGCCACCCGGATGCCCAGCAGCACCATCGCCGCGCCGTACAGCACGCCGACCGGCAGCAGCGGCCACGCCGGGTGGTCGCCCACCAGCAGGAAGCCGAGCAGCGCGCCGACCGGCAGGCAGCCCACCAGGACGCCGATCATCGAGCCGAAGGCGTTGGCCATCACCACGCCGTTCTGCCCGGGCGCGGCGCTGCGCATCGGGTTCCCGTCGGCGGGCAGCGCGAACGGGGCGTACACACTGATCACGCAGCCCAGGCCGATGCTGGTGCCGAACGCCGCGAACGCCAGGCCCAGCGCCGGCGCGAGGTCCGCCCAGCCGCCGGTGACGGCCGCGACCACCGGGCCGAGCAGCACCAGCACGACGCCGCCGTAGGCGAGGATCGCGGACACCCGGCCGCGCAGCTCGTCGCGGCCGTCCTGACGGGTGCTCAGGGTGGCGGCGACCATCCAGAACCCGGAGCCGTCCATGCCGAACAGGTTGCCGGCCTGCAGGCCGAGCATCAGCCCGCCCATCGCGATCACGTACACCGAGCCCCAGCCCTGCACCACCGACAGCGCCGCGATCACGCAGGTCATGCCGATGCCGGTGAAGATCGCGGCCTTGGCGCGCGGCTCCCGCCAGGCGTACCGCAGGTGCCGCTGGGCGACCGTGCCGGCCCGGCCGGAGGGCAGCAGCCGCCAGCCGCGGGCGGCCCGGCCGGAGTGCACCGAGGAGGTCTCCACCAGCGTCGAGGAGTCGCCGGAGACCATCAGGTCCTGCAGGCTGCGCAGCCACCAGCGCAGCAGGACCACCAGCAGGCCCGCCGCGAGCGCCAGTTGCAGAGCGGCGACCGGGTAGGCGCCCTCGCCGGCGGAGCGCACCGCGTCGATCGCCGACACCGGCGGGATCCACCGCACCACCGAGGCGTACGGGTGCAGCACCGACAGGTCGAGGCTCTCGCCGGGGCTGCGGACCGAGCTCTGCACGCCCAGGTTGCCGAGCTGCACCAGCACCGCGAACAGCAGGCCGCCGAAGATCGCGAAGTCCTTGCCGCGCCGGCTGGACAGCAGCCGGGCGTTGGCGGCGGCCACCGAGCGGGTCAGCGCGATCAGCAGCACCAGGGTGAGCGGCACCGCGAGCACCGCGACCACCGCCGAGGCCGCGCCCCGCCCGGCCGCGACGGCGGCGCCGGCCAGCATCAGCAGGCCGATCAGCGGGCCGGGCCCGACCAGGCTGCCGAGCAGGGTGCCGCGCAGCAGGGCGCGCGGGCGCAGCGGCAGCATGGTGAGCCGGGTCGGGTCGGCGCTCTCGTCGCCGGCGAAGAAGAACAGCGGCATCGCGGCCCAGCAGACGGTCAGCCCGGCGGTCAGCACCGCGGCGACGTCGGCGGCGCCCTCCTTGCCGTGCAGCACCACCAGGCCGGCGGCGGCGGACAGGCCGAACAGCAGTCCGAAGCCGGTGCCGATCAGGTAGCCGGCGGCCCGCCCGGGGCTGCGCCGCAGCCCGTTGCGCAGCAGCCGGAGCTTCAGCGAGACCAGCGAGCGGACGACGGCGCGGTCCTCCGCGGCGCCGCCGCTGGTGGCGGTGGTGGTGGCGGCGGTGCTCGGGGTGCTCACCGGTGGCCCCCACCGAGCCAGTCGAGCGACTGCCCGTCGTCCTCGCGGACGCCGACCAGTCCGAGGAACGCCTGGTGCAGCGAGGTCTCGCCGCGCACCTCGTCGATCGGCCCGGCGGCCACCACCTGCCCGGCGTTGACCACCGCGACCCAGTCGCAGAGCGACTCGACGAGCTCCATCACGTGGCTGGAGAACACCACGGTCGAGCCGGAGGCGGCGTACCGGGTGAGCACCCCGCGGATGGTCTGCGCGGACACCGGGTCGACGCCCTCGAACGGCTCGTCCAGGAACAGCACGTCGGGGTTGTGCAGCAGCGCGGCGGCCAGGCCGATCTTCTTGCGCATGCCGGTGGAGTAGTCGGCGACCAGCTTGTCGGCCGAGCCGGTCAGGTCGAGCACCGCCAGCAGCTCCTCGGCGCGCCGGTCGGTCTCGGGCCCGGGCAGGCCGCGCAGCCGCCCGTTGTACTGGAGCAGTTCGCGCCCGCTGAGCCGTTCGAACATCCGCAGGCCCTCGGGCAGGATGCCGATCCGGGACTTGACCGCGACCGGGTCCTGCCAGACGTCGGCGCTGTGCACCAGCACGGTCCCGTGGTCCGGCCGCAGCAGGCCGGTGACCATGGACAGCGTGGTGGTCTTGCCGGCGCCGTTCGGGCCGACCAGGCCGATGAACGAGCCGGCGGGCAGGTCGAGGCTGAGTCCGGCGACGGCGGTCTGCGCGCCGAAGCGCTTCCACAGGTCGCGGATCGAGACGGCGGGCGGCGGGGTGGTCGCCTCCATGGCGGATGGTCTCCTTGTCGAGGTCGGTCCGCGGCCGGCCCGACGGGCGCCGGCCGGTCCGGGCGGGTGGAGCGGTGCCGAGGGTGCGCCCTGTGCGACCTTATGATCATTTCGTGCTCCTTCCATCCCCCATGTGGCGGTATTGAGCCCCTAAGGGACGCCGGTGCGCGCCGACCCACCGCAGCCCGGCAACTACCCGGGCGCGCCATTCGTCCTGCATCCTGAGAAGCGCACGGGCCGTGCGGGGAACGGAAGGTGGCCGCGATGGCAGGTCAGTGGGGATCGCCGGTGCCGTACGGGCAGCAGCCCTGGCAGCCGGCGCCGACGCCGCAGTCCGCGATGCGTGCCGCGCACGCCGACCGCGAGCGCACCGTCGACGTGCTGAAGGCCGCCTACGCCGAGGGCCGGCTCACCGCCGCCGAGTACGAGCACCGGATGGCCACCGCCCACCAGGCCGCCACCTACGGCCAGCTGTCCGCCCTGGTGGCCGACCTGCCGGCCGGCCCGGTGGCGGCCCCGTTCGGCGCGCCCGTCCCGGCGACCTTCATGCCCGCGCCGCCCCCGCCGCGCAACGGCCTGGCGACGGCCTCCGCGATCCTCGGCGGCCTCTGCCTGTTCACCGGCGGCCTCACCGGCCTGCCCGCCGTGATCACCGGGCACATGGCCCGGGCGCAGATCCGCCGCACCCGGGAGGCCGGCGACAGCCTGGCGGTGACGGGGCTGGTGCTGGGCTGGTTCTCGGTGGCCTGCTGGGCGCTGCTGGCGGTGCTGGTCGTCGTGGCGGCGGTGTCGGTCGAGCACACCTGAGGCGGAGTCCGGTCATTGCGGGATCGTTCACCCGTCCCCGCGGCGTACCGCGGCCGGCCCGCTCGCGCAGGTGTCCGGGTGAGGAGCCGGTCCGGGAGCCGCCCGCCCTGGCGCGCCGCATTTGTTTTGACCGCCGCCTGTGCGCTAGGTACGCTCTGACCTTGTGCCTGGGGTGTGCCCGGGTCCTTGTGCGTGCCAGCAGATCGGCCGCCGCAGCGGAGACTCCACCCGCTCGGTGTGTGCCGTAGCCGCAGCTCAGCTCGGGATTCCGTGATTCTTCCCCCGAAGAAGGCCCAACACGCCCGACCGCGTGGGTCGGTGAGTGGGGGCCATACCGCAGGTTAGTTCCACCAAGCCTTGGCACACAGAAAACGGAGAAACGGTGCCTACGATCCAGCAGCTGGTCCGAAAGGGCCGGCAGGACAAGGTCGAGAAGAACAAGACGCCCGCACTGAAGGGTTCGCCCCAGCGTCGCGGCGTCTGCACGCGTGTGTACACGACCACCCCGAAGAAGCCGAACTCGGCTCTCCGCAAGGTCGCCCGTGTGCGCCTCACCAGCGGGATCGAGGTCACCGCTTACATTCCGGGCGAGGGCCACAACCTGCAGGAGCACTCCATCGTGCTGGTCCGCGGTGGTCGTGTGAAGGACCTTCCTGGTGTCCGCTACAAGATCATCCGCGGTTCGCTCGACACCCAGGGTGTCAAGAACCGCAAGCAGGCTCGCAGCCGCTACGGCGCCAAGAAGGAGAAGTAAGAATGCCTCGTAAGGGCCCCGCCCCGAAGCGCCCGGTCATCATCGACCCGGTCTACGGCTCCCCGCTGGTGACCTCGCTGGTCAACAAGATCCTGCTGCACGGCAAGCGCTCCACCGCCGAGCGGATCGTCTACGGCGCCCTCGAGGGTGTCCGCGAGAAGACCGGCGCCGACCCGGTCGTCGCGCTGAAGCGCGCGCTGGAGAACGTCAAGCCGACCCTCGAGGTCAAGTCCCGCCGCGTCGGTGGCGCCACCTACCAGGTGCCGGTCGAGGTCCGCCCGGGCCGCGCCAACACCCTGGCGCTGCGCTGGCTGGTCGGCTACTCCCGCGCCCGTCGCGAGAAGACCATGACCGAGCGTCTGCTCAACGAGATCCTCGACGCCAGCAACGGCCTGGGCGCTTCCGTGAAGCGTCGCGAGGACACCCACAAGATGGCCGAGTCCAACAAGGCCTTCGCGCACTACCGCTGGTAGTCCGAACCCCGTCACTAGACAGAGAGAGAACGAGCCACCATGGCTGCAACCTCCCTTGACCTCGCCAAGGTCCGCAACATCGGGATCATGGCGCACATCGACGCGGGCAAGACCACCACCACCGAGCGGATCCTGTTCTACACCGGTGTCTCGTACAAGATCGGTGAGGTCCACGATGGCGCTGCCACCATGGACTGGATGGAGCAGGAGCAGGAGCGCGGCATCACCATCACGTCCGCCGCGACGACCTGCCACTGGACCCTCGACGGTGTCGAGAACACGATCAACATCATCGACACCCCGGGCCACGTCGACTTCACCGTCGAGGTGGAGCGCTCGCTGCGCGTCCTCGACGGTGGCGTGACCGTGTTCGACGGCGTCGCCGGTGTCGAGCCCCAGTCCGAGACCGTGTGGCGGCAGGCTGACCGCTACGGCGTCCCGCGCATCTGCTTCATCAACAAGCTGGACCGCACGGGCGCCAACTTCTTCTTCTGCGTGCAGACCATCGTGGACCGCCTCGGCGCCACCCCGCTGGTCATGCAGCTGCCGATCGGCGCGGAGTCGGACTTCACCGGCGTCGTCGACCTGGTGAAGATGAAGGCCCTGGTCTACTCGGCCGACGCCCCCAAGGGCGAGATGTACGACACCGTCGAGATCCCGGCCGACCTGGCCGAGCAGGCGGCGGAGTACCGCGAGGCCCTGATCGACACCGTGTCGAACATCAGCGACGAGGTGATGGAGCTCGCCCTGGAGGGCGAGGACATCCCCGAGGAGCTGCTGGTCGCCGCGATCCGCAAGGGCACCCTGGACTCGTCCTTCACCCCGATCTTCTGCGGCTCCGCGTTCAAGAACAAGGGCGTCCAGCCCCTGCTCGACGCGGTCGTGAAGTACCTGCCGTCGCCGCTCGACATCGAGGGCATCGAGGGTACGAAGCCGGGCAACGACGAGGAGAAGATCGTCCGTCAGGCCTCTGACGACGAGCCGCTCGCCGCCCTCGCGTTCAAGATCATGTCCGACCCGCACCTGGGCAAGCTCACCTTCGTCCGCGTGTACTCCGGCCGCCTGGAGTCCGGCACCTCGGTGCTGAACTCCGTCAAGGGCAAGAAGGAGCGCATCGGCAAGATCTACCGCATGCACGCGAACAAGCGTGAGGAGATCGACTCGGTGGGCGCCGGCGACATCATCGCCGTGATGGGCCTCAAGCAGACCACCACCGGTGAGACGCTGTCCGACGAGAAGCAGCCGGTCATCCTGGAGTCCATGGACTTCCCGGCCCCGGTCATCCGCGTCGCGATCGAGCCCAAGTCCAAGGGCGACCAGGAGAAGCTGGGCGTCGCGATCCAGCGCCTGGCCGAGGAGGACCCGTCCTTCCAGGTCAACACGGACGAAGAGACCGGCCAGACCATCATCGCGGGTATGGGCGAGCTGCACCTCGAGGTGCTGGTCGACCGTATGCGCCGTGAGTTCAAGGTCGAGGCCAACGTCGGCAAGCCGCAGGTCGCGTACCGCGAGACGATCCGCAAGGCCGTCGAGCGCATCGACTACACGCACAAGAAGCAGACCGGTGGCTCCGGCCAGTTCGCGAAGATCCAGATCGCGATCGAGCCGCTGGAGTCCGGCGAGGGCTACGAGTTCGTCAACAAGGTCACCGGTGGCCGCGTCCCGCGGGAGTACATCCCCTCGGTCGACGCCGGTTGCCAGGAGGCCATGGAGTTCGGCGTTCTCGCCGGCTACCCGCTCCAGGGCGTTCGCGTGAGCCTGCTCGACGGTGCGTCGCACGACGTCGACTCGTCCGAGCTCGCGTTCAAGATCGCCGGTTCCATGGCGTTCAAGGAAGGTGCCAAGAAGGCGTCGCCGGCTCTGCTCGAGCCGATGATGGCCGTCGAGGTCACCACCCCCGAGGACTACATGGGCGACGTGATCGGCGACATCAACTCCCGCCGTGGCCAGATCCGGGCCATGGAGGAGCGTCACGGTGCCCGCGTCGTCAAGGCGCTGGTGCCGCTCTCCGAGATGTTCGGCTACGTCGGTGACCTGCGCAGCAAGACCTCTGGTCGCGCAAGCTACTCGATGCAGTTCGACTCGTACGCCGAGGTTCCGCGGAACGTGGCGGACGACATCATCGCCAAGGCCAAGGGCGAGTGACGTCCCGGTAATCGGGATGAATCAGACCCTTTAGGCTAGAAGGAGGGCACCCGGACGTTCACCCGTCCGGGTTCCGCCCGGGAGCCCTCCGGCACCCCCACCCGCGGGACGGCAATGGGGCGCCACCAGCGCCCCGTTCCAATAACCCGATCCAGACCAACTGACGTCGTACGGCGTACAGAACTGTCCTCAGGAGGACTGCAGTGGCGAAGGCGAAGTTCGAGCGGACGAAGCCCCACGTCAACATCGGCACCATCGGTCACATCGACCACGGTAAGACCACGCTGACCGCGGCCATCACCAAGGTGCTGCACGACGCGTACCCGGACATCAACCCCTTCACGCCGTTCGACCAGATCGACAAGGCGCCGGAGGAGCGTCAGCGCGGTATCACCATCTCCATCGCGCACGTCGAGTACCAGACCGAGGCGCGTCACTACGCCCACGTCGACTGCCCGGGTCACGCCGACTACATCAAGAACATGATCACCGGTGCGGCTCAGATGGACGGCGCGATCCTCGTCGTCGCCGCCACCGACGGCCCGATGCCGCAGACCAAGGAGCACGTCCTCCTGGCCCGCCAGGTCGGCGTCCCCTACATCGTCGTCGCCCTGAACAAGGCCGACATGGTGGACGACGAGGAGATCCTGGAGCTCGTCGAGCTCGAGGTCCGTGAGCTCCTCTCCGAGTACGAGTTCCCGGGCGACGACCTGCCGGTCGTCCGCGTCTCCGCGCTGAAGGCGCTGGAGGGCGACAAGGAGTGGGGCGAGAAGCTCCTCGGCCTGATGCACGCGGTCGACGAGGCCATCCCGACCCCGGCTCGCCTCACCGACCAGCCGTTCCTGATGCCGATCGAGGACGTCTTCACGATCACCGGTCGTGGCACCGTCGTCACCGGTCGTATCGAGCGCGGCATCCTCAAGGTCAACGAGACCGTCGACATCATCGGCATCAAGAACACCAAGACCACCACCACGGTCACCGGTATCGAGATGTTCCGCAAGCTGCTCGACGAGGGCCAGGCCGGTGAGAACGTCGGTCTGCTGCTCCGCGGCATCAAGCGCGAGGACGTCGAGCGCGGCCAGGTCATCATCAAGCCGGGTTCGGTCACGCCGCACACCGACTTCGAGGCCCAGGCCTACATCCTGTCGAAGGACGAGGGTGGCCGTCACACCCCGTTCTTCAACAACTACCGCCCGCAGTTCTACTTCCGTACCACGGACGTGACCGGCGTCGTGACCCTCCCCGAGGGCACCGAGATGGTCATGCCGGGCGACAACACCGCCATGACCGTCCAGCTGATCCAGCCGGTCGCCATGGAGGAGGGCCTGAAGTTCGCCATCCGTGAGGGTGGCCGCACCGTCGGCGCCGGCCAGGTCACCAAGATCGTGAAGTAATTTCACGCTCGACCCGGTCTGTCGCAGGACAGGCTCAAGCAGCGGGCCCGCTCCCTTCCGGGGGAGCGGGCCCGCTCGCGTTCTCCCCCCGGCCGGCTGCGCCGCGGGCGGCCGTCCGGCGCACTGGAACAGGTGGAGCCGCCCCGCCGTGGCGGACTGGGAGGGGGGAGGGCGCCGGTGGACGCCGACCAGGTGCTGCACGAGTTCGTCGCCGCCCGCCGCCGGTTCTGGCGGTGCGAGCAGGCCTTCGGCGAACTGCCCGAGCTCGCGGCGCCGCCGCCCGAGCCGGAAGTCGGCGTCGCGGTGCGGGCCGCCCCGGCCGGGCTGCCGCCCAAGCAGCGCGCGGTCGTGGTCCTCCGCTACTGGGAGGACCACGGCGTCGCCGCCACCGCGGAACTGCCCGGCATGCCGGAGAGCACCGTCCGGAGCCACGCGGCCCGCGGCCTGGCGGCACTGCGCACCCTCCTCCCGCAGGACGTCGACCACGTACAGGGGGACCGGCCATGACCGACCACGCCCGGATCCGGGGACTGCTGGAGCAGGCCCTGGTGGAGCCGCCCGCCGTCGCGGACCACCGCTCGCCGTTCGCCCGCGCCGCCCGGATCCGCCGCCGGCGCCGCGCCGGGCTCGGGCTCGCCGCGGCCGGGCTGCTGGCCGCCGCCCTGCTCGTCCAGGGCCCGGGTGCGCCGCGCCCGCCGAGCGCCCCGGATCGGCCGGAGCGGCAGCAGGCCCGGCGACTGGAGGCGTTGCTGCCGGCGGCGGTCGGCGCCGTCGAGCTCGCCGTGCCGCTGCCCGGCCCGGCCGGCGGCCCGCTGGACGGCGTCTACTGGATCCGCAAGGACGGTCGGCTCGGCGTGATCCGGATCGAGACCGGTCCGGCCACCTCCGCCCCGCTGAGCTGCACGCCCGAACTGCCGGGCGCGACCGGGCGGATCTGCGAGGACCGGGCGATCCGGCCGCGCACCGGGCTGACGGTCGATCAGCGACCGGAGCCCGACGGCGCGGTGGAACTGGCCTGGGGGAGCAGCGTCGACGCCGTGCTGCCGCTGCCGGACGGGCGGGCGCTGTTCGTGGACGCGATCAGCGGCTACCGGGGCCGGCGGGCGCCCGGCCCGGCGATGGACGCGCCGCCGCTGACCGCCGACCGGCTGCGCGAGCTGGTGCGGCGGTCCGAGCTCGTCGCCGGAGTGTGAGGAGGCTCGCAGCACCGGCTGATTGGCGTAGCGGGACCGCGTTGTGGCAGGATGTCTGAGTTGCTCGGTTGAGTACCGATGCTGCGCGCCTCCCGCCGGGAGGACCGGAAGCGAGTCCCATGTACTCGTCGTTCCCGTGAATGGCCGTCCATGTGCCCACGTGCTGTGTGTGGGTGCAGTGGTGTGTAAGCGACACCGCGGCAGCTGCGGGGCGAAAGTACGGGAATCTTCCGGGAAGCGTGTGCGGGGTCTCGACCCGGCTCACCTCCACCCAGAAGTTTGAAACCGACGAGATTCTTCGCCGGTTTTTTGCAAGCGCAAGTGCGACACGCCCGAGCGCGGGGGTCGGAGGAGGGTCGTGCAGTAACTCATTGAACGAAGGACTACGAAGTAGCCATGGCGGGACAGAAGATCCGCATCCGGCTCAAGGCCTACGACCACGAGGTCATCGACTCCTCGGCGAAGAAGATCGTCGAGACGGTGATCCGCACTGGTGCGCAGGTCGCGGGCCCGGTGCCGCTGCCCACTGAGAAGAACGTGTACTGCGTCATCCGCTCGCCGCACAAGTACAAGGACTCGCGCGAGCACTTCGAGATGCGCACTCACAAGCGTCTGATCGACATCCTCGACCCCACGCCGAAGACGGTTGACTCGCTGATGCGTCTCGACCTGCCGGCGGGCGTCGACATCGAGATCAAGCTCTGAGAGGCGCACCGAAGATGGCTAAGCAGATTAAGGGCATCCTGGGCGAGAAGCTCGGCATGACCCAGGTCTGGGACGAGAACAACCGGGTCGTCCCGGTGACCGTCGTCAAGGCCGGGCCGAATGTCGTGACCCAGGTCCACACCGCCGACAGCCCGGCCGGCTACGACGCCGTCCAGATCGGCTTCGGCGAGATCGACCCCCGCAAGGTGAACAAGCCCCTCCAGGGCCACTTCGCCAAGGCCGGTGTCACCCCGCGCCGCCACCTGGTCGAGCTCCGTACCTCGGACGCGTCCGAGTACACCCTGGGCCAGGAGATCACCGCCGAGCTGTTCGAGGCGGGTGTCAAGGTCGACGTGACCGGCACCTCCAAGGGCAAGGGCTTCGCCGGTGTCATGAAGCGTCACAACTTCAAGGGCCTCGGCGCCGGTCACGGCACCCAGCGCAAGCACCGCTCGCCCGGTTCCATCGGTGGCTGCGCCACCCCGGGCCGAGTGTTCAAGGGCATGCGCATGGCGGGTCGGATGGGCCACGAGCGTGTGACGACCCAGAACCTGACCGTGCACGCGGTCGACGCGGAGAAGGGTCTGCTGCTCATCAAGGGCGCGATCCCGGGCCCGAACGGCGGCCTCGTCCTCGTCCGCACCGCGGCGAAGGGGCTGTGAAGGATATGAGCACCATTGACATTCTGTCGCCGGCCGGCGACAAGGCCGGCAGCATCGAGCTGCCCGCCGAGATCTTCGACGCCAAGGTCAGCGTTCCGCTGATGCACCAGGTCGTCGTGGCGCAGCTCGCCGCGGCTCGCCAGGGCACCCACAAGGTCAAGCGTCGTGGCGAGGTCCGTGGTGGCGGCAAGAAGCCGTACCGCCAGAAGGGCACCGGTCGCGCCCGCCAGGGCTCGACCCGCGCGCCGCAGTTCGCCGGTGGTGGCGTCGTGCACGGTCCCGTGCCGCGTGACTACTCGCAGCGGACCCCGAAGAAGATGATCGCCGCCGCCCTGCGCAGCGCGCTCACCGACCGGGCTCGCCACGAGCGCATCCACGTCGTGACCGGCGTGACCGCGACCGAGGCCCCGTCGACCAAGGCCGCCAAGGTCCTGTTCGGCAAGATCTCCGAGCGCAAGAACCTCCTCCTGGTGGTCGAGCGCGAGGACGAGCTGGGCATCCTGTCCGCTCGCAACCTGCCGAACGTGCACATCCTGGACGCCGGCCAGCTGAACACCTACGACGTGCTCGTCTCCGACGATGTGGTCTTCACCCAGGCCGCCTTCGAGCGTTTCGTGGCCGGTCCGGCCGCGTCCGCCAAGGCCGTTGCTGCTGAGGGCGAGCTCGAAGGGACTGCCGCCTGATGAGCGAGATCACCTCCAAGACGTTCACGGACCCCCGTGACGTCCTGATCAAGCCGGTTATCTCGGAGAAGAGCTACTCGCTCCTCGACGAGAACAAGTACACGTTCGTCGTGGCTCCCGGTGCCAACAAGACCCAGATCAAGCAGGCCGTCGAGTCGGTCTTCTCGGTCAAGGTCGAGGCCGTGAACACGCTGAACCGCCAGGGCAAGCGCAAGCGCTCCCGCACCGGTTTCGGCAAGCGCAAGGACACCAAGCGCGCGATCGTGACGCTGGCCGAGGGCAACCGCATCGACATCTTCGGTGGTCCGGTCGCCTGACCCTCGGGTCAGGGACTGCGATCGTCGTAAAGGACGAGGACAGAAATGGGTATCCGCAAGTACAAGCCGACTACGCCGGGCCGCCGTGGCTCCAGCGTGGCCGACTTCGTCGAAATCACGCGGTCCACGCCGGAGAAGTCGCTGGTTCGCCCGCTGCACAGCAAGGGCGGCCGTAACAACGCCGGTCGTGTCACTGCTCGCCACCAGGGTGGCGGTCACAAGCGCGCCTACCGTCTGATCGACTTCCGTCGTCACGACAAGGACGGCGTGCCGGCCAAGGTCGCTCACATCGAGTACGACCCCAACCGCACCGCGCGCATCGCGCTCCTGCACTACGCGGACGGCGAGAAGCGCTACATCATCGCCCCCCGTGGCGTTGTGCAGGGCGACCGGATCGAGAACGGCGCTGGCGCCGACATCAAGCCGGGCAACAACCTGCCGCTCCGCAACATCCCGGTCGGTACCACCATCCACGCGGTGGAGCTCCGTCCCGGCGGTGGCGCCAAGCTGGCCCGCTCCGCGGGTTCCGGCATTCAGCTGCTCGCCCGTGAGGGTCGCATGGCGCACCTGCGCATGCCCTCCGGTGAGATCCGCCTGGTGGACGCGCGCTGCCGCGCGACCGTCGGCGAGGTCGGCAACGCCGAGCAGTCGAACATCAACTGGGGCAAGGCCGGCCGTATGCGCTGGAAGGGCGTCCGCCCGACCGTGCGTGGTGTGGCCATGAACCCGATCGACCACCCGCACGGTGGTGGTGAGGGTAAGACCTCCGGTGGTCGCCACCCGGTCTCGCCGTGGGGCAAGCCCGAGGGCCGCACCCGTCGCCCGAACAAGGCGTCGGACAAGCTCATCGTGCGCCGCCGCAAGACCAACAAGAAGCGCTAGGAGCAGGTCAGATGCCGCGCAGTCTCAAGAAGGGCCCCTTCATCGACGACCACCTTCAGAAGAAGGTGGACGTGCAGAACGAGGCGGGCACGCAGAACGTCATCAAGACCTGGTCCCGTCGTTCCGTGATCTCCCCGGCCATGCTCGGCCACACGATCGCGGTTCACGATGGCCGCAAGCACGTCCCGGTGTTCGTCACCGAGTCGATGGTCGGCCACAAGCTCGGCGAGTTCGCTCCCACGCGCACCTTCAAGGGGCACGTGAAGGAAGACCGCAAGTCGAAGCGTCGCTAATCGCGATTTGCTCCGCGAGCTGTAGCGCCAGAACGACAAAGTGACTTACTCCATTAAGGGGACAACCATGGAAGCCAGGGCCCAGGCGCGGTACATCCGCGTCACGCCCATGAAGGCCCGCCGCGTGGTGGACCTCATCCGTGGCCTGCCGGCCACGGAGGCCCAGGCGGTCCTGCGTTTCGCTCCGCAGGCTGCCACCGTGCCGGTCGGCAAGGTGCTGAACAGCGCCATCGCCAACGCCGCGCACAACTACAACCACTCCAACGTGGACGACCTCTACATCTCCGAGGCGTACGTTGACGAGGGTCCGACCCTGAAGCGGTTCCGTCCGCGCGCCCAGGGCCGTGCCTACCGGATCCGCAAGCGGACCAGCCACATCACCGTGGTCGTCAGCAGCAAGGAAGGGACCCGGTAATGGGCCAGAAGGTTAACCCGCACGGGTTCCGCCTCGGCATCAGCACGGACTTCAAGTCCCGCTGGTACGCCGACAAGCTGTACAAGGACTACGTCAAGGAAGACGTCGCGATCCGCCGTCTCATGACGAAGGGCATGGAGCGCGCCGGCATCTCGAAGGTTGAGATCGAGCGCACCCGTGACCGCGTCCGCGTGGACATCCACACCGCCCGTCCGGGCATCGTGATCGGCCGCCGCGGCGCGGAGGCCGACAAGATCCGGGGCAACCTGGAGAAGCTGACCGGCAAGCAGGTCCAGCTGAACATCCTCGAGGTCAAGAACCCCGAGCTGGACGCCCAGCTCGTGGCTCAGGGCGTCGCGGAGCAGCTGTCCTCCCGCGTCTCCTTCCGTCGCGCCATGCGCAAGAGCATGCAGTCGACCATGAAGGCCGGCGCCAAGGGCATCAAGGTCCAGTGCTCCGGTCGTCTCGGCGGCGCCGAGATGAGCCGTTCGGAGTTCTACCGCGAGGGCCGTGTGCCGCTGCACACCCTGCGCGCGAACGTCGACTACGGCTTCTTCGAGGCCAAGACGACCTTCGGCCGCATCGGCGTGAAGGTCTGGATCTACAAGGGCGACGTCAAGAACATCGCCGAGGTCCGCGCTGAGAACGCCGCTGCCCGCTCCGGCAACCGCCCGGCCCGTCCCGAGGGTGGTCGTCCCGCCCGCGGTGGCGAGCGTCGCGGTGGCGAGCGCGGTGGCCGTGGCCGTCGTCCCGCCGCTGCTGCTGCCGAGGCCCAGGCCCCGGCTGCCGCTGCGACCGAGGCTCCGGCTGCTGAGAACACCGGAACGGAGGCCTGACCCTCATGCTGATCCCCCGTCGGGTCAAGCACCGCAAGCAGCACCACCCGAAGCGCTCCGGCGCCTCGAAGGGTGGCACCGAGCTGGCGTTCGGCCAGTTCGGCATCCAGGCCGTGACCCCGGCCTACGTGACGAACCGTCAGATCGAGTCCGCTCGTATCGCGATCACCCGTCACATCCGTCGTGGCGGCAAGGTCTGGATCAACATCTACCCGGACCGCCCGCTGACCAAGAAGCCGGCCGAGACCCGCATGGGTTCCGGTAAGGGTTCGCCGGAGTGGTGGATCGCGAACGTGCACCCGGGTCGGGTCATGTTCGAACTGTCGTACCCGAACGAGAAGATTGCCCGCGAGGCGCTCACGCGTGCCGCGCACAAGCTTCCGATGAAGTGCCGGATCGTTCGGCGCGAGGACGGTGAGAGCTGATGTCGGCCGCTACCAAGGCTGCTGAGCTTCGCGAGCTGGACAACGAGGCTCTCGTTGCCAAGCTCCGTGAGGCCAAGGAGGAGCTGTTCAACCTCCGCTTCCAGGCGGCGACCGGGCAGCTCGACAACCACGGACGGCTCCGGCTGGTCCGTAAGGACATCGCGCGGATCTACACCCTGATGCGCGAGCGCGAGCTGGGCATCGAGACGGTGGAGAACGCCTGATGACTGAGAACACCAACGAGACGCGCGGTTTCCGCAAGACCCGCGAGGGTCTGGTCGTCAGCGACAAGATGGACAAGACCGTCGTCGTCGCCGTCGAGGACCGCGTCAAGCACGCGCTGTACGGCAAGGTCATCCGCCGTACCAACAAGCTGAAGGCGCACGACGAGCAGAACGCGTGCGGTGTCGGCGACCGTGTCCTCCTGATGGAGACCCGGCCGCTGTCCGCGACGAAGCGCTGGCGCGTCGTCGAGATCCTCGAGAAGGCCAAGTAACAAGGTTGTTCGCGGTACGGCCGTATGTGCACCAGGCCCGCAAGGGCGCGGGTGTGAGCAGCGGCCGGCCCGTCAACACTTGTTGACGATCAGGAGAAAGCTGTGATCCAGCAGGAGTCGCGACTGCGTGTCGCCGACAACACGGGTGCCAAGGAGATTCTCTGCATCCGCGTTCTCGGTGGCTCCGGTCGCCGCTACGCCGGTATCGGCGACGTCATCGTCGCCACCGTCAAGGACGCGATCCCCGGCGGTTCGGTGAAGAAGGGCGACGTCGTCAAGTGCGTCGTCGTTCGCACCGTCAAGGAGCGCCGCCGTCCGGACGGCTCGTACATCCGTTTCGACGAGAACGCCGCTGTCGTTCTCAAGAACACCGATGGCGACCCCCGCGGTACCCGCATCTTCGGCCCGGTGGGCCGCGAGCTGCGCGACAAGAAGTTCATGAAGATCATCTCGCTGGCGCCGGAGGTGCTCTGACCCATGGCGAACAGCATGAAGATCAAGAAGGGTGACCTGGTCCAGGTCATCACCGGCAAGGACAAGGGCAAGCAGGGCAAGGTCATTCAGGCCATGCCGGCTGACAACAAGGTCCTGGTCGAGGGTGTCAACCGGGTCAAGAAGCACACCAAGCCGGGCCCCGGCACCCAGGGTGGCATCGTGACCGTCGAGGCCCCGGTGCACGTCTCCAACGTCCAGCTGGTCGTGGAGAAGGACGGCAAGAAGGTCGTTACCCGCGTCGGCTACCGCTTCGACGACCAGGGCAACAAGATCCGCGTTGCCAAGCGGACGGGTGAGGACATCTGATGTCTGAGACGACTGTTGAGAAGGTGGCCCCCCGCCTCAAGGAGAAGTACCTCTCCGAGGTCAAGGGCCAGCTGAACGAGCAGTTCTCGTACGAGAACGTCATGCTGATCCCCGGCCTGGTCAAGGTCGTGGTCAACATGGGTGTCGGCGAGGCCGCCCGTGACAGCAAGCTGATCGAGGGTGCCATCAAGGACCTGACCGCGATCACCGGTCAGAAGCCGGCCGTCACCAAGGCCCGCAAGTCCATCGCGCAGTTCAAGCTGCGCGAGGGCCAGCCGATCGGTGCCCACGTCACCCTCCGTGGTGACCGCATGTGGGAGTTCGTGGACCGTCTGGTGTCGCTGGCTCTGCCGCGTATCCGTGACTTCCGCGGCCTCTCGCCGAAGCAGTTCGACGGCCGTGGCAACTACACCTTCGGTCTGACCGAGCAGGTCATGTTCCACGAGATCGACCAGGACAAGGTCGACCGTCAGCGCGGTATGGACATCACCGTCGTGACCACCGCTCAGACCGACGATGAGGGCCGGGCGCTCCTGCGCGCTCTGGGCTTCCCGTTCAAGGAGGCGTGAGCCATGGCGAAGAAGGCCCTGATCGCTAAGTCCGAGCGCAAGCCGAAGTTCGGCGTCCGGGCGTACACCCGGTGCCAGCGCTGCGGCCGTCCGCACTCGGTGTACCGCAAGTTCGGCCTGTGCCGTGTGTGCCTCCGTGAGATGGCGCACCGCGGCGAGCTGCCGGGCGTGACCAAGAGCTCCTGGTAATCCCTTACCGGCTGCTCTGACCAGCGAAGCAGTGTGCCCGACCCCCGGCTTTTGGAGTCCCGCGAGGGATCCCGTAAGGTTGTGGGGTCGGGCCCCTGCCACGGCGTCTGTTCCGGACGTTCCGTGGCTCTCTGAATGAGGGCACCGCAACCCAGTCTTACTACGTCGTAGGTCCCCTGCGCTTGTGCCCCTTTCGCACTCTTTCGCGAGTGCGCGGAGGGGGACCTGGTGCGGAGAAACCACGGCGAGAGAGGCCTGAGGCCACCATGACCATGACCGACCCGATCGCAGACATGCTCACTCGTCTGCGTAACGCCAACTCGGCGTACCACGACTCCGTCGTGATGCCGTCGAGCAAGATCAAGGCGCACGTCGCCGAGATCCTGCAGCAGGAGGGTTACATCTCCTCCTACAAGGTTGAGGACCCCGCCGAGAACGAGGTTGGCAAGAAGCTGACCATCGAGCTCAAGTTCGGTCCGAACCGTGAGCGCTCCATCGCCGGCATCAAGCGCATCAGCAAGCCGGGTCTGCGTGTTTACGCAAAGTCCACCAACCTGCCGAAGGTTCTCGGCGGCCTGGGCGTGGCGATCATCTCCACGTCCTCCGGCCTCCTGACCGACAAGCAGGCCGCCAAGAAGGGCGTAGGCGGAGAAGTTCTCGCCTACGTCTGGTAATTCGGGAAACGGAGGTACAGCAATGTCGCGCATTGGACGGCTGCCCATCCAGGTTCCCGCTGGTGTGGACGTCACCATCGACGGCCAGACGGTCTCGGTGAAGGGCCCCAAGGGTTCGCTCACCCACGTCGTCGCCGCGCCGATCGAGATCGGCAAGGGCGAGGACGGCACTCTGGTCGTCACCCGCCCGAACGACGAGCGTCAGTCGAAGGCCCTGCACGGCCTGTCGCGCACGCTGGTGGCGAACATGATCACCGGCGTGACCGCGGGCTACCGCAAGTCGCTGGAGATCAGCGGTGTCGGTTACCGAGTCACGGCGAAGGGCTCCAACATGGAGTTCGCGCTGGGCTACAGCCACCCGATTCTGGTCGAGGCGCCGGAGGGCATCACCTTCGTCGTCGAGTCGCCCACCAAGTTCCACGTGGACGGCACCGACAAGCAGAAGGTCGGCGAGGTCGCCGCGAAGATCCGCAAGCTGCGCAAGCCCGACCCGTACAAGGCCAAGGGCGTCAAGTACGCGGGCGAGGTCATCCGCCGCAAGGTCGGAAAGAGTGGTAAGTAAGCGATGAGCGTCTCTGTCAAGATCGGCAAGGGCAACGCCTACAAGAACGCCGCCCGCAAGCGCCGCGCCATTCGCGTTCGCAAGCGCGTCGTCGGCACCGAGGTGCGTCCGCGCCTCGTCGTGACGCGTTCGAACCGCCACATGGTCGCCCAGGTCATCGACGACGCCAAGGGTCACACCCTGGCGTCGGCGTCCACCCTCGACGTGTCCATCAAGGGCACCGAGGGCGACAAGACCGAGCTGGCCAAGAAGGTCGGAAGCCTGGTCGCCGAGCGCGCCAAGGCTGCCGGCGTCGAGTCGGTCGTCTTCGACCGCGCGGGCAACCGGTACGCCGGCCGCATCGCCGCCCTGGCGGACGCGGCCCGTGAGGCCGGGCTCGACTTCTAAGCCGCTCGTCGACTCTGTCGGCGGACGTAAACGAGAGAGGTAATTCCAATGGCTGGACCCCAGCGCCGCGAAGGCGGCGCCGGTCGCGGCACGGGTGGCGAGCGGCGCGACCGTAAGCGCGACGAGCGGGGCGGCGCCCCGGTCGCCGAGAAGACTGCTTACGTCGAGCGCGTCGTCGCGATCAACCGTGTCGCCAAGGTTGTCAAGGGTGGTCGTCGTTTCAGCTTCACCGCGCTGGTCGTGGTGGGCGACGGTGACGGCACCGTGGGTGTCGGTTACGGCAAGGCGAAGGAGGTTCCGGCCGCCATCGCCAAGGGCGTTGAGGAGGCCAAGAAGAACTTCTTCAAGGTCCCCCGTATCCAGGGCACCATCCTGCACCCCATCCAGGGCGAGAAGGCCGCCGGCGTCGTGCTGCTGAAGCCGGCGTCCCCCGGTACCGGTGTTATCGCCGGTGGCCCGGTGCGTGCCGTCCTGGAGTGCGCCGGCGTTCACGACATCCTGTCGAAGTCGCTCGGCTCGGACAACGCGATCAACATCGTGCACGCCACGGTGGCCGCTCTGAAGGGCCTCGTGCGCCCCGAGGAGATCGCCGCCCGTCGTGGCCTGCCCCTGGAGGACGTGGCCCCGGCCGCGCTGCTCCGGGCCCGTGCGGCTGGGGTGAGCGCCTGATGGCTCGCCTGAAGGTCACCCAGACCAAGTCGTACATCGGTAGCAAGCAGAACCACCGTGACACCCTCCGTTCGCTCGGCCTGAAGCGGCTGAACGACACCGTGGTGAAGGAGGACCGCCCGGAGATCCGCGGCATGGTCCACACCGTTCGTCACCTCGTCACGGTCGAGGAGGTGGACTGATCATGTCTGACAACCCGATCAAGATCCACAACCTGCGTCCCGCCCCGGGCGCCAAGACCGACAAGATCCGCGTCGGTCGTGGTGAGGGCTCCAAGGGTAAGACCGCCGGTCGTGGTACCAAGGGCACCAAGGCCCGCTACCAGGTTCCGGAGCGCTTCGAGGGTGGCCAGATGCCCCTCCACATGCGCCTCCCGAAGCTGAAGGGCTTCAAGAACCCGGCCCACAAGCAGTTCCAGGTCGTGAACCTGGACCGCCTGGCCGAGCTCTACCCGAACGGTGGCGAGGTCACCGTCGCCGACCTGGTCGCCAAGGGCGCCGTTCGCAAGAACGAGCTCGTCAAGGTTCTCGGCCAGGGCGACATCGCGGTGGCGCTGCAGGTGACGGTCGACGCCGTCTCCGGCTCCGCCGCCGAGAAGATCACCGCCGCGGGCGGCTCGGTCACCGAGCTGCTGTGACGTCGCTGATCTGACGCACGGACAGAAACCGGGCCCCGCACTCCTCTTGAGAAAGAGGGGCGCGGGGCCCGGCTCCGTTTCCGGCTGGGACTGGCTTGAACACCTGTGCTGGATTTGTGTGTCAAACCCGGGCAAGCCGTACCCCATGCGTGGGGGACCGGCAGCGCGCGCTTCTGCGGAGCACCCGGGCACTGTTAGAGTCCGTGAAGTTCCCTTTCCCCACATCAGGACCGACCCTTCCGCCGACGACGCGCGGGAGGCGCAGGAGGCACCGTGCTCAGTGCGTTCGCGCGGGCGTTCCAGACGCCCGACCTGCGCAAGAAGCTGCTGTTCACGCTGGGCATCATGGTGCTGTTCCGGCTGGGCGCCCACATTCCGATGCCCGGAATCAACTTCGAGGCCGTCCACGCGTGCGTGAAGGGTCAGAACGAGGGTCTGTTCGGGCTGGTCAACCTGTTCAGCGGCAACGCGCTGCTGCAACTGACCATCTTCGCGCTCGGCATCATGCCGTACATCACGGCCAGCATCATCCTGCAGCTGCTCACCGTGGTCATTCCACGGCTGGAGGCCCTGAAGAAGGAGGGGCAGTCCGGCCAGGCGAAGATCACCCAGTACACCCGCTACCTGACCATCGCGCTGGCGGTGCTGCAGGGCACCGGCATCCTCGCGACCGCGTCCAGCGGCGCGCTCTTCTCCGGCTGCCCGCAGGGCGGGAACATCGTGCCGGACACGTCGATCTTCCGGATCGCCACCATGGTCATCATCATGACCGCCGGCACCACCGTGATCATGTGGCTGGGTGAGCTCATCACCGACCGCGGCATCGGCAACGGCATGTCGATCCTGATCTTCACCTCGATCGCGGCCGGCTTCCCCGGCTCGATGTGGGCGATCAAGGGCTCCGGCAAGCTGCTGGACGGCTGGGGCGAGTTCGCCGCGGTCATCCTGGTCGGCATCATCGTGGTCTGCCTGGTCATCTTCGTCGAGCAGGCGCAGCGCCGGATCCCGGTGCAGTACGCGAAGCGGATGATCGGCCGCCGCGCGTTCGGCGGCACCTCGACCTACATCCCGCTGAAGGTCAACCAGGCCGGTGTGATCCCGGTCATTTTCGCCTCCTCGCTGCTGTACATCCCGGCGCTGGTGGTGCAGTTGACCAACTCGCAGGCGGGCTGGGCGATCTGGATCAAGAACCACTTCATCAAGGGTGACCACCCGGTCTACATGGCCACGTACTTCGTGCTGATCGTGTTCTTCGCCTTCTTCTACGTCGCCATCTCCTTCAACCCCGAAGAAGTTGCCGACAATATGAAGAAGTATGGTGGGTTCATCCCGGGCATCCGGGCCGGCCGACCGACGGCCGAGTACCTGAACTACGTGCTCACCCGCATCACGTGGCCGGGTTCGCTGTACCTGGGCCTGATCGCGTTGATCCCGATGGTCGCCCTCGTCGCCTTCGGGCAGCAGACCAACTTCCCGTTCGGCGGCACCTCCGTGCTCATCGTCGTCGGCGTCGGACTCGAAACTGTGAAGCAGATCGAGAGCCAACTCCAGCAGCGCAATTACGAAGGGTTCCTCCGCTGATGCGAATCGTCCTCGTCGGACCCCCCGGGGCCGGGAAGGGTACTCAGGCGCACGTTCTGGCCAAGACCCTGTCCATTCCCCACATCTCCACCGGTGACCTCTTCCGTGCCAACATCAGCCAGGGCACCCCGCTGGGTGTCGAGGCGAAGTCCTACATGGACGCCGGGCGCCTGGTGCCCGACGAGGTGACCATCGGGATGGCCAAGGACCGCATGCTCCAGCCGGACGCCGCCAAGGGCTTCCTGCTGGACGGCTTCCCGCGCAACCTGGGCCAGGCGGAGGCGCTGGACGCCTTCCTGGCCGAGCAGGGCATCGCGCTGGACGGCGTGCTGGACCTTGAGGTCTCCGAGGACGAGGTCGTCAAGCGGATCGCCGGCCGCCGGCTGTGCCGCAACGACGGCGCCCACGTGTTCCACGTGGTGTACAACCCGCCGAAGACCGAGGGCGTCTGCGACGAGTGCGGCGGCGAGCTGTACCAGCGCTCGGACGACACCGAGGAAGCCGTGCGGGTCCGGCTGGAGGAGTACCACTCCAAGACCGAGCCGATCATCGGCTACTACCAGGAGCAGGGCCTGCTGGTCACCATCCCCGCCCTCGGCAAGGTGGACGAGGTGACCGAGCGCGCGGTCGCCGCCCTGGAGCAGAAGAAGAACGCCTGAGCCACGAGGCATCGAGACGGCCGGGTCGCCCGAAGCGGGCGGCCCGGCCGTCTCGGCGTCGTACGGTGGAAGGCAGTCCGAAATCAGAACGTGGAAGGCGTTGACCAGATGGTGGAGATCAAGACCCCCGAGCAGATCGCCAAGATGCGGGCGGCCGGGCTGGTCGTCGCCGAGGCCCTGAAGGCGTGCCGCGAGGCGGTCGCCCCGGGGGTGACCACCGGCGAGCTGAACGACATCGCCGACCAGGTCATCGCCAAGCACGGCGCCACCTCCAACTTCCGGGCCGACCACGGCGGCCTGTGGTTCCCGGGCGTGATCTGCGCCTCGGTGAACGAGGAGGTCGTGCACGGCATCCCGGGCGACAAGGTGCTGAAGGCCGGCGACCTGATCTCGATCGACTGCGGCGCGATCCTGGACGGTTGGCACGGCGACGCGGCGATCACCGTCGCGGTCGGCGCGACCGCCGACGAGAACCTGATGCTGTCGAAGGTCACCGAGGGCTCGATGTGGGCCGGCATCGCCCAGATGAAGAAGGGCAACCGCCTGGTCGACGTGTCCCGGGCGATCGAGGGCTACATCCGCCGGCAGCCGCTGCCGCCGAAGGGCAAGTGGGGCATCACCGAGGGCTACGGCGGCCACGGCATCGGCACCGCGATGCACATGGAGCCGCACGTGCTGAACTACGTGGCCGGCCGCGGCAAGGGCCCGAAGCTGGTGCCCGGCACGGTGCTGGCGATCGAGCCGATGGTCTCGCTCGGCACCCCGCACACCACGATCCTGGAGGACGACTGGACGGTCGTCACCACGGACGGCACCTGGGCCTCGCACTGGGAGCACTCGGTGGCGGTCACCGAGCAGGGCCCGCTGGTGCTGACCGCGTTCGACGGCGGCAGGGCGGAGTTGGCCAAGCTGGGCGTCACCGCGGCGCCGGACCCGCTGGGCTGAGCCGCGGGGCGGACGCGCGGACGGCCGGCGGTTGAGGGACTTCTCTCAAAGCGGCGGGATCGGGGCCTGGGGGTTTGGACCTCCAGGCCTCTTGTCCTATTTTCGTCAGCTGACACCCGCAGCTACCCCAGGAGAGACAGTGCTCAAGGGCTTCCGCGACTTCATGATGCGCGGCAACGTCATCGACATGGCCGTCGGTGTGGTCATCGGTGCCGCCTTCACCGGAGTCGTGACCGGCTTCGTGACCGCCTTCCTCACCCCGGTGCTCGGCGTGGTGGTCGGTGCGGCCGGCGACTTCAGCTCGTACAAGTTCACCCTCGCGAGCGTGACCTTCCCGTACGGCCAGTTCCTGAACGTGCTGATCGCGTTCGTGCTGACCGCAGCGGTGCTGTACTTCTGCGTGGTGCTGCCGGTCTCCAAGGCGACCGCCCGCTACCTGCCGAAGAAGCCCGCCACCCCCAAGCGGCCGTGCCCCGAGTGCCTGACCGAGATCCCGCAGGCGGCCCGCCGCTGCTCGGCGTGCACCGCGGTGGTGGAGCCCGTGCTCCCCATCCAGGTGACGGCCAAGGGCTGAGATTTCGCTCCGGCGCGGTGCTTGGTTTACGATGGTGCGTCGGCTCACTCGTAGCGTGTTTCGGCACGCCCTCAACCCAGGGGAGTCCCCCGGGGTGGAGGTGAAGCCTGGTTCGCACGAGCGTTCCGCATACGGTAGCCGGACCCGAAGGGTGGATCTCGCAGTTCATGGCTAAGAAGCAAGGCGCCATTGAGATCGAGGGCACCGTGATCGAGTCTCTTCCGAACGCGATGTTCAAGGTCGAGCTGCAGAACGGTCACAAGGTCCTCGCTCACATCAGCGGCAAGATGCGCATGCACTACATCCGCATCCTCCCGGATGACCGGGTCGTGGTGGAGCTCAGCCCCTACGACCTGACCCGCGGCCGGATCGTCTACCGCTACAAGTAACACCCGTCAGATCGAGACCCCGGAGAACCTGAGTCATGAAGGTCAAGCCGAGCGTCAAGAAGATCTGCGACAAGTGCAAGGTGATCCGCCGCCACGGCCGGGTCATGGTGATCTGCGACAACCTGCGCCACAAGCAGCGCCAGGGCTGATCAACCCCCCGCATTTCTCGTAGTACCTTCGCGCGACGCGCATCAACGTCATACGCGGGCCGCCCGATCCGTCCAGCAGGACGGACTGCCACCCCCGGTCAGAGGCCGGGGCTCCCTGTCGAGAGACAGCGAGTAGGCGGCACGTCAGACCTCTGAAGAACCACAGGAGCCATGAATGGCACGCCTCGCCGGCGTTGATCTCCCCCGCGAAAAGCGGATCGAGATCGCCCTCACCTACGTCTACGGCATCGGCCGTACCCGCGCCCAGCAGACGCTGGCCGAGACCGGTGTGAGCCCGGACGTCCGCGTCCGCGACATCACCGAGGACGACCTCGTCAAGCTGCAGAAGTTCATCGACGCGAACTTCGAGGTCGAGGGTGACCTCCGCCGCGCCGTCGCCGCCGACATCCGCCGCAAGGTCGAGATCGGCTGCTACGAGGGCCTGCGCCACCGCCGCGGCCTGCCGGTCCGCGGTCAGCGCACCCACACCAACGCGCGTACCCGCAAGGGCCCGCGTCGCGCGATCGCCGGTAAGAAGAAGCCGGGCAAGAAGTAGTCCGTCCCGTCAACCGGACATCCCTCCGGCCCGCGGGATAGCGGACCGACCACCTCAGTAGGAGAACAGACTTATGCCCCCCAAGGGTCGTCAGGCTGCCGGCGCGAAGAAGATCCGCCGCAAGGAAAAGAAGAACGTCGCTCACGGGCACGCCCACATCAAGAGCACGTTCAACAACACCATCGTTTCGATCACCGACCCCTCGGGCAACGTGATCTCCTGGGCCTCCGCCGGCCACGTCGGCTTCAAGGGCTCGCGCAAGTCCACCCCGTTCGCCGCGCAGATGGCCGCCGAGGCCGCTGCCCGTCGCGCGCAGGAGCACGGCATGCGCAAGGTCGACGTCTTCGTGAAGGGTCCGGGCTCCGGCCGCGAGACCGCGATCCGCTCGCTCCAGGCCACCGGCCTGGAGGTCGGCTCGATCCAGGACGTCACCCCCACCCCGCACAACGGCTGCCGTCCGCCGAAGCGCCGCCGCGTTTGATCCGTGACGCCCCTCCGGGGGCGATCGGGTCACCGCAGCACCTGTTTTAAACCTCGTACGGGCTCTCGTTTCTCGCGGGAGCCCGTACGCTTGGTCCTGTCGGCATCAAATAGTGGGTGCCGAAGACAACTGGAGGAACCTCCCCATGCTTATCGCTCAGCGTCCTTCGCTGACCGAAGAGGTCGTCGACGAGTTCCGCTCGCGGTTCGTGATCGAGCCGCTGGAGCCGGGCTTCGGCTACACCCTCGGCAACTCGCTCCGCCGCACGCTCCTCTCCTCGATCCCGGGTGCCGCTGTCACCAGCATCCGCATCGACGGTGTCCTGCACGAGTTCACCACCGTGCCGGGCGTCAAGGAGGACGTCACCGACCTCATCCTGAACATCAAGCAGCTGGTCGTCTCCTCGGAGCACGACGAGCCGGTCGTGATGTACCTGCGCAAGCAGGGCCCGGGTGTGGTCACCGCCGCCGACATCGCGCCGCCGGCCGGTGTCGAGGTGCACAACCCCGAGCTGGTCCTCGCCACCCTGAACGGCAAGGGCAAGCTGGAGATGGAGCTGACCGTCGAGCGCGGTCGCGGCTACGTCTCCGCCGTGCAGAACAAGGCTTCCGGCCAGGAGATCGGCCGCATCCCGGTCGACTCGATCTACAGCCCCGTGCTGAAGGTCACCTACAAGGTCGAGGCCACCCGTGTCGAGCAGCGCACCGACTTCGACAAGCTGATCGTCGACGTCGAGACCAAGCCCGCCATGCGTCCGCGCGACGCGATGGCGTCGGCCGGCAAGACCCTGGTCGAGCTGTTCGGCCTGGCCCGCGAGCTGAACGTCGACGCCGAGGGCATCGACATGGGTCCGTCCCCGACGGACGCCGCCCTGGCCGCGGACCTGGCGCTGCCGATCGAGGAGCTGGAGCTCACCGTCCGCTCCTACAACTGCCTCAAGCGCGAGGGCATCCACACCGTGGGTGAGCTCGTCGCCCGCTCGGAGGCCGACCTGCTCGACATCCGCAACTTCGGTGCGAAGTCGATCGACGAGGTCAAGGCGAAGCTGGCCGGCATGGGCCTGGCCCTCAAGGACAGCCCGCCCGGATTCGACCCGACCGCCGCCGCCGACGCCTTCGGCGCCGACGACCTGGACGACCAGGGCTACGCGGAGACCGAGCAGTACTGAGTTTTGGCACCGGGGGCGGTCCTCGCCGGACCGCCCCCGGCACCATGAAAAGTCGTGCGGACACGGTGTCCGTACGCCCGCTGCGGTACCTGGTACGGCCGTAGTCGGAGATTCGAGGAGCGAAACATGCCCCGTCCCACCAAGGGTGCCCGTCTCGGCGGCGGCCCGTCCCACGAGCCGCTGCTGCTGGCCGGCCTGGCCCGCGAGCTGTTCCAGTACGGCCGCATCACCACCACCGAGGCCAAGGCCCGTCGCCTGCGCCCGCTGGCGGAGAAGCTGATCACCAAGGCGAAGAAGGGCGACATCCACAACCGTCGCCTGGTGCGCAAGACCATCACCGACGTGTCGGTGCTGCACACCCTCTTCACCGAGATCGCCCCGCGGTTCGAGAACCGCCCCGGCGGTTACACCCGCATCACCAAGATCGGCTCCCGTCGTGGCGACAACGCCCCGATGGCCGTGATCGAGCTGGTCGAGGGCGAGATCGCCACCAAGGCGACCGTCGCCGAGGCCGAGGCCGCTGCCAAGCGCGCCGTCAAGGAGGCCGAGCAGGCCGCCGAGGCCAAGGCCGACGAGGCCGAGACCACCGAGGCCTGAGCCTCATAGGTCCGTGACCGGGCCCGCTCTCCCGTTCGCCGGGGGAGCGGGCCCGTTCGCATCCCAGCAGCGAGACAGGGGAGTTGGAGTGGTGAACGACTGTGCCGAGCAGCCGCCGGTGAAGGACGGCCCCGCCGACGGGCACGTCCGGATCAGGCTGGACCTGGCGTACCACGGGGCGGAGTTCTCCGGCTGGGCACGGCAGCGCGGCCGGCGCACCGTGCAGGGCGAGCTGGAGGACGCGCTGCGGATCGTGCTGCGCAGCGAGGACAACTTCCCGCTGACCGTGGCCGGCCGCACCGACGCCGGCGTCCACGCCCGCGGCCAGGTCGCGCACGTCGACCTGCCGGACGAGCTGTGGGCGCAGCACGGCGAGAAGCTGCTGCGCCGGCTGGCCGGGCGGCTGCCCGCCGACGTCCGGGTGTACCGGCTGGGGGAGGCCCCGCACGGCTTCGACGCCCGGTTCGCGGCGATCTGGCGGCGCTACGCGTACCGGGTCGCCGACCACCCCGGCGGCGTCGACCCGATGCTGCGCGGGCACGTGCTGTGGCACGACCGGCCGCTCGACCTGGACAAGATGAACGCCGCCGCCGCGCTGCTGGTGGGCGAGCACGACTTCGCCGCGTACTGCAAGAAGCGCGAGGGCGCGACGACCATCCGCACCCTGCTGGAAGTGCACTGGGAGCGCGTCCCGATCGACCCGTACGCCGCGCAGGAGGGCTCGCTGGCGGTGGCGACGGTGCGGGCGGACGCGTTCTGCCACAACATGGTGCGCTCGCTGGTCGGCGCGATGCTGCTGGTCGGCGACGGGCACCGGCCGGTGGAGTTCCCCGGCGAGGTGCTGGCGGGCGGCGTCCGCAACTCCGCGGTCAACGTGATCCGGCCGCACGGGCTGACGCTGGAGGAGGTCGGCTACCCGGAGGACTCGCTGCTGGCGGAGCGGAACCGGGTTTCGCGGCGGCTGCGGACGCTGGGCGGGGACGCCTCCGGCGCTGCTGGGGGCGGATCCGACTGAGGGCGGGAGACGGCGGCCCGCCGCCGTCCGGCCGGAGGCGCCGCAGGCCGGCGCGGGGTGCCGGTCGGCCGGGCTGCTCGGGGCGGGTTGGGGGCGGCGGGTAATCCGTTTTGTCGCCCGGCGTGCGCTTGGCACAATTCCGTGGCATGGGACACGTCGAGATCTCGCACCTGGAGTACTACCTGCCGGACGGGCGGGTGCTGTTCGACGACGCGTCCTTCCGCGTCGGCGAAGGCGCGGCCGTCGCGCTGGTCGGCGCGAACGGCGCGGGCAAGACCACGCTGCTGCGCATGATCGCGGGCGACGTGCAGCCGCACGGCGGCTCGGTCACGGTGAGCGGCGGGCTGGGCGTGATGCGCCAGTTCGTCGGCACCACCGGCCGGGAGGACGCGAAGGACACCCCGGGCGCGCTGGCCCCCGACGCCTCGGTGCGGGACCTGCTGGTCTCGGTCGCGCCGAAGCGGATCGCGGACGCCGCCCGCACGGTGGACGCCGCGGAGCTGGCGATGATCGCGCAGGACGACGAGAAGTCGCAGATGGCCTACGCCCAGGCGCTCTCCGACTGGGCGGACGCCGGCGGCTACGAGTACGAGGCCGACTGGGACGTCTGCACCATGGCCGCGCTCGGCATGCCGTTCGAGCGCGCGCAGTGGCGCGGCCTGAACACGCTGTCCGGCGGCGAGCAGAAGCGGCTGGTGCTGGAGGCGCTGCTGCGCGGCCCGGACGAGGTGCTGCTGCTCGACGAGCCGGACAACTACCTGGACGTGCCGGGCAAGCGCTGGCTGGAGGAGGCCATCCGGGCCACCGGCAAGACGGTGCTGTACATCTCGCACGACCGGGAGCTGCTCTCCCGCACCGCCGAGAAGATCATCGCGGTGGAGTCCGGCGCGGCCGGCTCCAGCGTGTGGGTGCACGGCGGCGGCTTCGACACCTTCCACGAGGCGCGCAAGGCCCGCTTCGAGCGCTTCGAGGAGCTGCGCCGCCGCTGGGACGAGGAGCACGCCAAGCTGAAGAAGCTGGTGGTGACGCTGCGGCAGGCGGCCGCGGTCAGCCACGAGATGGCGTCCCGGTACGCGGCCGCGCAGACCAGGCTGAAGAAGTTCGAGGACGCCGGCCCGCCCGAGGCGCCGCCGCGCGAGCAGAGCATCAGCATGCGGCTGAAGGGCGGCCGCACCGGCGTCCGGGCGTTCACCATGGAGGGCCTGGAGCTGACCGGCCTGATGAAGCCGTTCGACCTGGAGGTCTTCTACGGCGAGCGGGTGGGCGTGCTGGGCTCCAACGGCTCCGGCAAGTCGCACTTCCTGCGGCTGCTGGCCGGCGACGAGACGGTGCAGCACGGCGGCACCTGGAAGCTCGGCGCCCGGGTGGTGCCGGGGCACTTCCGGCAGACCCACGCCCATCCGGAGCTGCTGGGCCGCACGGTGCGCTCGATCGTCGAGGAGGAGCACGCGCTGTCCCGCGGGGCCGCGATGTCGGCGCTGCGCCGGTACGAGCTGGACCGGCAGGAGGAGCAGAAGTTCGAGTCGCTGTCCGGCGGGCAGCAGGCCCGGCTGATGATCCTGAAGCTGGAGCTGTCCGGTGTGACGGCCCTGCTGCTGGACGAGCCGACCGACAACCTGGACCTGGAGAGCGCGGAGGCGCTGCAGCAGGGCCTGGAGGCGTTCGACGGCACGGTGCTGTGCGTCACCCACGACCGCTGGTTCGCGCGGACCTTCGACCGCTTCCTGGTGTTCGGCTCGGACGGCCGGGTGTACGAGTCGCCGGAGCCGGTCTGGGACGAGGCCCGGGTGGTCCGGGACCGCTGATTCCGCGGCGAGGGCGCCGGGCCGGTTTGGATTCGGCGCCCCCGGACCGGTATTGTTGGCTGCTGTTGTGCGTATTGGCTCGCTCTATCTCACGTGAGAGGTCGGTACGCCGGAGACACCACAGGCCGAACTCCAGCGGCCAACGCCCGAATTGCGTCCGGGACGGTTGGCTGGAGGCCCCGGGTCTGTGTGCTCCTGTCAGGACCCACTCACTGAAAAGCGAAGGCTACGACCGTGCGTACGTACAGCCCCAAGCCCGGCGACGTCCAGCGTCAGTGGCACGTCATCGACGCGACCGACGTCGTGCTCGGCCGCCTGGCCTCCCAGGCCGCCAACCTCCTGCGGGGCAAGCACAAGGCGATCTACGCGCCGCACGTTGACACTGGTGACTTCGTCATCATCATCAACGCCGACAAGGTGCACCTCTCGGGCAACAAGAAGACCCAGAAGCTGGCCTACCGCCACAGCGGCTTCCCGGGCGGTCTCCGCTCGGTCCGTTACGACGACCTGCTGGCGAACAACCCGGAGAAGGCCGTCGAGAAGGCCATCAAGGGCATGGTTCCCAAGAACAGCCTCGGCCGTCAGATGCTCTCGAAGCTGAAGGTCTACTCGGGCGACCAGCACCCGCACGCTGCGCAGCAGCCGGTGCCGTTCGAGATCTCCCAGGTCGCGCAGTAATTCCGGCCACCCACACCCCAACTGACGTAGAAGAGCTGAGGAACACCGTGGCCGAGACTGCCATCGAGAGCACCCTCGAGGTCGACTTCGACGACGAGAACGTCGACGAGTACACCACCGAGTCCGAGTACACCACCGAGTCGCTGGCCGGCCGCTTCGGCGAGGCCGTCCCCGGCGCCGGCCTCGGCCGCCGCAAGGAGGCGATCGCCCGCGTGCGCATCGTCCCCGGCACCGGCGTGTGGAAGATCAACGGTCGCACCCTGGAGAACTACTTCCCCAACAAGGTGCACCAGCAGACCGTGAACGAGCCCTTCAAGCTCCTGGAGCTGGACGGCCGTTACGACGTCATCGCCCGCATCTCGGGTGGCGGCGTCTCCGGTCAGGCCTACGCGCTGCGCCTCGGCGTGGCCCGTGCGCTGAACGAGGCGGACGTGGACAACAACCGCGGCCCGCTGAAGAAGGCCGGCTTCCTGACCCGTGACGCCCGCGCCGTCGAGCGTAAGAAGGCCGGTCTGAAGAAGGCCCGCAAGGCGCCGCAGTACAGCAAGCGCTAATCGCACCCTGCATGCGATCCTCGCCCCGGAGCACTTCGTGCTCCGGGGCGTTGTGCCTCCCGGACTCGTGCGGGGTCCGCGGGGGCTGGTACCAACCGAGCCGACAGGCGCGACAGGACGGGACGAACGCGAACATGGCACGACTCTTCGGTACGGACGGGGTGCGCGGGGTGGCCAATGTCGGCCTGACCGCGGAGCTGGCGCTCGGCCTGTCAGTGGCCGCCGCCCATGTGCTCGGGGACGCGAACGCGTTCGAGGGGCACCGGCCGGTCGCCGTGGTCGGCCGTGACCCCCGGGCGTCCGGAGAGTTCCTGGAGGCCGCGGTGATCGCCGGCCTGGCCAGTGCCGGCGTGGACGTGCTGCGGGTCGGCGTGCTGCCCACCCCGGCCGTCGCGTACCTGACCGGCGCGCTCGGCGCGGACTTCGGCGTGATGCTGTCCGCCAGCCACAACGCGATGCCCGACAACGGCATCAAGTTCCTCGCCCGCGGCGGCCACAAGCTGGACGACGCGATCGAGGACGCGATCGAGTCGCACTACCGGCGCTACGGCGTCGGCGACGAGACCTGGGACCGCCCGACCGGCGCCGCGGTGGGCCGGGTCCGCCAGTACAACGAGGGCTTCGACCGGTACGTGGCGCACCTGGTCGCGGTGCTGCCGAACCGGCTGGACGGCGTGAAGGTCGTCATCGACGGCGCGCACGGTGCGGCCGCCCGGGTCGCCCCGGAGGCGTTCGCCCGGGCCGGCGCCGAGGTGGTGTACACCCTGGGCACCGAGCCGACCGGCCTGAACATCAACGACGGCGTCGGCTCCACCCACCTGGACAAGCTGCGCGCCGCGATGAAGGAGCACAAGGCCGACCTCGGCATCGCCCTGGACGGCGACGCGGACCGCTGCCTGGCCGCCGACGCCGAGGGCGAGGAGGTCGACGGCGACCAGATCCTGGCGATCCTCGCGGTCGCCATGAAGGAGGCCGGCACGCTGCGCCGCAACACCGCGGTCGCCACCGTGATGTCCAACCTGGGCTTCAAGCTGGCGATGGAACGCGAGGGCATCGAGCTGGTGCAGACCGCGGTCGGCGACCGGTACGTGCTGGAGGAGATGAAGCAGCACGGCTTCGCGCTCGGCGGCGAGCAGTCCGGCCACGTGATCCTGCTCGACCACGCCACCACCGGCGACGGCACCCTGACCGGCCTGATGCTGGGCGCCCGGCTGGCCGCGACCAAGCAGCCGCTGGCCGACCTCGCCACCGTGATGACGCGGCTGCCGCAGGTGCTGATCAACGTCAAGGACGTCGACAAGGACCGGGTCGAGACCTGCCTCGAACTGCAGGCCGCGGTCTCCGCCGCGGAGACCGAGCTGGGCTCCACCGGGCGGGTGCTGCTGCGCAAGTCCGGCACCGAGCCGCTGGTGCGCGTGATGGTCGAGGCGGTCGGCCACGAGCAGGCCCTGTCGGTCTGCGAGCGCCTTGCCGAATCGGTTCGGCTGCACCTGGGCTGACGGCAACTCGGGCTGACGCGCCGTCGGGCTCACCAAGAACGTCGGGCTGACGAAACGTCGGGGGCCGGTCCGTTCGGACCGGCCCCCGACGCGTTCCCTGCCGCTGCTACTGCTGCGGGGCGGGTTGGTTCTTCTTCACCGGGATCCACACCTGGTAGAAGCCCTTACCGTAGGTGTTCTGGTAGGGGATGCTGACGAGCAGTCGGTACTTGCCCTCGGTGCGGAGCTGCTTGGTGAGCTTCTCGTCGAGCGCGCCGGTGACCGTCCGGTCGAACACCACGACGTCGAAGTAGCCGTCGGTGAGGGCGGCCTTGAAGCCCTGCTCACCGCTGAGCAGCTTCTTGTCCTTGGTCTGGTACGTGATGGTGTACGTCGACGTCCACTGGCCGAACTCGACCTTCTCCCGCAGGTAGTAGCGCGGGACCGAGTTCGCCTCGACCAGGTAGTGCCCGTTGGGCACCAGCTGCCGGTCGAGGGTGGCGATCAGCTGGCTGGAGTTCGGCCAGGCGTGGTACAGGCTGTTGGACTGCACCATGCCGAGCACCAGCAGGGTGACCCAGGCGAGGATGCCGAGCTGCGGGTGGCGGAAGTGCGAGCCGACCACGCGGGTGATGCCGAGGGCGGCCATCGGTGCGGCGAAGAACAGGCCGTAGCCGATGTGCTTGTGCAGCGAGACGCTCTCGTGGATCCAGATCTGGTACGCCGGCGCGAGCACCGCGGTGCCGGTCAGCAGCAGGCCCATCAGGATGCGCCACAGCCGGCGCGGCACCCGGACGGCGTGCATGGTCGGGGCCTCGCTCATGCGGCCCTTGAGGGCGTACAGCACGGTGCCGAGCAGCGCCAGGGCGAACAGCAGGCCGCCCCACTCGGCGCAGTCGCGGAGCATGTCCATCCGGACGCCGTGGCCGGTGGCGCGGGCGGTGGTGGTGGACTGCAGGCCCTCGAGCATGTCCGAGCCGGTGAGACGCAGCGCGGCGTACGCGCCGCCGACCGCGACGGCCGGGATCAGGAACGCCCGCAGCAGCGCCCGCCAGGCGTGGTACGGCACGGCGGCCAGGCAGGCCAGCGCCACCACGATCGGGGCGTACATCAGCGAGGCGTACTTGACGGCGACGGCCAGCACCAGGACCGGGGGGATGGTCAGGGTGCTCAGCCACCAGCCGCGGCGGGCGGTGCGCACCGCGAGCCAGGCGCCGACCGCGATCAGGAACAGCGCGGCCGCGTCGTAGGTGGCCAGCGCGCCCATGAACAGGGTGGACTGGGTGACGGCGAAGCAGGCCGCGGCGACCAGGCCGACCCGCTCGTTGAACAGCCGGCGGGTCATCATGTACAGCAGGGCGGTGGTGCCCAGCATGAAGCCCAGCGACAGGCCGCGGGCGCCGGCCAGGCCGAACCAGGCGTCGAACGCGGCGGCCAGCGGCGGGTACAGCAGCGGCGAGCCGGAGAAGTACGAGGCGAAGGAGTCCGGCAGCGGGGCGCCGCCGTTCAGGTGGTGCAGCTGGAGGTGGCCCGCGTACAGGTACAGCGCCTCGTCCTCGAAGGCGCTGTTGCTCAGCCGGAGCGTCAGCAGGGCCTGCGCGAGCAGGATGCCGAACAGCACCAGACGGCTGACCCAGGTGCGGCGGCTGCTGGGCAGCGGGTCCCAGCCGACGTCGGGGACGTCGGGCAGGGTGTAGCCGGGTTCGGGGGCCGGCTGTTCCTGCGGCGCGGCCGGGGGTTCTTCGACGAACCAGCTGAAGCTCCGTTCCGCGCGGTAGCGGTCCTCGCGGTAGTGGTCCTCGTGCTCGTCGGAGGCGTGGGGGGTGAATGCGTCGTCGCGCTGCTGCGTCATCAGGGTTTTCTCGGATCGAAGCCGTACTGGGGGTCGGCAGCGTGCTGCTTGAAGGCGGCCAGCGAGCTGGGCGTCTTCTCCAGCCGCCAGTCGGCGCGCTTGCTGATGTTGAACCAGATGAAGCCCAGGACGTCCGGGTGCTTCTCCACGCCGTTGAAGAGCTCTTCGACGAAGGAGGACGCCTTCTTGCCGGGTTCGGCGGCGGTCTCGCTGATGATGAAGGGCTTGCCGGTGAAGGCGCGGACCTGGTCCATGGTCCCGCCGTAGACCTGCTCGAAGTTCTTGTCGCAGCACTCGGTCCAGTAGCCGACCATGCCGACCCAGTCGATGTAGCCGTCGCCCGGGAAGTACGGCTGGAGGGCGACGTTCTTCACCGGGTTGATGATGTTCGGGCTCCACACCCAGATGACGTTGGACGCACCGCGGTCCTGGAAGATGTCGTGGATCCGGCGCCACGCCCCGACGAAGTCCTCGGGGCTGTTGGTCTTGGTGCCCCAGTCGTACCAGTGGCCGTTCATCTCGTGGGCGAAGCTGATCGCCACCGGGACGTTGGTCTTCTGGACGGCGGAGGCGAAGGTCTTGATGTAGTCGTCCGAGGCGCCCTTGGCGATGTCGGCCAGCGGGGTCTTGTGCGGCTCCCAGGCGATGTACGGCAGGGCGCCGTTCTGCCAGGTCAGCCGGACGCCGGTGGAGTCGAACTGGTCGCCCCAACCGGCGTAGTTCTCAATGATGTTGGGCTGCTTGCCGACCAGCTGGGTGTACTTCTGCACCGGGTCCATGGACGCCGGGGCGCCGTCCAGGGCGACGCCGATGTACTTCTTCGCGGGCTGCAGCAGCGGGGTGGTGTCGGCCGGCGCCTGGGTGGGGTCGGCGGAGGCCACCTGGGTGTCGCCGGGGCCGAACGCGTCGTGGCCGCCGGCGGTCGACCCGGAGCGGGTGCAGCCGGGCAGCAGGGTGAGCAGGCCGGCCATCAGCAGGCACGCGGCTGTTCGGGCTCGGTAGGTCGGTTTCACGCGGCCTTCTCGCTTCGGGGCTGGAGGAGGGTGCGGCCGACCACCAGGGCGTAGAACAGCCCGGAGGCGAGCACCAGGGCGTAGTCCGGCGGGTACCCGGTGAGGATGCGCCACACGGCGATGCCGACCCAGGCGAGGGCGGTGCCGCCGCCCCACACGGACAGGCCGATCCACAGTCGGCGGGTGCGGTTCTTCTTGGCGGTGCTGGAACCGGTGGGCTGCCACGCCATCCGCTTGCGGCGCAGGATGTCCCAGATCGCGAAGAAGTGCGCCCAGCCGTACATCATGCGGCAGGACCAGGCTTCCAGGCGGTACGGGACGCGGTGCCAGAGCGGGAAGATCATGGTGGTGTAGACCAGGCTGGGCAGCACCAGCCAGAGCCGCTCGACCAGGAACATCTCCGGGTGCCAGATCAGCAGCGCCAGCGGGATCACCGGCGACAGGAAGATGAAGATCGCCGTGTGGATGTAGTAGAAGAAGCCGGACATGTAGCAGAGCCGGCTGCTCCAGCGCAGCTTGGTGTCCCAGAACTTGCGGCTGCCGAGCAGGCTCATCGAGCCGGAGCACCAGCGGTACTGCTGGTTGTAGAACGCGCCCGCGGTGTCCGGGCAGACTCCGGTGGCCAGCGCCAGCGGCACGTACTTCAGACCCCAGCCGAGGCGGCGCAGGTCGAAGCCGGTGTGCACGTCCTCGGAGTGCTCGATCAGCGTGGTGCCGCCGTTCTCCTCCAGCGCGGCGCGCCGGTAGATGGCGCAGCTGCCGACGCAGATCGCGCCGTCGCGGGCCTGCCGGGAGACCTGCACCGAGCGGTAGAACAGCTCCTGCACGGCGCCGGCGCCGCGCTCCACCCAGCTCTGCGAGTCCAGCACCCGGAAGTACTGGGGGGACTGGACGATGCCGAGCTTCGGGTCGGCGTCCATGTGCGGGAGGAGCTCGGACAGCAGGTCGGACCGCGGCGTGAAGTCGGCGTCCAGGATGAGGATGAACTCGCCGTCGGAGTTGCCGAAGCCGAAGTGCAGGTTGCCGGCCTTCTTGTACCAGCCGCGGTTCGGCCGGGTGCCGTAGCGGAAGCCGAAGTCGGCGGCCATGGCCTCGAGTTCGGGGCTGGCGGAGTCGTCGAGCACGTACGGCATGCAGAGGCCGGGGTAGGCGTCGGCCATCTCCCGGACGTGCTTCCAGGTGTTGTGCAGGATCTCGATCGGCTCGCCGCACACCGGCAGGAAGACGTCGACGGTCGGGTACTCCTCCGGCCGCCAGGTGCGCACCAGCTGGCGGTGGCCCTTGACGTCGAAGTCGCCGTTGAGTCCGGTGACCCGGAGCGAGATCAGGTAGTAGATCACCGTGAACGCCAGGAACGGCGAGTAGATCCACAACCAGGGAGCCTTGGTGACCAAGGTGATCTGACTGAACGCCAGGCAGGTGAAGCTGATCAGCGAACTGAGCGTCAGCACCCACAGGTGGCGCTTCGCGTAGGCGAACTTCTCGCTGTCGTTCGGGGGCTTGGGAAGCAGCCCGAGCTCCGGCGGCGCCGCTGCGGGCTTCCGGCGGCGCTGCGCGGGAACGGGGCTGCGCCGCTGGGTGCGACGAGTCGAGTCGGTATTGCTGGACAAGTGAGGTCCCGTGGCCGTGTTTCAGGATTCGTACTCGGCCTACCTGTGCGGTGTAAGGCGCGACCGGCGGCCGGAGGAGTTTATCGGACGGGTCTTGCCGTCCCGGGGGCGCTGGATGACGGTTGCATCACGGTGCGGCGACGGCGGCCGGTGGAAAGCGGGACATTCCGGATGGCTGTGGAGGCGGCATCACCGAATGGCCGCAGATGCCCTAGCATTCACGCACATGAGCGATGGGATGGGTGTACCGCAGAGTCCGAACACTCCGGGTGGGCAGCCGCAACAGCCTTTCGGCGGGCCCCAGCAGATGCCTGGTCAGCCGCCGGCCCAGGGTGCTCCGCAGTTCCCGCAACAGCCTCAGCCGTGGCAGCAGCAGCAGACACAGTACCCCTATCCGGGGCCTCCGCCGGTCCAGCAGTCGTTCGAGCCGGACTGGCAGCAGCTGGCCGACCAGCGCGAGGCCCAGGTGCGCCGCAAGCGCCTGATGACGGGTCTGGGCATCGGCGTCGGCGTGGTGGTGCTCGGCGCGGGCGCGGCCGCGGTCGCCGTGCTGAGTCAGAAGGACACTCCCGACAACAAGCCGGTCGCCTCGCAGTCGGCGTCCGCCCCGGCGTCGCCCACCGGCAGCGCCAAGCCGTCGGGCAGCGCTTCGCCGGGCAAGCAGTTGCCGCCGGCCATCACCGCCGAGGCCCTGTTCGCCGACCAGTCGCTCAACATCGGCGGGCACAACTACGTCCGCAAGTCCACCACCACGGACAATCCGTGCTGGAGGGCAACCGGAGCCGGCCTCGGTGACGTCCTCACCAACGCGAACTGCAGTCAGCTGATGCGCGGCACCTACTTCAGCGGCAACACGGCCGTGACGGTGGGCGTCGCGGTGTTCAAGAGCGAGGCCGACGCGAAGAAGGTCGGCAGCGGCATGAAGGGCCAGATCCAGCCACTGTTCGGCAAGGACAATGTGGGAGAGTTCTGCCGCAACGTCGCCTGCTCGCTGACCAACCGGGTCGAGGGCCGCTACGTGGTGTTCACGGTGGCGGGCCCGATCAGCGGCAGCGCCGGCGACCAGGACCCGTTGGCGCAGAGCGCCGGCAAGGAACTCGACGGCTACTTCGACCAGTTGCTGACCAAGGGGGCCTGACGATCAATCGAGGGGAATGAACGGATGAACCGCCGGTCGTGGTGCCGCGGCGCCGCCGCGTTGGTACTGATGGCGGCCGGCGTGTCGTGTTCGGGCGCGTCCGACGGCACCGGCCCGGCCGGTGCGCTGTTCGGCGCGCAGCCGGACGGCGGTTCGCCGTCCGCCTCCGCGCCGGCCGAGGCCGGCCCACCGACCAAGGCCCAGATCATGGCGGCCCCCGGCGTGTTCTTCGGGGTGAGCACCTATCAGACCCCTTCCGCGGCCGAGACCGACGCGGTCGCCGCGGCGGCCGGGAAGCGGCCGACGATGCTGCAGTACTTCCTGGACTGGCGCAAGGAGTTCGACCCGGCGACCGTCCAGGAGATCTACCGGCAGGGCGCGGTGCCGATGCTCACCTGGGAGCCGGGTGACGCCCCGTACGCCGCGAACCAGCCCTCGTACGCGACCCGCCGGATCGCCGACGGCGCGTTCGACCCGTACATAACCCGCTTCGCCCGCGCGGTCCGTGACCAGCGCTGGCCGGTGGTGCTGCGGTTCGCCCACGAGATGAACGGCGACTGGTACCCGTGGTCGGCGAACGCCAACGGCAACAAGCCGGGCGACTACGCGGCGGCCTGGCGCCACGTGCACGACATCTTCGCCGCCGAGCACGTCGACAACGTCATCTGGCTGTGGAGCCCGAACGTGATCCGCGGCGCCTCCGGCGACCTGCAGAAGCTCTACCCGGGCGACGCGTACGTCGACTGGATGGGCATGGACGCCTACGGCTTCGGCGAGGCCACCGCCTCCGAGGTCCTCGACCCGACCTACATCCGGCTGCGCGAGGTCGCCGACAAGCCGGTGTTCGTCTCGGAGACCGGCGCGATGCCGGACCCGCGGAAGGCCGCCTGGATCACCGACATGTTCGAGTGGATATCCGAGCACCCGAAGGTGCCCGGCTTCGTCTGGTTCGAGCACAGCGTCGAGGAGGGCGGCCGCTACGACTACCGGTTCGCCACCGACCAGGCCACCCGGAAGGCCTTCGCGGACGGCCTGGGGACCCTCTCGCTGCGCTCCTGGCCGGTGGCCCGGCCGACGGCGTCCTGACGGGCCGTCGGCCGGTCTGCCGGCGCCCCGTCAGAGCTTGCGCAGCAGTGCGCGGCGGACCTTGTGGTCCGCGCCCTTCTGCAGGATCAGGGTGGCCCGGCCGCGGGTGGGCAGGACGTTCTCCAGCAGGTTCGGCTTGTTGATGGTCCGCCAGACCTGTCGGCCGTAGTCCATCGCCTCCTCCTCGGGCACCTCGGTGAAGCGCCGGAAGTAGGAGTTCGGGTCCTGGAAGGCGGTCTCGCGGAGCTTGCGGAACCGGTCCAGGTACCAGGCCTCGATGTCGTCGGTGCGGGCGTCGACGTAGATCGAGAAGTCGAAGTAGTCGGCGACCGCC
>NZ_KK853997.1:3424772-3425880 GCF_000696185.1 Kitasatospora cheerisanensis KCTC 2395 | reverse complement strand
CGGTGCCGGGCAGGGCCGGCTGGAGCACGTTCAGGCCCTCGACGATCAGGATGTCCGGGCGCTCCACCACCAGCCGCTCGTCCTGCACGATGTCGTACACCAGGTGCGAGTAGACGGGGGCGGTGACCCGCTCCTTGCCGGCCTTCACGTCCGCGACGAACCGCATCAGCGCCCGCCGGTCGTACGACTCCGGGAAGCCCTTGCGGGCCATCAGGCCGCGTCGGCGCAGCTCCTCGTTGGGCAGCAGGAAGCCGTCCGTGGTGACCAGCTCGACCCGCGGGTGCTCGGGCCAGCGGGCCAGCAGCGCCTGGAGCAGCCGGGCGGTGGTGGACTTGCCGACCGCGACCGACCCGGCCACGCCGATGATGAACGGGGTGCGCACCCGCTCGGTGTCCGGCGTGTCCAGGAACGAGCCCACCGCGCCGCGCAGCTCGTGTGTGGCGTGGACGTACAGGTTGAGCAGGCGCGACAGCGGCAGGTAGACGTCGCGGACCTCGTCCAGGTCCAGCGCGGTGCCGAGACCGCGCAGCCGCTCGACCTCGTCGGCGGTGAGCGGCAGAGGGGTGCGTTCGCGCAGGGCGCTCCACTCCGCGCGGTCCAGATCCACGTACGGGGAGGGGGTGGGCGCGGCGGGCGCGCCCCTCGTACAGAGTTCGGTCAGCACAGCATCCATTGTGGGCCGTCTCCGGGCCGCCGGGTGCTGTGGTGTCGGTCACCCGGTGTGGTCATCCGACTCAACGGGCCTCGAACACCGGCACCTATGCTGGCGCATATGTGCGGAATTGTTGGATATACGGGCCCACAGGCGGCCCTCGACGTAGTGATCGCAGGTCTGCGACGGCTGGAATACCGCGGATACGACTCCGCCGGCGTCGCCGTGCAGACCGAAGGAGCCGACGGGCAGCGGCTCCTGGCGACCGACAAGCGGGCCGGAAAGCTCGTCAACCTGGAGAAGTCGCTGGCCGAAACCCCTCTGCCGGCCGGCACCACGGGCATCGGACACACCCGGTGGGCCACCCACGGCGCACCCAACGACGCCAACGCCCACCCCCACCTCGACGACCACCGCAAGGTCGCGGTCGTCCACAACGGCATCATCGAGAACTTC
>NZ_KK853997.1:3208906-3424276 GCF_000696185.1 Kitasatospora cheerisanensis KCTC 2395 | reverse complement strand
CCGCTGGTGGTCGGCGTCGGCGACGGCGAGAACTTCCTCGCCTCGGACGTCGCCGCGTTCATCGCCCACACCCGGCGCGCCGTCGAACTCGGCCAGGACCAGGTCGTCGAACTGCGCACCGACGGCGTCACCGTGACGAACTTCGACGGCACCCCCGCCGAGATCCGCGAGTACCACGTCGACTGGGACGCCTCCGCCGCCGAGAAGGGCGGCTACGACTACTTCATGCTCAAGGAGATCGCCGAGCAGCCCAAGGCCGTCGCCGACACCCTCCTCGGCCGGATCGGCACCGACGGCCGGCTCACCCTCGACGAACTGCGCATTCCCGACCAGGTGCTGCGCGAGGTCGACAAGGTCGTCGTCGTCGCCTGCGGCACCGCCTTCCACGCCGGCATGATCGCCAAGTACGCGATCGAGCACTGGACCCGGATCCCGTGCGAGGTCGAGGTCGCCAGCGAGTTCCGCTACCGCGACCCGATCATGGACGACCGCACCCTCGTCATCGCCATCTCGCAGTCCGGCGAGACCATGGACACCCTGATGGCGCTCCGGCACGCCCGCGAACAGGGCGCCAAGGTGCTGGCGATCTGCAACACCAACGGCTCGACCATCCCGCGCGAGTCCGACGCGGTGCTCTACACCCACGCCGGCCCCGAGGTCGCCGTCGCCTCCACCAAGGCGTTCCTGACCCAGCTGGTCGCCTGCTACCTGGTCGCCCTCTACCTCGGGCAGGTCCGCGGCACCAAGTGGGGCGACGAGATCTCCTCCGTGATCCGCGAACTCGGCGACGCCCCCCGGCAGGTCGAGCAGGTCCTCGGCACCATGGAGCCGGTCCGCGCGCTCGCCCGCTCGCTGGCCGACGCCCCCGCGGTGCTCTTCCTCGGCCGGCACGTCGGCCACCCGGTGGCCCTCGAAGGCGCGCTCAAGCTCAAGGAACTCGCCTACATGCACGCCGAGGGCTTCGCCGCCGGCGAGCTCAAGCACGGCCCGATCGCCCTCATCGAGGAAGGCCTGCCGGTCGTCGTGGTGGTGCCCTCGCCGCGCGGCCGCTCCATCCTCCACGACAAGATCGTCTCCAACATCCAGGAGATCCGGGCCCGCGGCGCCAGGACCATCGTGATCGCCGAGGAGGGCGACGAGGCCGTCGTCCCCTACGCCGACCACCTGATCCGCATCCCGGCCACCCCGACCCTGCTCCAGCCCCTGGTGTCCACCGTCCCGCTCCAGGTCTTCGCCTGCGAACTGGCCACCGCCAAGGGCCACGAGGTCGACCAGCCGCGCAACCTCGCCAAGTCCGTCACCGTCGAGTAGCGCGCGTATCGTCCATGCCTGCGCGACGCTCGCGCAGGCATGGACGAGGGAGTCGGACGTGATCATCGGGGTCGGCATCGACGTGGCGGACATCGGACGCTTCGGGGAATCCCTCGAACGCACCCCCGGCCTCGCCGAACGCCTCTTCACCGCGGACGAGTTGACCCTCCCGTCCGGCCAGCGCCGCGGCACCGCCTCGCTGGCCGCCCGCTTCGCCGCCAAAGAGGCACTCGCCAAGGCCCTCGGCGCACCCCCCGGCCTCCGCTGGGAGGACGCCGAAGTACGCGTCGAGGACTCCGGCCGCCCCGTCCTCCACGTCACCGGCACCGTCCGGGCCCGCGCCGCCGCCCTCGGAGTGACGTCCTGGCACGTCTCCCTCAGCCACGACGCGGGCGTCGCCTCGGCCGTCGTGATCGCGGAGGGGTAGCCGGGGGTGAAACCGGGGGCGCGAAGAACCGCGCGGAGCGGAAGACGCCCGTCGGCGGGACCGCGGCACGGACAATGACGTGCACGTGCTCGCGCCTCCCGAAGGAGATCCCGTTGCGCCAGGCCCACACCGTCGCCCAAGTCCGCGCCGCCGAAGCCGCCCTGATGGCGGCTCTGCCCGACGGCACCCTGATGCAGCGCGCCGCCGCCGGTCTCGCCGCGACCTGCGCCGGGCTGCTGCCCCGGGTCTACGGCAGCCGCGTCCTCGTGCTGGCCGGCTCCGGCGACAACGGCGGTGACGCCCTGTTCGCGGCGGCCCGGCTGGCCCGTCGCGGGGCCCGTGCGGAGGCGCTGCTGCTGGACCCGGCGAAGGCGCACGCCGAGGGCCTCGCCGCGCTGCTGGCCGCCGGCGGCCGGGTCACCGGCGACGCGGGCGCGTTCGGCCGCGCCGACCTGGTGCTGGACGGCATCGTCGGCATCGGCGGCAGCGGGCCGCTGCGCCCGGCCGCCGCGCCGTTCGCCACCATGGCGCGCCGCGGCCCCGTGGTCGCCGTCGACGTGCCGTCCGGCGTCGACCCGGACACCGGCGAGGTGAGCGGCCCCGCGCTGCGCGCCGACGTCACGGTCTGCTTCGGCACCCACAAGCCCGGCCTGCTGATCGACCCGGGCGCCGAGTACGCGGGCGTGGTGCACCTGGTGGGGATCGGACTCGACCTGCCGCCCGCCCCCGTCGCGGCCCTCCAGCACGCCGACGTGGCCGCGCTGCTGCCCGTCCCCGGTGCGGAGAGCGACAAGTACCGGCGCGGGGTGGTCGGCGTCGCCGCCGGCTCCGCCCGCTACCCGGGCGCGGCGCTGCTGGCCGTCGCGGGGGCGCTGCGCGGCGGTGCGGGCGCGGTGCGGTACACCGGGCACGCCGCAGAGGAGGTGGTCCGCCGCCACCCCGAGGCGCTGGTCACCGAGGCCGGCCCGGCCCGCGCCGGTCGGGTCCAGGCGTGGGTGGTCGGCCCCGGCGGCGGGGACGGCGCCGAGCAGGCGCTGCGCGAGGCGCTCGACACCGACGCGCCGGTGCTCGCCGACGCCGACGCGCTCACCGAACTCGGCCGCCTCGGTCCCGCCCTGCTGGCCGGCCGGACCGCGCCCACCCTGCTCACCCCGCACGCCGGCGAGGCCGCCCGGCTGCTCGCCGGCATCGGCGAGCACACCGACGCCGACACGGTCGCCGCCCACCGCCTCCGGTCCGCCCGGCTGCTCGCGGCCCGCTACGGCGCGACCGTGCTGCTCAAGGGCTCCACCACGGTCGTCGCCGACCCGGACGGCCGGGCCCGCACCAACCCGACCGGCACCGGCTGGCTCGGCACCGCCGGCAGCGGCGACGTCCTGGCCGGCCTGGCCGGCTCGCTGCTCGCCACCGGCCTCGGCCCGCTGGACGCCGCCTCCGTCGCCGCCTACCTGCACGGCCTGGCCGGCCGCCACGCCGCCGGGACGGGCGCGCCGATCACCGCACTGGACATCGCGGAGGCGCTGCCGTCGGTCTGGCGGTCGCTGACGGGGTGACGCCGTCCGCATCCGGCCCCGGGCGGAACCGGAACGCGCCCCACCGCGTGGAAGGACCGGAAGGGAAGGGCGTACGGGTGGACGGGTGACAGGGGCCCGGCCGACCGCGCCCCTGACGGGGGGATCGGCGGGGGTCTGGGAGACTGATACGCGATGACGACTGCGAACACCACCGGGACACCCGCACTGACCGAGGGCGTCCGCGCCGAGGCGACCGTCGACCTGGCCGCCCTGCGCGACAACCTGGCCGCCCTGCGCGCCCGCACCAACGGCCCCGAGCTGATGGCCGTGGTCAAGGCCGACGCCTACGGCCACGGCGCGCTGCAGTGCGCCCGGGAGGCGATCGCCGCCGGCGCCGGCTGGCTCGGCACCGCCACCCCGCAGGAGGCGCTCGCGCTGCGCGCCGCCGGCATCCGCCCCGACCAGGCCCGCATCCTGTGCTGGCTGTGGACCCCGGGCGGCCCGTGGGAGCAGGCGCTGCGCGAATCCGTCGACATCTCGATCAGCGGCCAGTGGGCGCTGGACGAACTCCTCGCCGCCGTCCGCGCCACCGGCATCCCCGCCCGGGTCCACCTCAAGGCCGACACCGGTCTCGGCCGCAACGGCTGCCAGCCGCACGACTGGCCCGACCTGGTCGACAACGCCGCGAAGGCGCAGGCCGACGGCCTGCTCCGGGTGGTCGGCGTCTGGTCGCACTTCGCCGCCGCCGACGAGCCCGGCCACCCGTCGATCCAGTCCCAGCTGGACTCGTTCGCGCAGGCCCTGGCGTTCGCCGAGCGGTCCGGCATCGACCCCGAGGTGCGGCACCTGGCCAACTCCCCGGCCACCCTGCTGCTCCCGCAGTCGCACTACGACCTGGTCCGGCCCGGCCTCGCCATGTACGGCCTGTCGCCGGTGCCGGACGTCGGCACGCCCGCCGACTACGGCCTGCGGCCGGTCATGTCGCTGGCCGCCCGGCTCGCCCTGGTCAAGCACGTCCCCGCCGGGCACGGCGTCTCCTACGGCCACCACTACGTCACCCCCGGGCCGACCACGCTCGGCCTGATCCCGCTCGGCTACGCGGACGGGATCCCCCGCCACGCGAGCAACACCGGGCCGGTGCAGATCGGCTCCGGCCGCTACCGGGTGGCCGGGCGGGTCGCGATGGACCAGTTCGTCGTCGACCTCGGCGGGGAGACCTTCGAGGTCGGCGAGGAGGTCCTGCTGTTCGGCCCGGGCGACCGGGGCGAGCCCACGGCGGAGGACTGGGCACGGGCCTGCGGCACCCTCTCGTACGAGATCATCACGCGGATCGGGGGGCGGGTGCCCCGGCGGTACGTGGGCGGGGTGCAGTAGTGGCTGCCGGTGCCGGGGCGCGGGCCCGTTCGGGGCGTGCCTGATGGCCGAGTCGTCCGGGGTGTCGAAGGCCGGGCTGATCGGCATCTCGCTCGGGGTGCTGGCCGCCGGGGCCGCCGCGGGCGTCGCGGTGGAGCGGCTGACGGTCGGGCGCGCGATGCGCCGGCGGGCCCGGGAGGAACTGGACGCGGCGGCGCCGTTCGGTTCGCTGCGCGGAGCCCCCGGCGGGTCCGGGCCGACGACGGCACCGAGCTGTACGTGGAGGTGGACGCCGGCGAGGGCCCCGGGCCGACGGTGGTGTTCTGCCACGGCTACTGCCTGAACCAGGACAGCTGGCACTTCCAGCGCGCCGCCCTGCGCGGGGCGCTGCGCACGGTGTTCTGGGACCACCGCAGCCACGGCCGCTCCGAGCGCTCCCGCTCGTACCTGAAGGGCGAGCCCGCCTCCATCGACCAGCTCGGCGGCGACCTGCGCGCGGTGCTGGACGCGGTGGTGCCGGACGGGCCGGTGGTGCTGGTCGGGCACTCGATGGGCGGGATGACGGTGCTCGCGCTGGCCGCCCAGCACCCCGAACTGTTCGGCCCGGACGGCCGGGTGACCGGGGTGGCGCTGATCGGCACGCTGGCCGGCGGCTGGGACTCGGTGACGCTGGGCCTGCCCGCCGCCGGGGCGAAGGTGGTGAAGCGGGTCGCGCCCGGCGTGGTGCGGATGCTGGGCCGGCAGGTCGAGCTGGTGGAGGCGACCCGGCGCTGGGGCTCGGAGCTGGCCGCGGTGTTCTACCGGCGGTTCTCCTTCGGCACCAAGGACGTCGACCCGGGCGTGGTGCGGTTCGCCGAACAGCTGCTGGACGCCACCCCGATCGACGTGGTCGCCGAGTTCTACCCGGCGTTCTCGCTGCACGACAAGCAGACCGCGCTGGCCGCGCTGGACGGCGTCCCCACCCTGGTGATGGCCGGCACCAAGGACCTGCTCACCCCGCCCGAGTACTCGGAGGCGATCGCCGCCGCACTGCCCGGCGCCCGGCTGGTGCTGGTCGAGAACGCCGGCCACCTGCTGATGCTGGAGCGCCCCGGCACCGTCGACCGGGAGCTGGTGGCGCTGCTGGAGCGGGCCGCCGACCGGGCCGGCACCGGCCCGCTGCCGGAGGAGCTGCGCGCGGCCGGGGACGAGCCGCCGGAGGGCTGAGCGGGCGTCCCGTCGCGGTGTGGCACCGTAGGGGTGGCCGCAACGTATCGAAGAAGGACGCCATGGGTTCGCAGACCACTCTGACCGTCGCCACCGCGGAGCGGATGACCGGCCTCGGCCGGCAGCTCGCCGCCCTGCTGCGCCCCGGCGACCTGGTCCTGCTGTCGGGGGAACTGGGCGCGGGCAAGACCACGCTGACCCGCGGCCTCGGCGAGGGCCTGGGCGTGCGCGGCGCGGTCACCTCGCCGACCTTCGTGATCGCCCGGGTGCACCCCTCGCTGACCGGCGGCCCCGCGCTGGTGCACGTGGACGCGTACCGGCTGGGCGGCGGCCTGGACGAGATGGAGGACCTCGACCTGGACGTCTCGCTGCCCGAGTCGGTGATCGTCGTCGAGTGGGGCGAGGGCAAGGTCGAGCAGCTCTCCGAGGACCGGCTGGAGGTCCGGATCGACCGGACCCTGGGCGGCGCGGAGGCCGACCTGGTGGACGAGGCGGACGGGCGCCGGGTCACCGTGACCGGTCTGGGCGGTCGCTGGGACGACGTGGACCTCACCGTATTGGGTGACAACTGAGGCGGTTTCCGACAGCGCGTCGGGAAACTGTTGCGGCCCGGCCGGTGGGCGTGATGGGATGGCGACAGCAGGTTAGGTGTGCCTAACTAGGGAGGCGCCCCATGGCGAGCACCACCCCCCGGACCGACACCCGTCCCGAACCGGCCGAGATCCGTCCCGAACCGGCCGACGCCCCCGCCGGGGCCGCGTGCCCCGACGCGCACGAGCCGCGCAGCGACGCCGCACCGGTGCCGATGCGCGTCCTGCTGGCGTCCTGCCGGGCCGCCGAGGCGGTCTCCACCCCGCCCGAGCGGCACGCCGCCTAGCGGCGGGGCGTCAGGCGACCACGACGACCCGGGTGCCGTTCGGCGCGAAGTCCCACAGCGCCTGGCCGTCCGGCCGGGACGCCCGGATGCCGCCGGTCTTGGTCTTCGGGTCGACCGAGGGCGCGGCCGCGTTCTCGTCCACCAGCGAGCTGAAACCGAACACCGTGCCCTGCTGCTGGGCGAACCGCACCACGTGCTCGATCTTCCGGCCGTCCGTGCCGGTGCCCGCGGCGGTGCGGCTGTAGACCGTGTACGCGCCCGGGTTCGGCAGCGCGCTGCCCGGCGACACCTTGAACGAGGCGAGCACCGGATCCGGCTTCTTCGGGTCGACCAGCCACACCTGGCGGTCCTTCAGCGAGAACACCACCCGCAGGCCCGTCCCGGAGTCGGCCGGCAGCGGGGGAGCGGTCGGCTTCTCGCTCGCCGGGGCCGCCGCCGCCGGGGCGCTCGCCGGGGCCGCCGGGGTGGCCGCCACCGCCCGGGACGCGGCGCCGTTCGCCTGGAACGCCAACAGCCCGATCACCGCCATGGCCCCCAGGGTCAGCCCGCCGACCACCGCACCAGGACCCAGCTTCGCCACGTCTGCTCCTCAACGCTCCGCGTCTCACGTCCGAAGGCCCATCGTGCCAGGTCCGCCGCGCCGCTTCGGCCTCTTCCGATCGTGTGTTCCCGGCCGGTGCGGGCACCCGCGCCGGACCCTCTAACCTTGAACCCGTGCTCCTCCTCGCCTTCGACACCGCCACCCCCGCCGTCACGGCCGCCGTCCACGACGGCGAGCGCGTGCTCGCCGAGTCCTACGAGGTCGACGCCCGCCGACACGGCGAACTGCTGCTGCCGACCATCGACGCCGTGCTGCGCACCGCCGGCGTGGACAAGCGGCAGCTCACCGACCTGGCGGTCGGCGTCGGCCCCGGCCCGTACACCGGCCTGCGGGTCGGCCTGGTGACCGCCGCCGCGCTCGGCGACGCGCTCGGCCTGCCCGTGCACGGCGTCTGCACCCTCGACGCGATCGCCCACCAGGCCCGCACCGAGGGCCTGGACGGCGCCTTCGCGGTGGCCACCGACGCGCGCCGCAAGGAGGTCTACTGGGCCTCCTACGACGCGTCCGGTGCCCGGGTCTCCGGCCCCTCGGTGGACCGCCCGGCGGAGATCGAGCCCGGCGCGCGGACGGTCGGCGCGGGCGCGCTGCTGTACGGCCTGCCGGCGGCGAGCGGCCCCGAGCACGTCTCGGCGGGCGCGCTGGCCGACTTCGCGGTCCGCGAGCTGGCCGCCGGCCGCGCGCTGCTGCCGAACGCCCCGCTGTACCTGCGGCGGCCGGACGCGCAGGTGCCGGCCGGCTACAAGGCGGTGCTTCCGGCGTGACGGGCGCGGGACTGTCCGGCCGTGGCTAGGTTCTCGCTGCGTCCCATGCGGTGGTGGGACATCGAGCCCGTCATGGAGCTGGAGCACCGGCTGTTCCCCGACGACGCCTGGTCGCGCGGCATGTACTGGTCGGAGCTGGCCGACGCCCACCCCGGCGGCAGCCGGCACTACGTGGTGGCGGTGGACGAGGACGGCGCGCTGGTCGGGTACGCCGGGCTGATGGCGGTCGGGCCGGACGGCGACGTGCAGACCATCGCCGTGGAGTCCGGCCACCAGGGCGCGGGCCTCGGGGCGATGCTGCTGGCCGAGCTGATCGAGGAGTCGGTCCGGCGCGGCTGCGCCGAGCTGCTGCTGGAGGTGCGGGTGGACAACCTGCGCGCGCAGCGGCTGTACGAGCGGTTCGGGTTCGAGCCGGTCGGCATCCGGCGGGGCTACTACCAGCCCGCCAACGTGGACGCACTGGTGATGCGTCTGGACCACCTGGCAAGCGATGCAAGCGATCTGAAGGATCATCACAATGGCTGACGAACCGCTCGTCCTCGGTATCGAGACCTCCTGCGACGAGACCGGCGTCGGCATCGTCCGCGGCACCACGCTGCTCGCCGACGCGGTCGCCTCCTCGGTCAACGACCACGCCCGGTTCGGCGGCGTCGTCCCCGAGATCGCCAGCCGCGCGCACCTGGAGGCGATGGTCCCCACCATTCAGCGCGCGCTGGACACCGCCGGCGTCAAGGCGAGCGACCTCGACGGCATCGCCGTCACCGCCGGCCCCGGCCTGGCCGGCGCGCTGCTGGTCGGCGTCAGCGCCGCCAAGGCGTACGCCTGGGCGCTCGACAAGCCGCTGTACGGCGTGAACCACCTGGCTTCGCACATCTGCGTCGACCAGCTGGAGCACGGCCGGCTGCCCGAGCCGACGATGGCGCTGCTGGTCTCCGGCGGGCACTCCTCGCTGCTGCTCAGCGGCGACATCACCACCGACGTCCGGCCGCTCGGCGCGACCATCGACGACGCGGCCGGCGAGGCCTTCGACAAGGTCGCCCGCGTCCTCGGCCTGGGCTTCCCCGGCGGCCCGGTGGTCGACCGGATGGCCCGCGAGGGCGACGGGAAGGCGATCGCCTTCCCGCGCGGCCTGAGCAGCGCGAGCGACCCGGCCTACGACTTCTCGTTCTCCGGCCTGAAGACCGCCGTGGCGCGCTGGGTCGAGGCCAAGCGCCGGGCCGGCGAGACCGTGCCGGTGGCGGACGTCGCCGCGTCCTTCCAGGAGGCGGTCACCGACGTGCTCACCCGCAAGGCCGTCCGGGCGTGCAAGGACAACGGCGTCGACCACCTGATGATCGGCGGCGGCGTCGCCGCGAACTCCCGGCTCCGCGAGATGGCGCAGCAGCGCTGCGACAAGGCCGGCATCGTGCTGCGGGTGCCGCGCCCCGGCCTCTGCACCGACAACGGCGCGATGGTGGCCGCGCTCGGCTCCGAGATGGTCTGGCGCAACCGCACCCCGTCCTCCTTCGACCTGTCCGCGGACTCCTCGCTGCCGGTCACCGAGACCCACGTGCCCGGCGAGCACGGCGACTTCCACGCGCACGCGCACGAGGCGCTCAAGTGACCCTCGCGGCCATGTGGGAGGCCCGGGCGGCCGACGGCCGGGGGAGCGAACTGCACGCCTGGGCGCGGGAGTTCGCGCTGCCCGCGGTGCGCGCAGCGGCCGGCCTGGAGCGGGTCGAACTGTTCACCGCGCCCGGCGACCGGGTTCTGCTGATCGCGCTGTGGACGGCCGAACCGCAGCCGGTGCCGGAGCCCCCGGCCGGGCTGCTGGCCCGGCCGGTGCACCGCTGGACCTTCACCCGCACGGATGTCGGATAGGCAACCGCGGAGCCGGTAGCGTTCGTCCAGTACATCGACACGCGTGTAGAGGAAGAGCGGGGGAGACCGGTGACGAACAGGGCCCGGATCGGGTACGGCGCGGGTGCGCTCGCCGTACTGCTGGCGGCGAGCGGGTGCGGCAGCTCCGCGCCCGCCGCGAAGTCGCCCGTCCCCGTGCAGCCCGCCGCCGCGTCCTCCGGCGCCGGATCGGGCGCCTCCGCCCCCGCGTCCGCCCCCGCGCAGGACACGGCCGGCACCGCCGCCTGGGCGAAGTGGGGCCTCCAGCCGATGGCCAAGGCGCCCGCGCCGCCCGCCGACAAGCCGATCAAGCTGACCAGGACCGGTGCGGTGCCGGTGTTCAGCGAAGTCCCCACCCAGGACAAGGTCGTGTTCATCACCATCGACGACGGGGCCGAGAAGGACCCCAAGTTCGTCCAGATGCTCACCGACCTGAAGGTGCCGATCACGATGTTCCTGACCAAGGACATCGTCAAGAACAACTACGGCTACTTCAAGGAACTGCAGGCGCTCGGCAACACCGTCCAGAACCACACCGTCAACCACCCGGTGATGAGCAAGCTCTCGGCCGCCCAGCAGAAGACCCAGATCTGCGACGACCAGACCGCCCTCACCGAGCAGTACGGCACCGCCCCGTACCTGTTCCGCCCGCCCTACGGCGACGGCGCGAACACCCCGACCCTGAACACCTCCGTGCAGGAGTGCGGGCCGCGGGCCATCGTGCTGTGGCGCGAATCCATGCAGATCCACGACATGCAGTACCAGGCCGCCGACAAGAAGCTGAAGAACGGCGACATCATCCTCGCCCACTTCCGCGGCCCGTCCGACCTCAAGGGCGAGACCATGACCCAGATGTTCGGCGAGCTGCTCGCCCGCATCCAGGAACAGGGCTTCGCCGTCGCCCGCCTCGACGACTACATCGCCAAGCCGGCCGGCTGACCCAGCATCATCACCGGGCCGGCCGCGGTACGGGCCACGATCACCGTCACCGCGTTCGGCCCGGACGGCTTCAGCTGCCGCCGCAACTCCTCCGGCACCACCGACGCCCCGCGCTTCTTGATCACCACGGTGCCGATCCGGCGCTCCTTCACCAGCGCCTTCAACTTCTTGACGTTGTACGGCAGCACGTCGGACAGCTCGTACGCCTGCGCGTACGGCGTCGGGTGCAGCTCGTCCGAGGTGACGTACGCGATCATCGGGTCGAGCAGCCGGCCGTTCACCGACGCCACCACCTCGGCGACCATCCGGCCCCGGATCACCGCGCCGTCCGGCTCGTACAGGTACCGGCCCACCGGGCCCACCGGAGGGTCCGGCAGCGCCCCGCCGGCCAGCGAGTGCGGGCCCGGCAGCAGGGTCGCCCGGTACGGCTCGGCGGCCGCCGTGCCGAACCACAGCACCGCCTCCTTCACCTCGCCCCGGTCCGACACCCACTCCGCCTCGGCGCCCTCCGGCACCAGCTCGTGCGGGATCCCCGGCGCCACCTTCAACGCCCCGAACGGCGTCCGCCGGGCCGCCTCCACCGCCCAGGACAGCGGCGGCGAGTACGCCTCCGGATCGAACACCCGGCCCCGCGAGGTGCGCCGCGCCGGATCGGTGAACACCGCGTCGAAGCCGTTTGTGTCGACGTCCGCGACGTCCGCGCAGCGCACCTCCACCAGCTCCGCCACGCCCAGCGCCGCCGCGTTCGCCCGCGCAACCTCGCAGGTCAGCTCGTCCCGGTCGACCGCCAGCACCGTGATCCCGGCCCGGGCCAGCGCGATCGCGTCGCCGCCGATCCCGCAGCACAGGTCCGCCAGCCGCTCCACCCCGAGCGCCGCGAACCGGCCCGCCCGCCACTCCGCCACGCTGCGCCGGGTCGCCTGCTCCACGCCGTGCTGGGTGAAGTACATCGAGGCGGCGTCCGCCCCGAACTTCGCCTCCGCCCGCTGCCGCAGCCGCGCCTGCTCGAACGCCGCCCGCACCAGCTCGGCCGGGTACTCCCGCCGCAGCCGGGTCGCCAGCGCGAGCTCCTGATCCGCGGTGAAACCCCGCAACTCGGCCAGCAGCGCCTGCCCCTGCTCGGTCAGCAGCGCCCGGAACGACTCGATCTCCACCGCCCCATTGTCCCCGCCCCGCCCACCGGCCGTGTTCCCGGTGGCCCGGCCGGAAATCCGGAATCCGCCGGGGCGTCGGAGCCGAACTCCGACACGACGGCGTTGGCACTCTGGTTGACTGAGTGCTAACGGCGTCCTATGGTCGTTCCTGGCACTCTCCCCCGGGGGAGTGCTAACGCGAAGATGTGTGTCTGACCCCCGCGACGGCAGTCGCACACCCTCGCCCACCTACCTGTTAGACAACCCCGTAATCTCCGAAGGGGAGCTCGGACGTGACCACCAGCAGCAAGGTTGCCATCAAGCCGCTCGAGGACCGCATCGTGGTCCAGCCGCTCGACGCCGAGACCACCACCGCCTCCGGCCTGGTGATCCCGGACACCGCCAAGGAGAAGCCCCAGGAGGGCGTCGTCCTGGCCGTCGGCCCGGGCCGCTTCGAGGACGGCCAGCGTCTGCCGCTCGACGTCGCCGTCGGTGACATCGTCCTGTACTCGAAGTACGGCGGCACCGAGGTGAAGTACCAGGGCGAGGAGTACCTCGTCCTCTCGGCTCGCGACGTTCTCGCCATCATCGAGAAGTAAGACGTCCCCAGCCCGCCCCGGATCCGTGTCGACACTGACAGGGGCCCGGGGCGCGGTTGTTGCTCCACGTACGCAGACCACACCCTGAGGAAACGGGATCATGGCGAAGACCCTGCAGTTCGACGAGGACGCCCGCCGCTCGCTGGAGCGCGGCGTCAACAAGCTTGCCGACACCGTCAAGGTGACCATCGGCCCCAAGGGCCGCAACGTCGTCATCGACAAGAAGTTCGGCGCCCCCACCATCACCAACGACGGTGTGACCATCGCCCGCGAGGTCGAGCTCGACGACCCGTACGAGAACCTCGGCGCGCAGCTGGTCAAGGAGGTCGCCACCAAGACCAACGACGTCGCGGGCGACGGCACCACCACCGCCACCGTGCTGGCCCAGGCCCTGGTCAACGAGGGTCTGCGCAACGTCGCCGCCGGCGCCGGCCCGGCCGCCCTGAAGAAGGGCATCGACAAGGCCGTCGCCGCCGTCTCCGAGCACCTGCTGTCGGTCGCCCGCGAGATCGAGGGCAAGGACGACATCGCCGCCGTCGCCTCGCTGTCCGCCCAGGACGCCCAGGTCGGCGAGCTGATCGCCGAGGCGATCGACAAGGTCGGCAAGGACGGTGTCATCACCGTCGAGGAGTCCAACACCTTCGGCGTCGAGCTCGAGTTCACCGAGGGCATGCAGTTCGACAAGGGCTACCTGTCGCCGTACTTCGTCACCGACGCGGAGCGCCAGGAAGCCGTCCTGGAAGACCCGTACATCCTGATCAACCAGGGCAAGATCTCCTCGATCCAGGAGCTCCTGCCGCTGCTGGAGAAGGTCCTGCAGGCCGGCGGCTCCCGCCCGCTGCTGATCATCGCCGAGGACGTCGACGGCGAGGCGCTGTCCACCCTGGTGGTCAACAAGATCCGCGGCACCTTCAACGCGGTCGCGGTCAAGGCCCCCGGCTTCGGCGACCGCCGCAAGGCCATCCTCGGCGACATCGCCACCCTCACCGGCGGCCAGGTCATCTCCGAGGAGGTCGGCCTCAAGCTCGACCAGGTCGGCCTGGACGTGCTGGGCTCCGCCCGCCGCATCACCGTCACCAAGGACGAGACCATCGTCGTCGACGGCGCCGGCGCCTCCGACGCGGTCGCCGGCCGGGTCGCCCAGATCAAGGCCGAGATCGCCAACACCGACTCCGACTGGGACCGCGAGAAGCTCCAGGAGCGCCTCGCCAAGCTGGCCGGCGGCGTCTGCGTGATCAAGGTCGGCGCGGCCACCGAGGTCGAGCTCAAGGAGCGCAAGCACCGCCTGGAGGACGCCATCTCCGCGACCCGCGCCGCGGTCGAGGAGGGCATCGTCGCCGGTGGTGGCGCCTCCCTGGTGCACGCCGCGAAGGTCCTGGAGGACGGCCTCGGCCTGTCCGGCGACGAGGCCACCGGTGTCGCCGTGGTCCGCCGCGCGCTGGTCGAGCCGCTGCGCTGGATCGCCCAGAACGCCGGCCTGGAGGGCTACGTCATCACCTCCAAGGTCTCCGAGCTGGAGGCCGGCCAGGGCTACAACGCCGCCACCGGCGAGTACGGCGACCTGGTCAAGGCCGGCGTCATCGACCCGGTCAAGGTCACCCGCTCCGCCCTGGAGAACGCCGCGTCCATCGCCTCCCTGCTCCTCACCACCGAGACCCTCGTGGTGGAGAAGAAGGAAGAGGAGGACGCCGCGGGCCACGGCCACTCGCACGGCGGGCACGGCCACAGCCACTGAGCGCGAGCCGCTTGAGCGGTAGCGACTGACAGGGGCGCGAGGAACTGCGCGACCGGCCATGCACTCTCGTAGTGCGGGGCCGGAGCGTGCAGGACCTCGCGCCCCTTTCGCGTGGGCGGCGGGAAGCGCGCGACAAGCGCGAGGCCGGTCCGCGAGGTCGCGAGCGCGTGCAAGTCACTGGCCTGCGTCGCGATCTTGCGGCTCGGTGCCCTTCCGTCCCGCGCAGTTCTCCCCCAGCCCTGGCGGGCCGGGAGGTGCCCCCACGCGCCCCTGTCTTCGCACCCGCCTGCGCCCCTGTTTTCGCAGCCGCCTGCGCACTCGGCCGGCTCCCCTAAGGTTGATGGCGTGATTGAAGCCCGCCACCTCCGCGTTCTGCACGCCGTCGCCCGGACCGGGTCCTTCTCTGCCGCGGCGCGGGAGTTGGGGTGCACGCAGCCTGCGGTGAGCCAGCAGATGAAGGCGCTGGAGAAGGCGGTGGACACCCCGCTGGTGGTGCGGTCGGGGCGGGAGATGCAGCTGAGCGAGGCCGGGCGGGTGCTGTTGAAGCACGCGAACGGGATCCTCGCGGGGCTGTCCGCCGCCGAGGAGGAGGTCGCGGCGATCGCGGGGCTGCGGGCGGGCCGGGTGCGGCTGGTCTCGTTCCCGACGGCGAGTTCGACGCTGGTGCCGCGGTCGGTGGCGCAGGTGCGGGCGGCGCATCCGGGGGTGCGGGTCTCGCTGGTGGAGGCGGAGCCCCCGCAGGCGCTGGCGATGCTGCGCGGCGGGGAGTGCGAGGTGGCGCTCGCGTTTCGGTACCCGGACTCGCAGGGCGGCCTGAGCCTGCCGTCGCCGCACGCGACGCTGCGCGAGGCGCGGGCCGAGGCGACGCTGGAGGCGGCGGCGACGGCCGCCGCGAACGACTGGTCGGAGCTGGTGGTGCGGCCGCTGCTGGACGATCCGCTGGTGGGCCTGGTGCCGGCGGGGCACCCGCTGGCGGGCCGGGGCGAGGGCGAGCCGGTGGACCTCGCGGAGCTGGCGCAGGAGCAGTGGATCGCGGGCTGCCCGCAGTGCCGGGGGCACCTGGTGGAGCTGTGCACGGACGCGGGCTTCGCGCCGTCGATCGAGTTCGCGACCGACGACTACCCGGCGGTGGTGGGCCTGGTGGGTGCGGGCCTGGGGGTGGCGGTGCTGCCGGGGCTGGCACTGGAGTCGGTGCGGCACCCGGGGGTGGCGGCGGTGCCGGTGCGGGTGGCGTCGGGGGAGCCGGCCCGGCGCGAGGTGGTGGCGCTGACCCTGCCGGACCTGGCGGGCGTTCCGGCGGTGGAGCTGATGCTGGATCAGCTGGCCGCGGCGGCCGCCGCCCGCTGAGGCGCTCCCGGAGGGCCCCGGAGACGGGCGCGGCGCCGGCCCGGTGCAGGGCGGCGCTGCGCGAGTGGCGAAACGTTTCTTCAGTTGGCCGGGGGCCGGCACCGCGGCGGGACGCGGGTGCGGCTGCTCACCGGATGCTCAGTGGCGGACGGTCTGCGGCATGGCCAGCGGGACCTCGACCAGGCGGTTGCGGGAGCGGCCGAGCAGCTCTTCGCGCTCGTCCTCCGTCATGCCGCCCCACACCCCGTAGGGCTCGCGGACGGCCAGGGCGTGGGCCGCGCACTGGGCGCGTACCGGGCAGCGCATGCAGACCTCCTTGGCGCTCGCCTCGCGCGAGGTCCGGGCCGCGCCCCGCTCGCCCTCGGGGTGGAAGAACAGCGAGCTGTCGACGCCGCGGCAGGCGGCGGAGAGCTGCCAGTCCCAGAGGTCTGCGTTGGGGCCGGGGAGGCGGGAGAAATCTGCCATGGCTCATTCCCTTCAATGACGCGGGACCTGGCGGCTCGACGGGCGATTGCTGCGGCGAGGCTGCACGGGACCGGTACGGACACCTGGAAATATGACTTACACCCAACTACATGGACAAGTCACCCACAGTCCGACACAACAGTCAATGACCTGACGGAAGCTATAAAAACGGACAAACGGTGCAATAGGGTTTAAGGCGAATCGCGCCCCGATCGGGTGTTGGCGGGGCGCGGACCGCGGCCGGAAGGCGTGCGCGGCGCGGGCACCGCGCGCGAGCTGCACAAAAGTGCGGCGTGTGCACCGCGAGGTGGCTCTTGTGTGATGGGTTGGCCACGTACAGTGGTGGAGATGGACCTGAAGCCGTAACTCATTCGAGTGACGGTCGTTGGATGTACGGAGGCGGTCAGCAGGCGCAGGGCATCGGGATCGGTCGCGGAGCGAGGCGATCGGATCGGGGTCCGTCGCGGCGGCCGTGTCGGAGAGGTTCGTACCAGCCAGGAGGCTCAACGTGACGCGGATCAGCTGCGGAGGACGACGGTCATGACATCCGTACTCGTCTGCGACGATTCCCCGCTCGCCCGGGAGGCGCTGCGCCGTGCCGTGGCGACCGTGCCCGGCGTCGACCGGGTGACCACTGCGACGAACGGTGAGGAGGTCCTCCGCCGCTGGGTGGCCGACCGTTCCGATCTCGTTCTGATGGACGTCCGGATGCCCGGACTGGGCGGGGTGGAGACGGTCCGCCGGCTGCTCTCGGCCGACCCGGGCGCCCGGATCATCATGCTCACCGTGGCCGAGGACCTGGACGGCGTGGCCCTCGCGGTCGCCGCCGGGGCCCGCGGCTACCTGCACAAGGACGCCTCGCGCGCCGAGCTGCGGGCCACCGTCACCCAGGCGCTGGCCGACCCGACCTGGCGCCTGGCGCCGCGCCGGCTGCGCAGCCCGGACATGGGCGCCGCACCGACCCTGACGGCCCGTGAGATCCAGGTGCTGGAGGGGATGAGCCACGGCCGCAGCAACGCGGAGATCGGCCGCGAGCTCTTCCTGTCCGAGGACACCGTGAAGACGCACGCCCGGCGGCTGTTCAAGAAGTTGGGCGCCTCGGACCGCGCGCACGCGGTGGCGCTGGGCTTCCGTTGGGGCCTGGTCCGCTGAGCGGGTGCGGCAACTGCGCTCGCTCGGACGTGTGACGTTGTGGTCCCGAGGCTGCACCATGGAGTAGTGGAGCACCTCGGGGACCAGCGGACAGGCAGGGGAGGCGGCACGGTGCACCCGGCGACGCATAACGTTCCGATGCACAAGTCCGGACGCGGTGCCGCGTTTTCCGGTCCGACCAGGCACCATGGACCGATGCATGACGACGAGGAGGCCGCCGGGACCGGTCCGGCGCAGCCCACCCCCGAGGGTGCGGCTGCCGATCCGTCGTCGGCTCCGGAGGGCGGGCCGGCGGAATCCGACGGTGCGTCGGGTACGGGCGGCCGACCGCAGGTCCCGGGCGGGACGTCGCCCCAGGTGGCGGAGCTGGTCGCGGCCGCGGTGCGCGGCGACGGCCCGGCGATCGAGGCGCTGCTCGGCTACGTGCTCCCGCTGGCGCTGCGGTACTGCCGCGGCCGGCTGGTCCGGCTCCCCGGCGGGGCCCGGCACCACGTGGACGACGTGGCGCAGGAGGTGTGCGTCGCGGTGCTGTGCGCGCTGCCCCGCTACCGGGACACCGGCCGCCCGTTCGAGGCCTTCGTGTACGGGATCGCCGCGCACAAGATCGCCGATCTGCAGCGGGCCGCGATGCGCGGGCCCGGCTCGACGGTGATCCCGCCGGACGACCTGCCGGAGACGCCGGACGACTCGCTCGGCCCGGAGGAGCGGGCGCTGCTGTCCAGCGACGCGGCGTGGATCAAGGAGCTGCTGTCCAACCTGCCGGCCCGGCAGCGCGAGCTGGTGCTGCTGCGGGTGGCGGACGGGCTGTCGGCGGAGGAGACCGGCGAGGTGCTCGGGATGTCGCCGGGTGCGGTGCGGGTGGCCCAGCACCGGGCGCTGTCGCGGCTGCGGGCGCTGGCGGAGGAGTCCGGCTGACCGCCCGTCAGGGCGGAAGAAGCGCGGCGGCGCGCGCGTTGTCAAGAGGGCGCGACGAGATGCCCCGCGTCACCAGTACCATGGGGTATCGGCGCCTGGTCGGGTCGCCAAAGCTTCTCCGGTGTGCGCGGTCCTCGGTTGGAGGATCGTCCGAACGCCGGGCGTTCTTGGCGGCCGAGAGACCCCGGGCGCCCGTGCGCAGAACGACGGCCCGCCACGGAAGGTTCCCCATGTCTTACAACGCCGCCGGCGTACCCGAGAAGTTCGCGATGCTCGGACTCACGTACGACGACGTCCTGCTGCTGCCCGGGGCGTCCGAGGTGCTGCCCAACCAGGTCGACACCTCCTCGCGGATCTCGCGGAACGTGCGGGTCAACATTCCGCTGCTGTCGGCGGCGATGGACAAGGTCACCGAGTCGCGGATGGCGATCGCGATGGCCCGGCAGGGCGGCGTCGGCGTCCTGCACCGGAACCTGTCGATCGAGGACCAGGTCAACCAGGTCGACCTGGTGAAGCGCTCCGAGTCCGGCATGGTGACCGACCCGATCACGGTCGGCCCGGAGGCCACCCTGGCCGAGGCCGACGCGCTGTGCGCCCGGTTCCGGATCTCCGGCGTGCCGGTCGCCAACCCGGACGGCAAGCTGCTGGGCATCGTCACCAACCGCGACATGGCCTTCGAGACCGACCGCAGCCGCAAGGTCGCCGAGATCATGACGCCGATGCCGCTGATCACCGGCAAGGTCGGCATCTCCGGCGAGGACGCCGTCGCGCTGCTCCGCCGCCACAAGATCGAGAAGCTGCCGCTGGTCGACGACGAGGGCCGGATCAAGGGCCTGATCACCGTCAAGGACTTCGTCAAGGCGGAGAAGTACCCGAACGCCGCCAAGGACGCCGAGGGCCGTCTGCTGGTCGGCGCCGCCGTCGGCGCCTCGGCCGAGGCGTTCGACCGGGCCCAGGCGCTGGTCGGTGCGGGCGTGGACTTCCTGGTCGTGGACACCTCGCACGGGCACTCGCACAACGCGCTGGCCTGGATCTCGAAGATCAAGTCCGCCGTGTCGGTCGACGTGGTCGGCGGCAACATCGCCACCCGTGACGGCGCCCAGGCGCTGATCGACGCCGGCGTGGACGGCGTCAAGGTCGGCGTCGGCCCCGGCTCGATCTGCACCACCCGCGTGGTCGCCGGCGTCGGCGTCCCGCAGGTGACGGCGATCTGGGAGGCCGCGCAGGCCTGCCAGGACGCGGGTGTCCCGATCATCGGCGACGGCGGCCTGCAGTACTCCGGCGACATCGGCAAGGCGCTGTGCGCCGGCGCCGACACCGTGATGCTGGGCTCGCTGCTGGCCGGCTGCGAGGAGTCGCCGGGCGAGCTGCTGTTCATCAACGGCAAGCAGTTCAAGTCGTACCGCGGCATGGGCTCGCTGGGCGCGATGCAGACCCGCGGCCAGGCGAAGTCCTTCTCCAAGGACCGCTACTTCCAGGCCGAGGTCTCCTCGGACGAGAAGCTGATCGCCGAGGGCATCGAGGGCCAGGTGCCGTACCGCGGCCCGCTGTCCGCGGTGCTGTTCCAGCTGGTCGGCGGCCTGCGGCAGACCATGGGCTACGTGGGCGCCGGCTCGGTCGAGGAGATGCAGACCAAGGGCCGGTTCGTCCGGATCACCTCGGCGGGCCTCAAGGAGAGCCACCCGCACGACATCCAGATGACGGTCGAGGCGCCGAACTACAACGCGCGCTGACCCGTACCACCGGAGCCGCCCGGCCCGCAGTCCAGCTGCGGACCGGGCGGCTCCTGCCGTTCGGTGCGCCCCTGTCGGGGCGCAAAGGGGTCGTACGGGATACTTGGGTGCGGCCGGGGTGACCCGGTCGGGAGATGGAAAGCAGCAGAAGGGCTCGAAGTGACTGAGATCGAGATCGGGCGAGGCAAGCGCGGCCGCCGGGCGTACTCCTTCGACGACATCGCCGTCGTCCCCAGCCGCCGTACGCGTGACCCGAAGGAGGTCTCGATCGCTTGGCAGATCGACGCCTACCGGTTCGAACTGCCGTTCCTGGCGGCGCCGATGGACAGCGTGGTGTCGCCGCAGCAGGCGATCGCGATCGGGCAGCTGGGCGGCCTGGGCGTGCTGAACCTGGAAGGCCTGTGGACGCGGTACGAGGACCCGCGGCCGCTGCTGGAGGAGATCGCGTCGATCACCGACGAGGCGGAGGCGACCCGCCGCCTGCAGGAGGTGTACTCCGAGCCGATCAAGGCCGAGCTGATCAAGGAGCGGATCAAGGAGGTCCGTGACTCGGGCGTGGTCACCGCCGCGGCGCTCTCGCCGCAGCGCACCGCCGAGTTCTCCAAGGCCGTCGTGGACGCCGGCGTCGACGTGTTCGTGATCCGCGGCACCACGGTGTCCGCCGAGCACGTGTCGGGCGCGGCCGAGCCGCTCAACCTGAAGCAGTTCATCTACGAGCTGGACGTCCCGGTGATCGTCGGCGGCTGCGCCACCTACACCGCCGCGCTGCACCTGATGCGCACCGGCGCGGCCGGCGTGCTGGTCGGCTTCGGCGGCGGCGCCGCGCACACCACCCGCAACGTGCTGGGCATCCAGGTCCCGATGGCGACCGCCGTGGCGGACGTCGCCGCGGCCCGCCGGGACTACATGGACGAGTCCGGCGGCCGCTACGTGCACGTGATCGCGGACGGCGGCGTCGGCTACAGCGGCGACATCCCGAAGGCCGTCGCCTGTGGCGCGGACGCGGTGATGATCGGCGCCGCGCTGGCCCGCGCCACCGACGCGCCCGGCCAGGGCTACCACTGGGGCATGGAGGCCGTCCACGAGGAGCTGCCGCGCGGCAAGCGCGTGCACCTCGGCACCGTCGGCTCCACCGAGCAGATCCTGGCCGGCCCGTCGCACACCCCCGACGGCACCATGAACCTGTTCGGCGCGCTGCGCCGGGCGATGGCCACCACCGGCTACACGGAGCTCAAGGAGTTCCAGCGGGTCGAGGTCACGGTCAACCCGGGCCGCTGACACCGGAACGGAAGAGGGCCCCTGCCGCAGCCGCGGCAGGGGCCCTCTTCCGTGACGCGCCGTCAGGAGTCGCCGAACTTCCGGGTCAGGTTGAAGCCGACGGCCAGGCCGATCACGATGAACAGGCCCGACATGAAGTCGAAGGTCTCCTTCCAGGTCTCCGTCAGGACGGAGAAGTGGTCGGTGAAGACTTCGAGCACCGACACGCCGGACATCTCCTGGACGACCAGCGCGATGCCGAACATCTCGCCGAAGACCAGGCCGAACACGGCCAGCAGCGCGCCGACCGGCGGCAGGGCCACGTGCTTGCCGCCGATCTTGCCGAGGGTGAGGCCGACGGCGGCGGCGATGCCGATCACCATCCAGGCGATCTCGTGGTCGATGGCCTTGACGATGAATCCGTACAGCAGGCCGGAGACCAGCGCGACGCCGACGCCCGCCAGCACCGCGGCCGGCAGGTTCTTGGGGCCTGCGTGGGCCCCGGCCAGCGGGACCCCGGCCGGGCGCCGCCCCAGGCCGGCGCGGTCGGGGCGGCGGGGCGGCGAGGGCCGCCGAGGCAGCCGGGTCCGGGGTCGGCGGGGCGATCGGGTCGGTGGGCTCGGGCGTGGTCATGTGGGCTTCCCCCGTGGCGATGATGTGAAGAACGCGCAGACGTTAGCAGGGCATAAAGACAGTTGGACAGCGGGATTCGCCGGCCCGCGCGGCCCGTCCGCCGGCGGGACAGCCCGGGGCGGACGGGAGTGGGTCGCGAGCGATCGTTTTCGGTCGGTGATGCGGTGCGGAAGGGACGGGAGGGGCGCACGGGGCGTGGCCCGGGTGGGGGTGGGTGGCCGGGCGGGGCGGCGGCAGGGGATGATGGTGCCCCGGCGTGCGACCGCCGCCCGCGGCGGCCCGACATGCCGTCAGGTCCCGGCCGGGGTGCCCGGCGAGGGCCGCAACACCATGGGGAGAGCGCACCGATGACGCAGCCGCAGGAACCGACCGGCCGACTGCTGGCGGACCGCTACCGGCTGGGCGAGGTGCTCGGCCGGGGCGGCATGGGCACCGTGTGGCGGGCCGAGGACGAGATGCTCGGCCGGATCGTCGCGGTGAAGGAACTCCGGATGACCGGGGCCGTCGACGAGGCCGAGAAGCACCGGCTGATCGTCCGCACCCTGCGCGAGGCCAAGGCCACCGCCCGGATCCGGCACACCGCCGCCGTCACCGTCTTCGACGTGGTCGAGGAGGACGGGCGGCCGTGGATCGTGATGGAACTGGTCGACGGCCGCTCGCTGGCCGACGTGGTCCGCGAGGACGGCGCGCTCACGCCCGAGCGGGCCGCCGCGATCGGCCTGGACCTGCTCGGGGTGCTCGGCGCCGCGCACAGCCAGGGCGTGCTGCACCGCGACGTGAAGCCGTCCAACGTGCTGATCGGCGACGACGGCCGGACGGTGCTCACCGACTTCGGCATCGCCAGCGTCGAGGGCGACACCTCGATCACCTCCACCGGCATGCTGGTCGGCGCGCCCTCGTACATCGCGCCCGAGCGGGCCCGCGGCCGGCGGCCCGGCCCGCCGTCCGACCTGTGGTCGCTGGGCGGCACCCTGTACGCGATGGTCGAGGGCGTCCCGCCGTACGACCGGGGCTCCGCGCTGGCCACGCTGACCGCCGTGATGACCGAGGAACTCCCGCCGCCCGCCAACGCCGGGCCGCTGCGGCCGGTCATCGAAGGGCTGCTGGAGAAGGACCCCGCGAAGCGGATGGACGCCGACACGGCCCGCGACCTGCTGCAGCGGATCGTCGCCGGCCGGGCGCTGCCCGAGCCGAAGCGCGCCGCCGCGGCCGTGCCCGCCGAGCCGGTCGCCACCGAGACCGCCACCCGCGCGCTGCCCGCCGAGCCCGCCGCCGCGGCGACGACCGCGGCGGTGCCGCGCGACGGCGCGTCCCGGCGGCGCACCCCGCTGATCGTCGCCGCGGTCGTCGCGGTGCTGGCACTGGTCGCCGCCCTGGTGGTGTGGTGGCCCGACGGCAAGGGCACCGGGGCGAGCGCCGCGGACGGCGGCGCCGCCGCCCCGGTGCAGCCGTCGGGCGGCCCGAGCGCCCCGCCGTCCGCGAGCGCCGGCGCCAGCCCGAGCCCGAGCCCCAGCGCGTCCGCGCAGTCGGAGGAGCCGCCCGCGCCGGTGCTGACGCCAGGTCAGGTTCCGGACGGCTACCGGGTGTTCCATGACCCGTCGGGCTTCAGCATCACGCTGCCGAACTGGATGACCGACCAGGGCCCGGACTACCGCTCCACCAGCCGCCGCTTCGAGGGCAACGGGCTGCGCCTGGTCGTCGACTGGCAGTCGCCCGCCGGCGACAGCGCGCTCAAGGACTGGCAGGCCGCCGACCGCTCCGCGACGATGTCCAACTACCGCCGGATCCGGGTCGAATCGGTCGCCTACCGGGGCTGGACCAACGCCGCCGACTGGGAGTGGACGTACAGCGGCAAGACCGGCACCGTGCTGCACTCGCTGAACCGCGGCTTCGTCACCGGCGAGGGCAAGTACGGCTACGCGATCTACTGGACCATGCCGGAATCCGTGTGGTCCGCGCCGGACGGCTCGCTGGCGCGCCGGATCTCCTTCGAGAGCTTCCAGCCCGCGCCGTAGCAGCGCCCCGCGCGCCGGGCGCCTCCGACGCGGAGGCACAAGGGAGTTGAAAGGCCGCACCGGAAGGTGGCGGGGGCGGCCGGGGGCCGTAGGCTGGCAGGACTACGGCGTGAGGAACAGGCATGCGAACGGCCCCCGGGCAGGTGGTGGCCGGGCGGTACCGGGTGACGGACCGTCCGGACGACGACGTCGGCGTGCCCGCGGTGGACGCGCAGAGCGGCGCCCGGGTGCGGCTGTTCGGCCTGGAGCTGCCCGAACTGCTCGACCCCGTCGGCGGCGCCGCGCCCGGCCACGCGGCCCGGCTGACCGCCCGGGTCGCCCAGGTCGCGGCGGCCGCGCCCACCCACCCGCGGCTGCTGCGCGGGCTCGCCGCCGGCCCCGAGGGCGAACTGCTGTGGGTCGCCGAGGAGTCGGTGTCCGCGGTGCCGCTGGAGCGGCTGGTCGGCAACGGGCCGCTGTCGCCGTACCGGGTCGCGGAGATCGGCGCCGACCTGGCCGGCGCGCTGCGGGCCGTGCACGAGGCCGGACTCACCCACGGCAACGTCACCACCCGCACCGTGCTGGTCTGCGAGGACGGCGCGGCGATGCTCGGCGGCCTGCTGCTCGGCGCGGCCGAGGAGGAACTGTGCGCGGCGCTCGGCGGCGAGGTGCCGCGCCGGGTGTACGAGACGCGCGCGCTCATGCTCGGACCGCTCGCCGAGCGCTGGGCGATCGACGCGGGCGCGCCCGCCGACACCTGGGCCCTCGGCGTCCTGCTGTACCGCCTGCTCACCGGCCACGGCCCGTACCCCGAGCACGACCTGCCGACCCTGCTGGCCGCCGTCCGCGACGGCCGCCACCACCCCGCCGACGGCTGCGGCCCGCTGCGCCCGCTGGTGGAGCGGCTGCTGGACCCGGACGCCGCCCGCCGGCCCGACGCGGTCGCCGTGCAGCGGGAGTTGCGCGAGCTGCTGGCGTTCGCGCCCGAGCCGTACCCGGACGGCCCGCCCGCCCCGCTGCTGCCGACGCCCCGCCCCGCGGCCGGGCCGCTCGCCCGGCGGCCCCGCGGCGCCAGGCCGCCGCGCCGCCCCCCGACGGACCGTCAGGACGCCGGTCCCGCCGGGCGACCGCCCCGGATACCGCCGCGACTGCTGGGGCCGCTGGTGCTGCTGGCCGTGCTGGCGCTGATGGCGGCGGCGGTCGCCGGGGTCGTTCTGGTCGCAGGCTGAAAGCAGCCGGTCACCGTCCGATTCGCCACCCGGGGTGCGATTCCCGCGCGGGCCCGCGCAGCCTAGGCTTGCCTTCGAACCGTCGGTGCGAGCAGGCACACGAGGTGCCACGACCTCGTCCGACCGGCGGTGGGGGGTCATTGAAGGGGGGGACGGTCATGGGCGCACAGGACCAGTCGACAGGCCGTCTACTGGCGGGGCGGTACGCGCTCGGCGAGCGTCTGGGACGCGGCGGGATGGGGACCGTCTGGCGGGCCATGGACGAAATGCTGGACCGGGAGGTGGCCGTCAAGGAGTTGACGGTCAGCCACCTCTCGGAGGAGGACCTGGAGATCCTCCAGTCCCGGATGAAGCGCGAGGCCCGGGCCGCCGCCCGGATCAAGCACCCGGGCGTCATCACCATCCACGACGTGCTCGAACAGGACGGCCGGCCGTGGATCGTGATGGAACTCGTCGACGGCCGCGCGCTGTCCGACGTGATAAGCCAGGACGGCACCCTGACGCCCCGTGAGGCCGCCGACGTCGGCCTCCAGGTGCTCGCCGCCCTGCACCGCGGCCACCAGCTCGGCGTGCTGCACCGGGACGTCAAGCCCGCCAACGTGCTGCTCGAACACGGCAGCGGACGGGTCGTGCTGCTCGACTTCGGCATCGCCAAGTTCGAGGGCGCGATGGACATCACCCGCCCCGGCGACCTGGTCGGCTCGCCCGACTACCTGGCCCCCGAGCGGGCCCAGGGCCAGCGGCCCGGACCGGCCTCCGACCTGTGGGCGCTCGGCGCGACGCTGTTCCACGCCGTCGAGGGCCAGTCGCCGTTCCGCCGCGACAGCCCGCTCGGCACCCTCGCCGCCGTCGTCGACGAGCCGCTGCCGGAGGCCCGGCGGGCCGCCGGCCTCGGTCCGGTGCTGGCCGCGCTGATGGCCAAGGACCCGGCCGACCGGCCCGGCGCCGACGAGGCCGAGCGGATGCTCCGCGAGGTCGCCGCCGGACACACCGTCGGCATGCGCGTCCCCGAACAGGCCGCCGGCGTCCGGCTGCCCACCCAGGTGGTGCCGGTCGTCGACCGGGTCGAGCCCGGGGCCGACGCGGCCGGGACGGTGACGCCCCCTCAGGTGCCGCAGCAGCGCACCGCGGGCGGGACGACGGCTCCGGCGGCGCCCGTCCGGCGCGGCGGGAAGCGGCGGGTGCTGACGGTGCTGGCCGTCGTCCTGGTGCTGGTCGCGGCCGGCGGCGGCGGGTACTACCTCAGCCATCGGCACAAGGCCGCCGTTGTCGACCCCGCGCCCGACCCGGTGCCCGGCCCCGGGCAGGGGCCCGCGCCCGCGGGCTACGTGTGGAAGGACGACCCGGCCGGGTTCCGCTTCCTGCTGCCCACCGACGGCAACTGGGTGCGCAGCGAGACCGGGGCGCAGATCTACTACTCGCCGGACGACCGCGACCACTACCTGCAGTTCGCGGTGACGGTGGGGCAGCCGCTGGCGCCGCAGGAGCACCTGCTGCAGATGGAGGCCTCGCTCAGCAAGAGCCAGAAGGACTTCCAGACCAGCACCCTGGCCGCCGCGAGGATCAACGACCAGGAGGGCGCGGTGTGGGAGTTCAGCTTCACCGGGACCACGGGCGTCCGGCGGCACGCGAAGGAGGTGGAGTTCCGGCGCAGTGACGGCACTTCGTTCGCGGTGTACGTGTCGGGGCCGGAGAAGGACTGGACGCAGAGCCTGCGACGCTTCACGACGGTGCTGAACAGTTTCGCGCCGACCAAGTGAGGCGGCGGACGGGCGCGCGGAGCGGTTCGCGTGCTCGTCCGGCCGGTCGGGGCACCCCGCCGGGGGAATGTGTTACCGGCGGGTACACAAGCGGGGCGCGAGCGCCTAGGCTGCCCGCATGACGGAGAGCACGAGCCAGGTTCGGCGCAATCCTGCGGCGAAGGGTGCGGCGCGCACGGTCGCGTCGGCTGTGCCGGCGGCGCTGGTGGCGCGGTTGGCGAAGGGCGTCACGGCGTCCGGGGACGAGGTCGCGGAGACCGTCGCGCCGCTGACCGGGGAGGTGCTGGCGACCCTGCCGGTGTCCGCGCCCGGCGACGTGGAGCGGGCGTTCACCGAGGCCCGCCGGGCGCAGCCCGCCTGGGCGGCGCTGCCGGTGCGGCACCGGGCGGGCGTGCTGCTGCGCTTCCACGACCTGCTGCTGAAGCGGCAGGACGAGGTGCTGGACCTCATCCAGGCGGAGACCGGCAAGGCCCGGCTGCACGCCTTCGAGGAGGTCATGGCGGTCGCCTCGGCGGCCCGGCACTACGGCCGCACGGCGGCCTCCTACCTGAAGGACCGCCGCCGGGGCGGTGCGCTGCCGGTGCTGACGAGCGCCGTCGAGGCGCGCCGGCCGAAGGGCGTGGTCGGACAGATCTCGCCGTGGAACTACCCGCTGGAACTCTCGGTCGGCGACGCCCTGCCGGCGCTGGTCGCCGGCAACGCGGTGGTCAACAAGCCCGACACCCAGACCGCGCTGACCGCGCTCTGGGCGCGCGAACTGTTCGTCGAGGCCGGACTGCCGCCGCAGATCTGGCAGATCGTGCTCGGCGACGGCCCCGTGGTGGGCCCGCAGGTGGTCGAGCGCGCCGACTACGTGGCGTTCACCGGCTCCACCCGGACCGGGCGGGACGTGGCCCGGCGGGCCGCCGAGCGGCTGGTCGGCGCGTCGCTCGAACTCGGCGGCAAGAACGCCATGCTGGTGCTCTCGGACGCCGACCTGGACAAGGCCGCGGCGGGCGCCGTCCGGGCCTGCTTCTCCTCCGCCGGACAGCTGTGCATCTCGATCGAGCGGCTGTACGTGCACCGGTCGGTGGCCGACGACTTCCTGGCCCGGTTCGCCGAGAAGACCGCCGCGCTCCGCCTCGGCGGCGGCCTCGCCTACGGCGCGGACATGGGCTCGCTGGTGTCGGGCCGTCAGCTGGAGACCGTCACCCGGCACGTCGAGGAGGCGGTCAAGGCCGGCGCGACCGTGGTCGCCGGCGGGCAGGCCCGGCCCGACCTCGGGCCGCTGTTCTTCGAGCCGACCATCCTGGACGGCGTCACCCCCGAGATGGCGGTGTGCGCCGAGGAGACCTTCGGCCCGGTGGTGTCGATCTACCGCTTCGACACCGAGGACGAGGCGGTCGCCGCCGCCAACGCCACCCCGTACGGCCTGAACTCCAGCGTGTGGACCAAGGACACCTCCCGCGGCCGCAAGGTCGCCGCCCGGCTGCGCACCGGCACCGTCAACGTCAACGAGGCGTACGCCGCCGCGTACGGGTCGGTGGCCTCGCCGATGGGCGGCATGGGCGACTCCGGGCTCGGCCGCCGGCACGGCGCCGAAGGCATCCTGCGCTACACCGAGGCGCAGACCATCGCCGTCCAGCGGCTGCTGCCGATCGGCCCGTCGATGGGCCTGGACGACCGGAAGTTCGCCGAGCTGTTCACCACCGGCCTGAAGGTCATGAAGGCCTTCCGCCTGAAGTAGCAGGGCCGTCGATCGAGGAGGAGCAGTGTCGTACGACTACGACGTCGTGGTGGTCGGTTCGGGCTTCGGCGGCTCGGTCGCCGCGCTGCGGCTGACCGAGAAGGGCTACAAGGTCGCCGTCCTGGAGGCCGGGCGCAGGTTCGGCCGCGACGAGCTGCCCACCACGTCCTGGGACACCCGCGACTACCTGTGGGCGCCCGCCCTCGGGCTGTACGGCATCCAGCGCATCCACCTGCTGCGCAACGTGCTGATCCTGGCCGGCGCGGGCGTCGGCGGCGGCTCGCTGAACTACGCCAACACGCTGTACGTGCCGCCCAAGCCGTTCTTCGAGGACCGGCAGTGGCGGCACATCACCGACTGGCAGGCCGAACTCGCCCCGTTCTACGACCAGGCGCAGCGGATGCTCGGCGTCCGCCTCAACCCGACGATGACGCCCTCCGACGTGCACCTGAAGGCCGCTGCCGAGGCGATGGGCTGCGGCGACACCTTCCACCTGGCGCCCGTCGGGGTGTTCTTCGGCGACGGGCAGGACGGCACCGGCGAGGCCAAGGCCGCGCCCGGCGCCGAGGTCGACGACCCGTACTTCGGCGGGGCCGGCCCGAAGCGCCGGGCCTGCACCGAGTGCGGCGAGTGCATGACCGGCTGCCGGCACGGCGCGAAGAACATGCTCACCGAGAACTACCTGTACCTGGCGGAGCGGGCCGGCGCCGAGATCCTGCCGCTGACCACCGTGAAGCGGCTGCGCCCGCACGGCGACGGCTACGCCGTGGACGTGCTCCCCACCGGCGCCCGCACCGGCCGGGCCAAGCGGGCCGGGGCGCGCACCATCACCGCCGAGCGGGTGGTCGTCGCGGCCGGCACCTACGGCACCCAGACGCTGCTGCACCGGATGCGCGAGGGCGGGCTGCTGCCCCGGATCTCCGCCAAGCTGGGCCACCTGACCCGCACCAACTCCGAGGCGCTGGTGGGTGCGCAGACCTCCGACCGGCGCTACGGCGAGCGGCCCGACTTCACCCGCGGCGTCGCCATCACCTCCTCGGTGCACCCCGACGAGAACACCCACATCGAGCCGGTCCGCTACGGCCGCGGCTCGAACGCGATGGGCGCGCTCTCCATCCAGCAGGTCAGCGGCGCCGGACGCGGGCCGCGCTGGCTGCGCTACCTCGGCGCGGCGGCCCGGCACCCGTGGATCTTCGCCCAGTCGATGAACCAGCACCGCTGGTCGGAGAAGACCATCATCGGCCTGGTCATGCAGTCGCTGGACAACTCGCTGACGGTGTCGCTGAAGAACGGAAAGCTGACCTCCCGTCAGGGGCACGGCGCGCCCAACCCGAACTACATCCCGGCGGCGGAGGAGGGCGCCCGGGCGCTGGCCGCGTCCATCAACGGCTTCCCCGGCTCCACCGTCGGCGAGATCTTCGACATCCCGCTGACCGCGCACTTCCTCGGTGGCTGCCCGATCGGCGACAGCGCCGAGACCGGCGTCGTCGACCCGTACCACCGGCTGTACGGCTACCCGGGGATCAGCGTGGTCGACGGCTCCGCGGTCTCCGCCAACCTCGGCGTCAACCCGTCGCTGACGATCACCGCGCAGGCCGAGCGCGCCATGTCGATGTGGCCCAACCGCGGCGAGGCCGACCCGCGCCCCGAACAGGGCGCCGGCTACCGGCCCGTCCCGGCCGTGACGCCCCGTCAGCCGGCCGTCCCCGAGGGGGCGTTCGGCGAGCTCAGGCTGCCGCTGCTGGCCGTGCCGAAGGTGCCGCGGAAGGCCGACTGAAGCCGATTGACATTCCCGGACGGCCGATGGGATAAACGGGCACCCGACCACGCACCATCCCCGGGGGAGACCGCCATGCCCATCTGCCCGTCCTGCGGAGCGGCCGTCGCCGGCGCCCCGGCGACCTGCGCGAACTGCGGACGGCCGCCGGGCCCGCCGCCGCCCGCGATCGGCGAGGTGGTCGCGGACGACACCGCCGCACCCGGCCCCTCCCCGTGGGGCAGCGGCCGGGTCCACCACGACCGGACCTGGCCCACGCCGTCCCGGGGCTGGCTGACCGCCGGCCGGGTGCTGCTCGCCCCGACCGTGCTGCTGGTGGTGCTCGCCGCGCTCGGCAGCGCCGTCGGCGGCCGCGGCATCGGCGTGGACGACGACCCGGGGGTGCGCTGGACCACCCACACCTTCCAGATGTGGCTGCAGCTGACCCTCACCGCGTTCGGCACCTACTGGAAGAACACCAACACCAGCAGCTTCGGCACCTCCGCCGCCAGCCTCCACGTGGTGCCGTACGCCGTCACGCTGGCCTGGCTCGCCCTGCTCTGGCTCGGCCAGCGCCTCGCCGCCCGGGCCCGCGCCGCGGCCGGCGCCGCCGAGCCGACCGCGCGCGCCGCCGGCGCGCAGGCGCTGCGCACCGGCGCGCTCTCCGCCGCCGCGGCGCTCGCCCTCGGGTGGCTGTCCACCGGCAGCGCGCAGGTCGACGAGGAGTCGCTGAAGCTCAGCATGCAGGTCTCCACCGGGCCGGCCATGGTGCCGCTCGGGGTGTCCGCGTTCCTGGCCGCGGCCGTCGTGGTGCTGGCCGTGGACGGGCAGGGCGCGCTGCGCATCGAGGCCGTCCGGCGGCGCCGGCTGGGCGGCTGGCTGCTGGCCTGGCAGCACGCGGCGCGGGTGGTCGGGGGGCTGCTGGCGCTGCTGACCGTGATCTCGGTGGCCATGCAGGTGCTGGTCGACCGGCCGTTCCCGCAGTCCACGTTCCGGGCGCTGACCCTCAACGGCGGCGTCTACCTGTTCGGCGTCGGCACCGGCGCCCGGGCCGGGACCGGCGAGAACTCGTTCGCGCTGTACGACCTGGGCGGGCACGGCGCCCAGTGGTGGCCGGCCGTGGTGCCGGTGCTGCTGGCGGCGCTGGCGCTCGGCTGGTCCGCGCACCGCGGCCGGCTGACCCACCTGGACCGGTGCCGGCTGGCCGCGCTGTACGCGGCGGCCACCGCGGCGCTGGTGCTCGGCAGCTCGATCTGGCTCGGCGAGCGCAGCACCGTCAAGGGCGAGGTCCACGAGAGCCGGATCGACCTGGTCGGCTGGTCGCTGACCTCGGTGCTGGTCGCCGCCGCGGCCTGGGCGGTGTTCGGCGCGCTGCTGGTGCCGGCCCTGCTCGACGCGGTGCGCCGCACCCCGGTGGCGCTGTCCGTGCCGCTGCCCGCGCAGGCGGCGGCCGGGCCGGAGGGCGCGTTCGGGACGGTCGAGCCGGTCGTCGAGGAGGTGCGGCCGGCGGCCGGGCGGGTCGACGTGCTGGACTCGCACGCCCCCTACCGCCGGCCGGACGCCGGCTGAGCCCGGACAGGGCAAAGGGCCCCGCGGGGGAACGGGGCCCTTTGTCGGTCAGCACTCGGCGTCAGGGCCGCGCCGGGTGCTGGGTGACGGCGCCGGGGGAGGAGCGCCGTCGCGGGAAATGGTCCAAGGGCACGCCGAGGCCGGTGGGCCTCACGGAGCGTGAGAGGGAACCGCTCGCATCGACGGCCCGGGTGCGGGCCGGGAGTGTGCGACAAGCCCCCGCCTTGCAGTCATCGTCCTGGACGAGGGCCGTGCCGTGCAACCGATTCGACGCAAATTCGGCCGGGCCGGAAGAGGACACGGCACCGGGGCGCGCCGGATCCGAGCACCGGATGTTGTCACTGTCAGTAATAGTGGCTTGCGGGGCGTACCGGGGCGTACGCCGGAGTGATCGGGCCGACCCGTGCGGCGGCCGGCACCGGTACCGGCCGCCACACCCCGGGTCCGCCCGGTCGCGGACGGGGTCGCTGTCCCCTGCTGACCCGACCGCAGCACCGGGGCGCGGTCCCACGGCGGGCCCGTGCCCGCCACGCGCACCCGGTGGACCGGAGAAGATCCACGCGTGGTCCGCCGCACGGGACCGCCCGCACCTGGAGGGCGCCGGCGTCTCGTACGGTCTCCCGGTGCAACGAGCCGCCGCCCGGCGCGGTCACGGGCAGCACGGCGGGCAGTCGGGTGAAACGGTCCCGGTAGACTCGGTGGCGACACCCCTTTTGTACCGCCGCCGGAAGGCCGTCCGTGTCCTCTGTACCCCCCGTCCAGTCCCAGCCCGAGAACGACACCGTCCTGGTCGTCGACTTCGGCGCCCAGTACGCCCAGCTCATCGCCCGTCGGGTGCGTGAGGCGCGGGTCTACAGCGAGATCGTGCCGAGCTCCATGCCGGTCGCCGAGATGCTCGCCAAGAACCCGCGGGCGATCATCCTCTCCGGCGGTCCGTCGTCGGTGTACGAGGAAGGCGCCCCGCAGCTCGACCGTGCGATCTTCGAGGCCGGGGTGCCGGTGTTCGGCATGTGCTACGGCTTCCAGCTGATGGCCACCGTGCTCGGCGGCACCGTCGACAACAGCGGCGCCCGCGAGTACGGCCGCACCCCGCTGACCGTCAGCCGCTCCGGCTCCACCCTGTTCGAGGGCGTCCCGGACAAGCACTCGGTGTGGATGTCGCACGGCGACGCCTGCTCCGCCGCCCCCGAGGGCTTCACCGTCACCGCCTCCACCGACGTGGTGCCGGTCGCCGCCTTCGAGAACGACGAGCGCAGGCTCTACGGCGTGCAGTACCACCCCGAGGTGATGCACTCCGAGCACGGCCAGCAGGTGCTGGAGCACTTCCTGTACCGCGGCGCCGGCATCGCCCCGAACTGGACCACCACCAACGTGGTCGACGAGCAGGTCGCGCTGATCCGCGAGCAGGTCGGCGACAAGCGCGCCATCTGCGGCCTGTCCGGCGGCGTGGACTCCGCGGTCGCCGCCGCCCTGGTGCAGCGCGCCATCGGCGACCGGCTGACCTGCGTGTACGTCGACCACGGCCTGATGCGCAAGGGCGAGACCGAGCAGGTCGAGAAGGACTTCGTCGCGGCCACCGGCGTCAAGCTGGTCGTGGTCGACGCCGAGGAGCGCTTCCTGACCGCGCTGAAGGGCGTCTCCGACCCCGAGCAGAAGCGCAAGATCATCGGCCGCGAGTTCATCCGGGTCTTCGAGCAGGCCCAGGCCGACATCATCGCCGACGAGGGCCCGGCCGTGGAGTTCCTGGTCCAGGGCACCCTGTACCCGGACGTGGTGGAGTCCGGCGGCGGCACCGGCACCGCCAACATCAAGTCCCACCACAACGTCGGCGGCCTGCCCGAGGACCTCGAGTTCCAGCTGGTCGAGCCGCTGCGCAAGCTGTTCAAGGACGAGGTCCGGATGGTCGGCCAGGAGCTCGGCCTGCCCGCCGAGATCGTCCAGCGCCAGCCGTTCCCCGGCCCCGGCCTGGGCATCCGGATCGTCGGCGAGGTCACCAAGGAGCGCCTCGACCTGCTCCGCGAGGCCGACGCCATCGCCCGTGAGGAACTGACCCTGGCCGGCCTGGACGCCGAGATCTGGCAGTGCCCCGTGGTGCTGCTGGCCGACGTCCGCTCGGTCGGCGTGCAGGGCGACGGCCGCACCTACGGCCACCCGATCGTGCTGCGCCCGGTCTCCTCCGAGGACGCCATGACCGCCGACTGGTCGCGCCTGCCCTACGAGGTGCTGGCGAAGATCTCCACCCGGATCACCAACGAGGTCAAGGACGTGAACCGCGTCGTCCTGGACTGCACCTCCAAGCCGCCGGGCACCATCGAGTGGGAGTGATCCCACCGGCAACCGTGTGACCGCGCCGCCGCTCCCCGCCGACAGGGGAGTGGCGGCGCGTCCATGTGCGCCCGGCACCCGGCACAATCGGACCCGGTCCCGTCGGCGGTCGGCGGGCGGCGCGAGGGAGAGGGCGGCAGCGATGGCGACGGGGACGGGCCTGCACGACAGCCACGGCACCACGGCACGGATCGGCCAGTGGAAGGCGGCGGCCTCCCGGCTCGCCCTGCTCCCGCTGCGGCTCTTCCTCGGCACGACCTTCGTCTACGCCGCCTTCGACAAGCTCTCCGACCCGCACTACCTGGCCGGCGCCGGCGACCCCGCCTCGTTCTACGCGCAGACCGCCGCCGCCAGGGCCGGCAGCCCGATCGGCTGGGCGCTCGGCCCCGCCCTCGACGCCCCCACCTTCTTCGGCCTGCTGATCGCCTTCGGCGAGCTCGCCGTCGGCCTCGGCACCCTGTTCGGACTCTGGGGCCGGATCGCCGCCCTCGGCGGCGTGCTGCTCAGCGCCACCCTCTGGCTGACCGTCAGCTTCCACACCACCCCGTACTACCTGGGCAACGACCTGGCCTACCTGATGGCCTGGACGCCGCTGCTGCTGGCCGGCACCCCCCACCTGTCGGTGGACGGCTACCTCGCCTCCCGGGCCGCCCGCGACCGGGCCCGCGGCCTCGCCGAGGACGCGGTGCGCCGCCGGGCCCTGCTCGACGGCGGCATCGCGGCGGTCGCCCTCGGCGGCGCCGGCCTGCTGTCCGGCTCGCTCACCGCCAGCTTCGGCCGCGACGAGAACGCCCCCGCCGCCGCGGCCGGCACCCCCGGCGCCACCAGCCCCGTCCCGCAGCCCGCCACCGCCGCGGTGGCCGTCCCCGCCGCGCAGGTCCCGGTCGGCGGCTCCGCCACCGTCAAGGACCCGGCCAGCGGCGACGCCGTGTACATCGTCCAGCCGTCCGCCGGGAAGTACACCGCCCTGTCCTCGGTCTGCACCCACTCCGGATGCGCCGTCAACCCGCCCAAGGACGGGCAGCTGTACTGCCCCTGCCACGGCTCCAAGTTCGACGCCGCGACCGGCGCCGTGCTCAACGGCCCGGCCGTGAAGCCGCTGCCCCGGTACACCGTCACCAAGAACGGCGAGCAGCTGGAGCTCGGCCCGCAGCAGTCCTGAGCCCTACTGGCCGAGGGAGTTCTCGTCGTCGCGGGCCCCGCCCCGGCCGCGCCTGGCGACCGCCACCAGCGCGCCGCCGAGGCCGCCCGCGCCGAGCACGATGAACGCCAGCGGCAGCACGAACCGGCTGTTCACCTCCCGGTCGTTCAGCGAGGCGACCAGGTACAGCACCGCCAGCGCCGTGAACAGGCCGCCCGCGACCAGCGCGTACAGATCGAACTGATGCTTCCTCATCACCGCTCCACCCTGATGTCCCCGATGCCCGCCGTCACCTTCAGCTCCAGCACGCCCTTCGACGGCCGGCCCTCCGGGACCTCGATCACCACGTTGTCGTCGGTGACCGGGCCGTCGTACTCCTGACCGTCCGGCAGGCTCACCGAGCCCACCGCGTCGCGCAGCTTCAGCCGCAGCTCCACCCCGTCCGGCACCCGCACCACCGCGTTGCCGATGCCCACCCGCAGCTCGGTGGCGAGGGTGCCGCCGTGCGGGTCCAGCGCCGACAGGTCGAGCCGGGCGTCGCCGATGCCCGCCGTGTACCGCGAGCGCAGGTCGTCCTGCGCGGCCGTCCACTGCCGGTCGCCGGCCGTGTTCGCGACCGTCACCGACGACCCCCCGGTCGCCACCAGACCCGCCGTCACCAGCAGCGCCAGGAAGGTCAGCCCGCGGGTGCGGCCCCAGCGGGCGCTGAGCGCCATCGCCAGGCCCAGCGGCAGCAGCGCCACCGCCAGCACCGTCGACCAGCGGTGCGTGCCGTGGTCACTGGCCGCCACCGCCCAGGACGCGCCGATCGCCACCAGCACCGCCCAGGCGCCCAGCCCGGACCGGCCCCGCAGCTCCTTCCGGCGGGCCTTCCACTCGCGGTGGCGCTGCATGCTCTCGCGGTGCCGCTCCATCGCCTCGCGCTGCGCCCGGTGGCGCTCCTCGGCGCGCTCCCGGTACTGCGCCATGTTCCGTTCCATCCGGGCCTGGTAGCCCTCCGGCCCGGCCGGCTCCTTGCGCAGCGGGTCGCCCTCCGGCAGGTCGGTGCGCTGCCACCACGGCTGGGCGGGCGCGCCGGGCGGCGGCGTCGCGCCGTACGGGTTGCGCTCCGGGTGCCGCGGATCCCACAGGTAGCCGGACGGCCCGGGCGGGGGCGTGTCGCCGGTGGCCGCACCCGGCGCGTGCTCCTCGTGCCCGGACGCGATCCGCTCGTGCAGGTCGGCGGTGCGGGCCTTCCACTCGCCGCGCAGGTCGCGGCTCATCGCCTCGCCCCAGGTCTTCCAGTCCGCGAACGCGCCGGTCGGGTCCAGCCGGTCGTACGGGCCGCCGGCCCGCTTCGCCCCGGCCTCGCCGTTGCCGCCGCCGTCGCCGTCCTCGCCGCCGAACCGGCGCCGGCGCTCCGGGTCGTAGCGCAGCGCCAGGAACACCAGCGCGGCCAGCAGCAGCAGCGGGAACAGCTGGTCGCCGTCGCCCATCGAGGAGAAGAACACCCCGGTGCCGATCACGGTCAGCAGCACCGCGCCGACGGACTGGCCGTCCACCCGGCCGGTCAGCACCCGCTGCAGCTCGGTGCGGCCGCCCTCGCCGTCCGCCGCCTCGCGCGGGACCACCAGCCAGGCCAGGCCGTAGAGGAACAACCCGAGCCCGCCGGTCAGACCGAGCACCGCGATGACCACCCGGAACACCACCGGGTCGATGTCCAGGTAGCGGCCGAGCCCGCCGCACACCCCCGCCACCACCCGGTGCCGGGAGGAGCGGGTGAGCGCCGGGCGGGGCTCGGCGGGGGCGTCCGGTGCGTCCCCGGGGATCTGGTCGTCCGTCATGTCCCCCATCCTTCCGGGCCGCGCGGCCCCGCCCAACCGCCCGGAGCCCGGGAGCGACCCTGAACTGTCCCTGAGGCGGGCTCCGGGCCGTACCCTGATGCGCCGCCGACCGGGCACCTGCGACCATCGGTGCCGTGGCCGTTCCCGAGACCCGAACCCCCGAGACCGCCCCGACCGACACGCCGGCCGGGCGCCGCCCTACCGGAAGCTCTACCGCAGCCCGCACGGCCGGATCCTCGGCGGCGTCTGCCAGGGCCTGTCGGTGCACCTCGGCGTGCCCGTCACCTGGGTGCGGCTGGCGTTCATCGTGCTGTTCTTCTCCGAGGGCATCGGCACCCTGCTGTACGCCGCGTTCTGGGTCGTGGTGCCGCTCGGCATCGGCGAGGCCGCCCCCGGCGCCGCCCGCCCGGGCCCGTCCGCGGCCGCCGGCGGCCGGTTCGGCCGGCTCCGCGACCTGCTGGAGCGCACCTTCCACGGCGAGGACGGCGCCCCCGGCGCCCTCCCCGCCGACACCGGCGCCGACGCCCGCCCGGTGGCCGGCTCCGCGGCCGGCCAGCGCGGCGGCAGCCTGGGCCAGCTGTTCGCGCTGATCGGCCTGGTCATCGGCGTGATGGCGCTGCTGTCCGCGCTCGGCATCCAGACCGCCAAGCCGTACGTGTGGCCGCTGCTCGCGGTCGGCGTCGGCGTCGCCCTGGTGTGGCGGCAGGCCGACGACTCGCGCTGGCAGAACTGGTTCGGCCTGCAGCCGGGCAGCCGCAAGGGCGCCTACCTGCGGGTCGCCGCCGGCGTGCTGCTGGTGGTGGCCGGCATCATCGGCTACTTCCTGATGCAGGGCGTCGCCTCGCCGGTCGCGCTGGTCGTCGAGTCCTCGCTGGCCGTGGTGGCGGGCGTGCTGGTGCTCGGCGGCCCGTCCATGCTGCGGATGTGGCAGGACCTCGGCGCCGAGCGCACCGCCCGCATCCGCGCCCAGGAGCGCGCCGAGATCGCCGCGCACATCCACGACTCGGTGCTGCACACCCTGACGCTGATCCAGCGGCGCGCGGAGGACCCCAAGGAGGTGCTGCGGCTGGCCCGCGCCCAGGAACGCGAACTGCGCCTGTGGCTGTACCGCCCGGAGGCCGCCGCCGAGGCCGCCCGGACACCCTCGCCGAGCACCTGCGGGCGATCGTCGCCGAGGTCGAGGACCGGCACGGCGTCCACCTGGAACTGGTCTGCGTCGGCGACTGCCCGATGGACGAGAAGATCGCCTCGCAGATGCAGGCGGCCAGGGAAGCCATGGTGAACGCCGCCAAGTACGGTGGCGGGGGACCGGTCCAGGTCTACGCGGAGGTGGAGGGGAGGACGGTGTCGGTGTTCGTCCGCGACCACGGCCCCGGCTTCGACCCCGACGACCTCCCCGAGGACCGCATGGGCGTACGCGAATCGATCATCGGCCGGATGCGGCGCAACGGGGGCACCGCTCGGGTGCGGCCCGCGCCGGACGGCGGGACCGAGGTCGAGCTGGAGATGGAGAGGGCGGCAGATGACTGACGCAGCGGCACCCGAGAGGCGTGCCCGGGTGGTCCTGGTGGACGACCACCGGATGTTCCGCACCGGCGTGCGCGCCGAGATCGGGCGCACCGACGAGACCGGCATCGACGTGGTCGGCGAGGCCGACGACGTCGAGTCCGCGGTCCGGGTGGTCGCCGAGACCCGGCCCGACGTGGTGCTGCTCGACGTCCACCTGCCCGGCGGCGGCGGCGTCGAGGTGCTGCGCCGTTCCGCGGGCGTGGAGGGCGTGCGCTTCCTGGCGCTGTCGGTCTCCGACGCCGCCGAGGACGTCATCGGCGTGATCCGCGGCGGCGCCCGCGGCTACGTCACCAAGACCATCACCGGCGCCGACCTGGTCAACGCGATCTTCCGGATCTCCGACGGCGACGCGGTGTTCTCGCCCCGGCTGGCCGGCTTCGTGCTGGACGCGTTCGCCGCCACCGACACCCCGCCGGTCGACGAGGACCTCGACCGGCTCACCCAGCGCGAGCGCGAGGTGCTGCGGCTGATCGCCCGCGGCTACGCCTACAAGGAGATCGCGAAGCAGCTCTTCATCTCGGTGAAGACGGTGGAGAGCCACGTCTCCGCGGTGCTGCGCAAGCTCCAGCTGTCCAACCGGCACGAGCTGACCCGCTGGGCGACCGCCCGCCGCCTGGTCTGACCCGCGCACGGGAACGGGCCCGGCCCCCTCCGAGGGGGCCGGGCCCGTTCCCGTGCGGTGCGGCGGTCAGCCGGCCGGCTCCGGTTCCGGCGCGGCCTTCGCCGCGCGGGCCGCGGTGCGGCGGTCGAGCGCCTTGGCGACCTTCTTGCCGAGCTTCTGGCCGGGCATCTCGATCAGCTTGTAGGTCAGCTGGCTGAACAGCAGGACGGCGGCGACGAAGGTCAGCGGCAGCAGCCAGCGGGCCCAGCCGGTGGTCGGGTAGCTGACCACGTGGTCCTTGAACCACCAGGTCGCCCAGAGCACCGGGATGTGCACCACGTACACCGAGTAGCTGATCGCGCCGAGCCAGGTCAGCACCCGCGGCCAGCGGCGGCCGCGCAGCAGCATGCCGACGCCGAAGACCACCCAGGCCAGCGCGTACGGCAGCGAGAAGCCCTGCCAGCTGTGCGTCCAGGTGCGGTTGAAGGCGGCCTGGCCGTGGTTGTACATGTAGCCGGACAGGAAGCCCGCGGCGAGCACGAACGCGCAGCAGACGGCGGCCAGCGAGCGGTCTGTCTGCCCCTTCTCGGCCCGGAAGATCGCGGTGCCGGCGAACATCGTGGCCAGGATCATCATGCTCTCGAAGAACATCGACCGGGCGTTCAGGAAGAGCAGCACCGCGCCCAGGCCGCCGAGCACCAGCGCGCCGAGCCGGACCAGCTCGGGCCGTCCGAGCAGCACCAGGACCAGGCCGGTCACCATGATCAGCACGGTGGCGACGATCACGTGGTGGGTGGTCGTCGGCACCGCCGCGACCCCCTTCGGGGTGAGCAGCTGCGGCTTCCACCAGGCGCCGAGCAGCAGCGCGGCGGCGGCGAAGAACAGCGATATCGGCGCGCTCTGCCGGTGCCAGTTCCGCACGAACAGGGCGCTGACCAGGAAGTAGAAGACCATCTCGTAGCAGAGCGTCCACATCGCGCCGAGCGCGCTGGCGATGTTGGTCATCTCGTGCAGCAGCGTCAGGTTCGCCAGGTACGCCCAGAACGGCCGGTCGGTGACGACGTCCGGCACCGCCGAGTACTTGGCGGGCAGCAGGAGCAGCGACAGCACCACGGCCGCGATCAGCAGCGGGTAGATCCGGAACAGCCGGCCCACCCAGAAGCCCCGGACGTCGCCGCGCCGCTCCAGGGAGGCGGGCACGATGTAGCCGCTCACCAGGAAGAACAGCATGACGGCGAAGATGCCGAGGTCGAACTTGTTCTCGAAGGCCTCGCCCCACGAGAACCAGCGGAGCAGGCCGAAGTGGTGCACGGCGACGAGGAGCGCGGCGATCCCGCGCAGGCCGTCGAGCCAGCCGAGCCGGACGGGCGGTCTGCTCGTGGCGGCGGTGGCTTGCTTGGACTCGGCGGGCTGTTCGATGACGGTCACAGGCGGGAGGCTAGCCGACTCGGGCGGCCGGGCGCACCGTGGTGGCCCGCGCTGTCAAGGCGACCGGGCGGCCGGCCCGGGGGAATCGACGGCGCGCCCCGGACAAACGGACAGCTTGTGTGCGTAGGGGCCGTGGAAATCCGGCCAAGCCGCTCGGGCCATAATGGGCCGGACTCTTCCGGGCGCCGCAGCCCTCGCCCGCCAGGCCACTTCTCGAGTGACGGAGCACGATGCCAGAGACCTCCCTCGGCCCCGACGTCCAGCCGGAGAACGGCGTCGACCGCAAGGCGGCGGCAGGCCGTTCGCGGTTCTCGCTCGACCCGGAGAACTGGCCGACCCGGGTGCTGGCGCCGCTCGGCTACTGGGCCTGCACCCGCCTGATCATGGCGGCGATGGTGTTCTCCGCGCTGTCGAACCACGAGAACGCGAACGGCGAGGTCCACAAGCTCTACCAGAAGTGGGCGCACATCCTGGGCGGCGGCTCCTACCCGATAGGCGATCCGACCTGGCAGTACCCGCCGGGCGCCGCGGGCGTGGTGCTGGCCCCGGAGGCCGTCCCGGGCACCAACTACGTGCAGGGTTTCGTGATCGTCACGCTGCTGGCCGACCTGCTGGTGGTCTCGGTGCTGCTGCGGCACGGCGCCCGCCCCGGGCGCCGGCTGGCGGGCGCCTGGTGCTGGGTGCTCGCGATGCCGCTGATGCTGTTCATCCCGTACGCCCGCTACGACATCATCGTCACGATGTTCGCGGTGCTGGCGCTGATGAGCCTGCAGCGGCGGCCGTGGCTGGGCGGCGGCATCGCGGCGCTCGGCGCGATGGTGAAGGTGTGGCCGGCGTTCGCGGTGTTCGGCGCGCCCCGCGGCCGCGACCTGCGCTCGGTGGTGGTCGGGTTCGTCGCCTCGGCGGCGGCGCTCACCGCGATCTGCGTCCTGCTGTTCGAGGGCCCGTTCGACTTCCTGAACGCGCAGGGCAACCGCGGCATCGAGTTCGAGTCGGTGCCGGGCAGCCTGCTGCTGATCGCCCGCCACTTCGGCTACGAGGGCGGCATCCTCTACCGCTACGGCTCGCTGGAGATCGTCGGCCCGTACGTCGACACGATCAGCAAGCTGATGGTGCTGCTGACGGTGGCCGGCTTCGTGTGGCTGCTGTGGTGGCGGATCCGGGCCCGGGTGTTCACCCCGTCGACGCCGGCCGACGCCGCGATGGCCGCGCTACTGGTGTTCGTCACCACCAGCCGGGTGATCAGCCCGCAGTACCTGATATGGCTGTTCGGCGTCGGCGCGGTCTGCCTCACCTTCCGCTGCACCACGCAGCGGCCGGTGGTGGTCCTGCTGATGGCCGCGACCGCGCTGACCAGCGTGGAGTTCCCGCTGTTCTGGCAGGACGTGATCGCCGGGAACGCCGGGCTGGGCGCCGTCCTGGTGGTCCGTAACGTGCTGTTGGCTGCGGCTACACTGCTGTCCTGCGTCAGGCTCTGGCGCGCCACGGCCTCCCGCGCGGCCAGGTCGGCGACGGTGAAGTCGCAGTGATCTTCTTCCGAACGCCGCGGCACCGCGGTGCGACGCCCATGGGGAGCGGTCAGTGACCATCAGGCTCGGCGCCGACGAGACCGTTGCGCGCGAGGACGCCGGGGACCGGACCGGCCCGTCGGCCGGCGGCACCTCGCTCCGCCGGCGCTCCCGACTCACCCGGCTCCGCGCGGCCGCCCGCTACGCGGCGCCCGCGCTGGCCGGCTACCTGGTGGTGCGGGCGCTCGGCGTGGCCGTCCTGATGCTCTGGGACGGCCAGCACGGCACCACCGCGCTGCACCGGGTCGCCACCATGTGGGACGCGTACTGGTACCAGGCCATCGCCGAGCACGGCTACTCCGGTACCCCGCCGATGCAGGGCCCGTTCGGCCCGTACCAGGCGTACGCGTTCTTCCCGATCTACCCGATGCTGATCCGCGGGGTCGGCTGGATCCTGCCGCTGCCGGTGCACTACGTCGCGCTGCTGGTGGCGTGGGCCGGCGCACTGGCCGCCGCGTGGGGGATATTCGCGGTCGCCGCCCGGCTGTACGGGCGGCGGGCCGGCGTGATCGCCGCCGTGCTGTGGGGCGTGCTGCCCTACGCCGTGGTGGAGAGCATGGCCTACTCGGAGCTGGTGTTCACCGCGCTGGCCGCCTGGACCATGTACGCCGCGGTCACCCGCCGGTGGGTCTGGGCCGGCGTGCTGTGCACCCTGGCCGGACTGACCCGGCCCACCGGCGTGGCGGTCGCCGCCGCGGTCGGCATCGGCGCGCTCTGGGCGCTCATCACCCAGTGGACCGAGGCCCGCCGGGCCGGCGAGCTGCGGCAGCGGCGGGACCGCTGGCTGCGGCCGCTGATCGGCGGCGCGATCGCGCCGGTCGGCTTCCTCGCCTTCGTCGGCTGGGTCGGCTACCGCAAGGGCCGCTGGGACGGCTACTTCCGGGTCCAGGACGCCTGGCAGTCGCACTTCGACTACGGCCGGTCGACGCTGAAGGCCATCCACGCGATGATCACCGTCCCCGGCGGCGTGTGGCTCACCGACCTGGTGGTGACCTTCACCCTCGTCGCCTCCGTGGTTCTCTTCCTCGTCACCTTGCTGCAGCGCCAGCCCCTGACCCTGGTGGTCTTCAGCGCGATGATGCTGCTGCTCGCCATAGGCGACGCCGCGTACTTCAACTCGCGTGCACGCTTCCTGCTCCCGGCTTTCGCGCTGCTGCTCCCGCTGGCGGCCGGCCTTGCCAGGGTGAGGACCCGGGGGGTGGTCCCGACCGTTCTCGGCGCGGCAGCTCTCTGCTCCGCCACGTACGGGGGTTACGTGGCGTTTGTATACACGAATTCGCCATGAGTGGGCGTGGTGACGATGAGAGGTTCGCAGTGAAGAGTGCCAGCGCCGAGGCCGCTCCGCCGGTCACGGAGGTTGCTGAGCCGGCAAGGGCCCAGGGGTTGTTCCGGCGGGCCTGGGGGTGGTCGCTCCGACTGGTCTGGCTGTGGCCGGGGCTGCTCACGCTCGCGGTGGGGGTGTTCGGCAGCGGCCGCCCCTTCATGTGGCGCGACGAGCTCGCCACCTGGAGCGTGGCGCACCGCAGCGTGCCCGAGATCATGGACGTCCTGCACCACCTGGACGCGGTGATCGGCCCGTACTACCTGTTCATGCACTTCTGGACGGAGCTGTTCGGCGACTCGCTGACCTCGCTCCGGCTGCCGTCCGCGCTGGCCATGGCGGGGGCCGCGGTCTTCGTGACGCTGACCGGGCGCAAGGTGTTCGGGCCGGCCACCGGCCTGATGGCCGGCCTGCTGTTCGCGTTCACGCCGTCGGTCTCCCGCTACGGGCAGGAGGCCCGCGGCTACGCGTTCGTGGTGCTGGCGATCGCCGCCGCCACCTTCTTCCTGCTGCGCGCGCTGGAGCGCCCGACGGTGCTCCGCTGGCTGCCGTACTCGCTGTCGCTGTTCGCCGCCGGCCTGTTCCACCTGATCTCGCTGGTCGTGGTGGCGGGGCACGCCGTGGTGGTGCTGATGCGCTGGTGGCGGCCCCGGAACCACCGGCTGCTGATCGGCTTCGCGCTGTCCGTGGTCCTCGGGGCGCTGCCGCTGACGCCGCTGGCGATGGTCGGGCAGACCCAGGTCGGCCGCCAGCTGGGCTGGCTGGACGCGCCGAGCCTGCAGTACGTGGCCGCCGGCTTCTGGCCCGGCCTGTTCCACTCGTACTGGTTCGGCCTGTGCGTGATAGCGCTGGCCCTGCTGCCGCTGGCCTGGGCCAAGGGCCGCCGCGTGGTGGTGGAGCTGGCGATGGTCGCGGTGGTGCCGATCGTGCTGGTCTGGCTGATCTCGCAGTCCGGCACCGCGTACTTCATCGACCGGTACCTGCTGTTCACGCTGACCGCCTGGAGCGTGCTCGCCGCCGCCGGCCTGAGCCGGCTGCGGCCCAAGCCGGTGGCCGCGATCGGCCTGGCCGTGGTGGTGCTGCTCGGCGTGCCCGACCAGCGCTCGGTGCGGCAGAAGTACTCCCGGGAGACCTGGGACGGCGTCGCCGCGTCGAAGGTCATCGCCGAGCACTACCGGCCCGGCGACGGCCTGGTGACGCTGGGCGGCGACTACCGGTTCTTCCAGCTGGACGTCGTCCTGGACTACACGCTGCCGGAGGACGTGAAGCTCAAGGGCGTCTTCTTCAAGAAGGACCGGGTCGCCAACGGCGACATCTACCCGGCGCTCTGCTCCGACCAGGAGCTGAAGGCCTGCATCGGCGACACCCAGCGGGTGTGGGCGATCACGGTCGGGCCGCCCGGCTACGTGTTCAACCAGTACTCGGCGGCCGAGAAGGCCGTGCTGAACGAGGTGTTCCCGAAGCAGACCAACTACGTGGTCCGGGACATGAACGTCACCCTGCTGGAACGCGGACCCGCGACGGGCTGACCGCACCCCGTCCCCGGCCGGTCCACCGCGGACCGGCCGGGGATGTCGGCGGGGGGCCATAGACTCGAAGGGCCATGACTAGCCTCTTCGATGACCTCCCGCTCCCCGGCTTCGAGCGTCCTGCCGTCGGGTCGAGCCGCCGCCCCGCAGCGGTGCCGCAGCCGCCCCTGACGCCGTGGTCGGACGAGGAGGCGCCGCCCGCCGACGAGCCCTGGGACGAGCCGCCGTACGACCCCGGTCACGCCGCCGAGGAGGACATCCCGGACGGGCTGTTCGCCACCGACCACGCGGCCGAGGCCGAACGCGACGCCTGGCACCGCAACGGCGCGGCCCGCACCGTGGTCGACCCGGCGCAGCTCCTCGAAGGCATGAACGACCCGCAGCGCGAGGCGGTGCTGCACCACGGCTCGCCGCTGCTGATCGTGGCCGGCGCCGGCTCCGGCAAGACCCGGGTGCTGACCCACCGGATCGCGTACCTGCTGGCCGCCCGCGGCGTGCAGCCCGGCGAGATCCTGGCGATCACCTTCACCAACAAGGCCGCCGGCGAGATGCGCGAACGCGTCGAGGCGCTGGTCGGCCCGCGCGCCAAGGCGATGTGGGTGTCGACATTCCACAGCGCGTGCGTCCGCATCCTGCGCCGCGAGGCGAAGCTGCTGAACATGAGCTCCAGCTTCTCCATCTACGACTCCGCGGACTCGCAGCGCCTGATGGCGCTGGTCTGCCGGGACCTGGACCTCGACCCGAAGCAGTTCCCGCCGAAGTCGTTCACCGCGAAGGTCAGCAACCTCAAGAACGAGCTGATCGACGAGGAGACGTACGCCGACCGGGCGGCGAACCCGATGGAGAAGAAGCTCGCCGAGGCGTACTTCCTCTACCAGCGCCGGCTGCGCGAGGCCAACGCGCTGGACTTCGACGACATCATCATGACCACCGTCAACCTGCTGCAGGCGTTCCCGGACGTCGCCGAGCACTACCGGCGCAGGTTCCGGCACATCCTGGTCGACGAGTACCAGGACACCAACCACGCCCAGTACACGCTGGTCCGGGAGCTGTCCGGCGGCTCGGCCGGGCACGCCCCGCGCAAGACCGTCGACGGCGACTTCGTCGACCCGGCGGAGGCCCGGCTGGCGCAGATCGCGCCCGCCGAGCTGTGCGTGGTCGGCGACGCCGACCAGTCGATCTACGCCTTCCGCGGTGCGACGATCCGCAACATCCTCGCGTTCGAGGAGGACTACCCGAACGCGACGACGATCCTGCTGGAGCAGAACTACCGCTCCACGCAGACCATCCTCACCGCCGCGAACTCGGTGATCGAGCGGAACACCAACCGCCGCAAGAAGAACCTGTGGACGGCCGGCGACCAGGGCGAGCAGGTGGTCGGCTACGTCGCCGACGACGAGCACGGCGAGGCCCAGTTCATCGCCGACGAGATCGACCGGCTCACCGACGCCGGCCACGCCCGCCCCGGCGACGTGGCGATCTTCTACCGCACCAACGCCCAGTCCCGGGTGTTCGAAGAGGTGTTCATCCGGGTCGGCCTGCCGTACAAGGTGGTCGGCGGCGTGCGCTTCTACGAGCGCAAGGAGGTCAAGGACGTCCTCGCGTACCTGCGGGTGCTGTCCAACCCGGAGGACACCGTGCCGCTGCGCCGGATCCTCAACGTCCCCAAGCGCGGCATCGGCGAGCGCGCCGAGGCGATGATCGACGCGCTCTCCGCGCGCGAGCGGATCTCCTTCGCGCAGGCGCTGAAGCGGGTCGACGAGGCGTACGGCATGGCGGCGCGCTCCGCCAACGCCGTGAAGAAGTTCAACGAGCTGCTGGCCGGGCTGCGGCAGGTCGTCGAGTCCGGGGCCGGCCCGGCCGCGGTGCTGGAGGCCGTGCTGGAGGAGACCGGCTACCTGGCCGAGCTCCAGTCGTCCACCGACCCGCAGGACGAGACCCGGGTGGAGAACCTGCAGGAGCTCGCCTCGGTCGCCCTCGAGTACGAGAAGGACCCGGGGAGCGGCCGGAGGGCGACGAGGGCCCGCCGGTCGGCTCGCTGGCGGACTTCCTGGAGCGGGTGGCGCTGGTCGCGGACTCCGACCAGATCCCCGACGACGAGGACGGCGCGGGCGTCATCACGATGATGACCCTGCACACCGCCAAGGGCCTGGAGTTCCCGGTGGTGTTCCTGACCGGCATGGAGGACGGGATCTTCCCGCACATGCGGGCGCTGAACCAGGTCAAGGAACTGGAGGAGGAGCGGCGGCTCGCGTACGTCGGCCTCACCCGGGCCCGGCAGCGGCTCTACCTGACCAGGTCGGTGCTGCGCAGCGCCTGGGGCCAGCCGTCGTACAACCCGGCGTCCCGGTTCCTGGAGGAGATCCCGGACAACCTGATCGAGTGGAAGCGCACCGGCGCGGCGGCCGTGCCCGCCTCGCGCTTCTCGCCGTCCTCGGGCTCGTCCCGCGGCAGCGGCGGCGGGGGCTTCTCGGCGGGCGCCTCGCCGAAGGCCGGCTGGGGCAGGTCGGCGCGCACCGTGGTGGACCGCGAGGTGGTGGCGGTCGCCGTCGGCGACCGGGTCAGCCACGACAGCTTCGGCCTGGGCACCGTGGTCGCCACCCAGGGCGTCGGCGACAAGGCCCGCGCCACCGTCGACTTCGGGTCCGCCGGCCGCAAGGAACTGCTGCTGCGCTACGCGCCGGTGGAGAAGCTCTGAGCGGCGGTTCCGCGGGGCCGACCGGGCGGCGGAGGGCTGTGATTTTCCCCTCCTCTTGACCGGTGGGCCCCGCCGGGCCGCTACCCTCCCCTCAGGTCTGTTAAAAGTGGTTAACACGCGCCCGCGACGACGTCGGACGGGTGGTGGACGACGTGGTCCAGGAGGCAGTGATGGTTGTGTCAGGGCCGATCCGAGTGGTGGTCGCCAAGCCCGGTCTCGACGGGCACGACCGGGGTGCCAAGGTCATCGCGCGGGCGCTGCGCGACGCGGGCATGGAGGTCATCTACACCGGCCTGCACCAGACGCCCGAGCAGATCGTCGACACGGCGATCCAGGAGGACGCGGACGGCATCGGCCTGTCCATCCTGTCCGGCGCCCACATGACGCTGTGCGCCAAGGTGATCGAGCTGCTCAAGGAGCGCGACGCGGCCGACATCAAGGTGTTCTGCGGCGGGATCATCCCGGAGGCCGACATCGCCGAGCTGAAGACCCTCGGCGTCGCCGACATCTTCACCCCCGGCACCTCCACCCAGGACGTGGTGAGCTGGGTCGAGGCGAACCTGCGCACCGCCAGCTGAAGCACCGCCGGCTGAGCCACCGCCGGCTGAAGCACCGTCACGGCGGCCCCGGGCACGACTGCCCGGGGCCGCCGCGCGTTTGACGGGTCAGCCGGCCAGTTCGGCGAGCATGGCCTGCCGGAAGCGCAGGGTGCCGGCGAGCCGGGTGAAGGTGTCGGCCCAGGCGGTGTCCGGCGAGGTGTCGGCGGCGAGCGCCTCCACCGCCGGGGCGGTCTCCGGGGCGAGGGCGCGCTCCGTCATACCGAGCACGCCGCTGTGGCTCCACGGGTAGGAGCCCAGCTCCGCGGCCCGCTTGAGGGCGGCGACCACGGCCGTGGACAGCGGCGGCGTCCACGGGGTGGCGCAGGCGCCGAGCAGCTGGAAGGCGTCGCCGAGGCCGTGGGTCTGCACGAACGCGGCCGTCCAGGCGGCGCGCTCGGCGGGCGGCAGCACGGCGAGCAGCTTCGCGGGCGCGCCCGGGGTGCGGCCCGCCCGGCCGGGGCGGGGCGGGGCGCCGAGCAGCGCCCGCGCCCAGCCGGCGTCCTGCTGGCGGACGGCGGCGCGGGCCCACGCCTCGCGCAGGTCCTCGGCCCATTCGGCGCCGCCGCCGTCGGCCGCGTCCACGGTCGGCACGGTGAGCAGCCGATCGGGCGTCAGGCCGGTGTCGGCGGTCCACAGCGCGAGCGGGGCGGCGGCCACCACCTCGCCGAACCACCAGGCCCGTTCGCCGCGCCCGGTGGGCGACTTGACGGGTATGCCGTCGCGCTGCATGGCGGCGTCGCAGCCCGCCGGCGGCGTGATGTGCAGCCGGCCGCCCTCGTACCGGACGGCCTCGCGGGCGCGGGCGGCCATCCGGCCGGCCAGCGCGGAGCCGGGCAGCGTGGACAGCAGTTCGGCGGCGGTGGCGCGGACGTTCTTGGAGCGGTCGCCGAGCGCGGCCTCCAGGAACTCCTCGTCGGCGCCGGACAGTCCGTCCTGCAGCGAGTCGAGGAACAGCACCCGGTCCTCGGCCCGCTCGGTGGACCAGGTGGAGGCGAGCAGCGCCAGGCCGGCCGCCGGGTCGGTCCGGCGCAGCCGGGTGAGGTGGGCCACCCGTTCGGCGAACAGGCCCTCCTGCCAGACGAGTTCGGCCGGCCGGTCGGCGGCCTCGCCGAGGTCGGTGTCGGCGGCGGTGCGGGTGACGTACCGCCAGTCCGGGTTCAGCGGGGCCAGCCAGCGGCCGAGCGGGCCGGCCAGCGTGACGGCGTCGGCGCGCAGCTCGGACCGGGCCCGGGCGGTGTCCAGCAGCGCCGGGACGAGGGCCGGCGGCAGCCGGTAGCCGTGCGCGCGGGCCGCGGACAGCCACTGCGGGAGCAGTTCGGCGAGGTTGGCGGTGGAGCCGTGGCCGCCGCGGGTGCCGAGCAGCACGGCGAGGCGACGGGCGGCGAGTTCGGGCAGCGCCGGGCGGGTGTCGGCCGGGGCGGGCGCGGGCGTCTCCACGGCGGGCCCGGGCAGCGCGCCGGCCCGGCGGCGGACGGTGGCCAGCGCCGCCAGGTCGAGCAGCGCGGTGGCCGGGTCGGTGCGGTCCACGGACCCGGCGAGCGGCGTGCCGGGCTCGGGCAGCGGGCGGCGGTCGGTGCCGAGCAGGGCCGCGCCCTGCAGGTCGGCCCACTGGTCGCCGGCGACGGCGGGGGCGGTCATGCGCGGCCTCCGATCGGACGGGTGGCGGTGCGGTGGCGGCGGCCCCAGCCGCTGGCGGTGGCGGCGCGGCGGGCGGCGTGGTGCAGGCAGATGCGTCGGACGGCGGCACGCTGGCGGATGCGGGTGGTGCAGTACATGTGGTTCCTCCGGTTGACAGGCCGTCGGGAGACGCCGGGGAGCGCCGGATGGCCGGTCGGTCGGGTGCGGTGGTTCGTGGCCGGCCCGCGGATTCCGGGCGCGGCCGGGCACGCCGAAGCCGTGACGTGGCGTCAGGGCGGCGTGCGGGTGGTGGTGGTGTCCGGGTCAGCCGAGGCCGACGGGGCGCTGCTCGGCGTCCCACGCCGTGACGGGCGTGAACCCGGCGTGGCCGCACTCGCCGAACAGCGTGACGGGGTGGCCGGCGGAGACCGCGGCCAGCCGCCACAGCGCGGCGTCGGTGAGGGCGCCGCGGCGCACCGGCAGGGTGTCGCGGCCGTCGGTGAGCTGCCAGCCGTCCGGCGTCAGGACGGGGACGACGTCGGCCAGCACGGTCGGCCAGCTGTCCAGCCACGGGTCCTCGGCGACGGCGTCGCCGTACCCGGCGAGCGCCTGCGCGGGGGACAGGCCGGCGGGCACGGCCACCGGGGCCGGCTCGGGGCTGCCGTAGCGGGTGCCGAGGACGGCGCGCAGCGGGCGGGCGCCCGGGTGGAAGGCCAGGTCGGCCTCCAGCAGGCGGCCGGTGGGCAGTGCGAGGTCCGGCGCCTGGCCGGGGCGGCCGAAGGCCAGCAGCAGGGCGTCCCGGCCGGTCTTCGCGCCGCGCAGCCACACCCGGCGGGTGGTGAGCCGCTCGTCCGCGGTGTCGCGGCTGCCCAGCACCTGCCAGCGGTCCCGGACGGTCGGGCCGGCGAGCAGTTCGGCGGTGTCGGTGGTGAAGCCGACCCGGGTGCGGACGGTGGCGGCCAGCGCCTCCGGCAGGGTGTCGATCCGGCCGTACGCGCCGGCCAGCAGGTGCAGCATCGCGAACTCCTCCAGCAGGGCGTCCTGCGGGGTCTCGGCCAGCGCCCGGACCCGGCCGGCCAGGCCGGGGCCTGGGCGTCGACCATCCGCGCCGCGACCTCGTCCCACGCGCCGGCGGGCAGCGGGTCGGCGAGGCCCGGCGGACGCCGTCGGCCAGCCGCAGCCGCAGGTCGACCGCGCCGGCGGCGACCCGCGCGGAGCGCTTCGCGGCGCGCTTGCGGGCGGCCTCCGGGTCGGTGTCGGCGGCCTTGGCCTGCGCCTTGGCGGCCTTGTCGGCGGCGGCCTGGCTGCGGCCGTTCAGCCACTCCGACACCCAGTCCGGCGGCTCGGCGGCCGCGGTGACCGCCTCGGGACCGGAGGCCCACAGCAGGAGCAGCCCGAGGGCGTGCTTGCACGGGAACTTCCGGCTCGGGCAACTGCACTTGTAGGCGGGCGTGCCGAGCTCCACCGCCGTCCGGTACGGCGTGCTGCCGCTGCCCTTGCACAGGCCCCACAGCGCGCCCTGACCGGTGCCGGCGGAGCTCCACGGGGCGGGCCCGGAGAGCTTGCCCGCGGCTTTCTGGGACGCCGGGTCGGGGGCCAGGGAAAGGACGTGTTCGGTGCTCCAGCGTTCCTCCATGACCACCACGCTAGGCGGCACCACTGACAGTTGAGGGGCGGTCAGGACCCGGTGCCGCCGTCGGCGCCGGCCGGCGGCCGGGAACGGGCGGACGGCTCCACGGCCCCTGTCACCAGGCGGTTCCCGGCCGGGGCGACCGTCAGGACGGCGCCAGCGGACAGCCGGAGGCGGCCCGCTCGACCAGGTCGGCGCGCAGCGCGGCCAGTTCGGCGGTGCGCTCGTCGATCAGCGCGATCTTCTGCCGCAGCAGCTCCGACAGCCGCTCGGCGGCGTCCGGGGCGCCGTCCAGTTCGGCGCCGGTGCGGGCGATCTCGGCGAGCGAGAAGCCCAGCGCCTGCGCGGTGCGGACGTACCGCAGCCAGGGCACGGCCTCCGGCGGGAAGTCGCGGTAGCCGTTGGGCAGCCGGCGGGCCGTCAGCAGTCCGGTGCGCTCGTAGAAGCGGACGGTGTCCCGGCTCAGCCCGGTCCGTTCGGCGAGTTCCCCGATCCGCATGCCCCTGCCTCCGTCGGCGACTTGACCCTGGACAGTACTCCAGGGTCGAGCCTGGACCGGTCCCCGCGACCGAAGGAGCCCGTCCGATGACGACCCGTCACCTCCGCACGATCCGCGCCAGCGCCTGGTACGACCTGCTGGTCACCGCCCCGTTCGCCACCCCCTGGACCTTCGCCCTCGCCCACCGCGCGATGAACGCCGCCGCCCGGGCCCTCGGCGTCGGCGAACTGCCGCCGCCGGAACCGGTGCTGACGCTGTTCGCCAACCTGATGGGCTCGCTGGTGGTGGTGTGGGCGCTGCTGCGGCTGCTCCGCCCGCTGCCGGTGCACGGACTGTACGACGGCGCGGCGCGGGTGCTGTTCGCCTGCTGGCAGGCCTGGGCGCTGGCGCACGGCGCGACCGGCCTGCTGGGGGGCTTCCTGGCCGTGGAAGTGGCGTTCGGCGTGGCGCAGTTGTGGCCGTGGGCGGCGGCCCGGCGGGGCGCCGGTTGTCAGTGGCAGGCGGCAGAGTAGGTCTCACACGGCCCGAACGGGAGTACGTCTCCCCAGGTCAGCGCCGTGTCGTTCGTTCTTCGCGCCCTTTCTGCGCAGTGTTCTGACGTCCCGTGAGATCGGAGCGGTCGATGACCACCGAGACGACCAGCGAGGTCCTGCGGCAGCACGCCGAGGACGCCTTCGCCGACGAACTGGCCGCCCTCGCCCGGCACGACGACCGGCCGCGACCGGAGCGCTGGCGGCTCTCGCCGTGGGCGGTCGCCACCTACCTGCTGGGCGGCGAACTCGCCGACGGCACCGTCATCACGCCCAAGTACATCGGCCCGCGCCGGATCGTCGAGGTCGCCGTCACCACGCTGGCCACCGACCGGGCGCTGCTGCTGCTCGGCGTGCCCGGCACCGCCAAGACCTGGGTGTCCGAGCACCTGGCCGCCGCGATCTCCGGCGACTCCACCCGGCTCGTCCAGGGCACCGCCGGCACGCCCGAGGAGGCCGTCCGCTACGGCTGGAACTACGCCCAGCTGCTCGCCCACGGCCCCAGCGAGGACGCCCTGGTGCCGTCCCCGCTGATGCGCTCCATGCGGGACGGGCAGATCGCCCGCGTCGAGGAGCTCACCCGCATCCCCGCCGACGTGCAGGACAGCCTGATCACCATCCTGTCCGAGAAGACCCTGCCGGTGCCCGAACTCGGCACCGAGGTCCAGGCGGTGCGCGGCTTCAACGTGATCGCCACCGCCAACGACCGCGACCGCGGCGTCAACGAGCTCTCCTCCGCGCTGCGCCGCCGCTTCAACACCGTGGTGCTGCCGCTGCCCGCCACCCTCGACGAGGAGGTGGAGATCGTCACCCGCCGGGTCGGCCAGCTCGGCCGCTCCCTCGACCTGCCCGAACTGCCGGGCGGCGCCGAGGAGATCCGCCGCGTGGTCACCGTCTTCCGCGAGCTGCGGGCCGGCCTGACCGCCGACGGCCGCACCAAGGTGAAGACCCCCAGCGGCACGCTGTCCACCGCCGAGGCGATCTCGGTGGTCACCAACGGGCTCGCCCTCGCCACCCACTTCGGCGACGGCGTGCTACGGGCCGGCGACGTCGCGGACGGCATCGTCGGCGCGGTGGTCCGCGACCCGGTCGCCGACCGGCAGGTGTGGCGCGAGTACGTGGAAGGCGTGGTCCGCGACCGCGACGGCTGGAAGGACTTCTACCGGGCCGCCCGGGAGGTCTCCGCGTGACTGCCCAGGTGACGCTGCTCGGGGTGCGCCACCACGGCCCCGGTTCGGCCCGCGCGGTCGCCGCCGCGCTGGCCGCCCTGCAGCCCGACGCGGTGCTGATCGAGGGCCCGCCGGAGGCCGACGAACTCGCCGCGCTGGCCGCCGAGAAGGACATGGTGCCGCCGGTCGCCCTGCTCGCCCACGTCAGCGACGACCCGGCGCGGGCCGCGTTCTGGCCGTTCGCCGAGTTCTCCCCGGAGTGGGTGGCGCTGCGCCACGCCGCCGACGCCGGCGTGCCGGTCCGCTTCATCGACCTGCCCGCCGGGCAGAGCCTCGCACTCGGGCCGCGCGGAAATCCGCCTGCGACGTCCGGGCCCGACGACGCGTCAGAAGAGGGGGAGGGGTCGGAAGTGCCGGGGGGCACTTCCGGGCCCGGCCCGGTCGACCCGATCGCCGAACTCGCCGCCGCCGCCGGGCACCCGGACCCGGAGGCCTGGTGGGAGGACGTGATCGAGCACCGCGCCCCCGACGGTGACCCCCTCGCCCCGTTCGCCGCCCTCTCCGAGGCGATGGCCGCGCTGCGCGAGCACCACCCCGCCGAACGGCGCGACGAGGTCCGCGAGGCCGCCATGCGGCAGCAGATCCGGGCCGCCCGCCGGGCCGGCCACCGCCGCATCGCGGTGGTCTGCGGCGCCTGGCACGTGCCCGCGCTCGCCGCCATGCCGACCGTCGCGCACGACCGGGCGCTGCTCGCCGAACTCCCCAAGAAGCTCAGGACCGAACTCACCTGGGTGCCGTGGACCCACCGCCGGCTGTCCCAGCACACCGGCTACGGCGCCGGCATCGACTCGCCCGGCTGGTACCACCACCTGTACACCACCCCCGAGCAGCCGGTCGCCCGCTGGATGACCAAGGTCGCCGAACTGCTCCGCGGCGAGGACCACCCGGTCTCCTCCGCGCACGTCATCGAGGCGATCCGCCTCGCCGACAGCCTCGCCGCGATGCGCGGCCGCCCGCTGCCCGGCCTCACCGAGACCCTGGACACGGTGCGCGCCGTCCTGTGCGACGGCTCCGACGTGGCGCTCGCCCTGGTGCACGACCGGCTGGTGGTCGGCGACGCGCTCGGCGAAGTCCCCGACGGCGCACCCGCCGTGCCGCTCCAGCGCGACCTGACGCGCCTTCAGCGCACGCTGCGGCTCAAGCCCGAGGCCACCACCCGCGACCTCGTCCTCGACCTGCGCAAGGACCTCGACGCGGAACGCTCCCGCCTGCTGCACCGGCTGCGCCTGCTCGGCCTGCACTGGGGCCGGCCGACCCGCGACGGCGTGCAGTCCACCGGCACCTTCCGGGAGGTCTGGCAGCTCGCCTGGGAACCCGAGTACGCGATCCGCCTGGTCGAGGCCGGCCAGTGGGGCACCACCGTGCAGGGCGCCGCCACCGGCAAGGCGATCGCCGACGCGGCCACCGCCGAACTCACCGCGCTCACCGAACTCGCCGAGCACTGCCTGCTGGCCGGGCTGCCCGACGCGCTGCCCGAGGTGATGCGGCGGCTCGCCGACCGCGCCGCGCTCGACACCGACGCCGGCCACCTCGCCGCCGCGCTCCCCGCGCTGGTCCGCACCCTGCGCTACGGCGATGTCCGGGCCACCGACACCAGCGCCCTCACCGCTGTCGCCCTCGGCCTCGCCGAACGCCTCTGCGTCGCCCTGCCCGCCGCCTGCACCGGCCTCGACGCGGACGGCGCGGGCGCCCGCCGCACCGAGATCGACGCCGTGCACCAGGCGATCGCGCTGCTCTCCGACACCGCCGTCGCCGACCGCTGGGCCGGCACCCTCACCGCGCTCGCCGCCCGTGAACCGCACGGCGGCCCGGCCACCGGCGTCCCCGGGCTGCTGCGCGGGCGGGCGGTCCGGCTGCTGCTGGACGACGGCCGGATCGACACCGAGGAGGCCGGCCGGCGCCTCGGCCTGGTCCTCTCGATCGCCTCCGGCCCGCTGGACGCCGCCGGCTGGGTCGAGGGCTTCGTCTCCGGCGGCGGCGCGCTGCTGCTGCACGACCCGGCCCTGCTCGGCCTGCTCGACGGCTGGCTGTGCGGCGTCCCCGCCGACACCTTCACCGACCTGCTGCCGGTGCTGCGCCGCACCTTCTCCTCCCTGGAGACGGGCGTCCGCCACACCATCGGCTCCCGGGTGGCGGCCGGCCCGCTGGCAACGCCGGTGGCCGCCGCCGGTCCTGACAGCGCGTTGGACGAGGACCGCGCCGACGCGACGACGCCGGTGCTGGCCCTGCTGCTCGGCATCCCGCACCCGCGGATCCCGCGCCAGTCGGACCGCCGCGCGAGCTGAGTTGTCGTACGCGGGCGGCAGGATCGGTGGTGTTCCCGCCGCGTCGGGCGGTCCGCAGGGTGCGCCGCCGTGCTGCCCCGATCTTTCCCGTTCGTACCTTCCGCTTCGCGCAGTTCCCGCGCCCCTGGCGGGGCGCGGGGCGAGGGCGCAGTTCCCGCGCCTCCTGACGGGGCGTGGGGGTAGAGGAGTGATTGTCAGATGACTGTCCGTCAGGACGATGAGCGGATGCGACGTTGGCGGCTCGTGCTGGGTGCCGACGGGGACGGGACCGGGGTGCGGCTGTCGCGGCGGGACGCGGCGATGGACGGGGCACTGGGGGCGCTGTACCGGGAGGACGGCAAGCGGTCGGCCGGCCTCGGCGGGTCCGCGCCGCAGGTGGCGCGCTGGCTGGGCGACATCCGGGAGTACTTCCCGACCAGCGTGGTGCAGCTGATGCAGCAGGACGCGATCTCCCGGCTGGGCCTGGACCGGTTGCTGCTGGAGCCGGAGATGCTGGCCGCGGTCGAACCGGACGTGCACCTGGTGGGGACGCTGCTGTCGCTGAAGCACGCCCTCCCGGAGACCACCCGGGAGACCGCCCGCCTGGTGGTCGGCCGGGTGGTCGCGGAGCTGGAGCGCCGGCTGGCCGACCGGACCCGCTCGACGCTCGGCGGGGCACTGGACCGCAGCGCCAAGGTCAACCGGCCCAAGCACCGCGACATCGACTGGGACCGCACCATCCGCGCCAACCTGTCGAAGTACCTGCCGGAGTACCGGACCGTGGTGCCGGAGCGGCTGGTCGGCTACGCCCGGGCGCAGCGGGCGGTGAAGAAGGACGTGATCCTCTGCATCGACCAGTCCGGGTCGATGGCGCCCTCGGTGGTGCACTCGGCGGTGTTCGGCGCGGTGCTGGCGTCGATGCACAGCCTGGACACCCGGCTGGTGGTGTTCGACACCTCGGTGGTGGACCTGACCGAGCAGCTCAGCGACCCGGTGGACGTGCTGTTCGCGACCCAGCTCGGCGGCGGCACCGACATCAACCGGGCGCTGGCCTACTGCCAGTCGAAGATCAGCCGGCCGTCCGAGACGATCGTGGTGCTGATCAGCGACCTGTACGAGGGCGGCATCCGGGACGAGATGCTGAAGCGGGTGGCGGCGATGAAGGCGTCGGGCGTGCAGTTCATCGCGCTGCTGGCGCTCTCCGACGAGGGCGCGCCGGCCTACGACCACGCGCACGCGCAGGCGCTGGCCGCGCTGGGGGCCCCGGCGTTCGCCTGCACCCCGGACGCGTTCCCGGACATCATGGCGGCCGCGATCGAGAAGCGTCCGCTGCCGGTGCCGGACCGGCAGTGACGCGTCAACGGGCCGCGCCACCACCCGTGCGGGTGATCCTGTGGTGCGGCCGACCGTCGCGCGCCCAGGGCCTCGGGGCGGCCCGCCGACACGCCGGGCCAGGCCGGTTGTGACGGTTCTCACGATCGCGGAGCCGGTCCCGGGGGAAACACGCCGGTCGTCCGGGGATAACCTGCCATGCGGACGTGACGCGCGTGTTGATTGACGATGCGCACGGCACCTGAGTGGGCCGCAAGGCCGTACATCTGCGTACCCGCTCAGCGCCGACGACCCGCAGCGAAGATCCTGCCGTGGCACGCTCGTAGAGACACATTCCGCGACCACGAACAAGGACAAACACGTGGACCTGTTCGAGTACCAGGCGAGGGACCTCTTCGCCAAGCACGGTGTACCCGTGCTTGACGGCGATGTCATCGAGACCGCCGCAGACGCTGCCGCCATCGCGGAGCGCTTCGGCGGCCGAGCCGTCGTCAAGGCTCAGGTGAAGGTGGGTGGCCGAGGCAAGGCCGGTGGCGTGAAGCTCGCGTCCGACCCGCAGGACGCCGTGGCCAAGGCCGAGGCGATCCTCGGCATGGACATCAAGGGCCACACCGTCCACAAGGTGATGCTGGCGCAGACCGCGGACATCCAGGAGGAGTACTACGTCTCCTTCCTGCTGGACCGCACCAACCGCACCTTCCTGGCGATGGCCAGCGTCGAGGGCGGCGTGGAGATCGAGGTCGTGGCCGAGGAGAACCCGGACGCGCTCGCCAAGATCCCGGTGGACGCCAACGAGGGCGTCACCGCGGAGAAGGCCGCCGAGATCGTCGCCGCCGCGAAGTTCCCGGCCGAGATCGCCGACCAGGTCGCCGATGTCCTGCAGAAGCTCTGGGTCGTCTTCGTCAAGGAGGACGCCCTCCTGGTCGAGGTCAACCCGCTGATCAAGTCCGGCGACGGCAAGATCATCGCCCTCGACGGCAAGGTCTCCCTCGACGAGAACGCCGAGTTCCGCCAGCCGGAGCACGAGGCGCTCGAGGACAAGGCCGCCGCCAACCCGCTGGAGGCCGCGGCCAAGGCGAAGGGCCTGAACTACGTCAAGCTCGACGGCCAGGTCGGCATCATCGGCAACGGCGCGGGCCTCGTCATGAGCACCCTGGACGTCGTCGCGTACGCCGGTGAGAACCACGGCGGCGTGAAGCCGGCCAACTTCCTCGACATCGGCGGCGGCGCGTCCGCCGAGGTGATGGCGAACGGCCTGGAGATCATCCTGGGCGACACCGACGTCAAGTCGGTCTTCGTCAACGTCTTCGGCGGCATCACCGCGTGCGACGCGGTCGCCAACGGCATCGTGCAGGCCCTCGCGCTCCTGGAGAGCAAGGGCGAGGCCGTGACCAAGCCGCTCGTCGTCCGCCTGGACGGCAACAACGCGGAGCTGGGTCGCCAGATCCTGACCGACGCCAACCACCCGCTGGTCGAGCAGGTGGACACCATGGACGGCGCCGCTGACCGCGCCGCCGAGCTGGCCAACAAGTAAGGAAGGGGACTTAACACCATGGCTATCTTCCTTACCAAGGACAGCAAGGTCATCGTCCAGGGCATGACCGGCTCCGAGGGCATGAAGCACACCCGCCGCATGCTCGCCTCCGGCACCCGGATCGTCGGCGGCGTGAACCCGCGCAAGGCCGGCACCACCGTGGACGTGGACGGCACCGAGGTCCCGGTGTTCGGCACCGTGGTCGAGGCGATGGAGAAGACCGGTGCCGACGTCACCGTCATCTTCGTCCCGCCGGCGTTCACCAAGTCCGCCGTCGTCGAGGCGATCGACGCCGAGATCGGCCTGGCCGTGGTCATCACCGAGGGCGTTCCGGTGCACGACACCGCCGCCTTCTGGGCCCACGCCGGCGCCAAGGGCAACAAGACCCGCATCATCGGCCCGAACTGCCCCGGCCTGATCAGCCCCGGACAGTCCAACGCGGGCATCATCCCGGCCAACATCACCGGCTCGGGCAAGATCGGTCTGGTGTCGAAGTCCGGCACCCTGACCTACCAGCTCATGTACGAGCTGCGCGACCTCGGCTTCTCCTCCGCGGTGGGCATCGGCGGCGACCCGGTCATCGGCACCACCCACATCGACGCCCTCAAGGCGTTCCAGGAGGACCCGGAGACCGAGCTGATCGTCATGATCGGCGAGATCGGCGGCGACGCCGAGGAGCGTGCCGCGGCGTACATCGCCGAGCACGTCACCAAGCCGGTCGTCGGCTACGTCGCGGGCTTCACCGCGCCCGAGGGCAAGACCATGGGCCACGCCGGCGCCATCGTCTCCGGCTCCTCCGGCACCGCCCAGGCGAAGAAGGAGGCCCTCGAGGCCGCCGGCGTCAAGGTCGGCAAGACGCCGTCCGAGACCGCCCGCCTGGCCCGCGAGCTGATCGCCGCCGCCAAGTAAGGCAGCACGCGACACCGCTTCGGCACGAAGGCGCCGCCCACCGCGAAGGCGGGCGGCGCCTTCGGCGTTCCCGCGGACGCTCAGGCCCCGCGGGGACGGCAGCGTTCGAACGGCACGCAGGCGACGGCCAGCGGCGGCGGCAGCGGGCGGCGGGCCGACAACGGGACGACCGGCGGACGGCGGGCCTCGAACGGGCCGGCCGGCAGCAGGTTCGCGCCGTCCGAACCGTCGGCGCTCCCGGCCGGGCCGACCGGCGGCAGCACCCGGGCCGGCGGACCGACCAGCCGGGCCGGCACCCCCGGCGTCGGACCGCACCACGGCGTCTGCAGCCCCGGCGCGCCGTCCTCGGCCGCCGGGCCGCGCTGCCCGACCCGGCCGCCGTGCAGGCCGTCGCCTCCGGCAGCTCCGGGCGCACCAGCTCGGCCGGGCCGACCCCGAACAGCGTGGTCGCCATCGCCACCCCCACCCCGACGGTCAGAGCCGCCGCCGCGCCCGTCAGCAGACCGGTGTGCACGCGGCTGTCCGCGACCAGCAGGGCCGGCGACGGCCGCCGCGGACCCGGGCAGCCGTGCACCGCCGCCCGGTGCAGCAGCTCGCCGAGCCGCTCCCCGAACCCCGCCGCGTCCGGGTCCGCGCCGACCAGCGCCGGCACCTCGCGGGCCAGCGACTCCCGCGCCGAACGCACCCGGGCCGCGGCCGCCGCCCGGCTCGACTCCACCTCCAGCGCCACCTGCTCCACCGACAGCCCCAGCGTGTCGTGCAGCACCAGCGCGCGGCGGCGCGGCCGCGACAGCCGCTGCAGCGCCTTCAGCAGCGCCCGGTCGTGGGGCGTCAGGCGCTCGGGCGGCTCCGGCTCGGCCGGCTCGGCGACCTTGATCCGGCGCCGCCGCCACGGCGCGCCGGTCCGGCGCGGGCCGCCCCGGTGCCAGGGCGACAGCGCCAGGTCGAACGCCGCCGACCGCACCAGGCCCTCCGGGTCCGGCGCCGCCGCCACCTCCTCCCAGCGCCGGCCGGCCGCGCCCAGCGCGAGGTGCACGGCGTGCACGGCCCGGTGCCGGTGGCCGGTCAGCAGGAAGGTCTGCTGGACCAGGCGGGTGTGGACCCGCTCGGCGAAGTCCGCGAACGCGGCGGGGCGCGGCTCCTCGCCCACGACGGCGGGTTCCGGCCGCGCGGGCGCGTCGGGCTGCGGCGCGCGCTTCTCCGGGCGGGGTGCGGCGGTGGCTGACGGCGCGTCGGTCGGCGGTGCGGCCGGCGCCTGCTGTGCGCGCTTCTCCGGGCGGGTCGGGGCAGGTGACGGGGCGTCGGTCGGCGGCGGAGTCGGGGCCTGCTCGGCGGCTTCGGGCTGCCGGGGGGCGGGCCGGGCGCCGTCCTTCTGCGGCGGCTCGGCGGCCGGCGGGGCGTCAGGAGCCGCCGGTGCGGCCAGCGTTGCGGCGACGGCGGCGGCCTCCTCGTGGCTGCGGACGCCGAGCTTGCGCATGGCGCGGTTGAGGTGGGCGCGGGCGGTGCCGGGGGCGATGCCGAGGTGGCGGGCCAGGGTCCGCAGGTCGTCGCCGGCGGCGAGCCGGGCCAGCGCCTGGGCCTCGCGCGGGGAGAGGCGGCGCAGCAGCCGCTCGGCGTCCGCGCGGGACCGGGACGGGCTTCCGGTGGTGCGCTCGGGCTCGGCGGTCGAAGGTGAAGTCACCGCATTCCTCCGCTGCGAATCCATCCCGGAAAAAGGCACATGTACTGATAATCCGGGACACGGCGAAGGTTTGCGCGTTGACACCCCGCAAGGAGTGGCCTTGGCAGCATGAGGGCCATGACGCAGCTGATGGGCCGTCCGATCCTCGGCCTGCCGAGCGAACTCGAAAGCCGCTCCGCCCTCGCCGATCTGCTCGCCGGAGTCCGCACCGCGCTGCTCACCCTGTCCGTGGTCGCCGTCCCGGTGTTCGGCCTGTGGGTGCTCGCCCCGTACGGCGACGACTCGGCGCAGGGCGCGGCGCGGACGGCGTTCGGGCTGTGGCTGCTCGGGCACGGTGCGCCGCTCGCCCGGGGGCCGGAGGCCGCGCCCGTGACGGTCACCCCGCTGCTGCTGACCGCTGTCGTCACGGCGCTGCTGGTGCGGGCCGGGCGCCGGCTGGCCCGGCGCGCCCGGGGGCGCGGGTTCGTCCGTTGGCGCTCCCCGCTGGCCGCGTACGCCGGCTACCTGCTGGTCGCGGCCGGGGCGGTGGCGCAGTGCGCGGACCCGCAGGCCGCGCTGCGCTCGCGGGCGTTGCCCGACCTGCTGGCGGTGGCGGCACTGACGGCCGGTGCGTTCGGCTACGGGCTGTGGGGCGGGCTCGGCCGACCCGGGCAGCTGCGCCGGCTGCCGCTGTCCGCGGCGCTGTGGCCGGCGGGCGGCGCGGAGCGGGTGGCGCTGCGGGCGCTGGCGGTGTGGGCGGGCGCGCTGCTGGCGGGCGGCGGGGCGGTGTTCGTGGTGGCGGTGGTGCTCGGCTCGGCCGGGCACGGCGCGCAGCGGCTGGGCGGCGGCAGCGCCGGGTGGCTCGGCATGCTGCTGGCCTGCCTGACGCTGGTGCCCAACGCGCTGCTCTGGTCGGTGTCCTACGCGCTCGGCACCGGCTTCGCGGTCGGCGCCGGCGGCCACGCGGGGCCGCTCGGCACCCGGCTCGGCGCCGTCCCCGACTTCCCGCTGCTGGCCGTGCTGCCCGGCCGGGGCGGCCCGGACTGGCACCTGCTGGCCTGCGGCGTCCCGGCCGCCGCGGCCGTCCTGACCGCGCTGCTGCTGGGCCGGGCGGCGGTCCGCTGGAGCGCGCCGCAGGCGGCGGCCGTCGCCGCCGTGGTGGCGCTGGCCGCCGCTCCGCTCGGGGTGCTGGCCGGCTGGTCGGCCGGCGGTGCGCTGGGCACCGGGCGGATGTCCGAACTCGGCCCGGTGCCCTGGCAGTTCGGTCTCGCGCAGAGTGCCTGGCTGCTGGCGGTGGCGGTGCCGGGCGTGCTGCTGGCCCGCTGGTGGCGCACCCGCACCGGGCCCGGCCCGGTGGTCCGGATCCGGGTCGGCGCGTACCGGCTGGTGTGCTGGCCGGCGCCCTGAGACGGCGTCGGGCGCCGCCCCGGTGGTGCGGGGGCGGCGCCCGACGGCTGCCGACGCGGGGTCAGGCGTCGCGGGTGCGCAGGGTGCGCAGGCCGGCGGCGACGGCGAGGGCGGTCCACAGGGCCATCACCAGCAGGCCGGTGCCGTGGCCGTAGTGGATCTCCGGGTCGTCCTGCAGGCGCAGGGCGTACAGGCCGGCCCGGTCGGGGAAGAACTGGACCACCTCGCGGATCCCGGGGATCGCGGACAGTGCGGTGGTGCCGAGGAACACCATCGGGGAGAGCAGGCCGAGCGCCGCGGTCTGGTTGCGCAGCACGGTGGTCAGCGACAGGCACAGCACCAGCAGCAGCGGGTGGTAGAGCACGCCCGCCGCGAGTGCCCGGTAGCTGCCGGGGGCGGCCAGGTCGATGCCCACCGAGGCGGCGGTGGCGGCGAGTTGGCCCGCGACGGTGAGCAGGCCGATCGCCAGGCCGAGGCCCGCGCCGAGCAGCAGCTTGCCGCGGTGGAAGCGGATCCGGTCGGGGACGGCGGCCAGCGAGGTGGCCAGCGTGCCGCTGCTGTACTCCTGGCCGATCAGCAGGATGCCCAGGCAGACCACCGCGACCTGGCCGAAGTTGAGGCCGTAGTACAGGCCGAGCATCGGGTCGTCGGTCAGCGAGTCGTCGACCTTGCCGTAGGCGAACTGGGCGGCCGCGGTGATGCCGGCGCTCAGCGCGACCGCCAGCAGCGGCGTCGTCCACAGCGAGCGCAGGGTGGTGAACTTGGCCCACTCGGCGCGCAGCGGGTAGGTGGTGGCGCTCATGCGGCCACCGCCCGGTACTCGACGGCGTCCGCGGTCATCCGCATGAAGGCATCCTCCAGTGAGTCGTGGGTGACGGACAGTTCGATCAGGACCACCCGGCGGGACGCGGCCAGCGCGCCCAGCTCGCCCGGCTCGGCGTCGGGGACGTCGTACGCGCCGTCGCCGACCGGCACCGCCTCCGGGTGGGCCTCGGCGAGCAGCGCGGCCAGCGCGGCCGGGTCGACCGCCCGGACCCGGACCCGGCGGCGGCCGTGGTCGGCCAGGAAGCCGGCGGTGGAGGTGTCGGCCAGCAGCCGGCCCCGGCCGATCACCACCAGGTGGTCGGCGGTCTGCGCCATCTCCGCCATCAGGTGCGAGGAGACCAGCACGGCGCGGCCCTCGTCGGCGAGGCCGCGCAGCAGCGTCCGGATCCACCGGATGCCCTCCGCGTCCAGGCCGTTGACCGGCTCGTCCAGCAGCAGCGCGGCCGGGTCGCCGAGCAGGGCGACCGCGATGCCCAGGCGCTGGCGCATGCCGAGCGAGAAGGTCCGGATCCGGCGGCCGGCGGCGTCGGACAGGCCGACCGCGGCGAGCACCTCGTCGATCCGGCGGGCGGGCAGGCCGTGCGAGGCGGCGATCCAGCGCAGGTGGCCGGCGGCGGTGCGGCCGCCGTGCACGGCCTGCGCGTCCAGCAGGGCGCCGACCCGGCGCAGCGGCTCGGTGAGCCGCTCGTACGGCATGCCGTCGACCAGGGCGGCGCCGGAGGTCGGCCGGTCCAGGCCGAGCGCCATCCGCAGCGTGGTGGACTTGCCCGCGCCGTTCGGGCCGAGGAAGCCGGTGACCCGGCCCGGCTCCACCCGGAAGGTGAGGCCGTCCACGGCCCTGCGCTCCCCGTACGCCTTGGTCAGGTCACGAATCTCGATCACGGTGGCTCTCCTTCCGTCGGTGCCGTCCGGCTGTGACGACCAGTCAACCGGCGGGCGGAGCAGGGCGGATCCCGCCCGGGAGGGGTCCTGCTCCCTCCCGGGAGGGAGGGTGCCGCGGGGCCGGCTGGGGGAGGATGGCGCGATGCCCGCCCTGATCGCCCCGCTGCTGCTGCCCGCCACCTACGCCCGCTGGCTGCACCTGCTGATCGGCATGCTGTTCGCCGGGATCGTGCTGCTCGTGTACCCGGGGACGGAGGGGATCTCGACCGGCCGGATGGTGCTGACCTGCTGCGCGGTCGACGTGCCGCTGCTGTGCCTGATCGCGCTGGTGCCGGCGGTGCGGCGGGCGGAGGGCGTGCAGGCGCGGCTGCTGCTGGTGCCGCGGCGCGAGGAGGCGATCGGGATCGCGCCGTCGGCGAGCTGGGCGGACCGCGGGCGGACGGCGTGCTGGCTGGTCGCGCGGGTGGCGCTCGGCACCGCCCTGGGGGTGGTGATGATCGCGGCGGTCAGCACCGCCGACGCGGCCGTCGGCCCGCCGTTCGGGCCGCGGGCGCTGCTCGCGCCGGCCGTGCTGTTCGCCCTGCTGTGGCTGGCCGTGCTCGCCGGACGGCTCCAACTGTCGCTGGCGGTCCGGCTGCTGGGGCCGTCGGCGGCGGAGCGGCTGGCCGCGGCGGAGCTCCGCGCGGAGCGGCTGCTGGAGCGCAACCGGCTGGCCCGCGAACTGCACGACTCGATCGGCCACGCGCTGACCGTGACGGTCCTGCAGGCCGGCGCGGCCCGCGAGATCGCCGACCCGGCGTTCCGCGACAAGGCGCTGGAGGCGATCGAGACCACCGGCCGCCGCGCCCTGGACGACCTGGAGCGGATGCTGGTGCTGCTGCGCGAGGCCCCCGAGACCGCCGCCACCGAACAGCCCGGCCTGGACCGGGCCGAGGAGCTGTTCGCCGGCGCGCGCGCCGCCGGCAGCCCGGTCGACGCCGAACTGGACGTCCGGTCCGGCGAGTTGCCGGGCGTGCTGTCCCGCGAGGCGTACCGGATCGTGCAGGAGGGCGTCACCAACGCGCTGCGGCACGCCCCCGGTGCGCCGATCCGGATCCGCGGCGCGGTCGCCGACGGCGCGCTCGCCCTGGAGTGCCGCACCCCGCGCACCGGCCCGGGCGGCGGCGGCCGCAAGGGCGGCGGCAAGGGCCTGCGCGGCGTCCGGGAACGCGCGGTGCTGCTCGGCGGCGAGTGCGAGGCCGGCCCCGACGGGACGGACTGGGTGCTGCGGGTGCGGCTGCCGCTACGGTTGGGCCGGTGACGATGATCAAGGTGCTGCTGGTCGACGACGAGGAGCTGATCCGGGCCGGCCTGCGCGCCGTCCTGGACGCCCAGGACGGCATCGCCGTGGTCGGCGAGGCCGAGGACGGCGCCCACGCCCTGGGCCTGGTCCGCTCGCTGCGCCCCGACGTGGTGCTGATGGACGTCCGGATGCCCGGCGTCGACGGGCTGGCCGCGACCCGGGCGATCCTGCGCGGCGTCGACGAGCCGCCGAAGATCCTGGTGGTCACCACCTTCGAGGCCGACGACTACGTGTACGAGGCGCTGCGGGCCGGCGCGGACGGCTTCCTGCTCAAGCGCTCCCGCCCGGCGGAGATCGCCCAGGCGGTGCGGCTGGTCGCGGCCGGCGAGTCGCTGCTGTTCCCGGCGGCGATCCGCCGCCTCGCCGCGGCCCGGGCGGAACGGGCCGCGGACGGCGGGGCGGTCGCCCGGGCCGGCCTGACGGAGCGTGAGGGCCAGGTGCTGCGGCTGATGGCCCGCGGCCTGTCCAACGCCGAGATCGGCGACCGGCTGCACCTGGGCGTGCAGACCGTCAAGACGCACGTCAGCAGCCTGCTCGGCAAGCTCGGCGCGCGCGACCGCACCCAGGCGGTGATCGCCGCCTACGAGTCGGGCTTCGTCACCCCGTCCGCGGACGGAGACTGACGGCGGGTCACTCCGCGGGGCCCTCGTAGAGCGTGGTCACCCAGGTCGGGACGTCGACGCCGCAGCTGTGCACGGCCTCCTTGGTGATCGCCGAGTCCACGCAGTCCAGGTAGTCGTGGTACGCGAACTGCATGGTGAAGGTGGCCAGCGACATCACCAGCGCGAGGCCGCCGGTGAGCAGCGCGGACAGCGCGGCCGGCACCTGCGGGCGGACCGGGCGCGGCGCGAACGGGTCGGTGACCGGCTCGGCGGGCACCCGCAGCACGGTGACGGCGTACCAGACGGCGAGCAGGGCCAGCGGGAAGCCGATCCAGAACAGGCCGAACAGCACCGACAGCAGCGCCGCGAAGCCCGACAGCAGGGCGTTGCGGGCGGTGCGGTGCGCCGGGTCGGACAGGTCGAGGCGGGGCTGCGGCGGGCCGGGCTCGGGGCGCGGGCCCCAGCCGGGCGGCTGCGGGCGCTCGCCGTCCGGCTGCCCGTCCGGCCGGTCGCCGGACGCGGGCGGCTGCGGGACGCGCGGACGCCAGGGCTGGTCCGGTGCGCCGGGCGGAGGGGGCGCGAAGGGGTTGCGCTCGCCGCTGTCCTCGCCGCTGCTCATGGTGTCGGCCGTTTCTGCTCGTCGGTTGTCCGCCCGGCGGTGGGGGAGTGGGCGGTCGGTCAATGATCCCCCAAGCGCCCGGCGGCTGTACGGCACCCTGCCGGACCGGTGCCGGGCGGCCGGGAGATCCCCGTCTCAACTACGCGCGTAGCGTTGCCGGGTGGTGACAGGTGGCCTCCCACCAGCCGTTATCGTGGTGACGGTCGGCAGCACCCGACGGTTCCCCGGGCCCCGCAGCGCCGCGGCCGCCCGGCGTCCGCCGAAGGCTCCCGACCTGCCGCCGCCCGTAGTGGCCCCACCGACGGTGGACGTACCAGCGGGCGACACCGACCTACGGAGACTCGCGCCGTGGCTGCCGCTGACGCCCAAGTGTTCCCGCCCCGCACCCCCGGCCCGGCCCGGCTGGTGGTCCTGGTCTCCGGCTCAGGCACTAACCTGCAGGCGCTGATCGACGCCGCCGCCGACCCCGCCTACGGCGCGGAGATCGTCGCGGTCGGCGCCGACCGGAACGGCATCGCCGGGATCGACCGGGCCGAGAAGGCCGGCATCCCGGTCTTCGTCGAGCGGGTCGGGGACCACGCCGACCGGGCCGCCTGGGACGCCGCACTGACCGCCGTGGTGGCGTCGTACCGGCCCGACCTGGTGGTCAGTGCCGGGTTCATGAAGATCCTCGGCCCCGCGTTCGTCGGCGCCTTCGCCGGACGCACCGTCAACACCCACCCCGCGCTGCTGCCCGCCTTCCCCGGCGCGCACGGCGTCCCCGACGCGCTGGCGTACGGCGTCAAGGTCACCGGCTGCACCGTGCACCTGGTGGACGCCGGCGTCGACACCGGGCCGATCCTCGCCCAGGGCGTGGTGCAGGTCGAGGACGCCGACCACGAGGACGGCGGCGAGGCGCTGCACGAGCGCATCAAGACTGTCGAGCGCAAGCTGCTCGTCGAGGTCGTGGGCCGGCTGGCCCGCGAAGGACACCGCATCGAAGACCGAAAGGTATGGATTCCGGCATGAGCGCCGCTTCCTCCGCCAACAAGCCCGTCTCCGAGAACGTGCGCCCGATCCGGCGCGCGCTGATCAGCGTCTACGACAAGACCGGGCTGGAGGAGCTGGCCCAGGGCCTGCACGCCGCCGGGGTCGCCATCGTCTCCACCGGCTCCACCGCCGGGAGGATCGCTGCCGCGGGCGTACCGGTCACCGAGGTCTCCGAGCTGACCGGCTTCCCCGAGTGCCTGGACGGCCGGGTCAAGACCCTGCACCCGCGGGTGCACGCCGGCGTCCTCGCCGACCTGCGCCTGGAGTCGCACCGCGCGCAGCTCGCCGAGCTCGGCGTGGAGCCCTTCGACCTGGTCGTGGTGAACCTGTACCCGTTCACCGCCACCGTCGCCTCCGGCGCCACCCCCGACGAGTGCGTCGAGCAGATCGACATCGGCGGCCCGTCGATGGTCCGCGCCGCCGCCAAGAACCACCCCTCGGTGGCCGTCGTCGTCGACCCGGCCCGCTACGCGGACGTGCTGACCGCCGTCCGGGGCGGCGGCTTCGACCTGCTGACCCGCAAGCGCCTGGCCGCCGCCGCGTTCGCGCACACCGCCGCGTACGACGTGGCCGTCGCGAGCTGGTTCGAGGAGTCCGGCTACACCGAGTCCGACGCCGCGTTCCCGTCCTTCCTGGGCAACACCTGGGAGCTCGGCAACGTCCTGCGCTACGGCGAGAACCCGCACCAGCAGGCCGCGCTCTACACCGACGGCACCGGCGGCCTCGCGGGCGCGCAGCAGCTGCACGGCAAGGAGATGTCCTACAACAACTACGTGGACACCGACGCCGCCCGCCGCGCCGCCTACGACCACGCCGGCCCCGCCGTCGCGATCATCAAGCACGCCAACCCGTGCGGCATCGCCACCGGCGCGGACGTCGCCGAGGCGCACCGCAAGGCGCACGCCTGCGACCCGGTCTCCGCGTACGGCGGCGTGATCGCCGTCAACCGCCCGGTCACCGTCGAGCTCGCCGAGCAGATCGCCCCGATCTTCACCGAGGTCGTGGTCGCCCCCGGCTACGAGGACGGCGCCCTGGAGGTGCTGACCAAGAAGAAGAACCTGCGGGTGCTGCTCGCCCCCGAGGCCCCCGCCGACCGGCTGGAGTCCCGCCGGATCTCCGGCGGCGTGCTGCTCCAGCAGGTCGACCGGGTCGACGCCGAGGGCGACGACCCGGCCGCCTGGACGCTGGCCACCGGCGAGGCGCTGGATGAGGCCGAGCTGGCCGAACTCGCCTTCGCCTGGCGGGCCTGCCGGGCCGTCAAGTCCAACGCGATCCTGCTCGCCAAGGACGGCGCCTCGGTCGGCGTCGGCATGGGCCAGGTCAACCGGGTCGACTCCTGCAAGCTGGCCGTCACCCGGGCCGGCGAGCGCGCCGCCGGCTCCTACGCCGCCTCCGACGCGTTCTTCCCGTTCGCCGACGGCCTGGAGATCCTGCTCGCCGCGGGCGTCAAGGCCGTGGTGCAGCCCGGCGGTTCGATCCGCGACGAAGAGGTGATCGCCGCCGCCGAGAAGGCCGGCGTGACCATGTACTTCTCCGGGACCCGGCACTTCTTCCACTGAGCCGCCCCGAACGCACCGAAGGGCCCGCACACCGCGAGGTGTGCGGGCCCTTCGGGCTCACGGTCACTTGGTCCGGACGACCACGGTGCTCATGATCTTGTCGGCGAAGGTCTGCTTCTTCTCGTCCCACAGCGGCCACAGGTAACCGATGCAGCAGAAGCCGTCCAGGATGTGGCACAGGAAGCGGACGACCGCCAGGCCGAAGCCGATGTTCTGGCCGTCGGCCTCACGCGCCAGGCGGATGCCCATGGCCTTCTTGCCCGGGGTCTGACCCGTGGTGCCGACCCGGTACAGCAGGATCAGCCAGCCGATCAGCGCGACCAGACCGCCCAGCAGCACGAAGACGGTGCCGCTGCCCGAGCTGGAGGTGGTGCAGTGGCTGATGCCGGACGAGCTGGTGGTGCAGCTCAGGCTGCTGGCGGTCTGCCCGACACCGATGCCGTACAGGATGCCGCTCGGGATGCCGACGATGAAGTAGTCGATGATGTACGCCAGCACGCGGCTGCCCCAGCCCGCGTACGGCGGGACGCCCGGGTAGCCCTGCTGCGGGTAGCCGTAGCCCTGCTGCGGGATGCCGTAGCCCGGCGCCGGGGCCTGCGGGTAGCCGTAGCCCGGGGCGGCCGGCGGCTGCTGCGGGTAGCCGTAGCCCGGCTGCTGCGGGGGCTGCTGGCCGTACGGGTTGTTGGGGTCGGGCGGGTAACTCATTTTCAATGCCTCCGGGCAGGATGCGAGTTGTGGACGGACGGCTGGAAGCCCCGTGGACGGACGGGCAGTTGACGTACCGACCGGGACGGGAGACTAGCGGATGCCCCTGACGGCGCTAAGGGGAAAGGACGAACGAGTAGGGCGGCTCACACCGGGAGGAAGCCGTAGCGGTGCAACTGCCAGGCCCAGGAGACCGCCGCGGCCCCCCAGATCACGGCGTTGCGACGGGAGTTGGGCAGGCGCCACCACCACCGGCCGGGCCCAGCGGGGCCACCAGCAGACCGAGCGCCACCACCACCGTCACCGGGTTCGCGGCCACCGCGCCGAGCAGGTTCCCGTGGCCCGCCTCGATGAAGACCGTGGTCGACCCGCAGCCCGGGCACGGAATCCCGGTGAATCGGCGCAACGGGCACAGCACGCCCGGGTCGTGGGCGTCGTGCACCAGCGCCGCGGCCACCGCGACGACCGCCGCGCCCAGGCCCCGGACCAGCACCCGCGACAGCCCGCCCGCGGTGGTCCCCGCCGACCTGCGCCAGCGCTCCACCGGGCCGAACTGCCGGACCGCGGTCACCGGGAACTCACTTGGGGATGACGACGTACAGCACGACCACCGCCACACCGATCAGCAACGCCAAGGTGTTGATCACGATGCCGCCGATCGCCACGCCGCGACCCTGACCGCCGAGCTGCGAGGACTTGTTCAACGCGCCGATGCCCAGGCCGACCCCGACCAGCGCCAGCAGCCACCCGTAGAAACACACCGTCAGGATCGACACCACGCCGATCGCGGCCGACGCGGTCGCCAGCGTGTTCTGCGGCGGGGCCGCCGGGTACACCGGCGGATAGGGCTGCTGCGGGGCCTGCGGGTACCCGTAGCCCTGCGGCTGCTGAGGTGCCTGCGGGTAGCCGTAGTTGGGCTGCTGCGGCGGCTGCTGTGGGTAGCCGTAGCCCGGCTGCTGGGGCTGCTGGCCGTAGCCGCTCCCGTTGTACGGGTCGGGCTGCTGGTACGGATTGCTCATCTCTCGGTCCCCCGTGCTCTCCCCCGTCTGGTCCGACGGCCGGTCACCGGGCCGGCGGGCGCAGTGCTCGGTCAACATCGTTGTGCGCACCCACCTGCGATGTCCAGCCGACTGCGGCGTGGCGCGCACGAATGTGGCACAACCGCAACCCTTCGCCGGGGTGGAGAATGGTGCCCATGACTGCCCAGATTCTCGATGGCAAGGCCACCGCGGCCGCGATCAAGTCCGAACTCGCCGTCCGCGTGGCGGCCCTCAAGGAGCGGGGCGTCGTCCCCGGCCTCGGCACCGTCCTGGTCGGCGACGACCCGGGCAGCCGGTGGTACGTCAACGGCAAGCACCGCGACTGCGCGGAGATCGGCATCGCCTCGATCCAGCGCGAACTCCCCGCCACCGCGAGCCAGGAGGACGTCGAGAACGTCGTCCGCGAGCTCAACGCCGACCCGGCCTGCACCGGCTACATCGTCCAGCTGCCGCTCCCCAAGGGCCTGGACCAGAACCGCGTCCTCGAACTCATGGACCCCGACAAGGACGCCGACGGCCTGCACCCGACCTCGCTCGGCCGCCTCGTCCTCGGCATCGACGGCCCGCTGCCCTGCACCCCGCTCGGCATCGTCGAACTGCTGCGCCGCCACGACGTCGCCATCGACGGCGCCGAGGTCGTGGTGGTCGGCCGCGGCATCACCGTCGGCCGCTCCATCGGCCTGCTGCTCACCCGCCGCAGCGAGAACGCCACCGTGACGCTCTGCCACACCGGCACCCGCGACCTCGCCGCGCACCTGCGCAACGCCGACATCGTCGTCGCCGCCGCGGGCGTCCCGCACCTGGTCAAGCCCGAGGACGTCAAGCCCGGCGCGGCCGTCCTCGACGTCGGCGTCTCCCGCAGCGAGGGCAAGATCGTCGGCGACGTGCACCCCGGCGTCGCCGAGGTCGCCGCGTGGATCTCCCCGAACCCCGGCGGCGTCGGCCCGATGACCCGCGCGATGCTCCTCAACAACATCGTCGAGGCGGCCGAGCGCCGCGCCGGCGTCTGACACCGGTGCCCGGCGTCATGAGGCGCACCCGCCGCCGCCCCGTCACCACCGAAGGCACCCTCCCGCCGGAGGGCTCCGCGGCGGCGCTCGGCCGCGGCCACACCCTCCCCGTGCGGCAGTGGCCGATCACGCTGGTCCTCGCCGTCGCCGCCCTCGGGCTGCTCGTCACCTGGGCCGGGAACTTCCGGCTCGGGCTGCTCGCGGTCGGCGCGGCGCCACTGCTCGGCGCGCTGCTCCGGCTCGGCGTCCCGGACGTCGGCATGCTCGCCGTCCGCAGCCGGTTCACCGACGTCACCCTGATGTTCGCGCTCGGCGGCGTCATCGTGCTGCTCACGCTGGTCGCCCAGCCCAACCCGTGGCTGAGCATCCCGGTGCTCGACAACATCGGCCGGCTGATCGGGCACCCGGTGCACTGAGAACGCGGCACGCGCACCACCAGGGGCGCGGGGAACCACGCACGGTTCCTCGTGCCCCTGTTTTCGTACCCACCTGCCTTCGCGATAGCCTGGCCCAGGTCTCTCGATATCGAGAGATCATCCTCGGCTCCAGTGCGCCGATGTGCCTGGGGCGCCTGGCGATTTGCTGGAGAAGGTAGATATGACTCGCACCCCCGTCAACGTCACCGTTACCGGAGCGGCCGGCCAGATCGGCTACGCGCTGCTCTTCCGCATCGCCTCCGGTCACCTGCTGGGTGCCGACGTTCCGGTGAACCTGCGCCTGCTGGAGATCCCGCAGGGCGTGAAGGCCGCCGAGGGTGTCGCGATGGAGCTCGACGACTGCGCGTTCCCGCTGCTGCGCGACATCACCATCACCGACCAGGCGAACGTGGCGTTCGACGGCGCCAACGTGGCGCTGCTGGTCGGCGCCCGTCCGCGCACCGCGGGCATGGAGCGCGGCGACCTGCTGTCCGCCAACGGCGGCATCTTCGGCCCGCAGGGCAAGGCGATCAACGCCCACGCCGCGGACGACATCAAGGTCCTGGTGGTCGGCAACCCGGCCAACACCAACGCCCTGATCGCCCAGCGCAACGCCCCGGACGTGCCGGCCGAGCGCTTCACCGCGATGACCCGCCTGGACCACAACCGCGCCGTCGCCCAGCTGGCGAAGAAGGCCGGCGTGACGGTCGAGGACGTCAAGAAGGTCACCATCTGGGGCAACCACTCCGCCACCCAGTACCCGGACCTGTTCCACGCGGAGATCTCCGGCAAGGCCGCGTTCGACGCCGTCGGCGCCGAGCAGAGCTGGGTCGAGGACTTCTTCATCCCGAAGGTCGCCAAGCGCGGCGCCGAGATCATCGAGGTCCGCGGCGCGTCCTCGGCCGCCTCGGCCGCCAACGCCGCCATCGACCACGTGTACACCTGGGTCAACGGCACCCCGGCCGGCGACTGGACCTCGATGGGCATCGTCTCCGACGGCTCGTACGGCGTGCCGGAGGGCCTGATCTCCTCGTTCCCGGTCACCACCAAGGACGGCAAGTTCGAGATCGTCCAGGGCCTGGAGCTCTCCGAGTTCGACCGCGCCCGGATCGACGCCTCCGTCAAGGAGCTCGCCGAGGAGCGCGACGCGGTGCAGGAGCTCGGCCTCATCTGAGTGCCGCCGCACCACGTGTGAAGGAACGGCCGGGCGCCCACGGGGCGACCGGCCGTTCTCCTACACTCGGGCCGTGAGCGAAACCCTGCAGGACGCCGCGCTCGTCCTGGTGTTCATCATGCTGGGCGGGCTGTTCAACGTCGCCGAGATCGCGCTGATCTCGCTGCGGGAGGGACAGATCCGCACCCTGGAGGCGGTCGGCTCGCGCCGGGCCGCCCGGGCCGCGCACCTGGCGGCGGACCCGAACCGGTTCCTGGCCGCCGTGCAGGTCGGGGTGACGTGCATGGGCTTCCTGTCGGCCGCGTTCGGCGCCGACACGCTGGCCGGGAAGCTCGCCCCGGTGTTCGTCCGGGCCGGTCTGTCGGACGGCGTCGCGGACGCGGTGGCCCTGGTCGGCCTGACCCTGGTGATCTCCTACGCGTCCCTGGTGCTGGGCGAGCTGACGCCGAAGCGGATCGGCCTTCAGCGGGCCGAGTCGATCGCGCTGCTGGCCGCGCCGGTGGTCGACGTGATGTCGGTGGTGCTGCGCCCGGCGATCTGGCTGCTCGGCCGCTCCACCAACCTGATGGTGCGTCTGCTGGGCGGCGACCCGTACGCCGGGCGCGGCGTGATGAGCCCCGAGGAGCTCCGCGGCCTGGTCGCCGCCAACACCGAACTCGGCTCGGACGAACGCCAGTTGATCAACGAGGTGTTCGCGGCGGGGGAGCGCCAGCTGCGCGAGGTGATGGTGCCGCGCACCGAGGTGACCTTCCTGGACGCCGACCGGCTGGTGCGCGAGGTCCGCGCCGAGACCGACTCGTCCCCGCACTCCCGCTACCCCGTGGTGGAGGGCTCCTACGACGCCGTCACCGGCTTCGTGCACGTCCGCGACCTGTACGGGGTGCGCGGCGAGGAGGCGGCCCGGGTCCGCGACCTGGCCCGGCCGGTCAAGCTGCTGCCCGCCACCAAGCGGGTGCTGGAGGCGATGAGCGAGATGCGCCGCGAGGGCCACCACCTGGCCATCGTGGTCGACGAGTACGGCGGCACCGCGGGCATCGTCACCCTGGAGGACCTGGTCGAGGAGGTGATCGGCGAGATCCGCGACGAGTACGACGCGCAGGACACCACCGCGACCCGCCGGCTGGCCGGCGGCGGCGTGGAGATCGACGGCCTGCTCAACCTCGCCGACTTCGCCGAGGAGACCGGCTTCGTGCTGCCCGAGGGCCCCTACGAGACGGTGGCCGGGTACGTGGTGCGCGAGCTGGGCCGGCTGCCGGAGAAGGGCGACCAGGTGCTCACCGGCTCCGGCGCGCGGCTCACCGTGGCGCTGCTCGACGGGCGCCGGATCGAACGGCTGCGGGTGAGCGCCGTCACACTGCCCAACCCGGGTGGGCCGGAGGTTTCCTGAGCGGCCGGGGGAACTGGAACAATGGGCCGCATGGTCAACGCAGCGGTCACCGGTCCGGTGAAGGACCGTCCCCGGGTGCTCTCCGGCATCCAGCCCACCTCAGGCTCCTTCCACCTGGGCAACTACCTCGGCGCGGTGCGCCAGTGGGTCGACCTGCAGGAGGCCAACGACGCCTTCTACATGGTCGTCGACCTGCACGCGATCACCGTCGAGCAGGACCCGGCGGCGCTGCGGCAGAACTCCAGGATCTCCGCCGCGCAGCTGCTCGGCGCCGGCCTCGACCCCGAGCGCTGCACCCTGTTCCTGCAGTCGCACGTGCCGGAGCACACCCAGCTGGCCTGGGTGATGAACTGCCTCACCGGCTTCGGCGAGGCGTCCCGGATGACGCAGTTCAAGGACAAGTCGCTCAAGCAGGGCGCCGACCGCACCACCGTCGGCCTGTTCACCTACCCGGTGCTGATGGTCGCCGACGTCCTGCTGTACCAGGCGCAGGCCGTCCCGGTCGGCGAGGACCAGCGCCAGCACCTGGAGCTGACCCGCGACCTCGCGGAGCGCTTCAACACCCGCTACGGCAAGACGTTCACCGTCCCCGAGCCGTACATCCTGAAGGCCACCGCCAAGATCCAGGACCTGCAGGACCCGGCCGCGAAGATGAGCAAGTCCGCGGCCAGCGACAAGGGCCTGATCAACCTGCTCGACGCGCCGAAGACCAGCGCGAAGAAGTTCAAGAGCGCCGTCACCGACACCGACACGGTGGTCAGCTACGACGAGGCGAACAAGCCCGGCGTCTCCAACCTGCTGCGGATCCACTCCGCGCTCAGCGGGATGAGCATCGAGCAGCTGGTCGCGCACTTCGAGGGCAAGATGTACGGCGCCCTGAAGACCGAGCTGGCCGAGCTGTTCACCGACTGGGTCACCCCGTTCCAGACCCGCGTCCAGGGCTACCTGGACGACCCGGCCGAGCTCGACCGGGTGCTGGCGCTCGGCGCCGACAAGGCCCGCGCGGTGGCGTCCGAGACGCTCGCCGAGGTGTACGACCGCGTCGGCTTCCTGGCGCCGAAGCGCTGATGCCGACGGCTGCCGCCCCCGACGGTGACGGTCTCGACGAGGCCGTCACCATCGGCGTGTCCATACACGTCCCGGAACCGTACGGCAGCCAGGTGCAGGACACCCGGGCCGGCCACGGCGACCCGCAGGCCCGGTCGATACCCACCCACGTCACTCTGCTGCCGCCCACCGGGACCAGCACCGCCCTGCTGCCCGGGATCGAGCAGCACCTGCGGGCGGTGGCCGCCGCGCAGCGCCCGTTCCGGATGCTGCTGCAGGGCACCGGCACGTTCCGGCCGGTCTCGCCGGTGGTGTTCGTCCGGGTCGAGGAGGGCGCGCAGGAGTGCCGCGAGCTGGAGGCCGAGGTCCGCTCCGGGCCGCTGGCCCGCGAGCTCGCCTTCCCCTACCACCCGCACGTCACCGTCGCCCACGGGCTGCCCGACGCCGTCCTCGACGAGGCGCAGGAGCAGTCCCGCGGATTCCGCGCCGTGTTCGAGGTGACCGAGTTCGTGCTGTCGCTGTTCGGCACGGACGGCGTGTGGCGGCCCTGGCGCAGCTACGCCTTCGGCCGAGGCTGAGCGTTCCACCTGCGGATTCCTGGAGTTGTCTGGGAGTCCTTTGCCATTTCTTCACCCTGCTGTTCGTCGTTGTTACTTTCGAAGCGGATCATCACGCGGCGGGAGAGCAATGTGAGCAGGCGGTCGGTGCTCAGGCCGGCACGGCGTTTGGCAGGCCGGATGCTCCGCTCGCTGGGCCTGCTGCCCGCACCCCCGCCGCCCCCGCTGCCGGCGCCTCCGGCCGCGCCGCCGCCCGACCCGCAGCGGGTCCGCGAGGACGAACTGCTCACCGCCGACCGCCGCCTGGTCCGCCACCGCGACCGGCTGGCCGAGCTCCGCGACGACCTGCTCGCCCCGCAGGCCCGCGAGGCCAACCTGACCGCCGCCGCCGCGGCGCTCGACGCCGCCGGCGTGCGCTACCTGCTGATCCCCGACCGCGGCCCGCGCCACCGGCTGGCCGTGCCCCCCGGGCAGCGCGAGCGGGCGCTGGCCGCCGTCGCCGACGCCTTCCCCGGCACCGCCGTGTACGCCGCCCTGCTCGGCCACGGCAGCGTCCACCGCACCGTGCTCGCCGAGAACCTGCCGGCCGCCGTCGCCGAGCACGAACTGCCGCCGCCCGCGCCCGGGCAGCCGCAGGACGCCGACGGGCCCGCGGAGCCCGTCGAACCGCCGGAGCCGCCCGAGCGGGTCAAGGGCGTGCGCCTGTACCGGCCGGTGGTGACCGCCACCCGCACCCTCTACTACGGCCAGGACCACGGCTGCGACCTGGAGTTCTGGGACGCCGACGGGACGGCCGACGGCGCGGTCGCGTCGATCGACGAAACCCCGTTCGGCTGGTGGCTGCCCTCGCTGGAGGCGGCCGGCACCGTCCGGGTCGGCGACCGCGACTACCCGGTCGCCGAGCCCTTCCTGCACGCCCTGCCGGAGGACGTCCGCTTCCCCGTGGACGCCGTGATCACTTGGGTCGACGACAGCGACCCCGCCTGGCGCGAGCGCCGCGACGCCGCCCGCGCCCGGGTGTTCGGCGGGCGCGCGCCGGACGGCGCCCCCGGGCACGACGACGCCGACCACCGCTACCGCGACCGCGACGAACTGCGCCACTGCCTGCGCTCGATCGCCATGTACGCCCCCTGGATCCGGCGGATCTTCCTGGTCACCGACGACCAGACGCCGTCCTGGCTGGACCCGTCCGTGCCCGGCCTGACCGTGGTGTCGCACCGTCGACTGCTGCCCGGCGGGCCGGTGTTCAACTCGCACGCGATCGAGACCGGACTGCACCGGATCCCCGGCCTGGCCGAGCACTTCCTGTACTTCAACGACGACATGTTCCTCGGTGCGCCGGTCGCCCCCGAGGACTTCTTCCTCGGCAACGGGCTGCCCCGGGTGTTCCGCGACACCCGGATCGTCCCGCCGTCCGCGGCCGCCGGCACCGCCGACGTGTACACCGCCGCCCAGCAGAACACCCGGCGGGCCCTGGAACGCGACCACGGCCGGGCCTTCACCCGGGTGCTCGCGCACGTCCCCTACGCGCTGCGGCGCACCCTGCTGGAGGACGCCGAACGGCGCTGGCGCGCCGAGCTGGAGGCCACCGGCCGCTCCGCGTTCCGGTCCGCGACGGACGTCGCCCCCGTCACGCTGGCGCTGTACCACGCGCAGCTGCGCGGCGCCGCGGTCGACGGCGCCCTCGCCCACGCCTACCTCGCGGTGGACCGGGCCGAGGACCGGGCCCGGCTGCTCCGGCTGCTGGAGGACCGCGACCTCAAGGTGTTCTGCCTGGCCGACGGCGCCGGCGACGGCAGCCCCGCGGACGAGCAGGACCGGGCGATGGCCGAGTTCCTGGCCGCGTACTTCCCGGTGCCCGGCCCCTACGAGCGCCCGGCCGCCGGTGCCCCGGCCGCCGGCGCCCGGGCGGGCAGCGTCCGGCGGTGGCGCTCCCGGTCCAGCGCGGCGTCGAGGTCGCCTGAGACCGGCCGCGACGCACGGAAGAGCCGGTTCCCGCCCCCTTGCGCAAGGGGGCGGGAACCGGCTCTTCTCCGGGTGCCTACTCGCTCTCGGCGAGCAGCGCGTCCACCACCCGGGCGGCGGCGGCGCCGTCGTCCAGGTCGCAGTACGCCTCGCGGAAGGCCTCGTACTTGTCGGCGTACTCGGCGGTCACCTTCGGCAGGTCGCCGAGCGCGGCGACCACCTCGGCGGAGGTGGAGAGCAGCGGGCCGGGGGCCGAGGCCTCCAGGTCCAGGCTGAAGCCGCGCAGGTTGTCGCGGTAGTGCTCCAGGTCGTAGGTGAAGAACAGCACCGGGCGGCCGGTGTTCATGAAGTCGAACACGGCGGCGGAGTAGTCCGTCACCAGGACGTCGGCGATCAGCAGCAGCTCCGCCATGTCGGGGTAGGTGCTGACGTCCCAGACGTAGCCGTTGCCGGCCTCCGGGAGCTGCCCGCGGACCACCTCGTGGCCGCGCACCAGCAGCACCTGGTCGTCGCCGAGCGCGGCCCGGGCCGCCGCCAGGTCGAGCTGCAGGTTCAGCTGGTAGCCGCCCTCGGGCAGGCGACGGTCCTCGCGGAAGGTCGGCGCGTACAGCACCACCTGCTTGCCCTCGGGCAGGCCGAGCCGCTCGCGGACCCGCTCGGCGGTCTTCTCCCGGTCGGGCGCGAACAGCAGGTCGTTGCGCGGGTAGCCGCTCTCCAGCAGCTTCCCCCGGTAGTCGAAGGCGCGGCGCAGCACCGGCGCGGCCCAGCGGCTGCCCGCGACCAGCAGGCTCCACTGCGGCACCTCCTCCTTGAGGTGCTCCAGGTAGCCGGCGTCGGTGAACCAGACCTTCTCGAAGTCGGTGCCGATCCGCTTCAGCGGGGTGCCCTGCCAGGTCTGCAGGACCACCTGGCCCTTGCGGCGGCGGAAGTACGTCGGCAGGTGGGTGGAGGTGACGATGTACTTGGCCGTGGCCAGGGCCTCGAACCACTCGGGGGAGCGGTGCCGGACGCACTCGGCGGTCTGCGGCAGCTCGGCCTGCAGGTCGACGGAGGTCCACAGGTGGCGCAGCGGCTCGCCGCGGCGGACCAGCTCCTCGTGCACGGCGCGCGGCGAGTCGGCGTACAGGCCGCCGTCCGCGGCCCACCAGTCCTCGCGGACGGTGTGGTACAGCACGGTGTCGGTGAGCGGGCGCCGCTGCAGCTCGGTGAACGAGCGGCGCAGCTGCCGCTGCCGGTAGCCGCTGCGCTCGGCCGCGGTGAGCGGGTCGTGCGACTCCAGCGACAGGCTGTCGAACAGGCGGCGCTCCAGGGCGATCCGCTTGCCGCGGGCCTCGACCTCCAGCGGCAGCGTGTCGAACGTCGAGGCGGCGAGCACCGCGGTCGGCCACTCGCTGTCGGCGGCGGCCCCGACCGGGCGGAACTGCACCGTCCAGGTGCCCTTGTGCAGCGGCACCCGGCCGGCGAAGGACGCGGTCGGCACGGCGGGCAGCGCGGCCCGGAAGCGGCCGTCGGCGATCTCCACCGGGTAGGCGTGCTCCTCGCGGCGCTTGACGTGGTGGATCACCAGCTCGTAGCGGTGGGTGCCGGGCAGCGGGAAGGAGCCGCTGAGCACGAAGCCCTCGCCGTCCTTGGCGCGGGCCACCTCCTCGACGACCGGCTGCAGCACCTGGTCGCACAGCTGCAGGTAGCCGCTGGGGGAGGGCTTGGTGTAGAGCGCGCGGGTGCCGCCGGCCAGCGGCAGGTGCAGCGCGACGGGCGCGGTGCGGTCGTCCAGGACGACCGGCAGGCCGGTGCCGTCGGTGAGCTTGAGCTCCAGGTCCCAGCGGTCCCGGGTGCGCTTCTCGGCGACCGGGTCGAGGGCGTTCCAGGCCTCCCGGACGGCGGTCAGCTCGGCGATCGGGAACTGCGCGGTGAACGGCACGTCGCGGCCGACCGGGACGCCGAGGTCCAGCGTCGCGAACACGTCGCGCTCGGACTCGGCGTGCTTGAGGCGCAGCTCCGCGCCGGCCAGGTCGGCGCCGGAGCGGACCAGGCCGCGCAGTTCGACGGTGCCGCCCTCGGCGGTCACCGACACGGCGCGGGCCCGGACCCGCTCCACCCGCAGCAGCAGGTGGCCGTCACGCGACCACGGCACCACCCGGACGTCGTCCTCGACCCAGTGCACGGGCGCGTACTCGGCGCGGTCGTGCCAGCCGACCGACACCCGGCCCTTGTACATGCCGCCCTTGCCGACGCCGGCCACCAGCACCCGCCAGGAGCCGTCCTTCCACTCGCCGCGGTGCTTGAGCCGCTGCGGGTCGATGGTGGCGGAGAAGCCCGCCCAGTCGCAGGAGTACAGGTCGTGCGGGGAGCTGGAGGTGGCCTCCGGGCTGAACTCCGCCTTGGTCTGCACGGCCACCACGCGGCGGCCCTTGGCCTCGCGCAGCACCAGCGCCTTGACCATGTCGTGCTTGTTCTCGGCGCCCAGGTGCTCCGGGAAGGCGTGCCCGGTCAGGTGCAGCCGGTCGCCCGACCAGCGGGCCTCGTACACCCGGGAGCGCATCACCAGGGCGTTGTTCAGCCGCAGCACGTCCGCGGGGACGCTCTTGCGGCCGCCGCGCAGGAACGGGTAGTCGGCGTACGGGCGGAGCAGGCCGCGGGTCGGGGCGGCGCCGTTGCTGTCCTTCTCGAAGCGCAGCTGCTCGATCAGCTCGTCCAGCCGGCCCTGCAGGGTCAGGTGGTACTTCAGGCGCAGCGGGGCGCGCAGCTTGCGGACCTGCTCCGGGCCGATGGCGCGGAGCAGCCGGCCGGCCGACTCCAGGTAGGCGGCGTTGTAGTCCGGGTCGCCCTCCAGCACCGAGCCGAAGAACATCGGGATCTCCTCGACGAGGTTGTTCTCGTCGTAGGAGTGCAGGTACTTCCGGAACTTCGGGTCGCTCTGCTTGCTCAGCCACTCGCGGACCAGTTCCATCGACTTGACCCGGTCGATGACGCCCTTCGGGTTGGTCTTCATCTGGGTGATCGACATCTCGCCGACCTCCCGCTCGCGCCAGTGGTAGATCGGCTCGGCGAGCACGTCGACCCGGCGGGCCAGGTAGTGGTGCGGCACGGAGACCGGGGCGTCCTCGTACAGGATGCCCTCGGGGTAGAGCACGCCCGCGCGGTCGAAGAACGCGCGGCGGTACACCTTGTTCCACGCGGTGCGGTCGGTGACCAGCGCCGGGATCTCGGTGATGTGGGTGCGCAGCCGGGTCTCCGCGAACGGCTTGCGGTGGCCGCCCGACTGGTAGTGGCCGACGGCGCGGAAGCGCAGCACGTTGCCGGTGCAGAAGTCCGAGCCGGTCTCCTCCAGCGTGCTGATCATCAGCTCGTAGGCGGACGGCGGCATGGTGTCGTCGCTGTCGACGAACGCGAGGAACTCGGTGCCCTCGGAGATGTGCCGGTAACCGGTGTTGCGGGCCGCCCCCAGACCCTTGTTCACCTGCTGGACCAGCCGGAAGCGGGAGTCCTTCGCGGCGTACGCCTTGGCGATGGAGGCGCTGGAGTCCTTCGAGCCGTCGTCGACCATGACGCACTCGAAGTCGTCGAAGGTCTGGGCGGCGATCGAGTCCAGGCACTCCTCGAGGTAACGCTCGACGTTGTAGATCGGGACGACGACGGACAGACGGGGGGCCATCGGGAGCGCAGTGCCTTTCCTCAGGGAGTGCGGCCGGGTGGGCCCGGCCAAATACGGAGAAGCCGGACCGGCACCGGCCGCGATCCTACCTCTCCGGGCTTGCTAGTCTGCGCCTGGCCAGGCCAGGTCAGGAGAGTGAAGAGATGCCGCGGTTCAGCGTGATCGTGCCCGTCCACGCCGTCGAGGAGTACCTCCCGGCCTGTCTGGAGTCGGTCCTCCACCAGACCTTCACCGATTTCGAACTGATCGCCGTCGACGACCGCTCGCCCGACGGCTGCGGCGCCATCCTCGACGAGGCCGCCGCCCGGGACGACCGGATCACCGTCCGCCACCTGGAACGGAACGTCGGCCTCGGCCCGGCCCGCAACGCCGGCCTGGAACTCGCCACCGGCGACTACCTGCTGTTCCTCGACAGCGACGACACCCTCAGCCCCGACCTGCTGGCCGCCACCGACGCCCGCCTGCGCGCCACCGGCGACCCCGACCTGCTGGTCTACGACTACGCCCGCAGCTACTGGGACGGCCGGGTGGTGCGCTCCGCGTCCGCCCCCGTGTTCGCCCGGCCCGGCGCCGACACCTTCACCCTCGACGAGCGCCGCGACCTGCTCGACCTGCTCCAGGTGGTGTGGAACAAGGCCTACCGCCGCGAGTTCGTCCAGCAGCAGGGCCTGGCCTTCCCGCCCGGCTACTACGAGGACACCCCGTGGACCTACCCGGCGCTGCTCGCCGCCGAGTCCATCACCCTGCTCGACCGGGTCGGCGTCCACTACCGGCAGCGCCGCGAGGGCGGCAACATCCTCGCCACCGCCTCCCGCAAGCACTTCGACGTCTTCGAGCAGTACGACCGGGTGTTCGCCTTCCTCGACGCCCGCCCCGACCTGGACCGCTGGCGGCCCGTCATCTACCGGATGATGCTCGGCCACCTCGTCACCGTGGTCACCAAGCCCGGCCGCGTCCCCGCCGCCGACCGCCGCGAGTTCTTCCGCCGCGCCGCCGAGCACTGCGCCCGCCACCGCCCGGCCGGCTACCGGCCGCCCGCCGGACCGGAGGGCATGCGCGGCGAACTGCTCGGCCGCGGCAGCTACCTGGGCTTCCAGAGCCTGCGGGTGCTCGCCAAGGCCCGCCGCGCCGTCCGCCGCTGACCCCCGGGCCGGCCCACGGCGCGTCACCCGGACGCGCCACCGCCCGCCCGGTATACAGCGGAGGGTGGACTTCCTCACCAAGCTGCCCCTGATCGGCCCGCTGGTCGCCCGGGTGCTGCGCAGCCGCCCGTACCTGGTCTACCGGCTGTTCGCCGACGTGCAGGGCAACCGGCTGGCCGGGGCGGTCACCTTCTTCGGGTTCCTGGCGCTGTTCCCGCTGCTCACGGTGGCCCTGGCGATCGCGCTGGCCACCCTCTCCGACTCCCGGGTGCACCAGCTCCAGGAGAAGATCGCCGAACAGCTGCCCGGCCTGTCCGACTCGCTCGACCTGAACGCGATGGTCGCCAACGCCGGTGCCGTCGGCCTGGTCTCCGGCCTGCTGCTGCTGATCTCCGGCCTCGGCTGGGTGGACACCATGCGCGGCGCCGTCCGCACCGTGTGGCGGCTGCCCGACGAGGGCGGCAACCCGGTCCTGGTGAAGGCCCGGGACTGCGTGGTGCTGCTCGGCCTCGGCGTGGTCTGCCTGGCCTCGCTCGCCGCGTCCGCGCTGGCCACGACGCTCGCGCACCGGGTCGCCGACTGGCTGGGCCTCGACGGCGGGATCGGTCGCTGGCTGCTGTCCGCGCTCGGCTTCGTGATCGCCGTCGGCGCCGGCCTGCTGCTGTTCGGCTACCTGCTCGGCCCGTTCCCGCGGATCCGCGGCCAGCGGCGCCGCGCCCTGCTGCAGGGGGCGCTGATCGGCGCGGTCGGCTTCGAGGTGCTCAAGCTGGCGCTCTCCTCCTACCTCGGCTCGGTCGCCGGCCGCAGCCTGTACGGGGCGTTCGGCGTGCCGGTGGCGCTGCTGCTGTGGATCGACTTCGTCTCCCGGCTGCTGATGTACTGCGCCGCCTGGACCGCGCTGGCCGACCCGGAGGCCGCCCGCGAGCGGGCCGTCCGGCAGGCCGAGGCCGCCCTCGCGGAGGCGAACGAAACGCCGAATCCACCCGGGGGACGCCCGTCGGACAACTGAACGTGATACCGGTCACACTCTGCTGAGCCCGTCCACCGGGCCGACCGTAACCGCCGGGGCGCCGCCGCGCCCCGGCCAGCTCCTCTGGAGGCCGCGTGTCCCTCACCGACACCACCGCCGCACCGGCCGTGCCCGCCACCTCGGCCGACGTCCCCGGCTGGTTCTTCCGCGCCGACCGCGAGGCGTTCGGCTGGCTGCTCGCCCGGCAGACCGCCGCCCGCGTCACCGGCGACCTGCTGGAGATGGGCACCTACCTGGGCCGCTCCGCCATCCTGCTCGGCGAACACCTGGCCCCCGGCGAGACCTTCACCGTCTGCGACCTGTTCGACCTGGACGCGCCCGACGACGACAACTCCGCCGAGATGTCGATGTCCTACCGCTCCACCCTCACCCGGCGCGCCTTCGAGGCCAACTACCTCGCCTTCCACCCCGAACTCCCGGTGATCGTCCAGGGCCCCACCTCGCTGCTCGCCGACGGCCGGATCCCCGCCGACAGCTGCCGCTTCGTCCACGTCGACGCCTCCCACCTGTACGAGCACGTCGCCGGCGACATCCTGGTGGCCCGCGACGCCCTCGCCGGGAACGGCCTGATCGCCCTCGACGACTACCGCGCCCCGCACACCCCCGGCGTGGCCGCCGCCGTCTGGGAAGCCGTCTTCACCCTCGGCCTGAAACCGGTGCTGCTCACCCCCGAGAAGTTCTACGGCACCTGGGGCGACCCCGACGCCGTCCGCGCCGATCTGCTCGCCCGGGACTGGCGCGGCGAGGGCTTCCGGCTCGACGAGGAGCACTTCGCCGGACAGCTCTGCCACCGCCTCGCCTGGGACGACCCCGACGGCCCCGAGACCGGGGCCACCCCCGCCCCCGCCGCTCGCTCACCCGCCGCGTCCTCCTCGACCTGCTGCCCCCCGTCGCCACCCGCGCGGTCCGCAGCGCCCTCCGCGCGGGCCGCGCGCGGAGGGGCTAGGGCCCGTCTTCAAACCCCCGCCTGCCCCACGACGCCCGGCACGCACTCTCGCCGCACCGGGCGAAAGACCAAGTACATCCAGTACGAGGCCTTCCACCCGGCACGCCGAGAGCACGCACCGGACGCCGCGGGCCTGCGACGCGGGTTTGAAGACGGGCCCTAGCGCCGCGGCCCCGGGTTCCTGGGGTGGCGGGGCGGGCCGGGCGGGCGGCCGGGGAGGCGGGCGTTGCGGAGGGCCTGGCGGCGCAGGGCGCGCAGTCGCAGCATGCCCGCGGCCGCGACCGCCGCGCACAGGCCGACCGCCGACCAGGTCGCCGCGCCCGGCCCGTCGGCCGCCGCGTGCGCCGCCCGGACGGCGTCCGGCCGGTCGGCGGCCCGCGCCGGGGGCTGCTGCGCGGGCGGGCGGTCGGCGGTTCGGCGGCGGCGGCGCGGACGGCGCGTCGGTGACCGGCCGGGCCGGGGCCGCGGTGGTCTCGGCGGGCGGCGCCTGGTCGTCGGCCAGCACGCCCACCGAGGTGACCTTGCCGACCGCGGCGAAGCCCCAGTCGAGCAGCGAGGCCGCCTCGTCGTACACGGTCGGGCTGCTCGTCGGGTGCATCACCGTCACCAGCAGGGTGTGGCCGTCGCGTTCGGCCGCGCCGGTGTAGGTCGCGCCCGCGTTGGTGGTGTAGCCGTTCTTCACGCCGATCAGCCCCGGGTACTTGCCGAGCAGCCGGTCGGTGTTGGCGATGCCGAAGCTGCCGCGCTGCCCGGTCTTCTTGTCCACCGCGCCGGGGAACTGCGCCGACCGGGTCGCGCAGTAGCCGCGGAACTCCGGCATCCGCAGGCCGGCCCGGGCGAACAGCGTCAGGTCGTACGCCGAGGTGACCTGCCCGTCCATGTCGTAGCCGTCCGGGGTGACCACGTGGGTGTCGCGGGCCTGCAGCTGCTCCGCGCGGGCCTGCATCTCGGCGACGGTCTTCGCCACCCCGCCGTTCATGTGCGCGAGCACGTGCACCGCGTCGTTGCCGGAGGACAGGAACACCCCGCGCCACAGGTCCTCGACCTTGTAGTCGAGGTCCTCCTTGATGCCGACCAGGCTGCTGCCCGCGCCCATCCCCTGGAGTTCCGCCCAGGTGACCCGGTGCACCTCGTCGGCCGGGAACCGGGGCAGCACGGTGTCCGCGAACAGCATCTTCAGGGTGGACGCGGGCGGCAGCTGCGCGTGCGCGTTGAACGACGCCAGCACCTCGCCGGTGGTCGCGTCCGCCACCACCCAGGACTTGCCGGTCAGGCTGCCCGGCAGCGGCGGGGCGCCCGGGCCCGGCGCGACCTGCACGCCCGCCGCGCCCAGCCGGTCGCCGCCCACCACGACGGGCGGCGGGGCGTCACCGGTCGCGGCGTTCGCGGTCACCGGGCCCGTCGCGAGCAGCACCAGGGCGGCAGCGGACGAACCGTGGACGATCCGGCGGATTATCTGCATTCCGGGAAACTAACCCGCCCCCGCCGCCCGACCGCCGCCCAAGCGTCGGAGCCACCGCCCGACGCCACGAACGAGTACCGCCGGATGCTCCGAATGGCGGGCGCGCATACTGGACGGGCCACCCGTCTGCCGCGAAGGACCCGTCATGAAGCTCAGCCGCCCGGTCTCCTGGTTCCTCACCGCCTTCGGCGCCTGGTCGATCATGATCTGGACCACCTTCGCGAAGAACCTCTGGAAGGACTCCGGCGGCCAGGCCTTCGTCAACGGCGACCACTCCCAGCCGACCGCCTTCTTCTGGGTCCACCTGCTGCTCGCCGTCACCTCCCTGCTGCTCGGCCTCGGCATCGGCTGGATCGGCGTCCGCGGCCTGCGCGCGCTGCGCCGCGAGGCCGCCGCCCAGTAGCCGCCGGGCTTGCCGAGATTTTGCTTGCGGGCAGGTCACATGGGGTGTCAGGATGCGCGGCCGGGCAGGTGACCGACCTGCCCGGGCAACGCTTCCTGGGGGGAACACCCGATGTCCCGCGCCACCTCTCCGCGGCTGCTCGCCGCCTGCGCCACCGCGGCCCTCGCCGCCGGCCTGTTCGCCGCGCCCGCCGCGCAGGCCGTGCCCGGCCACGCCGTCACCGGCCCGACCGTCCGGTCGACGCCCGCCCTCACCGGTGACGGCTGCGACGCCACCGGCACGCCCGGCTGGCTGACCACCGCCTCCCCGGTCCTCACCGCGCACACCACCGCGCCCTCCGCCCGCTTCAAGGTGTGGGACGCCGCCGGCGCCAAGGTGTTCGACGGCACCGCCGCCACCGCCGCCGACGGCACCGTCCAGGTCACCGTCCCCGGCCTCGCCGACGGCGCCGGCTACACCTGGCAGGTCTGGCCGGACTTCCGGCCCGGCTCCGGCGCGCCCACCGAGACCTGCCGCTTCGGCGTCGACACCGCCGCCCCGACCGCCCTCACCGTGGCCTCCGCGGACTTCCCGGAGACCGGCGGCGGCAAGTACGCCGGCCAGAAGGGCGTCTTCACCTTCTCCGCCGCGGACGCGGCCTCCGGCGTGGCCTGCTTCCGCTACGTGCTGGACAACACCCCGGGCGTGGGCGGCTGCGCCCCCGGCCAGGGCGTGGTCGCGGCCGCGGCCGACGGCACCGCGAGCGTCACCCTCAAGCCCGCCGAGTGGGGCAGCCACACGCTCACCGTGCAGGCGGTCGACCAGGCGGGCAACGCCGCCCAGCCGGTCTCCTACACCTTCTACGCCCCGTCGAACCCGAACCCGCCGAAGGCCCTCGGCGACGTCGACAACGACGGCGTCCCCGACATCCTGCTGCCCGACTCGCAGGGCAACCTGCTGGTGATCGGCGGCGACGCCGGCAGCACCGCCCCGACCACCGTCGTCCCGGCCGCCCAGGCGCCGATCGGCGGCAGCTGGAGCGGCCTCCAGGTCGTCCACAAGGGCTGGAGCGGCGGCGGCGCGCCCGCCGACACCGTCTACGTCCGCGACGCCGCCCCCGGCAACTCCGGCTACCTGTACCAGTACGTCAATCAGGGCGCGCTGCCGCTCGGCACCCGCTCGCCGTCGCTGATCGGCCACGCCACCTCCTGCGTCGACACCGCCAAGCTCGCGGTCGCCTGCCCGGCCGACCACAGCACCGGCTACCAGGACGTCCAGCAGCTGGTCGCGTTCGGCTCCGTGGAGACCGCCAACCCGAACGGCATCACCCTGCTGGACGTCGAGCAGGGCAACCTGTGGCTGCAGCGCGACCCGTCGCGGTTCGGCAAGTCCACCCAGCTGACCAGCACCGGCCTGTGGAACGGCTACGACCTGATCGCCCCCGGCCCCGACGCCAACGGCAACCTCGCGCTGTGGGCCCGCGAGCAGTCCACCGGCACCCTGCGCTCCTACGCCGTGCCGAAGCTCGCCAACGGCGGCTTCGACTTCTCGGCGCTCGCGGACCCGGCGACCGGCACCGTCATCGGCAGCTTCCCGGTGGCCGGATACCCGACCCTGGGCAGCTCCGGCGACCTCGACGGGGACGGGCAGGCCGACCTGTACGCCGTCACCGCCGACCGGCACCTGGTGACCTTCGAAGGCGTCGCGAACCCGAAGGACCTGGGCGCGCTGGCCTGATCCGACGTCAGGGGCCCGCTCCGGCCACGGCCGGGGCGGGCCTTTGGAATGTCCGCGTCCGGGCCTCTGGAGGTGGCCGAATCCGGCTGCTAGCCTGCCCGGCACGACTTCCGGGCGGATGGCGGCGAGGGGCCGGTGGCCGGGCCGGGGAGCAGGGGATGTGGGAGGCTCCGCGATGAGCACCAGCACCACCCTCGGCGACACCCGCCCCGAGTGGGCGCAGCGCCAGGAACGGGAACGGCGGCACCGGCGCGCCAAGTCCCGGCTGCGGCTGCCGTTCGCGGTGGCCGCGGCCTGCCAGGCCGTCCTGCTGCTCTGGTGGGCCGCCGGGTACCCGGCGTTCACCGGCGGCGGGCCGACCGGCGCACCGCTGTACGACGCCGCCGTGCGCGCCCTGCACCCGGGCGGGGTGACGCTGGCCCAGACCGCGGCGGTGGCGTTCGCGCTCGGGCACCTGGTGGCCGCGCTGGCCCGGTTCGGGGTGCGCGGCCGCTGGTCGGGCCCGGTCGCGCTGGCGCTGGCCGCGCTGCCGCCGACCGGCAGCCTGGTGGTCTCGCTCAGCCCCGAAGTGCCGTTCACCGCAGGCGCGTTGCTGCTGACCGCGGCCGGGCTGCGGCTGCTCGCCCGGCGCGCCGGGGGACGCTGCACCGGGGCGGCCCGGCGCAGCGGCTGGACCTGGCGGTGCTGTTCGCGGCCGTCGTGCTGCTCGCCCTGACCGGCGCCCGCGGCGCGGGCACCGCGCTGATCGCCGCCCTGGTCCTGCTGGCGGCGCTGCCCCGGGTGCGGGTCCGGCTCGCGCTGCTCACCGCGCTGGCGCTGGCCGTGCCGATCGCGTTGGCGCTGCTCGGCCACCCGGCGGCCCGCACCGGCGACCTGCACACCCTGCGCGCCGCCGACCTGGCGCTCGCCCAGCACCGCGACCCGTCCCGCCCGCCGGCGGTGCTGACGGCCGTCGCCCCGGCCGCCGCCTGGGACGCGGCCGGCGCGGACTGCTCGGCGACGTCCGCCCTCACCGACCGCTGGGACGCCGCGGCCGCCCGCCGCGAGCAGGACGGACTCGCCACCGCCTGGCGGCAGTTGCTGCGCGACCACCCGGACCGGGTGCTGGACGCCCGGCTCTGCCGCGGCCGCCTCGCCTGGTCGGTGTGGGCGGCCACCGGCGGCCCGCACGCCGGCACCGAGGTGCCCGAGCCCGCCGCGTCCTCGCACGGCCTGTTGCGGCCGCTGCACGCCGCCGCCGCGTGGAGCCGCACCCTGCTGCGCGCCCCGCAGCTGGACTGGCTGCTGTGGCGCGGCGCCCTGTGGGCGTACCTGGGCCTGGCGGCGGCCCTGCTGTACGCCTGGCGGCACCGGTTGCCCGCGCTCGTCCCGGTGGCCGGCGCGGCCGTCCTCGGCACCCAGCTGGCGCTCACCGCCGCCGCGGCCGGGCAGGACTACCGGACGATGGCCGCGGCGCTGTTCCTCGGCCCGCTGCTGCTCACCCTGGCCACCGTCAGGAACGGCCGGGGACCCGCCTCCTGAAGAACGGCGGAGGGCCCGCCCGGAGCGAACTCCGGACGGGCCCTGCGAGCAGTCCGAGGACTAGAAGCGACGCGTGACGAGCGCGCGCTTCACCTCCTGGATCGCCTTGGTGACCTCGATGCCGCGCGGGCAGGCCTCCGAGCAGTTGAAGGTGGTGCGGCAACGCCACACGCCCTCACGGTCGTTGAGGACCTCCAGGCGCTGCTCGGCGCCCTCGTCGCGGGAGTCGAAGATGAAGCGGTGCGCGTTGACGATCGCCGCCGGGCCGAAGTACTGGCCGTCGTTCCAGAACACCGGGCACGAGGAGGTGCAGGCGGCGCACAGGATGCACTTGGTGGTGTCGTCGAAGCGCTCGCGGTCGGCCTGCGACTGCAGGCGCTCGCGGGTCGGCTCGTTCCCCGAGGTGATCAGGAACGGCATGACGTCCTTGTACGCCTGGAAGAACGGGTCCATGTCCACGATCAGGTCCTTGAGGACCGCGAGGCCCTTGATGGCCTCGATCGTGATCGGCTTCTCCGGGTTGACGTCCTTGATCAGGGTCTTGCACGCCAGCCGGTTGCGGCCGTTGATCCGCATGGCGTCCGAACCGCAGATGCCGTGCGCGCAGGAGCGGCGGTACGTGAGCGTGCCGTCCTGCTCCCACTTGATCTTGTTGAGCGCGTCCAGGACGCGCTCCTTCGGGTCCATCTCCAGCTGGTAGTCCACCCACACCGGGTCCGGGTGCTCCTCCGGGTTGAACCGGCGGATCCGGAAGGTGACGCTGATCAGCTGGACGCTGCCCGCCTCGGCCGCGTCCAGCGCGGCCGAGTGCGTCTCGACGGTCGGAGTGGACATCAGTACTTACGCTCCATCGGCTGGTAGCGGGTCTGCACGACCGGCTTGTAGTCGAGGCGGATGGAGGTGGAGCCGTCCTCGGCCACCTCGCGGTACGCCATGGTGTGCTGCATGAACTTCACGTCGTCGCGGGTCGGGAAGTCCTCGCGGTAGTGACCGCCGCGGGACTCCTCGCGGGCCAGCGCCGAGACGACCAGGACCTCGGCCAGGTCGAGCAGGTTGCCCAGCTCGATGGCCTCCAGCAGGTCGGTGTTGTAGCGCGAGCCCTTGTCCTGGATCGACACGTTCTTGAAGCGCTCCTTGAGCGCCGTGACGTCCTCGACGGCCTGCTGCAGCGTCTTGCCGGTGCGGTAGACGGACACGTTGGTGTCCATCGACTCCTGCAGCTCCTTGCGGATCTGCGCGACGGACTCGGTGCCGGTGGACTCCCGCAGGCCCTCCACCATGGCCTCGACCAGCGCGCCCGGGTTCGCCGGCAGCTCGACGAAGTCGTTCTTCTCGGCGTACTCGGCGGCGGCGATGCCCGCCCGGCGGCCGAACACGTTGATGTCCAGCAGCGAGTTGGTGCCCAGGCGGTTGGCGCCGTGCACCGACACGCACGCGACCTCGCCCGCGGCGTACAGGCCCGGGACGATGTCGGTGTTGTTCGACAGGACCTCACCCTCGACGTTGGTCGGGATGCCGCCCATCGCGTAGTGCGCGGTGGGCTGGATCGGGATCGGGTCCGTGTAGGGCTCGATGCCGAGGTAGGTGCGCGCGAACTCGGTGATGTCCGGCAGCTTGGCGTCCAGCTGCTCCGGCGGGAGGTGCGTCAGGTCCAGGTAGACGTGGTCGCCGTCGGGGCCGCAGCCGCGGCCGGCCCGGATCTCCGAGTAGATCGCGCGGGAGCACACGTCACGGGACGCGAGGTCCTTCATGACGGGGGCGTAGCGCTCCATGAAGCGCTCGCCGTCCTTGTTGCGCAGGATGCCGCCCTCGCCGCGGGCGCCCTCGGTGAGCAGGATGCCCATCCGCCAGATGCCCGTCGGGTGGAACTGGAAGAACTCCATGTCCTCCAGCGGCAGGCCCCGGCGCAGCGCCACGGCCTGGCCGTCACCGGTCAGGGTGTGCGCGTTCGAGGTGACCTTGAACATCTTGCCGGTGCCGCCGGAGGCGAACACCACGGCCTTGGCCTGGAAGACGTGGATCTCGCCGGTGGCGAGCTCGTAGGCCACCACGCCGGCGGTCTTGCCCTCGTTGATCAGCAGGTCGAGGACGTAGAACTCGTTGAAGAACTCCACACCGTGCTTGACGCAGTTCTGGAACAGCGTCTGCAGGATCATGTGGCCGGTGCGGTCCGCGGCGTAGCAGGACCGGCGGACCGGGGCCTCGCCGTGGTTGCGGGAGTGGCCGCCGAAGCGGCGCTGGTCGATCCGGCCCTGGTCGGTGCGGGAGAAGGGCAGGCCCATCTTCTCCAGGTCGAGGACCGCGTCGATGGCCTCCTTGCACATGATCTCGGCGGCGTCCTGGTCGACCAGGTAGTCACCGCCCTTGACCGTGTCGAAGGTGTGCCACTCCCAGTTGTCCTCCTCGACGTTGGCGAGCGCGGCACACATGCCGCCCTGCGCCGCGCCGGTGTGGGACCGGGTCGGGTAGAGCTTGGTCAGGACCGCGGTGCGGCTGCGCTGGGTCGACTCGATGGCCGCGCGCATGCCGGCGCCGCCGGCGCCGACGATGACGGTGTCGTACTGGTGAATCTGCATGGGGTCAGTCGCCTCTGGTGGCTCGTCAGATGTTCGGGTCGAAGGTGAAGATCACCAGGGTGCCGAGGACCACCGTGAAGACGGTCGCGACAGCCAGCAGGCCCTTCAGCCACAGACGAGTGGCGTCCTTCTCCGCGTAGTCGTTGATGACGGTGCGCATGCCGTTGGAGCCGTGCAGCATCGCCAGCCACAGCATCAGCAGGTCCCAGATCTGCCAGAACGGGGAGGCCCAGCGGCCCGCCACGAAGGCGAAGCTGATCTTGGAGACGCCGCCGTCCAGCATCAGGTTGATCAGCAGGTGGCCGAGGACCAGCACCACCAGGACGACACCCGACAGGCGCATGAACAGCCAGGCGAGCATCTCGAAGTTGGTGCGGGTGCGGCGCGGGGTCTTCTTCGTGCGGGCCCGGGCGGGCTCCACCACGAAGGCGTCGGCCGGGTTGCCGGTGCCCAGGCCCTGGCCCGTGTGGGCCTGCAGGGAGGGGACCACCAGGTCCTTGGTCTCAGCGGACATGCGGGATCAGCCCCCGAACCAGGTGCGAAGGGTGTGCTGCAGAACGGGGTAGAAGGCGCCGCCCATCAGGACGATCCAGATGCCGACCACGGTCCACAGCATCTGCTTCTGGTACTTCGGGCCCTTGGCCCAGAAGTCCACGGCGACGACCCGGAGGCCGTTCAGGGCGTGGAACAGGATGGCGGCCACCAGGCCGTACTCCATCAGGTTCACCAGCCACATCTTGTACGTGGCGATCACCGAGTCGTACGCCTCGGGCGACACCCGCACCAGGGCGGTGTCCAGGACATGTGCGAACAGGAAGAAGAAGATCAGGACGCCGGTGACTCGGTGAGCCACCCAGCTCCACATGCCTTCCCGGCCGCGGTACAGCGTTCCAGCCGGCACGGAAAACCCTCCGGAAGCGGTTTGGGGGCTCGGCCGGCTTTCTGTCGGTCAGCCCGGCCGGATACGGTCCACCGGCCGCGAGCATCCTATCGACGCGCCGTCCCCCGCCGCCGTCGGGGGCCCCTGGTGTGATCAAACAGGCACGCACGGCCTAATCGGAACGGGAACTCCGACGCTCCGTGACCGCGCGTGCGCGCCCCGTGTGCACCGAACGGGTGGCCGGGGCCCCGGCGCCGGCGCGTTCACTCCGAGGAATGAAGCGGCGCCGCGCGGCGGGCCGCGAAGAGCCGACGCGGGGTCAGCTTTTCACGGCCACCAGGTGCTCCAGCCGGGACAGCGCTATCCGCCGCAGCTCCTCGGCCGAGATCAGGCGCTCCTCGTCCGGGTCGTTGGCCAGCCGGGTGCGGATCGAGGTCAGCACCGCGTCCAGCATCTCCTCCGGGTCCACCCCTTCCAGGCAGACCACGAAGACGTGGCCGAACCGCGCCTCGTACGCGGCGTGCGCGGCCCGCAGCGCGGTGTGCGCCGCCTGGCTGCCGGGGGCGCGCATGCCGAGCAGCGGCTGCGGCATCCAGCTCTCGTCCGCCAGCGCCTCGGCGAGGTCCGCCGGGCGGAGGTCGTAGCTGGCCTCGCTGGCGGCCGCGAGCAGCGACGGGATGTCGGGGTACGGGCGGTGGGCGGTCAGGCGCAGCGCCCAGCGGTGGCTGCCGCAGCACGCGAGCAGCGCCTCCTCGACGGCGCCGGAGTCGGCTTCGTTGAACCGGTGGAGTCCCAGCAGGGACGGGTCCGTCCGCGCGTCCAGGCGCTGCGGCGGGATGTCGCTGGCCAGCGGATCCTCCTCGTGAGGGCGGGAAGGGGGGATGCTGCAGAGACAGGGGAAGCGTGCGGTGGCGCCGCCGCGCGGGGCCGTTGCGGCTCGGCGGGGCAGCGCCTCCACGGTAGTTGAGGGTTCATCAGTTGGGGAGGCGGCGGGCCGATTTCATCCGTTCGAGCTATCAAGTTGTGACCCGCCGCCGTTCGCGTTCCCGACCGCTCCCCGTGGGCCGCGGTTCAACCGGCCCGGTGCACCTTGTGGTTGGCGGCCTGCGCGCGCGGCCGGACCACCAGCAGGTCGATGTTCACGTGCGGCGGGCGGGTCACCGCCCAGGAGATGGTGTCGGCGACGTCCTCCGAGGTCAGCGGCTCGGCGACGCCCGCGTACACCGCCTCCGCCTTCTCCCGGTCGCCGCGGAACCTGGTCAGCGCGAAGCCCTCGGACTTCACCATGCCCGGCGCGATCTCGATCACCCGCAGCGGCTCGCCCACGAGTTCGAGGCGTAGGGTCTGCGCCACCGAGTGGACGGCGTGCTTGGCCGCCACGTAGCCGCCGCCGCCCTCGTACGCGGCCAGCGCCGCCGTCGAGGACACGATCAGCACGGTGCCGTCCCCGGTGGCGCGCAGCGCGGGCAGCAGCGCCTGGGTCAGGTGCAGCACGCCGAGCACGTTGACCTCGTACATGGTGCGCCAGTCCGCCGGGTCGCCGGCCTCGACGCTGTCCGCGCCGATCGCGCCGCCCGCGTTGTTCACCAGCACGTCCACCCGGCCGACCTCGGCGGCGAACGCGTCCACCGCGGCCCGGTCGGTCACGTCCAGGGTGAACGCGCGGGCGCCGAGCTCCTTCGCCAGCGCCTCGATCCGCTCGGTGCGGCGGGCGGTCAGCACCACCCGGAAGCCGTCCGCGGCCAGCCGCCGGGCGGTCGCCGCCCCGATGCCGCTGCTGGCGCCGGTGACCACGGCCACCTTCTGCTCGCTCATGTCCCACTCCTCGTGTGTTCGGCCCGGTGTTCGGTGCAGCGATCATCCCAAGGAGCGGCCGGGCGGTGTTGTGAGCAAGCTCCCAGCCGTGGCATCTGTCTGGCCGTGAGGGGCACGACTACATTGCGTATCCAGCCGAGCCGTTGATCGGCGCTAACCCTTCACCATCTTCCGCGGAGGACCCCCATGGCAGCCGAGCCCCGCCGCACCGAGTCGGGCCTGCCGATCGAGCCGGTGTACGGCCCCGAGACCCTGGCCGGCTTCGACGCCGCGAGCCGCCTCGGCACCCCCGGCCAGTACCCCTTCACCCGCGGCGTGTACCCGACCATGTACACCGGCAAGCCGTGGACGATGCGCCAGTACGCAGGCTTCGGCACCGCCGCCGAGTCCAACGCCCGCTACAAGCAGCTCATCGCGAACGGCACCATGGGCCTGTCGGTGGCCTTCGACCTGCCCACCCAGATGGGATACGACTCGGACGCCGCGATCTCGCACGGCGAGGTCGGCAAGGTCGGCGTCGCCGTCGACAGCGTCGAGGACATGAGCGTCCTGTTCGGCGGCATCCCGCTGGGCGAGGTCTCCACCTCGATGACCATCAACGCGCCCGGCTCGCTGCTGCTGCTGCTCTACCAGCTGGTCGGCGAGGCCCAGGGCGTGCCGAGCGGCAGGCTCACCGGCACCATCCAGAACGACGTGCTCAAGGAGTACATCGCCCGCGGCACGTACATCTTCCCGCCGAAGCCCTCGCTGCGGCTGATCGCCGACGTGTTCCAGTACTGCCGGGCCGAGATCCCCAAGTGGAACACCATCTCCATCTCCGGCTACCACATGGCCGAGGCCGGGGCGAACCCCGCGCAGGAGATCGCCTTCACCCTCGCCAACGGCATCGAGTACGTGCGGACCGCGGTCGCCGCCGGCATGGACGTCGACGACTTCGCGCCGCGGCTGTCCTTCTTCTTCGTCTCCCGCACCACGCTGCTGGAGGAGGTCGCCAAGTTCCGTGCCGCGCGCCGGATCTGGGCCCGCGTCATGAAGGAGGAGTTCGGCGCGAAGAACCCCAAGTCGCAGATGCTGCGCTTCCACACCCAGACCGCCGGCGTCCAGCTGACCGCCCAGCAGCCCGAGGTCAACCTGGTCCGGGTCTCGGTGCAGGCGCTCGCCGCCGTCCTCGGCGGGACGCAGTCGCTGCACACCAACTCCTTCGACGAGGCGATCGCCCTCCCGACCGAGAAGTCCGCCCGGCTCGCGCTGCGGACCCAGCAGGTGCTGGCCTTCGAGACCGACATCACCGCCACCGTCGACCCGTTCGCCGGCTCCTACGTCGTCGAGGCGATGACGGACGAACTCGAGGCCGCCGCGCTGGAGTTGATGGCCAAGGTGGAGGACATGGGCGGCGCGGTCGCCGCGATCGAGCAGGGCTACCAGAAGAGCGAGATCGAGCGCACCGCCTACCGGATCCAGCAGGAGCAGGACTCCGGCGCGCGGACCGTGGTCGGCGTCAACCGCTTCCAGCTCGCCGAGGAGGAGCCCTACGAGCCGCTGCGGGTCGACCCGGCGATCGAGGCCCAGCAGGCCGAGCGGCTCCGGCGGCTGCGCGCCGACCGGGACTCCTCGGCGGTGGACCGGGCGCTCACCTCGCTGCGCAAGGCCGCCGAGGGCAGCGACAACGTGCTGTACCCGATGAAGGAGGCGCTGGCCGCCCGGGCCACCGTCGGCGAGGTCTGCGACGCGCTGCGCGGCGTCTGGGGGACGTACACCCCGGTGGACCGGTTCTGACGCCGCGCGGGTCGCGGAACGCCGACGAGGGGTGCGGGGAGATCCCCGCACCCCTCGACTGCTCGGCGGTGCTTACTTCTTGAGCGCGAAGGACTTGAAGAAGCCCTTGCCCGGGGAGCCCAGGCCGGTGGCGGTGTCGTAGCCGCTGGAGGCCGACAGGCCGTAGTCGGCGCCGATCTTGTACAGCCGGACGCGCAGGGTGCCGTTGACGACGCCCAGGTCGACGACGTTGCCGCGCTTGGTCTTGACGGCGTTGTCGTCCACGTCGTGGAAGGCGTTGGTGGAGGCCCGGTCGTACAGCGCCGGGTTGGCGAAGCCGAGGGCGCGGCCGCCGCGGGTCTCGATCGCGTTGGCGAACATCGCCGCGGTCTCCGGGGCGGACACCGAGGTGCCGCCGTAGCCGCCCTCGCTGTAGGCGCCGCCGGAGGTGTAGCCGACCAGGGTGGCGGCGACCAGGTCACCGCTCATCGCGATGTCCGGGGTGGCGCGCAGCGGGGTCTTGGACTTGGTGCCGTCGGCAGCGGTCTTGCTGATGCTGTCCGGCACGACGCCCTGCTGGTACCACGGCTGGGCGAAGTCCTTGGAGACACCGCCGCCGCCGCCGAAGTAGAAGTTGCCCGGCATCGGGCTCCAGGACTTCTGGTCGGCGGAGAGCACCGAGCGGCGGTCGCCCATGGAGACCTCGTGGGCGTACTTGCCGTCCTTGTCGCCCAGTTCGAGGGCGGTGCCGCCGACCGAGGTGACCCACGGGGAGGCGGACGGCCAGTCGGCCTGCGCCTGGTTGGTGTCGGCCTGGCAGTTGACGCCGGTGGCGGCCGCGCCCGGGGAGCTGTCGCCGCAGTCGCCGGAGGAGAAGGTGAAGCCGATGCCGGTGACGGCGCCCAGCTGGAAGATCTGGTTGTCGGCGGCCACCACGGCGGGGTCGATGTCGCCGCTGGTGCCGTGCATGATCTCGCCCCACGAGTTGGAGACGACATCGGCGAGGTGCTCGTCCACGACCTTGGCCATGGCGTCGTACAGGTCCTCGTCGTAGCAGGAGTTGCCGCCGACGTAGACGACGTTGGCGTCCGGCGCGAGGCCGTGCACCATCTCGACGTCGAGCGCCTCCTCGCCGGCCCAGCCGTCGGCGCCGCCGCACTCCGCCTCGTGGGTCCACTTGTCCGGGGTGACGTACTCGGTGTACTGGCCCGGCTTGAACGGCTGGTCGCCGTGCAGGGTGGAGAAGTGGTTGGCGTCCTGCTCCATGGTGGACAGGCCGTAGGCGTCGATGATGGCGACGCGGGCGCCCTTGCCGCCGACCTTGGCGTCGGTGACGCCGTAGGCCTTGCGGAGCTGGGACGGCACGTAGGAGCAGGGGGCGAACGGCTCGTTCTTCTCGTAGCCCTCGGGAGCGCCCTTGGCGATCTTCGAACCGTAGCCGTCCTCGGAGCAGGTCGGGACGGTCGGCAGGGTCGCCGGGTCCTTCTTGTCCGGGCCGGCCAGCTTGGCGTTCGCGCTCTTCTCGGCCTCGCGGACCGAGGTGGCGGACGAGCTGTTCTTGTGGATCGCGTCGGCCAGGCCGGAGACGGCCAGCACGGCGCCGGACACCGAGGCCGGGACCTTCGCGTCGGCGGTCGGCGCCCGGTGGGTGCCGTCCGCGGTGCGGTAGTTGTGGAAGCCGGTGCCGAACGCCTTGGACATCGCGGCGGTGGAGCCGGAGACCTGCACGTAGTGGGCGTTGCCGGCCGAGACCGTGAGGCCCGCGCCGGACACCCAGTCGGTGACGGCCTTGACCTGCTCCGGGGTCGCGCCGAACTTCGCCTGGACCTGAGTGGACGTCAGGTACTGGCCGTAGGCGGACGAGTGGGGGTCGGAGACGGCCTGGGCGAGGGCGGCGAGGCCACTCGCGTCGCGTCCGGCCAGGTAGATCCGCGCGGTCGCCGGGGCGGCGGCGTCGGCCGCGCCCGCGTCGGCCTGCGGGTGGCCCAGTCCGGGTGGGTGCCCGGCAGGGCGCGGGCGGTGTCGCCCACGGGGGTGGCGGCGGAGGCCGGAACGGCCGCGCCGAGGGTGGTGAGGATCAGTGCGGCCGCGACGGTGGCCGGAGCGATGCTCTTGGCGAGCCGATTGCGCGATATGGGCACGTCGGTCCCCCCTTCTCGGTTCGATGGAGCGTCAGCAGCCCCTCGTGAGGGCGTGACGAGGCGCGCCGCAGGCGGTTGGCAGCCCACCGCGGCACCGGAGTTGACTGTGCGGAAGCTGTCTATTCGGACTGCTGTGCGTCACTCAAGAGCGCGCCCGAAAGCTTTACCGCGCCATGACTCGATCGGGGGGAAAGGTTGGGCCGGGGCGGGCCGGGGGCGCCGGGCGGGGCGATCGCCGTGTCCGGCGGCCGGTGCAGGTCGTTGCACACGAAGGAGCCCGAACACAGGGGCGGGCCGAATCGACGAGTCATACCCACCCTGGGGGCCGGTATGCATCCAAACGGTGAGAACTTCGCCGGAAGGCAGGCCAAAACCCCACCACCGGCCTACTCTTGTCAAGCGTGAACGATCCTCAGCCGGCAGCCGCCGCCACCGTCACCGCCGTCCGCCCCCTGCCCGGCCTCCGCGCCCGAGTGGCGGCCCACCAGGCCGAGCTGGTCGACCTGCGACGTGACCTCCACCGGCACCCGGAGCTCGGCCGCCAGGAGTTCCGCACCACCCGGCTGCTCCGCGAGCGACTGCTGGCCGCCGGGCTGGAACCGCGGGTGCTCCCGGGCGGCACCGGCCTGCTGGTCGACCTGGTGCCGCCGGGCACCGCCCCCGGCACCCCGCTGCTGGCGTTCCGCGCCGACATCGACGCGCTGCCGATCGACGACGCCAAGAAGGACGTCCCGTACCGCTCCACGCTGCCCGGCCGGGCGCACGCCTGCGGGCACGACGTGCACACCGCGGTGGTGCTCGGCACCGGCCTGGTGCTGGCCGAGGCGCTGGCCGCGGGGGAGCTGACCCGTCCGGTCCGGCTGATCTTCCAGCCCGCCGAGGAGATGATGCCGGGCGGCGCGCTGGACGTGATCGCGGCCGGCGGGATGGAAGGCGTCGGCCGGATCTTCGCGGTGCACTGCGACCCCAAGGTGCAGGTCGGCCGGATCGGCCTGAAGACCGGGGCGATCACCTCGGCCTGCGACAAGGTGATGATCAGCGTGGACGGCCCGGGCGGGCACACCGCCCGCCCGCACCTGACCACCGACCTGGTCACCGCGGTCGCCAAGCTCGCCGCCGAGGCGCCCGCCGGGCTGGCCCGGCGGATGGACCCGCGCTGGGGCGTGTCGCTGGTGTGGGGGCGGATCGCGGCCGGCTCCGCGCCGAACGTGATCCCGCAGCACGCCGAACTGGAGGGCACCGTCCGCTGCCTGGAGCTGGCGGGCTGGCGGCAGGCCCCGGAGGTGCTGGAGGACCTGGTCGCGCTCCTCGCCGAGACGCACCGCGCCAAGTGGACGCTGGACTACCACCGCGGCGTCCCGCCGGTGGTCAACGAGGCCGACTCCATCGACCAGTTGGAGACCGCGATGAACGCCCGGTTCGCCGACGGCCGCGGCCCGGTGGTCGAGCCGACCGAGCAGAGCCTGGGCGGCGAGGACTTCTCCTGGTACCTGGAGCACGCCCCCGGCGCGCTCGCCCGCCTCGGCGTCCGCGGCCCCGACGAGAAGGGCGTCCGCGACCTCCACCAGGGCGACTTCGACGCGGACGAGCGGGCCATCGGCATCGGCGTCGAACTGTTCGCCTCGCTGGCCCTGGAGCACGCCCGGACCTGATCCGGCGTCAGCCGTCGGGCGCCCTTCCCCGGGCGGTCGTTCCGTGGTCGAATCGGCCGCGCAAACGATCACCAGGGAGGGGACCCGAAACCGTGCACAGCACCCGCCGCAGACTCCTGTTCGCCGCCGGGGCCGCCGGCGCCACCGCCGCCGCCGGCCTGGCCGCGGCACCCGGCGCGGCCGCCGCCGACCCGGCCGCGCCGCCCGTCGACTGGTTCAACGTCAAGCAGTACGGCGCCCTCGGCGACGGCAACACCGACGACTGGAACGCCATCACCGCGGCGATCGCCGCCTGCCCGCCCGGCGGCGTCGTGTACTTCCCGGCCGGGCAGTACGTGGTCGGCAAGACCGTCGCCGTGCCCGGCCACATCACGCTGGCCGGCACGCTCGGCAGCCGCTGGTGGGGCTACCTGCCGAAGAACGCCAGTGGCGGACCGGTGCCGCCGGTGTTCATCAAGCCCAAGTGGGGCGCCTTCACCGGCTCCACGCTGATCCGGCTGGACGGCAACGGCGCCCGGCTGCGGAACCTGGTGCTCAGCTCGGCCCGCACCACCGACAACGGGACCAACGGCGGCACCGTTGACGGCCTGACCGCCAAGGGCCAGATCAAGGCCGTCCGGCTGGACAACGTCGGCATCTTCAACTTCCACGGCTACGCGGTGCACACCGACTCCACCGCGGACGGCTTCCCCGGGGGCTGGGAGGTCTCGCACGTCTCCCTGGAGGCCAACAAGTTCGGCGGCTGGCGCTCCGAGAACAGCGGCGGGGCGGCGTTCGCCTTCGCCGACTCCATGCTGGACTCCTGCGAGGCCGCGGCCAACGGCGGCGACGGCTGGTCCTTCGCCGGCATCGGCGCCACCGGTTTCACCGGCGTCCGGGCCACCTGGAACGACGGCAACGGCTTCCACGTCACCGGCAAGTGCGGGACGGTCGGCTTCACCGAGTGCCAGACCGACCGCAACCGCCTCAACGGCTGGCTGGTCGAGAGCCCGCAGAACGACCCGACCCACTCGCCCGCGCCGCACGTCATCACCCTGACCGGCTGCCAGGCCAGCCGCGACGGCCGCAACGACAACGCCAACCCGGGCGGCTACGCGGGCTTCCGGATCACCGCCCCGGCCGGCGGCACCCCCGCCCTCCCGGTCGCGCTGACCGGCTGCGCCACCCACGTCTCCGGCGACGACGCGCCCGGCGGGCTGCTCGCCCCCGACTACGGCGTGTACGCCGACCGGGCGCTGCGGGTGCTGCTCACCGGCTGCGTGCTCACCGGCACGGTGGCGAGCGTCCGCGACGACGCGGGCGCGGTGGTCGACACCGGCACCACCATGCACAACCGGACCACGAGCGCGGGCGTCAGCTACAACGTGCCGTCGCCCGCGATCACCCCGGTCGGCAACGCGCCGCAGCCCGCCGACTCGGGCTTCGGCACCTGGTCCTTCGACCCGGCCGCGGCGACCGACCTGAGCAGCCGGCTGAGCTCGGGCAACGTCTACCTGGTGCGGGTGGAGACGCACCAGCCGGTCACCGTCTCGGCGGTCTCGGTGCTGCTGGCGGGGACCGGCAGCGGGTTCGGCGCCGGCAACCAGGCCGGCGTGTACGACCGCACCGGCAAGCTGCTGGCCCGCACCGCCGCGGACCAGGCCTCCGCGTGGTCGACCGGGGTGAACGCGCTGTGCCGGATGCCGCTGACCGGGCCGGTCACCCTCGGCCCCGGCTTCCACTGGGTGGCGCTGCTGGCCAACGGCTCCAACCCGCCGTCCTTCGCCCGGGGTTCGACGTTCCCCAACCCGGGCGCGTTCCTGAACGCCGGGCTCACGCCGGCCACCTACCGGGTGGCCTCGCTGCCCGGTTCGGCCGGCTCGCTGCCGGCCTCCTTCGACCCGGCGCAGAACCGGAACGACGATGGCACGGTGCAGATGTTCTGGGTCGGGCTGAGCTGATTCCGGCGCTTCCCCGCCCGCTCCGGAGCCGCGCCGAGGGGTCGGCGCGGCTCCTTCTCGGGGCCGGGCGGGGAGGCGTACCGTGGTGGACCGATACCAGCCAGTAGCGGAACGGGAGTTGAACAAGTGTGCGGCTATGTCCGGATTTGCCCGGGCGTACGACCACATTTTGATAACAACACCCAGGCCCGTGCAGGCCGTAACACAACCGTGTTCTACGCGCGTTACGGTGGCGCTCGACCACGCCAACCGGGTGTGTGAGAAGGAGAAACTCCCTTGCGCCGTTCACTCAAGCTCGCCGCGGCCGTGCTCTCGGGTTCCCTGGGCATCGCCTCGCTCGCCGCCTGCGGCGCAAAGAGCACCGACAACAACACCGCCTCCGCCGGCGGCGGCTCCGGTCTCAAGGTCGGCATGGCCTACGACATCGGCGGCCGCGGTGACCAGTCCTTCAACGACTCGGCCGCGCGTGGTCTGGACAAGGCCAAGTCCGACCTGGGCGCCGTCATCAACGAGGCCGAGGCCAAGTCCGGCGAGTCGGAGGGCGACAAGGAGCAGCGCCTGAAGTCCCTGGTCACCAGCGGCTTCAACCCGGTCATCGCGGTCGGCTTCGTCTACCAGGACGCGGTCAACAAGGTCGCCAAGGACAACCCGAACGTCAAGTTCGCGATCATCGACTCCAACTCGCCCGACCAGCCGTCCAACGTGACCTCGCTGACCTTCTCGGAGGAGCAGGGCTCGTTCCTGGCGGGCGTGGCCGCGGCCAACAAGTCGAAGACCAAGCACATCGGCTTCATCGGCGGCGTGCAGTCCGAGCTGATCAAGAAGTTCGAGGCCGGCTACACCGCGGGCGCCAAGTCCGTCGACCCGAGCATCGCGGTCGAGGTCACCTACCTGACCACCCCGCCGGACTTCACCGGCTTCGCCGACCCGGGCAAGGGCAAGCAGGCCGCGCAGGGCCAGCTCGACAAGGGCGCGGACGTCATCTACTCCGCCGCCGGCTCCTCCGGCAGCGGCGCCATCGAGGCCGTCGCCACCGCCCAGGGCACCAAGTGGGCCATCGGCGTCGACTCCGACCAGGCCAAGCAGCCGGCCCTCGACAAGTACAAGGACCACATCCTCACCTCGATGGTGAAGAACGTGGACACCGCCGTGTTCTCCTTCGTCAAGTCGGTCAAGGACGGCAACGTGCAGTCCGGCGTCAAGAACTTCGACCTGAAGGACGGCGGCGTCTCGCTGGCCACCACCGGTGGCTACATCGACGACATCAAGGCCAAGATCGACGCCGCCACCCAGCAGATCACCAGCGGCGCCACCAAGGTTCCGACCGCTCCGTAAGGGCTGACGCCCTGCAACGGCGCCGCCCGCCCACGGGGCGGCGCGTGGTCTGACACATCGCACGGAAGGGGCTCGGACGGATGCGCCCAGCGCATCCACCGGGCCCCTGCCCGTCTCCGCACCGGTCGTCCCGGTGCCCGTCCGGCGGCCGCCACCCCGGGCCCCCGAGCCTCCAGCCGACCCCCTGAGCCTCCAGCGCGACGAAGCGCCCGACGACCAGCAGGAGATCGCCATCACCCCCTCCGACTCCGCCTCTCCCGGCGGCACCCCCAGCGCGGGGACGGCGACACCGGCCGTCGAACTGCGCGGCATCACCAAGCGCTTCCCCGGCGTGGTGGCCAACCACGACATCGACATCACCGTGCAGCGCGGCACCGTGCACGCCCTGATGGGCGAGAACGGCGCCGGCAAGTCCACCCTGATGAAGATCCTCTACGGGATGCAGAAGCCGGACGAGGGCACCATCGCCATCGACGGCGAGCAGGTGGAGTTCTCCACCCCCGGCGACGCGATCGCCCGCGGCATCGGCATGGTGCACCAGCACTTCATGCTGGCGGACAACCTCACCGTCTGGGAGAACATCGTCCTCGGCGGCGAGAAGCTGTACGGCATCGGCGCGAAGGCCAAGGCCCGGATCCGCGAGCTCTCCGACCAGTACGGCCTGGACATCCGGCCGGACGAGCTGGTCGAGGACCTCGGCGTCGCCGACCGGCAGCGGGTCGAGATCCTCAAGGTGCTGTACCGCGGCGCCCGGATCCTGATCCTCGACGAGCCGACCGCGGTGCTGGTCCCGCAGGAGGTCGACGCGCTGTTCGACAACCTGCGCGAGCTCAAGGCCGAGGGCGTCACCGTCATCTTCATCTCGCACAAGCTGCACGAGGTGCTCTCGGTCGCCGACGCGATCAGCGTGATCCGCCGCGGCACCACGGTCGGCGACGCCGATCCGCGCACCGTGACGGCCCGTCAGCTCGCCGAGCTGATGGTCGGCGCCGAACTGCCCTCCCCGGAGAGCCGCGAGTCCACCGTCACCGACGTGGAGATGCTCAAGGTCGAGGGCCTGCGGATCGCCAAGCCGGACGCCGAGGGAGTCGAGCGCGTGGTGCTGGACGACATCTCGCTGCGCATCCGCAAGGGCGAGATCCTCGGCATCGCCGGCGTCGAGGGCAACGGCCAGGCCGAACTGGTCGAGGCGATCATGGGCATGCTGCCGCTGGACGCCGGCACCGTCACGCTGGACGGCGCCGACCTCACCGGCGCCCTGACCCGGACCCGCCGGGAGGCCGGCATCGGCTACATCCCGGAGGACCGGCACCGGCACGGCCTGCTGCTGGAGGCCCCGCTCTGGGAGAACCGGATCCTCGGCCACGTCACCGAGCGGCCCAACTCCAAGGGGCTGCTGCTCGACCCGGCCGGCGCCCGCGCCGACACCCAGCGGATCGTCGAGCAGTACGACGTCCGCACCCCCGGCATCGAGGTCACCGCGGCGTCGCTGTCCGGCGGCAACCAGCAGAAGCTGATCATCGGCCGCGAGATGAGCCACGACCCGAAGCTGCTGATCGCCGCCCACCCGACCCGCGGCGTGGACGTCGGCGCGCAGGCGCAGATCTGGGAGCAGATCCGCTCCGCGCAGCGCGAGGGCCTCGCGGTGCTGCTGATCTCCGCCGACCTCGACGAGCTGATCGGCCTGTCCGACACCATCCGGGTGATCTACCGCGGCGCGCTGGTCGCCGACGCCGACCCGGCCACCGTCACCGCCGAGGACCTCGGCACCGCGATGACCGGCGCCGCGACCGGTCACATCGCCTCCGACCCGGAGGCCGTCGCCGCCGCCCAGGCGCTCGCCGCCGAAGGCACCGAGGCGGCGTCCGACCGGGGACCGTCCACCGACACCGCCGACGACGAGCAGGCGGGGGAGTAGCCACATGACCAGTCCCAACCCCCCGGCTGCGGAAGCGGCCAAGCGGCCGCTCTCGCAGCGGATCGACCTGGAGCGGATCGGGCTCGCCCTGGCCGCTCCCGTGCTGGCCGTGCTGCTGTCGGTGATCATCGCCGGCACGCTGCTCGCGGTCTCCGGCCGCGACCCGTTCGACGCGTTCACCATCATGTGGAACTACGGCACCGCCTCGGACGGCCAGGTCGCCGTCCTGAACAAGGCGACCGTCTACTACCTGGCCGCGGCCGCCGCCGCGTTCGGGTTCCGGATGAACCTGTTCAACATCGGCATCGAGGGCCAGTACAAGCTGGCCATGATGTTCGCCGCGTTCGTCGGCACCCAGATCGACCTGCCGGCCTTCCTGCAGATCCCGCTGCTGCTGATCGTCGCGATGTTCGTCGGCGGCCTGTGGGCGTCGATCGCCGGCCTGCTGAAGGTCTACCGGGGCGTCAGCGAGGTCATCTCGACCATCATGCTGAACGCCATCGCCACCGCCGTGATCGGCGTGCTGCTGGTGCCGGGCATCCTGGCCCCGAAGACCAGCGGCACCACCAACTCGATCCAGACCGCGAAGATCTCCGAGTCCAGCCACTTCTTCTCGTTCGAGACGCAGGGCGGCACCCTGTGGGGCTTCATCGTGATCGCGGTGCTGGTCGGCGTGGTCTTCCAGTTCACCCTGAACCGCACCCGGTTCGGCTTCGACCTGCGCGCCACCGGCCGCTCGGAGTCCGCCGCCAAGGCGTCCGGCGTGAACGTCAAGCGCATGGTGATCACCTCGATCGTGGTCTCCGGCGCGCTGGCCGGCCTGGTCGGCCTGCCCGAACTGATGCAGAACACCCCGTACTTCGGCCAGAACGTGCAGACCGGCCTCGGCTTCGTCGGCATCTCGGTGGCCCTGCTCGGCCGCAACACCCCGATCGGCATCGCGTTCTCCGCGCTGCTGTTCGCCTTCCTGGACGCCTCCGGCGCCCAGCTGCCCACCCGGGGCGACTACCCGTCCGAGATCATCCCGGTGATCCAGGGCACCATCGTCATCTGCGTCGTCGTGGCCTACGAACTGGTGCGCCGCTTCGGCCTCAAGCGCCAGCAGCAGAAGGTCGGCGCCGAGCTCGCCGCGCAGGCTGCCGCGGCCGCCCAGAAGGAGGTGGCGGCATGAGCACCGCTGTCGCCAAGCCGAAGTCGCCGGCCCAGCCCGCGAAGAAGAAGTCCAAGCTGACCTGGCCGGTGGTGCTGCTGCTGATCGCGGCCGCCCTGCTGCTGTTCGCCGTGGTCGGCGCGATCACCGGCAACCACGGCCTGACCTCCTCCGGCCAGATCTCCGCCGCGCTGTCCTCCGCCGTGCCGATCGCGATGGCCGGCCTCGGCGGCCTGTGGTCCGAGCGCGCCGGCGTGGTCAACATCGGCCTCGAAGGCATGATGGTGGCCGGCACGTTCTGCGGCGCCTGGGGCGGCTTCCTGGTCAACCCGTGGGTGGGCCTGCTGGCCGGCATGGTCGGCGGCGCGCTCGGCGGTCTGCTGCACGCGCTGATCACCGTCACCTTCGGCGTCGACCACATCGTGTCCGGCGTCGGCATCAACCTGCTGATCCCCGGCATCTGCGCGTACATGAACCGGATCTACTACAAGGACTACGTGGCGGACGGCGCCGGTGCGAACCAGTCGCCGCCGGCCGACTCGCTGCCCTCGTTCACCGTCCCCGGCTTGTCGAGCTGGCTGGACGGCGTCGAGAAGCACCACTGGTTCCTGGTCTCCGACGTGGCCGGCATCGTCCGCGGCGTGGTCACCGACCTGTCGGTGGTCACCCTGATCGCCGCCGCGTTCCTGGTCGCCAGCTACTTCGTGCTCTGGCGCACCGTGTTCGGCCTGCGGCTGCGCTCCTGCGGCGAGAACCCGACCGCCGCCGAGTCGCTGGGCGTCAACGTCTACAAGTACAAGTACCTCGCGGTGATCAGCTCCGGCGCCTTCGCCGGTCTCGGCGGCGCGTACCTGTCGCTGGTCGCGGCGCACTTCTACCGGGACGGCCAGACCCAGGGCCGCGGCTTCATCGGCCTGGCCGCGATGATCTTCGGCAACTGGATGCCGGGCGGCCTGGCCGCCGGCGCGGGCCTGTTCGGCTTCACCGACAGCCTCCAGCTGCGCGACGCCGACTCGGTGCACGTGCTGCTGCTGGTGGTCGCCATCGCGATGACGGCGCTCGCGCTGTGGCACTTCTACCGCCGCCGCTTCGTGGCCGGCGCGATCAGCCTGGTGGTGGCCGGCGGCGTCGCCCTCTGGTACGCCACCACGGACGCCGTCCAGCGCCCGCTGATCGTCGCCACCCCGTACGTGATCACCCTGGTGGTGCTCGCGCTCGCCGCGCAGCGGCTGCGAATGCCCAAGGCCGACGGCCAGATCTACCGCAAGGGACAGGCCAAGTGACCGAGGTGGACTGGGAGGCGCTGCGGACCGCGGCCCGCGAGGCGATGCGCCACGCGTACGCGCCCTACAGCAAGTACCCCGTCGGGGCGGCCGCGCTGGTCGACGACGGCCGCACGGTGACCGGTTGCAACGTGGAGAACGCCTCCTACGGCCTCGGCCTGTGCGCCGAGTGCGGCCTGGTCTCCGCGTTGCACGCCACCGGCGGCGGCCGGCTGACGGCGTTCACCTGCGTGGACGGCGCCGGCGAGCTGCTGATGCCGTGCGGGCGCTGCCGCCAGCTGCTGTTCGAGCACGGCGGGCCGGACCTGCTGGTCGAACTGCCGTCCGGGGTGCGGCCGATGAGCGAGGTCCTGCCGGACGCGTTCGGGCCGGACAAGCTGTAGACCGGCCGGGTTTCCCTGGCTGATTGCGTTGTTACGCGCGTAGAGTGTCGCGGGAGGACATCCCGCGGCACTCTTCGCATTTCACACTCTCTGGAGCACCTGCATGGACGCCATCTCCGTCATCCGGGCCAAGCGCGACCGGGGCGAGCTGACCGACCCCCAGATCGACTGGGTGATCGACGCCTACACCCGCGGCGAGGTCGCCGACGAGCAGATGTCCGCCCTCGCCATGGCCATCCTGCTCAACGGCATGACGCCCCGTGAGATCAGCCGCTGGACCGACGCCATGATCCGCTCCGGCGAGCGCATGGACTTCTCCTCGCTCGGCGTCCCCACCGCCGACAAGCACTCCACCGGCGGCGTCGGCGACAAGATCACCCTCCCGCTCGCCCCGCTGGTCGCCGCCTGCGGCGCCGCCGTCCCGCAGCTCTCCGGCCGCGGCCTCGGCCACACCGGCGGCACCCTCGACAAGCTGGAGTCCATCCCCGGCTGGCGGGCCCTGCTCTCCAACGACGAGATGCTCGCCGTCCTGCGCGACTGCGGCGCCGTCATCTGCGCCGCCGGCGACGGCCTCGCCCCCGCCGACAAGAAGCTCTACGCCCTGCGCGACGTCACCGGCACCGTCGAGGCGATCCCGCTGATCGCCTCCTCGATCATGTCCAAGAAGATCGCCGAAGGCACCGGCGCCCTCGTCCTGGACGTCAAGGTCGGCTCCGGCGCGTTCATGAAGAACCTCGACGACGCCCGCGAACTCGCCCGCACCATGGTCGGGTTGGGCCGCTCCGCCGGCGTCGCCACGGTCGCCCTGCTCACCGACATGTCCACCCCGCTCGGCCTCACCGCCGGCAACGCGCTCGAAGTCCGCGAGTCGCTGGAGGTGCTGGCCGGCGGCGGCCCCGCCGACGTCGTCGAACTCACCCTCGCGCTCGCCCGCGAGATGCTCGCCGCCGCCGGCGTCCACGGCAAGGACCCGGCCGACGCGCTCCGCGACGGCTCCGCGATGGACCACTGGCGCCGCATGATCACCGCCCAGGGCGGCGACGCCGACGCGCCCCTGCCCGTCGCCCGCGAGACCCACGTCGTCCCCGCCCCCGCGACCGGCGTCCTCACCGCCCTCGACGCCTACGCCGTCGGCGTCGCCGCCTGGCGCCTCGGCGCCGGCCGCGCCCGCAAGGAGGACCCCGTCCAGGCCGGCGCCGGCGTCGAGCTCCACGCCAAGCCCGGCGACGCCGTCACCGCCGGCCAGCCCCTCCTCACCCTCCACACCGACACCCCCGAGCGCTTCCCCTACGCCCTCGAATCCCTCACCGACGCCATCACCGTCGCCCCGACGGGCACGCAGTTCACCCCGGCCCCGATCGTCCTCGACCGGATCGCCTGACGGGTCGTCACGGCGTCCTGCGCGCGCCCGGTCAGGTGTACGTGCGCAGGACGCCGGTGTCGAGGGTCCAGGGGCCGACGGTGATGACGTCCCCGAAGACGAAATCGGTGCGGCGGGCGTAGCCCGGCTCGTCGTGGATGATGCCGGTGCCCTTGCGGGGGTCCACCAGCAGGTAGAGCGGGATGCCCATGGCGGCGTAGTCGGCGACCTTGGCCCGGTAGTCGTTCTCGGGATCGGACGCCGAGACGATCTCGACGACCATCAGCACCTGGTGGGGCAGCAGCGCGGGCTTCTCCGTATCCAGAGCCGCTTCCGGGAACACCATCAGGTCAGGGTTCCGAAGCCGGCCCAGCCCCGGGTCCTCCAGATCCGCCCCGCCATGGGCGAGGTGGCCCGGGTGGGTCCGGGGAAGCTGCTCGTTGAGCTGCTGAGCAAGGCGAACGACCGCGAGTTCGTGCCGCTTCACCGGCGACAACATCACGATGATCTGGCCGTCCGCGATCTCGACCTTCCCCATCCCCGGCACCTGCGGCAGCTGATCGGCGATCTCGCGGAGCCTGGCGAACGCGGCAGGGTCGACGCTCATGCCCGGAGTGTATCGACGGCCACCGCCCGGCGGGCCGCGGTGGCGCGGTGGGTGGCGTAGAGGGTGACGCCGGCCGCGCAGGCCATGGCGGTGAGGGCGACGGCGGCGGTGCCGGACCAGCCGGTGGAGTGGTAGGCGTCGGCGCCGATCGTGCCGCCGAGGCTGTTGCCGAGGTAGTAGGCGATCAGGTACAGCGCGGAGGCCTGGGCGCGGCCCGTGGTGGCGGTGCGGCCCACCGCGGAGGACGCGGTGGCGTGGCCCGCGAAGAAGCCGGCGGTGATCAGGACCAGGCCCAGGATCGCGCAGAACAGGGAGCCGGCCAGCGAGAGCAGCAGACCCGCCGTGGTGGTGGTGATCGCCAGGTAGAGGGTGCCGCGGCGGCCCCAGCGCGCCGTCAGCCGGCCCGCGGAGGCGGAGGACGCCGTGCCGACCAGGTACACCACGAAGATCGACGCGGCGACCGACTCCGGCAGGTGGAAGGGCGCCGCGACCAGCCGGTACCCCACGGTGTTGTAGACCGCACCGAACACCGCCATGAACAGCATGCCGAGCGCGTACAGCCGCAGCAGCAGCGGGTTGCGCAGGTGCCCGGCGACGGTCGCGGCCAGCGCCCGCGCGTCCACCGGCGCCCGCCGGAAGTGCCGGGCCCGGGGGATCAGCAGCCGGAACGCGAGGACGGCGAGCAGTGCGAGCGCCGCCGAGACGGCCAGGCCCCAGCGCCAGCCCCATGCGGCCGCGGCCCAGCCGGAGACCAGGCGTCCGCCCATCCCGCCGATCGAGTTGCCGGCCACGTACAGGCCCATCGCGGAGGCCAGCGCCGCCGGGTGCACCTCCTCGGCGAGGTAGGCCATCGCGGTGGCCGGGAGCCCGGCGAGGGCCGCGCCCTGGACGGCCCGCAGCACCACCAGCGTGGTCAGGTCGGGGGCGAACGGCAGCGCGAGGGCGAGCACCGCGGCGGCGAGCGTGGAGGCCGTCATCACGGCGGTGCGCCCGTAGCGGTCGGACAGCGCGCTGGCGGGCAGCAGGGCGAGCGCGAGGCCGAGCGTGGACGCGGAGGCCGTCCAGCTGGCCTGACCGGGCGTCAGGTCGAGGTCGGCGGAGAGCACCGGCAGCAGGCCCTGGGTGGAGTACAGCAGGACGAAGGTGGCGACGCCCGCCGCGAACAGGGCGAGGTTGGCGCGGCGGAAGTCCCGGCTGCCCGGGCGCAGGCGCAGGTCGGAAACGGAAACGGATTCGGGAGCGGGCGCGAACGCCTCGGTACTGGCGGGCTGCATGACGTCGACGCTATGACCGCGCCGGTTCATGCGTCCAATGCATGAATGAGCCATTATTCATGCCATGACGCATGAGAGCAGCTCCGCGCCGGTCCGCCTCGCGGAGCTCGGTCCGGACACCGATGTGACGCGCCTCGCACCGCAGTTGGCCGAGTTCGCGGCCGTCGCCCGGCTGGAGCACGTCACCCGGGCCGCGCAACTGCTCGGCATGCCGCAGCCCACGCTCTCGCGCGCGGTCGCCCGACTGGAGACCGAACTCGGCGTCGACCTGCTCGCCCGGCAGGGCCGCACCGTCCGCCTCACCCGGGCCGGCCGGCTGCTGCTGGACGCCGTCGAACGGGCCCTCGCCGAGGTCGAACGCGGCGCGGAGGCCGCCAGGGCGGAGGCCGATCCGGCCGCCGGCCGGGTCGCGTTCGGCTTCCTCCACACCATGGGGACGGACGCGGTGCCCGCCCTGCTCCGCGGCTTCCGGGCCGGGCACCCGCAGGTGCGGTTCCAGCTGGTGCAGGACTACGTCGCCGCGATGCTCGAACGCCTGCGGGCCGGGGAACTCGACCTCTGCCTGGTCTCCCCGCTCCCGGACGCGCCCGACCTGACGGCCCGTCCGCTCGACGAGCAGCGGCTCTACCTGACCGTCCCCGCGGACCACCGGCTGGCCGGCCGCCGCCGCATCCGCCTCGCCGAGGTCGCGAACGAGACCTGGGTGACGGTCGAGGAGGGCTACGGGCTGCGCCACATCATGGAGGGCTTCTGCGCCGAGGCCGGCTTCACCCCGCGCATCGCCTTCGAGGGCGAGGAGGTCGAGACCCTCCGCGGCCTCGTCGCCGCCGGCCTCGGCGTCGCCCTCCTGCCCCCGTCCCTGGTTCCCCGCCCCGGCGTCGTCGAACTCGAAGTCACCGCCCCCCGCACCCGCCGGGCCATCGGCCTCGCCTGGCACACCACCCGCCCCCTCACCCCGCCGGCAGCAGCCTTCCGCGACTTCGTCCTGTCCCGCCGCGGCAGCATCCTGGACCACGACTGAACGCCCGCCGCGCAGAGGGTGCGGGGTCCGCTCCGGGGGGCTCGATCGGGCCGGGGCTTCGTTGCGCGAAGTGCGGCAGCGTGGTGGGCGCGGGAGGTGAGGGGTTCTGCTCCGTGGCGGGGAGTTGGGGGCTCGGCCGGGCTGGGCTTCGTTGCGCAGCGCGGCAGCGTCCTGGCTGGACGGCTGCTCCGTGGAGGGGCCGGGGGTCAGGGTCCGTGCGGTGGGCTTCGGTGGCGCGGGAGCAGGTCGAAGTGCAGCGTTCCGCTGCGCGGCAGCGAACGGGTGGCTGCTGTGCGGCGGGGTCGGTAGGTGATCTACGCGCGTAGGCGCTATGCTCCGGCAATGGAGAAGCAGATCCCTGGCTACGCGGGCACCACGGCCCCGCGCGTTCCCGCGTCGGAGCAGATCGTCCGGGCGCCGAAGGTGCTGCTGCACGACCACCTGGACGGTGGGCTGCGGCCGGAGACGATCGTCGAACTGGCTGCCGAGTGCGGCTACCGGAACCTGCCGAGCACGGACCCGAAGGCGCTCGGGGAGTGGTTCCGGGAGGCGGCGGACTCCGGGTCGCTGGAGCGGTACCTGGAGACGTTCGCGCACACCTGCGCGGTGATGCAGACCCGGGCCGCGCTGGTCCGGGTCGCCGCGGACTGTGCGGAGGACCTCGCGGCGGACGGCGTCGTGTACGCCGAGGTGCGGTACGCGCCGGAGCAGCACCTGGAGGGCGGGCTGAGCCTCGACGAGGTGGTGGAGGCCGTCAACGAGGGCTTCCGGCTGGGCGAGGCGAACGCCCGGGCGCGCGGGCACCGGATCCGGGTCGGGACGCTGCTGACCGCGATGCGGCACGCGGCGCGCTCGCAGGAGATCGCCGAGCTGGCGAACCGTCACCGGGACCGCGGCGTGGTCGGGTTCGACATCGCGGGCGCCGAGGCCGGCCACCCGCCGACCCGGCACCAGGCCGCGTTCGACTACCTCAAGGGCGAGAACAACCACTTCACGATCCACGCCGGCGAGGCGTTCGGCCTGCCGTCGATCTGGGAGGCGCTGCAGTGCTGCGGCGCTGACCGGCTCGGCCACGGCGTGCGGATCGTGGACGACATCACGGTCGGCGAGGACGGCCGGGTGGAGCTCGGGCGGCTGGCCGCGTACGTGCGCGACAAGCGGGTGCCGCTGGAGATGTGCCCGACCTCGAACCTGCAGACCGGGGCCGCGGCCTCGTACGCCGAGCACCCGGTCGGGCTGCTCGCGCGGCTGAAGTTCCGGGTCACCGTCAACACCGACAACCGGCTGATGAGCGGCACCAGCATGAGCCGCGAGTTCGGGCACCTGGTGGAGGCGTTCGGCTACACGCTGGGCGACCTGGAGTGGTTCACCGTCAACGCGATGAAGTCGGCGTTCCTGCCGTTCGACGAGCGGCTGGCGATGATCAACGACGTGATCAAGCCGGGCTACGCGGAGCTCAAGGCCGAGTGGCTGTTCGGTCCGCGCGCCTGACGTCCGGTCGGTGACGGCGTCCCCCCGAGTGGTCAACGTCCATGGAGATGGTCGGACTTATCACTCGGGGGAGTGGTCGGATTTTGAACGGTGAGCAGCCTTCTCACTACGGTGAGCCGGTCACTGCTGACTCGGTGTGACGGCCGTGCCCTGAATTCCCCGGGCGCCCGCTTCCCGCACCGACCCCGACCAGGACTGAGGACGCACACATGAAGCAGGCCACTCTGAAGGCCGCCGGCACCGCCGTGCTCGGCGTCGTCGCCGCCGCTGTCGCCGCGGGCACCGCCTCGGCCGCGCCGGTCGCCCCCGGCGGCCTCGGACTGCCGACCGGCGCGCTCACCAACCCGGGCGTGACCGGTGCCGCCACCGGTGCCGTGAGCAAGCTGCCCGGCGCCGACCAGCTCGGCACCGTGACCGGCGCGCTCAACCCGGCCGCGGGCAACGCCGCCCCGGGCGCCGCCTCGGCCGCCTCCGAGCAGGCCCAGCCGGTCGCCGAGCACGTCGGCCCGGGCGGGGTCGACCCGAAGGCCGTGCCCGCGGCCGAGGCGGCCCCCCGGGTGGGCGGCCTGGACGCCATCCCCGGCGGCCAGGGCCTGGCCAAGACCCCGGTCGGCAGCGTGGTCGGCACCCTGAGCGGCCTGACCCCGACCGGTGGCGGCGCCCCCGGCCTGCCGGGCCTGCCCGGCCTGGGCGGCTGACGCCGCGTCAAGGCGCGCAGCAGCAGAGCCCGAAGGGGCCGTCCCGCACTGCGGGACGGCCCCTTCGGCATGGTCCGGCCGGGTTCGGTCGCTCCGGGCGGGGCGGGTCACGGCTCCTGCGGGAGCAGCAGCCACAGGGCCAGGTAGATCAGGAACTGCGGGCCGGGCAGCAGGCAGGACACCAGGAAGATGGTCCGGACCGTCCACGGGGTGAACCCGAAACGCTGGGCGATGCCGGCGCAGACGCCGCCGATGATGCGGTGGTGACGGGGACGGGCGAGGACGCTCATCTTCTCCTCCGAGGAGTGCTGCCGGTTCGGGCGGTCCGACCGGGCTGACTCCATCCTCCCGCCGCGACCTGCGGTTTTCCGTCCACCGTGGTGCCGATTCGGACCCGGAGGCCCTCCCCGTGCGGGTGGACACCGGCCTCGGGGTCCACTCCGGGGCGGACCCCGAGATTGGCTGCCGGACCGTTGGGTAACGGTGCTTGTTCGAACCGCCGGTAACGCTGGTGCCCGGCCGGGGCGGGCTGGGAGACTCGCGCGACCGGAAATCGTCGGAGAACGACCGGAAACGTCGGAGAACGACCGGATCACCGGCGGACGAGCGAGGGGGACGGGCGATGCGGGCGAGACAGTGGCCGGCCACGACGGCGCTGGTGGGGCTGGTCGTGCTGGGGATGGCCGGGGTGGTGTCGGTGGCGGCCTGCGACCCGCACCCAGGCGCCGACCCGGAGGCCGCCGCGGGGGCCGGCAGCGGGCTGGAGAACCTGACGCCGGATCAGATCGTGGCGAAGTCGCGGGAGGCGGACGCGGGCCTGACCTCGCTCCGCGGGACGGTCCGGCTGGAGCAGGAGTCGGGGACGCTCGAGTACGCGCTCTCGGTGGACCGGAACGGCGCCTGCTCGGGGACGGTGTCCCAGGGCGGCGTCGACGCGGAGGTGCGGCGGCAGGGCGGCACGGTGTGGGTGAAGCCGCCCGCCGCGATGCTGCGGGCCATGGTGCCGGACGCCGGCCCCGAGCTGGCCGACAAGTGGCTGACCAACGCCGGCCTGCTCGGCGGGCTGTACGCCGGGTACTGCGACGCGGTGCTCAGGTTCGCGACCGACGGCGGGCCGCTGAAGCCGGCCGACGCGGTGGAGTGGAGCCGCACCGCGGTCCGGCCGGTGGGCGGTACCCGGGCGGTGATCCTCGGCTTCCACCCGGGCGGGGGCGCCGGGCAGGGCGGGCCGGGGACGGTGGCGATCGCCGCCGACGGCCCGCCGTACCTGCTGTCGGTGGACCAGGGCGGGAAGAACGCCCTGGCGATGCGGTTCGACGCCTTCGGCGAGCCGGTGGCGGTCACCCCGCCGCCCGCCGACCAGGTGGTGGACGCGGGCGGCTACCGGATCACCCTCGGCATCCAGCGCTGACCGGGCGTCAGCGGCCGCGGGGTCTCTCCCGTTTCGGGCAAAGCCGGGCAAAGTCGGGGTGAAGGACAAACCGACTGGTGTTCGAGGGCGAAGCAGTGCCACACTCGCGCGATTCGATCTTTCGTCACCGAACCAAGGGGACTCTTCCCGTGCGCGTGAACCGGCTGCCCGCCGCCCTCGTCCTGACCGTGCTCGCCGCGGCGGGCCTGACCGCCTGCGGGGCGGAGGACGGTCCGGACCCCGCGGCGGGCAACGGGCTGGCCGCCCTCACGTCGACCGAGATCATCGCCAAGGCTCGGGTGGCCGGGGAGGACGCGAGCTCCGTGCGGATGCGCTACCGGCTGGCGACCGAGAGCATCAACGCCGCCGCCGCGGTCGCCGTCGACCGCAGCGGCCACTGCGCCGTGGACGTGACCGGCTCCGATCCGATCCTGGACGGCGGCCGGAGCCCGGTCACCGGAGTGCACCTGCTGGTCGACGGCCAGGGGACCTGGGTGAAGATGGACACCGTCTTCGGCGGGGACTCCCCGAGCGACCGCTGGACGACCGGCGTCGACAGCGCGAAGGACCTCATCGAGTACTGCGACATGGGCTTCCGGACGATGAGTCAGCTCGACCGGATGACGGCGGGCGGGCGGTCCGGCGAGTGGGTCAAGGAGGGCACCACCCTGGTCGGCGGGGTGCCCGCGGTGGTCCTGCGCAACCGGACCGGCGACCCCGCCGAGGAGCTGGCGCTCGACTACGACGCGAGCGACGCGATGCGGATCGCGGTCGCCGCCGAGGGCGAGCCGTACCTGCTGCGGGTGCAGTTCGGTGGTGGCGGCAGCAGCGGCTCGATGCTGCTGCGCGACTTCGGCGCGCCGGTGACGGTCACCCCGCCGCCCGCCGACCAGGTGGTCCACCTCGACGAGAAGGAATCCGGGAAGACCGGGGGGACGGCCGACGGCGAGGCCGGCCGCGGGGACGAGGACGAGGAAGAGTCGGCGGACTTCTGACGGGCCGTCGGGTATGGGCGGATGTAAAGGCTGGTTAAAGGAAGAGGAGGCGGTGCGGGGTGCTGTCACCCCGGACTGCCAGACTCGCGCATCCGATCGTCATATGAGCGAACAAGGAACGTTTCTGATGCGTGCGAACCGCCTGCTGGCCGCGACCGTGCTGTCCTCCCTGGCCCTGGCCGGGCTGACGGCCTGTGGTCCGGACAGCGGCACCGGCAAGTCCACCGCGCCCGCCGCCCCCGCGGCGTCGGCCTCGAAGCCCGCCGCGGCGGGCGGTTCGCTGGAGAGCCTGCCGGTGGACGAGATCTTCAAGCGGGCGCAGGCCGTCGGCAGCAAGGTGACCGCCGTCAAGCTGGCCTTCACGCTGAAGGCCGACGACGGCACCATGAGCGGCGAGGTCGCCGAGGACGGCACCGGCAACTGCGCCGGCACCGTCACGCTGGCGGGCCAGGGCAAGGTCGAACTGCTGCGCAAGGGCACCACGGTGTGGCTGAAGCCGGACGCCACGTTCCTGAACTCCGTCGCCCCGGGCAAGGGCGCGGCCCTGAGCGGCAAGTACCTGAGCGCCCAGGCCGACGCGGTCCGCGCCAAGGAGCTGACCGCGTTCTGCGACCTCGGCCTGCAGACCCTGAAGAACATCGGCGTCGAGGAGGACGGCAGCGCCACCCCGATGACCGGCACCAAGGCCGGCACCAAGCAGGTCGGCGACACCAAGGCCGTGATCATCACCGACAAGGACGGCGGCACCTCCGCCGAGCTCGCCATCGCCGCCGAGGGCCAGCCCTACCTGCTGTCGCTGGTCACCACCGGCACCGACGAGGGCAACATGACCTTCAGCGACTTCGACAAGCCCGTCACGGTCACCGCGCCGCCCGCCTCGCAGGTCGTCGACGGCAGCGCCTACCTGAAGGGCTGAACCTGACGCCCGCTCAGGGCGCGGGCCGGGACGGGGCGCGGACGCGCCTCCTCCCGGCCCTCCGCCGCACCGGGCCGCGGGCCCGGCTGCGGCCGCGACGCGGCCGGGCGGCGCACCGCGAAGGCCCGCAGCACGGGCATCAGCAGCAGGTGGGCGAGGGCCGCGCCGAGCGTGCCGAGCAGGATGTCGTCGACGTTCAGCACGTGCCCGGGCGCCCAGCCCTCGACGATCTCCAGGCCGGTGCCGAGCAGCGCCACCGCGCCGGTGGTGCGCAGGAAGGACAGCACCCAGGCCCGGTGCGGGGTGCCGACGGCCAGCGGCAGCAGCACGCCGACCGGGGCCAGCGGGAGCAGGCCGGACACCACCCGGCGGACGGCGGCGAAGCCGCCGGCCGCCATCGCCTCGTGCACCGAGGCGAACGGCGTCAGGTTGGGCGGACCGGTCCAGGGCGCCGTGACCGGGCGGAGCGCCAGCCATCCGAGCACCAGCAGGTGGAGGGAGAGCAGCACCCGGGCCGCCGGCCGCAGCCGGTACGGTGCCGCCGGACCGGCGGCCCGCTCGGCCGTCGGCTCCCCGTTCGGGTGATCGGATCGCGCAGTGGTGTGCACATTCCGGGGGACGCGACCGGTAGCGGACCGGTTCCCGCGCGCCGGTGCGGCGCGGAGCACACCGGCGGCGGGAGTCAGGGGCAGTGGCTCGCGGACGGGGCGCCGAACACCCCGCCGGGCGCCGAGGCCGTCGGCGACGGCACCGCCGTGACGGCGGCCGCCGCGGCCGGGCTCGCGCTCGGACCCGCCGAGGGCCGGCCGGTCGGCGCCGGCGTGGCCACCGGGACGGACGTGGCGGCGGCGGGCGCGACCGGCATCAGCACCGACGCCGGGCAGGCGGTGCGGCTGGCGGGCGCCCCCGCGTCCACCGGCACGGCGGTCGGGCGGATGCCGCAGCCGGTGAGCAGGACCGTCGAACCGGCCAGCAGGAGGACGGCGCCGAGGCGGCGACGGGCGGTCATCGGGCCTCCTCCGGGCCGGCGGCGGGCGGCTGGGTGAGCGGCAGGGTCAGGGTGAACACGGCGCCGCCCTCCGGGTGGTTGGCGGCCGTGATGGCGCCGCCGTGGATGCGGGCGTTGGCCTCGGCGATGGACAGGCCCAGGCCGGAGCCCTCGGACCGGGCCCGGCCCTTGTCGGCCTTGTAGAAGCGGTCGAACACGTGCGGCAGCACGTCCTCCGGGATGCCGGGGCCGCCGTCGGAGACCGACACCACCACGGTGCGGGCGTCGTCGTCCTGACGGACCTTCACCTTCACCGGCGAGCCGCCGTGCTTGAGCGCGTTGCCGATCAGGTTGGCGAACACCACGTCCAGCCGGCGCGGGTCGACGACCGCCAGGATGCCGCGCGGGGCGTCCAGTTCGACCGCGTCGTACCAGGCCCGGCCGTCGATGCAGGACATGATCAGGTCCGCCATGTCGACCTCGTCGGCGACCAGCTTGGCGGTGCCCGCGTCGAACCGGGTCACCTCCATCAGGTTCTCCACCAGGTCGGACAGCCGGCGGGTCTCCGAGACCACGATCCGCACCGCCGGCTCGATCATCGGATCGAGCGAGTCGGCCTCGTCCTCCAGGATGTCGGTGACGGCGGTCATCGCGGTCAGCGGGGTGCGCAGCTCGTGCGACATGTCGGCGACGAACCGCCGGGACTGCGCCTCGCGCGCGCTCAGCTCCGCCACCTGGTCCGACAGCGACTCCGCGGTGCGGTTGAACGTCCGTGCCAGGTCGGCGAGTTCGTCGTTGCCCTCGACGTCCAGCCGGGTGTCCAGCTTGCCCTCGCCGAGCCGGCGGGCGGCGTCGCCCAGCCGGCGCACCGGCCGCAGCACCGTCGCCGACGCGGCCTGCGCCAGCAGCGCCGAGCCGACCAGCGCCAGCAGCGTGGCGATCGCCAGCGACCAGCCGAGGGTGTTCAGGTCGGCGCGCTCGTTCTGCAGCGACTTGAACATGTAGGCGGTCGGCCCGTCCGGCACCACCTTCGTCCCGCCGACCACGTACGGCCCGGCCAGGTTCACCCGCTGCCAGTACAGGTGGTACGCGTACGGGTTGCCCGGGCCGGTCTCGCGCGGCTTGTTGACCGCGGTGACCAGCGCCGGCGGCACCTGCTTGACGGTGAACGCGATCGGGTCGGACGAGGCGACGCAGCCCGGCAGCGACTCGTCGACCACCACCACGTCGTACGCCAGGCCGGAGCTCGCCACCTTCACCGCCAGCGCGGCCAGGTCCTGGCAGCCGGGGTGCAGCGGGAGCTCCGAGACGTTGCGGGTCAGCGAGCCCCGGAAGTCGTTCAGCGAGGCGTTCTGGGCGCGCTTGAGGACCGCGTCGCGGTTCAGCCAGTAGGCGATCCCGGAGGCGGACACCGCGGTGACCAGCGCGACCGCGGCGAACACCGCGATCAGCCGGACCCGCAGGGAACTGAGCCGCCGCCGAGACGCCGAACGGACCCGGCGCGGCGCGGACTGATGCTCTGTCAAAAAGGGCTCACCAGGCAGAAGGGAGACGTCACGCGGGCGGGTCCAGACGGTAGCCCACCCCGCGCACGGTACGGATCAGCGTCGGCGCGGACGGCACGTCCTCGACCTTCGCCCGCAGCCGCTGCACGCACGCGTCCACCAGGCGGGAGTCGCCCAGGTAGTCGTGCTCCCACACCAGCCGCAGCAGCTGCTGGCGGGACAGCGCCTGCCCGGGGCGGCGGCTCAGCTCCAGCAGCAGCCGCAGCTCGGTCGGGGTCAGCTGGAGGTCCTGGCCGTCCTTGGTCACGGTCATCGCCGAACGGTCGATCACCAGGCCGCCGTACGCGGCCGAGTCCGAACTCTCCCGCTCACCGCGCCGCAGCACGGCGCGGATCCGGGCGTCCAGCACCCGCGGCTGCACCGGCTTCACCACGTAGTCGTCGGCGCCGGACTCCAGGCCGACCACCACGTCGATGTCGTCGGAGCGCGCCGTCAGCAGGATGATCGGCAGCTGGTCGGTGCGCCGGATCCGCCGGCACACCTCGAAGCCGTCGATGCCCGGCAGCATCACGTCGAGCACGATCAGATCGGGACGCTGCTCCTTGAACAGGCGCAGACCGTCCTCGCCGGACGCGGCGGAGGCGACCCGGTGACCCTGGCGGGTGAGGGCGAGTTCGAGGCCGGTGCGAATGGCGTCGTCGTCCTCGATCAGAAGCAGGAAAGACACGGAGGTCATTGTGACCCACCCGGACCCCGGAAGCACCCACCCGGGTGATCCTCGGCCACCCGGGAACCGGACCGGCCCGCTCCGGCGTCTGCCGACACGGAGCCGGCGACTGCCCCCCGACCGGGCGCCCTTGTGACAGCCCTGTGACAGTCGACAGACACCGCCATGACGAGCGACCGGCAGGATTTTCCTTGTCGCCGCAGCCGGGCCCGCCCCGGAGCGGCGGAGCAAGGAACCGCTCGTACCGACCATGGGGGTGCCCGATGACCGCAACGCTGACGACCCGAAACGCCGGGCCGCGTGCAGCCGTGCTGGGCACCAACCGGCCGCGTCACGAGGAGGAGAACACCGGCGCCGTACTCGTACGGGGGTGCGCGCACAGCGCCGGAACCCGCCGCCCGGTTGTGGGGACCAGGGGCGGGGACACCACCCACGGCAGGACGGCCGGCGCCAATCCCGGCAGCCCCGCCGCGGGACGGATGCTGCGGCTCGCGCCGCAGACCTTCCGAGGGGAACAGGCCGAACAGGGAGGCGCGCAGGGGGAGCTCCCGGCCGCCGCGAAGGACGAGGCACGCGACATCGCCGAGTTCACCGCGTACGTCCGCGAGCGCCGCGCCTCCCTGTACGCCACCGCCTATCACCTGACCGGCGACCGCTACGAGGCCGAGGACCTGCTGCAGTCCGCGCTGTTCTCGACCTACCGCGCCTGGGGCCGGATCACCGACAAGGCCGCGGTCGGCGGCTACCTCCGCCGCACCATGACCAACCTGCACATCTCCGCCTGGCGCCGCCGCAAGGTCAACGAGTACCCGACCGAGGAACTCCCCGAGCACGCCGGCGACACCGACGCGATGGGCGGCACCGAGCTGCGCACCGTGCTCTGGCAGGCGCTCGCCAAGCTGCCCGAGAACCAGCGCACCATGCTCGTGCTGCGCTACTACGAGGGCCGCACCGACCCGGAGATCGCCGACATCCTCGGCATCAGCGTCGGCACCGTGAAGAGCTCCATCTGGCGCGCGCTGCGCCGGATGCGCGAGGACGAGCAGCTCAACCGCTCCGGCGACACCGTGCACGCCTTCGGCGAGCTGGTCGCCTGAGCACACAGGACTCCCGTCGGGGGGACGGGTGGTGGGGAAGGTGAAGGGCATCGGCGGACCGCTCGGGGGAGCGGGCCGCCGGGGGCTGTCCGGCACCGCAGGCGCAGGCGGGTCCCGGTGCGGGGGAGAAAGCACCGGGGCCCGCCTCCGTCCTTTCCGGCCCGTACGGGCGGCGGAGCCGGGTGAAGACCGCGGTTGACGCCCCGGGTTGACGGCGGGTCAGCGTGCGTCGGCGGTGTGCAGCACGTCCTGGGCGCGGTTCGGTCCGCGTCGCACCAGGGTCTCCACGGCGTCCGCGCAGCGGTCCAGCAGCTCCGGCATCCGCTCCCGCTCCTCGGCGGAGAACTCCTGCACCACCCAGTGGTCGACCCGGGTGCCCTTCGGCGGCCGGCCCACGCCCACCCGCAGCCGCGCGTAGTCGGCCGTGCCCAGCGCCTTGTGCACCGACCGGGCGCCGTGGTGGCCGCCCGGGCCGCCGCCGCGCTTCAACCGGGCCGCGCCGAACGGGAAGTCCAGGTCGTCCTGGACCACCACCAGCCGCTCCACCGGCACCCCGTGACGGCGCAGCAGCGCCGCGACCGGGCGCCCCGACAGGTTGATCGACCACAGCGGCTCGGCCAGCAGCACCGTCCGGCCGTCCAGTTCGAACGAGGCGGTCCGGGTGGTCAGCCCGCGCCAGCGGGCGCCGTGCCGCTCGGCCAGCCGGTCCGCGACCAGGAAGCCCGCGTTGTGCCGGGTTCCCGCGTACCGGCGGGTCGGATTGCCCAGCCCCGCCACCAGCCAGCGCTCACCCACGGCCGTTCCCCCTCGCTCCGGCGTCCGTCAGACCAGTTCGGCGGGCAGCTGCCGGGCCACCGAGGCGATCCGCCGGCCCGCCTCGACCCCGGAGCAGGCGTACGAGCCCAGTTCGACCTGCCGGGCGACGATGCCGCGCTCGGCGCGCATCAGCCGCAAGCCGCGGCGCAGCAGGTACGGGATCGACTTGCGGCCCTCCCGGACGTCCCGGCGGAAGCGCCGCCAGGCCGTGGTGGACGGCTTGTTGCGCAGGCACAGCGCGTCGCCGAGCAGGCCCTCCGCCTCGCAGCGGCGCACCAGTTCGGCCGCGAAGATGCCCTCCGCGACGAACGCCGCCGCGCCGTCCAGGACGAGCCCGTGGCTGCCGGAGCGGCCGTTCGCCGGGATCGAGTACACCGGCACCTCGGCCCGCCCCTCGAACGCCAGCGTGCGGATCGCCGCCAGCGCCTGCTCGCCGTGCCAGGAGTCCGGCGAGTCCCAGTCCGGGCCGCCGCCGTCCGGCAGTTGCGGCAGCGTCGGGTCGTCGCCGTCCTTGTAGAAGTCGTCGAGCTGCAGCACCGGCAGGCCGCTGCGCTCGGCCAGCGAGGACTTCCCCGACCCCGAGGGGCCCGACAGCAGGATGACGCGGGATATCGGTCGGCGGTTCAGCGGGGAGTCACTCACGAGATACCAGTCTGAGGCATCCGACGGGCTGCTCGTAACCCGCCGGTCGGCCCCTTTCGGGAGCCGGAGGGCATGAGGACGGGCCCGCACCAGGGGGGAGAAGTGCGGGCCCGTCGCGGCCGCCCGGGCCCCGGGGGGGGTAGGGGCGCTGAGGACGGCCGGTCTGTGTGGAGTTGGCCGGTCGGGCGGGCTAGATGCCCATCGGGTGCCAGACCGTCTTGGTCTCCAGGAAGGAGAGCAGTCGCCGGGTGCCGGGAGCAGCCGTCCAGTCCTCGGCGGACGGGTCGGCGGCCGGCCGGACCACTCGCTTCAATGTATCCGCCGCCGACGCCTCCAGGGCCGCCGCCGCGCCGGGGCCGTCCCGGTCGATCGCACCGGCCAGGTCGAGCGCGTTGACGTCCTGGTGGGAGGCCAGCGTCGGGGCGATGTCGGCCGTCCGGCCGGAGATCAGGTTGACCACGCCGCCCGGCACGTCCGAGGTGGCGAGCACCTCGCCCAGCGACAGCGCCGGCAGCGGGGCCCGCTCGGCGAGCGCCACCACGACCGTGTTGCCGGTGGCGATCGCCGGGGCGACCACCGACACCAGGCCCAGCAGCGAGAAGCCGTGGCCGGCCTGCGGGGCGACCACGCCGACCACGCCGGTCGGCTCCGGGGTGGACAGGTTGAAGAACGGCCCCGCCACCGGGTTGGCGCCGCCCGCGACCTGCGCGACCTTGTCGGTCCAGCCCGCGTACCAGACCCAGCGGTCGATCGCCGCGTCCACCAGCGTCGCCGCCTTCTTGGCGCCCAGCCCCTCGGCCGCGGCCACCTCGGCCACGAACTGCTCACGGCGGCCCTGCAGCATCTCGGCCACCCGGTACAGCACCTGCCCGCGGTTGTACGCGGTCGTGCCCGACCAGCCCTTCACCGCCGCGCGGGCTGCCAGCACCGCGTCCCGGGTGTCCTTGCGGGTCCCCAGCGGGGCGTTGGCCAGCCACTGGCCCTTCGGGTCCTGCACCTCGTACACCCGCCCGCTCTCCGAGCGCGGGAACTTCCCGCCGACGTACAGCTTGTAGGTCTTGAAGATGTCCAGTCGGACAGTCTGCTCAGACATCGAGGGCCTCGACATTCAGGTAGGGCTCCAGACCGTGGCGGCCGCCCTCGCGGCCGTAACCGGACTCCTTGTACCCGCCGAACGGCGAGGTCGGGTCGAACTTGTTGAAGGTGTTCGCCCACACCACGCCCGCCCGGAGCCGGTTCGCCATCCACAGGATGCGCGAGCCCTTCTCCGTCCAGATGCCCGCGGACAGTCCGTACGGGGTGTTGTTGGCCTTCTCCACCGCCTCGGCGGGGGTGCGGAAGGTCAGCACCGACAGCACCGGCCCGAAGATCTCCTCGCGGGCGATCCGGTGCGCCTGCGAGACGCCGGTGAACAGCGTCGGACGGAACCAGTAGCCCGCGCCCGGCAGTTCGCACTCCGGCGCCCAGCGCTCGGCGCCCTCCTGCTCGCCCGCCGCGGCCAGCTCGGTGATCCGGGCCAGCTGCGCGGCCGAGTTGATCGCGCCGATGTCGGTGTTCTTGTCCAGCGGGTCGCCGACCCGCAGGGTGCCCATCCGGCGCTTCAGCGCGTCCAGCAGCTCGTCCTGCACCGACTCCTGCACCAGCAGGCGGCTGCCCGCGCAGCACACGTGGCCCTGGTTGAAGAAGATGCCGTTGACGATGCCCTCGACGGCCTGGTCCAGCGGCGCGTCGTCGAACACGATGTTCGCGGCCTTGCCGCCCAGCTCCAGGCTCAGCTTCTTGCGGGTGCCGGCCAGCTGCTTGGCAATCGACCGGCCCACCGGGGTGGAGCCGGTGAAGGCGACCTTGTTCACGTCCGGGTGCGCGGTCAGCGCCGCGCCGGTCCGGCCGTCACCGGTGACGATGTTCACCACGCCGTCCGGCAGACCCGCCTGGCGGCAGATCTCGGCGAACCGCAGAGCCGTCAGCGGCGTGGTCTCGGCCGGCTTCAGCACCACCGTGTTGCCGGTGGCCAGCGCCGGGGCGACCTTCCACGCCAGCATCAGCAGCGGGAAGTTCCACGGGATCACCTGCGCGGCGACACCCAGCGGACGCGGGTTCGGCCCGAAACCGGCGAAGTCGAGCTTGTCGGCCCAGCCCGCGTAGTAGAAGAAGTGCGCGGCGACCAGCGGCAGGTCGACGTCACGGGTCTCCCGGATCGGCTTGCCGTTGTCGATCGACTCCAGCACCGCCAGCTCGCGGCTGCGCTCCTGCACGATCCGGGCGATCCGGAACAGGTACTTGGCGCGCTCGCTGCCCGGCAGCGACGACCAGTCGGCGAACGCCTTCCGCGCGGCCTGCACCGCCCGGTCCACGTCCTCCTCGGTGCCCTGCGCGAACTCCGCCAGCACCTGCTCGGTCGCCGGGTTGACGGTCTTCAGCGCCTCCGAACCGGAGGAGTCGACGAACCGGCCGCCGATGAAGTGGCCGTAGGACGTCGCGATCTCGCCCGCGGCGGCCGGGGACTCCGGAGCCGGGGCGTACTCGAACAGGCCGGAGGCCTTCGCGGGCTGCACGGGCTGCTCGGCCTCGGTCTTCTTGTTGGTCTTCGCCATCGTGGTCAGTCCACCGTCACGTAGTCGGGACCGGAGTACCGGCCGGTGCGGAGCTTCTGGCGCTGCATCAGCAGGTCGTTCAGCAGGCTGGACGCCCCGAACCGGAACCAGTGCGGGCTCAGCCAGTCGTCGCCCAGCGTCTCGTTCACCATCACCAGGTACTTCATCGCGTCCTTGGTGGTGCGGATGCCGCCGGCCGGCTTCACCCCGACCTGGGTGCCGGTCGCCGCGCGGAAGTCCCGCACCGCCTCCAGCATCAGCAGCGTCACCGGGGGAGTCGCGTTCACCGCGACCTTGCCGGTGGACGTCTTGATGAAGTCCGCACCCGCGATCATCGTCAGCCAGGACGCCCGGCGGACGTTGTCGTACGTCTGCAGCTCACCCGTCTCGAAGATCACCTTCAGGTGGGCGGCGCTGCCGTCCGGGCGCCTGCACGCCTCCTTGACGGCGCGGATCTCCTCGAAGACCTCCAGGTACCGGCCGGACAGGAACGCGCCCCGGTCGATCACCATGTCGATCTCGTCGGCGCCCGCGGCCACCGCCTCCGCGGTGTCCGCCAGCTTCACCGGCATGCCGGCCCGGCCGGACGGGAACGCGGTGGCCACCGACGCCACCTGGATCCCGCTGCCGCGCAACGCGTCCTTCGCGGTGGCGACCATGTCCGGGTAGACGCAGATCGCCGCGACCTGCGGGGCGGTGCGGTCGCTGGGATCCGGGCTCAGGCCCTTCGCGCACAGCGAGCGGACCTTGCCGACCGTGTCCGCGCCCTCCAGGGTGGTCAGGTCGATCATCGAGATGGCGAGATCGATGGCGAAGGCCTTGGCGGTGGTCTTGATCGACCGCGTACCGAGAGTCGCTGCGCGCGACTCCAGGCCCACCTGGTCGACCCCGGGCAGGCCGTGCAGGAAGCGGCGCAAGGTGGCCTCGGACGCCGCGACGTCCGCGAGGCCGCCGCCCGTGGCGCCGGGGGCGTTGGCTGCAAGAGTGGACATAGTCACCAGACCAGCATATCTACGCGCGTAGGCGAATGATAGGCGGGGGGAGAACATTCAGGGGCCCGGGGAACGGCGGCGCCGTGTCTGCGGATGGTCGGAGACAGCGGTTGGTCGTGGCTGCGGCGGGCCTTACGGCGGGGAGCCGAAACGGCGGAACGCCCAGCGCCCTGTTGAACGCCAGCAGACATGGCCTCGCCGTTCCCCGAGCCCCTGGTGGTGCACCATGGCTGCGTGAGTGAAAAGGCGAGGGGGCGGCGGCCCGGGGGTGGGGATACGCGGGGGGTGGTGCTGGTCGCGGCGCGGGCCGAATTCGCGGCGCGCGGCTACCAGAAGGCCAGCATGCGGGCGATCGCCCGGGCGGCGGGGGTGGACGCGGCGCTGCTGCACCACTATTTCGGCAGCAAGGACCGCCTGTTCATGGCCGCGCTGGAGTTCCCGTTCGAGCCGCGGGCGGTGGTCGAGGACGTGTTCGGGGGCGACCCGGCGACGGTCGGGGAGCGGGTGGCGGCGTTCGTGGTGGGGCTGTGGGAGCAGCCCGCGGTGCGCGAGCGGCTGCTGGCGCTGGTGCGGACGGCCGCGGCGAGCGAGGAGGTCGCGGCGCTGATGCGGTCGTTCATGGTGACCGAGCTGGTCGACCGGGTGGCGGCCCGGCTGGACGTGGAGCAGCCGGAGTTGCGGGTGGAGCTGGTGATGTCGCAGGTCGTGGGCCTGGCGATGGCCCGCTACGTGATCGCGGTGGAGCCGCTCGCCTCGGCACCCCCGGAGGTGCTGGTCCCGTTGCTGGGCCGCACCGTCCAGGGGTACCTGGCGGGCTGACGGGGGGTCAGGCCTCGCCGCCGCCGAAGCGCTCGGTCCAGGCGGCCAGGTCCTCGTCGGTGATCTTGGCGAAGAGCACCGGCGGCACGGTGAAGCCGGTGCCGGCCGGGACGAGGGAGAGCGCGCGGGCCTCGTCGGCGGTGATCCAGGTGCGGGTGTCGCCGTCCAGCGCGAAGGACTCGCGGATGGTGCGGGCCGAGGTCGGGATGAACGGCTCGGAGACCACCGAGTACAGGTGGATCAGGTTGATCGCGGTGCGCAGGGTGCGGGCCGCGGCCTCCGGGTCGGTCTTGATCTGCGTCCAGGGCGCGGTGACGTCGAGGTAGGAGTTGCCGGCCGACCAGAGCGCGCGCAGCGCCTGCGCGGCCTTGCGGAAGTTGAGCGCGTCGAGCTGGGTCTCGTACTCGGCGAGGAGTTCGGCGATCTGCGCGCCGAGGGCCGTCTCGGTCTCGCTGTTCTCGGCGCCGGCCGGGACCTCGTCGCCGAAGCGCTTGCGGCTGAAGGAGAGGACGCGGTTGACGAAGTTGCCGAGGGTGTCGGCGAGGTCCTTGTTGACGGTGGCCGCGAACAGGTCCCAGGTGAAGCTGGAGTCGTCGGACTCGGGGGCGTTCGCCATCAGGTAGTAGCGCCAGTAGTCGGCGGGCAGCAGTTCGAGGGCGACGTCGGTGAAGATGCCGAGCTTCTGGCTGGTGGAGAACTTGCCGCCGTAGTACGTCAGCCAGTTGAAGGCCTTGACGTAGTCGACCTTCTTCCAGGGCTGGCGCGAGCCGAGGATGGTGGCGGGGAACATCACCGTGTGGAACGGGACGTTGTCCTTGGCCATGAACTCGGTGTAGCGGACGGTGTCGTCGGCCTCGTACCACCAGGAGCGCCAGTCGCCGCCGGTCGCGTCGGCCCACTCCTTGGTGGCGCCGATGTACTCGATCGGGGCGTCGAACCAGACGTAGAAGACCTTGCCCTCGGCGGCCAGTTCGGGCCAGACGTCGGCCGGGACGGGGACGCCCCATTCGAGGTCGCGGGTGATGGCGCGGTCCTGGAGGCCCTCGGTGAGCCACTTGCGGGCGATCGAGGAGGCCAGCACCGGCCAGCTGTCGCCGTGCTCGGCGATCCAGGCCTCGACCTCGTCGGTCAGCTTCGACTGGAGCAGGAACAGGTGCTTGGTCTCCCGGACCTCCAGCTCGGAGCTGCCGCTGATCGCGGAGCGCGGCTCGAGCAGGTCGGTCGGGTCGAGCACGCGGGTGCAGCTCTCGCACTGGTCGCCGCGGGCCTTGTCGTAGCCGCAGTGCGGGCAGGTGCCGACGATGTAGCGGTCGGGCAGGAAGCGGTTGTCGGCGATCGAGTAGACCTGGCGGATCGCCCGCTCCTCGATGAAGCCGTTGGCGTGCAGCTCGCGGGCGATCTCCTGGGTGATCTCCCGGTTCTGCGGCGAGGAGGAGCGGCCGAACCAGTCGAAGGACAGCTGGAAGCCGTCGTAGATGGCCTTCTGCTGGTCGTGCGCGCGGGCGCAGAACTCGGCGACCGGCAGCCCGGCCTCCTGGGCGGCCAGTTCGGCCGGCGTGCCGTGCTCGTCGGTGGCGCAGATGTACAGCACCTCGTGGCCGCGCTGGCGCAGGTAACGGGAGTACACGTCCGCCGGGAGCATCGACCCGACCATGTTGCCCAGGTGCTTGATCCCGTTGATGTAGGGAAGCGCGCTGGTGATCAACTGCCGAGTCATCCTGAGGAACTCCGATGCTCTCCGGCGGGCACGCGGCGGTGCCCGCGAGCGGGTGTCGAGGGGCCGGTTCGCGACGCGTTCGCAGCTGTCGTGCGGCCGCCGCAATCGTACCGAACCGGCCCGCCGCAGCCGCACCGCTTATCGGCGGGCTGTCAAGCCCGCCGACCGGATCCGCCTGACGGGGGGTCAGATCGCGTAGGGCCAGGCGGTGAGCAGGTAGGCGCCGTACCAGCAGCCGAACAGGGACGCGGCGGCGAGGACGGCGATCCGGGTGGAGCGGCGGGCCCGGGACAGCGCCAGGGCGGCGGGCAGCAGGAAGATCAGCGCGGGCGTCAGCAGGCGGGGCTTGCAGTGGTAGTAGTTGCTCTGCGCCAGCGTCAGCACCACCACCGTCGCGCCGTAGACCAGCAGCGGCGGCCAGGTGGTGCGGCGGACGGCCGGGGCGGCGCCCAGCAGGTGGGCGATCAGCAGGACGGCGATCGACACCGGGACCCAGCCCTCGCCGGTCCGCAGGGTGCTGGTGAGGAACTGCCAGAGCGAGGCGCCCCAGTCCCAGTGGGTGTTCCAGCCGGCCTCCTGGACGGTGAACCAGGCGTCGGCGTCGCCCAGCCGGTCGCCGACCCACCACAGGTAGAGCGGGGTGCTGGTGCAGGCCACCGCGGTGGCGAGCAGCGGGCGGGCCGACAGGTGGCGTTCGCGGCGCAGTTCGAGCAGGGCGGCGACGGCGAGCGCGGCGACCACGGCGAGGCCGGCCGGGCGGGTCAGCCCGGCGAGGAAGGCGCACAGGCCGGCGGCCGCCCAGTTCCGGCGGTGCGCGGCGAGCAGGGTGCCGGCGGCGACGGCGAGGAACAGCGACTCGCTGTACGCCATGAAGAACACCAGCGACATCGGCTGAGCGGCGGCCAGCAGCACCAGGACGACGGTGGCGGCGCGCCGGGTGTACAGCCGGCTCACCAGCCGGTGGACCAGCACCAGGGCGGCGACCAGGGCCAGGTGGGCGGTGAGGATCCCGGCGGCGGCCCAGCTCAGGCCGGTGACCGCGTGCACGGCGCGGACCAGCATCGGGAACAGCGGGAAGAACGCCAGGTCGTTGCCGGTGAGCTGCCCGGCCGCGGTCCAGCTGTACGCGTCGGGGTAGCCGTCGGCGGCTATCGCCAGGAAGTGCCGAGCGTCCCAGGCGGTGAGCCGGTCGGTCAGGGTGGCGCCGGGCCGGGTGATCATCACGGCCAGCAGTGCCAGGTGCAGCACCAGTGCGCCCGCGTACACCGCGAGGGCCGGGCGGACGGCGCGCCACAGGCGGGCGGGCAGGTCCGGGGCGGGCGGAGCGGGCGCGGGGTGCGGGGACGGCGGGGCGGCGGCGGGCAGCGGGTGGTCGACGAGCGGGGTGCGGGGCATCGGGGTCCTGGTCGGTCGGGGCTCAGGGCCGGGTGGGGCTGCCGCCGGGTGCGGGCGGCGGCGAGGAGAGCGAGGCGGACGGCGGCGGGAGGCTCCCGGCCGGCGAGCGCGAGGGGGTCGGCCCGGGGGTGACGGAGGCGGTCGGCGCGGGGGTGGCCGACGGCGACGGCCGTCCGGTGACCGCCGGGACGCCGGCCGGGCCGACCGGCCCGGGCGTCCGGCCGGGGCGAGCGAGGCGCCGACGGCGACCGCCAGGCAGGCGGTGACGGCCACGCCGGTGCCCGCCCGGACCCGGCGGCGCCGCCGGCCGAGGGCGGCGATCCGCGGGCGGGGCCGCGACGGTGCGGGCGGCGGCGGCGTCGGCGGCGGCCCGCAGCGCGCCGGTCAGGCGCGCGTCACTGGAGGAAGTCATCGGATGTTCTCCTCGGCCTCGGAGGGGGCGTCGAGCTGCTGGACGAGCGCGGTTCGGGCCCGGGACAGGTGGGCCTTGACGGTGCCGGGGGCCATGCCGGTCTCGGCGGCGATCTGCGCGAGCGGCAGGTCGCAGACGTAGAACAGGGCGGCGCACAGCCGCTGGCGCTCCGACAGGCGGCGCAGTGCGGCGGCCAGGTCGACGGAGGCCGGGTCCGGTCCGGCGAGGTCGGCGGGTTCGCCGTGCCGCCGCCAGGCCCGGGCGGCGGTGCGGGCCCGCCGCCAGCGGCTGATCGCCAGGCGTCCGGCGACGGTGCGGACCCAGGCCTCGGGGCCTGGTCGCGGTCGAGGGTGCGGCGGTGGCCCCAGGCGCGGACGAAGGCCTCCTGGACCACGTCCTGCGCCTCGTGCAGGTCGCCGGTGACCACGTACAGCTGGCCGGTGAGCCGGTGGACCGAGTGGCGGTAGAACTCGGTGAACTCCTCCTCGGTCATCGGTCGGCTCCTTGCGGGTTCGGTTGCTTACCCCTGCCTACGAACGGGGCCGCCCGTCCGGTTGACAGGGGTGACGCAGGTCACGGCGGCGGGTGTGCGGAGCCTTGACGAGGTCCGGCGGGCGGCGCAGAATTCATCGCATGATGAATTCCTCGGCGGGGTCGTCCGGCGACCCCGCGATCCGGATCACCGGACTCGTCGTCCGGCGCGGCGGCGCCACCGTGCTGCCCGGCCTCGACCTCGACGTCCCCCGCGGCACCGTCACCGGCCTGCTCGGCCCCAGCGGCTGCGGCAAGACCACCCTGCTGCGCAGCATCGTCGGCGTGCAGCGCACCGCCGCCGGCACCGTCACCGTGCTCGGCCGGCCCGCCGGCCACCCCGCCCTGCGCGACCGGGTCGGCTACGTCACCCAGGCCCCGTCCGTCTACGGCGACCTGACGGTCGGCGAGAACCTCGCGCACTTCGCCGCCGTCCTCGGCGCCCCGCGCACCGACCCCGACCGAGTGATCGCCCAGGTCGGCCTGGACGCCCACCGCCGCACCCCCGTCGCCCGGCTCTCCGGCGGCCAGCGCGCCCGGGTCTCGCTCGCCGCCGCCCTGCTCGGCCGGCCCGAACTGCTCGTCCTCGACGAGCCCACCGTCGGCCTCGACCCGGTGCTCCGCCGCGACCTCTGGCAGCTGTTCGGCACCCTCGCCGCGGCCGGCGCCACCCTGCTGGTCTCCAGCCACGTGATGGACGAGGCCACCCGCTGCGACCGCCTGCTGCTGATGCGCGACGGCCGGCTGCTCGCCCACGACACCCCCGCCGCGCTGCTCGCCGCCACCGGCGCGACCGACGTGGAAAGCGCCTTCCTCACCCTCGTGCAGCACCCGCAGGAGACCGTCCGATGAGCGCCGCCGCCCGCCGCACCCTGGCCACCGCCCGCCGCGTCCTCGCCCAGCTCCGTCACGACCCGCGCACCGTCGCCATGCTGCTCGGCGTCCCCTGCCTGCTGCTGGTGCTGCTCAAGTACATGTACGACCGGCAGCCCGGCACCTTCGACCGGATCGGCCCCGAACTGCTCGGCGTCTTCCCGCTGATGGTGATGTTCCTGGTCACCTCGGTGGCGATGCTGCGCGAACGCACCACCGGCACCCTCGAACGGCTGCTCACCATGCCGCTCGGCAAGCTCGACCTGCTGCTCGGCTACGCCCTCGCGTTCGGCGCCGTCGCCCTGGTGCAGGCCGCGCTCGCCTCCGCCCTCACCATCGGACTGCTCGGCCTGCACGTCGCCGGACCCACCTGGCTGCTGTTCGCCGTCGCCCTCGCCGACGGGCTGCTCGGCATGGCCCTCGGCCTGCTGGTCTCCGCGTTCGCCGCCACCGAGTTCCAGGCCGTCCAGTTCCTGCCCGCCGTGCTGCTCCCGCAGCTCCTGCTGTGCGGGCTGTTCGTGCCCCGCGCCGACATGGCCCCCGTGCTGCGGGCCGTCTCCGACGTGCTGCCGCTGTCCTACGCCGTCGACGCGATGGGCCGGATCACCCGGGAGAGCGGCCTGAGCGGCCGGGTGCTCGCCGACCTCGCGGTGGTGGCCGGCAGCGCGCTGCTCGCGCTCGCCGTCGGCGCGGCCACCCTGCGCCGCCGCACCGCCTGAACGCCCCAGGTCACGGGACGGGTCATTCGTGACCGTCCCGTGCCCCCGCCGCCATTGGGGACGGCCCCCGGCTGGGGCAGAATCGACGCCATGACCGAATCCGACCGGACACCCGACCAGGGGTCCGCCGCCGACGGGCCCAAGTACGCCGACCGCGTCTACCGCTCCGTTCCCGGCGTCATCGCGGGCGTCATGCTGCTCGGAGTCGCCGCCTGGCTGATCATCGACGCCATCGTCTCCGGCACCGGCGCCACCCCGTGGGTGGCGCTCGCCGCCGCGCCCGTCTTCGGCTTCCCGGTGGCCGCCTACACGCTGCGGCCCGTGGTGAAGTCCAACGACCAGCGGCTGCTGGTCCGCAACCCGCTGCGCACCGTGGTCGCGCCGTGGGCCACCGTGGAGGGGCTGAGGGCCGGCTACTCGGTCGAACTCTTCGCCGGCGGACGCAAGTTCCAGGTCTGGGCGGTCCCCGTCTCGCTGCGCCAGCGCAAGAAGGCCACCCGCAAGGCCGCCCGGGCAGCCGCCGCGGGCGACCCGCACCTGCCCGCCGCGCGCAACGGCAAGCTCCCGCGCCCCGACCAGCTCGACCCCACCCGCGCCTGGTCCGACGCCGTGGTCGCCAACCTGCAGGAGCAGGCCGAGCGCCACGCCGGCGACCCCGGCGCGGCCGGCGAGGTGCAGGCCACCTGGTGCTGGTGGGTCATCGCCCCCACGCTGGCCGGCCTGGTCGCCCTGATCTCGGTCGTCCTCGCGACCTGACCGCCCCTCGACGCGCCGCAGGGCCCCGGGAGTTCTCCCGGGGCCCTGCGGCTTTTCGGCGGACGGTCCGTCAGGCGAGGCCGGCGGCGACCGCCAGGTCCTGCTTGAGGATGTCCATCAGGTCGCGGGCGCGGTCCCGGGCGGAGTCCAGGCCGGCGGCGGAGGCGACCGGGAGGACGGCCTCCAGGTAGCACTTCAGCTTGGGCTCGGTGCCGGACGGGCGGACCACGATGCGGGCGGAGTCCACGGCCGGGCCGGCCAGGTAGTAGCGCAGGCCGTCGGTGGGCGGCAGGTCGGGGGTGCCGGCGGTGAGGTCGTCGGCGCGGGTGACGGTGAGGCCGGCGAGCTCGACCGGCGGCTTGTCGCGCAGGGTGCGCATCGCGTCGGCGATCACCGACAGGTCGTCGACCCGGACCGAGAGCTGGTCGGTGGCGTGCAGGCCGTGCGCGAGGGCGAGTTCGTCCAGCAGGTCGGTCAGCGTGCGGCCGTCGCGCTTGAGGACGGCGGCGAGCTCGGCGATCTGCAGGGCGGCGGTGATGCCGTCCTTGTCGCGGACGCCGTCCGGGTCGACGCAGTAGCCGAGCGCCTCCTCGTAGCCGTAGCGGATGCCCTCCGCGCGGGAGATCCACTTGAAGCCGGTGAGGGTCTCCGCGTAGCCGAGGCCGGCCGCGGCGGCGACCTTCCCGAGCAGGGTGGAGGAGACGATGGTGGTGGCGAACACGCCGCTCGCGCCCTTGGCGGCCAGCGCCGCGCCGAGCAGCACGCCGACCTCGTCGCCGCGCAGCATCCGCCAGTCGCCGTCGGCGGTGGGGACGGCGACGGCGCAGCGGTCGGCGTCCGGGTCGTTGGCGATCACCAGGTCGGGGCGGGCGGTGCGGGCGGCCGCGAAGGCCAGGTCCATCGCGCCCGGCTCCTCCGGGTTGGGGAAGGCGACGGTGGGGAAGTCCGGGTCCGGCTCGGCCTGTTCGGCGACCACGGTGGGCGCCGGGAAGCCGGCCCGCTCGAACGCGGCCAGCAGCACGTCCCGGCCGACGCCGTGCAGCGGCGTGTAGACGGTGGACAGCTCGCGCGGCCCGCCGGCCTCCAGCACCCCGGCCGCCCGGGTCAGGTAGGCGTCCAGCACGTCCTCGCCGAGCACCTCCCAGCCGTCCTCGGCGCGCGGGACGCCGGCCAGCGCGCCGAGCGCGTCGATCTCGGCGGCGATGTCCGCGTCCGCGGGCGGCACGATCTGCGAGCCGTCGCCCAGGTACACCTTGTAGCCGTTGTCCTGCGGCGGGTTGTGGCTGGCGGTGACCACCACGCCGGCCGCCGCGCCCAGGTGCCGGACGGCGTACGCGAGCACCGGCGTGGGCAGCGGGCGGGGCAGCAGCGCGGCGCGCAGGCCGGCGCCGACCACCACGGCGGCGGTGTCGCGGGCGAAGTCGTGGGACTTGTGCCGGGCGTCGTAGCCGATCACCACCAGGTCGCCGAGCTCCGGGTGCTTGCGGACGTACGCGGCGAGGCCGGCGGCGGCGCGGATCACCACGGCGCGGTTCATCCGCATCGGGCCGGCGCCGAGCTCGCCGCGCAGGCCGGCGGTGCCGAACTGGAGCCGGCCGGCGAAGCGTTCGGCCAGCTGCGACCAGGCGATCCGCTCCTCGGCCTCGGCCTCCGGGCCCTCGGCGGCGGCCAGCAGCGCGGCCAGCTCCTCGCGGGTCTGCGGGTCGGGGTCCTCGGCCAGCCAGGCCCGGGCCCGGTCGAGGAGGTCGTTGGTGGTTGCCTTCGGCATGCGGCCCGCTCCCTGTGGGTGTGGTGACGAGGTGAAGTGACGAGGCGTGCGAGGACGGGAGCACGAGGGCCCCGTGACAGCGGCGCAGCAAGCCGTACCGTCCGCGGGGCCCTCATTCTCCGTCAGAGGTGGTGCGCCGTCGGGGAGTCGCCTCCCCGACGGGGTGTCAGATCCGCTCCAGGACCTTCGCCAGCAGGGCGCCCATCCGCTCGGCGGAGGCGCGGCCGGCCTCCAGCACCTCGGCGTGGTTGAGCGGTTCGCCGGTCATGCCCGCGGCCAGGTTGGTGACCAGCGAGATGCCGAGCACCTCGGCGCCGGCCTCGCGGGCGGCGATGGCCTCCAGGGTGGTGGACATGCCGACGAGCTCGCCGCCGATCACCCGGGCCATGTTGACCTCGGCCGGGGTCTCGTAGTGCGGGCCGCGGAACTGCACGTAGACGGCCTCGTCCAGCGACGGGTCGACCTCGCGGCAGAGTGCGCGCAGGCGCTTGGAGTACAGGTCGGTGAGGTCGACGAAGTTGGCGCCGACGATCGGGGAGTCCGCGGTCAGGTTGATGTGGTCGCTGATCAGGACCGGCTGGCCGGGAGTCCAGCCGCGGCGCAGGCCGCCGCAGCCGTTGGTGAGCACGATGGTCCGGCAGCCGGCCGCGGCGGCGGTGCGCACGCCGTGCACCACGGTGGCCACGCCGTGGCCCTCGTAGTAGTGGTTGCGGCCGAGGAAGACCAGGGCGCGGCGGTCGCCGTCGCCGGGCATCCGCACCGAGCGGACGGTGCCGGCGTGGCCGGCCACGGCGGGGGCGGGGAAGCCGGGCAGGGCGGTGACCGGGAATTCCGCGAGGGTCTCGCCGAGGGCGTCGGCGGCCGGCACCCAGCCGGAGCCCATCACCAGGGCGACGTCGTGGCGCTCGGCGCCGGTGAGTTCGCGCAGCCGGTCGGCGGCTTCCCGGGCGGCGGCGTAGGGGTCGGCGGAGACGACCGTCTGAGGAGATGCGTTCACATGGTCGAGGATAGGTCAAATCTGCCTACGCGCGTAGACAACCGGGCCGAGCCATGCCGGATCGTTACCCGGAATGTGCCGAACGCCAGCATTCGTCCGCCCCGCGCGGGCCGGACCGCGGCCGAACTCCCGTCCGGCGCAGGCGCGCAGGCGTGGTCAGCAGGGGCGGCGGCGCAGGGCCAGCACGTAGTCGTCGGGGGCGCCCGCGCTCTCCGCGGCGTCCGCGATCAGGCCGAGGTAGCGGGCGGCGGGCAGGCCGCCCTCGTAGTCGTTCAGCACGTACGTCCACACCGGGACTTCACCGTCCAGGGTCTGCGCGCGCAGCTTCACCTTGCGGTAGATGCCGAGCTGCACGCCCTCCCAGCGGTCCAGGCCGTCCTCGTCCATCGGGGCGACGTCGTAGAGCGAGACGAAGACCTGCTCCTTCTCGTCCTCCACCACGGTGGCCAGCGAGCCCTCCCAGCCCAGCTGCTCGCCGCCGAAGGTCAGCCGCCAGCCGGTCAGCCAGCCGGAGCCGCGCAGCGGGGAGTGCGGGGCACGCCGGCTCATCTGCCGGGCGTCGAGGTTGGTGGCGTAGGCGGCATAGAGCGACATGACCGCCAGCCTACGGGAGCGGCCCGCCCGACCAGGCGCGCCCGCGGCAGCCGACCCTCTCCGCGCGCGGCCCGGGGAACAAGGGGCGAACAACAACGGCCCCGGCGTGGAATCGGTTCCGGCATGCGGGACAATGGAGCACGTGACTCGGATCGTGATCATCGGTGGCGGACCAGGCGGATACGAGGCGGCCCTCGTGGCAGCCCAGCTCGGCGCGGAGGTGACCGTTGTCGACCGCGACGGTCTGGGCGGATCGGCGGTGCTGACGGACTGCGTGCCGTCCAAGACGCTGATCGCCACCGCCGAGGTGATGACCAGCTTCGACAGCTCGTACGAGGAACTCGGCATCCTGGTCGCGGACGGCACGCCGGACGCGGCCGACCCGGCCCGGGTGGTTGGGGTCGACCTCGGCAAGGTCAACCGACGGGTGAAGCGGCTGGCGATCGCCCAGTCGCACGACATCACCCAGGCGGTGACCCGGGCCGGCGTCACGGTGCTGCGCGGCCGCGGCCGGCTCGGCGCCGGCGGCCAGGCGATGGACGGCTCCCGCGAGGTGCTGGTCGACCACACCGACGGCACCGTCGAGTCGCTGCGCGCCGACGCGGTGCTGATCGCCACCGGCGTCCGCCCGCGCGAACTGCCCGACGCCCAGCCGGACGGCGAGCGGATCCTCGCCTGGACGCAGGTGTACGACCTGGAGGAGCTGCCGCGCGAGCTGATCGTGGTCGGCTCCGGCGTCACCGGCGCCGAGTTCGCCGGCGCCTACCAGGCGCTCGGCTCGAACGTCACGCTGGTCTCCTCGCGCGACCGGGTGCTGCCGGGCGAGGACCCGGACGCCGCCGAGGTGCTGGAGGACGTGTTCCGCCGCCGCGGCATGAACGTGATGAGCCGCTCCCGCGCGGAGAGCGCCAAGCGGATCGGCGACCGGGTCGAGGTGACGCTGGCCGACGGCAAGGTGATCACCGGCACGCACTGCCTGATGGCGGTCGGCTCCATCCCCAACACCGCCGACCTGGGCCTGGAGGAGGCCGGCGTCGCGGTCAACGACTGGGGCCAGATCAAGGTGGACCGGGTCTCCCGCACCTCCGCCCCCGGCGTGTACGCGGCCGGCGACTGCACCGGCGTGTTCATGCTGGCCTCGGTGGCCGCCATGCAGGGCCGGATCGCCATGTACCACGCGCTCGGCGACGCGGTGCAGCCGTTGAACCTGAAGACCGTCGCGTCCAACGTGTTCACCGACCCGGAGATCGCCACCGTCGGCTACACCCACGCCGACGTGACCTGCGGAAAGATGGACGCGGTCGAGATCAAGCTCCCGCTGCGCGGCAACCCGCGGGCGAAGATGCAGGGCATCCGGGACGGCTTCGTGAAGCTGTTCGCGCGCCCGGGCACGGGCATCGTGGTGGGCGGCGTGGTGGTCGCGCCGCGCGCCTCCGAACTGATCCATTCCATCTCGCTCGCGGTGGACAACAACCTGACGGTCGAACAGGTGGCCGGTGCGTTCACCGTCTACCCGTCGCTGTCCGGCTCCACCGCCGAGGCGGCCCGCCAGCTGCACATCCGCAAGCGCGAGGGCGCCGGTTCCTGACGTTCCGCCAGGTGTTCGGGCCGGGCCGGGCGCGCGCCGCCCGGCTCACCCGCCCGGCGGAGCGCGCATTGTACGGTCGTGCGCCGCTCCCGGGTGAGCAAATCCGGTTACCAGGTGCAAACGCCTGAAAGCAGACGGTCACTCGGGTTACCGTCGGTTCTGTGTTTGCTGCAGAACGTCGCCAGTTGATTCTCGAGATGGTGCGCGCCAACGGAGCCGTGTCGCTCCGAGAGCTGGCCCGCGTCGTCCAGACCTCCGAAGTCACCGTCCGCCGGGACGTGCGGGCGCTGGAGGCCGAAGGGCTGCTCGACCGCCGGCACGGCGGCGCGGTGCTACCCGGCGGCTTCGGCCGGGAGCCCGGCTACCCGCAGAAGACCCACCTCGCCGCGGCCGAGAAGAGCGCCATCGCCGATCTCGCCGCGGGCATGGTCGAGGAGGGCGACGCGATCGTGGTCGGCGCCGGCACCACCACCCAGGAGCTGGCCCGCCGGCTGGCCCGGGTGCCCGGGCTGACGGTGGTCACCAACTCGCTGCTGGTCGCCCAGGCGCTGGCGCACGCCAACCGGGTCGAGGTGGTGATGACGGGCGGCACCCTGCGCGGCTCCAACTACGCGCTGGTCGGCAGCGGCGCCGAACAGTCGCTGGCCGGGCTGCGGGTCACCAAGGCCTTCATCTCCGGCAGCGGGCTGACCGCCGAACGCGGGCTGTCCACCGCCAACATGCTGTCCGCCAGCGTCGACCGGGCCCTGGTGCAGGCCGCCAACGAGGTGATCGTCCTCGCCGACCACACCAAGCTCGGCGCGGACAGCATGTTCCAGACCGTCGCCACCGACGCGATCACCCGCCTGGTCACCGACGAGCACACCGCCGCCGAGGACCCGACGGCCCGCGAACTCGACGCGCTCGCCGACTGCGGCGTGCAGGTCTCGGTCGCCGCGCTCGGCCTGCACGCCGATACCCCGCCGGTGCACCCGCAGCCGACCGCCGCGGTGCCGCGCCGGCCCGTCCCGCCCGCGGGGGTCGCCCGGGCGCCCGCTGCCGGGCCAGCGCCGGCCCGCCCCGCACGGCGCGCCGCTGCCGACCGTCCCCCGGCTCGCCGAGCGGATCCGCTGACCGCTTCCGGCCCGGCGGCCACCGCCCTCTGGCCGCCCCGCCCGCCCCGCTTGTAGCGTCTGCGCCCATGGACGCAGCGAGCGAAACACTCGACCGCACAACGGAGTTGACGGTGCGTGGGGCGCGGGGCGGGCAGGGCCCCGCGACCTGGGGGCAGCGGGCGATCCACACCGCGCTGGCCGGCCTCGGCCCCGACGCGCCCCGGTACAACCTGCGGCTGGCCGCCCCCGTCGATCCGGGCCTGCCGCTCGCGGAGGCGCTGCGCGCCTTCACCGAACTGCTGCACCTGCACGACGCGCTGCGGACCCGACTGATCGAGCAGGACGGCGACCTGGTCCAGCGGCTCGACGCCGACGGGACGCTGCCGGTGACGGTGCTGCACCGGGAGGACGCCGAGCAGGCCGGCGGGGCGGCGGCGGAGCTGCTCGCCGCCTTCGCCGACCGGCCCTTCGACCTGCCGCGGGAGTGGCCGGTGCGGCTCGGCCTGGTGGTGGTCGACGGCCTGGTCCGGCAGACCGTGCTGGTGCTGTCGCACACCGCCGCGGACGGCTGGGGCATGCGCCGGGCGGTCCGCGACCTGACGGTGCTGGCGGGCGGGCGGAGTGCCGACCAGCTGCGCGCGGAGCGGACCTTCGCGCAGCCGCTGGAGGAGGCCGCCGAGCAGGACTCGCCGCGCGGCCGCCGCCGGGACGCCGCCGCCCGCCGGCACTGGCGGGACCGGCTGAGCTCCGGCCCGCGCGCCCAACTCCCGCGCCCGGCCGGCGAACCGGACCCGGAGAGGCCCTTCCCGTACGCGGTGCTGCGCTCCCCGCAACTGGCCGCCGCGCTGCCCCGGGCCGCCGCCCGGCTGCGGACCGGTGACGCCACCGTGCTGCTGGCCGCCGGCGCCACCGAACTGGTGCGGCTCGGCGGGCAGCGCGAGGTGCTGTTCCAGGTGGTGGTCGGCAACCGGTTCTCCGAGCAGGCCGCGGAGGCCGTCACCACGCTCGCCCAGGAGGGCCTGTTCCACCTCCCGGAGCTGGGCCGGGACTTCGCCGACACGGTCCGCCGCTGCCAGGGCCCGGCGCTCAGCGCCTACCGCCACTCCGGCTACCACAAGCCGCAGTTGGACGCCGACCTGGCGGCGCTCCGGGCGGCCGGCGTCGAACTCGCCGACCACTCGGTGATCTGGAACGACACCCGCGACCCGCTGGCCGCCCTGATGCCCGACGGCCCCGGCGAAGCCCCGGTTCCGGAGCGGGAGCTGACCTTCCCGGAGGCGTTCCCGGCCCGCCCCGGGCTGTCCGTCGCGGTGGACGTGGTGGCCGTGCCGGGCGCGGTCGAACTGCGGATGGTCGCCGACGGCGCCCTGCTGGACCGGGCGCGGATGGCCCAGTTCCTGTGCGGCATCGAGCGGTCGGTGCTGGACGCCGCGTAGCGCGGGCGGCGCCCGGTGCGGTGCGGGGGAGAACGCCGACGGGCGGCGGGAGTCCGTGGACTCCCGCCGCCCGTCGCGGTCGTGACCCGGGGTCAGACGTCCTTGATCTCGCAGAGCGCGGCGCCGCTGGAGACCGAGGCGCCGACCTCGGCCTTCAGGCCGACCACGGTGCCGGCCTTGTGGGCGTTCAGCGGCTGCTCCATCTTCATCGCCTCCAGGACCACGATCAGCTCGCCCTCGGCGACGACCTGGCCCTCCTCGACGGCGACCTTGACGATGGTGCCCTGCATCGGCGAGGCCAGGGTGTCGCCGGAGACCGCCGAGGCGGCCTTCTTGGCGCCCACCCGGCGCTTCGCCTTGCCCGTGGCGGCGCCCGCCGCCGGGGCCGAGCCCACGCCGAGCGAGGACGGCAGCGACACCTCGATGCGCTTGCCGCCGACCTCGACCACCACGGTCTCGCGGCCCTCGGGCTCCTCGCCGTCGCCGCCGGCGCCCGCGAACGCCGGGATGGTGTTCTCGAACTCGGTCTCGATCCAGCGGGTGTAGACCGTGAACGGGCCCTCGGAGCCGTGCACCTCGGGGGCGAACGCCGGGTCGGCGACCACGGCCTGGTGGAACGGGATGGCGGTCGCCATGCCCTCCACCTTGAACTCCTCCAGGGCGCGCTTGGCGCGCTGCAGGGCCTGCTGGCGGGTCGCGCCGGTGACGATCAGCTTGGCGAGCAGCGAGTCCCAGGCGGGGCCGATCACCGAGCCGGACTCCACGCCGGCGTCCAGGCGCACGCCCGGGCCGGACGGCGGGGCGAACAGCGTCACGGTGCCGGGCGCGGGCAGGAAGTTGCGGCCCGGGTCCTCGCCGTTGATCCGGAACTCGAAGGAGTGGCCGCGGACCTCCGGGTCGTCGTAGCCGAGCTCCTCGCCGTCGGCGATCCGGAACATCTCGCGGACCAGGTCGAGGCCGGTGACCTCCTCGGAGACCGGGTGCTCGACCTGCAGACGGGTGTTGACCTCCAGGAAGGAGATCAGGCCGTCCTGGGACACCAGGAACTCGCAGGTGCCGGCGCCGACGTAGCCCGCCTCGCGCAGGATCGCCTTCGACGCCCGGTACAGCTCCGCGTTCTGCTCGTCCGTCAGGAACGGCGCGGGGGCCTCCTCGACCAGCTTCTGGTGGCGGCGCTGCAGCGAGCAGTCACGGGTGGAGACGACCACCACGTTGCCGTGCTGGTCGGCCAGGCACTGGGTCTCCACGTGCCGCGGCTTGTCCAGGTACTGCTCGACGAAGCACTCGCCGCGGCCGAACGCGGCCACCGCCTCGCGCACCGCCGACTCGTACAGCTCCGGGATCTCCTCCAGCGTGCGGGCGACCTTCAGGCCGCGGCCGCCGCCGCCGAACGCCGCCTTGATGGCGACCGGCAGGCCGTGCTCGGACGCGAACGCGACCACCTCGTCGGCACCGGACACCGGGTCGGCGGTGCCCGCCACCAGCGGGGCGCCCGCGCGCTGCGCCACGTGCCGGGCGGTGACCTTGTCGCCCAGGTCGCGGATCGCCTGCGGCGGCGGGCCGATCCAGGTCAGGCCGGCGTCGATCACGGCCTGCGCGAACTCGGCGTTCTCGGACAGGAAGCCGTAGCCGGGGTGGACCGCGTCCGCACCCGAGTCGGCGGCCGCCTTCAGGACCTTCGCGATGTCCAGGTAGCTGGTCGCGGGGGTGTCGCCGCCCAGCGCGTACGCCTCGTCGGCCGCCCGCACGTGCAGCGCGTCCCGGTCCGGCTCGGCGTACACGGCGACACTCGCGATACCGGCATCCCGGCACGCCCGGGCAACGCGGACTGCGATTTCGCCGCGGTTGGCGATGAGCACCTTGCGCACTGTGGCTCCCTTCTCGAACCTCGTCGAGTCTATGGATTGGAGGGTGCTACCGGCGAGTAGTCCCTAGTGGTGAGCGTGCTCACACGCTCGGTGTCCCGACTTCCGTGCGGGCGGCGGCGGTTGGCGGCGCGCCGCAGGCCGCGGGCGCGCGGCCGTCCGCGCCGGGGCGCCGGACGGGCGGAGTGGCCTCGGCCACACCGGGCCCGGGTCAAGCCTCGGCCGGCCGGGGCCTGGCCGTCGCCGCGGCGGTCACGTCCGCCTCGAACTCGACCACGTCCGGGCCGTACGCGCGGGCGTTGAGCACCCGCAGCACCACCGCGAACGCCCCGTCCGGGCCGTACCGGCGGGCCAACGACCGGTGGTGGGCGGCCAGATGGCGGACCGCCGCGTGGTTGGAGACCGCCGTCTGACCGGCGATCAGGAACACCGGGCGGCTGCCCGGCCGCAGGTGGACCCGGGCCAGCAGCACGTACGCCGTCCCGCCCGGCTGCTCGGCGGACGACCGGAACGGGAACTCCCGCTCGCCGACCAGCAGCGTCCGCACCGGGTGCCCGGCGTCGGCCGGCGGGGCGACGAACGCCGCGCCGGGCAGCCAGGACGCCAGGTGCGCGCCCGTCCGCTCGTTGCTGTCCGGGCCGCCCACGCAGAACTCGGTCTTGTCGCCCAGCCCCTGGCGCACCTCGTCGTGCGAGGTCAGCGTGGAGCGGGCGCCGCACTCGCGGACCAGCGCGGCCAGTTCCATCAGGGCGTACACGTCGTCGCGGGCGACGCTGTTCGGATTGGGCGAGGAGGCGTGCCGGTTGGCGACCAACAGGGCCTCGCCGCCGTTCGGCAGTCCGAAGAACGCGCGCTCCCGCTCCAGCCGGCGCCGGCGGCGCACGGACTGGGCCAGCCAGCCCAGGCCGGCGCTGATCGCCGAAGCGATCAGTCCCAGCACGACGTTGAGCACACCATCGGTCATCTTCCGCTCCCCGTCGCCCCTTTCCGTTCCGGCTGCGCCAGCCTAACCGCGGCCCACCTGCGGCGGGGGTGGAACTGTGCAACAGATGTACGGCTCCGGTTCTGTCCGTTTCCGCACCTCGCAAGCGGAACCGGGCCCACCTCTTGACCGGGCGGCATAACGGATTGGTTCAGACCATTGACCGGGCCGGGGGCCGTCCCTAGCGTCGCAGCAACCGTCACAGAACCGCAGATTTCACGGGGGAAACGTGAAGCGTCCCATGCTGCCCGTCGCGCTCGCCGCGACCGCCCTGCTGCTCACCGCCTGCTCCGGCAGCGGCAGTTCGACGAAGGCCGGGCCCGCGCCGGCGACCACCGCGCCGACCTACGGCTGCCTCACCAAGGACCAGGCCGCCAAGGGCTCCTTCGCCCTCGACGCGGGCACCGCCGGCGGCAGCAACCTGGACGCCTACTACCGCGACTCGGACGCCGGCGGCGCGCGGACCGCGGTGGTCTTCTCCCACCAGCTGGGCGGCTCGCTGTGCGAGTGGGCGCCGGTGTTCGACGACTTCACCAAGGCCGGCTACGCGATCCTGGCCTTCACCACCGAGGGCGACGTCACCGAGGGCATCAAGGCCGCCGCCGGGCGCCTCAAGGGCAAGGGCGTCACCGGCATCGCCCTGATCGGCGCCTCCAAGGGCGCCGCCGGCTCGCTGGTCGCCGCCAAGCTGGACAACCCGCTGCCGGTCAAGGCCGTCGTCTCGCTCAGCTCGCCCGAGGTGTACAGCCAGTTCAACGCGGCCATCGCGGTCAAGACGGTGAAGATCCCGACCTACTTCGCCGCCGAGGAGACGGACGCCCCCTTCAACGCCAACGCCAAGGCGCTGTACGACGCCTCGGTCGCCGAGGACAAGCAGCTGAAGATCTACCCGGGCGGCAACCACGGCGCCCCGCTGCTCAAGGACGGCGCGCTGCCCGACGTGCAGGCCTACCTGGCCAAGCACGCCCCCGCGGCGGGCTGACGGATCGTCACGTCCACAGGTCGGTGATGCGCACGTCCAGCTCGGCGAGCAGGCGGCGCAGCAGCGGCAGGGACAGGCCGATCACGTTGCCGGGGTCGCCGTCGATGCCCTCCACGAACGGCGCCGAACGGCCGTCCAGGGTGAACGCCCCGGCCACGTGCAGCGGTTCGCCGGAGGCGACGTACGCGGCGACCTCGGCGTCGTCCGGGGTGCCGAAGCGGACGGTGGTCGAGGCGGTGGCGGACGCCTGCCGGCCGCCGGCGGTGTCGATCACGCAGTGACCGGTGCGCAACACGCCCTCGCGGCCGCGCATCGACTGCCAGCGGCGCACCGCCTCGTCGGCGTCGGCGGGCTTGCCGAGGGCCTGCCCGTCCAGTTCGAGCACCGAGTCGCAGCCGATCACGAGCGGCGGCTCGCCGGGCTCCGCGGCCAGCTCGCCGGCGACCTTCCGGGCCTTCGCCACCGCCAGCACCAGCGCGAGCTCGCCGGGCGTCGGCGCGGACAGCGCGTCCTCGTCCACCCCGCTCACCCGCACCAGCGGATCCAGCCCCGCCTGCCTCAGCAGGCCCAGCCGGGCGGGGGAGGCGGACGCGAGAACGAGCGGACGGCGAGCGGTCATGCCACCCAGCCTAGCGAAGCTACGCCAGCACCAGTGCCGTGGCGATCATGGTCAGCACCGCCAGGACCAGTGCCGTGCGGCGGAGCCGTCGCTGCACTTCGCGGGCCTCGGGGGACGGCTCGTCGCGGGGGTCTGACCAGAGCATCCGTCCAGCGTGCAACGGGCGTGCGGCGCGGCGCCTGAGTATCCGTACTCAGTCCCGGCGAGGGTGATGCCCCGGCAGCCCTTGACGTCCGGGGCCGGTCATCCTGCAATGGAACGACCGGCTCGGCGGGTTCGCGATCGGCGACGTGCGGTGCGCCGAACTCCCCCGCGGACCCGACGGCACGTCACCTCCCGGTCAGGGCACGCACAGCAGACCACCCCACTGGTTCGGCTGAGGAGTCCCCATGTCCCACCTGGTCACCACCGTGAGAACCGCCGCGAGTACCACCGCCGACACCGTCCGGCCCCACCTGATCGCGCTGTACCGAGCCGTCGTCGGCCTGCTCTTCGGCTGCCACGGCGCCGCGTCGCTGTTCGGCGTCCTCGGCGGGGCGCACGGCGGCGGCACCGTCCCCGCCGGGAGCTGGCCCGGCTGGTACGCCGCCGTGATCCAACTCGCCTGCGGCGCCCTCGTCCTGCTCGGCGCGGCCACCCGGCCCGCCGCGCTGGTCGCCTCCGGCTCGATGGCGTACGCCTACTTCACCGTCCACCAGCAGCACGCGCCGGCCCCGCTGCAGAACGGCGGCGAACCCGCCGTGCTGTTCTGCTGGGCGTTCCTGCTGATCGCCGTGCTCGGCCCCGGCAGCTTCGCGCTGGGCAGCCGGCTCGCCCGCTGAACGCCCGCTCCCCGCCGCCGTCAGGACGGCGGCGGGGAGCACGGACCGGACAGCGCCACCGCGACCAGCGTCCGCAGCGCCGGGGCGACCTGGCCGAGCGGCAGCGTCGCCTCGTCGGCGAACAGCTCCAGCAGCCAGCCGCCGGCCGGGTTCGCGCCGCCCGCCGCGACCATCGCGCGGTACCCGGAGACCACCATCACCGCCTCCTCCGCCGGGTCGTTGCCCGCCGCGCCGGCCCGCAGCGCGAACGCCCCGCCGGTCACCGCCCGCCCCGTCAACGGGTAGTGCCGCAGGTCGAACACCGCGTCCGGCGCCTCGATCTGCGCCCGCTGGGTCTGCGCCCGCGCCGACGCCGGGCCGCCCGTCATCCGGTAGACGGCGTGCCGGGCGGTGCGCATCAGCGGCGAACCCGGCGGCACGTAGGACACCCACCAGCCGACCGCGTTCAACAGCCGCGAGGCGGTCTCCGCGACCACCGACAGTCGGCCCAGGGTGTCCGCCGGATGCGTCAACTCGCCCTGCGTCCCGCCCTGGTCGAGCGCCGCCAGCACCGCCGCCAGCAGCTGCCCCGGATCGGCGCTGTGCGCCGCGCCCCGGAACCGCCGCCGGTCGTTCGGCCGGCCTGCGGGCGAGCGCCGGCTGTCCGCCAGCTGCACCACCGGGTCCGGCGCGAACCCGGGCCCGTGGCTGCGGCCCGCGACCACCGGGTGCGCGGCCCGGGCCGCCTTCGCCCGGTACTGGGCCGCGTCCGCCAGCCGGAACAGCCGGTCCGGGGTGGTCACCGGGCCGATCGAGTCCCCGGTCGACGCGATCCCGCAGGCCACGCCCTCACCATCCGTCAGCTCCAGTGCGCGGGCGCACAGCTCCTCCGCGACGGCGACCACCTGGTCCGCGGACTGGCCCTCGGCGAGCAGGCAGAACTCGTCGCCGCCGAGCCGCGCCGCCAGGCTGCCCGGCAGCTTCGCCGCCGACAGCGACAGCTGGTGCGCGAACCGCTCCAGCATCCGGTCGCCCATCTCGTGGCCCTGCTGGTCGTTGACCCGCTTCAGCCCGTTCATGTCGCACATCACCAGCGACACCACCGTGCCGCCGCGGTTGTGCGCCTTCAGCGCCTCGTCCAGCCGGGCGTCCACCGCGCGGCGGTTCGCCAGGCCGGTCAGCGCGTCGGTGAACGCCAGCCGGCGCAGGTCCGCGACCCGCTCGGTCTGGGCCAGGCCGGCCGAGATCTGCGCCGCCAGCAGCGTCGCGTACTCGGCGTCGGCCTCGGTGAACACCGGCATCCCGGTGCCGCGCGCCAGGTACAGCTCGCCCCAGGCCTGGCCGTGCAGCACGATCGGCGCGACCAGGCAGCAGCCCCGCCCGCGCCGGCGCAGGCCGGCGGCGCGCGAGCGGCAGAACGCGCCGGAGGCGGGGATCGGGTGCCCGGTGTGCGGCCCGATGTCGTCCGCGGTCTGCACCCAGGCGCGGGGGAGGCGGCCGGTGGTCCAGTGCTCCTCCAGGTACGTCACGATCTCCGGGAAGTCCGCGACGGGGTACGACTCGTCCTCGGGCAGCTCCTCCTCGCCCGGCGCGAGCTGCCCGTGGTTCACCAGCACCCGCAGCCGGCCCGACTCGCGGTCCCACACCGAGACCGCCGCCATCGTCGCCCCCAGCGCGGACGTCGCCCGGGCCGCCGCCGCGCGCACCGCCTCCAGCGGCGTCATCGCCCCGGCCATCGCCTGCGCGAGTTCCACCACTGCCTGCAGCCGCAGGTCCGGAGCCGGCGCCTCGAACGAGGCCGGATCGGTCATCGTCGCCTCACTCACCGCTCGCCTCTCCCTCCCGCGGGCCTTTTCGTCCAGCCTAGGGGGGTTTGGGGGGATTTCCGGGCAGGCGGGAGGGAACGGCGGAACGTTCCCGGACGGTTCAGCCCGTGGCGGGCGTGCGGGTCAGGAGCCAGGGTTCGACGAGGCCGAGGCCGCGGACCGGGCGGCGCCACATGGGCTGGAGCTGGAAGCGGTGGCCGGGCGCGGGCGTGGTCTCGGGGAGGCTCGCGGTGCCGTTGTGTTCGAGGGCGGTGGCGAGTTCGCCGTCGACCAGGACGGCGTCCTTGGGGGCGATCGAGGTGAGCCGGGAGGCGAGGTTGACGGTGGTGCCGAAGACGTCGCCCATCCGGGAGGTGACGGTGCCGAAGGCCATGCCGACGCGGAGCGCGGGCATGTTGTCCTCCTTGGCGAGGGTCTCGACCAGGGAGAGGGCGATCTCCGCGACGGTGGCCGGGTCCTCGGAGACGAACAGGATCTCGTCGCCGAGGGTCTTGACGACCCGTCCGCCCTGGCCGGCGATCAGGTCGGAGCAGGTGTTCTCGAAGCCCTCGACCAGCTCGCCGAGTTCCTCCTCCTCCAGGCGCCGGGAGAGCCGGGTGAAGCCGACCAGGTCGGCGAAGGCCACGGCGAGCCGGCCGGAGGTGGTCTCGTGGTCCTCGGCGGCCTGCACCACCCGGCCGGTGACGGCGGCGAGTTGGCGGCGCCAGACGTAGACGAGGAACTGTTCGAGCTCGGGCAGCAGGAGTTCGACCAGCGGGTAGGCGACGTCGGAGCGGGTGAGGCCGGGCTCGACGGGCTGGGTCAGGTTGTCGAGGAAGGTGTCCATCTGCCAGCCGGCGAGCCGCGCCGTGGTCTGGCCGGTGGAGCGGGCGACCTGGATCGCCATCGGCTCGCTGAGCAGCCCGGACTCGATCAGGCCGGCCAGCCGGCGCAGCGCGATCACGTCGTTGTCGTTGAGGGCGCGGGACTGGCCGATGTCGGGGAAGCCCATGGCGCGCCAGAACCGGGTGGCCAGGTCCATCGGGACCTCGGCGGCGCGCGCGGCCTGGTACGGGGTGTACTTGCGCGGTGCGTCGAGGATCAGCCGCTCCAGGTCGGCCGCGACGGTGGTCTCGTCCGTCCCGTCGGGTGCGCCGGGGGGAGTGCCGCCGTTGCCGGAGCCCGTCGTGGCGCCGCCGTTGTCTGTCACCGGTCCGTCCCCGTGCGTTTCCGCACTTGTGTCTTGCCGTCCTCGGGGTTCGGGTACGCGACCACCGCAGGGGGTAGTGGCGAGCCTCACACCGCTGCCAGGTGGAATGTTCGCACGGAATCGCGTAATCCGGGGCATCCGCCCGGCAGCCGGTCGGAGGGTTCCGCAGGGTGAGACCGGCCCCGCCGCGGGCGGGTCAGTCCTGCGGGCGCACGTGCACCACGTCGCCGGCGGCGACGGCGTGCCGGGCGCCGTCGGGGGTGCGGACCACCAGCCGGCCGTCGCCGTCGACGGCCACCGCCTCGCCCAGCAGTTCGCGCTCGCCGGGGAGTTGGACCTTGACGGGCCGGTTCAGGGTGGTGCAGCGGGCGGTGTAGGCGGGCAGCAGCCCGCTGGCGTGCGGGTCGCCCGCGGCGGCCGTCCACTCGCCGTACAGTTCGGCGAACTCGCGGAGCAGGGCGCGCAGCAGGGTGGCCCGGTCGGTGGTCTCGGCGCCGGCCAGCGCCAGCGAGGTGGCGGTGGGGACGGGCAGTTCGGCCTGCCGCAGCGAGACGTTGAGGCCCAGGCCGGCGACGACGGCGCCGCCGGAGAGCTCGGTGAGGATGCCGCCGAGCTTGCGCTCCTGCCCGTCGACCTCGGCCTGCAGGTCGTTCGGCCACTTCAGGCCGGTGCGGACGCCGGCGATCCGGTCGAGGGTGGCGGAGACGGCGGTGCCGATCAGGATCGGCAGCCAGCCGTAGCGCTCCATCGGCACGCCCTGCGGGCGGAGCAGCACCGACAGGAACAGCCCGGAGCGGGGCGGCGCGGACCAGCGGCGGTCGAGCCGGCCGCGGGCGGCGTGCTGCGACTCGGCGACCAGCACCGCGCCCTCGGGCGCGCCGTCCCGGGCGCGGGCGGCCAGGTCGGAGTTGGTGGAGCCGGTCTCGCTCACCACATCGAGTGAGGTCCACAGGGCGCCGGGCCGCAGCAGGTCGAGCCGCAGCGCCGCCTCGTCCAGCGGCGGCCGGTCCAGGTCGGTCCACGGCGACGGGCCGGCGTGACCGAAGCCGCGCAGTCCGGAGCGGCGGGGGCGGGGGCTCTCGGGTGTGCTCACCCCAGCCACCCTAGATGCTGTCCTACGGCCGCACGCCGCATCATCGTCCCGCAAAGCGGGCAGTGGCACGATGTGTCGATGGCCATAGCCGCGGACGCCTCCGCGCTGGCTACGCTACGAGACGGTAGACCGCAGCGCCGCCCTGCCCGCAACCCTCCACGCCCCGGGCCGGCGGCCGAGGACGCAGGGAGAGCCACCGCAATGGCCGAGGCACCGCACGACCCGCACACCACCGCCGGAAAGCTCGCCGACCTGCGGCGGCGGATCGACGAGGCGGTGCACTCCGGTTCCGCCGCGGCGGTCGAGAAGCAGCACGCCAAGGGCAAGCTGACGGCCCGTGAGCGGATCCTGGAACTGCTGGACGAGGACTCCTTCGTGGAGTTCGACGAGTTCGCCCGGCACCGCTCCACCAACTTCGGCCAGGAGAAGAACCGCCCGTACGGCGACGGCGTGGTCACCGGCTACGGCACCGTGGACGGCCGTCAGGTCGCCGTGTTCGCCCAGGACTTCACGGTGTTCGGCGGTTCGCTGGGCGAGGTGTTCGGCGAGAAGATCGTCAAGGTGATGGACTTCGCGCTGAAGACCGGCTGCCCGATGATCGGCATCAACGACTCCGGCGGCGCGCGGATCCAGGAGGGCGTGGTCTCGCTCGGCCTGTACGGCGAGATCTTCCGCCGCAACGTGCACGCCTCGGGCGTGATCCCGCAGATCTCGCTGATCATGGGCCCGTGCGCGGGCGGCGCGGTGTACTCGCCGGCGGTCACCGACTTCGTGGTGATGGCCGACAAGACCTCGCACATGTTCATCACCGGCCCGGACGTCATCAAGACCGTCACCGGCGAGACCGTGGACATGGAGGAGCTGGGCGGCGCCCGCACCCACAACACGAAGTCCGGCAACGCGCACTACCTGGCCGCCGACGAGAAGGAGGCCATCGAGTACGTCAAGAGCCTCCTGTCGTACCTGCCGTCCAACAACCTGAGCGACCCGCCGGCCTACCCCGAGCAGGCCGACCTGACGGTCACCGACGAGGACCTCGAACTCGACACGATCGTCCCGGACTCGGCGAACCAGCCGTACGACATCCGCCGGGTGATCGAGCACGTGCTGGACGACGGGGACTTCCTGGAGGTCCAGCCGCTGTACGCGGGCAACATCGTGGTCGGCTTCGGCCGGGTCGAGGGCCACCCGGTGGGAGTGGTCGGCAATCAGCCGATGGACCTGGCCGGCTGCCTGGACATCGCGGCCAGCGAGAAGGCCGCCCGCTTCGTGCGGACCTGCGACGCGTTCAACATCCCGGTGCTGACCTTCGTCGACGTGCCCGGCTTCCTGCCCGGCACCGGCCAGGAGTGGGACGGCATCATCCGCCGCGGCGCGAAGCTGATCTTCGCCTACGCGGAGGCCACCGTCCCGCTGATCACCGTGATCACCCGCAAGGCCTTCGGCGGCGCCTACGACGTGATGGGCTCCAAGCACCTCGGCGCCGACATCAACCTGGCCTGGCCGACCGCGCAGATCGCGGTGATGGGCGCGCAGGGCGCCGTCAACATCCTGCACCGCCGGGAGATCGCCGCCGCCGAGGCCGAGGGCCGCGGCGAGGAGCGCCGGGCCGAGCTGCTCGCCTCCTACGAGGACACCCTGCTCAACCCGTACCTGGCCGCCGAGCGCGGCTACGTCGACGCGGTCATCGCGCCCAGCGAGACCCGCAAGCACATCGTCCGCGGACTGCGGGCGCTGCGCGGCAAGCGGGAGGCGCTGCCGCCGAAGAAGCACGGCAACATCCCGCTGTAGCAGAAGGGCCGACCCGAGATGACTCCCATTCAGGTGCTGCACGGGCAGCCGACCCCCGAGGAGCTGGCCACCGTCCTGGCGGTGGTCCAAGCCCGGGCCGCCGCCGGGGCGCTCGCCGCCCCCGCGAGCGGCCCGGCGAGCGCGTGGTCCGGCCGGGCCGTGCGCCCGGTCCCCGCACCGGGCCCGCACGCCTGGCGCACCAGCCTCTGGCCGCGCTGACCCCCCGGCCGGATCGCCGGCGCTCAGCCGGCGATCCGGTCCGCCCGGGCGTAGACGTTCGCGCCGCGCCCGCGCAGGAACCCCACCAGGGTGAGGCCGAGCTCCTCGGCCAGGTCAACGGCGAGCGAGGACGGCGCGGAGACCGCCGCCAGCAGCGGCACCCCGGCGAGCGCGGCCTTCTGGGTCAGCTCGAACGAGGCCCGGCCGGAGACCAGCAGCAGGTGGCCGCGCAGCGGCAGCATGCCCTCGCGCAGCGCCCAGCCGACCACCTTGTCGACCGCGTTGTGCCGGCCGACGTCCTCGCGGGCGCACAGCAGGGTGCCGTCGGCGGCGAACAGCGCGGCGGCGTGCAGGCCGCCGGTGGAGTCGAAGGTCCGCTGGGCGGCGCGCAGCCGCTCCGGCAGCGCGTAGAGCACCTCCGGGTCGAGCAGCAGCGGGTCCGCGGAGACGTCCCAGCGGCTGCGGGTGCGCACCGCGTCCACCGTGTCGCGGCCGCACAGGCCGCAGGCGCTGGTGGTCAGCAGGTTGCGGTGCGCGGACAGCGCCGGGCGGGCGCCGCGGACGGTCGCGTCGACCACGTTGTACGTGTTCGCGCCGTCCTCGTCGGTGCCGGCGCAGTAGCGCAGCGCGGCCAGCTCCTCGGTGGCGCCGACCAGGCCCTCGCCGACCAGGAAGCCCGCGACCAGGTCGAAGTCGTGGCCCGGGGTGCGCATGGTGACGGTCAGCGCCTCGCCGCCGATCCTGATCTCCAGCGGCTCCTCCGCGGCCAGGCTGTCGGGCCGCGCGCCCCGCTCGCCGTCGCGCAGCCGCACCACTCGCCGCCGTACCGTTGCCCGCGCCATCCGTGTCGCACCTCCGAGGGGCCAGTCAACCACCCGGCGGGCGCCGGACCCCGCGCCCGCGCGGCGCGGCAGGTTGCTTGTCAGATCTTCATTCACCTGGTGAGAATGTGCATATGGATATGCACAGTGTCGTCGTCCAGGTCGGCAAGGCCGACGTCAGCGCCGAGGATGTCCTCGCCGTCGCCCGCGGCGGGGCCCGGGTGGAGATCGGCCCGGACGCCCTCGCCGAGATGGCCGCGGCCCGGGCCCGGATCGACGCCCTCGCCGCCGAGCCCCGCCCCGTGTACGGCGTCTCCACCGGCTTCGGCGCCCTCGCGGTGCGCCACATCAGCCCCGAACTGCGGGCCCAGCTCCAGCGCTCGCTGGTCCGCTCGCACGCCGCGGGCATGGGCCCGGTGGTGGAGACCGAGGTCGTCCGGGCACTGATGTTCCTGCGGATGAAGACCCTGGCCTCCGGCCGCACCGGTGTCCGCCCGCTGGTCGCCGAGACCATGGCCGCCCTGCTCAACGCCGGAATCACCCCCGCCGTACGGGAGTTCGGCTCGCTCGGCTGCTCCGGCGACCTCGCCCCGCTGTCGCACTGCGCGCTCGTGCTGATGGGCGAGGGCACCGCGTTCGGCCCCGACGGCGTCGAGAAGGACGCCGCCGAGCTGCTCGCCGCCGCCGGCATCACCCCCGTCGAACTGCTGGAGAAGGAGGGCCTGGCCCTCATCAACGGCACCGACGGCATGCTCGGCATGCTGGTGATGGCCCTCGCCGACCTCCGGCGCCTGTACACCACCGCCGACATCACCGCCGCGATGACGCTGGAGGCGCTGCTCGGCACCGACAAGGTGCTCGCCCCCGAACTGCACGCCCCGATCCGCCCGCACCCCGGCCAGGCCGCGGCCGCCGCCAACATGCTCGCCGTGCTGCGCGGCTCCGGACTGACCGGCCACCACCAGGACGACGCCCCGCGCGTCCAGGACGCGTACTCGATCCGCTGCGCCCCGCAGGTGGCCGGTGCCGGCCGCGACACCCTGGCGCACGCCCGCCTGGTCGCCGACCGGGAGCTCGCCGCGTCCGTCGACAACCCCGTGGTGCTGCCCGACGGCCGGGTCGAGTCCAACGGCAACTTCCACGGCGCGCCCGTCGCCTACGTGCTGGACTTCCTGGCCATCGCCGCCGCCGACCTGGCCTCGATCTCCGAGCGCCGCACCGACCGGCTGCTCGACAAAGCCCGCTCGCACGGCCTGCCCGCGTTCCTCGCCGACGACCCCGGCGTCGACTCCGGCCTGATGATCGCCCAGTACACCCAGGCCGCGCTGGTCAGCGAGAACAAGCGGCTCGCGGTGCCCGCCTCGGTCGACTCCATCCCGTCCTCGGCGATGCAGGAGGACCACGTCTCGATGGGCTGGTCCGCGGCCCGCAAGCTGCGCCAGGCCGTGGCCAACCTCGGCCGCGTGCTGGCCGTCGAACTGGTCGCCTCCGCACGGGCGTTGGAGATCCGGCAGCAGGCCGCCGAGCAGGACGGCGTGCTCGCCCCGGCGACCGCCGCCGCGATCGCCGCCGCCCGCGCCGCCGGCGTCGGCGGACCGGGCCGCGACCGCTTCCTCTCCCCGGACCTGGAGGCCGCCGCCGCGCTGGTCGCCTCCGGCGCCCTGGTCGAGGCCGTCCAGCAGGTCACCGGCCCGCTGGCCTGACCGACGGGGCACGGGGCGGGCAGGCACACCGGGGGACTACCCTCCGATCCTGCCCGTCCCGGCTGGCGGAACGAGATTGCCCACCTGCCGGGACTGCGCCACAGTCGTCCCACCGCCGAAGCCACCGGCGACCGCCCAACCGAGCGTGGAGGTACCGAAGATGACCGCCCTGGACGAGACCGGAACGAACGCCGGGCCCTCCGCCCGGCTGCTCCAGCTCTTCGAGGGCCGCCGTCTGACGCCCACCCAGCGCCGGATCGCCCACTCGCTGGTGCGGCACGCCACCGAGGCACCGTTCCTGTCCAGCGTCGAGGTCGCCGAACTCGCCGGCGTCAGCCAGCCGTCCGTCACCCGGTTCGCCGTCGCGCTCGGCTACGACGGCTACCCGGCGCTGCGCAAGCAGCTGCGCGAACTCGGCGTCGGCGAGGCCGCCGCGCCCGAGAGCCACCACGAGGTGGTCCGCAACGAGCACCAGCAGGCCGTGCTCGCCGAGATCGAACACCTGCGGCACCTCGCCGAACTGCTCGCCGATCCCGCCCCGATCGTCCGGGCCGCCCGGATCCTCGCCGCCTCCCGCCCGCTGCCGGTGCTCGGTCTGCGGGCCGCCTCCGCGCAGGCCCGCGGCTTCGCCTACTTCGCCGCCAAGGTCCACCCCGACATCCGGCTGCTCGACGAGGGCGGCTCGATGCTCGCCGACCGCCTCGAACAGGCCGCCTCCGCCGGCGCCACCGCGCTGCTCTGCTTCGCGCTGCCCCGCTACCCGCGCGAGCTGATGGACGCCCTCACCGTCGCCCGCGACTGCGGACTGACCGTCCTCACCGTCGCCGACTCCGCGTTCGCGCCCGTCGCCAAGCTCTCCGACGTGCTGCTGCCCGCCGCCGTCGGCACCGGACTGGTCTTCGACACCGCCTGCGCCCCGATGATGCTCGGCCGGGTCCTGCTGCAGTCGATGTGCGACGAGATGCCCGGGGCGGAGGCCCGGCTCGAAGCCAACGAGCAGTCCGCGACGGCCCGTCAGTTGTTCCTGGACTGACACCCGTTGTTCCCCCAATGACACCCTTGCGCCGGGTTGACGACCGGTCGTGAGCGGGCATCTTCCTCGGTAGGGACGAAGACAGCCTTGGACGGGGGAAGTCCAATGCCACCACCGATCCACCAGATGCGGCTCACCGGACGACTCGGCTCCGGCGCCGACGAATGGTCCTGCCCGCAGTGCGGCCGGCGCATCGCGCTGCGCCGCCCGCCGCACCCCGAACTCACCGTGCTCGACCCGGGCGACGAGGAGGCCGTGCACATCGGCGTCCTGGAACCCGGCGACCCGGCCTCCGAGGCCGCCGCCGCCCGCTACGGCGTCGGCCCCGTCCAGCACGTCCCGCGCCCGCCGGCCGCCCCGGCGAGACCCGCCCCGGCGAGCCGAACGCCCAGCCCGACGCCGAGGACCGCCGCTGGCTCGCCGAGATCGGCATCGACTGGGACGGCGACGAAGCGGCCTGACGGGGCGTCAGCCTGCTCGCTTGCACGTCAGTGTGGAGAGAACCCTCCCCGGGGGGGGCGACCGTGCGGGTGCGGCGGGGGCGACGCCTGAAGCGGAGGGCCGGAGCCGGTTCGTCCGGGCGGCGAACGGCTCCGCCGTCCCGGCCCGACGCCGCCGGGCGTCGCCCCCGGCCCGCGAGGCGCAGACTGGAAAGCGGCGCACCCGTTCGGGTGCGGTGGCGGGTGATCACGATGACGTATTGGCACCACGGGCCCTACGGCGGCTGGTCGTGGGTGCTGCCGGGGATCACGTTCATGCTGTTCGTCCTGCTGGTGATCGTCGTGCTGGCCGCGCTGTGGCGGGCCTCCACGACGAACCGGGCGGGCGGCGGCCGGCGGCCGGGCCGCGGTGGGGGAGCCCGCCGCAGCAGCAGGCCCGGGCCCCGGAGGCGGAGCGGCTGCTGGCCGAGCGGCTGGCCAGGGGCGAGATCGAGGTGGCGGAGTACCGGGAGCGCCTGGCGGCGCTGCGCGGCGAGAGCCCGCCGCCACCGGGCGGAACGGGCGGACCGGGGGATCCGGGGAAGGGCTGAGCACCGGGCGCCGACGCGGGGCCGCGAACCTCTGGTCAGCCCCAGCCTGTTTGGATATATTCACTCTGCTTGATCGTGAATGAATCCATCCGCAAGGAGGCTGGTCCATGGCAGAGCAGGCGAGCGGCCCGCGCGAGGTTCGCGCGGCGCGGGGCACCGGGCTGAGCACGCAGGGCTGGCAGCAGGAAGCCGCCCTGCGGATGCTGATGAACAACCTCGACCCCGAGGTCGCCGAGCACCCGTCCAAGCTGGTGGTCTACGGCGGCACCGGCAAGGCGGCCCGCGACTGGCGTTCCTTCGACGCCATGGTGCGGACCCTGCAGGGCCTCAAGCAGGACGAGACCATGCTGGTCCAGTCCGGCCGGCCGGTCGGCGTGATGCAGACCCACGAGTGGGCGCCCCGCGTGCTGATCGCCAACTCCAACCTGGTCGGCGACTGGGCCAACTGGGAGGAGTTCCGCCGCCTGGAGTCGCTCGGCCTCACCATGTACGGCCAGATGACCGCCGGTTCGTGGATCTACATCGGCACCCAGGGCATCCTGCAGGGCACCTACGAGACCTTCGCCGCCGTCGCCAACAAGCGCTTCAACGGCACCCTCGAAGGCACCGTCACCCTCACCGCCGGCCTCGGCGGCATGGGCGGCGCCCAGCCGCTCGCCGTCACCATGAACGGCGGCGTGGCGATCTGCATCGACTGCGACCCGTCCCGGATCGCCCGCCGGATCGAGCACCGCTACCTCGACGTCGAGGCCAAGAACCTCGACCACGCGCTCCAGCTCGCCACCGAGGCCCGGGACAAGCGGCAGCCGCTCTCCATCGGCCTGCTCGGCAACGCCGCCGACCTGTTCCCGCAGCTGCTCGCGATGGACGCCCCGATCGACATCGTCACCGACCAGACCAGCGCCCACGACCCGCTGGCCTACCTGCCGACCGGCGTCGCCTTCGAGGACATGGCCAGCTACGCCGCCGCCGAGCCTGCCGAGTTCACCCGGCGCGCCCGCGAGTCGATGGCCCGCCACGTGGAGGCCATGGTCGGCTTCCAGGACCGCGGCGCGGAGGTCTTCGACTACGGCAACTCGATCCGCGGCGAGGCCCAACTCGCAGGCTACGAACGGGCGTTCGCCTTCCCCGGCTTCGTCCCCGCGTACATCCGGCCGCTGTTCTGCGAGGGCAAGGGCCCGTTCCGCTGGGCGGCGCTGTCCGGCGACCCGAAGGACATCCACAAGACCGACAAGGCCGTCCTCGACCTGTTCCCGGAGAACGAGTCGCTGCACCGCTGGATCAGGATGGCCCAGGAGAAGGTGCACTTCCAGGGCCTGCCCGCGCGGATCTGCTGGCTCGGCTACGGCGAGCGCGACAAGGCCGGCGAGCGGTTCAACGACATGGTGGCCAGCGGCGAGCTGTCCGCGCCGATCGTGATCGGCCGCGACCACCTGGACTGCGGCTCCGTCGCCTCCCCGTACCGGGAGACCGAGGCGATGCTCGACGGCTCCGACGCGATCGCCGACTGGCCGCTGCTGAACGCCATGGTCAACGTCGCCTCCGGCGCGTCCTGGGTGTCCATCCACCACGGCGGCGGCGTCGGCATCGGCCGCTCCATCCACGCCGGCCAGGTCACCGTCGCCGACGGCACCCCGCTGGCCGGCGAGAAGATCCGCCGCGTCCTCACCAACGACCCCGGCATGGGCGTCATCCGGCACGTCGACGCCGGCTACGACCGGGCCTCCGAGGTCGCCGACCAGCGGGGCGTCCACATCCCCATGAACGAGCACAGCCCCGTGAACGGTCACAGCCCGATGGGCGAGCTGTGACCGAGGGCTTCGATGCGATGTGGGCGGAGCTGCTCCCCGTGGGCCGCTCCGCCTCCTCCGGCGGCTACCGCCGGCACGCCTGGAACTCCGCCGACGCCGAGTGCCGGGCCTGGTTCGAGGACCAGGCCCGGGCCCGCGGCCTGGCCTTCGAGACCGACCGCAACGGCAACCAGTGGGCCTGGCTCGGTGACCCGCAGGCCGGGAACGCCGTCGTCACCGGCTCGCACCTGGACTCCGTCCCCGACGGCGGCGCCTACGACGGCCCGCTCGGCGTGGTCTCCTCCTTCGCCGCCCTCGACGAACTCCGCTCGCGCGGCGCCGAGTTCACCCGTCCGCTGGCGATCGTCAACTTCGGCGACGAGGAGGGCGCCCGGTTCGGCGTCGCCTGCGTCGGCTCCCGGCTCGCCACCGGCGTGCTCGACCGGGACGCCGCGTACGAGCTGCGCGACGCCGACGGGGTGCGGCTGCCCGACGCGATGGAACGCGCCGGGCACGACCCCGCGCGGATCGGCGCCGACCCCGAACTGCTCGGCCGGATCGGCGCGTTCGTCGAACTCCACATCGAGCAGGGGCGGTACCTGGAGGAGGGGCAGCCGGTCGGCGTGGCCGGCGCGATCTGGCCGCACGGCCGCTGGCGGTTCGACTTCCACGGCGAGGCCAACCACGCCGGCACCACCCGGCTCGCCGACCGCCGCGACCCGATGCTCACCTACGCCACCACGGTGCTCGCCGCCCGCAAGAAGGCCCGGCTGGCCGGGGCGCTCGCCACCTTCGGCAAGGTCGCCGTCGAACCCAACGGCACCAACGCGATCGCCTCGCTGGTCCGCGGCTGGCTCGACTCCCGCGCCGCCGACGAGCGGACGCTGCGTCAGCTGGTCGAGGCCATCGAGCAGTCCGCGGTCGAACGCGGCGAACGCGACGGCGTCCGGGTCTCGCTCACCCGCGAGTCCTTCACCCCCGTCGTCGACTTCGACGCCCCGCTCCGCGACCGCCTCGCCGACCTGCTCAAGGCCCCCGTGCTGCCCACCGGCGCGGGACACGACGCCGGGATCCTGGCGTCCGCCGTCCCGACCGCCATGCTGTTCGTGCGGAACCCCACCGGGGTGTCGCACTCCCCGGCCGAACGCGCCGAACAGGACGACTGCCACGCCGGCGTCGCCGCCCTCGCGGACGTACTGGAGGACCTCGCATGTCAGCGGTCGTGACCTACTGGGCCGAGCACGCCTGGCTGCCGCACGCCGACGGCCACGCGGTCGAGCGCGAGGTCCTGATCGCCGTCGGGCCCGGCGGCCGGATCGCCAAGGTCACGCCGGGGAGCGGCCCCTGCCCCGCCGGGGCCGTCCGGCTGGCCGGGCTGGCGCTGCCCGGGCAGGCCAACGCGCACTCGCACGCCTTCCACCGGGCGCTGCGCGGCACCGTCCAGACCGGCTCCGGGACGTTCTGGACCTGGCGCGACACCATGTACCGGGTCGCGTCCGCGCTCGACCCGGACAGCTACCTGGCGCTCGCCACCGCCGTGTACGCCGAGATGGCGCTCGCCGGCATCAGCGCCGTCGGCGAGTTCCACTACCTGCACCACGCGCCCGGCGGCGTCCGCTACGACGACCCGAACGCGATGGGCGAGGCGCTGATCGAGGCCGCGCAGCGGGCCGGCATCCGGATCACCCTGCTCGACACCTGCTACCTGTCCTCCGGCTTCGGCGCCGAACCGACCGACCACCAGCTGCGGTTCTCCGACGGCGACGCGGACGCCTGGGCCGACCGGGCCGCCCGGCTGGTCGGCGCGGAGCACGCCCGGATCGGCGCGGCCGTGCACTCCGTGCGGGCCGTCCCCGCCGGGCAGCTGGGCGCCGTCGCGCACTTCGCCGCGATGCGCAAGGCCCCGCTGCACGTCCACCTCTCCGAGCAGACCGCCGAGAACGACGCCTGCCTCGCCGCGCACGGCGTCACCCCGACCCGGCTGCTCGCCGACCACGGCGTGCTCGGGCCGCGCACCTCCGCCGTCCACGCGACGCACCTGACGGACGAGGACATCCGGCTCCTCTCCGACAGCACCACCGCCATCTGCATGTGCCCCACCACCGAGCGGGACCTCGCGGACGGCATCGGCCCCGCCAGGCGGCTGGCCGCCGCGGGCTGCCCGATCACCCTCGGCAGCGACAGCCACGCCGTCATCGACCCGTTCGAGGAGGCCCGGGCGCTGGAACTCGACGAGCGCCTGCGCACCCGGACCCGCGGCCACTGGACGGCCAACGCGCTGCTCCGGGCCGGTACCGAGGACGGCCACGCCTCCCTCGGCTGGCCCGAGGCGGGCCGGCTGGAGGCCGGCGCGCTCGCCGACTTCTGCGTGCTCGCGCTGGACACCGTGCGGACGGCCGGCCCGCCGCCGGAGCTGGGCGCGGAGACCGCGGTCTTCGCGGCGGGCGCGGCCGACGTGCGGCACCTGATCGTGGGCGGGCGGCACGTCGTCAAGGACGGGGCGCACCAGCTGGTGCCGGACGTGGCCGGGGAGCTGGCCGCCGCGATCGGCGCCCTGCGGTAGCACCGCGCAGTCCCTCCGCACCCCTGACGGGGCACGTACTTCGACGAAGGATCACTTCATGAGCCTGCTCATCGGCAACATCGGGTCGCTGGTCACCAACGACCCCGCGCTCGGGGAAGGGCCGCTCGGGCTGCTGTCCGACGCCGCCGTGGTCGTCGACGGGGACACCGTCGCCTGGGTCGGCCCCGCCGAGAAGGCCCCCGCCGCGGACGAGAGCGTCGACGCGGCCGGGCGGGCGCTGCTGCCGGGCTTCGTGGACAGCCACTCGCACCTGGTGTTCGCGGGGGACCGCACCGCGGAGTTCAACGCGCGGATGTCGGGACGGGCGTACGAGGCCGGCGGGATCCGGACCACGGTCGCCGCGACCCGGGCCGCCTCGGACGCGGAGCTGAACGCCAACCTGACCCGGTACCTGGCGGAGATGCTGCGGCAGGGCACCACCACGGTCGAGGTGAAGTCCGGGTACGGGCTGAGCACCGCCGACGAGGCGCGCTCGCTGCGGATCGCGGCCGGCCACACCGAGGAGACCACCTACCTCGGCGCCCACGTGGTGGGGCCGGAGTTCGCCGACGACCCGGCCGGCTACGTCGAGCTGGTCACCGGTGAGATGCTGGAGGCGTGCGCCCCGTACGCGCGCTGGGTGGACGTGTTCTGCGAGCGCGGCGCGTTCGACGGCGAGCAGGCGCGGGCGGTGCTGACCGCCGGGATGGCCAAGGGCCTGCGGCCGCGGGTGCACGCCAACCAGCTGAGCCCCGGCCCGGGCGTGCAGCTCGCCGTCGAACTGGGCGCGGCCTCCGCCGACCACTGCACCCACCTGACCGACCGGGACGTGGCGGCGCTGGCCGACGGCGGGACGGTCGCCACCCTGCTGCCCGGCGCGGAGTTCTCCACCCGGGCGCCCTACCCGGACGCCCGGCGGCTGCTCGACGCGGGAGCCCGGGTCGCACTGTCCACGGACTGCAACCCGGGCTCCAGCTTCACCAGTTCGATGCCGTTCTGCCTGGCCGTCGCGGTGCGCGAGATGGGCATGACCCCCGACGAGGCGGTGCACGCCGCCACCGCGGGCGGCGCGCTGGCGCTGCGCCGCACCGACGTCGGCCGGATCTCCCCGGGAGCCCGGGCGGACCTCCAGCTGCTGGACGCGCCTTCGCACGTCCACCTGGCGTACCGCCCGGGCGTCCCGCTGACCGCCGCCGTCTGGCAGGGCGGGGTCCGGAAGGCCTGACGCAGGGTCAGCGCACGTCGCCCATCAGGCGGCCGATCCGGCCGCGGGCGGAGAACAGTCCGACGCCGGCGGCGACGGCGAGCAGGCCCTGGACGGCGAAGTACCAGGTCGAGCCGACCACGCTGTCACCCAGCAGCAGCTGGGCCAGGGCGGCCACGCAGTCGCCGGCGGTCACCGCGAGGAACCAGATGCCCATCATCTGGCTGGCGTACTTGGCGGGCGCCAGCTTGGTGGTGACGGACAGGCCCACCGGGGAGAGCGTCAGCTCGCCGGTGGTCTGGATCAGGTAGACCACGGCCAGCCACAGCGGGGTGACCTTGGCGCCGCCCGACGCGGCCGCCATGGCCAGCATCATCACCAGGAACGACACGCCGATCATCAGCAGGCCGAAGGCGAACTTCGAGGTGGTGGACGGGTTGCGGCGGCGCTGCGCGGCCGCGTTCCACAGCCAGGCGAACACCGGGGCGAGCGCCATGATGTACAGCGGGTTCAGCGACTGGAACCAGCTGGAGGGGAACGAGAAGCCGAACAGCGTGCCGGCGGTGTTGCGCTCGGCGAACACGCTGAGCGTCGAACCGGACTGGTCGTAGATCATCCAGAACACCGCGGCGGCGGCGAAGAACCACAGGTAGCCGCTCATCCGGGAGCGCTCCTCGCCGGTCAGGTCCGGGTCGCGGCGGATCCGGGCGAAGACCAGCACCGGAACGGCGATGCCGGCCAGCGAGAGCGGCCAGATCGCCCAGGACACGGTGAAGTGGCCGGTGCCGGCGACGACGCCGTAGAACACGGCGGCCACGGCCAGCCACAGGCCGGCCTTGCGCAGCACCGCGCGGCGCTCGGCCGCGCCGATCGGCGCGGTGACCACGCTGGAGCGCGGGCTGAGGTGCCGGCTGCCCACCAGGTACTGGATCAGGCCGAGCGCCATGCCGACGCCGGCCAGCGCGAAGCCCAGGTGCCAGTTGACCTTCTGGCCCACGGTGCCGATCACCAGCGGCGCGAGGAAGGCGCCCAGGTTGATGCCCATGTAGAAGATCGTGAAGCCGCCGTCCCGGCGCGGGTCGTTGGGCCCGTCGTAGAGGTGGCCGACCATGGTGGAGATGTTGGCCTTCAGCAGGCCGGAGCCGACCGCGATGAAGACCAGGCCGCCGAAGAAGGCCGCGGAGGAGGGCACGGCCAGCAGGAAGTGGCCGACCATGATGATCCCGCCGCCGAGGGCGACGGTGCGCCGGGCGCCGAGCAGCCGGTCGGCGATCCAGCCGCCGGGAAGTGCGAGCAGGTACACCATGGCGTTGTAGACCGAGTACACGGCGGTGGCGGTGGCCACCTGCATGCCCAGGCCGCCTTCGGCCGCCTTGGTGGACATGTAGACCACCAGCAGGGCGCGCATGCCGTAGAAGCTGAAGCGCTCCCACGTCTCGGTCATGAAGAGGGTGGCGAGGCCGCGGGGGTGGCCGAGGAAGGTCCGTCCGTCAGTCGGGGAGGGCCGTACCTCGGACTCCAGGGTGCTCGAAGCCATGCTGATTCCTTGCCTGTTTTTCCGGGTTCCAGACCACTCTAAGTCGCGAGTTCGGTTGACTGCGGAGCGTGAATGGTATTCAGAAGGTAAAGCCTGACGTCGTCGCGCTGCGCCTTTCGATCCCAGAGCCGCAGAATTGCCTGCGATCGCAAGGCCGATGCGAAGAATGTCCATGTAAGCGCAGTTGTTGCCGAAGATGCCCACGAAATCAAGTTGATCACGCGCTGTGACACTGTTCACAGTGCCCGGGCCGGGCGCGCCGCGACCCCGGAAGACCCCCTGATCAGGCGTCCCCGCGCGGTCTACCATCGCCCCTATGACCTGTGTGCTGCTGGCCGAGGACGACCCGGCAATCTCCGAACCGCTGGCCCGCGCCCTCCGTCGCGAGGGCTACGAGGTGCTCGTCCGCGAGGACGGACCGGCCGCCCTGGGCGCCGGCCTCAGCGAGGACGTCGACCTCATCGTGCTCGACCTCGGACTCCCCGAGATGGACGGCCTGGAGGTGTGCCGGCGGCTGCGCGCCGACGGCAAGAGCTTCCCGGTCCTGGTGCTCACCGCCCGCGCCGACGAGGTGGACACCGTCGTCGGCCTGGACGCCGGCGCCGACGACTACGTCACCAAGCCGTTCCGGCTGGCCGAACTGCTCGCCCGCGTCCGGGCCCTGCTGCGCCGCGGCAACGTCGACCAGCTGACCACCGGCGCGCACGGCGTGAAGATCGACATCGAGTCGCACCGCGCCTGGCTCGGTGAGGAGGAACTCACCCTCTCCGCGAAGGAGTTCGAACTGCTGCGGGTCCTGGTGCGGGACGCCGGGCGGGTCGTCACCCGCGAGGAGATCATGCGCCAGGTCTGGGACACCACCTGGTGGACCTCCACCAAGACCCTGGACATGCACATCTCCTGGCTGCGCAAGAAGCTCGGCGACGACGCCGCCAACCCGCGCTACATCGCCACCGTGCGCGGCGTCGGCTTCCGCTTCGAGAAGAACTGAAGGTCCACCCGGCGTGAAGCGCAGGATGATCAACTCACTGCTGGGCGTCGTCCTGGTGGTGGTCGCGGTGTTCTGCGTGCCGCTGGCCCTGATCGAGAAGCAGTCGATCGTCAACGCCGCCAACGACCGGGTCGACGCGGTCGCGGTCCGGGTGCTCGGACTGGTCGAGAGCCGGCTCGCCGCGGGCGAGCCGGTCAGCGGCGAGAAGTTCGCCGCCGTGGTGACCGAGAACTTCTACGTCACCGTGGACATCCCCGGACAGCCGCAGATCGCCCTCGGCCGCCCGGTCGAGGGCGAGGCGCTGACCGCCACCGAGAGCGGGGCCAGCGGCGAGACCGTCACCGTCGCCCAGTCCCGCACCGCGCTCGACCACGAGATCGGCAACATGCTGCTGCTGCTCGGCGTGGTCGCCCTGCTCGCCGTGCAGGCCGCCGTGGCCCTCGCCGTCTGGCAGGCCAAGCGGCTGGCCCGCCCGCTCACCGACCTCGCCGAGACCGCCGAACGGCTCGGCTCCGGCGACCCCCGCCCGCAGGGCCGCCGCTACGGCGTCCCCGAACTCGACCGGATCGCCGAGGTGCTGGACACCAGCGCGGAGCGCATCGCCCGGATGCTCACCGCCGAACGCCGGCTCGCCGCCGACGCCTCGCACCAGCTGCGCACCCCGCTCACCGCGCTGTCCATGCGGCTGGAGGAGATCACCACCCTCGCCGAGGACCCCGACACCGTCCGCGAGGAGGCCGCCATCGGCCTCCAGCAGGTGGAACGGCTCACCGACGTGGTGCAGCGGCTGCTCACCAACCAGCGCGACCCCAACAGCCCCACCGCGGTGACCTTCGGGCTCGACGAGGTGCTCAAGCAGCAGGTCGAGGAGTGGGGACCGACGCTGCGCGACAGCGGGCGGCAGCTCGTCGTCGAGGGCCTGCGCGAGGTCCGGGTGATCGGCACCCCCGGCACCGTCTCCCAGGTGCTGGCCACCCTGATCGAGAACTCGCTGATGCACGGCGCCGGCACCATCACGCTGCGGGCCCGCCGCTCCGGCAGCTCGGTCGTCGCCGAGGTCCAGGACGAGGGGCCGGGCGTCCCCCGCGAGCTCGGCAACCGGGTCTTCGAACGGGCCGTCAGCGGCCGCAACTCCACCGGGATCGGACTGGCCGTCGCCCGTGACCTCGCGGAAGCCGACGGCGGCCGCCTCGAACTGCTGTCGCTGCGGCCGCCGGTGTTCGCGCTGTTCCTCGCCCACGCGGAGGACTGACCCCGCCCGGACGGTGACGCCTCGTCAGTTGGCCAGCGAGCGGCTGTCCTCGGCGGCCAGCAGCAGCTCGGCCTCCTGCACCACCTCGGGGTCCTCCAGCTCCGGCATCGCCTTGAACACCCAGGTGCGGTAGGAGATGAAGCGGAACACGGTGGCCACCACCAGGCCGAGGAACTTGCCGCCCAGCTTCTCGAACGGCGTGTCCAGGCCCAGCACGTACTGGGTGAAGCCCAGGGTGCCGGTCTCGATCAGCATGCCGATGCCGCTGAACAGCAGGAACAGCGTGATCTCGCGCTTGCGGGAGGCGGCGTCGCGGTCCTTGTACAGCCAGTACCGGTAGCCCAGGTAGTTGGTGGCGATGGCCACCAGGGTGGCCGCGATGTTGGAGCGCAGCGAGGCCAGGCCGAAGCCGTTGTTGAGGATCCAGAACAGTGCGAAGTTGACCACCACGCCGGAGGCGCCGATGACGGCGAATCCGATCGCTTCCAGCGACAGCCCGCGCAGCCGCTGGACCAGGGAGGGACGCGTCTCGATGGCGCTCGTCATGCGGGCTGCTCCGTATGCTTCACATGATCGGATAAGTGATGTCGTGCGATCCGGCCCACCAGGCTACCCGCCCCCACGGGATGCTCCGTGCCACGCCCGGTGCGTACGCCCCCCGCGCACGCCGGTGTCGGGCCTTTGACCGGCCCCGATATCCTGGAGCGCGTGACTGTAGCGGGCAATGCGAACTTTCCAGTGGTCGGAGTCATCGGCGGCGGGCAGCTCGCCCGCATGATGCACCAGGCGGGCATCCCGCTGGGCATCCGCTTCAAACTCCTCGCCGACACCCCCCAGGAGTCGGCCGCGCAGGTGGTCGGCACCACCGTGCTCGGCGACTACCGCGACCTCGACGTGCTGCGGGCCTTCGCCGCCGACTGCGACGTCATCACCTTCGACCACGAGCACGTGCCCACCGAGCACCTGCGCGCCCTGCAGGCCGAGGGCATCGCCGTCCGGCCCGGCCCCGAGGCGCTGGTCAACGCCCAGGACAAGGGCGTCATGCGGGCCAAGCTCGACTCCATCGGCGTCCCCTGCCCCCGGCACCGGATCGTCGCCGACCCGGCCGACGTCACCGCCTTCGCGAACGAGGGCGAGGGCTACCCCGTCGTCCTCAAGACCGTCCGCGGCGGCTACGACGGCAAGGGCGTCTGGGTCGTGAAGGACGAGGCCGAGGCCGCCGCGCCGTTCCTCGCCGGGGTCGACGTCCTCGCCGAGGAGAAGGTCGACTTCCTCCGCGAACTCGCCGCCAACGTGGTGCGCTCGCCCAGCGGCCAGGCCGTCGCCTACCCGGTCGTCGAATCCGTCCAGGAGAACGGCATCTGCGCCGAGGTCACCGCCCCCGCGCCCGACCTCGACCCGGCCCTCTCCGACGAGGCCCAGCAGCTCGCCCTCCGGATCGCCGGCGAACTCGACATCACCGGCCACCTCGCCGTCGAGCTCTTCCAGACCCGCGACGGCCGCATCCTGGTCAACGAACTCGCCATGCGCCCGCACAACTCCGGGCACTGGACCCAGGACGGCGCCGTCACCTCCCAGTTCGAGAACCACCTCCGGGCCGTCCTCGACCTCCCCCTCGGCGACCCCCGCCCCCGCGCCAAGTGGACCGTCATGGTCAACGTCCTCGGCGGCGACTACCCCGACATGTACCACGCCTTCCTGCACTGCATGGCCCGCGACCCCGGCCTCAAGATCCACATGTACGGAAAGGACGTGAAGCCCGGCCGCAAGGTCGGCCACGTCAACGTCTCCGGGGACAACCTCGAAGACATCCGCGAACGCGCCCGCCACGCGGCCGCCTACCTGCGAGGAACGATCACCGATTGACCTTCCCCTCCGCCACGGAGGGGTCCCCTCAGCCTCGCGGCCGAGCCGCCGCGCGCGAGCGCGGCGGTGGGACGACTTCCTGCTTCACCGACGACCGCCCGCCCGGAGTGCTCCGTTGAGGTCCTACGCCGTCTCCACAGGCTGCGGCCGCCAGCCCGGCGGCCAGGATGTTGCGTGCCGCGTTGACGTCCCGGTCGTGGAACGCGCCGCAGCCGCACTCCCACTCGCGGACGGTCAGCGGCAGGGCGTCGCGGACGGCGCCGCAGGCCGAGCACAGCCGGGAGCTGGGGAACCACCGGTCGACGGTGATCAACTCGCGGCCGTACCAGGCGCACTTGTACGCGAGCATCGCGCGGAACTCCGCCCAGGCGCAGTCCGCCACGGCGCGGGACAGCTTCCGGTTCCCGAGCAGGCCCCGGACCGCCAAGTCCTCGATCACGACCGCTTGGTTGTCGCGGACGAGTCGAGTCGTGAGCTTGTTCAAGAAGTCCCGGCGCCGGTCGGCGATCCGGGCATGGATCCGCGCGACCTTGCGGCGGGCCTTCTCCCGGTTCGCCGAACCAGGCGCCTTGCGCGACAACTCGCGCTGCGCTCTGCCCAGGCGTTCACGGTCACGGCGTTCGTGCCGGGGATTGGGAATCCTCTCACCGGTGGAGAGCGTCACCAGCGAGGTGACGCCGAGGTCGACCCCCACCACCGTGCCGACGGGCGGCAACGGAGCAACGGCGGGGTCCTCGCAGAGCATGGAGACGAACCACCGTCCCGCCGCATCGCGGCTGACGGTCACGGTGGACGGGCCCACGCCCTCGGGCAACGGCCTGGACCACACGACGTCCAGGGGTTCGGCCATCTTCGCCAGCGTCAACTGCCCGTCACGGTAGCGGAACGCGGACCGGGTGTACTCGGCGCTGCCGCGGGACCTCTTCCTCGACTTGAACCGGGGGTACTTCGCGCGCTTCGCGAAGAAGTTGCCGAATGCCCCCTGCAGATGCCGAAGTACCTGTTGCAGCGGCACGGAGGAGACTTCGGAGAGGAACGCCAGTTCCTCGGTCCGCTTCCACGACGTCAGCATCGCGGACGTCGCGCCGTAGTCGATCCGTTCCCGGCGCTCCGCCCACGCCTCGGTCCGGGCGGCCAGCGCCCGGTTCCAGACCAGCCGCACGCATCCGAACGTCCGCGACAGCTCGGCTGCCTGCGCTTCGGTCGGGTAGAAGCGGAACTTGAAGGCCCGCTTCACGTGAACGGCACTCACAGCCCGCACCCTAGGACCCACCACTGACACCGCGTCAGTCGGCACCTCCGCTCCAGGCCGAGGCCGGGAGCACCCATGAAAGGACCCCAATGACCCAGTCCCCCCTTGTCGGCATCGTGATGGGCTCGGACTCCGACTGGCCCGTGATGGAGGCGGCCGCGCAGGCGCTCGACGAGTTCGAGATTCCCTACGAGGTCGATGTGGTGTCCGCGCACCGGATGCCGCGTGAGATGGTCGCGTACGGCGAGCGGGCCCACGGGCGCGGGCTGAAGGCGATCATCGCGGGGGCCGGCGGGGCGGCGCACCTGCCCGGGATGCTGGCGTCGGTGACGCCGCTGCCGGTGATCGGGGTGCCGGTGCCGCTGCGGTACCTGGACGGGATGGACAGCCTGCTGTCGATCGTGCAGATGCCGGCCGGCGTGCCGGTGGCGACCGTCTCGGTGGCCGGCGCGCGCAACGCGGGCCTGCTCGCGGTGCGGATGCTGGCCGCGTTCGACGCCGAACTGGCCGAGAAGATGGTCGAGTTCCAGGCCGAGCTGAACAGCCAGGCCACCGAGAAGGGCCGCAAGCTGCGGGCCAAGGTGGCGGGAAACGAATCCTTCGGCTTCGGCAAGTAGGGGCACGTAGTAGAACGGGGGGATGACTCCCGACCTGATCGAGCGTGCCAGGGCCGTCCTCCGCACCGCCCCCGTGGTGGACGGCCACAACGACCTGCCGTGGGCGATGCGCGCCATCGCCGGGTACGACCTGGACGCCGTCGACCTGACGTCCGATCAGAGCCACCGGCTGCACACCGACTTCGGCCGCCTGCGGGCGGGCGGGGTCGGTGCGCAGTTCTGGTCGGTGTTCGTGCCCGCCGGGCTGTCGGGGGACGGCGCGGTCAGCGCCACGCTGGAGCAGATCGACTTCGTGCGGGCGATGACCGAGCGCCACCCCGAGCACCTGCGGCTCGCGCTGACCGCCGACGACCTGGAGAGCGCCCGCGCCGAGGGCCGGATCGCCTCGCTGATGGGCGCCGAGGGCGGACACTCCGTCAACTCCTCGCTGGCCACCCTGCGGGCGCTGTACGCGCTCGGCGTCCGGTACCTGACGCTGACGCACAACTCCAACACCCCGTGGGCCGACGCCGCCACCGACGAGCCCGTGCACGGCGGCCTCACCGCGTTCGGGGAGGAGGTGGTCCGGGAGATGAACCGGCTCGGCATGCTGGTCGACCTCTCGCACGTCTCGCCCGACACCATGCGCGACGCGCTGCGGGTCTCCGAGGCCCCGGTGCTGTTCTCGCACTCCTCCGCGCGCGCGGTCTGCGACCACCCGCGCAACGTCCCGGACGACGTGCTCGCCGCGCTGCCCGGCAACGGCGGCGTCGCGATGGTCACCTTCGTGCCGATGTTCGTGCTGCCCGACGCCATCGAGTGGACGTACGCCGCCGACGCCAACATGACCGCGCACGGCTTCAGCCCGTTCGACACCTCGCCCGAGGGCCGGGCCGTGCAGCAGGCCTACGCGGAGGCCCACCCGCGTCCGATCGCCACGATCGCCGACGTCGCCGACCACCTCGACCACATGCGCGAGGTCGCCGGCATCGACCACCTCGGCATCGGCGGCGACTTCGACGGCACCCCGTTCACCCCCGCCGGCCTGGACGACGTGTCCGGCTACCCGGCGCTGCTCGCCGAACTCCTGGACCGCCACTGGTCCGAGGCCGACCTGTCCAAGCTGACCTGGCACAACGCCGTCCGGGTGCTGCGCGGCGCCGAGGCCGTCGCCGGCCGGCTGCAGGCCGAGCGCGGGCCGTCGATCGCCACCCGGGAGCAGTTGGACGGCGCATGAACCACGGGTTTGACCTCGCCCCTGGGGCAGGCCGCAACGTAGCGGACGTGGAGGAGGAACGGCTGCTCACCACCGGTGAGTTCGCCCGTCGCGGCCTGCTGTCGCCGAAGGCGCTGCGGCTGTACGACCGGCAGGGACTGCTGCCGCCGGACCGGATCGACCCGGACAGCGGCTACCGGTACTACCGGCCGGAGCGACTGGCCACCGCGCGGCTGATCGTCCGGCTGCGCGGACTGGACATGCCGCTGGCCACGGTCGCCGAGGTGCTCGCCCTGCCGGGCCCGCGGCGGCCGAGCGGATCGCCGCGTACTGGGACGCCGTCGAACGGCGGACCGCCTCGCAGCGGACGCTGGCCGACCACCTCCGCGTCCAACTGAGCGGACTCGAAGGGATCGACGAGATGTACCGGATCGAACAGCGCGACGTGCCCGAGCAGCTGGTGCTCACCGAGCAGCGCCGCGCCAAGCCGGAGGAACTGGACCGCTTCATCCCGGAGGCCACCGAGCGCCTGGTGGCGATCGCCGCGGCCCACGGCGGCGTCGCCGCCGCCCCGTTCGTGGTCTACCACGGGCAGGTCGACGAGGACAACGACGGCCCGGTGGAGGTCTGCGTGCCGATCGACCCGGCGCGGGCCGCGGGGCTGACCGCCGCGCACCGCACCGAGCCCGCGCACCGGGAGGCGTACACCACCATCACCAAGGCGCAGGTGGAGTACCCGCAGATCCTGTCCGCCTACGACGCGGTCTGCGCCTGGATGGAGCAGTCCGGCACTCGGCGCACCGGCCCCGGCCGGGAGGTGTACTTCGCCGACTGGGCGACCGCCGAACCGGCCGACCAGGTCTGCGACATCGCCTTCCCGGTGAGCGGCTGACGGACAGCCGGAGCTGACGGGCCGTCACGGGGGGCGGTCCGTCACAGGCGGGGCAGCTCGATCGCCGGGCAGCGGTCCATCACCATGTCCAGCCCGGCGGCCCGGGTGCGGTCGAACGCGGCCTCGTCGACCACGCCGAGCTGGAACCACACGGCCTTGGCGCCCTTCGCCACCGCCTGGTCGGCGACCTCGCCGGCCAGCTCGGAGTTGACGAACACGTCCACCACGTCGACCGGGAACGGGATCTCGGCGAGCGAGGCGTAGCCTTGCTCGCCGAGCACCGACTCGGCCTTCGGGTGCACCGGCACGATGCGCTTCCCGGCCCGCTGGAGCACCCGGGCCACCCCGTACGCGGCGCGCGCGGTGTTGGTGGACAGGCCGACCACGGCCCAGGTGTCGCCGGAGGTGGTGAGGATCTTCCGGACGGTGGCGTCGTCTCCGTAGCTCATGCCGGTGAGAACGAGCCGCCGCCGGCCGTCATTCCGCGTACGGCCGGCCCATCGCCCGGTAGGTCCAGCCGGCGGCGCGCCAGGCGTCGCCGTCCAGCACGTTGCGGCCGTCCAGCAGGCGGCGCTCGGCGACCGCGGCGCCGACCTCGGCCGGGTCCAGCTCGCGGAACTCCTGCCACTCCGTCAGGTGCAGCACCACGTGCGCGCCCTCGACCGCCTCCAGCGCGGAATCCGCGTAGGACAGGCTGGGGAACATCTTGCGGGCGTTGTCCATCGCCTTCGGGTCGTAGACCGTCACCTGCGCGCCCTGCAGCTGGATCTGGCCGGCGACGTTCAGCGCCGGCGAGTCCCGGATGTCGTCCGAGTTCGGCTTGAAGGCCGCGCCCAGCACCGCCACCCGGCGGCCCAGGAAACCGCCGCCGCACTGCTCGCGGGCCAGGTCGACCATCCGGGAACGGCGCCGCATGTTGATCGAGTCGACCTCGCGCAGGAAGGTCAGCGCCTGGTCGGCGCCCAGCTCCCCGGCCCGGGCCATGAACGCCCGGATGTCCTTGGGCAGGCAGCCGCCGCCGAAGCCCAGCCCGGCGTTCAGGAACTTGCCGCCGATCCGCTCGTCGTAGGACAGCGCCTTGGACAGCTGCACCACGTCCGCGCCCGCGCTCTCGCAGACCTCGGCCATCGCGTTTATGAACGAGATCTTGGTGGCCAGGAAGGAGTTCGCGGCGGCCTTCACCAGCTCCGCGGTCGGGAAGTCGGTCACCACGAACGGCACGCCGTCCGAGATCGGGCCCGCGTACACCTCGCGCAGCACCTGCTCGGCGCGCTCGCTGCGCACGCCCACCACCAGGCGGTCCGGGTGCAGGGTGTCGCCGACCGCGTAGCCCTCGCGCAGGAACTCCGGGTTCCAGGCCAGCTCGACCTGCTCGCCGGCCGGGGCCAGCGCGGCCAGCTTGGCCGCCAGCCGGTTCGCCGAGCCCACCGGCACGGTGGACTTGCCGACCACCAGCACGGGCCGGTCCAGGTGCGGGGCGAGCGAGTCGACCGCGGCGTCCACGTAGCTCATGTCGGCCGCGAACTCGCCCTTGCGCTGCGGGGTGTTGACGCAGATGAAGTGCACGTCGCCGAAGGCCGCGACCTCCTCCCAGGAGTCGGTGAAGCGCAGCCGCCCGGTCGAACCCTCGTGACCCGCGACGTGCTTCAGCAACAGCTCCGACAGGCCCGGCTCGAACATCGGCACCCGGCCGGCGGCGAGCGCCGCCAGCTTGTCCCGGTCGATGTCCAGTCCGAGGACCTCGAAGCCGAGCTCGGCCATGCACGCGGCATGGGTGGCCCCCAGGTAGCCGGTGCCGATGACCGTGATGCGCGGAGCCACGGGCGTTCCCTTTCGTTCCAGGCCGTTCCGAAGCAGTACGACGGCCAACGGCACAGATCGTATCTGCCCCCCCGCGGCCCCGGATCCGCCGATTTCACGGTTTCACCCCGAAAGTCTGTGCGGAAGGTTCACAATGCGCGCATGACAGCCGAGGAGCGGCCGGACGAGGCCGACCAGGACCGGGCCGACCGGGCCGACCGGGGCGAGGCCGGGCAGGACGGGGCCGACCGGGGGCCGCTGAGCATCTTCGACCGCGACGACGAGCAGGACCCCTCCGGCGAGCACGAGGACGAGGACGAGGCGGACGCGGCGCCGCGCCGCCGCCGCGGACGGCGCCTGCTGCTGTGGACCCTCGCCGTGCTGCTGGTGCTGTTCGGCGGCGGCTTCGGCGCCCTGGTGTGGACCGCCGAGCACTACGCCTCCTCGGTGGAGCGGATCCCGAACGCCTTCCCGACCGTCCCCGCCTCCGCGCAGCCCACCGCCGTGCCGCACAGCGGCCAGACCTTCCTGCTGGTCGGCCTCGACGCCCGCGCCGACCGGGCCACCACCGGGCAGGACGCGAAGGCCCCGGCCTGGCAGGTCGGCGCGCAGCGCAGCGACACCATGATGCTGATGCACATCTCCGCCGACCGGAAGTCCGTCTCGGTGGTGTCGATCCCGCGCGACACCTGGGTGCCCGTCCCCGGCCACGGCAAGGCGAAGATCAACGCCGCGTACTCCTGGGGCGGCCCGGCGCTGATGGTGCAGACCGTCCAGGACCTGACCCACATCCGGATCGACCACCTCGCGGTGATCGACTGGAACGGCTTCCGCGCCCTCACCGACGCCGTCGGCGGCGTCGACATCACCGTCCCGCGCACCATCGAGGCCAAGGGCGACGCCCGCGAGTGGACCGCCGGCACCCACCACATGGACGGCGCCGAGGCCCTGCTCTACGTCCGCGAACGGCACGGCCTGCCGAACGGCGACCTCGACCGCACCAAGCGCCAGCAGAACTTCCTGCGCGCCCTGATGCTCCGCACCATGAACTCCGGCACCCTCTCCAGCCCCGCCAAGCTCACCGGCCTGCTCGGCACCGTCGGCGACGTGGTCTCCGTCGACGACCGGCTCAGCAACAGCGACCTCTACGACCTCGCCTGGAGCCTGCGCGCGGTCCGCCCCGACGGCGTCCACTTCATGAACGCCCCCTTCGGCGGCTTCGACACCGTCGACGGGCAGTCCGTGGTCCTGATGGACGACGGCGCGGCCGGCGTGCTCTGGGACGCGATCCGCACCGACCGGATGGACGACTACCTCGCCCAGCACCGGACCAGCGCCGACACCCTCGGAGACAACGTCTCCTGACGACCCTAGGATGGGCACCACTGGCATTACTCGGCGGTAACTAGTGCAAGGGGCAGAGCAGATGGCGGGAAACTCCGGGGCGGACTTCGACCTCTTCCGGCTGAGCGAGGAGCACGAGATGCTCCGTGAGTCGGTGCGTTCGCTGGCGGAGGCGAAGATCGCCCCGTTCGCGGCGGCGGTCGACGAGGAGGGGCGTTTCCCGCAGGAGGCGTTGGACGCCCTGCTGGCGAACGATCTGCATGCGGTGCACGTGCCGGAGGAGTACGGCGGTGCGGGGGCGGACGCGCTGGCGACGGTGCTGGTGATCGAGGAGGTGGCGCGGGTGTGTGCGTCGTCCTCGTTGATCCCGGCGGTGAACAAGCTGGGTTCGCTGCCGGTGCAGTTGTCGGGTTCGGAGGAGTTGAAGGCGAAGTACCTGGGGGCGCTGGCCCGGGGTGAGGGGATGTTCTCGTACTGCCTGTCGGAGCCGGAGGCGGGTTCGGACGCGGCGGGGATGAAGACCCGGGCGGTGCGGGACGGGGACTTCTGGGTGCTGAACGGTGTGAAGCGGTGGATCACCAATGCGGGGGTGTCGGAGTTCTACACGGTGATGGCGGTGACGGATCCGTCGCTGCGGTCGAAGGGCATTTCGGCGTTCGTGGTGGAGAAGGGCGACGAGGGGGTGTCGTTCGGTGCTCCGGAGAAGAAGTTGGGGATCAAGGGGTCGCCGACGCGTGAGGTGTACTTCGACAATGTGCGGATTCCGGCGGATCGGATGATCGGTGCGGAGGGGACGGGGTTCGCGACGGCGATGCGGACGCTGGACCACACGCGGGTGACGATCGCCGCGCAGGCGCTGGGGATCGCGCAGGGGGCGCTGGACTACGCGAAGGGGTACGTGCGGGAGCGCAAGCAGTTCGGGAAGGCGATCGCGGAGTTCCAGGGCGTGCAGTTCATGCTGGCGGACATGGCGATGAAGCTGGAGGCGGCGCGGCAGTTGACGTACGCGGCGGCGGCGAAGTCGCAGCGCGGTGACGGGGATCTGACGTTCTTCGGGGCGTCGGCGAAGTGCTTCGCGTCGGACGTGGCGATGGAGGTCACCACGGACGCGGTGCAGCTGCTGGGCGGGTACGGGTACACGCGGGACTACCCGGTGGAGCGGATGATGCGCGACGCGAAGATCACCCAGATCTACGAGGGCACCAACCAGGTCCAGCGCATCGTGATGGCCCGCAACCTGCCGTAGTCGTTCCCTTCTTCAGGCGCCCGTCTGCGGGGTCGCTCCCACGTGCAGGTCACTGTCCGTGGCGCGATCCGGCCGGCGGGCGCCTTCCGTCGTGCCCCCACGCGCCCCTGCCCGCATCCCTACCCGTCGGGCCGGGGCGCCCGCCCAGATCTCGTCGGGCCCCGTCGAGCGGGTGAGGACCGCGTTCGCGCCGACGATGGTGCCGGCGGCGACGGTCAGGGTGCCGGACTTGCAGATGATCTTCGCGCCGGCGCAGACCACCACGCCGTCCTCCAGGACGACCCGTCGCATCGGGGAGTGCTCCTGGGGGATCCAGGGGTCGGCGCGGCCGATGGTGACGCCGTTGTAGAGGGTGACGTTCGCACCGAGGGTGGTGAACGGGTGCAGGACGGTGCCGAAGCCGCGGTGGAAGACGGTCAGGCCGGGGCCGATCTCGGCGGCGGCGGGGACCTCCATCCCGTAGAGGGCCAGGGCTTCCTGGACCAGGCGGCCGAACAGCCGGCTTCGGCGGCGGTAGATGAGGGAGGTCACCAGCGACATGGCGGCCATTGTTCCGCCGGTTGATCTGATGGTGTGTCAACGACGCGCGGGCCGACCGGAGTTCGATTCCGGTCGGCCCGCGGCGGTCGGGGTCACTTGGCGTCGGGGACGGCGGTGTCGTTCTTCATCGCGTCGAACACGGCCTTGGACTTCGCCGGATCCCACTTGACGGCGGACTCGCCGGTGGGGGTGCGGTAGTCGGCGTTGCCGATCGGGACGGTGATGGTCTTGCCGTCGCCGCCGGTGACGCCCTTCATGGCGAGGAACATCGAGCCGAGGTCGGTGAGGCCGGCGTCCTCGTCGACGATCAGGGTGTCCAGGCCGGCCGAGGCCAGCGGGTAGAAGGTGAACGGGTTGAGCAGGGTGCCGGGCGAGGCGGCCTGCTTGGCGAGGGCGCCGAGGAACTTCTGCTGGTTGCGCATCCGGCCGAGGTCCTGGTCGGCCATCTGGTGCCGCTGCCGGACGAAGGCGAGGGCCTGCTTGCCGCTGAGGGTCTGGGTGCCGGCCTGGAGGTCGAGACCGGAGTCCTTGTCCTTGACCGGCTGGTCGATGGTCATCTCGACGCCGCCGACGGCGTCGACCAGGCCGACGAAGCCGGCGAAGCCGATCTCCGCGTAGTGGTCGATCCGCAGGCCGGTGTTGGTCTCGACGGTCTGCACCAGCAGCCGGCCGCCGCCGCTCGCGAAGGAGGCGTTGATCTTGCGGGTGGCGGCGGCGATGCTCTTGCCGCTGCCGGAGGTGTCCTGGTGGGCGGGGATCTGCACCCAGGAGTCGCGCGGGATCGACATCAGCGTGTTCCCGTTGTCGCCGATGTGCAGGATCATCATCGAGTCGGAGCGCTTGCCCTCGGCGGAGCCGGTGTGGAGGGAGTCCTCCTCGGCGTCGGTCAGGCCCTCGCGGCTGTCCGAGCCGACGATCAGCCAGTTCGTGCCCTTGCCGGCCGCCGGGCGGCCCGGGTAGTCGGCGAGCACGTTCTCGTGCCGGAGCTTGCCGTCCGCCCAGAAGTAGGTGCCGACGACGGTGACCAGCAGCGCCAGGACCAGGCCGAGCGCCGAGAAGCCGATGATCTTCTTGCGCGAGCGGCGCGGCCGGGCCGGCTGCGCCGGGGCGCCCGCCGGGTTCGGCTCGGACTCGAACGGCTGCTGCCCGTACGGCTGTTGACCGCCGTGGGGCGGCGGGCCGCCGTAGCCGCCGGGGGTGCCGCCCTGGTGCGGCGGCCGGTCGGTGGTCGGCTGGGTGGGGCGGGAGAGCGGGACGCCCGTGCCGCGCGGATTCAGCTCCGGCGGCAGCGGCGGCTCCGCCGCCCCGCCCCGGCCGCGTGCCGCGTCGCCCTGCCCGTATGCGCCGCCCCCCGGGCGCTCCTGCCACGTGTTCATGGGGGAAGGATGCCCGAACCGCGGGCCGCGTGGTGATCGTCCGGCTCGGCGGGGGCTCCTTGTGGCCGTTTTGATGCAGGGCGCGGACCGTTCGGTGCGGTGTTCACCAGGCGGGCACGGCCTTGACCCGGTAAAACGCCGCGTGTTTGCATGGCCGCATGGAGCAGCGGAAGGTCCTCACCCGTCGACGCCACGTCGACCACGGCCGGGTGTCCTGTTCGCTCTGTCGCGGCTGACGCCTCCCGCCGCGCATTCACCCTCAGGCGAGCCCGCGCCCTCGCCAGCGTTCCGTCTCTTCCTTCCCGGCCGCCGTGCTGCGCGGCCGTACGCCCCGAGGTGACTCCATGGCCGTGATCCTGTCCGTCTCCGGTTCGCCCTCCGCGACCTCCCGCACCACCCGCCTGCTCCGGCACGTCGACCACCGGCTGGTCCGGCACGGCCACCTGGTCGAGGCGCTGGACGTCCGCACGCTGCCCGCCGAGGCGCTGCTCGGCGCCGACACCGGCAACCCCGCGATAGCCCGCGCCGTCGCCCAGTTCGAGCGGGCCGACGGCGTGGTGATCGGCACGCCGGTCTACAAGGCCGCCTACTCGGGCCTGTTGAAGGCCCTGCTCGACCTGCTGCCGCAGTACGCGCTGCGCGGCAAGACGGTGCTGCCGCTGGCCACCGGCGGCTCCACCGCGCACGTGCTGGCGGTGGACTACGCGCTGCGCCCGGTGCTGAACTCGATGGGCGCCGCGCACATCACCCAGGGCTGGTTCGTGCTGGACCGGCACATCGGGGTGCGCGAGGACGGCGGCACCGAACTGGAGCGGGAGACCGAGGTGCTGCTGACCCCGGTGGTCGACGCGTTCGCCGCCGCGCTCCGCCCGCACCCGGAACTCTCCGCGGTGGGCTGACCGTTCGTCGGACGAGCGCTCCACGTCCGGGGCCCGGACCCTCATGCCGCGGGGCGGAAACCCCTAGGGGAGAGGGCCCGGGCCCCGGAGCGTTTCCCGGTGACGGCGTTCGTCCCGGTGGAGGACGACCGGCCGGGCCGCGGCCGGGAGGCTTGAGGGCAACGGGCGGACCCCACCTCAAGGAGCAGCAGTGACCACGGCACCGAGCGCCGCGTACCTCCCACACTCACCGGAGCAGGGCGACGCCGCCGCCCGGGCCCGACAGGTCACCAAGGCGTACGGCTCGGGGGAGACCCGGGTGGCGGCGCTGAACAACGTCGACGTGGACATCCGGCGCGGCCGGTTCACCGCGATCATGGGCCCCTCGGGCTCCGGCAAGTCGACCCTGATGCACTGCCTGGCCGGCCTGGACGCCGTCTCCGCCGGGCGGATCTGGATCGGCGACACCGAGATCACCGGCCTGAAGGACAAGCAGCTGACCCGGCTGCGCCGCGACAAGATCGGCTTCGTCTTCCAGGCGTTCAACCTGCTGCCCACCCTGAACGCGCTGGAGAACATCACGCTGCCGATGGACATCGCCGGCCGCAAGCCCGACCGGGCGTGGCTGGAGCAGGTCATCGACACCGTCGGCCTGTCCGGCCGGCTCAAGCACCGGCCCGGGCAGCTCTCCGGCGGCCAGCAGCAGCGCGTCGCGGTGGCCCGGGCGCTGGCCGCCCGGCCGGAGATCATCTTCGGCGACGAGCCCACCGGCAACCTGGACTCCCGCTCCGGCGCGGAGGTGCTCGGCTTCCTGCGCCGCTCGGTCGACGAACTCGGCCAGACCATCGTGATGGTGACCCACGACCCGGTGGCCGCCGGCCACGCGGACCGGGTGCTGTTCCTCGCCGACGGCGTGATCGTCGACGAGATGCACAACCCGACCGCCGACTCCGTCCTGTCCCGCATGCGCCGTTTCGACGGCAAGCGCACCAGCTGAGACGGGACCGGGACGATGCTGCTCAGGACTTCGCTGCGGAGCTTCCTCGCGCACAAGTGGCGCCTGGTGCTCTCGCTGCTCGCCGTGGTGCTGTCGGTCGCCTTCGTGGCCGGCACCCTGGTCTTCTACAACACCGCCACCACCACCTTCGACCGGCTGTTCGCCGCCACCGCCTCCGACGTGTCGGTGCAGAAGGCGCAGGACGAACTCGCCGCGAACACCCCCGGCCGGACCCCGACCGTCCCGGTCGCCACCCGGGAGAAGCTCGCCGCCGAACCCGGCGTGAAGGCCGCCCTCGGCCAGGTCATGGTGGCCACCGCCACCCTGGTCGACCCGGCCACCAACAAGCTGGTCGGCCCGACCACCGGCGCGCCCACCCTGACCGGCAACTGGACCGACACCCCGCGCAACTCGGTGGACGTCACCTCCGGCCACGTGCCGCAGGGCGCCGACCAGTTGGTGCTGGACGCCGACACCGCCAAGAAGTCCGGCCTCGGCCTCGGCAGCCGGATCCGGGTGATCACCGAGAGCGGCAACCACGACTTCACCGTCTCCGGCATCGCCACCTTCCGGACCACCAACCCCGGTGCGGCGCTGGCCTTCCTGGACACCCCCACCGCGCAGCGGATCCTGCTCGGCGCCGAGGCGTACACCTCGGTCGAGGTGTTCGGCGACGGCAGCCGCAGCAACGACCAGCTGAAGGCCGCCGCGCTGGCCGACCTCGGCAGCGGCTTCGAGGCGAAGACCTCCGCCGAGCAGCAGAAGGAGAACGCGGCGGGCGTCGGCTCGTTCCTGTCGTTCATGAAGTGGGCGATGCTCGGCTTCGCCTTCCTGTCCGCGGCCGTCGGCATCTTCCTGATCGTCAACACCTTCTCCATGCTGGTCACCCAGCGCACCCGGGAGATCGGCCTGCTGCGCGCCGTCGGCGGCAGCCGCTCGCAGGTCAACCGCTCGGTGCTGACGGAGGGTCTGATCCTCGGCCTGCTCGGCTCCACCCTCGGCATCGGCGCCGGCCTCGGCCTCGCCGTCGCCATGATCCGGCTGATGCAGGCGGTCGGGATGAACCTGGACGCCTCCTCGCTCCAGGTCACCTGGGCGGTGCCGGTGGTCGGCTACGCCGTGGGCCTGCCGGTCACCCTGCTCGCCGCGTTCTTCCCGGCCCGCCGCGCCGCCCGGATCACCCCGATGGCCGCGCTGCTCGACCACGCCGCCCCGGCCGAACCCCGCGCCAACCGGATCCGGGCCGCGATCGGCCTGCTGGTCACCGGCGCCGGCGCCGCCGCGCTGGTGGCCGCCGCCGGCTCGCCCGGCTCCACCGGCGGACTGCTGCTCGGCGCCGGCCTGCTGGCCACCCTGACCGGCTCGGTGGTGCTCGGCCCGCTGCTGGTCTCCGTCCTGGTCCGGCTGTTCGGCGGCCTGCTGCCCGCGCTGTTCGGCCCGGCCGGCCGGCTCGCCCAGCGCAACGTGGTCCGCAACCCGCGGCGCACCGGCTCCACCGCCGCCGCGCTGATGATCGGCCTGGCCGTGGTGATCGGCGCCTCGGTGGTCACCTCCTCGATGGTCGGCTCGATGTCCGACCAGATCGACCGCTCGGTCGGCGCCGACTACGTGGTGGAGGGCCCCGGCGGCCCGCTCACCCCCGCCATGGTGGACGCCGCCCGCCGGACCCCGGGCATCGACCACCTGTCCACGCAGACCCGCGTCCCGGGCGAGCTGGTGCTGCCCGGCGGTGCCACCGTCCGCGGCCGGCTGATCGCCGCGGACGCCGACTTCGCCCGCGACTTCCGGCTCCCGGTCGCCTCCGGCACCGCCGACGCGGTGTTCGGCGGCGGCATCTCGGTGGGCCAGGACTTCGCCGACGAGCAGCACCTCAAGGTCGGCGACCCGATCACCGTCAACTACGGCGAGGGCCGCACCCAGACCCTTCCGGTCGCCGCCGTGCTCAAGACCGGCAACCAGCTGTTCGACCACCGCTTCTTCACCGGCGTCAGCACCGTCGCCAAGGGCATGAACGGACCCGCCCCGGCGCCCGAGGTGCTGTTCGGCACCGCGAAGGCCGGCGCCGACAAGGCCGCCGTGCTCGCCGACCTGCAGAAGTCGCTGGCCGAGTACCCGCAGCTGATGGTCAAGGACCAGGCCGGCTACAAGGAGATGGTGAAGTCCCAGTTCGACCAGCTGCTCGCCATGGTCTACGGCCTGCTCGGCCTGACGATCGTGGTCGCCGTCCTCGGCGTGGTCAACACGCTGGCGCTGTCGGTGGTCGAACGCACCCGGGAGATCGGCCTGCTGCGCGCCATCGGCCTGTCGCGCCGTCAACTGCGCCGCACCGTCCGACTGGAGTCCGTGGTGATCGCGCTGTTCGGCGCCGTCCTCGGCACCGCGCTCGGCCTGAGCTGGGGCGTCACCGCCCGGTCCGTGCTGTCCGAGCAGGGCCTGACCGTGCTGACCGTCCCCACCGGCACCGTCCTCACCGTGCTGGTCGGCTCCGTGCTGGTCGGCCTGGTCGCCGCGCTCGTCCCGGCCTTCCGGGCCGCCCGGATGAACGTGCTGGCCGCCATCGCCACCGACTGACGCCGCGTCAACCAGGACGGCCCGCCCGGAGCACCCGCCCCGGGCGGGCCGGCCGCGTGCTGGGAGAATCACCCGCATGCCGGAACTCACGCCGCCGCTGCCCGCCGCGCCCGCGCTGACCCTGGCCGCCGCCGACCAGTGGCGGGCCGCCCGGGTGTGGCGCCGGCTGGAGAGCCGCTGGCCGGTCCTGCTGCCGCTGCTGACCGGGCTGCTGGCCGTCACCGTCGACGACACCCCCGAGCACTGCGGCACCTGGCAGCCCTGCACCGTCCCGTACGGGGAGAGCGCCGCGCCCGCCGTGCTGCTGGTGGAACTGCTCGTCCTGCTGCTGCGCCCGCGCGGCAGTTGGGCCGTCCCCGCCGCGGCCGGCCTGGCGCTCTGGTTCCTGCCGGACGCGCTGCCCGGCCCCTGGCTGCCCCTGGTGGCCTGCGCGGCGCACCTCGGGACGGCCGCCGCGCTGCACCGGGTGGCGGTCGGCCGCCGCCGCGCCCGCGCCCAGCTCGCCACCCTGATGGGCCCGCCGGTGCCCTACCCGTGGACCCTGCTGGGCGGCGACAGCCCGTTCGACCAGCCGGCCGCGCCCCGGATCCGTCGCCTGCTGGCCGCGCTGCTCGGCGCCGGCGCGGCCGTGCTGCTGCTGGCCGGCGTCTGGCAGACCGAGGACGGCATCCGCCGGGCCGCCGAGGCCGACGAGGTGCGGGCCACCGTGCGCACCGTCCACGCCGACGGCGAGGGCGCCACCGCCGAGTACCGGCTCCCGCACGAGGACCGGACGTTCACCGCCGAGGTGACCGGCCCGCGCACGGTCGGCGACCAGGTGCCGCTGCTGGTCGACGGCACCGGCTGGTACCGGGCCGCCGACGAGTGGCAGGACCCCGCCCCGTGGTGGCTCGGCACCGGCGCCGCCGGCACCCTCGCCGTCCTGCTCGCCCTCTCCGCGCACCGCACCACCCGCGAACGCCGCCGCACCGACGAGGGCGCGCCCGCCGTCCGGGTCCGGGTCCGACCGGACGCCGGCGGCGACCTGGAGGTGCTGCCGCTGGACGGCGGCGACCGCGAGGCCGGCCTGTGGCGGCTGCGCCGCGTCGGCGCCGAGGTCCACTACCTGCCCGCGGACCGCGAGGGTCCCGCCGAATGGCTGCCCTGCACCGGCGACGAGGACGACGAGGAGGACGAGGAGAACACGCCGGACACCCTCGCCGAGGCCGCCGCCCTGGTCGAACGGACCGCCGCGCCCGTCGAGGCGCTGCTCTACCAGGGCCCCGACGGCGGCCGCCGCCAACTCCTGGTGCTCCGCTCGCCCGTCGCCCCGCACGAGTGGACGGCCGCGTACGCCGCCGGCCACGCGGCCCGCCCCGGCTGCGCCGCGGCAACGACCTGCACGAGGACGACGTGCTGGTGATGGCCGCGGCCGCCCGCCACCTGGAGCGCGACCTCGCCGAACAGCCCGACGGCCCGCCGGAGGCCGCCCGGGTGTTCGGCCTGCCCACCGCGCTGCGCCGCGGCGCGGCCCCGGTCGCCGCCGTGCTGATCGCCGCCCTGATGGACCGGACCGCCGACGGCGGCGTGCTCGGCGGACTGGTCCGCCCGCTGCTGATGGGCGTGGCGGTGCTGGTCGGCGTGGTCGGGGCGTTCGGCTGGCAGCTCGCGGTGGACCGGGACGGCGTCGCGTTCAGCGGAGTGCTGCGGCTGCACCGGCTGAGCTGGCAGCAGGTGACGGCGGCGGCCGTGCACCGCGGCCGGTTCACCCTGCGGAGCCGGTCCGGGCAGGTCGGCTTCAGCTCCGGCCCGGCCCGCCTGCTGCACCGCCACTTCGGCGGCCCGTACGACCCGCAGCGGATCGCCCGCACCGTCACCCTGCTCGCGCACCGCCCGGAGCGCCGCCCGCGGACGGTGCTGCCCGAGGACGCGGTCGGGGCGGCGCTGCCGCTGAACCGGCTCTCGGTCGCCGGCTACGCGCTGTGGGCGGTCGGCCAGTACCTGCTGGGCTGACCGGCCGTCAGGCCGGGCAGCTGATCTCGCTGCCGCTCTCCGCCCCGGGCACCGCCGCGTCGTCCGCCCGGGCGGCGGCGGTCTCGGCGGCGGCGGGCGCGGGGCGCCGGCCGGGCCGCGGTAGTCGCTGCCCGCCACCACCTGGAAGGTCGCGCCGAGGTTCGGCACCCGGACCAGCTCGGCGTCCGGCAGCGCGGCGGCCAGCGTCTTCACCGACTCGTCCCAGCGCGGGTCGTAGCGGATCACCGTGCGGGCGGCGGGCCGGCCGTCGCCGGGCGCGTTGGACGGGGTGCCGGTGGTGGCGAACCCGGCCTTGCGCAGGTCCTCGTCCACCCGGTTGCCGAGGCCCTGCACGCCCGCGCCGTTCAGCACCTGGACCCGTACCTGCTCCGGAGGAATCGTTCCGCCAGCCTGCCCGGGGCCCGGCTGCGGCGAGGAAGCCGCGGCGGGGCGGCGGCCGGCGCCCCGGTCAGCGGCCGGCCGGCCCGGACCGCCTCGAACAGCGCCTTCGCGCCCTTCTCGTCCCACAGCACGGTCGAGCCCCAGCCCGGCACCGGGTGGTCCACCGAGGACAGCGGGACGGTCGCGAAGTCCGCGTTCGACGCCGACAGGTCCTTCAACCGGGAGGCGAAGTCCAGCAGTTCGGCGTTGCCCAGGCCCTTGTCGACCTTCACCGAACGCAGCACCGTGTCCATCACCCCGGTCAGCTTCGCCGGGTTGAGCAGCGTGTCGCCGGCCGACGCCTGGTGCAACAGCTGGGCCAGGAACTTCTGCTGACGGTGCATCCGCCCCAGGTCCGAGGAGCCGTCCACGTGCCGGGCCCGGACGTAGCGCAGCGCCCCCGCGCCGTCCAGCCGGGTGGTGCCGGCCGGCAGGTCCAGGCCCGAGTACTCGTCCTGCAGCGGCTTGGGCGTGCACACCTCGACGCCGCCCAGGGCGTCCACGGTGGAGACGAAGCCGAGGAAGTTCACCTCGATGTAGTGGTCGATCCGCAGACCGGTGTTCTGCTCCACGGTGCGCACCGCCAGCGGCGCCCCGCCCATCCCGTACGCCGCGTTGATCTTGCCCTTGGAGGCGGCGACCTGCTTGCCGGTGGCCGCGTCCTGGTGCGCCGGGATGTCCACGTACGAGTCGCGCGGCACCGACACCACGGTGGCCCGGCCGTGGTCGGCCGACAGCTGCACGATCATCATGGTGTCGGTGCAGTGGCAGGACTCGCCGCCCGCGTGCAGCACGTCCTTCAGGGTGGCCTCCGGGATGCCCTCCCGGTTGTCGGTGCCGACCACCAGGAAGGTGGACGCCCCGTCGTCCGCCGGCCGGTCCGGGCCGCCGCCGATCGCGTCCACCCGCCCCAGCGAGGAGCCGACCCCGTTCAGCACCGCCCAGCCCGCGCCCGAGGTCGCCAGCACCGAGAAGGACAGCGTGCCCGCCGCCCACAGCCCCCACCGCCGACGGACCGGCCGCCGCGGCCGAGCGGATCCGGGCAGGCGTTCGAACGGGCGCTGAGCAGGCATCTTCCGCATGGTAGGTGCTGCGGCCCGGACCGCCCGGGCGGCGCGCCGGAGCGGGACCGCCCCGGCCCGACACCCGCGGCCGCCCGCCGGTACGCTCGGGCACGATGAACACCAAGGCTGCTGAGAAGCTGCCGGCGGTCTCCGTGATCATGCCGGTGCTCGACGAGGAACGACACCTGCGCACCGCCGTCCACCGGATCCTGGAGCAGGAGTACGACGGCGACCTGGAAGTGGTGATCGCACTCGGCCCGTCCACCGACCGGACCGACGAGATCGCCGCCGCCCTGGTCGCCGAGGACCCGCGGGTGCGCACCGTCCCCAACCCGACCGGCCGCACCCCCGCCGGCCTGAACGCGGCGATCCGCGCCAGCCGGCACCCCGTGATCGTCCGGGTCGACGGCCACGGCCTGCTGACGCCCGGTTACATCGCCACCGCCGTACGGCTGCTGGACGAGATGGACGCCGCCAACGTCGGCGGCATCATGCACGCCGAGGGCGAGACCGACTGGGAGCGGGCCGTCGCCACCGCGATGACCTCCAAGATCGGCGTCGGCAACGCCGCCTTCCACACCGGCGGCCTGGCCGGCCCCGCCGACACCGTCTACCTCGGCGTGTTCCGCCGCGAGGTGCTGGAACGGCAGGGCGGCTACAACGAGGAGTTCATCCGCGCCCAGGACTGGGAGCTGAACTACCGCATCCGGCAGGACGGCGGACTGATCTGGTTCACCCCGCAGCTCAAGGTCACCTACCGGCCCCGGCCCTCCGTGCGCGCCCTCGCCAAGCAGTACAAGGACTACGGCCGCTGGCGCCGGGTCGTCACCCGCTACCACCGCGGCTCGGTCAACCTGCGCTACCTGGCCCCGCCGGCCGCCCTGCTCGGCGTGGTCGGCGGCCTGGTGCTCGGCGCCGCGCTGCACCCGGTGTTCCTGGTGCTGCCGGGCGGCTACTTCGCGGCGATCACCGCCGGCGGTCTGCTGGAGGGCCGCGGCCTGCCCGCCAAGGCCCGGATCCAGGTCCCGCTGGCCCTCGCCACCATGCACCTCAGCTGGGGCTTCGGCTTCCTCACTTCGCCGCGCAAGCTGGCCCGCAGGGTGATCGCCTCCACCGCGCCCGCCCCGATCGACCCGGCCCCCGCCGCCGGCAGCTGACTTACCGTCAGGGACGGTCCCCGGAACGCCGGACGGGGACCGTCCGCCCGCACTAGGCTCGCGCCATGACGAGCAGCGACCCCCGGATCGAGGCCACCGCCGACGTCGACCCGCGCGCCGCCGTCGGCCCCGGCAGCACCGTCTGGCACCTCGCCCAGGTCCGCGAGCACGCCGAGATCGGCGCCGAGTGCATCATCGGCCGCGGCGCGTACGTCGGCCCCGGCGTGAAGCTCGGCGACCGGGTCAAGCTGCAGAACCACGCCCTGGTGTACGAGCCCGCCGTCCTGGAGGACGGCGTCTTCGTCGGCCCCGCCGCGGTGCTCACCAACGACCTGTACCCGCGCTCCGTCGACCCCGACGGCCGGCTCAAGCGCGGCGACGACTGGCACGCCCGCGGCGTCACGCTCCGGCAGGGCTGCTCGATCGGCGGCCGCGCCGTGCTGGTGGCCGGCGTCACCGTCGGCCGCTGGGCGCTGGTCGCGGCCGGCGCCGTGGTGCACCGGGACGTCCCCGACTACGCGCTGGTCGCCGGAGTCCCCGCCCGCCGGATCAAGTGGGTCGGCCGGGCCGGCGAACCGCTGGAGCCCGCCGGCGACGGCCGCTGGCGCTGCCCGCGCACCGGCGAGCAGTACACCGAGACCGCCCCCGACACCCTCGTCCCGGACGCCGAACTCCCCTCCTGAGCCGGCTACTTCGCCTTCGACGCGCAGACCGCCGTGTCGTCCGCCTGGACCCGCTGCAGATCCTTCGGCGCCTCCGTCGGCACCGCCGACGCCCCGGCCGAACCGGTGTAGTCGCCGCCCAGCACCACCGCCACGCCGTCCTTCGCGGACAGCCGGCTGCTGGCCTGCACCGCCGTCGCGGGCAGCCCGAGCGCCGCGGCCACCGCCTGCGCCCGGTCCTCCTGGCCCGCCGGGTACGACACCGTGCTGGCCTGGACGGGGTCCGTGTCGCGGGCGGTCGCGGCCAGCGCGAAGCCCTTCGCCTTCAACGCCGCCACCGCCTTCCCGGCCTGCCCGGACGTCCCGCTGCCGTTGCGGACCGTCACCTTCAGCGACCTGGCGTCCACCTGCGGCGGCGCGGGCGCGCTGCTCGACGGCGCGGGCTCCGGCGCGGCCGGCGCCTGCTGCGGGACGTCGGTCAGCGAACGGTCGGCGGCGATCATCGCGAACAGCTGCTGCGCGTCGCCCGGCTTGAGGACCAGGCGGTTGCTGTCCGTCGGGTCGTCCAGCACCGGCACCGTGGTGAAGGTGATGTTCTTGGTGTCCACCCGGGAGACGTCGAGCGCCAGGTCCTTCAGCTTGTTGACGTCGTCGATCGCGCTGTCCACGGTCAGCGCCTTGGTCGCGGCGTCCGCCAGGCTCCACAGCTTGGACGGGCTGGTCAGGGTGTCGGTGCTCTTCATCTTGCGGATCATCGAGCTGATGAACTGCTGCTGCAGCGGAATGCGCGTCAGGTCGCCGCCCAGGCCCACCGCGTGCCGGGTCCGGACGAACGCCAGCGCCTCCTCGCCCTGCACCACGTGCCGGCCCGCGGACATCTTCAGGTGCGAGTACGGGTCGTCGATGTCGGTGGCCGCGCACACCTCGACGCCGCCGACCGCCGTGGACAGCGACTTCACCGCCTCGAAGTCCACCATCATGAAGTGGTTGATCCGGACGCCGGTCAGCTTCTCCACGGTCCGCCAGGTGCAGCCCGGATCCCGCCCGTTCTGCCCCAGGCTGGTGTTGAACATCGCCCGCGCCTCGCCCGGGATCTTCTTGTCCCCGGTCCTGCACTCCGGAACGGTCACCATCAGGTCGCGCGGGATCGACAGCACCGTGGCGTTGCTGCGGTCCTTGGAGATGTGGAACAGCAGCGTGGTGTCCGCGTGCCCCGCCGAGCCCTCGTCGCCGTACTCCCGGCCCAGGCCCTCCCGGCTGTCGGTGCCGATCACCAGCAGGTTCAACGCGTCGTTGGTCGCCTGCGGGCGCTCCGACTCGTCGCCGACCTGGACCTTCACCGAGGAGATGTTCTTGTTGAAGTGCTGGTAGACGTAGTACGCGCCGCCGCAGCCCGCGATCAGCACCAGGCCCAGCGAACCCGCCGTCCACTTCAGCAGCCGCCGGCCCCGCACCACCCGGCCGCGCCGCCGCGCCGAACGCCCGCCCGCCACCGCCCGCGCACCGGCCGCGGCCCGTGCCGCGCCCGCGCGGGCCGCACCCGGGCGGCGCTCCGGGGCCCGGCGCCCGGCGTCCAGGTCGAGCCGGAACTCGCCGGTCTCCGGGTCCAGCACCCACTGATCGGCGGGGTCGACGTCCGGCTGCCCAGAGTCGGCCGAGTCGCCCCGGTTCCGGTGTCCGCTGTTCATCCGGGCCACCCTAGACGAGCCCGGCCCGCGAACCGCCCGGCTTGTGACCCCCGTCACCCGGCGGAGCGGCGGGAAAGGACGACGGCGCGCCCCGCCCGGACCACTCGCCGGGCGACGCGCGCCGTCGCCGCACTCCACCGCCGAGGCCCCGGTGTCGACCGGCGGGGCCGGTCACCCCAGGCGCACCGTCACCCGTTCGGATTCGATCCGCTGCTGCCACTGATCCTCCGTCAACTGCCCGGAGTTCCGGCACAGAACGACCGAGGCGCCGGCCGCCAGCGGCCCCAGCAGGCCCGCCTCCAGCCCCGACCAGTCGTCGAACGACAGCGTGGACAGCACCCGGCTGCCGGAGTCCAGGCCCAGCCGGGCCGCGCCCTCCCGGGCCAGCGCCACCGCCTGCTCGCCCGTCAACTTCAGCGCCAGCCCGTCCACCGAGGTCTCCAGCGCCACCGCCTGCGGATCCACCGGCGAGTACGGGGCGAACCGGTCGCCCTGACCGGGCACCTCCGCCGCGTAGTCCAGGAACCCGTCCGGCCGCTGCGGGAACCGGCCGCCCAGCGGGCGCAGCGCCAGCGCCACCCGCTCCCCGGGGCACTCCTGCGCCGCCTCCAGACCGTCCGGACCCGACACCACCAGGTCCGCGTCCTTCGGCTCGCCGGCCGGCACCGCGACCACGCCCACCGACCAGCACGCGAGCAGCCACACCGCACTCTGCCAGTGCGCCGGCAGCAGCAGCGCCGCCCGGTCGTCCGGCGAGGCGTTCAGTTCGTCCTGCAACAGGTTGGCCGTCTTCGCCACCCAGTTGTCGAAAGTCTTCGCCGACAACTCCACCCGTTCCCCGGTCGAGTCGTCGTAGAAGGTCACCAGAGGGCGGGACGGATCGGCACCGGCCCCGGCGCGCAGGTAGGCCTGCAGCAGCTCGGCGGGGGTGCGGGCGTCGGCAGCGAAAAGCGCAGTCATGGTGCGGTCCAGCCTACGTCCTGCCCCCCGCCGGAGGGGAGGGTGCCCGCCCGTCCGGCGGCCGCGTCGCGTTACCCTCGCAGACGCCCCCCGCCACCCGCACACCCCGAGGAACACCCGATGCCGGAGCTGACCCGACAGTGGCGGCCCGGCTACCCGCTCGACCTCGGCCGGACCCTCTTCCCGCTGCAGCGCGGCACCGGCGACCCCGCCTTCCGGCGCGACCCCGACGGCACCGTCTGGCGCGCCTCCCGCACTCCCGGCGGCCCCGGCACCCTCCGCATCCGGCCCCACCTCGACGGGATCACCGCCACCGCCTGGGGCCCCGGCGCGGACTGGCTGCTCCAGCAGCTCCCCGCCCTGCTCGGCGCCGAGGACGACCCGGCCGGCCTGGTCCTGCCCCCCGGACCGCTCCGCGACGCCCAACGCACCTGCCCCGGACTCCGGTTGACCCGCACCGGCCTGGTGATGGAATCCCTCGTCCCGGCGATCCTCGAACAGAAGGTCACCACCGGCGAGGCGTACCGCGCCTGGCGCACCCTGCTCCGCGACTACGGCACCCCGCCCCGGCCCCGCCGCCGACCTCGGCATGCGGGTCGCGCCCTCCGCCCGCGACTGGACCCTGATCCCCAGCTGGGCCTGGCACCGCGCCGGCGTCGACCCCAAACGCTCCGCCACCGTCCAGCGGGCCGTCCGGCTCGCCGCGAAACTCGAACCCGCCGCCACGATGTCCTCCGCGGACGCCTTCGCCCGCCTCACCGCCGTCCCCGGCATCGGCCCCTGGACCGCCGCCGAGACCCTGCAACGCAGCAACGGCGACGCGGACGCGGTCTCGGTCGGCGACTTCCACCTCCCCAACATCGTCGGCTGGGCCCTCGCCGGCCGCCCCCGCAGCGACGACGCCCAGATGCTCACCCTGCTGGAGCCCTACCGCCCCCACCGCTACCGGCTCTGCCGCATCCTCCCCCTCACCGGAGCGAAACCCCCCAAGTACGGCCCCCGCCTCACCCCGAACGACCACCGCAACAGGTAAGCAGGGGTCCGGCGAACGGCGAGAGCCCCGCCAGGGGCCAGGGGGAACGGCGAAAGCCCCGCCAGGGGCTCGGGGAACGGCGAGGCCGAGTCTGCGGAGGAGCAACAGGGCGCTGAGCGTTCCGTAGTTTCGGGCCCCCGCCGTCAGGCCCGCCCGCCGCAGCCATGACCAACCGCTGTCTCCGGCCGCCGGCAACACGGCCTCGCCGTTCCCCGAGCCCCTGATTGTGCTTACCGTGTGGTCAGAAAGGCGTCCGCCGACCGTGGTTGACGCTCCTTGGGAGCCTCCGCCGCCCGTCCGACGGCGATCGCCCCCATCGGGTCCCAGTCCGCCGGCAGCGCCAACGCCTCGCGTACCGTCTCCCGGCAGAACATCGTCGACGACACCCACGCCGACCCGTACCCCTCGCCGTTCAGGGTGACCAGCAGGTTCTGGACGGCAGCGCCGATCGCGACGGTGAACATCTCCCGCTCGGCCCCGGCCCGTCGCGCGTCCGGGTACGCGTGGGAGCCGTCCATCACCAGGCAGGGAACGATCAAGTACGGCGCGCCGCGCAGCACTTCGCCGCGGGCGGTGCGCCGCGCGATGCGCTCCTCGGACCAGCCGTCGAGCTCCCGCAGGTCCCGCTGCCAGGCGTCGAGCATCGCGTCCAGCAGCCGGACCCGGCTCTCCGCCGTTTCGAGCAGCACGAACCGCCACGGAGTGGTGTGGTGCGGGGCGGGCGCGGTGACGGCGGCGGCGACGGCCCGCCGCACCGCGCCGCCGTCCACCGGTTCGTCGGTGAAGGCGCGGACGGTGCGCCGCAGGGTGACGGCCTCCCGGACCGCCTCGGAGGTGCCCAGCCGGAACATGTCCGTCGCGGCGGGCCGGACCAGCGCCCGCGCGCCCTCGCCGTCCTCCTCGGTGACGAGGTGGGGGAGGCCGCGCACGATCGCCACCGGGGTGCCGGTGGCCTTGCCCTTCACCAGGTCGGCCGCGGCGGCGAGTTCGTCGGCGGTGGCGGTGATGGTCATGTGGAGTTCGTTGCCGTGGCTGTCGGTGCGTCCGCGGTGGTCCTCCAGGGCGGGCAGTCCGGCGGCGCCGATGGCCACGTCGGTGAGCCCGCTGCGCCAGGGCCGCCCGAAGGTGTCGGTGACCAGGACGGCGAGCCGGCGGCCCGTCAGCTCCTGGAGCCGGGCGCGGATCCGCCGCGCGGAGCCGTCCGGATCGACGGGCAGCAGCAGGACCGTCCCGGGGGCGGTGTTGGACGCGTCGACGCCGGCGGCGGCCATCACCAGGCCGTTGCGGTTCTCGACGATCCGGGTGGCGCCGCGGCGGGCGACCACCCGGACGGTCTCGGCGTCGATCGCGGCCTCGCGGTCCTCCGCGTGCAGCAGCCGGCCCTCGGCCTTGGAGACCACCTTGGAGGTGATCACCACGATGTCGCCGTCCGCGAACTCGGCGGCCTTGGCGATCAGTTCGGCGAGGTCGTCGCCGGCGGCGACCTCCGGCAGGCCGGTGACCGGCAGCAGCCGCAGCCCGTCGGCGGTCACGCGGCGACCTCGGCGGCCAGCGCCAGGGCGGTGCGGGCCATCTCGGCGGTGGCCTCGACGGAGCTCATCATCAGCGGCACGGCCCGGCAGGTGATCCCGGCGGCCTCGACCCGGGCCACCGCGTCGGCGTCGGAGCTGTCGACCAGCCAGCCGTCGAGCAGGCCGCCGGAGGCGCGGGAGCCGTAGTGCTCGGCGACGGCGGCGGCCGAGGTCTCCACGCCGACGGCGGCGAGCACCTTGTCGGCCATGCCGCGCACGGGCGCGCCGCCGACGATGGGGGAGAGGCCGATCACGGGGGCGCTCGCCCCGGCCACCGCCTCGCGGATGCCGGGTACGGCGAGGACGGTGCCGATCGACACCACCGGGTTCGACGGCGGCAGCAGCACCACGTCGGCCTCGGCGAGGGCCTCCAGCACGCCGGGCGCGGGCTTCGCGGTGTCGGCGCCGACCGGGACGATCGCCTCGGCGTCGACGGCGGCGTGCAGCCGCACCCAGTACTCCTGGAAGTGCACCACCCGCGGGCCGTCCGCGTCGGTGATCCGGACGTGCGTCTCCACCCGGTCGTCGCTCATCGGCAGCAGCCGCACGCCCGGCTGCCAGCGGGCGCACAGCGCCTCGGTGACGGCGGACAGCGGGTAGCCCGCGGCGAGCATCTGGGTGCGGACGATGTGGGTGGCGAAGTCCCGGTCGCCGAGCCCGAACCATTCGGGGCCGACGCCGTAGGCCTTCATCTCCTCCTTGATCGACCAGGTCTCGTCGGTGCGGCCCCAGCCCTGTTCCTCGTGGATGCCACCGCCGAGGGTGTACATCACGGTGTCCAGGTCGGGGCAGACCTTCAGCCCGTACAGGTGGATGTCGTCGCCGGTGTTCCCGATCACGGTGATCTCGTCCCCGGGGGAGACCGCCGCCCGCAGTCCGCGCAGGAACCTGGCCCCGCCGATCCCGCCCGCCAGTGCAGTGATTCGCATGGACTCATCCTGCCAGCGCGTCAGTGCACCCCGTGACGCTGCCGCTCCGCCGAGGCCTGGTACTGGTTCATCTCGACCAGGCCGGGCGTGTACAGGTGGACGGAGACGGCGGGCTCCAGCGAGGCGTTGACCATCTCGTGCAGGTGGCCGGTGGCGAACACCCGCAGCCCGCCGGGGGCGAGTGCCCGGGAGCCCTCGCCGCCGGCCGTCAACGAGCGCTCGGTGAGCTCGCCCTGAAGGACCGTCATCACGCCGGAGGAGCGGCCGTGGTCGTGGAAGCCGCTGGACTGGCCGGGCAGCCAGCTGAGCAGCCACACCTCGTAGCCGGGGCCGGTCTCCAGCCGGGCGTACCAGCGGGTCAGCGCGTCGTACCGGACCAGCGGCTCCCAGCGGGCGCGGTCGGCGGCGATCTCGCGGACCAGGCGGGCGTAGCCGGCGACGGTGGTGGGGTGCGCGGGCAGGTCGGTGCGGGCCAGGTGCGGGAAGGCCGTCGGGTCGCCCGCGATGGACACGTCGCTCAGGCCGTCCGACCAGCGCGGGGCGGCGGCCCGGGGGAGGGGGAACTGCTTGCGATCGCGATTGCGCTTGCGGAAGCGGGGCATTCGCACGGGGTGACGTCCTCGGGGTTCGGCTGCGAGTGGGATCAGCCGGATCCGCGGGAGCGTTCAGGGGGACTGTCGCGCGGTTCGGCCTCTGTTCCGGGGCGGCGCGCGGTGGGACGCGGGCGCCTAGATACAGCGGAGACAGCGGCGACAACACGAGGAGTTCACGGCAGCACCGAGGAGCGCCTGGCGGCGCCGGTCGGCGGAGTGGGCCGGGAACTCTGACATAAAGGCAAGGACACCGCAACCGACCCTCCAGTGTCAAGGCACGGGTGCGGACATTCGGGTCACATCACCCTGGAACCACCGGATCGGGCGATAAACGCCCAATCAGGTTTGGATGGGAAGATCGCCGGGAAGGGACGCCCTGAGATCGCCCCGGACCGGCACGGTCGGGAGCGGGAGTGCGGGCTGACGGCAGGTCAGGAACCAGGCGTGATGTCCAGGTTGTCCGGATATGTACACTATTCGTAGTGGCTTGGTTCCGGGGAGTGAATCCTTGGCCCAATACCAGAGCTCGGCTTGACTGGGCCAGAGTGACGCAACTGTAATTTCCCTCGTGTCGTTCCGCCGCACCGGCAACGGCAACACCACGGGGACGCCAAGAGGGGCAGAGGAGGCGCGCCAGAATGAGCGAGCTCTTTGAGCTGTTGATCGGTGAGGGCATCGAGGAAGACGAAGAGGAACTCGGCTGGCAGGAGCGCGCGTTGTGCGCCCAGACCGACCCCGAGTCGTTCTTCCCCGAGAAGGGCGGATCCACCCGGGAGGCCAAGAAGGTCTGCCTGGCGTGCGAGGTCCGCGCCGAGTGCCTGGAGTACGCCCTCGCCAACGACGAGCGGTTCGGCATCTGGGGCGGCCTCTCCGAGCGCGAACGCCGCCGCCTGAAGAAGAGCGCGGTCTGACCTCCCCCGCAGACCTCACCCGTGTCGGCGCCTCACCACAAGGTGGGGCGCTTTCGCATTCCCGCAACACCCGTGCGGGCGGCCCCGATACCCGCTGCACCGTCTCTTCACACCACCCGGGACAACCGCACCACCCGGAGCCGTTAGTGTGGTGCGTCATCTGCCGTCAAACCCGAACCGGTGGTCCGCGCACCCGATGACTGTCTACAGCCACCAGAGCGGCTTCTCCGCTGCCAGGCCGCCCGCCTACCCGCGCCATCTGGTCACCGCGGTGGTCGTGTCGCACGACGGCGCACGCTGGCTCCCCCAGGCACTCGCCGGGCTGCTCGGCCAGGACCGGCAGGTGCAGCGCATCCTCGCCGTCGACACCGGCTCCACCGACAACTCCCCGCAGCTGCTCGCCGACACCCTCGGCGACTGGCTCCCCGACAGCGGCCCGCAGATCCTCGGCCGCCGGGTCGGCTTCGGCCGCGCCGTCGGCGAAGCCGTCTTCAACAGCCCGCCGCTGCGCCCCGAGGACCTCTCCTACAGCCTCGACCCGTCCGGCTACGACCCGGTCACCGGCGGCTGGGACGACTTCGGCGACCCGCTCGGCGCCGAGGACGACCTCGGCCGCGGCGGACCGCGCGAGACCCAGCCGGTCGAATGGCTCTGGCTGCTGCACGACGACTGCGAACCGCAGACCGACGCCCTGCGCCGGCTGCTCCAGGTCGCCGACTCCACCCCGAGCGCCGCCGTCGTCGGCCCCAAGCTCCGCTCCTGGTACGACCGCAGGCAGCTGCTCGAAGTCGGCGTCACCATCGCCCGCTCCGGCCGCCGCTGGACCGGACTCGACCGCCGCGAACAGGACCAGGGCCAGCACGACCAGGTCCGCCCGGTGCTCGCCGTCTCCACCGCCGGCATGCTGGTGCGCCGCGACGTCTTCGAGGAACTCGGCGGCTTCGACAAGGCGCTGCCGCTGATGCGCGACGACGCCGACTTCTGCTGGCGGGTCAACGCCGCCGGCCACCGCGTGGTGGTCGCCCCCGACGCGGTGCTCCGGCACGCCGAGGCCGCCAGCCGCGAGCGCCGCGCCATCGACTGCGCCGCCGCCCACCCGCACCGGGTCGACAAGGCCGGCGCCGTCTACACCCTGCTCGCCAACTCCAAGGGCGCGCTGTTCCCGTACGTGCTGTTCCGGCTGATCCTCGGCACCCTGCTGCGGGTGATCGTCAACCTGGTCGGCAAGGACCCCCGCCAGGCCTACGACGAGATCGCTGGCCTCGGCCACGAACTGCTGCGCCTGCCGCGGCTGATGGCCGCCCGCGCGCGCCGCCGCAAGACCCGCTCGGTCGACTCGCTGGACGACCGCACGCTGTTCCCGGCGCCCGGCGCCACCGTCCGCCTCGCGGTCGAGAACGTCGTCGGCTCGCTCGGCATCGGCGGCCCGGACGACGCCGGCGCCGGCCGGCACGGCTCCGTGGAGACCGGCCCCGGCGACGACGACACCGACGACCTGGTGGTCGAACAGTTCGCGCTGCTCAAGAAGTTGGTGCGGCGGCCCGCCCCGGTGCTGTTCGCCGCGCTGCTGCTGTTCGCGCTCGTCGCCTGCCGCAACCTGATCGGCTCCGGCTACCTGCAGGGCGGCGCCCTGCTGCCCGCCGGCGAGGGCGCGGCCGGCCTGTGGAACATGTTCGCCGACCCCTGGCACCCCGTCGGCACCGGCTCCACCGCCACCGCCCCGCCCTACCTCGGCGTGCTGGCCATCCTGTCCTGGGCACTGTTCGGCCACGCCGACCTGGCGCTCACCCTGATCGTGGTGCTCTCCGTGCCGCTCGCCGCGGTCAGCGCCTACCTGGTCTCCCGGCCGCTGATCGCCTCCAAGCTGGTCCGCGCCTGGGCCAGCGCCACCTACGCGCTGCTGCCCGCCGCCACCGGCGCGCTCGCCCAGGGCCGGATCGGCACCGCGGTGCTCGCCGTGCTGCTGCCCCCGCTGGCCCGCGCCGCCGCGATCACCGCCGGCCTCGGCATCCGCAAGGAGACCGCGGCCAAGGGCGCCCGCCCCGGCTGGCGCTCCGCCTGGATGACCGTGCTGATGCTCACCGTCTGCACCGCGTTCGTCCCGCTCACCTGGGCCATAGCGGTGCCGCTGTGCGTGGCCGCGCTGGTCCACGCGGTGGTCCGCGGCGGCGCGTTCGGCTCCGGCGTGCAGGCCGTGCGACTGCTCGGCCTGCGCATCGCGGTGATCCTCGGCGTGCCCGTGCTGGTGCTCGCCCCCTGGTCGATCGAGGTGCTGACGCACCCGTCGCGGCTGCTGCTGGAGGCCGGCGTCCCCGGCTTCTCCGGCCCCGCCGCCGATCCGCTCGGCTTGGTGCTGGTCAACCCCGGCGGCGCCGGCGTGCCCCCGGTGTGGCTGTCGGCCGGCGTGGTGCTGTCCGCGCTCGCCGCCCTGCTGCGCGCCGACCGCCGCCGCGCCGTGCTCGCCGCCTGGGGCGCGGCCGCCGCCGGACTGGTCTTCTCGGTCGTGGTGGCCGGCACCACCGTCACCCCCGCCTCCGGCGGGTCCGACACCGCCGCCTGGGCCGGCCCCGCCACCCTGCTGGCCGGTGTCGCGCTGCTCGCCGCCGCCTCGATCGGCGCCGACGGCGCCAACGCCCGCGTCTCCGGCATCGCGTTCGGCTGGCGCCAGCCGGTCGCCGCGCTGGTGCTCGCCGCCGCCGTGCTCGCCCCGGTCGGCACCGCCGCCTGGTGGGCGATCACCGGCGCCGACGGCCCGCTGCGGCGCGCCGCCGCCGCGCAGGTCCCGGCGTTCATCGCGGAGGCCGGCGACACCACCGACCGCTCCCGCACCCTGATGGTCACCGGCGACGCCGACGGCAGCTCCGTCCGCTACGCGGTGGTCCGCGGCGCCGGCCTGACGACCGGTCAGGCCGAGGGCACCGTGGACACCGCCGCCGACGGGCAGACCGGCGCGCTCACCGCCAAGCTGCTGGCCGGCTCCGGCGGCGACCTGGCCCGCACCCTGGCCGGGTACGGGATCAGCTACATCCAGGTCAAGGACCCGGTGATCGGCAAGGTCCGCGACGTGCTGGACACCACGCCCGGCGTGATCCGGCTCAGCCTCGACCACGGCGTCGGCCTCTGGCAGGTCTCCGCCGTCCCCGGCACCCGGGCCCAGATCGTCAGCCCGGGCGCCGTCCCGGTGGTCGTCCCGGCCGGCGCGCACGACATCTGGACCACCGTCCCGGCCGGTCCGGCCGGCCGGCAGCTGCGGCTCGCCGAACAGGCCGACCCCGCCTGGCAGGCCACCCTGGACGGCAAGCCGCTGACCGCCGTCACCCTGGACGGCTGGGCGCAGGGCTTCGAACTCCCCGCCGAGGGCGGCAAGCTGGACGTCACCCGCACCGGCAGCCTCGTGCACACCGCCTGGGTCTGGGGACAGCTCGCGCTCGGCGTGGTCGTGCTGGTGCTCGCCCTGCCCGGCCGCCGCAACCACAACGACGACGACCTGCCCGAGGAGGTGGTCGCCGCCCAGGCGCTGGCCGCCGCCGCCCAGGCGCAGGCCCCGCCCCCGGCAGCCGCCGGGCCCGCCGCCTCGCCGAACGCGGCGAGGGCGAGGGCGAGGACGCGCAGGCCGAGCCCGGTGTCTACACCAGCGGCATCCCGGCCCAGCAGGCCGGCGAGCCCGAGCCGGCCCCGGCCTACCAGGCCGAGCCCGAGCAGTTCGCCGACCCGTACCAGGCCGACCCCTACCAGGCCGACCCGTACCAGCAGCAGGGCTACCAGTCCGACGGCTACGGCTACGACTACACCCAGCAGCAGCCGGTCGGCGCGCCCCACCAGGGCGACGGCTACGACCAGTACGACCAGTACGGCCGGCCGCAGCCCGGCTACGGCTACGACACCCCGCCCGCGCAGGGCTGGAACGACCCGTACGCCGGCTACCCGCAGCAGGACGGGCAGCAGCAGCCGTGGCTGCCCGAACAGCAGCAGCAGCCCACCACCTACTACGACCCCAACGACCCCTACGGCGGCGGCCACCACCCGCAGCAGCCCGGGACGGGGAGCTGACCCGCGATGAAGAAGCCCACCCTGAAGGCACCCAAGCTGAAGGCCCCCGACCTGAGCGCGGTGGCCGGCGGCAGCCGAACCGGCCAGTCGCTGCTGGCCGGGGTCGCCGTACTCGGCCTGGTGTTCGGCATCGCCGAACTGCGCGCCCCGGTCGCCCCGGCGGCCGGCGCGGCCGGGAAGCGCACCACCGCGCAGGTCGAACGCACCTCGCTGGTCTGCCCGCCGCCGCTGCAGGGCGCGGTCGGCTCCACCGGCCTGACGCTGTTCAGCCCCGAGGGCGGCGGCGGCAGCACCGGCACCGGCGTGCTCGGCGACGTCACGCCCGACAACGTGCTGGCCGCGCAGAACCCGGTCCGGCCCGCCCCGAGCGGCTCCGCCCAGCCGTCCGGCCAGCCGTCCGACGCGCCGTCGGCCGCCGCCAAGCCCGCCGGGCCGGTGCTGGACGCCCGCGTCACGCTCGCCAAGCCCGGCGTCCCGGTCACCGGGCCGGCCGCCAACAACGACACCGCCCCCGGCACCTTCGCGATCGCCACCGGCAGCCTCGCGCCCGGCTTCACCGCCACCCAGACCACCACCTCCGAGCAGGGCTCCGCCTCGATGTCCGGCGCCCGCTGCGCGCCCTCCGGCACCAGCTTCTGGTTCGCCGGGGCCAGCACCGCCGGCGACCGGGTCGACTACGTCACCCTGGTCAACGCGGACAGCCTGCCAGCGGTGGTCGACCTGCGGCTGTACGGCGACAAGGGCCTGATCGAGAACGAGCTGGCCAGCGGCATAGCGATCGCCCCCGGCACCTCGCAGCAGGTGCTGCTCAGCGGCCTGAGCAAGGGTCAGGTCGGCGACCTGGCCGTGCACGTGGTCGCCCGTAGCGGCCGGATCGGCGCGGGCGTGCACGCCCGCGACGGCGGCCGGGGCGCGGACTGGCTGGAGCCGTCCGCCGACCCCGCCGCCACCGTCACCATCCCCGGCATCCCGTCGGACGTCACCACCGCCCACCTGGTGGTGGCCACCGACTCCCCGGACGACGCCGACCTGAAGGTCCAACTCTCCGGCAAGAACGGCTGGTTCACGCCCGCCGGCAAGGAGAGCATCCACGTCAAGGCGGGCATGACCGCCTCGCTGGACTTCCAGTTCACCGCGGAGACCCGGGACGGCGCCAGCGCGATCCGGCTCACCCCGTCCGACCCCGGCCACGCCACCCCGGTGGTGGCCGGCCTGCGGGTCGACCGGGAGAACAAGGGCAAGACCGAGGCCGCCTGGCTGTCCGCCGGCGTCCCCGTGGGCGCCCGGGCCTCGATCGCCGACAACCGCGGCGGCCAGACCGTCCTGCTGCTGACCGCCACCGACGCCGACGCCAAGGTCAAGGTCAGCTCCTCGGCCGGCGCGGCCGGCGGCACCCCCGCGAGCAAGGAGGTGCCCGTCCCGGCCGGCACCACCGTCGCCGTGGACGGCATCGACCCGGCCGGCCTGAACGGCCCGTACGCGCTCACCGTGGAGACGGTGAGCGGCGGCCCCGTGCTGGCGACCCGTCAGCTGTCCGCCGGCGTCCGGGACGTCCCCACCTTCACGATCCAGCAGCTGCGCGACGACCAGGCCACCGTGCAGGTCCCGCAGGTCGCCGCCGACCCCGGCGTGGTGCTGAAGTAGCGCGGAACGCGGACGGGCCCCGGGGAGCGTCTCCCCGGGGCCCGTCCGCGTTCCGGGCGGCTACTCCTCGCCGTACCGCGGGTCGATCGCGTCCGGCGACAGCCCGAGCAGCTCCGCGACCTGCTCGATCAGGATCTCGTGGACCAGCGCCGCCCGGTCCTCCTTCGACTTGGCGCGGATCTCCACCGGCCGCCGGTAGACCAGGATCCGGCTGCGCCGCCCCTTGGCCGCGGGAATCACCCGGCCGAGCGGCACCCCGTCCGGCTCCGGCTCACCCTTGACGGGCAGCGGGACCTCCAGGACGGCGAACTCCACGTCCTCCAGCTGGGGCCAGCGCCGCATCAGCCGCTCCATCGACTCCCGCACGTAGTCGTCGAAGAGCTCGGACCGGGTCAGCGAGATGGGCACCTGCGGCGGGGCCAGCGGCCCGCGCAGGCCGCGACCGTGCCGGTCGCGGTGCCTGCGGCGACCGGGACCCGGCGGTGACGAGGGTGTCGAGCTGTCCATAGCAGTGTCGAGCGTAGTCCCTGGATGCCCGGAAGTGGACCACTCAAGCACGGCGCGTGACGGCTCCGGGACACGCGAGCCGGGGGCGGGTCTTCGCGGGCCGGTCCGACTTGCGGTACCGTCCACCCTCGTGAGCTCTGTACGTCGTTGTTCGCGGACCGCGTGCGGCCGACCGGCCGTGGCGACGCTGACGTACGTCTACGCGGACTCCACGGCGGTCCTCGGCCCGCTCGCGACGTACGCCGAACCGCACTGCTACGACCTGTGCGCCGAGCACGCCGAGCGCCTCACCGCCCCGCGCGGCTGGGAGGTGGTCCGGCTGGCCGCCGAGGCCGGCCCGCTGCGCCGCAGCAGCGACGACCTGGAGGCGCTGGCCAACGCGGTGCGCGAAGCCGCCCGCCCCCAGCAGCGGACGCCGCGTCAGGGCCCGCCGCCGGACGGCGAGTCCGGCCGCCGCGGCCACCTCCGGGTGCTGCGCTCCCCGGACAACTGACCGGGCCCGCCCCGGGGCGACACCTGCGCTTCTCCCGGGCCGGGTACGCTGCCCCTCTGCGGCTCGGACGGCGCGTCCGCCTGCGCGCAGCACATCGCAGCACACACACGGGAGCATTCTGGTGCGGGACCTCAAGCAGCTTGTGAAGGCGTACGACGTCCGGGGCGTCGTGCCGGACCAGTGGGACGAGTCGCTGGCGTACGCCTTCGGTGCGGCCTTCGTCGAGGTGATCGGCGGCAACGCCGTCGTGGTCGGCCACGACATGCGCCCGTCCTCGCCGTCGCTGTCCCGTGCGTTCGCCGAGGGCGCCGCCTCCCGCGGCGCCGACGTGGTCGAGATCGGCCTGTGCTCGACCGACCAGCTGTACTACGCCAGCGGCAGCCTGGACCTGCCCGGCGCGATGTTCACCGCCTCGCACAACCCGGCCCAGTACAACGGCATCAAGCTGTGCCGCGCCGGTGCGGCCCCGGTCGGCCAGGACACCGGCCTGGCCGACATCCGCGAGCTGGTCGAGTCCTGGCTGGACGAGGACGGCAAGGTGCACGTCCCCGCCTCCGACGCCGCCACCGGCGCGCTGTCCGCCAAGGAGACCCTGGACGGCTACGCGGCCCACCTGCTGAAGCTGGTCGACCTGACCGCGATCCGCCCGCTGAAGGTCGCCGTCGACGCGGGCAACGGCATGGGCGGCCACACCGTGCCGACCGTGTTCGCCGGCCTGCCGCTGGACGTCGTCCCGATGTACTTCGAGCTCGACGGCACCTTCCCCAACCACGAGGCCAACCCGCTGGACCCGGCCAACCTGGTCGACCTGCAGGCCAAGGTCCGCGAGGTCGGCGCCGACATCGGCCTGGCCTTCGACGGCGACGCCGACCGCTGCTTCGTCATCGACGAGAACGGCGACCCGGTCTCCCCGTCCGCGATCACCGCCCTGGTCGCCGAGCGCGAGATCGCCCGCGCCCAGGCCGCCGGCGAGGCGCAGCCGACCATCATCCACAACCTGATCACCTCGTGGACCGTCCCCGAGGTCGTCCGCGACCGCGGCGGCGTCCCGGTCCGCACCCGGGTCGGCCACTCGTTCATCAAGCAGGAGATGGCCGTCACCGACGCGGTGTTCGGCGGCGAGCACTCCGCGCACTACTACTTCCGCGACTTCTGGCGCGCCGACACCGGCATGCTGGCCGCGCTGCACGTGCTGGCCGCCCTCGGCGGGCAGGACCGCCCGCTGTCCGCGCTCACCGAGCAGTACAACCGGTACGCCGCCTCCGGCGAGATCAACTCCACCGTCGCCGACCAGGCCGCCGCCACCGAGAAGGTCCGCGCCGCCTACGCCGGCCAGGACGGCGTCACCGTCGACGAGCTGGACGGCCTCACCGTGGCCGGCCCCGACTGGTGGTTCAACCTGCGTGCCTCCAACACCGAGCCGCTGCTGCGCCTGAACGCCGAGGCCAAGGACCCGGCGAAGATGGCCGAGCTGCGGGACGGCGTGCTGGCCATCGTCCGGGCCTGACCGCCCGGGTCAGCCAGCCGCTGACTTTTCGAGTGCCCCGGCCGGTAGGGTTGCCACCGGCCGGGGTACTGCTGTGTCACCGGCCGTCCGTACCGCGACAGCCCCACAGATCCGGAGCCCGACCGCCATGAGCCTGCCGTCCTTCCTGCTGGAGATCCTGGTCTGCCCGGAGTGCCGTGCGCCGCTCGCCGAGGAGATCCAGGACGACACCCACGAGCTGCGCTGCACCGGCGCGGCCTGCGGCCTGGTCTACCCCGTGCGCGACGGCATCCCGGTCCTGCTGGTGGACGAGGCCCGCCGCCCGTCCTGACCCTGCCCCGCCAGTCGCTGGAGGCCAGCCGCCATGTTCGACGACTCCCTGCTGGACGACCCGGCCGCCCTGCAGCGCGCCGACCGCCGACGTGAACTGCTGTCCCTGGCCGGCGCGGGCGCCCGGATCCGGGTCGCGCTGCGCCGCGCCGACGCGGCCGGCGTCAACGCCCTCAACCCGGAGGGCCGCCCGCGCGCGGTGCTGGTCGCCGGACACGGCGGCGTGCTGACCGCCGCCGCCGTGCTGGCCGCGCTGGCGGTGCCCAGCTGCCAGGTGTGGCCGCTGCCGCCGGCCGACGCCCGCCCCGCCGGGCCGGCCTTCACCGACGGCGAGTCCTGGCAACTGCCCGGCTGGGCCGGCCCCCTGGACCTGGTGGTGCTGGCCAGCGCGGGCGGGCGCGAGGGCGGCATGATCAACCTCGCCGAGCAGGCGTACTCGCGCGGCTGCGCGATCGCGGTGATCGCCCCGGACGGCTCGGAGCTGGCCGAGGCCGCGCTCCAGGTCCGCGGCCTGCCGCTGCCGTTCGAGCCGAGCGCGGTGGAACCGGACGGCGCCGACGCCGAACCCGACCTGCCCGCCGAGGACCCGGCCGCGCTGTGGGCGGTGCTCGCCCCGCTGCTCACCCTCGCCGACCGGATCGGCGTCGCCGCGCTCGCCCCGGCGCGCTGGAGGCCGCCGCCGACCGGCTGGACGAGGTCGCGGTGCGCTGCCGCCCCGACGCCCAGGCGTACGACAACCCGGCGAAGACGCTGGCCGGCCAACTCGCCGAGACCGTCCCGCTGCTGTGGTCCGACGGCGCCCCGGCCGCCGCCGCGGGGGAGCGGTTCGCCGCCGCCCTCGCCGACCGGGCCGGCCTGCCCGCGCTGACCGCCCGCCTCCCGCAGGCGCTGACCGCGCACCGGGGCATGTTCAACGGCCGCCTCGGCGCCGGCGCCGACCCCGACGACTTCTTCCGCGACCGGGTCGACGAGCCGGTGCCGCTCCAGCTCCAGGTGCTGATGCTCCGTCATACGCCGGGCGTGGCCGAGCTGGAGGAGCCGGCCTGGCCGGTGGCCCGGGCCCGCCGCCTGGCCGCCGCCCACGAGGTGCGGATCACCGAGCACGCCTCCAGCCTGGAGGACCCGCTGCAGGCCCTGGCCGAACTGATCGGCCTGACCGACTTCGCCGCCGTGTACCTGGGCCTGGCCACGAGGAACTGACACGGTATCGTCCCCTCTCGTCAACCAAGGCCCGGCAAAGTCAGGGCCCGCTGCGGAGGGAAGTACCGGGTTGAGTACCGAAGGCGGCACCAAGGCACTGGTCGCGGCACTGTCCGCGAACCTCGGCATCGCGGTCAGCAAGTTCGTGGCGTTCGCGTTCTCCGGTTCGTCCTCGATGCTCGCCGAGGGCGTGCACTCGCTGGCCGACTCCGGCAACCAGGTGCTGCTGCTGGTCGGCGGCAAGCGCTCGCAGCGGGCCGCCACCGAGGAGCACCCGTTCGGGTACGGCCGCGAGCGGTACGTGTACGGCTTCCTGGTCTCCATCGTGCTGTTCAGCCTCGGCGGCATGTTCGCCCTCTACGAGGGCTACGAGAAGATCGCCCACCCGCACGAGCTGGAGAACTGGTACTGGCCGGTCGGCGTGCTGGTGTTCGCCATCCTGCTGGAGGGCTGGTCCTTCCTGACCGCCTTCCGCGAGGCGTCCAAGGCCAAGGGCGGGCACGGCTGGGCCTCGTACATCCGCCGCGCCAAGGCCCCCGAGCTGCCCGTCGTGCTGCTGGAGGACAGCGGCGCGCTGGTCGGCCTGCTGCTGGCGCTGCTCGGCGTCGGCCTGACCGTGATCACCGGTGACGCGGTGTGGGACGGCGTCGGCACGCTGTGCATCGGCCTGCTGCTGGTGGTCATCGCCCTGGTGCTGGCCCTGGAGACCAAGTCGCTGCTGATCGGCGAGTCCGCCGACGCCGAGGTGGTCACCAAGATCCGCGAGGCGCTGGTCGACCACGACACCGTCACCGGCGTGATCCACATGCGCACCCTGCACGTCGGCCCCGAGGAACTGCTGGTCGCCGCGAAGATCGGCGTCAACGCCGAGGACAGCGCCGCCGTGGTCTCCGAGGCGATCGACCTGGCCGAGGCCCGGGTCCGCAAGGCGGTGCCGATCGCCCGCGCCATCTACCTGGAGCCGGACATCTGGTCCGAGGAGAAGGCCCTGGCCGGGCCGGACGCCGACGCCACTCCGGGCGGTCCGGGCCGGAACGCCCACTGACCCGCGCCCGAGCGGTGTAGATTCGTCAGCAGTGCCAAACGTCGCTGCTGATGGCGGTCGATCGGAGCGGGGCTCCGGTCGAGGGAGAGAGGTCCTCCGACGGATTGTGCCGCAGCAGAGGGCCGCCACCGCGCCCCTCTGCCGCTCAGCACACCCGTAACCAGGCCCATGCAGCGAGGAGTTCGCATGTCCGTCCAGCCCGCCGGCGACTACAAGGTCGCCGATCTCTCCCTGGCCCCGTTCGGTCGCAAGGAGATCCAGCTCGCCGAGCACGAGATGCCCGGCCTGATGGCGATCCGCGCCGAGTACGCCGCCTCCCAGCCGCTCGCGGGCGCCCGGATCACCGGCTCGCTGCACATGACCGTGCAGACCGCCGTGCTGATCGAGACCCTCACCGCCCTGGGCGCCGAGGTCCGCTGGTGCTCCTGCAACATCTTCTCCACCCAGGACCACGCCGCCGCCGCCATCGCGGTCGGCCCTAACGGCACCCCCGAGGACCCGCAGGGCGTCCCGGTCTTCGCCTGGAAGGGCGAGACCCTGGAGGAGTACTGGTGGTGCACCGAGCAGGCGCTGACCTGGCCGAACGGCCAGACCCCCAACATGATCCTGGACGACGGCGGTGACGCCACCCTGCTGATCCACAAGGGCGTCGAGTTCGAGAAGGCCGGTGCCGCGCCGTCCCCCGACACCGCGGACAACGACGAGTTCCGGATCATCCTGGAGCTGCTCAACCGCACCCTGGTCGAGACCCCGCAGAAGTGGACCGAGGTCGCCGCCACCATCAAGGGCGTCACCGAGGAGACCACCACCGGCGTCCACCGCCTGTACGAGATGCACCGCGACGGCAAGCTGCTGTTCCCGGCCATCAACGTCAACGACTCGGTCACCAAGTCGAAGTTCGACAACAAGTACGGCTGCCGCCACTCCCTGATCGACGGCATCAACCGCGCCACCGACGTCCTGATCGGCGGCAAGGTCGCCGTCGTCTGCGGCTACGGCGACGTCGGCAAGGGCTGCGCCGAGTCGCTCCGCGGCCAGGGCGCGCGCGTCATCGTCACCGAGATCGACCCGATCTGCGCCCTGCAGGCCGCCATGGACGGCTACCAGGTCACCACGCTGGACGAGGTCGTCGAGATCGCCGACATCTTCGTCACCACGACCGGCAACAAGGACATCATCATGGCCTCCCACATGGCCCGGATGAAGCACCAGGCCATCGTCGGCAACATCGGCCACTTCGACAACGAGATCGACATGGCCGGCCTCGCCAAGCTCCCCGGCGTGGTGAAGACCGAGATCAAGCCGCAGGTCCACGAGTGGCGCAAGGCCGACGGCAAGACCATCATCGTGCTCTCCGAGGGCCGCCTGCTGAACCTCGGCAACGCGACCGGCCACCCGTCCTTCGTGATGTCCAACTCCTTCGCGAACCAGACCATCGCGCAGATCGAGCTGTACGCCAAGACCGAGCAGTACCCGGTCGGCGTGTACGTGCTGCCGAAGCACCTGGACGAGAAGGTCGCCCGCCTCCACCTCGACGCCCTCGGCGTCAAGCTCACCACCCTCACCCAGGAGCAGGCCGACTACATCGGCGTCCCGGTCGAGGGCCCGTACAAGGCCGAGCAGTACCGCTACTGACATCCCGTCACGCCGGTGCCCGGCACCCCCTTCCGCAGGGGGTGCCGGGCACCGGCGCGTTCCGGCCTACGGGAGCAGCACCGGGCGCCAGGTCCGCTCGTCCGTGCTGTGCGGCACCAGCCGGTCGAACCAGACCTTCACGTCGTCCGGCGTGACCTGCCCCGACGGGCTGTCCGCCGTGAACGGCGCGGCACACCACCACATGCCCTCGCCCGTCGCACACCGCCGCCAGGGCTGTGCCGGGTCCGCGGGCAGGCTGCCCGACTCCGCCGAGATCGTCACCGTCGAGTTGCCGCGCACGCTCACCTGCATGGCCAACTGCCAGCCGCCGGCGCCGTGGACCGTCCGGCGGAAGTCCACCGAGACCACGTCCGACAGCGGCGTCGACGGGTCCAGCGAGACCGGAACCGGCAGGACGAACCGGCCCACCTGCACCCCGGCGGCGATGCGCAGCTGCACCTCCTGCTCGGGAGCCCGGCTCCCCATGCCCCGCAGGGACAGCCAGCGCCCGTCCGGCGACTGGAACAGCAGCTCCAGCGCGGACACGCCCTTCACCGAAACCCAGTACGCCTTCCGGCCGTTGACGTCCGGCGCGGGCGTCCGCTCCGAGTACGGCTCGCCCTCCTCGGGCTGCCAGCCCGCCGGACGCGACGGCTCCGACCACGGCAACGGGCCCGGCGAACCCAGCAGCCACGACCGGTCGGCCCCGGCGGTCGCGAGCTGCTGGTCACCGAGCTCGTGGTGCCAGCCGGCGTCGACCGTGGTCACGTCGTCGGGCAGCCACCCGAAGCGGACGTGCATCGCCAACGGCGACCGGTCGGCCCGGTCCGTCCCGGCCGACGCCGCCGGCCCCACCGGAGCGGGACCACCGCTGCCGTAGACCGTTCCCAGCGCCACCGAGCCCAGCAGCACCGCCGCCACCCCGGCCGACACCACCGCCCGCCGCCGACGCGTCCTCCGGCCGTGGCGCAGCGCCGACGCCGCGTCCACCGCCGACGCCGGAGCCGACTCCTCCGCCGACACCACCAACTCGTCCAAACGCGACGAAAGTTCCATTTCCCAACCCCCGGTCATGCCGCCGACCTCCCCTGTTGCCGCAGTGCGGCCGAGCGCCGCAGCGCCTCCAGCGCCCGCGAACTCTGGCTCTTCACATTGCCGTTGGAACAGCCCAGCGCCGCCGCCGTCTGTTCGACCGTCAGATCGCAGTAGTAACGCAGCACCACCGTGGCCCGCTGCCGCGGCGGCAACGCCGCCAGCGCCTGCCGCAGATCCAGCGACACCGCCAGATCCGCCTCCGGCACCGCGGCCCCCTCGGGCGGCTGCGCGGACGGCCTCGACCGCCGCCACCACGCCGTGCGCTGCTCCGCCAGGAACACGTTCACCAGCACCGTCCGGGCGTACCCCTCCGGGTTGTCCGCCCGGCTCACCCGCCCCCAGTGCAGATACAGCTTGGTGATCGACTCCTGCACCAGGTCGTCCGCGCGATGCCAGTCCGCGCACAACAGGTACGCGACCCTCCGCAGCCAGACCGCCCTGGAGGCCACGAACGCGGTGAACTCCTCGTCCCGCGTCAGCTCCGCCATCCCGGCGCCCCCCTCCTCCCAGTGAACCGGCGGTACGAACGCACCACCGACCCCCTGATGCCGCCCGCCCCCGAGAAGGTTGCACGCCTGATTCCGTAGGCTTCCCCCATGCCGAACGGCCGCTACTCCCTCCACGACCCGCACGACGGAACCCCCCTCGGCGAGGAACGCTTCCAGTGCGCCCCCGGCCCCGCCGGCTGGCGCTACGTCGCCAAGAGCTACCGCCCCGACGGCACCGTCCTCGGCACCACCGACCTCACCCTGGACGCCCGCCACCGCCCGCTGCGCCTCGAACTCCGCAGCGGCGGCTGGCAAGTACGCGGCGGTGCGCTCGACGGCGTGCACTGGGTCCGGGCCGCCGCCGACCCCGCGGCCGCCACGGACGCCGTGGAAGGCACCGACCGGGCGCACGCCTTCACCGGCGACTCACCCGCGTTCCTGGTCGCCACCGCCCGGCTGCTCGACCTCACCCCCGGCGCCGCCACCCGGATCCGCCTGGTCTCCTTCACCGGCCAGGCCCTCGCCCCCCGCACCCTCGACCAGAGCTGGCAACTGCTCACCGTCGAGGACCACCCCACCGACACCGGCCCGCTCCCCGTCGAGCACTACCGGGTCACCGACCTCGAAACCGGCGAGATCCGCGACGTCCACCTCACCGGGGACGTGCTGCTCGCCGCCCCCGGCATCGAACTCGAAGAACTCGACAGCCCGCCCAACCCCCGCCGCTGACACCCCCGTTCACCACCCCCGCCGCCCCTACGCGGGCGGCGCGAACCCCCGCCCGCCGACGGCCCCGTCGGCTGCGAAGGCACCGCGGGCTTCCCGAACGCCACCGGCGGAGCGACGGGGACCGGCTGCGGCTGCACGACCGGCGCGGGCTGGACGACCGGGGCCGGCTGGACGACCGCCGCTGCGGGCTGGGGCTGGGGCTGGGTCTCAGGCGCGGGCGCCTGCTCCGGCCGGGCCTGCTGCGGGACACCGAGCACCCGCACCGGCTTACCGTTCGGCTGCGGCTGCGGCTGCTGCTGCGGGGCGGCAGGCACCGGGCCCGCCATCACCGGGCCGGGCTGGGCCGGCACCGGTGCGTAGCCCGCCGCCCCGAACTGTGCGGCCGCGCGCTCCCACTCGCGGCGCTGGCGCTCCATCGTCACCGCACCCAGGTACACCATCGGCGGCAGGCCGTGCGGCACCGGCCAGCCGATCCGCCCGGCCAGGTCCGCGGCCAGCCGGTCCGCTAGGCCGGCCGACACCGGCTGGTCCAACTCGTGCATGCGGCCCAGCAGTTGGCGCATCGACAGCCACAGGCCGTCCGGCACCGCGGACAGGTCCAGCGCCACCAGGTCCGCCCCCAGCGCGTGCATCACCTGCGGCGGCACCGGCGGGATCATCCCGTGGTCCCGCGCGCTCTGCGGCAGCCGCTCCCGGATCACCAAGGTCCCCGCGAAGATGTCGCCCAGCCGGCGGCCCTGCTCCGAGAACAGCGACACCACCACGGCCGGCATCGCCAGCAGACCGAAGTCGATGACCCCCACCAGGCCGCGCACCAGCGCGTGCCGGAACCGGATCGGACCGCCGTCCGTCCGCACCACCCGCAGGCCCAGCGCCGCCTTCCCCAGCGACCGGCCGTGCGACAGCGTCTCCACCATCACCGGCAGCAGCACCGTGAAGAACACCATCAGCGCCACCATGAACGCGTCCCCCGCCGCGCCCTCCATCGCCGACAGCCCGAGAACCACCGCGATCCCGGCGAAGAAGTACGCCATCGTGTAGACCACCGCGTCCAGCAGCCGGGCCAGAGCCCGCGACGGCAACCTCGCCGTCCGCAGCCCCAGGACGACCGCCTCACCGGTCACCAGCTCGCTCACGCCACCCACCCGTTCCGCTCCGCGGCCCGTCGAACGACCCACGCCGCGCGACCCGACCCCCTCGATCAACAGCGGCAAACATACGGCCGCCCACCCCCGCCCGGTAACCCCGGGCAGCGCATCCGACATCCCCCGACACACCGTGCGCCGCCTCTGGCATGCTGAGCCCCGCACCGCCCCCGGCCGCACACCAACCAGTGCCCGCCGTCCTGCCCCGCCGCGCACCCGGAGAGAGCCGCAATGGACCTGGACGTCTTCGTCGCCGCCCACCAGGCGGAATGGCACCGGCTGGAGACACTCAGCGGCCGCCGCCGGCTCACCGGCGAGGAGTCCGACGAGCTGATCACCCTCTACCAGCGGGCCACCAGCCACCTCGCTCAGGTCCAGGCCGCCGCCCCGCACCCCGGCCTCGAAGGACGCCTCACCGCACTCGTCGTCCGCGGCCGCAACGCCGTCGCCGGCGCCCGCAACTCCTCCTGGCGCGACGCCGCCCGCTACTTCACCGTCAGCTTCCCCGCCGCGCTGTACCGCGCCCGCCGCTGGTGGCTGAGCATCGGCCTGCTCTTCTTCCTCTCCACCGCGCTGGTCGCCTGGTGGATAGGAACCCACCCCGAGGTCCGCGACGCGCTGATCCCGCCGGAGGAGCTGCACAACCTCACCAAGCCCGGCGGCGAGTACGAGGCCTACTACACCGACCACCCCTCGGCGAACTTCGCCGCCAAGGTGTGGACCAACAACGCCTGGGTCGCCGCCTACTGCCTGATCTGCGCGGTCGTGCTCGGCCTCCCGGTGATCCTGATTCTCATCAGCAACATGATCAACCTCGCCGCGGGCATCGGACTGATGGCCTCCGCCGGCCGCCTCCCGCTCTTCCTCGGCCTGCTCATCC
>NZ_KK853997.1:3117722-3204851 GCF_000696185.1 Kitasatospora cheerisanensis KCTC 2395 | reverse complement strand
GATCCTATGCTGTCGAGAAAAGCCTCTAGCGAGTTTCATGGCGGCCCGTACCCCAAACCGACTCAGGTGGTCAGGTAGAGAATACCGAGGCGTTCGGGTGAACTGTGGTTAAGGAACTCGGCAAAATGCCCCCGTAACTTCGGGAGAAGGGGGGCCATTGCTGGTGATGGGACTTGCTCCTTGAGCTGGTGGTGGCCGCAGAGACCAGCGAGAAGCGACTGTTTACTAAAAACACAGGTCCGTGCGAAGCCGTAAGGCGATGTATACGGACTGACGCCTGCCCGGTGCTGGAACGTTAAGGGGACCGGTTAGTCCGACTTCGGTCGGGCGAAGCTGAGAACTTAAGCGCCAGTAAACGGCGGTGGTAACTATAACCATCCTAAGGTAGCGAAATTCCTTGTCGGGTAAGTTCCGACCTGCACGAATGGCGTAACGACTTCTCGACTGTCTCAACCACAGGCCCGGTGAAATTGCATTACGAGTAAAGATGCTCGTTTCGCGCAGCAGGACGGAAAGACCCCGGGACCACTATAGCTTGATATTGGTGTTCGGTTCGGCTTGTGTAGGATAGGTGGGAGACTTTGAAGCAGCAACGCCAGTTGTTGTGGAGTCGCCGTTGAAATACCACTCTGGTCGTGCTGGATGTCTAACCTGGGTCCGTGATCCGGATCAGGGACAGTGTCTGGTGGGTAGTTTAACTGGGGCGGTTGCCTCCTAAAGGGTAACGGAGGCGCCCAAAGGTTCCCTCAGCCTGGTTGGCAATCAGGTGTTGAGTGTAAGTGCACAAGGGAGCTTGACTGTGAGACTGACGGGTCGAGCAGGTACGAAAGTAGGGACTAGTGATCCGGCGGTGGCTTGTGGAAGCGCCGTCGCTCAACGGATAAAGGTACCCCGGGGATAACAGGCTGATCTTCCCCAAGAGTCCATATCGACGGGATGGTTTGGCACCTCGATGTCGGCTCGTCGCATCCTGGGGCTGGAGTAGGTCCCAAGGGTTGGGCTGTTCGCCCATTAAAGCGGTACGCGAGCTGGGTTTAGAACGTCGTGAGACAGTTCGGTCCCTATCCGCTGTGCGCGTAGGAGTGTTGAGAAGGGCTGTCCCTAGTACGAGAGGACCGGGACGGACGAACCTCTGGTGTGCCAGTTGTCCTGCCAAGGGCATGGCTGGTTGGCTACGTTCGGGAGGGATAACCGCTGAAAGCATCTAAGCGGGAAGCCTGCTTCGAGATGAGCACTCCCACCTCCTTGAGAGGGTAAGGCTCCCAGTAGACGACTGGGTTGATAGGCCGGATATGGAAGCCCTGTGAGGGGTGGAGTTGACCGGTACTAATAGGCCGAGGGCTTGTCCTCAGTTGCTCGCGTCCACTGTGTTGTTCTGAAACAACGACCCCCACGAACACTCGTGTGGGTGGTGACAGTTTCATAGTGTTTCGGTGGTCATAGCGTGAGGGAAACGCCCGGTTACATTCCGAACCCGGAAGCTAAGCCTCACAGCGCCGATGGTACTGCAGGGGGGACCCTGTGGGAGAGTAGGACGCCGCCGAACAATTTTTCAGGGAAAGCCCCTCGCCTTCTGGCGGGGGGCTTTCTCGCGTTCACGGCCCGGAATTCGCCGGCGAGCCCCGCATGCCATGCACCCGGGGCTCGGACGACTCAGTTCTCCTCGTCGTTCTGACGTCGGCGGAGCACCCGCCCGGCGAGGCCGTTCGACAGTTTGCCGGTCACCGCCCTGGCCCGGTCGAAGGTCTCGGTGCCGAGACGCTTGGCGGCGTCGACGCCCTCGGCTCCCGTTTCGAGCACCTTGTTCCGGGCCTCCGTGGCCGCGTCCACCCAGCGGCGGGCGTCCAGTGACTGCTGGTCGTGCTCGATGCCGAGCCGGCCGCGGAAGGCGACGACGGCGGTGGCGACCTGGTTGCCCGAACTGACCACGGCGGGGGAGGCGGTCGGGTGGAGCAGGACCTTGGTGTTGGCGGTACCGACGGCCGCGTCGACGCGGGCCAGCAGGCGTTCGGTGCAGCGGGCGATGAGCTCGGTGCGGTTCTGCCGGGCGGTGCGGATGGCGAGGCGGTGCAGGTCCAACTCGTCCGGCGAGGCGTCCAGGACGCGGTCGAGTTCCAGGACGGCGATGGCGTCCTGGAGTTGGAAGCAGCGGGCCAGGACGGCGAGCCACTCCCGGACGGTGGACTCGGCGTCCTTGGAGGCTTTGGCGAGGTCGCCGATCCTGGTCTTCTGCTCCATCTTCTCGGCGAGCGCGTCGAGTTGGCGCAGTGCGTAGGCCTGGGTGCGGGCGATGGTGACGGAGGTGAGCGAGACCTTGGCCCAGGTGACTTCGGAGACCCGGCCGACCTGTTCCCGGACGGCCAGGCCCTCCTCGATGACGAAGCCGGCACCGATCATGTCGGCCACCACCGCGTCCTTCTGGGCGCGGAGCACGTCGTCGACCTTTTCGTCGATGGTGGCGAGGTAGTCGGTGATCTCGTCCATGGTCTGCTGCATGGCGAGTTGCGCCATGAGCCCGGCGGCGCCGGCCAGGACGGCGGGGTTGGAGAGCAACGAGCCCGGTGTCCGCACCAGTTCGAGGATGCCCTTGGTCCTGCCGTTCTCCATCAGCACCGCTCGGCTGCTGCCCGGGCCCGAACCCTTCATCAGTTTGTGCTTCTGGAGGGCCTTCGCGGACTTCTCGGTCAGCTTCACCCAGCGGCCGGAGTTGGCGGCGATCTCGGAGGCCGCCTGGGCGGCTCCGGAGGCCGCTCCGAAGGCCGAGCCGAGGCGCGGCAGGCCGAGGTCCTGCGAGGGGAGGCCTTCGGAGAGGAGGAAGCGTTCGACCGCGGCCGGGTCGCCGATGACCGCCAACCCGTCGCCGTCGCTGATCAGTTGAAGGTCGTTCATGGTCGGCTCCCGAGCTGGCGACAGGTGGGTCAGAGGCGGCCGGCGGCCTTGAGGGTGAGGTAGGTGTCGGCGAGGGCGGGGGCGATGGCCTCGGGCGGGGCGTCGAGGACGGTGATGCCGCGGCGGGTGAGGAGGTCTGCGGTGCGGCGGCGGTCGGCGCGGGTCTGTTCGGCGGCGGCGGCGCCGTAGACGTCGCGCACGGTGGTGCGGGGGGTGTTGACGAGTTCGTCGAGGCGCGGGTCGGCGACGGAGGCGAGGACGACCTCGTGGCGCTTGGTGAGCAGGGGGAGTTGGGGCAGCAGGCCGTCCTCGATCTGGTGGGCGTCGAGGCCGGTGAGGAGGACGATCAGGGAGCGGTGGGGGGCCATCCGGAGGGCGGTGGAGACCATGGCGCGCAGGTCGGTCTCGATCAGGGCGGGTTCCAGGAGGGCCATCGCGTCGGTGAACGCGGGGAGGATCTCGGAGGGGGAGCGTCCGGCGACGGCGGTCCGGCGGTGGCGGTCGTGGGCGAGCAGGTCGACGCGGTCGCCGGCCTTGGTGGCGAGGGCGGTGAGCAGCAGGGCGGCGTCGAGGGCGGCGTCCAGGCGGGGGGCGTCGCCGACGCGGCCGGCGGAGGTGCGGCCGGTGTCGAGGACGACGAGGACGTGCCGGTCGCGTTCGGGGCGCCAGGTGCGGACGGCGACGACGCTGCGGCGGGCGCTGGCCCGCCAGTCGATGGAGCGGACGTCGTCGCCGGGGAGGTACTCGCGCAGGGAGTCGAACTCGGTGCCCTGACCGCGGGTCAGGACGGAGGTGCGGCCGTCGAGTTCGCGCAGGCGGGCGAGGCGGGACGGGAGGTGCTTGCGGCTGGCGAACGGCGGCAGGGCGCGGACCCGCCAGGGGGCGTCGAGGTTGGCCTGCCGGCCGGCCAGGCCGAGCGGGCCGAGCGAGCGGACGGTGACCTTGCCGCTGTGGTGGTCGCCGCGCCGGGTGGGGGCGAGCCGGGTGGTGAGGCGGCGGCGTTCGCCGGCGGGGATGGCGACGGTGTGCCGGGAGGCGGTGAGGGAGCTGCCGGGGGCCCAGGCGGAGGGGTACCAGGCGTCGCGGATCCGGGCGCGCAGCGGGCGGCGGGACGGGTTGCCGACGAGCAGGTCGACGTCGACGGCCTCGCCGAGGCGGACGCTGGGGTTGCCGGAGCGTTCCAGGGTGAGGCGGCGGACGGGGGCGGCGAGCACCAGGTCGGTGGCGATCGCGGCGAGCAGCGGCAGCATGACCACGGCGATGCGGGTCCAGGAGGGGAGCACGAGGCCGACCAGGAGGGCGCCGAGGGCGGCGATGAGGGCCGTGCGGCCGGTCAGGGCCATGGGGTGCTGGGCTCGCTTTCTGGAGCAGTGGACGCGTCGGGCCGGCCTGCGGGCCGGGGGAGGGGTGCTCCCCTGGCGGTGGGCGGTCAGCGCGGCGCGGGCGTCTGGGCGAGGACGGCCTGGATGACGCTGTCGGCGGTGGTGCCTTCCATCTCGGCCTCGGGGCGGAGCTGGATGCGGTGCCGGAGGGTGGGCAGGGCGAGGGCTTTGACGTCGTCGGGGGTGACGTAGTCGCGGCCGGCCAGCCAGGCCCAGGCGCGGGAGGTGTTGAGCAGGGCGGTGGCGCCGCGGGGGGAGACGCCCATGGCGAGCGAGGGCGAGTTCCGGGTGGCGCGGACCAGGTCGACGATGTACGCGAGGATCTCGGGGGAGACGGTGAGGGCCCCGATCTCGGCGCGGGCGGTGGCCAGGTCGGCGGGTCCGGCGACGGGGCGGACGCCGGCCGAGGCGAGGTCGCGCGGGTCGAAGCCGGTGGCGTGCCGGGAGAGGACCTGGAACTCCTGGTCGCGGGTGGGCAGCGGCAGGATCAGCTTGAGCAGGAAGCGGTCGAGCTGGGCCTCGGGCAGCGGGTAGGTGCCCTCGTACTCGACGGGGTTCTGGGTGGCGGCGACGAGGAACGGGTCGGGGAGCTTGCGGGGCTCGCCGTCGACGGTGACCTGCTTCTCCTCCATGGCCTCCAGCAGCGCGGCCTGGGTCTTGGGCGGGGTGCGGTTGATCTCGTCGGCGAGCAGCAGGTTGGTGAAGACCGGGCCGGGCTGGAAGGAGAACTCGGCGGTGCGGGTGTCGTAGACGAGGGAGCCGGTGACGTCGCCGGGCATCAGGTCGGGGGTGAACTGGATGCGCTTGGTCTCGACGTCCAGGGCGGTGGCGAGGGTGCGGACCAGCAGGGTCTTGGCGACGCCGGGGACGCCTTCGAGCAGGACGTGGCCGCCGCAGAGCAGCGCGACGACCAGGCCGGTGACGGCGGCGTCCTGGCCGACGACGGCCTTGGCGATCTCGTCGCGCAGGCCGGTGAGGGCGGCGCGGGCGTCGCGGGTGCGGCCGGGGTCGGTCTTGGTGAGCTGGTCGGTCACGGCTGTCGTACCTGCCATTCGATGTCGTCGAGTTCGTCGGCGAGCCGCAGCAGGGCGGCGTCGTCGGTGGGGGCCGGGCCGTACAGCAGGTGCTGGAGGTCGGCTGCGGGGCGTCCGAGCCGGGCGGCGGCGGCCTCGGTGAGGGCGGTCGGTTCGGGGTCCCCGGCGGTGTGCGGGAGGCCGAGGGCGGCGGCGGCCCGGCGGCGGGTGGCGCGGCGCAGGGTCTCGGCGGCGTGGCCGCGGGCGTTCGCGCGGTGGTAGAGCCGGGCGCGGCCCTCGGTGGTCTCGGAGGCGCGGACCACGGCGGGCAGCCGTTCGCTGAGCACGGGGCCGAGCCGGCGGGCGCGCCAGACCACGGCGAGCAGCGCGGCGAAGGTGAGCTGCAGGGCGGCCCAGTGCCAGCCGGACGGGATCAGTTCGTCGATGGTCTTGTGGCCGCCGGTGGCGGTGGCGGCGACGTTGTGGCCGGGGGTCTGCCAGACCAGTTGGCGGTGGGCGCCGAACAGGCCGAGGGCGAGTGCGGCGTTGCCCTCGCGGTCGAGGCGTTCGTTGGTGAACGGCCGGGCGCTGCCGACGACGACCACCTGCTGGGTGCCGGTGGTGCGGCTGACCAGGGAGCGGCGGGTGCCGCCGTGCGGGTAGCAGCCGGTGTCGGAGGGGCCGGGGTCGTAGCTCTGGCCGCCGAGCTGGGCGGCGCCGGCGTTGACCGCCTCGGGGAGCTTGCAGGACGGCTCGACGGGGGTGTTGCCGTCGGCGTCGGAGTAGTAGGTGGAGATGCCCGGGCTGAAGGCGTTCAGGACGGGCTGGTCGGGGGCGACCAGCACCAGCCGGCTGCGGGCGCCGCGGTGCAGGGCGGCGAGCCGGGCGAGTTCCTGGTAGGGCAGCTCGTCGGGGTAGCTGAGGACGACGGTGGTGTCGTCGGCGCGCAGGGCGGCGGTGAGTTCGCTCTCGGAGGTGGCGGTGCGGCTGGTGACGCCGCGCTGCTGGAGGAGCTGGTCGGCGGCGCGGGTGCCGCCGGGGGCGCCGGAGCGCGGGTCGAGCGGCGCGTAGGAGTCGGAGCCGGGGATGCCGGCGACCATGGTGCCGACCAGCAGCAGGGCGAGGCCGGAGAGCAGCCACCAGCGCCAGCGCCGCCACAGGGCGCGCACGGTGGCGCGGGGGCGGCGGCGGGTGCGGGGCCGGGTCCGGCGGGCGGTTCCGCGGGGTCGGCCGTGGCGGGCGGGGTGCGGTGGTGGTCATGCGGTTCCTCCGCCGGCGGCCACGGGGGTGGGGCGGGTGCGTTCGAGGGCGCGGTCGAGGTCGGCGAGGAGCCGGTAGGCGGGCTCGTCGGCGGTCCGTTCGCCGAACGCGATGTCGTCGAACAGCCTTGCGGCGGAGGCGAGTTCGCGGGCGCGTTCGGGGAGGGCGCGGCCGGCTTCGGCGGCGGCCTCGTCGGCGGTGCGGCCGGGGCGCGGGTCGAGGACGGTGCGCTCCTCCAGGCCGCGGACCAGGGCGCGCATCTGCTCGCGGACGGCGTCGGCCCAGTCGCCGCGGGCGGCGTGCCCGGCGGCGGCCTCGCGGTGCTGGGCGGCGCTGCGCGGCCCGTCGGCGGCGAACAGCGTGCCGGTGGAGCGGGCTTCGCGGCGGGGCGCGCCGTAGCGCCGCCAGAGCAGCACGGCGACGACCGCGACGATGACGACCAGCACGGCCAGGGCGGCGCCGTCGCCGCCGCCGAGCGGGGCGCCGGCGCCGTTGAACAGCTCGTCGAGCCGGTCCTGGAGCCAGGTCAGGAAGCGGTCGACCAGGCCGGGTTCGTGCTGGTGGTAGACGGCCTTGCGGAGTTCTTCGTGCGCGGCGTCGCGGGCGGCGTCGCGCGGCACGGTCACCGGGACGCCGTCCGCGAGCAGCGTCCCTCCCCCCCGGAGTCCCATGGTCGTCAGGCTCCCGGCGGGGTGTACTGGCCCGGGACGGGCGCGGCGGGTGCGGGCGCGTAGTGGCCGGGCAGGCCGGCGGCGCGGGCGAGTTCGAGGTCGAGGGCCTCGCGGCGGATCCGCTGGTCGACGTAGAGCAGGCCGAGCAGGGCGCCGGTGAGCGGGATGGTGAGGGTCTTCGCGAGGGTGCCGCAGACCGCCATGATGGCGATGCTGACCGCGGCGGCGCCGTCGGAGGCGTCGGGGGTGCCCGGGGTGCCGCCGATCAGCATCGCGACGATCTCGCCGGGGACGGTGAGCACCGCGGAGAGCAGCCCGACGCAGAGGCTGAACAGCAGCACGGCGCCGAAGATCCGCCACCAGGAGCCGCGAACCAGGTGCCAGGAGCGCTTGAGGGAGCCGAGGACGGTCTGCTTCTCCAGGACCAGCGCGGGGGCGGCGAAGGACAGCTTGACGCCGATCCAGAGCGCGGGCACCAGGGCGGGCGGGGTGAGGATCAGCAGGGCGGGCTCGTCGCCCCGGACGGCCAGCAGGATGATCGGGACGATCAGGCCGGCGAGCGAGCCGAGCATGATCAGGGTGTGCAGCAGGGCCAGGCCGATCAGCCGGCCGAGGTGCGGCCGGGCCTGCGCCCAGGCCTCCTTGGGGCCGGTGTCGCGGCCGAGCAGGCTGTTGCCGATGACGGGCGTGAGCAGGCCGGTGGAGATCACGCCGGCGAGCATGGCCAGCGGGTACGTGTAGTAGGAGGAGAACGTCGCCTGCAGTTCGGTGCCGGAGACGTGGATCCACCAGGAGACGCCGGCCTGGACCAGTTCGAGGACGCAGGCCAGCACCAGGCTGAGCCCGAACGCGGTCTTCCAGTAGCGGCGGACGAGGGCGAACGCGCCGTCCATCAGTTCGGCGAAGCCGAGCGGGCGCAGCGGGACGATGCCGGGCGTCGGGCCGTGCGGCGGGGCCGGTGCGGGGTGCGGCGGCAGGGGGGCGGCGGTGGCCTGTGGTGCCTGGGGAGCCTGGTGGCCGGATTCGGGCGCTCCGGGTGCGGGCTCGGGAGAACCGGGTGAAGTCCAACCCGGGGTCTCGGTCATCGACGCTCCTCGTCGGGGCACCCTGGGACGGGTGCTTCGGGGTGCTTATCGTGCCATGGTGCGCACGCGGACCCCAGGGGTATCCCGTTGCTGATCGACAACGGTCCGGGCATGGCCGCGGAGCCGATACCTTTGCGATGGTATGACTGGTTCGGCCGGCGGTCGGGGGGCGGCAAAGGAACGGCTGTGCGTCAGGTCACATTCGCGTGATGAGAAGATGGAGCCATGAAGGGACGTGTCCTCGTCGTCGATGACGACACCGCACTGGCCGAGATGCTCGGCATCGTGCTGCGTGGTGAGGGTTTTGAGCCGTTTTTCGTCGCGGACGGGGACAAGGCGCTGGCCGCCTTCCGGGAGACCAAGCCGGACCTCGTACTGCTCGACCTGATGCTGCCCGGACGGGACGGCATCGACGTGTGCCGCCAGATCCGGGCCGAGTCGGGCATTCCGATCGTCATGCTGACCGCGAAGACCGACACGGTCGACATCGTGGTCGGCCTGGAGTCCGGCGCCGACGACTACGTGACGAAGCCGTTCAAGCCCAAGGAGCTGGTCGCCCGGGTCCGGGCCCGGCTGCGCCGGGCCGAGGAGCCCACGCCCGAGCAGTTGACCATCGGTGACCTGGTGATCGACGTCGCCGGGCACTCGGTCAAGCGCGAGGGCCGCGGCATTCCGCTGACCCCGCTGGAGTTCGACCTGCTGGTCGCGCTGGCCCGCAAGCCCTGGCAGGTGTTCACCCGCGAGGTGCTGCTGGAGCAGGTCTGGGGCTACCGGCACGCCGCCGACACCCGGCTGGTCAACGTGCACGTGCAGCGCCTGCGCTCCAAGATCGAGAAGGATCCGGAGCGCCCCGAGATCGTGGTCACCGTCCGCGGCGTCGGCTACAAGGCCGGGCCCAGCTGAGGATGAGCGAAGTGCAGGCTGAGGCCTCCCCGTCGGACGAGTTCGCCGACGGGGAGGCCGCTGTGCGCGGCGACGTGCTGAGCTCCACCACCGGCCGGCCCCGCCGGCGGCGCTGGTGGACGGCGCTGCTCGCGCCGGTGACCCGCCAGTTCCGCCGCCCGGTCGGCCGGGCGCTGGCGCTGTACCGCCGCTCGATCCAGCTGCGGGTGGTCGCGGCGACGCTGCTGCTGTCGTTCGTGCTGGTGCTGGTGCTCGGCGTGGTGGTGGTCGCCCAGGTCCGCAACGGCCTGCTGGAGGCCAAGCAGAAGGCCGCCCACGGGCAGGCCATCGGCGGCTTCCAGATCGAGCAGGACAAGATCAACGAAGCGATCAACCTGCAGGCCAAGGCCGGTGCGACCGCCGACCCGACCCGCGACCAGATCAACGCCTGGCTGACCAAGCAGGTCTCCGACCTGGCGTCCGGCGGCGCCGGCGTCTACTCGGTGATCGCCATCGCCCCCGGCGGCCAGGAGGAGAGCGCCTCCAGCGCCGGCCTGCGCGGCGCCCGCTACTCGGGCTCGATCCTGCCCGACTCGATCACCCCCGAGCTGCGCGCCCTGGTCGCCGCCGAGCCGTCCGTCCCGCACGAGCAGCCGGTCAAGCTGCACCGCGCCCCGGACAGCCAGGCCAAGCCCGACGACAACAAGGGCCTGGCGATCGGCAAGCAGTTCACCGGCCCCGACGGCAACCCGTACCAGCTGTACTACGTGTTCTCCTTCTACCAGGAGACCAGCACCCTCAACCTGGTGATCGGCACCCTGGCCACCGCCGGGCTGTTCCTGGTCATCCTGCTGGGCTGCATCGCCTGGCTGGTGGTCCGCCAGGTCGTCACCCCGGTGCGGATGGCGGCCGGGATCTCCGAGCGGCTGGCCGACGGGCACTTCGACGAGCGGATGAAGGTCACCGGCACCGACGACATCGCCCGCCTCGGCGACTCGTTCAACCGGATGGCCAACGGCCTCCAGGCGCAGATCCGCAAACTGGAGGAACTCTCCCGGGTCCAGCGGCGGTTCGTCTCCGACGTCTCGCACGAGCTGCGCACCCCGCTGACCACGGTGCGGATGGCCGCCGACCTGATCTACGACAGCCGCGAGGACCTGGACCCGATGGCGGCCCGCTCCGCGGAACTGCTCCAGGACCAGCTCGACCGCTTCGAATCGCTGCTCGCCGACCTGCTGGAGATCAGCCGCTTCGACGCCGGCGCGGCCATCCTGGACGCCGAACCCGTCGACCTGCGCGACATCGTCACCCGCGTCGTCGAGGCCGCCGACCCGCTGGCCCGCGCCAAGGGCAGCGCGGTGCTGATCCGCGGCGGCGAGAACCCGGTGATCGCCGAGGTCGACAGCCGCCGGATCGAACGCATCCTGCGCAACCTGGTGGTCAACGCGCTCGAACACGGCGAGGGCCGGGACGTGGTGATCCGGCTCGGCGCGGGCGACGGCGCGGTCGCCGTCGGCGTGCGCGACTACGGCATCGGCCTCAAGCCCGGCGAGGCCTCCCGGGTCTTCCACCGGTTCTGGCGCGCCGACCCGTCCCGGGTCCGCACCACCGGCGGCACCGGCCTCGGCCTGTCCATCGCGGTCGAGGACGCCCACCTGCACGGCGGCTGGCTGCAGGCCTGGGGTGAGCCCGGCGGCGGCTCGCACTTCCGGCTCACCCTGCCGCGCACCCGCGGCGGCGAGATCTCCCGGGCCCCGTTCCGGCTGGAGCCGGAGGACTCCCGGCACAACCGCGGCATGTCCTCGGTCGGCGCGCCCTACCGGCGCGCGGTGCGCGGCGGCGAGTCCACCGCCGTCCCGGAGACCCCGGACGCCGAGCGGCACACCTTCGGCTCCGGCCTCGGCGGCGTGCTCAGCATCGGCCCCGGCCTCGGCCGGCCGAGCGCCGTCCCGGTGGCCGACCCGTCCGACGTCCGCGCCGGAGCCGCCGGTTACGGTGCCACCGGTGCGCAGATCGTGGTGGACCGCAGCGGCCGCCCGACCCACCCGGCCCCGCCCGCACCGGACGGCGCCGAGACCGACCAGGAGGGGACCACCGGTGCACAGGAACGACAGGACGGCTGAGCGACGGACCCGCGCGCTGGGCGGCGCCGCCCTGCTCGCGGCCGCCGCCACCGGGTGCGTCGCGATGCCCTCCGGCGGCGCGCCGCAGCGCCTCGGCGCACCGCAGGGCGCCGCCGACGGCGTCCAGGTGCACGTCTACCCGGTCGCCCCGCACCGGGGCGAGAGCCCCGGCGACCTGCTGGCCGGCTTCCTCGACTCCTCCAACGCGGACCAGGCCGACTACGACACCGCCAAGCAGTACCTGACCCCGGACGCCGCCAAGCGCTGGCGCCCCGACGCGCAGGTGGTGGTGCTGGCCGAGGCCCCGCACCTGAGCCACCCCGTCCCGGCGCAGGACGCGACCACCGCGCAGCTCAGCGTCAGCGGCACCCAGGTCGCCGAACTCGACGGCCGGCACACCTACCAGGCCCGCTCCGGCGACGCCTACCAGCAGGACTTCACCTTCGTGAAGGTCGCCGAGGGCCCCGACGCCGGCCAGTGGCGGATCGACGCGCTGCCCGACGGGCTGATCGTCGACCAGACCAACTTCAAGAACACCTACAAGCCGGTCCACCGGTACTTCTTCGCCGCCCCCGACCCGACCAGCGAACGCGCCCAGGCCAACCCGGTGCTGGTCGCCGACCCGATCTACCTGCGCCGCCGAATAGACCCGCTCACCGAGGCCGCCCAGGCTACCGCCGACGGGCCCTCCCAGTGGCTGCGCCCGGTGGTCACCTCCAAGCTCGACGGCATCAAGGTGCTCGGCGTCACCGCCGGCGACAACCGGGTCGCCACCGTCAAGGTGGACGGCACCGACCTCGGCAAGAACCAGACCGGCTGCCGGCAGATGGCGCAGCAGCTCTTCCAGACCCTGGTCGACCAGCAGGGCAAGCTGGACCGGCTCGACCTGTCCACGCCCAAGAACGGCGGCTGCACCATCACCGCCGCCGAGGCCGCGCAGGTCGCGCCCGGCGTGCTGGCCGGCGGCGCGAACGGCACGCAGGCCTACATCCAGCTCACCGACGGCCGCCTCACCCGCTACCTGGACGGCATGGAGCCGGCCCCCGTCCCCGGCGTGCTCGGCCAGGTCTCGCAGAACGGCCAGCCCAGGATCGGCGAACTCGCCGTCCGCCGGGACGGCAACGCCGCCGCGGTGATCGCCAACGACGGCCGCAACCTGTTCCGCACCGGCCTGACCGAGACCGACAAGTACGGCGAGTCCGTCACCTCCAGCCGCGCCCCGCAGCCCGGCCAGGGCCTGGCCTCGCCCAGCTGGGACGGCCGCCAGGACCTGTGGCTGGTCGACCGCGACCCGGCCGCGCCCAAGGTGCTGATGGTCCGCGACCGCACCGTCGTCCCCGTGACGGTCGACGACCTCGACGGGCGTTCCGTGCAGTCGCTGCGGATCTCCTCCGACGGCACCCGGATCGCGCTGCTGCTGCGCCGCGGCAACGGCCCGACCACGCTGGCCCTCGGCCTGGTCACGCACAGCGGCACCGCCGCCGCGCCGGCCGCCCGGATCACCGCGGTGCGCGACATCGCCCCGCAGCTCACCGAGGTCGCCGCCGTCTCCTGGGGCGACGCCGACCAGCTGGTGGTGCTCGGCAAGGAGGCCGACCGGCTGCAGCAGCTGCACTTCCTGGGCACCGACGGCTCGCAGTCCACCGACTCCCCGCTGCAGGGCGGCGAGTCGATGACGGCGCTGTCCGCCACCGAGGCCCGCGGGCAGAGCGACCAGGTCAGCCCGGCCGTGCTGACCGCCTCCGGGCGCGGCCTGTACCGGCTGAAGGACAACCAGTGGCACGAGGTGCCCAGCAAGGCCCCGGCCGGCGCCTTCATCTACCCGGGCTGAGCCCCGCCTCCCCGGCCGGCGCACCCCGCCGGCCCGGGCCGGGCCGCGCCGGGCGACCGCCGCCACGGTGGCCGCCGCCCGCGGCGGGCAGCCCGCCGCGCGCAGCGCCCGGGCCGCCTCGGCGAGGCTCGCCCCGGTGGTGACCAGGTCGTCCACCAGCACCAGCCGGTGCCCGGCCAGCGGCGCGGCCAGCCGGGCCGGCACGGTCAGCGCCCCGTGCAGGTTGCGGTGCCGCTCGGCCGCGCCCAGCCCCGCCTGGTCGGCGACCGGCCGGGCCTGCCGCAGCACCGGGGCGACCAGCGTGGCCACCCCGCCGCGGCGCAGTTCGCGGGCCGCGGCCCGGGCCAGCCGCAGCATCGGGTCGTGGCCGCGGGCCCGGGTGGCGGCCCGGGCGGACGGCACCGGCACCAGCAGCAGCGGGCGGCGCCCGCACCGGTGGCGGACCGGACCGCGGCGGCCAGCGCCCGGCCGAGCGGGGCGGCCAGCCGGAGCGCGCCGCGTTCCTTGTGGGCGATCAGCAGCTGGCGCACCGGCCCGGCGTAGGGGGCGGCGGCGTGCACCGGCGGCAGGCCGGGCGGCGGGCGGACCGGCCCGGCCGGCCCGGCGGCGGTGCCGTCGATCAGCGCGCGGCAGGGCGGGCACAGGCCGGTGGCGCCGTCGCCGCAGCCGGCGCAGCGGGCGGGGATCAGCAGGTCGAGCAGGGCGGCGAGGATCGGTGCGGGTCCGGATCCGGGCCGGTGGGCGGTGCTGCGGCTCGTCACGGAACCCCTCCGGAACGCTCGCCGGGCGGCGACTTCAGCCATACGGTGGGCGGTGTCAGGCGTGTTGTCCAGTCGTTCACCACTGTTTCACCCGTAGGAGGGTAAACAGGGGGGAACAGCCGGACCGCCGACCGCCCGTCGGTACGTTCGTTCGACTGGGGAGGCGAGATCCCCGGGTGAGGTGTTGCATGAGGGCTCCAGGGGTTTCGAACGCTCCTGGTGGGGAGGAAGTGAGGTAAGGGGCCGGCGGTTCTCGCGGGTCTCCCGGGCGGTGTTCCGGGGGCGGGCGGTGACCGGCTGGTCCGGCTGGGTCTCACGCCGGTCCGGGACGCACTCCGGGCCGGTCAGCACAAGGGATCGGAGTTCTGCGTGGACATCGTCGTCAAGGGCCGCAAGACCGAGGTGCCCCAGAGGTTCCGCGAGCACGTGGCCGAGAAGCTGGAGAAGGTCCAGAAGTTCGACGCCAAGGCGATCAGCCTGGACGTCGAGGTGTCCAAGGAGCACAACCCGCGGCAGGCCGACCGCTCCGACCGGGTGGAGATCACCCTCCGCAGCCGGGGCCCGGTGATCCGGGCCGAGGCGTCCGCCAACGACCCGTGGGCCGCGCTCGACCTGGCCTCGGCGAAGCTGGAGGCGCAGCTGCGCAAGTCCGCCGACCGCCGCCGGGTGCACAAGGGCGGCACGAACGGGCGCGGCCCGGTGAGTGTCGCCGCCGCGACCGCCGCGTTGGCCGAGCTGCCCGCGACGGAGGCCACCGAGGGCGTCAACGGCGCGGTCCGCAAGACGCTGGCGGGCAGCCTGGAGGTCGAGGGGGACGGGCCGCTGGTGGTCCGCGAGAAGACCCACTCCGCCGCGCCGATGTCGCTGGACCAGGCGCTGTACGCGATGGAGCTGGTGGGCCACGACTTCTACCTGTTCCAGGAGAAGGACAGCGGCCTGCCGAGCGTGGTCTACCGCCGGCACGGCTACCACTACGGCGTGATTCACCTGAAGGAGGACGGGGCCGCGGCGGTGGACTTCGCCGGGGCCGGGGGCGCGATCAACGGTCCCGACGAGGAGTGACCGGCGGGCCGCGGCCCGGCGGACGGAGGGCCCGGTGACCCCGGCGGCCGTGAACGGCCGCCGGGGTCACCGGCGTTCGGGAGTCACCCAGCCGGGCGGTTCGGCGGCGCAGGGTGATCGCACGCCGTCCGGGGCGTGGAATGATGGGCGCGTCACGTGACCGGAGGGCGGGGGAGGGCGGATGGGGGAGCTTTCGCGCGAGGGCCTGGGCCCGGAGGACGCCGGCTGGTCGCCGCGCCGCGCGGAGCCGATCCGGGTGCTGGTGGTGGACGACCACGCGCTGTTCCGCCGCGGCCTGGAGATCGTGCTCGCCGAGGAGGACGACATCCGGGTCATCGGCGAGGCCGGGGACGGCGCGGAGGCCGTGCTGAAGGCCGCCGACCTGCTGCCCGACATCATCCTGATGGACGTCCGGATGCCCCGGCGCAGCGGCATCGAGGCGTGCACCGCGATCAAGGACGTGGTGCCCAGCGCCAAGATCATCATGCTGACGATCAGCGACGAGGAGGCCGACCTCTACGAGGCGATCAAGGCGGGGGCGACCGGCTACCTGCTGAAGGAGATCTCCACCGACGAGGTGGCCACCGCGATCCGCGCGGTGGCCGACGGCCAGTCGCAGATCAGCCCGTCGATGGCGGCCAAGCTGCTGACCGAGTTCAAGTCGATGATCCAGCGCCGCTCCGACGACCGGGAGCTGGTGCCCGCGCCCCGGCTGACCGACCGGGAGCTGGAGGTGCTCAAGCTGGTGGCCACCGGGATGAACAACCGGGAGATCGCCAAGGAGCTGTTCATCAGCGAGAACACCGTGAAGAACCACGTGCGCAACATCCTGGAGAAGCTCCAGCTGCACTCCAGGATGGAGGCCGTGGTGTACGCGATGCGTGAAAAGATCCTCGAAATAGGCTGAGCGGATCCTGAGGGCCCGTCAGCCCAGCAGCTTCTCCAGCTCCGGGCGCAGTGCCTCGTCGTCCAGCCGCTCCACCCGGACGTCCGAGCAGCCCACCCAGGTGGCGGCCTCGCGCAGCGCCTCGGCCAGTGCGGGCACCGAGCGCGGGCCGTCCAGCGAGACCTGGCGGGCCACCAGGGTGGCGCCCTCGCGGGCCGGGTCGACCCGGCCGACCAGGCGGCCGCCGGCCAGCAGCGGCATCGCGAAGTAGCCGTGCACCCGCTTGTGCTTGGGGGTGTACGCCTCCAGCCGGTGGCTCATGCCGAAGATCCGCTCGGTGCGCGGGCGGTCCCAGATCAGCGAGTCGAACGGGGACAGCAGGGTGGTGCGGTGCCGGCCGCGCGGCTCCGACTCCAGCGCCGCCGGGTCCGCCCAGGCCGGGGCGGACCAGCCCTCCACCGCGACCGGGACCAGGCCGGAGGCCGGCAGCGCCGCGTCCACCTGGGCGCCCTTCAGGCGGTGGTAGTCCATCAGGTCGGCCCGGGTGGCCACCCCGAGCGCGGCGCCGGCCTGCGCGACCAGCCGCTCCAGGCACTCGGCGTCGCTCGGGTCCTGCTCGAACAACTCGCCGGGGACGGCCCGTTCTGCCAGGTCGTAGACGCGCTTCCAGCCCCGCCGCCGGGTGACCACCACGTCCCCGAAGGCCAGCGCCCGCTCCACGGCGATCTTGGTGTCGGACCAGTCCCACCACTCGGCGGTCTTCTTCGCCCCGCCGAGGCCGGTCGAGGTCAGCGGGCCCTCGGCCCGCAGCTGGTCGACGACCTGCGCGTACACCTGCTCCGACACCGGGTGGCCCCAGACCCGGCCCTTGGCCCGGTTGGCGCGGCGGCGGAACGCGAACAGCGGCCACTCCTCGATCGGCAGGATGCAGGCGGCGTGCGACCAGAACTCGAAGGCCGTGCCGTGCCCCCAGTACGCCTCCTCGACCGGCCGCCGGCCGACCGCGCCGAGCCGGGCGTACGGCACCAGTTCGTGCGAGCGGGCGAGCACCGAGATGGTGTCCAGCTGGACGGCGCCGAGCAGGCGCAGCACGCCGCGGGCGCCCGCGCGGCGGTCGGGCTGTCCGAGCAGACCCTGGGCGCGCAGTGCGAGCCGGCGGGCGTGGTCGGCGGAGATCCGGACGGTCGGGGCAGGGGTCGCGGCCATGGGGCGAGGCTAGGACAGGGCACTGACAGAGCGGCCGCGCCCGAGCGCTTTGACCGTTTGTACCCTGCTTCGGCCGATGTGCTCCCACGGGTGACACAGGAATAGCGTGCTGACGGACCTCCCGGCCGCTCGGCCTCCTCGCATACGATGGCCCGTACGGTGGGGTGGACTCCTCACCGGCAGTCATCCAGAGCCGATCCAGGCAAGGAGCCCGCTCACGTGTCCGTCTTCGACAAGATCCTGCGCGCAGGCGAGGGCAAGATCCTCCGCAAGCTGCAGCGGATTGCCGCCCAGGTCAACTCGATCGAAGAGGACTTCGTCAACCTCACCGACGCCGAGCTGCGCGCACTGACCGACGAGTACAAGGCCCGGCTGGCCGACGGTGAGAGCTTGGACGACCTCCTCCCCGAGGCGTTCGCCACCGTCCGCGAGGCCGCGAAGCGCGTGCTGGGCCAGCGCCACTACGACGTGCAGATCATGGGCGGCGCCGCGCTGCACCACGGCCACGTCGCCGAGATGCGCACCGGCGAGGGCAAGACCCTGGTCGGCACCCTGCCCGCGTACCTGAACGCGCTGACCGGCAAGGGCGTGCACCTGATCACCGTCAACGACTACCTCGCCGAGCGCGACTCGGAGTGGATGGGCCGGGTGCACCGCTTCCTGGGCCTCGAGGTCGGCGTGATCCTGGCGAACATGTCGCCGGCCGAGCGCAAGCGCCAGTACGCGATGGACATCACGTACGGCACCAACAACGAGTTCGGCTTCGACTACCTGCGCGACAACATGGCCTGGTCGCAGGACGAACTGGTCCAGCGCGGCCACAACTTCGCGATCGTCGACGAGGTCGACTCGATCCTGATCGACGAGGCCCGCACCCCGCTGATCATCTCCGGCCCGGCCGACCAGGCCACCAAGTGGTACAGCGACTTCGCCAAGCTGGTCCAGCGCCTCAAGATCGAGCGCGACTACGAGGTCGACGAGAAGAAGCGCACCGTCGGCATCCTGGAGGACGGAGTCACCCGGGTCGAGGACTACCTGGGCATCGACAACCTCTACGAGTCGGTGAACACCCCGCTGGTCGGCTTCCTGAACAACGCCATCAAGGCGAAGGAGCTGTACAAGCGGGACAAGGACTACGTCGTGATCAACGGCGAGGTCATGATCGTCGACGAGCACACCGGCCGCATCCTGGCCGGCCGCCGCTACAACGAGGGCATGCACCAGGCGATCGAGGCCAAGGAAGGCGTCGAGGTCCAGAACGAGAACCAGACGCTGGCCACCATCACCCTGCAGAACTTCTTCCGCCTCTACGACAAGCTGTCCGGCATGACCGGTACCGGCACCACCGAGGCGGCCGAGTTCCACCAGATCTACAAGCTCGGCGTCGTCCCGATCCCGACCAACAAGACCCCCAAGCGGATCGACCAGCCGGACCTGATCTACAAGTCCGAGCCGGCCAAGTTCGCCGCCGTGGTCGAGGACATCGCCGAGCGCCACGAGAAGGGCCAGCCGGTCCTGGTCGGCACCGTCTCGGTCGAGAAGTCCGAGTACCTGTCCCAGGAGCTGCGCAAGCGCGGCATCCCGCACGAGGTGCTGAACGCCAAGCACCACGAGCGCGAGGCGCAGATCGTCGCCCAGGCCGGCCGCAAGGGCGCCGTCACCGTCGCCACCAACATGGCCGGCCGCGGCACCGACATCATGCTCGGCGGCAACCCCGAGCACCTGGCCGCCGCCGAGCTCGCCCAGCGCGGCATCACTCCCGAGGAGACCCCGGAGGAGTACGAGGCCGCCCTCCCGGCCGCGATGGAGAAGGCCAAGACCGCGGTCAAGGCCGAGCAGGAGGAGGTGCAGGAGATCGGCGGCCTGTACGTCCTGGGCACCGAGCGCCACGAGTCCCGCCGGATCGACAACCAGCTGCGCGGCCGCTCCGGCCGCCAGGGCGACCCGGGCGAGTCCCGGTTCTACCTGTCGCTGGGCGACGACCTGATGCGCCTCTTCAAGGCCGGCATGGTCGAGCGCGTGCTCTCCATGGCGAACGTCCCCGAGGACGTGCCGATCGAGTCGAAGATGGTCACCCGCGCCATCGCCTCCGCGCAGACCCAGGTCGAGCAGCAGAACTTCGAGATCCGCAAGAACGTCCTCAAGTACGACGAGGTCCTCAACCGCCAGCGCGAGGTCATCTACGGCGAGCGCCGCCGCGTCCTGGAGGGCGAGGACCTGCAGGAGCAGGTCGGCCACTTCATGGACGACACCGTCGCCGCCTACGTCGACGCCGCCACCGGCGAGGGCTTCGAGGACGACTGGGACCTCGACAAGCTGTGGACCGCCCTCAAGCAGCTCTACCCCCTCTCCCTCGACCTCGACGAGCTGGAGGAGGACGCCGCGGAGAACGGCGGGCTCACCTCCGAGTACCTCACCAAGGTCATCCAGGAGGACATCGCCGCGGCCTACGGCCGGCGCGAGGACCAGCTCGGCGAGCAGATCATGCGCGAGCTGGAGCGCCGCGTCGTCCTCTCGGTGCTGGACCGCCGCTGGCGCGAGCACCTCTACGAGATGGACTACCTGCAGGAGGGCATCGCGCTGCGCGCCTACGCCCAGCGCGACCCGCTGGTCGAGTACCAGCGCGAGGGCTTCGACCTGTTCTCCGCGATGATGGAGGGCATCAAGGAGGAGTCCGTCGGCTACCTGTTCAACCTGGAGGTCCAGGTCGAGCAGCAGGTCGAGGAGGTCCCGGTTCCGGACGACGAGCAGGTGCTGCTCGAGAAGCTGGAGAAGGACGCCACCGTCCCCGCCGCCCGCCCGGAGATCCGCGCCAAGGGCCTGGAGGCCCCCGAGCGCAAGAAGCTCCACTACATCGCCCCGTCCGACGAGGTCGGCGGCGGCGTGGTCGAGGGCGACTTCGACGACGACGGGGTCGTCGCGGACGGCGACGGCCTGACCCGCGCCGAGCGCCGCAAGGCGGCCAAGGCCGCGAAGGGCCGCCGCCGCAAGGGCTGACCCGGCACCGCCTCCTGACGGGGCGTCACCTCCTTCCCGGGGGTGACGCCCCGTCTGCTGTGCTGCGGGCGGTGCGGAGGATCGGTACGGGCCGGGGCGGCTCGGTGGCGGGGGTCAGCGGGCCTCGATGGCGGCGCACTGCCACTGGCCGGTGCGGGTGTGCTGTTCGAGGCGGAAGGCCAACATGTGGTGGCGGGGGCCGAGTTGGACCCGGACGCAGGCCTCGACGGCGCCCGGCACGGGGGCCGAGTCGTGGACGTGGCCGAGGCGCGGCTGCCAGGAGCGGCCGCGCGGGCGGAGGGGGCCGCTGCGGGTGAGGGAGGCGAGCTGGTGGAAGCCCGGCAGGGTGGTGTGCCGCTGCAACTGGTGCACCGGGCGGACCCCGCAGAGCACCTCGACCAGCCGGCGCGCGAAGCGGGTGGCCAGGTCGCTGTGGCCGGTCCGGGACGGGGCGACGCTGTGCGGCCGGGCCGGGCGCCCGCCCTCGCAGGCCGCCCGGGGCTGCGGACGGTCCGCGCGGCCTCCCCGACCGGGTGCGGGTGCCGGACGGGGCGTCGGGCGGAGTGCACCGGGTGGACCAGCGGACGGATGCGGGGGCCGGGCGTCCGGGTGAGCTGCTCGGTCATCGGGTCCTTCTCGGTGGTCGGGGCGGTGTGCCTCCTTGCTACCGGGCGCGGGACGCCGCGCCCAAGCCGCGCCCCGCAGGCGCGGGACGGCCGGGAATTTCACCCGTGCGGGTGAGCTTCGCAGCGGCGGCAGGGCTCCGGCGGGCCCAGCCGGTCGCCGAGTTGACGCACGGCCAGTACCTCGGCGGCACCAAGGGGGACACCGACCGTCCCCTGACCGGCCCAGCGGGCGAGGGCGGCCGGCGGGCTGCGTATTCTTGGTCCGTCGCACTGTGACCGAGAAGGGTGCCCCCATGCGCGTGTACGTGCCCACCACGTTGAACGACCTGGCGGTGGCGCACCCCGAGGGGGTCCTGGAGCAGAGCGTGGCGTACGCGGTGACCCCGGCGCTGCGCGAGTGGTACGTCAGCGACGACCTGGAGGAGCTGGAGTACGCGGCGCTCAACCGGGCCGCGCTGTCCTCCGTCCGGCTGCTGGCCGCCGACCCGAAGGCGCCGCGCCGGCGCGTGGTGGTGGCCGTCGAGGTCGCCGACTCCGCCGTCACGCCGTTCCCCGGCGACGAGTACCAGGACCAGGCGTCGCTGGGCCGCGTGGTGCTGGCCGGCCCGGTCCGGCTGGCGAAGGCCGCCGCCGTGCACGCCGACGACGCCGACCCGGACGTCGAGGCCGACGTGGCCGCCGCCGCGGACGCGATCGTCGCCGCCGACCGGGGCGACCAGGACGCGCAGTTCACCGTGGACGGAGCCGAGGACCACGAGCTGCTCTGGTTCGCCACCCAGGAGATCCCCGGCCTGATCGCCTGACCGCCGTACCGCTTCCCGAGGACCCCGCCCCGGCCCCGCCGGTGCGGGGTCCTCGTGCATGCCGGCCGCATGACATCTGTCATGGCGGGCCGGTGAGCGCAGGCCCTGGGAGCGCGGCCCGGCCGACCGGCACAGTGGTGTGCACCGCCGGCGAGGGGCCGGGGAGGGCGCAGCGGAGGACGGGGGACGTCATGAGCAGCATCGTGATCGGCGCGGAGGCGGCGGACGCAGTGGAGGCGGCGGAGGCCGTCGCGGTCGGGGCGGGGTGGTGCCGAGCGTCGCGGAGATGCGGCTGCCGGTGTGGTTCTTCGGCTTCGAGGGCGTGCTGGCCGGGGCGTTCGACCTGCTGCGGGCCTTCCCGTCGGCCTGGCCGGCGCTGGTGGCGCTGGCCGCCGTGAACCTGGCGGTGTCGCTGACGATGCTGCGCACCCGGCTGAAGCTGGCGAAGCTGCTGTGGCGCGGCAAGGGCACCCGGAAGGTGGCGTTCGCGCTGATCGGGCTGCGGATCGGCAGTCACGTGCTGCTCGGGGCGCTGGGGACGGCGGTGGCGTCGACCCTCGGGCACGTGCTGTTCGCGCTGGTGATGGCGGTGGCGACGGTCGGGCTGCTGGCCTACGTGCAGCGGACCGCGCTGGCCGCGCTGCTGGCGGCGGGGAAGGTCGCCGCCTGAGCCTCCGCCGGGCGGGTGTGCGGCGTCTGCAATCATTGCGCTTGCAAGTTAATGCGCATGCAATTATTGTCGAAGCTCGTAAGGTGCATCGGCAATTGCATGGAGGACGGCGTCATGCCTCTCGCGCTCCTCGCCCTGGCCATCGGGGCGTTCGGCATCGGGACCACCGAGTTCGTGATCATGGGGCTGCTGCCCGAGGTCGCCGCGGACTTCGGGGTGTCGATCCCCACCGGCGGACTGCTGGTCACCGGCTACGCGATCGGCGTGGTGGTCGGCGCACCGCTGATGACCGTCCTCGGCACCCGGATCAGCCGCAAGCGGATGCTGATGCTGCTGATGGGCCTGCTCGCCGCCGGCAACCTGCTCTCCGCGCTCGCGCCGACCTTCGGCGCGATGCTCGCCGGGCGGATCGTCGCCTCGTTCGCGCACGGCGCGTTCTTCGGGATCGGCTCGGTGGTCGCCGCCGAACTCGTCGCCCCCGAGAAGAAGGCCGGCGCGATCGCCACCATGTTCACCGGCCTGACGGTCGCCAACATCGTCGGCGTGCCGCTCGGCACCTTCGTCGGCCAGAGCGTCGGCTGGCGGACCACCTTCGCGGTCGTCGCGGTGCTCGGCGTGGTCGGCCTGCTCGGCATCGCCCGGCTGGTGCCCGACCTGCCCCGGCCCGAAGGCGCCCGGCTGCGCCGGGAGCTGGCCGCGTTCCGGAACGTCCAGGTGGTGCTGGCGATGGCGATGACCGTGCTCGGCTTCGGCGGGGTGTTCGCCGCGATCACCTACCTGGCGCCGATCATGACCGAGGTCGCCGGGTACTCCGACGGCGCGATGACCTGGCTGCTGGTGCTGCTCGGCATCGGCATGTTCCTCGGCAACCTGCTCGGCGGCCGGTTCGCCGACCGCCGGCTGATGCCGATGCTGGTCACCGCGCTCGGCGGCCTGGCCGCCGTCCTCGCCCTGTTCACCGTCACCGCGCACAACCGGGCCGCCGCCGCCGTCACCCTGCTGCTGATCGGCGCGCTCGGCTTCGCCACCGTCCCGCCGCTGCAGAAGCGGGTCCTGGACCAGGCGCACGGCGCGCCCACGCTGGCCTCCGCGATGAACGTCGGCGCGTTCAACCTCGGCAACGCGCTCGCCGCGTGGCTCGGCGGCGCCGTCGTCTCGGCCGGCCTCGGCTGGACCGCCCCGCCTGGGTCGGCGCCCTGCTCGCCGCCTCCGCGCTGGCCCTGGCCGTCCTCTCCGCCGCGCTGGACCGCCGGGAGCCGGCCCGCGCCGCCGTCCGCGTCCCCGCCCTGCACCACTGACCCCGCCGGCCCTCCGCCGCGCCGCACCGACCACCGACCACCGACCACCGACCGAAAGGCCCGACCGGCATGACCACCGTCCCCGACATCACCCTCAACAACGGCGTCCGGATGCCGCAGCTCGGCTTCGGCGTCTACCAGGTCCAGGACGAGGAGACCGTCGCCACCGCCCTGGAGGCCGGCTACCGCCGGATCGACACCGCGGCGGTCTACGACAACGAGCCCGGCGTCGGCAAGGCGCTGGCCGCCTCCGGGCTGCCGCGCGAGGACGTCTTCGTCACCACCAAGCTGTGGAACGCCGACCAGGGGTACGAGGCGACGCTGCGCGCCTTCGACGCCAGCCTGGAGCGGCTCGGCCTGGAGACCGTCGACCTGTACCTGATCCACTGGCCCGCCCCGGCCCGGGACCTCTACCTCGACTCCTGGCGGGCGATCGAGCGCCTCGCCGCCGACGGGCGGATCCGCGCCGCAGGCGTCTCCAACTTCCGGCCTGAGCACCTGACCCGGCTGATCGAGAACAGCGGGCTGGTCCCGGCCGTCAACCAGATCGAGCTGCACCCGGGCCTCCAGCAGGCCGAGCTGCGGGCCTTCCACGCCGCGCACGGCATCGCCACCGAGGCCTGGAGCCCGCTCGCCCAGGGCGCCGTGCTGGACGACCCGGCGATCACCGCGATCGCCGGACGCACCGGCCGGTCGCCCGCCCAGGTGGTGCTGCGCTGGCACCTCCAGCTGGGCAACCTGGTCATCCCCAAGTCCGCCACCCCGGCCCGGATCCGCCAGAACCTCGACGTCTTCGACTTCACCCTCACCGAGGAGGAGATGGCCGCCGTCGCCGCCTCCGACCGCGGCCTGCGCACCGGCCCCGACCCGTACGAGTTCAACTGACCCGCCCGGGAACCGCGGAGCGGCCCGCCGGAAGCCCGGCGGGCCGCTCGCGTTCGGGGGTGGATCAGGGCTGGGTGACGAGCGTGGTGCTGACGGTGGTGACGACGGGGTTGTCGGCGAGCGCGGCCGGCTGGGTGGTGGTGGTCACGCCCGTTGCGGGGTCGGTCGCCCAGAGCGCCGGGGCGCCGGTGGCCTTGATGCCGGCGGCGCGCAGGACCAGCGTCCGGCCGGTGTTCCAGCCGGAGGCGGCGATGGTGTAGGCGCCGGTGGTGGTGAGAGTGGTGCCGTCGGCGGAGAGCTTGAGGCCGGTCCACAGGTGGAGCGCGCCGGTGGTGGGGTTCCACAGGTAGGCGGCGGTGCCGTCGGCGCGCTGGGCGGTGGCCACCGTCCAGCCGCTCCAGTCCTGGGTGCCGTCGGGGGAGTCGAGCCCGGACAGGACGTTGCAGCTGGCCAGGCAGATGCCCATGCCGAAGCCCGCGTCGGTGGAGTAGCCGTTGGCGGTGGTGGAGTACAGCAGGACCAGCCGGTTGCCGAGGACGGCGAGCAGGTCGGGGTGCCCGGTGGCCAGGCCGCTGGTGTTGCCCGCGTTGGCGATCCGGGTGGCGGCGGTGCCGTCCGCGTCGGCGACCGTGAGGCCGCTGATGCGCAGCGGGGCCGACGAGGTGCCGAGCGGGCCGGTGGTGCCGTCGCCGCACATGATGCTGCCGCCGCCTGCGTTGTTCCCGGTCGGGAAGTAGGCGAGGACATCCTGGGTGCCGTTGCCGCAGAAGGCGCCGGTGACGGCCTGTGCGCCGTTCCACTCGGCCGCGTCGGGCGCGGTGCTGTAGGCCAGTCCGTTGACGCCGATGTTGGTCGCGGTGGGCCGCACCGTTCCGTTGGGCCGGCCGGTGGCCAGCCACAGGCCGGGCGGAAGGATGCCGGTGCCGCCGGGGACGATCAGATCGGGGGTGCCGTCGAGGTTCAGATCGCCGTCCTTGGCGGGCAAGGAGGTGCTGTGCGCGGCCGTGCCGGCAGGTGCCGCGTACGCCGGGGCTCCCGACAGTGCGGCGGCGGCCAGCATGCCGACCAGCAGGGCGGTGGTGCTCCTGCCGTGCCCGATGAAACGCTTTCGAGTTCCCATATTCCCTTTTCTGCCACGGGGTTCGGAGGCCGGATGTTCGGCGTCCGGGTGGTGAGTATCACGGAATGCGGATACGGGGCGACGGGATTTCGGGGGCTTCGGCCAGTGGGCCGGTCGAATTCTCCGCCGAACGGCAGGGCTCGGCGGTGGTACGCCCGCCCAGGGCGGGGGCCGGGGGCTTGTCGAAAGGTCGGCCGAATTGTCCGCAATGCGAGTCGGGTCGCCTTCTCCGGAATTCGGACGGCCGCCCTTCGGCAGGCCGGGCGGGCGCGGCGGCGGTCGTCGGACGGGCGAATTCGGTGGGAGGAGCCCTCGTCGGGGCCCTACCCTTGGCGGGTGCGTACACACATAGTCTGGGACTGGAACGGGACCCTGCTGTCGGACATGCCGGCGGTGCTGGGGGCCAGTAATGCGGCGTTGGGGCTGATGGGGATCGCGCCGATGACGCTGGAGGAGTACCGGGCGCAGTACGAGATCCCGATTCCGCGGTTCTACGAGCGGTTGCTGGGGCGGGCGCCGAGCCAGGCGGAGTGGCTGGCGGCGGACGACGCGTTCCACGTCAAGTACGTGGAGCTGTTTCCGAGCTGCGGACTGACTCCGGGGGCGGAGGAGCTGCTGGGCGGCTGGGTGGCGGCGGGGCGGAGTCAGTCGTTGCTGTCGATGTACGCGCACGAGCAGCTGGTGCCGGTGGTGGACGGGTTCGGTCTGACCCGGCACTTCGTGCGGGTGGACGGGCGGCGCGGGGCGGCCGGCGGCCGCAAGGCGGCGGAGCTGGCGGTGCACCTTGAGGCGCTGGGCGGCGAGATCGACCGCGGCCGGACGGTGCTGATCGGGGACGCCGCGGACGACGCGCTCGCCGCGCTGGAGCACGGGATCAAGGCGGTGCTGTACACGGGCGGTTCGCACACCCGGGAGAAGCTGGTGCACCTCGGGGTGCCGGTGGTGGATTCGCTGGCGGAGGCCGTCGCGGTGGCGGAGGAACTGTCCCGGTAGGCGTGTCACGGCACGTCAACCGGGCGTGGCGCGTTCACCCTGGGAGGGGAAGCACCCGCACCACCGTACGGAGCAGTTGAGCACCATGCCGATCGACGCGGTCACCACCGTCCCCACCCCGGTCAACGAGCCGCCGCTGGCGTACGCGCCGGGCAGTCCCGAGCGGGCGCGCCTGCTGCGGCTCGCGGACCACCTGGCGGGGCAGCACACCGCGCTGCCGATGACCGTCGGCGGTGAGCAGCGGCTCGGCGGCGGGGAGCGGTCCGAGGTGGTGCAGCCGCACCACCACGCGGCGAAGCTCGGGGTGCTGGGGAACGCGACGGCGGCCGACGTGCGGGACGCGGTGGACGCGGCGCTGGCGGCGGCGCCGGAGTGGCGGGGCCTGGCGTTCGACGACCGGGCGGCGGTGTTCCTGCGGGCCGCGGACCTGCTGGCGGGCCCGTGGCGCGGGACGCTGGTCGCGGCCACCGTGCTGGGGCAGTCGAAGTCGGTGCAGCAGGCCGAGCTGGACGTCTGCGAGCTGATCGACTTCTGGCGGTTCAACGTGCACTTCGGCCGGCAGATCCTGGCCGAGCAGCCGTTCTCCGGCCCGGGGGTGTGGAACCGCGCGGACCACCGCCCGCTGGAGGGCTTCGTCTGCGCGATCACCCCGTTCAACTTCACCGCGATCGCCGGCAACCTGCCGACCGCGCCCGCGCTGATGGGCAACACGGTGGTGTGGAAGCCCGCACCGGCGCAGATGCTGTCCGCGCACTTCCTGATGCGCCTGCTGGAGGAGGCCGGCCTGCCCCCGGGCGTGGTCAACCTGGTCACCGGCGACGGGCAGGCGGTGACCGAGGTGGCGCTGCGCGACCCCGCGCTGGCCGGCCTGCACTTCACCGGCTCCACCGGCACCTTCCAGCACCTGTGGCGGGAGATCGGCCGCAGCATCGGCCGCTACCGCGGCTACCCGCGGATCGTCGGCGAGACCGGCGGCAAGGACTTCCTGATCGCCCACCCGTCCGCGGACCCGGCGGTGCTGCGCACGGCGATGCTGCGCGGCGCGTTCGAGTACCAGGGCCAGAAGTGCTCGGCGCTGTCCCGGGCGTACCTGCCGCGCAGCCTGTGGCGCCGGATCAAGGACGACTTCCTCGGCGAGGTGGACGCGCTGACCGTCGGCGACGTCACCGACCTGAGCAACTTCATGGGCGCGCTGATCGACGCCCGCGCCTTCGCCCGCAACCGGGACGCCGTCGAGCGCGCCAAGGCCGACCCGCAGGTCGAGCTGCTGGCGGGCGGGCAGTACGACGACGCGATCGGCTGGTTCCTCCGCCCCACCGTGCTGCTCGGCGGCGACCGGCGCGGCGAGATCTTCTCCACCGAGTACTTCGGGCCGATCCTGGCGGTCCAGGTGTACGAGGACTCCCGCTGGGAGGACGCGCTGGACCGGGTCGACGAGGCCGCCCCGTACGGCCTGACCGGCTCGGTGGTCGCGCAGGACCGGCGGGCGATCGCGCAGGCGGTGGAGCGGCTGCGGTTCACCGCCGGAAACCTGTACGTCAACGACAAGCCGACCGGCGCGGTGGTCGGGCAGCAGCCGTTCGGCGGCGGCCGGGCGTCCGGCACCAACGACAAGGCGGGCGCGGCGCAGAACCTGCTGCGCTGGACGTCCACCAGGTCGATCAAGGAGACGTTCACCCCGCCGACCGACTACGTCCACCCGCACATGGAGTGGTCGCCCGAGTGACGTACGGGCCGTCCGGGGCGGCTTTGGACAAGGTGTCCAGGAAGGAACGATCTTCCTGCGGGATTGCGCCTCCGTGTCCCCTGACACCTTGGTTTCGTCACGTTAGGCTGGCCGCGTCGCCGGTTTCGGTCAGGCAGGCCAAACGACTTGTCGTACCCGGGCGGAACGCGGCTCATGCGTGCCATGAGCGGTTTTCCACCCTGTGCGTGCGGGAGGATTTGCCGACGGGGCCCGGCGGTGCACCCACAGTCATCACCGAGTCACGCAACGGCGCGCGACAGGAGCCAAACAGCTATGCAGACCAAGCTGGACGCAGCCAAGGCCGAACTGCTCAAGAAGGCAGCAGCAGCCGCTGAGAACAGCCAGGTGGGGGGCGCGGCGCCCGGCGAGGGGCTGAGCAACGGCGCTCTGGCCGCCTACCTGCACCACTACTACCTCCACACGGCGCCCGAGGACCTGATCGGCCGCGACCCGGTGGACGTCTACGGTGCGGCGGCCTCCCACTACCGGCTGGGCCTCAAGCGGCCCCAGGGCACCGCCGAGGTCCGGGTGCACACCCCGACCGTCGAGGAGAACGGCTGGTCGTGCGGCCACACCGTGGTCGAGATCGTCACCGACGACATGCCGTTCCTGGTCGACTCGGTCACCAACGAGCTGACCCGCCTGGACCGCGCCATCCACCTCGTCGTGCACCCGCAGCTCGCGGTGCGCCGCGACCTCACCGGCAAGCTGCTGGAGATCCTCGACACCGACGCCTGCAACCGCGCGCAGGCCGCCGGCGCCGAGTGGCCCGCGGACGCCGTGGTCGAGTCCTGGATGCACATCGAGATCGACCGCGAGACCGACCGCGAGGACCTGCGCACCATCGAGGTCGGCCTGCGCCGCGTGCTGGGCGACGTCCGCGAGGTCGTCGAGGACTGGTCGAAGATGCGCGACTCCGCGCTCCGACTGGCCGACGAGCTCGCCGAGGAGCCCCCAGCGCACCTGCCCGAGCAGGAGGTCGGCGAGGCCTGGGAGCTGATGCGCTGGCTGGCCGACGACCACTTCACCTTCCTCGGCTACCGCGAGTACGACCTGGTCGAGCACGAGGGCGAGGAGGTGCTCAAGGCGGTCGCCGGCACCGGCCTGGGCATCCTGCGCGCCGACCCGCTGAGCCACGACACCGACCACCACCCGGTCTCCGAGGCCTTCGGCCGGCTGTCCGCCCCGGTGCGCGCCAAGGCGCACGAGAAGAAGCTGCTGGTCCTCACCAAGGCCAACAGCCGGGCCACCGTGCACCGCCCCGCGTACCTCGACTACGTCGGCGTGAAGAAGTTCAACGCGGCCGGCGAGCCGGTCGGCGAGCGCCGCTTCCTCGGCCTGTTCTCCTCCGCCGCCTACACCGAGTCGGTCACCCGGATCCCCGTGGTGCGCCGCAAGGTGCAGGAGGTCATGGACGGCGCCGGCTTCTCCGGCGACAGCCACGACGGCCGCGACCTGCTCCAGATCATGGAGACCTTCCCGCGCGACGAGATGTTCCAGACCGCCGCCGCCGAGCTGCAGTCCGTCGCCACCAGCGTGCTGTACCTGCAGGAGCGCCGCCGGCTGCGGCTGTTCCTCCGCCAGGACGAGTACGGCCGCTACTTCTCCGCGTACGTCTACCTGCCGCGCGACCGCTACACCACCCGCATCCGGCTCGCCCTGATGAGCATCCTCAAGGAGGAGCTGGACGGCGACACCATCGACTACACGGTGTACGCCACCGAGTCGGTGCTGACCCGCCTGCACTTCGTGGTCCGGGTCGCCCCCGGCAACGAGCTGCCGCAGCTGTCCGACGCCGACATCGAGCGGATCGAGAACCGGCTCGCCGAGGCCGCCCGGTTCTGGATGGACGGCTTCAACGACCAGCTGCAGACCGAGTTCGGCGAGGAGAAGGCCGCCGAGCTGGGCCACAAGTACGCCACCGCGTTCCCCGACGGCTACCGCGCCGACTTCCCGCCGCGCACCGCCGTCGCCGACCTCAAGCAGATCGAGTCGCTGGCCGGCGAGGGCGACTTCCGCCTCAACCTGTACCAGCCGGTCGGCGCCGGCGACGACGAGCGCCGCTTCAAGATCTACCGGGTCGGCGGCCCGATCTCGCTGACCGAGGTCCTGCCGGTCCTGCAGCGGCTGGGCGTCGAGGTGCTCGACGAGCACCCGTACGCGCTGCGCCGCACCGACGGCACCACCGCGTGGGTGGTCGACTTCGGCCTGAAGCTCCGCGAGGGCACCGACCTGAGCGACGAGGACCGCGAGCGCTTCCAGGACACCTTCGCGGCGACCTGGCGCGGCCAGGCCGAGAACGACGGCTTCAACGAGCTGGTCCTCACCGCCAAGCTGACCTGGCGTCAGGCCGTGGTGCTGCGCGCCTACGCCAAGTACCTCCGCCAGGCGGGCTCCACGTTCTCCCAGGACTACATGGAGGACGCGCTCCGCAACAACACCCACACCACCCGGCTGCTGGTCAACCTGTTCGAGGCCCGGCTCTCGCCGAGCCACCGCTCCGGCGGCGACGAACTGACCGACGCCATCCTGGAGGAGCTGGCCGGCGCGCTCGACGAGGTCGTGTCGCTGGACGAGGACCGCATCCTGCGCTCCTTCCTGCACCTCATCAAGGCCACCCTGCGGACCAACTTCTTCCAGCACGACGCCGAGGGCGACTGGCACTCGTACGTGTCGATGAAGTTCGACCCGAAGGCCATCCCGGACCTGCCCGCGCCGCGCCCCGCCTTCGAGATCTGGGTGTACTCGCCCCGGGTCGAGGGCGTCCACCTGCGCTTCGGCAAGGTCGCCCGCGGCGGTCTGCGCTGGTCCGACCGGCGCGAGGACTTCCGCACCGAGATCCTCGGCCTGGTCAAGGCCCAGATGGTCAAGAACACCGTCATCGTGCCGGTCGGCGCCAAGGGCGGCTTCGTCGCCAAGCAGCTGCCGGACCCGTCGGTGGACCGCGACGCCTGGCTGGCCGAGGGCATCGCCTCGTACAAGACCTTCATCTCGGCGCTGCTCGACATCACCGACAACCTGGTCGCCGGCGAGGTCGTGCACCCCGTCGACGTGGTCCGCCACGACGAGGACGACACCTACCTGGTGGTCGCCGCCGACAAGGGCACCGCGACGTTCTCCGACATCGCCAACGGCGTCGCCGAGCAGTACGGCTTCTGGCTGGGCGACGCGTTCGCCTCCGGCGGCTCGGCCGGCTACGACCACAAGGGCATGGGCATCACCGCCCGCGGCGCCTGGGAGTCCGTCAAGCGCAACTTCCGCGAGCTCGGCGTCGACACCCAGTCCGAGGACTTCACCGTCATCGGCATCGGCGACATGTCCGGCGACGTGTTCGGCAACGGCATGCTGCTGTCCGAGCACATCCGCCTGGTCGCCGCGTTCGACCACCGGCACATCTTCCTCGACCCGAACCCGGACGCGGCCGCCTCGCACGCCGAGCGCCGCCGCCTGTTCGACCTGCCGCGCAGCTCCTGGGACGACTACGACAAGTCGCTGATCTCGGCCGGCGGCGGCGTCTTCCCGCGCTCCGCCAAGTCGATCGCGCTGTCCGCCCAGGTCCGCGAGCGGCTCGGCATCGACGCCGCGAAGCTCACCCCCGCCGAGCTGATGAAGGCCATCCTGCAGGCCCCCGTGGACCTGTTCTGGAACGGCGGCATCGGCACCTACGTCAAGGCCTCCACCGAGACCAACGCGGAGGTCAGCGACAAGGCCAACGACGCGATCCGGGTCAACGGCGGCGACGTCCGCGCCCGCGTCATCGGCGAGGGCGGCAACCTCGGCTGCACCCAACTCGGCCGCATCGAGTTCGCCTCCACCGGCGGCCCGCAGGGCGCCGGCGGCTGGATCAACACCGACGCCATCGACAACTCGGCCGGCGTCGACACCTCGGACCACGAGGTGAACATCAAGATCCTGCTCAACCAGGTCGTCGCCGACGGCGACATGACGGTCAAGCAGCGCAACACGCTGCTCGCCGAGATGACCGACGAGGTCGGCCACCTCGTGCTGCGCAACAACTACGCGCAGAACGTGGTGCTCGCCAACGCCGTCTCGCAGGCCGCCAGCATGGTCAACGTGCACGCCCGCATGATCAACCGGCTGGAGTCCGCCGGGCAGCTCGACCGGGCGCTGGAGTACCTGCCCACCGAGAAGCAGATCCGGGAGCGCCAGCAGGCCGGCCGCGGGCTGTCCCAGCCCGAGCTGTCCGTGCTGCTCGCCTACACCAAGATCACCCTCGCGGACGAGCTGCTCGCCACCGACCTGCCCGACGACCCGTACTTCCGGGACGTCCTGCACGCCTACTTCCCGAGCGCGCTGCGGGCCCGGTTCGCCGAGCAGATCGACAACCACCCGCTGCGCCGCGAGATCATCACCACCCTGATCGTCAACGACACGATCAACCGCGGCGGCTGCACCTTCGCGTTCCGGCTCCGCGAGGAGACCGGCGCGACGATGGAGGAGATCGCCCGCACCCACGCCGCCGCCCGCGCGGTGTTCGGCCTGGAGCAGATCTGGGACAGCGTCGAGGGCCTGGACAACCGGGTCGCGGCCCGCATCCAGACCAAGATGCGGCTGCACGCCCGCCGCTTGGTCGAGCGCGCCACCCGCTGGATGCTCGGCAACCGCCGCCAGCCGCTCGACATCGCCGGCACCATCGAGTTCTTCCACGACCGGGTCAACCAGGTCTGGGACTCGCTGCCCAAGCCGCTGCGCGGCGAGGACCTCGCCTGGTACGAGTCGGTCCACCAGGAGCTGTCCTCGGCCGGCGTCCCCGACGAGCTGGCCACCCGGATCGCCGGACTGTCCTCCGCGTTCCCGACCCTCGACATCGTCGGCGTCGCGGACCGCTCGGACGCCGACGTGATGGAGGTCGCCGAGCTGTACTACGACCTCGGCGACCGCCTGCAGATCAGCCACCTGCTCGACCGGATCATCGAACTGCCGCGCACCGACCGGTGGTCCTCGATGGCCCGCGCCGCGATCCGCGAGGACCTGTTCGCCGCGCACGCCGCCCTCACCGCCGACGTGCTCACCGCAGGCCCCGCCGGATCCAGCCCCGAGGAGCGCTACGGCGCCTGGGCGGAGCTCAACGCCAACCTGCTCGGCCGGGCCCGCACCACGCTCGACGACATAAGGGGTTCGGACAACTACGAGCTGTCCAGCCTCTCGGTCGCCATGCGGGTCATCCGCACGCTGCTGCGCACCGGTCGCTGACACCGCCCCGAAGGGGCCCCGGGCAACCCGCCCGGGGCCCCTTCGGGCGTTCCGGCACAATGACGGGCATGACGGAGGCTGAGCTCGACCGACTGTCCGCCCTGCTCGGACCACCCGACCGGCAGTCCCCGCAAGGGAGTTGGGACGCCGCCGAGAGCTACCTCGGGGTCCGGCTGCCGAGCGGCTACCGGACCTTCGTGGACCGCTGGGGCCCCGGCACCCTGGACGGCTTCCTGACCGTCTTCGGACCGGTCGACGGAACGCCGGAGGAAGCCCGCGCCCTGTGGGGCCCGTGGTACGGGTGGCGGCCGGGCCAGGAGCGGAACCCCGACTTCGATCCGTTCCCGTACCACCCCGAGCCCGGCGGCCTGATCGGCTGGGGCGCCGACAAGTACGGCGGCGCCTGGTTCTTCCTCGCCCAGGGCCCCGATCCGGACCGCTGGCCGATCGCCGTGTTCAGCGACACCGGCCAGTGGTACGCCACCCGCGGCAGCTTCCCCGAGTTCCTGCTGCGCTGCCTGGAACGCCGGGACTACCCGCTCTTCCTCGACATCACCTGGCCGCACCCGCAGCCCCGCTACCGGCCGTACCGGGCAGACTGAGCACCGCCTCCAGCCCGCCGCCCGGATTGCCGGCCAGCCGCAGCTCGCCGCCGTGCGCCTGCGCCACGGCGGCGACGATCGCCAGCCCCAGGCCGTGCCCGCGCCGCGCCGGGTCGCGCTGCGCGGTCCGGCCGCCTCCGCGCAGGAACGGCTCGGTCAGCGTGCCGATCAGCGAATCCTCCAGCAACGGGCCGGAGTTGCGCACCGTCAGCCGCACCCGGCCGGGGCGCTCCGGATCCGGGCCGGTGGCCAGCTCGACCCGGCCGCCGGACGGCAGGTTGTGGCGGACGGCGTTCTGCAGCAGGTTCACCGCCGCCTGCCGCAGCAGCACCTCGTTGCCGACGGCCGGCGCGGCCGCGAGCTCCCGGGTGATCGGCACGCCCCGCTCGGCGGCCTCGGCGGACACCGCCGCCAGCGCCTCGCGGACCGTCGCCGACAGCTCCAGCGGCGCCGACTCCGGGGAGCGGTGCGAGAGTTCGGCGAGCTGCAGCAGCGCCTCGGTGACCTCGATGCCGCGCTGATTGGTGTCCAGCAGCCGGCCCACCAGCCGCGGCCAGTCCTGCCCCGCCGGATCGGCCGCCGCGACCTGCAGCATCGTCCGGTTGATCGCCAGCGGCGTGCGCAACTCGTGCGAGGCGTTCGCCGCGAAACGCTGCTGCGCGTCAAACGAACGCTCCAGCCGGGCCAGCATCTCGTCGAACGCGTCCGCCAGCTCGGTGAACTCGTCCCGCGGACCCGCCAGCGCGATCCGGTGCCCCAGGTCCCCGCCCGACGCCCGCCGGGCCGCCGCCGTCACCTCCTGCAAGGGCCGCAGCACCCGCCCCGCCACCAGCCAGCCGCCCGCCATCCCCACCACCGTCAGCAGCGCCAGCGCGTACCCCGACGCGGCGAGCAGCGACTCCAGGATCTCCTGCCGCGAGGGCGCGTCCGACCGGTAGCGCGGATTCGCCGACGTCAGCGGATAGTTGGGGACGTACTTCATCCCGACGTACACCACCGCCAGGCACAGCACCCCGGTGGTGACGGTGAACAGCGTGTAGCTCAGCGTCAGCCGCATCCGGGCCGTCAGACGGCGCGGGCGGCTCACGACGCGTCCAGGCGGTAGCCGACGCCCGGCACCGTGTGGATCACCCACGGCTCGCCGAGCCGCTTGCGCAGACCCGAGATGGTGATCCGCACCGCGTTGGTGAACGGATCCGCGTGCTCGTCCCAGGCCCGCTCCAGCAGCTCCTCCGCGCTCACCACACCGCCGCGCGCCGCCATCAGCACCTCCAGCACCGCGAACTGCTTGCGCGGCAGCGCCACGTAGCGCCCGTCCCGGAACACCTCGCGCCGGAACGGATCCACCCGCAGCCCCGCGAACTCCAGCACCGGCGGCGCGGACTGCTCCGGCCTGCGCGCCAACGACCGCAGCCGCACCACCAGTTCGGCCAGGTCGAACGGCTTCGTCAGGTAGTCGTCCGCACCCAGCTCGAACCCCGCCACCTTCTGGTCCAGCCGCGCCGCCGCCGTCAGCATCAGCACCCGGCACCCCAGGCCCGCCGCGACGATCCGCCGGCACACCTCGTCCCCCGGGACGTCCGGCAGGTCCCGGTCCAGCACCACCACGTCGTACCGGTGCACCCCCAACCGCTCCCACGCCGACTCGCCGTCCCCCGCGACGTCGCACGCGATCGCCGCCAACCGCAACCCCGCCTGCACCGCCTCGGCGAGGTACACCTCGTCCTCGACCACCAGCACCCGCACGCGCAGCTCCACTCCTCGACACCGGAACCTCCATTGGACCCGATCCCGCATCTCGAAAACGTATCGGGAAATGCAGACGGGCTCGCAACACGGGGGCGCCTGGAATGGGGCGTGGCAGGGAGCGGAGCGGGAGGCGGAGACGGTGAAGGTCGTGCGGCGCGGGGTTGTCGGGGTGGCGGCGGTGGCGGTGCTGGGGGCGGTGGCGGCGTTCGCCGTGGACGGGCCGCGGGCGCGGGCGGGGGACGGGGAGCTGGCGGCGGGGGTGTCGGTGAGTCCGATGGACGGGGACTCGCCGGCGGTGCGGAACCTCGATCCGGCGCTGCTGGCCGCGCTGCGGAGCGCCGCCGCGGACGCGCAGGCCCAGGGCGTCGAACTGCGCGTCACGTCCGGCTGGCGGAGCCGGAGTTACCAGCAGCGGCTGCTGGACGCGGCGGTGGCCCGGTACGGCAGCCTGGAGTCGGCGCGGCGGTACGTGAACACACCGGAGAAGTCCGCGCACGTCTCGGGCAAGGCGGTGGACATCGGCCCGACGAACGCCGACGACTGGCTGAACCGGAAGGGGGCGCGGTACGGGCTGTGCCAGGTGTACGCCAACGAGATGTGGCACTTCGAGCTGCTGACCACCCCGGGCGGCCAGTGCCCGCCGCAGCTCCCGGACGCCGCCGGCTGAGCGGCGGCGCCCGGGCGGGAAGGGCTCAGCTCTCGGTGGCGCGGCGCAGTGCGGAGGCGAGCAGGGCGAGGTCGGTGGGGCCGTTGCCGAGTTCGCGGACGGGCCGGGCGGACGGCGCGGCGCCGTGGTCCTCCAGGCGCTGGGCGACGACGGTGGGCCGGAGCGTCGCGGTGCGGGGGATGCGGCCGCTGACCCGGGCGCCCTGGAAGGCGGTGACCGCGCCGTCGGGGCGGCGGAGGTAGCCGCGGCCGGGGGTGGTGCCGGGGAGGGCGGCGGCGTCGGGCAGGTCGATGAGCAGGTCGGAGTCGCCGGCCCGGTCGGTGCGCAGGGCGATCCGGAGCTGCGCGGCCTCGTCGAGTTCGGTGCCGGCGGTGGCCTCGGGATCGCCGGTGGTGGCGATGACGTGGACGCCGAGGCGGCCGCCGCGGGTGGCGGCGGCGGCCAGCGCGCGGCCAGCGGGCGGCCGCCGGGGAGGCGGGGCCGAGCAGCGCGTCGTAGTCGTCGACGACGACGATCAGGCGGGCGGGGGCGGCGCCGGCGGCCGGGGCGTCGGGGGCGCGGCGGGGTTCGACGACGCGGACCCGGCCGGCGTTCTCGGCGGGGCCGCCGATCAGCGCGGGGGCCTTGTCGAAGATCCGCCGGGTGTGCCACTCGGTGAAGCCGAGACCGTCGAACAGGGCTTCGCGGTGGGCGAGTTCGTCGAGCAGGCGTTCGGCGGCGAGTAGCGCGCCGCGCGGGTCCTCGGCGGCGTTGACGTGGTCGGTGACGTGCGGGAGGTCGGTGCAGCCGGCCAGGCCGCCGTCCCCGGCGCGGTCGCCGTCGACCATCAGCAGGGCGAGCCGTTCGGGGCTCTCGGAGACGGCCAGCGAGGCGGCCAGGCTGCGCAGCAGTTCGGACTTGCCGGAGCCGGGGCCGCCGCCGATCAGCAGGTGGTCGCCGTCCTCGGCGAGGTCGAGGGCGCAGGTCTCCTCGCCGGCCGCGCCGCGCGCGGTGCCGAGCAGGGCGGCGGCGCCGCCCGCGCCGGCGGGCAGCGCGCTCCAGCTCTCGGCGAGCCGGGCGGGGGAGAGCGACTCGGAGCGCAGCAGGTCGAGCAGGCGCAGCGCGTCGGGGAGCGGCCCGCGGGCGGCTTCGGCGTCGGCGGCCTCGCTCAGCGGGGCGAGGGTGCGGGCGAGGCGTTCGGCCCAGGCGGGGGAGACCGCGTCGAGGGCGATGTCGGCGAGGCGTTCGCGGGTGCCGCCGACCGGCCGGTCGAGGGTGAGCCGGGTGGCGACTTCGCCGGTGATCAGGCCGAACGCGCCGAGCCCGGTGGGGAGTTCGTCGGCGTCTTCGGCGAGGCAGAGGGCGAACACGCCGGCCGCGGGGCCCTGCCGGAGCAGCAGGCCGAGGGCGCGCCGGCCGGCCTCGGTGCCGGGGTCGCCGTCGACCAGGACGACGGTGGCGGGCGCGGAGACGGTGGCGGAGGCGAGTTCGGTGAGCCGGGCCTCGGCCTGCTCGGGGCCGAGGCCGTACAGCAGCCGGCAGGCCTGGCCGTGGGCGGGCCGCAGGTGGGGCAGCCACTGGGCCCAGGCCCAGTCCTCGGCGTGCTGCTCGGGGGCGACGACGACCAGGGCGAGGCCGCTGGGCGGGTGCAGGGCGGCGAGTTGGGCGAGCGCGGCGCGGGCCAGGCCGGTGAGGCGGTGGCGCGGGCCGGCCAGGCCGAGGCTGCCGGCGGTCTGCAGGTCGACGGTGGCGGGGACGGCGGGCAGCAGGGTGCCGGGGACGGTGCCGGGGCCGCCGGGGAGGTCCGCGGTGCCGAGGCGCAGGGTGAGCGCGTCGGGGTGGTCGGGGCCGCGCTCCCAGAGCCGGGGGCCGGTGCCGAGGGCGGCGAGCAGCAGGGTGGCCGGGTCGGGCCAGCGTTCGCGCTGGTTGGCGGCCTGCCGCAGGCGGGCGGTGGCGTGCTGCCGGTCGGTGTCGACGGCGGGCGGCTCGGGGCGGGTGCGGCGCAGCCAGCGGCCGCGGCCGCCGCCGGTGGCGGCGGCGGGGGTTCGGCGGCGGGAGCGGGCCGGCCGGGCGGCCGGGGCGGTGCGGGCGGTGGGGCGGGGGGCGAGCCGGAGCCGGCCCTCGCCGTCGGGGGTGGTGGTGCGGGCCGCTATGTCGGCGGGGCGGGCGAGTTGGAGGGTGGATTCGCCGATCCGCAGCAGCGCGCCGGGGGCGAGTTCCGCGCTCTCCTCGCGCAGGTAGCGCTCGTCCAGCAGGGTGCCGTTGGTGGAGCCGAGGTCCTGGACGGTGGCGTGGCCGTCGGCGGTCAGGTGCAGGGCGAGGTGGAGCCGGGACACGTCGGGGTCGTCGAGCGGCACGTCGGCCTCGGTGGAGCGGCCGATCCGGATCCGCTCGCCGTGCAGGCGGTGCACGCCGCCGGCGTCGGGGCCGCCGACGACGCGGAGTTCGGCGGCGGGGCGGCCGGCGGTGTCCTCGGTGTCCGGGTCGGGTTCGCCGAGGGCGAGGACGGCGCCGTCGATCAGCGGGGGACGGCCGAGCGGGGCCTGCTCGTCCAGCCGCTCGTCACCGGCGTACAGGTGGACGTGGGTGGCGGAGCGCGGGCCGCGGACGCCGACCGCGCCGGCCAGGGCGGTGGCGACGGCGCCGAGGGTGGTGCCGGCCGGGGCTGTGACCAGGACGTCGGCAGAGCTCCCGGGGCTGCTCGGGCCGCTGCGCGGTCGAAGGACGGTGAGCCGGATCTGCATCACGCCCGGGGTCCCTTCTGCACACGTGTGGTGCCTGCCATCCTGCCACTCGGGACGGACAGTCCGCGCACGGTACCGGATTTGACGATCTTGCGATCATCGACATGGTGAATCCGACGCCGAGTCAGGTCAAGGACGCACCGACACCCCAGGTGGCCGACAGTGCGCGCCCGGCCCGGGCAACACCTCGGAAACCCGCGCGGGCACCGTTAGAGTTGCCGAAAACCGGGAGCCCCCGCGCGCGGGCGGTTCCCCCAAGGCCCCGGCGCCGTTCACGGGAACGGGGGAGTGCCGGAACGCGGCCCCGGCAGCGGGCGCCGGGTGACCGAACGGAGTGCACAGGTGCGGCCTGTCGGCAGCAAGTACTTGCTCGAGGAGAGCCTCGGACGCGGAGCGACCGGCACGGTCTGGCGCGGCCGGGTGCGCGAGGACGCCGCCGTGCCGGGCCTGCAGCCCGGCCAGGCGGTCGCGGTGAAGGTCCTGCGCGAGGAGCTCGCCGCCGACCCGGACGTGGTGATGCGCTTCCTCCGCGAGCGCTCCGTCCTGCTGCGCCTCACCCACCCCAACATCGTGCGCACCCGCGACCTGGTCGTCGAGGGCGAGCTGCTCGCCCTGGTGATGGACCTGATCGACGGCCCCGACCTGTACCGCTACCTGCGCGAGTCCGGCCCGCTGTCGCCGATCGCCGGCTCGCTGCTGATGGCGCAGATCGCCGACGCGCTGGCCGCCAGCCACGCCGACGGCGTCGTGCACCGCGACCTGAAGCCCGCCAACGTGCTGCTGGCCACCCTGGCCGTGGACGGCGGCGAGCGGATGCACCCGATGCTCACCGACTTCGGCATCGCCCGGCTCGCCGACTCCCCGGGCATCACCCGCACCCACGAGTTCGTCGGCACCCCCGCCTACGTCGCCCCGGAGTCCGCCGACGGCCGCCCGCAGACCGCCGCGGTCGACGTCTACGGTGCCGGCATCATGCTGTACGAACTGGTCACCGGCCGCCCGCCGTTCCAGGGCGACAACCCGATGGCGATCCTGCAGGCGCACCTGGCGCAGGAGCCGCAGCGCCCCCGCACCATGCCCGAGCCGCTGTGGACGGTCGTCGAGCGCTGCCTGCGCAAGGACCCGGCCGAGCGGCCCACCGCCGTCTCGCTGGCCGAGGCGCTGCGGGTGGTCGCGGCCGGCGTCGGCGTGCACTCCTCCCCGGCCGCCGTGGACGCCGCCCTGTCGGTCGGCTCGCTGCTGGTGCCCGACCCGGCGCTCGCCCCGCAGCGCCCGCCGGCCACGACGCCACCCTCGGCGGCGCCGGCTACGATCCGGCCGCCGCCACCCAGGTCATGACGCACCGTCAGGCCGTCCCGGGCGCCGAGGACCGCACCCAGCTGATGAGCCCCCAGCCGCCGGCGCCGCCCGCCGACCGGACCCGGGTGATGCCCTCGATGCCCGCCGCGGAGCCCCCGCGCAGCCGGACGGCCCGCACCCCTGGCAGACCCAGATGCAGGCCGCCCGGGACCGCAACGAGCAGACCCGGATCGGCTGGTTCGAGCCGGAGGACCTGGCCGACCCGCAGGTCGCGCCCCGCCCGTACCAGGCCGGCCAGTACCCGCCGCCCGGCGGCCGCCCGCCGGTCGCCCCGCCGCCGTACCAGGCGCAGCAGCCGCACCCGCAGCAGCAGCCCGGCGGCGGCCGGTACGCCCAGCCGCAGGGCCCGTACCAGCCGCAGCCCGGCCGGCACCCGCAGCAGGGCGGCCAGCAGGGCGGCGGCCAGTACCCGCAGGGCCGCGGCGGCCGCCCGCCGGTCGCGCCGCCGCCGTACCAGGCGCAGCAGCCGCACCCGCAGCAGCAGCCCGGCCCGCCGCCCGGCCACGACGGCCGGCCGCAGGGCCACGGGGCGCCGCAGCGCCGGGCCGAGCCGGCCCCGCCGCGCCGCCAGGAGCCGCCGTACCGGGAGCCGGAGCCGGCCCGCGAGCGGGCGCGCGAGCCGCGCGGCCGCAGCCGCAACCGGATGTGGATCCCGGGCCTGGGCTGCGCGAAGGGCTGCCTGCTGGTGCTGGTGGTGCTGGCGCTCGGCTGCCTGGCGCTGTGGAAGTTCACGCCGCTGCCGCACTACTGGGACAACGTGGTGGGCTGGTTCGACTCGGCGTCGGCCTGGATCAGCAGCCACACCGGCAACTCGAATTGACGCTTTGTCGACAATCCCGCGAAATTCCACCGGATCGGAACCTCTGCGGGGGCCCTCCACGGCCCCCGCAGACCCCTCGGCCGCGTAGGTTGTTCGTCGAGCACCGACCTCACGAGCCCACGGAGCAGCATTGGCACGCAAGATCGGCAGCCGGTACACGGTCCACCAGGTGATCGGCCGCGGCTCGGCCGGCACGGTGTGGCTCGGCGAGGGCCCGGACGGGCCGGTGGCGGTGAAGCTGCTGCGCGAGGACCTGGCCGCCGACCAGGTCCTGGTCGGCCGCTTCGTCCAGGAGCGCACCGCGCTGACCTGCCTCGACCACCCGCACGTGGTCGGGGTGCACGACATGGTGGTCGACGGCAGCGACCTCGCCCTGGTCATGGACCTGGTCCAGGGCACCGACCTGCGCACCCGCCTGGAGCGCGACGGCGTGCTCGCCCCGCTGGTCGCCGCCTCGGTGATCGCCGACGTCGCCGACGGCCTGGCCGCCGCGCACGCCGCCGGCATCGTCCACCGCGACGTCAAGCCGGAGAACGTGCTGCTCGACCTCGCCGCCCCGGCCGGGCCCGGCGGCGCCCCGCGCGCCAAGCTCACCGACTTCGGCATCGCCCGCCTGGTCGACGCCCCCCGCCGCACCCGGGCCACCCGGATCATCGGCACCCCCGACTACCTCGCCCCCGAGATCATCGAGGGCCTGGAGCCGCGCGCCGCCGTCGACATCTACGCCCTCGCCACCGTGCTGTACGAACTGCTCACCGGGGCCACCCCGTTCGGCGGCGGCCACACCGGCGCGGTGCTGCGCCGGCACGTCACCGAGAACGTCCCCCCGGTCGACGGCATGCCGGACGGCCTGTGGCGGATCATCTCCGAATGCCTGGCCAAGGCCCCCGCCTCCCGGCTGCGGGCCGCCGAACTCGCCTCCCGGCTGCGCGAACTGCTGCCCGAACTGGCCGGCGTCGGCCCGCTCGCGGTGCCCGCGCAGCGCACCGCCACCGAGGAGGCGCCCACCCCCGGCGAGGCCGTCTACGCCGAGGTGGACGCCGGCCGCGGCGCCCACCGCCGCCGCCGCGGCCCCGCCGTGCCGCTGGTGCCCGGCCCCACCCCCGACTCCACCCGAGACACCCACACCAGCCTGCGCCGCCCCTCCGCCCAAGAGCTCGCCTCCTACGCGGAGGAGTCCCGGGCCCAGCGCACCCAGCCCGCCGCCGGAACCCACCGCCGCACCCGCGCCCAGCTGATCCGCCGCCGCCGCACCCTGGCGGTGCTGATCGCCGTGATCCTGCTGCTCGCCGGGGCCGCCGCCGCCTGGACGGCGTTCGCCGCCGAACCGCCCGCGGCCACCGCGATCGGCGTGCACACCACCTGGCACCCCCGGTTGTAGCCGAGCCCCCCCGCCGAACCATTACCCTTGTGGCGTGGCAGCCGTCGATCCTTCCGAAGAGCTCAAGAACCTCGACTCGACCATGGCGTCGATCGAGGCAGTCCTCGACCTGGACAAGATCCGGGCCGACATCGCGACCCTGGAGGAGGAGGCAGCCGCCCCCACCCTGTGGGACGACGTCGCGAACGCGCAGAAGGTCACCAGCCGGCTCTCCTTCCTCCAGGGCGAGCTGCGCAAGGTGGAGAACCTGCGCGGCCGGGTCGAAGACCTGGGCGTCCTGTTCGAACTCGCCGAGGCCGAGGACGACGCGGACACCCGCGTCGAGGCCGAGGCCGAGCTCGAATCCGTCAAGAAGGCCGTCGAGGAGCTGGAGGTGCGCACCCTGCTCTCCGGCGAGTACGACGCCCGCGAGGCCCTCGTCAACATCCGTGCCGAGGCGGGCGGCGTGGACGCCGCCGACTTCGCCGAGCAGCTGATGCGCATGTACCTGCGCTGGGCCGAGCGGCACGGCTACCCGACCGAGGTCTACGACACCTCGTACGCCGAAGAAGCCGGCATCAAGTCCGCGACCTTCACCGTCAAGGCCCCCTACGCGTACGGCACCCTCTCCGTCGAGCAGGGCACCCACCGCCTGGTCCGCATCTCCCCGTTCGACAACCAGGGCCGCCGGCAGACCTCCTTCGCCGGCGTCGAGGTCCTCCCCGTCGTCGAGCAGTCCGACCACGTCGACATCGACGAGAACGACCTGCGCATCGACGTCTACCGCGCGTCCGGCCCCGGCGGCCAGGGCGTCAACACCACCGACTCCGCGGTCCGCATCACCCACCTCCCCACCGGCGTGGTGGTCTCCTGCCAGAACGAGCGCTCGCAGATCCAGAACAAGGCCTCGGCGATGAACGTCCTCCAGGCCAAGCTGCTGGAGCGGCGCCGCCAGGAGGAGCGCGCGGCGATGGACGCGCTCAAGGACAGCGGCAGCTCCTGGGGCAACCAGATGCGCTCCTACGTCCTGCACCCGTACCAGATGGTCAAGGACCTGCGCACCGAGCACGAGGTCGGCAACCCGCAGTCGGTCCTGGACGGCGACATCGACGGCTTCATCGAAGCCGGCATCCGGTGGCGCAAGCAGCGCGAGAGCTGAGCCGTCCGCCGGTAAAGCAATGAGGAAGGGCCCCACCGCCGAGCGGTGGGGCCCTTCTCGTCGGGTCTCGGGTCAGCGCGCCAGCAGCGCGAGCAGGAGGACCGCGGCGCACAGGACGGCCAGCAGGACCGCCGGGCTGAGTGCGGCGAACGGCCCGTGCTGCTCCTGCTGGAGCCGGGCGCGGTTGGCGCGGCACACCGGGCAGCGGCCGTCGACGACGCGGCCGTTGCAGTTGGCGCACACCAGTTGGTCGCAGGTCATGCGATCTCCTCCTTGCTGCATAGCCAACGTGCCGGAGGCGGCTTCGGTTCCGACTCCCTACCACTCTGCCAGGTTCGGGACACCTCGGCCCCCGGAGGGGAAGGGTTACCGATCTGTGACGTACCTCGCAATTTCCGCTCCGAACCGGAACCGCACCTGACCAAACTGCGGTCGGTAGGCGGCCGGTCACTGCGGGTGCGCATGGGCATCGCGTAAGGTCACTGGCTCCGATCCACCTAGGATGGCCCCCGTGATGCAGCCGTGATCAGATTCGACAACGTCTCCAAGACCTATCCCAAGCAGAACCGTCCGGCCCTGGACAACGTCTCGCTGGAGATCGAGAAGGGCGAGTTCGTCTTCCTGGTCGGTTCGTCCGGTTCGGGCAAGTCGACGTTCCTGCGCCTGTGCCTGCGCGAGGAGCGCCCGTCCACCGGCGCGGTCCACGTGCTCGGCAAGGACCTGGGCAAGCTGTCCAACTGGAAGGTGCCGCACATGCGCCGCCAACTGGGCACCGTCTTCCAGGACTTCCGCCTGCTGCCGAACAAGACCGTGGGGCAGAACGTCGCGTTCGCCCTGGAGGTCATCGGCAAGCCGAAGAGCGCCATCAACAAGGTGGTGCCCGAGGTGCTCGACCTGGTCGGCCTCGGCGGCAAGGAGGACCGGATGCCCGGCGAGCTGTCGGGCGGTGAGCAGCAGCGCGTGGCGATCGCCCGGGCGTTCGTGAACCGGCCGATGCTGCTGATCGCCGACGAGCCCACCGGAAACCTCGACCCGCAGAACTCGGTCGGGATCATGAAGCTGCTGGACCGGATCAACCGGACCGGCACCACCGTGCTGATGGCCACCCACGACCAGGCGATCGTCGACCAGATGCGCAAGCGCGTCATCGAGCTCGACAAGGGCCTGCTGGTCCGCGACCAGGCCCGCGGCGTCTACGGATACCAGAGCTAGAAGAGAGAAGCATGCGCGCCCAGTTCGTTCTGTCGGAGATCGGCGTCGGTCTCCGCCGCAACCTGACCATGACGATCGCCGTCGTGGTCAGTGTCGCGCTCTCGCTCGCCCTCGCCGGTGCCTCGCTGCTCGTCCGCGACCAGGTCAACTCCATGAAGGACTACTGGTACGACAAGGTCGAGGTCAGCATCTACTTCTGTGCGAAGGCGGACCACAACTCGCCCCAGTGCGCGAGCGGAGCGGCCACCAACGACCAGATCCAGCAGGTCAAGTCCGAGTTGGACAAGCTGACCCCGCTGGTGCAGAGCGCCACCTTCGAGACCCCGAACGAGGCGTACCAGCACTTCAAGGAGTCCAACCCGGACAACCCGCTGCTCGCGGCGGTCGGTCCGGACGCGATGCCGGCGTCCTGGCGGGTCAAGCTGAACGACCCGACCAAGTACGACGTGATCCAGAGCCAGTTCGCGGGCAAGCCCGGCGTCAAGTCGGTCGAGGACCAGCGGAAGATCCTGGAGAACCTGTTCGGCCTGCTGCGCGGCCTGCAGACCGCCGCCTTCGTGATCATGACGCTGATGCTCTGCGTGGCCCTGCTGCTGATCGTCAACACCGTCCGGGTGTCCGCGTTCAGCCGCCGCCGCGAGACCGGCATCATGAGGCTCGTCGGCGCGTCCAACTTCTACGTGCAGATGCCGTTCATCGCGGAGGCCGCGTTCGCCGCGCTGCTCGGCGCGGGCCTGGCCTCGCTGCTGCTGCTGGGCGGACACTTCTTCGTCCAGGGCTGGCTGGCCAAGAAGGTGCTGTTCATCCACTTCATCGGCCTGTCCTCGGTGTTGGCGGTCATTCCGCTGATGGTCGTGGTCGGCATGGCGATGGCCGGCATCGCGGCGTTCTTCACCCTCCGGAAGTACCTGAAGGTCTGACGGTCCGTCGCCGCCGAGGCCCTAGACTCGGCGGCATGCCGACTGCGCCGCGAGTACGCCAGGGGATGACGCTCGGGCTGGTGTTCGGCGCCGTGCTGTTCGCCGGCGCCGCATCAGGGGCCTGGGGCGAGCCGATCGGTTCGCCCCGGGCCCCTTCGTCGTCCGACGGGCTCCGCGGCGCCGACCTGACCGGCGCCGACCTGAGCCCGCAGGAGGCCCGGCAACTGGTGGGCGCCAGCGGCGACCGGTGGGCGGCCTACCTCAGCCCGCAGCAGTACCGGGACTTCACCGGCGGCCGCTACCCGGGCGTCGGACTGTCCGTCGGCCGCAGCGCCGACGGCCCCACCGAGGTGGCCGAGGTGCTGCCCGGCTCGCCCGCCGCCCGGGCCGGCATCACCGCGGGGGAGCGGCTGGTCACCGTCGACGGCGTCCCCGCCGAGGAACTGCCGGTCACCGAGGTGGTGTCCCGGCTGCGCGGCGGACCGGCCGGCAGCGCGGTCGCGCTCGGCGTGCAGGGCGAGGACGGGCCGGTGCGCGAACTCCGCCTGACCCGGGCCGAACTGGCCGCCCGCGAGGTGGAGACCGACCGCCCCCGCCCGGGGGTCGCGCGGATCGCCGTGCACGCCTTCACCGAGGGCGTGGCCGACCAGGTGCGCGCCGCCGCGGCCGGCGCCCGCGGCGTGGTGCTCGACCTGCGCGGCAACTCCGGCGGCCTGGTCGAGGAGGCCGTCGGCGTCGCCTCGGTGTTCCTCGACGGCGGCCCGGTCGCCAGCTACCAGGTGCACGGCGAGCAGCGCGAACTGACCGCCGCCGCCGGCGGCGACACCGCCGTCCCGCTGGTGGTGCTGGTCGACGGCGGCACCATGAGCGCCGCCGAACTCCTGGCCGGCGCGCTGCAGGACCGCTCCCGGGCGGTCCTGGTCGGCGCACGCACCTTCGGCAAGGGCACCGTCCAGCAGCCCAGCCGGCTCGCCGACGGCTCGGTGCTCGAACTCACCGTCGGCCGCTACCGCACCCCCGCCGGCGGCTCCCCGGACGGCACCGGCGTGCAGCCCGACGTCCCCGCCCCGGCCGGCGACGAGGACGGGGCCGAGACCCTCGCCCTGAAGGTGCTGGACGGGCTGAGCCCCGCCGACCAGGAGCCCGCCGCGCCGTAAAGGGGCTGCCGAGGCCGCCCCCGAGGTGCGAGAATGACGGAGCTATGGCAAAGGAAACGGGCAAGAAGCTGGTCGCGCAGAACAAGAAGGCGCGGCACGAGTACACCATCCTCGACACCTACGAGTGCGGCATGGTGCTCACCGGAACCGAGGTCAAGTCGCTCCGCGAGGGCCGGGCCAACCTGGTCGACGGCTACGCGTACATCCAGGGCGGCGAGGCCTGGATCGACAACGTCTTCATCCCCGAGTACACCCAGGGCACCTGGACCAACCACTCGGCCCGCCGCAAGCGCAAGCTGCTGCTGCACAAGATGGAGATCCGCAAGATCGAGTCCAAGGCCAAGGAGACCGGCCACACCCTGGTCCCGCTGTCCCTGTACTTCAAGGACGGCCGCGCCAAGCTCGAAATCGCCCTCGCCGTCGGCAAGAAGCTCTACGACAAGCGGCAGACCCTGCGCGAGCGCCAGGACCGCCGCGAGTCCGACCGCGCCGTGGCCGCGGCCCGCCGCCGGCAGGGCTGAACCGCGGCTTGAGCCGACGTCAGGTCAAGGGCGTGCCACCCCGGTTGCGTGCGGTGACCGGACGTTTCCGTACGATCTCCGGGTGGACTCCTCACTGCTGAGCGGCTGGCTCCCCTGGACCTTGCGCATTCTGGCCCTCGCGGCCGTGGGTGCGGCGGCGGTCCGGGTCAGCCCGTTCTGGTTGCGCCGCCGGCTCCCGTGGGTCGCCGGCGGGGCCCTCCTGGGCACCGGCCTGATCGCCATCCTGGTGGCGCTGTTCGGCGACGTCCAGGACGAGCTGCCGGTCGGGCTGTGGTTCTGGGTGTTCTGCGCCCTGCTGGCCGTCGGCACCATGGCGTTCGGCCTCCAGCACGCCCGCTGGTGGAACATGGCCGCCGTGCCGGTGGCCGCCGCGCTGGCCCTGGTCTGCGGCGCCAACTCGCTGAACGCCGCCACCGGTTACTACCCGAGCGTGGACGTCGCGCTGGCCGACCTGGCGGGCGCGCCGGTGCCGCAGCAGATGAGCCTCGACCAGGCGCTCGTCACGGTCGGCAAGGCCACCGAGGGCCGGGTCGTCGCGGTCGACATCCCGGCGGTGCCGAGCGGCTTCCAGCACCGCGAGGAGATGGTCTACCTGCCGCCGGCCTGGTTCAAGAGCAAGGTCCGCCCGCAGCTGCCGGTGGTGGAGATGATCGGCGGCCAGTACATGGCGCCGAGCAACTGGATCCGGGTCGGCAACGCGGTGCAGACCGCCGACGCGTACGCCGCCGCGCACGACGGCTACGCCCCGGTGCTGGTCTTCGTGGACGCCACCGGCGGCTTCAACGCCGACACCGAGTGCGTCAACGGCCCGGCCGGCAAGGCCCAGGACCACCTGGTCAAGGACATCCCGCAGTACGTCGTGAAGACCTTCGGCACCGCCTCCGGCCCGCACGCCTGGGCGGCGGCCGGCTGGTCGATGGGCGGCACCTGCGCCCTCGACCTGGCCGTCGTCCACCCCGACGTGTTCGGCCACTTCGTCGACATGGCCGGCGACCTCGGACCGAACACCGGCAGCAAGCAGAACACCATCTCCCAGCTCTACGGCGGCGACGCCGCGGCCTGGGCCGCCAACGACCCGCTGACGGTGCTGCGCGGCAAGCACGGCGACTACAGCGCCTCCTCCGGCCTGTTCATGGTCGGCGACACCGAGGCCGGCCACATCGCCAACGCCAAGGAACTCGACCGGGCCACCAACGCGGCCGGCCTGAAGACCCGGGTCGAGATCCACCCCGGCAAGCACGACTGGCAGTTCGGCGCCTTCGCGTTCAAGCAGTCGCTGCCCTGGCTGGCCCGGGAGCTCGCCCTGCCGGGCGCCACCGGCTGACCCGCGGCCGGGAGGAGCCCGTCGGCCGCCGCTCGTTAATGCGCTGGACCCTTGACGGGCCGCCCGAGTACTATGGCAGCGCATCACCCGGAGGGCCCCGCCCGCCGGGAGCTGTTTGTCAAATCAACATGGGGATGATCGGTTTCGACAGTGGCAGTCGAAACAGGAGAAGCGAGCCGAGGAACGCGGCAATGATCTCGTTAACCACGTGTCGCAAAAAAATAATCGCCAACTCTAAGCGCGATTCCCAGCAGTTCGCTCTCGCTGCCTGATCAGCGAAAGTGAATGGGTGTCAGCCCGGGGCGTTCCCGACCCGGATCCTGGCATAATCTAGGGAACTCAACCTTCCACCCCGGCCGCGGGGGTGGCGGGGAAATCAAACAGTGGCTGGGCCTGTTGGCGGCTTGTCCGCGTGACCGCCAGGGCCGAGAAAATCACAGCGGACTGCGCTCGGAGAAGTCCTGAATCCTCTCCACTGGACCCGGGTTCGATTCCCGGCATCTCCACCACCCCATGTGCATCGCAGAGCCGTCCTCCATCCGGAGGACGGCTCTTCGTGTGTCCCGGGCCCTCACACCCCGGCCCGGGTCCGGGTGAACAGACGGTCAAGAACCCTTCACATCGCACCACGGATCCGAAACGGTGGACTCCTAGCGTCAGTGGCACAGGCCTACGGCACTCGGAGGAGCAGCCCATGAACGGCACCACCACGAACAGCAGGACGGGCGGGCGTTGGATCCGCCACTGGGATCCGGAGGACCCGGAGTTCTGGGAAAGCACAGGACGCCGCACCGCCCGCCGCAATCTGGTCTTCTCGGTGCTCTCCGAACACATCGGCTTCTCGATCTGGAGCCTCTGGTCGGTGATGGTGCTGTTCATGGGCCCGGAGTACGGAATCGACCCGGCCGGGAAATTCTTCCTGGTCGCCGTTCCCACCCTGGTCGGCTCCTTCGTCCGCATCCCCTACACCGTGGCGGTCGCCCGCTTCGGCGGCCGGAACTGGACGGTGGTCTCCGCGCTGCTGCTGCTCGCGCCCACGCTGGCCGCCGCGTACGTGATGCACCCCGGCACCTCGTACCGGACGTTCCTGCTGGTCGCCGCGCTCACCGGGGTCGGCGGCGGCAACTTCGCGTCCTCGATGACCAACATCAACGCCTTCTACCCGGCCCGGCACAAGGGCTGGGCGCTCGGCGTGAACGCCGGCGGCGGCAACGTCGGCGTGCCGGTGATCCAGCTGGTCGCGCTCGCCGTGATCGGCCTGGCGGGCGCCGGGCACCCGCGGCTGGTGCTCGCCGTCTACCTGCCGCTGATCGTGCTGGCCGCGCTGTGCGCCGCCCTGTTCATGGACAACCTCGCGCCGGTGAAGGCCGACACGGGGGCGATCGCCGCCGTGGTTCGGGAGAAGCACACCTGGCTGATGTCGGCGCTGTACATCGGCACCTTCGGCTCGTTCATCGGGTTCTCGTTCGCGTTCGGCCTGGTGCTGCAGAACCAGTTCGGCCGCACCGCCCTGCAGGCAGCCCAACTCACCTTCCTCGGGCCGCTGCTGGGCTCGCTGGCCCGCCCGCTCGGCGGGAAGCTCGCCGACCGGTGGGGCGGCGCCCGGATCACGCTGTGGAACTTCGCCGCGATGGCCGCCGCCGCCGGCACCGTCACCTGGGCGTCGGCGATCCGCTCGCTGCCGCTCTTCCTCACCGGGTTCGTCGCGCTGTTCGCGCTCGCCGGCCTCGGCAACGGCTCCACGTACAAGATGATCCCCGGCATCTTCGACGCCAAGGCGCAGGACCTGATCGCCGACGGCACCACCCCCGCCGACGCCGCCGCCTGGTCGCGCCGGATGTCCGGCGCCGCGATCGGCGTGATCGGCGCCGTCGGCGCGCTCGGCGGACTCTTCATCAACCTCGCCTTCCGCGAGTCCTTCCGCACCGTGCACACCGGCACCCCGGCGTTCGTCACCTTCCTCGCCGCCTACGCCGCCTGCTCCCTGCTCACCTGGGCGGTCTACCTGCGCCGCCCCGCCGCCGCCCCGCACGGCGCCGACGCGCCCGCCCCCGCCAGGGTCTGACCCGCCGTCACGCCCCCGGGCCGGGCCGCGAAACACGCCGGACACCCGCCCGACCCGGGGGCGTCACCCCGCACGGCGACGATGGATCACCCACCCACCACCCGACCGCGCCGCCGCACACCCGGCCGAGGACCCGCCGGGAACACCCCCGGGCGGCGCACCGAAGGACTGCCGCCGCATGGCCGACCCCGTCGACCCCGTCGACCCCGCCACCCCCGCCGCCGGACCGCTGGCCGGCTGGACCGTCGGCATCACCGCCGCCCGCCGCGCCGACGAACTCGCCGCCCTGCTCGAACGCCGCGGCGCCGACGTGCTGCGCGCCCCCGCGCTGCGGATCGTCCCGCTCGCCGACGACGGCGACCTGCTGGAGGCCACCCGCGCCCTGATCGCCGACCCGCCCGACCTCGCCGTCGCCACCACCGGCATCGGCTTCCGCGGCTGGCTGGAGGCCGCCGACGGCTGGGACCTCGGCGAGGAGCTGCGGGCCGCCCTCGGCCGGGCCTCGGTGCTCGCCCGCGGACCCAAGGCCAAGGGCTCGATCCGCGCCGCCGGGCTGCGCGAATCCTTCTCCGCCGCCACCGAGTCCTCCGCCGAGGTGCTCTCCCACCTGCTCGCGGAGGGCGTCGAGGGCCGCCGGATCGCCGTCCAGCTGCACGGCGCCCCGCTGGCCGGCTTCGTCGAGTCGCTGCGCACCGCCGGCGCGGAAGTGGTCGAGGTGCCCGTCTACCGCTGGCTGCCGCCCGTCGACACCGGCCCGCTGGACCGGCTGATCGACGCGGTCTGCGCGGGCGCCCTGGACGCCGTCACCTTCACCTCCGCACCCGCCGCCATCGGCCTGCTGGACCGCGCCGCCGCCCGCGGCCGCACCGGCGAGCTGCTGACCGCGCTGCGCCGCGAGGTGCTCGCGGTGTGCGTCGGCCCGGTCACCGCCGCCCCGCTGGAGGCGCACGACATCCCCGTCGTGTGGCCGGAGCGGATGCGGCTGGGCGCGATGGTGCAGACCCTCACCGCCGCGCTGCCGGAGCGGGCCCGCACCTTCCCGGTGGCCGGCCACACCCTCGAACTGCGCGGCCGGGCCGCCGTCGTCGACGGCCGGCTGCGCCCCGTCCCGCCCGCCGGAATGGCGCTGCTGCGGGCGCTCGCCCGGCACCCCGGCTGGGTGGTGGCGCGCGCCGACCTGCTGCGGGTGCTGCCCGGCAGCGGCGGCGACGAGCACGCCGTGGAGAGCGCGATGGCCCGGCTGCGGCAGGCGCTCGGGGTGCCCGGACTGATCACCACGGTGGTGAAACGGGGCTACCGGCTGACCCTCGACCGCTGACCGGCCCCCCGCCGGTGCGCCCGGGGGCGGGGCGGCCCTCGTCTGCGGAACAGTTCATCCCGTAAGATCGTCCGTCCGCCTTTTTCTCCGCACCTCTGGGGGCTCCTTGGGCGCGCACGGCTCTGCCGAGCACCACACCGACACTGTCCGCGACCGCGAGATCGCGGCGGAGCAGCAGCATCTCGACACCGTCTACCGGCGGCTGGAGGAGAAGCTCGCCGAGGCGGAGTACATCCTGGAGGACGCCGCCAAGCGCGTGCACGTCGGCACCCCCGGCGCGCTCGCCGAGCGCGACGCCCAGGTGTACCGCGCCGGCGCCCACCTGCAGCGGCTGAACAACGAGTTCGAGGACTTCCTGTTCGGGCGCATCGACCTCCAGCAGGCCGATGCCCCCGAGGAGCACGGGATCCCCTCGCAGACGCCGATGGACCCGGCCGACCCGGCGGTCGCCGAGAGCCTGCACATCGGCCGGCTCGGCGTGCTCGACGCCGAGTTCGGCCCGCTGGTCATCGACTGGCGGGCCCCGGCCGCCGCCCCGTTCTACCGGGCGACGCCGCTGGAGCCGGGCCGGGTGATCCGCCGCCGGGTGATCCGCTCCAAGGGCCGCAAGGTCATCGGCGTCGAGGACGACCTGCTGCGCCCCGACCTGACCCCGACCCTGGACGGCGAGGAACTCGCCGTGGTCGGCGACGGCGCGCTGATGGCCACCCTGGGCCGGGCCCGCGGCCACACGATGCGCGACATCGTCTCGTCCATCCAGAAGGAGCAGGACGAGGTGATCCGGGCCGCTGCGGCCGGCGCCACCCTGGTCACCGGCGGCCCCGGCACCGGCAAGACCGCCGTCGCCCTGCACCGCGCCGCGTTCCTGCTCTACCAGGACCGCCGCCGGTACGCGGGCGGCATCCTGGTGGTCAGCCCGACGCCGCTGCTGGTCTCCTACACCGAGGGCGTGCTGCCCTCGCTCGGCGAGGAGGGCCAGGTCGCGATCCGCGCGGTCGGCAGCCTGGTCGACGGCGTCGAGGCGACCCGCTACGACAGCCCCGAGGCGGCCCGGATCAAGGGCTCCTCGCGGATGGTGCAGCTGCTGCGCCGGGCCGCCCGCGCGGCCCTGGAGCTGGGCGCGCCGACCGAGCTGAAGGTGTTCGCCCGCGGCCGGGCGCTGCGGCTGGACGCCGGCCGGCTCAAGTCGGTGCGCGGCAACGTGGTGGGCGGCGGCGGCACCCCGCTGAACCTGCTGCGTCCGCGCGCCCGCCGCCTGCTGCTGGACGCGCTCTGGTCGGAGGCGGTCCGCGACCTGCCGAAGCCGGTCAGCCACGCGGAGCGCGAGCAGCGCCAGGAGGAGCGCGAGTCCTTCGACGAGTACGTGTCCGACGAGGCGCCGTTCCTGGAGTTCCTGGACGCCTGGTGGCCGGCCGTCACCCCGCGCCGGGTGCTGGCCACGCTGCGCCAGCACCGGCACACCAACCGGATCGCCCGCCGCGCCGTCACCCCGGACGAGGCCCGCCTGCTGGCGGCGTCCTGGCGGCACCTGGACGACCGCGGCGCCGGCGAGCTGACCGCGCACGACGTGGCGCTGGTCGACGAGCTGCAGGTGCTGCTCGGTGAGCCGGCCCGTCCGAAGGTCCGCGAGGTCGACGCGATCGACCTGCTGACCGGCCTGGACGAGGTCACCACGTACGGCGAGCGGGCCTACGGCCGGCGCGAGCGCGAGCGCGTCCCCGAGGAACGCCGCGAGTACGCGCACGTGATCGTCGACGAGGCGCAGGACCTCACCCCGATGCAGTGGCGAATGATCGGCCGCCGCTCCCGGATGGCGACCTGGACCATCGTCGGCGACCCGGCGCAGTCCTCCTGGCCGTTCCCGGAGGAGGCGCAGGCCGCGATGGACGAGGTGCTGGCGGGCAAGCCGCGCCGCCGCCACACGCTGACCGTGAACTACCGCAACCCGGCGGAGATCGCCGAGGTGGCGGCGAAGGTGCTGGCGCTGGCCGCGCCGGGCACCCCGTCGCCGAGCGCGGTCCGGGCGACCGGCGTGCAGCCGCGGTTCGCGGCGGTCCGGGAGACCGACCCGGCGTCCTTCGGCAAGGCCGCCCGGGCCGAGCTGGAGCGGCTGCTGGACGAGGTCGACGGCACGGTCGCGGTGGTCGTCCCGATGGACCGCCGGGCGGAGGCCGCGTCCTGGGCCGAGGGCCTGGGCGAGCGGGTGGTGGCGCTGGGCAGCCTGGAGGCGAAGGGCCTGGAGTACGACGCCACGGTGGTCGCCGACCCGACCGGCATCGCCGGCGAGTCCGAGGCGGGCCTGCGGGTGCTGTACGTGGCGCTGACCCGCGCCACCCAGCGGCTCACGGTGCTGTCCGGCCCGGACGACCTGCCGGACGCGGCCGGCGTGCCCGCGCTGCTGAAGTAGCCGGGGACGCGAAAGGCCCCCCACCCGGAGGTGGGGGGCCTTTCGTGCAGCTGAACACCGACCCGCCATGCTCGCCTCGCGGCAAGTGGTCCCTCGAAGGGACGAAGGTTGGGCCCGGGGGCTTGGATCGAGCCGGTGCCGTTCCAATGTAACGCATCCGCGCCGACGGGCAAGGAGGCCGTCGTGCCGGGCCTGGGAGGTTTGTCGGATCCGCACACTCAATGAACGTTATTTCTGGCAAGCCCCCGGTTGGTGCGACGATCGAGACCTAGCATGCTGCGCGATTGCCGGGCCGGTCACGGCCCGCTGATTCTAGGAAGAAGGACGTCGATGGCGACGGTGCCCAGTGTCTCGAACTCGATCACGGTCCGGTTGGAGGTGCCGGCCACCGGCAACGCGGTGAGCTCCATCACCACCGCGGTCGAGTCCTCCGGCGGCTCGGTCACCGGTCTGGACGTCACCGCGTCCGGCCTGGAGGCGCTGCGCATCGACGTCACCGTGGCCGCCTCCTCGGTGGCGCACGGCCAGGAGATCGTCGAGAAGCTCCGGGCGATCGACGGCGTCAGCATCGGCAAGGTCTCCGACCGCACCTTCCTGATGCACCTCGGCGGCAAGATCGAGATGTCCTCGAAGCTGCCGATCCGCAACCGCGACGACCTCAGCATGATCTACACCCCCGGCGTGGCCCGGGTGTGCATGGCGATCGCCGAGAACCCGGAGGACGCCCGCCGCCTGACCATCAAGCGCAACTCGGTCGCGGTGGTCACCGACGGCTCCGCGGTGCTCGGCCTGGGCAACATCGGCCCGAAGGCCGCGCTGCCGGTGATGGAGGGCAAGGCGGCGCTGTTCAAGCGCTTCGCCGGCATCGACGCGTGGCCGCTCTGCCTGGACACCCAGGACGCCGACGAGATCGTGGCGATCGTCAAGGCCATCGCCCCGGGCTTCGCCGGCATCAACCTGGAGGACATCTCCGCCCCGCGCTGCTTCGAGATCGAGGCCCGGCTGCGCGAGGCCCTGGACATCCCGGTCTTCCACGACGACCAGCACGGCACCGCGATCGTGGTGCTGGCGGCGCTGACCAACGCGCTGAAGGTGGTCGGCAAGGAGATCGGCGACATCCGCGTGGTGATGAGCGGCGCCGGTGCCGCCGGCACCGCGATCCTCAAGCTGCTGATGGCCGCGGGCGTCGCGCACGCCACCGTGGCGGACGTCCAGGGCGTGGTCCACCTGGGCCGCGGGGACCTGAACGAGAACCTGCGCTGGATCGCCGAGAACACCAACCGCTCCGGCCGCACCGGCACCCTCAAGGAGGCCGTGGCCGACGCCGACGTGTTCATCGGCGTCTCCGCCCCGAACGTGCTGGACGGCGACGACCTGGCCACCATGGCCGAGGACGCGATCGTCTTCGCGCTGGCCAACCCGGACCCGGAGGTCGACCCGGCGGTGGCCCGGCAGACCGCCGCGGTGGTTGCTACCGGCCGCAGCGACTTCCCGAACCAGATCAACAACGTGCTGGTCTTCCCGGGTGTCTTCCGCGGCCTGCTGGACGCCCAGTCCAGCAGCGTCGACACCGAGATGATGCTGGCCGCCGCCCGGGCGCTGGCCACCACCGTCGCCGACGACGAGCTGAACCCGAACTACATCATCCCCAGCGTGTTCCACCCGGGCGTCGCCAAGACCGTCGCCGCGGCCGTCCGGGACGCCGCCGTGGCGGCCCGTGGCGACGCGGAGACGGCCCCCGCGAGGCCCACCCCGGGCATCGTCGGAACGCTCGACACCGCCGCGTTCCCGGCCGTTCAGCTCTGAGCCGGTGAGCGACCGGCACGCTCGCCGCGCCCGGATTGCGGCGAACGTGCCGGATCCCTTGCGACACAAGGGCAAGGGGCGTGTTTGGGCTTGTCGGTGCCAAGGCGTACCGTAGCCCTGCGACGGGGTGGCGTGTCCGACAAGTACGGAACGTCCCCGGTTGTGCCACGGCGTGTCGTCCCGGCCGCCGCCCGCCCCGGACACCCCGGAGCCGACGGAGCGTCATACCTCTGTCCGGCGGGCGCTGTTCGGGTCAACCACGCCGGTGCCCGATTGGCTTTCTCAGTGCCGGTCGGGGCAGGATTCGTACCCAGGCGGGCAGTTTGCGGCGCTTCGCGGTGCGAGCCCGGCCCCTGACCACCCCTCGCCTGAACGAGCACCGTTCGCGGACCGGCCATGCCTCCGCGCACGGCAGAGCAACAGACCACAGGAGTACACATGAACCGCAGTGAGCTGGTGGCCGCGCTGGCCGAGCGTGCCGAGGTGACCCGCAAGGACGCCGACGCCGTGCTGGCGGCCTTCGCCGAGATCACCGGCGAGGTCGTCGCCAAGGGCGACGAGAAGGTCACCATCCCCGGTTTCCTGACCTTCGAGCGCACCCTGCGCGCTGCCCGCACCGCCCGCAACCCGCAGACCGGCGAGCCGATCCAGATCGCCGAGGGCTACAGCGTCAAGGTCAGCGCCGGCTCGAAGCTGAAGGAAGCCGCGAAGGGCAAGTGACCCTCCGCTGAACGCACCGGTGGCCGGCCTCCCCTCGGGGAGGCCGGCCACCGGCTTTTCACGGGCCCGGCGTCAGGCGGTCAGGCCGACCTCGACCGGCTCGGCCTCGGACGGCAGCTCGATGTGCGCGCCCAGGTCGCGGAGCTTGTCCATGAAGTTCTCGTAGCCGCGGTTGATCAGGTCGATGCCGTGCACCGTCGAGGTGCCCTCGGCGGCCAGCGCCGCGATCAGGTACGAGAAGCCGCCGCGCAGGTCCGGGATGACCAGCTCGGCGCCCATCAGCTTGGACGGGCCGGAGACCACCGCGGAGTGGTTGAAGTTGCGCGCCCCGAACCGGCACGGGGTGCCGCCCAGGCACTCCCGGTACAGCTGGATGTGCGCGCCCATCTGGTTCAGCGCCCCGGTGAAGCCCAGCCGCGACTCGTACACCGTCTCGTGCACGATCGACAGGCCGGTGGCCTGGGTCAGCGCCACCACCAGCGGCTGCTGCCAGTCGGTCTGGAAGCCCGGGTGGACGTCGGTCTCCAGGGCGATCGCCTTGAGCTCGCCGCCCGGGTGCCAGAACCGGATGCCCGCGTCGTCGATCTCGTAGGCGCCGCCGACCTTCCGGAAGGTGTTCAGGAAGGTCATCATCGGGATCTGCTCGGCGCCCCGGATGTAGATGTCGCCCTTGGTGGCCAGCGCCGCGCAGGCCCACGAGGCGGCCTCCAGGCGGTCCGGCAGCGCCCGGTGGGTGTAGCCGTCCAGCTCGTCCACACCGGTGATCAGGATGGTGCGGTCGGTGCCCATCGAGATGATGGCGCCCATCTTCTGCAGCACGCAGATCAGGTCGACGATCTCCGGCTCGATCGCGGCGTTGCGCAGCTCGGTGACGCCCTCCGCCAGCACCGCGGTCAGCAGCACCTGCTCGGTCGCGCCGACCGACGGGTACGGCAGCTCGATCTTGGTGCCGCGCAGCCGCTGGGCGGCGACCAGGTAGGTGCCCTGCGGGTGCTTCTCGATGGTGGCGCCGAACTGGCGCAGCACCTCGAAGTGGAAGTCGACCGGCCGGCCGCCGATGTCGCAGCCGCCGAGACCCGGGATGAACGCGTGGCCGAGCCGGTGCAGCAGCGGGCCGCAGAACAGGATCGGGATGCGCGAGGAGCCGGCGTGCGCGTCGATGTCCGCCACGTTGGCGCTCTCGACGTGCGAGGGGTCGAGGATCAGCTCGCCCTCCTCGTCGCCGGTGCGGACGGTGACCCCGTGCAGCTGCAGCAGGCCGCGGACGACCTTGACGTCCCGGATGTCCGGCACGCTGCGCAGTCTGCTGGGGCCCTGGCCGAGCAGCGCGGCGACCATGGCCTTGGGGACCAGGTTCTTGGCGCCGCGGATCTGGATCTCGCCTTCGAGCGGGTTTCCGCCGTGGACCAGCAGGACGTCGTCGGTCATCGTTCTCGCAATCCGGGTGCGCAGGGGAGGTTTCTGGCTGCGGAGCTGAGGGAACGGCCCTTCGCCACCTCATAGATGGTAGAGGGTGGGCGATTGGTTCCCGTGTGCCCTATTGGTGATCATGCTGTAAGGGGTGCTTCGCGGCACCGCCATTGCGCCGGACGGGTGGCCCTGCCGACGGCCCGCCGGGTGTCCGCGGCGGCCCGACGGGGGGCATCATGGCAGGCATGGAAGCGGCCCCCTCGCTCACCGGCCGACTGCTCGTGGCGACACCCGTGCTGACGGACCCGAACTTCGCCAGGGCGGTCGTCCTGCTGCTCGACCACGACGCCCAGGGGGCGCTCGGCGTGGTCCTCAACCGGCCCACCCCGGTGGACGTGGCCGCGGTGCTGGACGGCTGGGCGTCGCTCACCGGCGACCCCGCGGTGGTGTTCCAGGGCGGCCCGGTGGCGCTCGACTCGGCGCTGGCGATCGCGGTGGTGCCCGGCGAGGAGACCCACCCGGCGCCGCTGGGCTGGCGGCGGGTGCACGGCGCGATCGGCCTGGTCGACCTGGAGGCCCCGCCGCAGGTGCTGGCCGGGGTGCTCGGCGCTATGCGGGTGTTCGCCGGCTACTCCGGCTGGTCGCCCGGCCAGCTGGAACGGGAGATCGCCGAGGGCGCCTGGTACCCGGTGGAGTGCGAGGCCGGCGACGTCTCCTGCATCGAGCCGGACCGGATGTGGCGCTCCGTGCTGCGCCGCCAGCGCGGCCCGCTGGCGATGCTCGCCACCTACCCGGACGACCCCACCCTGAACTGACCGCGGCCGCGTCCCGCATGGTGGCCCCCTTCCGGGCGACCCCCATAGACTTGGCACCCATGAGCACTCTTGAGCCCGAGCGCGGCCTCGGCACCGGCACCCTGGTCGAGCCCGTCCCGCAGACTTCGCACGGGGACGGCGACCACGAGCGCTTCGCCCACTACGTCCAGAAGGACAAGATCATGGAGAGCGCGCTCTCCGGGTCCCCCGTGGTGGCGCTGTGCGGCAAGGTCTGGGTGCCCGGCCGCGACCCGAAGAAGTACCCGGTCTGCCCGATGTGCAAGGAGATCTTCGACGGGCTGAACAACCCGGGCGGGGACGACAAGAAGGACTGACCCGCACCTGCGGGAACGGCCCCCGAGTGGTCTATGCCAATCGGGGGCGATCGGGGCAGGATGAGGCGCATGGACCTCATCCCTGCCCCGTTGCACGTCCAGACCCCCGACGACGCCGCCCCCTTCGTGCTGGACGCCGGCACCCGGATCGCCGCCGCCCCCGGCACCGAGGGCGTCGCCCGCCGGCTGCGCGCCGAGCTGTCCGCCGCCACCGGCTTCGACCTCGACCCCGCGCCCGCCGGGCAGGCCGGCGGCCTGCTGCTCGCGCTCGACGAGACCCTCGCCGCCGAGGAGTACCGGCTGAGCGCCGACGCCGGCGAGGTGCGGCTCACCGCCGGCGGCCCCGCCGGCCTGTCGCACGCCGCGCAGACCCTGCGCCAGCTGCTCGGCCCCGCCGCGTACCGCACCGCCCCGCTGCCCGGCGCGAGCTGGACGGTGCCCGCGGTGGAGATCCACGACGCGCCCCGGTTCGGCTGGCGCGGCGCGCTGCTCGACGTCTCCCGGCACTTCATGCCCAAGGCCGGCGTGCTGCGGTTCATCGACCAGCTCGCCGCGCACAAGCTGAACGTCCTGCACTTCCACCTGACCGACGACCAGGGCTGGCGGATCGAGATCAAGCGCTACCCGGAGCTCACCGGGACCGCCGCCTGGCGCGAGCGCTCGATGGTCGGCTACCGGGCCGGCGGGCGGCGCGACGACCAGCCGCACGGCGGCTACTACACCCAGGACGACCTGCGCGAGATCGTCGCCTACGCCGCCGCCCGGCACATCACCGTCGTCCCCGAGGTCGACCTGCCCGGCCACAACCAGGCCGCCGTCGCCGCCTACCCCGAGCTCGGCAACACCGACGTGGTCGACACCGCCGCGCTCGGCACCTGGACCGACTGGGGCGTCAGCGAGAACATCCTGAACCCCTCCGAGGCCACCCTGCGGTTCTACGAGCACGTGCTGGAGGAGGTGCTGGAGATCTTCCCCTCCACCTTCGTCCACCTCGGCGGCGACGAGTGCCCCAAGGACCAGTGGAAGGCCAGCCCCGCCGCGCAGGCCCGGATCGCCGAACTCGGCCTGAAGGACGAGTTCGAACTGCAGAGCCACGTCATCCGGCACTTCGACAGCTGGCTGGCCGAGCGCGGCCGCCGCCTGATCGGCTGGGACGAGATCCTGGAGGGCGGCCTCGCCCCCGGCGCCGCCGTCTCCTCCTGGCGCGGCTACGAGGGCGGCATCGCCGCCGCGCAGGCCGGCCACGACGTGGTGATGTGCCCCGAGCAGCACGTCTACCTCGACCACCGGCAGGCCCCCGGCGACGAGGAGCCGATCCCGGTCGGCTGGGTGCGCACGCTGGAGGACGTCTACCGCTTCGAGCCCGTCCCGCCGCAGCTCGACGAGGCCGCCGCCCGGCACGTCATCGGCACCCAGGCCAACATCTGGACCGAGTTCATGTTCGACGGCCGGGACGTCGACTACAAGGTGTTCCCGCGCCTCGCCGCGTTCGCCGAGGTCGCCTGGTCCGACCTGCCGCGCGACCCCGCCGCCCGCGACTGGGCCGGCTTCGAGGCCCGGATGGCCGGCCACTACCCGCGCCTGGACGCGCTCGGCATCGAGTACCGCCGCCCCGACGGCCCGCGTCCCTGGCAGCGCAAGCCCGGCATCGTCGGCCGGCCGATCGACGGCCGCCCCGGCGAGACCTGCTAGGACGTACCGGAACTCCGGACGCGGCCGCCTCGTCAGGATCAGGTGAACAACCGATCACCTGGACATCGACCCGGTCGCGTTCGCGTCCGGAGTTGTCCCGAGTTGGTCGGACCTGTCCGCGGCCCCGGAAATGATCAGCGGTCTTTGTGTGCCAGAGTTGCCCAACCCGCACCGATCGCCCGTACCCTACGGGCGGCAGGCCGCACTGCAAATGGAGCACGGTGGGAACCTGGTGAACCGGACGATCATGATGCCGGCCTCGGTCGACGAGGCGGTCGAAGCGCTGGCCGCCACCCCCGGGGCGGTGCCGGTGGCGGGCGCCACCGACCTGATGGAGGCCGTCAACGGCGGGCGGCTGCGGCCCGCCGCCCTGATCGGACTCGGCCGGATCACCGAACTGCGCGGCTGGCGCTACGAGGACGGCGGCACCGCCGTTCTCGGCGCCGGACTCACCCACGCCCGGATGGACCGCCCCGACTTCGCCGCCCTCATCCCCGCCCTCGCCGACGCCGCCCGCACCGCCGGACCCCCGCAGGTGCGCAACGTCGGCACCCTCGGCGGCAACATCGCCACCGGCGACCCCGCCGGCGACACCCTCCCCGTGCTCGCCGCCCTCGAAGCCACCGCCACCCTCGCCCGGCCCGGCACCGTCCGCGACGTCCCGATCAGCCACCTGCTCACCGGACTCGACCCGCTGCGCCCCGGCGAACTCCTCACCTGGGTGCGGGTGCCGCTGCTGCACGCCCCGCAGGTGTTCCTCAAGTCCACCGGCCGCAGCGGCCCGTCCCGCGCCGCCGCCTCCGTCGCCCTCGTCCTCGACCCCGCCCGGCGCGGCGTGCGCTGCGCCGTCGGCGCCGTCGCCCCGTCCCGCTGCGGCCGCTGGAGGCCGAGAGCTGGGTGGCCGGCTGCATCGACTGGGACGCCCGCGGCCAGGACGGAGCCGTCCTCATCGACCCCGCCGCACTCGCCGCGTTCGGCGAGTACGTGGCCGGCGCCTGCGTCCCCGAAGGCACCGTGCCCGGCGAGGGGCGGCCCTGGCCGCCGCCCGCCTGCGGCGTACCGTAGCCGTGCTGGCCCGCCGGGCGTTGGGAAGGGCGCTGAAGTGACCGACGAACTGCTGAACCACCCCGGGGCGTTCCCCGGCGACGTCCGCCCCACGGCCTCGTACACGCTGCGCGTCAACGGCGTCGAACGGCCCGTCAGCGACGCCTGGATCGGCGAGAGCCTGCTGTACGTGCTGCGCGAGCGCCTCGGCCTGGCCGGCGCCAAGGACGGCTGCGAACAGGGCGAGTGCGGAGCCTGCTCGGTGCAGGTCGACGGACAGCTGGTGAACGGCTGCCTGGTGCCCGCCGCGCTCGCCGCCGACAGCGAGATCAACACCGTCGAGGGCCTGTCCGGCGCGGGCGGCGCCAGCGACGTCCAGCAGGCGCTCGCCGACTCCGGCGCCGTCCAGTGCGGCTACTGCACCCCCGGCATGGCGATGGCCGTCCACGACCTGCTGCAGCGCAACCACCGCCCCAGCGACATCGAGGCCCGCCAGGCGCTCTGCGGCAACCTGTGCCGCTGCACCGGCTACCGGGGCGCACTGGCCGCCGTCCAGGCCGTCGCCGACGCCCGCGAGGCCGCCCTCGAAGCGGAACTCGACGCCGCCGAACAGGCCGCCGCCGGCGCCCCGCACCCGCCGCCGGCGCACCCGCCGCCGAGCCGGCCGCGACGCCCCAGGCCACCGAGCAGTCCTTCGCCGACCTCGCGCTGGCCGGCGAGCTCCCGCTCTACGCCGACTCCGAACTCTGGCACGAAGCCGACCAGTTGATCCCCCCGCCGGCACAGCCCGGCCCGCCGCCGGCTACGGCTACCCGGCCGCCCCGGCCCCGGCCCGGCCGCAGCCCCGCCCCGGCCGGCTGGGAGCCCACCCCGCCCACGGCACCGCGGCCGACGCCGCCGGCTACGGCACCCCCGCCCACGGCACCCCGTACCTGCCCACCCCGCCGCACGGCACCCAGCACCAGGACCCGGGCGTCTACGAGGGCACCCCCGCCCACGGCACCCCGGCGTACGGCGTCCCGCAGCAGGACCACCAGGACCCGGGCGTCTACGACGGCACCCCGCCGCACGGCATCCCGCACCAGGACGCCGGCGCCTACGACGGCACCGTCTACGCCACCGACGGCTACGGACACCAGTACACCGGCTACGACGCCACCCCCGCCCACGGCATCAGGCTCCCCGAGGACGAGAACGCATGACCTCCGCCACCGAGCTCCCGGCGGCCGCCCCCGCGGACGACGAGACCGGCTCCACCGGACTCGGCAGCTCCCCGCTGCGCACCGACGCGCTCCCCAAGGCCCTCGGCATCTACCCGTACGCCGCCGACCTGTGGGCCGAAGGACTGCTCTGGGGCGCCGTGCTGCGCTCCCCGCACCCGCACGCCCGGATCGTCTCCGTCGACACCTCCGCCGCGCTCGCCGTCCCCGGCGTGCACGCCGTCGTCACCGCCGACGACCTGCCCACCGGACCCGATGGCGACCGGGACGGCGCCCCCGCCGGACCCGTCGTCGCCGACCGGCCGGTGCTCGCCTCCGGCGTCGTCCGCCACCACGGCGAACCCGTCGCCGCCGTCGCCGCCGACCACCCCGACACCGCCCGGCTCGCCGCCGCCGCGATCCTGGTCGAGTACGAGGTCCTCGAACCCGTCACCGACCCCGAGGCCGCCTTCCACGCCCCGCCGCTGCACCCCGACGGCAACCTGCTGCGCCACCTGCCGCTGCGCACCGGCGACCCCGACGCCGTCGGCGAGGTCGTCGTCGAGGGCCTCTACCAGGTCGGCCGGCAGGACCCCGCCCCGATCGGCGCCGAGGCCGGCCTCGCCGTGCCCCGCCCCGACGGCGGCGTCGAACTGCACCTCTCCTCCACCGACCCGCACGGCGACCGCGACCGCACCGCCGCCTGCCTCGGCCTCGAACCCGACCGGGTCCGGCTCGTCGTCACCGGCGTGCCCGGCGCCACCAGCGACCGCGAGGACCTGTCCTTCCAGGTCACCCTCGCGCTGCTCGCGCTGCGCACCGGACGCCCCGTCAAGATGACCCTCACCCGCGCCGAGTCCTTCCAGGCGCACACCACCCGGCACCCCGCGCTGCTGCGCTACCGCCACCACGCCGACGCCGACGGCAGGCTGGTCAAGGTCGAGGCGCAGATCCTGCTCGACGGCGGCGCCTACGCCGACGTCTCCGCCGAGGCGCTCGCCGCCGCCGTCGCGTTCTCCGTCGGCCCCTACACCTGCCCCAACGTCTTCGTCGACGCCTGGGCGGTGCGCACCAACAACCCGCCGGCCGGCCGGATGCGCGGCGAGGGCGCGCTGCAGACCTGCTTCGCGTACGAGTCGCAGCTCGACCAGCTCGCCAAGCAGCTCGGCGTCGACCCGCTGGAGATCCGCCGCCGCAACGCGATGTCCACCGGCGACCCGCTGCCCACCGGACAGGCCGTCACCTGCCCCGCGCCGGTCGAGGCACTGCTCGACGCGCTCGCGGACTCCCCGCTGCCCGCCCTCCCGCTGGACGACCCGGAGGCCGACTGGCTGCTGCCCGGCGGACCGGGCGGCGCGGGCGACCCCGGCGCCGTCCGGCGCGGCATCGGCTACGCCGTCGGCATGGTGCACATGCTCGGTGCGGAGGGCGAGGACGAGGTCGCCACCGCGACCGTCCGGGTCTCCGGCGACCACGCCACCGTGATCTGCGCGGCCGTCGACTCCGGCCAGGGCTTCGCCACCCTCGCCCGGCAGATCGTCCAGTCGGTGCTCGGCGTCAGCGAGGTGTACATCGCGCCCGTCGACTCCGACCAGTCCGCGGCCGGCCCCGCCGCCCGCGGCCGGCACACCTGGGTCTCCGGCGGCGCGGTCGAACGGGCCGCGCTGATGGTCCGTCACCAGATGCTCCAGCCGATCGCCGCCGACTTCGGCATGTCCGTCGAACTGCTCACCATCAGCGACGGGAAGATCACCTCGTACGACGGGGTGCTCGGGATGCCGGTCAGCCAGGCGCTCGAAGGCCGCGAACTCTGGGCGACCGCCCAGTGCCGGCCGCACCCCACCGAGCCCCTCGACCCCGAGACCGGGCAGGGCGACGCCTTCGTCTCCATCGCGTTCTGCGCGATGCGGGCCGTCGTCGACGTCGACATCGAACTCGGCGCCGTCCGGGTCGTCGACATGACCGTCGCCCAGGACGTCGGGCGGGCGCTGAACCCCCGTCAGATCGAGAACCGCATCGAGGGCGCCGTCGCCCAGGGCGTCGGACTCGCCCTGCTCGAGAACCTCCGCACCGAGCACGGCGTCCCCCTCAACGCCTCCCTCACCGGCTACCGGCTCCCCACCGCCCTCGACACCCCCGACATCCGGATCGCCGCCCTCCTCGAGGAACGCGACGTGGTCGCCCCCTTCGGCGCGAAGGCCGTCAGCGCGGCCCCCGCCGTCGTCGCCCCCGCCGCCGTCGCCGCCGCCGTCCGCGCCGCCACCGGCCTCCCCGTAGGCCGCCTCCCCATCCTCCCGGAGGACGCCACCCTCGCCTGACAGTGAGGATGTGACGTGGTGATGTTGCCGACGGGTCTGACTCTCCGCCTGACTGACGTCTTGACTGTCCTTTTTGGGATTTGTCGGCCCGTCGGGCATCACCACGCACGCGGCCGGACGGGCGCTTGTGACTTCATAGGAGCTTGGTCCAGAAGCCCCGTCACTGTCTTGTCCACCCGCCCGACCGGCGCGTGCCGCCCTCGGAACGGACTCGCAAGGACGGACACGACCAGCATGACGCATGACGCCCGGGAGATCACCGGCGGAGTCGATACCCACGGCCTGACCCATCACGCGGCGGTGATCGACCCCATCGGCCGACACCTGGCCGACCGGGAGTTCCCCGCCACCGTCCGCGGCTACCGGGACCTGCTGAACTGGATGCGCTCGCACGGCATCCCGAGCGCGGTCGGGGTGGAGGGCACCGGCGCCTACGGGGCCGAACTCGCCCGGGTCCTGACGGCCGCCGGCGTCACGGTCGTCGACGTCGACCGGCCCGACCGCAAGACCCGACGAACGAAGGGCAAGTCCGACCCGATCGACGCCTACGCCGCCGCCACGGCGGTGCTGTCCGGGCGGGCCACCGGCGTCCCCAAGAGCCGCGACGGCCTGGTCGAGGCCGTGCGGGTCGTGCGGGTCGCCCGCCGAAGCGCGGTCAAGGCCCGCACCCAGGCCATGAACCAGATCCGCGGCCTGCTCGTCGCCGCGCCGGCCGCGCTGCGCGAGCAGGTCGCCGGCCTGCAACGGGCAGAACTCATACGGACGCTGGCCCGGCTGCGGCCCGGCGACGACCTCTCGGGCCCGCTCGCGGCGACCCGGGCGGCACTGCGGCGCCTCGCACGCCGCCACCGGGCGATGGACGAGGAGATCACCGGGCTCGACACGGAGATCGGCCCGCTGGTCAAGAAGGCCGCTCCGGCCCTGCTGGAGATGTTCGGCGTCGGCCCCGAGACCGCCGGCCAGCTCCTGGCCTCCGCCGGGGACAACCCCGAACGGATGCGCTCCGAGGCGGCGTTCGCCCACCTCGCGGGAGTCGCACCGATCCCCGCTTCCTCGGGCCGCACCCACCGCCACCGCCTCAACCGGGGCGGCGACCGGGCCGCGAACAACGCCCTGCACACCATCGTGCTGACCCGCATGCGCTTCGACGCACGCACCCGCGCCTACGTCGAACGCCGCACCAAGGAAGGCCTGTCCAAGAAGGACATCATGCGCTGCCTCAAGCGATTCGTCGCCCGCGAGGTCTATCGCGCCCTGACCAGCACGCCAACCCCACAAATCACTCAAACCGACCTGGCTCCTGCGGCTTGACAGCCATAGGAGCATCCCCGACCCCCGGCCGCCCCCCACCCGCTACGATCCGATGGGCCCGGCCGCCGGGGGCGCGCGGGGAGTCGACGCGGGGGGATGTCGATGAGGTTGCGTGGGGTGCTGCGGATCTGCGGCGCCATGATTCTGGCGGGCGCGACGCTGTTCACCGGCGCGCCGCCGTCCGCGGCGGACCAGGTCCGGAACGACCAGTGGGCGAACTCGTACTTCGGCCTGGAGAAGGTCCGCTCGATCGGCCGGGGCGCCGGAGTGACCGTCGCCGTCATCGACACCGGCGTGGACGCCTCGCACCAGGACCTCGCCGGTTCGGTGCTGGAGGGCTACGACCCGAGCGGCCAGGGCCTCAGCACGAAGCCGACCGAGGCACACGGCACCAAGATGGCGAGCCTGATCGCCGGCCACGGGCACGGGACGGACGGCGTGCTCGGACTCGCTCCCGACGCGAAAATCCTCCCGATCTACAAGGACGGCGCGGGCGGCGCCGACGCCGTCCCCAAAGGCATCCGCTGGGCCGTCGACCACGGCGCCAAGGTCGTCAACATCTCGCTGGGCAGCCCGGACGCGGCCGGCTCCGACCCCGCGCTGACCGACGCGGTCGCGTACGCCGTGCAGCACGACGTGCTCATCGTCGGCCCGACCGGCAACAGCGGCCTCGGCTCGGTGGAGAGCCCGGCCAACGAACCCGGCGTGCTCGCGGTCGGTGCGATCGACCGCACCGGGCGGATCTGGGCCCAGTCGAACTACGGGGCGCAGACGCTGATCTCCGCGCCCGGTGTGCGCATCGTCAGCGCCGGCGCCTGTGCGGGCAGCCAGTACTGCATCGGCGACGGCACGTCCGACGCGACCGCCTACGTCTCGGGCACCGCCGCCCTGGTGCGGGCGAAGTACCCGAAACTGACCGCCGGTCAGGTGGCCGAGCGGCTGGTCAAGTCGGCCAAGGCACCCGCCGCACTGAAGGGCGGGAAGCTCCCGGACCCGCACTACGGGTACGGAATCCTCTCGCCGTACGACGCGCTCACGAAGGACATCCCCGCCGGCCCGGCGCAGGGCCCGCTCGCGGCAGTCGCCGACCCGACGACGCCGCCGGACACCGATCCCGCGCAGGCCGCCCTGCCCCTGCAGCAGCATCCGTCCGGACCGGCGCCGGCGCTGATCCTGGCCGTTGCGGGCGGGGCGGTGATCCTGCTGCTGGTCGTGACCGTGCTGGTGATGGCCAGGTCCCGCCGCCGCGCCGCACCCGCTGTCCCCCCGCCCGGGTGGCCGCCGGTCCAGCAGCCGCGGTACGGCCCGCCCGGGCCGTACGGGCAGCAGCCGGGCCACCCCCAGCAGCACTGGCACGGAGGCAGGTGACGGTGGAACGCGCAGAAGGCCCGACACGTCAAGGAGTTGGAGGGCGGCGACGCCGACCGGACCTGCCCGGACCGCGGGTGGGGGCGGGGCGGATACAGGGCGGTTCGGCAGTCCGAACCGGTGGGAACAGCGCGATCGGGTCATGTGCAGGTGAATATCGGAGCACCCGTCACGGGGTCTGCGCGGGGAGCCATGACGGACGATACGATCGGCTCGTCCCGCGTTCCGGGGGCGTTGCGAGAACGAACGGGCTGTCAATCGACTGACGGGGTACTGATGACGCTGACCAAGGCGATGCGTGTGCTCGGCGCGACAACAGTGGCGGGGGCGTTGCTGTTCACGGCCGCCCCGGTGGCCTCGGCGGACCAGGTTCGTGACGGGCAGTGGGCGAACTCGTACTTCGACCTCAAGAAGGTGTGGTCGGTCAGCAAGGGCGACGGCGTGATCGTCGCAGTGATCGACTCGGGAGTGGACGCCTCGCACCCGGACCTCGAGGGTTCCGTGCTGCCGGGTTACGACCAGAGCGGCCAGGGACTCAACACGAAGCCCACCGACTTCCACGGCACGAACATGGCCAGCCTCATCGCCGGCCACGGCCATGGCGACGGAGAGGGCGTGGTCGGGCTGGCCCCGGGCGCGAAGATCCTCCCCATCTACAAGAAGTCGGCCGACGGCTCCAGCGAGACCGCGAACGGCATCCGTTGGGCGGTCGACCACAACGCCAAGGTCGTGAACATCTCGCTCGGCGGGTCGAAGGCGCCGAAGTCGGACCCCGAGTTGACCAAGGCCGTCGCCTACGCCGCCCAGCACGACGTGCTGATCGTCGCGTCGTCAGGTAACAGCGGTCTCGGTACGGTCGACAGCCCGGCCAACGAACCCGGCGTCCTCGCGGTCGGGGCCACGGACAAGAACGACGCCAGTTGGTCCAAGTCCGACTACGGTCCCGAGGTGCTGATCTCCGCACCGGGCGTGCAGATCGTCTCCGCCGGCGGCCCGCCCGGCAGCCCGTACTACATCGCCGACGGAACCTCCGGTTCCACCGCCTACGTCGCGGCGGCCGCGGCTCTGGTCCGGGCGAAGTTCCCGAAGCTGACGGCCGGTCAAGTGGCCAACCGGCTCATCAAGTCGGCGAGCGTTCCCGCCGGACTCAAGGGTGGGAAGGTGCCGGACCCGCACTACGGCTACGGGATTCTCTCGCCCTACGACGCACTGACTAAGGACATCCCCGCGGGTCCGGCGCAGGGGCCGCTCGCCGCCGTGGCCGGAACGGGCTCCACCTCCTCGCCGACGGCCGGAGGCGACTCCGCCGGTGGGGCCGCACCGGGCGACACGCTGCCGACACTCCCCAGCGCGTCCCGTGACGATGCGTCAGGTACGAGCGCCGGCGTCATGATCGGCGTCGTCGGGGCCGGTATCGCTGTCCTGGTGATCGTCATCATCGTCGTCGTGGTGGCCAGGAACCGGCGCCGGCCGGCCCCGATGCCCGTCCAGCCGCAACAGCAGCCGCCGTACGGCACGGCGCCGAACTGGCCGTCGGCGCAACAGCAGTTCGGCGGGCAGGCGCCGGCACCCGGGTACCCGCCGCAGTACGGGAACCAGGCCCCGCCGCCCGGCTACCCGCCGCAGAACCCGTACCAGAACCCCTACGGTCCTGACGGCGGACAATCCCAGCGCTGACGGTGTATGGGTGTAGGCACAGTGTTAGCGATACGATTGACCGCTCCGACTAACTGAACCTTGGCGCAGGTTGGTTGGGTGCGCGAACGGGGAAGCATTCGACACTCCAGGGGGAGGAGAGGGCCACGTGGCCGACGGATTCCGCGTCAACACAGACGAGCTGGAGGCAGTCGTGAAACGACTGCGGCAGATCCAGCAGAACATGGCTCAGACAGCAGACAAGAGCAGTCACGGTACTGCGCTTGCCGAGTCCGACTTCGGCGCGAACTTCAGCCATGCCACCACGCTGTACCAGGCACACTCGCGGGTTCAGCTCTGGCTCAAGGACACGATCAACGGGCTGAACGGGCTGATCAACGAGTTCGGGGACAAGACCCACACGGCCAACAGCGCCTACAAGGGTCAGGAAGCCGAGAACGAGGCCACCATGGTGAAGTACCAGCAGGAGTTGGGCTGACATGGCAGACCGGATTCACGAGTTCGAGCAGCAGGCACTGATCCCCCTCAAGGGGATGGTGTCGAACGCCCGCCCCGAGAACCTCACCTCTGCCGCAGAGCACTGGGGTATGGCCAGCACCGATCTGCAGTCCGCCGCGGCGGAACTCCAGCAGGCCGTCGAGCACGCCATGTCGAACTGGGACGGTGCCGCGGCCCAGGGCTTCGCGGCCAAGGCCGCGCAGATCCAGACCAGCCTCTCCAACACGGCTGAGCACGCTGCCAAGACATCCTCGGCGATGCACCTCGCGGCGAACGCCCTGCGGGCGACCAAGGACCAGATGTCGCAGATCAGCGTGCCCAGTCACCTGGACAGCGGCCTGAAGTTCATCGGTGACCTCGGAGACCGGTCGGACGCGCAGTTCAAGGCCGACCTGGCGGCCGGCATGGACCGTTTCTCGGCGGTCAACAAGAACTACGACGAGCTGTCCGCCACGGAGATCCAGCACCAGTACGCCATCGGAACGATGGAGTACCTGGCGCCCTACTACGAGCAGGCCGCGGCCCAGATGCCCGCGCCGGACGACGGGCAGGGGCAGTGGGAGGGCGGCCAGCCCTACCCGCCCAAGCCGGACGACCCGGGTGGCAAGGGCAGCATTCCGCCGGTGTCGCCGCCGCCCCCCATGTTGCCGCCCAAGTTGCCGCCGCAGCAGACGAATCCGCCCGGGTTCGTGCCGGGGCATCAGCCGACGGTGCCGACGCCGGGGGTTCCGCAGCCGACGGATCCGGGGCAGCACAAGGAGACGATTTACCCGGGGATCGATCCGGTGCGGCCGGTGACGCCTCCGTCGACCGGGCTTGACGGGTGGAAGCCGCCGGAGACCGGTGGCGGGCTGCCCGGGGTGCCCGGGGGCGGGTTGCCGGGCGGGGTGGGAACCCTGCCCGGGCCCGGGACCGGCGGTGGCGGGATCGGTGGCGGTGGCATCGGTGGCGGCGGCATCGTGCCGGGCATCGGTGGCGGTGGCTACATTCCCGGCGGCGGGTCCGGCGGCGGTCGTACCGGCGGTCTCGGGACGGGTGGTCTCGGTACCGGCGGCGGCAGCGGCACGGGCAAGGCCGGCGGTGCCGGCGGAGTCGGTGGCGCGGGCAAGGTCGGCGGCGCCGGGGCCGGTGGTGCCGGTACCGGTGCCGGCGCCGCGGGCGGCCGCGGCGCGACGGGCGCCGGCGGCATGGGCGGCATGCACGGTGGCGGCATGGGTGGCGCCGGTGGCGCGAAGGGCGGCGGTGCCAAGGGTGGCAGCGGCCTGGTGCGCAAGGCCGGTGGCACGATCGGCGGCGCCAAGGCCGGCGGCGCCGGCGGCCGGGCCTTCACCGAGGGCGGTTCGGGCATCGGCAAGGGCCGGGGCGCCGGACAGGGCGGCGCGGCCGGCATGCACGGCGCGCCGGGCTCCGGTGGCGCCAACCGGAAGAAGAAGAACGAGGGTCACCGTCCCGACTACCTGACCGAGGACGAGGAGACCTGGCGCGGTGGCACGGCGAACCCGCCGGTCATCGAGTAGCGGGCACACGGTACGGCGGGCGCCGGTGGAGGTCCTGAGGGACCGGCACCGGCGCCCGTCGCCTTTTCCGGGCGTCCCGGCGGTACGGGAAGGAAAAGCCCGGTGGAAAATGGCAGCGGAATTCACCGGGCGCCGTGGTGCGGAAATGGCGGCCGGTGAATTCCGGAAAGAGACCGTGACGGGAATCGAACCCGTGTAAACCGTTTTGCAGACGGTTCCCTGAACCACTCGGGCACACGGTCGTGAGAGGGTGCGCGCAGGCGTCAACGAGCCTGTCGGCGCGGGGGGTTGCGGTCAGGCGCAACAGGAGAGGGAACACCGGCAGCCGGGACAGGGGGCACAGGTGCGGGGCGCTGCGAGGGCCACCGTCTTCCTGTTCATCGCCTTCTCCTGCCGTCCGTGGGGCTGCTCCGGTTCGTTCCGGTGAATTCACTATAGCGGGCGGCTTCGGTGCGGCGTCAATAGATGGCGGTAATTCGGGGAGGAATTCCTGGGCCGGGGCTGTGCTACGGTCGGAAGCGAGGCGGGTGCTGGTGGCCCGTCCCGGACGAGGTGCGTCGTACCCGGTATGACAAGACGGCGCGGTAGGTGTTTCGACTACTGCGAGGAGTCCGTCGTCATGGCGTGGATGGTTCTGATCGTCGCCGGTGTGCTGGAGACCGTCTGGGCGGTGGCCCTGGAGTGCAGCCGGGGGTTCTCGAGGCTGGTGCCGAGCCTGGTGTTCGCGGTGGCGCTGGCGTTGTCCATGGGCGGGCTGGCGTACGCGATGCGGTCGATCCCGCTGGGGACGGGCTACGCGGTGTGGGTCGGCATCGGCGCGGTGGGCACGGCGCTGTACGGGATGGCGGCGATGGGGGACACGGTGAGCGCGGCCCGGGTCACCTGCCTGGTGCTGATCGTCGCCGGCGTGGTCGGCCTGAAGGCGCTCCACTGACGATCGGCCGAGGTCCTAGGCCTGGCGGGGTAGTCCCGTTCCGCCCCGAGGTCAGGATCAAAATGCCGTGACGGCACTTACCATATCGAGGTGACCACCACCTCCCAGGCCGAACCGGCAGCACCGCGACAGATACCCGACGACCACGACGACGGCACCTCAGGAGTGCTCGGCGGCCCCTGGCGGGCGCTGACCCTGGGCATCGTCTCGGTGGTGCTGCTGCTGGCCTTCGAGGCGACCGCGGTGAACACCGCGATGCCGACCGCCGCCCGGCAGCTCGACGGCATCGGCCTGTACGCGTTCGCGTTCTCCGCGTACTTCACCACCACGCTGCTGGCGATGGTGGTCTCCGGGCAGTGGTGCGACCGGCGCGGGCCGCTCGCGCCGCTGTTCAGCGGGATCGCGGTGTTCGCGGCCGGACTGGTGACGGCGGGCACCGCGGTGAACATGTGGATGTTCGTCGCGGGCCGGGCGGTGCAGGGCCTCGGCGGCGGGCTGGTGATCGTCGCGCTGTACGTGGTGGTCGGCCGGGCGTTCCCCGAGCGGCTCCGGCCGGCGGTGTTCGCGGCGTTCTCGGCGGCCTGGGTGCTGCCGTCGATCCTCGGCCCGGTGATCTCCGGCGCCGTCACCCAGCACCTCGGCTGGCGCTGGGTGTTCCTCGCGGTGCCGGTGCTGGTGCTGCTGCCGCTCGCGGTGATGGGCCCGGCGCTGCGCCGCTCGGAGCGCCGCCAGCCGCCGCTGCGCGCGCAGCCGTACGACTGGCGGCGGACCCGGGACGCGGCGATGGTCGCGGTCGGCGCGGCGCTGCTGCAGTACGCCGGCCAGCGGCTGGACGGCTGGGCGCTGCTGCCCGCGGCGGCCGGGGTGGCGCTGATCGGCCCGGCGGTGCTGCGCCTGCTGCCGAAGGGCACGCTGCGGGCGGCCCGCGGCCTGCCGACGGTGATCCTGCTGCGCGGGCTGGCGGCGGGCGCGTTCTTCGCGTCCGAGCTGTTCATCCCGCTGATGATGCAGACCCAGCGCGGCCTGTCGGTGACGATGGCCGGTCTGACGCTGGCCCCGGGCGGACTGTCCTGGGCGCTCGGGTCGTGGCTGCAGGGCCGGCCGGGCGCGGAGCGGTACCGGGAGGCGATGATCCGCTACGGGTTCGTGCTGACCGCGGTGGCGATCGGCGGGGCGGCGCTGGTGCTGTTCGCGTTGGTGCCGGTGTGGGTGACGGCGGTGGCCTGGGCGGTCGGCGGGGTCGGCATGGGCCTGGCGATCGCCAGCATCAGCGTGCTGATGATGCGGCTGTCGGCGCCGGAGGAGACCGGGGAGAACTCGGCGGCGCTTCAGTTGAGCGACGCGCTGGGCAACGTGCTGCTGACCGGCCTGGCGGGCGTGCTGTTCGCGGCGCTGGGCGGCGGCGCGGTGAGCGCGGTGGCCCGGGACGCCTCGCTGCCGGCGGGGGCGTTCGCGGCGGTGTTCCTGACCATGCCGGCGGTGGCGCTGGTCGGCGCGGCGCTCTCCGGCCGGGCGGCGGTGGCCCGGCCGAAGAGCTGAGAGCAGAGAAGCAGAGAGCCGAGAGCCGAGAGCCGAGAGCAGAGAAGCTGAGGGCCGGGGAGCCGGGGCCCGTGTCACTTGCCGCCGGCGACCGGCGGGACGGACGGGCGGGCGGGGCGGAGGCCGCGGCGCCCGTCCCGCCGAGGTAGCTGTGCCAGCCCTCGGCGGGGGCCTGGCCGGGGGTGAGGGCCTGGAGCTTCTTGAGCACGGCCGGGTCCTGCACCTCCAGCCATTCGACGAGCTGGCGGAAGGAGACCATCCGGACCTCGGGCTTGTCGGCGATCGCCTTCAGGGTCTCCTCGACGGCGTTCATGTAGATGCCGCCGTTCCAGCCCTCGAAGTGGTTGCCGATGATGAACGGGGCCCGGTTGCCGTTGTAGGCGCGGTCGAAGCCGGCCAGGTAGGAGTCCCGGGCCTGGGTCTGCCAGAAGGCGCGGCGGCCGGGGTCGCCCTTGGTGTTGTCGCCGGACTGGTTGTACATGATGTTGTAGTCCATCGAGAGCACCTGGAAGGTGTGCCCGGGGAACGGGATGGACTGCAGCGGCATGTCCCAGAGCGCGCCGCCGGCGAACTTCTGCGGCCACATCTGCAGGCCGCCGGGGCCCGAACTGTCGTACTTCCAGCCGCGCTTGACCGCGGTGGGCAGCAGGCCGCGCTGGCCCTCCAGGCAGGGGGTGCGGCCGCCGATGAGTTCCTTGCGGTAGTCGAAGGGGAAGGCCGGGAGGTCGGTGAAGCCGGTGTTGGTCTTCCAGTTCATGACGAAGTCCATCGCCTGCTGGATCTCGCTGTCCCAGTCCTCGGGGGACCAGCGGCCGCCGCCGTTGGAGCCGCAGAAGTGCCCGTTGAAGTGGGTGCCGATCTCGTGGCCGTCCAGCCAGGCGGCGCTGATCTGCTCGACGGTGGCGCGGATGTGCTGGTCGCTCAGGTAGCCGATGTCGGAGGCGCCGACGGGGTGCTGCGGCGGGTGGTACATCGACTTCTTCGACTCGGGCAGGGTGTAGATGCCGGAGAGGAAGAAGGTCATGGCGGCGTTGTGGTCCTTGGCGAGCTGCCGGAACCGGCTGAACAGGCGGTCGTCGAGCTCGCCCGCGCCGTCCCAGGAGAACACCACGAACTGCGGGGGCTTCTGGCCGGGTTCGAGCGGTTCGGGGGTGGGCTGGTTGGGCTGCGGGCCGGTGTCGGAGGTGGAGCCGTCGCCGATCAGGGTGGCGGGGGGCCTGGGGACCGCGGCGCTGCCGTTCGAGGTGAGGCCGTCGGCCTGGGCGGGCGGGGCGGCGCCCCCGCTCCCGGAGGTGCTCGCGCAGCCGGCCGCGAGGGTGGCGGCGGTCGCCGCACCGGCGGCCAGCAGCGACCTGCGGGAGAGGGCGTCCATGTCTCACATCCGTTCACCAGGGAGTAAGGGGAAGGCACCGGCCGGAGGGGCGGTCCATCAGATGAAATGACTGATGCGTCGTCCGGGGGAGTCGGCCTCAGCATGGCACGGGCAGCCGCGCCACGCCGGTAAGCACGGCCCCGGGTACGGATGACCGGGGGACGCCGCAGCGGAAGGGTCACCTGTTCGGCGCACCGGGCCGGAGCGGCACCGGCGTCCGGCAGCTGACCTGGCGTCAGATGGCAGGACCGGATCGCACCCTGGACACGGAGGTCGCACCCGCCGATGTGGCAGTCGCTGCTGGACGCCTACCGGGACCGGATCGTCGACACCGGACGGGAGCCGCTGTTCCTGCTGCTGCTCGGCCTGGTGCTGTCCTTCCTGTTCATCCGGATCAGCACCCGCCTGATCCGCGCCCAGGTCCGCTGGTGGCCCGGCAACGTCACCCCCGGCGGGCTGCACATCCACCACGTGGTGTTCGGCCAGGCCCTGCTGCTGATCTGCGGCGTCGCCGCGTTCGCGCTGCGCGGCGACGGCGGCGCCTGGTGGAACCTGCTCGGCTTCGGGTTCGGCGTCGGCTGCGGGCTCGTGCTGGACGAGTTCGCGCTCGTCCTGCACCTCAAGGACGTCTACTGGTCCACCCAGGGCCGCACCTCGGTGGACGCCGTGATGCTTGCCGTCGCCACCATCGGGCTGCTGCTGCTCGGCGAACTCCCGCTCGGCGGCTTCGCCCGCCACCCCGACGGGGCCACCCTGGCCGGGGCCTGCGTGCTGCTCGCCCTGGTGGTGGTCAGCCTGCTCAAGGGCAAGACCTGGACCGGGCTGCTCGGCATCATGCTCTGGCCGCTCGCCGTGGTCGGCGCCCTCCGGCTGGCCCGGCCGCAGAGCCCGTGGGCCCGCTGGCGCTACCGCTCCCGGCCGCGCCGCCTGGCCCGCGCCGAGCGGCGCGAGGAACGCATCCACCGCCGCCTGGTCGCCGCCAAGACCGCCGCCTACGACCTGCTGGCCGGCACCCCCGACGCCGAGCCCGGACCCGTCGCGCCTGTGCCGGCGGCCCCGCCGCGCCCGAGCCGCCGCCCGCCGTCGAACCGCCGCCGCCCGCGCCCTGGCGGCTGCGCTGCGCCGCGTTCGCCCAGTGGTACCTGCGGATCGCCACGGTGATCGACCTGCTCGGCGCGCTGATCGCCCCGTTCCGCGCCCAGGTCGAACGGGTCGACCGCGGCGAGTACTTCACGCCCGCGCTGGTCACCTCCGGCTTCACCACCGCCCTGCTGGCCGGGCTGCTCGCCGTCATGCTGCGCCGCCGCAAGCGCGCCGCCTGGATCGCCGCGCTGGCCGTCGCCCTGGTGCACGCCGCGCTGTTCGCGCTGGCGCTGGCCTTCCCCGAGTTCCGCGCTCACCCGTTCAACTGGGTGTCCGCCGCGCTCACCCTCGCCCTGCTGCTGGCCCTGCTGCTCGGCCGCCCCGTCTTCCGGGTGCGCGGCGGACGCGGCAACCTGCCGCTGGCCGCCGCCGTGCTGGCCGCCGGCGGGGCGCTGCTCACCGGCCTCGGCGCGGTCGCCGTCCGGCTCGCGCACGCCGACGGCGAACCGTCCTGGGGCGAGGCCGCCCGGTACGGGCTGCTGCGGCTGGTCACCCTGTCCGGCGTCGTCCGGGTCGGCGACGTCGACGTGCCGCGCTGGATCGACCTGACCCTCAACCTGCTCGGCACCGCCCTGCTGCTGCTCACCCTGCGGATCCTGCTGCGCTCCCCGCGCGGCGGCGAACGGCAGAGCCCCGAGGAGGAGGCCGAGCTGCGCCGACTGCTGGAGCGCCACGGCGGACGGGACTCGCTCGGCTACTTCGCGCTGCGCCGCGACAAGTCGGTGTGCTTCTCCGCCAGCGGCAAGGCCGCCGTCGCCTACCGGGTGGTCAACGGCGTCGCGCTGGCCTCCGGCGACCCGGTCGGCGACCCGGAGGCCTGGCCGGGGGCGATCGAGGAGTGGCGTCGGCGGGCCCGCGCGCACGCCTGGATCCCCGCCGTCACCGGCGCCGGCGAGCAGGGCGGCACCGTGTACGCCCGGGTCGCCGGGCTGCGGGCGCTGCACCTCGGCGACGAGGCGGTGGTGGAGACCGCCGGGTTCACCCTCGACGGGCGGGAGATGCGCGGCCTGCGGCAGACCTGCAACCGGGTCGCCCGGGCCGGCTACCGGGTGGTGATCCGCCGTCACCGCGACCTGCCCGCCGAGGAGTTCGCCGACCTGGTCCGGCTCGCCGACGCCTGGCGGCACGGCCGCACCGAACGCGGCTTCTCGATGGCGCTCGGCCGGCTCGGCGACCCCGCCGACGGCGACTGCCTGCTCGCCGAGTGCCGCGACGAGGCCGGCCGGACCGCCGCCCTGCTGTCCTTCGTGCCCTGGGGCCCGGAGGGGCTGTCGCTGGACCTGATGCGGCGCGACCGCGAGTCCGACAACGGGCTGGTCGAGTACACCGTGGCGCGGCTGCTCGAACAGGCCCGGGACGGCGTCCTCCCGGTGCGGCGGGTGTCGCTGAACTTCGCGATGTTCCGCGAGGTCTTCGAGGAACGGCTCGGCGCCGGACCGGTGCTGCGGCTGTGGCGCGGCGTGCTCCGGTTCCTGTCGCGCTGGTGGCAGCTGGAGTCCCTGTACCGGGCCAACGCCCGCTACCGGCCGCACTGGGAACCCCGCTACGTGCTGTACGAGAAGGCCTCCGAACTGCCCGCGATCGGCCTCGCCAACGCGCTCGCCGAGGGCTTCCTGACCCGCCCCGGCTGCGCCGCGGCCGCCGGGCGGACCGATCCTGACGGGCCGTCACCCGCGCGGTGCGCCGGGCGTGCCGGGCCGGGCTGCGGTCGGTTGACTGGACGGGACGGGTCGGCGCGGGCGGAGGATGCGGTGGTCGAGCGGGCATGGGCCGGGGCGGCACTGGCCGCCGGGGCGATCGTGACGGGGGCGCTGCTGTTGCACGGCGGACTGGAGGGCGTGCTGCCCCCGGCCCCGGCCGCGGCGCAGGCGTACGACGGCACGCCGGTGGGGCCCGCGGTGCCGCCGCTGCCGCCGTCGCCGCCGGTCCGGGTCCGGATCCCCGCCCTGGGCGTGGACGCCCCCGTGGCCCGGCTCGGCCTGGACGGCGAGGGCCGCCTGCAGCCGCCGCCCGGGACGGACGGCAACCTGGCGGGCTGGTACCGCGACGGCGCGGCCCCCGGGTCGAGCGGCGCGGCCGTGCTGGCCGGGCACGTCGACACCGCGCACGGGCCGGCGGTGTTCTACCGGCTGGGCGCCCTGCACCGCGGCGACCTGGTGGAGGTCGCCCGGGCCGACCGGGCCACCGCCTGGTTCCAGGTGGACGGCGTGGAGGCCTACCCGAAGCGGGACTTCCCCGACGCCAAGGTGTACGCGGCCACCCCCGACGCCCAACTGCGGCTGATCACCTGCGGCGGCGGCTACACCCGCGAGGGCGGTTGGGACGGGAACGTGGTGGTGTACGCGCACCTGGTGCGCACCCTCCGCGCCTGACGGGCACCCGGCGGGCTGGCCGGGCGTCGCCGGGAGCTCAGGCCAGCAGCTGGGCGAGCGCCCGGTCGCAGTCCAGGTGCCGCAGCTCCTGGCCCTCCGGCACCGCCAGGTGGCTGCGCCACAGGAAGCGGCGCAGGTCGTTGCGGGCGAACTGGAGCAGCGCGACGCCCTCCGGGGAGCGCAGCTCGACCATGGTGCGCAGGCCGAACGCGGGCCGGATCCGGACGTCCCCCTCGCCGGCCGGCAGGTCCAGGCCGGCCGCGAGCAGCTGCCGGGCGAACACCCACTCGATCTCGGGCCCGGCCGGGCCCGCGGCGTCGACCGGATCGAACGGGTCGTGGGGGTCGCGCGGCGCGTTCGGGTCGTAGGGGTCGGGCTCGGCGGCGTCCAGGGCGTACTCGGCGGGGAAGGCCATCCGGACCGCCAGCGGGTCCGTGCAGCGGTAGCGCAGGGTGACCCGCAGCAGGGCGGAGCGGTGGGTGCCGAGGATCAGTCGGGCTTGGACGGTCTGTTCTACCGGCGCGGGCGCTGCGGACACGACGATTCCTCCGGGGGTGTGGGGGTGCGCGGGGTGCGACCGGTGTCGCCTCCCGTGAGTGAAGAGTCGGAAGGGGTGGGAGGAATTACACCGGTTTTGGGGTCCTTTCGAGTGATCTGCGCCACAGGCGGAGGGATCAACCGGGCAAATCGGACGGCAGATGTGGGGGTGTTGTGGGCATGCGGCCGATCGCCCGGGCAGGATCGAGGTCGGCCGGACCGCCGCCCGTCCGGCCGGGCCAGGGGAGGACAAGATGGCCGAGTCACCACTGCGGACGGCCGAGCGCCCACCGCTCGCCGCGTACACCGAGCTGTACCGCAGCCACCACCGCGGCCTGCTGCGCTACGCCGGCCGGCTGACCGGCGGCGACCACTGGCAGGCCGAGGACCTGGTCGCCGAGGCCCACCTGCGGGTGTGGCGGCGGCTCGCCGCCGGACAGCGGATCGACGACCCGCGCGCCTACCTGGCCACCACCGTCCGCCACCTGGCCACCGCGCCGGTCCGCGAGAAGGCCGCGCCGGACCTGCCCGGCGGCGCGACCGAGGACCACGCCGCCGGGGTCGCCGAGACCGACCGGATGCGCCGCCTGCTCGCCGAGCTGCCCGACCGGTGGGCGCACGCCCTCTGGCTGGCCGAGGTCGAGGGCCTGCCGCCCGCCGAGATCGGCGCCCGGCTCGGCGTGCGGCGCGGCGCCGCGGCCGTCCTGGTGCACCGCGCCCGCGAGGGCCTGCGGCTGGCCTACCTGCGGGCCTACCCCGGCACCCCGCGCGACCCCCGCTGCGCCGGCCACTGGCAGACGCTGGCCGGGCACGCCCGCGGCCGGGCCGGACGGCGCGCCGAGCAGCGGGTCGAACAGCACCTGCCGCACTGCGCGGACTGCCGCGGCCGGCTCACCGTGCTGCGCCGGGTCAACCTCGGCCTGGCCGGACTGGTCGGCAGCGCGATGGCGCTGCTCGCCGCGCTGATGCCGCCGCTGGCCGGCACCGCCGGGCTGCGCGGCGGAGAGCCCGGCTGCGAGGTCAGCACCCGGGTCACCGCGCAGGCCGGCGGCCGGTTCACCGCCTGGCTGACGGTCCGCAACACCTCCGACCGCCCGATCGGCGGCTGGACGCTGCGCTGGCCGCTGGGCGACGGCGAGCACCTGGTGGCGGGCCGGTCGGGCGCCGGGCGGGCCCAGGAGACGGCGGGCGCGGTGCTGCTCGGCGACGGGGCCGTGCTGCGGCCCGGCGCGAGCGCCGAGACCGGATTCACCGGCACTGCGGAGCGCCCGGCGGCCGCCCCCGCGGCGATCACGCTGAACGGCCTGCCGTGCCGCGTGAAGGTGCGGTGAGGGCCGAGCGGGGGGAGTGGGACGCGCGCCACAGGGGCGTGCCGTCGCCGCGGTCCGGGCCCCGGGAGGAGCTAGGCTGGGCGGGTTCCACGACCGCCCGCCGACCGCGGGAGACGGGCCTCGCACAGGCCCTGACCTGCGACGACCCCGTTCGGAGACCGTGACTACCGCCGCCTCCTCCGCGATGGCCCCGCTGTTCTCGCACGCCGACAGCACCCACCCGCGACCCACCGGAACCTCCGCCGCCGCGCACCTCTCCCCGGCCTTCCCCGGCCGCGCCCCCTGGGGCACCGCCGGCCGGCTCCGCGCCTGGCAGCAGGGCGCCCTGGACAAGTACATCGAGAAGCAGCCCCGGGACTTCCTGGCAGTCGCGACCCCGGGCGCCGGAAAGACCACCTTCGCCCTGACCCTGGCGTCCTACCTGCTGCACAACCACCTGGTGCAGCAGATCACCGTCGTCGCCCCCACCGAGCACCTGAAGAAGCAGTGGGCCGAGGCCGCCGCCCGGATAGGCATCCGGCTGGACCCGGCGTACTCCTCGGGTCCGCTGTCGAAGGACTACCACGGCATCGTGGTCACCTACGCGGGCGTCGGCGTCAACCCGATGCTGCACCGCAACCGCACCGAGGCCCGCAAGACACTGGTGATCATGGACGAGATCCACCACGCCGGCGACTCGAAGTCCTGGGGCGAGGCCTGCTTCGAGGCCTTCGAGCCCGCCACCCGCCGGCTGGCCCTCACCGGTACGCCGTTCCGCTCGGACACCAACCCGATCCCGTTCGTCGCCTACGAGGCGGGCAGCGACGGCATCCGCAAGTCGGTCGCCGACTACACCTACGGCTACGGGCACGCGCTCGCCGACCACGTCGTCCGGCCGGTGATCTTCCTCAGCTACTCCGGCAACATGCGCTGGCGCACCAAGTCCGGCGACGAGCTGGAGGCCCGGCTCGGCGAGCCGATGACCAAGGACCTGATCGCCCAGGCCTGGCGGACCGCGCTGTCCCCGCAGGGCGAGTGGATCCCCGCCGTGCTGCAGGCCGCCGACCGCCGGCTGACCGAGGTCCGCAAGGGCATCCCGGACGCCGGCGGCCTGGTCATCGCCACCGACCAGACGGTGGCCCGCGCCTACGCCAAGATGCTGCGCGAGATCACCGGCGAGAAGGTCACCCTGGTGCTCTCCGACGAGACCGAGGCGTCCAAGCGGATCTCCGACTACGCCGAGGGCACCTCGCGCTGGATGGTCGCCGTCCGCATGGTGTCCGAGGGCGTCGACGTGCCCCGGCTGTGCGTCGGCGTGTACGCCACCTCGATCTCCACCCCGCTGTTCTTCGCGCAGGCCGTCGGCCGCTTCGTCCGCGCCCGCAAGCGCGGCGAGACCGCCTCGGTGTTCCTGCCGACCATCCCGATGCTGCTCGGCTTCGCCAACGAGATGGAGCTGCAGCGCGACCACGTCCTGGACCGCCCCAAGAAGGAGGGCGAGGGGCTGTTCGACGAGGAGGACCGGCTGCTCGCCGAGGCCGAGAAGGCCAACGACGGGCCGGACACCGGCAGCGAGGAGTTCTCCTACGAGGCGCTGGGCAGCGAGGCGGTCTTCGACCGGGTGCTGTACAACGCCATGGAGTTCGGCATGCAGGCGCACCCGGGCAGCGAGGAGGAGGAGGACTACCTCGGCATCCCGGGCCTGCTCGAACCCGACCAGGTGCAGATGCTGCTGCAGAAACGTCAGCACCGGCAGATCCAGCGCTCCAAGGCCCGGCCCGCCGAGGAGGCCGACCTGATCGAACTGCCCGCCGAGCAGCGGCCGGTGGTCACCCATCAGGAACTGCGGGAGCTGCGCAAGGAGTTGAACACGCTGGTCGCCGCCTGGCACCACCGCACCAACCAGCCGCACGGCACCATCCACAACGAGCTGCGCCGCCAGTGCGGCGGGCCGCTCACCGCGCAGGCCACGGCCAATCAGCTGAAGGCGCGGATCGGCCGGATCCGCGAGTGGGCGACCCAGGGCTGACGGAGAGTCACGCCGGTCGCCGACGGGTCGTCGGATTGTTTCAAGGCTCGGCAAAGAAAGTGTGCAGACGGGAAGCCTGATCATCCGCTAATCTTCCGCATGCCGGTGCTGGGGGGCCATCACGCGTGGTGCACCTCGGCATGCGGAAGACCTGCCGATGCCGTCCCGTCCGACGCTCCGGCCCGCACCCCGAAGAGGAGCCCACGGTGGCGTACCCCAACCAGAACCCCGAGCTGTCCGACAAGTCCAAGATCGTCGCCGGCGTCCTGCAGATCCTGCTCGGCGGCCTCGGCATCGGCCGCTTCTACACCGGCCACGTCGGCATGGGCATCGCCCAGCTGCTGACCTGCGGCGGCTTCGGCGTCTGGGCCCTGATCGACGGCATCCTGTTCCTGGTCTCCGACGACCGCACCGACGCCCAGGGCCGCAAGCTGCGCGGCTGACCTTGCGCACCGAGGCGAACGGCCGGCGCCCCCGACCCGCGGACACCCGCGACGGGGGTGCCGGCCGTTCGCCGTTCGCGCCGCTGCGGCACCCCGCCGCCGCCCCGCTCGGCCTGCTCGCCGCCGGACTCGCCGGCGCCGGCTGGCTGTACTCCCGCGACCCGCACCTGTCCGGCCAGCTGCTGCCGTTCTGCCCCTGGCGCCGGGTGACGGGCCTCCAGTGTCCGGGCTGCGGCGGCACCCGGATGGCCTGGGACCTGCTGCACGGCGACCTGCTCGCCGCCTGGCACGACAACGCCGCGCTGCTGCTCGCCCTCCCGTTCGTCGCCGCCTGGTGGGCCGTCCGGCTGCGCCACGGACTGGCCGGCCGGCGCTGGAAGCTGCGGCTCGGCCCGCGCGGGGTCGCCGCGGTGCTCACCGCCGCCGTGCTCTGGACCGTCGGCCGCAACCTGTTCTGACGCCCCCGGCGGAGGGGACCGCTGTCCGGCTACCGGTCAGATATCGAACACCAGTCCGGTCGGGGCCGTGATTTTGCCGGGCTTGTCCGTTTTTTCATCGCGACTTTCCAACGATGTGGACCGGATTTTGAACAACCACTTCCCCAGCGCACCTCCTGTTCACTAGCGTCTCCCCAACTCGTCCGGGCCCCACCCATCGGCCCGGCCGGGAACCCGCGGAGCCCAGCGACCGGCGTACCTCGCCGAGGCCGGACTCCCACGCCGTCCACCCCTCTGGCGTGTGATCAATTCCGGTGCGCCCCACGGCAGTTGTGCCGTAGGGTCGGACTCGCCGCGGAAAGGACCTGGCGTTCGTGACTGCTGAGACCTCCCAGACCCTGGACAGGGGTGTCCGGGTACTGAAACTGCTCGCCGACTCCGAGCGCGGGCTGACGGTGACCGAGCTGGCCGCCCGGCTGGCCGTCAACCGCACGGTCGTGTACCGCCTGCTGGCCACCCTGGAACAGCACGGCCTGGTCCGCCGCGACATCGGCGGCCGCGCCCGGGTCGGCCTCGGCGTGCTCCGGCTCGCCCACCGGGTGCACCCGCTGCTGCGCGAGGCCGCGCTGCCCGCGCTGCGCTCGCTCGCCGAGGACCTCGGCGCCACCGCCCACCTCACCCTGGTCGACGGCAACGAGGCGCTCGCCGTCGCCGTGGTCGAACCGACCTGGACCGACTTCCACGTCGCCTACCGCACCGGCCTGCGCCACCCGCTCACCGAGAGCGCGGCCGGCCGCGCCATCCTGGAGTCCCGCGCCTTCCCCGGCCAGCGCCGCCCCGAACAGGGCTTCGTGATCACCCGCGCCGAGGAGCAGTCCGGCGCCAGCGGCGCCGCCGCCGCACTGATCGGCCTGAGCGGCATCGAGGGCAGCGTCGGCGTGGTGATGCTCAACGGACTGGTGCCCGAACGGGTCGGCCCGCGCGTGGTGGAGGCCGCCACCGAGGTCGCCGACGCGCTGCGCTGATCGGACGGCCCGGATCCGCGCGGCCGTCCCTGGCGGCCGCCCGGGTGTGTTTGGATGCCGGATGTGCCTTCCCTGAACCTGCCCCCGGCCCTGACCGCCCCGCGCAGCCGCGCCCTGGCCCTGTGCGCGCTGCCGGTGGTGGCCCTGTTCGCGGTGGCCGCGTTCGTGCCGCTGCCCTTCACCCTGGAGCAGCCCGGCGTCACCGCCGACACCCTCGGCGCGTACCAGGGCCGCCCGGTCATCACCATCACCGGGGCGCAGCAGCGCGCCACCGACGGCCAGTTGCGGGCGGTCACCATCACGGCCACCAACCCCGGCTACCGCAACTCGCTGTGGGACTCGCTGCGGGCCTGGGCCGACCCGAAGCAGGCCGTGGTGCCCACCGCCGAGGTCTACCCGCAGACCGACCCGGCCAAGGCCCAGGAAGTGACGACCCAGCAGATGACGGAGTCCCAGGACAACGCGGCGCTGGCCGCCCTGGGCTACCTGAAGCTCTCGCCGGAGCAGGTGAAGGTCAGCATCGACCTCGGCGACATCGGCGGCCCGAGCGCGGGCCAGATGCTGGCCCTGGGCATCGTCGACAAGCTCGCCGGCGACGGCCGGGGCGGCGACCTCACCGGCGGCCGCACCGTGGCCGGCACCGGCACGGTCGACCCGGACGGGCGGGTCGGCGCGGTCGGCGGCATCCCGCTGAAGACCCAGGCGGCGGCCCGCGACGGGGCCACCGTGTTCCTGCTGCCGCGCAGCGAGTGCGCGCAGGGCAAGGTCAACACCCCCGCCGGCCTGCAACTGGTGCCGGTGGACACGCTGTCCGACTCGATCGCCGCGCTCCAGGCGCTGCGCGACGGCGGCGCCGTCCCGCACTGCTGAGCCGGGCCCGGCGCCCCGTGGGCCGGGCCCCTTCCCCCGGAGTCTTCGGAGTCCTCGGCGTCCTCAGAGCCCGAACGCCGCCGTCACCAGGTCCTCGCCGACCCGGTCGCGGAGCTTCCCGGCCACCGCCGTCAACCGGTGCGCCTGGGAGAGCGGCAGGGCCACCGCGATCGCCGCGAGGTCGCTGCCCATCACGATCGGCACCGCCGCCGAGACCAGGCCCAGCTCGTACTCCTGGTACTGGGTGATCGGCGCGGCCCGCTGCGGCCCCGGCCCGGGCAGCAGCGGCAGGTGGGCCGGCTCGCGCAGGGTGTACGGGGTGAACGGCACCATCGGGTAGCGCTCCAGGTGCGAGCGCCGCTCCTCGGCGGACATCAGCGCCAGCAGGGTCTTGCCGCTGGCGTGGGCGTGCGCGCCGGCCCGGAAGCGCTCCGGGTCGGCGGTGGTGGTGCCGGGCGCGGCCCGGGCGGCGACCAGCTCGACCTCGCCGTCCTTGTACCGGGAGAAGTGCACGGCGGCCTTCAGCTCGTGGGACATCCGGCCGAGCAGCCCGTCCAGCCGGTTCCGGCCCGCCACCCGGCCGTCCGGGCAGTCGTCCCCGCTCAGCCCGGACACCGCCGGCCCGGTGCGGTACCGGCCCT
>NZ_KK853997.1:2952166-3117217 GCF_000696185.1 Kitasatospora cheerisanensis KCTC 2395 | reverse complement strand
GGCGGACCCTGAGGGTGGGTGGTCCGTGGGCTCAAGGCTGCGTTCATTGCGTGCACGAGCCATAGGCATATGCCAAAAATCGTCCGGCGTCACCCGTGGACACGCCAAGCGGCCGGGAACGGCCGGATGTCATGCCCCGGCCGCCGCCCCCGCGGCCTGCTCGACCAGCGGCAGCACCCGGTACGGCACCGGGTTCTCCAGCGCGATCGCGGTGGACGCCCGGACGATCCCGTCGAAGCCCACCACCCGGTCGATCACCCGCTGCAGATCCGCGTTCGACCGGGCCACGATCCGCACCAGCATGTCGCCGTGCCCGGTGATGGTGTGCAGCTCCAGCACCTCCGGCACCGCCGCCAGGTGCGCCCGCACGTCCGCGCCCTGCCCCTGCGAGATCTCCAGGGTGGCGAACGCCGTCACCGGGTAGCCCAGCGCCGCCGGGTCCACCTGCGGCCCGAACCCGCCGATCACCCCGCGCGCCTGCAGGCGGTCCAGCCGGGCCTGCACCGTGCCGCGGGCCACCTGCAGGCGGCGCGAGCACTCCAGCACCCCGATCCGCGGTTCCTCGGCCAGCAGCCGGATCAGCCGTCCGTCCAGTGCGTCGATGGCATCGGGGTGCGGGGGCACGGGCGGCTCCTCGGTGGTGCGGGCGTCGACGGACATTGTGCGGTCGCCGCGGCCCGCCCGTCAGCCCCGAACCGCCGCGGGCCGGCCCGGACGACCTGCGCGTTCGGCCCCGGGGGCGGTGCGCGCACGGCGGCGGGTCAGCCCGGGACGACCTGCACGTCCGGCTGGTAGCCGTTCCAGGTCACGTACACCTGCGAGGCCCGGTCGTCCTTGCTGAAGACGATCCGCATCCACTGGTCGCCGTGCCAGACCTGCATCGCCCAGCCCGCCTCCGGCGTCGCCGACACCAACTCGGCGTCGTGCGCCCGCAGATCGAGCGCCACCCGGCCGCCCGGCAGGATGTAGCTGTGCACCGTGCCGGTCGGGCTCGGTGTGCGGCGGGCCGCCGAGGTGCTGCGGGACGGCGACGCCTGGCCCCGGGTCGGCGTCGGGTCGGGATCCGGGCCGGGCGCGGGGTGGCCGAGCCGGCCGGCGGGGCGGAGGCCGACGAGGGCGGAGCGGTCGCCGCGGCGGCGGGCCGGCGCCGCCGCCGAGGCCGTGGTCGGCGGCGGCAGCGCCACCGGCCCCTCGAACACCGTGTCGGCGAGCACCGCGTGCACACCGAGCCAGGACAGCGCCACCGCCGCCCCGGTGGCCGCCGTCCAGGCGCCCAGTTGAACCCATCCGCTCCGCATCGCGGGCCCATCCTGCCGTACGAAGGTCACGAGCAGGTCAGGGCCCCGGTCAATACCCAGCAACCTTGCGGATCACGGTTTCGGACGACCCGTCAGCTCCGCGCGGCGGCCCGCGGCCGGACGGCCCGGGCCCCCGAGGTACAGACCAATGGGTCGGCATGCCGTACCGTGCAGCCCCATGGCAACAGTGCTTGTGGTCGAGGACGACCCCTTTGTGCGTTCCGCCCTGATCCGCCATCTGGCCGACTCCGGCCACGCCGTGCGCTCCGTCGGCACCGCCCTGGAGGCGCTCCGCGAAGTCGCCCAGGTCGGCTGCGACCTGGTGATCCTCGATCTGGGACTGCCCGATCTGGACGGCAGCGAGGCGCTCAAGATGATCCGCGGACTGACCAACGTGCCGGTGATCATCTCCACGGCGCGGGACGAGGAGGCGGAGATCGTGCGGCTGCTCAACGACGGAGCCGACGACTACCTGGTGAAACCTTTCTCCGGCGAACACCTCACCGCCCGGATGACCGCCGTCCTGCGCAGACTCGGCGGCGGCGCCCTGATGGCCCCTCAGATCCTGCGCGTCGGCGGCCTCGCCATCGACCCGCAACGCCGCGAGGCCCTGCTCGACGGGCAGCGCCTCGACCTCACCCGGCGCGAGTTCGACCTGCTGGCCTTCCTCGCCGCCAGGCCCGGCGTGGTCGTCCCCCGCAAGGAGATCCTCGCCGAGGTGTGGCGGCAGACCTACGGCGGCGACCAGACCATCGACGTCCACCTCTCCTGGCTGCGCCGCAAACTCGGCGAGACCGCCTCCAGCCCGCGCTACCTGCACACCGTGCGCGGCGTCGGCGTCCGGCTGGAAGCCCCCTCGGAACCGGTCGGGTGCACGACATGAAGCGCCTGCTCCGCTCGCTGCGCTGGGCGATGGTCAAGGCCGCCATCGCCGGCACCGTCATGGTCGCCCTGGCGTTCCTCATCCCGCTCGGCCTGGTCGTCCAGCACACCGCCCGCGACCGGGCCTTCACCACCGCCCAGCGGCAGGCCGCCGCGCTCGGCCCCGCCCTCGCCATCACCACCGACCAGGAGGCGATCTCCCGCGCCCTGGCCTCCACCGACGCCGGCGCCCAGGACCGCCTCGCCGTCCACCTGCCCGGCGGCCCGACCGTCGGCAACGCCCGGGTCGACCCCGGACCGCTCACCTCCGACCAGGGCCGGAGCCGGGCCGGCACCGTCCGCACCGCCGGCGGCTACGCCCTGCTCCAGCCGTTCGCCGTCGACAACGGACGCACCGCGATGGTCGAGGTGTTCGTCCCCGACGAGGATCTGTCGCGCGGCGTCGGCACCGCCTGGCTGGTGCTGTCCGGCGTCGCGCTCGCCCTGGTCGCCGGCTCCGTCGCGGTCGCCGACCGCATGGGCACCCGGATCATCCGCTCCGCCCGCCGCCTCGCCACCGCCGCGCGCTCGCTCGGCTCCGGCAACCTCACCGTCCGGGTCCCGGTCGAAGGCCCCGAAGCGGCGGGCGCACCCGAAGAACTCCGCGAAGCCGCCTACGCGTTCAACGCGATGGCGGACCGCGTCGTCCACCTGCTCGCCGCCGAACGGGAACTCGCCGCCGACCTCTCGCACCGGCTCCGCACCCCGCTCACCGTGCTCCGGCTCAACGCCGCCGCACTCGGCGAGGGCGACGCCGCCGACGCCACCCGGCACGCCGTCGCCCAACTCGAGCGCGAGGTCGACCAGATCATCCGCACCGCCCGCCGGCACCCCGTCGACGCCCCACCGGTCGTCCTCGGCTGCGACGCCGTCGAAGTGGTCCGCGAACGCGTCGCGTTCTGGTCCGCCCTCGCCGAGGACGAGGGCCGCCCCTGGCAGCTCAACGGCGACGAGGACGCGGCGCCGGTGCCCGTCCAGCGCGGCGACCTGGCCGCCGCCGTCGACGCCCTGCTCGGCAACGTGTTCCGGCACACCGCCGTCGGCACCGCCTTCGCCGTCGACCTGACCGCCACCGAGGACGCCGTCACCGTCCGGGTCGGCGACGCCGGACCGGGCTTCGCCGACCCGGCCCCGGCGATCCGCCGCGGCGCCGGCCACGGCGGCGAAGGCTCCACCGGACTCGGCCTGGACATCGTCCGCAAACTCGCCGAGGGCACCGGCGGCGACGTCGCCCTCGGCAGCTCGGCCGCCCTCGGCGGCGCCGAGATCGCCGTGCGGATCAACACCCGCACCCAAGTCGAACTGCCGCGCCAGCAACGGCGCCGCCCCGGCCGACTGATCCGCAAGGACTGACGGACCGACGATGACGACACAGCAGCTGTTACCGCGGGGGCGACAGCTCGGGTGTCGCTCCCCTTCCTTAAGTACTCCCTAGTACGTCCTCAGCAGGGGCTGATGCCGCCCCTGGCGCGACGTTCCGGGCCGCCGGGTTGGCTAGGGTCGGCCGCACGCCGTTCGTCGCACACCGGTCCGCCGGTCCGCCGGTCCGCCGGTCCGCCGGTCCCTTCCCTGCTCCGTGACCTGTGGTCTGTGGTCTGTGGCCGCGCTCCGTGATGCGCAGCCCGTGGTCCGCGGTCTGCTGTGTGGAGTTCGTCGCACGTCGTCGCCCGGGTTCCGCCCTCCGCCGCTCTCCGTCCGCGGCGGCGGGCCGTCCGCCGGGCGCGGACCGGCCGCCCGAACCAGCGGTCGCCCCGGGCCCGGGCCGGACCCGGACGGCCACACTTCCCCGTGGCCGACGGCCGGCCCCGGAGGGGAGCCCGGGGCGACCGCGACCGGTGGCGCAAACCGGCAGGTCGGGTAGTGTCGGCTGCTGGCCCAGCGCAGGTCGACGGCGGACGGAGCAACACAGTGACCACGGTGCAAGCGGAACGCGCCACATCCTCCGGCGGCCCCGAGCAGCCGGACGTTCCCGCCTGGCAGCGCACGCTGACCGCACCGCTCCGCCTGCTCACCGCCGTCGCCGCGGCCCTGCGCGCCGCGCCCCGGCGGCCGCTCGCCGTCGCCGGCGCGCTCGCCCTGGTCTCCCTGCTCGGCTACGCGGTCGTGCGGCACCTGGCCGGCACCTCGATGGTCGACATGATCGTCTACCGGGCCGAGGGCGCCGCCGTCGCCCACGGCACGGACCTGTACGCGCTGCGGGTCACCGAGTGGAACCTGCCCGCCACCTACCCGCCGTTCGCCGCCATGCTGTTCGTGCCGACCACCTGGGTCGGCATCCCGTTCCTGCGGATCGCCGTCACCCTCGGGAACCTGCTGCTGCTGGCCACCCTCGCCCACCTGTCCTTCAAGCTGGTCGGCTGGCCACGCCGCGAACTGCGGCCGATCGGCGTCGTCCTGATCACCGGACTGGGCGTCTGGCTGGAACCCGTCTTCACCACCCTGCGCTACGGACAGATCAACCTCGCCCTGGCCTGCCTGATCCTCTGGGACCTCACCCGCCCCGACCACGCCCGCTCCAAGGGCCTCGCCATCGGCCTGGCCGCCGGCATCAAGATCACGCCCGGCCTGTTCGCCGTCTACCTGCTGATCACCGGACGGATCCGGGCCGCGATGGTGGCCGGCGCCGCCTTCGCCGGCACCGTGCTGATCGGCGGGCTCGTGCTGCCCGACGCCACCCGGGGCTTCTGGACCCAGTACCTGTTCGACTCCACCCGGGTCGGCAAGACCGTCATCGTCGACAACCAGTCGCTCAGCGGCACCGTCGCCCGCCTGCTGCACACCGAGAACCCCGGACTGCCCGCCACCGCGCTCGCCGCGCTGGTCGCCGTCGGCGGCCTCGCCGTCGCCGTCTGGGCGCACCGCAGCGCCCGCTGGTCGCCCCGGGCCGACGCCTGGAGCGTCTGCGCCGCCCTGGTCACCGCCGTGCTGATCTCCCCGATCAGCTGGACCCACCACTGGGTGTGGTGCGTGCCCGTGCTGGTGCTGCTCGCTGCCGAGGCCGCCCACGAACGCTCCCGGCCCGCCGCCGTCCGGCGCCTGCGCTGGCGGATCGTGTTCGGCCTCACCCTGCTCGGCTTCCTCTCGTTCGCGATGTGGATAGTCCCGCACAAGGGCGACCTCGACCTGCACCTGTCCCTGCTGAGCCAGGCCCCCGCCTCCGTCTACCCCCTGCTCGGCCTCTGCTTCCTGGCCGTCGCCGCCCTGCGCGTGCATTCCCGCCGCCGCGCCGCCGGCGCCCCGCTGGTACGCCTGCCCGCGCCGCGCACCGGCCCCGACGGGCTCACTCAGAAGGCCCCCGCGGCCCACTGAGCTGTGGCTGGGGTTGGTTCTTTGGGCTCGGACATGGACCCCGACATGGCCCCGGCCGTGGACCCGGTCTCGGGTGCGGGTGCGGGTGCGGATGCCGGGGTGGGGTGGAAAGCGCTTTCCTGAGGGGGTTGGAAAGCGCTTTCCGAAGAACTCTGGAAAGCGTTTTCCGGGGACCGGCGGGAAAGCGTTTTCCGGAGGGGAGTGGAGAGCGCTTTCCGGCTTGCCGGGTGCTTCGCGCGCCCGGCCCGCGATGCCTTCCGTGCACGGCGCGGACGCCCGGTAGGGGGCGCTCCGGCGGGCGTCCCGGCGGACGGGTCGGGGCGGCCGGCGCCAGCGCGGTGCTACGGGCCGCCGGAGGGGCCGTCGTGCGGATCACCGTTCGGGCCGGAATGGGCGGCGTCACGCCAGCAGTTCGGCGAGCGAGCCGTCCATGTCCATCGCCTCCAGCTCCGCGCCCGGCGGGACCAGGCGGTGCGCCCGCTCCAGCCACGCCGCGACGGTCGCCAGCGGCGCCTCCAGCAGCGCGTCGCCCGCCGGCGAGCTCAGCGCCATGCACAGCACGCTCCGCCGCCCCGAGCGGGTCGGCCAGATCCGCACGTCGCCCTGACCGCACGGGCGGAACGTTCCCTCCACCAGCAGCTCGCGCGCGAACACCCAGGTGACCGGCGTCCCGCTGTCCAGGTGGAAGGTCACGTACACCGCGAACGGGTCGTGGCTCCCGTACGACAGCCGCGCCGGCACCGCGACGCTGCGCTCCGGCGACAGCACCAGGTTCAGCTCCAGCTCCTGCTCCACCACTCCGGTCGACTGTCCGGCCATGGCCGCTCACCCTCTTCGCCTCCGCTGGGCCGCCCATCGGCCCCGCACCTGGAGAGAGGAGGAGCACCGCGGACTCTTACACGGGTTTCCGAAGAACTTTCCGGCGGACTTTCCAGAACCTTTTCCCCGCCGCCCCGGTTGTTCCGGACGGGACTCCGGCCCCGGCCGGCCCGGCCCACCGGACTCCCAGGACTCGCGCCGTACCACTCGGGTCCATCCCGTTCCACCGGTTCCACGAGTTACGTCGAACCAGGCGGACCGGGACGCTCCAGGTACTACCCTTTGTGACTGCCCGGCGACTCTCCGCCCGCGGCCCTGTTGCGTACGTCCGCACACGCCTGCACGCCGCGGTGCCGGTACGAAGGAAGAGGCAATGACGGACCGGCCCCCCATCGCAGCACCGATGCTCGGCGCGACCGTGCCCGCGGACGCCGGAGCACCCGGCTACTACCCCGACCCCTCGGTACCCGGCTTCGTCCGCTACTGGGCCGGCCACGCCTGGGTGCCCGGCACCAGCCGGGCCGCCCCCGCACCCGGCGAACAACTCCAGCCCCCGCGCTTCGTCGCCCGCTACCTCGGCCCGCCGCCGTACAGCATCCCGCCCGGCCTCGCCCACACCGCGCCCACCGGCCCGCTGATCGAGACCGGCCCCATCTACCTCGACGAGACCGGCGCCCACACCGCCTTCAACATGCCCGTCCACCCCGACGTGGCCGAGCCGCCTCCCGTGGCCGTCGACGTCCGCCCCCGCAGCGGGAGCAGCGGGAGCGCCGGCAGCACCGGCGGCACCGGGATGTCGCCGCTGCGCCCGGGCGAATCCGCGCCCTGGGCGGTCGCCGGGAACGGGCTTCAGCCCGTCACCGCCGAGTCCTGGGCCACCGCCGCCGCTCTGCGGCTCGGCCCCGTCCCGGAACCCGTGACCGTCGCACCGCAGCGGGGCGGCGGCGGGGTCGGGGAGTCGGACGTCCCGGCAGTCGAGTTCGAGCCCGTGGTCGAGCCCGAGGCGGTGGTGGTGGAGGAGGTCGGGCCGCGACCCGCGCAGCCGCTCGGCGGCACGCCCTGGCACGGGGGAGCGGCGGGGGCGGCCGGGGTCGGCGCCGGCGCTGGAGTGGGCGGTGGAATGGGCGGTGACGGTTCGGTGGGGATGTCGGCTACGCCGGGGCCGCTGTACGAACCGCGGGGGCCGTTCGTGCCGCGCGTCGAGCGTGCCGAGCGTGAGGCGACGCGTGGGCCGCGTGGCGGCGGGCCGAAGGTGACGGAGGCGGCGGAGGAGTCGCGGGCCGCCGAGCCGGCCGCCGGGTCGGCTTGGCGGGCGGATCCACGGGCGCAGCGTGGGCTGATGGACACCGGGAACGGCGCGCGGCGGGTGTCCTGGGGTGTCGTCGAGTCGGCGTCCGTCGAGTCGGAGCCCGCTGAGCCGGTCGCTGCCGGGCCGGTGCCCGCCGGGCCGGTGGCCGCCCGGGCTGCGTCGGGAAAGGTTTCGGCGGACGAGGCATCCTCGCCCGAGGAGCAGGTGGTTCGGGAGCCGCGGGCGGCGCATGTCACCAGTGAACGGGTTCGGCCGCCGCGCGGGGAGGCGAAGCCCACCGCTGCCGGGTCGGCCGCGGAGCGGGCCCGGCGCGGGTGCGCGGTGGCGGGGAGTCGCGGCGGGCCGCTCCGGCGCCCGTTCCGGCGGGGCTCGCCGCGCGCGCGTTCGGATGGCTGGTGGACGCGGCGGTGACGGTGGTGGTCGGGGCGGCCGTCGCGGTGCCGATGGCCGCGACGGTCTCGGCGCACGTCCAGCAGAAGATCGACCAGGCGCAGCGGGCCGCCCAGTTGACCGGCCGGCAGCACCAGGTGTGGCTGCTCGACCAGGTGGTGCTGGGCCGGCTGGGCGTGGTGGTCGGGGTGCTGCTGCTGTTCGCGCTGCTGTACCAGGTGCTGCCGATCGCCCGGACCGGCCAGACCTTCGGCAAGCGGCTGGCCCGGGTCCGGGTGGTCGTCGCGGGCGGCAGCCGTCCGCCGGGCTTCGGGCGCTCCCTGCTGCGCTGGCTGGTCGGCGGGCTGGGCACCGTCCTGCTGCTCGGCCTGGTCGCGCCGCTGCTGGACCGCTCCGCCCGGCGCGGCTGGCACGACCGGGCGGCCAGGACCAGGGTCGTCAAGGTCGCGCGGCCGGCGCGGCGTTGAGGGTACGTCCGTCGAGCGACGCCCTGTCGGTCGACCGGCGGACGCGCCCCTGACGTGCGGTCAAATGCCGTCGAAACGGACAGAAACGGGGCGAATATCCCAACATCGTAGTAATTGCGGTGTTCTACTCGTGGCATGAGCACCCACGACCCCTCTGGGACCGAGCCGGAGGAGGGCGGCAAGCCGTCCTTCGACAAGCAGCCGCCGTCGGCGGGCAGCCCGTACGACTCGCCGCCCGGTTACGGTGGCCAGTACGGTGCGCCGCCCGGATCGGGCTCCCCCTACGACAACCAGCCCCCCGGCTACGGTCCTCCGCCCGGCCAGACCTCGCCGCCCGGCGACCCGTACGGCGCGCCCAACGGCGGCCAGTACGGCTCGCCGTACGGCACACCTGGCCCCGGCCCGGTTCCGGGGATGCCCGCGCTCGGCGGCTGGGGCGCCCGGATCCTCGCCCGCCTGATGGACTGGATCATGGTGCAGGCGGTGGCCGTCCTGGTGCTGCTCCCGTTCGCCAACTTCGGCAAGCAGGACGGCTGGGTCGGCTCGGCCTGGCTCGGCTACGTGCTCTACCTGGTCTACGAGGGCCTGATGCTCAGCCGGGACGGCCAGACCGTCGGCAAGAAGCTGATGAAGATCCGCGTCGCCATGCTCGCCGACGGCTCCTCCCCGACGCCCAGCGCCGCCTGGACCCGCGCCGCCACCTTCGTCGCCCCCGCGCTGATCTGCTGCGGCGGCCTGTGGTGGCCCGTCGACGGCCTGTTCGGCGTCTTCGACAAGCCCTACCGCCAGTGCATCCACGACAAGGCCGCCAAGACGGTGGTGGTCTCCACCGCCTGACGGCCACTCGACTCCGGTTGGGCCCCGGGCCCGTGGCAGCCATCGACCTGCCGCGGACCCGGGAGTCAGTGCGCCCCGGCCGTCGCTCCCGACTGCCCGGACCGGTGGGCGTCGTCGGGGCGTCGCTCCCGACTACCTGGACTGGCTGGGTGTATTCGGGGCGTCGCTTCCGACTACCGGGACTGGTGGGCGTACTCGGGTCGTCGGGCAGCGGTCGGCATCGGGGCGCCGGGGTTGCTCGTCGCGGCCACCGGTGGGCGACGGCGGGCGGTGAGCAGGACCGCGGACAGCGTCCCCAGTGCGACCGCGAACGCCACCAGGACGGCGACCCGCCACACACCCGTCTCCCCGGACACGGCCAGCAGGGCCACCGTGGCGGCCGTCGCGATCAGCGTGCCGGCAGCCACTTGGGCCGGCCCGGGGCGAGCGGCGGCCGGGCGACGGACGGTACGGGGCGGGGCGGTGAGGCGCGTCATGGCGGTCGACCCTTCGCGCGGGGAATCCGGACCTGGGGGTGGCGCCGGGCGGCGCGGGTTGGCGCTGAGCCTTCGCGGGGGCGGGTGGTGCCTACGGCCCCTGGGGTGGCTAGGACTGGGTGGTGGCAACGGCCGAGGTGGGTAAGTCCAGCCTAATCGCTGGGAGTTGGGTCATCCCGGGGCACAGGGGGCGCACGGGCTCACGGGCCCGGGCCGTACCGCCGTTCCTCGCGCCGCGACCGCGGGCGATAGCGTGCACACGGACAACACCGGGGTGGGTGCCCGCCCCGCGCCACCTGTTTCCGACCCGCCCGGAGTCGCCGTGACCGTCCCCACCGACTGGCCCACCACCGCGGAAGCCGCCCGCGCCGAACAGGAACGCCTGCGCCCGCTGGTCGTCGCCGAGGGGCCCGAACCCCCGCGGCGCCAGGGCACGTTGATCGCCGGCGTCGACGTCGCCTACGACGACGAGCGGGACGTGGTCGCCGCCGCGGCCGTCCTCCTCGACTACGCGACCCTCGACGTCGTCGAACAGGTCACCGCGGTCGGCCGGGTGGCCTTCCCGTACCTGCCCGGACTGCTCGCCTTCCGCGAACTCCCCGCCGTCCTCGACGCGCTGTCCCGGCTCACCCGCACCCCCGACCTGATCGTCTGCGACGGCTACGGCCTTGCCCACCCGCGCCGCCTCGGCCTCGCCAGCCACCTGGGCGTCCACACCGGCCTGCCGACCCTCGGCATCGCCAAGACGCCGTTCACCTTCACCCACGAGCCGCCCGGCGCCCTGCGCGGCGACTGGTCCCCGCTGCTCGACGGCCCCGAGACGGTCGGCCGCGCCGTCCGCACCCGCCAGGGCGTCAAACCGGTCTTCCTCTCCGTCGGTCACCGCATCGGTCTACCTGAGGCCACCGCCGTCACCCTCGCACTCACCCCCTCCTACCGCCTCCCCGAAACCACCCGCCGGGCCGACTCCCTCTGCCGTCAGGCCCTCGCCGCCACCGCCCCCACTCCCTGACCCCACCTTCCGTCACCAGGGGGCGTTTTGACGGACCGTTCCATGTGTTAGACATATGGATTGGAGCCAACTTTTCATCGGGCCCCAGGCGGTCGAGCGGGCAGTCCAGCGGGCAGCAGGTACGGGGGAGGTACGAATACATGAGCACAGGCGGCAAGGGCTACCAGGTAGAGGTCGAGAGCCTGCGCGCGTTCGCGGCGCAAGTCCGAGGACTGCTCAAGGAGTTCGAGGACGGCGCAGGCGGCGCCAAGGTCCACGGCCAGACGGGTCTGGCAGCCACGGCCTTCGGCACGTTCCCGGAGGCCGAGGCGTTGCACGCGAAGTACGGCGAGATGCGGGACGGGCTGAAGCGGGTCCTCGATCAGATCCAGGAGTCGATCGACGAGGCACAGCGCAATGCTGACCGGACCGCGATGAACTACGAGGAGCAGGAGCACGACGCCAGCAAGCACCTGAGGCTGGCCAGTGACGGCTGGTCCACGGTCGGCCCGAGTTCCGGGACTGCGAACGTGCGCACGGCCGCGGCGGCCCCCCAGGCGAAGCCGCCGACGGGCAACGTCTCGCCGGCCGGCAGTGGGGAACCGGGGTCGGGATGGTGACCGTCCTCAAGACAGCGGAACCGCAGGACGGCCGAGGCACTGTTCGGCGTGAGGGGAGCCAATCGTGACCGACATGACCAACTTCTACTCCTACAGCCATGGCCAGATGCGCGACATGGTCCAGTCGATGGACTCCGGATCGGTCATGGCTGCTGCCGACCCCTGGCGTCGGGCCACGAACACTCTGAAGCAGATCCGTACGGCGCTGAATACCGCTGCGGCGGACGCCAGTGATTCTTGGCAGGGTGACACCAGCAACGCCTTCTACTCGCGGATGACCACGCTCGCCAACAGCGTCAACAACGTTGCCGCATACGCGAACGACGCCGCAGGCGCGCTGGAGATGATGTCCGAGGCCATCGACAAGGCCAAGCGTGACATGCCAGAGGAGCCCGGCCTCCTGGACAAGGTGGGCGACGCGATCAGCGACACCGCCCAGCAGTCGGTCGGCATCGACAACGAGGAGACTCGCACGGCTGTCGCGGATTCGCGTAAGCAAGAAGCGGTCACCGTGATGCAGACGCTGGCGGCCAGCTACCGCGCCACCACGAGCTACTTGAAGCCGCCTCAGGCCGGTCGTGGTGACGGCGACCGCGAGCTGTCTCCGCCGGACAACGGCGGTACCGGTGCCCTCGGTGCGTTGATCGCGGGCATCGGCACCGGCCTCGTCCAGGGCAGCGCGGGGACGGGTGGCTCATCCGGGTCGCAGGCGTCCGGACAGCGGTCGGTGACCAGCCGAACGCCTCAGGCACCGAAGCTGCAGCCCGTCGTGATCCGTCCGACCGATGCGGGCATCTCCGGAGGCACGGCCAATCCGCTCCCGCAGCCGAAGGGCCCGGGTACGGGCATTGACGGCATCCAGGGCGGCGGCGGTGTTCGCGGTGGCGCCGGAACGATCGGCGGTACCGGTGGCGCCGGCACGGTGCACGGTCCCACCGGCACCGGTGGGCTCGGGACGACCGGTGGAACGGGCGGTCTGATCGGCCGCGGCGAGGGCGGACTGCTCGGTGGTGGTACCGGCATCGGCGGCAGCCGCGCCGGGTTCAGCGGCAACAGTGTGTCCAAGGCCGGCACCTTCGGCGCCGGCGGCCTGGGCGGCAGTGGTGGTCCGGGGGCGGTTCCGGTCTGGGCGGTGCCGGCGGTGCCGGCGCACGCGCCGGTGGCGGTGGTCTTGGCGGCGGCGGCAGCGCGGGCGGCAGCGGCATTGGCGCGCGTTCGGGCGGCCTGGGCGGCAAGGCCGGCGGCGTGATCGGCGAGGCGACCCACGCGACTGCCGGTGGACGCGCGTTCACCGAAGGCGGTTCGGGCATCGGCCGCAACCGCTTCGGCCAGGGCGCCGCAGGCGGCCAGGCCGGAGGCCCGGGCCAGGCTGGTGCCGGACAGGGTGGCGGCATGGGCGGACACGGCCAGGCCGGTAAGAAGGACAAGAAGCGGGGCAAGGACCGTCCGGACTACCTCGTCGAGGACGAGGAAACCTGGGCATCCGGCGATCCGGTCAACCCGAACGTGGTGGAATGACGTTCGGCCAGTAGGACAGTCGAAGACGACCGGCCGTCCCGCAGATCCGATGGTCTGCGGGACGGCCGCTTCAACGAGTGGGGTGACGAGGCTTGACGACCAGCCGAACCGTGCGCGGTCTGGCCACGCTCGCTGCGGGAGCCCTGGTGTGGGGTGTCAGCGCCGGGCCCGCGATGGCGGACGAGATTCGCGACGGGCAGTGGACGCTGAAGAAGTACAGTGCCGCCGAGAAGGTTTGGCCGGTCAGTGAAGGCGATGGGGTGATCGTCGCAATCATTGACACTGGCGTTGACGCGAATCACCCCGACCTGACCGGTCAGGTCCTCCCCGGCACCGACTTCACCGGCGGCGCGGATGGGCGGTCCGACAGCATCGGTCACGGAACCGGCATGGCCAGCCTCATCGCTGGGCACGGACACGGCGACGGCGCGGGCATCATGGGCCTCGCGCCGAAGGCGAAGATTCTGCCGGTGAAGGTCAACCTCGGCAGTGCCACCGCGCCGAAGCCTCTCGATGGAGTCGAGGTGGGCAAGGCGATCCGCTACGCGGTTGACCAGGGGGCGAAGGTCATCAACATGTCCTTCGGCGCTGGAAATCCCCACGACGAGGGCTATCAGGCTGCAGTCGAATACGCCGTTCAGAAGGACGTTGTACTCGTTGCGGCCAGTGGAAACGACCCTGACCTGCCGCTCGACTACCCGGCGAAGTTTCCGGGAGTGGTAGTGGTCTCGGGCGTCACGGAGAGTGGTGACCTCTGGCCGAAGTCGGCCACCGGTTCCGAGGTGACGCTTGCGGGTCCGGCGGAAGACATCTACCACGCGAACCAGAAGAAGGGTTACAGCACCGGAGGCGGCACCTCTGACGCTACGTCATACGTGTCCGCGATCGCGGCACTCGTGCGTGCGAAGTACCCGAATCTGTCGGCGGGGCAGGTGATCAACCGGATGATCAAGAGCGCGGTGAAGCCGGCGGGGAAGGGCTCGTTCCCGAACCCCCAGTACGGTTACGGCATTGCATCCCCGTCCGCAGCCCTGGCTGCCAACCCCGAGGTGGACAACGGCCCGAAGGAGAACCCGCTGCTCCATCGGGCAGGCTCCTCCTCCACGCCCCCGAGCGCAGGAGCCTCCAACCCGGCGAAGCCCCCCGCGGCCGGTGGCGATGCCGCTACTCCGCAGGCGAGTGGTGACTCCAAGAGCAGCAGTGCGGTGCTGATCGCCGTTGGCGGTGGCGTCGTCGCGCTGATCGTCGTCGTGGTGATCGTGTTGCTCGTCCGCCGCTCCAAGAACGGCAACGGTGGTGGCCCCGGCGGTCCGGCCGGGCCTGGTGGGCCGGGGGGTGGGCCGGGCTATGGGTATCCGCCGCAGGCGCCGGGTGGTTATGGCCAGCCGCAGGGGCAGCCGGGCTATCCGCAGCCGCCGTATCCGCAGCAGCAGGCGCCGTATCCGCCGCAGCAGCCGCCGGCCGGGGGGAATCCGTACCAGCGCTGAGTGGGGGACTTTTGACGGCCCTCTCCCGAACGGCAGGAAGCCGTGCGGGAGAGGGCCGTCGGTGTGTCTCGGGCGGGGGACACGCTCACGGACGGCGGTAGGTGTTCGCGGGGTGGGGCGGGGGTCGGGTAGGAGATGACGGGAGTGCGGTTCTCGGATACCCGGAGGTGGTTGCTGTGGTGCGGTGGAAGCTTGCGGTGGCGGGGATGGTCGCGGTGGTGACGGTGGGGGTCGTGGGGGCGGGTGTCGCCTCGGCGGAGGGGGTGCAGAACGCCGAGCAGCAGAAGGTGTGTTCGAAGCTGTTGGGGATGGTGTTCCAGGGCCTGGTGCCTACGTCGATGGTGTGCGAGGTGCATCAGGCGGGGTAGCCGGGCGAGGGTCGTCTAGGCTCGCGGCATGAGCCTGACGGAGTGTTACTCGTGCGCGCGCGAAGCGGAGTTCGCCTCGTTGCCGCAGTATCAGCGGATCGTGGTGGACGAGGACTGGCGGGTGGTGCACGCGGTGGACTGCGCGCTGCCGGGGTGGTTGGTGCTGTTGCCCCGGCGGCACGTGGAGTCGATGGCCGGGCTGACCGCGGCGGAGACGGCTTCGCTGGGTGGGTGGCTGGTGCGCCTCGCGCGGGCGGTGGAGGCGGTGACGGGCTGCGCGAAGGCGTACGTGGCGCAGTTCGGGGAGGCGCAGGGGTTCGCGCACCTGCACTTCCATGTGGTGCCGCGCAGCCCGGAGTTGGAGGTGGAGCTGCGCGGCCCGCGGGTGTTCGGACTGCTGGGCGCCGGGGAGCGGGCGGTGACCGAGGAACGGATGGACGAGATCGCCGCCCGGATCGCCGCCGCGCTGGAACCCGCCGCCGTCCCACGCTGAACCCGGACACCCGGACACCTCGACGCACCAGGTAGGCACCCCACGCCGAAGCCGAGCCCCCGACCCCACCGCCGAGCGGTCAACTCGCGTTGGTCCAGGGCGCCTTGTTCATCAGGGCCTTGACGTTGGCGACGTACGACGGGTTCGGGATGACGGACTCGCCGATCTGCGCGCCGGTGGCGGGGTCGGTGGTGAGGTTGTAGTGGACGTTGCCCGCGCCGGCGTTGTACGCGGCGATGACGAGGTCGAGCAGCGGGGTCTTGCCGCTGACCGGGTCGGGGGAGAGGTCGTAGTCGCCGCCGAAGCAGGAGTCGCCGTAGTAGGCGACCAGCCAGTCCAGGTACTCGGTGCCGAGTTGGACGTTGCCGGCCAGGGTGTGCGGGTCGGAGGTGTTGCTGTACTTGGCGTTCATGGTGGAGACGGTGCCGGGCATGACCTGCATGGTCCCGATGCCGCCGTCGCAGGCGAGGATCGCCGACTGCCAGCCGCTCTCCTGCCAGGCGATCGCCTTGACCAGGGCGGCCGGCAGCGGCGGCAGGGTGTCGGTGGTGCGGCCGCCGGACGGGGAACTGAGCGTGAAGGTACGGGACTTGGCCGCCGCGGCGGTGAGCGCGTCGCCGACCGCGGACTTGGGCTCGTTGGTGCCGGTGTACGACGGCTTGCAGGAGCTCTGCAGCGGCGGGGTGTGCGGCGGGACGGCCGGCGGCGGGGGTGCGACCGGTCCGGCCTTGGCGACCGGGGCGGGGCCGCGGACGGCGGGCGGCTCGCGGTGCGGGTGGGGGTGGCGCTGCGCGAGGGCTTCGAGCCGGTCGAGGCGCTGGGCGAGGCGGAGGCCGACGGCGCGGCGGACGCGGACGCGGAGGCCGATCCGGACGGCGAGGCGGCGGCCGTCGGGCTGGGCGACGCCTCGGCCGTGGCGGCCGTGTCGGTGCGCGGGCCGCCCGCCGTCGTGGACTTCTTGGCGCAGCCGGCGACCGGGGCCAGGACGGCGGCGGCCGACAGCAGACAGAGTGCGGCGCGCAGCGGAGCCCGAACAGTCATGAAATCCCCCCGTATGTGTACGAGCGACCCGGTCTGCGCAAGGCGACCGGCCCGCGAGTCGGGAGCATGCTACGCCCCCGCCGACGGTGCTCGGCCAACGGGCCGTCAGCTGAGCGCGCCGCTCGCGGACGGGTGGCGGGATCTCGACGGCCGCTGGCGGTGCTGCCCCTGTTCGGCCGGGGTCGGGGCGGGCGATGCTGGGCCGCATGATGATCCCTGACACCAAGGACTGGACCTGGGTGCTCGAGCGCCCCTGCACCGAGTGCGGTCTGGACACGCCGGCCGTCGGCTTCGCGCAGGTCCCGGGCATGATCCGGGCGAACGCGGCGGCCTGGACGGAGCTGCTGGCCGGTGACCCGGCGGCGCTGCGCGAGCGTCCGCGGCCCGAGGTGTGGTCGGTGCTGGAGTACGCCTGCCACGTCCGGGACGTGTTCCGGCTGTTCGACGTGCGGCTGCGACTGATGCTGACCGAGGACAACCCGCTGTTCGCGAACTGGGACCAGGACGCCACCGCCGTCGAGGAGCGCTACGAGGAGCAGGACCCGGCCATCGTCTCCGTCGAACTCGCTGCCGAGGCCGAGCAGTTGGCCCGCTCCTTCGAAGCGGTGCCGGACTCCGCCCGGGCCCGGACCGGACTGCGCAGCGACGGTGCCCGGTTCACCGTGGAGTCCTTCGCCCGCTACCTGATCCACGACCCGGTGCACCACCGCTACGACGCCACCGGTCGGCAGCACGAACAGCTCTGACGAGAGGTCAGAACGCGGCGAGCGCGGGGTCGCCCTGCCCCAGCGTCCACGCGGGCAGGCCGTGCGGCATCGCCTCGGCGAGGACGGCGGTGGGCCCGCTGCCGAGCCGGGCGGTGAGCAGGAAGCGGTGCCGGGCACCGACCCGGCGCGGCTCCAGGGCGAGGTGGACGAACGGCGCGGACGGGCCGGACTCGGCTGCCAGGCGGTCCAACTCGGCCTCTGCGGAACGCCATTCCTCGGCCGGGACGTACTGGCGCATGATCGAGTGCCAGACCACGGTGAGCGCCCCGTCGGCGACCCGGACGCCGCGCAGGAAGTCTGCCGCACCGACCGGTTCGACGGGGGCGGGCAGCCGGGCGGCGAGCGCGAGGGCGCCGTTCAGGCGTTCCACGCGCGGGAGTTGGTCCGCCCAGAGGTAGGCGCGCAGGGCCAGCGCGCCGTCGGCGGACCGCGGGTCGATCGGCGCGGGGTCGCAGCCGCCCCGCTCCACCACCCGCTGGAGCGGCGCACCCCGCAGCCAGGCGGGCGGCTCGCCCCGCCAGGCGTCGGCGAGCACCACCGGGGAGTCCGCCGGCCCGTATGCGAACCCGGAGGACACGCAACGGAACTGCTCCGCCAGGAGGTTGAGGCCCGCACTGGAGCCGAGCTCGAACAGCCGCACGGGCGGCTGCGGGCCGTCGCCGGCCTCGGCCGCGAGCTGCTGCTGGGCCCAAGTCAGGCCGGTGAGCAGCAGGTTGGCGCGGCCGACCTCGTTGGTCTGCGGCGGACGCGTGAGCCACTCGCGGATCCACGGCAGCTGCTCGGCGACGGTGGCGCGGAACGCCGGCCAGGGGGCGTCCGGGTCGGCCGGGTCGAAGGCGCCGCCCGCACTCGGGTAGTGGGCGGCGAGCGCGGGCGCGCGGCCGGAGATCACCAGGGCGTGGACGGCGCCGAGCAGGCGCAGCGCGACGGCCGACGGGCCGGGGGCGTCCTCGTGACCGGCGATCGCCGCGGCGCACGGCCCGCCCGCGGCGAGGTCCTCGGCGGCCCGGCGCAGCAGGGCGGCGGACAGCGGGGAGCCGAGCTCCGCGCAGGCCTCGGCCTGGTGCTGGAACATGGCCACGGCATGGTCGATGGGCATCCGGGAACTCCTCCGTACCAGGGGCGACAGAACGTCATCCTTCGCCTCCCGCACGGCTGCCGGTAGCGGCTCCGGCGTGATCTCGCTCACGGGTGGTGCGGATGCGACCGGCTGGCCGCCCACCAGAGCCGTGCACCAGAGCCGCCCACGAGAGCCGCGCACGGTGCACGCGCGGGGCGGTCGCGTCGACACGGGGGCGCGCAACCCACGCCGCGCGCCCGCCTTCGCCCCGCCGCGGCCCGAACCGGCCGCACCGCACCGGATGCGCACCGCATACCGCACCGCCCCTCACCCGAGCCCCATTCCCGGCAGGGGTCGGCCCGTTCACCAGTCGGTCGCGCGCCGCCGGTGGGTCTGCCGGAGCTGGCTGGTGATGTTGGCGGTGTCGACTCCCACCACGTCGGCGATCTCCGGCGTGGCCAGCCCGACCACGTAGTGCAGGATCGCCAGGTCCTCGTCGGCGTCGACGTCCGGGCGGAGCCGTTCGGCGCCGGCCAGGGCGTGCTGTTCGGTGACGGTGTCGCGCAGGATCTGCCAGGCAGCGGCGGCCGGGTTGGGGCTCTCCAGCACGGCGGGCCACACCTCCGCCAGCGTGCGCAGGGCGAGCCGGACCACCCGGTGGGCCGCGCCCGGCTCCTGGAACCAGACCCGGGCGTAGCTCCGGTACCGCGGCTCGTGCAGCTCGCAGAATGCGGCGAACTCGACGGACACGCGAGGAAGTTCATCGGACCGATCAGCGAATGCCGAGCCTGCGGCCGGGATATGACGGTCGGTCACATCAGCTGCCTCTCGATCTGGGTCCGGACGGGGAGCGTCAGCGCTCACTCTAGGCCCTCGGGCGGGTGCTGTGGGTGACAAGTCTGCTGAGATGCCCGGGGCTGGACCCGTTTCCGGGCGCTGTGTGACGCATCGTCAGCAACCGCCGCCCGCCGGACGCAGCTGCGAGCACATCGCACCTGGTCAGGGGTGGTAGATCGGCAGTGGCTGCAAGGCAGTTGGTGTGCCACTGTAGGCCTCATGGGTGAACGCGGACACGGCAACGGGGCTCACCTTCACGGGCGAAACCCGGACCACAGGCATGACCACCATCACACATCGAACCGGCAGCACCCCCAAGAACACGCACACCGACACGCGGACACGGACCACGGAACCCACCCGGACCGTCCCGGTCTTCCGCACCACCACCCGCACGTGCACGAACACGAGCACGAAGACGGCCACCGGCACGAACATGCACACGACCTGAGGCCCGGTCAGGCGCCTCACCAAGCGCCCCGCGAAGCGCCCCACGACGCACCCGACGCTCACAACCACGGCCTCCACCACGCGCACGACCGCGGCCCCCATCACGCGCACGACCACCCGCACCCGCACCGCCACGGCCCGGTCCAGCGCCTGACCCACCTGCTGCGCCCGCACTCGCACGACGCGGTCGACCGGGTGGACGCGGCGCTGGAGTCGTCCGCCGAGGGCCTGCGCACGCTGTGGATCTCGCTGCTGGTGCTCGGCGCGACGGCCGCCGCGCAGGCGGTGGTCGCGGTGCTGTCGGGTTCGGTCGCGCTGCTCGGCGACACCGTGCACAACGCCGCCGACGCGCTGACCGCCGTCCCGCTGGGGGTGGCGTTCCTGCTCGGGAGGCGGGCGGCGAACCGCAGTTACACGTACGGGTACGGGCGGGCCGAGGACCTGGCGGGCGTCGCGGTGGTGCTCGCGGTCGCGGCGTCCTCGCTGGTCGCGGGCTGGACGGCGATCGACCGGCTGCTGCACCCGCAGCCGGTGGGGCACCTGTGGGCGGTGGCGGCGGCGGCCGTCGCGGGGTGCGTCGGCAACGAGTGGGTGGCCCGCTACCGGATCGCCACCGGGCGGCGGATCGGTTCGGCGGCGCTGGTCGCGGACGGACTGCACGCCCGCACCGACGGGTTGACCTCGCTGGCGGTGCTGCTCGGCGCGGGCGGCAGCGCGCTGGGCTGGCGGTCGGCCGACCCGGTGGTGGGGCTGCTGATCACGGTGGCGATCCTGATGGTGCTGCGGGGCGCCGTGCGCGAGGTGGGCCGACGGCTGATGGACGCCGTCGACCCGGCCCTGGTGGACGCGGCGGAGCGGGAGCTGGCCGCCGTGGACGGGTGCGCGGGGTCGGTGCGGTGCGGATGCGCTGGATCGGGCACGCGCTGCGGGCCGAGGCGGAGGTGGTGGTGGACCGCACCCTGACGGTGGTGGCCGGCCACCAGGTCGCGGTGGCCGCCGAGCGGGCGCTGATCCACGCCGTCCCCCGACTGCTGGCGGCCACCGTGCACATCGACCACGCTCCGGCCGAGGCCCGGACCGGTCGCTCGGCCGCCCCGAACCTCTGACGCTCCGTCAAAAACCGCCCCAGGGAGCCCGGAAGGGCTCCCTGGCGACCTTGTGGGGCGGTCAGTGGACCTCGGGGCCACCCGCCTTCCGAACGGCCCGCAGAACGCCCCTCGCGCCCCCGACCCGCACGCCGGCCTGCGCATCGACTGCCACCTCGACCGGCACATCGACCGCCGCCCCGACCACCGGACCGGCCGTCGCGCCGCCCCCGGCCGAGCGGCCCGCATTCCGACCGGCGCTACGACCCGCGCTGCGACCCGCAGCGAGATCGGTACCGAGATCCGTACCGAGATCCGCCCCGCGAGCCCCGTCCCGGGCCGCCGGGACGGTCGCCGCCGGGACGGTCGCCGCCGAGGCTGCCGCCGCCGCGGCTTCCGTCGCGGCCTCGGCGGCAGCCGCCTCCGCGGCCCGGGCGGCGGCGGCCACGCTGTCGGGCTCGCGCCGCAGCTGCTCGGGGATGCCGGCGGTGGTGCGGCGGATCCGGCCGGTCTCCTCGACGGCCTCGCGGGCGGCCAGGTAGGCCTGCACCGCGGCGATCCCGTACACCGGCTGGATCAGCTGGTGGCCTTTGAAGAACGGCCGCGCGGGGGCGAACCCGGCGGCCGTGACCAGCTCGCGGATCTCGGTTATCTCCTCTTCGCTGCGTGCCGTGAAACGGACTTCCCAGCCCTTCTTGTACGCACGTCCGTCCTCTCCGCCGCGGCGGGCGGGATCGGGTTGGCGGACGTAGCCGGGCAGGCGGCCGAGGCGCAGTCTGGCAGCGCGCTGGGCGGATGACTCGTCGCGGGACATGTGCCTGATGGTAGGCAATTCGGAACGGCCGCCGACGCCCCGGGGGGTGCCGCTGCGTGTGGGATCGATCACGGTCGGTCAGATCGCGCAGGTCGGCGGGCCGGGTCCGACCGGATCGCAATGCTGTGTCGATCCAATGAAAATCGGATTGTAGGCGGCAAGTCCGATCTAATCCGGCAACGGATCGAACGTCCGATCCGCCGAATGGGTGAGGGTATGAGGACTTTAGTGCGGAGCAGTCCCGGTTTGACGACGGTTGGGTAACAGGTCGTCAGGTCCGGCCCCCGGTGTCGGAGGCGCGGGGGAGTGTGGTCGACATGAGCTACCGGATTCCGCAGCAGCCCGTCTCTCTCGAAGAGCTGGCCCGGCGCCAGCAGAATGTGGTGACGGCAAGTCAATTGCGCGCCCGGGGCGTGCCGGCCCGCCTGGTGAGCGAGCACTGCCGGCGGGGCGGTCCGTGGCAGCGGCTGCTGCCGCGGGTGTACCTGCTGCAGGAGGGGCCGCCGACGCCGGAGCAGCGGATGTGGGCGGCGCTGCTGTACGCGGCGCAGAGCGGCCGGGCCGAGGGCGGCCGGGAGCGTGCGGTGATCACCGGCGCGGCGGCGCTGGCGCTGTACGGGTTCGTCTCGGTGCCGCGGCTGCCCGCGGTGCTCGGGGTGGATGTCCTGGTGCCCCGGCAGCGCCGGCTGCGGGACGCCGGACAGGTCCGGATCCGGCGCACCGAACGGGAGTTGGAGGCCCGGACGGTGCACGGGCTGGCCTGCGCGCCGGTGGCCCGGGCGGTGGCGGACGCGATCCGCGAGTGGTCCGGGCCGGGCGCGTCCGAGGGCGGCGGGCCGCCCGGGGCTGCTGCGGGCGGTGCTCCGCGAGGCGCTGGCGCGCGAGGGCGGCTGCGGCGCGTCCGAGCTGCTCACCGAGCTGGCCGACGCGGAGCTGCTCGGGGAGCCGCAGGTGCGCGCCGCGGTGGACGAACTGCTGGCCGGGCAACGGGAGTCGGCGCTCGCCTCGCTGGTGGAACTGGCCGTCGAGCAGGGGCTGCCGCTGCCGCTCCCGGGCGCCGAGCTGCGGATGCGCGGCGGCACCTACATCGCGGTGCCGGACCTGTACTGGCCGGAGGCGGCGGTGGCGGTGGAGGTCGACTCCGAGCTGCGCTGCGTCAGCGAGGGCGAGGCGGCCTGGATGCGGGCCGGCCAGCACCGGATGGAGTACCTGGGGGTGCGGGTGGTGTACGTCGGCTCGGCCCGGCTCGCCGCCGAACGGAACGCGGTCGGCGGCGAGTTGGCCGAGGCGTACGGGCTCGGCGGCGAGGACGTGGTGGAGCTGGTGGTCACCGAGCGGTGAGCGCGGGGCGGCTGACGAAGCGTCAGCTGCGGACCACCGGCGTGCCGGTCAACTCGACGCCGGCGGTGCGGAGTTCGGCAAGCGCGGCCTCGGTGGTGGCGGGTGCGACGCCGGCCGTCAGGTCGAGCAGGACGCGGGTGGCGAAGCCCTCCCGGGCGGCGTCCAGGGCGGTGGCGCGGACGCAGTGGTCGGTGGCGATGCCGACCACGTCGACGTCGGTGACGCCGCGTTCGTTCAGCCAGTCGGCGAGGGTGCCGCCGTGCTCGTCGAGGCCCTCGAAGCCGCTGTAGGCGGCGGCGTGGGCGCCCTTGGAGAAGACCGCCTCGACCGCCCCGGAGGTCACCGAGGGCGCGAAGTTGGGGTGGAAGCCCACGCCTTCGGTGCCGGCCACGCAGTGCGCGGGCCAGGAGTGGACGTAGTCCGGTTCGGCGGCGAAGTGCGCACCGGGGTCGATGTGGTGGTCGCGGGTGGCGACGATGTGGGCGTAGCCGGGGGAGGCGTCGGCGATCAGGTCGGTGATCGCGGCCGCGACCTCGGCCCCGCCGGCGACGGGAAGGCTGCCGCCTTCGCAGAAGTCGTTCTGCACGTCGACGACGATCAGGGCCCGGTGCATGGCTGGCTTCTCTCGTTGGGTGGTGCGGTCCAGGGCCCGGGGGTCTCGGTGGCCGCGCAGGTGTCGGGGGAGGGGCGCCGGGGCGGGCCCGGACGGTACGGCGGTTGGCACTCTAGGCAGTGCCGGGCGGCGGCGGAAGGGTTCAGCCGGTGTGCCGCTCGGTGCCGATGACCGGCTCGCCGCGCGAGAGCTGGGTGGCGGACAGCGGCAGCGTGGCGCGGGCCCGGCGGTGGCGTTCGCGGGCGGCGTCCAGCGGTTCGCGGCCGACCACCTCGCCGGCCCTGATCAGCGGCACGTGCAGCAGGTGCGGCTCCAGTTCGGCGGGCACCGGGCCGGTGCCGACCACCTCGGCCTCGGCGACGCCGTCGGCGTCGGGGCGGCGGGCGGCCCACTTGCGGCCGCCGACGCTGGTCTTGCCGCCGGCCGAGCGCTTGGCGACCGGGACGAGCTCGCCCCCGGGCGCGGACTCGCGGGCGACCAGCTTGTAGACCATCGCGCAGGTCGGGTGGCCGCTGCCGGTGACCAGGCTGGTGCCGACGCCGTAGCCGTCCACGGGGGCGGCGGCGAGCGCGGCGATGGCGTACTCGTCGAGGTCGGAGGTGACGATGATCCTGGTGCCGGTGGCGCCGAGCTCGTCGAGCTGGCGGCGGACCCGGTGGGCGAGCAGCGTCAGGTCGCCGGAGTCGATCCGGACGGCGCCGAGGTCCGGCCCGGCCACCTCGACGGCGGTGCGGACCGCCTCGGCGAGGTCGTAGGTGTCGACCAGCAGCGTGGTGGCGCGGCCCATCGACTCGATCTGCGCGGTGAACGCGTCCTTCTCGCTGTCGTGCAGCAGGGTGAAGGCGTGCGCGGCGGTGCCGGTGGTCGGGATGCCGTAGGTGAAGCCGGCCTCCAGATCGGAGGTGGCGGCGAAGCCGGCCAGGTAGGCGGCCCGGGCGGCGGCGACGGCGGCCTGCTCGTGGGCGCGCCGGGCGCCCATCTCGATCACCGGGCGGTCGCCGGCGGCGGCGGTCATCCGGGAGGCAGCGGCGGCGATCGCCGAGTCGAAGTTGAGGATCGACAGGATCACCGTCTCCAGGATCACCGCCTCGGCGAAGCTGCCCTCGACGGTCAGCAGCGGCGAGCCGGGGAAGTACACCTCGCCCTCGGGGTAGCCGTGGACGTCGCCGGTGAAGCGGTAGTCGGCGAGGTAGCGCAGGGTGTCGTCGTCGACGACCTGCTGGTCGGCCAGCCAGTCGAGTTGCGGGGTGGTGAAGCGGAAGTTCTCCACGGCGTCCAGCACCCGGCCGGTGCCGGCCAGCACGCCGTAGCGGCGGCCGTTGGGCAGGCGTCGGGTGAACACCTCGAAGACCGAGCGGCGGTGGGCGGCGCCGCTGCGCAGCGCGGCCTGCAGCATGGTCAGCTCGTAACGGTCGGTGAGCAGCGCGGAGCTGCGGTGCGCGGTGATGGCGTCCATGGGATTGATGCTACTACCACTTAGCGTCAGATTGACGATTTCCCTCCGGCGTTCGTGTCGGGCGACCCTGATTCGCCCCGCGGTCCCTCGGATGGAAGCATGGAGCGCGGGGAAAAGATCGAGGTCGACGAGGAGAGACGGACTGTGAGTGTCGCGCCGGTGGAGATCGAGCGCCCGGAGGTGGAGGGGGTTCCGGTCACGGAGCCGGACACTCCCTGGGTGACCATCGTCCACAACGACCCGGTCAACCTGATGACCTACGTGCAGTACGTGTTCCAGAGCTACTTCGGGTACCCGAAGGACAAGGCGCGCAAGCTCATGATGGACGTCCACACCAAGGGGCGGGCGGTGGTCTCCAGCGGCACCCGCGAGGAGATGGAGCGCGACGTGCAGGCGATGCACGGCTACGGCCTCTGGGCCACCCTGCAGCACGACTGACGGCCCGTCACCCACCACCCACGAGGGACTGATCCGAAACACATGGCCGGTTTGTTCGAGAGCGCCGCGGACGGCGGCGCGGCGATCCCGCTGGACGAGTTCGAGGCTTCCATCCTGCGCTCGCTGGAAGTGCAGATGCTGGAGCTGATCGGCCCGCCGCCCGGCGGGGAGAGCGACGACCCGCTGGCGGCGCTGTTCGCCGAGGGTCCGAGCGAGGCGCCCGAGGACCCGGCGCTGCTGCGGCTGTTCCCCGACGCGTACGGCGGCCCGGGCGCGCCGAAGGACGCGGAGGCCGCCGAGATGGCGTCCGAGTTCCGCCGCTACACCGAGCTGGACCTGCGGGCCCGCAAGCGCGAGGACGCGCTGGCGGTGGTCCGGGCGCTGGACGGCCTCGGCGGCGAGGGCGGCGTGGTCGCGGTCGGCGCCGCCGACTGCCCGCGCTGGCTGGGCGCGCTGAACGACCTGCGGCTGACCCTGGGTTCCCGGCTGGAGGTCAGCGAGGAGGACGAGGACGGCCTGTACGGGCTGCCCGAGGACGACCCGCGCAAGCCGCTGGTGATCGCCTACCTGTGGCTCGGCGCGATGCAGGAGAGCCTGCTGGAGGCGATGATCGGCTGAGCCTCCGGCCCGCCGATTCGCTCGTATTGTCCGATTGTTCTGTGAAAGCCCCGGAATCACCTGGTTCCGGGGCTTCCGCATGGTTCACTGCTGCTTCCGAGGGAAGACGGGGCGGGCCGGCCGACCGGTCGGCGCGGACCGTGAGGCGAGGCGGGCAGATGACGCAGGAGACGAACGAGGCGACCGACTCCGTCCCCGACGAGGAGGGCTACCAGCGCGGCCTCGGCGGTCGGCAGATCCAGATGATCGCGATCGGCGGCGCGATCGGCACCGGTCTGTTCCTCGGCGCCGGCACCGCCATCTCCAAGGCCGGCCCCGGCCTGCTGCTCGCCTACGCGGTGGCCGGCGTGGTGATCTTCGTGATCATGCGGGCGCTCGGCGAACTGCTCACCTACCGCCCGGTGTCGGGCAGTTTCGCCGAGTACGCCCGGGAGTTCCTCGGCCCGTTCGCCGGCTTCGTCACCGGCTGGACGTACTGGCTGTTCTGGGTGGTCACCGGCATGGCGGAGACCACCGCCGCCGCCGTCTACGTGCGGTTCTGGGAGCCGGGCGTCCCGCAGTGGGGGACGGCGCTGGTGTTCCTGGTGCTGCTGTACGCCGCCAACCTGATCTCGGTGAAGCTGTTCGGCGAGATCGAGTTCTGGTTCTCCATGGTCAAGGTCACCGCGATCGTCGGCATGATCCTGATCGGCATCGGCGTGCTCGTCTTCGGCTTCTCCGCGGCCGGCGACACCGCCTCGATCACCCACCTGTGGAAGGACGGCGGCTTCTTCCCCAAGGGCTTCGGCGCCGCCGTGATGTCGCTCCAGATCGTCATGTTCGCCTACCTGGGCGTGGAGCTGGTCGGCGTCACCGCGGGCGAGAGCGAGAACCCGGAGAAGACCCTGCCGCGGGCGATCAACACCCTGCCGGCCCGGATCGCGCTGTTCTACGTCGGCGCCCTGCTGATCATCCTGTCGCTGGTGCCGTGGTCCGAGTTCGAGCCCGGCGTCAGCCCGTTCGTGGCCGCGTTCGGCAAGGTCGGCATCCCCGCGGCGGCCGGCATCATCAACTTCGTGGTGCTCACCGCCGCGCTGTCCTCCTGCAACTCCGGCATGTACTCCACCGGCCGGATGCTGCGCGACCTGGCGCTGCGCCGGCAGGCCCCCCGGCGGCTCACCCGGCTCACCGCCAGCCGCACCCCCGCCGCCGCGATCACCGTCTCCTGCCTGCTGATGGGTGCCGGCGTGGTGCTCAACTACCTCGTCCCGGAGCGGGCGTTCGAGTACATCACCTCGGTCGCCACGGTCTGCGGCCTGTGGACCTGGGGGGTCATCCTGGCCAGCCAGCTCCGCTACCGCCGGGCCTGGCGGGCCGGCCGGCTGCCCGCGCCGACCTTCCGCGCGCCCGGCGGCAGTTGGAGCCGCTGGGTGGCGCTGGGCTTCCTGGTGATGGTCGCCGTGCTGATCGCCCTCGACCCCACCGCCCGGATCTCGCTGTACGTCTTCCCCGGCTGGGCGCTGATCCTGGTCGTCGGCTTCCGGGTGCTCAGCCGCCGCAACCCGGCCGCCGTGCACGGGGATCCGCACGGGCACCTGCACGCCGGAAGCGGCGACTGACGCCTCGCTATCCTGGCCGCATGCTGACCATCACCCGAGAACTGCGCGACCGGATGGTCGCCCACGCCCGCGCCGACCACCCGGACGAGGCGTGCGGCGTGATCGCCGGACCGGCCGGCACCGGCCGGCCCGAGCGGTTCGTCCCGATGCTCAACGCGGCCCGCTCGCCCACCTTCTACGAGTTCGACTCCGGCGACCTGCTGAAGCTGTACCGCGAGATGGACGACCGGGACGAGGAGCCGGTGGTGATCTACCACTCGCACACCGCCACCGAGGCCTACCCGTCCCGCACCGACGTGAGCTACGCCTCCGAGCCGTTCGCCCACTACGTCCTGGTCTCCACCGCCGAGGGCACCGGCGAGGACGACCCGTACCAGTTCCGCTCGTTCCGCATCGTGGACGGCGTGATCACGGAGGAAGACGTCCAGGTGGTCGAGGCGTACCAGGACTGAGCCCCCGCAGCCCCACGACGGGCCCGACCCGGCCGCTCCGCGAGCGGCGGGCGGGCCCGTTTTCCCATCCCTCGGAACGCGGACGCCCGGATGGCGAGACGAGCATGTCAAAGCGGGGGCGGGAATCTATACGATGAGTCCATGCGTTCCGTCGATGTGAGCATTCAGGCCCCAGGCACCCGCCTCGTGGCACGCCTGCACGTCGACCTGTGCCGGCTCGCCAGCGCGATCTGTCCCGGCACCGCCGCGCGCTGACCGGCCGAGCCGGCGGCAAGCCTCTCGACAGCTTTCTCGACCCTCCCGCCCCGGGCGCCCCGGGGCCCTTCCTCCTGCCGCGCCCCGCCCGGCCCGGCACACCGACCCCACTCCACAGGAGCGCAGCCATGGCCATCGAGGTCCGCATCCCGACCATCCTCCGCACCTACACCGACGGCGCCAAGGCCGTCGACGGCAACGGCGCCAACCTCGGGGAGCTCTTCACCGACCTCGACGCCCGCCACCCCGGCATCGCCGCCCGCCTGCTGGACGGCGGCGAGCTGCGCCGCTTCGTCAACGTCTACCTGAACGACGAGGACGTCCGCTTCCTGGACGGCGTGGCCACCGCGGTCACCGACGGCGACAGCGTCACCATCCTCCCCGCCGTGGCCGGCGGTATGAAGTAATGCGCTACGACAGCCCGATCGAGGCCGTCGGCAACACCCCGCTGGTACGGCTGCCGCGGCTCTCCGCCGCCGTGCCGGGGAACGACGACGGCCTGGTCACGCTGTGGGCCAAGCTGGAGGACCGCAACCCCACCGGCTCGATCAAGGACCGCCCCGCGCTGCACATGATCGAGCGCGCGGAGGCGGACGGCCGGCTCACCCCGGGCTGCACGATCCTGGAGCCGACCAGCGGCAACACCGGCATCTCGCTCGCCATGGCGGCCAAGCTCAAGGGCTACCGGATGGTCTGCGTGATGCCGGAGAACACCAGCGAGGAGCGCCGCGAGCTGCTGCGGATGTGGGGTGCGGAGATCATCCCCTCGCCGGCCGCCGGCGGCTCCAACACCGCGGTGCGGATCGCCAAGGAGATCGCCGCCGAGCACCCCGACTGGGTGATGCTCTACCAGTACGGCAACCCGGACAACGCGGGCGCGCACTACCACGGCACCGGCCCGGAGATCCTCGCCGACCTGCCCACCGTCACCCACTTCGTGGCCGGCCTGGGCACCACCGGCACCCTGATGGGCGTCGGCCGGTACCTGCGCGAGAAGGTCCCCGGCGTGCAGATCGTCGCCGCCGAGCCGCGCTACGACGACCTGGTGTACGGCCTGCGCAACCTCGACGAGGGCTTCGTCCCCGAGCTGTACGACGCCGAGGTGCTGACCACCCGCTTCTCGGTCGGCTCCGCCGACGCGGTCGCCCGCACCCGCGAACTGCTCCAGCAGGAGGGCATCTTCGCGGGCGTGTCCACCGGCGCGATCCTGCACGCCGCGATCGGGGTGGCCCGCAAGGCCGCCCGGGCCGGCGAGCGGGCGGACGTGGTCTTCGTGGTCGCCGACGGCGGTTGGAAGTACCTGTCCACGGGCATCTACACCGCCGAGTCCACCGAGGCCGCGGTCGAGGCCCTGCAGGGCCAGCTCTGGGCCTGACGGAACGTCGGTCCGACGGCGCGGCACCCCTCCGGGTGCCGCGCCGTCGGCGTCCGTGCGGTCGGCTCGTCCGATCATCGGCCCGCTGTGACATCCGGCTCTTTGTCCGTTCCCGGTGACCGCTCTGTCACGGAACCGCCACCGCCCCGGGTCGCGCGCCCGCCCCGCGCACCCGCCCCGTGAGGCTGACGGCGCACCACTTGGTTCACCGTCACCGTGGAGGTGGGCAGCCATGCCCGGCCGGAAGCTCTGGTCCTACGTCGAGATCGCCCGTCACATCGGCGTGCAGGCCGAGACCGTCCGCACCTACAAGCGTCACGGCCTGCTCCCGCACCCCGACCGGGTGGACGCCGGCTACCGCCCCCGCTGGTACCCGGAGACCATCCGGCACTGGGCCCGCAGCCGCCCCGGGAGGCGCTGAGACGCCCCGCCCCGTCCTGGTGATTCCGCCCACAGCGCGGCACGGGAGAGGGGGCAAAGTGCCGACCGGCCCTTACCCTCGACACTCAAAGAACCCGCTCCGCCCCCGGCGGCGCGGACGGCCGCGGACGATGGCCCGACGGGGCGGGAAGGGCTCGGCATGAAACTGACCGTGGTGGGGTGCTCGGGGAGCTTCCCGTCCGTGGACTCCCCGTGCTCCAGTTACCTGGTGGAGGCCGACGGCTACCGCCTGGTCGTCGACCTCGGCAACGGCGCGCTCGGCAACCTGCAGCAGCACACCGGCCTGTACGAGGTCGACGCGGTGCTGCTCAGCCACCTGCACGCCGACCACTGCATCGACCTGTGCGCCTACTGGGTGGCCCGCAACTACCGGGTCGAGGGCTGCCCCGACCCGCTGCCCGTGTACGGGCCCACCGGTACCGCCGACCGGCTGGCCCGCGCCTACGACATGCCGGAGAAGCCCGGCATGACCGAGGTCTTCGACTTCCGCGACCTCGGCGACGGCGCCCGGCTGTCCCTCGGCCCGTTCACCGTCACCGCGGCCCGCGTCAACCACCTGGACTGCGAGGCCTACGGCTTCCGGATCGAGGCGGCCGGCCGCAGCGTGGTGTACTCCGGCGACACCGGGGTCTGCCCCGACCTGGTCGAACTCGCCCGCGGCGCCGACCTGTTCCTCTGCGAGGCGGCCTACACCCACGGCAAGGAGACCTTCGACTCCATCCACCTCAACGGCCGCCAGGCCGGCGAGCACGCCGCCCGGGCCGGCGTCGAACGGCTGGTGCTCACCCACATCCCGCCGTGGACCGACGCCGAGCACAACCGCCGGGACGCCGCCGCCGCCTTCCCCGGCCCGGTCGACCTGGCCCGCGCCGGAGCCGTCTACGAGCTGTGAACCGGCGTCAGCCAGTGCCGGTACCGGGCGTCCTCCCCGAGCACCGCGGCCCGGTACGCCCGCCCCAGGAGCTTGGTCAACTCGCCCTCGCCCGACGGTAGTTCACGGTTGTCCAGGGAGGCGACCGGGACCACCCCGGCGGCCGTCCCGGAGACGAACAGCTCGTCGGCCGCGTACAGGTCCGAGCGCAGCAGCGGCTCCACCCGCACCTCGACGCCCAAGTCCCGGGCCAGCGTCAGCACGGTGTCCTGGGTGATCCCCTCCAGCGCGCCCGCGCTCGCCGGCGTGGTGCGCAGCACCCCGCCGCGCACCGCGAACACGTTCTCCGAACTGCACTCGCTGACCGTCCCGTCCGGGGCCAGCAGCAGCGCCTCGTCGTAGCCGGCCTCGGTCGCCTCCCGGCGGGCCAGCGCCGAGTTCAGGTACGGCCCGGTCGCCTTCGCCGCCGGCGGCACCGAGTTGGGGTCGGTGCGCCGCCAACTGCTGGTCGTCAGCCGCAGCCCGCGCCCGGCCGGCAGGTAGGCCGGCCACTCCCAGGACGCGATGGACACGCTGGTGGGGGAGTGCCGCATGTCCAGCCCCATCGAGCCGTAGCCGAGGAACGCCAGGTGCCGCAGGTAGCACTCCCGGTGGCCGTTCGCCGCCACCAGCGCCACCGTCGCCGCCGCCAACTCGTCCTGCCGGTAGGGCAGTTCGATGCGCAGCATGCGGGCGCTGCGGTCCAGCCGGGCCAGGTGCTCGTCCAGCCGGAACACCATTGGGCCGTCCGCGGTGTCGAACACCCGGGTGCCCTCCAGCACCCCGGTGCCGTAGTGCAGCGCATGCGTCAGCACGTGGACCCGGGCCTCCTGCCAGGGCACCAGCGCGCCGTCGAACCAGATCACGGAAGACTCGGGAATCGCCATGCCGCCCATCCTGGAGACCTCCGCCCGCCCCGCGAAGAGCACCGGGCCCGCCGGATCGGGCCATGGCCGCCACCGGCGCGCCCGTCTCGCATGCTGAAAACCGCCGGTCCGCCCACCGGCCGCGGCCCTACCCTCCGGAGGGTGGAGACCAGCACCGCCGTGTACGCCCGCCTGCTCGCCGACCCCGGCTGCACGCTGTCCGGCCTCCGCGAGGAACTCGCCTGCGAGGAAGCCGAGTTCGCCCGCGCACTGGACGAGCTGCGGGCCCTCGGACTGCTCCGGCCGACCACCGCCACCAGCAGCGGCGTGGCCGCCGTCCCGGTCGACAGCGCGGTGCGCGACCTGCTCGCCGACTCCGACGGCCGGCTCGCCGCGCTGCTCGGCGAGGCCCGCCGCACCCGCGAGCAGGTCGAGCACCTGCACAGCCACTACCTGCCGCTGCGCACCGCCGCCGCGCACGAACTCGTCCGCGGCCCGGAGCGGATCGCCGTCCTGCTGGAGGACGCCGCCCGCTCGGCCCGCACCGAGGCGCTGTCGCTGCGGCCCGGGCAGGACCAGTCGGAGAGCGGCCTCGCCGAGAAGCTCGCTCGGGAGCGGATCGCCCTCGCCCACCGGGTGGCGCTGCGCACCGTGTACCCGGCGGCCGCCCTGCACCAGCCGGCCGTGCTCGCCCACGTCCAGGCGCTGACCGCGGCCGGCGCGAGCATCCGCGTCGCGCACACGCTGCCGCTCTGGCTGATCGTGGTCGACACCCGCCTCGCCGTGCTGCCCGCCCCCGGCGAGCCGCCCGGCACCGCGGCCGTGGTGGTCCGCGACCCGGCGGTGGTGTCGGTGGTCCGCGAGCTCTTCGAGCAGTTCTGGGCGGGGAGTTGGGTCCCCTCGGAGCTGCTGGGCCGGGCGGCGCCCGACGACCGGCACCGCGAGGTGCTGCGGCTGCTCGCCGCCGGCCTGACGGACCAGGCGATCGGGCGGAAGCTGGAGATCTCGGACCGGACGGTGCGCCGCCTGGTCGCCGACCTCACCACGGCCCTGGGTGCGCAGTCCCGCTTCCAGGCGGGGGTGCACGCGACCAGGCTGGGCTGGATCTGAAGCGCCCTCGGTCGGCCCGGCGTCATTCGAAGTCGTCGTCCTCGCGCCCCGGGGTCTTCAGGTCGAAGCGGAGGATGACGAAGCGGAAGGTCGTGTAGTAGACCGCCGCGATCACCAGTCCGATCGGGACGATCAGCCAAGGTCTGGTGGCGTAGCCCCAGTTGAGGACGTAGTCGATGACCCCGGCGGAGAAGGTGAAGCCGTGGTGGACGCCGAGGCCCCAGGTGACGGCCATCGAGAGCCCGGTGAGGACGGCGTGGGCGGCGTACAGCGCGGGGGCGATGAAGACGAAGGCGAACTCGATGGGTTCGGTGATGCCGGTGACGAAGGAGGTCAGGGCCAGCGAGACCATCATGCCGAGGACGGCGCGGCGGCGTTCGGGGCGGGCGCAGTGGGCGATGGCGAGGGCGGCGGCGGGCAGGCCGAACATCATGACGGGGAAGAAGCCGGACATGAACTGGCCCGCGTCGGGGTCGAGTTGGAAGAAGCGGGTCTGGTCGCCCTGGAAGGTGCGGTCGCCGACGGTGTAGGTGCCGGCCTGCTGCCAGAAGAAGGTGTTGGCTATCTGGTGCAGGCCGAACGGCAGCAGCGCCCGGTTGATCAGGCCGAAGACGCCGGAGCCGAGGGCGCCGAGGCCGATCACCCAGTTGCTGAAGTCGTCGACGGCGGTGCCGATCGGGCCCCAGCAGAGGCCGAACAGGACGCCGAGGCCGGTCCCGACGAAGGCCATCACGATGGGCACCAGCCGGCGGCCGTTGAAGAAGCCGAGCCAGTCGACCAACCGGGTGCGGTGCAGCCGCTGCCAGAGGATCGCGGAGAGCAGCCCGACGACCACGCCGCCGAGCACGCCGGGGTCCTGGTAGGTGGCCGGCAGGTCCTTGCCGGGCAGCGGGACGTACGCGGTCTTGGGGAAGGCGGTGAGCACCTGGTGGTAGGTCAGGAAGCCGACCAGTGCGGCGAGCGCGGTGGAGCCGTCGGCCTTCTTGGCGTAGCCGATCGCGATGCCGACGCAGAACAGCAGCGGCATCCAGTCGAACACGGCGTGGCCGGAGGCGGCGAAGACCTCGGCGACCTTGGTCCAGCCGAGGCCCTTGGGGCCGAACACGTCGTCCTGGCCGAGCCGCAGCAGGATGCCGGCGGCGGGCAGCACCGCGATGGGGAGCTGGAGGCTGCGGCCGATCTTCTGGAGCGCGGGGAAGACGCGTGCGCGCAGGGCCCGTCCGCCCGGTGCCGCCTGCGAGTTCGGTGCGGTCGTACTCATAGCGGACGGTTCCTCACGGCAGCGCGATTCTGGTCTAGACCACTGGTGGCCCGGTCCAGTTTCTAGCACGCGCCGAACGGGCTCCGGAACCTTTTGGGGTTTGCCGAGGACAAGCGCTGCGGAATCGAAACCTTCCGGTGGTTGACGTCGTGTCAGCACGGGGACAGCAGTGCGCCCCCGGACGGGAATTGTCTCCCACCGGGGGCGCCGGAGGCGAATGCGTCAGGCCTTGGTGACGTCCTCCACCTCGTCGTCGTCCTCGCGGCCGGGCGTCTTCAGATCGAATTTGACGATGATGAACCGGAACAGCACGTAGTAGACGGCCGCGAAGCAGAGGCCGATCGGAATGATCAGCCACGGTTTCGTCGCCAGGCCCCAGTTGATGACGTAGTCGAGCAGTCCGGCCGAGAAGCTGAAGCCGTCGTGGACGCCGAGCCCCCAGGTGATCGCCATCGAGGCGCCGGTGAGCAGGGCGTGCACCGCGTACAGCAGCGGGGCGACGTAGGCGAAGGAGTACTCGATGGGTTCGGTGACGCCGGTGACGAAGGAGGTCAGCGCGACCGAGGTCATCAGGCCGTAGATCTCCTTGCGCCGGTGCGGCTTGGCGGCGGCGGCGATGGCCATCGCGGCGGCGGGGAGCGCGAACATCATGATCGGGAAGAAGCCGGAGGTGAACTGGCCGGCCGTCGGGTCGCCCGCCAGGAAGCGGTTGATGTCGCCGTTGACCACCTGGCCGTCCGGCTTGGTGAAGCTGCCGAACTGGAACCAGACGAAGGTGTTCAGCAGCTGGTGCATGCCGATCAGCAGCAGCGCGCGGTTGGCGACGCCGAAGATGCCGGCGCCGCCGGAGCCGAGGTCGGCGAGCCACTGGGAGAAGTCGTTCAGGCCGGTGCCGATCGGCTTCCAGACCCAGACCATCAGCGAGCCGAAGCCCAGGCCGACCAGGGCGGTGATCATCGGGACCAGGCGGCGGCCGTTGAAGAAGCCCAGCCAGTCGACCAGCCGGACCCGGTGGAAGCGCACCCACAGCCAGGCCGAGAACAGGCCCATCAGGATGCCGCCGAGCACGCCGGGATTCTGGAAGGCGGCGTTCTCGGCCACGTCGGCGGTGAAGTCCACGCACTGGTTGCCCTTGAGCACCGCCCCGGCCTTGCAGCCCTCCGGGAAGGCCTGCAGGACGGTGTAGTAGACCAGGAAGCCGGCCACCGCGGCGAGCGCCGTCGAACCGTCCGCCTTCTTGGCCATGCCGATCGCCACGCCGATGCAGAACAGCAGCGGCAGGCCGAGGGCCGAGTTGAGCAGCGCGCCGCCGGCCGCGCCGATGGCGGTGGCGACCTTGTCCCAGCCGAGGCCGTCGGCGCCGAAGATGTCGGGCTGGCCGAGCCGGTTCAGGATGCCGGCGGCGGGCAGGACGGCGACCGGCAGCTGGAGGCTGCGGCCCATCTTCTGCAGGCCGCCGTAGAAGGTGTGCCACCAGGTGCTCTGATGAGCCGTGGCGCCTGTTGAACTCATTCGTCGGCCCTCCGCGTTCCGTGCCCGGTCTCGTCCGTCCGTGTCCGGGGCCAGGAACACCGGCGGACCGTCCGGCGTTGTCCGGAGTACACCTACGATTGGTGTAGACCATTTTCGAGGCCGGTCGCGGTCCGCCGGGTCCGAGGACCCGATGATCGTCATCCTCGGGCGGCCCGCACGCGGGCCGCGCGCGGAGCTAGTCCGAAAGTGGACTAACGTGGCATATCGGCCGGAATCGGGTGATGCTGGTCGCGCCGTCGGAGGGCGCGGCAGACTGATCCCGAGTCACTTCCGGCCGGCACCACCGCACACGCAGTACGGCACCCGGCGACCGACCGCCGAAGCGCCGAGACAGAGGGAGAAAGACCATGGCCAGCAAGGCTGAGAAGATCGTCGCCGGTCTCGGCGGTATCGAGAACATCGACGAGGTCGAGGGCTGCATCACCCGGCTGCGCACCGAGGTCCACGACGCCTCCAAGGTCGACGAGGCCGCGCTCAAGGCGGCCGGCGCGCACGGTGTGGTGAAGATGGGCACGGCCATCCAGGTCGTCATCGGCACCGACGCCGACCCGATCGCCGCCGAGATCGAGGACATGATGTGAGCTGAGCCCGCACCGGCTCGCCCCACCTCGACGGCCCGCCCCGGACTCCCGGCGGCGGGCCCTCGCACGTCCGGACGCGGGGCCCGGACCCGGACGGGATACGCTCGTTCGCATGTCACGCATCGACGGCCGCACCCCCGACCAGCTCCGCCCCATCACCATCGAACGGGGCTGGAGCAAGCACGCCGAAGGCTCCGTCCTGGTCTCCTACGGCGACACCAAGGTGCTGTGCACCGCCAGCGTCACCGAGGGCGTCCCGCGCTGGCGCAAGGGCAGCGGCGAGGGCTGGGTCACCGCCGAGTACGCCATGCTGCCCCGGGCCACCAACACCCGCGGCGACCGCGAGTCGGTGCGCGGCAAGATCGGCGGCCGCACCCACGAGATCAGCCGGCTGATCGGCCGCTCGCTGCGCGCCGTGGTCGACCACCGGGCGCTCGCCGAGAACACCATCGTGCTCGACTGCGACGTGCTCCAGGCCGACGGCGGCACCCGCACCGCGGCGATCACCGGCGCGTACGTCGCGCTGGTCGACGCGGTCTCCTGGGCCCGCGGCAAGAAGCTGCTGCGCGCCAAGGGCCAGCCGATCACCGGCGGCGTCAGCGCGGTCAGCGTCGGCATCATCGACGGCGTCCCGATGCTCGACCTGCGCTACGAGGAGGACGTGCGGGCCGAGACCGACATGAACATCGTCTGCACCTCCGACGGGCGCTTCGTCGAGGTTCAGGGCACCGCCGAGGGCGCCCCCTTCGACCGGGAGCTGCTCAACCAGCTGCTCGACCTCGGCAGCCTGGGCTGCGCCGAGCTGGACGAGATCCAGCGCAAGGCCCTGGAACTCTGAACCCGCCGGGAACCGCGGTGGGCTGAACGGCCGTCAGAACCGAAGGGTGACCCGCGTGTGCTGTACAGCCGCGCGGGAAGACCCTTAACGTTCGCTGTGAGCCCGCACACCCTCCTGGAGGACTCGCCGATGCAGCAGCCGCTCAGCATCAACCGCACCACCGCGCTCGCCGTCGCCGCGCTGGTGCTGATCCTGCCGCTGAGTGCGGTCAGCTGCTCCGCCGCGGAGAAGGCGGTGAGCTGCGCCAACACCGCGGTGCAGATCTCCACCGACGTGGCGCAGCTGGGATCCGCGTACAACAACGCGGACAAGGACCCGGCCGCCGCCGGCGAGGCGCTGAAGAAGATCAAGGGCGACCTGGACAAGATCGGCCGCAACTCCAGTGACGCCGACCTCGCCAAGGCCGTCGGCGACCTGCAGGCCCAGGTCGACAAGGTGCAGACGGCCGTCGACAGCAACCAGGTGCCGGACCTCGGGCCGCTCGGCGACGCCGCGGGCCGGGTCAGCAAGGTGTGCACGGGCTGACCCCGGCCGGTGGTTAGGCTTGCGGGCATGACCAAGCGACTCGTTCTCGCCACCCGCAACCAGCACAAGGTCGCCGAACTGCGCGACATCCTCGGCGCGGCCGGACTGGAGGTCGAACTGGTCGGCGCCGACGCCTTCCCCGAGGTGCCCGACGTGCCGGAGACCGGCGTGACCTTCGCCGAGAACGCCCTGCTGAAGGCGCACGCGCTGGCGAAGGCCACCGGACTCCCTGCCGTCGCCGACGACTCCGGGCTGTGCGTGGACGTGCTCGGCGGGGCGCCCGGCATCTTCTCCGCCCGCTGGGCCGGCCGGCACGGCGACGACAGGGCCAACCTCGACCTGCTGCTCGCCCAGCTCGGCGACATCGCGCCCGAGCACCGCGCCGCCTCCTTCGCCTGCGCCGCCGCGCTCGCCCTGCCGGACGGCACCGAGCGGGTCGTCGAGGGCCGGCTGCACGGCACGCTGCGCACCGAGCCGGCCGGTGCCAACGGCTTCGGCTACGACCCGATCCTGCAGCCGCTCGGCGAGAGCCGGACCTGCGCCGAGCTGAGCGCCGAGGAGAAGAACGCGATCAGCCACCGCGGCCAGGCGTTCCGCTCGCTCGCCCCGGTGGTCGCCGAACTGCTCGGCTGAGACGCCGCGTTCGCACACGCGCGAGGCCCGCCCGGAACATTCCGGGCGGGCCTCGCGCGTGTGAAATCCGGTGCGGCCTGAGGGACTCGAACCCTCACGAGATCTCTCTCACGGGCACCTAAAACCCGGGCGTCTGCCAATTCCGCCAAGACCGCAGGCAACGACTTCCCCGTCATGCTACTTGTCCGTCACCTCGGCGTGCACCACCCTTTCGGGCGGCGTTCGGGCACTCGCCGGGGTGGCTGAGAATTGGTACAGACCTATTGACCAGTGTGGTCCAGACCACGTACGTTCGCGCCGCGTCATTCCTCCCCCACGGCGTCCGGTCCCCCTGCCGGGCGCGAACATTGGAGCGACACCATGCCCGAACGCGCCACATCCGCGCGCCCCGCAGGCCGGCGCCCGCTGAAGGCCGGCACCGCGCTGGCGACCGCGACCGCCCTGGTGGCCGGAGCCGCCGGACTGGTCACCGTGATCGGCGGCGCCTCCTCGGCCGCCACCGTCAACCTGCTGGCCAACGGCGACTTCGAGACCGGCACGCTGTCCGGCTGGAGCTGCTCCGGCGGCCTCGGCTCGATCACCGCCGCCGCCCCGCACGGCGGCGCCAAGGCGCTGCAGGCGGCGGCCTCCGCCTCCGACACCGCGCAGTGCTCGCAGACCGTCGCGGTCAGCCCGAACACCACGTACAGCCTGAGCGGCTGGCTGAAGGGCAACTACACCTACCTCGGCGTCACCGGGACCGGGACCACCGACACCAACTCCTGGGGCTCCAGCGCCGATTGGACCAGCCGCAGCACCACCTTCACCACCGGCGCGTCGACCACCTCGGTGACCGTCTACACGCACGGCTGGTACGGCCAGGGCGCCTACTACGCGGACGACCTGACCCTGACGGGCCCCGGCGGCTCCGGCTCCGCCAGCCCGTCGGCGAGCACCGGCGCGTCCGCCTCCGCCTCGGCGAGTGCGTCCGCGAGTGCGTCCGCGAGCAACAGCGCCTCGCCGTCGGCCAGTTCGTCCGCGACGGGGACGCCGGGCGGGGACGGGGTGGTGACCACGCCGACCGGGCTGAGCGCGAGCGTGGCGGGCACCGCGGTGACGCTGAAGTGGAACGCCTCCACCGACAACGCGCAGAACGGCAACAGCGCGGTCTACCGGATCTTCTCCGGCGGCGTGCAGACCGCGACCTCGATGGGCACCGCGGTGACCGTCTCCTCGCTGCTGCCGAACACCGCGTACACCTTCACCGTGCAGGGCTACGACAAGGACGGGCACAGCAGCGGCTACTCGGCGCCGGTCGCGGTGACCACGGGCGCGGCGCCCAGCGGGCCGCTGAAGTCCGCGTACTTCGCGCAGTGGGGGATCTACGGCAACAAGTACTACCCGTCCACCATGGCGGCGACCGGCGCGGCGAGCGGACTGAACACGATGACGTACGCGTTCGCCAACATCAACCCGTCGACGCTGAGCTGCTTCGAGACCATCAAGGCCGCGGACACCAACGACAACAACCCGAGCGCCGGCGACGGCGCGGGCGACGCGTTCGCGGACTACCAGAAGGGCTACACCTCGGACATCTCGGTGGACGGCACCACCGACGCCTGGACCCAGCCGCTGAAGGGCAACTTCAACCAGCTGCGGGAGCTGAAGGCGAAGTACCCGAACCTGCGGATCACCATGTCGCTGGGCGGCTGGACCTACTCGAAGTACTTCTCGGACGCCGCGGCCACCGACGCCTCGCGCAAGAAGCTGGTCTCCTCCTGCATCGACATGTTCATCAAGGGCAACCTGCCTTCGATCCAGGGCGACATCACCGGCGGCGCGGCGGCGGCGATGGGCGTCTTCGACGGCATCGACATCGACTGGGAGTACCCGGCCTCCGCGGGCGGCCACACCGGCAACCACTACACGGCCGCCGACACCGCCAACTTCACCGCCCTGCTGGCCGAGTTCCGCAACCAGCTGGACGCCTACGGGCAGACCGTCGGCAAGAAGTACCTGCTCACCGCGGCGCTGCCGAGCGGGCAGGACAAGATCGCGCTGCTGCAGACCGACCAGATCGGCACGTACCTGGACTACGGCAACGTGATGTCCTACGACATGCACGGCGCGTGGGACGCCACCGGTCCGACGAACCTCCAGGACCCGCTGTACGACAGCCCGAACGACCCGAGCACCGTGGTCGCCCCCGGCACCCAGAAGTACACCGTGGACAACGCGGTCAACGCCTACCTGAACGGCGCCCCCGCGTACGGGATCAAGGGCGGGTTCCCGGCCAAGAAGCTGGCGCTCGGCGTGCCGTTCTACTTCCGCGGCTGGACCGGCGTGCAGGCCGGCTCCACCTACGGCCTGTACCAGGCCGCGACCGGCCCGGCCGGGGCGCAGAGCACCAGCCAGACCGCCGGCGTGGCGTTCTGGAAGGAGCTGGCGGCGGCCGGGAAGACCACCGGCTCCACCGTGCACTGGGACCCGACCACGCAGAGCTCGTGGATCTACGACGGCACCAGCCTGTGGACCGGCGACACCCCGCAGGCCATCGCGGCGCGCGGCGCGTACGCCACGAGCAAGGGCCTGGGCGGCATCTTCGCCTACTCGCTGGAGGGCGACGACCCGGCCGGAACGCTGGTCAACGCGATGACCGGAAGCGTGAAGTAGCGTCAACTCTCCCTGGGGAAGGCCGGATCGTCCGAGTGCGGACGGTGCGGCCTTTCTCGCCAAGTTGGTACAGACCTGTTGACGTAGATGGTCCAGACCTTTTAAGTTCGGCGGAACTTTCCCCCACATGTGCACGCCCTCCCACAGGCGTGCACGCGACACTCTCTCCCGGAGGACCGAGTGTTGATCCGACACACGACGGCGCAGCGTCCCACCGCTGCGGGCCGTCAGAAGACCGGCCGCAAGGTGGCGTTCGCCGCCACCGCGGCGGCGGGGCTGGCGGGCCTGCTCATGGGCACGCTCGGCGTCGCGCCGTCCGCCGCCGCCGTCGACAACCAGGCCTGCCGTCCCGACGGCATGTACACCACGCCCGGTGTCGACGTCCCCTACTGCAACGTCTACGACACCAGCGGCCGCGAGCAGATGGGCGCCGACCACCAGCGCCGCGTCATCGGCTACTTCACCAGCTGGCGCACCGGCAAGGACGGCACGCTTGCCTACCTGGTGAACAACATCCCGTGGGACAAGGTCACCCACCTCAACTACGCGTTCGCGCACGTCGCCAGTGACAACACCCTCTCGGTGGGCACGGACAGCGCGGACAACGCCTCGACCGGGATGACCTTCCCGGGCGTGGCGGGCGCGGAGATGGACCCGTCGCTGCCGTACAAGGGTCACTTCAACCTGCTGACCAAGTACAAGAAGCAGTACCCGAACGTGAAGACCATGGTCTCGGTGGGCGGCTGGGCCGAGACCGGCGGCTACTTCGACGACTCGGGCAAGCGGGTCAACTCCGGCGGCTTCTACTCGATGACCGTCAACGCGGACGGGTCGGTCAACCAGGCCGGCATCAACACCTTCGCGGACTCCGCCGTCAACTTCATCAAGAAGTACGGCTTCAACGGCGTCGACCTCGACTACGAGTACCCGACCTCGATGAAGGACGCGGGCAACCCGCTCGACTACTCCATCTCCAACGCCAAGCGAGCGTCCCTGATGAAGGGCTACGCGGCGCTGATGAAGACCATGCGGGAGAAGCTCGACCGGGCCTCCGCCGCCGACGGCAAGTACTACCTGCTGTCGGTCGCCGCCCCGTCCTCGGGCTACCTGCTGCGCGGCATGGAGACCTTCCAGGTCACCCAGTACCTGGACTACGTCAACATCATGTCGTACGACCTGCACGGCGCCTGGAACAAGTACGTCGGCCCGAACGCCGCGCTGTACGACGACGGCAAGGACGGCGAGCTCGCCGCCGCCAACGTGTACGGCACCTCGCAGTACGGCGGCATCGGCTACCTGAACGGCGACTGGGCCTACCACTACTTCCGCGGCGCGATGCCGGCCGGCCGGATCAACCTCGGCGTGCCGTACTACACCCGCGGCTTCCAGAACGTGCAGGGCGGCACCAACGGCCTGTGGGGCACCGCCTCCACCACCAACTGTCCGGCCGGCTCCGGCCTGACCACCTGTGGCGACGGCGCCGTCGGCATCGACAACATCTGGCACGACCTGGACGACAACGGCAAGGAGTCGCCGGCCGGCTCCAACCCGATGTGGCACGCCAAGAACCTGGAGAAGGGCGTCCTGCCGGACTACCTCGCCAAGTACGGCGTCAAGGACACCGCGCTGAACGGCACCTACACCCGCAACTACAGCTCCTCGCTGGTCGCGCCGTGGCTGTGGAACGCCGACAAGAAGGTGTTCCTGTCCACCGAGGACGAGCAGTCCATCGGCGCCAAGGCCGACTACCTGGTCAACCAGGGCGTCGGCGGCGCGATGATCTGGGAGCTCGCGGGCGACTACAAGTGGGACGCCACCGCCAACGGCGGCAAGGGCGAGTACGTCCAGGGCTCCACGATGACCTCGCTGCTGTACGACAAGTTCAAGTCGGCCGCGGCGTACGGCGCGACCCGCTCCACCGTCGCGCTGCCGCAGCAGACCCTGCCGATCGACGTGTCGTTCACCAACTTCGCGCTGGGCGACAACAACTACCCGATCAACCCGAAGATCCACATCGTCAACAACTCGACCGTCACCCTGCCGGGCGGCACCGAGTTCCAGTTCGACTACGCGAACTCCGCGCCCAGCAACGCCGCCGACCAGTCCGGCTTCGGCTCCAAGGTGATCCGCGCCGACCACACCGGCAGCAACGTCGGCGGTCTGAAGGGCACCTACAACCGGGTCTCGCTGAAGCTGCCGACCTGGCAGTCGCTGGCGCCCGGCGCCTCGGTGGACGTCGCCTTCGTCTACTACCTGCCGGTCTCCACCCCCGCCAACTGGACCGTCAACGTCGGCGGCACCCTGTACGGCATCGCCGGCGACTACACCCGCGGCACCACGGCCGGCACCGGCTCCCCGTCGCCGAGCACCTCGGCCTCGGCCTCGGCGTCCGCCTCCGCGTCGGCCTCGCCCTCGCAGTCGGCCTCGCCGTCGGCGTCCGCCTCGGCCAGCGCCTCCGCCTCGCAGTCGGCCTCGCCGTCCGCGTCCGCCGGGAACTGCTCCGGCGCGCCGAGCTGGAGCGCCGGCACCACCTACGCCACCGTCACCAAGGTGTCGTGGAAGGGCCACTACTACCAGAACAAGTGGTGGACCGCGGGCGAGGACCCGTCGCTGAGCGGCGCCTGGGGCGTCTGGACGGACCTCGGGGCCTGCTGATCCCGAGCCCATGAACGGCGGTGGCGGTCGACCCGGTCGGGGGGTCGGCCGCCACCGCTGCCGTCTCCGGGCCCTACTGACCGACCTTCAGGTCCTTCAGCAGCTTCGCCACGTGGCCGGTCGCCCGGACGTTGTAGAGCGCCCGCTCGACCTTGCCCTGCTCGTCCACGATCACCGTCGACCGGATCACGCCCTGGTACGTGCGGCCGTAGTTCATCTTCTCGCCGTACGCGCCGTACGCCTCCAGCACCGCGTGCTCCGGGTCCGACAGCAGCGTGACCTTCAGGTCCTCCTTCTCGCGGAACTTGCCGAGCTTCTCCGGCTTGTCCGGCGAGATGCCGATCACGTCGTAGCCCGCGCCCGCGAACACCTCCAGGTTGTCCGTGAAGTCGCAGGCCTGCTTGGTGCAGCCCGGGGTCAGCGCCGCCGGGTAGAAGTACACGATCACCTTGCGGCCCAGGTGGTCGGCCAGCGACACCTGGTTGCCGTCGGCGTCGGACAGGGTGAAGGCGGGGGCGGTGTCGCCCGCCTGCAGACGCTCGCTCACGATGGTGCTTCTCTCCTCTGAGCCAGGACGGGGGTGGTCGTACTGCCAGCCAACCTACCTCCGTCGGTGGGTGGCGCTGCGCGAGCGCGACACGGAGCTGACAGACTGTCGGTGAAGAGAAGTACCCAGCGGTGACAGAGATGGGGTGGCCCCAGTGGCAGCGAGCAGCAAGGACACGTCGGCACCACGCACGACGGCCCAGATCGAGGCGGACATCGCCGGGACCAGGGACAGGCTCGCCGCGACCCTCGACGAGCTGGCCATGCGCGTGCACCCGGCCACCGTCGCCGCCCAGACCAAGGCCAAGCTGCGCGCGACGGTCGAGCAGAAGGCCGGCAAGGCGTACGTCGCCGCGAGCGGCGCCGTCGAGCAGGTCAAGTCCAGGTTCGTGGACGAGGACGGCCGGCTCCGGCCCGAGCGGATCGTGCCGGTCGCGCTGGTCGGCGTCGGCGTGGTGCTGCTGATCGCCTCCGCGAAGCGGCGCCGCAAGGGCTGAACCGACCGCCGCGACGGCGGGGTCACGGGCCGGGAGCCCGGGGCCCCGCCGTTTTCGGTGTCCGGTACCGTCGGGGCGTGAGTGAGAACGACGCGCGAGACACGGCCGGGCACGGCGACGAAGGACGGCACGACCGGCTCGGGGAGAAGCTCCCGATCCGGATGCTGCACGACCGGGTCCTGGTCAGGACCGAGACCGGCGAAGGCGAACGCCGCTCCACCGGCGGCATCCTGATCCCCGCCACCGCCGAACTGTCCCGCCGCTGCGCATGGGCCGAGGCGGTGGCCGTCGGCCAGAGCGTCCGGTCCGTGGAACCGGGCGACCGGGTGCTCTACGACCCCGAGGACAAGCTGGAGGTCGAGGTCCGCGGGGCGACGTACGTGCTGCTCCGGGAGCGCGACCTGCACGCGGTGGCCGCAGGCCGCTTCGGGGACCTGGAGGGGTCGACGGGGCTGTACCTGTAAGGGAGACAGCCGGGGCGCGGGAAATCGCGCGACAAGCGCGCACAGCGTCCGTAAGGTCGCGGGCACGTGCAAGTCGCTGTCCGGTGCCGCGATCCCGCGGTCGGGTGCCTTCCGCTTCGCGCAGTTCCCCGCGCCCCTGCTTCGCGCACCCTGTCCGGTAGCCCCGTCGAGGAGGCGGTGAAGTGCTCGGCGTCTACTCGGCCGTCGCCGGAGGTGCGTTCCGGCGGTACTCGACGTACCGGGCGGCGACGGTGGCGGGGGCGGTCACCAACACGGTGTTCGGGGGGATCCTGGCCTCGACGATGCTGGCGCTGTGGCACGCGCGGCCCGGGCTCGGGGGGTACGACGCGCGGCAGGCCGTCACGTACATCTGGATCAGCCAGGCGCTGCTGGTGACGGTCGCGGTGTGGGGCGGCGGGTTCCAGGACGACGTGCAGGCGCGGTTCCGGAGCGGGGACATTGCGATCGACCTGTACCGGCCGGTGGACTTCCAGGGGTGGTGGCTGGCGTCGGACGTGGGGCGGGCCGCGTTCCAGCTGGTCACCCGGGGCGCGGTGCCGATGGCGGTGGGGGCGCTGGCGTTCGACCTGACGCTGCCCCGGCAGCCGCTGGTGTGGGCGGAGTTCCTGCTCGCCGTCGCGCTGGGGCTGCTGGTGAGCTTCGGGCTGCGGTTCCTGGTCTCGCTGACCGGGTTCTGGCTGCACGACGCGGAAGGGGTGCGGGCGGCCATGATGGTGGTGTCGATGTTCTTCTCCGGGACGCTGCTGCCGCTGGCCCTGTTCCCGGGCCTGCTGGGCGAGTTGGCCCGGGTGCTGCCGTTCTCGGCGATGGTGCAGCTGCCCGCCGACGTGCTGCTGCAACGGCGCACCGGGCAGAGCCTGCTGAACCTGTACGCGTTCCAACTCGCCTGGGCGGCCGTCCTGTTGGCGGCGGGCCGGGCGGTGCAGGCGCTGGCCGTGCGCAAGGTGGTGGTGCAGGGTGGTTGAGGACGAGACGCTCGCCGCCCGGGCCGGGTGGGCGGTGCGGTCCTGGTGGCTGATCGCCGCGATGTGGGCCCGGTCGATGCTGACCTACCGGGCGTCGTTCGTGCTGAGCCTGGCCGCCAACGTGCTGATCACCTTCCTGGACTTCGCGGTGCTGATCCTGATGTTCCGGCACACCCGCCAACTGGCCGGCTGGACGCTGCCGGAGACCGGGTTCCTGTACGGGACGAGTTCGGTGGCGCTCGGGACGGCCAACTTCCTGGTCGGCTCGGTCGGCGCGCTGGGGGAGCGGGTGCGGTCCGGGGCGCTCGACACCATGCTGATCCGGCCCGCCCCGGCGCTGTCCCAACTCGCCGCCGAGCGCTTCTCGTTGCGGCGGCTGGGCCGGCTGGTGCAGGCGTTCGCGGTGCTCGGCTGGTCGCTCGCCGCGCTGGACGTGCGGTGGACCTGGGACCGGGTGCTGATGGTGCCCGCGCTGCTGCTCTGCGGCTCCGTCATCTTCTGCGCGGTCTTCGTGGGCTGCTCCTGCGTGCAGTTCTGGTGGGGCGACGCCGCCGAGCTCCAGAACTCCGTCACCTACGGCGGCTCCACGCTGCTCCAGTACCCGCCGACGGTGTTCGCCAAGGAGGTCGTCGCGGGCACCGTGTTCGGGGTGCCGCTGGCGTTCGTCAACTGGCTGCCCGCGCTGCACATCCTGGGCCGGCCCGACCCGCTCGGGCTGCCCGTCGCGTTCCGGTTCGCGTCGCCGCTCGCGGCCGCGCTGTGCATGCTGGCGGCGGCGGTCGCCTGGCGGGCCGGGCTGCGCGCCTACCGCTCCACCGGCAGCTGACACCGAAGGAGGAGGAGCCCATGGCGGTGATCGAGGTCGAGGACGTCCGACGGAGCTTCACCGTCCGGACCGGGAACGGCCGTTGGCGGCGCGAGAAGCGCGAGGTGCGGGCCGTGGACGGGCTCACCTTCCAGGTCGAGGAGGGCGAGTGCGTCGGCTACATCGGCCCGAACGGGGCCGGCAAGTCCACCACCGTCAAGATGCTCACCGGCATCCTGGTGCCCAGCGGCGGACGCCTGCGGGTGGCCGGCGTCGACCCCGCCGCGCGGCGGGCCGCGCTGGCCCGGCGGATCGGCGTGGTGTTCGGCCAGCGCACCACCCTGTGGTGGGACCTGCCGCTGCGCGACAGCTACGAACTGGCCCGCCGGATCTACCGGATCCCCGACGCCCGCTACCGGGCCAACCTCGACCGGTGCGTCGAACTGCTCGACCTGGGCGCGCTGCTGGACACCCCGGTGCGCCAGCTCTCGCTCGGCCAGCGGATGCGCGGCGACCTCGCCGCCGCCCTGCTGCACGACCCCAGCGTGCTCTACCTGGACGAGCCGACCATCGGACTCGACGTGATCAGCAGGACCAAGGTCCGCGAGTTCCTCCGCGAGACCAACCGGGACCGGCGCACCACCGTGCTGCTCACCACCCACGACCTCACCGACATCGAGCAGTTGTGCGGCCGGGTGATGGTGATCGACCACGGCCGGCTGGTCCTGGACGGCCCGCTGGAGCAGCTGCACGCGGCCGGCGAGAGCGAACGCACCCTGGTGGTCGACCTGGCCGCCGCGCACCCGCCGATCGAGCTGCCCGGGGTGCGCACCGTCAAGGTCGAAGGCCCCCGGCAGTGGCTGGCGTTCCCGGCCCGGCAGAGCGCCGCGCCGCTGGTCGCCGCCGTCGCCGAGCGCTACCCGCTGGTCGACCTGTCGGTGCGCGAACCCGCCATCGAGGACGTGATCGCCCGGATCTACGCGGGCGCCGCCGAACCCGCCCGCTGACCGGACCGCTGACCGGCCCGCTCCGACCCGTGAACGGCGCGTCCCGCCGGTGGATTCGCGAGGCGGCGGTCATTTCGTGCGACCGGTGTGCCAATCTGACGGGGTGAGTGTGGACGAGACGGCACCAGGAGTCAGCTTCACCGCCGCCGACGAGGCCAAGCGCCAGGGCGTACGGCGGATGAAGACCATCGCCACCGGCCTGTTCGGCCTGGCCACGGTCGTCTTCGCGCTCGCCACCTGGGCGGGCGCGGCCGGCGCGGGCAGTTGGGCGGGCTACGTGGCGGCCGCGGCCGAGGCCGGCATGGTCGGCGCGCTCGCCGACTGGTTCGCCGTCACCGCGCTGTTCCGCCGCCCGTTCGGGCTGCCGATCCCGCACACCGCGATCATCCCCACCAAGAAGGACGCGTTCGGGCGCTCGCTCGGCGACTTCGTCGGCGACAACTTCCTGTCCGCGCCGGTGGTCCGGGCCCGGCTCGGCCGGATCGGGGTGGCCCGGCGGCTCGGCGAGTGGCTGTCCGCGCCCGGCAGCGCCGAACGCGTCACCCACGAGGCCGCGGCCGCGCTGCGCGGCGTGCTCGCGGTGCTGCGCGACGAGGACGTGCAGGCCGTGGTCGCCGAGGCGATCACCCGGCGGGCCGCCGCCACCTCGGTCGCCGAACCGGCCGGCCGGATGCTCGGCAAGATCGTCGCCGACGGAGGGCACCGCGGCGTGGTCGACCTGGTCGCGGTCCGGGCCCGCGACTGGCTGGTCGAGCACCACGTCGAGGTGATCGCCCGGGTCACCGCCAAGACCCCCGGCTGGACGCCCAGGTTCCTCGACCAGCAGGTCGGCGAACGCGTCTACAAGGAACTGCTGCGCTTCGTCACCGACGTCCGCGACGACCCCGCGCACCCCGCGCGTGGTGCCCTCGACAACTTCCTCGCGGACTTCGCACAGGAACTCCAACACGACCCGGAGACCATCGCCCGGGTCGAGCGCGCCAAGTCCGACCTGCTGGACCGCCCCGAGGTGCAGGACCTGATCGCCTCCTCGTGGTCCGCGGTGCGAACCCTGGTGCTGAACGCGGCCGAGGACCAGGACAGCGAACTGCGCCGCCGGCTCACCGAGGGCCTGCGCTCGCTCGGCCGCCGCCTCGCCACCGATGGCAAACTCCAGGCCAAGACCGACGGCTGGCTGCTGGACGCCGCCGAGTACGTGGTCTCCACCTACCGGCAGGAGATCACCTCGCTGATCTCCGACACCGTGGCCGGCTGGGACGCCGACGACGCCTCCCGCAAGATCGAGGCCAACGTGGGCCGTGACCTGCAGTTCATCCGGATCAACGGCACCGTGGTCGGCGCCCTGGCGGGCCTGCTCATCCACACCGTCAGCACCGCCCTGGGCGGCTGACGGCCCGTCGGCCGTCGCCCCGGCCGCCGCCGCCCCGGTGGGCGCGCGTCCGAGCCCTTGGGTAGGGTGATCGACCGATCGGCGGCGGCCAGGGGGGCCGAAGCCAAGTACTGCACGGGGGAGTTGACGGGGATGACAGTACGTACGCGCACGCTGGGTCTGCGGGTCGCGGCGCTGATGGCGACCGGCCTGGTCCTGACGGCCTGCAACGAGGACGACGCCGCCACCGGCGCGGCCGGCGGGACTTCGCCCAGCGCGGCGGCCTCGGCCCGGCGTCCGCACCGGCCAGCGGCAAGGCCAAGGAGCCCGCCAAGCCCAGCAACCGTCCGAGCGGCAGCACCGCGGGCGGCGACGCCGCCGCGCAGGCCAAGGCCGACAAGCTGGCGCTGAGCGCCAAGGAGTGGGACAACGCCTTCGTCGCCGACGGCGACGACAACACCGACCGGGGCAACCAGGTCATGGACAAGTCCTGCAAGTTCAAGTCCGACGGCACCGCCGTCAAGGGCCTGGTCGCCAACACCTACCGGTTCGTGCGCCAGGACCACGAGAAGGACAGCACCTTCGCCAACACCGCGGCCAGCGTGTTCGGCACCGCCGACGCGGCCGCCAAGGACGTCGCCGAGCGCCGGGACAACACCAAGCGCTGCGAGAACTACACCGACGTCGAGACCCACGACGCCTTCCAGACCGTCCACGACATCGAGTCGCCGCAGGTGGCCGGCGCCGACGAGGTGTACTCCGAGGAGGGCCTCGCCGTGTACGACACCACCGACGGCGGCCGGACCGACCCGCGGCCGTTCTCGTACGTGATCGCCCGCAAGGGTGCCGTCACCGTGTCGGTGTTCGTCGACGTCGACCCCGAGCGGCAGGTCTTCGAGGGCCGGGCCCAGGCGCGCGAGGCGCTGAAGAAGCTCACCGCCAAGTGGTGACCGCGCAATTCGCCCCGGCGGGTTAGCATGCGAGGTCTGTCCGGGTCGGGGTGAGTAGACGGGAGCGTGCCATGGCCGAGGGAGCCCAGGGGATCGAGGCGTTCATCGCGGGAATGCCGAAGGCGGAGCTGCACGTGCACCACGTCGGCTCGGCCTCGCCGCGGGTGGTCGCCGAGCTCGCCGCCCGGCACGCCGGGCGCACCAAGGTCCCGATGGACCCGGAGGCGCTCGCCGAGTACTTCACCTTCACCGACTTCGCGCACTTCATCGAGGTGTACCTGAGCGTCGTCGACCTGATCCGCGACGCCGAGGACGTCCGGGCGCTCACCTACGGCGTCGCCCAGGACATGGCCCGGCAGAACATCCGGTACGCCGAACTGACCGTCACGCCCTACTCCTCGGTCAGCCGCGGCATCCCCGACGTCGCCTTCATGGAGGCGATCGAGGACGCCCGGCTGGCCGCCGAGAAGGAACTCGGCGTCGTCCTGCGCTGGTGCTTCGACATCCCCGGCGAGGCCGGCCTCGCCTCCGCCGAGGAGACCGCCCGGCTCGCCCTCGACCTGGCGCCCGCCGGACTCGTCTCCTTCGGCCTCGGCGGCCCCGAGATCGGCGTGCCGCGGCCGCAGTTCAAGCCCTACTTCGACCGGGCCCGGGCGGCCGGCCTGCACAGCGTGCCGCACGCCGGCGAGTCCACCGGGCCGGAGACCGTCTGGGACGCGATCCGGCTGCTCGGCGCCGAACGCATCGGCCACGGCACCCAGTCGGTGAAGGACCCGGCGCTGGTCGACCACCTCGGCGAGCACCGGATCCCGTTGGAGGTCTGCCCGACCTCCAACCTGGCGACCCGGGTGGTCGAGCGGATCGAGGAGCACCCGATCCGGCAGATGGTCGACGCCGGCCTGCTGGTCACCGTCAACAGCGACGATCCGCCGATGTTCGGCACCGACCTCAACACCGAGTACGCGGTCGCCGCGAAGTTGCTCGGCCTCGACGAGACCGGGATCGCCGGGCTCGCCCGCAACGCCGTGGAAGCCTCCTTCCTGGACGCGGCGGGCAAGCAGCGGCTCACCGGCGAGATCGACGCCTACCTGGCGGGCTGGCGGCGCACCGGCTGACGGGCGGCGGGGGCGGTGCTCTTCTGCTCGTCGACGGCGGTGGCGGGGGCGGTGGCCGGGCGGTGCAGGTACCAGCGCTCGGCCGCCGTCCACGCGGTGCTGGTCAGCAGGTAGACGCCGCCCGCGAGCGGCAGCAGCAGCGCGAACAGCGGCGTGCCGAACGCCAGCCAGCGCATCAGGCCGAGACCCGCGGGGGCGTCCGCCGGCACCGGCATCGCGCTCGCGCGGCGGACGTTCCACCAGGCCAGCGCGAGGAGCGCGGCCTCCAGGACGGCGAACACCGCGAACTGGGCCGGGGTGTGGGCGGCGGTCGGGTGGGTGCCGAGCGGGACTCCCGCGAGGGTGGCGTCCAGCAGGTTGCCCGGGGCGGTGGTGAACAGGCGGTACATCACCGAGAAGAACGGCGCCTGCGCGAGGGCCGGCAGCAGGCCCGCGAACGGGGAGACGCCCTCGGCGCGGTTCAGGGCCGTCAGTTCGCGGGCCAGCCGCTCCCGGTCCTTGCCGTGACGCTTCTTCAACTTCTCGACCTGCGGCGCGATCCGGGCCCGGGCCCGCTCGCCGCGGGCCGCGGAGCGGGCGAGCGGGTGCAGGGCGGCGCGGACCGCGAGGGTGAAGAGGACGATCGCGACGGCCGTGGGGACGACGGCGGCGAGGGCCGCGACGGCGGCGTGGGCGAGACGGACGGCGGGGTCCAGGACGCTCAGGACGGACATGGGTGGGCTCTCCGGTGGGTGCGCGTGGGACTGCGGACGGGTACGCGGAGGGCGGACGTGCCGGAGGGGTCCGACGGCACGCCGGAGGACGGCGTGCGGCACGGGAGCCGAAGGCTGTGCGTGGTCGCTCGCCCGGCTCCCGCGCCTCAGCGTGCGGGAGCTACGGCGCGAGCGGGAGGTGAGTGCCCCTCAGGCGGCCGCCGGGGCGCGGCCCGGCGCTCGGGGGCGGGGCGGCCCGGGCGGCCGGGTCGCGCGGGGGAGGTACGCGGTGCGGTAGGCGCGGCGGCGCAGCGCGGCGGCGTGGATCGCGGCCGGGTTGCCGGCGACGGGGAGCCGGGCCGGGCCGAGGGCCAGGGTGACGGCGCAGGTCAGCAGCAGCACGGCCGCGGTGGTGACGGCGCCCGGGCCGGCCGGCAGGTCTCCGGTGAGGACCCGGAGCAGCACGAGCAGGAGGGGAGTGACGAGCACGTGCGCACCTCCTTCGGGCCGGGTCCGTCCCGATGCTACGTCACCGGCGGGTCGGGGAACAGCAGTTGGTCCGCCTCCCGCCGGTGACGGCACGGGTCAGGGCAGGCGGACGACCTTCGCGGTCGCGGCGGAGGCCCGGGCGGCCTCCAGCACGGCGAGGGTGGCGACGGCGTCCCGGGGGTCGACCGGCGGCGGGGTGTGCTCGGCGAGCGAGGCGGTGATGCCCGCGTAGTAGGCCGGGTAGTCGCCGGGGTCGGTGGGGACGGGCTCGGCGTCGCCGTCGGCGCCGAGCAGGCCGTACGCGGCGGGGTCGTCGTCGCCCCAGTGGGTGGCGGCCGGTCCGGGGCGGCGGCCGGCCCGCAGCGCGGCCTCCTGCGGGTCCATGCCGAACTTGACGTACCCGGCGCTGTCGCCGAGCACCCGCAGGCGCGGCCCGGCGAGCGGGGCGAGGGCGCTGGTCCACAGCTGGGAGCGGACGCCGCCGCTGTGGGTGAGGGCGAGGAACGCGTCGTCGTCGACCACCGCGCCGTCCCGGCGGACGTCGATCTCCGCGTACACCGTCTCGACCGGCCCGAACAGGGCGAGGGCCTGGTCGACCAGGTGGCTGCCCAGGTCGTACAGGGTGCCGCCGACCTCGGCGGGGTCGGCGAGCTCGCGCCAGCCGGGCTTGGGCTTGGGGCGGAAGCGCTCGAACCGGGACTCGAAGCGGTGCACCCGGCCGAGCCGGCCCTCCTCGATCAGGCGGCGGGCGGTGAGGAAGTCGCCGTCCCAGCGCCGGTTCTGGAACACCGACAGCAGCAGGCCGGACTTCTCGGCGAACTCGCACAGGTCGCGGGCCTCGGCGCTGGTCGCGGCGAGCGGCTTGTCGACGACGGTGGCCAGGCCGGCCAGCAGGGCGGTGCGGGCCAGCGGCACGTGGGTGCGGTTGGGGGAGGCGATCACCACCAGGTCGAAGCGGTCGGCGTCCTCGAACAGCTGGTCCGGGTTGTCGAGGGCGCGGGCGCCGGGGTGGTCGCGGTGCAGCTGGGCGCGGCGGTCGGGGTTGGCGGTGACCACCGCGTCCAGCCGGAGTCCGGGGGTGGTGGCGATCAGCGGGGCGTGGAAGGCCGAGCCGGCCAGGCCGTAGCCGATCAGTCCGACGCGGAACGGGGCAGGGGGCGTGCTCATGCCCCCACTCAACCATCCCCGTCCCCCGGAGCGGCGGAGGCCGCCCCTCCGCGGCCCCGGTCGGCGCGGCCCGGCCGGACCGCCCGGCCTGCGGCGGTGCACGGTGGCCGCCGCCGCGCCGGTCAGCAGCAGCACCGACCCGAGCGACAGCAGCACGCCGTCGGCGGCGTCCCCGTCGGCGAGGGCGGTGGTGCGGCCGACGGGATCGGCGGCGGCCGGGACGGCGGCCGGGCCGCCGAGCAGGGCGGCGGCGGCCAGCAGGACGGCGGTGCGGCGGACGGAGGCCACGGGCGGGGCTCCTTGCGTCGTGCGGAGGGTGTGACCGGGACGCTAGCCGTACGGGGAACGGAAACTGACGGTACGTCAGGGTAGTTAGGCGCCGCTTAAGGCTGCCTTCAGGTGGCCCCGCCGGGCGGCGACGGGGCGGGGCCGGGCGGTCACGCGGTGTCCGCGGACGGCCGGCCCCGGCGGGCCGGGCTCAGGCGTTCTTCTGCCGGGCGTAGTGGCGCTGGGCCTTCGCGCGGTTGCCGCAGCCGGCCATCGAGCACCAGCGGCGGGTGCACTCCGGGTGGCTGCACGGCCTGGTCCGGTCGGGCCGTTCGCCGAGGATGCGCGGCCGGTGGGCAACAACACGTCGGAAGGGCCCGTCGGCGGTGCCGGGGAGCCCTTCCGACGGTGGGTCAGATCAGCTCGACCAGGTCCGCGATGGACTCCACCACCTGGGTCGGCCGGTACGGGAAGCGGTCCACGTCGCCGGCCTGGGTGAGGCCGGTCAGCACCAGGAAGGTCGACATGCCGGCCTCCATGCCGGAGACGATGTCGGTGTCCATCCGGTCGCCGATCATCGCGCTGTTCTCCGAGTGCGCGCCGATCGCGTTCAGGCCGGCCCGCATCATCAGCGGGTTCGGCTTGCCGACGAAGTACGGCTCCACGCCGGTCGCCTTGGTGATCAGCGCCGCGACCGCGCCGGTCGCCGGCAGCGCGCCCTCGGCGGACGGGCCGGTCTCGTCCGGGTTGGTGGCGATGAACCGGGCGCCCGCGTCGATCAGCCGGACCGCCTTCGTCATCGCCTCGAACGAGTAGGTGCGGGTCTCGCCGAGCACCACGAAGTCCGGGTCGCTGTCCGTCAGCACGTAGCCGACGTCGTGCAGCGCGGTGGTCAGGCCGGCCTCGCCGATCACGTACGCGGTGCCGTTCGGCCGCTGGTCGGACAGGAACTTCGCGGTCGCCAGCGCGGACGTCCAGATGTGCTCGGCGGGCACGTCCAGGCCCATCCGGGACAGCCGGGCGTGCAGGTCCCGCTGGGTGTAGATGGAGTTGTTGGTGAGCACCAGGAAGGGCTTTCCGGACTCACGCAGCCGCTTGATGAAGGCGTCGGCCCCCGGGATCGGCACGCCCTCGTGGATGAGGACTCCGTCCATGTCGGTCAGCCAGGTCTCGATGGGCTTGCGGTCTGCCACGGTGGGTCTCTCCTCGGTCTTGCGACGGTCGAACGATCGATGTGCATCGCTCCGACCGGACACCGCTGGCCGGTCGGGCGCCACTGGCTGCCCCAACGTGCCTCAGCCTAGTGCGCCGCGACCGCCGCCCACAGGGGCGTCCGCGCCGGTGAGCCCCGCGAACGCCGACGGCGGCGGCCCGGGCGGTCCCGGCCCGCCGCCGTCCGTGGCCGCCACGTCCGTCCGCTCAGCCCGCGTACGGGTTCCCGCCGCCCGGCGGCTGCTGACCGTACGGGGGCTGCTGGCCGTACGACTGCGGCGGCTGACCGTACGGGGGCTGCTGCCCGTACGGCTGGGACGCCTGCCCGTACGGGGGCTGCTGCGGTGGCGGGGCCTGGCCGTACGGCGGCTGACCGGGCATGGGCTGGCTGGGCATGGGCTGGCCCGGGAACGGCGGAACCGGGCCCGCCGCGGCAGGGCGGTTGCGGCGGGCGACCACGATCACCACGACCACCAGCAGCACGACGGCCACCGCCACGCCGCCGATCACCAGCGGCATGCTGCCCGACCCCGAGGACTTCCCGCTCGCGGCCGGCTGCTGCGCCGCCGGGTCCTGCCCGGCCGGGGAGTCGGCGGGCGCGGACGGCTTCGCGGCCGCGCCGTCGGACTTGCCGGGCTTCGGCGAGGACCCGGCCGCGGCGGGCAGCGGGCTGACGTTCGCCGGACCCGGGTCGCCGGGGTCGGTCAGCGCGATGCGCGGGCGGACGGTGCCGTAGCCGAGGTAGTCGCTGCGCTCCTTCGGGTTGCTGGCGGTGTTGATGAGGACGCGCAGCACCTGGTTGGCGGTCCAGTTCGGGTGGACGGACCAGATCAGGGCGGCGGAGGCGGAGGTGAGCGCTGCGGCGCCGGACGTGCCGTGGCCCTTGCAGTAGCCGGACGGGCCGGTGCAGGCACCGTAGATGTCCACGCCCGGCGCGGCGAGCGTGACCTGCGGGCCGTGCTCCGACTCCGCCGTGACCTTTCCGTTCTGGTCGGTGGCCGCCACCGCGACCACGCCGTTCATCGCGGAGGGGTACTCGACGCGGTTGCTGGTGTTGCCGCTGTTGCCGGCCGAGGCGAACACCAGGGAGCCCCGGGAGGCCGCGTGGTCGACGGCCGCCTTGAGCCTGTCGAGGTCGGCGGGCTTCAACGTGTCCGCGGCGACTCCCGAGGAGACGTTGATGATCTTGGCGTTGTGGTCGGCCGCGTAGGTGATGGCCTGGGATATCTGGTCCAGGATCGCGCTGTCGTTACCCGCTCCTCCCATGTAGTCGACCTTGATCGGGAGGATCTTCGCGCCGAGCGCGAGGCCGTACGCTCCGTTGCCGTTCAGGCCCTTCCCGGTGCCGGCGATGGCGCTGGCCATGGACGTTCCGTGGCCGTCCTGGTCGGAGAGCACGCCCCCGGGCAGCGTGCTGAAATCGGTCCCGGCCAACAACTGCCCGGCGAGGTCGGGCGCGTCGCCCTTCACACCGCCGTCCACCACGGCCACGGTGATGCCGGATCCGGTGCTGGTGCGCCACATCTCCTCGGCGTGCATCGCGTCCAGATGCCACTGCTGGGCGCGGATCGAGTCCACCGCGAGTGCGGGCCCGGCCGTCCACCCCCACAGGACGCCGGCGACCGCCGTCGCCGCGGCGAGCCGCCGCCCCCGTCCTGCCCCGCCCGTTCGCCGCATCACACGCTCCTTCGCACGCCGTCATGTCCGCCGGGTGTCGCCCGGCCGCACGATGCTGCCCGGCCGCAGGGGAACCGACTCCTGCGGCCGGGCAGTCGATGCGGTCCTACTCGATCACATTCGGGTTGACCGGGCCCATGCCCGACGTCCAGGTGTCCTCGTCCTCGTTGAGGTAGTCGGGACGCCTGCCCTGCGGCTTGCCCTTGCGGTTCGCACCGCCGTGGCCGCCGCCGAACGCACCCTGGCCGGCCCGGCCGTCGGCGCCCCGCTCGGCCCGACCGCGCAGCCCGGTGCCGCCCGGCGTGAACCCGCCGCCCGATCCCGACCCGCGCTGTCCGCCGACGGTGCCGCCCGCCCGGCCGACCAGGCCGCTGCCGCGCGCACCGCTGCCGCCGCCCTTGGCGCCGCCGGCGCCCGCGCCGCCACCGCCGTGCGGCATGCCGCCCATGCCCGGGGCGCCCGCGCGCCCCGCCTGGCCGGCCTGGCCCGTGCCCGCGGTGCTCGCGGTGGTGCCGCCGGGCCGCGCGCCCGCGCCGGCTCCGCCGGTGCCCGGCACGCCGCCGCCGGCCCGGCCGCCACCGGCCGTTCCGCCGCCACCGAGGCCGCCGCCGCCCAGGCCGCCGCCACCGATGCCGCCGCCCGGGTAGCCGCCGCCGTGCAGGCCGCCACCGCCGCTGCCGGTGCCGCCGCCGAGGTCACCGAGGCCGCCCCCGCCGAGGCCGCCGCCCCGCCGCCGTGGACCGGGATCCTCGGGTCGGGGAGCGTCGTGCCGGGCGGCGGCGTGTGGTCGATCCGGGTGCCCGGGTCCTTGATCACCGGGTCGGTGACCGGCGGAAGCGGGTTGTGGACCGGCGGGTTCCACGGCGGCTGCTGCACCGGCCCGCCGTGCACGGGCGGCTGCCACGGCGCGGGCCTGGGGACGGGAGTCGGCGTCGGCTGCGGGGTCGGGTTGGGAGCCGGGGCCGGTTGCACCCTGGGCGGCGTCGGCATGCCTCCGCCACCGGGGCCGCGCCCGCTTCCGCCGCCGTCGCCCCCGCCGACCGGGACGTTCTCGAGTCCCTGCTCGTGCCTGTTGTCCCCCGGCAGCGGCGGAAACTCCGGCGGCTGGACCGAGTTGAGCCGGGTGGTCGACTGCTCGTACGCCTGGCTGAGCCGGGTCATCTGCTGGACGGCCTCGTTGTGGGCCTGCTCGACGCGGCGCTGCGCGGCCTGGGCCTCCTCGGGGGTGACCCAGTCGGAGTCGACCATGTCGGCGACCTTGCCGGCCGCCCAGCCGCCGATGACGGTGCCGACGCCGGGGACGACGCTGCCGAGGACGGCGCCGCCGACGGTGACGGCCGTGTTGGGCTGGTCGTTGTAGCGGCTGACGATCTTCATGTCGGCGTGCGGCACGTCGGGCATGCCCGACTTGACGGCGGAGAGCGTCTCGCCGGCGGAGGCCATGTAGGTGCCGGCGTTCCGCGAGTACGAGGCCAGGTCCATGGTGGACCTGGAGACCTGGCTGCCCCAGGACTTGAAGCTGTCGGCGGCGCTGCCCTCCCAGTCGAGGCCGCTCATGTGCGCGTGCAGCTCGTTGCTGACCTCGTCCATCTTCTGCGCGGCGAGCAGCAGTCGCTGCCCCACCTGCATGACGGCGACCGGGTCCGTGTGCTGGACCATCGCCACCAGTTCCTCGTGGCTGGCGCCGTCGATCTCGCCGCCGTCACGGGCCATCCGCACGAAACGCTTCTCGGTCATCTCTCTTCTCCCCCGAAGCTCCGTCGCCGGAGCGGTCGTCAGTACGCGCCTTGCTGGGTGCCGGTGGCCGGGGCCTGCGGGCTCGCCGGGTAGGCGGCGGTCCGGGGCTGCGCGTCGGTCCGGGCCATGCTCCGGAACCGGTCCTCCTGCTCGGCGTCCGCGTTGCTGTAGGTCCCGGCGGCCTGGCCGACGCTCGCGCTCATCGCCTGGATCTGGGCGGCGAGGGTCTGCGAGAGCCGCTCCAGGTTGGTGTGCACGTTGGTGTAGGCGGTCATCAGGTCGCCGGCCTGGCCGAAGTTCTGTCCGAGCTGATGGCCGGTCAACTGCTGCTGGGAGACCTCGCCGTGGCTCGCGGGGGAGCCGTCGAGCTCGCGCAGGATCTGGTCGACCTTGTTCTTGAAGGTCTGCAGGTTCTCGACCTCGACCTGGACGGCCCCGCCGCCGACCTGGTTCGCGAGTGCCTGCGCCTGCGACACGGCGACCATGGCCGCCGTCTGCACGGCCGTCGCGGTCGACACCGCGTTGTAGATGAACCCGGACAACCCGTTGCCGGAGACGTCACTCATCGCCGATCCCCTCCCCCGTGGCGGACCCACCCCCGTGGTGGCCCGCCGGTGGCTCTTGGCCGCCCCCAAGATAGCGGTACGAACGGACGGTCCGTCGGCGGACCGGGGTTCCGGGCCCCGGTAGCCTGTGCCGGTCGTCCCCCCGGGGCGGCGTCAACGGGCATGGGGTGCGGGGGAGTTCGGATGGGGGAGAAGCGCGTCACCTGGGCGGAGCTGTACTTCGACCTGGTGTTCGTGTTCGCGGTGACGCAGGTGTCGGCCTTGCTGCACCACCACCACGACTGGGCGGGCTGCGGGCGGGCGCTGGTGGCGTTCGTGCCGGTGTACTGGTGCTGGGTGGGCACCACCGTGCAGGCCAACGTCCGGGACGTGGACAATCCGCGGGACCGGTTCGGGATCTTCGCGGTGGGCCTGGCCGGGCTGTTCATGGCGCTCGCGCTGCCGGCGGCGTTCGGGGCCCGCGGGGTGCTGTTCGGCGGCGCGTACTGGGCGGCGCGGCTGGTGCTGATCGGCCTGCTGGCCCGCCGGGTGCGGCGGATCTGGCTCGGCCCGTACGGGGTGGGCGCGTTCGTCACCGGGCCGCTGCTGGTGGTCGGCGGGCTGCTGCCGTCCCCGGCCCGGGAGGTGCTGTGGGCGCTGGCCGCGGCGGCGGACCTGGCGGCGCCGCTGGTGTTCCGCCGGCGGCTGGCGAAGGTCGAGTACCACCCGGGGCACCTGCCGGAGCGGTTCGGCCTGTTCCTGCTGGTGGCGCTCGGCGAGTCGATCGTCGGGATCGGCGCCCCGGTGGCGTCCGGCCCGCTGCACGCGGACCGACTCGCCTCGGTGGCGGTGGCGTTCGTGATCTCCTGCGCGCTGTGGTGGCAGTACTTCGGGTACGCCTCCGACGCGATGCGCTTCGCCCTGGAGACCGCGGTGTCGCGCCGCGACATGATGCGGCGGGTGTTCTCGTACGGGCACCTGGCGCTGATCGCCGGGGTGATCACCGTCGCGGTGGGCTTCGCCGAGACGGTGGCCCGGCCCGGGGAGGCGCTCGGCGGCGGCGCGCTGGGGCTGCTGTACGGCGGCAGCGCGCTGTACCTGCTGGCCTTCAACTACACCCGGCGGATGATGTTCGGGGTGCTGTCGCCGACCCGGCTGGCGGCCGCCGGGCTGGTGGCGGCGCTGCTGGCGCTGCTGCTGCTGACCCCGCTGCACCGGCTGCCGGCGCTGGCCGTGCTGGCCGTGCTGGCGGTGGTGCTGGTGGGCCTGAACGGCTGGGAGGCGCTGCGGGTGCGGCGGGCGGCGCGGGCTGTCGGCGCGACTGTGTAGCGTTCTTCGCAACGGGTCCGGGACGGGCCCGGGAACGTTCGAGCGAGAGCGGTCGCCGTGCGGCGCGCGGCCGGTGGGAGGTACAACGTGACGGAGCTGGCCGAGGCGTCCGTGGGCGGCGCGCTGGAGCTGCCCGAGTCCTGGCGCGCGGTGCTCGCCGAGGAGACCGGCAAGCCGTACTTCGCGCAGCTGGCGGAGTTCCTGGCGGCCGAGCGGGCCGAGCACGAGGTGTTCCCGCCCGCCGGGCAGGAGTTCTCGGCGCTGGACGTGACCGCGTACCAGGACGTCCGGGTGCTGGTCCTCGGCCAGGACCCGTACCACGACAACGGGCAGGCGCACGGGATGAGCTTCTCGGTGCTGCCCGGGGTGAAGGTCCCGCCGTCGCTGCGCAACATCTACAAGGAGCTCCACACCGACCTCGGCCTGTTCACGGACCCGGAGACCGGTGCGTTCCGGATGCCCGACAACGGCTACCTGATGCCGTGGGCCGAGCAGGGCGTGCTGCTGCTGAACGCGGTGCTCACCGTGCGGGCGCACGAGCCCAACTCGCACAAGGCCAAGGGCTGGGAGAAGTTCACCGACGCGGTGATCATGGCGGTCAGCGCCCGCGAGGAGCCCTGCGTGTTCGTGCTGTGGGGCGGCTACGCGAAGAAGAAGCTGGCGCTGATCGACACCGGGAAGCACGTGGTGGTGCAGAGCGGCCACCCGTCGCCGCTGTCGCAGAAGACCTTCTTCGGCACCAAGCCGTTCTCGCAGATCAACGCCGCGCTGGAGGGCTTCGGCCAGCAGGCGGTCGACTGGAGCATCCCGAACGTGAAGTAGCGGTCGGTGCAGGGGCGGTGGGCGTGAGGGGGCGCCCGCCGCCCCTGCGGCGCGTCCGGGGTCAGCCGGTGAGGATCTCCGGCTCGGTGGCGGCGCGGAGCTGCTCCAGGGTGGTGCCGCCGGCGAGTTCGACCAGGCGGAGGCCGTCGGGGGTGACGTCGAGGACGGCCAGGTCGGTGACGATGCGGTGGACGACGCCGCGGCCGGTGGCCGGCAGGGACAGCTCGTCGACGATCTTCGGGGTGCCGTCCTTGGCGGTGTGCTCCATCACCACGATCAGCCGGCGGGCGCCGTGGACCAGGTCCATCGCGCCGCCCATGCCCTTGACCATCTTGCCGGGGATCATCCAGTTGGCGAGGTCGCCGGAGGCCGAGACCTGCATCGCGCCGAGCACCGAGACGTCGATCCGGCCGGAGCGCACCATGCCGAAGGAGAACGCCGAATCGAAGTACGCCGCACCGGGGTTGACGGTGACGGTCTCCTTCCCGGCGTTGATCAGGTCGGGGTGGACGTCGGCGTCCGCCGGGTAGGGGCCGACGCCGAGGATGCCGTTCTCGGAGTGCAGCACCACGTGCACGCCGGGCGGCAGGTGGTTGGGGATCAGGGTGGGCAGGCCGATGCCGAGGTTCACGTACTGGCCGTCGCGCAGTTCGCGGGCGGCCCGGGCGGCGAGCACGTCGCGGGGGTCCGGCTGGGTGGTCATCAGGACTCCTTCGCGGCGGTGCGGCTGACGGTGCGGCGCTCGATCCGGCGGTCGGCCGGGTCGGCGGCGACCACCCGGTCCACGTACACGCCGGGCAGGTGGACGGCGTCCGGGTCCAGCTCGCCGGGCTCGACGATGCGGTCGGCCTCGACGACGGTGACCCGGCCGGCGGTGGCGCACAGCGGGTTGAAGTTGCGGGCCGCGGCGTGGAAGACGCAGTTGCCGTGCCGGTCGGCGACCTCGGCGCGGACGAGCGCGAAGTCGGCGACGATCGCCTCCTCCAGCAGGTACCGGCGGCCGCCGAACTCGCGGACCTCCTTCGGCGGGGAGGCGACCGCGATCTCGCCGCCGCCCGGCGCGTACCGCCAGGGCAGGCCGCCCTCCTCGACCTGGGTGCCGGCGCCGGCCGGGGTGTAGAAGGCGGGGATGCCCGCGCCGCCGGCCCGCAGCCGCTCGGCGAGGGTGCCCTGCGGGGTGAGTTCGACCTCGAGTTCGCCGTTCAGGTACTGGCGGGCGAACTCCTTGTTCTCGCCGACGTAGCTGGAGGTCATCCGGGCGATCCGGCCGGCCCGCAGCAGCAGGCCCAGGCCCCAGTCGTCCACGCCGCAGTTGTTCGAGACCACCCGCAGGCCGGTGGTGCCGGCCGCCACGAGCGCGTCGATCAGGGTGGACGGGATGCCGCACAGGCCGAAGCCGCCGACCGCGAGCACCGCGCCGTCGGGAATGTCCCCGACCGCGTGGGCGGGGGAGTCCAGGACCTTGTCCAAGGGGGCCACCTTCTCGAAGGGGGAGGGCTGACTGCGGCACCCACCCTCGCCGCAGGCCCGGACGCTTTCCATGGCGGGCGACGCCATGGAGCAGGGCCGATCCATGTGGGGGCCGCACACCTCGCGGCGGCCGACACCCGGACATGTCACCGACCCACACAGCCGTGCCCGCCGATGCGTGTTCCCGTCACATGTCGCCTTCCGGGCGGCCCCCCTACGGTTCCGGCATCCCACCAGCACAGGCACGTCAGGAGCTCCCCACCATGTCAGTCACGGACGCCACCCCCAGACGACCCGTCCGCAAGCTCGCCGCGCTGGCCGCCTGCGTGCTGCTCGCGGCCGGCTGCGCCAAGGCCGGCACGGCGGGCACCTCGGCCGAGGCGGGCGGGGGCGACAAGAGCCCGGTCAAGGTCGGCCTGGTCTACTCGAAGACCGGCCCGCTGGCCGCCTACGGCAAGCAGTACCTGGAGGGCTTCAAGGCGGGCCTGTCGTACGCCACCAAGGGCACGGGCGCGGTCGGCGGCCACCCGGTGGAGATCGCCGAGCAGGACGACGCGGGCGACCCGGCGAAGGCGGTCTCCGCGGCCAAGGACCTGATCGGCAAGAACTACAAGATCCTGGCGGGCTCGACCGCGTCCGGCGTGGCGCTGCAGGTCGGCCCGATCGCCGCGCAGAACAAGGTGCTGTTCATCTCCGGCCCGGCCGCCGCCGACAAGGTCACCGGCCTGAACAAGTACACCTTCCGCTCCGGCCGGCAGTCCTACCAGGACACGAAGGCGGCGGCGTCGTTCATCGGCGACGCCAAGGGCAAGAAGGTCACCGTCCTCGCCCAGGACAACGCCTTCGGCCAGGCCAACGTGGCCGCCGTCAAGGATGTCCTCGGCGGCGAGGGCGCCACCGTGGACGCGGTGCTCGCCCCGCCGTCCGCGACCGACCTGACGCCGTTCGCCACCCAGGCCAAGGCCGCCAAGCCCGACCTGCTGTTCGTCGCCTGGGCCGGCGACACCGCCTCCGCGCTGTGGACCTCGCTGAACCAGCAGGACGTGTTCTCCGCGACCAAGGTCGTCACCGGCCTCGACGTGGCCGCGTCCTACCCGCTGTTCGGCCCCGCCGCCGAGAAGATCGACTTCCTGAACCACTACTTCTCCGGCGCGGCCGGCGGCACCGAGGCCGAGCTGGCGATGAACGACTTCGTCACCAAGAACGGCTCGAAGTCCGACCTGTTCACCCCGGACGGCTTCACCGCCGCCCAGATGGTGGTGCACGCGCTGGAGGCCAACAAGGGCTCCGACGCGGACACCGACGCGCTGGTGAAGTCCCTGGAGGGCTGGAGCTTCGACGGCGTCAAGGGCAAGCTCACCGTCCGCGCCGAGGACCACGCGCTGCTCCAGCCGATGTTCCAGGTCAAGCTGACCGGCACCGGCGCCGCCGCCAAGCCCACCGCGGAGAAGGTGCTGTCCGCCGAGCAGGTCGCCCCGCCGGTCGCCAAGATGGCGGGCTGACCGCCATGAGCACCACCGCCCCGGTCCTGCGGCTGGACGGCCTCGGCTGGTCCGTCCGCGGCGTCCCGATCGTCCAGGACGTCACCCTCGACGTCGCCGAGGGCGAGTTCGTCGCCTTCATCGGCCCGAACGGGGCGGGCAAGACCTCCCTGTTCAACCTGATCTCCGGGATCTACCCGGCCAGCCACGGCACCCTCTACCTGGACGGCGCCGACATCACCGCCCTGCCGGTGCCCGCCCGGGCCCGGCGGGGCCTCGGCCGGACCTTCCAGACCTCCTCGCTGTGGCCCGGGCTGAGCGTCGCCGACCACGTCCGGCTGGCCGCCCAGGCCGCCGCCGGGCCCGGCGCGTCCTACCGGATCTGGCGGCGCGCCGACCGCTACCGGCAGCAGGTCGAGGAGACCCTGGAGCGCACCGGCCTCGCCGACCGGGCCGAGGACCTGGCCGGTTCCCTGTCGCACGGCGGCAAGCGGAAGCTGGAGCTGGCCGTGCTGCTGGTCGGAAACCCGCGGCTGATCCTGCTCGACGAGCCGATGGCCGGGGTGAGCGCCGAGGAGGTGCCCGCCCTGGTCGAGCTGATCCGCTCCGTCCACCAGGAGCAGGGCCGCACCGTGCTGATGGTCGAGCACCACATGGACGTGCTGCTGGGCCTCGCCGACCGGCTCGCCGTGATGCACCACGGCACCCTGCTCGCACTCGACACCCCCGAGGCCGTGATGGCCGACGAAACCGTCCAGGGGGCCTACCTCGGGGAGGCGCTGTGACGACCCTGCTCGCCGTCCGCGACCTCAGGGTGGTGATCGACGGACTGCACATCCTGCACGGGGTGGACCTGGACGTCGCCGCCACCGGGGTCACCGCGCTGCTCGGCCGCAACGGCGCCGGCAAGACCACCACCGTCAAGGCCGTCATGGGACTCGTCCCGCGCACCGGCTCACTGGTGTTCGACGGCGCCGACATCGGCCGGCTGCCCACCCACCTGGTGGTCCGCCGCGGCATCGGCTACGCCCCCGAGGACCGCGGCATCTTCGCCGGCCTCAGCGTCGCCGAGAACCTGCGCCTGGCGGAGCGGGACTCCGCCCCCGCCTACGACCTGGTGTTCGAGCTGTTCCCGGAGCTGAAGCAGCGTCACAAGCAGGCCGCCGGAACGCTGTCGGGCGGCCAGCAGCAGATGGTCGCGATCGCCCGCACGCTGCTCAACGGCAACCGGCTGATCATCGCCGACGAGCCCACCAAGGGCCTCGCCCCGAAGATCGTCACCGAGGTCGCCGACGTGCTCGCCCGGGCCGCCGAGACCGTGCCCGTGCTGCTGGTCGAGCAGAACCTGGCGCTGGTCCGCCGGGTCGCCGGCCACTGCGCCGTCCTCGCCGACGGCCGCACCGCCCACCAGGGCGACGCCCGCGAGCTGCTCGCCGACGAGGACGCCGCCCGCCGCCTGCTCGGCGTCGGCAGCCACCGCCCCGCACCCGAGGTGACCTCCTGATGAACACCGTCGTCCTGCTCGCCTGCACCGGACTGGGGCTCGGCGCGCTGTACTTCCTGGTCGCCTCCGGCCTGTCGCTGATCTTCGGCCTGATGGACGTGCTCAACTTCGCGCACGGCGCGCTGCTGTCCGTCGGCGCGTACGCCGCGTGGTGGGCCGCCACCGACGGCGGGCTCGGCTTCTGGCTGGCCGTCCCGTTCGGCACCGCGGTCGGCACCGCCGCCTCGGTGCTGCTCGAACTCGCCCTGATCCGGCCGCTGTACGCCCGGCCGCGGGACCAGATCCTCGCCACCGTCGGCGTCGGACTCGCGCTGCCCGCGCTGATCATGGGTATCTGGGGCGCCGACGCCCGGCCGTTCCCGCAGCCCGAGTCGCTGTCCGGCACGGTGCGGCTGCTCGGCGCGACCGTGCCGGTCAACCGCTTCGTGCTGATGGCCGCCGCGCTGATCGTGCTGGTGCTGCTGCGGCTGTTCCTGGCGAAGACCCGGTACGGGCTGATCGTCCGGGCCGGCGTCGAGGACCGCGCCATGGTGACCGCCCTCGGCATCGACGTCCGCAAGGCGTTCACGCTGGTCTTCGCGATCGGCGGCGCCGCCGCCTCGCTCGGCGGGGCGCTGGCGGGCCTGTACTTCGGCTCGCTCAACCCCGGCCAGGGCACCGGGCTGCTGATCTTCGCGTTCGTGGTCGTGGTGATGGGCGGCATGGGCTCCGTCACCGGCGCGGCCGTCGCCTCGGTCGGCGTCGGACTCGTTCAGCAGTTCGCCAACTACTACACCGCAGCCGGCCTGGGTGACCTGTCCGTGGTCGTCCTGCTGGCCGTGCTGCTGCTCGTCAAGCCGCGCGGACTCACCGGGAGACTCGCATGACCACCCACCTCAAGCGCTGGTGGCCGCTGGCCCTGCTGCTCGTCCTGCTGATCGCGCCGTACAGCACCCTCCCGCTGCCCGGCCTGCTCGACGGGCCGCTCGGCAGCCCCGGCAGCCTCCAGCTGATCGCGCTGTGCCTGGTCTACGGCGGCCTCGCCACCGGCTACGACCTGCTGCTCGGCCGCACCGGCCTGCTGTCCTTCGGCCACGCCCTGTACTTCGCCACCGGCCTGTACGCCACCGACCTGGCGATGCTGGAGCTCGGCCTCGGCTTCGTCCCGGCCGCGGTGTTCGGCATCGCCTGCTCGATCGCGCTGGCGCTGCTGCTCGGCTCGGTGTCGCTGCGGGTCACCGGCATCGGCTTCTCCATGGTCACCCTGGCGTTCGCCCAGGCCGGCGCGATCCTGGTGCAGCGCAACCCCGGCGGCCTGACCGGCGGCGAGGAGGGCCGCTCCGCGCCCGCCGAGCACCTGCCGGACGCGCTGATCGGCATCCAGAACACCGCCAACCTGTACTGGATCGCGGTGCTGTACCTGGTCGTCACGCTCGCCGTGGTGCAGTGGACGGTCTCCTCGCCGACCGGCCGGATCTGGGCCGGCATCCGGGAGAACGAGCGCCGCGTCGAGGTGCTGGGCCTGCGGCCGTACGGCTTCAAGCTGGTCGCGTTCACCGTGGCCGGCGGCCTGGCCGGCGCCGGCGGCGTGGTCTACCTGCTGCTCACCGGCGGCGCCACCCCGCAGGCGGCGAGCTCGGACGCGACGCTGGCGCTGCTGGTGATGGTGGTGCTCGGCGGCTCCGGCACCCGGTGGGGGCCGCTGCTCGGCGGCGTGCTGTACACCTGGGCGGCGCACCGGCTGGGCGACCTCGCCAACTCCGAGTCGATCGCCGAACTCCCGTCCGTGCTGCGGGTTCCGCTCTCCCAGCCGCTGTTCCTGCTCGGTACGCTCTTCGTCGCCGTGGTCTACCTGCTGCCCGGCGGCCTGGCCCGGCTCCCCGCCCGGTTGCGGGCGGGCCGCGCCGCCCGGGCCGCCGAGGGGTCCGTCACCGCCGTCCCGGAAGGCGCCGCATGATCCTCCCCCAGCACCTCACCGTCCCCGTCGACGGCGGCGAACTCGCCGTCCTGCACTGGCCGGCGGCCGCGCCGGACGCCCCCGTGGTGGTCGCCGTGCACGGGATCACCGCGAACGCGCTGGCCTGGGCGGGCCTGGCCCGCCTGCTCGACGGCCGGGTCGCGCTGTACGCCCCCGACCTGCGCGGCCGGGCCGCCAGCCGCGAACTGCCCGGCCCGTGGGGCCTCGGCCGGCACGCGGACGACGTGGCCGCGCTGATCCGGCACCTGGACGCCGGCCCGGTCCGGCTGGTCGGCCACTCGATGGGCGCCTGGGTCTCCGCCGTCACCGCCACCCGGTACCCGGAGCTGCTCGCCGACCTGCTGCTGGTCGACGGCGCGGTCACCTTCCCGCTGCCGGAGGGCGTCCGCGAGGAGGACGCGCTGGCCGCCGTCCTCGGCCCGGCGCTGGCCCGGCTGTCGATGACGTTCGAGAGCCGCGAGGCGTACCGCGCGTTCTGGCGGGCGCACCCCGCGTTCGCCGACTGGAGCGAGGAGCTCGACGCCTATACCCAGCGCGACCTGATCGGCGAGGCCCCCGAGCTGGTCTCCTCCTGCGTCCACGAGGCGATCACCACCGACGGCACCCAGGTGCTGCTCGACCCGGAGGCGGCCGGCGCGATCCACCGCCTGACCGTGCCGGTCCGCTTCCTGTACGCCGAGCGCGGGCTGCTGAACGAACCTCAGGCGCTGTACGACGAGGACCGGCTGACGGCCGCGAAGGTGACCGTGCCGACCGAGCTGCTCCCCGGCACCAGCCACTACTCGATCATCTGGTCCGAGCGGCTGGCCGAGCTGGTCGGCTGAGCGCCCCGGGCCCGGACAGCCGGGTGCCCTCCCGCCTTCGCGTCGAAGGGGAGAGGGCACCCGGCTTCCGGCGCCTGACGGGTCAGGCGCGGCGGCGCCGCAGGTACGCGGTGCCGAGGACGGTCGCGGCGGCCAGCGAGCCGCCGATCACGCCGACCTTGGTGTTGATCATCGGGACGGTCCCGGCCGGCGGGGCGCCGCCGCACTCGACGTGGCCGACGATCACGTTGGCGCCGCCGAGGGCGGGCAGCAGGGTGAAGTGCACGGCGTTGACGGTGAGGACCCCGTTGGCGTCGGTGGACTGCTCGTTGAGGATCAGCTCGCCCAGGCCGGGCAGGTTGACGCCGGTGTTGACCGGCGCGTTCGCCTGCAGGGTGGTCGGGATGCCCAGGATGGTGACGGTGCCGCCCGCGATGACGCCGTTGCCGGTGGCGCCGTTCGGGGTGGCGTCACAGGTGGAGTTGACGCCGGTCAGCGCCGCGGACAGGGTCGGGCCGAAGGTGATGCCCAGCTGGTCGACGGTGGCGGAGGCGGAGGAGGTGCCGGCCGCCGGGTCGCCCGCCGTGGTCGCGGTGAGCGTGGAGTTGGTGGCGAACGGGCCGACGGTCAGGCCGATCTCGGTGACGGTGCCGCCCGGCGGGTAGGTGGACAGCGGCTGCGGGGGCACCGCGGCGGCGCCGTTCAGAGCGTCGGCCGAGACCACGTACGCCGTTGCCTCGGGGGAGGTGAGGGCGGCGAACGCGGGGGCGGTGGTGCAGAACAGGCCGGCGGCGAGGGCCGCGCCGGCCAGGACGCGGCGGCGGGTGGAGACGGTGGTCACGGAGGGACCGCCTTTCTGGGGAGGGATGCCGGGTTCCGGTGGTCGATGACCAATTCCCTGAGCTGGCAAGGGGGTTATATGAAATTCAGGAAATCCGGTCGAATGGAGTACTCGGTCGAGGAGAGGTGGCGGACGAACTGACGGAGCGTCAATTCACCGCCACGGATGCCGTCCGGGCGGTCTTGTGCCAGCCGCGGTTCCCGCGCAGCAGCCGCCAGAACGCCCGCACCGCCACCAGGTAGGTGCCGGCCGCGTAGACCGCCAGCGCCAGCCCGTAGCCGAGCGCGGAGCCCCGGCCGATGTCGCGCTCGCAGCGGCGCCGGTACAGCGGCCCCCAGATCGCGAACTCGGCCACCCCGAGCACCAGGTACAGGGACAGCAGCAGCGCGCCGCCGTGGCTGAGGAAGTCGGCGGTGAACTCCGGGTAGGCCCAGGCGTGGTAGCCGAAGACGCCGATCGGCAGCAGGTACGCGAACAGGCCGACCACCTGCAGCCAGGGCTGCGCCATGAAGTAGCCCACCTCCAGGAAGCCGAGGGCGCTGAACTCCCGGGAGCGCCAGATCCGCGGCAGGTAGCGGGCGCACTGCATCGAGCCCTGCGCCCAGCGCACCCGCTGGGTGAGCAGCTGCCGCACGCTCCACAGCGCCTCCTGCTCGACCCAGGCGGTGGTGGTGTAGCCGTTGCGGCGGCCCGCCAGCATCATCCGCAGGCCGAGCTCGAAGTCCTCCAGCAGGGCGCGGCCCCACGGGTCGCCGGTCTCGGCGGCGACCTGGCGCAGCGCGCTCAGCCGGTTGGCCTGCCCGTTGCCGCCGACGTTGACCGTGCCGGTACGGCGCCGGGTGATCTGCATCGCCGAGATCGGCCCGCGGAACTCCAGGTCCTGCAGCCGGGCGAGCAGCCGGGCCCGGGCGTTGGCGGTCCGGCCGCGGCCGGGCAGCGGCGCGGCCACCGCCCGGTTCGACATCCGGACCTCGACCTGGACGGCGCCGACCGCCGGGTCGCCGAACGAGGCCGGCCCGGACAGCACCTGCAGCAGGTTCGGCGACGGCCGGCCGTCCGCGTCCACCACCGTGAGCACCACCCGGTCCGGGTCGGTGCCGGGCGGCAGCCAGGCCTCCAGCGCGTGGTAGGCGGCGTTCAGCGCGTCGCCCTTGCCGGTGCGGGCGTCCGGCAGCCGGCGCTGCACCAGGTGGACGGGCAGCCCGGCGTCGCCGAGCGCGCGGACCACCTCGGCGGTGCGGTCCACCGAGTGGTCGTCCACCACCCACAGCCGGGCGGTCGGGAACCGGCGGTGCAGGTGGTCGAGGGTGGTGCCGATCACCGCCTCCTCGTCGCGGCACGGCACCACGAAGTGCCACTGGTAGCCGGACGGGTCGCCGGGGGCGTCGGGCCGGGCCCGCAGGAAGCCGGTCACGATCACCCCGACGTAGCCGAGGAAGCCGACACCGAGGACGAAGGACAGGCAGACGGAGAGATCGAGCAGGCTCACGGGGCGACGTCCTCGGCTGGGGCGGAGCCGCGGGCGACCACGGCGAGGCAGAGCAGCAGGGCCACCAGCGCGGCGGCCATCATCAGCACCGAGCCGAACAGGACGTGCGTCCACTCGAAGCCGGCGCTGCCGTAGCGGTGCTGCATGGCGACGATCAGGGTGAGCCGGCCCAGGTTGGTGCCGGCGATCAGGGCGACCGCCAGGCCCAGCGCCAGCAGCAGTCGGCCCGGGCGGCGGTGGCCGAACAGCAGCAGCAGGCCCAGGACCAGCGCGAACGGGGCGATCAGCAGGGCGCTGCTGCACCCGGTGGTCAGCGCGATGCCGCGCTCCATGCCCTCCGGCCCGCCGGCGTACAGCACCGGCGCGTGCGGGCTGGGCAGCAGCAGGGTGCGCAGGCCCAGCAGGTGGGTCGCCAGCTGGGCGACGGCGGTCAACTCCAGGTTGCGGTAGAGGTGTTCGCCGCCGACCAGCAGGCCGGCCAGGGCGAGGGAGAGCGGGCCGCACACCATGCCGAGACGGCCGGGGCGGGAACGGGTGGCCGGCCGGGCCGGCAGCCCGGAGAGCGCAGTGGCAGGCATGGGCGGCTCCACGCGGAAGAGCCGGACCCGGTGGTCGCCCCACCCGGGCCCGGGGGGCGGTCAGGGGCGGCGGTCCGGTCCGGGCCGCTCGGGCGGCTGCTCGGCGGCGGGGGCGGTGGTGCCCAGCCGGCCGCGCCGCACCAGCAGCACGCCGAGCAGCAGCATCCCGGTGGCCGCGGCCGCGGCCAGGCCGAGCCCGGGCGAGCCGGTGGAGGCCAGCACTCCGCCGCCGGCCGCGGCGGGCGGCATGCCGCCCGTGATGTGTCCGTACACGGTCGTCTCCTCTCGTCTCGGCCCGGTGGTTCCAGGCCGAGCCAAAGGTGACTTCCGGGCCGATCATCAGACCGCATCGACGCGCGGTTCGGGTCGAAGACCACTCGGACGCCGCACGGCCGCCCGCGGCGCGATCGGCCGTCGGTGGCAGCGGGTCTGAGGTGGCGTCAGAAGGCCGGAGGAGGTGCCGGGCGGGTGCGGTCACCGTGCGGCGATCGGGCGGCGAACGCGAAACGCGAACGGCCGGGTCGCGCCCCGCGGGGCGCGACCCGGCCGTGGCCGACGGAGTGTCAGGGGGTGCCGAGGAAGGTCTGCCAGCCGCCCGCCGGGGCCTGGCCGACGTTCAGGGTGCGGAGCTTGCGCAGCGTCGACTGGTCCTGCACCTCCAGCCACTCGACCAGCTGCTTGAACGAGACCAGGCGCACGTCCGGCTTGCCGGCGATCTGCTTGAGGGTCTCCTCGACGGCGTCCATGTAGATGCCGCCGTTCCACTGCTCGAAGTGGTTGCCGACGAAGAACGGCGCCCGGTTGGTGGTGTAGGCGCGGTTGAAGCCCGCCAGGTACGAGTCGCGGGCCTGGTCGCGCCACTGGCCGTACTTGGCCGGGTCGCCCTTGGTGGAGCCGGCGGACTGGTTGGCCAGGATGTTGTAGTCCATCGACAGCACCTGGAAGTTGTGCCCGGGGAACGGGATGCCCTGCAGCGGGAAGTCCCAGATCTTGCCGTCCTGGACCTTCTGCGGCCAGATCTGCTGACCGCCGGGCGAGCTGGCGTCGTACTTCCAGCCGAGCTTGGCGGCCGTCGGCAGCAGCGCCTTCTGGCCCTCCAGGCACGGGGTGCGGCCGCCGATCAGCTCCTTCTTGTAGTCGAAGGGCAGCGGGTCGACGTCGGTGATGCCGGTGTGGGTCTTCCACTGGGTGACGAAGGAGACCGCCTGCTCGATCTCGCTCTCCCAGTCCTCCGGCGTCCACTTGTTCACGCCGTTCCCGTCCGAACGGGTCGAGCAGAAGTGCCCGTTGAAGTGGGTGCCGATCTCGTGGCCCGCCAGCCAGGCCTGGCTGATCAGCTTCAGCGTGTTGCGGACGGCGCCCTCGGAAAGGAACGGGATGTCGGACGCGCCCTGCGAGTGCTTCGGCGGGTGGTACAGCGACGCCTTCTCCTTCGGCAGCGTGTAGATGCCGGACAGGAAGAAGGTCATCGCCGCCTTGTGCTCCGCGGCGAGCTTCAGGAAGCGGCTGAACTGGCCGTCGTCGGTGGCGCCCGCGCCGTCCCAGGAGAACACCACGAACTGCGGCGGGGCCTCGCCGGGCTTGAGCTTCTCCGGCTTCGGCTGGTTCGGCTGCGGACCGGTGTCGGCGTTCGAACCGTCGCCCAGCGGCGTGCCCTTGGACGGGGACTGGCCCGGCGCGGGCTTGCCGCCGCCGCTGCCCGTGCCCGCGTCCTGACCCGGGCGGCCGCTCGCACCGCCCCCGCCGGAACATGCGGCGACGGCCCCCAGGGCCGCGGTGGCCGCCGTGGCGGACAGCACTGTCCTGCGCGAGATGGTGCTCATGGTCTCCCCTGCCGCAGTGGGCCCGGCCGCCGAAGGTCCGGACCGCGACACGCGGATCCGAAAGTCAACTTCTGGCAAACTCGGACAATTTGACGGTTTAGCCACCCAAGGATGGCATGTCCAGGGTGGTCGGTCCAACGCCGCCCACCCGTCAACCGGTCATCACGCGGGACGAGTTCGCCCGGCTCCCGTCCGGGCCGCCCTGTAGCAGTCCTGAGACACGAAACCCGAGGCCGCAGCCCTGCCGGGCAGGCCCGCTCCGGAAGTTCGGGTCTAGTCGCCCTCGACCAGCACGGCCAGCCGGCGGCGACGGCGCACCAGTTGGACCACCGCGCTGCTGATCACCGTCGCGGCCAGGCAGGAGATCGCCAGGCTCAGCCACTCGGTGTCGAACCAGTGCAGGTTCAGCCAGCCCAGGCTGACGATGTACGCCGCCCACACCACCGCGGCCACCGCCGACCAGCGCAGGAACGTCCAGGGCCGGTTCGGGGAGTGACCCACCGCCAGGTCCAGCACCGTCCGCCCCGCCGGGACGAAGCGCGCCACGATCACGATCGCCGCCGCCGTCCGGCTGGTGGTGCGGCCGGTCAGCGCCCGCTGGACCCGGGCCACGCTCGCCGCCAGCCGCGGCCGGCGCTCCAGCCGCCGGTTCACCGCGGGCGCGCCGCGCCGGGCCAGGTGGAGCAGCAGCAGGTCGCCGAGGAAGGAGGCCAGGGCCACGCCCGCGCCCAGCAGCAGCGGCGAGCCGCCGACCTGGCCGGTCTTCAGCACGGCCAGGATCACCAGCGTCCCGCTCGGCAGGAACGGCAGAAAGGCGTCGCCGAGCACCGCGACCAGTGCGAGCGCGCAGTACCACGCCGGTGCGACGACCGCGTTGGCGTCCATGGTTCTCTCCCTCCAGCCCGCCCGGGGGAGAGGCAGCTGCAACGAGGGTCAACGCTAGCGCGAACACGTTTCATCACCTGAAGCACCCCCGTGTGGCATACCGCACACACCCCCCGGACATGGCTGAGAGCCCCCGGCGGGGTGCCGCTGCGGGGGCTCGGGGGAGACCGGCGGCGCTGGTCGAGCCCGCCGGTCCGTCGGTGCGCGGAGCCGGTGCGGCGTCCGCGACGATCTCCAGCCTGCCCCATCCGCGGACCCGGTTCGACCACTGCGCGTGGCGACTTCTCACGCTGGCGTGAAGTCGCCACCCGACCCTCGGGTCCGACGGACGCCCGGGAACAGCCCGGCGGGCCGGCGGGTTGTGCTCCGACGAACGCCCGGGCGCCCGGCCGGGGCACCAGGAGGACGCACCGCATGAGCACCGCACCGGAGCCGACCGACCACCCGTCCGGCGAGGACCCGATCCGCGGCCGGGCGACCGGCACCGCCCCCGCCCCGCTCTCGGTCCTCGACCTCGCCACCGTCGGCGCCGGCCACACCGCCGCCGAGGCGCTCGCCGCCACCACCGAACTCGCCCGCAGCGCCGAGCGCCTGGGCTACCACCGGTTCTGGGTCGCCGAGCACCACGGCATGCCAGGCGTGGCCTCCTCCGTCCCCGCCGTGCTGCTCGCCCACCTCGGCGCGCACACCAGCACCCTCCGGCTCGGCTCCGGCGGCGTGATGCTCCCCAACCACGCGCCGCTGTCCGTCGCCGAGCAGTTCGGCCTGCTGGAGGCCCTGCACCCCGGCCGGATCGACCTCGGCCTCGGCCGCGCCCCGGCACCGACCAGGCCACCGCCCGCGCCCTGCGCCGCGGACTCGCCGACGGCGCCGACGACTTCCCGCGCCAACTCGCCGAGCTCACCCACTTCCTGGACGGCGACTTCCCCGACGGCCACCCCTACGCCCGGCTGGAGGCGGTGCCGCGCTCCGCCGCCCGCCCGCCGATCTGGCTGCTCGGCTCCTCCGGCTTCTCCGCGCAGCTCTCCGCCCGGCTCGGCCTGCCGTTCGCCTTCGCGCACCACTTCAGCGCCGCCAACACGGTGCCCGCGCTCGACCTGTACCGGGACGCCTTCCGCCCGTCCGAGGTGCTCACCGAGCCGTACGCGCTGATCGGCGTCAGCGCGGTCGCCGCCGAGAGCACCGAACGCGCGCGCTGGCTGGCCCGCTCGGCGGGCCTCGGCATGCTGCGGCTGCGCCAGGGCCGGCCCGGGCCGATCCCCACCCCGGAGGAGGCCGCCGCGCACCGCTACACCCCGGCCGAGGAGGACTTCATGGACTCCTGGCTCGCCAACGTGGTGCTCGGCACCCCGGCCGAGGTCGCCGAGGGCCTGGAGGCGCTGCGCCGCCGCACCGGCGCCGACGAGCTGATGGTGACCTCGCACATCCACGGTCACCACAACCGGCTGACGTCCTACCGCCTGATCGCCGAGGCCTACGGGCTCACCGGCAAGCCCCGGCCCACCGACAAGGCTTAGGAGCGCTCCCGCAGTATCTCCGCGATCCGGTCCGGCGGGCCGGGGCGGGCGAAGTACCAGCCCTGCGCGGTGTCGCAGCCGGTCTGGCGGAGGCGTTCGGCCTGGGCGGCGTTCTCGATGCCCTCGGCGGTGACGGTCAGGCCGAGCGCGTGCGCCAGCTGCACGACGGCGCCGACGATCTGCTCGTCGGCGGCGCGCCGCCGGCCGCCGTCGCCGGGGCGCTCTCCCGGAACGCCTCGATGAAGGTGCCGTCGAGCTTCAGCGCGTGCACCGGGAGCCGGGACAGGTAGGCGAGGTTGGAGTAGCCGGTGCCGAAGTCGTCGATGGCGATCCGCACGCCCATGTCGGCGAGCGCCTGCAGGGCCTGCAGCGGGCGGCCGCTGGGGCCGAGGATCGCGCTCTCGGTGATCTCCAGTTGCAGCAGCCGGGCGGGCAGCCCGGTGCGCTCCAGCACCTCGGCGACGTCGGCGACCACGTCGGAGTCCCAGATCTGACGGGCCGCCAGGTTCACCGAGACGAAGGTCTCCGCGTCCGGGAACTCGGCCAGCCAGCGGCGGGCCTGACGGCAGGACTCCTCCAGCACCCACTTGCCGAGCGGCACGATCGCGCCGGACTCCTCGGCGAGCGGGATGAACCGGTCCGGCGACAGCAGCCCGTACCGGGGGTGGCGCCAGCGCACCAGCGACTCCGCGCCGTGCACCGCGCCGTCCGCCAGGCCCACCAGCGGCTGGTACTCGACGGTGAACTCGCCGCGCTCGACGGCCGGCCGCAGCGCGGTGGCCAGCAGGTGGCGGGTGAGCTGGTCGGCGCCGCGGTCGCGGTCGTACAGCGTCCAGCGGGCGCGGCCGTCGGCCTTCGACCAGTACAGGGTGGAGTCGGCGTCGCGGATCAGGTCGGTGGGGGTGGAGCCGCGCACCGGGCGTTCGACCACGCCGATCGAGGCGGTCACCGTCAGCCGGTGCCCGGCCACCTCGAACGGCCGCTCCAGGGCGTCCATCAGGCCGGCCGCGAGGTGGGTGAGCTGCTGGTGGCCGACGCTGTCGACGACCAGCACGGCGAACTCGTCGCCGCCCATCCGGGCCACCAACTGGCCCTCGCCGTCGGCGAATCCGTGCTCCAGCCGGGCGGCGACGGCGACCAGCAGCTGGTCGCCGATGTGGTGGCCGAGGGTCTCGTTGATGGCCGCGAAGCCGTCCAGGTCGACGTAACAGAGCCCGATCCGGCGCTCGGTGGGCTCGACCGACCCGGCCTGCCCGGCCGGCTTGAACGCGGCCTCCAGCCGCTCGTAGAACAGCGTCCGGTTCGGCAGCCTGGTCAGCGGGTCGTGCAGCGCCTGGTAGGCGAGCCGGTCGCCGAGCTGCCGCTGCTCGGTGATGTCCTCGACCATGACCAGCGTGTAGTAGGGGCGGCCGGCGCCGTCGCGGATCAGCGAGACGGTGACCCGGCCCCAGACCTCGCGCCCCTCGCGGTGCTTGAGCCGCTTCTCGGTGCGCATCCGGTCGCGCTCGCCGCGCACCAGCTCGCGGTAGCGGCGGCGGGACGGGTCCTCGGGGTCGATGATCCGGTGGATGTGCATGCCGGGCAGTTCGGCGGTCTCCCGGCCGAGCATGGCCGCGAACGCCGGGTTGCCCTCGATCACCAAGTCGTCGGTGTCGATCAGCGCCATGCCGATGCCGGCGTCGGAGAACGCGGCGCGGAACCGCGACTCGCTGGCCCGCAGCGCGTCGGCGAGGTGGGCGGCGTCGGCGCTCAGCGGGCTGCCGCAGGCGGTGCAGATCTCCGGTGCGTGGGGCGGGTGTTCGGCCGCTCCGGTCTGCGGGCGCGGCGTTTCGGGCCGCCCACCCCGATGGTGTGCGTCGGCCCCGACGTTCCGGCCCGGCACGGCACGCTCCCGTCCGCTGCTGCCACTGATCACGGCCGGTGCCCGCGCGGGCGGAGACCGGCCCGCGGCCCCGCTCCGTCCGGCGGACCCCGGCCGGGGGCCGGGGAACGGTCGGCGGCCTGGGGCCACGTCCGGCGATCATAGGCCGCCGGTGTAACTGTGCGCGACCGCCGCCAGGGTGATTGGGGCGGAATGTCCGCAGATGTCGCTCGACATTCCGTGCGAAGCCCCCGACCTGCACCGATCCGGTGCACGCCGGGGGCGTACGCCCGTGCTCACGCGCCGTAGCGGCGCGCGAGTTGAGGGCGGGTCAGGCCAGGCTCGCGGAGAGCGTGATGGTGGTGCCGGTCAGCGCCTGGCTGACCGGGCAGTTCGCCTTGGCGTCCTCGGCGGCCTTCACGAAGCCCGCCTCGTCCAGGCCCGGCACGGTGCCGACCACGGTCAGGTGGATGCCGGTGATGCCGGTGCCCGGCTGGAAGGTCACGTCCGCCTTGGTCTCCAGCTTGGTGGGCGGGGTGCCCGCGCCGGTCAGGCCGTGCGACAGCGCCATCGAGAAGCACGCCGAGTGCGCGGCCGCGATCAGCTCCTCCGGGCTGGTCTTGCCGTTGGCGGCCTCGGCCCGGGACGGCCAGGACACCGGGTACTCGCCGATGCCCGAGGAGTCGAAGGTCACCAGGCCCTTGCCGTCGAGCAGGTTGCCCTCCCACTCGGTGTGCGCGGTGCGGGTCGTTGCCACGATCAGGTACCTCCTGTAGGGGGAACTGCCGGTCGAACTGCTCCACCCGCGACCGCACTTGCGGCCGCGGCCAGCCCAGCCTACGGCCCGCGGCGAGCCCCGGTGGGCGAACGCCGCGCCGTCGGACCCACGCTGTCCGGCGGCCGTCCCACATCCCGGAACGCGGGGGAAAACACGGCGAGAACGGCGGGTTTGCCCTGTTAGATTGGCCGTTCGCCCGCGCCTGGGACGGCCGTCCGCCGCGCCCCGCCGCGCCCGGGAACCCACCCGAACCCGCATCGGAGCCACCCCACATGACGGACCAGCCCACCCCCGCCCCGGCGGGCATCGACCACGCCGTGCTGGCCGAGCTGACCCGCCTGCGCGAGTCGATCGACAACATCGACGCCGCCGTCGTCCACATGCTCGCCGAGCGCTTCAAGGCCACCCAGCAGGTCGGCCGGCTGAAGGCCGAGCACCGGCTGCCGCCGGCCGACCCGGAGCGCGAGCGCCGGCAGATCGCCCGGCTGCGCGAACTGGCCGTCAGCGCCAACCTGGACCCGGTGTTCGCCGAGAAGTTCCTCAACTTCATCATCGCCGAGGTGATCAGGCACCACGAGGCCATCGCCGGCGACAGCGGCCGCGCCGAGGCCTGACCGCCGCGCCGGGGCCCGACTGCCGCGCCGGGGCCCGACCGCCGCACCGAAGGCCGAGTACCCCGCCGGGGCCGAGCGCCGCGCCGCGGGTGTCCGGTCCGCGTAAGGACCGGATTTCGCGCCGCCCGGTGCGCGGGTTAGCGTGCTGTCCTTCGGAGGAGGCGGTTTCGGTGTCCGTAGCGGTGACCGAGGAGACCACGCAGGAGCAGGGCTGGCGCAGGCGCCGGCCCTGGTACGTGGAGCTGCCCGTGATGATCGCGGTCGGCCTGGTGGTCGCGGTGGTGATCAAGTCCTGCCTGTTCCAGATGTTCTCCATCCCGTCCGGTTCGATGGAGAACACCCTGCAGGTCGGCGACCGGGTCGCGGTCAACAAGCTCGCCCCGCTGACCGGTTGGAAGCCCGAGCCGGGCGAGCCCGTGGTGTTCAAGGACCCGGGCGGCTGGCTGCCGCCCGCCCCGAAGGACGGCAACGCCTTCACCGGCGCCGTGCACTCCGGCCTGAGCGCGATCGGCCTGCTCCCGCCCGGCGACGACTACCTGGTCAAGCGGGTCATCGCCACCGGTGGCCAGACCGTCGCCTGCCGCGGCACCACCCTCACCGTCGACGGCCAGCCCGTCACCGAGCCCTACCTGCACCCCGGCGACGACTCCTGCGCCGGCCTCGACTTCGGCCCGGTCACCGTCCCCGCCGAGCACGTCTGGGTCGAGGGCGACCACCGCAGCGACTCCGCCGACTCCCGCTACCACCGCGACGAGCCGGGCGGCGGCGCCGTCCCCGTCGACGACCTGGTCGGCCCGACCACCGCCGTGGTCTGGCCCCTCAACCACTTCACCTGGTTCGGCTGGACCGGCCGCTGACCAGCCGTCAGGCCGTCAGCCCGTCAGCCCGTCACCCCGCGCCGCTGCCGGACCGCGCACCCCGCCGCCAAGGGCCCAACTGGTCATCGCGGCCTACGAGTCGGGGCCGATCCGGCCCGGCGGGAGCTACGCCATACGATGATCGGGTGTTCATTCTGGAGTTGACCTACACCGCCCCGCTGGAGCGCATCGACGCCCTCCTGCCCGCCCACGTCGCCTGGCTCGAAGAGCACTACGCGAACGGCACCTTCCTCGCCTCCGGCCGCAAGGTGCCGCGCGACGGCGGCGTCATCCTCGCCGTCGCCGAGAGCCGCGAGGCCGTCGAGGCCCTGGCCGCCACCGACCCGTTCAGCCGGGCCGGGGCCACCGCGTACCGGATCACCGAGTTCCTCGCCACCACCACCGGCCCCGACCTCGCCCCGCACCGCCAGACCCTCCCGTCCTGACGCTCCGGGGAGTTCGCGGAGCCGGCCGACGGCCGCTCAGAGCCAGCCCTGCTGAGCGGCCTTGAGGCCTGCCTCGAAGCGGCTGCTGGCGCCCAGGCGCTCCATGATCGAGGCCATGTGGCGGCCGACGGTGCGGGCGGAGATGCCGAGGCGCTGCCCGGCGGTGTCGTCGGTGAGGCCGGTGCCGAGCAGGCGGAGCAGCTCGCTCTCGGTCGGGGTGAGCCCGGTGGCGGGGTCGTCGGGAGTGGTCGCGCCGAGCGGGACGGCGGTGTTCCAGGCCTGCTCGTAGAGGTCGATCAGGGCGCTCAGGATGCCGGGTTCGGTGACGTACAGGGCGCCCTTGCGGGTGTCCTCCGGGTCGATCGGGACGAGCGCCTGGCTCCGGTCGACGATGACGACGCGCTGCGGAACGGTGGGGGCGGTGCGGACCTCGCCCCCCTGGCCGAGCAGCCAGTGCGCGTAGTGCGCGGTGTGCGGGTGGTGCCGGCTGGAGTCCTGGTAGAGGGTGCGGATGGTGACGCCGCGGGCGAGCGCCTCGGCGTCGGCGGGACGGGAGGCGTCGAGGTCCTCGGGACGCTGGACGCCGGCCTGGCTGCTGAGGACTTCGCGGTGGGTGGAGCGGCCCATCTGCTCCAGGCGGTGCTGGATGGCGTCGATGCCGAGCAGCCGTTCGCCGTGCGCGGAGCGGTGCTCGGCCCGGTCGGCGACCATCCGGGCGACCGCGGCGCGGGAGGTGGCGAGGGCGGCCTGGCGGGCGGCGAGTTCGGCCTCCTGCCGGGCGACCATGTCGGCCAGTCCGATCGACGGGTCGACGGCGCGCATCCGGCCGGGATGCTCGGCGGAGGCGCGCACCAGCATCAGCTCGCCGAGCTCGTCCAGACTGTCGTGGACCTGGCCGGGCAGCAGCCCGCAGTGGGCGGCGAGTCCGTCGATGCTCTCGCCGGGGAGGTCGAGCATGGCCTGGTAGACCTGACAGGCCCGGGCCGACAGGCCGAGTGCCTCCAGCATGGTTCCCCCCTGAGAATCCTGTGTTGCCGCTGTGGGCGGCGGTGCGCGAATCGTGCACTGATCATTTCAATTCGCGGGAGCCGCACACAAGAACGAGTTCGCTCCATCGATCACGGCTTCCGCCGGTTTGACCAGGCAATTCCTTCCGGGTCGGAGGTGGGTGGTTCCTCCCACTGACTTGACGCGTCCATGGCATGGTGTCCGGTCTCGGACAGGCCGATCGGCGACAGCCGAAGCCCCTTCCGGGCTGCCCCGGGACAGGCGAAGCTATTGATCGCCGCCAGGGAGACAGGCCGGGCGGCGAACCGGAGAGAGTGCCAACCGCGGGGCGCTGAACCGGAACTTCCCTTACAGGAACCACCGTTGAGGAGAACCACCGAAATGCGTACCCGTCTCGCCAAGATCACCGCGGTCGCCGCTCTCGCCCTCGCCGCCCTGATCGCCGCCCCCGCCGCCATCGACTCCGCCTCCTCCACCGGCACCGTGACCGTGGCCGACGGCAGCCTCGGCTGGGGCTGAGCCGCTGTGGACGTCGTGTACGCCAGCCTGACCCGCAGGGAGCCCGGGCGCGCCTCGCCCGAGGAGGCGGGCGAGGTCGTCGAGGTCCTGTGGGCCCACGCCCGGCCCGCCGACGCGCTCCAGCACATCACCGCCCGCAGTGAGAGCGACCGGCTGGACCTGCTGCTCTACCTCCTCACGCGCCACCCCGCCGACGGTCCCTCGACCTCCGTCGCCACCGCGCACGCCCTGATCGCCCGCGGCCACCGGAACTCACCGCTGCTGGCCCGGCGCTACCACGCCCCGACGCCGGCCTCCTGCTGATCAGGAGACCCACCGGCCGTCCGCCGAAAGGCAGTTGACACCGCGCCACCGCCGCGCGACGCCCACCCGCCGGCCGGCCCGCAGCCCGACCGGAACCGGCTGCCCGGCACCCGGGGCGCCGGCCACCACTCGCACCCTGCGCACCGACCGCTGTTCCTGCAGGACAGCCGTCCATCCGCACGCGCCGATCCGCCTTCGCGCGGCCGGCAAGCCACCGACTCGCCCAGAACCCGCCACGAGGGGACTTCGCCATGCCTTCTTCCCGCAACTCCAAGCTCGTCCGCGTCGCCCTGGCCGCCGCCATCACGCTCTCCGGCGCCGTCGCCACCACGGCCGTCACGGTCGCCACCGCCACCACCGCCCAGGCGGCGTCCTCGGTCGGCGGTCAGATCACCCGCAGCGAGGTCATCCAGCGCGCCCAGTACTGGCTGGGCAAGTCCATCACCTACGACCAGGGCGGCTCCTACCCCGACTCCTCCGGCCGCAACTACCGGACGGACTGCGGGGGTTACGTGGACATGGCCTGGCACCTCGCCGACGGCCCCAACACCCAGGGCCTGGCCAGCAGCACCTACACCACCGAGATCTCCCGCAGCGACCTCAAGGCCGGCGACATCCTCGACAGCTACTTCGACCACGTCATCCTGTTCGAGAAGTGGGACGACGCCGCCCACACCACCTTCTCCTACTACTCCTTCGGCTCCACCCCGGTGAAGCACGTCACCGGCACCTCGATCAACGCCGCCTACTTCGACTCCCACCCCAACGGCGACTACAAGGCCTACCGCTACAAGAACATCGTCGACGACCCGACCGCTCCGCGTCCGGCGCGGACGACGTCCGCGGACTTCAACGGTGACGGCAAGGCCGATGTGGTGGGCATCGACGCGAACAACAACATGCGGCTGTACCCCGGTGACGGTGCGGGCCACGTCGGCGGCGGCAGCGACATGCTGGGCAGCAACGGCATGTGGGCCAACTTCCGTTCGATCGCCGCGGGTGACTTCAACGGCGACGGCAAGGCCGACGTCGCGGGCATCGACGCGTACGACAACCTGAACCTGTACACCGGCGACGGTCAGGGTCACCTCTCGGTGTCGAACGCGATGCTGGGCACGAACGGCGCGTGGGCGAACTTCAAGGCCATTGCGGCTGGTGACTTCAACGGCGACGGCAAGCAGGACATCGCCGGTATCGACGCGTACAACAACCTGAACCTCTACACCGGTGACGGTCAGGGCCACCTCAGCATCTCCAACGCGATGCTCGGCACCAACGGCGCGTGGGCGAACTTCAAGGGCATCACGGCGGGCGACTTCAACGGCGACGGCAAGACCGACATCGCCGGCATCGACGCCAACAACAACCTGACCCTGTACACCGGTGACGGTCAGGGCCACCTCGGCATCGGCAACGCGATGCTCGGCACCAACGGCGCGTGGCTGAACTTCCGGTCCGTCATGGGCGGTGACTTCAACGGCGACGGCAAGCGGGACATCGCGGGCATCGACGCCAACAACGACCTGAAGCTCTACACGGGCGACAACGCGGGCCACCTCGGCGGCGGCAGCGTGATGCTCGCCGGCAGCGGCCTCTGGGCCGGCTTCTAGGAGTCCGGGCCTGCCAGGGACTTGAAGTCCGTCGGTCCCTGGCAGCCCTCTCCTGCCGCCCCCGCAACCCTCGCCATTCCACGCTGCCCGGCCACCGGACCGGGCGCCCTCGGAGGAAACCGTGAACCTGCCCATCGCCCCTGCCGCCCGCAAGACCGTTCTGCTGGCCTCGCTGTCCGCGCTGACGACCGTGGCCGTGCTGGGAGTCGGCGCGACGTCGGCCGACGCTGCCTCCGTGGCCACCTGGGACAGGGTCGCCCAGTGCGAGAGCAGCGGGGTCTGGAACCTCAACACGGGAAACACCTACTACGGCGGCCTGCAGTTCAGCGCCAGCACCTGGCTCGCCTACGGCGGCGGGCAGTACGCCGCCCGGGCCGACCTCGCCACCAAGCAGCAGCAGATCCTGATAGCCGAGAAGGTCCTGCGTGCCGCGGGCCCCGGCCAGTGGGGCTGCGCGGCCGAGGCCGGACTGACCAACGACGGAATCGACCCCTACCCCCCGACCGCTCCGCGTCCGGCGCGGACGACGTCCGCGGACTTCAACGGTGACGGCAGGGTCGATGTGGTGGGCATCGACGCGAACAACAACATGCGGCTGTACCCGGGTGACGGTGCGGGCCATGTCGGCGGTGGCAGCGACATGCTGGGCAGCAACGGCATGTGGGCGAACTTCAAGGCCATTGCCGCGGGTGACTTCAACGGTGACGGCAAGGCCGACGTTGCGGGCATCGACGCGTACGACAACCTGAACCTGTACACGGGCGACGGTCAGGGCCACCTCAGCGTGTCCAACGCGATGCTCGGTACGAACGGTGCGTGGGCGAACTTCAAGGGCATCACGGCGGGCGACTTCAACGGCGACGGCAAGACCGACATCGCCGGTATCGACGCCTACAACAACCTGAACCTGTACGCCGGTGACGGTCAGGGTCATCTGTCGGTGTCGAACGCGATGCTCGGTACGAACGGCGCGTGGGCGAACTTCAAGGGCATCACGGCGGGCGACTTCAACGGCGACGGCAAGCGGGACATCGCGGGCATCGACGCCAACAACAACCTGACCCTGTACACCGGTGACGGTCAGGGCCACCTCAGCATCGGCAACGCGATGCTCGGCACCAACGGCGCGTGGCTGAACTTCCGCTCCGTCATGGGCGGTGACTACAACGGCGACGGCAAGCAGGACATCGCGGGCATCGACGCCAACAACGACCTCAAGCTCTACACCGGCGACAACGCGGGCCACCTCGGCGGCGGCAGCGTGATGCTCGCCGGCAGCGGCCTCTGGGCCGGTTTCTGATGGCCCCTCACCAGCCCACCCCTGCTCACCGACCCCGGATGGCGACCGTGAAACGACTGGCACCGCTTGCCGCCGCAACCCTGTTCGGCCTGCTCGGCATCCCGCTGGCCGCGACCCCGGCTTCGGCCGCGACCCCGGTCCCCCCGGAGCTGAAGGTCATGCCGCTCGGCGACTCGATAACCGCCGGCTACCAGAGCACCGCGTCGAACGGTTACCGCGGGCCGCTGCTCCAGCTGGCCGCCCAGCAGTCCAGGTACACCGTGAACTTCGTGGGCTCCGCCCGCAACGGCTCGATCGCCGACCCCGACAACGAGGGCCACAGCGGCTACGAGATCCAGGGGATCCGCAACGGGATCGACGGCTGGCTGGCCGCCGCGCACCCGGACGTGGTGCTCCTGCACATCGGCGTCAACGACCTCAACAACGACGACAACACGGCCACCGCGGCCGACCGCGCCAAGGATCTGGTGAACCGGATCTTCACGGACCGGCCGGACGTGACGGTCGTCATCCAGGGGCTGATCCCGACCACCGCGGGGTACCCCGCCAAGGCCGCCATGCCCTCGCTGGTCACCGCGTACAACGACCAGCTCCGGCAGTGGGCCGCACAGCAGCAGGCGGCGGGCCGGCACCTCAGGTTCGTCGACGCGCCGGCGCTCACCGCGCAGCAACTGCCCGACGGGCTGCACCCGAACGACGCGGGCTACTCGCGGCTGGCGCAGACCTTCTACGGCCCGCTCGACCAGGCGTTCAGCGACGGCTGGGTGGTGGGCGGCGCGCCCACCCCGGTGACCACTCCGATCCGTCCGGCGCGGACGACGTCCGCGGACTTCAACGGTGACGGCAAGGCCGACATCGCGGGCATCGACGCCAACAACAACATGCGGCTGTACCCGGGTGACGGTGCGGGCCATGTCGGCGGTGGCAGCGACATGCTGGGCAGCAACGGCGCGTGGGCGAACTTCAAGGCCGTCACCGCGGGTGACTTCAACGGCGACGGCAAGGCCGACATCGCGGGCATCGACGCCTACGACAACCTGAACCTGTACACCGGCGACGGTCAGGGCCACCTCAGCGTGTCCAACGCGATGCTCGGCAGCAACGGCGCGTGGGCCAACTTCAAGGCCATCACCGCGGGCGACTTCAACGGTGACGGCAAGGCCGACATCGCGGGCATCGACGCCAACAACAACATGCGGCTCTACCTGGGCGACGGTGCGGGCCATGTCGGCGGTGGCAGCGACATGCTGGGCAGCAACGGCGCGTGGGCGAACTTCAAGGCCGTCACCGCAGGCGACTTCAACGGCGACGGCAAGGCCGACATCGCGGGCATCGACGCCTACGACAACCTGAACCTGTACACCGGCGACGGACAGGGCCACCTCAGCGTGTCCAACGCGATGCTCGGCACCAGCGGCGCCTGGGCCAACTTCCGTTCCGTCATGGGCGGTGACTTCAACGGCGACGGCAAGCGGGACGTCGCAGGCATCGACGCCAACAACGACCTCAAGCTCTACACCGGCGACGGTGCGGGCCACGTCGGCGGCGGCAGCGTGATGCTCAACGGCAGCGGCCTCTGGGCCGGCTTCTGAAGCCCGCCGCAGGAAGCGGCGACGACGGCCTGCACCGGGGGGTGCAGGCCGTCGTTCCCGTACCGGCGGGCGGAGGAGCTACCTAGCTCTTGGCCGAGGCCGCCGACTGGGCGGCGAACGCGCCGGCCAGGACGAGGGCGCCGCCGGCGAGCTGGGCGGGGCCCAGGTGCTCGCCGAGGAGGACCCAGGCGAGGACGGTGGCGACCACGGCCTCCAGGTTGGCGACCACGCCGGCCACCGGCGGGGAGAGGTGCTGCACCGAGACCACGCCGGTCAGGTAGGCGAGGACGGTGGCGACCAGGACCATCCACAGGGCGGGCAGCAGCGCGGGCAGCTGGTGGCCGTTCATGGTGACGGAGCGGGTCAGCAGCGACCAGTCCGCGGTCCACGGGTGGGTGAACACGGTGAGCAGCACCGCGCCGATCAGCAGCCCGTACGCGGAGACCGCCAGCGGGTCGACCGGGCGGTCGCCCTGCCGGCCGGCGTCGGCGAGGACGAAGTAGCCGACCTGGCAGCAGGCCGCGCCGAGCGCGAAGGTGACGCCGAGCGCGTCGAAGGAGAGGCCGTGCCACACCTCGACGACGCAGGCGAGGCCGGCCACCGCGACGCCCGCGCCGGCCGTCGCGCGGCGGGAGACGGGCCGGCGCTGCACGAGCCGGACGTAGGCGATCAGCAGCGGCGGGCCCAGGTACTCGATCAGCAGGGCCACGCCCACCGGGATGCGGGAGATCGCCGCGAAGTAGCAGGCCTGCACGCCGGCGACGGCGAGGAGGCCGAAGCCGAGCAGCAGGCCGGGCCGGCGCCGCACCGCGTCGCGGTGCTTCCAGGCGATCGGCAGCAGCACCAGCGCCGCGCCGGCGACCCGCAGCCAGACGGTGTGGGTGGGGGAGAGCCCGGCCTCGATCAGCGGCTTGGCGGCCGTCCCGGACCCGCCGAACGCGACCGCGGAGACCAGCGCGAGGACCAGGCCCACCTTGGCGGCCCGCCCTCCGGGGGCGGGGGAGCGGTGATGCTCCGTCAGGGGGAGATCGGCGGCCGGTCGCGGGTCCAGCGACATGGCGGAGGGGTCCGAGCTGCTGTGCATCGCCGCATTGTGCCAGCTCGGACCCCTCCGCCGTAAGGCGCTATTCCGTTGGTTGGTCCTGAGGTACGAGCAGTCCGCCCGCCCCGCCGAGACCCGGCGTACTGGTCGGCTCCGGCGTGCTGGTGGCCCCGCCGCTCGGCTTGGCCGACGGGGTCCGGCTGGGCCGGGTCGCGCCGCCGTCGGTGGCGCCGTCGGTGGGCCGCGAGCTGGCCCGGCCGTTGCCGTTCCCGTTGCCGTTGTTGCCGGTGCCCGCGGTCGGCGAGGGCGCGGTGGTCGTGTCGTCGGTCGCGGACGGGCTCTGGCTCGGCGAGGCGGAGCCGGACGGCGTGGACGGCACGGTGGTGGACGGGGTCCGGCTCACCCCGGGGAACGAGGCGACCGGCTGCCCGGCCAGCGCGGACTTCATGTACGCCGTCCAGATCGCCGCCGGGAACCGGCCGCCGGCCGCGCTGCCCGCGCCCCCGACGCCGTCCAGGGTGACCTGCTTGCCGGTGGCCGGGTCCTGCCCGAACAGGCCGACCACGGTGACCAGGTCGGGGGTGTACCCGGCGAACCACACCGACTTGGAGTCGTCGGTGGTGCCGGTCTTGCCCGCCGCCGGGCGGTTCAGCGCGGCGGCCCGGTAGCCGGTGCCGCCCTGGTCGTCGATGACGCCGCGGAGGATCGCGGTGGTGCTGCGGGCGGCGTCCTTGGAGATCGCCTGGTTCGCCTTGTGCTCGGGCAGCGCCACCTGCTCGCCGCCGGACTCCAGCGACTTCACCAGCCACGGGGTGATCTGCTGGCCGTCGTTGTCCAGGGTGGCGTACACCCCGGCGAGCTCCAGCACGGACGGGGTGGCCGCGCCGAGCGGGATCGACGGGACGGCCTTCAGGCCCGGGGTCTCGGCGGGCAGGCCCATCGCGACCGCCGTGGAGCGGACCTTCTCCAGCCCGGTGTCCTGCGCGAGCTGCGCGAACACCGAGTTCACCGACCAGTCGGTGGCCTGCTGGAGGGTGATCTGCCCGTACGAGCGCTCGCCCTCGTTCGGCGGCGCGTAGGGCACGCCCTTGGCGCCGCGCACCGGGCGCCGGTTGGTGCCGTCGTAGACGGTGTCGGCGCTGATCCGGTCCCCGTACTGGGTGCGGGCCCCGGAGTCCAGGGCGGCGGCCAGCGCGATCGCCTTGAAGGTGGAGCCGGCCTGGTAGTCGGTGCGGGTGGCGTTGTCGATCCAGTGCTTGGTGGCGTCGGCGCCGCCGTACAGCGCCACCACCTGCCCGGTCTTCGGGTCGACGGACACCGCGCCGGCCTGCGCGGCCGCGTCGACCTTGCGGCTGTCGGGCTTCAGGTTGTCGGTCAGCTGGGCCTGCACCGCGTCCTGCAGCTGCTGCTGCTTCTTGGAGTCCACGGTGAGCGTGATGGTGTAGCCGCCCTGCGCGAGCTGGGCGTCGCTGACGATGTTGTTCTCGGTCAGGTACGAGGTCGCGGCGGCCACCAGGTAGCCGGCCTGGCCGGACAGGCCCGGCGCGGACTTCGGCGCCAGCACCTCCGGGAACGCCAGCTGCTTGCGCTCCTCGGCGCCCAGCCACTTCTTCGAGACCATGCCGTCCAGCACGTAGTTCCAGCGGGCCACGGCCTTCTGCTTGCCGGCCTCGGTGGCCGAGGACACGTCGTACGCGCTGGGCGCGTTCAGCAGCGTCGCCAGGTAGGCGCCCTGGGCGGCGTTCAGCTGGGAGGCGTCCACCCCGAAGTAGGCCTGCGCGGCGGCCTGGATGCCGTACGCGCCGCGCCCGTAGTACGAGGTGTTCAGGTAGGAGGAGAGGATCTCGTCCTTGCTCTGGGTCGCGTCCACCTTGATCGCGATGAAGACTTCCTTCACCTTGCGGCTGACGGTCTGCTTCTGGTTCAGGTAGGCGTTCTTCACGTACTGCTGGGTGATCGTCGAACCGCCCTGGGTGGAGCCCCCGGAGGCGGTGTTGAAGGCGGCGCGGGCCATGCCCTTGATGTTGATCGCGCCCTCGGAGTAGAAGTTGCGGTCCTCGGCGGCCAGCGCGGCGTGCTGCGCGTCCTGGGAGACCTTGTCCAGCCCGACGTTCTGCCGGTTGGTCTGCCCGGTGCGGGCCAGCAGCGAGCCGTCCGAGTACAGCCAGGTGTTGGACTGCGCGGTGGCCGCGGCGTGCGCGTCGGGCACCTTGACCAGGGCGATCCCCAGCGCGAACAGGCCGATCCCCAGCAGCATCGAGGCGGCCAGCCCGATCAGGGTGGTCCGCCACGTGGGTATCAGCCTGCGCCAGCCGGTCCGCTTCGTACGTTCACGGGGCTTTCGAGGCAACGGAAACCTTCCCGCAGGCCCCGGACGGGCTGCTCGCTCGGGCGAGGGTGTGAACCTCGCCAGCTTGATCGATCGACTTGTCAGATGTTAGGGAACTATGTCCCATTTCTCCTAAGACGATCTTTAAATACCTCTTAGCCGCGTGTCTCCCGCTTCCTCAACGAGCGGACCCCGCAAGGGGACATGGGCGGACCGCTCACACGATCGAGGCGGCCCCGCCGAACCCGGGGAACGCCGAAACGCCGAAGGCCCCTCGCTCTCGCGAGGGGCCTTCGGCCGTCTGTGCGCCGCCAGGGACTCGAACCCCGGACCCGCTGATTAAGAGTCAGCTGCTCTAACCAACTGAGCTAGCGGCGCTTGCTGACGAAGAGAACATTACACGCTTCCCGACCTGCGGTGAAACCAGGTTTCCGGCGGCCTCCGGAGCCCCCGGGAACGCCGAAGGCCCCCCGCTTCCGCGAGGGGCCTCCGACCGTCTGTGCGCCGCCAGGGACTCGAACCCCGGACCCGCTGATTAAGAGTCAGCTGCTCTAACCAACTGAGCTAGCGGCGCCTGCTGACCTGGAGAACACTACACGGCCGTCGCCGTTCCACCGAATCGTGACGGGTCCGCCACGCATCGTGCGCACCGCTCACCGCTGGGGCGGCAATCGGCTCAGGAACACCTCGAAGGCGGTCGACTGCACCTTGTTCGCCCCGTCGAACGGGTAGTTCATCTCCTTGATCGCGATCAGCGACAGGCCGATCAGCCCGGCCAGCGACAGCACCATCGCCAGGTGCACCCAGGTATTGGACAGGCCGAACAGAAAGGTGAACGCGATGGTGACCACCGCGCCGGCGATCAGCGCCGCCCACAGCAGCGGCGGCACGCAGTCGGCGATCAGGTTCAGCCGGGCCCGGCGCTTGCTGGCCAGACCGTCCACGTGCTGGACCAGGTTCTGGTAGATCGTCGACTCCTGGTTGGTCTCGGGCTGGAACGACAGTGCCGAGTCGCGGATCTTGTACATCAGCGCGGTCGCCGCCGGGTCGCTGCGGTGGTCCGCCATCAGCCGCCACTCGGTGTTCACCACCGCGTGCGCGTAGCTCAGCGTCAGCCCCTCCAGTTGGGAGCCCTCCGGCAGCGGCATCTGACGGGACATCCAGTAGACGCCGGCCAGTTCGTCCGCCTCCTCGAAGGTCGTCACCTTCGCCGTCGAGGTGTTCTCCCACACCACGATCACCACGAAGGCCACCAGCACCGCGTAGAAGGCGCCGACCGCGGCGAAGATGAACCCCGCCACGTCGTTGCAGCTCTCCCGGGCCGGGACCGAGGCATGACGCTGCACCAGGAACATGCCGCCCGCGGTGAGCAGCAGGATGCCGAGCAGGACGGCCACATCGACCCAGTTCACGACGACCCCCGCTGAGCTCGGTGCACGGCTGTACGCATACCGTCATCAGGCCACGTCGGGCCGGTGCGGGGCGACCGGGGATAGCCCGACCGGCCGGGTCGGGGCGCCGCCGGACAGCGCGGTGATCGCGAGGAGGGGCGACGGACGGACCCGGGCGCAGCGGCAACTCCGCCCCCGTCGTCCGCGCCGCCCTCCTTGACCTTCCGCGTTGCCCGTGAAGCGCCCGTCCGGCCGTCCATCCGCGGAGGAATCTATCGGGCCAAACGGGGCGGACGGGACAAGTCGCACAGCAAATGGCCCGGAACGCGCCTGCTGTCACCCGGATCGCGCACTGCGGCGTCAACTCTGCCTGACGGGCAGTCAAAACGGGCGGAACCGGACCAATCGGCGTGGCGGGGGCGGTGCGTGCGCCGCCGGGCCCCGGATGCCAGGATCACCGGTGTCCCTCAACTCCCCGGCCGCGCCCGTCCCCTGCCGCGCGGCCCCGCCGTGAAAGCAGGCCGATGACCGCCGCCCCCGACCGCTACCGCCCGGTCCGCCGGATGCTGGCCCGCGACCAGGGCGAGTCCCACCGGGTCTCCACCCCGCTGGAACTCTTCTTCGACCTGTGCTTCGTGGTGGCCATCGCCCAGGCAGGCCGCGAACTCGCCCACGCGCTCGCCGCCGGCCACCTCTCGGTCGCCCTCACCGGCTACCTGATGTCCTTCTTCGCCATCTGGTGGGCCTGGATGAACTTCACCTGGTTCGCCTCCGCGTACGACGTCGACGACGTCCCCTACCGGCTGACCACGCTGGTCCAGATCACCGGCGTGCTGGTGCTCGCCGCCGGCATCCCGCGCCTGTTCGAGGACCAGAACCTCACCCTCTCGGTGGCCGGCTACCTGCTGATGCGCCTCGCCATGGTCACCCAGTGGCTGCGCGCCGCCCGCAGCGAGAGCGGGCCCGGCCGGACCGCCGCACTGCGCTACGCCGCCGGCATCACCCTCGTCCAGGCGTTCTGGGTGGTCGTGGTGTTCGTCCCGCACGGGCTCGTGGCCCCGCTGTTCCCGGTCGGCGTGATCGCCGAACTCGCCGTCCCCGTCTGGGCCGAACTGCACAACCCGACGCCCTGGCACCGGCACCACATCGCCGAACGGTACGGCCTGTTCACCATCATCGTGCTCGGCGAGACGGTGGCGGCCGCGACCGTCGCCATCCAGACCGCGCTGGACGAGCACCGGGCCGTCTCCGAACTGCTGCCGATCGCCGCCGGCGGACTGCTGATCTGCTTCGGCGCCTGGTGGATCTACTTCGCCGAGGACGCCCACCCCTACCTGCGCTCGGTCCGGCAGGCGCTGCCCTGGGGCTACGGCCACTACCTGATCTTCGCCTCGGCCGCCGCCGTCGGCGCCGGACTGGAGGTCGCCGTCGAGCACGCCGTCGGCGCCGCCCACATCTCCGACCTGGCCGCGAACGCCGCCGTCACCGTCCCCACCGCGCTGTTCCTGTTCACCGTCTGGGCCCTGCACTCGCGCCACCACAAGCACGGCGTCGCCCAGCTGATCCTGCCGCTCGCCGCCCTGTCGGTGCTGGCCGCGACGCCGGCCGGAGCCGCCGGCGTGCCCGTCGCCGGGCTCCTGGTGGCACTCGCCGTCGCCATCGGCATCACCCTGTCCGCGAAGAACCCGAAACGGAGCTGACCGACCCCGTGCGACTGGAAGACCTCCCCTACGCCCACCTGCTGCAACGCCACACCGGCCCGCTGCGGGCCGACGCCCGCTACGACACCGTCCACTTCGACGACCTCGACCTCGCCGGGCAGCTCGGCGGCGCGACGTTCCTGGAATGCGCCTTCACCGGCATCCGCGCCGAGAGCACCAAGCTGCGCCGGGCCGGCTTCAACGAGGCCTGGCTGCACGGCGGGCGACTCGTCGGCGTCGACCTCGCCGAGAGCGAATGGCAGGACAGCGAGATCGACTCCACCGTGCTGGCCGGCATCTCCGCGTACAGCTCCGCGATCCGCCGCACCGTCTTCCGGCAGTGCAAGCTCGAGGCGGTCAACCTGCGCGGCGCGGTGCTGCGCGACGTGGTCTTCGAGGACTGCCTGCTCCGCGACGTCGACTTCGCCGACGCGAAGCTCACCGACGTGAGCTTTCCCGGCTCCACCCTCGACGAGGTGCGACTGCGCGGCGCGACGCTGAAGAACACCGACCTGCGGCGCGCCGCGAGCCTCGGCCTCCCGGACGGACACCTCGGGCTGCGCGGCGCGATCATCTCGACGCACCAACTGCTGGACCTGGCACCGCAGTTCGCGCAGGCGTTGGGGATCACGGTGAAGGACTGAGGGCGGGTTCCGCTTCGCGGTGAGAGGTGAGAGGTGAGAGGTGAGAGGTGATAGGGGGGAGGGCGCAGGCCGGGTTCGGGTGGGGGTGGCGGGTCTGGCCGAACCCGGCCGTTCACCTGGTGAACAGTCCAACAATCCTTCGGGGAAAGTCATGGCCATGTCGCCCCGGCTGCGTGAGGATGCTCGGCGTTCGACACGAGGTGTCTGGACAACATCATCAGCAGCCGAAGGGCGGGCGGGTCAGAGTGGCAGAGCTGAGTCGTAGGAAGTTCATGGCGTTGTCGGCGAGCGCGGCGGCCGGCGCGGCGGTCGCGGGGTCGGCGGTGGCGGGCGGGACGGCGCCCGCGGTCGCGGCGGGGCTGAGCACCACCGGGACGATCACGGACGCGAAGCACGTGGTGATCCTGATGCAGGAGAACCGCAGCTTCGACCACTACTTCGGGACGCTGAAGGGCGTGCGCGGCTTCGCGGACCGTTCGGCGATCCAGATATCCGGCGGCTACAGCGTGTTCAACCAGCCGAACCTGCTGGGCCGTCAGTACCCGTGGCAGTTCAGCGCGACCAAGCCGGCCGGCGGCGCCGACCCGGAGCGGCTGGCGCAGTGCAACGGCGACCTGTCGCACGCCTGGTCGGACCAGCACAAGGCGTGGAACGGCGGCAAGCTGGACTCCTGGGTGGCGGCCAAGGGCAACGTCCGCACGCTGGGGTACCTGACCCGGGCGGACATCCCGTTCCACTTCGCGCTGGCCGACAACTGGACGGTCTGCGACGCCTACCACTGCTCGGTGCTGTCGGCGACCGGCCCGAACCGCACCTACCACTGGTCCGGCCAGATCGACCCGGCGGGCGCGGCCGGCGGCCCGGCGTACGACGGCGGCGACGAGTCGGGGCTGCGCTGGCAGACCTACGCGGAGGCGCTGGAGAACGCGGGGGTGAGCTGGAAGGTCTACCAGAACGCGTCCGACAACTACGGCGACAACGCGCTGGCGTACTTCACCCAGTTCTCCTCGGCCCCGGCGGGCAGCGCACTCGCGGTGAAGGGCATGGGCTCCGTCCCGAAGGCCACCAACCGGACCCCGGACGACATCGTGGCGGCGATCCGCGCGGACGTGCTGGCGGGGACCTTGCCGCAGGTGTCGTGGATCGTGCCGGACCAGGCGTCCTCGGAGCACCCGTACGCCACGCCGGCCGACGGCGCGCACTTCGTGCACAACGTGATGGACGCGCTGAACGCGGATCCGAACGTCTTCAACTCCTCGATCCTGTTCATCAACTACGACGAGAACGACGGCTTCTTCGACCACGTCCCGCCGCCGGCCGCGCCCGCCGGAACGGCCGGGGAGTTCTACAACGGCGTCAACATCGGCCTGGGCTTCCGCGTCCCGATGCTCGCCGTCTCGCCGTGGAGCCGCGGCGGCTGGGTCTCCTCGGAGACCTTCGACCACACCTCGGTGCTGCGCTTCCTGGAGAAGTGGACGGCCGCCCAGGGGAAGCCGGCGACCTGCGTGAACATCTCGGCCTGGCGCCGCAAGGTGTGCGGCGACCTGACCGGCCTGTTCGACTTCGCCAACCCGGTGTACGGGATGCCCGCGCTGCCCGACACCTCGGGCACCATCGGCCTGGCCGCGTGCGGGCCGCTGCCGAACCCGGCGCCCGTCAACAACCAGCTGCCCGGGCAGGAGGCCGGCACCCGCCCGGCCCGCGCGCTGCCGTACCAGCCGGTGGCGAACCTGGACCACCTGGAGTTCGGCTCCGGCGGGGTGATGAAGGTGTGGATCGCGATGTCCAACGCGGGCACCGCGACCAGCCACTTCGCGGCCTACGCCAACGCCTACCGGTCCGGCGGCCCCTGGCAGTACACCGTCGACGCCGGCGGCGCGACCAGCGACTTCTTCAACTGCGGCACCGGCTACGGCTCGGGCAAGTACGACCTGACGGTGATCGGCCCGAACCGCTTCCTGCGCCGCTTCACCGGCGACGCCACCGCGGCCGGCAAGAACGTCGCCGTCACGACCAGCTACGCCGCCGCGCCCGACACCGGCCGGCTCGCCCTCTGGTTCAAGCTGGCCAACGCGGGCGCCGCGCCGGTCACCTTCACCATCACCTCGAACAACTACCGCACCGACGGCCCGTGGACGTACCAGGTCGCCGCCGGCGCGGCCACCAGCGACTTCTTCAACGTGGTGGCCAACGCCAACGGCTGGTACGACTTCACGGTCACCGTCAGCGGCGACGCCAGCTGGTCGCAGCGGTTCACCGGCCACCTGGAGACCGGCGCGCCCTCGGTCTCCGGCTGACGTCCCGTCACACGGCGTGCAGGCCGTGCGCGGCGAAGGCGTCGCGCGCGGCCCGCACCTGTTCGGCGGTGGGCACGGGGGTGTCGGCCAGGGTGAACTCCCGGCCCAGCGCCTCCCACTTGGCCCGGCCGAGCTTGTGGAACGGGAGCACGTCGACCCGGGAGACGTTGCCGAGGGAGGCGGCGAACGAGGCCACGCCGTCGACGTTGCCGGGCGGGTCGGTGAGGCCGGGCACCAGGACGAAGCGGAGGTGGACCTCCTTGCCCCGGTCGGCGAGGCGGCGGGCGAAGTCCAGGGTGGGTTCGAGCGGTCGGCCGGTCACCCGGCGGTGGAGCGCGCGGTCCCAGGACTTGATGTCGAGCAGCACCAGGTCGACGTCGGCGAGCAGCGCGTCGTCCGCCCGGGCGCCCAGGAAGCCGGAGGTGTCGAGGGCGGTGTGCAGGCCCAGTTCGTGCTTGAAGCGGTGGAACAGCTCGCCGGCGAAGGCGGGCTGGAGCAGCGGCTCGCCGCCGGAGACGGTCGCGCCGCCGCCGGCGGCGTGGATGAACGCGGTGCACTTGGCGGCCTCGGCGACCACCGCGTCCGCCGTCGTCCGGCGGCCGTTGCGCAGCTGCCTGGTGTCGGGGTTGTGGCAGTACAGGCAGTCCAGCGGGCACCCGGCGAGGAACACCACGAACCGGGTGCCGGGCCCGTCCACCCCGGTCGACAGGTCCCAGGAGTGCACCGACCCGACGGTCCGCGCGCCGGCGGGGAGCGTGACGGTCATGGCGGTGCCTCCCGGTACCTGTCGGAGTGTCAGAGCGAGCCGTGGAAGGTGCGGTTCAGGACGTCCAGCTGCTGTTCCCTGGTCAGCCGGACGAAGTTGACCGCGTAGCCGCTGACCCGGATGGTCAGCTGCGGGTACTTCTCCGGGTGCTCCATGGCGTCCAGCAGGGTCTCCCGGTTCAGCACGTTGACGTTCATGTGGAACCCGCCGACGGCCGTGTACCCGTCCAGCACGCCCGCCAGGTTGCGCACCCGCTCCTCGGGGGTGCGGCCCAGCGCGTCGGGCGTGACGGTGTTGGTCAGCGAGATGCCGTCCTGGGCGGCGTCGTACGGGAGCTTCGCCACCGACAGGGCGCTGGCCACGTAGCCGTGGGTGTCGCGCCCGTTCATCGGGTTGGCGCCCGGCGAGAACGGCTCGCCGGCCCGGCGGCCGTCGGGGGTGGCGCCGGTCTTCCTGCCGTACACCACGTTCGAGGTGATGGTCAGCACCGACTGGGTGTGCTCGGCGCCCCGGTAGGTCGGGTGCTTGCGGACCTTCCGCATGAACTCCTCGACCAGCCCCACCGCGAGGCCGTCCGCCCGGTCGTCGTTGTTGCCGTACGCCGGGTACTCGCCCTCCACCGTGTAGTCCACCGCGAGGCCGGACCCGTCGCGCACCGGCCGCACCGTCGCGTACTTGACCGCCGACAGCGAGTCCGCCGCCACCGCCAGCCCGGCGATGCCGCAGGCCATGGTGCGCCGCACGTCCCGGTCGTGCAGGGCCATCTCCAGGCGCTCGTACGCGTACTTGTCGTGCATGTAGTGGATGACGTTCAGCGCGTGCACGTACGTCTCGGCCAGCCACTCCAGCTGCCGGTCGAAGCGGGCCAGCAGCTCGTCGTAGTCCAGGACCTCGGACTCGATCGGGCCGGTCTCCGGGCCGACCTGCTCGCCGGTCCTCTCGTCCCGGCCGCCGTTGATCGCGTACAGCAGCGTCTTGGCGAGGTTGACCCGGGCGCCGAAGAACTGCATCTGCTTGCCGACCTCCATCGCGGAGACGCAGCAGGCGATCGCGGTGTCGTCGCCGAAGCGCGGGCGCATCAGCTCGTCCGACTCGTACTGCACGCTGGAGGTGTCGACGGACACCCGGGCGCAGAACTCCTTGAAGCCCTGCGGGAGTTTCGGCGACCAGAACACCGTCAGGTTCGGCTCGGGCGCCGGGCCCAGGTTGTACAGGGTCTGCAGGTAGCGGAACGAGGTCCGGGTGACCAGCGGGCGGCCGTCCGTGCCGATGCCGCCGATCGACTCGGTGACCCAGGTCGGGTCGCCGGAGAACAGCTCGTCGTACTCGGGGGTGCGCAGGAAGCGGACGATCCGCAGCTTGATGATGAAGTCGTCGATCAGCTCCTGGGCCCGACGCTCCGTCAGCCGGCCCTCGGCCAGGTCGCGTTCCAGGTAGACGTCCAGGAAGGTCGAGGTGCGGCCGAGCGACATGGCCGCGCCGTTCTGCTCCTTCACCGCCCCCAGGTAGGCGAAGTACAGCCACTGGACGGCCTGTTGGGCGGTGGCGGCCGGGCCGGAGATGTCGTGGCCGTAGCTCGCGGCCATCTCCTTGAGCTCTTCCAGGGCGCGGATCTGCTCGGCCAGCTCCTCGCGCTCGCGGATGACGCCCTCCAGCGTGCGCGGGTCGGCGGGCGCGGCGTCCAGGCCGGCCTTCTCCTCCCGCTTGGCGGCGATCAGCCGGTCCACGCCGTACAGCGCGACCCGGCGGTAGTCGCCGATGATCCGGCCCCGCCCGTACGCGTCCGGCAGGCCGGTGACGACGCCGGCCTTGCGGGCGGCTCGGATCGCCGGCGTGTAGGCGTCGAACACGCCCGCGTTGTGGGTCTTGCGGTGCACGGTGAAGACCCGCTCCAGCTCCGGGTCGACCGGGTAGCCGTACGTCCGCAGCGCGCCCGCGACCATCCGCCAGCCGCCGTTCGGCATGATCGCCCGCTTCAGCGGGGCGTCGGTCTGGAGTCCGACGATCAGCTCCTCGTCCCGGTCGATGTACCCGGGCGCGTGCGCGGTGATGGTGGACGGGGTGTCCCAGGAGACGTCCAGGACGCCCTTGGCGCGCTCCTCGGGGAACAGTTCGGTGATCCGCCGCCAGATCCGCGCGGTCCGTTCGGTCGGCCCGGCCAGGAAGGCGGCGTCGCCCTCGTACGGGGTGTAGTTCTGCTGGATGAAGTCGCGGACGTCGATGGCGTCCCGCCAGAGACCGCCCCGGAAGCCGTCCCAGGCACCGCTCCGGGTGCGCTCCGCGTGCTGTGTGCTCATTGCTGCCGCTCCCGCCTCTCGCCCTCTGCGCACTATTGTGAAACGATTCACAAAGTCACATGGGCTCGGAAAGTCCTGATCGGAAGGGACCTTCGTCCCCGGAATTCACACCGCGCGGTCGTCGCCGTAGTACGCCCGGGTCATCAGCAGCTCCATGTCCCGCAGCATCGGCATCCGCGGATTGGCGGGCGCGCACTGGTCCTCGTACGCGTTCATCGCCTGCTGCCCCAGCGCCGCCAGGAACGCCGCCTCGTCCACCCCCGCCTCCTTGAACGAGCGCGGGATGCCGACCCGGTCGCGCAGCTCCTCCACCGCCAGCGCCAGCGACTCCACGCCCTGCTCGGGGGTGTCGGCGGGCAGCCCCAGCGTCCGGGCGATCTGCCGGTACCGCTCCGGCGCCACGTAGCTCCGGTACTTCGGCCAGCTGGTCACCTTGGCCGGCGCCGAACCGTTCCAGCGGATCACGTGCGGCAGTAGCAGCGCGTTCGTCCGCCCGTGCGCCACGTGAAAGGTTGCGCCCAGGGTGTGCGCCATCGCGTGCACCACGCCCAGGAACGCCGAGCCGAAGGCCATGCCCGCGATCGTCCCCGCGTTGTGCATCCGCTCCCGCGCCACCTGGTCCCGCGGCCCGTCGTGGACCGCCGCCGCCAGGTTCTCGAAGACCAGCCGGATGCCCTGCAGCGCCAGCCCGTCCGTGAAGTCGTTGGCGTACACCGACACGTACGTCTCGATGCAGTGCGTGAGCGCGTCGAACCCGGAGTCCGCCGTCACCTCCGGCGGCAGGTCGGTGGTCAGCGCCGGGTCCACGATCGCCACCGTCGGGGTCAGCGCGTAGTCCGCCAGCGGGAACTTCTGGCCGGTCTCCGGGTCGGTGATCACCGCGAACGGGGTGACCTCGCTGCCGGTGCCCGAGGTGGTCGGCACGCACACCAGCTTCGCCTTCTCGCCCAGGTCGGGGAAGGTGAAGGCGCGCTTGCGGATGTCGAAGAACTTCTCCTTCAGATCCGCGAAGTCCACCTCCGGGTGCTCGTACATCAGCCACATCACCTTCGCCGCGTCCATCGGCGAACCACCGCCCAGCGCCACGACGGTGTCCGGCCGGAAGCCGCGCATCAGCTCCGCGCCCTTCTCCACCGTCGCGATGCTCGGATTCGGCTCCACGAAGTCCACCACCCGCACCTCCACCGGGTCCGGCCGCCGGCGCAGCACCTCCCGGACCCGCTCCAGGTGGCCGATCTCCACCATCGTCCGGTCGGTGACCACCACCACCCGGCGGACCCCGCGCATGTCCGCCAGGTAGCTCAGCGAGTTGCGCTCGAAGAAGATCTTCGGCGGGACCTTGAACCACTGCAGGTTGTTGTTGCGGCGCCCGATCCGCTTGACGTTGATCAGGTGCAGCGCCGAGACGTTCCCCGACACCGAGGTGCGGCCCCAGGACCCGCAGCCGAGCGTCAACGACGGCAGGAACGCGTTGTACACGTCGCCGATGCCGCCCTGCGAACTCGGCGCGTTCCAGATGATCCGGCACGCCCGCACCCCGGCGCCGAACTCCTCGGCGAAGGCCGCGTCCTCGGTGTGCACCGCCGCCGAGTGCCCCAGACCGTTGAACTCCACCATCTCCGCGGCGAGTTTGACGCCCTGCGCCCGCGAACCCGCCCGCAGCACCGCCAGCACCGGGCAGAGCTTCTCCCGGGTCAGCGGCTCCTCCTCGCCCACCCCGGCCACCTCCACCAGGATCACCGAGGTGTCCTCCGGCACCTCGAAGCCCGCCGCCCGCGCCAGCTCCGCCGCCGACTGCCCGACCACGTCCGGATTCAGCCGCGCACCCGCGCAGTTGGCGCCCGCGGCCACCCCGAACAGGTGCCGCTCCAGCAGCGCCTTCTGCTCCGCGTCCGCCAGGTGCGCCTTCAGCTGCCGGAACTCCGCCAGCGCCGCCCCGTACACCTCCTCGTCCAGGATCACCGCCTGCTCGGAGGCGCAGATCATCCCGTTGTCGAAGGTCTTCGACAGCACGATGTCGTTCACCGCGCGCTTCAGGTCCGCGCTCCGCTCCACGTACGCCGGCACGTTGCCCGCACCCACGCCCAGCGCCGGCTTCCCGCACGAATACGCCGCCCGCACCATCGAGTTGCCGCCGGTGGCCAGGATCGTCGCCACCCCGTCGTGCGCCATCAGCGCCTGCGTCGCCGCCATCGACGGCCGGTCGACCCACTGCACGCAGTGCGCCGGCGCGCCCGCCGCGACCGCCGCGTCCCGGACGATCCGGGCCGCCTCCGCCGAACAGCGCTGCGCCGCCGGATGGAAGGCGAACACGATCGGATTGCGGGTCTTCAAGGCGATCAGCGCCTTGAAGACCACGGTGGACGTCGGGTTGGTCACCGGCGTCAGGGCGGCCACCACGCCCACCGGCTCGGCGATCTCGACGATCCCGTCGAGGTCGTCCCGGGAGATCACGCCGACCGTGCGCATCCCGGCCATCGAGTGCGCGACGTGCTCGCAGGCGAAGACGTTCTTCACCGCCTTGTCCTCGAACACCCCGCGCCCGGTCTCCTCGACGGCGAGCACCGCCAGCCGGGTGTGCGCCGCGAGCGCGGCCAGCGAGGCCTTCTTCACGATCCGGTCCACCCGCTCCTGGGTGAGGCCGGCGTACTCCTGCAGGGCCTTGTGGCCGTTGGCGACCAGGGCGTCCACGGCGGGGCCCGGGTCGTCGGACGCGCCGGCGCCGGCGGGGTCTTCGCGGGCGCGGCGGGGTGCTTCGGGTTCGCGGCGGGGTTCTTCGCGGGCGCGGTGGGGGAGTTCTGACCGGACATGGCGCGGCTCACCTCTCGGGGTGCGGCTGCGGGGCGCCCCGGCGGCACTGCCGGGACCGGTTGACCCCCTCAGCCTCGGGCGAGGGACCGGGCGGCGGCTACGGCCGATCGGCGCTGCGATCCGGGACCATCGGCCTTCTTCCTTGCGGGGCACGGCAGTTCGGGCCGCGCCCCGGCCCGCGGCCGGTGTCCGCCGGCCGGGTGAGCGGCGGCCTGCCCGGGTGCGACCCCCGAGGGCCGGTGCGAGGGTGGACGGAGCCCGTTGTCCGCATACATCCGAGGAGGAGCCATGGGTATGGGCGACCAGTTCAAGGACAAGGCGAAGGACCTCGCCGACCAGGCCAAGTCCGCGCTCGGCAACCAGGAGCCGAAGGCCGAGGAGGCCGAGCAGAAGGCCCGTGAGAAGGCCGAGGGCGTGATCCCGCAGGGCCAGGAGGCCGCTCAGGACACCCAGCAGGAGGACGAGTCCTCCTGACCGCCGCGCCACCACGGGACGGACCCGACCGGGCCGTCCCGTTCGGCGTACCGTGACAGTGAGGCAGCCACGAGGGGGACGCCCACCCGAGGAGGAGACATGGGCATCTTCGACAGGTTCCGCCACCCGGCGGCCCAGCCGGCCGCCGACTCGCCCGAGCGGGCCGCCCTCGCCCACGACGAGGCCGTCGACGCCTTCGGCGACGACGTGGAACGCGCCCGCGACGACGCGGAGCGCCGCATCCGCCAGGAACGCGAGGACCGCCAGGCCGCCGAGAACATGACGGCCGAGGGCGACCCCTGGGGCTGAGCCCCGCCCTGCCGACGCCGGTGCCCGGTGGCACCGGCGTCGGCCTGTCCGGAACCGGCCGTAAATGATCGTTCGTTGTCCGCCGGACGGGATAGGTTGTTCCTGCGCGACCGACCGGGCCGGGGGAGAACGGCCGACGGGAGCGCCTCGCGGAACTCAGCAGGATCCGATCCCTTGGGGGGACCACATCATGACTGCCCGTCGGTTCGCGCCGTCCGTCACCGCCTTGAAGAAGGCCACCGCCGTCACGGCGCTGCTGCTCGCCGCCACCGGTGCGGTCGGCGGCACCGCCTGGGCGGACGACAGCACGCCGGTGGTGCCGTGCGCCGACGGCTCGGTCCACCTGCCCGGCGAGGACGCCGTCGCGAACGGCCCCGCCCACAACGGGCACGTCTCGCTCCAGACCAGCTCCAACATGACCCCGGCCCTCGACGGCGACACGGCGGTCTACCGGGTGTGGCTCTGGGCGACGAACAACACCGGCGCCGCGTACCAGCACGTCACCGTGGTGCCGGTGGTGCTCACCCAGCTCGGCGCGATGAACACCGGCAACACCAAGGTCAACTGGGTGCGCGACAGCGGCACCGTCGAACTGCCCACCCGGACGGGCTGCGAGCCGTCGATCTGGGGCGCCTCCGGCGCGCTGGACGCGCCGCTGGCGAACGGCGAGACGGTCCGCTTCGAGCTGACGATCACCACGTCGAAGGCGATCGCCTCGCAGATCGACGGGGTCACGGTGTACGCGCGCGGCGCCGCGGACGGTGACCGCAGCCTGGAGAGCAACCACCAGCCGATGCCGCCGGTGGGCCCGAACACCGGCCCGGTCTCGCCGTCGCCCTGGGTGTCGCCCTCCCCGTCGGCCTCGCCGTCCTCCTGGACCTCGCCTTCTCCCGCGCCCTCGCCCTCCTCCTGGACCTCGCCGTCCGCCTCGCCGTCGCCGTCCTCCTGGACGTCGCCCTCGCCGTCGCCGTCCTCCTGGACCTCGCCGTCCCCGTGGGTCTCGCCGTCGCCGTGGGTGTCGCCCTCCGCGGGCACCGGCACCACCGTGCTGTCCGCCTCGGCCCCCACCGGCATCAACGCCGAGCAGGTCGCGGCCGCCGGCGGCAACAGCTCCGCACCGCTGGCCGCCGGCGGCGTCGCTCTCGCCGCCGCGGGCGGGGTGCTCTTCCTGAACTCCCGCCGCCGCAACCGCGGCACCAAGTAACCGCACCCCACCAGGTGGCCGGCCCCTCCCGGGGGCCGGCCACCCGGCGTTTCCGCCCGGGGAGCTGGACATGACGGCCGGTCAGGCGTCGCGCCGACGACGGCCTGACCCGGTCGTTCGGGGGTGGGGGTCAGGGGCGTGGGGGGAGGGGTGGGCGGCGGAGGTCGGGGCGGGGGTGGTGGGGGCGGGGGTGTGGCGGCGGGGGTGGTGGTGAGGAGGTCGAGGGCGAGGGTGACGGCGGCGGAGAGGTCGGTGTGATCGCCGCGGGCCCAGTCGCGGGGGGTGCGGATGACCTCGATGTCGGGGTCGACGCCCTGGTTCTCGACCGAGAAGCCGATGCCGCCGGTGAACCAGGAGGCGTTCTTCGGGACGGAGATCTGGGTGCCGTCGCCGAGGGCGTGCCGGCCGGTCATGCCGACCACGCCGCCCCAGGTGCGGGTGCCGACCACCGGGCCGAGGCCGAGGGTCTTGATGGCGGCGATGATGACGTCCCCGTCGGAGCTGGTGGCGTGGTCGGCGAGCGCGACCACAGGCCCGCGCGGCGCGTCCCGGGGCCAGCGGACGGGCTGCCGGCCGCGGGTGAAGTCCCAGGCCAGGACGCGGCGGTGGAGCTTCTCCAGGACCAGTTCGGAGACGTTGCCGCCGGCGTTGCCGCGGACGTCCAGCACCAGGGCGGGGTGGGCGAGTTCGGAGCGCAGGTCGCGGTTGAACTGGGCCCAGCCGGAGCCGCCGAGGTCCGGGATGTGCAGGTAGCCGCACACCCCGTTGCTGAACTCCCGCACCAGGTGGCGGCGTTTGGCCACCCAGTCCTGGTAGCGGATCGGCCGCTCGTCGGTGAGCGGGGTGACGGCGATCCGCCGGATCCGCCCGTCGTGCCGGACGGTCAGCTCGACGGTGGTGCCGCCCGTCCCGGCGAGCAGCGGGGTCGGGCCGCGCACCGGGTCGGGCGGGCGGCCGTCCACGGCGAGCAGCTCGTCGCCGTCGTGCAGGCCGTAACCGGCGAGCGGGGCGCGGGCCTTGGGGTCGGAGGACTCGCCGGGCAGGATCCGGTCGACCAGCCAGCGGCCGTCCGGGTCGCGGTGCGCGTTCGCGCCGAGCAGGCCGAGCGGCTGCTGGGCGATCGCCGGGCCCTCGCCGCGCCGGGACGGGGTGACGTAGGCGTGCGAGGTGCCGAGTTCGCCGAGCAGTTCGCGCAGCAGGTCGGCGAAGTCGTCGGGCGAGGCCACCCGCTCCAGCAACGGGGCGTACTGGGCGGTGAGTTCGGGCCAGTCGAGGTTGCACATGCCGGGGTCCCAGAACTGGTCGGCGACGATCCGGGCGGCCTCGAAGTACGACTGCCGCCACTCGGCGGCCGGGTGCACGGTGTGGGTGATCCGGCGCAGGTCGACCGGGACGGGCGCGGTCGGCGCCGCCAGCGGGTACAGCTTCAGCGCGCCGCCCGAGAACACCGACACCGCCGAGCCGTCTGCGGACACCGCGAACCCGTCCAACTGCTCGACCAGGGTGGTGCGGCGGCCCCGGGCCAGGTCGAAGAACTCCAGCGCGGGCCGGCCGGAGGTGTCCTCCGGGTTGGCGAAGGTCTGGCCGAGCGCACCGGAGATCGGCCAGCGCAGCCACACCACGCCGCCGCGCACCGCCGCCGTCGCCGAGTACTTGGAGGCGATCACCGGGAACGGCACCAGGCGCTTGGTCAGCCCGCTCTCGTCCACCCGCACGGTGCCGTCGCCGCCGGCCTCCTCCGGGTCCAGCCCCATCGGCGGGCGGCCCTCGGCCGGGGAGGCGAACGGCGACGGGGTGTCGGCGGCCAGCGGCACCAGGTACGGGCGGCAGCCGAGCGGGAAGGACAGGTCGCCGGTGTGCACGTCGTGCACCGGGTCGAAGCCCCGCCAGGAGAGGAAGACCAGGAAGCGGCCGTCCCGGGTGAACACCGGGTGCTCGTCCTCGAACCGGCCGCCGGTGACGTCGACGGTGCGCTCCGGCCGGTCCACCCGGGCGAGCTGGATCGACCGCAGCGAGCGGCCCGCGACCGGCTGCGACCAGGTCAGCCACTGCGAGTCCGGGGAGAACGACGGGCTGGAGACCGGTCCGAACCGGGACGCGGTGACCTCGGTGACGCCGCCCTCGGCGATGTCCACCAGCAGCAGCCGCCCGTCCGAGCAGGCCACCGCGAGCCGGGCGCCGTCCGGGGAGGCGGACAGCTCCTGCACCCGGCCGATCAGGCCCGCCGCGATCCGGCGGTGCGGGGCCCGGTCGTCCGTGGTGGCGTCCTTGCCCGGGAGCGGGGCCAGTTCGATCGCGTCCTCGCCCTCCGCGTCGGTGACCCAGGCGGCCTGCCCGCCCCAGCCGAGCACCAGCGGCAGCCGGCAGCGCATCCCCGGCGTGTCGGCCAGCACCCGGGCCGGGCCGTCCCGGTGGGTCAGCCAGTACAGCGAGCCGCGCACGTTGATCACCCCGGCGCGGCCGGTCGCGTCGCAGGCCAGGTCCTTGACGTTGTTCGCGGCGCTCACCTGGTACGGGCGGCGGCCGGCCCGGGCGCCGCCGAGCGGCACCTCCAGCCGGTGCGGGGCCGGCGCGTCCAGCGAGTCCAGCAGCCACAGGTCGCCGGCGTGCTGGTAGACGATCCGGGTGCCGTCGGTGGCGGCCTCGCGCGCGTAGTAGGTGGCGTGGTCGGTGTGCCGGCGCAGGTCGGTGCCGTCCGGGCGCACCGAGTACACGTTGCCGACGCCCTCGTGGTCGGAGAGGAACGCCACCCGGGCGCCGGTCGGCGTCTCCACCGGCATCGGCGCGGCCAGGTGCCCGGGCAGGCCCGGCAGCAGCAGGTCGTGGTCCACCCACAGGCGGCCGGTCGCGCCGCCCCGGTAGCGCTTCCAGAACGCCGGCTCGTGCGGCGCGGCGTCGGTCAGCAGCACCGTGCGGCCCGCCCCGACCTGCGCGTCCGCGACCGGCCCCCACGGCATCCGGCGGCCCGGCGAGCCGTCCGCGGGCAGCTCCCACGCCCAGGTGTAGTGCGCGAACGGCTCGTGGTACGAGGTGACGGCCAGCACCTCCCCGTTCGGCAGCCAGCCGCGCACCCGGGTGTCCTGGCTGCCCCAGTACGTCAGCCGGGTCGCCGGGCCGCCCGCCACCGGGGCGGTGAACACCTCCGGGCTCAGCGCGAACCAGCTCGTCCAGGCCACCGCCGTGCCGTCCGGGGACAGCCTGGGGTGGCTCACCCTGGTCCGGTCGGCGGTCACCCGCCAGGCCCGCCCGACCCGGCCGTCCGCCGCGAGCGGCGCGACCCAGACGTCGTCCTCGGCGGTGAAGGCGAGCAGACCGTCGCGTACATGGGGGAAGCGCAGATATCCGGGCACCATTCCATGGTTCGATCGGCCGCCGGGGCCCGCAAACGCGGGGACCTGCGGCGGGGCGGCGGCCGGGCGGCCGCCGCGCCGGGCGGGCGGCTGACTCGCCGTCAGGGAACGGGAGTTGCCCGTGCATTGACAGGGACGGGCGGAGCCGGTTCAGTGGTCTAGTCCAACTCCCAGGGTGCGTGCCGGTGCGGCGGCATGCCCCGGGCCGGAAACCCCACGATCCGGCGGCCGGGAGGCGGGCGTCCCCCACACAGAGGCAGGAGCATCCCCACATGCACACTCCCCGAACGCCCAGAGGCAAGCGCCTGCTCGCCGCCGGAACCGCCTGGGCCGTCGCGGCCGCGGGCGCCGTCGCGATCAGCTTCGGACTGGCCGGGTCGGCCTCGGCCGGCGAGTTCCTGGTCAACGGCGGCCTGGAGACCGGCGCGCTCAACCCCTGGACCTGCAGCGGCTCCACCGGCAGCGTGGTCACCGGCCACGCCCACGGCGGCAGCTACGCGCTGGCCGGCGCGGCGAGCGCGGGCGACACCGCCCAGTGCACCCAGACCGTCGCCGTCGCCCCCAACACCACGTACACCCTCAGCGCCTACGTCAACGGCGCGTACGTCTACCTCGGCGTCAACGGCGGCACCTCCACCTGGACGCCCAGCACCGGCGGCGCCTACCAGAAGCTGTCCGTCAGCTTCACCACCGCCGCCACCCAGACCTCCGCCACCGTCTTCACCCACGGCTGGTACGGGCAGGGCACCTACTACGCGGACGACATCTCGCTGGACGGGCCGGGCGCGCCGAGTCCGTCCGCGTCGGTGTCCGCCTCGGCCTCGGCCTCCGCGTCCGCCAGTGCCAGTGCGAGCGCCAGTGCCAGTGCGAGTGCCAGTGCCAGCCCGTCGAGCTCGCCGACCACCCCGCCGCCCCCCGGGAGCCACGCGCTGGTCGGCTACCTGCACGCGAGCTTCGCCAACGGCGCCGGGTACCTGAAGATGGCGGACGTCCCCGACAGCTGGGACATCATCGACCTGGCCTTCGGCGAGCCCGACTCCATCACCTCCGGCACCATCCACTTCAACCGCTGCCCGGTCACCGAGTGCCCCGGCGTGGAGTCCGACGCCGACTTCAAGGCGGCGATCGCCGCCAAGCAGGCCAAGGGCAAGAAGGTGCTGCTGTCGATCGGCGGCCAGAACGGCGAGGTCCAGCTCACCACCACCGGCGCCCGCGACAACTTCGTCAACTCGGTGTCCGCGATCATCGACAAGTGGGGCCTGGACGGCCTCGACATCGACTTCGAGGGGCACTCGCTGTCGCTGGCCACCGGCGACAACGACTTCAAGAACCCGACCACGCCGGTGATCACCAACCTGATCTCGGCGGTGAAGACGCTCAAGGCCAAGTACGGCGCGAAGTTCCAGCTGACCATGGCGCCGGAGACCTTCTTCGTCCAGCTCGGCTACCAGTACTACGGCTCCGGCCCCTGGGGCGGCCAGGACCCGCGCGCCGGGGCGTTCCTGCCGGTCATCTACGGCCTGCGCGACGACCTGACGCTGCTTCACGTCCAGGACTACAACTCGGGCTCGATCATGGGTCTCGACAACCAGTACCACAACATGGGCGGCGCGGACTTCCACATCGCGATGACCGACATGCTGCTCACCGGCTTCCCGGTGGCCGGCAACACCGCCAACATGTTCCCGGCGCTCAAGCCCTCGCAGGTCGCGATCGGCATGCCCGCCAACACCTACGCCGGCAACGGCTACGTCGCCCCGGCCGTCGTCAACCAGGCCCTGGACTGCCTCACCAAGGGCACCAGCTGCGGCTCCTACGCCCCGCGGGCCGGCAAGCAGCCGAACCTGCGCGGGCTGATGACCTGGTCGATCAACTGGGACAACTACAACGGGAACGAGTTCTCGAAGAACTTCCACGGCTACTTCGGCTGAGCAGCCGCGCCACGCAACGGAGGCCGGCCGCCGCGAGGCGGCCGGCCTTCGCGCCGTGCGGCCGCCCGCGCCGGCCGGGGGTGGACGCAGGGGATCGCGGGGGCGGGGGCGGGTGCCTAGCCTGGGAGCAGGAGGTGGTGGTGATGCTGGGAGATGCGCCGCTGTACGCGGTGATTCCGGTGACCGACCTCGAACGGGGAAAGCGGTACTACCGGGACACGCTCGGGCTGGCTCTCGTGCGGGACGGGGCGGAGGAGGCCACGTTCCGGTGCGGGGACAGCGAGTTCGGTGTGTACGAGACGCCCTACGGAGGGCAGGCCGCTCACACGCTGGCCAGCTGGAAGGTCGCGGACCTGGACGCCGAGATGACCGAACTGCGCGGTCGCGGCGTGGTGTTCGAGGAGTACGACCTGCCGGGGCTGAAGACCGTGAACGGGGTCGCGGAGGACGACGGCATGCGCGCGGCGTGGTTCAAGGACCCGGACGGCAACGTGCTGTGCGTCAATGAGCGGCGCCCGGACTGAGCGGAGAACGCAGAAGGCCCCTCGCTTCCGCGAGGGGCCTTCGTACTGTCTGTGCGCCGCCAGGGACTCGAACCCCGGACCCGCTGATTAAGAGTCAGCTGCTCTAACCAACTGAGCTAGCGGCGCCTGCTGACGGAGAGAACATTACCTGGTCAGGCCCGGAAACACACAATCGGTCCGGTCGGGGCGGGAACGTATGCTGAAGCCGGCCGTCCGCTTCTGCCGAGAGGATCCTCCGTGGGCCAGCTGACACTGCTCTTCCTGGTGCTGCTCGCCTCGGTGGTGACGATGCCGCTGGCCCGGAAGACGCGGATCCCGCAACCGGTGCTGATGACCATGGTCGGCCTGGTGTTCGCACTGGTGCCGCAGATCCCGAACGTGGAGATCGACCCGGAGTTCATCCTGCCGCTGGTGCTGCCGCCGCTGATCTTCGCGGTCGCCCGGCGTTCCTCGGTGCGGTACTTCAAGGCGAACATCCGGTCGATCCTGCTGCTGGCCGTCGCGCTGGTGATCGTCACCACGACCGCCGTCGCGGGCACCTTCTCCTGGCTGGTGCCGGGCGTGCCGGTCGCCGCCGCGGTCGCGCTCGGCGCACTGGTCTCGCCGCCGGACCCGGTGGCCGCCGTCGCGGTGGCCGGCGAGGTGGGGCTGCCGCGCCGGCTGACCGCGGTGCTGGAGAGCGAGGGCCTGTTCAACGACGTCACCGCGATCGTCGTGTACTCGCTGGCGATCGAGGCAGTGGTCGACGGGGACCTGTCGGCCGGGCACGCGGTGCTGCGGTTCCTGCTGTCGGCGGTGGTCGCGGTGGTGGTCGGCATCGGGCTGGGCTGGGCGAACGCCAAGCTGGCCGGGCGGCTGGAGGACCCCACCCAGCAGGTGGCGCTGAATCTGCTGGTGCCGTTCGCCGCGTACACCCTGGCCGAGGAGGCGCACGGCTCCGGCGTGCTCGCCGTGGTGGTGTGCGCGCTGTACCTCGCGGACCGGGCGTCCGACGCCGACGACGTGTCGTTCCGGCTGGTCGGCAACGCGTTCTGGGAGATCGTCGAAACCCTGATCACCGGCGTCGCGTTCGGCCTGATCGGCCTGGAGCTCTCCACCGTGCTGCGGGACGTCAAGGACACCTGGCACACCATGATCGGCGACACCGCGATCGTCATCACCGTGGTGGTGCTGGTCCGGCTGCTGTGGCTGCTGCCCGCGGCGTGGCTGTCCAAGCGGGTCAGCAAGGGCGAGGAGGACACCCCGATCAGCTGGCGGGAGACCGTGGTGCTGTGGTGGTCCGGCATGCGCGGGGTCGCCACCGTCGCGCTGGCGCTCGGCATTCCGCTCGCACTGCACGACGGGCTGCCGTTCCCGGCCCGCAACGAGATCGTCTTCATCGCCTTCAGCGTCGTCCTGTTCACGCTGGTGGTGCAGGGCCTGACGCTCCCTTACGTGGTGAAGCTGCTCGGCCTGGACAGCGACCACGACGCGCACGAGCAGGCCGTCCGCGAGCTGTGGTGGCGGGCCGCCAAGGCCGGGCTGCACCGGCTGGCCGAGCTGGAGGAGGAGGACCAGCTGCCGCCGGAGATCACCGAGCGTCTGCGCGAGCGCCAGCACGACCGGCTGGCCCGGCTCTGCCCGGAGAAGTACGAGGAGGAGGAGGCGCTGGAGGCGAAGCGCCGCGGCAAGAAGTGGCGGCAGGCGTTCGCGGTCGAGCAGGAGATGATCGCCGCCTCCCGGCGCGAGGTGCTGGTCGCCCGCGGCGAGGCCGGCGCCGACCCGGAGATCGCGGACCGCGTGCTGCGGGCGCTCGACCTCCAGTCGGCCAGGAAGTGACGGTCCGTCGACCCCGGGGCGGATGTCCCGGCGGGGCGGCCGGCAGGGAATAGGGTTGGGGCGGGCAAGGCTGGCGATGGTGCCGGCTCGTGCACCGTACCCGCCGGCCCCAGCGCAACCCTCCCGCCGGAACCCGCCGGTATCTGCACCCGCATGACGCAAGGAGCAACCGATGTCGGACACCCCTGCCAACGGCCGCACCCCGTTGGACCGCACCCCGCAGTGGGCCGCGCTGGGGAAGCACCGGGCCGAGCTCGGCGACCAGCACCTGCGCGAGCTGTTCGCCGCCGACCCCGACCGGGGCACGCGCTACACGCTCCAGGTCGGCGACCTCTTCGTCGACTACTCGAAGCACCTGGTCACCGACCGCACCCTGGACCTGCTGCGCCAGCTCGCCGCCGCCACCGGCGTCGCCGAGCTGCGGGACGCGATGTTCCGCGGCGAGAAGATCAACAACACCGAGGACCGCGCCGTCCTGCACACCGCGCTGCGCGCCCCGCGCGGCGCCGTGATCGAGGTCGACGGGGAGAACGTCGTCCCCGCCGTGCACGCCGTGCTGGACAAGATGGCCGACTTCTCCGAGCGGGTCCGCTCGGGCGCCTGGACCGGCCACACCGGCAAGCGGATCCGCAACGTCGTCAACATCGGCATCGGCGGCTCCGACCTCGGCCCGGCGATGGCCTACGAGGTGCTCCGCTCGTACACCGACCGCGGGCTGACGGTCCGTTTCGTCTCCAACGTGGACGGCGCCGACCTGCACGAGGCGGTGCGCGACCTGGACGCCGCCGAGACGCTGTTCATCGTCGCCTCGAAGACCTTCACCACCATCGAGACCGTCACCAACGCGGTCGCCGCCCGCAGTTGGCTGCTGGAGCAGCTCGGCGCCGGCGAGGAGGCCGTCGCCAAGCACTTCGTGGCGCTGTCCACCAACGCGCAGGGCGTCGCCGACTTCGGCATCGACACCGCCAACATGTTCGAGTTCTGGGACTGGGTGGGCGGCCGCTACTCCTACGACTCGGCGATCGGCCTGTCGCTGATGATCGCGATCGGCTCCGAGCGCTTCCAGGAGATGCTGGCCGGCTTCCGGCTGGTCGACGAGCACTTCCGCACCGCGCCCGCCGAGCAGAACGTCCCGCTGCTGCTGGGCCTGCTCGGGGTCTGGTACGGCGCGTTCTTCGACGCCCAGGCGCACGCGGTGCTGCCGTACTCGCACTACCTGTCGAAGTTCACCGCGTACCTGCAGCAGCTCGACATGGAGTCCAACGGCAAGTCGGTGGACCGCGACGGCCGGCCCGTCGACTGGCAGACCGGCCCCGTGGTGTGGGGCACCCCCGGCACCAACGGGCAGCACGCGTACTACCAGCTGCTGCACCAGGGCACCAAGATGATCCCCGCCGACTTCCTGGGCTTCGCCCGGCCGGTGGACGACCTGCAGGCCGGCCTGGTCGCCCAGCACGACCTGCTGATGGCCAACTTCTTCGCGCAGACCCAGGCGCTGGCCTTCGGCAAGACCGCCGAGGAGGTCGCGGCCGAGGGCGTGCCCGCCGAGCTGGTCCCGCACAAGACCTTCCGCGGCAACCACCCGACCACCACGATCCTGGCCGACGAGCTCACCCCGCACGTGCTCGGCCAGCTGATCGCCCTCTACGAGCACAAGGTGTTCGTGCAGGGCGCGGTGTGGAACATCGACTCCTTCGACCAGTGGGGCGTCGAGCTCGGCAAGGTGCTCGCCAAGAAGATCGAGCCCGTCCTGCTGACCGGCGAGGGCGGCGAGGCGCTGGACTCCTCGACCGCGGCCCTGGTCGGCCGCTACCGCGAGCTGCGCGGCCGCCAGTAAGGCACGAACGGCGAGGGCCCCGGGGGAGTTCCCCCGGGGCCCTTCGCGTACCCCCGCGTCAGCGGATGCGGGACAGCAGCGAGTCGGCGTGCGCGGTGATCAGGGAGCGGGCCAGCGCGGCGTCCGGGACGGCGAGCGCGTCGGCCAGCGCCCGGTGCTCGGCGTGGTCCTCGGCGGCGTGCGCGCGGGTCGCGGTGGCGGCGGCGGAGATGCGTATCTGACGGTCCCACAGGGTCTCGTACAGGGAGGTCAGGACGGGGTTGCCGGCCGCCCGCAGCAGGGTCAGGTGGAACTCCCGGCCGGCCTCCACCGGGTGCTGGTCCGGGTGCTCGAAGGCGGCGCGCAGCTCGGCGGCGGCGGCCGTCAGCGCCTCCGGGCCGCGGGCGGCCAGGGCGTCGACCGCACCGTGCTCGAACAGCACCCGGGCGGCCAGCACGTCCCGGGCCTCGCCCGGGGCGATCGGGACGACCTGGGCGCCGCGCTTCGGGTACAGGCGCAGGAAGCCCTCCGACTGCAGGCGCAGGAACGCCTCCCGGACCGGGGTGCGGGACAGGCCCAGCTCGATCGCGACCACGCCCTCGGAGAGCAGCATGCCGCCCGGCCAGGTGCCGTCGAGCAGCCGGGTGCGGACGTGGTGGTAGGCCCGTTCGGCGGTGGACTGGCCGTCGGCGGCAGCGGGCTGCGCATCGGCGGCGGGGCTGGGCTGGGCGTCGGTCACGCCGCCATTCTGCCACGGCGTCCCACCTTGCATCTAAGCTTGCATCTATGATGCGGAGCATGCCTCCGAACGTGCCACGCCCCCGCACCGCCCTGTTCGTGACCTGCCTCAACGACACCCTGTTCCCCGGCACCGGCCGCGCCGCCGTCGCCCTGCTGCGCCGCCTCGGCGTCGAGGTCGACTTCCCGCCCGGGCAGAGCTGCTGCGGACAGATGCACTTCAACACCGGCTACCGGAAGCGGACCGCCGAACTGGCCCGGCACTTCGTGGACACCTTCGGCGACTACGAGGAGATCGTCGTCCCCTCGGCCTCCTGCGCCGGCATGCCCGCCGAGGCCTACCCGCTCGCCGCCGCCGGCGACCCCGGACTCGCCCGCGCCGTCGCCGAACTCGCGCCCCGCGTCGTCGAACTGACGGAGTACCTGACCGACCGGCTGGGCGTCGAGGAGGTCGGCGCGTACTTCCCGCACCGGGTCACCTACCACCCGACCTGCCACAGCCTGCGGGCCACCCGGCTCGGGGACCGCCCCTACCGGCTGCTGCGCGCCGTCCGCGGCATCGACTTCGTCGAACTGCCCGCCCAGGAGGAGTGCTGCGGCTTCGGCGGCACCTTCTCGGTGAAGAACCCCGCCGTCTCCGGCGCGATGAACGGCGACAAGGCCCGGCACGTGCTGGAGACCGGCGCGAGCGTCCTGGCCGCCGTCGACAACTCCTGCCTGATGAACATCGGCGGCCGGCTCGACCGGGACGGGCACCCGGTGCGCACCGTGCACCTCGTCGAGATCCTGGCCCGGACCGAACAGGACGGGCCGCTGCCCGGCGTCCCCGTGGTGGAGGAAGCACGATGACGAGGTCCTTCCTGGGCTGGCCCGCGTTCCCCGCGGCCGCCGAACGCGAGGTCGGCAACCGGCAGTTGAGGGAGAACGTGCGCCGCGCCACGCACACCATCCGCGGCAAGCGGGCAGTGCTCGCCGCCGAACGCCCCGACTGGGACGCACTGCGGGACTCCGCCGCCGCGATCAAGGACCAGGTGCTGGCCGACCTGGAGACCCAGCTGCTCCGGGCCGAGGAGAAGGTCACCGCCGCCGGCGGCACCGTCCACTGGGCCCGCGACGCCGCCGAGGCCAACCGGATCGTCACCGAGCTGGTCCGGGCCACCGGCGAGACCGAGATCGTCAAGGTCAAGTCGATGCTCACCGAGGAGATCGGCCTCGACGCCGCCCTCGAAGCCGCCGGGATCAACGCCCGCGAGACCGACCTCGCCGCCACCATCGTCCAGCTCGGCGACGACCTGCCCTCGCACGTCGTGGTGCCCGCCCTGCACCGCAACCGCAGCGAGATCCGCGACATCTTCGTCCGCGAGATGGGCCGCCACGGCCGCCCCGCCCCCGACGGCCTCACCGACGACCCCGCCGAACTCGCCGAAGCGGCCCGGCTGCACCTGCGGGAGAAGTTCCTCGGCGCGAAGGTCGCCGTCTCCGGCGCCAACTTCCTGGTCGCCGAGACCGGCACCCTGGTCGTCGTCGAATCCGAGGGCAACGGCCGGATGTGCCTCACCCTCGCCGACACCCTGATCTCCGTCGTCGGCATCGAGAAGACCGTCCCCAGCTGGCAGGACCTCGAAGTCTTCCTGCAACTCCTCGCCCGCAACGCCACCGGCGAACGGATGGCCCCCTACACCAGCACCTGGACCGGCACCACCGACGGCGACGGCCCCCGGACCTTCCACCTCGTCCTCGTCGACAACGGCCGCACCCGCGCCCTCGCCGACCCGACGGGCCGTCAGGCCCTGCGCTGCATCCGCTGTGGCGCCTGCATGAACACCTGCCCCGTCTACGAGCGCACCGGCGGCCACGCCTACGGCTCCGTCTACCCCGGCCCGATCGGCGCCATCCTCAACCCGCTGCTCAAGGGACTCGACGACCCGCAGACCGCCTCCCTGCCGTACGCCTCCACGCTGTGCGGCGCCTGCAACGAGGTCTGCCCCGTCCGGATCCGCTTCACCGACGTCCTGCTCGACCTCCGCGCCCAGGTCGCCGACGGCGGACAGCACCCCGTCGAACGCGCCGCGCTCGGCGCCGTCGGCGGAGTGATGGCCCATCAGGCCGCCTGGAAGGCCGCGGTGAAGACCGCCACCACGGCCGGCCCGCTGCTGCCCCGGCGCATCAAACTGCCCGGCGCGCTCGGCGGCTGGACCGACAGCCGCACCCTCCCCGCCATCCCCAAGGAGTCCTTCCGAGGCTGGTGGAAGCGGACCCAAGGAGACACCAAGTGACCGACGCCCGCACCGAGATCCTCCGCCGGATCCGCGCCGCCGCCGTCCCGCCCGCGGCCGCCCCGCCCCGGCACTACCTGCGCCACGCCCCCGGCCTCGCCGAGGACGACCGCCCCGCCGTCCTCGCCCTGTTCGCCGAACGGCTCGCCGAGTACGGCGCCACCGTGCTGCCCGCCGAGGACCCCGCCACCGCCGTCGCGGAAGCACTCGGGGACGCGCGCACCGCGGTCGTCCCCGCCGGCCTGCCCGCGGAGTGGACCGCCCGCTGGGACGGCGAGGCGCGCAGCGACCGGCCGCCGCTCACCCACGCCCGACTCGACGCCACCGACGCCGTCCTGACGACCTGTGCCGCCGCCGTCGCCGACTCCGGCACCCTGATCCTCGACGGCGGACCCGGCCAGGGCCGGCGCGCCGCCACCCTGCTGCCCGACCTGCACGTGTGCGTGGTCCGCGCCGCCCAGGTCCACTCCGCGCTGCCCGGCGCGCTCGCCGGACTCGACCCCCGCCGGCCGCTCACCTTCGTCAGCGGGCCGTCCGCCACCGCCGACATCGAGATGATCCGGGTCAAGGGCGTCCACGGGCCGCGTCGGCTCGCCGTGGTCCTGCTGCCCTGACCGCGGGTTCAGCCCTCCGGGGTCGGCGCCGCCGAGGCCGTCGGCCCCGCCGGGCGCGGCGCCGGACCGTGCTGCGCCGTGTACACCAGCCCGAACCCCAGGCCGGCCGCCAGCGTCACCGCCCCCGTCCACGCCAGCAGCCGCTTCAACCGCCGCTCCAGCCCCTCCCGCCGGTGCGCGCGCAACGCGGCCGCCTCGGCCTCGGCGAGCTCGGCGTCGAGCCAGGCGGCCCAGTCGGAATGCAGGTCGTCGGACGCCATGACCCGGAGATTAGCAGCCCTTTACGCACATCCGACCGAGCCCCGAGGAGCCCCGCGCCGACCTGCGAGGACCGGACCGGCGAGGACCCGGGCGGAGAACGACGAAGGCCCCCCGCTCGCGCGAGGGGCCTTCGACTGTCTGTGCGCCGCCAGGGACTCGAACCCCGGACCCGCTGATTAAGAGTCAGCTGCTCTAACCAACTGAGCTAGCGGCGCTTGCTGACGTGGAAAACTGTAGCAGCGGCCGGGGCCGGAGCCAAAATCCGTTCCGGCCGGAGGGTCGCGCGGCGGGCACCCGGGGTTCAGCGGGTGTTCGGCCGGGGGTCGCCGGACTCGCGGGCGGGGCGGCCGCGGGCGGCGCGGACGCAGGCCCAGAGCAGCACCGAGGCGCCCGGCAGCCAGGGCTCGCGGGTGTCGGGGGCGACGATCCAGCGGCCGGCGGCGCTGTCGGCGGCGTCCACGGCGCGCTGCACCGGGGGCACCGTCACCGCGTCGCCGATGCCGTGGCAGAGCAGCGGCGGAACGTCCCGGGCCCACTCCTCCCAGGCCAGCAGGGTGCGCAGGCGGGCCGCCGTGCCCGGCTGCGCGAACAGCAGGGTGCGGCCGCGGAAGGTGGCCACCGGGCCGCAGCCCGGCCCGGACGCCCACAGCTCGTCGAGCACCCGGCGGCCGAACACCGCCGGCAGGCTGATCACGTCGAACACCCGGCCGCACGGGAGGACGGCCGGCACCCACGGGCGGGCCTCCCACAGCGCGCGCATGCTGCTCGGGTACTCGCTGGCGGAGGCCAGCCACGCCTCCCCGGCGACGCTGACGTACTCGACGGATTGATAGGTCCAGATGTCCACCCGTCCAGCCTGGACCGGGCGCGCCCGGGGCCGCGCAGAAAACCGCGTTCACCGGACACCGGCGGCGGCGAGAGCGTACCATCGCCCGCCGCATATGCCAGAGGCCTGGCGGGCCCGCTCCCCGGGCCTACTCCTCCGGGCCGCGGCGCTGAAGGGAGCGGCCGTACTCGACCATCTTCATCGCGTAGTCGGGCGTCCACTCCGCGCGCTCGGCGATCTGCTCGGCGGACAGCGCGTCGAAGCGGCGCGGATCGGCGAGCTGGGCCGCGGCGATCGCCTGGAAGTCCGTCGCGCGCTCCGCCGCGGCGCGGAACGCCAGCGCCAACTCGGTGGAGCGGGACAGCAGTTCGCCCGCATCGGCGATCGACTCCAGGTCGAAGAAGCGCTCCGGCTCGGGCTCCTGGCCCTCCGGCTCGAAGATCAGCTGGGCCGGGCGGATCCGACGCCCCCGATCGCCAGGCCCCGGCACGGCGGCCGGCACCGGCGCACCGCTCTGGTCGGACGCCTGCGGGTGCGAGTCGGGCATGGCGGGGCACCTCCGGGGTGGTGAAAGGGATGACGGCCGGCGTCCATTGTCGCGCGCGGACCGCAACCAGCGGAACGGTGTGCCCACGGTCGCTATTCCCCACCACCGGCGCGCAGCACCCGCCGCGCGCCGGTGGGGCGCGTCACGCCAGCCGCACCCGGTGCTCGGACAGCCGCGCCAGCACCGCGTGGTTCGCCTCCCAGCCGTCCGGGAACTTCACCGCCACGCCCAGCTGCACCGGCTCCGTCGACGGATGCTCGTCCAGCAGCTCCGCGATGCCCGCCCGGGCCACCACGATGCACGCGTGCCGGTGCCGCGAGGCCAGCACGCACAGCCGGCCCGTCTCCAGGTGGAACGCCGTCGCGTCCGGCCGCCCCGACAGCGGGTGCAGCACCACCGTGACGTCGTACTCCCGGCCCTGCAGCCGGTTCGCGGTGTCCACCGTCACCGCCTCGCCCAGCGCCGGATCCACCGGCACCCCGAGCCGCGCCAGCTCCGCCCGCACCGCCGCCGCCTGGTCCCGGTGCGCCGTCCCCACCGCCACCCGGCCCGCCGTCAACCGCGCCGAACCCTGCTCCGAGACCGCCGTCAACTCCCGCTCCAGCAGCCGCTGCACGGTCCTCGCCACCGCCGCCACCGCCTGCGCGTCGGTGCGCACCGTGTGCCGGGCCGGCAGCTCCAGCAGCGCCCAACCGCTGCCCGCCGCCTCGTCGATCGCCGCGTCCACCGCCGAACCGTCCGACCGCACCCCCGGGTGCAGCGTCCGCTCGCCCGGGCCGGTGCCCGACCGGAACGGCGTGTACGGGTAGAACGCCGAGGAGATCAGCGGCGCCGCCGACGCCGGCAGCCGCCAGGACACCGGCAGCCGGTGCGGCCGGATCGACGGATTGTGCGCCAGCAGCGTCACCACCGCCGAGCTCGACGGGTCGTACGACAGGCCCGCCCACTGGTCGGTGCCCACCACCGTGAACGGGTCCAACTGCCCCGGGTCGCCGACGAACAGCGCCCGCTCGAACAGCCGAGCCACCGCCAGCAGCGCGTCCGAACGCATCTGGTACGCCTCGTCGACGATCGCCTGCCGCCACGGCTGCTCGGCCTTCACCCACTGCCACTTCGCCGCCGTGGAGATCACCACGTCCAGCTCCAGCAGGTCCGCGACCTTGTCCTTCGCCGTCACGTTCGCGTGCCGCAGCGCCTCCGGGGCGGGCCGCGAATCGCTCGCGTGCAGCCGGCCGATCGAGACGTCCGGGGCCTTCGACGCCAGCCGGTCCACCAGGTCGTCCACCTGGCTGTTGGTCTGCGCGACGATCATCAGCCGCTCGCCCGCGCCCACCAGCTCCCGGGCCGCCCGCACCACCAGCGTCGACTTGCCCGCACCCGGCGGCGAATCCACCACCACCCCGCGCGGGGCGCCCGGACGCGGCCGCACCACCGCGTCCAGAATGCCCGCCACGGCCCGGTCGGCGGCCTCGCCGGGCGACAACGCGCCCGAGTCCAGCGCGTCCTGAGGGTCGGTCACCAGCTCTCCCGAGAAGCTCATCCGCAGGTCATTCCCACTCGTCCGTACCGGCCGATGAATCCTCGCCGACCAGCGGCGGGCCGCCGTGCGTCCACGGAGTGTCCGCCGGATCCGGCAGCGGCGCCGACTGACGAGCCGTCAGCTCGAACAGCGTGAACACCACCTCGCTGCCCACCTCCGGCACACTGCCCGGCTCCGGATCCTTCCGCCGGCCCATCCCCGACAGCAGCCGCACCACCACCTCGCCCGGCTCCGCCGAGACGATCTCCGCCCGCTGCGCCGGCTCCGCGTGCGCCCGGTACACCTCGCGGCCCGGATCGGCGTGCGGACGGTCCCCCGTGCGCACCACCAGCAGCGGACGCGGCTTCGGCGAACGGCCCTCGGACCACTCCGGCACCACGTCCACCACCTCGCCCGCGAACGCCTCGCCCGCGAGCCGGCGCTCCGCCATCGCCAGCGGATCGTCCAACGCCTCCTGGATCTCCAGCTTCGCCTGCTCCCGCTCCCGCTGCGCCAGCTTGCGGGCCGCCGTCACCGCGTCGTCCCGGCGCGGCTGCGGCGGCTCGCCCGCCGCCACCCGGTCCCGGTGCATGGTGAACGACCAGCGGTCGCCCTCCCAGCGGTCCGGCAGATGACCAGCCGCCGGCAGCCCGCGCAGCAGGTCGACGCCCTGCCACACGTCGTGCCAGGTCGGCAGCGTCGCCGCCAGCAGCACCCGGGACAGCTCGGCCCGGGCCTGCTCCACCAGCCCCGCCGCCCGGCGCGACTCCGCCGCGTCCCGCGCCGCCTCGGCCCGCTCCCACACCGCGACCGCCGCGTCGTGCCGCAGGATCGCCGGGGCCAGCACCTTCTCGTCGAAGGTCGGATCCGTCGCCGGACCGGCCGGCGGACAGGCCGGCAGGCCCTCCGCGTCGCGCTCCGACTCCACCCACTCCGCCGCCGCCGCACCCGTCACGGCCGGCTCCAGACCGGGCGGCGGACGGTGCCAGGCCAGCCGGGCCGCCAGGTGCTGGTCCTCCAGATTCGACTGCCCCGTCGCCCAGTGCCGCGCCAGCAGGCCCGTCATCGCCAGCAGCATCGACGAACCCGGCACCTGCGCCCGGTCCGTCAGATGCGTCAACCACCGCCCCAGCAGCGGGACCTGGGTCGGCGCCGGGTACTCGCCCGGATCCGGGTCCTCCGCCGTGCGGCGGAACCGGGTGGAGCGGCCCAGCAGCGCCAGGTGCGACACCCCCGCCGCGTTCGGCACGATCAGCTGCGGCGCGTCCGCGCACAACTCCCGCACCACCGGCACCTTCTCGCCGCTCACCGGGTCCTTCTCCGAACCCTCCAGCAGCTCCACCTGCTCGCCGAACGACTCCAGGTACGGCACCACGTCCGCCGCCACCGCCGCCAGGAAGTCCGAACGCTGCGTGCGGTTCAGCGGCTGCGGCACCAGGTGCAGCCGCGGCGCCTCCCGGTCGGTGCCCAGCAGCACCGCCAGCGGCGCGCCCGCCTCGCCCGCCGCCGCCAACGGCACCAGCACCATCGGACGCTCCGACAGGTGGCGGTGCCGCACCGTCGCCAGCGGCTCCGCGCGCTGCCCGCGCACCGCCTCCAGCCGCGCCAGCGTGGACAGCAGACTCACCGCAGGCCCCGACCGCCAGCGCCTCCGCCCGCAGCCGCGCCGCGTACGCCAGCCGCTCGGAGGCCTCGTCCAGGCCCAACTCGGCCAGCAGCGACGGCTCCAGGCTCTCCGCCGCGCCCCGCTCGGCCGCCGCCAGCGCCGCCTCCACGGTGCGCAGCGAACCCAGCTCGCCGCGCACCCCGCGGCCCAACTGCTCCACCGCGCCCGAGCAGCGGGCCTGCGCCCGGCAGTGGAAGCCCAGCTCGCAGGTCGAGATGCACTCCGGGCCGTACGCGGCCGGCACCGCCGCCACCGCCTCCGTCAACTCCTCCACCGGACGGGTCGGCGCCCCCGAGTCGTCCCGCGCCAGGTCGAAGGTCACCCCCTCCGGCAGCGCCGCGAGCAACTGCTCCACCCTGGTCATCCGGGACAACTGCCGCCGCGTGGTGGACAGTTCGCGCCGCACGTCGACCGGCACCGCGACCGGACGGTTGGAGAAGTCCTTCGGGCAGACCAGCAGCACCGTCAACTCCGGCGCACCTGGCAGCTCCTGGACCGCGTACGGGTCCGCGGAGGGCTCGCGGCCGGCCAGCCGGGCCGCCGCCTCCTGCAACGCCAGCACGTACACCGCGGCCTGCCGGGCCGCCGCACCGACCTTCGCCGGATCGGCCGAACCGTCCAGCACCGGAAAGGACTTGATCTCCACCACGGTGCACCGGCCGCCGTGCACCACCAGGCCGTCCGGCTCCAGGTACGCCGGGCTGCCCGCCACGTCGAGGCGCAGCATCGGACGGTCCAGCAGCGTCCACGCCACCGGATCGGCACAGGCCTCGGCCAGCGCCGCCAGCGTCCGCTCGGTGCGCACCGCGGGGGACTGCGAGGGCAGCAGGTCCGGCACCCCGAGCGAGGCGACCTCCTCCTCCGGCACCCCCAGCATCCGGCGCAGCGGCTCCAGCAGCACCGCGTAGCCGTCCCGCTTCAGCCGGGACTCGAACTGCAGGCCGCGGCGGATCGCGAACGGCGACTGGCCGAACGGTGCGGGGCGGCCCAGCCGCTGGGCCAGCGCCGTCTTGTCCACCCCCGCGGCGTCCAGCAGCGCGCGACGGCGGCATCCGGGATTGGCGGCGAGAGCGGCGAGGGCCCGGGCGTCGAGGCTGCGCTGCGGCGCGGGGCCGCGCAGCTCGGAGAGCCGCCGCAGCGGCGGGGAAGCCTGCCCCAAGTGCGAGACGTTCATGGTGCGGCCCAGTCTCGCATCCGACGCCGACAAAGCGGAGCCCGCCGCTCGATCCGGCCCGCCCGGTGCGGGATCATGGGCCCGCGGCCCCGACGACGCGGCCCGTGCCCGCCCCGTCGGCACGTCGTGAAGTACCGTCGAGACCTTCGGGACCTTCGAGCCCCCAACGAACATCGAACGAGGTAGACCCCCATGCCCGCCCGTATCGTGCTGGTCCGCCACGGCGAGACCTCCTGGTCGGCCACCGGCCGGCACACCGGCCGCACCGACGTCCCGCTCACCGACGAGGGCCGCGCCATGGCCCGCGCCCTCGGCGAGCGCCTCGGCCGCGCCCCGTGGAACGGCCTGCCCGACGCCACGGTGTACACCAGCCCGCTCTCGCGCGCCCGCGACACCGCCGAACTCGCCGGCTTCGGCGACCGCGCGATCGACCGCCCCGAACTGCTGGAGTGGGACTACGGCCAGTACGAGGGCCGGACCGGCGCCGAGATCCGCGCCACCGACCAGCCCGGCTGGCTGATCTGGCGCGACGGCGTCCCCGGCGGCGAGAAGCTCTCCGAGGTCTGCGCCCGGGTCGACGGCTTCCTCGCCGAACTCAACGAGCGCCACGGCGTCCCCGAGCCCGGCACCACCACGATGAACTGCGCCGACTGCGAGGTCGTGGTGTTCGCCCACGGCCACCTGCTGCGCATCCTCACCGCCCGCTGGCTCGGCCTCGCCCCCGAGTACGCGCAGCGCTTCAAGCTCGGCACCGCCGCGCTCTCCGTGCTGTCCTGGGAGTACGGGCTGCCCGCCGTCGAGATCTGGAACGACCACAGCCACCTCGACCGGCTCTGACCCGCTCGGTGCACCTGACGGCGCCGTCGTACCGCCGGGGTTGACGGCGGGTCAGGCCGCCACGACGTCGTCGTAGCCGTCCAGGAACTCCCGCACCTCCGGCACGGCCGCGTGCCCGCGCAGGCGGTCCGCGGTGTGCGCGAGCATGCCGCGGATCCGCGCCGAGCGGACCTGCCCCAGCAGCTCCACCACCGCCGAGCCCTGCGCGGCCGCGCCCGCCAGGTCGCCCCGGCCCAGCCGGTCGTGCGCCAACTCGGCGGTGTACAGCGCCCGGTTGCGGACGAAGTGCGGCCGCTGCAGGTTCACCGCCTGCTCGGCCCGGGCGCTCGCCCGCTCCCACTCGCCGAGCGCCGACCAGCACTGCGCCTCCTGGCCGGCGAGCTCCGCCTCCCCGAAGAAGGACATCCACTCCGGGTCGGCGTCCCGCGGGCCGCGGTCGAACAGCGCGTACGCCCGGGCCAGCGCCCGCCGGCAGCCGCCCCGATCGCCGAGCAGCGCCCAGCCGCCCGCCTCGCGCAGCGACAGCAGGGACAGCAGCCGGTCCGAACCCAGCCCGGCGGCCGCGGCCTGCCCGGCCTGCGCGGCGCGCAGGGCCTCCCGGGGCGCCCGGCGTCCCGGGCGAGGAAGGCGCTGTTGCTGAACACGTGCGCCTCCAGGCCGGCGTCCTGGGCCATCCGGGCGGTCGCCAGCGCCTCCGAGTAGAACGACCTGGCGTCCATCAGCCGGTTCGAGTCGTGCGCCAACCAGCCGACGGAGATGGCGAGTTCGCCCGCGCCGCACTGGAGCCGGCGCTCGGTGGCGGCGTTGTACTCGCCGTCGTTGAGCAACACGTAGGCGCTGCGCAGGGACTGCCCGGCCAGCTCGAACAGGGCGTCCGCGCCGTGCGCGTCGTCCAGCAGCCGAATGTCGCGGACCGCCTGCTCGACGCTGCGGAGCTCGGCCGCGCCGACCCGGCGGCGCTCCGGCTGGGGCGGGGCCGCGGGCAGCGGCGGAAGGTCCATGCCGAGCGCGGCCGCCACCGCGGCGGGACCGCCGTTCAGGAACGTACGGCGAAGCACGTCGTCGTTCTCCTCGTCAGACCGATGCGCCGGGTCCGGCGGGCCCGCCGGGGTGGCGGGTCCGGCGGCCGGATCGGTGGATGGGTGCGTGGTCGGTCGGGCCGCCGGGCCGGCGGCCGGTGTCGTCGGCCCGGCCGCCGGTTCGGCGGACCCCGGGCGGCGGAGGACCGTCTTGCGCGCGGCGAACCCGAGGTCCGCCAAGGACTTCTCCGGCCACATGTGCCGGAACACCCGCTGGTAGGCGTAGTTGGGGCAGCGGATCTCGCCGGCCTCCACCCGCCCGACGTAGCGCGCGTCGCACGACACGTGCTCGCCGATCTCCCGGGCGGCCCGGCGCACCAGCGTGGCGAACTCCCGCGGGGAGAGGTTGCCGCGCAGCTCGCGCATCGCCTGGTTGGGGACGGCCGCCGGGCGGGGCCCGCCGGTTCGCGTGGCTGCCATGGTGCACTCCGAAGTCGTACCGGGCGGTCGCGCCGACCTCTGGGTGAGGGCCGCCGCGTCGCCACGACAGTACCCGTAGTCACTCGGCGTACACGGCGAGTTGTCGGGAGAAGATGGGTCAATTGCGGACAATGCGGACGCAGTTGCCGTGTTCCGCCACGAAATGCCATGGCTTGCCGTATCGGAAGCCGTGGCCTGAACGAGGGGTTGCGCGTTGTCCTGATACATGGACACCGGCGGTACGGGCCCCCTCCCGTGCCGGCCCCCCGTTGCCCAACCAGGCGCCGGAGCACCGTCCGGCGTCCGCGCGACCCGAGGTGACAGGAGGTCCCCCATGGCCACCGGAGTTCCCCAGTACCGGCGTCCGACCGTCCAGGCCGTGCTGCCGGGCTCCGCGGTGCTGCCCGTTCCGCCGGCCGTCTCCGCCTGCACCGGCGCCGGCCCGGGCGGCGTGGTCGGGAGGGTCGCGCAGTACGACACGGTGACGGTTCCGGTCCGGCACGGCCTGGAGGCGGTCGACATCCTGCGGCTCCGGCGGGCCTGCGGGGCCGTCCAGCAGACCTCCGGCGGCTCCGCGATCGCCTTCCTCGTCCCGCCCGGCACCGCGCTGCGCTGGCACCTGCCCGGCTCCACCTGTACCTCCGGCGCCGACCTGCTGCCGCCCACCGACCCGCGCTGGATCATCCCGCCCTCCGGCCCGCAGCACTGCACCCGCCCCACCGACGCCTGGGTGCTCCGCTCGGCGCTCTGCGAAGCCGCCACCACCCTCACCGCGGGCGGCCTCGGGCCGCTCTGAGCGGAACCCGTGCAAAACGCCTTTTCCTCCCTGACGAGCACTCATACAGTGTGCTGCACACGACAGTTGGGGGAGGGGTCGGGTGTCTCAGAACAATCCTGGACCGGTGCCGTCGAAGCCGCCGGTACCGCCGATGCCGACGTTCCGGCCGGGGCAGGTCGAAGTCCGGGTCGAGCGGCAACTGCTGTGGATCGGGCAGGCCGCGTACCCGCTGCACAACATCGCCCGGGTGTTCCCGGTGGTCCTCTACCCGCGGAGCGCCGAGGCCTTCGCCCGGTTCGGCCGCCGGGTCGGGATCACCCTGGTGTCCGCGTTCCTGGTGGTCGGCGTCGGGCAGCTGTCCATCGCGACCACCAGCAGCAGGTCGACCAGGTCGGACACCTCGTCCGCGTTCACCCAGTTCGTGGTCTCGGTCGCGGTGGTCGCCCTGATCCTGTACGTCGTCGAGCTGCTCCGGGTGGTGCTGCAGAAGCCGCAGCACGTGGTCGCCATCGAGACCAACGGCTCCTCGGTCGCCCTGATCACCGCCGCCGACGCCGAGCGCCGCCGCGCCCTGACCGAGTACATCGCCGCCGCCGTCGACAACCCGCAGAGCAGCCTGCTGCTGCACGTGGACACCCTGGCGGTCAACCCGGCGAACTACTACTTCGGCGACACCGTCAACGTCCACGGCACCGGCAACGTCGGAAGGATCAGCACATGAGCGGCGAGCAGCACTTCTACCTGGGCAACGTCACCAACGTCAGCGGCAGCGGCAACATCGGCTCGGTCAACTTCGGCGCCGCCGCGCAGCCCGGCCCCGAACAGCTCGCACTGCTCCGGGCCCTGCTCGCCGACCTGCGCCGGCACGTCCCGGCGGCGGACGCCCAGCAGCTGGACGAGACGCTCAGCGACCTCGACCCGGCGGGCGGCCCGGCCGGGGAGACCGCCGAGCAGCGGGGGCGCGGCTGAACCGGGCGCTGGAGACCGCGCGGCGGGTCGCCGAGACGGCGCGCAGCCTCGGGCCCGGCGTGGTCGAGCTCGCCAACCGGATCATCGGGATGGCGTCGGGAGGCTGAGGGCGACCGGCCGGGGGGCGCGTGGGGCGCCGTGGGTGCGCGGGCGCTGTGGGGCGCGGGCGTACTGCGGGGTGCGGTCGAGGGGGCGTGCGGCCGTCCGTGATCGGGTTTCGGGTGATCATCGGATAATGGGCGTATGGGCCGCTCACGTACCACCCCGCCCCCGCCGTCCCCGGCCGCGCGCACACCGAGGGCCCGCTGACCGCGACCGTCGCCTCCGGCACCGCCGAACTGCGCCCCGACCGCGACCGGCCGCACGGCTGGCAGCTCGTCCTCGACGGCGCCCCGCAGTCGCTGGTCGACCTCGCCGACCCCACCCACCTCGGCTTCGAGTACCAGCGCCGGATCGGCCACCTGATCGACCTCGCCGCCCCCGCCCGGCAGCCCGTCTCGGTGCTCCACCTCGGCGGCGGCGCGCTCACCCTGGCCCGGTACACCGCCGCCACCCGGCCGCGCTCGCGCCAGCAGGTCGCCGAGATCGACACCGCGCTCACCGAACTCGTGCGCACCGAGCTCCCGTTGGACCGCAGCTGGCAGATCCGGGTCCGCGGCGGCGACGCCCGCGCCGTCCTCGACCGGACCCCCGAAGGCTCCACCGACCTGGTGATCGCCGACGTCTTCGCCGGCGCCCGGGTCCCCGCGCACTGCGCCACCGTCGAGTTCGTCCGCCTCGCCGCCCGGGCTCTCACCGGCACCGGCCGCTACACCGCCAACATCACCGACGGCGGCCAACTCGCCTTCGCCCGCGCCCAGGCCGCGACCCTGCTGGCCGTCTTCCCCGAGGTCTGCCTGATCGCCGACCCCGCGGTGCTGCGCGGCAAGCGCTTCGGCAACCTCGTCCTGGCCGCCGCGCACACGCCGCTGCCGCTCACCGACCTGACCCGCCGGCTGGCCGCCGACCCGGCCCAGGCCCGGCTGCTGCACGGCCGCGACCTCGCCGACTTCACGGCCGGTGCCGGCCCCGTCCCGGATGCCCGCGCCGTCCAGTCCCCGGCCCCGCCGCCGAAGGCCTTCGACTGAGCTGCTGACGTTCCGTCGGAGAAGCGGCCTCCCGCGGTCAGTGGCCGCCCGGGAGGCCGCGGTGCTTGTAGGCGGCGGCAGCGGTGAGGAGCAGGCCCGCGGCGATGGGGAGGAGGACGGCGAGCGTGGAGTCGTTGTCCTCGGGGCGGGTGGGGGAGGCCGTGAGGGCGAGCGGGGAGCCGTCGCTGCCGGAGGCGGTGCCGGGCGGCGGGGGGACGAGGGTGACGGTGTCGATCCGCTGACGGGAGGGGAGCGGGGCGGGATCGTCGGCGGGCCGGGGCGCGGGCACCCGGTTCGCCGGTTCCTCGGGGCGGCCCTCGGCGGGGCCGGAGCGGGAGGCACGGCCGGCCTCGTCGGCGCGGGCCTGCGGGGGGACGGTGGAGAGCAGCCGGGCGGCGATCGCGAAGGCGTCGGGGCCGGAGTGCTGGCCGGGGAGCGGGAGTTCGCCGGCGCCGAGGTGCTGCTGCAGGACGGTGCCGAGTTCGCCGACCGCGCCGTCCAGCGCGGGAGCGGTGCCGCCGAGCAGTCCGCCCCGGTCGGCGGGGGCGGCGGGAACGGCCGGACAGAGCGAGCGGATGCGGGGGGCGGGGCCGGCCCGACCGGGGTCGGTGGCGTACGCGTCGCCGGTGCCGAGGACCAGGCCCAGCAGCTGGGCGGCGAGCAGTCCGCTCGCCGCCAGTGCCCCGGGCAGGCCCCGCCGGGGGGTGTCCGAACGTCGCGGCCGCTTGGGGTGGTTGGTTCGCACACCAGGGGAGAACGAGCGAGACTCCCCGCAGTCACGCTCGTCACTCACACTCCGTCACATCGGCCGGTGATGCAGGGGGTTCACGCGAGCCCCCCGCGCCGGATCACCTCCGCGTACCAGCGGGCGCTGGCCTTGGGAGTGCGCTGCTGGGTCTCGTAGTCGACGTGCACGATGCCGAAGCGCTTGCCGTAGCCGTACGCCCACTCGAAGTTGTCCATCAGCGACCAGAGGTAGTAGCCGCGGACGTCCGCCCCGGCGGCGATCGCTTCGGCCACCGCCTCCAGGTGCAGCTTGACGTAGCGGATCCGCTCCGGATCGTCGACCTGGCCGTCCGGGCCGACCACGTCCTCGAAGGCGGCGCCGTTCTCGGTGACCATCAGCGGCAGGCCGAAGTCGCGGTGCATGCCGATCAGCGAGTCGGACAGGCCGGTGGCGTCGATCGGCCAGCCCATCGCGGTGACGTCGTCGTTGGCGAGGTGGAAGACCACGTCCTCGGAGCCCGGCCAGCAGCTGAACTCGCTGTCGCCGTGGCCGTCGTTGCGGGCGGCCTCCGCCGTCTCGGTGTCGCCGCGCGGGGCCGAAACGACCGTCGGGTTGTAGTAGTTGAGGCCGAGCAGGTCGATCGGCCGGCCGATCTCCGCCTCGTCGCCGGGGCGGACCAGCTCGTCCCAGTCGACGATGCCGGCGGTGTCGGCCTTCAGGTCCGCCGGGTAGCCGCCCTTGAACATCGGGCCGGTCCAGATCCGGTTGCCGACCGCCTCGATCCGGCGGGCCGCCTCGCGGTCCTGGTCGGTGTCGGTGAGCGGGCGGACCAGGTGCAGGTTGAGCGAGACCGCGATCTTCGCGGAGGCGGGCAGCACCTCGCGCAGCGTGCCGACGGCCAGGCCGTGGCCGAGGTTGAGGTGGTGCGCGGCCTTGAGCGAGTCGGCGGCGCTGGTCCGGCCGGGGGCGTGGACGCCGGAGCCGTAGCCCAGGAAGGCGCTGCACCAGGGCTCGTTGAGGGTGGTCCAGACCGGCACCCGGTCGCCGAGCGCGCGGGCGGCGAGCGCCGCGTAGTCCGCGAAGCGGTAGGCGGTCTCGCGGACCGGCCAGCCGCCGGCCTCCTCCAGGTCCTGCGGGAGGTCCCAGTGGTAGAGGGTGGCGACCGGCGAGATGTCGTGTTCGAGCAGGGTGTCGACCAGGGCGCGGTAGAAGTCGAGCCCGCGTTCGACGGCGGGGCCGCGGCCGGTCGGCTGGATCCGCGGCCAGGAGATCGAGAACCGGTACGAGGTGAGGCCGAGGTCGGCCATCATCCGGACGTCCTCGCGGAAGCGGTGGTAGTGGTCCACGGCGACGTCGCCGTGGTCGCCGTTCAGGACCTTCCCGGGGGTGTGGCTGAAGGTGTCCCAGATCGAGGGGGTGCGGCCGTCCTCGGCGGCGGCGCCCTCGATCTGGTAGGCGGCGGTGGCCGCGCCCCAGGCGAAGCCGGGCGGGAAGGCGCCCGGGGGCCGCCGCGGCGTTGTGGGCGGCGATGGTCGGATCGGTCATGGTCATACGGGAGCGCTCCCATGGCTGAGGAGTGGACAGGGCGGGGTGTGCCGGGTGCTTCCAGAGGGTCAGCTCTTGACGGCGCCGGACGTGATCCCGCCGACAATGTGCTTCCCCAGAACGGCGAAGATCAGTAGCAGCGGCAGGGTGCCGACCAGGGCTCCGGTCATGATCACGGCCTGGTTGATGTCGTGGCCGGAGCCGCCGCCGATCGCCGAGAGCGCGACCTGCACGGTCGGGTTCTGCTGGGTGAGGACCACGAAGGGCCAGAAGAAGTCGTTCCAGGACTGGACGAACACCAGCATGCCGAGCACCGCCATCGCGGGCCGGGCCACCGGGAACACCACGTGCCAGATGATCCGCAGGCTGTTCGCCCCGTCCACCCGGGCCGCCTCGATCAGCTCGAACGGCAGCGCCTCGGACAGGAACTGACGCATGAAGAACACGCCGAACGCGGCCACCAGCGAGGGCAGGATCACCGACTGGAGGTGGTTGCCCCAGTCCAGCTCGGTGATGATCCGGTACAGCGGGATCACGCTGAGCTGCGGCGGGATGGTCATGGTGGCGACCACCAGGGTGAGCAGCGCGTTCCGGCCGCGGAAGCGCAGCTTGGCGAAGGCGAAGCCGGCCAGCGTGGAGAACAGCACCGTGGACAGTGCCACGCAGCCCGCCACCACGGTCGAGTTGAGCAGCGCGGTGCCCATGTCGGCCTGGTCCCAGGCGACCGAGATGTTCTTCCACAGCTGCCCGCCGGGCACCATCGGCGGCGGCGACTGGGCCACCCGCTCGCCGGTGTGCGAGGCCGCGACGAACGTCCAGTACAGCGGGAACAGCGAGACCACGGCGGCGATCGCCAGCAGTACGTAGGCGACCGGCCCGGCCTTGTCGTGGTCGCCGGCGCCGCGGCGGAACAGGCTGCGCGGACGCTCCTGTTCGGCGGCCTTCGCCTCGCGGGGGGAGGGAGTGGACAGGGTGGCGGCCATGTCAGCCTCCCAGCTCGTGGCGCTTGCGGTAACGGGTGATCAGGAACTGCACCAGGCCGATCAGCAGCAGGATCAGCAGCATCGTCCAGGCCACCGCCGAGGCGCGGCCCAACTGGCGCGACGGCCAGCCCAGTTCGTACATGTACAGGCTGAGCGTCTGGAACTGGTGCGCGGAGCCGCCGGAGACGCCCACGCCGCCGCCGAACAGCATCGGCTCGCCGAACAGCTGGGTGGCGCCGATGGTCGACACGATGATGGTGAACAGGATGGTCGGCCGGATCGACGGGATGGTGATCCGGGTGAACTGCTGCCACCGGTTGGCCCCGTCCAGGCTGGCCGCCTCGTACAGGTCCTTCGGCACCGCCTGCATCGCGGCCAGGTAGATCAACGCGTTGTAGCCGGTCCAGCGCCAGGTCACGATGGTGGAGATGGCGATCTGCGAGGGCCAGGTCTCGGAGTACCAGTTCGGGTGCAGGCCGACCAGGTCCAGCGCCCAGTTGATGAACCCGTAGTCCGGGTTGAACAGCTGGACGAACACCAGGGTGGCGGCGGCGATCGAGGTGGCGTACGGGGCGAGGATCGCGACCCGGAAGAAACCGCGGCCCCGCATCCGGAAGTTGAGCAGGTGCGCGAGCCCCAGCGCCATCAGCAGCTGCGGGACGGTGGAGATCACCCCGATGGTGAAGGTGTTGCGCAGGGCCGTCCAGAACTGGTCGTTGGACCAGAGCCGGGTGTAGTTGCCGAAGCCCTTCCACTCCAACACGTCCGGCTTCAGCAGGTCGACGTAGTGCAGCGACAGCCAGCCGGTCCAGATCAGCGGGAACAGGCCGAACGCGGCGAAGCAGAGGAAGAACGGGGCGATGAAGGCGTACGGGGAGGCCTTCAGGTCGAACCGGTACAGACGGGAGCGCCAGGCGGGGCGCCCCGGGGCGACGGGCGGTGCCTCGGCGCGGACGTTGGTGGCCACTTGGGGTTTCCTTCCCGGGGGTGGCTAGGGGCGGCGGAACGGCGCCCGGCCGGGTGGGCGGACCCGGCCGGGCAGTTGGGATCGGTCACCGGCGGACGCCGGACCGGACCGGGCTCCCGATCAGGGAGCGGTCCGGGCCGGACGTCCGGCCGGATCAGGGAGCGGTCCGGGCCGGGTGTCCGGCCGGATCGGGGTCCGGCGACCCGGACCGGGGTCGGCCGGGGTCAGTGGCCGACCTTGTCGTCGATCAGCTTGGTGACGTTGCTCCAGGCCTTCGCCGGGTCGGTGCCGTGCTCCTCGATGTCGAGGACACCGTTGTCGGTGATGATCGTCTTCACGTTGCCGTCCTGCTCACCGATCGGCGCCGGCTTGATGGACTGCGCGGACGCGGCGAAGATCTGGCCGGTCGGGGCGTTGTTGAAGTACTCGGCCTTGGCGCCCTGGACGGCGGACTGCTGCAGGCCGCCCACGGTCGACGGCAGGTTGCCGACCTTGGTGAAGACCTTCGCCTGCTGCTCCGGCGCGGTCAGCCAGGCGGCCAGCGCGGCGGCCTCCTTGGTGTGCTTGCCGGCCTTCGGGACGGTCAGGAACGCGCCGCCCCAGTTGCCGGCGGCCGGCGGGGCCGCGACGTCCCACTTGCCCTTGCCCGAGTCGCCGGCGTACTTGCTGATCACGCCGGTCATCCAGGACGGGCAGACCACGGTGGCGAACTTGGCGTTCGCGAACGCGGCGTTCCACGGGTCCTGGAACTGGCGCAGGCCGGCGCTGATCTTGGCCTGCGAGGCGGAGACCGCCAGGTCCCAGGCCTTCTTCACGCCCGCGCTGTCCTTGTAGACCAACTTGCCGCTGGCGTCCGAGTACTGCACCGGCTCGGCGGACAGCGCGGCGTTGAACAGGCCGGACGCGGAGTCGGTGAAGAAGGTGCCGGCCGGGGCGTTCTTCTGGTAGGTCTTGCCCGCCTCGACGAACTTCGACCAGTCGCCCGCCCACAGCTTGCCGACCTCGGTGCGGTCGGTCGGCAGGCCGGCCTGCTGGAACAGGTCGGTGCGGTAGCAGATCGCCATCGGGCCGATGTCGGTGCCCAGACCGATCAGCGCGCCCTTCGCGGTGGTGGCCTGCTTCGACTTCCAGTCCAGCCAGTTGCCCGGGTTGATGCCGTCGGTCTTGCCGAGGTCCAGGAACTTGTCGCCGAGGGTGTTCGCGGCCTGCGCGATGTAGCCGACCTCGACCGCCTGGATGTCGGCCAGACCGCTGCCGGACGCCAGGTGGGTGGTCAGCGCGTCCCAGTACTTCTGGCCGTCCTGGACGGTGTCGTACTTGATCGTGACGTTCGGGTGCGCGGCCATGTACTCGTCGTACAGGCCCGCCTCCTTGTAGCCGAACGTGCCGAAGTCGCCGACGGTCAGGGTGACCTTCGCGTTGGCGTCGCCGGAACCGCTGCTGCCGCTGTCCGAGCCCGAGGAGCAGGCCGTGAGCAGCAGGGCGGAGGTGGCCAGCACCGCGGTGGCGAGGACGGCAGCTCTGCGGGGGCGAGTGGTGGTGCGCATGGGGGCGAACTCCTTTGTCCGGGTGGAGATCCGGGGCTTCCGGGGTGGATCGGAGAGGTTCTTGGAGCTTCTTGACGCTTCTCGGATGTTCTTGGTGCGCTGTTTTGTGGCTACAGTGTGGGAGCGCTCCCACACTTGGCATGCCGGAAGGTTGCTGTGTCGCGGGGGTGAGTGTCAAGACGTGGTGACACAAACGTTGCCGGAGCGTTTCCGGGAGCGTCACCGGGCCCGGCGCTCCACAGGGCCCCGCCCGGCAACCCGACCCCAGTTCGCCCCGGATGGTCGTGAACGGCGCGGGACCGGCCACAATGAACAGTCCGTACGGGGGCCGGGCGGGCGCGTCGGAACCGTGCCGCCCTCCCCGCCCGTCCCATCCGTCACAGAGACCGAGAGGTGCAGCGATGAGCCCGACCGCACAGCGCCCCGAAGCGCTCCACCAGGGCGCCGGCGGCAGAGCCACCGCGCGCCCCACCCTGGAGGAGGTGGCCGCACTGGCCGGCGTCGGCCGCGGCACCGTCTCCCGGGTCATCAACGGCTCGCCGCGGGTCAGCGCCAAGGCCCGCGAGGCCGTCCAGAACGCCATCGCCGAACTCGGCTACGTCCCCAACCGGGCGGCGCGCACCCTGGTCACCTCGCGCACCGACTCCATCGCGCTGGTCGTCCCCGAGGCCGAGACCCGACTCTTCTCCGAGCCGTACTTCTCCGACATCATCAGCGGCGTCTCGGCCGAACTCGCCGAGACCGACATGCAGTTGCTGCTGATCCTGGTCCGCAACCAGCGCGAGCGCGAACGCCTCTCCGCCTACCTGACCGCCCAGCGCGTCGACGGCGTCCTGGTCGTCTCGGTGCACCGCGACGACCCGCTGCCCGCCCTGCTGGAGAGCCTGGAGATCCCGTCCGTGCTCGCCGGACGGCGGGGCGACCTCGAACCGCTCAGCTACGTCCACGCCGACAACGCCGGCGGCGCCAGGATGGCCGTCCGGCACCTGCTGCGCCGCGGCTGCCGCCAGGTCGCCACCCTCACCGGCCCGTTGGACATGGAGGTCGCCCAGGCCCGCCTCGGCGGCTACCGCCGGGCCCTGGAGGAGGCCGGCCACCGCTACGACGAGGAACTGGTCGGCCTCGCCGACTTCACCGAGGAGGGCGGCCGGGTCGCGATGCGCGAACTCCTGGAACGGCGGCCCGAACTGGACGGCGTCTTCTGCGCGTCCGACGTGATGGCGGCCGGCGCGATGCAGGTGCTGCGGGCCGCCGGGCGCCGCATCCCCGACGACGTCGCGGTGATCGGCTTCGACGACTCGATCGTGGCGCGGCACACCGATCCGCCGATGACCAGCGTGCGACAGCCGATCGAGGAGATGGGCCGCACCATGGCCCGGCTGCTGCTCGACGAGATCGCCGAACGCGGCCGGGCCAGGCGGCAGGTGGTGCTGGCGACCGAGCTGATCGTGCGGGACTCCGCGTAGGCGGGGCGCGTGCGGCGGGGGCGCTTGGGCGGGGTCGGTGCGGCTCGGTGGCCGTGTGGTGCGGGGCGGTCGCCGGCTCGGCCGCAGGCCGTGGGGCGGCCTGCGGGGAGTGGCCGGGAATGGCCGGTGGGGCGGCCGGGGTGGCTCGCGTGGCCGGAGTGGCCAGGGTGGCCGGGGTGGGTCAGGAGTTGGGGCGCAGCGTCCAGATGATCTCCAGCACGCCGGTGACGTCGCCGTCCTCGCGGGTGATCTCCACGGTGATCGGGAACTCGGGGCGCTTGCCCTCGTCCAGTTCGGCGAGCACCTCGGCGACCGGGCGGCCCAGGGTGGCCGTGGCCGTCACCACGCCGCGGGCGAGCTTCTTGAACGAGATCTCGCCGACGGTGGGCAGCGGCACCGCGCGGTTCAGCTGGTCGCCGAACGCCGCCAGCACGATCGCGCCGCTCGCCGACTCGGCCAGCGTGAACATCGCGCCCGCGTGCGGCCCGCCCACGTGGTTGCGGTACTCGGGCAGGTCGGGCAGCCGCAGCACGGCCCGCTCCGGGGTGGTCTCCAGGTACTCCAGCTGCAGGGTCTTCACCATCGGGACGGTGTCGGTGAGCAGCTTGCCGATCGCAGTAGAGGTCATGGCGCCGATGTTACTGACAGGTAGCTTGGTCGTCCATGGTGGAGGCGTGGCTGCCCTCCCGGGACAGTGTCGCTGATGCCCCGTCAGGCGGCCGGGGAAGGGCGTGGGCGGGGTGCGGGCGGGGTGCGGGCCGGCGGCGGAGCGGGTGGGGCGGGGGTCGTGACGGCGGCCGTTGATCGGGGCTGGGGCCGCGACGGCGTGGCGGCATGACGACGCGGTGGCGTGGTGCGTGGTGGCGTGGTGGCGTGGTGGCGTGGTGGTGACACGGTGGGGGCGCGAAGTGCCGACAGCAAGAAGGGCCCTGGCCAATTCCCTTGGCCAGGGCCCTTCTTCGATGGGGTGAGCGACGGGACTCGAACCCGCGGCCACCTGGACCACAACCAGGTGCTCTACCAACTGAGCTACGCCCACCATCTGTCCGGTGCTTTCCCGCTTTCGCGTTCCCGCTCCGACAGGAAGAACTCTACAGGATGCCGAGGGGTGCTCGCGCCAGGGTTTCCCGACCGGGCAGGACCCGAGCCCTGGTCAGGCCGTGGGCACCTGGTGGCGGGCGGCGATCTCCCGAGCGGTGTCGCCGTCCGGGCCGGGCTGCGGAACGAACACGGCCTCGCGGTAGTAGCGGAGTTCGGCGATCGACTCGCGGATGTCCGCCAGCGCGCGGTGGCTGCCGCCCTTCTGCGGGCTGTTGTAGTAGGCGCGCGGGTACCAGCGGCGGGCCAGCTCCTTGATCGAGGAGACGTCCACGATCCGGTAGTGCAGGTGGCCCTCCAGCTCCGCCATGTCCCGGGACAGGAAGCCGCGGTCGGTGGCCACCGAGTTGCCGCACAGCGGCGCCTTGCCGGCCTCCGGAACGTGCTCGCGGACGTACGCCAGCACGCGCTCCTGCGCCTCGGCCATGGTCAGGCCGTCCGCGAGCTCGTCGAGCAGACCCGAGGCGGTGTGCATCTCCCGCACCACCTCGGGCATGCCCTCCAGCGCCTCGGCGGGCGGGCGGATGATCACATCCACGCCCTCGCCGAGCACGTTCAGCTCGGAGTCGGTCACCAGGGCGGCGACCTCGATCAGGGCGTCCCGATCGAGGTCGAGGCCGGTCATCTCACAGTCGATCCATACCAAACGGTCATTCACGCCCCTCACCCTACGGCGCGATCGCGCGCCCCCGACACTGCACGGGCCCCGTCCGGCCCGAACTCCGCCGTCCCGCGCGCCCCGCGCTCCGGCTCGGTCTCCGGGCGGTGCGATAGCCGCTGGCCACGGGCGCTCGGCTGCTGACCGTCCGCGTCCTCCGCGATTGCGTGCTCCGCCGACCGATCGAGCCGCTCCGCCCGGTCGGCGCGCTCGGAACGCTGGTCGGTGCGCTCGGAACGCTGGTCGCTGCGGTCGGTGCGGTCCGGGGCGGTGGAACGGTCGGTGCGGTCTGCCCTGTCCGTCCGGTCGGTCCGGTCCGCCGGGGCCGCACCGCGGCCGCCCGGGTACGCCGCACTCGGTCGCACCGGCTGGCCCGGTGACGGCTGGGCGTGCGCGTGCGCGGGCGGGGGCCCTGATGGGCGTTCGGGTACGGGGAGTTGCCGGGCTGGCCGGGGGCCGTTGCACCGGTGCCCCCGCCGGTCGGTCGGGCGGCGTACCGCGGGTCGCCCGGACGTTCCGGCGTGCGCGCGCCGAACGCTCCCGGCGGCGGACCGGGCTGCGGCGGCACCAGCGGACGCTGCCGCTGCCGACCCGCCGCTCCGGCCGAGCCACTCAGGCCGCCGGGACCGGGACCGCCTGCCGGAGCCGTTGCCTGACCGTGCGTCAGGCCGACGTTGCCGCCCGGACCCTGGGCCTGCTGGCCGAGCCCGCCCTGCACCGCCCCGCCGACACCCGGCGCGCCCGCCATGCGCTCGGCCGGGACGCCCTGCGCGGGCGACGCCGAGGCGCCGGCCGCCGGACGCCGGGCCCGGAAGGTGGTCCGGTAGGCGGCCGGGGAGACCCCGAGCTGGCGACGGAAGTGACCGCGCAGCGCCACCGGCGACCGGAAGCCGCAGCGGCGGGCGACGTCGTCCACCGACAGGTCGGAGGTCTCCAGCAGGCGCTGCGCCTGCAGCACCCGCTGGGTGATCAGCCACTGCAGCGGGGCGCTGCCGGTGAGCGTGCGGAAGCGCCGGTCGAAGGTGCGCCGCGACATGTAGGCGCGGGCCGCCAGGACCTCGACGTCGAACTGCTGGTTGAGGTTCTCCAACGCCCAGGTGACCACCTCGGCCAGCGGGTCGTTGCCGATCTCCTCCGGTAAAGACTGATCGATGTACTGGGCCTGACCTCCGCCACCGCGCCGGTTGGGCACCACCAGTCGGCGGGCCAGCGCGTTCGCGGCCTCGGCGCCGTGGTCGCTGCGGACCACGTGCAGGCAGAGGTCGATGCCGGCGGCGGTGCCCGCGGAGGTCAGCACGTCGCCGTCGTCGACGAAGAGTTCGCGCGGGTCGACGTGGACCCGCGGGTAGCGCTTGGCCAGCGTCGGCGCGTACATCCAGTGCGTGGTCGCCGGACGCCCGTCGAGCAGGCCGGCCGCGGCCAGGACGAAGGCGCCGGTGCAGAGGCCGATGATCCTGGCCCCCTCGTGGTGCGCCTTGCGGAGCGCGGCGATCGCCTCGACCGGCGGCGGCTGGGAGATCGAACGCCAGGCGGGCACCACGATGGTGCCGGCCCGGGAGAGCGCCTCCAGTCCGTACGGCGCGGTGAGGGTCAGCCCGCCGGTGGTGGTCAGCGGACCCTCTTCGCCCGCGCACACCAGCAGCCGGTAGCGGGGGACGCCGGCGTCCTGCCGGTCCACGCCGAACACCGACAGCGGGATCGAGCTCTCGAAGATCGGCGCCCCACTGAACAGCAGCACCGCGACCGTCTCGCGCCGCCGACGCCCGGCCAGCTTGCGCGGCGCCCCGAGCACACCCGGTCCGGCGGCGAGCGCGTCCGAGCCGGAGCCGGCACCGGAGTTGAGGCCGCTGCCGGAGGCGTAGGTGGTGCCGGTCGAGGACGCGGAGGAGGCGGGCGCTCCGGAGGCGAGGCCGCCGTGGCCGGAGAGGGGTGCGGAGGACTGCGGTCCGGCAGCCGGGCTGTACTGACCCGACGTCAGACTTGCGCCACCGCCGTAGGACTGATGCCCACTCGGCCCGACGCCGAGCGAACCGGACGACGCGCCACCGAACTTGCCGAGTCTTGCTCCGCCACCGGCAAGGCCCGACGGCTGGCGGCCGCCTTCAGGACCCGCGTCGCTCCTGCTCACCCTGCTCAAGGCGCTCCAGCCCCCTCGGTGGTGTGGTGGTCTCGGCTGCCGCTCTGCGAGCCAAGATCGAATCTACTTGGTGGACCGTTGCTGTTGTGACAAGTTCACCATCCGACGCTATGTCGACATGGCAATTTGGCGTGAAGCATTCGATCACGAAGCGTGGCACCCGTCGACCCCGCTGTGAAGGGGGCGCGGACAACCGTGGCTGGTTGTCGCACGACCTGCTCGTGATTCCTTCGCCAAAGGCACACCCGCCTGCCGCTGTGTGCTGCAGCTTTGCCCGAACGACGGGTCGGGCCGCCAAGTTGGCCGAAAACACACGGTTCAAATCGGGGGCGTGAGCCCAGCTCCCACGCGCCACAGCGCACACCTGAGCCAAGATCCCCGCGCCCCGTCAGCCCCCCGGCCCAACCCGAACCGGCCACCTCCGACCGCCTCCCACCTCACAGTCCGTCACTTCGTACCCCTCACTTCCCATCTGTCACACCAGCCCCAACAGCCCCACCCGCCCCACGATCGCCACGGATCACCCGCCCCACCCGGCGGCTCGTGCGGAGGAGCTGTGCGCCGCACATTCGTCCGAATCCGAACCCTGTCGAGGACGTGCTGCGAGAACGGCCGCGGAGGCGGCTATGAGGGTCGTCTGTGGGTGCGTGCGGGCGTGCGGGCCTGGACGGGTGCGGGTGCGGGTGCGCGCGAGGGTGCCAACTCCCGGGGCGGGGCGGTGCGGTGGGCCCGGGGGCAGCTCAGGGGTCCGGTGGCGAGCTCGTCGGGCCGGCCCCTTGGTGGTGGGCCGGTGCAGCCCGGGTGCTTCCGCCGATCCTCCGGGCGACAACTCGGCGCTGGCCGGGCCTGCTTGGACGTCTGCTGCGGGTTCAGCCGGCGGCTGTGGAGGCGTCGCTCCAGCGGGCCTGGGCGGCGGTCGGCAGGGTGACCGCTGCCGCCACCGATGCGGTGGCCGGGGAGGACGGTGTGGTTGCCGGCGATTTCGCGGGCGAGGCGACCGGCCCGAGGGGCGTCAGGGGCACTGCGCCGGTGAACGGCATGGACCGTGTGAAGGGCGCCTTCGGTCCGCTCGACGTGGGGGAGGGGGCCAGCCGGGAGGCCGGGACGGCCAGGCGGGTGCGGGGCGGGCGCTTGCGGCCGGGCGCGGCGGCGAAACCCCGGGCGGCGGTGGGGCGTTCGGCGGCGCCGAGGATGAGGCGTACCGCCTCCGGCAAGTCCGGCGCGCTGACGGTGGGACGGTAGCCGCGCTCCGCCCAGGGCCGGCCGTGGTGCAGCCAGACGCTGCGAAGCCCGGTGGCCTCGGCGCCGGCGATGTCGGCGGGACCGTAGTCGCCGACCATCCAGGTCTCGGCGGTCCAGTCGCCGGCCGGGCGGAACCCGCAGCGCCGGGCCGCGATTTCGAAGATCAGCGGATCCGGTTTGACGCAGCGGGCCTCCTCCGAGATGACCCAGCCGTCCACCATTGCGGCGAGCCCGGTGAGCCGGATCTTCTCCAGTTGGGGCCGCGTCCCGCCATTACTGACGATCCCCAGCGTCCATCCCGCCTCGCGGGCCTCGCGTAACGCGCGCACATGTGAATCGGGGCAATTGATGTGGGAGTTGATGCCGAGGCGATAGTGGCCGAGCATCGACTCGACCGACCGGTCGATGCCGTAGCGGCGTTTCGCCGCTCCCAGTACGGTGCTTCGCGGCACGTAGCCGCTCCCGTCGAGCATGACCAACCAGTCGAGGTCACCGGCGGGCAGGTTGTTCTCGGCGAGGAAGTCCTCCGCCCAAGCCCGGAATGCGGCGTCCCTGGGCAGCAAAGTGTTGTCGAGGTCGAGCAGGAGCAGCGGCATGCCGAGCATGCTGCCAGCGGGCGCCCCATATGCATGTGGCAATTGCCAAAGGGAAATCGAATTCCCACGAATTGGCCGAATCCGGCCGCTACGCACCCAACTCGGCCCATGATCGGTCGAATGCTTCCTTCGCGCCGTCGCGTAAGCCGACCCGCGCCCCGCCCGGTGCCGGGTCTGTTCGAGAACGACCGGGAAGCCGCCCTGTGTTGACGCGCTCCGCCGCTCGGCTGCACCCTCCACGGTCAGCGGCGATCTCTGACGATGACAGTCGGATCACGTTGTGTGCCTGCCCTGTTGCGCGCACTGCGGGTCGTCGGTCAAGCTCCATGAAACCCGCCCCGGGAGGGGCGCACGCGCCGGCGTGTGATTCCCCCACAAGCGGGAACCTGGTCGTACGAGGGCTTCGCCGCTGGGTGCGGCCCGTTCCGCGCCGTACTCTGAAAGGCACAGGTCGCCAACGGTGGTAGTCGTTTCCGAACGGTTCGCCATCGCGGTCGTGCCTCTCCCCGGGCCAGGGCGGTCCGCCGCCGTGTCCCCCTGTGCAGGCCCATCCCGGTTGAAGAGTTTTGAGCCATGGCTGGTCGAGAGCCTTCCGGTTCTGCCCACGGCAGTCCGCGGGACGACAGGTCCGCTGCCGAGTTCCTCGGCGCCCCGCCGGCGCCCGATCCGGCACGCCGTCCGGACGTTGACGCCCCCAGGAGCGGAGAGGTACGCCCCGGCCGGGACGCTGATGGCAGGGCCGTCGGTGATGGCCTCGAACGCGACGGGCGCGGGGACGGCGGCACCGGGAACAGCCCCATCGGAGGCGGCGGGGTCGGTGACGGTCGGATCGGCGACTGTGCGGACGGCGACGATTGGGGCGGTCCCGAGAACGCGTCCGACCGTTCAGGCCGGGCGAGTTGGGCCATGCGCCTCGGCCGTGCGGGCGTGTTCGGGAGACCCGCACGTCGGCGGCGTCCGGACCGGCCGGGCACCGGGCCGAGCCGCCGCACCCCTGCCACTCCCGGCAATGCGGCGGACCCTGCCGCCGTCCCACGACCCGGTACCGCGGAGGACGCGATGACCGACAGCTCCCGTCCGACGGTCGGCCGCCGCGACGGCGATGGCGAACCCCAGCTCCAGGAGCACGGCTCGCGCGCCTGCGACCCGCAGTTCCAGCACGGTGTGGTGGTCGGGTTCGACGGCTCCCTCTCCAGCGAACGTGCCCTGGCCTACGCCATCGGCATGGCCCGCCGCTCCCAGTGCGGACTGGTGATCGTCCACGTCGCCAACCGGCTCCCCGCCACGGTCTGGGCCGGCTGCGAGCCGCCCGTCTTCGTGGACCTCCCCGACCAGCGCACCGAGATCCTCGGCCTCGAACTCGCCTGCGCCGACTTCCTCTCCGGCGTCCCCTGGATCCTCGTCGAGCGAGGCGGGGACATCTGCCACGAGATCGAAGAGGTCGGCCGCGAGTACGCCGCGGACGCCATCGTGGTCGGCAGCACCCACGGGCTGCTCGGGAAGATCTTCGGTTCGGTCTCCGGCCGACTCGCCCGCCGCGCGAACCGTCCGGTCATCGTCATCCCCTGACCGGGCCGCGGTCCCGACTGTCGCGCCCGCGGTTCGCCGGCAGCCGCAGGCGCCCGCTTCCCCTCCGTCGTACGGGGGCATAGGTGGTGGCCGGATGCGGGTGCGAGGAATCGGCCACCCATGACCTGTGAACCCTGATGTGGCGGCGGTAGGCGCCGCGCCGTGGCGGCTCTGTGGGTGGAGGGCCGGCCGGGGTTCCGGCTCGGCCGAACGAGTCGTTCCGGCCCTGCAGCGTGCGTCATATCAGCTGCCGAACCCGGGCATGGCCGACCATGCCTAGGTGACCCATCGTCATATCGGCTTACCAGCAGCCCAACAGCGCCCGGCGGCGGGTGCGGCTCGCTGCCCCCTGCCGTCCCTCCTGGGGACTGCCCTGCTGGTGCCGGTCTTCGTCGGCGGTGGCTGGACTCCGGAACCCGGTACCCACCGGGGCGGGGAGGTGCGCGACGCCCTGACGTTGAGCGTCAGCACCAACGCCAGCACCGATGCTCATGTCCGGCTCCGGGCCGGGGAGGTGGCCGCCCGCACCTACCATCTCACCAACCATGCCGAATACCCGCTCAGTCGGGTTGTTCTGAGCGACCCTCAACTTCCCGGCGGCCAGGCCCAGTGCGATGCCGGAGGGACGGTCCCGCCGGGCGGCAGCCTCGACTGCACCGCTTCCTTCACGGCCGTCGGCGGACCCCAGGCCGCCCAGGTCGCCGCCACTGCCGATGCCCCCAACCGGATCCCGCAAGCCCATGCCGACGCACCCACCGGCTACTTGGGCATCACCTCCGGACTCCGACTCGCCCGCGTGGGAGAACCCAGCGGCACGGGAGTGTCCCGCCGCTCCGTGCCGCAGGCCTCTCAGGAAGCCGCACCACCTGCTGCCCCGGATGCGGCTCCGTCTGCCACGCCGGAGATCGCTCCGTCCGACGGCTCCCGCCGCGCTGCGACGAGGGCGCTGACCGCCGTTGGGGGGACGGTCGAACTCCGTTACCGCGTGGAGGCGTTCGGGGACGTCCCGGTCACCAACGTCTCGGTGGTCGAAGGACTCCCCGATGTCGGAGCGGTGACCTGCGCGGGCCCCGACGGAGGCCGGACCCTCGTCCCCGGCCAGGGCGTCGACTGCCAGGCGACCGGAATCGCCCGTCCCGGCCACCAGACCGGCACCGCGCGCGCCGACGGTCTGGCGGACGACGGGACCGTCGGACCGGACGGCAACCCGCAGGCTCCGCGACTGCTCTCCGCGGACGCGCCCGGAGCGTACGACGGACTCAGCCCCGCCCCGCCCCCCACAGCCCCGGAACCGCCCACCGCTCCCGCTGCCCAGCCGCCCCCTGGCACCGGCGGGGGCACCACTACCGGCACCGGCACCGGGACCGGGACCGGCGGAGGTACAGGCACTGGTGCGGCGGCCGGAGCGGGTGCGGCTGCTGCCGCCGGAACCGGAGCCGGGGCCGGGGCCGGGGCGGTGGCTGGTGCGGCTGCGGGCGCGGTCGTCGCTCCAGGAGCGGCCGCGCCCGGGGCGGGGCCGGCCAGTGCGGCCGTCGCGGCGGCGGCCGCAGCAGGGTTGTTGCCGGTACCGGTTCCGGCGCCCGCCGCAGCACCGGGCGGAGCCGCGGCAGCGGCTGCGGCGGCTGCTGCCGCAGCCGGGCAGCAAGCCGGCGCGGCGGCTCCGGGGCAGCCCGCTGCCGCGGCCCCTGGCGGCGCAGCCGCAGCGGCCCCCGCAAGCCAGGCCGTGGTGCCGTTCCTGCCCGGAGCGGCACCCGCCCTGGTTCCTGGTGGAACGGCCTTTGCGCTGCCTGCTTCGCCGTTCGCCGCGCCGGGTGCCGTCGGTGCGTCAACTGTGCCCGGGGGCAGTCAGGTTGGAGTCGGCGCGACGACTCCTGGGGGCGCTCCGGCGGGCGGCGGAGCCCTGGCGTTCGGGCCGAGTGCGGGTGCGCCGGCCGGGCCGGGCCAGGGCGGTGCGACTGCGGGAGGGACCTCCGGCGGTGGGGCCTCCGCCGGAGGGCGGTCGCCGGGCGGTGCGCAGGCCCAACCAGGGGACGACTACTGGAATCCGGATCAGGATGAGGACAACCCGTGGGACATCACCGAGGTGATGATGCTGCTGCTGGTGATTCTCCTTCCTGTGCTGTGCGTGCTGGCGGCGGCGTTCACCGTCCGAGGGCGGAGGCAACGGTGAACGGGCGCAGTGTGGTGATCCGACCGGATGGCGGGGTGACCGGGACCGACCCGGCGATGCCGAGGGTTGTCGTAGACGTAACTCTTGTCGAGTCAAGGAACGAGGCGCGGCGCGTGGCCGCACTCGATCTCCGCCTGCCGGGAGCGATCCGTGGCGGCGCTGGGGTGACGCCGGGCGTCCAGGCATGCGGACCCGGGGGGCGGCGATGCTGATCGTCGCCCTGGCCGCCGTTGCGGGTGCGGCGCTCGCGCTCGTGATCGGACTACTGCTCGGCCAGACGAAGCGCGCGCGGGAGGGGTCCACGACGCCGCAGGCGCTGTCCTTCGCCGGGGCGGCGATCCTCGGCTTCTTCGCGCTCTTCCTGGGCTTCAGCATCGCCGGCACCTGGCAGCAGCTGAACTCGGCCCGCCAGCACACCTACGAGGAGTCGCGGGCTCTCGCGGAGGCCTACTGGAACGCCGGCAGTCTGCCGGCCGCCGACCGCGCGGCGGTGCGGGAGCGGCTGCGGAACTACACCAAGGTGGTGATCGACGACGAGTGGGCGGCGATGCAGCACGACACCGGAAGTCAGGCCGCCTGGCTGGCGATCGACCAGGTGCGGGCCGCCGTCGACCGCGCCGCGGTGCAGACCACGGCGGAGACGAGCGCGCGGACCGATGTGCTGCGCAGCCTGTCCGACGTCAACGCCAAGCGGAACGCGCGGCTGGGTGACATCCGGGCGTCCGTGCCGGTGGTGGCGATCGGCGGACTGCTGGTGGGCGCGGTGTTCGTACTGGCCACGCCCTCGGTGATCGGGCTGACGGCCAACACGCGGAACCTGATGCTGATGTGCTTCGTAGGCGCCTCCGTGGCGTTCGGGGTGAGCATGGTGGCGGTGATGAGCGGCCCGTTCTCCGGCGCGGTGCGGATCCAGCCGACCGCGTTCCAACTGGCGTTGGAGCGGTACGACCAGATCGACACCGATGCCGGTGGGTCGGCACTGCCGCCGTTCTAGCCTCGTTCGGCGGACCGACCTGAGGATGGGCCGGGACGCGGCGGTCCGGGCACTTCCGCAGGTGTTGGCCCGTCAGCAGGGCTGTGTCGGAAGGTGGTTCAGGAGTTGACGCCGAGTTCGCGCGCGATCAGCATCCGCTGGACCTCGGAGGTGCCCTCGCCGATCTCCAGGATCTTGCAGTCGCGCCACATGCGGGCGACCGGGTACTCGTTCATGAAGCCGTAGCCACCGTGGATCTGGGTCGCCTCGCGGGCGTTGTCGACCGCAGCCTCGGAGGCGTACAGCTTGGCAATGGCTGCCTCCTTCTTGAAGGCCTCGGAGTGCAGCAGCCGGGAGGCGGCGTCCCGCCAGGCCAGGCGGGAGGTGTGTGCGCGCATCTCCATGTCGGCGAGCTTGAACTGGATGACCTGGTTGGCGCCGATCGGCCGGCCGAAGGCGCGGCGCGTGGCGGCGTAGGACAGGGACTGGTCGACGCACCCCTGGGCCAGGCCGGTGGCCAGGGCCGCGATGGCGATGCGGCCCTCGTCGAGGATGCGCAGGAACTGGGCGTAGCCGCGGCCCCGGCGACCGAGCAGGTTGGCCGCGGGAACTCGGCAGTCGGAGAAGGACAGTTCGCGGGTGTCGGAGGCGTTCCACCCGACCTTCGAGTACTTCTTCGACACCTGGAACCCGGGGGTTCCAGTGGGGACGATAATGGAGGAGATCTCCCTCGTAGGCGAGTTGTTTACACCTCCGTCACTCGAATGTGTGAGCGGTTCGGTCAGTGCGGTGACGGTCACCAGGCCGGTGATATCGGTCCCGGAATTGGTGATGAAGCACTTGCTGCCGTTGATCACCCATTCATCGGTGGCCTCGTCGTAGCGCGCGGTGGTGCGGGTTCCGCCGGCGTCCGTGCCGCCCTCGGGCTCGGTCAGGCCGAACGCGCCGAGCATCTGACCGGACGTCAACTTCGGCAGCCACTCGCGCTTCTGCTCCTCGGTGCCGAAGAGGTAGATCGGCATGGCGCCGAGCGAGACTGCGGCCTCCAGGGTGATCGCCACCGAGGAATCGACCCGGGCCAATTCCTCCAGGGCCAGGCAGAGTGCGAAGTAATCGCCGCCCATGCCGCCGTACTCCTCGGGGAAGGGAAGCCCGAACAGGCCCATCCGCCCCATTTCCCGAATGATTTCGTACGGGAATTCATTCTGCTCGTAGTATTCGCCGATCTTCGGCGCAACCACGTCGTTGGCAAACTCCGCAACGGTGCGGCGGAGTTCCTCGTAGTCACTGCTCAGCCGGTGGTCGAGCACAGGGATCCTCCCGGGATCGAGGCCTGGTGGGCCTGGCGAGGGTGGTGGAATCAGCGGTCAGGCCGTGGGCCCGAGCAGGGCGCGGACGGTCCGCGACGGGCTGGGGCGGCCGAGTTGACGCGCCATCCAGCCGCTGGTTTCGGCGAGCGCCGCGAGGTCGACGCCGGTCTCGATGCCCAGGCCGTGCAGCATCCAGACCAGGTCCTCGGTGGCCAGGTTGCCCGTGGCGCTCTTGGCGTACGGGCAGCCGCCGAGGCCGCCGGCCGAGGCGTCCACCACCGTCACGCCGGAGCGGAGCGCGGCCAGCGTGTTGGACAGGGCCTGCCCGTAGGTGTCGTGGAAGTGCACCGCGATCCGATCGATCGGAACACCGGTGCGGGTGAACTCGTCGAGCAGCGCCTTGACCTGGCCGGGCGTCGCGACGCCGATGGTGTCGCCGAGGCTCAACTCGGCGCAGCCCATCTCCAGCAGGGCCAGTCCGTGCCGGACCACCTGGGCGATCGGGACAGGCCCTTCCCACGGATCGCCGAAGCACATGGACAGGTAGCCGCGCACGGGGACGCCTGCGGCCGTGGCGCGTTCGACCACGGGGCGGAACATGGCCATCGCCTCGTCGGCCGAGCGATTCAGATTGCGCCGGGCGAACGTCTCGGTCGCGCTGGCGAACACCGCGACCTCGCCCGCGTGGTGGGCCAGCGCCCGGTCCAGTCCGCGCTCGTTTGGCACCAGGACGGGCAGTCGCAGCCCCGGGTGGCGCCCGGGCAGGTCGGCCAGCCGGGGCATCAGCTCCTCGGCGTCGGCCAGCTGCGGCACCCACTTGGGGTGGACGAAGCTGGTGGCCTCCACGGTGCGCAGCCCGGCGGCCGCCAGCCGCGCGATGAACTCCGCCTTGACGTCGACGGGGACGAGCGTGCCCTCGTTCTGCAGGCCGTCGCGCGCGCCGACCTCGTGGATGCGCACCCGGGCGGGCAGATCGGGGTCGCGCACCGGGTCCGGCAGGCCGAGGTCCAGCACGGTCGGTTCCGGCGCGGTCCGGTCAGGGGTGGTGGTCATCGTGCAGCCTCCGACAGTTTCGCGGTGGTGCCGGCCGCCGCCTCGGTGCTGGCGCCGGCTTCCCCTCCGGCGGTGCTGTCGGCTTCCGTGCCAGCAGCGGCACCGGCGTCTTCGTCGTCCGGAGCGACGGCCACCAGCGCCTCGTCCATGGCGACGGTGGCCCCGGCGGTGACCCTCAGGTCCTCGACGGTGCCGTCGTGCGGCGCGGCGATGACGTGCTCCATCTTCATGGCCTCGAGGACGAGCAGCGCCTGTCCGCGGCGGACCCGCTCGCCGGCCTCGACCTTGACCACAGTGACGGTGCCGGGCATCGGGGCGGTGAGGGTGCCGTGGTGGACGGTGCCGGCGGCGGCGCGCTCGGCAATTGGGTCGAACGGGTGAACGGGCCAGGCATCTCCGTCGGTGCCGAGCCAGTGCGTGATGCCCTCGGCGGTGCGCTCCTCGGCGACCGTGAAAGTGGCCTGCAGGCCGTCAACCGCAAGGCGGAGCAGGTTTCCGTCACGGCTCGCGCGAGCTCGCCGGATCGGGCCGCCGTCGAGTCGGACCTCCCACTCGGGAGTGGTCGCGGCAGAAAAACCGCTGGCGCTCTCGAATTCACCGCTGGTAGTCATTCGGCAACTCACGGCGACCGGTTCGCGGCCGGCGAGCCGGAGTCGGTGCGTGGTCCAAGCGGTCTCGCCACCGAGTCGCCAACCGGAAGGGAGGGAGAAGGGGTCGGTCCAGCCGTCGGAGGCGTCGGTCGGGCCGAGTTCGAGCTGCCGCACCAGTGCGGCGGCGAAGTGGAGCAGGTCGATCGACTCGGGACGGGTGTACGGAGAGCTCAGCACGGAGGGGTCCTGCTGGGCGCTGCGTTCCACCAGGCCGGTGTCGAGCCGTCCTGCCGTCACCTCGGGCTGAGCCAGCAGCCGGCGCAGGTAGCCGGTGTTGGTGGTGACGCCCAGGATGCGGGTCTCGGCGAGTGCGGCCCGCAGCCGACGGATCGCGGTCGGGCGGTCGGGCCCGTACGCGATCACCTTGGCGAGCATCGGGTCGTACAGGCTGCCGATCCGCTCGCCGGGTGCGATTCCGGAGTCCACCCGGATGCCCTCGCCCGAGGGTTCGTCCAGCAGCAGTACTTGACCGCCGGTGGGCAGGAAGTCCCGTTCCGGGTCCTCGGCGCAGATGCGGGCCTCGATCGCGTGGCCCAGGAAGGAGATGTCGGACTGTGTGAACGACAGTGCTTCGCCCGCGGCGACGCGCAGCTGCCACTCGACCAGGTCGAGCCGCTGCGGTCCCTCGGGGCCGTCGACGGAGACGGCCAGTTCCGTGACGGGGTGTTCCACCTGGAGGCGGGTGTTCATCTCCATGAAGAAGAAGTCGAGGACGTCGTCGGCGTCGGGCCCTGCCGGGTCCCCGCCGGGAACGATGAACTCGACCGTGCCGGCGCCGGTGTAGCCACAGGCTTCGGCGGCACGTACCGCGGCCGCGCCCATCGCGGCCCGGGTCCGAGCGTTCAACAGGACGGAAGGAGCCTCTTCGATGAGCTTCTGATGGCGGCGCTGGAGACTGCACTCGCGCTCGCCGAGGTGAACGGTCCGGCCGTGGGTGTCGGCCAGGACCTGCACCTCGATGTGGCGCGGCTGGTCCACCCAGCGCTCGAGGAGCAGGGTGTCGTCGCCGAACGCGGTGCGGGCCACCCGGCGGGCGGCGGCGAGCTCGGCGGGCAGCTCGGCCGGGTCGCGGACCAGGCGCATGCCCTTGCCGCCGCCGCCGGCCGAGGGCTTGAGCAGCACCGGGTAGCCGATCCGGGCCGCCGCCTCGATCAGCTGCTCGTCGCTGGGCGAACCGTCCTCGCTGCCGGGAACGACGGGCACCCCGGCAACGCGGACGGCCTCCTTGGCGTTGATCTTGTCGCCCATCAGTTCCACCGCAGCCGGCGGCGGGCCGATGAAGACCAGCCCGGCCTGGTTGCAGGCCTCGGCGAAGGCGGGGTTCTCGGCGAGGAACCCGTAGCCGGGGTGGACGGCCCGTGCGCCGGTCCGGCGGGCGGCGTCCAGGATCAGGTCGGTGCGCAGGTAGGTCTCGGCGGCCGAGCTGTCGCTCCGGTCGGCGGGCCCGAGCCGGACCGCCAGGTCGGCGGCCCGGACGTGCGGGGCATCCGCGTCCGCGTCGCTGTGCACGGCGACCGAGCGAACGCCCAGCCGTCGAAGGGTGCGGATCACCCGCAGCGCGATCTCGCCGCGGTTGGCGACGAGCACGGTGTCGAACATGGAGGTGTGCCTCCGTTGCGAGAAGAACGGGTGAGCGAGTTGACGATGCATCAGGAGTGGAGGCCGATCCGTGGCTCGGCCCTCCGGCGGGGCGTCACATCCGGAAGACCCCGTACGGACGGGGTTCGGCGAGCGGGGCGTTGGCGCAGGCGGTGAGCGCCAGGCCGAGCGCGGTCCGGGTCTGCATGGGGTCGATCACGCCGTCGTCCCACAGTCGCGCGGTGGCGTAGTAGGCGTTGCCCTGCCGCTCGTACTGCTCGCGGACCGGGCGCTTGAACTCGTCCTCGGCCTCGGTGGACCAGTCCTCGCCCCGGGCCTCGAACTGGTCGCGGCGGACGGTGGCCAGGACGGAGGCCGCCTGCTCGCCGCCCATCACGGAGATCTTCGCGTTCGGCCACATCCACAGGAAGCGAGGTGAGTAGGCCCGCCCGCACATCGAATAGTTGCCCGCGCCGTACGAGCCGCCGATCACCACGGTCAGCTTCGGCACCCGGGTGCACGCCACCGCGGTGACCATCTTGGCGCCGTGCTTGGCGATGCCGCCGGCCTCGTACTGGCGGCCCACCATGAAGCCGGTGATGTTCTGCAGGAAGAGGAGGGGGATGCCCCGCTGGTCGCACAACTCGATGAAGTGCGCGCCCTTGAGCGCGGACTCCGCGAACAGGACGCCGTTGTTGGCGACGATGCCGACCGGGTGGCCGTGGATCCGGGCGAAGCCGGTCACCAGGGTGCTGCCGTACTCCGCCTTGAACTCGGCGAAGCGGCTGCCGTCGACCAGTCGGGCGATCACCTCGCGCACGTCGTAGGGGGTGCGCGGGTCCACCGGCACCACGCCGTACAGCCCGGCCGGGTCGACGGCGGGCGGCTCGACCGGAGCCACCGGCCACGGCTTGGGCGTGCGCGGGCCGAGCCCGGCCACGATGGTGCGGACGATGGACAGCGCGTGCGCGTCGTCCTCCGCCAGGTGGTCCGTGACGCCGGAAGTGCGGGAGTGCAGGTCGCCGCCGCCGAGCTCCTCGGCGGTCACCACCTCGCCGGTGGCCGCCTTCACCAGCGGCGGGCCGCCGAGGAAGATGGTGCCCTGGTTGCGGACGATCACCGCTTCGTCGCTCATCGCGGGGACGTAGGCGCCGCCCGCGGTGCACGAGCCGAGCACCGCCGCGATCTGCGGGATCCCGGCGGCGGACAGCCGCGCCTGGTTGTAGAAGATCCGGCCGAAGTGGTCGCGGTCGGGGAAGACCTCGTCCTGCATCGGCAGGAACGCGCCTCCCGAGTCCACCAGGTAGATGCAGGGCAGCCTGTTCTCGAGGGCTACCTCCTGCGCCCGCAGGTGCTTCTTCACCGTCATCGGGTAGTAGGTGCCGCCCTTGACGGTGGCGTCGTTCGCCACCACCAGGACCTCGCGCCCGGCGACCCGTCCGATGCCGGCGATCACCCCGGCGGCGGGCGCGGCCCCGTCGTACAGGCCGTCGGCCGCCAGCGGGGCCAGCTCCAGGAACGGCGAGCCGGGGTCGAGCAGGGTGTCGACCCGTTCGCGGGGCAGGAGCTTGCCGCGGGCGGTGTGCTTGGCGCGCGCCTTCTCACCGCCGCCGAGCGCCGCAGCCGCAAGCTTTTCGCGCAGCTCGGCGACCAGCGCCCGGTGGGCCTGCGCGTTGGCGAGCCCGGCGGGTGACGCCGGGTCGACCGTGCTCTCCAAGCGGGGCGCCGGTGCGGCGGCCGCGCCGAACAGCGGTGCCAGTGGCGGCTGCGCGGCAGCGTTCTGCGACGAAGCCGGAGACCACGATGAGGTCGGTGCCGAAGAGGGGACCATCCCAAGAGCTCCCTTGCCCTCGGATTCGAATCCGGGCAGGCCGAAGGGCGAGCCGGCCAGCCCGTGTTAATGAGCGTTAACTCTGTGGCCAGGTTAACCAGCGATAACCCGACTGTCTACGATGGGCAGCATGCCCAACCGCCCCGCCGCCCCCGCGCTCCCACGCCGTGACCAGATCCGGAAGGAGGCCGCCAGGCTGTTCGCCGCCCGCGGTTTCCTCGGGGTCGGCGTGGACGAGATCGGCAAGGCGGTCGGCATCAGCGGACCGGGCCTGTACCGGCACTTCGCGGGCAAGGACGCGATGCTCGCCGACCTCCTGGTCGGCATCAGTGAGCGCCTGCTGGAGGAGGGCCGCCGTCGCGCCGGTTCGGCCGCGGGGCCGCAGGCCGCGCTGGACTCCCTGATCGACGGTCACATCGACTTCGCCCTGGACGACCGGGACCTGATCATCCTGCACGACCGCGAGCTGCTCCATCTCAAGGAGGAGGACCGACGCCGGGTGCGCCGGCTCCAGCGCGGGTACGTCGAGCTCTGGGTCGCGGTGGTGCGCGAGGCCTTCGACGCGCTGGCCGCCGCGGAGGCGGAACCGGTCGCCCGGGCCGCCGTGCACGCGGTCTTCGGCCTGTTGAACTCCACTCCGCACAGCGCTGCACCCCAGGCCGCCCCGGTCGATCCCGCTGCCGAGCGGGCCGGCCTGAGCCGGGAGGCCATGGCGGCGTTGCTGCGCGCGCTGGCCCAGGGGGCGTTCGTGGCGGCCGCGGCGGAGGTCGCCGCGCTGCGCCCCCTCGTCTGACCTGCGGTTTTACAGGCGCGTTCACCATTCGCCTGAAGCCGACTGCACCCCCGCCTAGGACGATCGGCCGACCCAGGTGTAGCCGACCGTAGGAGGCGCACCACCGCGTGCCGCGGGCAGGCTGTGATTGGGAAGGAAGCTCGGCCCCGGGTCGTTCAGCCTCCTATGCGCCCGTCGAACCCGATGGACGCCCAATCGGCCGAATGGTTAGCATCACTAAATATGCCCGAGACTCATGGTTACCCAGAGCAAGGCTGGCTTCGCCGGCTCGGTGGCTACTGTTGGCGCTACCGTCGCAACCTGCTGCTGTCCTTCGGGGCGTCGCTCGTCGGCATGGCGATCACCGCGATCGTTCCGCTCATCACCAAGCTGATCATCGACGACGTGATCGCCACGCACCGCCGCCCGCTCACCCCCTGGGCGGTGCTGCTGCTGGTCGCGGCCGCCGGCGTCTTCCTGTGCACGCAGATCCGCCGCTACTACGGCGGGCAGCTCGCGCTCGACGTCCAGCACGACATGCGGGCCGACCTGTTCCGCTCGCTGACCAGGCTCGACGGGCACCGCCAGGACCGGCTGGACACCGGCCAGGTGGTCGGCCGTGCCACCTCCGACCTGCAGCTGGTCAACGGGCTGCTCTCGATGATGCCGATGATGACGGGCTACGCCCTGATGTTCGGCATGTCGATGGTGGTCATGCTCTGGCTGTCGCTGCCGCTCACCGTGATCGCGCTGGTGATGGGCCCGGTGCTGTGGTGGCTCTCCACGCTCAGCCGCAAGCGCCTGTTCCCCGCCACCTGGGCCGCCCAGCAGCAGGCCGCCGAGGTCGCCGGCGTGGTGGACGCCGCGGTCGGCGGCGTCCGGGTGGTCAAGGGCTTCGGCCAGGAGGCCCAGGAGCGCGGCAAGCTGGAGCGGGTCTCCCGCGCCCTGTTCGCTGCCCGGCTCCGCTCGATCCGGCTGAACGCCCGCTACACCCCGGCGATGCAGGCCGTTCCGGCGCTCGGGCAGGTCGCCGTGCTCGCCGGCGGCGGCTGGCTCGCCGTCCGGGGAGACGTCACCCTCGGCACCTTCGTCGCCTTCTCCACCTACCTGGCGCAGATGGCCGGCCCGGTCCGGATGCTCGCCATGGTGATCACCGTGGGCCAGCAGGCCCGGGCGGGCGTGGAGCGCGTCCTGCAGTTGATCGACCAGCGCCCGCTGGTCGCCGACGCGCCGGACGCCCGCCCCCTCGACCCCGACGCGGCCCCCGCCGACACGCCCGCCCTGGAGCTCGACCGGGTCGACTTCCACTACCGGGCCGAGGAACACCCCGAGCCCGGCAGCGCCCCCGACGGCGTCCCGGTGCTGGACGGCCTCACCCTGCGGATCGCCCCGGGCGAGACCCTGGCACTGGTCGGCGCATCCGGCTCCGGCAAGTCGACCGTCGCCCAGCTGGTGCCCCGCTTCTACGACCCCACCGCCGGCACCGTCCGACTCTTCGGGCAGGACCTCCGCGAGGCCACCCTCGACTCGGTGCGCGCCGCCATCGGCATCGTCCCGGAGGAGAGCTTCCTGTTCTCCGAGACCGTCCGCACCAACATCGCGTACGGCCACCCCGAAGCCACCGAGGAGCAGATCCTCGCCGCCGCCCGGATCGCCCAGGCCGACGGCTTCATCCGGGCGCTCCCCGAGGGCTACGACACCAAGGTGGGCGAGCAGGGCCTCACGCTCTCCGGCGGCCAGCGGCAGCGCATAGCCCTCGCCCGCGCCGTCCTCACCGACCCCCGCATCCTGCTGCTCGACGACGCCACCTCCGCCGTCGACCCGCAGATCGAGGCGGAGATCCACGACGCGCTGGACAGCGTGATGGCCGGCCGCACCACCCTCCTGATCGCCCACCGCCGTTCGACGCTGCAGCTCGCCGACCGCATCGCCGTCCTGGAAGGCGGCCGGCTGATCGACCTGGGCACCCACGAGGAACTCACCGCCAGGTGTCCGCGCTATCGGTCGCTGATCACCGACCCGGACGCGCTGGCCGCCCCAGTGCCCGCCACGGCCGAGCCCGAGCGGGCCGAGGCGGTGGTGCAGAACGCCAACGCCGCACCGGCAGCCGAGAAGCCCGGCGCCGATGCTGAACTGCTCGCCAAGGTCGCCGCCCTCCCGCCCGCGACCGACACCCCCGACATCCCGGTCGAGCAGGCCGAGGCCGCCGACCCCGGCTTCAGCCTGGCCCGACTGCTCGCCCCGTTCCGGCGCCCGCTGCTGCTCGCCCTGCTGCTGGTCGCCCTGGACACCGCCGCCGGCCTGACGCTGCCGGTGCTGATCCGGCACGGCATCGACGACGGCGTCAGCAAGGCCGCCATCGGCGGAGTCGCGGTCGCCTCCCTGCTGGCCCTGGTCATCGTCCTGCTCGACTGGCTGGTGCAGGCCACCGAGAGCAGGGTCTCCGGGCGCACCGGCGAGCGGGTCCTGTACACGCTGCGGCTGAAGATCTTCGCCCACCTCAACCGGCTCGGCCTCGACTACTACGAGCGCGAGCTGACCGGCCGGATCATGACCCGCATGACCACGGACGTGGACTCCATCTCCTCGTTCCTGCAGACCGGCGTGGTCACCGCCGTGGTCAGCCTGTTCACCTTCGTGGGCATCTTCGCGGCCCTCGTAGTGATCGACCCGGGCCTCGCCCTGGTCGTCCTCACGGTGCTGCCGCCGCTGATCATCGCCACCCTGCTGTTCCGCAAGAAGTCCGCCCAGCAGTACGAAATCTCCCGCGACCTGATCAGCACGGTCAACGCCGACCTGCAGGAGAACGTCGCCGGCATGCGGATCGTCCAGGCATTCCGCCGCCAGGACGCCAACATCGACCGGTTCGTCGAACGCGGCCTCGCCTACCGGCACGCCCGGGCCAAGGCCCAGCTGTACATCTCGCTGTACTTCCCGTTCGTGCAGTTCCTGTCCAGCGTCGCGTCCGCCCTGGTCCTGATCGTCGGCGCCTCCCGGGTCGACCACGGCACCCTCACCATCGGCGCCCTGGTCGCCTACCTGCTGTACATCGACCTGTTCTTCGCCCCGGTCAACCAGCTCTCGCAGATCTTCGACGGCTACCAGCAGGCCGCCGTCGGCCTCGGCCGGATCCGCGACCTGCTGCGCACCCCCACCACCACGCCCCAGGCCGAGAACCCCATCCCGGTCGGGTCGCTGCGCGGGGAGATCGCCTTCGAGAACGTCAGCTTCGCCTACAACGGCGGCGGCGCCGGCAACCCCGAGGTGCTGTCCGGGATCGACCTGCACATACCGGCCGGGCAGACCGTCGCGCTGGTCGGCGAGACCGGAGCGGGCAAATCCACCCTGGTCAAGCTGGTCGCCCGGTTCTACGACGCCACCGGCGGAACCCTCCGGGTCGACGGCACCGACCTGACCGGCTACGACCTCGAGGGCTACCGGCACCGGCTCGGCGTCGTCCCGCAGGAGGCCTACCTGTTCGCCGGGACGGTCCGCGACGCCATCGCCTACGGCCGACCCGGGGCGAGCGACGCCGAGGTCGAAGCCGCAGCCAAGGCGGTCGGCGCGCACGACATGATCATCGGGCTCAGCGACGGCTACCGGCACACCGTCGCCCCCCGAGGCCGCAACCTCTCCGCCGGTCAGCGCCAGCTCATCGCCCTCGCCCGCGCGGAACTGGTCGACCCCGACATCCTGCTCCTCGACGAGGCCACCGCCGCCCTCGACCTCGCCACCGAAGCAGCCGTCAACCACGCCGCCGACCGGCTCGCCGGGGGACGCACCACCCTGGTCATCGCCCACCGGCTGACTACCGCCGAACGCGCCGACCGGGTCGTCGTCCTCGACCACGGACGAATAGTGGAGGACGGCACCCACGCCGAACTCCTCGACCGGAACGGCACCTACGCCAAGCTGTGGAACGCCTTCATCGCCGAAGGACACCCCGCGCCGGTACTCGGCTGATCACCCGCCGACCGACCCGGCACCGGCCAGGCCCCGGCCCGACCTCGCGTCGGGCGGCGGGGCCTGCCCGGTGCCGGGTCGGCCTTCCCGCCGCGCGGCCTCACGTTCGCCCGGACTAGGCGGCAGCCAGTAGCGCCCGGAACAGCACCTCGGCATCCACCCCGACGGCAACTCGCTGACCTGGCCGTCCCCGACCTCCACCACCCGCCACTCACCGCCCGCGCTGCCGTCACGGCTCCCGGCGCCGTCGGCCAGCCGCGCCAAGTCGGTGGTGACGAAACGGCACCCCAACTCCCGCACCAGAGGCCGGACGGCCGACAGGTCGGGCTCGATCCGGCTCGCGGGGCAGTCGGGGTGCGGTCCGATCAGCACTGGCTCGCCGTCCAGCCACCAGACCCGGGCCTCCTCCGTCCGGCCGTCCGCAGCCCGCGCGAAGGACTCGAAGCGGCGGAGCACCAACCCGCCCGCGAGGAACTCGCCCTGCAGTTCGGCGAACCGCGAGGCCACGCGCTCCAGCGCGTCGAGATCGGCCAACTCGGGCACGTAGCAGGCCTCGTGCCACTCGTGCTTGCGGGACTTCACGTAGTCCTTCACCACCGCAGGCCCGCGTCCGCCCAGCGCGGACGCGGCCGCAGACAGTGCGGGACGGTCCCAGCCGGTGCCCGGCAGCCAGGAGCTGGCCGGTGTCACGGGCTCGAACGTCCGGTACCAGCCGGGCAGTTCATGGGCAGCGGCGTACTCGTCCAGCCCGGTCAGCAGCTTGCAGCCACGGTCGGCCAAGGCCTCGGCGAGCTCGGCGTACCGGGCGACGGGAATCATCCAGCCCCGGTACCAGAGCAGACCTGAGCCGGTGGGGACACGTCGGACGGCGGCCTCGGCGTCCCCGGCCAGCAGGGCGTCGTGGTCGATCAGCGCCTGCCGGCCGCCGGTGGCTCGGATCAGTCCGGCTTCCCAGGCGAAGTGAGGGTCCGTCCGACGCGGCAGCAGCGGATCGGAGGGAAGGATGACGGTGGGGTCGGCCATGGGGCTCAGATTAGGTCCACCGATCGGTGGACGGTCCGGCTTTGACCCGGCGTTGACCAGGCACTCTGCGTCGCACACCCGCGCCGCCCCACCGCGATGGCCGAAAAATCGATCGACACCCCGTCAGTTCTGCTGCGACGCTCTCCGTGTGCGGTGGATCACAAGACGTCAGAAGTCCAACGGCGAACGACGGCCCCGTCGAGCGGCGCGAACGGTCATCCTCTCGCCGCAGGGCGAGGTGTTCCTGTTCCGGTCGGACAACTCCGAGATCGGGGTGCACTGGAACGCTCCGGGCGGCGGCCTGGAGTCCGGCGAGACGCCCATGGAGGGAGCGCTCCGCGAGTTGCACGAGGAAACCGGCTGGACCGACCTCCGGCCCGGTGAACTCCTCTGCACCTGGGAGCACGACTTCACCTGGCACGGCACGCCCGTCCGGCAGCACGAGCACATATTTCTGACGTACGGTCCGCGGCGCGAGCCGGGAGACGTCGCGGCAGTCCACCGGGCCGACGGCATCCTGGGCTGGCGCTGGTGGACGCCCGCCGAACTCGCCGCACCGGACGCCGACCCGCTCTGGCCGCCGAACCTGCCCGAGCTGGTTGCCGCGCTCCGCACCGCAGAGCCCGGCCCGATCGTCCCGGTCCACCTCGGCTACCTGCCCAACACCGCCCCGAGCACGCCGACCACCCCGAACCGAAGCAGCTGACAGCGGACCGGAGCCGGGCGCACACCCCGCCCACGCCGAACCCGCACCCGTACCCGCAGCCGAGCCCGACAGGCGGCAGACAGGCGACAGAGAGGAGCCGCAACAGGAACGGAACCCGCACCCGTACCCGCAGCCGATCGAGCCCGCTCAGCGGACCTGGCGCCGACCCCTCCGGCGTCCACGAGCCGCCGGGACCTCGGCCTGCCAGTCGCGCGGCCCCAACTCGCGGTCGTGCACAGCCTCCGGGTTGATCACCACCGACAGCAGCGCGGAGCGCAGTTCGTCCGGGCTCATTCCGGTCGAGCGCTGCAACTGCTCGGTGGGGACGGACACCGCGATGGCCGGCCGCCACTCCGGCAGCACCACCTGGCAGGTCCCGGAGCCGAACCGCAGCAACTGGGCGGACACCCGGCGCTCCGCGATTCGAGCAACGCCGGTGGCCACACTCTCGACCAGCCCGGGCGACCCGCCGATCAGTACGCCCATCGGCACGCCGACCGGGGCAGCCGGCGCACTGTCCGCCTCCACAGGAACCGGCCCGTCCTCCACCGTGCCGCCGAGCGGCACCGACGCGGACGGAACGGCCCGCACCTGGCTCAACCGCCGCGAAGGCGTCGGCCGCCGCGGCGGCCGTACCCGCCCCGCGGTCACGCCCACGCCCCAGACCCCTGATGACCAACTCAACGCCCCAGAAGCGCCGGTAGCCCCACCCGTCACCAACTCCGCGGCCCCCGCCGGCCCGAGACCGCCGACTCCGGACACAGCACCGACCTCGCCGGGCACCCGCGCGGACTCCCGCACCGAGCCGGCGTCCCGCGCCGAGCCGGCGTCCCGCGCCGAGCCGGCGTCCCGCGCCGACCCGGTGCCCCGCACCGACCCGGGCACCGTCGACGGCCCGGTCGCCCCGGTCGCCACTGGCGTCCCCGCCGACCTGCCCCCGTCCGAAACCGCGCGGCCGCTCGACAGCGCCCGGCCTCCGGGCACCTCGCGCCTGCCCGCCGCTCTGTGACCGTCCGCATCGGCGTCAGCGGCCCCGCCCGGGGTCGAGTCGGACGGCACCGAGCCGCGCGCTGCGCCGGGACCTGTCGAAGGCACGCTCGCCGCACGGCGGTTGGCGTCCGCGTCCGGCCGGTCCGGCGCGTTCTGGTCGAGCGAGGTCATGGCTGCAGCCCTCCGGATTCTCGGCACGCCCGATCCTGCACCACCGGTGCGCGCCGGGCCAAGGGACGTGCGTGCACAGCCTGGCGGTTCCCGCCCGCGCGGGCCGAAATCCGCTCGCCCGCGCTCGCCGCCGCGTTATGGTGAAGGCATGTCTCTCACGTCATGCCTGTGCTGGTGGCCGTCCTAGGACGGCCGATCCCCTTGCATGACTCCAGGGCCGTCCGTACGGGCGGCCCCGGCGCGATCATTTCGGACGGGGTCCGGTACCCGGCGGGCGGTCACCACCGCAACCGAGGAGAACCTCCGCCATGACCGCCACCACGGACACCGCGTCCGGCACCGCCAACCCGCTGATCGCCGCCGGCGCCGAAGGCCACCGCCGCATCCTGACCGGGGACCGTCCGACCGGGCCGCTGCACCTCGGCCACTACTTCGGCACGCTCCGGAACCGGGTCCAACTCCAGTCCCAAGGGCTGGAGTTGATGATCGTGATCGCTGACTACCAGGTGATCACCGACCGGGACCGGGCCGAGCGGATCGCCGAGCACGCCGAGAACCTGGTCCTCGACTACCTGGCCGCCGGCGTCGACCCCGAGCGCGCCACGATCTTCACCCACAGCGCCGTCCCCGCTCTCAACCAGCTGATGCTGCCGTTCCTCAGCCTGATCAGCGTCGCCGAACTCTCCCGCAACCCCACCGTCAAGGACGAGATCGCCCACTCCCGGCAGGCCGCCGTCAGCGGACTGATGTTCACCTACCCCGTCCATCAGGCCGCCGACCTGCTGTTCTGCAAGGCGGACCTGGTCCCCGTCGGCCAGGACCAGCTGCCGCACCTGGAGACCACCCGCCTCATCGCCCGCCGCTTCAACGACCGCTACACCCCGCTCTTCCCCGAACCGCAGGCGCTGCTCTCCCGAGCCCCGCTGCTCCTCGGCACCGACGGCGGCAAGATGAGCAAGAGCCGCGGCAACGCCATCACCCTCGGCGCCGACGAGGACGAGACCGCCCGACTGCTGCGGGGCGCGGTCACCGACACCGACCGCCACATCAGCTACCAGCCCGAGACCCGCCCGGGTGTCTCCAACCTGGTCCTGCTCATCGCCCTCTGCCAGGACCGCGACCCGCACGCCGTCGCGGAGGAGATCGGCTCCGGCGGAGCGGCCCTCCTCAAGCGCACCGCGACCGAGGCGGTCAACGAGTTCCTCCGCCCCCTGCGTACCCGACGGGCCGAACTCGCCGCCGACCGTGCCGTGCTGCGCGACGTCCTGCACGCAGGCAACGCCCGCGCCAACGCCATCGCCGACCGCACCCTCGCCGAGGTCCGCACCGCGATGGGCACCTTCTGAACTGTCCTGCCCCGCTGCCGGGGCGCGGGCGTCCGACCGAGACGGCGCGCACTCCGGCAGCGGCCCGTGCACCGGGCGAACGACGCTGCCCGATGCAGCAGTTGATCCACGCCCTGCCGATACCGTCCTGACAGATCAACAGCACCCGCTTCGGGGTGGCGGGTTAACGAGTGGGGGATACCGTCAGCAGACGGACCACTCGCCGGCCCCAGCCGGGCACGGCTCTCGGGTCCTGCTGCCGCTCCGCACCATGAAGGAGTCCCGATGCCCCTGCGCCCGCTCCGTCCCGGTGACCGCGTCGCCCTCGTCGCTCCCAGCGGCGCGGTCGACCCCGCACGACTCGCCCTCGGCATCGACATCCTCAGGTCCTGGGGCCTGGAGCCGGTCGTCTTCCCGCACGTCCACGACACCCACCCCACGCTGGCGCACCTCGCCGGCGCCGACGCCCACCGCGCCGCCGACCTGCAGGCCGCCTGGCTCGATCCGGATATCGCGGCCGTCCTCTGCGTCCGCGGCGGCTTCGGCGCGCACCGGATGGTCGACCTCCTCGACTGGGAGGCGATGCGTGCCGTGCCGCCCAAACTGCTGGTCGGGTTCAGCGACATCACCGTCCTGCACGAAGCCGTCGCCCAGCAGCTCGGCGTCCCCACTCTCTACGGTCCGATGCCCGGTGCCGGCGTCTTCAGCACCGACGGCCCGACCGCCGAACACCTCCGCCGGACCCTGTTCGAACCGGCCGGCACCACCGTCCTCGCCGGACCCGATGCCGCGACCCTCGTCCCCGGCCGCGCGCACGGCGTCCTGATGGGCGGTTGCGTCTCCCTCCTCGCCGCCGACCGCGGCACCCCCGCCGCCCGACCGTCGTTCGCGGGCGGCCTGCTCGTCCTGGAGGACATCAACGAGCAGCCCTACCAGCTCGACCGCATCCTGACCCAGTTGCGACGCAGCGGCGCTCTGGACGGAATCGCCGGAGTGGTCCTCGGCTCCTGGGACAGCTGTGGACCGCTCGACGGCGTCCGCGCCGTGATGCTCGACCACCTCGGCGGACTCGGCGTCCCCGTCGTGTGGGAGCTCGGCTTCGGCCACGGCCCGTCCACCCTCACCGTGCCGCTCGGCGTCCCTGCCACGCTGGACGCCGACGCCGCCACCCTGACGCTCGACGCGCCGGTTCTCACCGCACCTACTCACGCGTAGGGTTGCGGCCCATGCACGTCGAAGGCATCCCCGTCGAAGGCACTTCCACCCCCGCCGGCCCAGAGCGGGCGGTGGCCCGCGCGCTCGGCCTGCTCCGCGGCCCGGGCAGCGGAACCGGGCGCGTACTCCTCGGCCTGGCCGGGCCGCCCGCCGCCGGAAAGTCCACCCTCGCCCGCCACCTGATCGACGAGATCAACCGCCTTGAGGGCCCCGACACCGCCGCCTACCTCCCCCTGGACGGCTTCCACCTCTCCAACGCCCAGCTCGACCGACTCGACCTGCGCTCCCGCAAGGGCGCCCCCGAGACCTTCGACGCGCGCGGCTACCTCACCCTCCTTCAGCGCGTCGCCGCCGACCGCTTCCACGACATCTACGCGCCCGACTTCGACCGCACGCTGGACGAACCCGTCGCTGCCCGCCACCTGATCCGCCCCTGCACCCGCCTGGTCGTCACCGAAGGCAACTACCTCGCCTCCTCCGCCACCCCGTGGACGGACGCCCGGGCACTGCTGCGCGAGCTCTGGTACGTCGACGCCGAGCACGCGGCCCGCGACGCCCGCCTCCTCGATCGCCACACCGCCGGCGGCCAGGACCGCGCCGCCGCCCGCCAACGGGTCGACCTCAATGACCTGCCCAACGCGGCGTACGTGGAGACGACCCGGATGACCTGCGACTGGACCGTCCGTACGGACTGAACTTTGCATCCGCCCACCGATTGGCGTAGTGTTACCTAGTCGCTCGGCAGGGAGCACCGGACACGCATCTGTGTGGACGGTCCCGGGGCGGCCAATCCCTGAGAACCAAGTAGCTGATCCGTGACGGGTCGCGTCCTTTTCGCGTCTCCGTTCTTATTTGGTGTGCGCGTTTTCGGAGATTGCGGCGGATTCGCTTTTCGGAGCGGGGATCGGCTAGAGTTTGAAACGTCGGACGGGCCGTCAGGTCGCAGAAGACAACAGCGAGTCGGATCGAAACTCCGGAAAACGGAGCGGAAAACATCTGATAAGCTGGAAACACGAAAGAACGAAGCGCCCGGAGGGTCCGCAGGAGTGCGGCTCGAAGGAAGCGTCCGTTCCTTGAGAACTCAACAGCGTGCCAAAAGTCAACGCCAGATATGTTGACATCCCCGGCCAGCCGGTATCGGTTGGTTGGAGATTCCTTTATGAAGTAACACTAGCGAGGACGCAGTGCGCAGGACCGCCCTTATTCCGGTGGTTGCTGTGCCGCTCCCCGTGGAGACATTCACGGAGAGTTTGATCCTGGCTCAGGACGAACGCTGGCGGCGTGCTTAACACATGCAAGTCGAACGGTGAAGCCCTTCGGGGTGGATCAGTGGCGAACGGGTGAGTAACACGTGGGGAATCTGCCCTGAACTCTGGGACAAGCCTTGGAAACGAGGTCTAATACCGGATACGACCTTCTCCCGCATGGGGGTTGGTGGAAAGCTCCGGCGGTTCAGGATGATCCCGCGGCCTATCAGCTTGTTGGTGGGGTAATGGCCTACCAAGGCGACGACGGGTAGCCGGCCTGAGAGGGCGACCGGCCACACTGGGACTGAGACACGGCCCAGACTCCTACGGGAGGCAGCAGTGGGGAATATTGCACAATGGGCGAAAGCCTGATGCAGCGACGCCGCGTGAGGGATGACGGCCTTCGGGTTGTAAACCTCTTTCAGCAGGGAAGAAGCGCAAGTGACGGTACCTGCAGAAGAAGCACCGGCTAACTACGTGCCAGCAGCCGCGGTAATACGTAGGGTGCGAGCGTTGTCCGGAATTATTGGGCGTAAAGAGCTCGTAGGCGGCCTGTCGCGTCGGATGTGAAAGCCCGGGGCTTAACCCCGGGTCTGCATTCGATACGGGCAGGCTGGAGTGTGGTAGGGGAGATCGGAATTCCTGGTGTAGCGGTGAAATGCGCAGATATCAGGAGGAACACCGGTGGCGAAGGCGGATCTCTGGGCCATTACTGACGCTGAGGAGCGAAAGCGTGGGGAGCGAACAGGATTAGATACCCTGGTAGTCCACGCCGTAAACGTTGGGAACTAGGTGTTGGCGACATTCCACGTCGTCGGTGCCGCAGCTAACGCATTAAGTTCCCCGCCTGGGGAGTACGGCCGCAAGGCTAAAACTCAAAGGAATTGACGGGGGCCCGCACAAGCAGCGGAGCATGTGGCTTAATTCGACGCAACGCGAAGAACCTTACCAAGGCTTGACATACACCGGAAACGGCTCAGAGATGGGCAGCCCCCTTGTGGTCGGTGTACAGGTGGTGCATGGTTGTCGTCAGCTCGTGTCGTGAGATGTTGGGTTAAGTCCCGCAACGAGCGCAACCCTTGTTCTGTGTTGCCAGCGAGTAATGTCGGGGACTCACAGGAGACTGCCGGGGTCAACTCGGAGGAAGGTGGGGACGACGTCAAATCATCATGCCCCTTATGTCTTGGGCTGCACACGTGCTACAATGGCCGGTACAAAGGGCTGCGATGCCGTGAGGCGGAGCGAATCCCAAAAAGCCGGTCTCAGTTCGGATTGGGGTCTGCAACTCGACCCCATGAAGTTGGAGTTGCTAGTAATCGCAGATCAGCATGCTGCGGTGAATACGTTCCCGGGCCTTGTACACACCGCCCGTCACGTCACGAAAGTCGGTAACACCCGAAGCCGGTGGCCTAACCCGTAAGGGGAGGAGCCGTCGAAGGTGGGACCAGCGATTGGGACGAAGTCGTAACAAGGTAGCCGTACCGGAAGGTGCGGCTGGATCACCTCCTTTCTAAGGAGCACATGGCCGCTTGCGAGCGAATGTCTCGCACGGTTGCTCATGGGTGGAACGTTGACTATTCGGCAC
>NZ_KK853997.1:2929623-2950301 GCF_000696185.1 Kitasatospora cheerisanensis KCTC 2395 | reverse complement strand
GATCCTATGCTGTCGAGAAAAGCCTCTAGCGAGTTTCATGGCGGCCCGTACCCCAAACCGACTCAGGTGGTCAGGTAGAGAATACCGAGGCGTTCGGGTGAACTGTGGTTAAGGAACTCGGCAAAATGCCCCCGTAACTTCGGGAGAAGGGGGGCCATTGCTGGTGATGGGACTTGCTCCTTGAGCTGGTGGTGGCCGCAGAGACCAGCGAGAAGCGACTGTTTACTAAAAACACAGGTCCGTGCGAAGCCGTAAGGCGATGTATACGGACTGACGCCTGCCCGGTGCTGGAACGTTAAGGGGACCGGTTAGTCCGACTTCGGTCGGGCGAAGCTGAGAACTTAAGCGCCAGTAAACGGCGGTGGTAACTATAACCATCCTAAGGTAGCGAAATTCCTTGTCGGGTAAGTTCCGACCTGCACGAATGGCGTAACGACTTCTCGACTGTCTCAACCACAGGCCCGGTGAAATTGCATTACGAGTAAAGATGCTCGTTTCGCGCAGCAGGACGGAAAGACCCCGGGACCACTATAGCTTGATATTGGTGTTCGGTTCGGCTTGTGTAGGATAGGTGGGAGACTTTGAAGCAGCAACGCCAGTTGTTGTGGAGTCGCCGTTGAAATACCACTCTGGTCGTGCTGGATGTCTAACCTGGGTCCGTGATCCGGATCAGGGACAGTGTCTGGTGGGTAGTTTAACTGGGGCGGTTGCCTCCTAAAGGGTAACGGAGGCGCCCAAAGGTTCCCTCAGCCTGGTTGGCAATCAGGTGTTGAGTGTAAGTGCACAAGGGAGCTTGACTGTGAGACTGACGGGTCGAGCAGGTACGAAAGTAGGGACTAGTGATCCGGCGGTGGCTTGTGGAAGCGCCGTCGCTCAACGGATAAAGGTACCCCGGGGATAACAGGCTGATCTTCCCCAAGAGTCCATATCGACGGGATGGTTTGGCACCTCGATGTCGGCTCGTCGCATCCTGGGGCTGGAGTAGGTCCCAAGGGTTGGGCTGTTCGCCCATTAAAGCGGTACGCGAGCTGGGTTTAGAACGTCGTGAGACAGTTCGGTCCCTATCCGCTGTGCGCGTAGGAGTGTTGAGAAGGGCTGTCCCTAGTACGAGAGGACCGGGACGGACGAACCTCTGGTGTGCCAGTTGTCCTGCCAAGGGCATGGCTGGTTGGCTACGTTCGGGAGGGATAACCGCTGAAAGCATCTAAGCGGGAAGCCTGCTTCGAGATGAGCACTCCCACCTCCTTGAGAGGGTAAGGCTCCCAGTAGACGACTGGGTTGATAGGCCGGATATGGAAGCCCTGTGAGGGGTGGAGTTGACCGGTACTAATAGGCCGAGGGCTTGTCCTCAGTTGCTCGCGTCCACTGTGTTGTTCTGAAACAACGACCCCCACGAACACTCGTGTGGGTGGTGACAGTTTCATAGTGTTTCGGTGGTCATAGCGTGAGGGAAACGCCCGGTTACATTCCGAACCCGGAAGCTAAGCCTCACAGCGCCGATGGTACTGCAGGGGGGACCCTGTGGGAGAGTAGGACGCCGCCGAACAATTTTTCAGGGAAAGCCCCTCGCCTTCTGGCGGGGGGCTTTCTCGCGTTCACGACCGGAAAATTCCCGAATGCGGTGCGGGAGGGGCAGCGAGACCTGTTGCCGGGTGGTTCGGTGCACGGCACACTGTGGCGTCATGGTCGTGGAGCAGGGCGAGGGGGCCGGCGGAAGAGCCGGCCGGGGCGGCGACGACTTTCGGGTGTTCTACGAGGCCGCGTACGGTCAGCTGGTCGCGCATCTGTACGCGCTGACGGGAGATCTGGGTGAGGCGCAGGACGCCGCCCAGGAGGCGTTCGTCCGGGCGTGGAACCACTGGGGGCGGCTGGTGTCGCACGAGAACCCGGTGGCGTGGGTGCGGCTGACGGGGCAGCGGATCGCGATCAGTCGGTGGCGGCGGGCACGGACGGCGTTGCAGAGCTGGATCCGGCACGGGGACGCGAATCTGCCGGTTCCGGGGCCGGGACCGGAGACGGTCGCGTTGGTGGAGGCGTTGCGGCAGCTGCCGGAGGCGCAGCGGTCGGCGTTGGTGTGGCATCACATGGGGGGTCGTTCGGTGGCGGAGATCGCCGCGGACGAGGGGGTGCCGGTGGGGACGGTGAAGGCGCGGTTGCATCGGGGGCGGCAGGCGTTGGCGGTGTTGTTGGGGGAAGAGCCGGCGGCGGTCGGGGAGGAGTCGATGGTCGCGCCGCTGGAGTCGGGGCCGGCGGCCGCCGTGGGTGAACGGGCCTCTGACGGGCAGGAGTTGACGGGTAGCGGTGCGGGTGACGGGGAGCAGGGGGCTGTGGAGCTGACGGGGGATCGGGTGCGGGTGTCGGAGGACTGCGGTTCGCATGTCTAGACCCGAGTCGGAGCCGGTGACGGCGGAGCAGACGGGGGCGGAGGACCGGCCGGCGATCGGTGCTGCCCGGCTGGAGGCGATGTTCGACGGGCTGCGGCGCGAGGTGGTGCTGGCCGTGCCGGTGCCGGCGAGCGCGGAGTTGGCGCGTCGCGGGGCGGCGCGTCGGCGTCGGCGGGCGGGTGTGGTGGCGGGTGCGGCGGCACTGGGTGTCGCGGTGCTGTGGTCGGCGGTGACGGTGCTGCCGGGGCCGGTGGGGCACGGGGTGGCGGGGTACCCGGTGCAGCCGACGGCTGCGGCGGGCAAGCCGACGGGGGACGTGCCGTTGCCGGTGCCGCTGCCGGAACCGCAGTTGCCCTCGGTGGCGGGTGCGCCGGTGTGGGCCCCGTTGGACTCGGCCGATCCGGCGGTGAAGGCGCTGGCCTTGGACGTGGCGCGGCTGCCGAGTCTGCAGGGCGGGTACGGGCCCTGGAAGGCGGTGCCGTCGGCGGACCGCTCCGCGGACCAGGAGGCGACGCCCGGTCCTTCGGGGTCCGCCTCCCCGGAGACGGCGGTCTCGGCCGGCCCGTCGCAGAGCTCGAACTCGGCTGCCGGCAGCGGGCCTTCGCAGCCCGGAAGGTCCGGAGAACCGAGTGGGTCCGGCCCGCCGGCGGACCCGTTCGCGGACGGTTGTGTGTCGCGCCTGGTCCAGACGTCGGGGGCCCTGCAGATGTGGGGCCAGCGGTATGTGGATGCCTGGCACGTGGAGGCGTCGGCGCAGCAGTTCGTGCTGCGGTTCGGCTCGCCGCTGGCGGCGGAGAACCAGGCGTCCCGGCTGCTGGCGGGTGGGGAGTGCGTGAGCTCGGGGGCGGGCTGGAAGGTGGAGCAGCAGATCGGGGCGTTGGTGGGGTTGGCGGTCCGGCAGCCGGTGGCGTACGCGGAGGAGGTGGCGGTGCACCTCACCGGGACGACGTTGGCGGTGATGACGGTCCGTCGCGGCGGTCCGGGGGCGACGCCTGCGGTGGGGCTGTCGGATTCGTTCCTGGCGTCGGCTTCGCAGTTCCTGCTGCTGCCGTCCTCGGGGCCGTCCTCGGGCTGAGCCGCCACCGTCCTCGGGCTGAGCCGCCACCGTCCTCGGGCTGAGCCGCCACCGTCCTCGGGCTGAGCCGCCACCGTCCTCGGGCTGTTTCGAAACCCACCCCGGGCTGATCCGGCGCCGACTGCGGGCTGAGCGGCAGGTCTACGGACTCCCGGGCCGAGCGCGGACCCGGATGCAGCGTGCCGCGCCCGGGAGGGCGTCGTCCCCGTCCGTGCGTGCACGGGGAGTTGTCGGGCGGGGGCCCCGGGGGGCGTCCGGAAAGTTTCGAAATTGGTCCCGGAACCCGTGCAACCCGTCTCTGCCGGGCCGCGTAGGTGTGGTGAGGCCGCCGCCGATCGGGGCGGCGGCCCGCCGGGGGAACGCCGGGTCGGGTGGTCGGGGCAGCACAGGGGACTGCCCCGGCCGTCCGACCGGGTGTCGGCCGGATCGCAGGCCGCGGTGAGCCCTGGGCTCGGCGGTCGGAGGGGAGTGCCGTGGGGGCTGAGACCGTGGGTGTGTCGGTCGTGCCGGGGCTGGAGGAGCTGCGCAGGCGCGCGGCCGCCGCGGGGCCGCCGCCGGACGAGGGCATGGTGGTGTGCGAGAACCTGGTGCGGATCCACCGGTCCGAGGGCGTCGAGGTGCAGGCCCTGCAGGGGCTCGATCTGACGGTCGAGGACGGCGAGTTGCTCGCGGTGGTGGGCGCCTCGGGTTCGGGGAAGTCGACGCTGCTGGGGATCCTGGCGGGCCTGGACGTGCCGACGGCGGGCAGTGCCCGGGTGGCGGGGAACGACCTGCTGGCGATGGACAAGCGGGAGCGCCTGGCGTTCCGGCGCCGGACGGTGGGGTTCGTCTGGCAGCAGACGGCGCGGAACCTGCTGCCGTACCTGACGGCGCTGGAGAACGTGATGCTGCCGATGGGGTACGCGGGGGTGGCGCGGCAGGAGCGGCGGCGGCAGGCCGCGGACCTGCTGGGCCTGTTGGGGATCGAGCACCTGGCGGGGCGTCGTCCGGCGGAGATGTCGGGTGGGGAGCAGCAGCGGGTGGCGATCGCGGTGGCGAACGCGAACTCGCCGGCGCTGCTGCTGGCGGACGAGCCGACGGGGGAGCTGGACAGTGCGACCAGCGAGGAGATCTTCGCGGCGCTGCGGTCGGTGAACGAGGAACTGGGGGTGACGGTGCTGATCGTCACCCACGATCTGATGGTGGCTCAGGAGGTGCGGCGCACCGTGCGGATCCGCAACGGGCGGACGTCCACCGAGGTGCTGCGTCCGGACCGGGGCGAGCCGGGGGTGGAGTACGCGGTGCTGGACCGGGTGGGGCGGTTGCAGTTGCCGCAGGACTTCACGGAGGCGTTGGGGCTGAGCCGTCGGGTGCGGCTGGCTCTGGAGGAGGACCACATCGGGGTGTGGCGCGCGGAGAGTGCGGAGGTGCGGGGATGAGCGGCGCGATGGTCGTGGTGGAGGACGTGCACCGGACGTTCGGTGCGGGGGACCGGGCGGTGCACGCGGTGCGGGGGGTGTCGTTCACGGCGAAGGCCGGGGAGTTGACGGCGCTGCGGGGCCGGTCGGGGTCGGGGAAGACGACGCTGCTGAACCTGGTGGGCGGTCTGGACATGCCGTCGGCGGGGCGGATCAGCATCGCCGGGATGGACCTGTCGGGTCTGGACGAGGTGGGCCGGCTGGCGTTGCGGCGGGACCGGATCGGGTTCGTGTTCCAGTCGTTCGGGTTGATCTCGGTGCTGACGGCGGCGGAGAACGTCGGGGTGCCGATGCGGCTGCGCCGGGTCGCGGTGAAGGAGCGCGAGGAGCGGGTGCGCTCGCTGCTGGCGATGGTGGGTCTGGCGGACCACGCGGCGCAGCGGCCGACGGAGCTGTCGGGTGGTCAGCAGCAGCGGGTGGCGGTGGCGCGGGCCTTGGCGAACGAGCCGGCGCTGCTGATCGCGGACGAGCCGACCGGGCAGCTGGACTCGGACACCGGTCTGGCGATCATGGAGCTGCTGCGGGCGGTGGTGCGCAGCGAGGGGGTGACGGCGCTGGTGGCGACGCACGACCCGCAGCTCATGGACCTGGCGGACAGTGTGCTGGAGCTGCGGGACGGCCGGATCGTCGAGTAGCCGGAGGCGGGTCAGGCCCAGAAGTCGCGGACCAGGTCGACGATCCGCCGGGCCTGGGCGTGGCCGGCCCGAGCGGAGGGGGCGCGGACGGCGGTGTCGAGCGGGTTGGTGCCGAAGGCGGTCAGCGAGTCCTCGTCGGGGGTGACGGCGAGGACCGTGCCGGTGGCCCGGAGGGTCTCGAGTTCGGCGGCGAGGTGGGTGTCGGCCAGCGGGGCGAGGACCAGGACGGTCTGTTGACCGGTCATCAGGTCGGCGTTGTTGCAGCTGCGGATGCCGCCGTCCATGTAGCGGCGGCCGTCGATCTCGACGGTGGGCCAGATGCCGGGGACGGCGCAGCTGGCGGCGACGGCGTCGACCAGGGGGACGCCGCTGTGGCGGTCGAAGGTGCGGGGTTCGCCGGTGTCGGCGTCGACGGCGGTGAGGGTGAGCGGCCAGGCGGGCCAGTCGTGGGAGGGGAGGCGGCCCGCGATGACGGCGTGCCGTTCGGCGGCGGGGACGGTGTCGGCGTCGAGGGCGAGCCGGCCGATGCGGCGGCGCAGTTCGGCGGGGTCGGTGATCTCGGCGGTCAGGGCGTCGATGGTTTCGAAGAGCGCCCCGAGGGCTTCGGCGGGCGGGACGATCTCGTGGTTCTGCCGGTCGGGGTCGGTCTGCCGCCGGTGGAGTTCGGCGAGCGGGAGGCCGGAGGCGAGCTGGCCGGCGACGGTGGAGCCGGCGGAGGTGCCGAGGACGTGGTCGGCGGTGGCGGGGAGGTCGAGGCCGGCTTCGGCGAAGCCGTGGAGCAGGCCGGTCTCCCAGGAGATGCCGGCGAGTCCGCCGCCGCCGAGTACAAGTCCGCGCATGGTGGTGTCCCCTCGTGTCGACCGTTCCGGTCGGCATTCTGGAGCAACGGCCGTCAAGAAGTTGACAATTATTCACCGAAGGCAGTCTGATCAGCGGATATTCCGATCGCAGGCCGTAATCTCAAGGCATGGTGCACACGGGCCGCGGCCGGCTGCGGATCTACCTCGGGGCGGCCCCGGGCGTCGGCAAGACGTACGCCATGCTCGCCGAGGCGCACCGCCGCCTCGACCGCGGCGCGGACCTGGTCGTCGGCTTCGTGGAGACCCACGGACGCGCCCGCACCGCCGAACTGCTCGACGGCCTGGAGACCGTTCCGCGCCGCACCATGCACCACCGGGGCGCCGAATTCACCGAACTCGACCTGGACGCGGTGCTGGACCGGGATCCGGCGATCGTGCTGGTCGACGAACTCGCCCACACCAACGTCCCCGGCTCGCGGCACGCCAAGCGCTGGCAGGACGTCGAGGAACTGCTGGCGGCCGGCATCGACGTGATCTCGACCGTCAACATCCAGCACCTGGAGTCGCTGGGCGACGTGGTCGAGGGCATCACCGGCGTCCGGCAGCGGGAGACCGTCCCGGACGACGTGGTGCGGCGCGCCGACCAGATCGAACTGGTCGACATGTCGCCGCAGGCGCTCCGCCGCCGCCTGGCGCACGGCAACGTGTACGCGCCGGAGAAGGTCGACGCGGCGCTCGCCCACTACTTCCGGCCCGGCAACCTGACCGCGCTGCGCGAGCTCGCGCTGCTGTGGACGGCCGACCGGGTCGACGAGTACCTCCAGCGCTACCGCGCCGAGCAGGGCATCCAGGGCACCTGGCAGGCCCGCGAACGGATCGTGGTCGGCCTGACCGGCGGCCCGGAGGGCGCCACGCTGATCCGCCGCGCCGCCCGGATCGCCGCCCGGGCCAGCGCCGGCGAACTGCTCGCCGTGCACATCTCGCGCTCGGACGGGCTGTCCGGCTCCTCGCCGCAAGCCCTGATCGAGCAGCGCGCGCTGGTGGAGAGCCTCGGCGGCAGCTTCCACTCGGTGCTCGGCGACGACCCGGCGGCCGGCCTGCTGGACTTCGCGCGCGGCGTCAACGCCACCCAGATCGTGATCGGCACCAGCCGCCGCAAGGTCTGGCAGTACGTGTACGGGCCGGGCGTCGGCCTGACCGTGGCCCGGGACTCCGGGGACATCGACGTCCACATGGTCAACCACGAGCACGCGGCGCTCGGCCGGGGCCGGATCCCGGTCCGCAAGGTCACCGACCTGGGCCGGACCCGGACGGTGGCGGGCTGGCTGATCGGCGTGGCCGGGCCGCCGCTGCTGGCGCTGGTGCTCAGCCGGTTCCACGACCAGGGGCTGTCCACCGACATGCTGCTGTTCCTGTCGCTGACGGTGTGCGCGGCGCTGGTCGGCGGCCTGTTCCCGGCGATAGCGTCCGCGCTGGTCTCCTCCTCGGCGCTCAACTACTACTTCGCGCCCCCCATTCACACCTTCACCATCGCCGAGCCGCAGAACATCATGGCGGTGGCGATCTTCGCCGCGGTCGGCATCGCGGTCGCCACCGTCGTCGACCTGGCCGCCCGGCGCAGCCACCAGGCGGCCCGCGCCCAGACCGAGGCGCAGACGCTCTCCGCGCTGGCCGGCACCGTGCTGCGCGGCGCCCCCACCGGCGAGGGCGTGCTGACGGCGCTGCTGGAACAGGTCCGGGAGACCTTCCAGCAGGAGGCCGTGGCCCTGGTCGAACGCGCCGGCCCGCACGACCCCTGGCACGCCGCCGCCGCGGTCGGCCCGCGCCCGCCGGCCGGCCCCGAGCAGGCGGACGTGGACGTGCCGGTCGGCGAACGCCTCGCCCTGGTGCTGCGCGGCCGGGTGCTGCCCGCCGCGGACCGGCGGATGCTCGGCGCGTTCGCCAACCAGGCCGCCGTCCTGCTGGAGCGCCGCCGGCTGGCCGGGGAGGCCGCCGCCGCCCGCCGCGAGGCCGAGGGCAACCGGATCCGCACCGCGCTGCTCGCCGCCGTCTCGCACGACCTGCGCACCCCGCTGGCCGGGATCAAGGCCGCCGTCACCTCGCTGCGCGCCGAGGACGTCGAGTGGGACCCGGAGGACGAGGCCGAACTGCTGGCCGGCATCGAGTCCGGCGCGGACCGCCTCGACCACCTGATCAACAACCTGCTGGACATGAGCCGCCTGCAGACCGGCACCGTCACCCCGCTGCTGCAGCCCACCGACCTGGACGAGGTGGTGCCGTTCGCGCTCGGCGGCGTCCCGCCCGGCAGCGTGCGGCTGGACGTGGCGGAGTCGCTGCCGATGGTGCACGCCGACGCCGGTCTGCTCGAACGGGTGCTGGCCAACCTGGTGGAGAACGCCGTCAAGTACGGCCCGCCGGGCAGCCCGGTGCTGGTGAAGGCGGACCTGCTGCGGCGCGCCCGCCGGGTCGAGCTGCGGGTCGTCGACCGCGGACCGGGCGTCCCCGAGGAGGCCCGGGAGCGGATCTTCGCCCCGTTCCAGCGCTACGGCGACGCCCGCGCGGCACCGGCGTGGGGCTCGGCCTGGCGGTGGCGCGCGGCTTCGCCGAGGCGATGGGCGGCACCGTCACCGCCGAGGACACTCCCGGCGGCGGGCTGACCATGGTGGTCTCCCTGCCCGCCGTCGACCTGAACGACCACGCCGACAACGGAAAGGCCGGTCCCGCATGACCCGGGTCCTCGTGGTGGACGACGAACCGCAGATCGTCCGCGCCCTGGTGATCAACCTGAAGGCCCGCAAGTACGAGGTGGACTCCGCGCACGACGGCGCGAGCGCCCTGGAACTCGCCGCCGCCCGCCACCCCGACGTGGTGGTGCTCGACCTCGGCCTGCCCGACATGGACGGCGTCGAGGTGATCCGCGGCCTGCGCGGCTGGACCCGGGTGCCGATCATCGTGCTGTCCGCCCGGCACGCCTCCGACGAGAAGGTCGAGGCGCTGGACGCCGGCGCCGACGACTACGTCACCAAGCCGTTCGGCATGGACGAGCTGCTGGCCCGGATGCGGGCCGCGGTGCGCCGCGCCGAGCCGGTCAGCGCCGAGGGCGAGCCGGTGGTCGCCACCGAGTCGTTCACCGTCGACCTGGCCGCGAAGAAGGTCAACCGTCAGGGCGCCGACGTCCGGCTCACCCCCACCGAGTGGCACCTGCTGGAGGTGCTGGTGCGCAACTCCGGGCGGCTGGTCAGCCAGACCCAGCTGCTCCAGGAGGTGTGGGGCCCGGCCTACCGCAAGGAGACCAACTACCTGCGGGTCTACCTGGCGCAGCTGCGCCGCAAGCTGGAGGCCGACCCGTCGCACCCCCGGCACTTCATCACCGAACCCGGCATGGGCTACCGCTTCGAGCCGTGACCGGCCGCCGGGTCCGGCCCCGGTGCTCTGCCGCCGGGCGGTGGCGAACCGGTACCCTTCCGGCATGAGTGGTGACAACATCGGCGACCAGCCGCAGGGCCGTTTCCGCCGCATGCTGAGCCGGCTGACGTCCTCCTCGGAGGAGCTGGCCGCCCAGGAACTGCGGCAGGACACCGCCGAGGCGGGCTGCACCCCGATCGCCGCCTGCGGCGACCGGGAGGTCGTCACCGTGGCCGGAACGCTGCGGACCGTCACGCTCCGCCCCCGCGCGGGCGTGCCCGCGCTGGAGGCCGAGCTGTTCGACGGGACGGAGGCGCTGGACGTGGTGTGGCTGGGCCGTCGCTCGATCGTGGGAATCGAGCCGGGCCGCCGCCTGATCGCCAGCGGCCGGATCGGCCACGCACGCGGGCGCCGCGTGCTCTTCAACCCCCGCTACGAGCTGCGTCCGGTGGGACACGGGAGCGAGTCCGCGTGAGCAACGAGGCCGAGGCGATCCGGGTGACCGACCCCCAGCAGCAGCACGACCGGCAGGGCAGCGGGTACGAGCGGGACGCCTCCAAGGAGGCGGCCGAGACGGTGCTGAAGGCCTTCGGCGGCATCCGCGGCATGGTCGACATGACGCTGCCGGGCCTGGTGTTCATCGTCGCGTTCAACATCACCCACAAGGTGCCGGTCGCCGCCTGGTCGGCGCTCGCCCTGTGCGCGGTGTTCGTGGTGGTCCGGCTGGCCCGCCGGGAGACCATCCAGCACGCCTTCTCGGGCGTGTTCGGCGTGGCGATCGGCGCCTGGATCTCGATGAAGACCGGCAAGGCCGAGGACTTCTACCTGCCGGGCCTGCTGTGGAACGTCGGCTACTGCGTGGCGCTGGCGATCTCCGCGCTGGTGCGCTGGCCGATGATCGGCCTGATGCTCGGCCCGATCACCGGCGAGATGTTCACCTGGCGCAAGGAGAACCCGGGCCGGCTGGCCGCCTACACCCGGGCGACCTGGGCCTGGGTGCTGATCATGGGCCTGAAGCCGCTGATCCTCTTCCCGCTGTACTTCACCCACAACGTCAACCTGCTGGGCTGGCTGAAGGTCGCGCTCGGCATCCCGCCGCTGCTGCTGGCGATGTACGTGACCTGGCAGATCCTGCTGAAGGCGCCGCCGCCGATCAAGGCGGTCCTCGACGACGAGGACGAGCAGGAGCCGCAGAAGTGACGAAGGGCCCGCGCGGTGCGCGGGCCCTTCCTCGTGCGGCGGGGCGGATCAGCCGGCGAGCAGCGTCTCCAGCTCCTCCTCGCGCTCCTGGGCGGCGACGAACAGCAGCTCGTCACCGGCCTCCAGGGTGTCGCTGCCACCGGGGACCAGCACCCGGCCGGCCCGGATGATGGTGACCAGCGCGGTGTCCACCGGCCAGGCGACGTCCGCGACCCGGGTGCCGACCAGGCCGGTGTCGGCGGCCAGGGTGAGCTCGACCAGGTTGGCGTTGCCCTGCGAGAAGCGCATCAGCCGGACCAGGTCGCCGACGCTGACGGCCTCCTCGACCAGCGCCGACATCAGGCGCGGGGTGGAGACGGCGACGTCCACGCCCCAGGACTCGTTGTACAGCCACTCGTTCTTCGGGTTGTTCACCCGGGCGACCACCCGGGGCACCCCGTACTCGGTCTTGGCGAGCAGCGAGACGACCAGGTTGACCTTGTCGTCACCGGTGGCGGCGATCACCACGTGGCAGCGCTGCAGGGCGGCCTCGTCGAGCGAGGTGATCTCGCAGGCGTCGGCGAGCAGCCACTCCGCCAGCGGGACCCGCTCCACCGAGATGGAGTTCGGGTTCTTGTCGATCAGCAGGACCTCGTGGCCGTTCTCCAGCAGCTCTCCGGCGATGGAACGGCCGACGGCACCGGCTCCGGCGATGGCGACGCGCATCAGTGACCAGCCTCCTCGGGGCCCTTGGCGAAGGCCGCCTCGACCGCGGTCAGTTCGTTGCGGCGCAGCATCACGTGCACCAGGTCGCCTTCCTGCACCACCATCTGCGGGGTGGGCAGCACGCCCTCGCCGACCCGGGTGACGAACGCCACCCGGACCCCGGCGGAGGCCTCCAGGTCGGACAGCCGGTGGCCGATCCACGCCGGGGCGAAGGCCACCTCGGCGAGCTGGACGGCGCCCGACGGGTCCTGCCAGACCGGCTCGGCGCCGCTCGGCAGCAGCCGGCGCAGCATCTGGTCGGCGGTCCAGCGGACGGTGGCGACGGTCGGGATGCCCAGCCGCTGGTAGACCTCGGCGCGGCGCGGGTCGTAGATGCGGGCCGCGACGTGCTCGACGCCGAAGTTCTCGCGGGCGACCCGGGCGGCGATGATGTTCGAGTTGTCACCGCTGGAGACGGCGGCGAAGGCGCCCGCCTCCTCGATGCCGGCTTCCCTCAGGGTGTCCTGGTCGAAGCCGACGCCGGTGACCCGGCGGCCGTTGAAGCCCGCGCCGAGCCGACGGAAGGCGGTCGGGTCCTGATCGACGACCGCGACCGAGTGGCCTTGTTTCTCGAGCGTTCTGGCGAGGGCGGAGCCCACGCGCCCGCAGCCCATGATGACGATGTGCACGCGACTACCTCACCCGATCCGTTGGGGTCATGACCTGCGTAAACACCGCTCATCGTCCTTCCGTGCCCCCGATTGCAGGGGCGAGTTGTCGACCGCGCCTGTGATCCGACGCGAGGGGCAACGGGGTGTTGCCCGCTAACTCTTATTCCGACACGCTAGCCGGTCCACCGAACGCAGTCTCGACCAAGGTGGCCCCGGAAGGCATCGAGTGCCACCGGGAGCCCTTACGATTCCTTGCTGTGCCTATGCCTGCTGACCTACCGAAACGCATCCTGATCGGGCGTGCGCTGCGCAGCGACAAGCTGGGGGAGACGCTGCTCCCCAAGCGCATCGCGCTGCCGGTGTTCGCCTCGGACGCGCTCTCCTCCGTGGCGTACGCGCCCGAGGAGATCCTGCTCACGCTGTCGCTGGCCGGCGCGTCGGCGATCCACTTCTCCTGGCAGATCGGCCTCGTGGTCGCCGTCGTCATGCTCGCGGTGGTCGCCTCGTACCGGCAGAACGTGCACGCGTACCCCAGCGGCGGCGGCGACTACGAGGTCGCCACCGTCAACCACGGGCCGAACTCCGGCCTGGTGGTGGCGAGCGCGCTGATGGTCGACTACATCCTCACCGTGGCGGTGTCCACCACCTCCGGCGTCGCCAACGTGGTGTCGGCGGTGCCGGCGCTGCGCGGGCACGAGATGGCGCTGTCGGTGTTCCTGGTCATCCTGCTGATGGGCATGAACCTGCGCGGCGTGCGCGAGTCCGGCTCCGCGTTCGCGGTGCCGACGTACGCGTTCATGGTCGGCGTGCTCGGCATGGTGGTCTACGGCCTGGTGCGGCACTTCGGGTTCAACGCGGCGCTGCCCGCGGAGAGCTCGGCGTACCACCTGGAGGCGACGCCCGGGAACGGGGCGCTGGGCGGGTTCGCGTTGGTGTTCCTGCTGCTGAAGGCGTTCTCCTCGGGCTGTGCCGCGCTCACCGGCGTGGAGGCGATCTCCAACGGCGTGCCGGCCTTCCGCAAGCCGAAGAGCAAGAACGCGGCGACCACGCTGCTGATGATGGCGAGCATCGCCGTCACGATGTTCATGGGCATCATCTACCTGGCGCATCTGACCGGGACGCAGATGGCGGAGAACCCGGCCGAGCAGCTGATCGGCGCGCCCGCCGACTACCACCAGAAGACCGTCCTCGCGCAGATCTCCGAGGCGGTGTTCTCCAACTTCACCCCGGGCTTCTACTTCGTCGCGGGCACCACCGGCCTGATCCTGGTGCTGGCCGCGAACACCGCGTTCAACGGCTTCCCGGTGCTCGGCTCGATCCTGGCCCAGGACCGCTACCTGCCGCGGCAGCTGCACACCCGCGGCGACCGGCTGGCGTTCTCCAACGGCATCGTGCTGCTGGCCGGCGCGGCGATCCTGTTCATCGTGGCGTTCGGCGCCGACCCGAACCGGCTGATCCAGCTGTACATCGTCGGCGTGTTCGTGGCCTTCAACATGAGCCAGTCCGGCATGATCCGGCACTGGACCCGGCTGCTGAAGACCGAGACCGACCCGAAGAAGCGCGCCCGCATGCAGCGCAGCCGGGCGATCAACACCTTCGGCCTGGTGATGACCATGGCCGTGCTGATCGTGGTGCTCGCCACCAAGATCGGCCACGCCTGGATCGCGATCGCGCTGATGGTGGTGCTGTTCGTGATGATGAAGGCGATCCGCCGCCACTACGACAGCGTCAACTCCGAGCTGCAGGCCGTCGAGGAGGCCGAGGACGTCGCCCCGCCGACCCGGGTGCACGCCGTCGTCCTGGTCTCCAAGCTGCACAAGCCCGCGCTGCGCGCCCTCGCCTACGCCCAGCTGTCCCGGGCGCACGTCCTGGAGGCCGTCACCGTCAACGTGGACCCGGCCGACACCGCGGCGCTGCGCAAGGAGTGGGACGAGCGCGGCATCGACGTGCCGCTGAAGGTCCTCGACTCGCCGTTCCGCGAGATCACCGGCCCGGTCCTGGAGTACGTGAAGAACCTGCGCCGCGACCGGCCGCGCGACGTCGTCGCGGTCTACATCCCCGAGTACGTGGTCGGCCACTGGTACGAGCACCTGCTGCACAACCAGAGCGCGCTGCGCCTCAAGGGACGTCTGCTGTTCAAGCCCGGCGTGATGGTGACGTCCGTACCCTGGCAGTTGGAGTCCTCGGAGCGCCGCAAGGCGCCGAAGGCGTGGTCCGCGCCCGGCGCGGTCCGCCGCGGCGAGCCCCGCCCGGGGGCCGGGCGGGCCACCGGGGAGTCCGGGAGCGGCAAGGACGACGCCGCGCCGCGCGACTGAGCGGCGCAGCCCGTCCGGCCTCCCCATGGCCTTCAATGGGCCCGTGGCGGATCGCTCCCGGTCCGCCACGGGCCGCCGTTGTTCTCCACCGTCCGTCTTCTGCCGTCCGTATCGCGTAAGGAAGCTCCCCTTGACCCGCAACAACCCGCCCCGCTCCTCCGGTCGCCAGGGCCGCCCCGGCCGCACGTCCGGCGCCAAGCCCGGGCAGGTGGCGCACCCGCGCTGGAGCAGCCGGCCGTCCCGGCCCGAAGCCACCGACCGCGAGGGCAACACCGCCCGCAGCCTGCCGCCGGTGCCCGGCGAGCAGCGGCCCGCGGAGCGGCCGGCCGAGCGCCCGGCGGCCGCGAAGGGCGACCGGCGCGGCGCCCAGGGCGGCGGCAAGGGGGCTCAGGGAGCGCAGGGCGCCAAGGGCGCTCAGGGCTCGCGGGCCGCTCAGGGCGAGGGGCAGAAGAAGGCCGACCGGCAGGGGCGCAGGCCCGGTGCGGTGCGGACGCCGAAGGTGCTGCGGCCGGCCAAGCCGGTGCTGCGCCAGCCGTCCGGCGACCCGCTGGTCGGCGAGCGCTACGAGGTCGAGGTCGGGCCGGTCGCGCACGGCGGGCACTGCGTGGCCCGGCACGAGGGCCGGGTGCTGTTCGTCCGGCACGCGCTGCCCGGCGAGCGGGTGATCGCGCAGGTCACCGACGGCACCACCACCTCGCGGTTCCTGCGGGCCGACGCGGTGGAGGTGCTGGAGGGCGCCAAGGAGCGGATCGAGGCGCCCTGCCCGTTCTCCGGCCCCGGCAAGTGCGGCGGCTGCGACTGGCAGCACGTCACCCCCGGCGGGCAGCGCAAGCTCAAGGGCGCGGTGCTCACCGAGCAGCTCGCCAAGCTGGCCGGCCTCACCCCCGAGGAGGCCCGCTGGGACGGCTCGGTCGAGCCGGTCGGCGGCAAGCTCCCGGCCGGCGAGGTCCCGGCCTGGCGCACCCGCATGCAGTACGCCGTCGCCGAGGACGGCTCGATCGGGCTGCGCAAGCACCGCTCGCACGAGGTCCAGCCGATCGACCGCTGCCTGATCGCCGCGGACGGCGTCACCGAACTGGGCATCGAGTCCCGCGACTGGACCGGCGTGGCCGCGGTCGAGGCGATCGCCGCGTCCGGCTCCTCCGACCGGCAGGTGATCCTGCGGCCGCGGCCCGGCGAGCAGCTGCCGCTGGTCGAACTCGACCGGGAGACCTCCATCGCCCGGATCGACGAGCAGGACCTGTTCCACCGCGTCCACGGCCGCGCCTTCGTCCGCGAGCGCGCCGCCGACCGCACCTGGCGGGTCTCCAACGGCGGCTTCTGGCAGATCCACCCCGCCGCCCCCGACACCCTGGTCGACGCCGTCCTCACCGGCCTCGACCCGCAGTGGGGCGAGAGCGCCCTCGACCTGTACTGCGGCGTCGGCCTGTTCGCCGGCGCGCTCGCCGACCGGGTCGGTGAGGAGGGCGCGGTGCTCGGCATCGAGTCCGGCAAGCAGGCCGTGCTGGACGCCCGGCACAACCTCGCCGCCCTGGAGAACGTCCGGATCGAGTGCGACAAGGTCGAGACCCTGCTGCCCCGCACCGGCATCACCTCCACCGACCTGATCGTCCTCGACCCGCCGCGGGCCGGCGCCGGCCGCGACACCGTCGCCCACCTCTGCTCCCTGGAGGCCCGCCGCATCGCCTACGTCGCCTGCGACCCGGCGGCCCTCGCCCGCGACCTCGCCTTCTTCCGGGAGGGCGGCTACCGCCCCGTCTCGCTGCGCGCCTTCGACCTCTTCCCGATGACCCACCACTTCGAGTGCGTGGCCATCCTGGAGCCGGCCGCCGAGCAGCAGTAACCGGAACCCCTCACCGGCACGGGCGCAGGAGCCTCTCCTGCGCCCGTGCGGCGTTTCCCGCGCCGGTGCTCAGCGGCTGCTGCGGCCGGGAAGTTGACGGATCGTCACGGGCGGGCGGTTTCGCGGGGGCGCGGCAGGAGAAGGGGTGTCGGACGGCACGAATGATTTCAGTCGCCGAGCCGTTGACCTGGGAGCTGAAACCTTTCGTGCGGTGGATCTTGTGGCTTCCACCGCACGAAAGATTTCAGTGCGCACATGGTCATTTGAGGCAGATGGTCAGCAGTCACGTTCGGTAATCGGCACGGCAGCCCTGGACGGGCGCCCCCGCCCTATCTGGGCTGAGCCGCGTGGGCCCCGACGTACGTCCGCGATGCTCACCACTCGGGAGGATTAACCTTGGTCCGTGCTGTTGACCTACGTTGACGAGAGCTACTCGGACACCGCGTACTACATCGCGGCCCTCCTGTGTCCCGACACCGAGGCGATCTCACTCGCCAAGGCTCTCGACAAGGTGGTCGCTGAGGCGGCGTGCTCCTACGACGTCCCCGCGGGAGCCGAACTCCACGGCCACGACATCTTCCAGGCCAAGGGTCACTGGAAGAAGATGGGACCGCTGGTCCGAGCGAGGATTGGCGTCTACAACGGCGCCTTCCAGGCCGTAGCCGACCACGACGTAAAGATCATTATCCGCGGCGTCGACCTTGCTGGCCTCCAGAGGCGCTATGGCGATAACCATGACGCGCCCCACTCGATTGTTCTCACCCACCTGCTTGAGCGAGTCGAGGAGTACGCGCGTTCCCAAAACGAGTTCGCCTTGATGATCGCCGACGAGGTCCCCGGGCAGGACGGCTATCGCGATGAGCTGGCCTACTACAAGTCTGTGGGGACATGGGGCTATCGCGCGAAGCAGCTCACGCGCATCGTGGACACCATGCACTTCGCGCCGTCCCGGGCGAGCAGACTGGTGCAAGCTGCGGATCTCATCGCGTACCTCCACCGGCGTATCAGCAGCCAGGCGGACGTCGATGATCGCGCAAGGCGGGCCAACGAGAAGTTGTGGGAGCGAATCCAGCCGAAGGTCCAGCACAGCTTGACCTGGTACCCCTAGACGCACAAAGGCCCCGTCGCGTGGACGGGGCCTAGGGCTCACCGGAAGACTATGACGTCTCCCTGGCTCTAAGTTTAGCGATTTGCTGCTCGGTGGGAACAGCGGACAGCGTGTCCTGAGCCACTTTTGAGCCATCTGGACTATGCCCCACGGCGTCGCTGACCTGGCGCTTTAGTCCGTGATCGCCGGTGGATTCCAAGCGAGGCTTCAGCTGGCGGCCGTCTCTCCGTCGTCAGGGTCGCTCGACACGATGGGCGGCTGGGGCTCCTCGTGCCATGAGGTGTCGTAGGTGGTCTGAGCGTTCTCGTTGATCACGATGCTGCTCATGAGCTTGCGGTCGACGGCTTCGGCGCCGGTCATGACGGCTTCGGCGGCGGACTCCCGGATCAGCTCGGCGAGTGAGCTGATGTTGCCTCCGGTGCGCTGGTGAAGGTACTTCCAGGCGCGCTTGAGAGTGCCGGGCTGGTGCCGGTAGAGCACGAGGGCGTCCTCCATCGACGCGATGACGCTGACCCAGTCGGCCTTGTCCTGCCGCGTCTCGATAGAGAACGGCTCGATGTGAAGCAAGGTGTTGCGGCCGGAGGTCTGGGTGACGCGGGATCCGCCGGCGCCTTCCAGGAACAGCCCGGAGTGCTTGAGGTCGACGCCGGTGTAGATGAAGGTGGCCGCGGTGTGATTGGCGATGAACTTCAGGTGGTCGTTGACGACCTTGCCTTCCCTGAGGGACAGGTCCATGAAGTGGGCGTCGTCGATGATCACCAGCTCCACGCCGCAGCGGCGCATCTCGTCCAGGAGCCGGTTGGTGATGGTGCTCTTGGTCGCGCCCGAGCGGTACCCCATGCCCATGTAGTCGGCCAGCGCGATGGACAGGTCCTTCGGGGTGGCCTGGGAGGGGATGTTGACGTACACGACGGGCGTGTAGTCGATCGAGCGGTTGTCGACGCGGTAGCTGCGTTCGAAGCGCTCGGGGAACTCTTCGCGCAGGCCGTGTTCGAAGTCGTAGCCGAACATCTTGACCAGGGTGGACTTGCCCAAGGTGGCGGGGCCGTCCAGGACGATGCCACGGCGGGCGCCGGCCGGCTGGTGGGCGTTGGTGACCATCCGGCGGCGAATCTGGTGATGGATGGCCTCCATCTTGGCGGTGCGGACGATCACCAGGGCGCTGTGGTGGGCGTTGCGGGCCTTGTTGTGCAGGGTCTTCTCCTTGGCGCTGAGCTGCTCGTACAGCTCCAGGGAGAGCCTGTCAGGCTTGGTGGGCGGCTCGGAGTCGAGGTAGGCGCGCCATTCCTCCTTCGTACGGGGCTCGGAGAGGCCCGGGTGCTCGAAGTAGCGAGGGTCGTCGTCGGGGAAGGCGATGGCGGCCACGTGCTTAGTTCTCCTGGTTGGTGCGCGGGTTCCACACGGTGGCGGGCTGGATGGCGTCGAGATCGAGGTCGTCGTTCTCGTCGAACAGGTCTGGGACGGCGTGCAGGGCGGTGATGGTGGGCTTGCGGGTCTGCGGAACGGGTGGCGGGGCTGCGGTGCCGGCACGGCCGGGATGGAGCGCAGGGCGTCGGCAGCCTGCGCGTGGGCGCGGTGGCGGTCGCGGGTCCAGCGCTTGCGGGTTCCCTTGGTCCAGGTCTCGGGGGCGTCGGTGCGGTTCTGCAGCTCCCGCAGGGCCTGGGCGATGTTGGTCTGCTTGGAGGCGTCGGCCCCGCGCTGGACGAGCAAGCGTTTGGCTTCGCGCAGGGTGATGTCGGTGAACGGCTGCAGGTCGCTGAGCGCGTGGGTCCAACGCAGCGTGTACCACTTTTTGTCGCGCGGGTTGTGGAAGTACACGTGTAGGAGATTGCGCGGGTCATAGCGGATGGGCCACAGCTCGTTCGGGTACGGCGACTTGGCCTTGCGGAACTGGTAGAGCACCTCGGCGTTGTAGACGAGGTAGTTGATCTCCACGCCGTAGGAGTTGATGACCCGGCCGCCGTTGTCGGCGATCGGCAGCAGCTCGTAGTACAGGTTCGGATCCCTCGGGCAGTCGACGAAGCCGGCCGAGCCCAGAGCCATCGCGTATGCCTCGTTCGGGGAGACCTCAAGGTCGGGGAACCCGTACAGGTGCAGTCCTGAGTGCGAGTTCTGCTGGTAGACGGCGACGACGTACTCGGCGAAGAACTCGGCGATCTCGTCGATGCTCCAACGGGCCTGCTCCTCGACGGTGCGGCCGCGGGTTGCGACGTTGAAGCCCTTGTAACCGGCGACGTGCATGGAGAACTGCTCGCGGATGGTGCCGAAGAGCCGTTCGACGTGGGGCTTGTCGGTGGGCTTGAGCTTGCGCGCGTCCTGGATGTCGATCTTCCAGGAGCGGCAGGCACGGCGCACGACGTCGGACTGGTAGGGCTTGCCGTGGTCGAAGATCAGGGTCTCGGGGTAGATCACCGGACGGGCGGCGGCCTGGGCGAGACGCTCGTCCAGCGACAGGAGCCTCTCGTAGGGCACGCGGAGCATCGAGTAGCGCAGGGCGTCATCCCATGCCGGACGCATCGGCTCCGGTGTCATCACGTCCGCCAGCAGAAGGCCGATATCGATGGCCTTAGAGGACGTTAAGTCCGTTTCTGGTAGCGCCCGCGTCCGGGTTGGTCGAGGAGTCCCTGACGAACGAGTCGTCCCAGGCGGGAGCGGGTGAGGTTGATCGAGGGCTCGTCGGCGGGCAGTCCGAGGAGTTCGTGCAGGTCGCGGACCCGGAAGACCTGCCCGGGGTGCTCGTTGAAGGCGGTCACGATCTGCTGGTAGACGGTGGCGGTCTCCGCAGGGGCCGGTTCATGGTCGGGAAGGGTGAGGCCGTCGATGACCTTGCCGGTGGTGACGATCTCGGCGAGGCGGGCCTCGACCTCGGCCAGGGCGCCGGTGAGTCGCTCGATCTGTTCGCGCAGGTAGTCGGCGCGTGCGGCGGTCTCGTCGTGTTCGGCCTGCAACAGCCGCAGGAGTTCGGTGACGTTCACGCAGCCAGCTCGACGTCGTCGCGCCAGGCGGGGCTGGGGGCGGTCAGGCGGCGGAGCATGCCGGCTGTGGAGGCCCAGTAGACGCGGGAGGCGGCGTTGTCGGGCCGGTGATCGTAGTCGCGGGCG
>NZ_KK853997.1:2760637-2929603 GCF_000696185.1 Kitasatospora cheerisanensis KCTC 2395 | reverse complement strand
CGAGGCGCCGGTGGAGCATGAGGGTGCCGTTGACCTGCTCGACCACCCACCGCTTCGGTTGCGGGACGAACCCCTTGCCCGCGTCGTCGGGGTTGCGCCGGACCACCTCGACGGTGATGTCCTTCACCGCCCCGTGGATGATCACGGCGTCCTTGAAGCCCTGGTCGACCAGGGCCTTCTCCAGACGCATCCCGCACCGTTCGGCCGCCTGGTCCAGCAGAGCGATGCCGGCCTCGTTGTCGTGTGCGCTCGCGGCCAGGACCACCACGCCGATGATCAGGCCCAGCACGTCGACGGCCAGTCCCCGCTTCCTTCCGGGCGTCCTCTTGTTTGCGTCCAGCCCCGTGGTCTCCTTCGGCACGCCGGCCGCCGCGCGGACGGACTGAGTGTCGATGATCACCAGGGACGGGTCCTCTAATCGGCGGGCCCGCTCACGCACCTGGCAGCGCAGGATCTCCTGGATCCGCTGGTCAAGGCCGTCCTGGCGCCACAGGGTGAAGTAGTAGAACACCGCCGACCAGGCAGGTAGGTCGTGCGGCAGGAGCCGCCACTGACAGCCCGTCCGGTTCTGGTACAGCAGGGCGTTCACGACCTCGCGCAGGTCACAGGAGCCCGGGTCTCCGGTCGCCGATCGCGACACCCGCTCCTTCTTCCAGGCGGTGACCAGCGGCTCGATCAAGGCCCATTGCCCGTCGGACAAGTCTGTTGAGTACGGCATCCGTTCCATGCCCCGACCCCATCATGCACACGACACGCGAGTCGGCTCGAAAGCCTCCGTACCCACGAACGGGCGACACCAGATCATCCAGAAACGGACTTAACGTCCTCTCAAAGCACCATGGACGTAATCGCCATCGCGAACCAGGTGGCACCCGGGGCGAAGGTCGCCGCAAGCGCAGCACAGGCAGCGAACGAAGAGCTCGTGCGCCGCCACCCCGACCTGTACCGGACCGTCCGCGCGTCCCTGGAGCCGTACGAGACGCGCTTCGGGCGGATCGCCGATCGTGATCCCGTGCTCCGCAGGCAATGGCACCGGGCGGCCGTGGACGCACTCGATCGTGCGGTGCAGGCACCGGGCTCGTTGACTGTATGACGCTGTTGCGTCGGCACAGCAGGCCCGGCCAAGCGCTGAATGCGTCTGGCCGGGCCGTTCCCCGCCGATTGTTATCCTGTGGCGGGACGGTTTGACCCTGCTGGCGGCCCCAACGAAGATCGCTGGCGATGACGCGCCGTCGGCCCAGCGCCAGCTAGGTGCACTCGAGCGGCTTACCGAGCCGACCATCGTTGGCGTCGCCGTGTAGCAGTTCAGACAACAAGGAGCAGGATGTCGAAGTCGACCGTGGCAGCGGGACGCAAGCCGAAGGTCGCCCCTGCGAGCCCTTACCGGGACGGCCATGAACCGCTGCATCGTGACGGGAACTGGGTCTGGGCTCCGCTGAAGCAGACATGGCTGCTCGCCAAGCCCGAGGAACTCGTCCGGCAAGAGTTCATCCACCGCATGCACACACAGTGGGGTTACGACCTCGGTCAGATGCGTCAGGAAGCCCGCGCCGCCTCAGGTCGCAAGTCTGTCCGCGCAGACATCGTGGTCGCCGAATCCCCCCAGGCACTCTCGGAGAATCGCAACTACGTCATGGTGGTCGAGACCAAGGCGGAGAACGTCCCGATCCGCCGGGCCGACTACGAGCAGGGCGAGAGCTATGCTCGCAGCGCTGGCGTCGAGTTCCTCGTGCTCCACAACAGCAAGACGACCTCCTACTTCAAGCTCTCACCCGGCTTCCCGGGTGAGAGCGTGGAGATCGCCAGCGTGCCCAAGGCATCCGAGCTGAAGAACGAGAAGCGACTGGCGGAGATCCGGAGGTCCACAAAGGCGTTCACTCGCGACGAGTTCCAGCGCCTCTTGTTCGACTGCCACTGCATCCTGCGTGACAACCACAAGATGGACCCGGGCGCGGCCTTCGACGAGATCTCCAAGATCCTCTTCATCAAGATGGCCTTCGAACGGTCAGGACGGGGAGAGGTCTTCACCACGGACACTCTGCGCGACGTGGCCAAGAACAATCTCCTGCGCGAGGATCCCAGCAAGGTCCTCGAGAAGCTCTTCGACATCACGAAGGACTACTACAAGAGGGATCAACTGTTCGGGGCGCGGGATGTCCTCAATATCTCGATGGCGACGTTGGAGACGATCGTCAAAAAGTTGGAGAAGTTCAATCTCTCCGACACCGGGGAGGACGTCAAGGGCCTGGCCTTCGAACGCTTCCTGGGCGACACCTTCCGCGGTGATCTGGGGCAGTTCTTCACCCCGAGGCCGCTGGTCAACTTCATGGTCGACGTGCTCGATCCTCAGGAGGGCGAGCGGGTCATCGACCCTGCGGCCGGCACCGGGGGCTTCCTCATCACCGCCTTGGGCCGCGTGCGCGCGAGCATCGAGCACGACGTGCAAAGCAGCAAGGCGGCCCGTCGGGCTGAGCTGGAACAGCAGGCCAAGGCTGAGAAGTGGAGCCAGGAGATCCTGCTGGAGAAGATCGACGAGGCTTACGCCGAGCTGAACCAGGACCTCGACGTTCAAAACGAGAACGGGCGCCTGCACCGGGCAGCACGGGACTGCATCCGCGGGGTCGATGCGGAGACCAGGGCCGCACGTACCAGCAAGATGAACATGATCATGCATGGTGACGGGCACAGCGGCATCTACCACCACGACGGCCTGCTCGACATCCGTGACGTCTACGAAGGCTCCTTCCAGGTGGTGCTCAGCAACCCTCCGTTCGGTGCCACGGTGACGAAGGACCAGCTCGTTGGCTCGACAGCCCAGACCAGCGCGCTGAGCGACCCGCATCTGGTGGACGAGTACGGGGCGAAGCTCGGTGACCTCTGGCTGTCGTCCCAGCGACGCATGAAGGAGGCCGAGAAGCGCAGTCGGCCGATCATAGAGCTCTTCGACATCGGCCGGGACCCGATTGCGGGCCCCCTGGACGCGGCCAAGGTCCGCCCGTCGCGCAGTACCGAGACGCTCTTTGTCGAGCGCTGCATCAGGCTGCTCGAGCCGGGTGGACGCATGGGCATCGTCCTGCCCGACGGGATCCTCAACAACCCCTCGATGTCGTGGCTTCGGGAGTACGTGGAAGACCACGCCAAGCTGACGGCCGTGGTGTCCGTTCCGCAGGAGGTCTTCGCGAGCTCCAAGGCGACGGTGAAGACCTCCCTGGTGTTCCTGACGCGCTTCACCGAGGAGGAGGCGCACCAGCTCGCCGAGCTCAAGGAGCAGGCGGCCAGGGAAGTCGAGGAGGACCTCGCACCGGAGCGGGAAGCACTGGAGGCCCTACTGCGGCGCTCGCAGACGTACGACCGAGAGGACCTTGCGCCACTGATCGACGAGATCAGTCGGCTGGAAGCAGCAGGCCCGCCGGGGAGCCGGGAATTGACGGTGAAGAAGCGTCTGCTGAAGGCGGCGGTCACCGAGGATGACAAGGCCCGCAGCAGGGAGCTGGCCCGTCAGCACGCGCGCGAGGAGGCCGAACTGGAGCGCAAGAAGGACGCGATGGTCAGGCACCTGGCCAAGCAGCGCTTCAGCTACCCCGTCTTCATGGCGGAAGCCAAGGCCGCAGGCATCACGGGAACCGGGGAGACCGGCGGCGGTGTGGCCAACGACCTGCCGGGGATCCTGGAGGGGCTCCGGAAGTTCCAGGCCGATCCGGACGGCTACCGCGAACAGGTGGAGGCAAAACTCGCGCTCGACGACGCCCAGGAACAGGAGCCGACCCTGTGAGCGCGGTCATTCGCGTCACGGCGTCCCACGTCCTGGAGCGATGGGACGTCAAACACATCCTCGCCCGAACCTGGCACCGCCCGCCGCAGGAGCTTCGCCCGATCGGCGACGTGGCCGTGCGTCGCAGCGAGTCCAACCCGGGCGGCCTGCGCCTCGGGAGCATCCACTTCGACGGCAGCATGTCCCTGAGGCCGGCCGATGCCGCGCTGAAGGGACGCTCGTTCGCCGCGCGTCCTGGGGACGTGGTGTTCAGCAAGATCGATGTCCGCAACGGCGCCATCGGTGTCGTGCCCGAGGAACACGGGAGTCTGGCGTTCAGCGCCGAATACCCGATCTACGACGTGCGCTCGCCCGGGCACCTGCTGCCCGAGTACATGCGTCTGCTGTGCCGCACCGAGGTGTTTCGCAGCCAGGTGGAAGCCCTCGTCGTCGGACACAGCGGACGCAAGCGCGTGGCACCCGAGCTGTTCGAGACCCTCACCATCCCCGTTCCGAGCCTTGCTGAGCAGGAGCGGATCGTCCTCGCCGAGCAGGAGGCGCTCAAGCGGATCGCGGAAGCACGAACCATCACGCAGACCGCTCCGGCGGAAGGCATCCGGGAGATCACCCGGTTCCTAGGCCTGTCCGCCTCGGATGCCGCCCCGATCCGCTTCCCCTTCGTCGTGGACAGCGGTCGGCTCGGGGCGTGGTCGGTGCCCGCGGCGGTCCACACAGCCCGGGGCGTGTCGACCGAACTCACCAGCGACTACCCCATCCGTCCCCTCGGCGAGCTTGCCGTCGTGTCCTACGGGTTGCAGAAGAGCCCCGCCAACCGCCCCGGCCCCAACGCACGCCCCTACCTGCGCGTGGCCAACGTCCAGGATGGCTACTTCGATCTGACTGAGATCAAGCAGATCGAGGTCCCGCCGGGGTCAGTGGACCCGTTCCTTCTCCAGGCGGGCGATGTTCTCCTGTGCGAAGGCAACAGCGCCGAGCTTGTCGGACGCCCCGCGCTGTGGGCCGGCCAGATCCCCGGCTGCGTCCATCAGAACCACGTTCTTCGCGTCCGGACGGACCGGGACCAACTGCTCCCCGAGTACCTGCTCGCCTACATGCAGACGGCCCCGGCGAGGAGCCACTTCCGGCGCCGGGCAAAGAAGACCACCAACCTTGCCACCATCAACAGCACCGACGTACGTGAACTCGCCGTTCCGCTTCCGCCGCTTCCTGAGCAGGAGAAGTTGGCGGACGTGTGGGTAGCTGTCCAGACCCAGGTGCGAGAAGCCAGGGAGAAGGTCCTCCAGGAGGAAGCCAAGCTCAGGCGGCACCTGGAAGAGATGATCAGCGACGGCGTGACCTGAAACCCACACCGTTCCGGCGGCCGGCCTCGGGCCCCACGGGCCACCGCCAGCGCAGCCGGATACTGCTGCGGCCGGGCACAGACGTCTTGACGACTCTGTGCCCGGCCGCGGCAGAGGGGGTTGCTGCCGGTCAGGTGATGAGCCCGCGCTCGAGTGCCCGCTGTCGAATCTTGATCAGCTTCTCGGTGCCGTTCTCGGTCTCCACCTGCCAGGTGCTCCACCCGTTGCACGACGTGATATTCAGTGCCATCTGCCCCGCGGTTGACAGGGCGTCGTAGACAGCGCCGTTGTCCAGCTTCACGCGTCCGTCCTCGAGCAGAACAGCGTACTGGGTCTCCCTCTTGCCGGTCGTGCTGATCCGGGCGCCGGGCTTGAGCAGCCCGACGGCGATCAGCTGGGCCGGGGTGATCCCGTAGTGCGCGCGCGTGGAAGCGGCCCGCTTTGCTGTCTGGCCAGCGGGCAGGATGAATCCCAGACTTGCCGGGTCCCACAGCAGCTCGCACAGACGCCGGTACAGACGCTGCCGCTCCTTGATCGCTGAGGGCGGGAACGAGTCGCCGTACGGCTTCGCGAGCTTCGCCAGGTCGTGGGCCTCGATGAACCGCCTCAGCCGGGGATTGCGCTCGTGGGACTCGGGGTGCAGGAGAGCCGCCAGGAGATTCTGTCGCCGGTAGAACCCGACCTTCCGCTCGTAGACGGCGTCCTGGTAGCTCGCGTTGTCCGACTTCGGGAGCAGAAGGAGAGCGCCGAGCTGGTCACGCTGGTTGCGGAACTGCTCCTCGCTGCCGGCCTCCTTGTGCCGGTCGTAGTGGTTCTCCCAGATGTGCTCGATCTCGTGAGGGCGCGCGCCCGCCTCGAGACCGAGGTACTCCGCGGTGCGGTCCGGGTTTCCGTTCCCGCCCTCGACGAAAGCGGTCATCCGCGCGAGGAGGTAACGCACTTGCTTGCGGTTGTCGCTGCGGAGTTTGAAGGTATTGATCCCCGAGAAGTCGATGTCGATCTGGGCCGCCTCCCGGCCCAGGAGCTGGGAGAGCTCCTCGACGGTCGTCGCGTCCCGCACCAGGGGCACCAACCGCGTGATCTCGGGGAGCACCTCGACGTTCTGGATCGGCGCGCTGTTCGCCATGCGGCGAGCCAGCATTAGGTCCAGGAAGCGAGCCACCAACTGGGCCTTGGCGATGAAGGTGTCCTCGTCGTCCTCCGGCCTCATCGCCGCAGTCAGCAAGGTGAACTGAGCGGTGAGACCGTTGTCCGCGTTGTACCGGACCGCCTCGAGACCAGCGACGTGCTCCGCCGTAGCCCTCTGAATGAGCGAGTACCTCTCGGCGGAGGGAACGAGGACATCGGTGATGAACCGACGGAACTGATCGGGGCGCGTGAGCTCAAGCAACTCTGCGTGTTCACGGACCCACTCGTGGAACGATCCGTCGATCTTGTCGAGGTCCGGGGTGTCCGGCTGAACGTAGCGCGCCTGAAGGAGGGTCTTGATGAAGTCGCTGGGATGGGCGCCGGCGTTCGTCAGCCCCGACAGCATGTCCCGCCATGCCTTGTTGAGCTCGCCGTAGTTCTGACCGGAGTGGGACAGCAGGAAGCCCTTGAGGAGGTCGAGCGGCGTGAGCCGCGCGCCCCGGTCGTTCATGGTCTCGAAGATCTCCCACCCGTTGTCCCGGTCATGGGCGCGGATGTCGACGAGGCAGACCCGGTGGAGCAGCCAATCGACGAAGTAGGGCAGCGGCTCCCCCCGCAGAGTCGCGGGGAAGTCCTCGGCGAGATCGCACCCACGGGCCCACAGGTTCTTCACCGACAGCGACGCAGCCGACGGCAGGACGAAGTCGCGCCCCTTCAGAAGCGACTCCATACAGGCGTCCCGCTCCGGGACGTCCAGTGTGAAGGACCGCTGGCCGTACTGCCGCGAGCGGATGAGGCGGTCGAGTTCGGTCGCGTCCTCCTCCAGGTCCTCGTCCACTCCGAGGAGCCCACGCAGGTGGGTGAGCAGCAACAGCAGCGAGGTGAACCGCTGCTGGCCATCGACCAGGTATGTGCGGTCACTCTCGTAGGTCACGATCGACCCGAGGAAGTACGGCCGGTAGAAGCGCACGTCAGCGCGCTCATGCCCGGACTTCCACTGGTCAAGGAAGCGGTTGGACAGGTCGTCCAGAAGCTCCTGCATGTTCCGGCGGGTCCAGGTGTACTCCCTCTGGTAGTACTCCAGCCCGTACCGGACGTCCTTGAAGAGCTGACTGACCGTCTGGCCGCGCCCGTCTACCAGTTGTGCTTCCCCACCGTCGTGCACGCACCCTCCCCTGTTTGACTATCGGCACCGGGTACGGACTCTACGCGGGGGCTCGGACATTCCAGACGCCTTCGTAGCAACCCACAGCGGTCATGCTCAGACGAGACGAAGCACCGGCCGGCTGTCTGGCATCCCGAGCAACTCCCGTACCCGCGCCGGCTTCCAGGCGAGTTCGTTCGCGAGGTCGCGGATGGTCAAACCCGTGTCCTGCTCGGCCAGCTCAAAAGTCGACCGCAGCATGGTGGGCTGTTCCCCGGGGAAGTGAATGAGAAGGCCCATTGCCCAGCTGCCCGCCGGTGCCTGGCCCCGCGACACCCTCGACCAGGCAGCCGCGCACATCGCCGAGCTGACTGGCCTGAACGCTCGTCCCGGCTGGCCCGAGGGCACGCGGCTGCTGGTCCGCAGAGAACGCCCCTCCAGACGTGACGAGAAGAAGCTGACCGCGTTCGAGAAGCACATCCGCTGGCGCTACCAGATCACCGCGACCAACAACCGGCACATGCGGTGCATCGCCGGCTCCCACCAAGCCCAGTGGCTCGACGCCCTGGCCCGTGCCCACGCCGTCGTCGAGGATCAGGTGAAAGCGAACAAGGCCATGTGACTGCGCGATCTCGGCCCTGCGGCCCTTACGAACGCCTCGGTCGGCGTGGATGGCGTGTTCAGGGCGGTGCACGCCAGCGCACGGTGGCTGTTCGCCAGCGCCGGCAGTTGCTTGTTGCAGCAGTGCGTCCACACCGAGGTCCTTAATCGTCCCACTACTGAACCTGGATCCACCGGGTCGATTCCGGGTGAGTGATTTCAGGTGATTTCGGAGTGGGTTTCCGCTGGTGGGCGTGGGTGGTCGCCGGGTGGCCGTCCCGGTGGCGGGGTCTCCGAGGTTCTTGGTCGTGGGGCGGGCGGGGCGGCGGGGTGGTCAGGTCCGCAGGCGGCAGCCAACCGTTGTCCACAGGTCGGTGAACTCCTGCCGCCACGGCCAGTGTTGGGGCAGGTGAAAGGTCAGGGTGCGCCCACCGGCCGCCAACCTGGCGGGGACGGCGAGGAGTTGGCGGCGGATGGTGCCGGTGCGGGCTTTGGCATGGAAGGCGGAGGCGAGGGCGCCGGCCGCGCGGGTGAGGTTGTGGGCGAGTGCGGCGAGGGTGAGCCAGGCCGCGTTCGCGGTGAACCTGCCCGAGGGCAGGTGCCCGAGCGCGGAGTCCTCCAGGTCGGCGAGGACCTGCTCCACGATGGCGTGCGCGCGGTGGTACCGCTCCGCCTCCACCAGCGGGTAGGGGCTGTCGGTGAACACCGCGTGGAAGCGCCACACCTTGAACAACTCGCCCTGCCCGTCCGGGACATGGGCGTCGTTGAGGCGTCTGACGCGGCGGACCAGGAGCCGGGCGGTGGTGCGGTAGCGCTTGGCCTTGCCGGCGAACGCGGTGTACTCCACCTCGGCGACCTGCGCATCCGAGACCCAGCGCTGCTCGTCCCTGCCCCAGATCGCCTTCGGGTACTTGATCGCCGTCCAGGCGTCCTCGCCGATGGCGGCGATCGTCTCGCGGATCTTCTTGCGCTGGGCGACGGCGAGGGAGAAGTGGGCCTTGGCGCGGCGGCAGGCGGCCACGACCTTGTGGGAGAAGAACGCGGAGTCGGCGCGCACGATGACCGTGCCGGTGGCGCCCATGGCCCGAACGGCCCTGATGGCCTCGGCGATCAGTGAGGCGGCGCCTTTGGCGGAGCCGGCCGAGCCCTTGCGCAGGCGGGAGGCGACGATCACCGGCGCCGCGAGCGGAGTGGAGGCGGTCACGATCTGGAAGTGCAGACCCCTGACCTTGGTGTATCCGTGCTCGGCGCCCTGCTTGGCGGCCCCGTAGACCTGCTTGACCTTGGAGTCGATGTCCAGGTGGACGACCTGGTCGGATCCGGGCAGCAGGTTGCAGTGCGCGGCCAGATTGCAGGTGAACGCCCGCGCGGCGGACTCCAGTTGGCGCACATGTCCCCAGGTGAACGCCCGCAGGAACGAGCCGAGGGTGGACGGGGCGCGTACCCCGCGAAACGCCTTCGCCATCGCGCCGTGCCGCAGCACGCCCATGTCGTCGATGCTGTCCGCGCCGGCGAGCATGCCCGCGACCAGCGACATGACCTTCGCGTCCGGCGCAGCCCCGGCCCCGTTGCCCGCGCCGGACAGGCGGACCTTGTCCCGGACGAGCTCCGGGAGGCCGCACCGCTCGGCCAGGCGCACCGCCGGGGCCAGCCCGCCGTGCGCGAGCAGGTTCGGGTCATCGAACGCGGCGAAGGTCACCGCGGGACTGTGGGAAGATTTCACTTACGGCGTGCCTTGTCCTGCTGCTGGTTGGAAGCGTAGAGAACTCCCATCCTTGCAGGTCACAAGGCACGCCTTCTTCATAGGGCCAGCGTCACGCGGTCACCGATCGGTGGATCCAGGCTGAAGCGTTCGCCGCGCATCCTTTCGGTAACTTCTGGTCCCGTCCGCCGCGAGCGGCTGATCGGACGGAGTCGCTGACCAGCCTTATCCCGTGCCACGGTGCCCAGGCACATTGCGATCGGCAGACACGGGAGAAGGGTCACCATGCCGCAGGAGATGACGTTGGGGGTGCCTCGGCGATTGGCCTCGGTGCCGCTGCCGCTGGCAGGCGAATCACTGCACAGCTGGGTCGAGCACGTAGCAGTGACCTATGAAATTGGTCGCAAGCAGACTATGTCTTTGCTCGGTCTGGAAACCGGAAGCAATCCCGGTAGGAGCCTTGGCTACTTCACTGCCCAGCTTGACGCTTCCCAGGCGGCCAACGTGAGCTCCGCTTCCGGGCTAACCCTCGATGAAGTGTTTGCGATGACGCTCAGCCCCTTGCACGTTGACGACAAAGGCCACCGAATACTGGATCGGTGGATCCATGTGGATGGAAGGAACAGTTTTCGCTCCACCAGGGAGCTGGCCGGAGTTTGCCCGAAGTGTCTGGCCGAGACGGATAATCGTTGGCCCCTTCGCTGGTGCAGGCCGTGGTCGGTGCTCTGTCTGAAGCATTCCTGCTACCTGATCCGAGAATGCACCACCTGCGGGGCAGCAATCCAGCCTTGGAGATTTCGCAACACCAGCCCAGGTCTGTGTGCGGGACCGGCGCCAGTGGGCTCCAGCCTCCGACGGCCTTCTGCGGCAGAATACGTCGCTCCTTCCTGGTGTGGAAAGCCGCTGAAGGAACTTCCAATACGTCTTACGCGAGATTGCCTCCTGCTGGAAATTCAAGCACGGCTCGATGGCTGGCCACTTGCGGACGGCCCGGGGCAGGAACAGGAGCGGTCTGCTGAGAATGACTTCAAAGTTCTGCTCAAACTGGCTTCACGGCACGCCGATCTAAGCCACCTTGCCGGGGCGGACAGAATCGTACGAAACGACTTCCCTTCACGTGCCCGCCACAGAAAATACTTCAACTCCTCCCGAGGGCTTGAAATGGCTGGCCTGGTCCGTATCGCAGGACAGCTGGCCGCCCATAGGGACATGGACGAGGCAGCCCGATGGCTCCTGTGGGACGAGGAAGCGGACTCCCCGCGCCAGTACCCCGATTACCCATGGAACGATAACGACATCTGGTCCTTCCTGCTGGCAAGCGAGCGCCTCTATCCAATTCTTCGTCTATCTTTGGGGTCGGGTGACTATGGCAGACTCGCCCGGCGTCGAACTATGTGAGTGGCAAGAAGGCTGGCACTCTGTCCGCAGCCAGTTTTCAACTCAGTAGACGGATGCAGAAAATCTGCAAATGAGTCGTTCGCTGGTCAAGTGGGCCACGCCCGAGGGAATTCGACGTTTCCTCGTACGGCCTCTACGATCGGCCTGATTCGCTCCCTGGATTGGATGGGTAGTCACGTGATCCAGGAAAAACGGAGAGGTCGAACAGGTAGATCGGCTGGGCGATTTCTGAGATCGGTAAATGCAAGTGAAGCACGCAGTGGGGCTTCTGCGAAAACTGTCCAAGCCGCCACGCGCAGGCATCTGGTGAGAACTAGCGTCCCTGGGTAAGGCCGATCCTTCTCCCTCATGGGCCTGCCGTGCTTCGCGAAGTACTTCCGGGAAAAGCGGAGAAGGAATCGTACGCCACGGGATTGGTGCCGGCCAAATACGTTGGAGTTGCTAGGAACAGGGCCATGGCGGCGATCTCCGACAGGTCCTGGAAGTCGGCGTGGGCCCGATTGCGAGAAGCCTCATCTTCAGCCTGAAGGCGAGCGAAAATTAGCCGTTGAAGGCGATACAGCTCGGGATCCCGCAACGGTGTCGCCTCTGCGTCCCGGAAACGCCCGGGACACCAGGGCTTCGGCGTAGTCGGGCGACGTCCGTTTTGTGATCACGTGAGGCCGAGGAGAGCGAGGGGCCGGGTGTGGTCGCGGGCGTTGCGACGGAGCGCGGCCGCGATGTTGGTGACGCCGGCGAGCTTCAGGGCGCCGATGGCCAGGTTGTGCCAGGTCGCCATCGCACGCGGCGCGTTGCCGGTCCGCAGCTGGGAAGCATCCTCGGCGAAGGTCGTGTCCCGGACATGGTGCAGGGCCTCGACGTGCCAGTGGTCGCGGACCAGCTTCGCGAGCTGGGCCGCGGTGGCCTGCTCGACTGCCAGGCTCGTCACGGCGTAGACGGTCTTGATGGTGGTCTTGCCGGACTTGCGGTCGGTGCGGCGGCGCTTGATCTGGATCGCTTGTCGGGCGCCGGGGAACAGCAGGTTGTTGACGGTGGCGACCTTGATTCGGCGGATCTCGGAGCGGCCGTGGCCGGTGTCACGGGTGCGGCCCAGGAGCGGGATGTCCTTCCAGGGAAGGGATCTGAGCTGCCTGCGGAGGTTCTTCTGGTTGCCCTTGGCGATCACGATGTAGTGAGCGTTGCGGTCCAGGAGGTACTCGGCGTGCTCGCGCTGGGTGTGCATCGCATCGCTCGTGACGACCAATCCGGCGAGGTCGGCGACGGTGTCGAGCAGCGGCTGGAAGCAGGTGATCTCGTTCGTCTTTTCGCCGACGTCGAGCTGGGCGAGGACCAGTCCGGTGATGTGCTCCAGCGCGGCGAGCAGGTGGATCTTGCGGCCGGTGGCCTTGGCGGCTCCGCGCAGGCTCTTGCCGTCCACTGCCAGAGCACGCGGGTCAGCGCCGGTTCCTGTCGTCGGGCGGCGGTCCGCGAGCCAGCGGCCGACGGCCCCATCCAGCGCGTCGCCGTCGATGCGGGCCAGCAGCCGGCGGACCGTGGTCTCGGCGGGCAGGAGACGCCGGGGCAGCAGCGGATCGGGACGGACGCCGAGCTGCTCAAGAACGTGCGTCGGCGCATCGCTGATCCACTCGCCGACCGCCAGCAGCGAGGTGGCCCCGGCCAGAACCGCACACGAGGTCAGCGCGAGGACGACGGCCAGGGCGTGTCGCACTCCGTGCGGGTCACGCGGGTCCGGCACCTCCGCCAGTCGCTCCAGCAGCCCCGGGACCTCCCCCGGCACGACCTCGGGACACTCGCGGAGCTGGTCAAGAGCAGGCGGGATCAGCGATGATGCGTCGGCAGGCACGGTCTTCCAGTCGGATCACGGGGCGTCGAGAACTCCATGATCTTGGAAGCCGTGCCTGTTGCGCTCCTGGCTCCCCTCAAGCTGGACCGTCACGAACCGGACGTCATGCGACAACGCCGAAGCCCTGCCCGGGACACCGTTGAGTCAGGTCAGTGCCGCGCTCCCCTGGGTCGCACGGCCACGAGCGCCGCGCGCGAGGTTGACCTCGCTGGCCCCGTACCTGCTTGCGGCAAACGGGACAGGCGGTGCCAAGTAGCACTTGTGAACCAGGCTGGAGCAGGCCCAGGGCAGTGGCCATGCCAAGGGCCATCGTCCGCTTTCGGCAGCGACGCAGGCTGGACAGAAGCGGAGTGCCCCGTAGTCGATCCAGGCCTCGGCCGTGACCTCGCGCCGGGAGGACGGATCAGCATGCGCCAGGTTTGTGGGTAGCGCCGTCCCCGCAAAGCGGCTCAAGGTGCGGTCCCGGGCTTCGCCCGACCGAAAGCCCTGTCGCGGCTTCAATCTGAGCCGCGGTCTAGTCATCCAGGCCGAAGACGGGGGTGCGCGCGGAGTCGAGAGGCAGTTGGGCGGGCGCATCGCCCGCAGCTATGACGCCAGTGGCCTGGGCGGCTTGGTCTCGGGTCACGCCAAAGTCAAGCGCCACGGCATCGAGTCGGCTCAGAAGAGGCTCTCCGGGCCAGGGAAGGGGAGCGGAAGTCAGCCGCTCTGAGGGAGAGGTCGCCGCCGCCGCGGGCCGGCAGTCGCGACGAGTGACGGCTTGGCTGGCTGGGCACCCTCATCTTGCGAGTTCGCGCCTCACAGGATCCCAGCCAGCCCACATCGAAGATCGAACACTCCCTGTAACCGGGAGTCGCCCACTGAAATCTTCCGCGCGGAACTGAAGAACCTAGTGAAATGAATCTTGCGCTACTGAAGTCTTTCGCGCCGTCCGACAAGGGGGGAGTGGGGGAGCGGCCGGTTTGCGCCCTTGTTGTGCTAGCACCTCGGCGCTAGCGTGAAGTATGGCCAAGAAGCAGCTGAACGTCAGGGTGGATGCGACCACCGCCGAGATGGCCCGGGAACGGGCCGAACAGCAGGGGATCAGCATGAACCAGTACATCGAGCGCCTGGTGCAGCAGGACATGGGCGAGGCGGGGCGCAACTTCGTGGACGCCGCGGCGCAGTTCATGAAGGAGCACGAGGCGGCGTTCCTCGCCGAGTTCGGGTCGCCGAGCGAACTCCAGGACGTGCGCCGTTGAAACTTGAGGTCGACCTCTCGTGGCTGCTCATGACCGCCGAGCAGTACACGCCCGGTGACCCGCAGGTCACCGACTACGGATCGCTGCTCGCGGCGATCACCAGGCACCAGGCCGAGATCTTCGACATCGCCGTCTACCCGGAGCCGCAGGACCGGGCGGCCGCGCTGATGCACCAGCTGATCCGGGTCCCCGCGCTGGAGCGCAACAACGAGCTGTTCGCCACCGCCGTGGCGTACGCGTACCTGGTGGCCAGCGGCTGCCGGGTGGCGACCACCGCGCGCGAGGTGCGCAGCCTGGCCCGGGCGATCCGGGAGGGCAAGCTCGGCATCACCGGGGTCTCGGAGCGGCTCGCCATGTGGGTGGTGGACGAGGCGGAGGAGGAAGAGGTCGGCGAAGACGGCGACGAGTGAGCCGCCGGACCGGTCGGACCGCAGGTCAGGGGCAGGGAGAGCGACGAGGCGTCCGCAGCCGGGATACCCTCGACGTTCCCCCGGCCCCTGACGATCCCGCGAGGATGCGACCGAGTTGCTGCAGGACATCGAGCCCTACCTGGTCTGCCCGCACTGCGCCCGCCCACTGACGCTGGACGGCCGCACGCTGCGCTGTCCGCAGGGCCACGGCTTCGACCAGGCCCGGCAGGGCTACGTCAGCCTGCTGGCCGGCGACGCGAAGGCGGGCACCGCCGACACCGCGGAGATGGTCGCCGCCCGCAGCGCCTTCCTGGCGGCCGGCCACTACGGCCCGCTGGAGCGGGCGCTCGCCGGGGCCGCGGCCGAGGTCGCCGCGGACACCGGCCTGGTGGCCGACCTGGGGGCGGGCACCGGCCACTACCTGGCGCGGGTGCTGGAGGCGCGGCCCGGCGCGGCGGGCGCCGCCCTGGACCTGTCGAAGTACGCGCTGCGGCGCGCCGCGAAGGCGCACCCGAGGATCGGCGCGGTGGTGTGCGACGCGTGGCGTCCGCTCCCGCTGCGGGACGGCGCGGCGGACGTGCTGCTGAACGTGTTCGCCCCGCGCAACGGCCCGGAGATGCGCCGGGTGCTGCGCCCCGGCGGCCGGCTGCTGGTGGCCGCCCCGACCTCCCGTCACCTGCGCGAACTGGTCGGCACGCTGGGCCTGCTGTCGGTGGACGAGGACAAGGACCGGCGGATCGAGGAGAAGCTCGGCCCGTGGTTCACGCCGGTGGGGCGCACGGAGGTGGAGTTCGCGCTGCGGCTGTCCCGGACGGACGCCGCCGCCGTGGTCGGGATGGGCCCGAGCGCCTGGCACACCGACCCCGCCGCGCTGGCCGCCGCCCTGGACGCGCTGCCCGAGCCGGTCGAGGTCACCGGTTCGGTGCGGATCACCGCGTACGAGTGACACACCGCCAGGGGGCCCGCGACGGTTGGGACTCGAAGGGGTGAAAGGGCGTCAGGAGAGACGTTTCTCCAGCTCAGTGCGGGCCTAGAGTGCACGGAGTGACCAGCGAAGCCCCCTTGGCCCCGCCCCCGGTCGGGCCGTCCGACCGCTCCTCCGCCCTCCCGGGCCGGCGCCCGCCCGCGGAGCCCGCCACCCAGGTGAAGCGCCCGACCGTCGAGGAGCTGCGGCTGACGTCCTTCAAGTCCTACCGCCGCGCCACCCTGCCGCTGTCGCCGCTGACCGTCCTCCACGGCCCGTCCGGGGCGGGCAAGTCCAACGCGCTGGACGCGCTCGGCGTGCTCTCCCGGCTCGCCCTCGGCGAGGAGATCAGACCCTCGCTGGACGGCACCGGCGCCCCCGGCGGCCCGCTCGCCGTCCCCGTGCGCGGCGGACTCGCCGGCTGCGTGCCGCACGGACGCAACGCGATCATCCTGGGCTGCACCGTCCGCTCCGCCGTCGGATCGATCCGGCTCGAAGTGGTGGTGCGCACCGACGAACGGGTCCGGATCGCCCGCGAATGGCTCACCCTGGACGGCCGGACCCTGATGGAGACCGGCGAACAGGACCTCGCCCGCGGCCGCGTCAACGTCACCTGGCACAACGACTCCCGGCAGGGCGACATCCGCGCACCCCTGTCCAGCAGCAGCCTGATCACCGCCCAACTCCCGCTGCGCGTAGCCGGATCGTCCAACGGCGAACGCAAGGTGCTGGCCGCCTCCGAACAGCTGCTCACCTCGCTGCGCGAAGTGTTCGCCCTGCACCCGGTGCCCGCCGCGATGCGCGGCTGGGCACGGCCCGAACCGCACGCCCGGCTGCTCGGCACCGCCGCCAACATCTCCGCCGTCCTCGGCCGCCTCAAGCAGGAGTGCCAGCGCCGCTGGGCCCGGCTGCTGCGCACCGTCCAGGCCGCCGCCCCGCACCCGCTGCTCGGCCTGGACGTCGCCCGCCGCGGCGAGGGCGCGCAGCAGCGGCTGATCGCCGTCTTCGACGAGGGCGTGCTCGGCCGCACCGGCGCCGACCAGGCCTCCGACGGCATGCTCCGGCTGCTCGCCTTCGCCGCCGTCCTGCTCACCGGCGCCGACGTGATCGACGTCGACCCGGCCGCCGAAGTCCCGGACGCGCACCGCCAGTTGGTGCTGCTCGCGGAGGACCTCGGCGCCGGCCTGGCGGTCGACCAGATCGCCGCGCTGCTGCGACTGGCCCGCGAAGTCACCGGCAAGGGCGACATCCGGCTGCTCGCCACCCTCCAGGACCCGGGCCCGGCGCTCGGCGCGGACGGCGTCGACCTGGTCGAGTGCCGCCGCGACCCGGCCACCGGCCACAGCCTGCTGCGCCGCGCCGAACCCGCCGCCCGGGTGCCCGTCCAGGGCGCCGCGCGGGGCGAGACCGCGGTGGTAGACCTGGGGGAATGAGCGACGAACTGACGGTGCCCGAACTCCAGCGGAGGCTGGCCGAGTTCGCGGCCGCCCGGAACTGGCAGCCGTTCCACACCCCGAAGAACCTGGCCTCGGCGCTGACCGTCGAGGCCGGAGAACTGCTGGAGGTCTTCCAGTGGCTGACGCCCGAACAGGCTGGCGCGGTGATGGCCGACCCGGACACGGCGCACCGGGTCCGCGACGAGGTCGCCGACGTGCTGGCCTACCTGCTGCAACTGTGCACCGTGCTGGAGGTGGACCCGCTGCGGGCGCTGGCGGAGAAGATCGAGCGCAACGAGAGCCGGTTCCCGGCGCCCTGACGCCGGTCGGGGCGCGGCCGACCGTTTCCCGGCGGGCGGGAGATTCGTCCGAATTTCCCTCCTGCGGAGGACCCGGGTTTTCCACAGGGCGGGGTTGTCCACAGGCGCGGCGAATCCGCTGGGAACGCCCGGCCGGCGGCGGCACGCTGAGCCCCTGACCGACCGCCGACGGACGGCGGCGGGAACGAGGGGAGCACACCGTGGAGGCACTGCGACTGATCAAGGCCGTCCGGCACGACCTGGCCGAGGCCCGGGCCACGGCGGACATCCTGCACGGGGCCCGGCAGTCCGGGCTGGTCACCGAGGCCGTCGGGGCGCGGATCGCCGACCTCGAGGGCGAGGAGTTCGCCACCCTCGGGCAGTTGCTGTCCGAGGCCGGCGCGCACACCGCGAGCTGCCTGCGGCAGACGGGCCGGGCCGACCCCGACGGGCCCGGGCCCGCACCCGCGCCGGTCGGGCGGCTCACCGAACTCGGTGAGCTGGAACCGGTGCTGGTGGAGCTCGCCGGGCTGCTGGAGGAGGCCGGCGAGAATCTGGTGGTGCTGGCCTGCGGCGCCGACACCGAGAGCCTGTACTGGAGCTGCATCGACGGGCTCGACGCGAACTCCGAATGCCGCGACCTGGTGGCCGAGTTGCTGCGCGAGCAGCGGCTGGCGACCGGCGACGGAACGTCACCGGACGGCGCGGAGACGGCAGTTGGGCCGGCGGGGAGCGGGGCCGTGCCCGGGGGCGGAGCGGTGCCGGAGGGCGGCGCGCCGCCGGGCGGGGCCCGGCGGGGCGAGCCGAGGCTCGTGGTCCCGCTGGGCCCGCCGATTCCGGCCTCCTGCGCTCAGCCGAGGGCGGAGCCGTCCGGCCCGCTGCGCGGCTCGGACTCCCGCAGGTCGGAGTCGAGTCCGGCCAGGTCGGTGTTGATCGAGGCGAGCAGCTCCTGCATCTGCTCCAGCAGCGACTTGGTGGTGACGGGCGCGCCGCCCGTGGCGGTGCCCGGTGCGGGCGGCTCGGTCCAGGGCTCGGACATGAGGGGGCCCCTTCAGCTCGGTGGTGCGGTGTGAAGCGCCGGGTGTCGACGCCGCCCGTCCAACGAGTCCCCGCCGCGCGCGGTCACCCCGGACCACCCGTAGCGGGCCAACCCCCGCGCGCGGTAAGCCCCAGGGGTGAGCCGAGTTTGCGAGCCCGGCCCCCGCTCGGCTACAGCGCCGAGCGGGGGGAGGGCGCACCCGGACCACCGCAGCGGCCGCGGTGCGACCGCCGACCGGACCGGACCGGGAAGGAGATCAGTTGTGCGCGTGCAGATCCGCGTTCAGACCGCCCCACGAGCCGGTCCGGGCGATCACCTCGACCGCGCCGGACTGCGAGTTGCGGCGGAACAGCAGGTTGTCCTGGCCGGACAGCTCCACCGCCTTCGCCACGGTGCCGTCCGGGGCGGTGACGCGGGTGCCGGCGGTGACGTACAGGCCCGCCTCCACCACGCAGTCGTTGCCCAGCGAGATGCCGATGCCGGCGTTGGCGCCCAGCAGGCAGCGCTCGCCCACCGAGACGACCTGCTTGCCGCCGCCGGACAGGGTGCCCATGATCGACGCGCCGCCGCCGATGTCGCTGTGGTCGCCGACCACGACTCCCGCGCTGATCCGGCCCTCGACCATCGAGGTGCCCAGGGTGCCCGCGTTGAAGTTGACGAAGCCCTCGTGCATCACGGTGGTGCCCTCGGCCAGGTGCGCGCCCAGGCGGACCCGGTCGGCGTGCGCGACGCGCACCCCGCTCGGCGTCACGTAGTCGGTCATCCGCGGGAACTTGTCGATGCCGTACACGGCGAGCTGCCCGCCCTGGGCGCGCACCGCCAGCCGGGCCTGCTCGACGTTGCCGACCGGCACCGGGCCGATCGACGTCCAGGCGACGTTCGCCAGCAGGCCGAAGATGCCGTCCAGGTTCTGGCCGTGCGGCTTCACCAGACGGGAGGAGAGCAGGTGCAGCCGCAGGTAGACGTCGTGCGCGTCCAGCGGCTTCTCGTCCAGCGAGGAGATCACGGTGCGCACCGCCACCACCTCGACGCCGCGCCGCCCGTCGGCGCGCAGCGCCTCGGCGGCGCCCGGGCCGAGCGCCCGCTCGGCCTCCTCGGCGCTCAGCCGGACAGTGCCCGACGGGCCGGGGGAGGCGGCCAGTTCGGGCGCGGGGAACCAGGTGTCGAGGACGGTGCCGTCGGCGGCGATGGTCGCCAGGCCGGCGGCCACCGCACCGCTTGCGGAAGTGGAGGTCTCAGCAGTCACATCCCGCACGTTAACCAATCGGGGCAAGGGCTGACCAACACGCTCACCGGACGGACAAAACCTGATGCCCCCGGACAACCCCTCCGGCCATACTCGACCGGGTGTTCGTATCGATCTCCACCACCGGCGCAGCCGAGCATCCTGCCTCCGACCTGGGCTTCCTGCTGCACAAGCACCCCGACAAGGTGCAGCGCTTCCCCACCGCGCACGGAACCGCGCACGTCTTCTACCCCGAGTCCGGGGAACGGACGTGCACCGCCGCGCTGCTGCTGGAGGTCGACCCCGCGGCGCTGCTGCGGCACGGCCGCGGCAAGGGCCGCTCCGGATCGCCCGACCTCGCGCTCGCCGAGTACGTCAACGACCGGCCGTACGCCGCGTCCTCGCTGCTCGCGGTGGCGCTGCGCACGGTGTTCCGGTCCGCGATGAAGGGCGAGTGCACGCACCGCCCCGAACTGCCCGGCCGCGCCCTGCCGTTGCGGATCGAACTGCCCGCCGTCCCGGTGGCCGGCGACGGGCCGGCCCTGGTGGAGCGGCTGTTCGCCCCGCTGGGCTGGCAGGTCGAAGCCACGCCCGTCCCGCTGGACGAGTCCTTCCCCGAGTGGGGCGACTCCCGGTACGTGCGGCTCGAACTCACCGGCACCCTGCGGCTCGCCGACGCGCTCCAGCACCTGTACGTGCTGCTGCCGGTGCTGGACGGCGCCAAGCACTACTGGGTCGCGCCCGACGAGGTCGACAAGCTGCTGGCGGCCGGTCAGGGCTGGCTGGCCGACCACCCCGAACGGGCCCTGATCGCCCGTCGCTACCTGTCCCGCCGCTGGTCGCTGACCAGGCTAGCGATGGAACGCCTCGCCATGGCCCGACTGGCCGAGGCTGACGACCGCGAGGCCGAGGAACTCGACAACGCCGTCCCCGACACCCCGGAGGAGGTGACCGACACCGACCCGACGACCACCGCCCTCGCGGCCGACGCGGCGTCAACTCCGCCGCAGGCAGCCGAGGAGCCGGTGCCGGGAGGCTCCGCCGAAGCCGTCGCCTCCGAGCCGGCCGACGGCGACGCCGGGCGCAGCGAGTCGCTGGCCTCCCAGCGGCGGACGGCGATCCTGGCTGCGCTGGCCCGCACCGGCGCCGCCCGGGTGCTCGACCTGGGCTGTGGGCAGGGCGAGTTGGTCGGTGCGCTGCTCAAGGAGCCCCGGGTGTCCGAGGTGCTCGGCGTCGACGTGTCCTCCCGGGCGCTGACGATCGCCGCGCGCCGGCTGCGCCTGGACCGGATGTCGGAGCGTCAGGCCAGCCGGGTGCGGCTGGTCCAGGGCGCACTGACGTACACCGACGCCCGGCTGAAGGGCTACGACGCGGCCGTGCTGTGCGAGGTGATCGAGCACCTCGACCTGCCCCGGCTGCCCGCGCTGGAGTACGCCGTGTTCGGCGCGGCCCGCCCCGCCGCCGTCGTGGTCACCACGCCGAACGCCGAGTACAACGTGCGCTGGGAGAGCCTGCCCGCCGGGCACCTGCGGCACGGCGACCACCGCTTCGAGTGGAGCCGCGCCGAGTTCACCGCCTGGGCCGAGCAGGTGGCCGACGGCTACGGCTACACGGTCGCGTTCGAGCCGGTCGGCCCGGTCGACCCCGAGGTCGGCGCGCCCACCCAGCTCGCCCACTTCCGCCTCGCCGAGCCCGCCACCACCGCCGAACCCGTTACCGGCACCGAACCCGTTACCGCCGCGGCAGCAGCAACCGCCGCCGCGGCAGCAATCGCCGACCGCACCGACAGCCCGTCGAACGACCCCGCCCTGGAAGGGAGCGCCAACCGATGACCACGGAAACCCCGGAGGTCGGGACCCCGGAGTCCGGCACCCCGCGCGCCCGGCGCCTCCCCGTCACCGACGTCTCGCTGGTCGTGCTGATCGGCAGTACCGGCTCCGGCAAGTCGACCTTCGCCCGGAAGCACTTCCTGCCCACCCAGGTGATCTCCTCGGACTACTGCCGCGGCCTGGTCTCCGACGACGAGAACGACCAGTCCGCCTCCGCCGACGCGTTCGACGTGCTGCACTACATCGTCGGCAAGCGGCTCGCGGCCGGCCGGCTCACCGTGGTCGACGCCACCAACGTCCAGCAGGACGCCCGCCGGGCGCTGGTCGCGATCGCCCGCGAGCACCACGTGCTGCCGATCGCCATCGTGCTGGACGTCCCCGGCGAGGTGTGCGCCGAACGCAACCGGGCCAGGCCGGACCGGCAGCTGCCGCCGCACGTGATACCCCGTCACCAGCGCGACCTGCGTCGCTCCTTGCGCGGCCTGGAGCGCGAGGGCTTCCGCAAGGTGCACGTGCTGCGCGGGGTCGAGGAGATCGAGCGCGCCGAGATCGTCCCGGAGAAGCGCTACAACGACCTGCGGCACCTGACCGGCCCGTTCGACATCGTCGGCGACATCCACGGCTGCCGCTCCGAGCTGGAGACCCTGCTCGGCCGGCTCGGCTACGCGCTCGTCCGCGACGAGCAGGGCCGCGCCGTGGACGCCGCGCACCCCGAGGGCCGCACCGCGGTCTTCGTCGGCGACCTGGTCGACCGCGGCCCGGACACCCCGGGCGTGCTGCGCCTGGTGATGGGCATGGTCGAGTCCGGCCACGCCCTCTGCGTCCCCGGCAACCACGAGAACAAGCTCGGCCGCTGGATGGGCGGCCGCAAGGTCACCGTCTCGCACGGCCTGCAGGAGTCGATCGACCAGCTGTCCGCCGAGAGCGACGAGTTCCGGGCCCGGGTGCGGGAGTTCATGCGCGGCCTGGTCAGCCACTACCTGCTCGACGGCGGCGCGCTGGTGGTCTGCCACGCCGGCCTGCCAGAGAGGTTCCACGGCCGGGCCTCCGGCAAGGTCCGCTCGCACGCGCTGTACGGCGACACCACCGGCGAGACCGACGAGTACGGCCTGCCGGTGCGCTACCCGTGGGCCGAGGAGTACCGCGGCCGCGCCCTGGTGGTCTACGGCCACACCCCGGTGCCGGTGGCCAGCTTCCTCAACAACACCATCTGCCTGGACACCGGCTGCGTCTTCGGCGGCAGCCTCACCGCGCTGCGCTACCCGGAGCGGGAGATCGTCGCCGTCCCGGCCGAGCAGGAGTGGTACGAGCCGGTCCGCCCGCTGCGCGCGGACGCGCCCGGCGGCCGGGAGGGCCGTCCGCTGGACCTCGCCGACGTGGCCGGCCGCCGCGTGGTGGAGACCGCCCGGCTCGGCAACGTCGCCGTCCGGGAGGAGAACGCCGCCGCCGCGCTGGAGGTGATGAGCCGCTTCGCGCTCGACCCGCGGCTGCTCGCCTACCTGCCGCCGACCATGGCGCCCTCGCCGACGTCCCGCCGCGAAGGCTTCCTGGAGCACCCCGAGGAGGCGTTCCTCGCCTACCGGCACGACGGGATGCGGCAGGTGATCTGCGAGGAGAAGCACATGGGCTCGCGCGCCGTCGTCCTGGCCGCCCGGGACGACGCCGCCCTGGACCGGCGCTTCGGCCTGCCCGGCCCGGGCGCGATCTGGACCAGGACCGGCCGCGCCTTCCTCTCCGACGAGCAGCTCACCGGCGCGATCCTCGACCGGCTGCGCTCCGCCGCCGAGCGGGCCGGCCTGTTCGAGGAACTCGGCACCGGCTGGCTGCTACTGGACGCCGAGCTGATGCCCTGGTCGCTGAAGGCCGTCGAACTGCTGCGCCGCCAGTACGCCGCGGTCGGCGCGGCCGCCGGCGCCGCCCTGCCCGCTGCGATCGACGCCCTCGCCGCGGCCGCCGCCCGCGGCCTGGACGTGGCGGAGCTGACGGACCGCCAGCAGGAGCGCGCCGCCGACGCGCTGGCCTTCACCGAGGCGTACCGGCGCTACTGCTGGCCGACCGAGGGGCTCGACGGCATCCGGCTGGCCCCGTTCCAGCTGCTCGCCGCCGAGGGCGCCAACCTGGCGCTGCGCCCGCACACCGAGCACCTCGACCTGATCGACCGGCTGGTGGCCGCCGACCGGCAGCAGGCCGAGGAGGCGGGCGCTGCCCAGGTGCTGCACCGCACCGGGCGGATGCTGGTCGACACGGAGGACGAGTCCTCGGTGGCCGCCGCCGTGGCCTGGTGGGAGGAGCTGACCGGCGCGGGCGGCGAGGGCGTCGTCGTCAAGCCGGTCGAGGCTCCGCACCGGGACGCCACCGGGCGGCTGGGCCAGCCCGGCCTGAAGGTCCGCGGCCGCGAGTACCTGCGGATCATCTACGGCCCGGACTACACCCGGCAGTTGGACCGGCTGAAGCAGCGCTCCCTCGGTCACAAGCGCTCCCTCGCCCTGCGCGAGTACGCGCTCGGCCTGGAGGCGCTGGACCGGCTGGCGGCCGGCGAGCCGCTCTGGCGGGTGCACGAGGCGGTGTTCGCCGTGCTGGCCCTGGAGTCGGAGCCGGTCGACCCCCGGCTGTGACCGGCGGGTGACCGGCGGGGCAGCGCGCCCGGCCGGGGCCGCCAGGACGGCGGTCCCCGGCCGGGCGTTTGCATGACTATTCCATCACTCGTATACACTTCCCGTCTCAGTCCGTTGACCGACCCAGGAGACCGGTATGGCGTTCAACCTCCGGAACAGGCACTTCCTCAAGGAGCTCGACTTCACTCCCCAGGAGTTCCGCCACCTGGTCGACCTCGCCGCGCAGTTGAAGGCCGCCAAGTACGCCGGTACCGAGCAGCCGCGGCTGCGGGGCAAGAACATCGCCCTGATCTTCGCCAAGACCTCCACCCGCACCCGGTGCGCGTTCGAGGTGGCGGCCCACGACCAGGGCGCGTCCACCACCTACCTGGACCCGGCCGGCTCGCAGATGGGCCACAAGGAGTCGATCAAGGACACCGCCCGGGTGCTGGGCCGGATGTTCGACGGCATCGAGTACCGGGGCGACGGCCAGGCGATCGTCGAGGAGCTGGCCGCGCACGCCGGCGTCCCGGTCTGGAACGGCCTGACCGACGAGTGGCACCCGACCCAGATGCTGGCCGACGTGCTCACGGTCCAGGAGCACTCCACCAAGCCGCTCGCCGAGACCACCCTGGTCTACCTCGGCGACGCCCGCTCCAACATGGGCAACTCGCTGCTGGTCACCGGCGCGCTGCTGGGCATGGACATCCGGATCGTCGCCCCCGCTCGGCTCTGGCCCGCCGACGACGTGCAGAAGGCCGCCCACGCGCTGGCCGAGACCAGCGGCGCCCGGATCACCCTGACCGAGGACGTCGCGGCGGGCGTGGCCGGCGCGGACTTCCTGTACACCGACGTGTGGGTGTCGATGGGCGAGCCCAAGGAGGTCTGGGCGGAGCGCATCGCGCTGCTGAAGCCCTACCAGGTCTCGATGGACACGGTGCGCGCCACCGGCAACCCGGCGGTCAAGTTCCTGCACTGCCTGCCCGCGTACCACGACCTCGGCACCGAGGTGGGCCGGCAGATGTTCGAGCTGACCGGCATGGCCGAGCTGGAGTGCACCGACGAGCTCTTCGAGTCGGCGCACTCCGTGGTCTTCGACCAGGCCGAGAACCGCCTGCACACCATCAAGGCCGTGATGGTGGCCACCCTCGGCTCCTGACCCCGGGTCAGCAGCCGGAGCGGGCTCAGAAGTCGACGTCCACGCAGGCCGCCCGGTCGGCGGCGGCGTGCGCCCCGGCGCCGGGGCCGGCGTGCAGCACCACCGAGTGCGCCTCGTCGGCGCGGAACTCCCACGGGACGGTCGCCGAGGCGCGCCCGGCCCCGTCCGGGTCGGTGCGCAGCGTCATCCGCACCTCGTTGTCCGCGGCGTCCGAGCCCGCCACCTGCTGGTAGTGCGGTCCGGACGCCGCCGGGTCGGTGCCGCAGTAGCCGGTGTGCACGTGCGCCGGGAACTCGTGCGACGCGGCCGCCCCGGTGAGCTCCACCGAGACGGTGGTCCGGCCGCCCGCCCGGTGGACGGTGACCCGCGCCTGCGCGCCGTACGGGACCAGGTCGGGGGCGTGGGTGACCGCCCGGGCCGGGACGATGCCGTCCGCCCGGTCGAAGGGGGCATCGACCACCTGGTCGGGAGCCGCGGCGGGGATCTCGGGCGGGCCGATCGGCAGCAGGGCGAGCGGCACCAGCAGCGCACCGGTGGCGGAGGACAGGGGCATCGCGGACCTTCCGACGGGCCGTCAGGGAACACGCCCACGGTGGCCGCCCCGCGCCCCGCCGCGCACGCCGCCGTGCCGCAGCCGGGCCCGCAGTCACCCGTACGAGAACGCCCGGTCGGGCAGAGGTCCGGGTGCGGGGATCCGGCGGGGCGTCAGCCGGCGGCGGTGATGCCGCGGATCTCGCAGCGCGGCCCGCTGGCGCGCATCAGCCGCAGGTCGGCGGTGATCAGCGGGGCGCCGCAGTGCTCGGCGACCGCGACGTACGCGGCGTCGTCCGGCGTGAGGTTGTCCTTGAGCTCCCAGATCCGGCCCAGCAGCGGGGCGATCTCCACCTTGCGGATCGTCAGCTCCGGCAGTCGGCGGGCGACTTCGGCCGCCTGCTCGGCGGTGACCTCCTTGGCGAGGTAGAGGCCGCGCAGCGACTGCATCACCTCGATCAGCACGTGCTCGGGCGCGACCCAGTCCGGGTCGGCGGCCAGCGCGGCCCGGGCCGCGGCCCCCCGCGGTCCCTGGTCGGCGAGCGAGAGCACCACCGCAGAAGCGTCCACCACGATCACCCGCCCACGGTAGCCCGCCGCCCCGTCGCCCCGGCACGCGGGTGGCCGCCCGAGCTGCGGGAGGACCACCGCCGCGCCGCCGCTACGGAGTGGCGACGGCGGACGCGCCCGCCGCCTTGATCCTCGCGTCCGGCCGCTGCTTGGGGTTGACCGCGGGGTCGGTCTCCATCCGCCGGGCGGCGTCCTCGGCGGCCTTCCGGTCGATGACGGGCTGCCAGCCCGGGCTGAGCACCCAGTTCGAGATCTCGGCCCGGGTCACCACCGGCTCGTTCCCGTCGGTCCCGGTGGCGAGCATGAGGATCTGTACGTCGTCGGGCCGGACCAGCTCCGACAGGTAGCTGATCTGCTGCGACTCGTCCTGCCGGAGGTAGACCGTGCCGCGCTCGCCGTCCTTGCCCTTGATCGGCACGCACTGGTCGGTGTCGGGGTGCCCCTTGCAGTCGAAGCCGCCGGTGGGTGGCTGTTGCGGTCGGGGCGAGGCCACCCGGATCTGGAGGGTGCCGGTGTGCCCGCTGTCGCGGTCGAGCAGGCGGACGGTGATCGTGGTGCGCACCTCGGCGTCCGAGGGGGAACCGTCGCCGTCCCAGCTGTCGACGACCAGTTGGGGCCGGAGCAGCTCGCGGAGCGTCACCATCGCGGCGGAGCCGGTCAGCGGCACCCGGTCGGAGGGCAGGGTGCTCTGCACCGAGGGGGCAGCGGAGGCCGGCGGGGCGCCGAGGTCGCCGGTGCCGGGCGAGACGGCGGTGGCGGGCGGCCCGGGGTGCAGCAGCAGGCCGCCGGCGACGGCCAGTCCGGCGACGGCGGCGACCGCGCCGGTGAGCGTGGCCCGCCGGCGCAGCCGGATGGCGTCGCCTCGGGCGGTGGCCCCGGTGACGAGCAGGCCGAGGTCGGGCGCGGCGTCGCCGACCGCCCGCTCGAAGACGTCGCTCAGCTCCTGCTCGGGCATCGGGGGTCGCTCGCTTTCTGACGGCCCGCGGGTCGGGTCGTGGTGGGGAGGGGCGCGGTCACGGGACGAGGGTGTCCAGTTGGGGGGCGAGTCGGCGGCGCAGCCGGGTGAGGGCGCGCAGGGCGCGGACCCGGACGGCGCCGGGGGAGAGCTGGAGTTCGGCGGCGGTCTCCTCGACGCTGCGGTCCTCCCAGTAGCGCAGCACCAGGACGGCGCGGTCCTTGGGCGGCAGTTCGGCGAGCGCGGCGAGCAGGGCGACGCGCAGGGCCGGGTCCTGGTCGGGGGCGGCCTGTTCGGGGAGGAAGTCCAGGCCGGGGAGCTCGCTGCTGCGGCGCAGCCGCCGGTGGGAGAGGTAGCAGCGGAGCAGCACGGTGCGGGCGTAGGCGACCGTGTTGTCGGCCTGCCGGACGCGTCCCCAGGAGGCGTAGATGCGGGCCAGCGCGGTCTGGGTGAGGTCTTCGGCGAGGTGCCAGTCGCCGCAGAGCAGCAGGGCGGTGCGGAACAGCGCGGTGCCGCGGGCGTGCGCGAACTCCTCGAACTCGCGCCGCTCCTCGGCCCGTCGTCGCCCCACCGCCATCCGCACCCCTTGTCACGTGCCGCGTCCGCCGGCCGGTCGCGGCGCCGTCCGGTACTGAAGACAGACGTGCCGGGGCTGCGGTTGCGTTACAGGATGTGCCGGTGAAGTTTGGACGGAGCCATGCACTATGGTTTATCTCGACATCGAGATACATTCCGCGTTAGACTTTATCTTGACGTCAAGATACTTGCCGAGAGGCGCAGGTCCCGCATTCGGCGGGCCTTCCATCATCGGCCCGGTAAGCGGCGGCAGTCGGGTTAGCTAAGGCTTACCTTATCACCGGGTGGACCAAGAAGGAGTCAGTCGTGTCCGCGAACAGCTTCGACGCCCGCAGCTCGCTGCAGGTGGGCGACGAGTCGTACGAGATCTTCAAGCTCTCCGCCGTCGAGGGTTCCGAGCGGCTGCCGTACAGCCTCAAGGTCCTGCTGGAGAACCTGCTCCGCACCGAGGACGGCGCGAACATCACCGCCGACCACATCCGCGCCCTGGGCGGCTGGGACCCGACGGCCGAGCCGTCCGAGGAGATCCAGTTCACCCCGGCCCGCGTGATCATGCAGGACTTCACCGGCGTGCCGTGCGTGGTCGACCTGGCCACCATGCGCGAGGCCGTGAAGGAGCTGGGCGGCGACCCGTCCAAGATCAACCCGCTGGCGCCGGCCGAGCTGGTCATCGACCACTCCGTCATCGCCGACAAGTTCGGCACCCCGGACGCCTTCGTCCAGAACGTCGAGATCGAGTACGGCCGCAACAAGGAGCGCTACCAGTTCCTGCGCTGGGGCCAGACCGCGTTCGACGAGTTCAAGGTCGTCCCGCCCGGCACCGGCATCGTCCACCAGGTCAACATCGAGCACCTGGCCCGCACCGTCATGGTGCGCAACGGCCAGGCGTACCCGGACACCTGCGTCGGCACCGACTCGCACACCACCATGGTCAACGGCCTGGGCGTGCTGGGCTGGGGCGTCGGCGGCATCGAGGCCGAGGCCGCGATGCTGGGCCAGCCGGTCTCGATGCTGATCCCGCGCGTGGTCGGCTTCAAGCTGAACGGCCAGCTGCCGGCCGGCACCACCGCCACCGACCTGGTGCTCACCATCACCGAGATGCTGCGCAAGCACGGTGTGGTCGGCAAGTTCGTCGAGTTCTACGGCGAGGGCGTCACCTCGATCCCGCTGGCGAACCGCGCCACCATCGGCAACATGTCGCCGGAGTTCGGCTCGACCTGTGCGATCTTCCCGATCGACGCCGAGACCATCAACTACCTGAAGCTCACCGGCCGCGACGAGCAGCAGCTCGCCCTGGTCGAGGCGTACGCCAAGGAGCAGGGCCTCTGGCACGACCCGTCGGTCGAGCCGGTCTACTCCGAGTACCTGGAGCTGGACGTCTCCACCGTCGTCCCGTCGATCTCCGGCCCGAAGCGCCCGCAGGACCGCGTGGTGCTGGCCGAGGCCGCCGAGAAGTTCGCCGAGGCGCTGCCGACCTACTCCGCCGAGGCCTCGAAGCCGACCGCCGTCACCGCCCCCGACGGCTCGTCCTACGAGATCGACAACGGCGCGGTCGTGATCGCCTCGATCACCTCCTGCACCAACACCTCCAACCCCTCCGTCATGCTGGGCGCCGCCCTGCTGGCGAAGAAGGCCGTGGAGAAGGGCCTGCACGTCAAGCCCTGGGTCAAGACCACCCTGGCGCCCGGCTCCAAGGTCGTCATGGACTACTACGAGAAGGCCGGCCTGCTCCCGTACATGGAGAAGCTGGGCTTCAACCTGGTCGGCTACGGCTGCGTCACCTGCATCGGCAACTCGGGCCCGCTGCCCGAGGAGGTCTCCGCCGCGGTGAACGAGTCCGACCTGGCGGTCGTGTCGGTGCTCTCCGGCAACCGCAACTTCGAGGGCCGGATCAACCCGGACGTCAAGATGAACTACCTGGCGTCCCCGCCGCTGGTGGTCGCCTACGCCCTCGCCGGCAACATGAACATCGACATCACCCGTGACGCCCTGGGCCAGGACGCGGACGGCAACGACGTGTTCCTCGCCGACATCTGGCCGTCCGAGCAGGAGGTCGCCAACGCGGTCGCCGGCTCCATCGACGAGGCCATGTTCGACAAGGGCTACCAGGACGTCTTCGCCGGCGACCACCGCTGGCAGTCGCTCCCGGTCCCGACCGGCAACACCTTCGAGTGGGACGCCGAGTCGACCTACGTCCGGAAGCCCCCGTACTTCGAGGGCATGGCCAAGACCCCGAGCCCGGTGACCGACATCGCCGGCGCCCGCGTCCTGGCCAAGCTGGGCGACTCGGTCACCACCGACCACATCTCCCCGGCCGGCAACATCAAGCCGGGCACCCCGGCGGCGCAGTACCTCACCGAGCACGGTGTGGAGAAGCGTGACTTCAACTCCTACGGCTCGCGCCGTGGCAACCACGAGGTCATGATCCGCGGCACCTTCGCCAACATCCGCCTGCGCAACCAGATCGCGCCGGGCACCGAGGGCGGCTACACCCGCGACTTCACCCAGGCCGACGCGCCGGTGTCGTTCATCTACGACGCCTCGCAGAACTACCAGGCCGCGGGCATCCCGCTGGTGGTCCTGGCCGGCAAGGAGTACGGCTCCGGCTCGTCCCGCGACTGGGCGGCCAAGGGCACCGCGCTGCTCGGCGTCAAGGCCGTCATCGCCGAGTCCTACGAGCGCATCCACCGCTCGAACCTGATCGGCATGGGCGTCCTGCCGCTGCAGTTCCCGGCCGGCCAGAACGCCGACTCGCTGGGCCTGACCGGCGAGGAGACCTTCGAGTTCACCGGTGTCACCGAGCTGAACGAGGGCCGCACCCCGAAGACCGTCAAGGTCAAGGCCGGCGACGTCGAGTTCGACGCGGTCGTTCGCATCGACACCCCCGGTGAGGCGGACTACTACCGCAACGGCGGCATCCTGCAGTACGTGCTGCGCAGCCTGATCGGCTGACGAAGCGTCGGAAGGCCGCACCGTCCCGCGAGGGGCGGTGCGGCCTTTGCCATTTCTTGGCACGGATCCGGCCATCCCCTTGTGCCGGCCCCCACACGTGGACTACACCTCTCCCTCAGCACATGGTCCATACCAATTGACGCTGAATCGGAGAGATTCACGGAATGACCAGACGCACCTCGGCACTCCTCGCCGCCGCGACGCTCGGCGCGCTGCTCGTCTCCCCGGCCACCGCGCAGGCCCAGGAGAAGCGCCCGCACCTGAACGGCCAGCGGGTCGGCTACTTCACCCAGTGGGGCATCTACAGCGGGTTCTCCGCCAAGAAGGTCCAGGACAGCGGCCAGGCCGGCCGGCTGACCGTGCTCAACTACGCCTTCGGCAACGTCTCCGCCGACGGCACCTGCTTCGAGGCGAACGCGGCCGGCCAGGGCGACGCCTGGGCCGACTACCAGCGGCCGGTGGGCGCCGAGGAGTCGGTGGACGGCGTGGCCGACGCCCCGGACCAGGCGCTCAAGGGCAACTTCAACCAGCTGCGCAAGCTGAAGGCGAAGAACCCGCAGCTGCGCGCGGTGATCTCGCTGGGCGGCTGGAGCTGGTCCAAGCACTTCTCGGACGCGGCGCTCACCGACGCCTCCCGGAAGAAGTTCGTCTCCTCCTGCATCGACCTGTACCTCAAGGGCGACCTGCCGCAGCTGGGCTCCGCCGAGGGCGGCGCGGGCGCGGGCGCCGGGGTGTTCGACGGCATCGACATCGACTGGGAGTACCCGGGCAGCCCCGGCGACGAGGGCAACGTGGTGCGCCCCGAGGACGGGCGGAACTTCACCCTGCTGATGCGGGAGTTCCGCACCCAGCTGGACGCGCTGTCCGGCAAGAAGGGCCCGCACTACCTGCTGACCGCGGCGGTGCCGGCCGGCGAGTCCGCGATCGACAAGTTCGAGATCGGCAAGGTCGCCGGGTCGGTGGACTGGCTGAACCTGATGGCCTACGAGCTGCACGGCCCGTGGGAGACCAAGGGCCCGACCAACCACGAGTCCAACCTGTACTCGGACCCGAACGATCCGACCGGGCTGCGGCTGAGCGTGGACCGGCTGGTCGGCACCTACACGGAGCGCGGACTGCCGTCGAAGAAGGCCGTGGTGGGCGTCCCGCTGTACGGCTTCGGCTGGACCGGCGTGCCGGCCGGCCCGCGCGGCAACGGCCTGTACCAGTCGGCCACCGGCCTGGCCCGCGGCGGCACGCTGTCCTACAAGCAGATCAAGGAGCTGCCCGGCCAGGTCTTCAACGACCGTGCGCACGGGGCGAGCTGGAAGTACGACGGCACCGAGTTCTGGACGTACGACACCCCGGAGGCGGCGACCGCCAAGGCCCGCTACGTGCGGGAGAACGACCTGGGCGGCGTGATGGTCTGGTCGCTGGACGGCGACGACGAGCGGGGCAGCATGATCGCCGCTCTGGACAAGGGACTTCGGGACGGCTGAGATACCGTCGGAAGCTCCTCCACGCGCAGTTTCGGCAGCACGGTTCCCGAACCGTGATGCGCGAAGCTGCGCGTTTCTATGTTCAAACGAACATGAGCGCGCTAGATTCACGCTCACGGCTGGCGCGGACACGTAATACGTAGGGTTCCTGCACATTGCACATGCTGCACCGCCGACAACGCTTTGACTGTCAGGTTTGTTATCGGACCGGCGGGCTATTGCTGATCAGATGAGCAGTGGACTATACCTTTGCGCATCAAGAACACAGCCTCTGACCGGCATCTTCGCCGCTGGGCACCTTTCGGGCCAAGGTAGTTGACGATTCGTCAGCTCGGGCTCACATCTTCTGGAACTGAGGGGTTAGGGCACGCATGGGCTCTGCAACTGAGTACAACCGCCGCGACCTGTTCAAGCGCGCGGCCGCGATCACCGTCCTGGCGGCCGGCAGCAGCTCGCTGCTCGCGGCCTGCGCGGGCGGTACCGGGAGCTCCGACAAGGGCACCAAGGCGGCCGGCGGCTACAACCTGAGCGACGCCAAGAACCCGTTCGGCGTCAAGGACGCCGACGGCCTCGAGGTCTTCATCTTCGACGGCGGCTACGGCAACGAGTACGCCAAGGCGTTCGAGGCGATCTACTCGAAGCAGTTCCCCGGCGCGAAGATCAACCACCAGGCCGACAAGGACGTCACCGGCAAGCTCCAGCCGCGCTTCAACGCCGGCTCCCCGCCGGACGTCATCGACGACTCGGGCGCCAAGCAGATGAAGCTGGACGTCCTCGCGGACTCCAACCAGCTGACCGACCTGGCCCCGCTGCTGGACGCGCCGTACATCGACGACCCGTCGAAGAAGATCCGCGACGTGCTGCTGCCCGGCACCATCGACTCCGGCACGGTCAAGGGCAAGGTCTACAACCTGTCCTACGTGTACACCGTCTTCGGCTGGTGGTACTCCGGCAAGCTGTTCAAGGACAACGGCTGGACCGTGCCCAAGACCTGGGCCGAGTTCATCACCCTGTGCGAGCAGATCAAGGCCAAGGGCATCGCCCCGGTCGCGCACCAGGGCAAGTACCCGTACTACATCAACGTCGTCATGATGGACATGATCGCCAAGCAGGGCGGCCTGGAGCTCATGAAGCGGATCGACTCGCTCGACGCCGCCGCGTGGGACGACCCGGCCGTGAAGACCGCCGTCGAGGCGTTCTTCCAGATCGTGGACAAGGACTTCCTGCTCACCGGCACCAACGGCATGACCCACATCGAGTCGCAGACCGCGTGGAACCAGTACAAGGCCGCGTTCATCCCGTCCGGCTCCTGGCTGGAGAACGAGCAGCTGCCCACCACCCCGGCCGACTTCGACATGAAGTTCCTGCCGATGCCGTCGCTGCCCGGCGACAAGCTGCCGTTCGAGGCGATCCGGGCCGGCGCGGGCGAGCCGTTCATCGTGCCCTCGAAGGCCAAGAACGTGGCCGGCGGCCTGGAGTTCCTGCGGATGATGCTGACCAAGGAGGCCTCGGGCAAGTTCGCCCAGACCGCCAACAGCCTCACCTGCCTCAAGGACGGCGTGGGCCCCGAGGTCCAGCTGAAGCCGGGCACCGCGTCCACCGTGGTGGCGCTGAAGGCGGCGGGCGACCACACCTTCAACTACCAGTACCCGAACACCGCTTCGAAGTTCGACGAGGACCTGCAGAACGCCTCGGGCGAGCTGATGGCCAAGCGCATCACTCCCGCCGAGTGGATCAAGCGGGCCAAGGAGTCGGCCACCAAGAACAAGACCGCCTGATCGGTCACTCGATCACCGCACCGGGGGCGCCGAGCCGCCCCCGGTGCGTCTTTCCTGACGGACAGGAGAAGTGACCATGCGTCACGGCAAGTACCCCTTCATCGTGGGGTTCCTCTTCCTTCCGATCGTGCTGTACGTCGGCCTGGTGCTCTGGCCGTACGCGCAGACCTTCGGATACTCCCTGACCAACTGGTCCGGGGCGAGCCAGGAGATGGATTTCGTCGGCCTGGACAACTACACGAGGCTCCTCGATGACGAGGTCTTCGCCGGTGCCCTCTGGCACAACCTGCTGCTGCTGATCCTGCTCCCGGTCGTCACCATCCTGATCGCGCTGTTCTTCGCCTTCATGCTGAACGTCGGCGGCCGCGGCGGGACCGGCGGCGTCCAGGGCGTGAAGGGCGCGGGCTTCTACAAGGTCGTGTTCTTCTTCCCGCAGGTGCTGTCGATCGCCATCCTCGCGGTGCTGTGGGGCGCGGTGTACCGCACCGACGGCTCCGGCCTGGCGAACGGCGTGCTGATCAAGCTGGGCCTGGTCTCCGCGAGCGACCCGGTGCAGTGGCTGTCCGACCCGGACCTGGTGCTCTGGTGCGTCCTCGCGGTGCTGGTCTGGTCCGGCGTCGGCTTCTACCTGGTGCTGTTCTCGGCCGCCATGCAGGGCATCCCGAAGGACATCTACGAGGCGGCCCTGCTGGACGGCGCCAAGCGCGGCCAGACCTTCTTCAAGATCACGCTGCCGCTGCTCTGGGAGACCGTCCAGACCGCCTGGGTGTACCTCGCCATCGTCGCCATGGACGCCTTCGCGCTGGTCGCCTCGATCACCCCGGGCGCCTACTTCGGCGGCGGCCCCGACCACCACAGCGAGCTCATCTCGACCTACCTGATGCGCAGCTTCCTGCGCAACGGCGAGGCGGGCTACGCCTGTGCGATGGGTGTGGTGATCTTCTTCTTCACCCTCATCCTGACCGTCGTCTCGCTGTGGGCCACCAAGCGCGACAAGATCGAGTACTGAGCGGGGACCGGACATGACCACTCTCGACAAGACCGCGAGCGTCCCCGGTCAGCGCGGTACCAGGCCCAAGCCGGGCAAGGACCAGCGCTTCGCCGACGGCGGCGGCGTACTGAACGTCTTCTCGCACGGCTTCCTGGCCATCTGGGCCGTCCTGATCGTGCTGCCACTGGCCTGGGTGGTGCTCGGCTCGTTCAAGACCGACGCGCAGATCAACGGCTCGGCGTGGAGCTGGCCGGCCGCCTTCCACTTCGACGCGTTCTCCCGGGCCTGGTCCAAGGGCATCGGCGGCTTCTTCCTCAACACGGTCATCGTGCTGCTGGGTTCCGTCACCCTGACCATGCTGCTCGGCTCGATGGCCGCCTACGTGCTGGCCCGCTACGAGTTCAAGGGCAACCGGTTCATCTACTACCTGTTCGTCGCGGGCGCGATGTTCCCGGTGTACCTGGCCCTGGTGCCGCTGTTCTTCATGGTCCGCAACCTCGGTGAGATCTCCCCGTACCTGGGCCTGAACAGCTACGCCGGCCTGATCCTGGTGTACGTCGCCTACTCGCTGCCGTTCACCGTGTTCTTCATGTACTCGTTCTTCCGCACCCTGCCCAGCGCGGTGCACGAGGCGGCGATGCTGGACGGCTGCTCGCACACCCGGACGTTCTTCCAGATCATGATCCCGATGGCCAAGCCCGGTCTGATCAGCGTCGGCATCTTCAACGTGCTCGGCCAGTGGAACCAGTACATCCTGCCGGTCACCCTGATGCAGCCCACCACGGCCGGCGAGGCCGACCACTCGATGCTCGCCCAGGGCCTGGTCAACCTGGCCCTGCAGTCCGGCTACAAGAGCGACGCCCCGGCGCTGTTCGCCGGCATGACGATCGCGATGCTGCCGGTGCTGGTGGTCTACCTGTCCTTCCAGCGGCAGGTCCAGGCGGGTCTGACCTCCGCCACCCTCAAGTAGCGCTCCCCGTACGGCAGAACGGCCCGGCCCCCGCTCCGATCGGAGCGGGGGCCGGGCCGTCGCGCGGGCGCCGCTACTGGACGTCGCACTCCTGGGCGCGCAGCGCGCGGGCCAGGTCGTCGCGGCACTCCAGGACCAGCCGGCGCAGCGCGGGGGCGGCGTCCTGATGGCCCGTCAGCCAGGCGTCGGTGGCGGCCAGCGTCGCGGGCGTGGTCCGGTAGCGGGGGAAGAAGCCGCCGACGATCCGCATCGCGATCTCGATCGAGCGCTCGGCCCAGATCGACTCCAGCATCGCGAAGTACGGCTCGGCGTAGGCGGCGGTCAGCTCGCGCTGCCCGGCCTGGTTGAAGCCGGCGATCTGCGCCTCGACCAGGGCGTTGGGCAGCTCGTCGGAGTCGACCACGGCGCTCCAGGCGGCGGCCTTGGCGGCCGGGGTGGGCCGCGCGGCCAGGCACTGGGTGTGCTGGCGGCGGCCGCTGGCGGTGTTGTCGCGGGCCAGTTCGGCGGACAGCTCCTCGGCGTCGGCCGCGCCGTGGGTGGCCAGGGCCAGCCAGAAGCTCCAGCGCAGCTCCTGATCGACCGTCAGGCCGTCGATCCGGCCGGTGCCCTCCAGCAGGCCGCGCAGCAGCTGCAGGTGGTCGGCGCGCTCGGCGGTCTCGGCGAAGAAGCGGGCCCAGGCCAGCTGGTGGTCGCTGCCGGGCGCGGCCAGCGACAGCTCGCGCAGGGCGACCTCGGCGAGCGCGGTGCCGTACTCGCCGCGGCGGGCCGGGTCGGCGTACAGCTCCAGCGCGGTGCCGGCCTGCTGGTGCAGGGACTGCAGGACGCCGATGTCGGACTCCCGGCCGGCGAAGCGCTGCACCAGGTCGAGGTAGTCGCGGGTGGGCATCAGCCCGTCGCGGGTCAGGTTCCACACCGCGGACCAGGCCAGCGCGCGGGCCAGGCCGGTCTCGCCGGCCAGGTCGCCGAGGCCGGTGCGCAGGGTCTCCAGCGAGCGCTCGTCGAAGCGGACCTTGCAGTACGTCAGGTCGTCGTCGTTGAGCAGCACCAGCGCGGGCAGCGAGCGGCCGGCCGCGTCGGCGACCACGGTGCGGGCGCCGGTGACGTCCAGCTCGTAGCGGTCGGTGCGCCGCAGCGCGCCGTCCTCGGCGCGGTCGTACAGGCCGACCGCGATCCGGTGCGGGCGCAGCACCTCGCCGTCCTGACGGATCGCCAGTTCGGTGATCCGGCCCTCGGCGTCGTAGGTGACCTCGGGGGTGAGGGTGTTGACGCCGGAGGTCTGCAGCCAGGCGGCGGACCAGGCGCGCAGGTCGCGGCCGCTGGTCTCCTCCAGGGCGTCCAGCAGGTCGCCGAGGACGGTGTTGCCGAAGGCGTGCTTCTTGAAGTAGCGGCGGGCGCCCTCGAAGAACGCGTCCCGGCCGACGTAGGCGACCAGCTGCTTGAGGACGGACGCGCCCTTGGCGTAGGTGATGCCGTCGAAGTTGAGCTTGGCGTCCTCGAGGTCGCGGATGTCCGCGGTGATCGGGTGGGTGGTGGGGAACTGGTCCTGCCGGTACGCCCAGGCCTTGCGGCGGTTGGCGAAGGTGATCCAGGCGGCGCGGTACTTGGTGGCCTCGATCTGCGCGAAGGAGCCCATGAAGTCGGCGAAGGACTCCTTCAGCCACAGGTCGTCCCACCACTTCATGGTGACCAGGTCGCCGAACCACATGTGCGCCATCTCGTGCAGGATCACGTTGGCGCGGGCCTCGTACGCGGCCTCGGTGACCTTCGAGCGGTAGATGAACTCCTCGCGGAAGGTCACGCAGCCCGGGTTCTCCATCGCGCCGATGTTGTACTCGGGGACGAAGCACTGGTCGTACTTGCCGAACGGGTACGGGTAGTCGAACTCCTCGTGGAAGAAGTCCAGGCCCTGCTTGGTGACGGTGAGGATCTCGTCCGCGTCGAAGTACGGGGCCAGCGAGCGGCGGCAGGTGGCGGCGAGCGGGATCTCCAGCACGCTGCCGTCGGGCAGTTCGCGGGAGTAGTGGTCGCGCACCACGTGGTACGGGCCGGCCACCACGGCGGTCAGGTAGGTGGAGATCGGCTGCGTCGGCGCGAACTCCCAGGTGCGGTTGTCACCGTCCTCGGTGATGCGCTCGTGCACGGCGTTGGCGTACACGTCCCAGGCCGCCGGGGCGGTCACCGTGAAGCTGAACGGGGCCTTCAGGTCGGGCTGTTCGAAGTCGGCGAACACCCGGCGGGCGTCGGCCGGCTCGTAGTGGGTGTACAGGTAGGTCTCGCCGTCCGCCGGGTCGACGAAGCGGTGCAGGCCCTCGCCGGTGCGGCTGTAGGCGCACTCGGCGACCACCGTCAGCTCGTTGCGGGCGGCGAGCTCCGGCAGCGCGACCCGGGCGCCGTCGAACACCTCGGCCGGGTCCAGCCGACGGCCGTTCAGCTCGACGGAGACCACCTCGGGGGCCAGCAGGTCGGCGAAGCTCGACGCGCCCGGCGCGCTGCAGTCGAACGAAATCCGGGTGGTGGAACGGAAGGTGGGCCGGCCGGGGTCGGCCGCCGCACTCACGTCCAGGTGGACGCGGTAGCTGTCCACCCGGATGATCCCGGCCCGGTCGCGGGCCTCCTCACGGCTCAGGTTCTTGCCCGGCACGGCGGTACTCCTCTGTACGGAACACACGGCTTTCGGAGTGTTCATGGCACCCCATCGGGGGCATCCTTTCACGCCGCCCCGGCTGTGCCATTGCACCGCTTGAGGAATCACCGCGCCCGGCCCCGGGTTGCAGCTCTCCGGGGGGCGCCGCCCCCCGCGACTCCCGCCCGCCGCACCGAAGGACGCCGCCCGTGAGCACCGCTGACAGCCGCAAGACCGCCGACTTCTGGTTCGACCCGATCTGCCCGTGGGCCTGGATGACCTCCCGCTGGATGCTGGAGGTCGAGAAGCTCCGCCCCGTGGACGTCCGCTGGCACGTGATGAGCCTGTCCGTCCTCAACGAGAAGCGGGACGACCTGCCCGAGCAGTACCGCGAGATGCTGGCCGCCGGCTGGGGCCCGGTCCGGGTGCTCGTCGCCGCCGCCGAGGCGCACGGCGAGGAGGTGCTCGGCCGGCTCTACACCGAGCTCGGACTGCGCTTCCACAACCAGGGCCTGCCCAACACCCGGGAGACCCTGGTCGCCGCCCTCACCGCCGCCGGCCTGCCCGCGAACCTCGCGGACGCCGCGGACACCGACGCGTACGACGAGAAGCTGCGCGCCTCGCACGCCGAGGGCATCGGCCTGGTCGGCGAGGACGTCGGCACCCCGGTGATCGCGGTCGACGGGCCCGACGGCGAGCGGATCGCCTTCTTCGGACCGGTCGTCACCCCGGCCCCGCGCGGCGAGGCCGCCGCCCGGCTCTGGGACGGGACGCTGCTGGTGGCGTCCACCCCCGGCTTCTACGAGATCAAGCGGACGCGGACCGCGGGCCCCTCGTTCGAGTAGGCCCGGTACGGCACCGGACCCCGCGACCCGCTCCCGGGCCGCGGGGTTCCGTGCGTCTCAGGACGCCGGCCGACGGTTCTTCAGCAGGCCCAGAGCGGCCAGCGCCACGGTCAGCCCGGCGGTGAAGTACAGCTGGATGCGGTTCGCGGAGTCGAGCGTCATCAGCACCAGGACGAACCCCATCGCGGCCAGCGCCGCGTACGTCAGGTACGGGAACGCCCACATCCGGACCGGGAGTTGCGCGGCGGGCAGGTGGCGGCGCATGCGGAGCTGGGCGACGGCGATGAAGGCCCAGACCACCAGGACCGCGGCGCCGACCATGTTGAGCAGCCAGGAGAACACCGTCTCCGGCCACCAGTAGGACAGCAGCACGGCCAGGAAGCCGAACGCGCAGGAGGCCAGCACCGCCCGGCGCGGAACGCCGCCGGACAGCCGGGCCAGCGCGCGCGGGCCGTGGCCGCGGGCGACCAGCGAGTGCACCATCCGGGACGAGCCGTAGATGTTGGCGTTCATCGCGGAGAGCAGCGCGATCAGCACCACCACGTTCATCAGCTGCGCCGCCCCCGGGATGCCCAGGGTGCCCAGCACGGCGACGTACGGGCCCGGCCGGACCACCGACGGGTCGTCCCACGGGACCAGGGTGACGATCACGGCCATCGAGCCGACGTAGAACAGGGCGATCCGCCACATCGCGGTGCGCACCGCGACGGCCACACTGCGCCGGGGGTTCTCGGACTCGGCGGCGGCGATGGTGACGGTCTCCAGGCCGCCGTACGCGAACACCGAGGCGAGCAGGCCGGTGACCAGGCCGCTCGCGCCGTTCGGCAGGAAGCCGTGATGGCCGGTCAGGTTGCCGGCGCCGGGGGAGGGGGTGCCGGGCAGCAGGCCGAGCACGGCGAGGACGCCGATCACCAGGAAGGCGCTGATCGCCAGCACCTTGATCGCGGCGAACCAGAACTCGAACTCGCCGAAGTTCCGCACCGCCGCCAGGTTGGTCAGGCAGAAGAACGCCATGAAGACGGCCACCCAGGCCCAGGACGGCACCGCGGGCAGCCAGCCGGAGACGATGCCGGCCGCACCGATCGCCTCCACCGCGACGCCCACGCACAGCAGGATCCAGAACAGCCAGCCGACGGTGAAGCCCGCCCACGGGCCGATCTCCCGGTCGGCGTGCACCGAGAACGAGCCGGAGGCGGGACGGGCGGCGGACATCTCGCCGAGCATCCGCATCACCAGCATCACCAGCAGCCCGGAGGCGGCGAAGGCGAGCACCACGGCCGGACCGGCGGCGGCGATCCCGGAGCCGGAGCCCACGAACAGCCCGGCGCCGATCACGCCGCCGAGCGCGATCATCGACAGGTGGCGCTGCTTGAGTCCGTGGGCCAGGCCGGAGTCCTCGGCGGTGCCGGCGGCGTCCGGCGCGGCGGACGCCGTGGCGGAGGAGGGTGTTCGGGTCATGCGGAGGGTTTTCCAGACTGTGCGGGTGCCCGACCATTTCGGAAGGGTCTGTCCACTATTCGGCAGATGACGTGAACGCCCCAACCGGGACCGGCATCCGGACGCCCGTCCGACGGACAGTGACCGCCGCACCACCGAGTGCACGCAGTGAGGGCTTGGTCACAGGCCGGACCCGACAAGGCGGGGCCGGTCGGCTTTGTCGCGCCCGACGCGGCGGCGGAGACCTGACGCGGCGTAGGTTCGCAGTGATCACCCCATCGGAACCCCGGGAGCAGCCATGGCCATCGCCGCGTCGATACCGTCCACCGCCGTCCTCGCCGACCTGCTGCCGCAGGCGTCCACCCGGATCGGCGCGCGGGCCCGCGACCTGGCCCTGGTGGCCGGCGGCGCCGCCCTGACCGGCCTCGCCGCCCAGCTGTCCGTCCCGGTGCCGGGCTCGCCGGTGCCGGTCACCGGGCAGACCTTCGCCGCGCTGCTGGTCGGCACCGCGCTCGGCGCCCGCCGCGGCGCCGCCGCGCTCGGCCTGTACCTGGCCGCCGGCGCGGCCGGCCTGCCCTGGTTCGCCGAGGGCAGCTCCGGCGCCGGCCTGGCCACCTTCGGCTACGTGATCGGCTTCGTGCTGGCCGCCGCCCTCACCGGCGCGCTGGCCCGCCGCGGCGCCGACCGCAGCCCGCTGTACACCGCCGGCGCGATGGCGCTCGGCAGCCTGGTGATCTACGCGGTCGGCGTGCCGTACCTGGCCTTCGCCCTGGACGTCCCGCTGGCCCGGGCCGCGAGCCTCGGCATGTACCCGTACCTGGTCGGCGACGCGCTGAAGATGGTGCTCGCGATGGGCGCCCTCCCGCTCACCTGGAAGCTGGTCGGCCGCCGCTGACGACCCGTCCGCAACCGGGCCCGCCGCCCCTGCCGGGGTGCGGGCCCGGAGGCATGTCACACTCGTGTCCATGCGCGTCTACCTGGGCTCCGACCACGCCGGATACGAACTGAAGAACCACCTCGTCGAGTGGCTGAAGGGGGCCGGGCACGAGCCGGTCGACTGCGGCCCGCACATCTACGACGCCGAGGACGACTACCCGCCGTTCTGCCTGCGGGCGGCCGAGCGCACCGCCGCCGACCCGGAGGCGCTGGGCGTGGTGATCGGCGGCTCCGGCAACGGCGAGGCGATCGCCGCCAACAAGGTCAAGGGCGTCCGCGCCGCGCTGGCCTGGAGCGAGCAGACCGCCGCCCTCGGCCGCGAGCACAACAACGCCAACGTGATCTCGGTCGGCGGCCGGATGCACACCCTGGACGAGGCCACCAAGTTCGTCGAGATCTTCCTCAACACCCCGTACAGCGGCGAGCCCCGGCACACCCGCCGGATCGAGATGCTGTCCGAGTACGAGACCACCGGCGAGCTGCCGCCCGTCCCGGCCCACCACCCGCAGGGCTGATCCGGCCCGCAACGCACCGCGCCCGCCCGGCAGTTGCCCGGCGGGCGCGTCCGTTCCGGCGCGGGCCGGTCAGAAGTTGTGCGGCAGCCAGGGCTCCAGCCCCGAACGGAACGCCGCCGAGGCCGGCTCCAGCGCGCCCGGCCGCACCTCCCGCACCAGGCCGGACGCGGCCAGCGCCGCCAGCGAGCCGCCGCCCAGGTAGACCGAGCCCAACTCCCGGACGTCCAGCTCCAGATCGGCCGGCTCGTCGGTCGGCACGCAGGAGGCCGGCTTGCCCGGCGCCGCCGTCAGCCGCCAACGGCCCGCGTTCCACGGGCAGAACGCGTCGGTGACCTCCAGCACCACGTCCACCGGCAGGGCCCAGCCGCGCGCCTCCAGCGCCTTCGGCAGGTCCACCAGCCGCACGAACATGCCGTCGACCAGACGCGGCGTCAGGTGCCGGACGTCCGACACCAGGTGCAGCAGCGCGTCGTCGACCGGCAGGTTGTACGCCTCCACCCGCTCGGTCAGGTCGAGGTCCAGCAGGAACTCCCACAGCCGGGCGTACACCCAGGGCTGCTCCGCCTGCACCGCGCGGACCCGGACCACGCCGGCCGCGCCGCGCTCGTCCCACCCGCCCTTCACCGCGTACCGGGCGTAGCCCAGCAGTTCGCCGGTCTCCGGGTCCTCCGCCAGCACCGACTGCAGCGGGGAGAAGCCGCCGCGGGAGCCCGGCGCGTCCAGCACCGGGACCTTCTCCCAGCCGGGCTGCCGCACCAGGGTGCCCGGACGGCGGGTCGCCAGGCGGGCGTACAGCTCCTCGCAGCGGCCCAGCTCGGCCACCGGATCGGCCAGCCGCAGCACCAACTCGCCGCGCTGCTCCGGGGTGTGCACCTTCACCCGGCCGCGGGCCATCGACACCACCGCCTTGCGGGTGGCCTGCCCGTAGCCGAACCGGCCGTAGATCGGCGGCTCGGAGGCCGTCAGCACCGCCAGGCACTCGCCGGCCGCGCGCACGTCGTCCAGCTGACGGCGCATCAGGGCGGTCAGCACGCCCCGCCGCCGGTGGGTGGGCAGCACGCCCACCATCGTCACGCCCGCCGCCGGGAGCACCGCGCCGCCCGGCACCACCAGCCGGAAGCCGACCGCCCCGGCGGTGCCGATGATCCGCTCGCCCTCGCAGACCGCCAGCGAACGCCCGACCTCCGTCAACTCGTGCCACAGCGCCCGCTCCTCGGGCGCCTCCCCGCCCCCGCCGAAGGCCACGTCCAGCACGTCGTACCAGGTGTCCCACTCCTCGGCGCGCAACGTCCGTACGGTCAGCTCGGGGTGTCGAATCGTCATGAGGCCCTGCCTATCACCCGGTCCGGGCCCGCGCGACCGATTTGTCGCGCCCCCGGCGCGCCCCCGGATCCGGCGCGCGCGGCCGAAACCCACCGGAGCGTGCCGACTTCGTTGCACTCGGTGCCACCCGGGCCGTCGACGCGCGCACCGACGGTGGATAAGGTCGGTCCCCATGGCCGGCAGCGCGCGTCCCAGTGCGACGGGCCGGGACGGCGGACCGTCCCGCGAGCCCGTGACGGCCCGGCTGCGCGCGGCGCTGTACCGGGCCCGGCGCAGGCTGCGCCGCACCGGGGTCGACTACTTCCGCGGCGACGGCGCCGACTGGTGGGCGTTCGCCGCGCTCGCCCTCGCGGTGCCCGTCCTGGTGCTGCTGAACATCCTGCTGCCGGACTGGGCCCCGCCCACCGCCCTGGTGCTGCCGGTGCTGGCCGGCGCGCTGCTGCTGCGCCCCGGCACCCTGGTGCTGCTGTACGCCGTCGCGGTCGCCGGGCTGGTCACCGAGTCCCTGGTGCACACCGGGGAGCGCGTCGCCAGCGCCACGCCCGAGGCCTACACGCACGGCGTCACCCCCGGATCCGCGCTGGTGGTCGGCGCGGTCGGCGTCGCCGGACTGCTGGTCGCCCAGTTCCGCCGCCGGATCGGCGTGCCCTGGCGCGGCGGCTCCACCATGCTGTTCGACCTGCGCGAGCGGATCCGGGTCCAGGGCCGCGTCCCGCGGCTGCCCGACGGCTGGCACACCGACACCGCGCTGCGCCCGGCCGGCGGCCAGTCCTTCTCCGGCGACTTCATGGTCGCCGCCCGCACCGGCCCCGGCGGCCGGATGCTCGAAGCCGTCCTCGCCGACGTCTCCGGCAAGGGCATGGACGCCGGCAGCCGCGCCCTGCTGCTCTCCGGCGCCTTCGGCGGACTGCTCGGCTCGCTGCCCGCCCACGACTTCCTGCCCGCCGCCAACGGCTACCTGCTGCGCCAGGACTGGGCGGAGGGCTTCGCCACCGCCGTCCACCTGGTGGTCGACCTGGACACCGGCGAGTACGAACTGCTCTCCGCCGGGCACCTGCCCGGCATGCACCGGCTCGCCGGCGCCGGGCACTGGGAGGTCAAGGAGGCCGAGGGCCCGCTGCTCGGCGTCTACGACGAGGCCAAGTTCGAAGGGGTGCGCGGCGTGCTCGGCCCCGGGGACGTGCTGATGCTGTGCACCGACGGCATGGTGGAGATCCCCGGCCGCGACCTCGCCGAGGGCATGGACCGGCTGATGGGCGAGGCCGACCGGCTGATCGCCGCCGCCCCGGGGCCGATCCGGGCCGGCGCCGCGGTCCGGCTGATCGACACCGTCGCCAAGCACGTCAACGACGACCGAGCGGTGCTGCTGGTCTGGCGCCGCTGAACCCCGCCGTGCGCAGGCGCGGTGAGCGCGGAGTGCCCACGGAGTGTCAAACCCGGGCGTTGATCTTCGGCCAATTCCGGCGCGCCGCCCGGCTCGTGGGCCGCTCCCGGATCTGCCTGCCGGTTTGCCGCGCGAGCCGGGGCGGAGCACTGCCCGCCGACGGGTCGTCAGAACCCGGTTGCTATCGTCGCGGTCGGCGAAAATCAGTCCTACCAGGCGGGTTGGGGGCCCGGGCAACCGGGCAAGTCCTTTACGCAGTCCGCACGAGCGACCACACTGAGTCCGGATGGAGTGGTGGGGACACGGGGGGCAGGGGCCGGTTTCCGCCTGGGAGCCATCGACGGTTTCCACCCGAACCCCCGCCACGAATCGAGGAAGTGAGTCCCGGTGGCCTTCTCCGTCTCCGCGCTTGTCCTGTTCGGCATCATCGTCGCGATCTTCATTCGCAACAAGCAGCTGAAGACCGGGCACGCCATCGTCGCCGCCCTGTTCGGCTTCATGCTCAGCCAGTCGACCATGGCCGGTCCGATCCAGCAGTTCCTCACCTCGGTGTCCAAGGCCATCGCGTCGATCGCGGGCTGACGCCCCGTCGGCTCCCGGCGGCACGCCACGACGGGCGGGAGGCTCCCTCGCACCGTCCATTCGGCCTGCCCGCGGGTGACCAGGGTCACCCGCAAGGTCACGCCAGGTCCGCGCCCGAACGCGCACGGTGGCCGAAGTCGCCCACCGTGCGGGGTTCGTAGGCGCACCGTCATGATCCCGTACGCACACCGCAGCGAGCCGGTGGGCGCAGCGTGACCTGGTGGACCGTCAGCCCCTTCCCGATCTTGGGAACGGGGCCGATCGGCGTTTGCCAGCTTCGCGAGCCGTGGGTTTTGCTTCCTCCGCAGCCCGGCCATGGTCCGGGCGGGCCACCTGACGGAACGCCTAGTCCTGCCGTCGTCCGGTGCCGACCAGATACCACGCCACGGCAGGAGCGGGGGAACCACAGGTAGGACGCCGGGCCCGGGACACGCCGGGAACGGCTTGGGGTGAAGCCGCAGTTCTGCGGCCGGGCAACTCTCGCCCGAACCCGACAGCTCACCTCGCAGGCGTCGGAGAGGAATGCTCCATGTCCGCTCAGGGCAAGCACCGCAAGCCGCGCCTGACCACCATCGTCCGGATCGCCATCGCCACCGGCGTGGCCGGCGCCGCGGTCGGCCTCCCGGTCACCGCCGCGTCCGCGCACACCACCGACCACCAGGGCGGCGCCCAGCAGTGGTCCAACGTCTCGGTGGACGCCAAGCCGGTCGCCGACCACACCGACGGCGCCCAGCGCGCCGCCGCGCACAGCTACCGGGTCGCCGCCGGCGACACCCTGTCCAAGATCGCCGACGCCCAGCACGTCGACGGCGGCTGGGAGAAGCTGTACCAGGACAACCGTTCCGTGGTCGGCGGCAACCCCAACCTCATCTACCCGGGCCAGCACCTGACCGTCAACGGCCAGGCCGCCGCCCCGCCGCCAAGGCCCCGGCCGCGTCCACCTCCTCGGACACCGCCGCCAAGGCCGCCGCGCCGAAGGCCGCCCGAAGCAGGCCGACACCACCAAGTCGACCACCGCCAAGACGGCCACCACCGGCACCGCCAAGACCCAGCAGGCGGCCCCGAAGGCCTCCACCACCACCGCCGCCACCACGACGGCCGCGGCGAGCACCAGCTCCTCCGCCTACGTCGCCCCGGCGCCGGGCAAGGTCACCACCGGTTACAAGGTGGCCGGCTCCAACTGGTCCAGCGGTTACCACACCGGCATCGACTTCCCGGTCGCCACCGGCACCAGCCTCAAGGCCGTCGCCGCCGGCACCGTGGTCTCCGCCGGCAACGGCGGCGCCTACGGCAACCAGGTCGTCATCAAGCTGGCCGACGGCAAGTACGCCCAGTACGCGCACCTCTCCTCGATCTCCGTCTCGGCCGGCCAGTCCGTGACGGCGGGTCAGCAGATCGGTCTCTCCGGCGCGACCGGCAACGTGACCGGCCCGCACCTGCACTTCGAGATCCGCACCACCCCGGACTACGGCTCCGACATCGACCCGGTCGCCTACCTGGCGGCCCACGGCGTCAACGTCTGATCGTCGCCCACCCCTCGAAGGCCCCGGACAGCCCCGCTGTCCGGGGCCTTCGGGCTGCCCGGGCGGCGGGCCCGGAGGCCGGGAACGGCGACGGCCCCGACTGCATGGGCAGTCGGGGCCGTCGGCCGCGTGGAGCGGGTGACGAGAATCGAACTCGCGTGACCAGTTTGGAAGACTGGGGCTCTACCATTGAGCTACACCCGCAAAGGAGTACCCGCACCGCGTACCGCGGTGGCGGGGACTCGATCAGCGTACCTGGTCGGGTCGGTGGATTGCACACTCCTTCCGCGTTGTCGGCTCGCGGATATCGCCCCGGTCGGAGGCGGGCCGACGTGTACTCTTCTGCTCGGCACCACGGGGTGTGGCGCAGGTTGGTAGCGCGTCCGCTTTGGGAGCGGAAGGCCGTCGGTTCGAATCCGGTCACCCCGACCGTGCGGCAGGGTCTCGTCGGTGGGCGGGGCCCTGTTGTCGTTGCGGGGCGCGGGCGTTGAAGGTCACGCCGGCCAGGACCCGGTGCCGGGCAGAGTCGCTTTCGTGGTACCGGTAGGATGGACCGCTGGCGGTAGTACGGACAGCATTTCAGCCCCAACCGCCTATCGCCCTGACCGCAAGCCCCCTAGGAGACCCAACCGTGAAGAGCGCCGTCGAGACTCTGAACCCGACCCGGGTTCGACTCACCGTCGAGGTGCCCTTCGAGGAGCTCAAGCCCAGCCTCGACGCGGCGTACAAGAAGATCAACCAGCAGGTCACCGTCCCGGGCTTCCGCAAGGGCAAGATCCCGAACCGGGTCATCGACCAGCGCTTCGGCCGGGGCGCTGTGCTGGAGGAGGCCGTCAACGACGCGCTTCCGCGCTTCTACACGCAGGCCGTCGACGAGGGCCAGATCGACGTGCTGGGCCAGCCCGACATCACGGACATCGCCGGTGTCGAGAACCTGGTCGACGGCGGTGACCTGAAGTTCACCGCCGAGGTCGACGTGCGCCCCGAGGTCACCCTGCCGGACTTCGCCGAGATCGCCGTCGTGGTGGACCCGGTCGAGGTCACCGACGAGGACATCGAGAAGTCGCTGCAGCAGCTGCGCGAGCGCTTCAGCTCCGTGAAGGACGTCGAGCGCGCCGCCGCCGAGGGCGACGTCGTGGTCATCGACCTGGAGGCCAAGGTCGACGGTGAGGTGCCGGAGGACGGCACCGCCACCGGCGTGAGCTACGAGATCGGCTCCGGCCGTCTGCTGGACGGCATCGACGAGGCCGTCGTCGGCCTGTCGGCCGGCGAGTCCAAGACCTTCACCACCACCCTCAAGGGCGGCACCCAGGTCGGCAAGGACTCCGAGGTCACCGTCACCGTGACCACCGTCCAGGAGAAGGAACTCCCCGAGCTGGACGACGAGTTCGCGCAGCTGGCGAGCGAGTTCGACACCCTGGAGGAGCTGCGCGGCGACTCGCGCAAGCGCCTCGAGCGGATGAAGGAGTTCGACCAGGCCACCCAGGCCCAGGAGAAGGTCCTCGACGAGCTGCTCAGCCGGGTCGAGATGGACTACCCGGAGAAGCTGCTCGCGGACGAGATCGGCACCCGCAAGCACAACCTGGAGCACCACCAGCTGGAGCCGATGGGCCTGAACCTCGACACCTACCTCGCCTCCCAGGACAAGTCCCGCGAGGACTTCGAGAAGGAGACCGAGGAGCAGGCGAAGAAGGGCATCAAGACCCAGTTCGTGCTGGACCAGATCGTCAAGAACGAGGAGCTGGGCGTCAACCAGGAGGAGCTCACCGAGCACCTCATCCGTCGCGCCGCCGGCTCCGGCCTGACCCCGGACCAGTTCGCCCAGCAGGTCGTCCAGGGCGGCCAGGTGCAGCTGCTGGTCGGCGAGGTCGCCCGCGGCAAGGCGCTGGCCCTGGTCGTCGAGGCCGCCAAGGTCACCGACACCAACGGTGAGGTCGTCTCGTTCGAGGACGACGAGGAGGCCACCGAGGAGGCCGCGGCGGAGGCCGTCGCCGACGAGGCCGCCGCCGAGGAGACCAAGGAGGCCTGAGCCTCCTGACCGTCGGGATTCCGACGGGGCGTCAGACCGGGAACGGGCCCGGGCACCGCACGGTGCCCGGGCCCGTTCCTCGTTCGGCCTGCTCACCCTGCGCTCACAGCGAACAGTTCTGCGTGGGGGATTCAGCGGCGGGGCCTGCGCGTTAGGGTCGGTGGACAGCGACACACACGCAGATCGACTGAGCAGGTGGCTAAGTGACGTTCCCGCAGATGCAGATGCCTGGCCCGATGGCACCGCACGCCGCCGGCGGCGACGTGGGCGGCGGCCTGGGCGACCAGGTCTACAACCGGCTGCTCAACGAGCGCATCATCTTCCTCGGCCAGCAGGTCGACGACGACATCGCCAACAAGATCACCGCCCAGCTCCTGCTGCTCGCGGCGGACCCCGAGAAGGACATCTACCTCTACATCAACTCCCCGGGTGGATCCATCTCGGCGGGCATGGCGATCTACGACACCATGCAGTACATCAAGAACGACGTGGTCACCATCGCGATGGGCATGGCGGCCTCGATGGGCCAGTTCCTGCTGACCGCGGGCGCCAAGGGCAAGCGCTTCTCGCTGCCGAACGCCAACATCCTGATGCACCAGCCCTCCGCGGGCCTCGGCGGCTCCGCCACCGACATCCGGATCCAGGCCGAGCAGCTGCTGCGCACCAAGAAGCGGATGTCGGAGCTGATCGCCCACCACAGCGGCCAGTCCTTCGAGCAGATCACCGCGGACTCCGACCGTGACCGCTGGTTCACGCCGGAGGAGGCCAAGGCGTACGGCCTGATCGACGACATCATGCACAGCGCCGCGGACGTCCCCGGCGGCGGCGGCACCGGCGCCGGCCTGGCCGGCTGACCGGCATCGGAACCCAGACCGCACGCTTCGGAGGACCAGAGAACATGAACATCCCCAGCCTGTCCGGTGCCAAGGCCCGCCTGGAGGACATGCGGGCCGAGGGCCGCTACATCGTCCCGCGGTTCGTCGAGCGCACCTCGCAGGGCATCCGCGAGTACGACCCGTACGCCAAGCTGTTCGAGGAGCGCATCATCTTCCTCGGCTCGCAGGTGGACGACGTCTCCGCGAACGACATCATGGCGCAGCTGATCTGCCTGGAGTCGATGGACCCGGACCGCGACATCTCGGTCTACATCAACTCCCCGGGCGGCTCGTTCACCGCGCTGACCGCGATCTACGACACCATGCAGTTCGTGAAGCCGGACATCCAGACGGTCTGCATGGGCCAGGCCGCCTCGGCCGCCGCGGTCATCCTGGCCGCCGGCACCCCCGGCAAGCGGATGGCGCTGCCGAACGCCCGGGTGCTGATCCACCAGCCGTACACCGAGACCGGCCGCGGCCAGGTGTCGGACCTGGAGATCCAGGCCAAGGAGATCTTCCGGATGCGCGAGCAGCTGGAGAACATGCTGGCCAAGCACTCCAACAAGGAGGTCGAGCAGGTCCGCGAGGACATCGAGCGCGACAAGATCCTGACCGCCGAAGAGGCGCTGGAGTACGGCCTGGTCGACCAGATCATCTCGACCCGGAAGAACTCGTTCACCGACTGAACCCTCGCCCCGGGGCGGTGCGTACGTGACGTACGCCCCGCCCCGGGGCGTTCCGGTCGGGGCCTCCGCCCCGGCACAATGGCTGTCGGGTCATGCGCCCGCGACGGCATCTGTTCGGTATCAATTCGCCCAGGGCGTAGGGCAGACCGGTCGAAGTCGGCGGAAACAGCGGCTCGGCAGAGTACCGTCGGATACCAGACCGACCGCCGACGGCGCAGCCGGTCTCACAGCACCAGGCCCCGACCCCCGCGGGGCCCCTGGCGAAGGGGAAGCACCTCGTGGCACGCATCGGAGACGGTGGCGACCTGCTCAAGTGCTCGTTCTGCGGCAAGTCGCAGAAGCAGGTGAAGAAGCTGATCGCCGGGCCAGGCGTGTACATCTGCGACGAGTGCATCGACCTGTGCAACGAGATCATCGAGGAGGAGCTCGCCGAGAGCTCCGAGGTGCGCTTCGAGGAACTCCCGAAGCCCCGCGAGATCTACGAGTTCCTGGACCAGTACGTGGTCGGCCAGGACCTCGCCAAGAAGGCGCTGTCGGTCGCGGTCTACAACCACTACAAGCGCGTCCAGGCCGGCGAGGCCGGCCGTTCCGGCTCCGGCCGGGACGACGCGATCGAGCTGGCCAAGTCCAACATCCTGCTGCTGGGCCCGACCGGCTCCGGCAAGACGCTGCTCGCGCAGACCCTGGCCCGGATGCTGAACGTGCCGTTCGCCATCGCGGACGCCACGGCGCTGACCGAGGCGGGCTACGTCGGCGAGGACGTCGAGAACATCCTGCTGAAGCTGATCCAGGCGGCCGACTACGACGTCAAGAAGGCCGAGACCGGGATCATCTACATCGACGAGATCGACAAGGTCGCCCGCAAGAGCGAGAACCCGTCGATCACCCGGGACGTCTCCGGCGAGGGCGTGCAGCAGGCGCTGCTGAAGATCCTGGAGGGCACCACCGCCTCGGTGCCGCCGCAGGGCGGCCGGAAGCACCCGCACCAGGAGTTCATCCAGATCGACACCACCAACGTGCTGTTCATCGTGGGCGGTGCGTTCGCCGGCCTGGAGCGGATCATCGAGGGCCGGGCGGGCGCCAAGGGCATCGGCTTCGGCGCCACCATCCGCTCCAAGCGGGAGCAGGACGCCTCGGACCACTTCCGTCAGGTGATGCCGGAGGACCTGGTGAAGTTCGGGATGATCCCGGAGTTCATCGGCCGGCTGCCCGTCATCACCAGCGTGCACAACCTGGACCGCGAGGCGCTGCTGCAGATCCTCACCGAGCCGAAGAACGCGCTGGTGAAGCAGTACCGCAAGCTGTTCGAACTGGACGGCGTGGAGCTGGAGTTCACCCGGGACGCGCTGGAGGCGATCGCCGACCAGGCGATCCTGCGCGGCACCGGCGCGCGCGGTCTGCGGGCCATCATGGAGGAGGTGCTGATGTCCGTGATGTACGAGGTCCCGTCCCGGCAGGACGTCGCCCGCGTGGTGGTCACCGGGGACGTCGTCTCCAAGCACGCCATCCCCACCCTGGTCCCGCGCGACATGATCAAGCGCGAGCGCCGGGAGAAGAGCGCCTGACGCTCCGTCAACCCCGCGACAGCGAAGGGGCCCCGCACCGGTGAACGGTGCGGGGCCCCTTCGGCCGTTTCGGGTCCGCGTGACGCGGACCGCCGTGCGGCGGAGGCTACTTGGGAACCTCGGAGAGCTTGCGCAGCTCCTGGGTGTCGGCGACGACCTTGTCCTTGGTGACACCCTTGTCGCTGGAGCCGTCCAGCTCCAGGACGACCACCACGGAGGAGCTGTCGGCCCAGACGCAGATGCCGCCGTGCTGGCCGGCGATGTCGGTGGTGCCGCAGGACAGCCGGCCGCCGAGCGGGCCCGGGTCGATGTCGCTGCGGTCGCTGACGCCGCCGGCGCCGCCCGCGGTGAAGCTGCTGAACGCCGCGTCGACCTGCTTCGACGGGAACAGCACGTGGCCGGTCATGCCGGACACCAGCAGCATCTTCTGCTCGTCCGAGGACCGGTAGATGGTGGAGACCGGCTCGGCCTGGGTGAACGAGGACTTGTCCTCGGCGAGGCCGTCCTGCAGACCGCTGGACAGGCGCTTCGCGTCCTCGTCCTCCGGGTCGCTGGTCATGTCGTGGAACGACTGCGGCAGGACGATCTTGTTCTTGCCGGTGTCCGCGGTGGTGTCGTAGATCAGGTAGCCGACCACGCCCGCGCCGCCCAGGATCACCGCGGCGACCACGCCGAGGCCGATCCACAGGCCCTTGCGCGACTTCTTCCGCATCGGCACGCCGGGCGGGTAGCCGCCCGGGTTGGGGAAGCCCTGCGGCGGCACCGCGCCGCCGCCCCAGGCCTGCTGCTGGGGCGCCGGGGCGCCCGGGTAGCCGTAGCCGCCCTGCGGCGCGGCGGGCGCGCCCTGCGGGGGTATCGCGCCGTCCTGCGGCGGGCCGAAGCCGGGCTGCGGCGGACCGAACTGGTTGTCGGACACGGGGAGTTGCTCCGTTCGGGCGTGAAATGCGCTGCTGTGGGGGCTACTTGGCGACGGTCGCGGCGTCGCGGATCTGCCGGGTGCGGGACGCGGCGTCGGAGGTGGTGACGGTGGCCTTGCCGGTGCTGTCCATCGAGACGAACGCGACCACGCCGATGGTGGAGTGGCTGGCGAACAGGCAGATCGGGACGCCCAGCGTGGTCTTGCCGGACTCCTGGGAGACCACGCCGCAGCGCAGCACCGCGCCCGGGTCCTTCGAGTCGCCCGCGTCGACGTCGGCCGGCTCCTGCTTCCAGTTCGGCTTGTCCGAACCGTCGCCGCTGTCGCCCTCGTTGAGCTTCTGGATGGCGGTGTCGAGCGCCTTGCCCGGGTCCGGGACGCTGCCCCAGCTGCCGCTGAAGCTGGCCACGTCGGTCGGGGTCTTCTGGTAGGTCGCGGTCAGCGAGCCCTCGAAGGTGCCGACGCCCTCCAGACCCTTCAGCTCGCCCTTCTCGGAGGACGACTTCTTGGTGTAGCCGGCCACGCTCTCCGGCACCGTCAGCTTGTACTTGCCCGCGGTGTCCGAGCCCTTGGAGCCGCTCAGCGCCCAGTAGGCGACGCCGCCGCCGGCCGCCAGCACCAGGACCGCCACCAGGGCGATGATCCCGCCCTTGCCCTTGGACGGGGCGGGCGGCGCCGGGTAGCCGCCGTAGCCCTGCTGGCCGGGCACCTGGGGCGCGCCGCCCCACTGCTGCTGCGGCTGCGCGGGCGGCTGCGGGTAGCCGTAGCCCTGCTGCGGGGCCGGCGGCTGGGGCGCGCCGTAGCCGGGCTGGCCGACGGGAGGCTGGGGGGCGCCGTAGGCCGGCGGCTGCGGAGCGCCGTACGCGGGCGGCTGGGGGGCGCCGTACCCGGGCTGGCCGGCCGGCGGCTGCGGGGCGCCGTAGCCGGGCTGCGGCGGGGGAGCGCCGTACGGCTGCTGCGGCTGCCCCTGCGGATACTGCTGCGGTCCCTGGCCCTGGCCGTACATATGTCTTTTCTCCCCCGCCGCCTCAGTGCGCGGCCCCGTCCGGTCGACTATGCGGGCACGCTACCGTACAGCCCCCCCAGCGCGCCCGAGTGGCCACCGCACTGTCGGGTCACACCTGCCGTCCCGGCTTCCGTAAACTGTGCGTCGTGACCGACACGACGAACCAGCGCCCCGCGAGCTCCAGGCCCGGGGACGAAGCAGCCACCCTCCCGACGACCTACGCCCCGGCCGAGGTAGAGGGCGTGCTGTACGAGCGCTGGGTGGAGCGCGGTTACTTCACCGCCGACGCGAAGAGCGAGAAGCCCGCGTACACCATCGTCATCCCGCCGCCGAACGTCACCGGCGCGCTGCACCTGGGCCACGCGTTCCAGCACACGCTGATGGACGCGCTGACCCGCCGCAAGCGGATGCTGGGCTTCGAGGCGCTCTGGCTCCCGGGCATGGACCACGCGGGCATCGCCACCCAGAACAAGGTGGAGCAGCAGCTCGCCGAGTCCGGCCTGTCCCGGCACGACCTGGGCCGCGAGGCCTTCGTCGAGAAGGTCTGGGAGTGGAAGGAGAACTACGGCGGCCGGATCCTCGGCCAGATGCGCCGCCTCGGCGACGGCGTGGACTGGTCGCGCGAGCGCTTCACCATGGACGAGGGCCTGTCGCAGGCCGTCCAGACCATCTTCAAGAAGCTCTTCGACGACGGCCTGATCTACCGCGCCGAGCGCATCATCAACTGGTGCCCGCGCTGCCTGACCGCGCTGTCCGACGTCGAGGTGGACCACAAGGACCTCCCCGGCGAGCTCGTCTCGATCCGCTACGGCGACGGCGAGGACTCGATCGTGGTCGCCACCACCCGCGCCGAGACGCTGCTCGGCGACACCGCGGTGGCCGTCCACCCGGGCGACGAGCGCTACGCGCACCTGGTCGGCCGGACCATCAAGCTGCCGCTGACGGACCGTGAGATCCCGGTCGTCGCCGACGAGCACGTCGACCCGGAGTTCGGCACCGGCGCCGTCAAGGTGACCCCGGCGCACGACCCCAACGACTTCGCCATCGGCCAGCGCCACAACCTGCCGAACCTGACCGTGATGGACGAGCGCGGCGTGATCACCGTGCACGGCCCGTTCCTCGGCCTGGACCGGCTGGAGGCCCGCTCCGCCGTGGTCGGCGCGCTGCGCGAGCAGGGGCGGATCGTCGCCGAGAAGCGCCCCTACGACCACGCGGTCGGCCACTGCTCGCGCTGCCACACCGTGGTCGAGCCGCGGCTGTCGCTGCAGTGGTGGGTCAAGGTCGAGCCGCTGGCCAAGGCCGCCGGCGACGCGGTCCGCGACGGCCGGGTCGAGATCCACCCGAAGGAGTTGGAGCGCCGCTACTTCGACTGGGTCGACAACATGTACGACTGGTGCATCTCGCGCCAGCTCTGGTGGGGCCACCGGATCCCGGTCTGGTACGGCCCCGACGGCGAGGTCGTCTGCGTCGGCCCGAACGAGGAGCCGCCCACCGGCGAGGGCTGGGAGCAGGACCCGGACGTCCTGGACACCTGGTTCTCCTCCGGCCTGTGGCCGTTCTCCACACTGGGCTGGCCGGAGAAGACCCCCGAGCTGGAGAAGTTCTACCCGACCGACGTCCTGGTCACCGGCCACGACATCATCTTCTTCTGGGTCGCCCGGATGATGATGTTCGGCCTGTACGCGATGGACGGCGAGATCCCGTTCAAGACGGTCGCGCTGACCGGCCTGGTCCGCGACGAGTTCGGCAAGAAGATGTCGAAGTCGTCCGGCACCGCCGTCGACCCGCTGGACTGGATGGACGCCTACGGCACCGACGCGGTCCGCTTCACGCTGGCCCGCGGCGCCAACCCCGGCGCGGACGTGCCGATCGGCGAGGACTGGGTCAAGGGCTCCCGGAACTTCTGCAACAAGATCTGGAACGCCACCCGGTTCGCGCTGATGAACGGCGCCACCGTCCAGGGCCCGCTGCCGGCCCCCGAGGAGCTCACCGCCGCGGACCGCTGGATCCTGTCCCGGCTGAACGCCACCGTGGCCGAGGTCGACGCGCTGTACGAGGACTACGAGTTCGCCAAGGTCTCGGACACGCTGTTCCACTTCGCCTGGGACGAGGTCTTCGACTGGTACCTCGAACTGTCCAAGACCACCCTCGGCAAGGGCGGCGCGCAGGCCGACCACGCCCGCCGCGTCCTCGGCGAGGTGCTGGACGTGACGCTGCGCCTGCTGCACCCGATCGTCCCGTTCGTCACCGACGCGCTGTGGACGGCGCTCACCGGCGCCGAGTCCGTGGTGATCGCCGAGTGGCCGAAGGACTCCGGTTACCGGGACGCCGACGCCGAGTCGGAGATCGCCCAGCTCCAGCAGCTGATCGCGGAGATCCGCCGGTTCCGCGACGCCCAGGGCCTGCGCGACACCCAGAAGGTCCCGGCCCAGCTGGAGCTGGCCGGCCACCGGCTGGAGGTGCACGAGGCGGCGATCCGCTCGCTGCTGCGGCTGACGCTGCCGGACGAGGGCTTCCACGCCACCGCCTCGCTGCCGATCGCCGGCACCACGGTGTCGCTCGACCTGTCCGGCACCATCGACGTGGCCGCCGAGCGCAAGCGCCTGCAGAAGGACCTGGCGGCCGCCGAGAAGGAGAAGGCGCAGACCACCGGCAAGCTCGGCAACGAGGCCTTCCTGGCCAAGGCGCCGGACGAGGTGGTCGCCAAGATCCGGGTCCGGCTGGAGGCCGCCGAGGCCGACATCGCCCGGATCACCGCCCAGCTCGCGGCGCTGCCGCAGGGCTGACCGCGCGTCAGGAAGGGCCGCCGCTCCCGCACTCCGGGGGCGGCGGCCCTTCGGCATTTCCCGACTCCGCGCCGACGGCTTGTCAATTCCCTTGGCCGCGCGTCGTCGTAACGGTTTCGCTCCGGCTATTCGCGCGCCATTCCCGGCAATTGACGGACAGCGGCAAAGGGATTGCATTCTGCCGACGGCCGGTCGTGTTCAGTCGACTTCGTACATCGGATGTGTACGGTGGGCGAAGTTCCCATTCGGGCGGGGCAGCGAACGGAGGACGCGCACATGGTGGTGACCAGGGAGTTGGCCGACGAACTTCCGACGGAAGAGGTGGAGGCGGCCAAGGCCCGGGCGGCGACCCTGCTGCTGGCATTCCGGCACGGAAACCAGCTCGCCTTCGACACCGAACTCGACCTGCTGCTCGCCGAGAACGCCGAGCGCGAGGTGACCACCCTGCTGGTGTGGGTCGCCGCCGAGGCCGTGCGCAAGGCCTACGCCCCCGACGTCGCCGACCGGGTGCTGCGCGGCCTCGCCCGGCGCGCCCCGTACGGCACCGCCGAGGTCGCCGTCGACGAGGAGGCGGCCGGCGCCGCGCTGCTGCTGGAGGCCGTGGCCGCCGGCGACGTGACCGCCGTCCGCGCCCTGGTCGCCGGCACGCCCGACACCACCTACCTGCTGGGCGGCCTGGTGCAGGCGGTCGCGATGATGCTGCCGCTGCTGCCCGAGGGCGAGGCCGACGAGATCGCCGCCGAACTCCGCCGCCGGCACGCCGGCCGGCTGCCCACACCCCGCTGCACGACGTGACGGATCGTCACTGCTGACCCGGCGCGGGGAGCTCCCCGCGCCGGGCCGGCCGTCCCGCCGCTACGGCATGGCGTGCAGGTGGGAGCCGATCGTGTTCGCGATGCCGCCGCCCGCGAGGGCGTCCCAGTTGGTGGACCAGGTCATCGCGCCGCCGATGCCCGGCCAGGTCCTGGCGGGCTTGAACGAACCGCAGTTGGTGCCGGCGGCCAGGCAGTCCAGCGCCGCGTTCACGGTCGCCGGGCTGGTGTAGCCGCCGCCCGCCGCACTGGTGGAGGCGGGCACCCCGAGGCCGACCTGGCTCGGGTCGAGGCCGCCCTGCAACTGGATGCAGGCCAGGCCGGTGAGGAAGTTCTCGGTGCCCTGCGAGTACACCCCGCCGTCGCAGCCGAGCATCGCGCCGGAGTTGTAGTACTGCATGTTGACGATGGTCAGGATGTCCTTGGTGGCCAGCGCCAGCTTGAAGTACTCGGTGCCGGTCGACTGCATGTCGATGGTCTGCGGGGCCATGGTGAGCACGAACCCGGCGCCCACCTTCCCGGCCAGGGTGTGCAGCGCCTGCGCCATGTAGGTGGCGTTGACGCCGTTCTCCAGGTCGATGTCGATCCCGTCGAAGCCGTAGGCCTGGATCAGGCTGTACGCGGAGTTGGCGAAGTTGGCCGCCGCGGCCGAACTCGCCACCGAGATGGTGCCGTTCTGTCCGCCGACCGAAATGATCACCTTCTTGCCGGCCGCCTTCTTGGCCGCGATGTCGGCCTTGAACTGGGCGTCGGTGTAGCCGTTCAGCTTGGTCGACAGCGCCGGGTCCAGGGTGAAGGAGATCGCGCCCTGGGTGGCGGTGGCGTCCGCGAACGCCACCGCGATGATGTCGTACGCCGCCGGGACGTCACTGATCCGCTGCGGGGTCGCGCCGTTGTAGAAGTTCTGCCAGTAGCCGGTCAGCTTGTGCTTCGGCCCGGGCGGCGGCGGAGTGGTGCCCGAGCTGCTGGGCGACGGCGACGCCGAGGTGGACGTCGAGGCCGACGGGGACGGCGAGCCGGAGCCGGACGGCTTCGGCGACACCGAGGTGGTCACCGAGGCGGACGGGCTGGGCGAACCGGTGCCCGGGCCGACCATCGAGACCTTGTCCACCAGGAACGCGGACTGGCCGTACCAGCCGTGGAACCACACCTGCACCGAGTTGGTGGAAGCGCCCGTGGTGAAGGTCGAAGTGAGCGTGTTCCAGCCGGTGTTGGAGCTCCAGGTGGACGGGTCGGTGCCGCCGGTGCCGGTGGCGCCGAGGAACACGTACGTGCCCTGCACCGCGGCGGTCAGGGTGTACGTCGAGTTGGGCAGCACGGTGACCTGCTGGCTGCAGTTGGCGTAGTCCGCGCCGGCCGGCGTGCCCTGCAGGTCCCAGCCGGTGGCCGCGTTGTTCACCGCGGTGACGGTCGGGCCGCAGCTCCACGGGGCGAGGTGGTCGCCGGCCGAGAAGTCGCCGTTCCGGATCACGTCCACGTCGGCGGCGGTGGCCGTCCCGGTGCCGGTCAGCACCATGCCGACCAGGGCCAGGGCGGATGCCAGCAGGACGGCGAGCAGGGCCCGCGCGTCGCGCGCGGGGCGATGTGGTGCACGCATGCCATCTCCATGTGGGGGAGTGTCGATGGGGGTGCGGTGCGGGGAGCGAGTCACACGGTGGACTGGACCAATTCGGGTGTCAAGAGGGCCCGGGCCGGTTCGCGGCTCCCCGGGGTGGCCGTCGGGGACGGGCGTGCGGAGTCCTTAGACTGGCGTGGTGAGCGACAAGGCCGAGCCCAACCCCTACACCGTCCGTCCCGCCGACGCCGGCGGCACCGACTCCGAACTGCGCGCCGTCGAGGCCGAACTGGCCACCCGCTGGCCGGAGAACAAGCTGGAGCCCTCGCTCGACCGGATCGAGGCGCTGATGGACATCCTCGGCCAGCCGCAGCGCTCCTACCCGTCCATCCACATCACCGGCACCAACGGCAAGACCTCCACCGCCCGGATGATCGAGCAGCTGCTCGGCTCCTTCGAGCTGCGCACCGGCCGCTACACCTCCCCGCACGTGGAGTCGGTCACCGAGCGGATCAGCCTGGACGGCGCGCCGATCAGCCCGGAGAAGTTCGTCGAGACCTACCGCGACATCGAGCCCTACGTGCGGATGGTCGACGCGGCGCAGCCGGTCGCGATGTCCTTCTTCGAGGTGCTGACCGGCATGGCGTACGCGGCCTTCGCGGACGCCCCGGTGGACGTCGCGGTGGTCGAGGTCGGCATGGGCGGCTCCTGGGACGCCACCAACGTGATCGACGCCCAGGTCTCGGTGATCACCCCGATCGGCCTGGACCACACCGACAAGCTCGGGGAGACCACCGGCGAGATCGCGGTCGAGAAGTCCGGGATCATCAAGCCGGGCGCGCTCGCCGTGGTCGCCCAGCAGCAGCTGGACGCCGCCGAGACCATCCTGCGCCGGGCCGTCGAGGTGGACGCCACGGTCGCCCGCGAGGGCATGGAGTTCGGCGTGCTGCGCCGCGAGGTCGCCGTCGGCGGCCAGCTGGTCACCCTGCGCGGCCTCGGCGGCCACGAGTACCAGGACCTGTTCCTGCCGCTGCACGGCGACCACCAGGCGCAGAACGCCGCCCTCGCGCTGAGCGCCGTCGAGGCGTTCTTCGGCGTCGGCCAGGGCGGCGCCGAGCACCTGGACGAGGACAAGGTCCGGCAGGCGTTCTCCGGCGTCTCCTCGCCGGGCCGGCTGGAGGTCGTCCGGCGCAGCCCCACCGTGATCCTGGACGCCGCGCACAACCCGCACGGCGCGCAGGCCGCCGTCAACGCGCTCGGCGAGGCGTTCGGCTTCACCAAGCTGGTCGGCGTGATCGGCACCAGCGGCGACAAGGACGTCACCGGCCTGCTGGAGGCGTTCGAGCCGATCCTCGCCGAGGTCGTCATCACCCAGAACTCCACCCACCGCGCGATGCCCGTCGACGAGTTGGCCGCGCTGGCCGTCGAGGTGTTCGGCGAGGACCGGGTGCAGGTCGAACCCCGGCTGGACGACGCCATCGACGCCGCGGTCACCCTCGCCGAGGAGGAGGACCTCGGCGGCGCCGGCGTCCTGGTCACCGGCTCGGTCATCACGGTGGGCGAGGCGCGCCTGCTGTTCGGAAGGAAGTAACCGCCGATGCGCACCCTGTGCTCCTCCACCCTGATCGGCGAGGCCCTGCTGATCATGTTCGCCGGCCTGGTCGCGATGAAGCTGACCGACGTCGGCACCGGCACCATCTGGGCGGTCAGCGGCGTCGCCATCCTGCTGTGCGTGCTGCTCTGCGGCGCGATCACCCGGCCCGGCGCGGTCTGGGTCGGCTGGGCGCTGCAACTCGGCGTGCTGGCCAGCGGCTTGGTGCTGCCGACGATGTACGCCTTCGGCGTGGTGTTCGGCGCCCTGTGGTGGTGCTCGGTGCACTACGGCCGCAAGATCGACGAGTTCAAGGCGCAGCGCGCCGCCGCCGAGCAGGCGGCCCCCGCGGCCGCCTGAGCAGACTGCGGAACGGGGCGGCCGTCGGGCCGGGGTAGTGTCAGGTGCACACACCGCACCACCCACGACCTCAGGAGCCGCCCCGTGTCCCAGCGCACTCTCGTCCTGCTCAAGCCCGACGCCGTGAAGCGCGGCCTGGCCGGCGAGATCATCAGCCGGATCGAGCGCAAGGCCGGCTGGCGCTTCGCCGCGATGGAACTCCGCACCTTCGACCGCGGCACCCTGGAGCAGCACTACGCCGAGCACGTCGGCCGTCCGTTCTACGAGCCGCTGCTGGAGTTCATGACCTCCGGCCCGTCGATCGCGCTGATCGTCGAGGGCGAGAACGTGATCCCGGGCATCCGCGCGCTCGCCGGCGCCACCGACCCGCTGCAGGCGGGCGCGGGCACCATCCGCGGCGACTACGCGACGATCACCCGCGAGAACCTGATCCACGCCTCGGACTCGCCCGAGTCGGCCGAGCGCGAGATCAAGATCTTCTTCCCGTCGCACGCGTGACGCTCCCGGGCGCACGCGTGCGGATCCGGTGAGGATTCCGCACGTCCGAGTGCCCCTGCTCCGGCAGGGGCACTTCGCCCAACTGGGCTTTCATCCCCACAATCACGGAACCCTCCTGCCCGACACGGCGTCCCAATCCCAGGAGAAGCCGATCGGTCCCCGGAGAATGGGCGGCACGCCGTGCCCGCCGCCCGAACCGCCCGCCGTGACTACGATGGACCCCAACTCACGGGCCCGGAGCGGCTGCTCAGCCGCCGTCAGCCCTGCCCGGGCGCGCGCGGCCGGCTCTCACTCCCCGCCCTTGATCCGATACTCGGGAAGGCACTCGACATCCCATGGCGAACAACCTGTCGTTCCTCGGCCGGGACCTGGCGATCGACCTCGGCACCGCGAACACACTGGTGTACGTCCGGGGCAAGGGCATCGTGCTGAACGAGCCGTCGGTGGTCGCGGTGAACACCAACACCGGCGGGATCCTCGCGGTGGGCGCCGAGGCCAAGCAGATGATCGGCCGCACCCCCGGCAACATCGTGGCGATCCGCCCGCTCAAGGACGGCGTGATCGCCGACTTCGAGATCACCGAGCGGATGCTCCGCTACTTCATCCTGAAGATCCACCGCCGCCGCTACCTGGCCCGCCCGCGGGTCGTGGTGTGCGTGCCCTCCGGCATCACCGGCGTCGAGCGCCGCGCCGTGGTGGAGGCCAGCATGCTGGCCGGCGCCCGCCAGGTGCACATCATCGAGGAGCCGATGGCTGCCGCGATCGGCGCCGGCCTGCCGGTGCACGAGCCGACCGGCAACATGGTCGTCGACATCGGCGGCGGCACCACCGAGGTCGCGGTGATCTCGCTCGGCGGCATCGTCACCGCCCAGTCGCTCCGGGTGGCCGGCGACGAGCTGGACAACGCGATCGTCCAGCACATCAAGAAGGAGTACAGCCTGCTGCTGGGCGAGCGCAGCGCCGAGCAGATCAAGATGTCGATCGGCTCCGCGTTCGGCCTGGAGGGCGAGAAGGACGAGCACGCCGAGATCCGCGGCCGCGACCTGGTCTCCGGCCTGCCGAAGACCGTGGTGATCTCCGCCGCCGAGGTCCGCGAGGCCATCGACGAGCCGGTGAACTCGATCATCGACTCGGTGAAGACCACCCTCGACCAGTGCCCGCCGGAGCTGGCCGGCGACGTGATGGACCGCGGCATCGTGCTCACCGGCGGCGGCGCCCTGCTGCGCGGCCTGGACGAGCGGCTGCGCCGCGAGACCGGCATGCCGGTGCACATCGCGGAGAACCCGCTCGACTCGGTGGCCCTGGGGGCGGGCAAGTGCGTCGAGGAGTTCGAGGCACTGCAGCAGGTACTCGACGCCCAGCCGCGTCGCTGAGAAGACAACCAACTGAACAACGGACTGAGCTGATGGACCGGCTGAAGGACACTCAGCACGAAGGGGCGGCACCGGCACCGTGAGGGACACCAGAGAGAGTCGACTACTGCTGGTTCTGCTGGTCGCGGTCGCCTTCGCCCTGATCACCGTCGACATCAAGGGCGGCCAGGACTCGCCGCTCGGCGCCCCGCGCCGGGTGGCCGCCTCCGTGCTCGGCCCGGTGGAGAACGCCGCCGCCGGCGCCGTCGACCCCGTCGCCGGCTACATCCGGGCGATCCGCGACGCCAGCACCCACCAGCAGCGGCTGGACCAGATCACCCGCGAGAACACCGACCTGCGCCAGAAGCTGGCCTCCTCGGACGCCGCCGCGGGCCGCACCAAGCAGCTCGACGACATGCTGCGCACCGCCGGTACCGGCGGCTACACCGTCAAGGCCGCGCAGGTGATCGCCATCGGCGCCGCCCAGGGCTTCTCCTGGACCATCACCATCGACGCCGGCAGCGACGACGGCCTGACCCGCGACATGACCGTCATCGACGGCCAGGGCCTGGTCGGCCGGATCACCACCGTCGCCCCGACCACCTCCACCGTGCTGCTGGCCTCCGACCCCGGCTTCACCGCCGGCGTCCGACTGGAGGGCAACAACGAGATCGGCTTCGCGGCCGGGCAGGGCGCCTCCCCGATGCGGATCGAACTGCTGAACGGCCGGGCCCAGGTGAAGGCCGGCGACCGGCTGGTCACCTTCGGCTCGCAGAGCGGCCGCCCGTTCGTCCCCGGCGTCCCGGTCGGCACCGTCAAGGAGGTGCAGGCCACCCCGGGCCAGCTCACCAAGACCATCCTGGTCGAGCCGTACGTGCAGTTCACCCGCCTCGACCTGGTCGGCGTGGTGGTCGTCCCGCCGCGCACCGACCCGCGCGACGCGGTGCTGCCGCCCGTCCCCGCCGCCTCCGCCGGCGCCGCGGGCAACCCGCAGGCGCCGATCGCCGCCGCACCGCCCACCACCGGGAGGAACTGATGTTTCGTCCGTCTCGGATCCTGCTGCCCGCCGTCCTGCTGGTGCTCGCCCTGGTGATCCAGGTCAGCATCCTCGGCCGGCTCCAACTGCCCGGCGCCACCCCGGACCTGCTGATGCTGGTGGTGGTCGGCCTCGGCCTGGTGTACGGCTCCACCGGCGGCTGCCTGGTGGGCTTCGCCGCCGGCCTGCTGGCCGACCTCGCCCCGCCGTCCGACCACGCCGTCGGCCGCTACGCCCTGGTGCTGTGCCTGGTCGGCTACGGTGCCGGCCTGCTCCGCCCGGAGGCCGGCCGGCAGCGCTCCGCCGTCTCCGCGATCGGCGTGGTCGCGGTGGCCGCGGTGGTCTCCACCCTGCTGTACGCCACCGTCGGCGCCCTGGTCGGCGACACCGCGGCCCGGCACGTCGGCCTGACCGGCCTGGTGTTCAGCGCCCTGCTGTACGACGTGCTGCTGGCCCCGTTCACGGTGCCGCTGGTGATGCTGCTGGCCCGCCGCTTCGACGGCGACCGGGTGGTCAACGAGACGGTGCGCGGCGCGGACGGCGGCTCCGGCCTCGGCGCGCTGGCCCGCTACCGGACCACGCGGTCGGCCTCGCCCACCCCCTCGTTCAAGAAGAAGCGCGCGCTCGGCCTCGCCAAGCGCCCCTGAGTCGGGACGGAGCCCGCGCACGTGAGCAACATTCCCGAGACCGGCCGCAGCCGGCGGGTGACGATCCGGCTGGTGGTGCTGCAGGTCCTGGTGCTGTCGCTGCTGGCCACCCTCGGCGGCCGGCTGTGGTACCTGCAGATCCGCAACGGCAAGGAGTTCAGCGCCAAGGCCCAGGGCAACCACATCCGCGAGGTGGTGGAGCCCGCGGTCCGCGGCGAGATCCTGGACGCCTCCGGGCGGATCCTGGCCGGCAACGAGACCAAGCTCGTGGTGTCGGTGTCCCGCACCGCGCTGATGCAGCAGAAGGACCACGGCAAGGCGGTGCTGACCCGGCTCGCCGAGGTCCTCGGCGTGCCCGCCGACGACGTCAGGAACAAGGTCCGGCTGTGCGACGCCAAGACCCCGCAGCCCTGCTGGAACGGCTCCCCGTACCAGCCGATCCCGGTCACCCAGCAGGCCACCACCCAGCAGGCGATGCAGATAATGGAGCGCCGCGAGGACTTCCCCGGCGTCACCGCCCAGCCCACCGCGCTGCGCCGCTACACCGGCGCCGAGGGCGCCAGCGCCGCCCAGGTCCTCGGCTACCTCTCGCCGGTCACCGACGAGGAGGTCACCAAGACCGCCGACAAGAGCGGCCGTGAGCGCCGCCTGCCGTCCGACCAGATCGGCCGGGCCGGCCTGGAGTCCGTCTACGACGACGACCTGCGCGGCACCACCGGCGTCGACCGACTGGAGGTCGACAACCTCGGCCGGGTGATCGGCAGCGCCGGCAACACCCCCGCGCAGCCCGGCAACAACCTGGTCACCTCGATCGACGCCCGGGTGCAGAAGGTGGTCGAGGACCAGCTCAACCAGGCCATGGTCGAGGCCCGCAAGGTCTACGACAAGGAGACCAGCCGCAACTACATCGCCGACTCCGGCGCGGCCGTCGTGATGGACGTGCACACCGGCCGGATCGTCGCGATGGCCAGCGCCCCCACCTACGACCCCAACCTGTGGGTCGGCGGCATCTCCGCCAAGGACTACGAGTCGCTGAACAGCAAGGACTCCAACTACCCGCTGATCAACCGCGCCATACAGGGTCAGTCCGCCCCCGGCTCGACGTTCAAGGTGATCTCCACCACCGCCGCCGTGCAGGCCGGCTACGACCTCAACGGGCGCTACCCGTGCCCGAAGTCGCTGGTCATCGGCGGCCGCGAGTTCAAGAACTTCGAGTCCGAGCAGTTCGGCGACATCACGCTGGAGAAGGCCCTGGAGGTCTCCTGCGACACGGTGTTCTACGGCCTGGCCTACGACCAGTGGATGAAGGACGGCGGCCTCAAGCCCAAGAAGGACGCCCAGGACTGGTTCTTCAAGACCGCCCACGAGTTCGGCCTCGGCGCCAAGACCGGCATCGACCTGCCCGGCGAGGTCGCCGGCCGGGTTCCGGACCGGCAGTGGAAGCAGTCGTACTACGACGCCATGAAGCAGTCCTGGTGCGACCAGGCGGCCAAGGGCGGCCACGAGTACACCGACGAGATCGCCCGCGAGAACTGCGCCGACGGCAACCAGATGCGCGCCGGTGACATGGTCAACTTCGCGATCGGCCAGGGCGACACCCTGGTCACCCCGCTGCAGATGGCCCGGATCTACTCGGCGCTCGCCAACGGCGGCACCCTGTACCGGCCCTCCATCGGCAAGGCGGTCGTCAGCCCCGACGGCACCCTGGTGCGCGACATCGCCCCGCACGAGGACGGCAAGATCCCGGCCCAGGGCCAGCTGCTCGACTACATCGACCAGGCCACCGCCGGCGTCATCACCAGCGGCACCGCCGCCTGGAAGTTCACCGGCGCCGGCTGGCCGCAGGGCAAGATCGAACTGCACGCCAAGACCGGCACCGCCGAGGTCGCCGGCAAGCAGACCACCTCCTGGCTGACGACGTACAGCAAGGACTACGCGGTCGTGATGACGATAAGCCAGGGCGGCACCGGCTCCGGCGGCTCCGGCGACTCCGTGCGCCGGATCTACCAGGCGCTGTACGGCGTCGACGACAAGGGCAACATCGACAACGGCAAGGCGCTGCTCCCGCAGCCGCAGGCCCAGCTGCCCAAGTTCAACCCGGACGGCACCGCGATCGTCCCGGCCTCGTACACCTACGAGGGCAACGCGTCCTTCCTGGACCCGGCCCGCCCCGCGCAGGCCGACCCGGCCACCACCGTGGCGCTGGCCGCGCTGGAGCCCAACCGGAGCGGCGGCAGCCACGGAAGGGGCCGGTCATGACCTCCTACGGCTCGTACCGCACCGTCCGGCTCTCCCCGCGGCGCTCCTCGCTGGCGCGGGCGCTGGCCAAGGACTCCCCGCTGCGCCGGCTCGACTGGATCATGATCCTGGCGGCGCTGGCGCTGTCGCTGATGGGCTCGCTGCTGGTCTGGTCCGCCACCCGCGGCCGCGACTCGCTGACCCACGGCGACCCGCAGTACTTCCTGTACCGGCACCTGACCAACCTGCTGATCGGCGTCGGCCTGTGCGTCGCGGTGATCGTGCTGGGCACCCGGCGGCTGCGCACCGCGGTGCCGTTCGTCTACCTGGCCGTGATCCTGATGCTGTTCGCGGTGCTCAGCCCGCTGGGCTCCACCATCAACGGCGCGCACTCCTGGATCCAGTTCGGCGGCGGCTTCTCCATCCAGCCCGCCGAGTTCGCCAAGCTGGCGATCGTGCTCGGCATGGCGGTGGTGCTGTCCGCCCGGGTGGACGCCGGCGAGCGCGAGTTCCCGCCCACCCGCAGCGTGCTGCAGGGGCTGGGGGTCGCGGCCTTCCCGATGGCCGTGGTCATGCTGATGCCCGACCTCGGCTCGGTGATGGTGATGGCCGTCACCACCCTGGGCGTGCTGATGGCCTCCGGGGCCGCCAACCGCTGGACCTTCGGCCTGCTGGCCGGCGGCGCGGCCGGCGCCCTCGCGGTGTGGCAGCTCGGCATCCTCGACCAGTACCAGATCGACCGCTTCGCGGCGTTCGCCAACCCGGCGCTCGACCCGGCCGGCGTCGGCTACAACACCGCCCAGGCCCGGATCGCCATCGGCTCCGGCGGGCTGTTCGGCATGGGGCTGTTCCACGGCACCCAGACCACCGGCCAGTTCGTGCCCGAGCAGCAGACCGACTTCGTGTTCAGCGTGGCCGGCGAGGAACTCGGCTTCGTCGGGGCCTTGGTGATGATCGGCCTGCTCGGCGTCATCCTGTGGCGGGCCTGCCGGATAGCGCGTCAGGCCACCGACCTGTTCGGCACGATCCTGGCGGCCGGCGCGGTCACCTGGTTCGCCTTCCAGGCCTTCGAGAACATCGGCATGAACCTCGGCATCATGCCGGTCGCCGGCATCCCGCTGCCGTTCGTCTCCTACGGCGGTTCCTCGATGTTCGCGGTGTGGATCGCGATCGGACTGCTGCAGTCCGTGCGCTCCCAGCGACCGATAGCGATATAGCGGCACTCCGGTGCGAACCAGTGACCCTCGGGGCTCGGCTACCCTTGAGGGTCACTGCTTTTTCTGCCGTAAAGGTCCTTGCGCATGACTGTCGAATCGGTCTTCCCACGCCTGGAGGCCCTCCTCCCGCACGTCCAGAAGCCGATCCAGTACGTCGGTGGCGAGCTCAACTCGACCGTCAAGGACTGGGACGCCTGCGACGTCCGCTGGGCGCTGATGTACCCCGACGCCTACGAGGTCGGGCTGCCCAACCAGGGCACGATGATCCTCTACGAGGTGCTGAACGAGCGCGAGGGCGTCCTCGCCGAGCGCAGCTACAGCGTCTGGCCCGACCTCGAAGCGCTGATGCGCGAGCACGGCGTGCCGCAGTTCACGGTCGACGCGCACCGCCCGATCAAGGCGTTCGACGTGTTCGGCCTGTCGTTCTCCACCGAGCTCGGCTACACCAACATGCTGACCGCGCTCGACCTGGCGGGCATCCCGCTGAACGCCGCGGACCGCACCATGGACGACCCGGTCGTGCTGGCCGGCGGCCACGCCGCGTTCAACCCCGAGCCGATCGCCGACTTCATCGACGCCGCCGTGATCGGCGACGGCGAGCAGGCCGTCCTCGACATCACCGACATCGTCCGCGCCTGGAAGGCCGAGGGCCGCCCCGGCGGCCGCGACGAGCTGCTGCTGCGCCTCGCCAAGACCGGCGGTGTGTACATCCCGCGGTTCTACGACGTCGAGTACCTGCCGGACGGCCGGATCGGCCGCGTCGTCCCGAACCGCCCGGGCGTGCCGTGGCGGGTGTCCAAGCACACCGTCATGGACCTCGACGAGTGGCCCTACCCGAAGCAGCCGCTGGTCCCGCTCGCCGAGACCGTGCACGAGCGGATGTCGGTGGAGATCTTCCGCGGCTGCACCCGCGGCTGCCGCTTCTGCCAGGCCGGCATGATCACGCGCCCCGTGCGGGAGCGAAGCATCACCGGCATCGGCGAGATGGTGGAGAAGGGCCTGAAGGCCACCGGCTTCGAGGAGGTCGGCCTGCTGTCGCTGTCCTCCGCGGACCACTCCGAGATCGCCGACATCACCAAGGGCCTCGCCGACCGGTACGCCGAGGACAAGGTCGGCCTGTCGCTGCCGTCCACCCGGGTCGACGCCTTCAACATCGACCTGGCCAACGAGCTGTCCCGCAACGGCCGCCGCTCCGGCCTCACCTTCGCCCCCGAGGGCGGCTCCGAGCGGATCCGCAAGGTCATCAACAAGATGGTGTCCGAGGAGGACCTCATCAACACGGTGGCCACCGCGTACGGCAACGGCTGGCGCCAGGTGAAGCTGTACTTCATGTGCGGCCTGCCCACCGAGACCGACGACGACGTGCTGCAGATCGGCACCATGGCGAAGAACGTCATCGCCAAGGGCCGCGAGGTCACCGGCACCAACGACATCCGCTGCACGGTCTCCATCGGCGGCTTCGTCCCCAAGCCGCACACCCCGTTCCAGTGGGCGCCGCAGCTGTCCGCCGAGGCCACCGACGAGCGGCTGACCAAGCTCCGCGACTCGATCCGCGGCGACCGCAAGTTCGGCAAGAACATCGGCTTCCGCTACCACGACGGCAAGCCCGGCATCGTCGAGGGCCTGCTCTCCCGCGGCGACCGCCGCATCGGCGCCGTCATCCGCGCCGTCTACGAGGACGGCGGCCGCTTCGACGGCTGGCGCGAGCACTTCTCGTACGACCGCTGGATGGCCTCCGCCGAGAAGGGCCTGGCCGGCACCGGCGTCGACGTCGACTGGTACACCACCCGCGAGCGCACCTACGAGGAGGTCCTCCCCTGGGACCACCTCGACAGCGGCCTCGACAAGGACTGGCTCTGGGAGGACTGGCAGGACGCCCTCGAAGAGGTCGAGGTCGAGGACTGCCGCTGGACCCCGTGTTTCGACTGCGGCGTCTGCCCGCAGATGGACACCCACATCCAGGTCGGCCCCACCGGCAAGAAGCTGCTCCCCCTGACGGTCGTCAACAACTGACGCCCCCTCGGCGCAGACCGCCCCCGTCGCACCCCGTGCGGCGGGGGCGGTGCGCTCCGTCCCGGAAACCGACCGGTCTACCATCGGTCGACCGACGAGCGGGGAGTGGAAGTGACGGAGCAGCAGGGCGGCGGATGCCTGGTGGCGGTGGTGCGGCCGGTGGTGGTGGCGGTCGTGGTGCCGCTGCGACTGCTGTGGGAGCTGGTGGTGCTGCTCGCCCGCGGGATCGGATGGCTGTGCGACAAGGTCCTGCTGTGGCCGCTGCGGATGCTCTGGCGGTACCTGCTGGAGCCGCTGCTGCGGTGGCTGGTCGTCATACCCCTGGCCTGGCTGTGGCGTTGGGTGCTGCGGCCGGCCCTGGAAGGGCTCTGGCGCTACGTGCTGGCGCCGATCGGGCGCGGGGTGCGGGCGGTCGCGGTCGGCTTCGGCAAGGCGGTGGCCTGGCTGGCGTACTACCTGGTGGCGGTGCCGCTCCGGGCGCTGTGGCGCTGGGTGCTGGTGCCGCTCGGCAAGGCGTTCCACTACGGCCTGTGGCGGCCGGTGCTGTTCCCGGTGCTGCGCGCGCTGTGGCTGGCGTTCGTGTGGGCGTGGCGGATCGGCGGCCGGATCTGGCGGTTCACCGTGGTGCGCCCGTGCCGGTGGGTGCGCCGCGAGGTGTGGTGGCCGGTCAAGGCGGAGATCCGCCGGGTCGCCCGGGAGGTACGCCGGGCACTGCTGGGCTGAGCCACCGCGTACCCTTGGAACGACAGAGTCCGGCCGGAGCCGCAAGCGGTGCGAGGCCGGACGGGGACACACTGACGAAGGACTGAGCTCCCTGGCACGCCGCACGCCCGACGGACCGCCGCCCGCGCCGACGGTGCAGCGCATCCGTCTGCGCTACACCAAGCGCGGCCGTCTGCGCTTCACCAGCCACCGGGACTTCCAGCGGGCGTTCGAGCGCGCGCTCCGCCGCTCGGCCGTCCCGATGGCCTACTCCGCGGGCTTCACCCCGCACCCCAAGGTCTCCTACGCGAACGCCGCCCCGACCGGCACCGCCAGCGAGGCCGAGTACCTGGAGATCGGCCTCGCCGCGACCCGTGACCCGGAGGCCCTGCGCCGCCAGCTCGACGAGTCGCTGCCGCCCGGCCTGGACATCACCGACGCCGTCGAGGTCCGCACCAGCAACTTCGTGGAGCGGCTGGAGGCCTCCGAGTGGCTGCTGCGCCTGGCCGGCGTGGAGCCCGAGCAGGCCGCGAAGGCCGCCGCCACCTTCCTCGCCGCCGAGTCGGTCGAGGTCCAGCGCATGACCAAGAACGGCCTGCGCACCTTCGACGCGCGCGCCGCGGTCGCCGCCCTGGAACTCCTCCCGGACGGCGCCCCGCAGGTCGGGATCGGTGACGACACACTCACCGACGGTGCGGACGATGTTCGTACGGGTGCTCCCTGTGCGATACTGCGCCTGGTAGTACGACACGCCACACCCGCCGTACGACCCGACGACGTATTGTCCGGTCTCCGTTCGACGGCCGACCTCGCGCCGCCGGTCCCCGCAGAGGTGACCAGGCTGGCGCAGGGGCCGCTCGACGAGCAGACCGGCACGGTGACCGACCCGCTGGCGCTCGACCGCGCCGCGGCCGAGGTCGGCCGGTAGGCCGCCCCGCCGCGCGCAACCGCCGTCCGCCGAGTGGGCGGGAGCGCAGGCACGGAGTTCAGCTCCGGGCCTGCGGCTCCCCGGCCTCCGCGGCTCCCCAGGGGAGCGAGCGTCGTCAGTGCGCAGGCCCGGCCACCCTCGGCCCGGCCCTTGAAAACTGAGAAGACTGGTCAGACCAGAAGACTTTTCGACTCCCCGCGCCGTGCGGGGGTCGAGCGAGACTACGAGCCCCTGTGCGGCCTCGCGTCCGAACGACGGCACCGTGGGAGCCGGAACCGCCCGAACAGGCGCGGCCGGCTGGTGAAAGCGGTGGCACGTCGTGCCCGGATGCGGAGCCCGGGGGCCTGACGGGAGACACACCCGCATGCTCGAAAACACCGAACCGCAGTCCGCTGCGGCCGACCACACCGACGACGGCACCTCCGCCGCCCCGCCGCGCCGCCGTCGCCGGGCGGTCTCCCGCCCGGCCGGCTCCCCGCAGGGCGCCGCCGGCGAGAGCGCCGAGACCGTCGTCGCCGCCCCGGCGAGCGCCGAGCAGCCGCCGGCCGCCGAGGCCCCGGCCGAGCCGGCCGCCGAGAAGCCCGTCCGGGCCCGGCGCACCCGCAAGCGCGCCGAGTCCCCGGCCGGCACGCCGGAGATCACCACCCCGCCGCCGCCGAGCCGGTGGCCGAGGAGCCCGCGGCCGAGCCGGCCGTCGAGCCGGTCGCGGAGGAGAAGCCCGCTCGGGCCCGCCGGGCGCGCAAGCGCGTCTCCGCGCCCGCCCAGAGCCCCGCGCCGGTCGAGGAGCCGGTGGCCGAGGAGGCCGCCGCCGAGGAGACCGTCGAGGAGCCGGCCGTCGAGCCGGTCGTCGAGCCGGTCGCGGAGGAGAAGCCCGCTCGGGCCCGCCGGGCGCGCAAGCGCGTCTCCGCGCCCGCCCAGAGCCCCGCGCCGGTCGAGGAGCCGGTGGCCGAGGAGCCCGCCGCCGAGGAGACCGTCGAGGAGCCCGCGGCCGAGCCGGTCGTCGAGGAGCCCGTGGCCGCCGAGCCGCCGCGCGCCCGCCGCCGTGCCGTCCGCCCCTCCACCGCGATCTTCCAGGCCCCGGTGTTCCAGGAGCCCGCCGCAGCCGCTCCCGCCGCGAAGGCCGCGCCCGCCAAGGCCGCGCCCGCCGCCAAGGCCGAGCCGGCCCAGGCCGTCGCCCCGCAGGACGAGCCCGAGGACGACGAGTTCGAGTACAGCGGCGTCGGCCGCCGCCGCCGGGTGCGCACCGCGGTGCGCGTCCAGCAGCCCGGGAAGGGCACCAAGGCCGGGAAGGCCGCCGCGCAGCCCGCCAAGCCGGCCAAGGCCGTCCAGCAGCCCGCCCAGCCCGCCCAGGCCGTGCAGGTCGAGGCCCGGCCGAGGTCGAGGCGCCCGCCGCCGGCCCGGAGCAGGAGTCGGAGTGGGAGGAGGACGGCCGTCCGTCCCGCCGCCGCCGCCGGGGCGGCCGTCGCCGCCGCCGTGGTGACGCCGAGGACGCCCACGAGTCCGCCGAGGCCGTCGAGGCCGACACCGAGGACGCCCACGAGGAGCCCGAGGCCCAGGACGCCCACGACGAGGGCGAGGACGACGGCGAGGACGACCTGGCCGCCGGCCTGTCCTCCTCGCGCCGCCGCCGTCGCCGTCGCCGCCGCAGCGGCGAGGGCGCCGAGCAGGGCGAGACCACCGAGGACGGCGTGCGCACCGTGGTGAAGGTCCGCGAGCCGCGGCGCCGCTCCACCGAGCCCGCATTCGACCCGGACGAGGTGCAGTCCATCAAGGGCTCCACCCGCCTGGAGGCCAAGAAGCAGCGCCGCCGCGAGGGCCGCGAGCTGGGCCGCCGCCGCGTCCCGATCATCACCGAGGCCGAGTTCCTGGCCCGCCGCGAGTCCGTCGAGCGGGTCATGGTGGTGCGCCAGACCGGCACCCGCACCCAGATCGGCGTGCTCGAGGACGGCGTGCTCGTCGAGCACTACGTCAACAAGGAGCAGGCCACCAGCTACGTCGGCAACGTGTACCTGGGCAAGGTCCAGAACGTGCTGCCGTCGATGGAGGCCGCGTTCGTCGACATCGGCAAGGGCCGCAACGCCGTGCTGTACGCCGGCGAGGTCAACTTCGGCGCGCTCGGCGGACACGGCGGCCCGCGCCGGATCGAGTCGGTGCTGAAGTCCGGCCAGTCCGTGCTGGTCCAGGTCTCCAAGGACCCGATCGGCCACAAGGGCGCCCGCCTGACCAGCCAGATCTCGCTGCCCGGCCGCTACCTGGTGTACGTGCCCGAGGGCTCGATGACCGGCATCTCCCGCAAGCTGCCGGAGAACGAGCGGGCCCGCCTCAAGCAGATCCTCAAGAAGATCGTCCCGGACGACGCGGGCGTGATCGTCCGCACCGCCGCCGAGGGCGCCTCCGAGGAGGAGCTGACCCGCGACGTCCAGCGCCTCCAGCAGCAGTGGGAGGAGATCCAGAAGAAGGCCGCCTCCGGCAACGCCCCGGCGCTGCTCTACGGCGAGCCCGACATGACGGTCCGGGTGGTCCGCGACATCTTCAACGAGGACTTCACCAAGGTCATCGTCAGCGGCGCCGACGCCTGGAGCACCATCCACGACTACGTCTCCAACGTCGCCCCCGACCTCACCGAGCGCCTGCAGAGGTGGACCTCGGACGTCGACGTGTTCGCCACGTACCGGATCGACGAGCAGCTGATGAAGGCGCTGGACCGCAAGGTCTGGCTGCCCTCCGGCGGTTCGCTGGTGATCGACCGGACCGAGGCGATGGTCGTCGTCGACGTCAACACCGGCAAGTTCGTCGGCCAGGGCGGCAACCTCGAGGAGACCGTCACCCGCAACAACATCGAGGCGGCCGAAGAGATCGTCCGCCAGCTGCGGCTGCGCGACCTCGGCGGCATCATCGTGATCGACTTCATCGACATGGTGCTGGAGTCCAACCGCGACCTGGTGCTGCGCCGCCTGCTGGAGTGCCTGGGCCGGGACCGGACCAAGCACCAGGTGGCCGAGGTCACCTCGCTCGGCCTGGTCCAGATGACCCGCAAGCGGGTCGGCCAGGGCCTGCTGGAGTCCTTCTCCGAGCCCTGCGTGCACTGCAACGGCCGCGGCGTGATCGTCCACATGGACCAGCCGCACAGCCACGGCGGCGGCACCGCCGCGGCCGCCGCCACCGGTGCGGGCGAGGGCGGCGGCAAGCGCCGTCGCCGGGGCCGCGGCGGGGCCGGCCAGGCCGAGGCGGAGACCGTGGAGACGGTCGAGGGCGTCGAGCCGGTCGAGGCCGAGGAGCTGGAGCCGATCGAGGAGCCGGCCGAGGTCGTGGAGGCCGCCGAGGCCGTCGTGGCCGAGCCGGTCGCGGTCGAGGAGCCCGCGGCGGCCGAGCCGGTCGCCGAGGAGAAGCCGAGCCTGGTGGAGATTCCGCCGACCGCGGCCCCGGCGGGCCGCACCCGGCGGCGCGCGGTGCGCAAGGCCACCGCTCCGGCCGGCGCGTCCGGCGAGGCCGAGATCGTGGTGCTGCAGGCCCGCGCCGAGGCCGCCATGGAGGCCGCGCTGAGCGCCGCGGAGAAGTCCGCCGCGGAGCCGGCGCCGGCCGCCGAGCCGGCCGAGGCCGTCGCCGCGGAGGAGACCGGAGCCGAGGCCGCCGAGCCGGCCGAGGCCGGGGTCGAGGCCGAGGAGACCGTCGAGGAGGCGGCGCCGAAGAAGCGCGCCGCCCGCAAGACGGCCGCCAAGACCACCGCGAAGAAGACCACGGCGGCCAAGAAGACCGCGGCGAAGAAGACCACCGCCGCGGCCGCCAAGAAGACCACCGCCCGCAAGACCGCCACCAAGCGGACGAGCGCGGCGGCCAAGAAGGCCGCGGCCGCCGAAGGTGACGGCGCCGCAGAGTGAGCCCCCGGGGCCGGAACCGCCGCAACCGCGGTGGTTCCGGCCCCGTGCACGGCCCGGTTTGTCTTCGGATGGACCGGTCCGTATTCTTGACCCTCGGCGTGTTGACGCCATGCTCCTGAGCACCTCACCTCCCGGGTGGGAGCCGGTCACGGCTCTTTTCCGGGGGAGGCGGCCTGTGTCCATACCCAGGCTGCTGGCATCCGGAGTTCCGACCGAGTTAGGAAAGTAGGTACCGCATGTACGCGATCGTTCGCGCCGGCGGCCGCCAGCACAAGGTTGCCGTGGGCGACGTGCTGGAGATCGACCGTATCGAAGCCAAGCCGGGTGACTCGGTCGAGCTCTCGACCATCCTCGTCGTCGACGGTGAGTCCGTCACCTCCGACCCGTGGGTGCTCGGTGGCGTGAAGGCCCACGCCGAGGTCGTCGACCAGACCAAGGGCGACAAGATCGTCATCCTGCGCTACAAGAACAAGACCGGCTACCGCCGTCGTCAGGGCCACCGCCAGAAGTACACCGCGGTGCGCATCACCAGCATCGACTCGGTCAGCAAGTAATCACACTTACTGCGGTCTTCCTAGAAAGGGGATAGCCAGATGGCACACAAGAAGGGTGCGAGTTCCACTCGCAACGGTCGTGACTCGAACGCCCAGCGCCTCGGCGTGAAGCGCTTCGGCGGTCAGGTCGTCTCCGCCGGCGAGATCATCGTCCGCCAGCGCGGCACCCACTTCCACCCGGGTGCGAACGTCGGCCGTGGCGGCGACGACACCCTGTTCGCGCTGACCGCCGGTGCCGTGCAGTTCGGCAACCGTCGCGGCCGCAAGGTCGTCAACATCGTGGCCGTCGAGGCCTGAGTCTGTACAGACTCGCAGTGAAGGGTGGGCCGGGACTATCCGGGCCCACCCTTCGCGCTTTACCTGCAGGACCCCTTTTTCCTCGTTGCACTGGAGGCACACATGACCACCTTCGTGGACCGCGTCGAACTGCACGTCGCCGCGGGTAACGGAGGCCACGGCTGCGCCTCCGTGCACCGCGAGAAGTTCAAGCCGCTCGGCGGCCCCGACGGGGGCAACGGCGGCGAGGGCGGCTCGGTGACGCTGGTGGTGGACTCGCAGGTCACCACCCTGCTCGAGTACCACCACTCGCCCAAGCGCAAGGCCACCAACGGCAAGCCCGGGGCCGGCGGCCACCGCACCGGCGCCGAGGGCCAGGACCTGATCCTGCCCGTCCCGGACGGCACCGTCGTCCTCGACCGCAAGGGCAACGTGCTGGCCGACCTGGTCGGCCACGGCACCACCTTCGTCGCCGCCCAGGGCGGCCGCGGCGGCCTCGGCAACGCCGCGCTCGCCTCCGCCCGCCGCAAGGCCCCCGGCTTCGCCCTGCTCGGCGAGCCCGGCGAGGCCCGCGACATCGTGATGGAGCTCAAGTCCGTCGCCGACGTCGCGCTGGTCGGCTACCCGAGCGCCGGCAAGTCCTCGCTGATCTCGGTGCTCTCCGCCGCCAAGCCGAAGATCGCCGACTACCCGTTCACCACCCTGGTCCCCAACCTCGGTGTGGTGACCGCCGGTTCGACCGTCTACACGATCGCCGACGTGCCCGGCCTGATCCCCGGCGCCAGCCAGGGCAAGGGCCTCGGCCTCGAGTTCCTGCGGCACGTCGAGCGCTGCGAGGTGCTCGTCCACGTCCTCGACTGCGCCACCCTGGAGCCGGGACGCGACCCGCTCACCGACCTGGAGACCATCGAGGACGAACTCGCCCAGTACGGCGGCCTGGAGGACCGGCCGCGACTGGTCGCCCTCAACAAGATCGACGTCCCGGACGGCCAGGACATCGCCGACCTCACCCGCGCCTCCCTCGAAGAGCGCGGCTACCGGGTCTTCGAGGTCTCCGCGCTCGCCCACAAGGGCCTGCGCGAACTCTCCTACGCCCTGGCCGAGATCGTCTCCGCCGCCCGCGCCGCCAAGCCCGTCCAGGAGAACACCCGCATCGTCATCCGGCCGACCGCCGTCGACGACGCCGGCTTCACCATCGAGGAGGAGGACGGCGCGTACCGCATCCGCGGCGTCAAGCCCGAACGCTGGGTCCGCCAGACCGACTTCGCCAACGACGAGGCCGTCGGCTACCTCGCCGACCGGCTCGCCCGCCTCGGCGTCGAGCAGCAGCTCTGGAAGATCGGCGCGAAGGAGGGCGACACCGTCATCATCGGCCCCGACGAGAACGCCGTCGTCTTCGACTGGGAGCCCAGCATGGCCGCCGGCGCGGAGATGCTCGGCCGCCGCGGCGAGGACCACCGCATGGAGACCCAGCGGCCCGCGGTCGACCGCCGCCGCGAGCGCCAGCGCGGCCGCGACGCGGCGGAGCAGGAGTACCTCGACTTCGAGGCGCTCAGCTCCGGCCGCGAGCAGCTGGAGCAGTAGCAGGAGCGGCTGCCCGCGAGGTCGCGATCACGAGCAGGTCACTGCCAGGGTCGCGACCTCGCGGTCGGCTGCCTGCCGCCGCGCGCGGTTCCCCGGGCCGCCCGCCCGCGCTGTCTCACGCTTCGTGCGGATTTCGTGACCCGTGATCCGGCTCGCTACATTTCGGGCGTACAGGACGTCGTGTCGGAAGGGTCGGACTGATGGTGGGTCAGTTGCTCCGCGAGGAGGTCGTCTCGGCGCGGCGGATCGTGGTGAAGGTCGGGTCGTCCTCGCTGACCACCGCCGCCGGCGGGCTGGACGCGGACCGGGTGGACGCCCTGGTGGACGCGCTGGCGAAGTCGCGGGCGGGCAAGGACGCGCCGGAGATCGTGCTGGTCTCCTCCGGGGCGATCGCGGCCGGCCTCGCCCCGCTGGGGCTGGAGAAGCGGCCGAAGGACCTGGCCCGGCAGCAGGCGGCGGCGAGCGTGGGGCAGGGGCTGCTGGTGGCCCGCTACACCGCGTCCTTCGCGCGGTACGGGGTGCGGGTCGGGCAGGTGCTGCTGACCGCCGAGGACGCCAGCCGGCGGGCGCACTACCGCAACGCGTTCCGGACCCTGGAGCAGCTGCTGACGATGGGTGCGATGCCGATCGTCAACGAGAACGACACGGTGGCCACCGCCGAGATCCGGTTCGGCGACAACGACCGGCTGGCGGCGCTGGTGGCGCACCTGGTGCGGGCCGACCTGCTGGTGCTGCTGTCCGACGTGGACGGCCTGTACGACGGCGACCCGTCGAAGCCCGGCTCCAGCCGGCTCGACCTGGTGCGCGGCCCGGAGGACCTGGCGGGCGTGGAGGTCGGCAGCGCCGGCAGGGCGGGCGTCGGCACCGGCGGCATGGTGACCAAGGTGGAGGCGGCCCGGATCGCCACCGGCGCGGGCATCCCGGTGGTGCTGACGGCGGCCAGCCAGGCGGCCGACGCGCTGGCCGGCCGGCCCACCGGCACGCTGTTCCTGCGGACCGGCAGCCGCTCCGCGGACCGGCTGCTGTGGCTGGAGCACGCGTCCTCGCCGCGCGGCACGCTGACCCTGGACGACGGCGCGGTGGCGGCCGTGGTGCACGGCGGGAAGTCGCTGCTCCCGGCCGGGGTGACCGGGGTGGAGGGGGAGTTCGTCGCCGGGGATCCGGTCGACCTTCTTGGCGAAAACGGTCACATCGTCGCCCGCGGACTGGTCAACTTTGATGCGAGGGAGTTGCCCCGTCTGCTCGGCCGGTCCACGCGAGAACTGGCCCAGGAGCTCGGCGCCGCGTACGAACGCGAGGTCGTCCACCGCGACGACCTGGTCGTGCTGCGCGGCTGAGCGCGGGCGGCGGGGCCGGTACGGGGGGTGGGAGCAGCGGGCCGGGGGGCCCGCGCGACACGCTGAATGGGAGGCCGTCGGTGGTTCGCAGGCGGGAGGAAGCGCTGCCGGGCCGGAGGCCGGAGCGGCGGCTCACCAGCATCGAGGGCGGCCGGGGCGTCGAGGAGCAGGAGCCGGAGAACGTGCAGGAGCCGGAGCAGGGCCGGCTGTGGCACGTGGTGCTGAGCGTGGCCGGGGCGGCGACGCCGCTGCCGGAGCTGCGGACGGCGCTGGAGAAGCTGGCGCACGACCACTCGTTCTTCCTGACGGCCCGTTACGCCGCCGACCACGCCGAGGTCCGGTACTGGGAGGAGGCCCGGGACCTGCACGACGCGGCGGCGATCGCGCTGCGGCTGTGGGGCGAGCACCGGGTCAGCGCGAAGCTCCCGGCCTGGGAGATCGTCGGGCTGGAGGTGGTGGACCGTCCGACGTACCACAAGCGGGTCGCGGAGGGTTTCGCCGGTCCGCCGCCGCGGCTGGGCGGGGTCTACCCGTACTGACGCCCCGGAGCGACGTCTCAGCGGGCGAAATGTGCGGCGGGACGGGCCGGGGGTCTCGCTAGGCTTGGTGCCATGAGCGACCTCACCGCCACCGCCGACAGCCCCGTCCTCGCCGCCGCGCGCCGTGCCCGGGAGGCGGCCGCCGCCCTGGCCCCAGTGCCGCGTTCGGTGAAGGACGCCGCGCTGCTGGCGATCGCGGACGCGCTGGTCGCCCGGTCCGCGGAGATCACCGCCGCCAACGCCGAGGACGTCGCCCGGGCCCGCGAGGCGGGCACCGCCGAGTCGGTGATCGACCGGCTGACGCTCACTCAGGACCGGATCGCCGCGATCGCCGCCGACGTCCGCAGCGTGGTCGGGCTGCCCGACCCGGTGGGCGAGGTGGTGCGCGGCTACACCCTGCCCAACGGCCTGGACGTCCGGCAGGTGCGGGTGCCGCTGGGCGTGGTCGGCATCATCTACGAGGCCCGGCCGAACGTCACGGTGGACGCCGCGGCGCTCTGCCTGAAGTCCGGCAACGCGGTGCTGCTGCGCGGCTCCGGCTCCGCGTACCGCTCCAACACGGCGCTGGTGGAGGTGCTGCGCGCGGCGGTCGCCGGGCGGGCCTGCCGGCCGACGTGATCCAGCTGGTGCCGGGGGAGGGCCGCGAGTCGGTGCAGCAGCTGATGCGCGCCCGCGGCCTGGTCGACGTGCTGATCCCGCGCGGCGGCGCCTCGCTGATCCGCACCGTGGTGGAGGGCTCCACCGTCCCCGTGATCGAGACCGGCACCGGCAACTGCCACGTGTACGTGGACGCGCGGACCGACCTGGCGATGGCCGTCGGCGTGCTGCTGAACTCCAAGGCCCAGCGGGTCAGCGTCTGCAACGCCGCCGAGACCCTGCTGGTGCACCAGGACGTCGCGGACGTCTTCCTGCCGCTCGCGCTCACCGCCCTCGCCGAGGCCGGCGTCACCGTGCACGGCGACGACGCGGTGCTGAAGGCCGCCGAAGGCACCGGCGTGACGGCCGTCCCGGCGACCGAGGAGGACTGGGGCACCGAGTACCTGTCGCTGGACCTGGCGGCCGCCGTGGTGCCCTCGCTGGAGGCCGCCGTGGACCACATCCGCCGCTGGTCGTCCGGCCACACCGAGGCCATCGTCACCACCTCGCAGGCCGCCGCGCGCCGCTTCACCCAGCTCGTCGACTCCACCACGGTCGCCGTCAACGCCTCCACCCGGTTCACCGACGGCGGCGAGTTCGGCTTCGGCGCGGAGATCGGCATCTCCACCCAGAAGCTGCACGCCCGCGGCCCGATGGGACTGCCGGAACTGACCAGCACCAAGTACATCGTCACCGGCGACGGCCACGTCCGCGGCGAGGCCCGGCAGACCGTCGGCGGCCTCGAAGGCTGACCGCGGAAACCGGCCGGACCCGATCGGCCCGACCCACAGACAAAAGCCCCGGCCGGTAATACATTGAATCCGTGGCTGAGGATGTGGGGGGCTCGCCGTACTCCGACGGCGCCGACCACGGTGCGGACGACGAGTTCGCCACCGTGGTCTTCGACGAGAGCTTCGTCCGCTCCGCCGCCGTGCACGAACCGAGCGCCCGGGAGCGGCAACTCGCCGCCGCCGAGACCAGGTTCGAGCCGGAACAGGCCGGAGCCGCCCGGAGCTACGAGTTCACCTCCGGGAGCGAGGTGCTGCCACTGGAGCTGCGCCCGCAGCCCGGCGGACTGGACGAGGACCGCTTCTACCCCGACCCGTGGTCCGGCGGCGACCGGCAGCACCGGCGCACCCGCCGCACGCCGCTGCGCGCCTTCGACCCGCTGCGCGGCGGCTCGGTCGCCCAGCAGCGCTGGCACCGGCCGGTGGCGTGGGTGCTGGCCGTGGTGATGGGCCTCGGCGTGGTCGCGCTGGCGGTCGCCGCCGTGTACCGGGGCGTCGGCAGCGCCCCCGAGTCGCCGGCCCGGCCGTCCAGCGGGAGCAGCAGCCCCGGCACCGCGCCGTCGGCGCCGCCCTCGGTGCTCGCGGCCGTCCCGGCGGGCTGACGGCCACGCCGGCCGTTCCGGCGGGCCGGTGCGCCCGCTCCCCGTGGCGCTCCCGTTGCCTCCGCGCCCCTCGTCGCGGGCGGCGGCCGAGCCTACCCTGGTGTCATGGGTGACCCGCGCGAACCTCCCGAGGGCACGCCCGAGGGTGGTTCGAACGACGACGAGTTCCAGTCCGTCGTCTTCGACGAATCGTTCGTGAAGGCTGCCCGGATCCAGGAGCTGTCCGCGCAGGAGCGGCTGGCCGGCGCGTTCGGACGGGCCACCAGGATGCGCGGCTGGGGCTGGTTCGGCTCGCTGCCCCGACAGGCGGTGGCGCTCCTGCTGCTGGTGGCGATCGCGTTCGCCGCCGCCGTCTACTTCGGCGTGAGCTCGCCGCGCGGCCAGGTCGCCGCTCCCAGCGGCGCGCAGCTGACCGCCGCCGTCACCCCGCTCAGCCCGTCCGGCACGGTCGGCGCCGTGTCCGACGCCGCCCACCCGTTCGCCGCGCTGCCCGCCGGCTACGCGGACGGGGCGGCCGGCTTCGGCCTGCCCAGCGCCTCGTCCACCGCGCACTTCTCCGCGGCCGACGTGCAGCGCGCCCTGGACGCCCTCCAGCACTACCTGGTGGCCTCCGAGCTGAACCCCGCCGTCCTGACCGCCAACGAGACCGGCCTGGTCCGCGAGCTGATCACGGCCGGCGAACTCGCCCAGTTCGACGACAGCGTCAACGCGCCGCGCGACGACCAGCACCACGACGCCACCGGCTGGATGGTGCGCTTCGACCCCGGCCAGATCGCGCTGGCCTCCGACACCGTGAAGGTCGCGGGCAGCGCCCGGGTCGCCGAGAGCGACCCCAACACGCTGGAGCTCACCGCCGACGACACCCTGGTCTACGCCCTGCGCCCGGCCGGCACCACCAGCGACCCCTCGGTCAGCCTGTACGCGGTGCGCCGCGCGGTGCGCATCGACATCGACCGGGCCGACCTGGACGCCGGACGCGTCCGGGTGGTCGACTCCGACGTCCAGGCCGGGCCGACCAACTGCGGCGCCGTGCAGAGCGACTACCTGCAGCCGATCCTGGCGACCGCCGCGGGCGTCCGGTCCAGCACCCCGCCGGCCGTGAACCCGACCGACCACGCCCGGCCGGCCTGGCAGAGCTGCGGAGCGCTCGGACCGATCACCGGCTGACCCGGCCCGAACGCCCCGCCGCCGCTGCTACTGCTCGCCGCCGCTGCCGTTGCTGCCGCTGCTGCCGTTGGTGCGGCCGGCGCCGGTGAAGGTGTCGCGGAGCTTGCCGCCGACCGTGCCGACACCGTTGGTGAGGTCGCGCAGCAGGCCCATCAGCGGGTCCTTGCTCTCCTTCACCGTCTGCGAGTACGACTCGGCGGCGGCCTTCCACTGCGCGCCGACCGAGGTGTCCGGGTCGTCGCCGCGGCGCGGGTACGCGCCCGCCATGATCGAGCGGTACTCCTCGCTCTCCGCCCACTTCTTCAGCTGCGCCACCCGCACCACCGCGAACGGGTGGGTCTGCGGCAGCACCTGCAGCAGCTTCAGCACGCTGTCGCGCAGGTCGCCGGCCTTGTCGTACTCCGCGGCCTGCTCCAGGAACGCGTCCACGTTCATCTCGGCCATGTTCGCGCCGCCGGCCAGCTTCATCAGGCCGCGCATCGACGCCTGCAGGTCCTGACCGGCCAGCAGGCCGGCCCGGTCGCTGGACAGCTCGGCCTTGCGGAACCACTCCTTGAGCGCGGTGATCAGCGCGGTGATCGCCAGGTTGCCCAGCGGCAGCCAGCCGATCCGGGCCGCCAGGTTGGTGAGGATCAGCAGCATGGTCTGGTAGACCGCGTGCCCCGACATCGCGTGACCGACCTCGTGGCCGATCACCGCGCGCAGCTCCTCCTCGTCCATCAGGTCCACCAGGCCGGTGGTGACCACGATCACCGGGGAGTCCATGCCGATGCACATGGCGTTGACCGCCGGGTCCTGCGTGACGTACAGGTCCGGGACCTTCTCCAGGTCCAGCACGTACGCCGCGTCGCGCACCATGTCGTGCAGCTCCGGGAACTGACGCTCCGACGCCTTGACCGCGGTGGCCAGGAACAGCAGCCGCACGCTGCGCTCGGACACCAGGCCGGCCAGCTTCTTCAGGATCTCGTCGAAGCCGCTCAGCTTGCGCAGCGCCACCAGGCCGGAACGGTCCGCCGGGTGCTCCCAGGCGCGGGTGGAGATCTCCGGGAACCGCTGGCGGCGGCGGCTCGGCGCGGTGCCCTTGGTCATGTCGGTCATTGAGTACCTCTCCTGGATCGACGCCGGCACCGGCTCCCGTGGCCGGCCCCCGCTGCTTTCCTCTTAACGTCGCTGTGTCCGTACTCGTCCCCGGGCGACACGGTACGCCGTCGGGCGCGGCGGCCGGTCGGGGCGTGCGTGCCGGGTGCGGGCCGCGGCAGGTCCCGGCGGGGTGCGGCAGGTCCGGCACGTCCGGCAGGTCCGGCAGGTCCGGCGGGGTGCGCGGCGGGGGCGGCGGTAAACGGGTCTACCCTGGCTGTGCCGTACCGAAAAGGAGCCCCGTGATGTCCCCTGCCGACCTGGTCCAGCTCGCCGGACCGATCTCCAGCGAGAACGGCCCCGGCCTGTTCCTGAGGATCATCCTGATCGCCTCCTTCGTCGGAGTCGGCCTGATGGTCTGGGCACTCGCCCGGGCCGGCCGCGACGGCGCCAAGCGCGACGCGCAGCGCGAGGCCGAGCGCGAGCAGGCCCGCGTCGAGGCCGGCGACCGGGGCTGAACCCGGACTCGTGCCACCCGGGCCGCGGGCCGGACCCCGCACCCGGCGGCCGCCGGGACCATGAGGCCGAGGGGCGAGAGCCCGAGGGCCCGACGGCCCGACGGCCGGGGACGGCTCACGGGTGGTCAGACGCGGTGGGCCGCCGAGCGGTTGCGTGTCAGGCCCCCGTACGATGAGCCCGCGGGCCGCACGGTCCGTGACCGCCTGGTCCCTCACCGAGCCGAGAAGGTCCCGCCGATCATGACCTCTGCTGCCCTGCCCGCCCTCACCCGCCTCGCCGAGGAGGGTGGAAACCACGACAGCCTCAACCCGTTCCTGACGGGCGGCGCGGCGCTGTTCATCCTGCTGCTGCTGCTGTTCGTCACCACCCGCTTCAACCGCGACCGCTGACCCGGCCGCACCGCCGCCCCCGGGGCGGCGGGCACGGAGTGCCCGGGGCCGCGAACGGGCGGAACCCCCGGGCCACCCGGGTCGCGTAAGGTGTGGCGCCATGAGAGAGCAGGTCGAGACCCCCGGGACGGACACCGCGCCGGGCACCCCCGCGCCGGCCGGTGCGCCGCGTGGGCGACGGCGGCTGGGAGTGATGGGCGGCACCTTCGACCCCATCCACCACGGACACCTGGTGGCCGCGAGCGAAGTGGCCAGCGCCTTCCACCTGGACGAGGTGATCTTCGTCCCCACCGGGCAGCCCTGGCAGAAGTCCGACCGGGACGTTTCGCCGGCCGAGGACCGCTACCTGATGACGGTGATCGCCACCGCCGAGAACCCCCAGTTCTCGGTCAGCCGGATCGACATCGACCGCAACGGCCCCACCTACACCGTCGACACCCTGCGCGAGCTGCGGGCCCTGCACCCCGACGCCGAACTCTTCTTCATCACCGGCGCCGACGCCCTCGCCCAGATCATCTCCTGGCGCTCCTCCGAGGAACTCTTCGACCTCGCGCACTTCATCGGCTGTACCCGTCCGGGCCATACTCTCTCCGACACCGGACTGCCGGTCGGCGGCGTCTCCCTGGTGGAGGTCCCCGCCCTCGCCATCTCCTCCACCGACTGCCGGATGCGCGTCGCCAAGGGCGAACCCATCTGGTACCTGGTGCCGGACGGCGTGGTCCGTTACATCCACAAGCGGGCGCTGTACGCGTCGGCCCGGCCTTGATCCCCGGGAGGGACGGCATGACCGGAAACTCCGACGACGAGCAGTGGTACGGCCGCCAGCCCCAACCGCCCTACCAGCCGCAGCCCGGCTACTACCCTCCGCAGGGCCAGGAGCAGCAGCCGTACGAGCAGCAGCCCTACGAGCAACAGCCGTACCAGCAGCACTCGTTCGAGCAGCAGCCCTACGAGCAGCAGTCGTTCGACCAGCCCGGGTACGACCGGTCCGGCTACGGCCAGTCCGGGTACGGGCAGCAGCCGGGCTACCCGCAGCAGGGGGCCACGGGCAGCAGGCGGGCCAGGGGCAGCAGGCGGGGCACGCCCAGGCGGGGCACGCGCAGCCCGGGTACGGGCAGCAGCAACAGGCGTACGGCCAGGCCGATGCGTACGGCCGGTACGACCAGCAGGGCGCGGCGCAGCAGCCCGGGGCGTACACCCAGGACCCTTACGGCGGTGGGCAGTCCGGGTACGGGCAGCAGGCCGGGTACGCGCAGCGCGGCCAGCAGGCGCAGGGGTTCGAGCCGGGCGGGTACGGACAGCAGCAGCCGGCCGCCGACCCGTACGGGCAGCACCAGGGGTACGACACCTACTACGGGCAGCAGCAGCCCGCGCAGGCTTTCTACCAGCAGCAGCCGCAGGGACCGGGCCAGACTCCGGGCGGGCCGGCGGCCGGTGACCGGGCGACCGAGGACGAGCGGGTTCCGCCGCAGCCCGGGGCCGCCGGGCGCGGGGTGCCGGCGGTGAGTCCGGTCGCGGCGCCGACCGCCGCCGGGACGGCCTCCCGGGGACGGGCGGCCGCGCCCGCTGCGGCGCCGGTTCCGGAGCCCGAGGAGCCGTCCGAGCTGGTCGGCGGGCGGGCCGCGGCCTCGTCCGCCCGGGCCAAGGCGGGGGCGGACGACTCGTACACCACCGGTGAGTTCAACTTCGTCGACGAGGAGACGGAGGAGTCCGAGGACGCCATCGACTGGCTGAAGTTCGCCGAGTCCCGCAGCGAGGTCCGGGCCGAGCGGCGGCGACGGCTGCGCAACCGGTTGATCGCGCTGCTGGTCGTCCTGGCGGTGCTCGCGGCCGGTGCGCTGGGCTACCTGTGGTGGACCGGCAAGTTCGACGACGCCAACGACGCGAGCAAGGCGGCCGGCGGACGGTACGTCAACGTCGTGCACCTGCGCGACCCGCAGGGCAAGGTCACCACCGCACTGCTGGTCGACGACCAGGGCGGGCAGAAGGCGACCGTGCTGCTGCTCCCCGACACCCTGCAACTGCCCAGCAACGGCGACACCTCCACCACCACCGTCGGCCAGGCCCTGGACGCGATCGGCGCCTCCTCCACTCGCGACGGCCTGTCCTCCGTGCTCGGCGCCAAGGTGGCCGGCACCTGGCGGCTGGACACCCCCTACCTGCTGCTGCTGGTCTCCCAGCTCGGCGGCATCAAGGTGGACACCAACGCCGAGGTGCGCGAGAACAACAAGCCCGACGGCAAGGTGCTCGCCCCCGTCGGCAAGGACGTCCTGCTGACCGGCCGGGCCGCCGTCGACTACGCCACCCTGCAGGCCCCCAACGAGAGCCGGGACGCCCAACTCGCCCGGTTCGGGCAGGTGATGGCCGCGGTGATCACCGCGATGCCGGTCACCATGGCGGACGCCACCGACGACGTGCACCGGATGAACTCGGTCGCCGACCCGTCGCTGCCGGAGAACGCCCTGGCCGGCGTCCTGGTCAACCTCGCCAAGCAGGCCAAGGCCGGCCACCTCACCACCACCGCGCTCACCACCAAGCCGGACGGCACCCTGGACGACGCCACCACTGGCAAGCAGGTGAAGGACATCCTCGGCGGCACCATCGGCAAGGCCAAGGGCACCGGCGGCAGCACCCGCGTCACCGTGGTCAACGCCTCCGGGGACGACCCCAAGGCGGCCGCCGCCCAGGTGGTCGTCATCAACGCGGGCATGGACCCGCTGCCGTCCACCGCGAAGGCCGCCGTGCAGGCGACCTCGGAGATCCGCTACACCGACGACGCCAAGCACCCCGCGGCGCTCTCCCTGGCGACCAGCCTGGGGCTCCCGGACTCCGTGGTGAAGAAGGTCACCGAATCGCAGAACGCGGACCTGGTGCTGGTGATCGGCAAGGACTACCAGCCGCCGCAGAAGTCGCAGTAACCGCGCTGCGTACGGGCCGGCCCGCGCGGTGGGCTGCGGGGTGGGCGGGCCGGTGCGAGTGGGTCGGCCGGCATGGTGGGTCGGCCCGTGCGGTGGGTCGGCCCGTGCGGCGGCTCGGGTGCGGGCGGACCGTGGTCCCCGGTGGCCGGGCGCGGCACGGTTGCGGGGGGTCGGAGCCCCGGGGCGGAAATCGCTCCGGGGCTCCGGCGCGTTCGTGAGATCCTGGGAGGGTATCCCCACAGCCGATCCGGAAGAGCATCGTGACCGTCACCGACCGAAGCCAGGAACTCATCACCGTCGCCGCGCAGGCGGCGGCCGACAAGCTGGCGCACGACATCATCGCCTTCGACGTCAGCGAGGTGCTGTCGATCACCGACGCCTTCCTGATCGCCTCCGCCGCCAACGACCGCCAGGTCCGGGCGATCGCCGAGGAGATCGAGGACCAGCTGCGCGAGAAGCTCGACACCAAGCCGGTGCGCCGCGAGGGCGAGCGCGAGGGCCGCTGGATCCTGCTCGACTACCTGGACATCGTGGTGCACGTCCAGCACTCCGAGGAGCGCTCCTTCTACTCGCTCGACCGCCTGTGGAAGGACTGCCCCGAGGTCCCGCTGCCCGAGGACGCGCTGGCGACCCGCAACCGTCCGGAGAACGCCGTCACCGACGCCGCCGGCAACGCCGTCTCCGGCGGCGACCTCTGAGCCGGTCGGCGGCGGGGCCGCGCATCGTCCTCTGGCGGCACGGCCAGACGTCCTGGAACCTCGAATCGCGGTTCCAGGGCACCACTGACGTCGAGCTCACCGAACAGGGCGTGTTCCAGGCGCAGCGGGCGGCCCGGCTGCTCGCCGCGCTCCGGCCCGACCTGCTGATCTCCTCCGACCTGACGCGGGCCCGGCGCACCGCCGCCGAACTGGCCCTGCTCACCGGCCTGGAGGTGCACCACCACGAGGGCCTTCGCGAGACGTACGCGGGGGAGTGGCAGGGGCTCACCAACTCCGAGATCCGGGCGCGGTACCCGGAGCAGTTCGAGGCCTGGTCGCGCGGCGAGCCGGTCCGGCGCGGCGGCGGCGAACTCGCCACCGAGGTGGCCGACCGGGCCGTCCCGGTGGTGCTCGAAGCCGTCGACAAACTGCCCGAGGGCGGCACCCTCGTGGTGGTCAGCCACGGCGGCACCATCCGCACCATGATCGGCCGACTGCTGGGCATGGAACCGGAGTTGTGGGAGCGCTTCGGCGGTCTCTCGAACTGCTGCTGGTCGGTGCTCGGCCAGGACGCGCGCGGTTGGCGACTGCAGGAGCACAACGCGGGCACGCTCCCGCAGCCGGTCATCGGCGACGAGACCTGAGGCGAGGCCCGGGGTGACGCCCGGGGCTCCACCCAGGGGTCTCCGGACCCGGATTTCACAGTTCCGGCTCTGACCAGCTAGAGTCTTCCTCGTTCGCAGCGAGGAACGCAGACGGGAAACCGGGGGCGAGAGTCGCGGGACTGCGGGGCTATAGCTCAGTTGGTAGAGCGATTGCATGGCATGCAATAGGTCAGGAGTTCGATTCTCCTTAGCTCCACTCCGCACCGATGGTCCGTGAGTGGTCGTCAGTGTTGCGGGGCTATAGCTCAGTTGGTAGAGCGATTGCATGGCATGCAATAGGTCAGGAGTTCGATTCTCCTTAGCTCCACAGCAGTTCCGCGAGGCCGCCACCCGAGACGGGTGGCGGCCTTCGGCGTTCCCGGGGCCGCTCGTGGGGCGCTCGAAACGGATTAGGGACTCGACCGCCAACCGTGTACAGTTGTCGATGTCGCCAAGGGAAACCGCAGGTGACAGCAGTAAAAGCATGGGGCTATAGCTCAGTTGGTAGAGCGATTGCATGGCATGCAATAGGTCAGGAGTTCGATTCTCCTTAGCTCCACAGCAGTCCGAAGGCCGTCCCGCGAGGGGCGGCCTTCGAGCGTTCACCCCACTTCTCTGCCGCTCGGGGCACGGGGCCGCTACCGTCGTGCCATGGCCGATCTGGTGCGAAAACGGAACGACGAGCTCGCCCGGATACTCCACCAGCTCGGATGGAGCCCGGAGCGGCTGGCCCGCGAGGTGAACGCGGTGCTGCCGGCGGGCATGGCGATCAGCTCGACCGCGCCCTACAAGTGGCGCGACCGGGGCATGGTGCCGCGCTCCCCGCACGACCAGACCGTCTGCGAGGTCCTCGGCCGCAGCGTCGGCATCGCCGTCACGTACGAGCAGCTCTGGGGGCAGATGGGCTCCAACCGCGGCGCGAAGATGCTCTCGCCGCGGCTGCTGACCGACCCGTGGACCGCCGACACCGCCCAGACCGCCCTGCGCGAGGCCGGCACGGACGGGGCCCCGGTGCGCCTGACCGACCTGTTCCGCGGCGACGAACTGGAGCAGGCGGCCCGGCACTGGGCCTCCCCGCCGCCGCCCGTCACCGGCGGCGAGGGCGCACTGCGCATCGCCCCCGAGCAGTTGGCCGACCTGCGGCTGTCCTACGACTCCAAGCAGCGCCTGGAGCGGGCCTACGGCGGCGGCCTGATCCTCGACCTGGCCAAGGCCGAACTCGCGATGGTCGGCAAGCTGTTGGAGCTCGGCAGCTACGACGAACCACTCGGCCGCGAGCTGTACGGGGCCGCCAGCAGACTGGCCCGCCTGGTCGGCTGGGCGAACTACGACCTGGGCAACGACGCCGCCGCGCAGCGCGCCTTCGTCGCCGCCCTGCGCGCCGCCCACGTCTCCGGGGACCCGCGGCTCGGCGTCGGCGTGGTCGGCTGCCTCGCCGTCCAGGCGACGTACAACTCCGGTGGGCGGGGCCTGGATCCGGTGGCGATGCTGTCCACCGCGCTGCGCGCCGCGGACGGGGTGCTGACGCCCCGTGAGCGCGCGCTGCAACTCGGGCGGATCGCCCGGGCACACGGACGCAAGGGGGAGCAGATCAGCGCCGAGGCGGTCGCCGAGCGGGCCTTCCGGGTGCTGGAGGGCCTGGACGGGCACACCCAGGAACGCGCCGACCTGGAGGGCATGGTCGGCGAGGGGTACCTGCTGCTCGGCGAGCACGAGCAGGCCCGCGGGCTGCTGCAGAGCGCGATCGAGGCGCTTACCGCGGAACGCGCCCGGGTCAAGGCGCTGCTGATGGTGCGCCTCGCCGACTCCTACCGCCGGACCGGCGAACGCAAGGAGGCCGAGCACACCGCCGACCGGGCACGACACCTCGCCGCCGGCATGCAGTCCGCCCGGGTGGCGCGGGCGCTGCGCGAGTTCGACACCGCGATGCGCGCGGAGGCGTAGCGCAGGTCCGTCCGGCCGGCCGGACGGCGCGGGCCGGAGAGCGGACGGAGCGTCGGCTGCGGGGGGTGGTGCTGCTGTGGGCGCGGGTGATTGCGTGGGCGGGGCTGCGGGTGTGGGCGTAGGTGTTGGCGTGGGCGGGGCTGCGGTCGTGAGCGGCGTGGGAGTGGGTGGGGGAGCGTCGGCGGGTGTCGCCGGGTGTGTGGCGGCGCGTGCAGCAGGGGGATTGACGCGGTGACGCGAAAGGGCCTTGAAGGGGTGCGGTACCCTGAGCCCATGCGAACTGTGCGCCTGCTTCTTAGCCGGCCGCGCTGACCAGGACCGGCTTGGGTGCCGGAGTCGGCGTGGCGTCCCCTCCTGTGGAGGGGTTTTCTGCTTTCTACGGCCTGTTCGCTGACTGATGACGATGGAGCCTGAAGGACCATGAGCGAGACGACCCCCGCTTCCGGCGCGGCCGAAGCCGCCACCGAGCCTTTCCGCTACGGCGCCGCGCTGGCCGCCGAGATCGAGTCCCGCTGGCAGGACCTGTGGGAGAAGGAGGGGACGTTCAACGCCCCCAACCCGACCGGTCCGCTGGCCGACGGGTCGAACGTCGCCGCGAAGCCCCACAGCTTCATCATGGACATGTTCCCGTACCCGTCGGGCGCCGGCCTGCACGTCGGCCACCCGCTGGGTTACATCGCCACCGACGTGTACGCCCGCTACCAGCGGATGAACGGGTACAACGTCCTGCACACGCTGGGCTACGACGCCTTCGGCCTGCCGGCCGAGCAGTACGCGGTGCAGCACGGCGTGCACCCGCGGGTGTCCACCGAGGACAACATCGCCAACATGCGCCGCCAGCTGCGCCGGCTGGGCCTGGGCCACGACTCGCGCCGCTCGATCTCCACGATCGACCCCGAGTACTACCGCTGGACCCAGTGGATCTTCCTGCAGATCTTCAACTCCTGGTACGACGAGGACGCGGAGAAGGCCCGGCCGATCTCCGAGCTGGTCGCCCAGTTCGAGTCCGGCGAGCGCGCGGTGCCGGGCGGCCGTGCCTGGGCCGAGCTGACCGGCGTCGAGCGCGACGAGGTGCTGGGCGAGTTCCGGCTGGCCTACTCCAAGGAGGTGCCGGTCAACTGGTGCCCCGGCCTGGGCACCGTGCTGGCCAACGAGGAGGTCACCGCGGACGGCCGCTCCGAGCGCGGCAACTTCCCGGTGTTCAAGTCCAACCTGCGCCAGTGGATGATGCGCATCACCGCTTACGCGGACCGGCTGATCAGCGACCTGGACCTGCTGGACTGGCCCGAGGCGATCAAGCTGCAGCAGCGCAACTGGATCGGCCGCTCCGAGGGCGCCCGGGTGGACTTCGGCGTCGGCGGCGACACCGTCACCGTCTTCACCACCCGCCCCGACACCCTGTTCGGCGCCACCTACATGGTGCTGGCCCCCGAGCACGCCCTGGTCGACACCATCGTCCCGGCGGCGTGGCCGACCGGCACCCGCGAGGAGTGGACCGGCGGCGCTGCGACCCCGGCCGACGCCGTCGCCGCGTACCGGGCGGCCGCCGCCGCCAAGTCGGACGTGGAGCGCCAGGCCGACGCCAAGGTGAAGACCGGCGTGTTCACCGGCGCCTTCGCGACCAACCCGGTCAGCGGCGAGCAGATCCCGGTGTTCATCGCCGACTACGTGCTGATGGGCTACGGCACCGGCGCGATCATGGCCGTTCCGGCGCACGACAGCCGCGACTTCGCCTTCGCGCAGGCGTTCAACCTGCCGATGCGCTGCGTCGTCCGGCCCACCGACGGCCGTGGCGAGGACCCGCACACCTGGGACGACGCCTTCGACACCTACGACTCGGTGCTGATCAACTCCGAGCGTGACGGCCTGTCGCTGAACGGCCTGTCGGTGGTCGACGCCAAGGCCCGGGTGACCGCCTGGCTGGCCGAGCAGGGCATCGGCGAAGGCACCGTCAACTTCCGCCTGCGCGACTGGCTGTTCAGCCGCCAGCGGTACTGGGGCGAGCCGTTCCCGATCGTCTACGACGAGACCGGTGCGATGCACGCGCTGCCCGAGTCGATGCTGCCGGTCGAGGTCCCCGAGGTCGACGACTACTCGCCGCACACCTATGACCCCGACGACGCCACCTCCTCGCCGAAGACCCCGCTGTCCCGCAACGAGGCCTGGGTCAACGTCGAGCTGGACCTGGGCGACGGTGTGAAGACGTACCGCCGCGAGACCAACACCATGCCCAACTGGGCCGGTTCCTGCTGGTACGAGCTGCGCTACGTCGACCCGATCAACTCCGGCTCGGTCGTCGACCCCGCCAACGAGGCGTACTGGATGGGCCCGACCGCCGACAAGCCGGCCGGCGGCGTCGACCTGTACGTCGGTGGCGCCGAGCACGCCGTGCTGCACCTGCTGTACGCCCGCTTCTGGCACAAGGTCCTGCACGACCTGGGCCACGTGTCCTCGGTCGAGCCGTTCCACAAGCTGTTCAACCAGGGCATGATCACCGCCGACGTCTACCGCGACGCCCGCGGCTTCCCGGTGCCCGCGGCGGAGGTCGAGGAGCGCGACGGCCAGTACTACTGGCAGGGTGAGCAGGTCCGCCGCGAGGCGGGCAAGATGGGCAAGTCGCTGAAGAACGCCGTCGCGCCCGACGAGATCTCCGACGAGTACGGTGCGGACACCCTGCGCCTGTACGAGATGGCGATGGGCCCGCTGGACGTCTCCCGCCCGTGGGACACCCGCGCCGTGGTCGGCTCCTACCGCTTCCTGCAGCGGCTGTGGCGCAACATCGTCTCGGAGGTCACCGGCGAGCTGGTGGTGACCGAGGAGGAGCCGGACGAGGCGACGCTGCGCGCGCTGCACAAGACCATCGACGGCATCCGCGGCGACATGGCCGCGCTGCGGTTCAACACGGCGGTGGCCAAGGCCATCGAGCTGAACAACTTCCTGGTGAAGCGCGGCTCCACGCCGCGTTCGGTCGCCGAGCAGATCGTCCTGCTGATCGCTCCGCTGGCGCCGCACATCGCCGAGGAGCTGTGGCGCCGCCTGGGCCACGAGCAGTCGCTGGCCTTCGCCGACTACCCGGTCGCCGACCCGGCGTACGTGGTCGACGAGACGGTGACCTGCGTCGTGCAGATCAAGGGCAAGGTCAAGGCCCGCCTGGAGGTCTCGCCGTCCATCTCGGATGCCGAGCTGGAGGCACTGGCCCTGGCCGACCCCACCGTGGTCGCGGCCGTCGGCGGCGCGGAGGTGCGCAAGGTCATCGCCCGCGCTCCGAAGCTGGTGAACATCGTCACCGGCTGACGCTGCCTCTGCTGAGGTGCCGTCAGTTCGGCAGGGCCGGTCGTCCCGAGCGCGGGGTGGCCGGCCCTTCGCCGTCGGCAGGGAGGGCCCGGCCGAGTGCCCCGCGAGCCGGAGGGGCCGGGCGGCGTCGGTGCGTCGGTCGGGACTGACGCGTCGGGCCGGATCGGTGCGCTGGACCGGATCGGTGCGGCGGGCACCTTCTGGAAGGGTGCCTTCCAGAAGGGGCACTCGGCAGAGGGAGTAGGGGAGGAGAAGGAACTCGAACAAGGTGGCTCCGTTCTTCGTAGGGGCACCGACGGTGCGGTGAAGGTCCTGGCGGTCTCCGGGAGATCGCTTGGGGGAAATCCCTGAGCTGTCCCTGATCTCCTCTCTTCGGACGGTTGAAGGCCTGCTGTCCACTGCCGGGCCGAGCTACGGTGGAGACCGGTGGACAGGGCGGGCCGCACTCGGCGGACCGCCGCCGGTCACGGGCGGAAGGTGGGCTCCCGATGGAAGCGCTCGGTGTCGTTCTGGCGCTGGTCGCGCTGCTCGGCGTGACGCTGCTGGTGATGGCGGTGGTCGGAACGGTCAAGGCGGCGAAGGCCGTGGCCACCAAGGTCGAGCGGCACAGCTCCAACGCCCAGCGGGCGGTGGAGAACGCCGCCCTCAAGGCGAAGAGCATCACCAAGCCCGGCGACCAGGGCCGGATCGCCGGCCTCCGGCTCTCCCTGCGCACCGCGCTCGACTCGACCCGCCAGGTCCTGCAGAGCGGCCTCCCGCAGGACAGCCAGCTCGGTGACGCACTCCAGCTCCTGGCCCGGCTCGACTCCCACGCCGCCGAACTCGATGCCGAACTGCGCCTGCTGGAACGCGAGCCGATGAGCAGCCGAGTCACCGCCAAGCTCCCCGAACTTCGGGAGCGCGCCGAGCGCATCACGCACTCCGCGGACTCCCTGCGGTGGGCCGCCCAGGACCGCATGCGCCGCTTCGCCGACGACGAACTCGCCCGCCTCAGCGAAGAATGCCGGGACGAGGCCGGAGCTCTGCGGCACTGGACCCCTGCCGAGCCCGCCGCCGATCGCTCCGAGTCCGCTGCCGGCGCGCCTGCCGATGCCCGCAGTGCGACCGCCTCCGCCGACGGCCCCGCCGATCGCCCCAAGGGCCTCGGGTCCGGCCGCCAGACCACCGCCGAGGAACTGCTCGGTCTGGCCGCCGAACCGCTCTCCCGCCTCGCCGACCGCCTGCGCAAGCCGAACCCGGCGGGACCCAACCGCCCCTGACCCCGCGTCACGAGGCGGTCGCTGTCCGTGCGGTGAGAGTTACCCGCTGTCGCGGAGGTCAAACCACCACAGGACGGGCACTGTCATCCTGGCGCTGCGGCGGGTAACCTCCGCCTCATGCTCGGCCACCTCGCACTTGTCACGGATTCCACCGCGTATCTGCCCCAAGAAGCGGTGGACCGGCACCGCATCCAGGTGGTACCGCTCAGCGTCGCGGTCGGTGACGACGTCTTCGCGGAAGGCGTCGAGATCTCACCCACAGACGTCGCCGAAGCCCTGCGAGCCAAGCACCGGGTGACGACCTCCAGGCCCAGTCCCGAAACGTTCACGGCCGCCTACCGGGCGGCCGCCGAGGCCGGCGCCCGAGGAATCGTCTCCATCCACATCTCGGCGGAACTCTCCGGCACCGCGGAGGCGGCCCACCTGGCAGCCGCCACCGCGCCGATCCCCGTGCGGGTGGTCGACAGCCGACTGGTCGGCATGGCGCTGGGCAGCTGTGTGCTGGCCGCTGCCGAACTCGCCGAAACCTTGGACGCCTCCTGGTCGGCGGCGGCTGCCGGTGGCCTCGAAGCCGATGCCAGCCACAACACCGAGGCGGATCTGGAGCAGGTGGCCTCCGCCGCCGAACGACGTGCTGAGGTCACCAGCGGCTTCTTCTACGTCGACACGCTGGAACACCTTCGACGCGGCGGCCGGATCGGAACCGCCCAGGCCTTGGTCGGCTCCGCGCTGGCCGTGAAGCCCCTGCTCCACCTGACCGGCGGCCGGATCGAGCCGTTGGAGAAGGTCCGCACAGCTTCCCGGGCCATTGCCCGGCTCGAAGAGATCGCCGTCGAACACGCGGGGGATCGCCCGGTGGACATCACCGTCCACCACCTTGCCGCGGAGCAGCGGGCCGAGGCACTGGCCGAACGGCTGCGCGAGCGGGTACCGACGCTGAAGGAGCTCTACGTCAGCGAAGTCGGCGCGGTCATCGGCGCGCACGTCGGGCCCGGCCTGCTGGCCGTCGTGGTGTCGCCGATCGTTGCTTCCGCAGGTTGAGCGTTACCAAACTCACTCGTCCGAGCTACGAGAGTTATCCACAGGCCCGGGTTGTCCACAGGGGCGGGCACATTTCCTGAGTCCGCGTCAGGCTCGCCCTACTGTCCTCGCCATGAGGACCATCACCACACCCCAGGCCCGCCGTCGTCAGGCCATCGTCACCACGCGCGCCCGCCTCGGCCGGCTCTTCCCGCCCGCTGTGCCCATCGATCACGAACACTCCGAGCCGGCCGTCGAGACCTTGGCCGGCGTGCCGCGATCCGAGTCGATGTCAGATGCGATGGCAGGCGCGACCTCAGGGGGCGTCTGCGCTGCAGCCGAACCGGAGCAGGCGGTGACACGGGCGACACCCGCTCCCGATCCACCTCATGCACTGTCCTCGGCCCGCATTCTCGCGCGGTACGGGGCGCCGACCCGCTCGGCCGACGTGGCCGTTCCGAGGGCCACCGAACCGGAGTTCGGGCGGCCCAGTCGTCAGCCCGGCACCGTTCCGGAGCGCGATCCACCCGCTGCGGCACCCGGCCCGGACTCGCCGCCGGAGACCGCACCCGATTCCCCGCCGGGCACCTGGGCCGACCACCAGTCGGATCCGGACCTGCCCTGGCCCGACGCCACGTCAGTTCCGGAACCCCCACCCGTGTCCCACCACACCGACCAGCCGCGCCTACCACTGCGGTTCCGCCTTCCCGCGGCCTTCGCCCTCGACCGCCGGGCCGTCCTCGGCCTCACCGTCCTGCTCGTTCTCGCCATCGGCTACGCCGCGCAGCACTTCTGGCTCGGCCGACCGCACCCCGTCTCCGTCCCCGCCATCTCCATCACCGAGTCCACCAGCGACCCCGCCACGGAAGGAGCGCCCGCACACCACCCAGCCGGACCGTCCCTGGTCGTCGACATCGCCGGCAAGGTCCAGCACCCCGGCCTACGAACCCTCCCCGCAGGTTCACGGGTCGCCGATGCCCTGACCGCCGCCGGCGGCCCGCTCGCCGGGACCGACACCAGCTCCCTCAACCTCGCCCGCCAACTCACCGATGGAGAACAGATTCTCGTAGGTGCCGAAAACCTCGCCGGCGGTGCCCCTGCCGCACCCGCCGGTCCCGTCAGCCTCAACCATTCCAGCGCCGAACAACTCGACTCACTGCCAGGCGTGGGCCCGGCCCTGGCCCAGCGCATCCTGCAGTACCGCCTGACGCACGGCCCGTTCCAATCCGTCGACCAACTCCGCCATGTCCCCGGCATCGGTCCCCGCAAGTACGAGGACCTCAAGCAGCTCCTGACCCTCTGATCCTCTGATCCGCGCAATGTCGCGTTTCCCGCCCGGAGGTTGCCCCATGCTCTAGCTCACCGACCTGCTGAGCGAAGCTCCTGCCCGTGGATCCGCCAGGAGCCCACCGCTCGCGCGCTGCTCTGTCCGAGGGCCGTCCCGCTGCCACCCGCACCATGCCCGCCCGGATGGATTGCCGTTCGCACCATCCGAGTTGAGGCGCCCCGCTGCACCATCGACCCGTCAGCCTCCAAATCAACAAATCGACCAACGAGCGCACACCGAAAGGAGGTGCCGTCATGCCGGCCCCGCCCTCCGCCGTCCCCGACCGGACCGACTACCGGCTCCTCCTTCCGGCAATCACCGCCTGGCTGGTCACCGCCACCGTTCTCGGTCTGGAAGCGAGACACCATCCGGCGCTGCTCCTGTGCGCCCTGGTGAGCGGCATGACTGCCTTCGGTCTCCTCACCTCGAAAGGACCCAGCCGTTCGATTCACCGACTCACCGCCGCCGTCCTGCTCACCGCGGCAGCAGCAGCGACCACCACCGTCCTCCACACTGCCGACCTGCACCGGGGCCCGCTGCCGGCCCTGGCCCATCCGGACAGGCCGCCCGCCCGGGGAGAGCCGGACTCCCCAGGCGGTCCGGATCGGCCGGCGGCGCGGGACGACGGTTCGTCCCGCGCAGAGGGTGGGCGAACCAACCCGGAGATCACCGTTGAAGCGACCATCACGGGTGATCCCAAGCTGCACGGGGCTCACACCCGCGGCAGCGCCCTCTCCCAGCCGACTCTCACCATTTCCGCCCTCGTCACCCGCGTCCGCCCACCGGCCGACACCGGGCAGCCGGACGCGGTCCCCACCGTCACCAGAACGCCCGTCACGCTGCTGGTCCGCACCCAGGACGCGGACCAGTGGCAGCAGTTGATCCCCTCCACCCGGCTCGAGGTCCAGGCCGAGGTGCTGCCGGAACGATCGGAGAGCCCGGCCGAAGGCGGCGGCTCGACGGGGCCGACCCGGACCGACTCTGCGGCCCTGCTCGCCCCGCAGGGGCAGCCCAGGATCCTCGCGCCGCCCAGCCTCCCGCAGCGCCTGGCCGCCCAGCTCCGCAAGGGACTTCGCGACGCCTGCGACCACCTGTCGCCCGATGTTCGCGGACTGCTCCCCGGGCTGGTGGTGGGCGATGTGACGAGACTTCCGGACGATCTGGCGGACGCCTTCCGCGCCACCGACCTCGGCCACCTGGTGGCAGTGAGCGGAGCGAATCTGGCGATCATCCTGGCCGTGCTGGTCGGAGGCACTCCGAGCGACCCGGACGCCCCCGGGCGCGGCGGACTGGCGGGGCTGCTCGGGCTCTCCTTCCGCACGACGGCGCTCCTCGGTACCGGGCTGACCCTCGCGTTCGTCACCATCTGCCGACCCGATCCGAGCGTGCTCAGAGCCGCCGCCACCGGTCTGATCGGACTGCTGGCCCTCGCTACCGGCAGACCGAGACGGGGCGTGCCCACCCTGGCCGGCGCCGTGCTGATCCTGATCCTGGTGGATCCGTACCTGGCCCGCTCCTACGGGTTCCTGCTCTCCGCGCTCGCGACGGCGGGGCTGCTGATCCTCGGCCCGAGGTGGACGGCCGCGCTGCGGGCGCGTCACTGGCCGCACCACCTCGCCTCCGCGGTCGGTGCCACTGCGGCGGCGCAGGCCTTCTGTTCACCCGTCACCGTCCTGCTGGCACCGCGAGTCAGCCTGGTCGGAGTGCCCTGCAACCTGCTCGCGGAGATCGCGGTCGCACCCGCAACCCTGCTCGGGTTCGGCGCGCTCGCGGTCGCCCCGCTCTCGAAGGGGGCCGCGGAGTTCCTCGCGGACCTCGCCGCGCTTCCCGTCGGATGGCTGGCCACCGTCGCGCGGCGGGGCGCCGAACTGCCCGGTGCCGAACTGGCCTGGCCCGGCGGGCTGTTCGGCTCGGCCCTGCTGGTCGTGGCGATCGTCGCGCTGGTCTGGGCGCTGCCGCCGCTGCTGGGCGGGCGGCGGCCGAGGAACCGGCGGCCCAGAGTGTGGTCCGTGCTCGCCGTCGCCGTACTGCTGCCGGTGATCCTGCTGCGCCCGCCGGCCGTCACCCGGCTGGCAACCGGCTGGCCCGCCGAAGGCTGGCGGCTGGCGATGTGCGACATCGGGCAGGGGGACATGACCGTTCTCCCGGTCGAGCCGGGCAGCGCAGTGGTGGTGGACGCCGGGCCCGATCCCAGGTCGGCGGACGACTGTCTGCGGGAACTCGGGGTGACCAGGGTGCCGGTCCTGATCCTCACGCACTTCCACGCGGATCACGCCGAGGGCATCCCGGGCGTGCTGCGCGGCCGCTCGGTCGGCGCGATCGAGGTGACCACCTCGGACGAACCGGAAGGCGAGCACAGCCGGGTGCTGCGCTGGGCGGCCGACGACCGGGTGCCGGTGCTGCGGGCCCAGCGAGGCGAGCGTCGCACCGCCGGTGCGGAGCTCAGCTGGCAAGTGGTGTGGCCGTCCTCGTCGCAGGCCCCCGACGCGACCGGACCCAACAACTCCAGCATCGCGATCATCGCCAGCCTCGGCCCACCGACGGCTCCGATCCGGGTGGCGCTGCTGGGCGACCTGGAGCCCCCGGCCCAGGCCGCGCTGCTCACCCTCGGGTTGCCACCGACCCCGCGTCCGGACGAGCGAGGTCCGCCCGCGCCGGTTGATACGGCGTCAAGGGCGGTGCTGAGCGCCAGGCATGCAGTCAGGACGGGAACGGAGGCGGTGAGTGCCGCCAACCCGGTCGACCAGCGCGGTGGCGGCCCCGGTCCACCCGGGCTGGGACGGGTGGACGTCCTGAAGGTCGCGCACCACGGATCGGCCAACCAGGACTGGGCGTTGATGGCTGCGCTCCGTCCGCGGCTGGCCCTGATCTCCTGCGGCACCGGGAACCCGTACGGGCATCCGGCCCCGCAGACGGTGGCGGGGCTCAAGGCGCTGGGGGCGACGGTGGTCCGCACCGACCGGGCGGGGGACATCGCGGTGCTGGGGGATGTACGAACCCTGGCCGTGGCCTCGCACCTGCGCTCCTCCCACGGCTGATGCCACGGCACCCGAAGCAGGGGCCGTCGCCGGGGCGGTCGCGGTCCGGACGGCCGGGTGCAGAGCGCCCGTCCGAGCGGGTGGGTGCGCCTCGCTCGGGCGGGGACCAACGGAGTTCGGTGGGCGGGTCAGTCCTGTTCGCGCCACCCGTCCTGCTCGGCGACGAGCCGGTCGATTTCGGTCAGCAGTCGCGGCGTCCAGCCGTCGTCCTCGGGGGCCTCGACGACCACGATCCACTGGGCGTCCTCGGCGTCGTCCTCCCCGGCGAGGGAGTCGCGGACCACCTCGACGTCGCCCAGCTCGGGCCAGCGCGCACTCAACTCCTCGGCGATCTCCTCCGCCGCGTCACGGTCGGGAAGGACGAGCAATTGACGGTCATTGTTCTTGATCACGCCAACATTCTGCCCAGCCCGGAAGGCGGTGCTGCGGCGACCCCACCTCACGATCCGGCCCGGAGCGTCGGCCGGACGGGACGAGCGGATGAGAAGGCACGGGGAGCTGCCGGGGCAGGGGTGTCGGCACGGCGTGCGATCCTGGTAGGCGATGGCCAGGAAGAGTGCACCCGACGACCTGCTCGCCCCGCTGACCGTTGCGGTCGGCCAGGAAGAGCTGCTGCTCGACCGCGCAGTCGCGGAGGTGGTGGCGGCGGCGAAGGCGGCGGATCCGGAGACCGACGTGCGCGACCTCGCGCCGGGGGCGCTGCAGCCGGGTCAGTTGGCCGAGCTCACCACGCCCTCGCTCTTCGCGGAGCGGAAGGTGATCGTGGTCCGGGCCGCGCAGGACCTCTCGGCCGATGCGGTCAAGGAGGTCAAGGCGTACCTGGAGTCGCCCGCCGAAGAAGTGATCATGGTGCTGGTGCACGCGGGCGGCGCCAAGGGCAAGGGGCTGCTGGACGCGGCGAAGAAGAAGGGCGCGCGGGAGGTCCAGTGCGCCAAGCTCACCAAGGCGAGCGAGAAGCTGGCGTTCATCCGCAACGAGTTCCGCACCCTGAGCCGCGCCGCCAGCCCGGAGGCCTGTCAGGCGCTGCTCGACTCGCTGGGCAGCGACCTGCGCGAACTGGCCGCCGCCTGCAGCCAGTTGACAGCGGACATCGAGGGGCCGATCGACGAGACGGCGGTCGCCAAGTACTACAGCGGCCGGGCCGAGGCGACCGGCTTCGAAGTGGCAGACCTCGCCGTCACCGGCCGGGCCGCCGAAGCGTTGGAACGGCTGCGCTGGGCGCTGGCGGTCGGCCAGCCGCCCACCGGCATCACCTACGCGCTCGCCTCCGGAGTGCGCAGCATCGGCCGGCTCGCCACCGCGGGCCGCAACATGCGCCCCGGCGACCTGGCCCGTGAACTGGGCATGCCGCCGTGGAAGGTGGACCGGGTCCGCCAGCAGATGCGCGGCTGGACGGGCGACGGCGTGGCCGCCGCCCTCACCGCCGTCGCCGAGGCCGACGCCGCCGTCAAGGGCGGCTCCGACGACCCCGCGTACGCGTTGGAACGTGCCGTGGTCGCGGTGGCCCGGGCGTCCCGGGCCGGCTCCCGCCCCTACTGACCTCGGGAATCCTGTTCACGGAACCCCGGGCAAGGAGTGTTCGGGCGCCCGGCAGCGGCAGCGAGGGTCAGGCCGATCCGCCGAGGGCGCGCAGGAGTTCGCGGGTGTCGGACAGGAGTGCCGTGCGGACCTGTTCGCGGTCGGGGCCGCCGCCCCTGCCGTCCTGGTAGGAGGCGGACCAGCTGGTGTAGCAGGTCATGCCGCCCTGGCGGACGTACAGGACCTGGGTGAGGTAGTGCTGGTCGGGGGCGCCCTGGCCGGGGTCGTCGAGGTAGCCGACGTACGCCTCGTCGCCGAGGCCGGCCACCGGGCTGATCTGGTAGTGGCGTTGGGCCAGGCCTTCGCGCTGCGCCTCGAACTCCGGGCGCGGGTCCACCTCGTGATGGAGCTGCACCTGCAGGTAGAGCGTGTAGTAGTCCTGGTCGCCGCCGACCTTCTTGCGGTACTGGCTGCAGTACATCTCGTCCAGCGCCCGGTGGTGCGTCGAATAGTGGTAGGGGCTGCCCGACGGGGTCGGATACAGCTGGCCGAAGGCGGTCAGCCGGGCGGTGGTGCACAGGTCGTCGACGACGCGGTAGCCGGCCAGGGGCGGCCTGTTCGGCGTCGAGTCGTCGTGGACCAGCGAGGGGACCATCAGGACGGCCGCCGCCCACACCGCGGAGGCCACCAGCGCGCCGCCGATGGCCCACCACAGCTTCCGCCCCACCCGTTCCCCGGCGGGGCCCGGCCCGTCTCCGCCCGGCTCGGATCCGCCGCCCATCGGTCCGTCGGGCCCGATCCTGGTGACCCGGCCCGCTCCGTTGCCCGCTGTCGAGGAGCTGCGGGAGCTGCCGGGATTGCGCGAGAAGCTGCTGGTGGAGCGGTGGCCCTGGAGCTGATGCGGCGGCGGAGTCGACATCGTTCCCCCGAGTAGTTGGTCAGGCACGGGCAGTGTCAGGCACCCCCGCACCCTACCCCGCCCTGCCGTTCGCGCCGATCCCCTTTCCGCTCAAGGCGGTTGAGCACCGCGGCCGGTCGGCACGGAGAGACCGGACCCGCCGGAAACGCGAACTGCCCGCCCGGTGGGGACCGGGCGGGCAGTTGGGGAAGCGCCCCGAACGGGGGCCTCCGTTGGTTCATCGAGTACCGCACCCGCGTGGCGAACGCAGGCCGCGTGCGGTACGGGTCGTGCGGCTCGTCGGAAATCCGGGTAGAGGGCCGGATTCCCGGGAGCGGACGGTCGGCGGTGGCGGGTAGAGGGCCGCTTATTCACGCCGTCCGAGGGTGGTGCCGGAGCACCGGGTCGTACGGCCGGGCCGTACGGGAAGGACCAGGATCAGGCAGCGACGTTGACGCGCTTGGTGATCGCCGACTTCTTGTTGGCGGCCTGGTTCTTGTGGATGATGCCCTTGCTGACGGCCTTGTCGAGGGCCTTGGAGGCGGCGCGAGCCAGCTCGACGGCCTTCTCGTTCTCACCGGCGGCAGCGGCCTCGCGGGCCTTGCGCAGAGCGGTCTTCAGCGAGGACTTGACGGCCTTGTTGCGCAGGCGCGCCTTCTCGTTGGTCTTGTTGCGCTTGATCTGGGACTTGATGTTCGCCACGAAAGAGCCTCAGTCTGTGTGAATCGGCAGTTCAACGGGTTTGCACCGAGTGCCGCTCGACCTGCTGAGAGGGCATGCCGAGGGCGGAGTGCAGCCGCCCACGCTACCAGGGCCGCCCCGACCGGCCCAAACCGGAGGGCCGAGCAAGGCCGCCGCAGGGCGGCCGGTGGCCCGTCAGGCGGTGATCAGCGGCTCGCCGTAGTGCTCGACCAGCGGGAACGGGTCGTAGTAGTGGTGCAGCAGCTCGCGCCAGCGCCCGTACTCGGGGGAGCGGCGGAAGCCCTCGGTGTGGTCCTCCAGGGTCTCCCATCCGACCTGCAGCAGGAAGCGCGAGGTGCGTCCGTCGTCCAGGCAGCGGCGCAGTTCGAGCGAGCGGAAGCCCCGCTGGCAGGCGATCAGCGGGCGGGCCTCGGCGAAGGCGGCGAGGAAGCCGTCCTCCTGGCCGGGGCGGACGTCGAGCAGGGCGCTTTCCAGGATCATGCGGTGATCGTGCCGCATGCCCGCCCGGGCGGAAAGACCGGTCGGCCTCGGGCATGGGAGGATGGACGGAACCATATTGATCGGATCAGAAATCGGACCAAGGTGCCCGCGACCCCCAGCAACGTGCCAGAGCCCAGCCGTACTGACCCGGCGGTGATCCGCAACTTCTGCATCATCGCCCACATCGACCACGGCAAGTCGACGCTCGCCGACCGGATGCTGCAGATCACCGGCGTGGTGGACCCCCGGCAGATGCGCGCCCAGTACCTCGACCGGATGGACATCGAGCGCGAGCGCGGCATCACCATCAAGTCCCAGGCCGTCCGCCTCCCGTGGGCGCCGCGGACCGGTGAGAACGCGGGCAAGACACACATCCTCAACATGATCGACACCCCCGGCCACGTGGACTTCACGTACGAGGTGTCCCGCTCCCTCGCGGCCTGCGAGGGAACCATCCTGGTGGTCGACGCGGCCCAGGGCATCGAGGCGCAGACCCTCGCCAACCTGTACCTGGCGCTGGAGAACGACCTCACCATCATTCCGGTGCTCAACAAGATCGACCTGCCGGCCGCCCAGCCCGAGAAGTACGCGGCGGAGATCGCGCACATCATCGGCTGCGACCCGGACGACGTGCTGAAGGTCTCCGCGAAGACCGGCCTCGGCGTGGAGGACCTGCTCGACCACGTGGTCGAGAAGATCCCCGCCCCGGTCGGCATCAAGGACGCCCCGGCCCGCGCGATGATCTTCGACTCGGTGTACGACGCCTACCGCGGCGTGGTCACCTACGTGCGAGTGGTCGACGGCCAGCTCACCAAGCGTGAGCGGATCGCCATGATGTCCACCGGCGCTACCCACGAGCTGCTGGAGATCGGCGTCATCTCGCCCGAGCCGAAGGTCGCCGACGGCCTCGGCGTCGGCGAGGTCGGCTACATCATCACCGGTGTGAAGGACGTCCGGCAGTCCAAGGTCGGTGACACGATCACCTCGCAGAACAAGGGCGCCACCGAGGCGCTCGGCGGCTACAAGGACCCGCGCCCGATGGTGTTCTCCGGCCTGTACCCGCTGGACGGCTCGGACTACCCGCTGCTCCGTGACGCCCTCGACAAGCTGCGGCTGAACGACGCTGCGCTGGTCTACGAGCCGGAGACCTCGGTCGCGCTCGGCTTCGGCTACCGCTGCGGCTTCCTCGGCCTGCTGCACCTGGAGATCATCCGGGAGCGCCTGGAGCGCGAGTTCAACCTCGACCTGATCTCCACCGCCCCGAACGTGATCTACCGGGTGATCATGGAGGACGGCACCGAGCACACCGTCACCAACCCGAGCGAGTTCCCCACCGGCAAGATCGCCGAGGTGTACGAGCCGGTCGTGCGCGGCACCATCCTGGCGCCCAACGAGTTCGTCGGCGCGATCATGGAGCTCTGCCAGTCCCGCCGCGGCAACCTGCAGGGCATGGACTACCTCTCCGAGGACCGGGTGGAGCTGCGCTACACCCTGCCGCTGGCCGAGATCGTCTTCGACTTCTTCGACCAGCTGAAGTCCAAGACCCGCGGCTACGCCTCGCTGGACTACGAGCCCATCGGCGAGCAGACCGCCAACCTGGTCAAGGTCGACATCCTGCTGCACGGCGACGCGGTGGACGCGTTCTCCGCGATCGTGCACAAGGACAAGGCCTACAACTACGGCGTGATGATGGCCGGCAAGCTGCAGAAGCTGATCCCGCGTCAGCAGTTCGAGGTGCCGATCCAGGCCGCGATCGGCTCCCGGGTGATCGCCCGTGAGACGGTCCGCGCGATCCGCAAGGACGTTCTCGCCAAGTGCTACGGCGGTGACATCTCGCGTAAGCGCAAGCTGCTGGAGAAGCAGAAGGAAGGCAAGAAGCGGATGAAGATGGTCGGCCGCGTGGAGGTCCCGCAGGAGGCCTTCATCGCCGCGCTGTCGACGGACGCCGAGACGCCGAAGGAAAAGAAGTAACTCCCACGGCCGCCCGACCGGGCCGGGATCCCCACACGGGGTCCCGGCCCGGTGCCGTTTCCGGCGGCAGCCCTGCGGTCCGGGCGTGGCGGCCGACGGGGGGTCAGCGGAGCGACAGCGGCAGGCCGGTGACGATCGCCGCCTTGACCAGCCGCCCGGCCAGTCCGGTCACCACCCCGGGCCGCATCGAGTCGTCGCCGTGGATCAGCTGGACCAGCGCCTCCCCGCGGCCCAGGCTCAGGCACTGGACGGCATAGCGGTAGGAGAACGGCTTGTCGGTGCGTCCGCGGAGCAGTCTGCCCAGGTAGCGGCCCTGCGGCTGGGCGGTGGCGCAGGCCATCCGCAGCTGCCCGACGCCGGGCACCTCGACGGCGGCGGCGTCCCCGATCACGTACACCTCGGGGTGCGACACCGAGCGCAGGTGGTCGTCCACCACGGCCCGGCCGCTCCCAGTGACCGCCAGGCCGGATTCGGCGGCCAGCGGGTGCGGCTCCAGCGAGCCGGCCCACACCACCACCTCGGCGCGGACCGGGCCGGCCGAGGTCTCCAGTCCGGCGGTGGTGACGGTGGTGACCTGGTGCGCCTCGTCCACTCGGACGCCGAGCCGGCCGAGCACCGCCAGGACGTGCGCCCGGCCGCGGGCCGACAGCCAGCCCCCGACCTGGCCGGACGCCACCAGGCGGACCTGCCAACCGGGGTGGGCCTCCGCCAACTCGGCGGCCAGCTCGATGCCGGTCGCGCCGCCGCCGACCACCGCGATCGTCCCGGGAGCCGCGGCGTCGGCGATCCGGCGGTGCAGTTCCTCGGCGCGGTCCGCCGAGTACGCGTGCTCGGCCGCGCCGGGCACGCCGCTCCAGGCGACCCGGCTGCCCAGCGCGTACACCAGGGTGTCGTACGCGATCCGCTCGCCGTCCTCGGTGACCACCTTCCGCCCGGCCAGGTCGAGTTCGACGACCCGGGTGGCCCGGTGGGCGACCTTGCGGCCGCGAAGCACGTGCGCGATCTCGGGACGGGAGACCCTGCGGCCGGCGGCGATCTCGTGCTGGCGCACCCGGTGGGCGAAGCGCCGCTCCGGGGCGATCAGGGTGACCCGGTCCGGGCCGCGACCGATCCCGGCAGCGGCGGACAGCCCCGCGTAGCCCGCGCCGATCACCACGATGTGCTTGCCGGTCATCTCGTCCTCCTTCACGGACTCCGCCGGTGGCGGATACGGAAGGGGGACGACGCAGCCCGCGGAAGTGTGACCGTGAGCCGGGTCACGCCCCCGAGAGGTGGGCGAGCTTCTCCGGGTTCACCATCGCGTACGCGGCGGTGATCCGGCCGTCCGCGACGGTGAAGGCGACCACGCCGCCGATCACGCCCGGCTCCGCATACCAGACCGCGCCCAGCTCGCCGTTGACGAGCGCCGGCACCAGCGGGTGCTCCGGGCCCATGAAGCGCTGGGAGAGCTTGCGTACCAGCCGGCCCACGTGGATCGCGCCGAGCACCGGCCGGCGGCCCGCGCTGACGATGCCGCCACCGTCGGAGTGCCAGGCCACCTCGGGGTCGAGCACGTCCATCAGCGCCGCCAGGTCGCCGCCGGTCGCGGCGGAGATGAACGCCGTCACCACCTGACGGTGCTCGGCCGGGTCGACCGTGCTGCGCCGGCCCCCGTCACGCACCCGGCGGCGGGCCCGGGAGGCGAGCTGCCGGGTCGCCTCGGGGGAGCGGTCCAGCGCCGAGGCGATCTCCTCGAAGCCCACCGCGAACACGTCGTGCAGCACGAACGCCGCCCGCTCGGCCGGGCTCAGCTGCTCCATCACCGCCAGCATCGCCACCGACACCGCCTCGCCGACCTCGGCCAGTTCGGCGGGGGAGTCCTCGGTGGTCAGCAACGGCTCCGGCAGCCACTCCCCGAAGTACGCCTCGCGGCGGGCCCGGGCCGAACCCAGTTGGTCGTAGCAGAGCCTGGTCACCACCGTGGTCAGGTAGGCGCGCGGCTCGGCGATGCCCGAGCGGTCGGCGGACTGCCAGCGCAGCCAGGCCTCCTGCAGCACGTCCTCGGCGTCGGCCACCGAGCCGAGCAGGCGGTAGGCGATCGAGCCCAGGTAGCGGCGCTCGGCCTGGAAGGCGTCCACGGGGCCGGACGGCGCGGTGTCGAGGGTGGTCGGTTCGGGCACGCATCCACGGTAGCGCGCCGAACGGCCGGGGCGGCAGCCGGTCCTGACCGGCCGTCAGGCGCGGGCGGTCAGGTCTCGGCGTCGAGCGCGGGCGGCTGGGGCGCGCGTCGGGCGAGGGCACGCGTCGGGCGAGGGTGCGCTTCGGTCGGGGCGGGAGGCCGGAGGGGAAGGATCAGGGGCGGGCCGAGGCGGGATGCGGCGTGGTCTCCACGCTGTGCAGCAAGTCCCTGAGCAGGGTGTTCAGCTCGGTCAGCCGCTGCTCGCCGAGCCGGTCGATGATCCGCTGCTGGACGGCGGTGCCGGCGGCCACCGCCTGGTCGACCGTCTCGCGGCCGAAGTCGGTGAGGGTGATCCGCAGACCGCGCCGGTCGTTCGGGTCGGGGGAGCGGGTGACCAGGCCGGCCCGCTCCAGCTTGTCCAGACGGCCGGTCATCCCGCCGGTGGTGAGCATCAGGGTGGCGGTCAGCTCGCGCGGCGACAGCGAGAACGGCTCCCCGGCGCGGCGCAGCGTGGCCAGGACGTCGAACTCGCCGCGACCGATCCCGTACGGCGCGTAGGCCTGCTCCATCAGGTCGCCGACCGCGCGGGAGAGCCGGTGCACGCGGCCGAACGCGGCCATCGCCTCGGTCCGGTCGGCGAGGTCGGGGCGCTCGTGCCGCCACTGGTCGGCGATGGTGTCCACCGGGTCGTGCGCGGCGCTGCGAAGGTCCAGTCGGTCCATCTGGCCAGTGTGGCACAGGGCGGTTCGGGAGTGAGTGGGCGAGAACCGAGATTCCTCCCGTTAATTGACTCGACAGCAAGTAGCTTGACGCTAAGCTATCTCCCATGCGAACCGTAGCTCTCACCGCGCTCGCCCCGCTCGCGTGGGGCTCCACCTATGCCGTGACGACCGAACTGCTGCCTGCGGACCGGCCGTTGCTCACCGCGACCTTGCGCGCCCTGCCCGCCGGCTTGGTGCTGCTGGCCGTCACCCGCCGGCTCCCCAGCCGTTCCTGGTGGTGGCGCTCCGCCGTCCTGGGCGCGCTCAACATCGGCGTCTTCTTCGCCCTGCTTTTCGTCGCCGCCTACCGCCTGCCCGGCGGCGTGGCCGCCGTCCTCGGCGCGATACAGCCGCTGCTGGCCGCCGGGCTGGCCGTGCCGCTGCTGGGGGAGCGGTTCGGGCGGCGGGCCCTGCTCGCGGGCACCGTCGGCGTGTTCGGCGTGGCCCTGGTGGTGCTGCGCGCCACCGCCCGGCTGGACGCCATAGGCGTGCTCGCCGGCCTCGCCGGGGCCGGGGCGATGGCCGCCGGCACGGTGCTCACCAAGCGCTGGGGCCGCCCGGAGGGCGTCGGCCCGCTCGCCCTGACGGGCTGGCAGCTCACCGCGGGCGGTCTGCTGCTGCTCCCGGTCGCCGCGCTGGTGGAGGGTGCCCCGCCGGCGCTCGACGGCGCCAACCTGCTCGGGTACGGCTACCTCGCGGTGGCCAACACGGCCCTGGCGTACTGGGTCTGGTTCCGCGGCATCGGCCGCCTCCCCGCCACCTCGGTCGCCTTCCTGGGCCTGCTCAGCCCGGTGTCGGCGGCGGTGATCGGCTGGGCCGCCCTCGGCCAGTCCCTCACCGCGCTGCAGTTGCTGGGCATGGCTCTCGCCCTCAGCTCCACCCTGCTCGGCCAGCGTCCGGCCCGCCGTCCCGCCACCACCGTGGTCGCCACGTCGGCCACCTCCGCCGCTCCGACCAGCGCGGGCAGCCCGGCCGTCGGCGGCGCCTCCCCCGCAGCCGCCGCCCCCGCGCTCGGCACCACCGAGCCCCTCGCTCCCGCCGCGATACGCGAGGGGGAGGCCCGCGGTGCGGACCTCCCCCTGGGCGCCGAGCCGGTCGGCCGGGCGGCGAACTGACGGCAGGTCAGTCGACCTCGGCCACCGCCTGGGCGAACTGCGCCTGGTACAGCCGGGCGTAGGCGCCGTCGGCGGCGATCAGCTCGTCGTGGTTGCCCTGCTCCACGATCGAACCGTTCTCCATCACCAGGATGACGTCGGCGTCCCGGATGGTGGAGAGGCGGTGGGCGATCACGAAGCTGGTGCGGCCGGTGCGCAGTTCCGCCATCGCCCGCTGGATCAGCACCTCGGTACGGGTGTCGACGGAGCTGGTCGCCTCGTCCAGCACCAGGATCGAGGGCTGGGCCAGGAAGGCCCGGGCGATGGTGATCAGCTGCTTCTCGCCCGCGCTGACGCCGGTGCCCTCGTCGTCCAGGACGGTGTCGTAGCCGTCGGGGAGGGTCCGCACGAAACGGTCCACGTGCGCGGCCTTCGCCGCCGCGATCACCTGCTCGCGGGTGGCCGACTCGGCGCCGTAGGCGATGTTCTCGGCGATGGTGCCGCCGAACAGCCAGGTGTCCTGCAGCACCATGCCGATGCCGGATCGCAGGTCCTCGCGGGACATCGCGGCGATGTCCACCCCGTCGAGGGTGATCCGGCCGCCGCTGACCTCGTAGAACCGCATGAGGAGGTTGACCATGGTGGTCTTGCCGGCGCCGGTCGGGCCGACGATGGCCACGGTGTGGCCGGGCTCCACCTTCAGCGACAGGCCCTCGATGAGCGGCTTGTCCGGCTCGTACCGGAAGGAGACGTCCTCGAAGGCGACGCGGCCGTGGACCTCGGCGGGGCGCTCCGGCTGCTGCGGCTCGGGGGACTGCTCCTCGGCGTCGAGCAGTTCGAAGACCCGCTCGGCGGAGGCGACACCGGACTGCACCAGGTTCGCCATCGAGGCGACCTGGCTGAGCGGCTGGCTGAACTGGCGGGAGTACTGGATGAACGCCTGCACGTCACCGATGGACAGCGCGCCGCTGGCCACCCGCAGACCGCCGACCACCGCGACCAGCACGTAGTTGATGTTGCCGACCAGCATCATCGCCGGCTGGATGATCCCCGAAATGAACTGAGCCCGGAAGGAGGCTTCGTACAGTGCCTGGTTCTCCTGCTGGAAGAGCTCCTTGGCCTCCTCCTGGCGGCCGAAGACCTTCACCAGGCTGTGGCCGGTGAACATCTCCTCGATGTGCGCGTTGAGCTTGCCGGTGGAGCCCCACTGCTTGATGAACTGGGGCTGCGCCCGCTTGCCGACCTTGGCCGCGACGACCACCGACACCGGGACGGAGATCAGCGCGATCAGGGCCAGCAGCGGGGAGATCCAGAACATCATCACCAGCACGCCGACGATGGTCAGCAGGGAGTTGACGACCTGTCCCATGGTCTGCTGCATCGACTGGTTGATGTTGTCGATGTCGTTGGTGACCCGGCTCAGCACCTCGCCGCGCGGCTGGCGGTCGAAGTAGCTGAGCGGCAGCCGGGCCAGCTTCGCCTCGGTCTCCTCGCGCAGCCGGAACACCGTGCGGTTGATCGCCAGCGCGGCCAGCCGGCCCTGGATCACGCCGAACAGCACGGCGGCCAGGTAGATGCCCAGCACCCACAGCAGGATGGTGCCGATGGCCCCGAAGTCCATGCCCTGGCCGGGGGTGAAGTCGATCGAGGCGAGCAGGTCGGCGATGTTGCCCTCGCCCCTGGCGCGCAGGCCGTCGAGCACGGCCTGCTTGCTCGGGGCGCCGGCGAAGCGCGGTCCGGTGGCGCCGGCGACGATCAGGTCGGTCGCCTTGCCGAGCACCCGGGGTCCGGCCACCGCGCACCCGATGGAGAGCGCGCCGAGACCGAGGACGGTGAACAGCAGCTTGCGTTCCGGCTTGAGCAGCCCGAGCAGGCGCTTCGCGGAGCCGCCGAGGTCCTTGGCCTTCTCGGTGCCCTGGGCGCCCATGAACCGGCCGGGGCCGGGGCCGCCGCGGCGAGCGGCTGCCTCCTGCGAGGTGGAGGTCGTCCCCTGTTCCTCGCCCGCGTCCCCGGCGGGGGCCTTGGCGAGGTCGGGTTTGGCCGCGCCGGCCTTGGTCAGGTCGGGCGCGCTGGCCTCGGGCACGGTCGTGTCGGGCACGGTCGCGTCGGGCTTGTCGGGGGTGGTCACGCCGCCTCCTGCTCGGTGAGCTGGGAGAGCACGATCTCCCGGTACGTCGGGTTGTCGGCCATCAGCTCCTGGTGGGTGCCGGTGCCGACGACGGCGCCCTCGTCGAGGACGATGATCCGGTCGGCGTCGCGGATGGTGGAGACGCGCTGGGCGACGATCACCACGGTGGCGTTCTGGGTCTCGTCGGCGAGCGCGGCGCGCAGCCGGGCGTCGGTGGCGTAGTCGAGCGCCGAGAAGGAGTCGTCGAACAGGTAGATCTCCGGCTTGCGGACCAGGGCCCGGGCGATCGCCAGGCGCTGGCGCTGGCCGCCGGAGACGTTGGTGCCGCCCTGCGCTATCGGGGCGTCCAGGCCCTCGGGGAACTTCGCCACGAAGTCCTTGGCCTGGGCGATCTCCAGGGCGTGCCAGAGCTCCTCGTCGGTGGCGTCGGGCTTGCCGTAGCGGAGGTTGGAGGCGACGGTGCCAGAGAACAGGTACGGCTTCTGCGGGACGAGGCCGATGACCTCGGACAGCTTCTGCGGGTCGAGGTCGCGGACGTCCACGCCGTCGATCAGGACTTCGCCGCCGGTGGCGTCGAACAGCCGGGGGACGAGTCCGAGCAGGGTGGTCTTGCCGGAGCCGGTGGAGCCGATGACGGCGGTGGTCTCGCCGGGCCGGGCGGCCAGGTCGATCCCGCGCAGCACGGGCACCTCAGCGCCGGGGTAGCGGAAGTCCACGCCGCGCAGCTCCAGCGTGCCGTGGGCGCGCAGTTCGGTGACGGGGGCGAGCGGCGGGACGACGCTGGAGGAGGTCCCCAGCACTTCCTGGATGCGCTCGGCGCAGACCTCGGCGCGCGGCACCATCATGAACATGAAGGTGGCCATCATGACGCTCATCAGAATCTGCATCAGATAGGAGAGGAATGCGGTGAGCGCGCCGATCTGCATGCCGCCGCTGTCGATGCGGTGCGCACCGAACCAGAACACGGCGACGCTGGAGATGTTCACGACGCCCATGACGACGGGGAACATCAGCGACATCAGCCGGCCGACCCGCAGCGAGTAGTCGGCGAGTTCGCCGTTGGCGCCGGTGAAGCGCTGCTTCTCGTGGTCGTCCTTGACGAAGGCGCGGATGACCCGGATGCCGGTGATCTGCTCGCGCATGATCCGGTTGACCGCGTCGATCCGGGTCTGCATGCCGCGGAACTGCGGCCGCATCTTGCCGACCAGCACGGTGACGACGGCGCCCAGCGCGGGCACCACGGCCAGCAGCAGGCCGGACAGCGGCACGTCCTGGTTGAGCGCCATGACGACGCCGCCGACGCACATGATCGGCGCGGCGACCATCAGCGTGAAGGTCATCAGCGCCAGCATCTGGACCTGCTGGACGTCGTTGGTGGTGCGGGTGATCAGCGACGGGGCACCGAACTGGTTGAGCTCACGGGCGGAGAACTCCTGCACCCGGGAGAACACGCCGGCGCGGAGGTCGCGGCCGATGGCCATCGCGGTGCGGGCGCCGAAGTACACCGCGCCGATCGAGCAGGCGGCCTGGGCGAGCGAGACGCCGACCATCACGCCGCCGACCCGCAGGATGTATCCGGTGTCGCCCTTGAGGACGCCGCTGTCGATGATGTCGGCGTTCAGCGTCGGCAGGTACAGCATGCCGATGGTGGAGATCAGTTGGAGCAGCACCAGCACTGTGATGTCGCGGGAGTAGGGGCCGAGATGGGCCCGTAGAAGTCTGAAAAGCACCGTGACACTCTCGTCTTCGGAGGGGACGCGCGCATCCCAAATTCGGGTACTTGTGAAAAAGCTTCACCCGTGGACCGGGCCTGCACTGTGGGCCTGCACTGCCGCCCCGTGAGTGTGCCAGCTCACGTCACCCCCTTACGGAACGGCTTTTCACCCCCTAGGCTGCTGATTGCCCTCTTGTTACTCACCGGTTAAGTCGGTTGTCGGCCGCCCCCACGGCCGGCGCTCACCCACTCTCGGTCCACCCGCCCCCGGAGGTCCTCGTTGAGTTCCGCGCAGTCCATGATCGAGCGGCGTCCGCCCTCCGTGGCGCATCTTCTGCTCAGCAGGGTAAAGGCCACGCCGAACGGTGAGGCGTACCGGTACCCGGTCCCGGTGGACGAGCAGGCAGCGGACAGCGCGCCGGGCGCCGAGCAGTGGCGGTCACTGACCTGGGCCCAGGCGAACGAGCGGATCCGCGCCGTCGCGGCCGGCCTGATGGCGCTCGGCATCCGGCCCGAGGACCGGGTCGCGATCGCCTCCGCCACCCGGATCGAGTGGATCCTCGCCGACCTCGGCAACATGTGCGCCGGCGCGGCCACCACCACCGTCTACCCGAGCACCAACTCCGACGAGACCGCGTTCATCCTGGCCAACTCCGGCAGCCGCGCGCTGTTCGCCGAGAACCAGAGCCAGCTGCGCAAGGCCGTCGAGCAGAAGGCCGAGCTGCCCGCCCTGGAGTACGTCATCCTGTTCGACGCGCCGGGCGGCGACGCACCGGAGGCCGACGGCCTGACCGTGCTGACCCTGGCCGAACTGGAGCGGCGCGGTGCCGAGCACCTGGCCGAGAACCCGGACGCCGTCGACAAGGCGATCGACTCGCTCGACAAGGAGCAGCTGGCCACCCTGATCTACACCTCCGGCACCACCGGCCGCCCCAAGGGCGTGCGCCTGGTGCACGACTGCTGGTCGTACGAGGGCGTGGCGCAGGAGGAGAGCGGGCTGCTGCGCTCGGACGACGTGCAGTTCATGTGGCTGCCGCTGTCGCACGTGTTCGGCAAGACGCTGATCTCCGGTCAGATCGCCACCGGCCACGTGATGGCGGTGGACGGCCGGGTGGACCGGATCATCCACAACCTGCCGGTGATCCGGCCGACCCTGATGGCGTCCGCGCCGCGGATCTTCGAGAAGGTCTACAACGGCATCGCGGGCAAGGCCCGGGCCGAGGGCGGCGCCAAGTACAAGATCTTCATGTGGGCGGCCAAGGTGGCCCGCGACTACGCGCAGACCATCCAGGCCAACAAGGTCGCGCACGGCCACGAGAGCGCCCCGCTGGGCCTGCGGCTGCAGCACGCACTGGCCGACAAGCTGGTGTACACCAAGATCCGGGCGGCGTTCGGCGGCCGGCTGCGCGGCGCGGTGTCCGGCAGCGCGGCGCTCGCCCCGGAGATCGGCTACTTCTTCAAGGGCGCGGGCGTCCCGGTGCTGGAGGGCTACGGCCTGACCGAGACCTCGGCCGGCTCCACCGTGAACCGGGCGGAGGACTTCCGGGTCGGCACCGTCGGCATCCCGCTGCCCGGCACCGAGGTCCGGATCGCCGAGGACGGCGAGATCCTGCTGCGCGGCCCGGGCATCATGCGCGGCTACCACGAGATGCCCGAGCAGACCGCCGAGGTCCTGGAGCCGGACGGCTGGTTCCACACCGGCGACATCGGCGAGCTCGGCGCGGGCGGCTACCTGCGGATCACCGACCGCAAGAAGGACATGTTCAAGACCTCCGGCGGCAAGTACGTCGCGCCGAGCGAGGTCGAGGGCAAGTTCAAGGCGATCTGCCCGTTCGTCAGCAACATCCTGGTGATCGGCAACGGCCGCAACTACTGCACCGCGCTGATCGGCCTGGACGAGACGGTGATCATGCCGTGGGCGGCCGAGCACGGCATGGCCGGCAAGTCGTACGCCGAGGTGGTCGCCGACCCGTCCACCGTGGAGCTGATCGACGGCTTCGTGAAGCGCCTCAACGGCGAGCTGCAGCGCTGGCAGACGATCAAGAAGTTCACCCTGCTCCCGCGCGACCTGGACATCGAGCACGGCGAACTTACCCCCAGCCTGAAGATCAAGCGCCCGGTGGTGGAGCAGACCTACGCCGACCGGGTCTCCGAGATGTACGCGGGCACCAACGAGGCCTGAGCCCGCACGGTTCCGGTACGGCCTTCGGAGTTTCCCGGGCCGTACCGGACAATGGGCGCATGCCCTCCGCACTTCCCGACGGCGAACCCGTGCCGTCCGACGGCTCGCTGCCCGCCCACGCCCTGGACGGACTCGGCACCCGGCCGTTCGGCTTCTACCTGCACGTGCCGTACTGCGCCAGCCGCTGCGGCTACTGCGACTTCAACACCTACACGGCCACCGAGCTGCGCTCCTCCGGCGCGGTCGCCTCGCAGGACACCTACGCCGACAACGTGATCGCCGAGATCCGGCTCGCCCGCCGCGTGCTGGGCGACGCCGACCTGCCGGTGCGGACGGTGTTCCTCGGCGGCGGCACCCCCACCCTGCTGCCCGCCCGCGACCTGGTGCGGATGCTGGCCGCGCTGCGCGAGGAGTTCGGCCTCGCCGAGGACGCGGAGGTCACCACCGAGGCCAACCCGGAGTCGGTCGACCCGGCCTACCTCTCCGAACTGCGCGAGGGCGGCTACAACCGGATCTCCTTCGGCATGCAGAGCGCCCGCCCGCACGTGCTGAAGATCCTGGACCGCCACCACACCCCGGGCCGCCCGGAGGCCTGCGTCGCCGAGGCCCGCGAGGCCGGCTTCGAGCACGTCAACCTGGACCTGATCTACGGCACCCCCGGCGAGAGCGACCAGGACTGGCAGGCCTCGCTGGACGCCGCGATCGGCGCCCGCCCCGACCACGTCTCCGCGTACTCGTTGATCGTCGAGGACGGCACCCGGCTGGCCGCCCGGGTCCGGCGCGGCGAACTGCCGATGATCGACGACGACGTGCACGCCGACCGCTACCTGATGGCCGACCGGGCGCTCGCCGCCGCCGGCTACTCCTGGTACGAGGTCTCCAACTGGGCCACCACGCCCGAGGGCCGGTGCCGCCACAACGAGCTGTACTGGACCGGTGCCGACTGGTGGGGCGCCGGCCCGGGCGCGCACAGCCACGTCGGCGGGGTCCGCTGGTGGAACGCCAAGCACCCGGCCGCGTACGCCCAGGCGCTCGCCGAGGGCCGCACGCCCGCGCTGGGCCGCGAGGTGCTGGCCGGCGAGGACCGGCGGGTCGAGCGGATCCTGCTGGAGCTCCGCCTGGTCGAGGGCTGCCCGCTCGACCTGCTCACCGACACCGGCCGCAAGGCCGCCGACCGGGCCCTCGCCGACGGCCTGCTGGAGCCCGGCCCGTACGCGCACGGCCGGGCCGCGCTGACCCTGCGCGGTCGGCTGCTGGCCGACGCGGTGGTCCGCGACCTGGTCGACTGAGCCGCCGCAGTCGCGTGCGACCGGTCGCCCGGCCGCCGCGACACGAACGAGTGACGCCGGTGAAACGGTCCGAGGGGCTGCGGCCAAGTACTCGGTGAAGGGACCCACCGGGTCCCCCCGACCGAGGAGGGACGCATGCGCATCCGTGAGCAGCAACGCCACGAGGCGCGCCCCGAGGGCCGTCCGCCGGAGCTGACCACTCCGGACGGCTTCGGCGCGTTCTACCGCCAGCACGTCGACGCCATACTCGGCTTCGTCACCCGCCGGGTCAGCGACCCGCACCTGGCGGCCGATCTCACTGCCGACATCTTCGTCGCCGCGCTGGAGGCCGCCGGCAGCTACCGGCCCGAACGCGGCAGCGCGATCGGCTGGCTGTACGGCATCGCCCGGTACGTCATCGCCGGGCACCGGCGGGGCGACCACCGCGAACGGCGGGCGATCGGGCGACTGTCCGGCCGCCGTCTGCTCGACGAGGAGGACATCCTCGCCCTGGAGGAGCGGATCGACGCCCAACGCGCCGTCCGCGACCTGGCGCAGCGGCACGCGGGCCTCAGCGCCCCGCTGCGCGAGGTCCTCGACCTGGTCGTCATGGACGGCCTGACCACCGCCGAGACCGCACAGGCGCTCGGCATCTCACAGGCCACCGTCCGGGTGCGGATGCACCGCGCCAGGCGGCAGCTCGGGGCCGAACGCCGCCCCGCCCGCAAGGACCTGCCGAGGCCCGGCCCGCTGCTGCCCCGCCCCGCCGCCCCTGCCGACCCGATGATCGAGGTGACCTCGTGACCAGCCCAGACCGCCGCACCCCGTCCACCAGCCACTTCGAGCAGCGGCTCGGCGAGGAGCTCGCCGCCCTCGCCGCCGAACGCGCCGGAGCCGCCGCGAGGGCCCGCCGGGGCGTGCTGCGCCGCCGCCCGCTGCTCGCCGCCCTCGCGGTCGGCGCGGCGGCCTTGGCCACCGCGCTGGTGCTGCCGATGGCGCTCGGCGGCGAGCACGGCGGCAACGCCGCGTACGCCGTCACCCAGGAGTCCGACGGCACCATCGCGCTGCAGCTGCGCGACCCGGCCGCGCTGCCCGACCTGGTCGCCACCCTGCAGCGGTACGGAGTGCGGGCGACCGGGATCGAGGAGGCGCGGACGCCCGAGGAGTGCACGCTGCCGGAGCCGGCCGGCACCCGCGCCCAGTCCGACCGGGTGCGACCGGGCGACGGCCCGGGCACGGTGCGGATCGACCCGGCGCTCGTCCCACCCGGGTCGACGGTGCTGCTGACGGCGGGTCGGGTCGAGACCTCGGCCGGGGTGCTGAACACCTTCCGGGCCGTGGTGGTGGAGACGGTGCCCGCCTGCGTGCCCGCCACGCGGATCGTGGTGGGGCAGGTGATCGACCCATCCACCTTGCCGAGCCCGACGCCGACCGTCCTGCCGTCCGCGTCGCCGACCGGCTGAGGCGCAGCGGCGGAACGACCGCGGGCCGCAGGCGGTCCGGGCCGCCGGCCGGCCGCGGTCGGGGACCGTCGGCTGTCGTCCGCCGGGGCGTCAGCCGTGGTCGGCCAGGACCGTCGGCCGCCGCCCGCCCGGGCGCCAGGGCGCCAGCCACGGTCGCCCCGGGACGCCAGCCGCAGTCGTCCCGGGATATGAGCCGCCGGCCCGGGCTGTCAGTCGCTGCCCGGCTGGGTGACGAAGTCAATCAACTCCTCGACGCGGCCGAGGAGTTCCGGCTCCAGATCCTTCCAGCCGTCGACCGAGGCGAGGATGCGCTTCCAGGCAGCGGGGGTGTCCACCGGCCAGCCGAGGCGGCGGCAGATGCCCTCCTTCCACACCTCGCCGCGCGGTACGTCGGGCCAGGTGGCGAAGCCGAGGCTGGCCGGTTTGACGGCCTGCCAGATGTCGACGTACGGGTGGCCGACGACCAAGACGTGGTCGCCGGTCACCTGGGCGGCGATCCGGTGCTCCTTGGTGCCGGGCAGCAGGTGGTCGACCAGGACGCCCAGGCGGCGGCCCGGGCCGGGGGCGAACTCGGCGACGATCGCGGGCAGGTCGTCCACGCCCTCCAGGAACTCGACGACCACGCCCTCGATCCGCAGGTCGTCGCCCCAGACGCGTTCGACCAGCTCGGCGTCGTGCCGGCCCTCGACGTAGATCCGCGACTCGCGCGCCACCCGGGCGCGCGCCCCGGGCACCGCTATCGACCCGGAGGCCGTCCGTCCGGGGCCGCGCTGCGGGGCGGGGCCGGTCGGGCGGACCAGCGTCACCACCCGCCCCTCCAGCAGGAAGCCGCGCGGCACCAGCGGGAACACCCGGTGCTTGCCGAACCGGTCCTCAAGGGTGACGGTGAAGCCCTCCGCAGTCCGCTCGCACCGGACCACCGCCCCGCAGAAGCCGGTCGCCGCCTCCTCCACCACCAAGTCCCGCTCCGCCGCCACCTCCGGCGCGGGCTGCTGCCGCTTCCACGGCGGGGGCAGGTCCGGTCCGTACTCCCTGCTGCGCATCCCCGCAGTCTACGAAACCCGCCCGGGAGCGGACCGGACGCCACGTCAGGCGATGGTGTGTCAGGCAGCGTCCCGGTCAACCGATGTACGCCGCGGCGATCGACAGGACCTCGACGATGCGTCGGCCGACCGCCGGCCCGTGCGGCAGGGGCCGTACCTCCTCGCCGCCCCAGGTCGGGCGGACGCCGCAGGCGGCCAGCAGGTGCACCACCCGCAGGGTGCGGAGGGTGTTGGAGACCTCGGCGGGCATCGGGCCGGGGCGTCCGGTGGCGAACACCTCGGCCACCGCGTCCAGCCAGCCGACGGCCTGAGTTGGCGTCAGGTCGGGGCGGGTCAGAGTCAGGGCGAGCGCGAAGCCCAGGCGGTCGTCCTCCATCGCGTCGAAGACGTGGCCGGTGGGGGCGAGCAGTCGGGCCGCGCCGAGGGCCAGCAGCGGCTCCGGGTCTACCTCCGGGTGCTGGCCGAAGGCGGCCAGCAGGTCGGCGCCGTGCGCGACGGCGTGCAGCCAGCCCAGTTCGGGGTGGTGGCCGCGCAGGTCGGTCTCCGCGGGGTACCAGCGGGTGAAGGCGTCCAGCCAGCCGGGGCGCAGGGTGCCGGTCCGCACGAGGCGGCCGAGGACCAGCGGGGCGAAGGTCCGGGCCTGGATCTCGGGGTCCTGGAACCGGGCCGCCATCGCGTCGCCGAGCGCGAGTCGGCGCTCGGCGGCCAGCCCGGGCACCCAGCCGACCAGCCGGGAGTAGGCCCGCTCGTCGCGCTCCACCGGGTCGGGGGAGCGCAGCGCCGCGACGACGGCGGCCAACTCGGCTTCGGACGGGTCGAGTTCCGGAAGAGCGGTCCAGTCGATCACGGGCCACCACCCTACGGTCGGCCACCCTACGGTCGGCGCCGGCCGGGCCGGGCGCGCGACAAACCTGTTCGTGCAGCGGACGAACCGGAGGCAGACTGCTCGGCGTGGCAGGAGCAGCTGTGACGACCGGTCAACCCCTCAGTGGGGCATGGTCGCCAACGTGGCCCGCCGGACCACCCGCGGCCCGGGCGGGGCGGCGGCGCAGTCGGGTCTGCGGCACTTCGCGCCGGGGGCGAAGCTCTGGGTGCTGCCGCCCGGCAACCTGTCCGAGGACGAGCGGATGCAGGTGATCGGCATCCACCGCGGGGGTCGGACGCGCCAGGTGACCATGGTCCTCTTCCGGCGGCACCTGGAGAACTTCCGGGTCAAGGGCGTCTACAGTCCGGCGGTGCGGCAGGCCCGGAAGGCCCCGGGGAGCTGGGGCCAGGACCGGCTGTGGTGCTGCCCGGAGGCGCCTCAGCCCCGGGCCGACCGGTGGAACGCTCTCGCAGCGGGCCGGCCGTACGAGGGTTCCCGCCGTGGCCGATGCGGTCGACCGCCGGCCCGGGCGACTGGCCCTGCGCGCACCGGTGGCCGGAGACCGGCTGAGGCCCCGGGCCTCAGCCGTCCAGGCCCGGTGCGCCCCAGACCGGGAACCAGCGGGACAGGTCGGACTCGATGCGCAGGTCGTTGCGGAGCAGGTTGGAGATCTCGATCTCCAACGGGTTGTTGCGCTTCTCCTGCCCGGGCAGTTTGCACATGGGGTAGAAGGTGCCGCGCTTGTACAGGTACACCAGGCCGAGCGAGCGGCCCTCGGGGTCGCGGAAGGCGACGATCGAGCAGAGCAGTTGCGGGCCGAAGCCGTTGGCCTCCAGCTCGCTGTTGACCGCGTGCAGGTCGTTGACCAGGTCGGGCAGTTCCTCGGGGGCGTGCCGGGCGAGCAGCCAGGAGTAGCCGTAGTCGTCCCGGGAGGCCTCCACGGGGATGCCGCCGCGTTCGGTGTCCGCGTCCAGCAGGGCCCGGACCTGCGTCTGCACCTCGGCGAACGCGCCGCCCTCGACGGCGGCGAAGCAGACCGAGCCGAGGCCGGTGGGGAGGAAGCCGGTGGCCGCCTGCAGGGTGAGCGCGGCCGACGGGATGCCGAACAGCTGGTCGAGGTCCGGCTTCACCGGCTTGCTGCGGCCGAACAGGGCGTCCAGGAATCCCACGGGGTCGAGCTCCTTGCGTCAGGGGGCCGGAGAGTCAGAGAGCCGGGAAGTCGAAGAGTCAGGGGCGGGGAAGTCGCGGCCCGGGAAGTCGGGGGCCGGGAAGTCGGAAGCCGAGAAGTCGAGGCCCGGGAGGGCGGTCACTGGCCGAGTTCGGAGGAGATCTTCGCCAGCTGCGCCAGCCGCTGCTCCAGCGACGGGTGGGTGGAGAGCAGCTGGGCGGCGGTCTCCTTGGCGCTCAGCGCGGGCGCGAAGTAGAAGGCGTTGTACGGCTGGGCCTTGCGCAGGTCCTCGGTCGGGATGGCGGCGATCTGCCCGGTCACCTTGGTCAGCGCGGAGGCCAGTGCGCTGGGCCGGCCGGTCAGTTGGGCGGCGGCCCGGTCGGCGGCGAGTTCGCGGTAGCGGGACAGCAGCCGGGTCAGCAGGAAGCTGAGCGCGTACACCACCATCGAGGCCAGCGGGACGAGGATCATCGCGATGGCGGCGTTGGGGTCGTTGTTGTTGCGGTTGCCGCCGCCCATCATTCCGCCGTACAGCGCGATCCGGGTCATCGCGCCGGCCAGCACGCCGAGGAAGCCGGCCACCGTCATCACCGCGACGTCCCGGTGCGCGACGTGCGAGAGCTCGTGCGCGAGGACGCCCTCCAGTTCCTCCGGCTCCAGGCGGCGCAGCAGGCCGGTGGTCACGCAAACCACCGCGTTCTCGGGGTTGCGGCCGGTGGCGAAGGCGTTCGGCATGTCGTTGTCGGCGACCGCGACCCGCGGTTTGGGCATGTCGGCGAGTGCACACAGCCGGTCCACCGCGCCGTGCAGTTGCGGGAACTGCTCGGGGGTGACCGGGTGGGCGCCCATCGCCCGTTCGGTGATCTTGTCGGAGAACCAGAACTGCGCGACGAACAGGCCGCCGGAGATCAGCACCACCAGCGGCCAGGCGCCGCGCAGCAGCACGATCAGCAGCCCCGTGAAGCCCACGTACAGCAGGCCGATCAAGAACATGGTGGTGACCATCCGACCGGTCAGGCCGCGGTCGGGGGTGAACCGGGAGTGCTGCCGTGATGCCGACATCGCTGCTCCTCCTTCGCCTCGCTCGCCTTCGATGCTGCCACCGGCGGGGCCCGCGGGCACCATCCGAAACGGTGGGAATTCGGTGGGAATGCGGTCGTGTCGGCGGCGGCCCGCCGACCGGGGAGGCAATCGGTCGAGGATCACGTGGGAGGACCGTTCCTGCCGTCAGGCCCGGGCCGTACACTGGCAAGTACGGTTCTGGCACTCTGCCCTGTGGAGTGCCAGAGTGGACCGACCACCGGTTCAACGGACGACGACGGAGGTGCGTGCCCATGCCGGACGATGGCAAGCCCGACGGGCGCCTGATCGATCCGCGCCCGTCCGTGCGTCCGCTGGACGAGCGCCGCCTCGCGGTGCTCCGCGCGATCGTTCAGGACTACGTGGGCACCGAGGAGCCGGTCGGCTCCAAGGCCCTGGTGGAGCGCCACAACCTCGGCGTCTCCCCGGCCACGGTGCGCAACGACATGGCCGCGCTGGAGGAGGACGGGTTCATCCACCAGCCGCACACCAGTGCCGGCCGGATCCCGACCGACAAGGGCTACCGCCTGTTCGTCGACCGGCTCGCCGAGGTGAAGCCGATGACGGCTCCGGAGCGCCGGGCGATCCGGCACTTCCTGGAGGGCGCGGTCGACCTGGACGACGTGGTGGCCCGCACGGTGCGGCTGCTGGCGCAGCTGACCCGGCAGGTCGCGGTGGTCCAGTACCCGTCGCTGACCCGCTCCACGGTGCGGCACATCGAACTGGTGTCGCTCACCCCGACCAAGCTGATGCTGGTGCTGATCACCAACACCGGCCGGGTCGAGCAGCGCATGGTGGACTGCCCGGGCCCGGTGGGCGAAGCCCTGCTGGGAGACCTGCGGGCCAGGCTGAACGGCATGGCGGGCGGCTGCCGGCTGCCCGAGGTGCCGACGGTCCTGGAGGACCTGGCGGCCGGCTTCGACCCGGCCGACCGGTCCACCGTCAGCACCGTGCTGACGGTCCTGTTCGAAACGCTCGCCGAACAGAACGAGGAGCGGATCATGCTGGCGGGCACCGCCAACCTGACCCGTTTCGGTCACGACTTCCCGCTGACCATCCGTCCGGTGCTGGAGGCACTGGAGGAGCAGGTGGTGCTGCTGCGCCTGCTGGGTGAGACCGCGGACTCGGCGATGACGGTCCGGATCGGTCACGAGATCGCCCACGAGGGCCTGAATTCCACGTCGGTGGTCTCCGTCGGTTACGGTTCGGGCGACCAGAGCGTGGCAAAGCTGGGTGTGATCGGTCCGACCCGGATGGATTACCCGGGCACAATGGGGGCGGTGCGAGCGGTGGCACGGTACGTCGGCCAGATCCTGGCCGAGTCATAGCAAGGCTGCGCGAGACCTCACGCAGCCCTCGCAAGCACTTCTAGAGGCGGAACAAACCGGAGCATTTGGTGGCCACGGACTACTACGCGGTACTCGGCGTCCGACGCGACGCGGGGCAGGACGAGATCAAGAAGGCGTTCCGACGCCTCGCCCGTGAACTGCACCCGGACGTCAACCCGGACCCGAAGACGCAGGAGCGGTTCAAGGAGATCAACGCCGCCTACGAGGTGCTCTCCGATCCGCAGAAGCGCCAGGTCTACGACCTCGGCGGCGACCCGCTGTCGCCGAACGGCGGCGGCGCCGGCGGCTTCGGCGCCGGGGCGGCCGGGTTCGGCTTCTCCGACATCATGGACGCCTTCTTCGGCGCCGCGACCGGCCAGCGCGGCCCGCGCTCGCGGACCCGCCGCGGCCAGGACGCGATGATCCGGCTGGAGATCACCCTGGAGGAGGCCGCGTTCGGCACCACCAAGGAACTCCAGGTCGACACCGCCGTCACCTGCACCACCTGCAGCGGCGAGGGCGCCGCGCCCGGCACCTCCGCGCAGACCTGCGACATGTGCCGCGGCAAGGGCGAGGTCTCCCAGGTCACCCGGTCGTTCCTGGGCCAGGTCATGACCTCCCGCCCCTGCCCGCAGTGCCAGGGCTTCGGCACCGTCGTCCCGACCCCGTGCCCGGAGTGCGCGGGCGACGGCCGGGTCCGGGCCCGCCGCACCCTCACGGTGAAGATCCCCGCCGGTGTCGACAACGGCACCCGGATCCAGCTGGCCGGCGAGGGCGAGGTCGGCCCCGGCGGCGGCCCCGCCGGTGACCTCTACGTCGAGATCGCCGAGACCAGCCACGCCGTCTTCCAGCGCCGCGGCGACGACCTGCACTGCACGGTCACCATCCCGATGACGGCGGCCTCGCTCGGCACCCAGGTGCCGCTGCAGACCCTGGACGGCCTGGAGGAGGTCGACATCCGGCCCGGCACCCAGTCCGGCCAGTCGATCCCGCTGCACGGTCGCGGCATCACCCACCTGCGCGGCGGCGGCCGCGGCGACCTGATAGTGCACGTCGAGGTGCAGACGCCGACCAAGCTCGACCCGGAGCAGGAGGAGCTGCTGCGGCGGCTCGCCATGATCCGCGGCGAGGAGCGTCCGTCCGGCCAGTTCGCGCCCGGCCAGCAGGGCCTGTTCTCCCGGCTGAAGGACGCCTTCAACGGCCGGTGAGTCCGCCTGTCCCTCCGGGCCGGGAGCGGTTTTCGACCGCTCCCGGCCCGGGCTTTTTGTTGCCACCTCCTTGTTGTCACCTCCTTGTTGCCAGCTCCGTGAAAGGGTTCCTGTTCCGATGACCGCACCGGTGTTCGTCGTCGACGACCTGGCGGGCGCCGCGCCCGGCGCCACCGTCCGCCTCGACGGCCCCGAGGGGCGGCACGCCGTCGCCGTGAAGCGCCTGGAGCCCGGCGAGGCCGTCACTCTCGCCGACGGCCGGGGCCGCGGCGCGGACGGCACCGTTGCCGCGGTGCACGGCAAGGACGCGCTGGACGTGCTGGTGGCCGCCGTCCGGGAGGAGGCCGCGCCCGCGCCCCGGATCACCGTCGTCCAGGCGCTGCCCAAGGGCGACCGCGGCGAACTCGCCGTCGAGACGATGACCGAGGCCGGCATCGACGCGGTGGTGCCGTGGGCGGCGTCCCGGTGCATCACCCAGTGGAAGGGCGAGCGCGGCGCGAAGGCGCTCGCCAAGTGGCGGGCGACGGCCCGCGAGGCCGGGAAGCAGGCGCGGCGGCTGCGCTTTCCCGAGGTGCACGACCTGATGACGACGCGTCAGCTGCTGCCGCTGCTCTCGGCGGCCTCGTTCGCGGCCGTCCTGCACGAGGAGGGGTCGCTGCCGCTGGCCACCGCGGAGCTGCCGAGCAGCGGCGAGATCGTGCTGGTCGTCGGGCCGGAGGGCGGGGTGTCGCCGGAGGAGATCGCCGCGTTCGCGGAGGCCGGGGCGGGAGCTTTCCGGCTCGGGCCCTCGGTGCTGCGGACCTCGACGGCGGGCGTGGCAGCGGGGTCGCTGCTGCTGGGGCGCACGGGGCGCTGGGGCTGAGGGCTGCGGGGCGGGCGCCGGCCGCGTCCGTCGGGTCGCGAGCACGTGCAGGTCGCCGTCCCGGGTCGCGATCTCGCGGTCCGGGGCCTTCCGTTTCCTGCAGTTCCTCGCGCCCCCGGTGGCCTCCCGGCAGCTCTCCCCGGTTTGGCGCCCACCGGCTGCGCGCCCGTTCTAGGGTGGCCGGGTGACCGATTCTTCGCGTGGATACCTGCGACACCCCCACCTGCACGGCGATGTTGTCGCTTTCGTTGCCGAGGACGATGTCTGGCTGGCGCCCGTCGGGGGCGGGCGGGCCTGGCGGCTGACGGCGGATCAGGTGCCGGTCGGTGCCGTGCGGTTCTCGCCGGACGGGCGGACGCTGGCGTGGACGTCGGGGCGGGACGGGGCGCCGGAGGTGCACGTCGTGCCGGTGGCGGGCGGCCAGGCGCGGCGGCTGACGTACTGGGGGAGCCCGTACACGGCGGTGGTGGGGTGGACCGGTGACGGTCGGCCGATCGCGATCAGCACCGCGGGGCAGGAGACGATCCGGCGGACGTGGGCGTTCGCGGTGCCGCTGGACGGCGGAGAGCCGGAGCGGCTGCCGTACGGGCCGATCGGGGCGCTGGCGTTCGAGCCGGTGCCGGAGGGCGCGGCCGGCGGGCGGGTGCTGCTGGGGACGCACAACCGCGAGGCCGCGCACTGGAAGCGCTACCGGGGCGGCCGGGCCGGCAAGCTGTGGATCGGCGCGGCCGAGTTCGAGCGGCTGCACGCCGGGCTGAACGGGCAGTTGGAGAGCCCGATGTGGGTGGGGCACCGGGTGGCGTTCCTGTCCGACCACGAGGGTGTCGGCCGGCTGTACTCGAGCCTCCCGGACGGCAGCGACCTGCGGGCGCACGGTCCGGCGGACACCGGGTTCTACGCCCGGCAGGCGTCCACCGACGGCACCCGGGTGATCTGGCAGAGCGCGGGCGAGCTCTGGCTGCTGGACGACCTGGACGGCGCCGAGGCGCGCCGGCTGGAGATCGACCTGGCCGGTCCGCGCAGCAGCCGCCGCCCGCACCCGACCCGGGCCGACGGCCAGGTGGAGAGCGCTGCCGTCGACCGGACCGGCCGGGCCGCGGCCGTCGTGGTGCGCGGCACGGTGCACTGGGTGACGCACCGGGAGGGCCCGTCCCGGGTGCTGGACGAGACGCCGGGGGTGCGCGGCCGGCTGGCCCGGGTGGTGCCCGGCGAGGACGGCGCGCAGGGCGCGGTGTGGGTGACGGACGCGGACGGCGACGACGCGATCGAGTACGCGCCGGCCGTGCTGGGCGCGGAGCGCCGGCGGCTGGCGGCCGGGCAGCTCGGCCGGGTGCTGGCGCTGACCGTCTCGCCGGACGGCCGGCAGCTCGCGGTGGCCTCGCACGACGGCCGGCTGCTGCTGGTGGCGCTCAGCGACGGCGCCGTGCACGAGCTCGCGCGCAGCGGCGACGGCGAGGTCAGCGGGCTGGTGTTCAGCCCGGACTCGGGCTGGCTGGCCTGGTCGCAGCCGGTGCTCGGCCCGTGGTCGCTGCGCCAGATCATGCTGGCCGACCTGACCTCACGGACCGTCAGCGAGGCCACCCCGCAGCGCTTCCACGACTACTCGCCGGCGTTCACCTCGGACGGCAAGCACCTGGCGTTCCTGTCGGTGCGCACCTTCGACCCGGTCTACGACCAGCACGTGTTCGACCTGTCGTTCCCGGGCGGCACCCGCCCGTTCCTGCTGACGCTGGCCGCCGACACCCCGTCGCCGTTCGGGCCGCAGCGGGCCGGCCGGCCGGTCGGCGGGGAGGACGAGGAGACCAAGGACGGCGACAAGAACGAGTCCGCGGTGCCCAGCACCCGGGTCGACCTGGAGGGGCTGGCCGACCGGATCGTGCCGTTCCCGGTGCGGGCCGGGCAGTTCGGGGCGCTGCGCGCCGCGAAGGACGGGGTGCTGTGGAGCCGGGTGCCGCTCAGCGGCGAACTCGGCGACAGCGCCGCCTCGTTGGACGACGACCCGGCCGGCACCGTGCTGGAGCGCTACGACCTGAAGAAGCGCCGGGTGGAGGAACTGCTCACCGGCGTCGACACCTTCGCGGTCTCCGGCGACGGCGCCCGGCTGGCGGTGCTGGAGGACGGCGGCCTGCGGATCGTGCCCGCCGACCAGAAGGCCGACGACGACGAGGACGCCGCCGTCGACCTGGACCGGATCCGGGTGACCGTCGACCCGACCGCCGAGTGGCGGCAGATGTTCGACGAGAACGGCCGCCTGATGCGCGACAACTTCTGGCGCGCGGACCTCGGCGGCGTCGACTGGGCGGGCGTGCTGGAGCGCTACCGGCCGCTGGTCGACCGGGCCGGCTGCCACTCCGACCTGGTGGACCTGCTGTGGGAGACGGTCGGCGAGCTCGGCACCTCGCACGCGTACGTGGTGCCGCCCGGCCGGGGCACCGAGGCGGCCCGCCGGCAGGGCCTGCTCGGCGCGGACCTGGTCCGGGACGGCGAGGTGTGGCGGGTGGCGCGGGTGGTGCCCGGCGAGTCCTCCGACCCGCGGGCCCGCTCCCCGCTGGCCGCGCCCGGTGTGGCGATCCGCCCGGGCGACGCGATCCTCGCCGTCAACGGCCGCCCGGTCGACCCGGTGACCGGCCCCGGCCCGCTGCTGGCCGGCACCGCCGACCAGCCGGTCGAGCTGACCGTCAGCGGCAAGGACGGCGGCGAACGCCACCCCGTGGTGGTGCCGCTGGACGACGAGGAGGCGCTGCGCTACCACGACTGGGTGGCCGGCCGGCGGGCCGCCGTCCGCGAGCTGTCCGGCGGCCGGCTCGGCTACCTGCACGTGCCGGACATGCAGAGCCTCGGCTGGGCGCAGCTCCACCGCGACCTGCGGATCGAGATGGCCCGCGACGGCGTGCTGGTCGACCTGCGGGAGAACCGCGGCGGCCACACCTCGCAGCTGGTGGTGGAGAAGCTGGCCCGCCGGATCGTCGGCTGGAACCGGGCCCGCGACCTGGACCGCGCCGAGCCCTACCCGGCGGACGCCCCGCGCGGCCCGGTGGTGGCGCTGGCCAACGAGTTCTCCGGCTCCGACGGCGACATCGTCAACGCCGCGATCCAGGCGCTCGGCATCGGCCCGGTGGTCGGTACCCGCACCTGGGGCGGCGTGATCGGCATCGACAACAAGTACGACCTGGTGGACGGGACGGTCGTCACCCAGCCCAAGTACTCCAGCTGGCTGGAGGGTTACGGCTGGGGCCTGGAGAACGGCGGCGTCACGCCGGACATCGAGGTGCCGATCGCCCCGCACGACTGGGCGGCGGGCCGCGACCCGCAGCTGGAGACCGCCGTCCGGGTCGCGCTGGAGGCGCTGGAGCGGACGCCGGTCAGGACGGCGCCGCCGATCGACTGACGGCCGCAGGGGGTGCGGGTCCGCCGTGGCCCGCACCCCCTCCCCTGTAAGGTCGTCGTCACCAGTGACGGGTGTTCAGAAGGAGTGCGGGAGATGGCCGGCGAGCCGCAGGCGGACTGTGTGTTCTGCAAGATCGTGTCGGGGGACATCCCCGCGACGGTGGTGCGCAGGAGCGGGCGGACGCTGGCGTTCCGGGACATCAACCCGCAGGCGCCCACGCACCTGCTGGTGATCCCGCACGTGCACTACGCCAACGCCGCCGAACTGGCCGCCGCCGAGCCGGAGATCGCCGCGGAGCTGCTCGCCGAGGCCGGCGAGGCGGCGAGGGGCGAGGGCCTGGAGTCGTACCGGCTGATCTTCAACACCGGCGCGGACTCCGGCCAGACGGTGTTCCACGCGCACGTGCACGTGCTGGGCGGGCGCAAGCTCACCGAGGGACTGGTCTGACCGTTGTCGCAGCGTGAACTCGTCGTCCTCGGCACGGCCAGCCAGGTGCCGACCCGGCACCGGAACCACAACGGGTACCTGCTGCGCTGGGACGGCGAGGGGCTGCTGTTCGACCCGGGGGAGGGCACCCAGCGGCAGATGCTGCAGGCCGGCGTGACCGCCACCGGGATCACCCGGATCGCGGTGTCGCACTTCCACGGCGACCACTGCCTGGGCCTGCCGGGCGTGGTGCAGCGGATCAACCTGGACCGGGTCCCGCACCCGGTGGACGCCTACTACCCGGCGTCCGGGCAGGTGTTCTTCGACCGGCTGCGGCACGCCAGCGTCTACCACGCCACCGCCGAACTGCGGGAGCGCCCGGTCTCCGCGCCCGGCCCGCTGGAGGCGCCCGGCGCGCCGTTCGAGCTGTCGGCGGTCCGGCTGTCGCACCCGGTGGAGTCCTTCGGCTACCGGCTGACCGAGCCGGACGGCGTCCGGCTGCGCCCGGAGCGGCTGCGCGAACTCGGGGTCCGCGGACCGGCGGTGGGCCGGCTGCAGCGCGAGGGCCGGGTCGAGGTGGACGGGCGGACGGTGCTGCTGGCGGAGGTCGCGGAGCAGCGGCCGGGGCAGCGCTTCGCCTTCGTGATGGACACCCGGCTCTGCGACGGGGTGGCCGAACTCGCCGAGGGTGTCGACCTGTTGGCGATCGAGGCGACCTTCCTGGAGGCGGACGCCGCACTCGCCGAGGAGCACGGCCACCTGACCGCCGCGCAGGCCGCCCGGGTGGCCGCCGAGGCAGGGGTCCGCCGGCTGGTGCTGACGCACTTCTCGCAGCGCTACCCGGACCTCCGGGCGCACCGCGCGGAGGCCGAGAAGCACTTCGACGGCGAGGTCGTGATCGCCGAGGACCTGGCCAGGATCCCCGTCCCGCCCCGCCGTTGAGCCCCGCGGGGGCGCGCGGCGACGGAAAACCGCTCGCACATCGGGGCGAAAGCCCCCACCATCGAAGCCGCCGCGCCGCTCCGGCGAACATCTGCGCGGCGTACCCTGGTGGCCTGGAGAGCCCGAGCCACACGACACGACGGATTGGGATGAGGCAGGCCGTAGCGCCGACCCATGACTGACACACCGCAGACCCGCACCGACGGACAGCGGCGCCCCGACGCGGCGGCCGCCAGCACCCGGATCGTCATTCCGGAGAAGCACCCGATGGTCACCCTGCTGGGTGCGGCCGACTCGCTCCTGCGAGTGATCGAGAACGGCTTCCCGGACGCCGACATCCACGTCCGCGGAAACGAGGTGACGGCCACCGGCTCTCCGGCCGAGGTCGCGCTCGTCAAGCAGCTCTTCACCGAGATGATGCTGGTGCTGCGCACCGGCCAGCCACTGACGGAGGACGCCGTGGAGCGCTCCATCACCATGCTCAGGAGCGCCGCCGAGGACCCGGGCCACCCGGCCCCGTCCGAGGTGTTCACGGCGAACATCCTGTCCAACCGGGGCCGCACCATCCGCCCCAAGACGCTCAACCAGCAGCGCTACGTCGACGCGATCGACAAGCACACCATCGTCTTCGGCCTCGGCCCGGCCGGCACCGGCAAGACCTACCTGGCGATGGCCAAGGCCGTGCAGGCGCTGCAGGCCAAGGAGGTCAACCGGATCATCCTGACCCGGCCGGCCGTCGAGGCGGGGGAGCGGCTGGGCTTCCTGCCCGGCACCCTCTACGAGAAGATCGACCCCTACCTGCGGCCGCTGTACGACGCGCTGCACGACATGATGGACCCGGACTCGATCCCGCGGCTGATGGCCGCCGGCACGATCGAGGTGGCTCCGCTGGCGTACATGCGCGGCCGCACCCTGAACGACGCGTTCATCATCCTCGACGAGGCGCAGAACACCTCGCCCGAGCAGATGAAGATGTTCCTCACCCGCCTCGGTTTCAACTCCCGGGTGGTGGTCACCGGCGACACCAGCCAGATCGACCTCCCGGGCGGCACCCGCAGCGGTCTGAAGGTGGTCCAGGAGATCCTGGCCGACGTGCCCGACATCCACTTCTCGGTGCTGACCAGCACCGACGTGGTACGGCACAAGCTGGTCGGCCGCATCGTGGACGCGTACGAACGCTGGGACGCCCGGCAGGAGTCCGAGGAGTCCGGCGACCGCAAACCCGTCCAACGGCGGGGCGCCCGGGCGCCCCGGCAGTCCCATCGCACCGAAAGCTGAGTACTGAGCCCTCCATGTCGATCGACATCGCCAACGAGTCCGGGTGGGACGTCGACGAGGAGTCCATCCTCGACGTCGCCCGCTACGCCCTCGACAAGATGCGGATTCACCCGCAGTCCGAGCTCTCCGTGATCCTCTACGACAGCGAGTCGATGGCGGAGCTGCACGTCCAGTGGATGGACCTGCCCGGTCCGACCGACGTGATGTCCTTCCCGATGGACGAGCTGCGTCCCGGCAAGGAGGGCGAGGACCTGCCGGAGGGCCTGCTCGGCGACATCGTGCTCTGCCCCGAGGTGGCCCAGCAGCAGGGCCTGGCCGCCCCGACCAAGCACTCCGTGGACGAGGAGCTGCAGCTGCTCACCGTCCACGGGGTGCTGCACGTGCTCGGCTACGACCACGAGGAGCCCGACGAGGAGCGCGAGATGTTCGCGCTGCAGAAGCGGATCCTGGACGACTGGCGGGCCGGCCGCGGGCTGACCGGGCTGTCGCCCGCCCCGACCGTCCACTGAGGGCCGGCCGTCCGTGAGTGGTGAGAGTACGAGCTTCCTGATCGGGGCCCTGCTGCTGGTGGCGCTCGGCTGGCTGGCCGCGTGCGCCGAGGCGGGGATCTCCCGGATGTCCCGGTTCCGCGCCGAGGAGGCGGTCCGTTCCGGGCGGCGCGGTTCCGACCGGCTGCTGACGCTGGCCTCGGACAACATCCGCTACCTGAACCTGGCGACGCTGATCCGGGTGGCCAGCGAGGTGGCCGCCGCGGTGCTGGTCACCGTGGTGTGCGTGCGCAGCTTCCAGCAGACCTGGCTGGCGGTGCTGGTGGCGTTCGGCGTGATGGTGCTGGTGTCCTTCGTGGCGGTCGGGGTCTCCCCGCGCACGATCGGCCGCCAGCACCCGCTGAGCACCGTCACCGCCGCGTCCTACGTGCTGCTGCCGCTGGCCCGGATCCTCGGGCCGATCCCGCGGCTGCTGATCCTGCTGGGCAACGCGCTCACGCCCGGCAAGGGCTACCGGGAGGGCCCGTTCGCCTCCGAGGCCGAGCTGCGCGCGCTGGTCGACCTCGCCGAGAAGGACGACCTGATCGAGGACGAGGAGCGCCGGATGGTGCACTCGGTCTTCGAACTGGGCGACACCATCGTCCGCGAGGTGATGGTGCCGCGCACCGACCTGGTGATGATCGAGCGGCACAAGACGGTCCGTCAGACCCTCACGCTGGCGCTGCGGTCGGGCTTCTCGCGGATCCCGGTGGTTGGCGACAACGAGGACGACGTGGTCGGCATCGTCTACCTCAAGGACCTGGTGCGGCGCACCCACATCAACCGGGACGCCGAGTCGGAGCAGGTGGACTCGGTGATGCGCCCGGCGGTGTTCGTCCCCGACTCCAAGCCGGCCGCGGACCTGCTGCGCGAGATGCAGCAGATGCGCTCGCACGTGGCGATCGTGATCGACGAGTACGGCGGCACCGCCGGCCTGGTCACCATCGAGGACATCCTGGAGGAGATCGTCGGCGAGATCACCGACGAGTACGACCGGGAGATCGCCCCGGTCGAGGACCTCGGCGACGGCACCTACCGGATCACCGCCCGGCTCACCGTGGAGGACCTCGGCGAGCTGTTCGGCATCGAGCTGGACGACGAGGACGTGGAGACCGTCGGCGGCCTGCTCGCCAAGTGCCTGGGCCGGGTGCCGATCCCCGGCTCCTCCTGCGAGGTGCCGGTGCCGGAGGGCAGCGGGCTGGCCGCGATCAGCCTGACCGCGGAGAGCTCCGCGGGCCGCCGCAACCGGATCGGCACCGTGGTGGCCGCCCCCGTCCGGATCGAGGAGCACGCCGAGGAGACCGCCGAGGAGAACGCCTCCTAGCAGCGGCCGCCACCCCCGCACCGGAACGCACCGTGGTCGTCCGGGCACGCAGCGGGCCCTGGACGGACCGTCCCAACCGGCTTGCCGGACCGGACGGTTCGGCCCGGGGCCCGTTTGCCTGACCGCCCGGAGCGCGCCGACCATGGGAGACATGGCACATCTACTGCGCGCGGAATACGGCCCCGGCGGGCCGGCCGGCGGGGTGGCCAGGTGGCACGTGGTCCGTGACACCGACCCTTCGCACGGCATGTGCGGCGCCGAGATCGCCTCGGACGCCGAGAGCAAGCCGGAGGAGGCCTGGGGAACCGGGCTGCACGGCTGCCAGCAGTGCGGGTCGCTGTACCTGCACGAGGTGCCGTTCCTCCGGAACGACCATGCGGGGAGGACCTGATGAGACTCCACGACGAACTGCCGGTCGACCACCGGCTCGGCACCGTGTACCGCGTCGGAGCCGGCCTGGGCGGAGTGTTCCTGGTGGTCTTCGGCATCCTCGGGCTGACCGGGACCAGCCCCGGCTTCCTGGACACCTCCGGCAAGCAGGTGCTCGGCCTGTCCAGCAACGGCGCGCTGAGCGTGCTCTCGCTGGTGGCCGGCGGAATCCTGATCCTGGGCGCGGTGATCGGCGGGAACATCGCCTCCGACATCAACATGATCATGGGCGTGCTGTTCGTGCTGGCCGGCTTCGTCGGCCTGATGGTGCTGGACTCCACCGCGAACCGGCTGGCCTTCCACATCTCCAACGTCGTCTTCAGCTTCGCCTTCGGCTTCGTGATCCTGACCTTCGGCATGTACGGCCGGGTCAGCAGCCACCTGCCGCAGGACAACCCGTACTGGAAGCGCCGCCACGAGCACGAGGCCGAGCGCCCCAACGGCCCGCCCGCGCTGGTGAAGGTGCTGCGCCCCGGACCGCCGAATCCCACCGGACACTGATCGTCCACCCGTCGTAGAGTGGCGGACGCACACGGCCTGACGGATCATCAGATCCGTCGGGCCCCGGTCTGTTCGGAGGGGGAACGACGATGACGGAACGCATGCTGGGGGCGCTGGCCAGCTCGCCGATCGGGTTCGGCGCGATGGTGGTCTCGCCCGGAATGTACGGGGACATCGACGAGGAGCGCGGGCAGGCCGCGCTGCACGCCGCGATCGACGCCGGCGCCCGGCTGATCGACACCGCGGACGGCTACGGCGCCGACGGGCACAACGAGCGGGCGGTCGGCCGCGCCGTCCGCGAACGGCGCGACGAGGTGGTGCTGGCCACCAAGTTCGGCTTCCGGATCCCGGACGGCGCCGAGCCGCACCGCTTCCCGGTGAACTACGCGTTCGGCGAGCTGGCGGTCAACTGCGCGCCCGAGTACGTGCGCGGCTACGCCGAGCAGTCGCTGCGCAACCTCGGCACCGACGTGATCGACCTGTACTACCCGCACTTCCCGGACCCGCAGGTGCCGTTCGAGGAGACCGTCGGCGCCGTCGCCGAACTGATCGGCGACGGCCTGGTGCGCCACCTCGGACTGTCCAACGTGACGGCCGCGCAGCTGCGCGCCGCGCACGCGGTGCACCCGGTGGCGGCCGTCCAGGTCCAGTGGTCGATGTGGCAGCCGATCGACGCCGCGCTGCTGGCCGCCGCCCGCGAGCTGGGCGTCGGAGTGGTGGCCTGGAGCCCGCTCGGCGGCGGCTTCCTCACCGGCACCGTGCGGCAGGTCGCCGACGGCGACTTCCGGCAGCAGATCTCCCGGTTCTCCGCCGAGAACCTGGCCGCGAACAACGACCGCTACGCGCCGGTCCGCGCGATCGCCGCCGAACTCGGGGTCACGCCCGGGCAGCTGGCGCTGGCCTGGCTGCTGCGGCAGTACGAGCACGTGGTGCCGATCCCGGGCAGCCGCACCCCGGCGCACATCGCGGAGAACCAGGCCGCCGCCGACCTGGTGCTGGACGACGCGGTGCTGGAGCGGATCGACAAGGCGCTGGCGGAGTTCGCGCCGGCCGGCGTCGGGGCGCTGCTCCCGCACTGAACCGGGGCCCTCCGCGGGCGCCCTGTTCACGGACCGAACCGGGGCCTTGCGCGGCGTCGTGTTCACGGACTGAGCCGCCGGAGGGCCGAGGGCCGGACGCCCGGGGTGGCGCGCCGGCGGGCCACCTATGCTCGGGGCCATGACCGAGATTTCCGAGCTGGACCCCGAGGACAAGAAGATCGTCACGCTGGCCCGCTCGGCCCGCGCCCGCAACGGCGTGGCCGAGGGGCGGCGGTCCGGGACGAGACCGGCCGCACCTACGTGGCCGGGACGGTCGCGCTGGAGTCGCTGCAGCTGAGCGCGCTGCAGACGGCCGTGGCGATGGCGGTGGCCAGCGGGGCGAAGAGCCTGGAGGCGGCCGCGGTGGTCTCCGCCGCGGACGAGCCCGCGGCGGCCGACCTGGCAGCGGTGCGGGACCTGGGCGGGGCCGGAACGCCGGTGCTGCTGGCCGGTCCTGACGGGACGTTGAAGCTGGCCGCCGAGGCGCGCTGACCCCTGGACACGCCATTGGCCGGTGCGATAATCGCTCCGGCCAATGGTGCGGGGGAGTGGACATGGGGATCGCCGCGTTCTTCTGCGGACTGCTGCTGTGCGTCATGGGCTTCGGCCGCTGGCACGAGACCGGCTCCCCGTGGTGGCTGGCCGGCACCCTGGTGCTGCTGGCCCTGGTTCTGATCGGCGGCATCACGGGCGGCGGGAAGAAGAAGACCGGCTGAGACACCGGTGGCCGGGTCGACCCGGCCGATCGGGGACAATGGGTGCCATGAATGCCCCTTCCTCCCCGTACCGCTCCGGGTTCGCGTGCTTCGTCGGCCGTCCCAACGCGGGCAAGTCGACCCTGACCAACGCCCTGGTCGGGACGAAGGTCGCGATCACCTCCGACCGTCCGCAGACCACCCGGCACACCGTGCGCGGCATCGTGCACCGCCCCGACGCCCAGCTCGTGCTGGTGGACACCCCCGGCCTGCACAAGCCCCGCACCCTGCTCGGCGAGCGCCTCAACGACCTGGTGCGCACCACCTGGGCCGAGGTCGACGTGATCGGCTTCTGCGTGCCCGCCGACCAGAAGCTCGGCCCCGGCGACAAGTTCATCGCCAAGGAACTCGCCGAGATCAAGAAGTCCACCCCCAAGGTGGCGCTGGTCACCAAGACCGACCTGGTGGACTCCAAGCGGCTCGCCGAGCAGCTGATCGCCGTCCAGCAGCTGGGCGCCGAGCTCGGCATCGAGTGGGCCGAGATCATCCCGGTCTCCGCCGTGGGTGACAAGCAGGTCGACCTGGTCGCGGACCTGCTGACCAAGCTGCTGCCCGAGGGCATGCCGCTGTACCCGGACGGCGACCTCACCGACGAGCCCGAGCAGATCATGGTCGCCGAGCTGATCCGCGAGGCCGCCCTGGAGGGCGTGCGCGACGAACTGCCGCACTCGCTGGCCGTGGTGGTCGAGGAGATGATCCCGCGCGAGGGCCGGCCCGCCGACCGCCCGCTGCTGGACATCCACGCCAACGTGTACATCGAGCGGCAGAGCCAGAAGGCCATCGTGATCGGCGCCAAGGGCTCCCGGCTCAAGCACGTCGGCACCACCGCCCGCAAGCAGATCGAGGCGCTGCTCGGCACGCCGGTCTACCTCGACCTGCACGTCAAGGTCGCCAAGGACTGGCAGCGCGACCCCAAGCAGCTGCGTAAGCTCGGCTTCTGACGGGGCGTCGGACAGTCGTACAGGGGAGGGGCCGGTCGTGAAGCTGCACACCCACGAGTGGGGCGGGGGCGACCGGACCGCCCTGCTGATCCACGGTATCCAGTCCGACCACCGCACCTGGCGGGTGATCGGCCCCGCCCTCGCCGAGCGCGGCTACCGGGTGATCGGCGTCGACCTGCGCGGCCACGGCGCCTCGCCGCGCGGCGAGGGCGCCACCGCCGCCGACCGCTACGGGCCCGAGCAGTTCGCCGAGGACCTCGCCGACACGCTGCCCGCCGGGGCCGCGCTGGCCGTCGGCCACTCGATGGGCGCGCTCGCGCTCTGGCGGGCCGTGGACCGGCTCAAGCCCGACCGGGCCGTCTACAGCGACCCCGCCTTCGTCTACGACCGGCCCGGGATGGGCCCGGAGCCGTTCGTCGGCTTCAAGCGCTTCGTCACCCGGCAGTTCATCACCACCATGCACCCCGACTGGGCCGCGGAGGACGTGGACGCCGAACTCGCCGGCCTCGCCGCCTGGGACAGCGACACCGCCGTCGGCCTGTGGGCGCACCCCGAACTGTCCGTGCTGCCGGGCTCCCCGGCCGTCCCCTCGCTGGTCCAACTCGCCGACCCGAGCGTCCTGGTGACGCCCGAGGAGGCCGCCGAGCTGCGCCGCCGGGGCTTCGAGGTGCGGACCGTCCCGGGGGCCGGGCACTGCATCCACCGGGACGACCCGGCCGGGTTCCTGGCCTCGCTGGACGGCTGGCTCTGACCGCTGCCGGCGTGCCGGCCGGGTGCTTCAGGCGCCCTCGCGCAGCACCAGGCCGACGAGTTCGCGCTGCGAGTCGGTCAGCTTGGGGTCGGCGCAGTGCACGGTGCGGCCGTCCACGGTGATCTCGTAGTGGAAGCCGTCGGGCACGCCGTACGCGGGCGCGCGCAGCCCGCCGGCCATCGCCTCGCGCGCCAGCGCGTGCACGTGCGGGGCGTCCGGGCGCGCCTCGGTGTCCATCTCGGCATACCGGAGCAGGCCGGCGAACCCGCCGGTGCGGGTGACCTGGATACGCATGGTTGTCAGTGTGCAGGGCGGCGAACGGGTTTGCCGAGGCTTTTCACCAACTTGCCGCACCCGCCGGGCAGTCGCTCCGTGCCCGTCCGGTCACGGTCCGGCAGCCGGACGCCGTCTCACTGGGTGGGATCGTGGCGGCGCTCACTGCGGCCGGGTCTCCGGCCGGGTTACAGTGACGACATCATGCGTATCCGGCTGCTTCTTCTTAGCTGCCGCGGCGAGGGCCTGTAGTCCAGTGAAGGCCGGCCCCCTCGCCGCGGGGAGTCGTGTTGCGCCCAGCGTGATCCGCGGCGGCGCAGCCAGTCGGCCGAGTCGGGTGTCCTGATCCCCCGACCGCAGACCGCCTTCGACAAGGGAAGCCGAGAGCCCCAGCCATGACCGAACAGTCCTCCGTCGCCCGCGCGTTCGTCGACCGTCCCACCCCGATCACCGCCGCGAGCGTGCAGCAGAAGCCCTCGGGGATGCCGTTCCACCGGTACGTACCCTTCGGCACCGTGGACCTGCCGGACCGCACCTGGCCGAGCAAGGTGATCACCCAGGCCCCGCGCTGGCTGTCCACCGACCTGCGCGACGGCAACCAGGCGCTGATCGACCCGATGTCGCCGGCCCGCAAGCGCAAGATGTTCGACCTGCTGGTGAAGCTGGGCTACAAGGAGATCGAGGTCGGCTTCCCGTCCTCCGGCGCCACCGACTTCAACTTCGTCCGCTCGCTGATCGAAGAGGGCGCGATCCCCGAGGACGTCACCATCTCGGTGCTGACCCAGGCCCGCGAGGACCTGATCGAGCGGACCGTCGAATCGCTGAAGGGCGCGCCGCGGGCCACCGTCCACCTGTACAACGCCACCTCGCCGCTGTTCCGCCGGGTGGTCTTCAAGGCGAGCAAGGACGAGATCAAGGCCATCGCCACCGACGGCACCCGGCTGGTGATGGAGTACGCCGAGAAGATCCTGGGCGACGAGACCGTCTTCGGCTACGAGTACTCGCCGGAGATCTTCATCGACACCGAGCTGGACTACGCGCTGGAGGTCTGCGAGGCGGTGATGGACGTCTGGCAGCCCGGCGAGGGCCGCGAGATCATCCTGAACCTGCCGACCACCGTCGAGCGGTCCACCCCGAACGTGTACGCCGACAAGATCGAGTGGATGTCGCGCAACCTGTCGCGCCGCCAGTTCGTCTGCGTCTCCGCGCACCCGCACAACGACCGCGGCACCGGCGTCGCCTCCGCCGAGCTGGCGATCATGGCCGGCGCCGACCGGGTCGAGGGCTGCCTGTTCGGCCAGGGCGAGCGCACCGGCAACCTGGACCTGGTCAACGTCGGGATGAACCTGTTCTCCCAGGGCGTCGACCCGATGATCGACTTCTCCGACATCGACGAGATCCGCCGCACCGCCGAGTACTGCAACCAGATGCCGGTGCCCGAGCGCCACCCCTACGCCGGCGACCTGGTCTTCACCTCCTTCTCCGGCTCGCACCAGGACGCCATCAAGAAGGGCTTCGACGCGCTGGAGGCCGACGCCGCCGCCGCGGGCGTCCCGGTCGCCGACCACACCTGGGGCGTGCCCTACCTGCCGATCGACCCCAAGGACGTCGGCCGCAGCTACGAGGCGGTCATCCGGGTCAACTCGCAGTCCGGCAAGGGCGGCATCGCCTACGTGCTGAAGAACGACCACAAGCTGGACCTGCCGCGCCGGATGCAGATCGAGTTCTCGAAGATCATCCAGGCGAAGACCGACGCCGAGGGCGGCGAGGTCACCCCCGGCGACATCTGGGCCGTCTTCCAGGACGAGTACCTGCCCACCCCCGCCAACCCGTGGGGCCGGATCTCGCTGAGCGGCTCCCGCAGCCTGACCACCGAGGACGGCCGCGACGCGCTGACCACCGAGGCGGTCGTCGACGGCGCCCCCGTCACCCTGACCGGCACCGGCAACGGCCCGGTCTCCGCCTTCGTCAACGCGCTGGCCTCGATCGGCACCGACGTCCGCGTCCTGGACTACGCCGAGCACGCGCTGAGCGAGGGCGGCGACGCGCAGGCCGCCGCGTACGTCGAGTGCGCCGTGGGCGACAAGGTGCTGTGGGGCGTGGGCATCGACGGCAACACCGTGCTGGCCTCGCTGAAGGCCCTGGTCAGCGCCGTCAACCGGGCCGCGCAGCGCGACTGACCTGCGGTCGGCCGACCGCCCCGGCGAACCTTGCCGGGCGGTCGGCCGGGGCGGTCGCGGACGGTCGGGCGGGGCGGTCGCAGGTGGCCGGCGGGGTGTTCGCGGGCCGTTGCTGACGTACCGTCAAGTAACGTTCGGGGCCACGCCCGTGAGGTGTGTCGCCGGTCACAAATTTTCCCCTCGGCACCCGTTCAGGGTGCTGACACGGGCCGGTAACCGTGGCAACATCGACGGACCGGAACCGGGGTCGGTGGGACGACCACGGCGTCCGGTCGCGTGACCTGCCCATTGATGCGCAGGCCGCCTGCCATGTCTGGGGAGTGGCGCCGTGACAGGGTTGTGGGGTGTCCGCCCTCGCTGGCGGACGGATGTCCTCGGTGAATTCTTCTGCCCGGGCTGCGGCGGGGACCGCAACTACCGCCGGCAGCACGGCCGGCGGTGGCTGCGGTTGCTCGGCACCCCGGTCCTGCCGTTCGGCGCCGTGGTCCGCTCCGTCCAGTGCACCTCCTGCGGCGGCCGCCACAGCACTGACACCCTGGACCAGCTCACCTCGGTCCGGCTCGGCGCGATGCTCCGCGACGCGCAGTACACCGTCGCCCTGGCCGCGCTCGCCGCCGGCGGCACCGGCAGCCGCAGCGGACGGGAAGCCGCCTGCACCGTCATCAAGGAAGCCGGCTTCGACGACTGCGGCGAGGCCCAGGTGCTGGCCTCGCTCGCCGCGCTCTCCGGACACACCAGCGGCGAACCCCTCGACGTGGACGTCGAGGGCGGCGGCCTGGCCGTCGAACTGCACGCCGCCCTCGAACCGCTCGCCCCGCACCTGCTGGTCCAGGGCCGCGAACGGCTGCTCACCCTCGGCGCGATGGTCGCCCTCGCCGACGGACGCTACCTCCCGCAGGAGCGGGCCGCGCTCGCCGTGATCGGCCGCTGCCTCGCCCTCACCGGCGCGCAGGTCGACCAGCTGCTGGAGGCGGCCACCCGCGCCCCGCACTGACGTCCCACCCCCGAGCCGGGCCCGAACTCCCCCCTCCCGGGCCCGCCGTGACCCGCACCGCACGGGTGAAAGCCCCACAACCCCGGTGCGGGCTCACGGCTGCGCGCCCCGCCGCCCTCGGCCGTCCCCCGCCTTCCTGTCGGTGCGGTACGGGACAATGGGAACCACCATGAGTCTCTACCGCGACGACGGCATCGTGCTGCGCACCCAGAAGCTCGGCGAGGCCGACCGGATCATCACCTTCCTGACCCGCCAGCACGGCAAGGTCCGGGCGGTGGCGCGCGGCGTGCGCCGGACCAAGTCGAAGTTCGGCGCGCGCCTCGAACCGTTCTCGCACGTCGACATCCAGTTCTTCAGCCGCGGCAGCGAACTCGTCGGCCGCACCCTGCCGTTGTGCACCCAGGTGGAGACCATCGCCCCCTACGGCGCCCGGATCGTCGACGACTACACCCGCTACACCGCCGGCACCGCGATGCTGGAGACCGCCGAACGCTTCGCCGAGAACGAGGGCCAACCCGCCGTCCAGCAGTACCTGCTGCTGGTCGGCGGCCTGCGCACGCTGGCCGGCGGCACCCACCAGTCGCACCTGGTGCTGGACGCCTTCCTGCTGCGCTCGCTCGCCGTCAACGGCTACGGCGCGAGCTTCACCGACTGCGCCCGCTGCGGACTGCCCGGCCCCAACCGGTTCTTCTCCCTCCAGGCCGGCGGCGTGCTGTGCGGCGACTGCCGGGTACCCGGAAGTGCCGTACCCTCCCCTGAGACACTGGTACTGCTCGGCGCACTGCTGTCCGGCGACTGGCAGACCGCCGACGCCTGCGAACCGCGGTACTGGCGGGAGGGCAGCGGGCTGGTGGCCGCCTACCTGCAGTGGCACCTGGAGCGGGGCATCCGCTCGATGAGATACGTGGAGAAGTGAACATGGTCGCGCGACGGCTCTTCGGCAGCAAGCAGCGGACGTACGAAGCCCCCGCCCCGCACCCCAGCGGCGCGAAGCCGCCGAAGATCCCCGGCGAGCTGGTCCCGAACCACGTCGCGGTGGTCATGGACGGCAACGGCCGCTGGGCCAAGGAGCGCGGCCTGCCCCGCACCGAGGGCCACAAGATCGGCGAGGGCGTCGTCCTCGACGTGCTGCGCGGCTGCCTGGAGCTCGGCGTCAAGAACCTGTCGCTGTACGCCTTCTCCACCGAGAACTGGAAGCGATCCCCGGAGGAAGTGAAGTTCCTGATGAACTTCAACCGGGACGTGATCCGCCGCCGCCGCGACGAGATGGACGCCCTGGGCATCCGGATCCGCTGGGTCGGCCGGATGCCGAAGATGTGGAAGAGCGTCGTCCAGGAACTCCAGGTCGCCCAGGAGCAGACCAAGAACAACGACGCCATGACGCTGTACTTCTGCGTCAACTACGGCGGCCGGGCCGAGATCGCCGACGCCGCCCTGGCCATCGCCCGCGACGTCGCCGCCGGGAAGCTCAACCCGGAGAAGGTCAACGAGAAGCTGTTCGCGAAGTACCTCTACTACCCGGACATGCCGGACGTGGACCTCTTCCTGCGCCCCAGCGGCGAGCAGCGCACCTCCAACTTCCTGGCCTGGCAGTCCGCGTATGCCGAGCTGGTGTTCCAGGACGTGCTCTGGCCCGACTTCGACCGCCGCGACCTGTGGCGCGCCTGCGAGCAGTACGCCCGCCGCGACCGCCGCTTCGGCGGGGCCATTCCGAACGACCAGGCCGGCGCCGAGGTGCCGCCGCAGCGCTGACGGCACGGTCTGCGCGACTGCGCACGACTGCGCACGGCTCTGGACCGTGCTGCACGGCTCCGCCCGGCGCCGCACTGCCCCGCACGACGGCGAGGGCCCGGATCGGACTTTCCCCGATCCGGGCCCTCGCCGTCGTGCGCTGCGGCGTCTACTCGGAAGGCCGGCGCTTCGCGGCGCACTCGCCGCAGGTGCCGAAGATCTCCAGGGTGTGCGCGATGTCGCTGAACCCGTGCTCCGCGGCGACGGCGTTGGCCCAGCGCTCCACCGCCGGCCCCTCGACCTCGACGGTCGCCCCGCAGTGCCGGCACACCAGGTGGTGGTGGTGCCCGCTGCTGCACCGGCGGTAGACCGCCTCGCCCTCGGCGGTGCGCAGCACGTCCACCTCACCGGCCTCGGCGAGGGACTGGAGCGTGCGGTACACGGTGGTCAGACCCACCGAGTCGCCCCGGTGCTTGAGCATGTCGTGCAGTTCCTGCGCGCTGCGGAAATCCTCGACCTCGTCCAGGACCGCCGAGACGGCGGTGCGCTGCCGAGTCGATCGAGCGCGCGGCGACGGGCCTGCGGTGGTCACCGTGGGTCCTCCTGCTGATCGGGTGGTATCGCACATCATTGTGCCAGCCCCCGACTTGACAGCGTCTCCCCCGAGGCCGAGGCCGGGGCCTGCGCCGCCGGCTCCTTCCCGTCCTGCTCCGGCAGCGCGACGTCGCACACCGCAGGGCCGTGTTCGGCAGTGATCCGGTGCCGGCGCCGGGCCAGCGGCGCGGCGACCGCGCTGAACAGGGCGAAGGCCAGGATCGCCAGGATCACGATGGTCGGACCGGACGGCAGGTCGGCCTGGTACGAGGTGCCGACGCCGAGCAGCGCCGCCGTCACGCCGACGGCCACCGCGGCGGCCTGGGTGGCCGCGAAGGAACGCGTCAACTGCTGGGCCGCCGCGACCGGAACCACCATCAGCGCACTGACCAGCAGCAGGCCGACCACCCGCATGGCGACGGTCACGGTGACCGCGGCCATCACCGCGAGCAGCAGGTTGAGCACCCGCACCGGCAGGCCGGTGACCCGGGCGAACTCCTCGTCCTGGCAGACCGCGAAGAGCTGGCGGCGCAGGCCCGCGGTGACCGCGACGACCACCGCCGCCAGGGCGCCGATCACCGCCAGGTCGCCGGGGGAGACGGTGAGGATGGAACCCCACAGGTAGCTCTCCAGGCTGCCGGAACCGGCCTGGCTGCTCATCGAGACGAGCAGCTTGCCGCCCGCCATGCCGCCGTAGAACAGCATCGCCAGCGCGATGTCGCCGCGCTGGTTGCCGCGGGCGCGGACCAGCTCCATCACGATCGCGCCGAGCACGCAGACCAGCACGGCCATCCAGATCGGGTTGGCCTGGAACAGGAAGCCGAGGCCGACACCCGTCAGCGCGACGTGCCCGATGCCGTCGCCCATCAGCGCCTGGCGGCGCTGCACCAGGTAGATGCCGACCGAGGGGGCGGTGATGCCGACCAGCACCGCGGCGAGGAACGCCCGCTGCATGAAGTCGGGTTGGAACATCTCGATCATGCCAGCAGTCCCTGGGTGGTGCGGTGGTGGTGGTCGTCGGCGTGCGGGTGGACGTGGTCGTGGCCGGGCAGCGCGTGCTGGCCGACACCCCGCGGCGGCGGACCGTCGTGGGCGACGCAGCCGTCGCGCAGCACCACGGCCCGGTCGATCAGCGGCTCCAGCGGCCCGAGTTCGTGCAGCACCAGGAGCACCGCGCAGCCGCGCTCCACCTCGGTGCGCAGGATGTCGGCGAGCACCTGCTGGCTGTCCACGTCCACGCCGGCCATCGGCTCGTCCATGATCAGCAGGTCGGGCACGCCGACCAGGGCGCGGGCGATCAGCACCCGCTGGTGCTGCCCGCCGGACAGGTTGGCCACACCGTCGCCGGCCCGGTCCTGCATGCCGACGGCGGTGAGCGCCCGGTCCACCGCGGCGCGGTCCTTGCGGCGGAACGGCAGCAGGCCGTGCTGCGGCAGCCGCCCGGTGGAGACCACCTCGCGCACCGTCGCCGGCACCCCGCCGGCCGCGGTGGTGCGCTGCGGCACGTAGCCGATCCGGTGCCAGGCCCGGAACTTGCGCAGCGGCCGGCCGAACAGCTCCAGGCGGCCCTGCTCCAGCGGCACCGAGCCGATGACGCTCTTCACGGTGGTGGACTTGCCGGATCCGTTGGCGCCCAGCAGCGCCACCACTTCGCCGGGCCGGACGGTGAGGTCGACGCCGCGCAGCACCGGCCGACCGCCGACGGCGGCGACCGCGCCCCGGAGGCTGACGACCGCCGGCTCCGCGTCCTCGGCGGAGGACGGCTGCAGCCGGTCGGAGTCTGCCGTGGAGATGACAGCACTCATGGTGGGTTCCTCGCTCGGCTCGCGCCGGTTGATTCGGGGGGCGGGCGGGTTCGTCGGGTCGGCCGGGTTGGCCGTACCGATCGGGTTCGTCCGGGTGGTCGGGTTCGTCGGGTCGGTCGGGGCTGCCGGGTTGCCGGCTTCGTCGGACCGGGTCCGGTGGGGCGGGTCGCTCAGCTCGCGCCGAGGGCGGTCCTCAGGTTGGCGAGGTTCTGCCGCATGACGGAGAGGTAGTCGTGTTCGGCCGGCTCTTTGATCCCCTCCAGGGGGTCGAGCACGGCGGTCTTCAGGCCGAGGTCGCCGGCCACCGTGTTGGCCAGCTTGGGACTGACCAGGGCCTCGAAGAAGACGGTGGTGGCGCCGTTCTCCTTGGCGGCGCGCTGGATCGCGGCCAGCCGGGACGGGGTGGGCTCGGCCTCCGGGTCGACGCCGCTGATCGCCACCTGGTTCAGCCCGTAGTGGTCGGCGAGGTAGCCGAAGGCGGCGTGGCTGGTGATGAAGGTCCGGGTCTTGACGTTCTGCAGGCCGTCCCGGAACTCCTGGTCCAGGGAGGCGAGTTGGGCGACCAGGGTGTCGGTGTTCCGCTGGTAGTCGGCGGCGTTGGCCGGGTCGACCTCGGCGAGTTCCGCGCCGACGGTCTTCGCGACCGCCGCGTACCGGGTCGGGTCCAGCCAGATGTGCGGGTCGCCGGCGGCGTCGGTGTGCTCGTGGTCGTGCTCGGCGCCGTCGGCTTCGGCGGCGTGGTCCTCGTGCTCGGTGCCCTCGTCCAGGTGGTGGTCCACCAGCGGGGAGGTGGCGGTGGCGTCCACCACGTGCTTGGCGTGGGTCATCGCGACGGCCTTGTCCACCGTCGGCTGCAGGCCCTTCAGGTAGATCACCGCGTCGGCGCGCTGCACCGCGGCGACCTGCTTGGCCGTCAGTTCGAGGTCGTGCGGCTCCACCCCGGCGGCCGTCAGGTCGGTGACCTTGACGTGCTCCCCGCCGATCTGCCGGGCCAGGAACTCCATCGGGTAGAACGACGCCACCACGTCCAACTTGCCGTCGTCCTTGCCCGCCGCGCTGCTGGTGCCGCCACAGGCGGAGAGCACGAGCGCGCCGGCCGTGGCCATGGCGGCGAGGGCTATCGAGGTCGACAGACGGCGAATCTTCATGACAACCATTCTCATCTTATGTGGAAATGATTGTCAACTTGCGTTCGGAGGGGCCGGGGTCACACTGCGACCCCCGCGACCTTCCGCGAGCCTCCCGCGGCAGCCCCGTGCGCCCTTGCCCGCGGCCTGTTCGTGCTGCCCGTGCTCCTCCGCTCCGCGCGGGAGCCGGGCCGACGGCGCGGTTGGGCGAGGTGCCAACACGCCGGAACACGCACGACTGTTCACTCCCGGTACCGCCTCCCGGCCGCCCGCCCGTGCCACTATCGAGTTGAATCCCGCCCCCGCATCCCCGGTACCCTGAGTTTCTTCGGGCGCGCGCAACCAGCCGCGCCCTGACCGTGCCGTCGTACTGAAGAGAGCACTGTGGCCGCCGACAAGATCGACACGATCGTCAGCCTGAGCAAGCGCCGTGGCTTCGTCTACCCCTGCAGCGAGATCTACGGCGGTACCCGCGCCGCCTGGGACTACGGTCCGCTGGGAGTCGAGCTCAAGGAGAACATCAAGCGCCAGTGGTGGCGTGCGATGGTCACCGCTCGGGAGGATGTCGTCGGTCTCGACTCCTCGGTGATCCTCGCCCGCGAGGTCTGGGAGGCCTCCGGCCACGTCGCGACCTTCAACGACCCGCTGACCGAGTGCCTCTCCTGTCACAAGCGCTTCCGCGCCGACCACCTGGAAGAGGCCTACGAGGCCAAGCACGGCAAGGTCCCGGCCAACGGCCTCGCCGACATCAACTGCCCGAACTGCGGCAACAAGGGCGCCTTCACGGAGCCCAAGGAGTTCTCGGGCATGCTGAAGACGCACCTCGGCGTCACCGAGGACGCCTCCGGCCTGGCCTACCTCCGCCCGGAGACCGCGCAGGGCATCTTCACCAACTTCCGCGCCGTGCAGACCACTTCGCGCAAGAAGCCGCCGTTCGGCATCGCCCAGGTCGGCAAGAGCTTCCGCAACGAGATCACGCCCGGCAACTTCATCTTCCGCACCCGCGAGTTCGAGCAGATGGAGATGGAGTTCTTCGTCAAGCCCGGCGAGGACGAGACCTGGCACGAGTACTGGCTCGAGCAGCGCTGGAACTGGTACGTCGACCTCGGCCTGCGCACCGAGAACATGCGCTTCTTCGAGCACCCCAAGGAGAAGCTGTCCCACTACGCCAAGCGCACGGTGGACATCGAGTACCGCTTCAACTTCGGCGGCAGCGAGTTCTCCGAGCTGGAGGGCGTCGCCAACCGCACCGACTACGACCTGACGGTGCACAGCGAGGCCTCCGGCCAGGACCTGAAGTACTTCGACCAGGACGCGAACGAGCGGTACTTCCCGTACGTCATCGAGCCCGCGGCCGGCCTCAACCGCGCCATGCTGGCCTTTCTGATCGACGCCTACTTCGAGGACGAGGCGCCGAACGCCAAGGGCGTCATGGAGAAGCGCGTCGGCATGCGGCTCGACCCGCGCCTGGCCCCGGTCAAGGTCGCGGTGCTCCCGTTGTCCCGCAACGCCGACCTCTCGCCGAAGGCCCGCGGCCTGGCCGCCGACCTGCGTTCCGCCTGGAACGTCGAGTTCGACGACGCCGGCGCGATCGGCAAGCGCTACCGCCGCCAGGACGAGATCGGCACGCCGTTCTGCGTCACCGTGGACTTCGACACCCTCGAGGACAACGCGGTGACCGTTCGCGACCGCGACACCATGGCGCAGGAGCGCGTGTCGCTCGACCAGGTGAAGTCCTACCTGGGCGCCCGCCTGATCGGCTGCTGACGCCGCATCACCCGCCGGATCCCACCGGCCGAGCAGCACCTCCGGCTCCCGGCCCGCGAACCCGAGTTCGCGGACCGGGAGCCGCTGCGTTCAGCGGCGCTGCCGGGACCTGGACCGGGGGCGCGGCGCCGGCTCGGTCGGCAGCCCCGCGGAACGCAGCGCCGCGAACGCGCTGCGGGCCCGGCTCTCCTCCAGGTCGTCCACGGCGAACAGCAGGGTGTCGTACAGCTCGGCCGCGCCCCGGATCGCCGTCCCGAACCGGCCGATGTCGCTCGCCGACCGCAGCCGGACCAGTTCGCCGACCAGCGCGGCCGCAGTCTCCCCGGTCAACGCGCCGGCGATCGCGGCAACCTCGTTGATCGGTCGGCCCGCCGCCTGCCGCAGCAGGTTGCGCACATCGTCGGTGCGCCCCGCGGCCCTCAAGTGCTGTGCCAGCTCGGCGAGTTCATCGGCCGGTGCGGAGGCCCGCTCCCACAGCAGGGTCTGCCCGTCGGCCGACTGTCCGGACTGCTCCAGGGCGGCCAGCAGCGCCGGCAGGGCCGCCGAACTCGCCGACCACAGCGTGTGGAAGAGGTCGGCCGCCTCGTCGATCAGCCCCTCGCGGCGCAGTTCCGCGAGGGTGGCCGCCGCGTGCTCCGGCGCTCCGGCGGCGGCCGAGCGCGCCAGGTAGGTGGAGGAGCCCGCCGGCCCGTTCTTCTGCAGCAGCGCCGCCAGCCGGGTCACGTCCTCCGGCGTGATCATCACGGCCACCTGCCGCACGATGGCCGCGGACTCCTGCGCCGCACCCTGCTGGTGCAGGCCGCTGATGCGCTGCGTCAGCGCCGTCAACTCCGCCACGGTCCGCCCCCGCACCGGACCGGACGGCTGGGCCGGGGCAGCCGGGCCCGGGGATCCGCCGGGGCGCGGCTGCGCCGGGGCGGGGTGGCCGCCGGTGGGCCGACCGGCGGGGTTCGGCTGTGCGCTGTTCGGGAGCGTGTCGTTCAGGAGCGTGCTGTTCGGCGGGGTGCTGTTTGGCTGTGCGGGAGCGTGGCCCGGAGCGGGCGGGCGGAAGCGGTCATTGCCCGGGTGGTTGCCGTGCTGGTTGTCGTGCTGGTTGGCGGGGCTCTGTGCTGCCGGGGCGGCCGTCCGGTCGGCAGGGGTGGTGCTCGGGGCGGTGGCGGTGCGGGGGTTCCAGGAGTCGGCGACGGTGCGCCGGCCCCGCTCGTCGGGAGTCGGAGCAGTGGGCCGGGGATCGCCAACGGGTCGGCCAGGTGCGCCCGTTCGGTCCCAGGAGGCCTGTCGTGCCGCCGGTCCGGTGCGGTCGTCGGCGGGACGGGGGCGGTTCGGGAGGGCGCTCGCGATCGAGCCGGGGCGCTCCGGGCGCGGGCCTGCGGCGGGCTCGCCGTGGTGGTTCGCGTCGAACCGGGCGCCGGGCGAGTGCGGACGCTGCGGAGGAATCAGGGGCGCGTCCCAGCCCGTCGGGCGGTCGGCGCGCTCGCTCGCTGCGGGGCCTGCGGCCGGACCTGTGGCGGGGCGTGTCGCGGAGCGGCCCATGTGGCGCGGTGGTTCGTTGATGGGGCGTTCGGCCAGCAGGCGGTCCTCGGCCGCCAGTAGCCGGTCGCTCAGTTCGAGGCAGCGTGCGCCGAGGCCTTCACGGAGGTTCTGGGCGTGGGCGAGTTGCCGGAGCAGTTCGGGGTCGGGTTGTCGGGGCGGGTGGCCGGCCCCGGGGGTGCGGTCGGGTTCGTGGACGGCCCGGAGTTCCTCGCTGAGCCTGCGCTCGCGCTGTGCGGCGAACTGCCGCGCCCTGAGCAGCTCGTCCAACTCTGCTCTGAGTGTCTGGACATCGGCCGCCTCCGGCCCCCGATCGCGCATGGTCATTGCGCCCCGCCCCCGAACTTCTCCACGGGGGGCCACCCAAACGTCCCCCGACACTACGACTGGTGGCCATCCTGGTGCTGCCATGCGGCGGCCACGTTACGGGAGTAAGTCATAACGTTTTCGAGACGGAAATGCGAGTGCCGGCGCGGTGCGGGAGATCGACGGGTTTTGTGGATGCGGTCCAATTCCCGTCCGACTCGCCCTACTTGTGAGGGTACAGAGCGCGAACGGCCCCGCCGAAAGCGGCTGATGGAGCGTCAATTTGCGAGTCGGGCGCGGGCTTCCATCAGGGCGAAGCCGAGCAGGTTCAGCCCGCGCCACTGGTCCGGGGAGTCCGCCTTCTCGTCGTCGGCGGCCAGTCCGATGCCCCAGATCCGGTCGAGCGGGCTGGCCTCCACCAGGACGCGCGTCCCGGTGCGGAGCAGGTAGTCGAGGAGCTGCTCGTCCTGCTCGAACTTGGCGACGCTGCCGGCCACCACCAGGTCGAAGCGGTGCGCCTCCCAGAGGGCCGGGTCGAAGCCCGCGACCAGGCGGCCCAACTTCTTGGCCTCGGCGGGCGTCCGGGCGCCGAGGATGCGCGGGACGATCTCGTGGTCCCCGAACAGCCGCGCCTTGCCGGCCATCATCCAGTGCTCGGCGGTGGGGTAGTCGACCCCGTCGACGGTGAACGGGGACGGCCACCACTGGCTGAGGGAACCGGGGCCGATCCGGCCGTCCCGCTGCGGCTGGTGACCCCAGAAGTGCAGGTACTTGGGCCGGCCCCCGGACGCGATCGCGGCGATCAGCTGCTCGCGGGTGCGGGAGTCGCTCGGAAGGAGGGTCGGTTCTGCCGTCATGACGCCATCCTCGCACCGGCCCCGGGCGCCGGGCCCGCCATTTTCCGTGGGCCGTGGCCGCCACCGGGGGAGGCCCGGGCCGGCCCGGCGCGGGCCCGGTGGTGCCGGGTTCCCGGTGACGCAGGGCCCGGGACCGCGGCCTCGGGCGCTGCGATCCCTGGCGCTGTGGTCCCTGGCGCTGCGGTCTCGCTTTGCGGGGCGCGGCCGCCGTCATCCGACCGAGCGCGGCAGGCGGAGGCTCAGCCAGCAGATGACCAGGGAACCGAGCGCCTGGATGCCGAGCACCAGAGCCAGCGCGTTCGCCATTCCCAGCGAGGGGACGAGCCCGATGAAGAGGGTTCCGAGCGTGGCCACTCCCAGGGCCAGGCTGGACTGTTGAGTGGTCGCCAGCACACCGCTGCCGACCCCCGCGCGTTCGGCGGGAACCCGGGAGAGCACCACCCGGAACAGGGGCATGCCCACCAGTCCCTGTCCGATGCCGGCGAGCGCGACGCCGGGGAGCATCCGGAGCGGGGAGAAGTGCGCCCAGTCGCCCAGGGCGGTGGCCATCAGGGTGAGCAGACCGGCGCCCTGGACCACCGCACCGGCCGTGATGACCCGGCTGCCGAAGCGGCCGACCAGGCGCGGGCCGGCCAGCGAGGCACCGAAGTAGCCCACCGCCATCGGCACCAGTGCCCAGCCCGCGGCGACCGGGCCCCGGTGCAGCCCGTCCTGCAGCAGCAGGGCGATCACGAACATGAAGCCGCCGAACCCGGTGAAATAGGGGACGGCCACGCCCAGGCCGCGCCGCATCTCCGGGATCCGCAGGAGCGAGAGCGGGACGAGGGGGACTCGCCCTTCACGTTCGGCCCGTCGCTCCACCGCCACGAACGCGGCCGCCAGGAAGGGGAAGGCCGCCAGCGAGAGCCAGGTCCAGAGCGGCCAGTCGACCGCCCGGCCCTCCATCAGGGGGACGAACAGGGCCAGCAGGGTCGCGCTGAGCAGCAGGGTGCCGGGCAGGTCGACCCCGGCGGCCCGCTCGGCACGGCTCTCCGGGACGTATCGCGTCGCCATGACCGCGGTGAGCAGCGCGAAGGGGACGTTCAGCAGGAACACCGCGCGCCAGCCGGTGCCGAAGAGGTCCGCCGAGACCAGGAGCCCGCCGAGGACCTGGCCGATCACCACCGAGATGCCGCCGACGGCTCCGTAGATGCCGAGGGCCCGGGCGCGCTGCTGACCGCTGGTGGTGGCAGTGATGGTGGCGAGTACCTGGGGGAGCAGCAGGGCGGCGGAGGCTCCCTGGGCGACCCGGGCGGCGACCAGGGTCCAGGCGGTGGGGGCGGCACCGCAGGCGAGCGAGGTGAGGGTGAAGGCGAGGGCCCCGGCGATGAACAGCCGCCGGCGGCCGAAGGCGTCGCCCAGCCGCCCGCCCAGGACGAGCAGGACGGCGAAGGCGATGCCGTAGCCCGCCGCGACGAGCTCCAGGACGGCGGGGCCGGCGACCAGATCGTGGTCGATGGTCGGCAGCGCGACGTTCACTATGAAGAAGTCAAGCATCGGGAGGAAGGCGCCGAGGAGGACGGTGATCAGGCCGGCGGCACCCAGTGCGGGTACCGCGGGCCGGACCGGGGACGAGATCTGCGGTAGCAATGTCTGCTGAGTCACGGGTACTACGATGCGGCTCCTCTCAGCCTGGTACCAGGCGGTGTTTATCCAGGTATAAGGAATACCTGGCAACAGGATCTGTGGTGGTCCACCCTGGTGGCATGGCTATCTCCACGGAGCTTCACACCCCCGCCGACGAACGGCGCCGCGAACTGGCCACGTTCTTGCGCAGCCGCCGGGAGCGCATCTCGCCCGAGCAGGTCGGCCTCCCCGCAGTGGGGCGCCGCCGCACCCCGGGGTTGCGCCGTGAGGAGGTCGCGGGCCTCGCCGCCGTCGGGGTCACCTGGTACACGTGGCTCGAACAGGGGCGGGACATCCAGGTGTCGGCCCAGGTACTGGACGCGGTGGCCAGGGCCCTGCTGCTCGACCGCAACGAGCGGTCGCACCTGTTCACGCTGGCCGGGGCCGAGGACCCGACGCCGGTGGCGGAATGCCCCACCGTCTCCGGATCGATCCGGGCCATGGTCGACCAGCTCGACCCGTTCCCGGCCGTGGTGATCAGCAGCCGGTTCGACATCCTCGCGTACAACCGGGCGTACACCTGGCTGGCCGGGGACTTGGACACGATCCCCGAAGAGGACCGCAACATCATGTGGATGATCTTCACTGACACTCCGTTCGCGAGGAACCTGGCGGACCTGGCGGCCGCCAGAGCAGGGGTGGTGGCCCGCTTCCGGACCTCGATGGCCGACCACGCGGCGGAACCCGCGTGGAAGGCGCTGGTCGGCCGGCTGCGCAAGGCCTCCCCGGACTTCGAAGAGGCCTGGCAGCGGCACGAGGTGTCCGGAATGGTCAACGGGTTCAAGCAGTTCGTGCTGCCCGGGACCGGCCTGCTGCGCTTCGAGTACACGAACCTGTGGCTCGGCCCCAGGAGCGGCACCCGGCTGATCGGATACGTGCCCCAGGACCAGCACACCCGGGACAGCCTCCGCCAACTGGCCGGCCCGGCCTGACGCTCGCTCCGCCGTGCGGGCGCGGCAGGCGACCCGCCCGCGCCCGGCCCGGACCGCCCGAGGGCGACCGAGCAGCACAGCGCGGCCAGCGGAAGCTCCGCGCAGACGGCCATCAGCAGGGCCACGGCGAGCTCGGGCCCGCCGAGCGCCGACGCCACGTCGCACCCGGCGTCGGCCACCAGCAGCACGGCGGCCAGCCCGGCAGCGGCGCGCGGGCTGCGCCCCTGGCGCAGCAGCACGGCGGCGGTGGAGAGCGCGGCCGACTCGACCACGTCGAGCACGGCCCAGCCCAGCCCGCCGGGCAGCGCGGCCAGCAGCACCGCCCAGGGCAGCAGGACCATCCCGCAGCCCAGGAACAGCAGCTCCACCCGCACCGGCCCGACCCGCAGGCCCGGGCCCGCCGACCGGACCGGGCGCACCCCGCCGGCCACCGGGGCGAGCGCCGGAACGAACGTACTCATGCCGCCCTCCCCGACTCCGGGCGCTCCGCGCAGCCCACCTGCGCCCAGCGGAACTCCCCGGCCGCCGAGGCGAACCAGAACCGGCCCGCCGTCCGTACCGCATCGGCCCGCACCGTACGGCGGCGCAGCCCGCCCGAGCGGAAGTGCACCGGCCGGGGTGGGGCTCCCGGTGGCCATCGGCCCCACGCGCAGGAGACCGGCCCTCCGCCCGGCCGTTCGGCCCGGTCGCGCCGCGCGCCGCGCAACTGGGCATCACCGAGCGAGGACTCGACCACCACATCGAGCAACTCGCCGTACTCGTACACCTCCATGGCCCGACGGCGGCCGGCGCGCAGGCGCACCGACCAGGGGCCGACCACGGTGAGCAGGCCCAAGGTGCCTGCGCCGTCGAGGAGTTCGGCCCCGGTCAACGGGAACTCCGCGGCGGTGCCACGGGCGGCGACGGAGGTGCTTCGGCCACAACGCATCAGGAACGTATTCGTCATGCCGTCAAGAATCCTGCGGTGCAACGATCTTGTCGGTAGCGTGCGGCTCCGTCTTTGGGGTGTAGCTGTCTACACCCCAAAGACGGAGGCCCACGCCATGGAAGCGAAGATCGGCGCGCCTCTACGCTGTGCCGCATGCTCGACTCGAAGATCCGGACGCGCCTCGCCGGGGCGGCCCGCTCCACCGCGGTCCGCCCCGCGGCGGTCCGCGCCGCCCTGGAGCACGCGCCGTGGTCCACGAGCGCGCGCCGTGACTCGCTGTTCCTGGCGGCCGGCCTCCCACTGGGCCTGCCCTGCCTGATCGTCCTCACCCTCCCGGGGAAGGCGCTGCTGTACGGGCTCCTCGTGATCGTGGTGCTGCTCGACCTGATGACGACCGCGCAGCGCAGCCGGGTCCGCAGCCTGCGCGGCCTGGAGATCCCCGGCCGACTGCCGCCGGGCGCGGGCTGGCTGGCCCGCCTCCGCGCCGGGCTGACGTGGCGTCAGGCCGTCCACCACCTGCTGGTGGCCCCGCTCCAGACGGTCTGCGCCGTGCTGGTCCTCAGCCTCTGGGGCACCTCGTTCGTGCTGGTCGGCTTCTACGGCTGGGTCTGGCTGCTCCCGATGGACAACCCGCTGCGCTCCGGCTTCGGCTGGACGACCGACGGCGCGCTGCTCACCGCCGGCGGCCTGCTGATGCTGTTCCTCACCCCGTGGCTCGTCGCCGTGCTCGCCGCGCTCGACCTCTGGACGGTCCGCGCCCTGCTCGGCCCCAACCGCGCGGAGGTGCTGGAGCGCCGCGTCGAGCACCTCGCCCAGAGCCGGGTCGACGTGGTGGATGCCGCCGACGCCGAACGCCGCCGCATCGAACGGGACTTGCACGACGGCGCGCAGCAGCGACTGGTCTCGCTCGCGATGAACCTCGGTCTCGCCCGGCGCACTCTCAAGAACATCCCGCCCGAGGCGATGGAGGTCATCGTCGTCGCGCACGAGGAGGCCCAGGCCGCCATCAAGGAGCTCCACGACCTGGTCCGTGGCCTGCACCCGGCCGTCCTGGAGGACCGCGGGCTCGACGCGGCACTGTCCGGCATCGCCGCGCGCAGCCCCGTCCCCGTACACCTCGCGGTCGACCTCTCGGGCCGGATAGCCCCCACCGTGGAGGCGGTCGCCTACTTCACGGTCTCCGAGGCGTTGGCCAACGCGGCCAAGCACGCCAAGGCCTCCCGGGTCGACCTCGCCCTGCGCCGGGTCGCCGACCGGCTGTTCATCACCATCACCGACGACGGCATCGGCGGGGCCGACGCCACCCGCGGCACCGGGCTCACCGGCCTGCGCAAGCGGGCCGCCTCGGTGGACGGATCACTTGCCATCACCAGCCCCCGCGGGGGCCCCACCACTATCACCATGGAGTTGCCATGCGAGCTGTGATCGCCGAGGACTCCGTCCTGCTCAGGATCGGCATCGTCAAGGTGCTGGAGAGCGAAGGCTACGAGGTGGCCGCCGCCGTCGAGGACGCCGAGGCGCTGCTCGCCGCCGTGGAGGAGCACCGCCCCCAGATCGTCGTCGCGGACGTCCGGATGCCGCCCGGCTTCACCGACGAAGGCGTCCGTGCCGCCCTGATGATCCGCCAGCAGTGGCCGGACACCGCGGTCGTCCTGCTGTCCCAATACGTAGAGGAGCGTTACGCGGCCGATCTGCTGGCCAAGAACACCAGCGGCGTCGGCTACCTGCTCAAGCAGCGGGTCGCCAACGTCGACGAGTTCGTCGAGGCGCTCCAGCGGGTCGCCGAGGGCGGCACCGCGCTCGACCCCGAGGTGGTCGCCCAGCTGCTGCTGCGCCGCGACCGGGATCCGCTGCACCGGCTGACGCCCCGCGAGCGGGACGTCCTGGCGCTGATGGCCGAGGGGCGCTCCAACACCGCGATCGCCGAATCCCTGGTGGTCAGCGACAGCGCCGTCTCCAAGCACATCAACTCGATCCTCACCAAGCTCGACCTCCCGCCGGCCGAGGACACCCACCGGCGGGTGCTCGCGGTGCTCCGCTTCCTGGAGATCAGCCAATGACGCGACGACCGGCCCAGGAGTCCGCGGCCCGCCCGCCGGCCGAGAGCCGTTTCGCCCGATGGCTGCCGAGCCCGGGCCCGGAGCTCCCGGCCGGCCGGCCCCGTCGGGGGAGCGCCGCGCCTGGAAGGCGATCGGGCTGGTGGCGCTCGCCTGCGTCCTGGGGACGTCGGCGGCCGCCTTGGGCGCCGGACTGGCCCAGCGGAACATGACCGAGGAGAGGACGTACTTCCAGGCGATCGACCGGCTCGACATCGACTCCGGCCCGGCCCAGGTCACCGTGCGGGCCGGCGGCACCGACCGGGTGGTGGTCTCCGAACGCTTCGCCTGGGCCCTGCGCAAGCCCACCGTGAGCCAGCGGATCGACGCGGGCACGCTGTCGATATCCATCGGCTGCCCGGAGGCGCGCATGCTGTTCTCCTGCACCGTCGCCCTGGACATCCAGGTTCCCGCCACAACCACGATCAAGTCCCGCAACGGCTCGGGGCGGACGGAGATCCTCGACATCTCCGGCAGCACCTCGGCGGAGACCGGCTCCGGGCAGATCGAACTGACCCGGGTCAGCGGCGCCGTCTGGGCCAAGGGCGGCTCCGGCCAGATCATCGGCACCGGGCTGACGTCCCCGGAGGCCAGACTCTTCTCCTCCTCCGGCCAGGTCACCCTGCAGTACGACCGACCACCGACCTCGGTGACGGCCCGGCTGGCGTCCGGCAACCTCGTCCTCCAGGTTCCCGACGACGGGAGCCAGTACCGCCTCGACCTCAGCAGCGACGGCGGCCGGCAGGAGATCGATCCGTCCCTGCAGAACGCGGCCTCGCCGCGGCTGCTCGACATCGTCACCGCCTCCGGCACCGTCACGATGGGCCGGAGGGGGCTGGGCTGAGCGCACCGCCCGCACCCGGCCGACGGCGCGGCCGGGCGGGTCCGCGGGTGTCCGAGCAGGCCTCGGCGGCCCGCTCCGGCGGTGAGGGAGAATGGAGAGTCCGGATCTCCCGCCGTTGGGCCCCTACCCGTTTGAGGATCTGCCGCGCATGACCATCACGCCCGACTCCGCCCAGGCAACCCCGGCAGCACCCGAGGCGCCGGAGTTCGCCCCGCTGAACATCGGGCCGATGCACGTGTGGCCGCCGGTGGTGCTCGCGCCGATGGCCGGCATCACCAACGCACCGTTCCGCACCCTGTGCCGGGAGCAGAGCGGCGGCCGCGGCCTGTACGTCTCCGAGATGATCACCACCCGGGCGCTGGTCGAGCGCAACGCCAAGACGATGCAGCTGATCAAGTTCGACCCGAGCGAGAAGCCCCGGTCGATCCAGCTGTACGGCGTGGACCCGGTGACCGTCGGCAAGGCGGCGCGGATGATCTCCGAGGAGGGGCTCGCCGACCACATCGACCTCAACTTCGGCTGCCCCGTCCCCAAGGTGACCCGCAAGGGCGGCGGCTCCGCGCTGCCGTACAAGCGCAACCTGCTGCGGGACATCCTGCGCCAGGCGGTCGGCAACGCAGGCGAGCTCCCGGTCACCATGAAGATGCGCAAGGGCATCGACGACGACCACCTCACCTACCTCGACGCCGGCCGGATCGGCGCGGAGGAGGGCGTGGCCGCGATCGCCCTGCACGGCCGCACGGCAGCCCAGCACTACGGCGGCACCGCCGACTGGTCGGCCATCGCCCGGCTGCGCGAGTCCGTGCCCGACGGCATCCCGGTGCTCGGAAACGGCGACATCTGGTCCGCCGACGACGCGGTGCGGATGATGCGCGAGACCGGCTGCGACGGCGTGGTGGTCGGCCGCGGCTGCCTCGGCCGGCCGTGGCTGTTCAAGGACCTGGTGTCGATCTTCGAGGGCGACGTCGACTACGCCCGCCCGACCTTCGACTACGTGGCCCGTGCCATGGTCCGGCACGCCCAGCTGCTCGGGGAGTGGCTCGGCGACGAGGCCCGCGGCGTCATCGACTTCCGCAAGCACGTGGCCTGGTACACCAAGGGCTTCTCGGTCGGCTCCGAGCTGCGGGTGAAGCTCGCCAATTCCAGCTCGCTCGGCGAACTCGCCGAGACCCTCGCCCAGGTCGACCAGGAGCAGAGCTGGCCGATCGGCGCCGACGGCCCGCGCGGTCGGACCAGCGGCAACAACCGGGTGGTCCTGCCCGAAGGCTGGTTGGACGATCCGTATGAGTGCGCCCGACTCGGCGAAGATGCCGAATTGGACACTTCTGGAGGATGAACTGTACGATTCGGCGAAGATGGCCCCGTTCGCGGCCTGGCCGAACCGTCCCAGCTGACTTGTCCAAGGTGGACAGTGGGGCTCCTCAAAGGCGAAATTCCGATACGCAGAGCGACAGGATCATCAACGGAACGCGACGCTCGGCGTAGGCGGGCTCGGCCCGACAGCTGAGATGCGCCCGTGACGCTGGCCACATATCGTGGCGAGTGACGGCCAGTCAGCGGACTTCGCCAAGGTGTACAAGTCCGGATCGCTTCCCGAACGGGCTCCGGGGCGGATTGCCGAGGCTGGTTGCAGGAAATCAAGTCGGGGAACCTCGGTGAGGCCGATGCCGTCACTGTGTGTCCGGTTCGAGTGAGCTTCGCGTGGCGATGTGTTCACTTCTTGAAGCATCGCAAGCGTCATCCGGACGATTTCAGCAATGCAGGCAAACGCCCATTTGAGCATTCGATCTGCTGGCCAATCGCCCGCTTAGCGGCTCGTACGAGCTATTCGCTCCCCTAAGCAGCCTTCGAAATGGGTATGTTCTCCGGCGTCAGGGCAACCGTGTGCGAGGAGAACGACCCGTGGCGGCGAAGCAGAAGTTTGTTTACTCCTTCACCGAAGGAAACAAGGACCTCAAGGATCTTCTCGGCGGCAAGGGTGCGAACCTCGCCGAGATGACCAACCTGGGCCTCCCCGTCCCTCCGGGGTTCACCATCACCACCGACGCCTGCAAGGTGTTCCTGGAGACCGGCACCGAGCCGGCCTCGTTGAACGACGAGATCAGCGGTCACCTGGCCGCCCTCGAGAGCCACATGGGCAAGCGGCTCGGCCAGGCGGACAACCCGCTGCTGGTCTCGGTGCGGTCCGGCGCCAAGTTCTCCATGCCCGGCATGATGGACACCGTCCTGAACATCGGCCTCTCCGACGCTTCGGTGACCGGGCTCGCCGCCCAGTCCGGCAACGAGCGCTTCGCCTGGGACTCCTACCGCCGCCTGGTCCAGATGTTCGGCAAGACTGTGCTGGGCGTCGACGGCGAGCTGTTCGAAGAGGCGCTGGACGAGGCCAAGCACGCCAAGGGCACCGCCAACGACCTGGACCTCACCGCCGAGGACCTCAAGGCGCTGGTCGAGACGTTCAAGGCGATCGTGCTCCGGGAGACCGGCCGCGAGTTCCCGCAGGAGCCGCGCGAGCAGCTCGACCTGGCCGTCCACGCGGTCTTCCACTCCTGGAACGGCGACCGGGCCCGCCTGTACCGCCGCCAGGAGCGCATCCCGAACGACCTGGGCACCGCCGTCAACGTCTGCACCATGGTCTTCGGCAACCTCGGCGAGGACTCCGGCACCGGTGTCGCCTTCACCCGCGACCCCTCCACCGGCACCCAGGGCGTCTACGGCGACTACCTGCAGAACGCCCAGGGCGAGGACGTGGTGGCGGGCATCCGCAACACCCTCCAGCTGGCCGACCTGGAGCAGCTCGACAAGAAGTCGTACGACGAGCTGATGTCCATCATGGAGACCCTGGAGAACCACTACCGGGACCTCTGTGACATCGAGTTCACCATCGAGCGCGGCAAGCTCTGGATGCTGCAGACCCGGGTCGGCAAGCGCACCGCCGCCGCCGCGTTCCGGATCGCCGTCCAGCTGGTCGACCAGGGCCTGATCGACCTGGACGAGGCGCTGCACCGGGTCACCGGCAACCAGCTCGCCCAGCTGATGTTCCCGCGCTTCGCCCCGACCTCCGAGACCCGTCCGGTCGCCTACGGCATCGCGGCCTCGCCCGGCGCCGCGGTCGGCAAGGTGGTCTTCGACTCGTACACCGCCGTCAAGTGGTCGCGCTCCGGCGAGAAGGTCATCCTGGTCCGTCGCGAGACCAACCCGGACGACCTGGAAGGCATGATCGCCGCGGGGGGCATCCTCACCTCGCGCGGCGGCAAGACCTCGCACGCGGCCGTGGTCGCCCGCGGCATGGGCAAGACCTGTGTCTGCGGCGCCGAGGAGCTGGAGGTGGACACCAAGAACCGGAAGTTCACCACCGCCGACGGCCAGGTCGTCCACGAGGGCGACGTGGTGTCCATCGACGGCGCCAACGGCAAGGTGTACCTGGGCGAGGTCCCGGTGCTGCCGTCCCCGGTGGTCGAGTACTTCGAGGGCACCCTGCACGCCGGCGCCGACGTCCAGGGCGGGCTGGTCCAGGCCGTGCACCGGCTGATGTCGCACGCCGACGGCCGCCGCCGCCTCGCGGTGCGCGCCAACGCCGACAACGCCGAGGACGCGAACCGCGCCCGCCGGTACGGCGCCCAGGGCATCGGCCTGTGCCGCACCGAGCACATGTTCCTCGGCGAGGAGCGCCGCAAGGAGGTCGAGCACCTGATCCTGGCGGACAACGACAAGGACCGCGAGGCCGCGCTGTCCAGCCTGCTGCCGCGGCAGAAGGGCGACTTCCTGGAGCTCTTCCAGTCGATGGACGGCCTCCCCGTCACGGTCCGGCTGCTCGACCCGCCGCTGCACGAGTTCCTGCCCGACATCACCGAGCTGTCGGTGCGCGTCGCCCTCGCCGAGGCCCGCAAGGACCCGAACGAGAACGACCTGCGCCTGCTGCAGGCGGTCCACCGCCTGCACGAGGCCAACCCGATGCTGGGCCTGCGCGGCGTCCGCCTCGGCCTGGTCATCCCCGGCCTGTTCGGCATGCAGGTCCGGGCGATCGCCGAGGCCGCGGCCGAGCGCAAGCTGGCCGGCGGCGACCCGCGCCCCGAGGTGATGATCCCGCTGGTCGGCACCGTCCAGGAGCTGGAGCTGGTCCGCGACGAGTGCGAGCGGGTGCTCGCCGAGGTCGCCGCCTCCACCGGCGTCAACCTCGACATCAAGCTCGGCACCATGATCGAGCTGCCGCGCGCCGCCGTGACGGCCGGTCAGATCGCCGAGGCCGCCGACTTCTTCTCCTTCGGCACCAACGACCTGACCCAGACCGTGTGGGGCTTCTCCCGCGACGACGTCGAGGCCTCCTTCTTCACCGCGTACCTGGAGAAGGGCATCTTCGGCGTCAGCCCGTTCGAGACCATCGACCGCGACGGCGTCGGCTCGCTGGTCCGGAGCGCCGCGAAGGCCGGCCGGGCCACCCGCCCCGACCTCAAGCTCGGCGTCTGCGGCGAGCACGGCGGCGACCCGGACTCGGTCCACTTCTTCCACGAGGTGGGGCTGGACTACGTATCCTGCTCCCCCTTCCGGATCCCGGTGGCGCGCCTGGAGGCAGGCCGCGCCGCCATCGAGACGGCGGGAAGCGACTCGCGCTGACACGAAGCAGCGCGGATCACTGACCGCACCCCTCCGTAGGGGAGGGGCGTACGGCGGAGCTCGGCGCAGGAGAGCCGCCGTACGAAGCAGCCGGGGCGGGAACGGACAATGGCGTCCGTTCCCGCCCCGGCGGCGTTTCTCCGTCCCGCCCGGGACGGGCCGGCCGTGGCTCCCGGGCCCGCTGCGGCGCGGATCCCCGCCCGGCACGCGCGAAGCCTGCGCCGTTCGGGTGAGCCGGTGAGGCAAGCTTGGGCCCATGAGCAGCCGCAACCGCCTGATCAGCCTCGCCGTCCTGGTACTCGTCGGCGTCATCGCCGCAGTGACCGCCCTGCTGAACGGCGGGGGAGACTCGGGCAGCCCCGCCGCTGCGAAGTCCCCGTCCGCGCCCGCCGCCGCGGCGACCCGGAGCGGCACCGCCCCCAAACCGACCGCCCCGGCGAAGACGCCCACCGGCGGGCCCACCTGGGTGCCGACCAGCACCGCGCTCGCCGACGTGTGCCGCAGCAAGCTGCCCTCGCAGGCCATCGACACCCTCAACCTGATCGCCAAGGGCGGCCCCTACCCGTACCGCTCGGACGGCATCGTCTTCGAGAACCGGGAGAGCCGCCTGCCGCGCGAGAGCAACGGCTACTACCACGAGTTCACCGTGGTCACCCCGGGCTCCGACGACCGCGGGACCCGCCGGGTCGTCACCGGCAGCGGCGGCGAGCAGTACTGGACGGCCGACCACTACGCCTCCTTCCAGGAGATCGACCCGCGCTGCTGAGAAGGCTGCTGACGGCCCGTCGGAAAATTACTTTCCATCACGGAAAGCATGTGCCAGAGTGGCAGCACTTGATCCGGCAGCGGGCCGGATCCGACGGCACGCCGCTCGGGGGATTCGATGGCCGAGGACAAGCAGTTCACCAACGGAGAGGCCGAAGGGCTCCCGCCCGCGGGCGCCCTCACGCCCGCCGAGGCGCTGGCCCTCGCCGGCCGGGCCGAGGCCGCCGCGCGCCGGCCACTGCCACTGCCCTGGTGGTACGGGCCCGGGGTCGGCCTCTCGATCGCCGCGTACGGGGCGGCCATAGGGCAGTCCTTCGAGCACCAGGCGCAGTGGCTGATACTCCTGTGCCCGCTCGGCCTGGTGCTGGTGCAGGCCGCGATAGTGCGGGCGACCACGCACGCCCGGGGCGTCGCCAGGCTCGCCGAACGCGGACTCCCGCCGTACACCATGCGGGCGTTCGGCGTCGTCGTCCTGGCGGCGGCGCTGTCCGGCCTCGCCGCCTGGCTCGCCACCGGAGACCAGAGCTGGATCGGGGCCGCCGCCGGCGCGGGCGGCGGACTGGCCCTGTGCGGCGGCATCGTCCTGCTCAACCGACACCTCAAGGAGCAGAGCATGAGCAGCGCACAGTGAACGGGCTCGAACCAGCCCTCCACCAGCCCACCAGGCTCACCGTCCTGGCCTTCCTCAGCGGGTGCCAGGAGGCGGAGTTCTCCGTGGTCCGCGACTACTGCCAGGTCTCGGACTCGGTGCTCAGCAAGACCGCGGCGAGCCTGGAGGCGCTCGGCCACCTGCGGGCCCGCAAGGGCTACGTGGGCAAGCGGCCGCGCACCTGGCTCTCCGCGACCCGGCAGGGCCGGGCCGCACTCGCCGCCCACCTCGCCGCTCTCCAGCAGTTGGCCGCCGCCGCCGAGGCGGCCGGCTCGGAGGCCGACGGGGGCGACGCCGAGGGCGAGCGTGAAGAGGGCTGAGCCGGGATCGGATGCCGGGCAGGCCCTGGTGAAGTGTCAGAAGGATCACACCCCGGAGCGGAGGTGGTGCCAATCCTCAAGAGGCCCACGCTCCTTGACAACTCGACAGAGCGTCGAAGCCCACCACCCCGAAAAGCCGTCCGGGGCGGGTGCACGCGGGGGCCGACCCCCCACGTGCACCCGCCCCGAACGGGTCGGCTCCCGCCGGAGCGGGAGCCGGAAGGCCGTCTCAGGCGGCCGGGAGCAGCGAGCTGCCGATCACAGGCTCGCCGACCAGGGAGCCGCCGTGTCTAAGGCACTCCTGGTTGAGCGGCGCCGGGTCCGGCGCACTGGGCGAGGTCGCGGCGGCGATCCGCAGCTCGATGATGTCGCGGACGGCCGGCCACTCCTCGTCCAGGATCGAGTAGAACGCGGTGGACCTGACCACCCCGTCCAGGCCGCGCGAGTGCGCCCGGCGGACCCCCTCGGAGGTCGCGCCCAGCCGCTCGATGGCAATCCGGGACCGGGTGTTGCGGGCATCGGCCCGCAGCGAGATCCGCTGCACGCCCCAGCCCTCGAAGGCGTGCCGCAGCATCAGCAGCTTCGCCTCGGTGTTGATGCCGGTGCCCTGCGCCCGCGGCGACAGCCAGGTGTTCCCGATCTCCGCCGCATCGGGCACCGCCTCGAGCGGATCGCCGTACGGAATGCCCGGCACGGGCGGCCAGACCAGCGGCCCCTGCCAGTAGTCGAGTTCGAGGAACCGCGTCGAGCCCACGACCCGGTTGTCCGCCGTGCTCACGGTGGCGAACGGCATCGACCGGCCCGCCGCCTGATCGGCGAGGGCGCGCGCGATGTACTCCCGGGCGGCTTCCAGGCCGTGCGGGACAGGGGTGAAGGCGTAGGTCGTACGGTCCTCGGCGCCGGCCTCGGCCAGGGCCGCGGCGTGGTGCTCGGCGAGGGGCTCCAGCCGCACGGTGCGGCCGTAGAGGGTGACGGGTACGGGCACGGATCCTTCGGTCCTTCGGCTGTCGTCGGGGGCCCGCGTGCCGGGTTCGCGGCGTGCGGGCAGTGGTCGTTCGCCCCGGCCCCGGACAACGGCCGCCCGGGCGCGCTACGCCAGAGGCTCGGGCGTGCGACGGGTCGGCAGCCCGGAGGCGGGCAGCGCGGTGCCGGTACGGACACGGGTCGACGGACCGATCCGGCGGGATGAGCGACGGGACAGTGTGCGTCCGCGAGATGGCCGAGAGAGAAACGAGATCACGAAGCGAAGCAGGCGGCCAGGTGAAGGCAAGGTGCGCAATGGATGGCTGGCCGCGCAACGGACCGGGGCGTGGCCCACGACGTGACAGACGGCGTGGCGCGACGACGCGACGATGCGAGGCAGCGAGAGGACGATACCCGCCAGAAGGCGGTGCGTCACTTCGCGGCGCGCCAACGGGGGCGCGCGGGTCCTTTCGGCACGCCGAGACGCCCCGTCATCCTACTGCCCGCCCGCCGCGCCACGGCCGCGACCAGCGACTTTGGCCGGAGGTGAGAGGATTCGAGAGACGGAGTGAAGACTCGTGCGTGGGCGGGAATTCCGGCGAGCCGTCGCACGCTGGACAGATCAGATCCGAAAGCATTCCGAGACGACGAGACGGAACGGGGTTGGGTGCGCTGTGCGTGATCCCAAGGAGCTGTACGAGCTGGAGCCGCAGGGGGTGACCGCCCTGGCGGCGGCCCGCGCCGCTGCCGAGGCCGGGGCCGGCCTGGTGCTGCTGTACCACTTCGAGGGCTTCATGGACGCCGGCGAGGCGGGCGGCCAGGTCGTGGCGCACCTGCTGGAGCACGGTTCGCCGCAGGTGGTCGCCAGGTTCGACCACGACCGGCTGGTCGACTACCGGGCCCGCCGCCCCGCGATGACCTTCGACCAGGAGAGCTGGACGGACTACGACCCGCCGGAGATCCTCCTCCAGCTGGTGCGCGATGCCGTTGGCGCGCCGTTCCTGGTGCTCACCGGCCCCGAGCCGGACACCGAGTGGGAGCTGTTCGCCGCCGCCGTCCGGGATCTGGTCGAGCGCTTCGAGATCCGGCTGTCGGTCTCCTTCCACGGCATCCCGATGGGCGTGCCGCACACCCGGCCGGTCAGCCTCACCCCGCACGGCAACCGGGTCGACCTGGCGGCCGGCCACCCCAAGTGGTTCGACCAGGCGCAGGTCCCGGGCAGCGCACAGGCGTTGGTCGAGTACCGGCTCGCCGAGTCCGGCCACGACGTGCTGGGCTTCGCGGCGCACGTCCCCCACTACATCGCCCGCTCCACCTACCCCGCCGCCGCGGTGGTGATCCTGGAGGCCGCCCAGTCCGCGACCGGCCTGGTCCTGCCCGGCAGCGAACTGCGCGCCCGCGTCAACGAGGTCTACGCCGAGATCGAGGACCAACTCTCCCAGGGCGACGGCGAACTGCGGACGGCGATCCAGGGCATGGAGAGCCAGTACGACGCGGTCTCCGGCGCGGCCGACCGCGAGAGCCTGCTGGCCGAGACGGCCGACCTGCCCTCCGCGGACGAGCTGGGCCGCCGCTTCGAGGAGTTCCTCGCCGAGCACGAGCGCGGCGCGGAGTAGGTGCGCCGCCTCCTGCTGGCCGCCACCGCGGCGGTGCTGATCGGCACCGCGGCGTGCAGTGCCGCCGAGACCACCCGGACGCCCGGCCCCGAGGGCGTGGCGTCGTCGAGCCCCTCCGCGACGCCCGTCACCGGACCGTACGTCGCGGTCGGGGACTCCTTCACCTCGGGCCTGCTGATCCCGCCGCAGGGCGGCTCACCCCAGGGCTGCGGCCGATCCGGCGTCAACTACCCGTCCCTGGTGGCCCAGCAGCTCGGCCTGAAGGACTTCACCGACGTCAGCTGCAGCGGCGCCCGGACGGTGGAACTGACAGCTGCCCAGCAGACCGGCAACGGGGTCAACCCGCCCCAGTTGGATGCGCTCGGCCCGACGACCGGCCTGGTGACGCTCGGCATCGGCGGGAACGACATGGGATTCATGGACGTGCTGGGCCGCTGCGCGGTGGAGAACGTCCGGCACACCCTGACCGGCAGCAGCAACAGCGAGGCTCCCTGCCGCAGCTACTACACCGCCGGTGCCGGCCGCGGCGAGATCGGACGAAAGCTGCAGGCCGCCGACGAGCGGCTCACCACCGCCCTCGCCGAGATCAAGCGGCGGGCACCGCAGGCCCGGGTCCTCCTGGTCGGTCATCCGGCGCTACTGCCGCAGGACCCGGCCCGGTGCGCCCAGACCCTGGGCGACGGGATAGCGGCCGGCGACGTCGTGTTCGTCGGCGAGCAGGAGCAGCAGCTGAACGCCATGCTCCACCGGCGGGCCGAGGCCTCCGGAGTGGGATTCGTCGACACCTACGCC
>NZ_KK853997.1:2758877-2760617 GCF_000696185.1 Kitasatospora cheerisanensis KCTC 2395 | reverse complement strand
GACGTGCTGGGCTTCGCGGCGCACGTCCCCCACTACATCGCCCGCTCCACCTACCCCGCCGCCGCGGTGGTGATCCTGGAGGCCGCCCAGTCCGCGACCGGCCTGGTCCTGCCCGGCAGCGAACTGCGCGCCCGCGTCAACGAGGTCTACGCCGAGATCGAGGACCAACTCTCCCAGGGCGACGGCGAACTGCGGACGGCGATCCAGGGCATGGAGAGCCAGTACGACGCGGTCTCCGGCGCGGCCGACCGCGAGAGCCTGCTGGCCGAGACGGCCGACCTGCCCTCCGCGGACGAGCTGGGCCGCCGCTTCGAGGAGTTCCTCGCCGAGCACGAGCGCGGCGCGGAGTAGGTGCGCCGCCTCCTGCTGGCCGCCACCGCGGCGGTGCTGATCGGCACCGCGGCGTGCAGTGCCGCCGAGACCACCCGGACGCCCGGCCCCGAGGGCGTGGCGTCGTCGAGCCCCTCCGCGACGCCCGTCACCGGACCGTACGTCGCGGTCGGGGACTCCTTCACCTCGGGCCTGCTGATCCCGCCGCAGGGCGGCTCACCCCAGGGCTGCGGCCGATCCGGCGTCAACTACCCGTCCCTGGTGGCCCAGCAGCTCGGCCTGAAGGACTTCACCGACGTCAGCTGCAGCGGCGCCCGGACGGTGGAACTGACAGCTGCCCAGCAGACCGGCAACGGGGTCAACCCGCCCCAGTTGGATGCGCTCGGCCCGACGACCGGCCTGGTGACGCTCGGCATCGGCGGGAACGACATGGGATTCATGGACGTGCTGGGCCGCTGCGCGGTGGAGAACGTCCGGCACACCCTGACCGGCAGCAGCAACAGCGAGGCTCCCTGCCGCAGCTACTACACCGCCGGTGCCGGCCGCGGCGAGATCGGACGAAAGCTGCAGGCCGCCGACGAGCGGCTCACCACCGCCCTCGCCGAGATCAAGCGGCGGGCACCGCAGGCCCGGGTCCTCCTGGTCGGTTATCCGGCGCTGCTGCCGCAGGACCCGGCCCGGTGCGCCCAGACCCTGGGCGACGGGATAGCGGCCGGCGACGTCGTGTTCGTCGGCGAGCAGGAGCAGCAGCTGAACGCCATGCTCCACCGGCGGGCCGAGGCCTCCGGAGTGGGATTCGTCGACACCTACGCCCCGTCCGTCGGCCACGACCTGTGCGAGCCGCAGGGCACCCGCTGGATCGAACCGCTCAGCGCGGCGGCCGGGCTGGCGCCGATGCACCCGAACGCCCTGGGGGAGCAGGGCATGGCCGCCGCCGTCCTCGCTGCTCTGGGCCAGCCGCACTGAGCCCGCCGCCCGGCCCGCCACAGCACCGGGCGGCCTCGGCGACCTGGGCGACCTCGGGCGGCGGAGGGCAGTAGAGCCGGGCCGCGTCCGACGGACCTGCCGGTCCGTCAGACCGGATGGACGGCGTGGACGGCGTGGACGGCGATTCGGACGCCGTCCTCGTCGAGGCACGCGCCGGTGGCCAGGTCGAAGCGCTGCTTGAGCAGGGGTGAGGCGACGTACACCCGGCCGTCCGCGGTGGAGCCGAGCAGGCCGCGGGAGAGGACGTACGCGCCGGTGAACGGGTCGCGGTTGTCGGTGGCGTAGAGGCGGTCGTTGGCGTCGCGGAACACGGCGGCCTGCCGGCCGTCGGGCAGCAGGACGGCGACGCCGCGGCCGGGGGCCAGCAGGTCCCAGTCGCAGACCGGCGACCAGCCGGCGGGGGAGAGCAGTTCGACCCGGGTG
>NZ_KK853997.1:2696646-2758857 GCF_000696185.1 Kitasatospora cheerisanensis KCTC 2395 | reverse complement strand
CGACCTGGGCGACCTCGGGCGGCGGAGGGCAGTAGAGCCGGGCCGCGTCCGACGGACCTGCCGGTCCGTCAGACCGGATGGACGGCGTGGACGGCGTGGACGGCGATTCGGACGCCGTCCTCGTCGAGGCACGCGCCGGTGGCCAGGTCGAAGCGCTGCTTGAGCAGGGGTGAGGCGACGTACACCCGGCCGTCCGCGGTGGAGCCGAGCAGGCCGCGGGAGAGGACGTACGCGCCGGTGAACGGGTCGCGGTTGTCGGTGGCGTAGAGGCGGTCGTTGGCGTCGCGGAACACGGCGGCCTGCCGGCCGTCGGGCAGCAGGACGGCGACGCCGCGGCCGGGGCCAGCAGGTCCCAGTCGCAGACCGGCGACCAGCCGGCGGGGGAGAGCAGTTCGACCCGGGTGGCCGAGGCGGTGATGGTCATCGGGCTTCCTCCAGAAGTCGGACGGGCAGGGACGGGGCGAGGCCGGGCCGCAGCGGCACCTCGCCGGACAACAGCACCAGGTCGGGCTTGACCTGGTCGCGCTCGGGCACGAACCGGATGCTCGGGTCGGGCACCCCGGGTGCGTTGACGAAGGAGACGAACCGGCGCAGCCGGTCGGGGTCGGCGAGGGTCGCCGCCCACTCGTCCTGGTAGCCACCGATGTGACGGGCCATCAGCGACTCCAGCTCGGCGGCGAGGCCGAGGGAGTCCTCGACCACCACCCGGCGGACGTGCTCCAGGCCGCCGTCGATCCGCTCCAGCCAGCCGGAGGTGCGCTCCAGGCGGTCCGCGGTGCGGATGTAGAACATCAGGAAGCGGTCGATCAGGCGGACCAGTTGCTCGTCGTCCAGGTCCTGGGCGAGCAGGTCGGCGTGCCGGGGCGTGGCGCCGCCGTTCCCGCCGACGTAGAGGTTCCAGCCGTTCGCCGTGGCGATCACCCCGAAGTCCTTGCCCCGGGCCTCGGCGCACTCGCGGGCGCAGCCGGAGACGGCGGCCTTCAGCTTGTGCGGCGAGCGCAGTCCCCGATAGCGCAGTTCGAGCCGGATCGCCATGGCCACCGAGTCCTGCACGCCGTACCGGCACCAGGTCGAGCCGACGCAGGACTTCACGGTGCGCAGGGACTTCCCGTACGCGTGGCCGGACTCGAAGCCCGCGGCGACCAGGCGGCGCCAGATCTGCGGGAGTTGGTCCACGCCCGCGCCGAACAGGTCGATCCGCTGGCCGCCGGTGATCTTGGTGTAGAGGCCGAACTCCCTGGCCACCTCGCCGATCACGATGAGCTTCTCCGGGGTGATCTCACCACCGGGGATCCGCGGCACCACCGAGTAGGAGCCGTTCCGCTGGAGGTTCGCCAGGAAGTGGTCGTTGGTGTCCTGGAGGGCACCCTGCTCGCCGTCCAGGATGTGCCCGGAGACGCCCAGTTCGGGTGCCAGCGAGGCGATGATCGAGGCGACCGCCGGCTTGCAGACCTCGCAGCCCTCGGCACCCTCGGGTGCCCGGCCGTGCTCGGCGAGCAGTTGACGGTGCGTGGAGATCCGGCGGACCAGGACGATCTCGTACAGCTCGGCCCGGGTGTGGGCGAAGCACGGGCACAGGCCGTGGTCGATCTCGGCGCCGCTCGCCGCCAGTTCGTCGGCGACGATCGTGCCCAGCAGCTTCACGCAGGAGCCGCAGTTGGTGCCGGCCCGAGTGCAGGCCTTCACCTCGGCGACGGTGCCGCAGCCGTGGTCGGCGACGGCGGCCCGGACGACGCCCTTGGTGACGTTGTTGCAGCTGCACACCACCGCGTCGTCGGGAAGCGCGGAACTCCCCAGCCGGACGGCGGAGTCCGCGCCGGCCGGGAGCACCAGCGACTCGGCGGGCACGGGCAGCGGGCGGCCGGTGCCGGCGAGCGGGCGCAGCGTCGCGTAGGCCGAGGCGTCGCCGACCAGGATGCCGCCGAGCAGCGCGCCCTCGCCGGAGACCACCAGCTTCTTGTAGACGCCGGCGCGGGCGTCGGAGTAGACCACGTCGAGCGCGCCGGGCGTGCTGCCGAACGCGTCGCCGAAGCTGGCGACGTCCACGCCGAGCAGCTTCAGCTTGGTGGACAGGTCCGCGCCGGTGAACGGCTCCGCAGCCTGCCCGGCGATCCGCCGGGCCACCGAGACCGCCATCTCGTAGCCGGGGGCGACCAGGCCGTACACCCGGCCGTCGGCCGCCAGGGCGCACTCGCCGATGGCGTAGATGTGTGGGTCGGAGGTGCGGCAGTGCGCGTCGACGGCGATGCCGCCGCGCTCACCGACCGTCAGGTCGGCCTCCCGCGCCAGCCGGTCGCGGGGCCGGACCCCGGCGGAGAACACCACCAGGTCCGCGGCCAGCTCCGAGCCGTCGGTGAAGGACATGCCGACGGCCCGCCCGGCCGAGACGCTGACCGCACTGGTGCCGACGCCGGTGTGGACCACCACGCCCAACTGCTCGACGGACCGCCGCAGCGCGGCGCCGCCCGCCGGGTCGACCTGAACGGGCATCAGGCGCGGGGCGAACTCCACCACATGGGTCTCCAGACCGAGTCCGCGCAGCGCCCCGGCCGCCTCCAGCCCGAGCAGGCCGCCGCCGACCACCGCACCCACCCGGGCCCCGGCGGCATAGGACTCGATCGCCTGCAGGTCCTCGATGGTGCGGTAGACGAAGCAGCCCTCCGCGTCCCGCCCGTCCACCGGCGGCACGAACGGGGCGGAGCCGGTGGCGAGCACCAGGGTGTCGTAGCGGAAGACGTCCCCGGCGGCGGTGGTGACGGCCCGGGCCGCCCGGTCGAGTGCGACGGCAGGTGAGGAGAGGTGCACCCGGAAGCCGTGCCGTTCGGCGAATCCGGGGTCGGCGAGCAGCAGGTCCTCGGGGGTCCGGCCGGAGAAGTACGAGCTCAGGGCGACCCGGTCGTAGGCGGGCCGGGGTTCCTCGGCGAGCACGACGACCTGGTGGCGGTCGGCGGCTCCGGTCTCGGCCAGGGCCTCCAGGAAGCGGTGGCCGACCATGCCGTAGCCGACCAGGAGCAGCGTGGGCTTGGTGGTGGTCATCGGGAAGTCCCTCCAGGATCGTGCCCCGGTGCCGCCGGAGCGCCGACCGGGGCCCACTCCTCGGCGCCCCGGCCGCTGTCATGGCACCGAGCCTCGCCCGGGGGTGTTTCCCGACCTGTGCGGCACGGTTTCGCCGCCGGAACTTCGATCTCAGCGGCGGGCGGCGGCAGTTGTGAGAGCCTCGGCCCGCCCGACGGGCCCTATAGCAGGTGACGGGCCCGGACGCGGGCAGGATCGCTGATCCCGCAGGAGATTCCCGAAGAACCGGGTACGCCGGGTCAGGGGAGTGCGTACCCTGCACGCAGAGGAGCGGATTCGAAGATCGGCTCCGAGTCCGGCCGGGGAGCTGGCATGGCAGCTGACATGCGGGTGAGGGGACGTGCCGCCCACTCCGCGGTGCTGCGCGAGCTGCACCGGCTCTGGGACGCGGCCCGCACGACCGGGGACCGGACGATCACCCAGAAGCGCCTGGCCCGGCTGGGCGGCATCGGCCCGTCCACCCTCAACGGCTGGCTGACCGGTCGCTCCGTGCCCCGGGAGACCGACCGACTCGCCGTCGTGGCGGAAGAGTTGGCCCGCGCCGCCGGCCGGCCGGTGCGCCGGGCCCGGTACTGGGCCGCCCTGCTGGAGGCCGACCGGGCCCGCCAGAGCCGCGGCGGGACGGTGCTGCGCAGGTCCGGACGGTTCGTCGCGGCGAACGCCGCGCCCTCCGCCGCGGCCCGGGCAGCGGCGGCGGTCGGCCCGCCGGGTGTCGGCGTGCGGTCGGCAAGGCCGCCGGACCGGCCGGGGCACGGCCGCTCAACCGCCGCCGACCGGTATCGGCCGTCGCCACGCCGTACCTGACGGAGTGTGAGCGCGACAGCCTCGGCGCGGCGCGGGCACCCGAGGCGGCGGCGTGCCATCGACCGGCGGGCCCGGGACAGGACGCGCCACCGGACGGCTCGGCCCGACCCGACGGCCGCATCGTCGAACCGGGCACCGCGACGGCCGAGGAGCGCCTGCCCGAGGGGAGCCGCGCCGCCGACCGGCGCGTCGGGGACGGGCAGTTGAGCACCGGTGCCGGAGACACCGCCCGGGCACACGACCAGGTCGAGCGGGTGGTGACCGGCGGACAGCCCGGGGAATCCGCCGCTTGCGACGAGGACCGAGCGGCGGTCGGGGGGACGGGCCGGGCGATCGTCCGGTGGGACAGCGCGTGGGAACAGGGGGTCACCACGGTGCGCAAGGCAGCAGAAGTGCGGGAAGCTACCGGCCGGACCGACGAGACGGTGGTCGGCTGGGAGCAGGGCGGAGCCGTCGGCGAGGAGTTGGCCTGGCAGGAGGCCGCGGCGCCGTTCGCCCGACACGGCCAGTGCTGGGAGCAGCCCCGGTTCGCGTACCTCGGCGATCCCCAGACACTGCGCGAGCGGGCCGAACAGTGCGAGCGGGACCGCGACGTGGCGGGCGCGCTGCACTGGTACCGCGAAGCGGCCGGAGCCGGCAGCGAGGCGGCGCTGTTCCAGGCCGCCGACATGCTGGAACGGAACGGCGACCGCGTCCGGGCGGTGCACTGGTACGAGCTGGCGGCCCGGCGCGGCGACGTCTACGCGATGCGTGAACTCGGCCGGCTGCTGGCCGACCTGGGGCGGACCAGGGAGTCCGCCGCCTGGCACCGGGTCGCCGTCCGGGCGGGCGGCCGGCCCGAACTGCCCGAGCCCGTACGGGTGGTGGAGCCGCTCGACCGACGGCCGGCCCCGGCCGCCGAGGCGGTCGCGACCCGGCCAGCCGGGCAGTCGGCTCCGGCGGACGCCGCGCTGCTGGCCGCCGCGGTGGAACTGCTGAAGGACGGCGGCCGGTACTTCGAAGCGGACCTGCTGCTCCGCTCGGCGAACCGCCCGGAGCCGGAGCAGCTGCGGGAGGCGTCCCGGATGCTGTACGACTCGGTGACCTCCGACGGGGCGATCGAATGGGTGCAGCGGTTCGCCGACACCGGGGACCGGCAGGCCGTCCGGGAGGCGGCCGAGATGCTCGAGAACCGCGGCCGGACCGAGGAAGCACTCGACTGGTACGCCCGGGCCGCCGCCGACGGCGACCGGGACGCCCTGGTCGCAGCCGCCCGGATGCTGGCCGACCGCCGCCAGGTGCAGCACGCCCTCGACTGGTACCGGCGGGCCGCGGAGGCCGGGGTGCAGACGGCGGAGCGTGAGGCGTCGATGTTCCGTCAGCAGGTGGATGCCGCCGAGGAGCGGGCTCTCCGACGCCGCCGTGAGCGGGAGCAGCGGGCGCTGGCTGCCGCCCCGACGGAGGTCGGTGGCGTGCCGGGCGGGCCGGTGCCGGGTCGCTGACCTCGTCCGACGGGCGTCCCCAGCTGCGCCGAGCAGTGACCGGCGGGCCGCGGAGCGTGAGGCGTCGATGTTCCGTCAGCAGGTGGATGCCGCCGAGGAGCGGGCTCTCCGACGCCGCCGTGAGCGGGAGCAGCGGGCGCTGCCTGCCGCCCCGACGGAGGTCGGTGGCGTGCCGGGCAGGCCGGTGCCGGGGCGCTGACCTCGTCCGACGGGCGTCCCCAGCTGCGCCGAGCAGTGACCGGCGGGCCGCGGAGGGTGAGGCGTTGATGTTCCGTCAGCAGGTGGGCGCTGCCGAGGAGCGGGCCCGGGAGCATCGGGCGCACGGACCGGTCGCGGGTGTTCTGCTCCTACCCCGTCGGCTGAGGAGGGGGCGCGACCGGGCCGTCCGGCACCAGCGGGACTGCCCGCCGCACCGGTCGCACCCGCCGGGACCGCGCCGACCTGCCCGCCTCGCCCGGCGGCCGTTCCCGTCCTGGCCGAGCATCGACCGGCCGTCGGCCGCAGTCCGCCGCTCCCGCGCAAGGTCTCGTGAGGTCCGGGAAACCGGCCGTGACCGGTGGGCAATCGGGGTGAAACAGCCGTCCGGCAGGGTGGCGGGATGACGACCACCTCGTTCCCCGGCCGGCCCGCTCCGGTGCGGGTGCTGCATGCGGCCCGCCGTCCGGCGCTGGTGCTGGTGGCGCACGGGTCGCGGGATCCGGCGGCGGCAGCCGCACTCGGGCGGCTGCACGCCAGGTTGTGCGGGGCACGGCCGGAGCTGGACGTCCGGCTCGGGCACCTCGGGCTGAACGAGCCGTTGCTGCCGCAGGTGTTGGACGGGCTGAGCGGCCGGGCGGTGCTGGTGCCGCTGCTGCTGAGCCGCGGCTACCACAGCAGGACGGACATCCCGCGGACGCTGTCCGCGGCTCCGCATCTGGCGGGCGAGTGCGCCCCGCCGCTGGGGCCGGACCCGCTGCTCACCGGCGTGCTGGCCGACCGGCTGGCCGAGGCGGGCTGGCGGGGTGAGCCGGTGGTGCTCGCCGCGTCGGGCTCCCGGGATCCGGACGCCGCAGAGGATGTGGGGGTGCAGGCCGGGTTGCTGTCCGTGCGGCTCGGGGTCGAGGTCCGGGCGGGGTTCGTGGCGGCGGGCGGTCCGAGCGTGGCTGCCCGGGTGGCCGAACTCGCGGGGGAGGGGCACCGGCGGGTCGCGGTCGCCTCGTACTTCACCGCCCCGGGCGACTTCGCCCGCCTGGCGGCCGCGGCGGGCGGCGCGCTGACGTCGGCCCCGCTCGGCGATCATCCGCTGCTGGCGCGGCTGGTGCTGGAGCGGTACCGGTCCGGCGTCTCCAGCGCCCTGCGCCGGACGGGCCGTCAGGGCTGACGGCGGGTCAGTCGGTGCAGGTCGCCGCGGGCAGGCCGGCGGTGTCCAGCGGCCGGCGCTCGGTGGGCAGGTCGCGGACGCGGCGCATCGGCGAGCACCAGAGGATCAGCGCGGCCAGCGGCACGCCGACGGTCATCAGCCACATCGCGGGGCGCACGCCGATCTGGGTGCCGAGGAAGCCGGCCAGCAGGGCGCCGAGCGGGATGGAGCCGAAGTTGAGCACCGCGCTGCTGGCGGAGAGTCGGCCGAGCAGCTCCGGCGGGCAGTAGCGCTGCTGGAAGGTCGACTTGATGACGTTGCCCGCGACCACGCCGGCGGAGGCGCCGAAGCCGCCGATCAGGTACCAGGCCAGGCCGAGGCCGCGGCCGGTCAGCGGGATCAGGACGGTCAGGGCGGGCAGGACGAGTTCGAGCACCAGCATGGCGCGGGAGGTGCCGAGCCGGGCGGCGACCCGGCGGGCGAACGCCGCGCCGACGATGCCGCCGGTGGAGGCCAGGCCGACCAGCAGTCCGACGGTGCCCTCGCCGATGCCGACCTCGCGGATCAGGAAGACCACCAGCAGTGACTGATAGCCCGTCAGCACCAGGTTGGAGGCGGCGCCGAACAGGGTGAAGGTGCGGAACCAGACGTCGGAGGCGAGCAGTCGCAGGCCCTCGCCGATCTCCTGGCGCAGCGCCCGGCGGGGCCGGTCGGTGCGCACGGTCTCGCGGTGGCCGATCCGGGCGGTGCACCAGAGCGAGAGCAGGAAGGTCGCGGTGTTGGCGAGCAGTCCGTTGACCGGCCCGGCGAGTTGGGCGATCAGGCCGCCGCTGCCGAGTCCGACGATGCCCGCGGCGGAGGCGCTGCCGTGCAGTTTGGCGTTGCCCTCGGCCTGGTCCGCGGGGTCGAGCAGCTGCGGCAGGTAGGCGGTGTACGCGGTCTGGAAGAACACCCCGGCCGCTCCGGCGAGCAGGGCGACGGCCAGCAGGTGCCACAGCGTGAGCGTCCCGGCGAGGGCGGCCAGCGGGACGGTGGCGTACAGGACCAGCGAGAGGGTGGTCGCGGTGAGCATGATCGGGCGGGACCGCAGCCGGTCGACCCACACTCCGGCGGGCAGGCCGATCAGCAGCCAGGGCAGCCAGCCCGCCGCGCCGAGCAGGCCGATCTGGAAGGTGCTCGCGTGCAGGGTGCTGACCGCGATCAGCGGGAGGGCGAGGCCGGTGACGGCGGAGCCGTACTTGTTGGCGGTCTCGCCGGTCCAGAGCAGCCGGAAGTCGCGGTGGCGGCGCAGGAGTCCGGCGGGCCGGCCGGCGGCCGGGTCGGCGGGAAGCGACCCCGGGGGGAGCGTCCCGGCGGCGGGCGCGGCCTTGCGGGACGGGAAGCGGCGGGACTCGGCGGGGGCGGGCGACGTCATGGCCGATCGGGGTCCTTTCGGGGCAGTGCCTGGATCTGGACGAGGACCGGCCGCGCGGCGGGATCGGGGGCGGCGTCCGGGTCGGGGGTGTGGCGGGCGACGACGGCGCTCAGCTCCTCGCCGAGGGCGAGCAGTTGAGCGGGCGTCAGGCGCAGGTTGCTCCAGCTGCTGATCAGGCCGGAGCCGTGCCAGTCGCCCTCCCACTCGGCGGCGAGCGAGTCGGCGACCCGCTGGAACTGGGTGCGCAGGTTCTCCGCCTGGTAGAGGGCGACGGCCGCCTTGGCGGCGGGGTCCTCGTCGAAGTCGGCGGCGGCGACCGTGATCGCGCCCGGTGCGGCGCGCCACCAGCGTTCCCGCTTGGTGCCGCGGCCGGTCTCCTCCTCGATGAACCCGTGTTCGGCGAGGTGCCGCAGGTGCCAGCTGATGGTGCCGGTGGACTCGCCGGTGCGGTCGGCGAGCCGGGCGGAGGTCGAGGGGCCGTTCAGCCGGAGCTCCTCCAGCAGCCGCATCCGCAGCGGGTGGGCCAGGCCGCGCAGGCTACCGGCGTCGAGCCGGCGGCGCGGGGGTTCGTCCTTCGGTGCGGGTGCGGGTGCGGCGGGGTGTTCTTCGGGGCGGTGCTCGTTCATGGGGATCACACTAGGGTGCAGAGAGTCCTCTGCATAGACCTCTTTGCAGAGAAGTCTCTGCATTTTCCGGCCGCCTGTCGGAGTACGGCGGAGGGCACCCGCCCGAGCACCCGCCCGACGCCCGCTGTTCGCGCGGCGCACGGCCGAATGTCCGTCACCCGGCGTACGGTGGCGGACATATGAAGAACACCACTCCGTACGACCCGCAGTCCGAAGCACGATGGGTGCCCGAGCCCGACAAGCGTCCCGGCCGCACCGCCTTCCAGCGCGACCGAGCCCGCGTGCTGCACTCCGCCGCGCTGCGCCGCCTGGCCGGAACGACGCAGGTGGTCGCGCCGATGCGCAGCGACTTCCCGCGCACCCGCCTCACCCACTCGCTGGAGTGCGCGCAGGTCGGCCGCGAGCTCGGCGCGGCGCTCGGCTGCGACCCGGACCTGGTGGAGACCGCCTGCCTGGCCCACGACATCGGCCACCCGCCGTTCGGCCACACCGGCGAGGAGGCGCTCGACCAGGCCGCCGAGGCGTGCGGAGGCTTCGAGGGCAACGCCCAGTCGCTGCGCATCCTGACCCGGCTGGAGCCCAAGCGCTTCGCCCCGCTCGACGAGCCCGAGGTCCGGCTCTCCCCGTGGCCCGGCCGCAGCGTCGGCCTCAACCTGACCCGCGCCGCGCTGGACGCCGCCACCAAGTACCCGTGGGCGCGCGGCGGGCACCCCACCGACCCGGCCTCCACCAAGTACGGCGTGTACGGCGACGACCTGCCGGTGTTCCGCTGGATGCGCTCCGGCGCGCCGGTCGGCCGCCGGTGCTTCGAAGCCACCGTGATGGACTGGTCCGACGACGTCGCGTACTCCACCCACGACGTCGAGGACGGCCTGCAGGCCGGCCACATCGACCCGGCGGCGCTGCGCGCCCCGCAGGAGCGCGCCGAACTGTTCGCGATCGCCGAGCGGTTCGCCGCGGACACCGGCCCGGAGGAGTTCGGCGAGGCGCTCGACCGGCTGCTCGCCGCGGACTGGTGGCCCGCCTCGTACGACGGCACCGCCCGCGCCCGGGCCGGCCTGAAGGACCTCACCAGCCAGCTGATCGGCCGGTTCTGCCTGGCCGCCGAGCAGGCCACCCGAGCCCGCTACGGCCCCGGCCCGCTCACCCGCTACGCGGCGGAACTGGTCGTCCCGCGCGAGGTCCGGCTGGAGTGCGCGGTGCTCAAGGCGGTCGCCGTCCGGTACGTGATGCAGCGCGATGAGCAGGCCCAGCTCCGCTCCCGCCAGCGGGTGGTGATCGCCGAGCTCGCCGACGCCCTGCTGCGCACCGCGCCGGACGGGCTGGACCCGGTGTTCGCCGCGATGCACGCGGAGGCCGAGGACGACCGCGCCGCCCTGCGCACCGTGATCGACCAGATCGCCACCCTGACCGACGCCTCGGCCCTCGCGCTGCACGCCAAGCTGGTCGGCCGGCCCGGCTGATCCGCCCCGGGCCGGTGCCCCCGGATTGTCCGACCCGCTCCCGTAGACTTTCCAAGTGGCCGGGAGGATCAGGGACGAGGATGTGCAGGCGGTGCGTGCCGCTCTGCCGATCGACGCCGTGGTCGGCGACTACGTGCAGTTGGCCAACGGCGGCGGCGCCCAGCTGAAGGGCGTGTGCCCGTTCCACGACGAGAAGTCCGCGTCGTTCTACGTGCACCCCGGCAAGGGCGTCTTCCACTGCTTCGGCTGCGGCGAGTCCGGCGACACGATCACCTTCCTGATGAAGATCGAGCACTGCTCGTTCGCGGAGGCGGTCGAGCGGATGGCCGCCCAGGCGGGCATCACGCTGCGCTACGAGGAGGGCGGCTACAGCCCGCGCCACCAGCAGGGCGAGCGGACCAGGCTGATCGAGGCGCACAAGGTCGCCGCCGCCTGGTTCCAGGAGCAACTGGCCACCCCCGAGGCCGAGATCGGCCGCCGCTTCCTCGCCGAGCGGGGCTTCGACGAGGCCGCCGCCAAGCACTTCGGGGTGGGCTACGCCCCGGTCGGCTGGGAGCACCTGGTGCGCTTCCTGCGCGGCCGCGGCTTCACCGACAAGGAGATCTCGGTCGGCGGCCTGGCCTCGCAGGGGCAGCGCGGCGGCCTGATCGACCGCTTCCGGGGCCGCCTGGTCTGGCCGATCCGGGACAGCTCGGGCGACGTGGTGGGCTTCGGCGCGCGCCGGCTGCGCGAGGACGACAACGGCCCGAAGTACCTGAACACCCCCGAGACGCCGATCTACAAGAAGTCCAACGTCCTGTACGGCATCGACCTGGCCCGCAAGGAGATCGCCAAGTCCGGCCGGGCGGTGGTGGTCGAGGGCTACACCGATGTGATGGCCTGTCACCTGGCGGGCGTCACCACGGCGGTGGCCACCTGCGGCACCGCGTTCGGCGAGGACCACATCAAGATCATCCGCCGGCTGCTGATGGACACCTCCACCTACCGCGGTGAGACGGTCTTCACCTTCGACGGCGACGCCGCCGGCCAGAAGGCCGCCCTGCGGGCCTTCGAGGACGACCAGAAGTTCGCCGCCCGCACCTCCATCGCCATCACCCCCGGCGGCATGGACCCGTGCGAACTGCGCCTCGCCCAGGGCGACGAGGCGGTCCGCACCCTGGTGGAGAACCCCGTCCCGCTGTTCGAGTTCGCGCTCCGCTCGGCGGTCGCCCGGCACCGGGTCGACACCGCCGAGGGCCGCGCCGCCGCCCTCGAAGAGGCCGCCGGGATCATCGTCAAGATCAAGGACCGGTCGATCCAGCACGAGTACGCCGTCCAACTGGCCGGCATGGTCGGCATCCTGGACGAGCAGTTCGTGGTCCGCCGGATCTCCCAGCTCGCCCGCTGGCAGCGGGAGAATCAGCAGAACGGCCAGAACCGGCAACTGCGCCGCGCCGCGCCCGCCGGGCAGCAGCCCGTCCGGCCGGAGCGGCCGGTGTTCCGGCTCAACCCGCGCGACCCGGGGCAGTTCGTCGAACGCGAGCTGCTCAAGCTCGCCCTCCAGCACCCGGACCTGGTCAGCCCGGCCTTCGACCAGTACGGCGAGGACGAGTTCCCCACCCCGCCCTACCGGGCCGTCCGCCGCGCCATCGGCCAGTGCGGCGGCGCCGCGTACGGGGCGAGCCTGCAGGACTTCACCGGCGCCGTCCGCGAGGCCAGCCCGGACGACCAGGTCCGCGGGCTGGTCACCGAGCTGACCGTGGAGCCGATCCGCTCCCGCCGCAAGGTCGACGAGGTCTACGCGGGGGAGTTCCTGGTCAAGCTCCGCCTGCAGGCCGTGGACCGCCGGGTGGACGAGGTCCGCGCCCACCTGCGCCGGCTGGGAGACCGCGCCACCGCCGAGGAACTGCACCCGGTGCAGAGCGAGTTGTGGGCCCTGCAGCAGTACGGGCAGCAGCTGCGCTCGCGCGGCGTCGCCGCGCTCTGAGCCGTCCGGGCACCCGGCCTTAGCCGCCCGTGCGGGTGGCATCCGCGGGCCTGCCGGGTGCCGGATGTGCGGCTGGCGGACGCCCGCAGGTGCCCGGGCCCGCCGGGCTGGGTATCCCCTCCGGTGTGGCGCGGCACCCCCAGGCCGCGCGCGGCCCCTGGAGGGATGCCCGTGGAGCTGTCATTCGCCCGCCCGCACCGGACCGCCCCGCCCGGGACGCCGCGATCCCACTCCAGCCCGGCCCGGCCGGCCCGAACGCGTCGCCTGCACCGGCCCGCACCCCGGAGCACCCGCCCGGGACGCCGAGGCCGCCGACGCCACCGGGGACGCCTTCGAGGCCGCACCCGGACCGACCGCCGACGAACTCCCCGACGAGCCCCCGGAAGCCGCCCTGGACGAGGGCACCGGCCCGGCCGCCGACCTGCTCCGCCAGTACCTGCGCGAGATCGGCCGGATCCGGCTGCTCACCGCCGCCGAGGAGGTCGAACTCGCCTGCCAGATCGAGGCCGGCCTGTTCGCCGAGCTGGCGCTCGACCGCACCCCGGGCGCCGACGAGCGGCTCACCGACGACCTGGACCGGCTGGTGGTGCTCGGCCGGATCGCCAAGCGCCGCCTGATCGAGGCCAACCTGCGGCTGGTGGTCTCGGTCGCCAAACGCTACGTGGGGCGCGGCCTGACCCTGCTCGACCTGGTCCAGGAGGGCAACCTCGGCCTGATCCGGGCGGTGGAGAAGTTCGACTACGCCCGCGGCTACAAGTTCTCCACCTACGCGACCTGGTGGATCCGCCAGGCGATGAGCCGCGCCCTCGCCGACCAGGCCCGCACCATCCGGGTGCCGGTGCACGTGGTCGAGCTGATCAACCGGGTGCTGAGGGTGCAGCGCGCCCTGCTGCAGGAGCGCGGCGTGGAGCCGACCGCCGCCGAGGTCGGCCTGGTGCTGCAACTGTCGCCGGAGCGGGTCCGCGAGGTCCTCAAGCTCGCCCAGGAGCCGGTCTCGCTGCACACCCCGGTCGGCGAGGAGGACGACGTCGCCCTCGGCGACCTGATCGAGGACGCCGACGCCGCCTCGCCGCCGGAGAGCGCCGCCTTCCTGCTGCTGCGCGAGCACCTGGAAGCGGTGCTGGCCACCCTCGGCGAACGCGAGCGCCAGGTGGTCCAGCTCCGCTACGGCCTCGACGACGGCCGCCCCCGCACCCTGGAGGAGATCGGCCACCTGTTCGGCGTGACCCGGGAGCGGATCCGGCAGATCGAGGCGAAGACCCTCCGCAAGCTCCGCGAGCACGCCTCCGCCGACCAGCTCCGCGGCTACCTGGACTGACGGCCCGTCAGTGGTGGAACCCGGAGCGCTGCGGCACCCCCAGCTCGCTGAGCGGCGCGGGCTGGCGCTCCAGCTCGGGCAGCAGCCGCCGCAGGTCGGCGAGCAGCAGGTCCGCCAGGTCGCGGGTGAACCCGTTGCGGCACACCACCCGCAGCACCGCCAGGTCGGTCCGCCCCTCCGGGAAGGTGTACGCGGGGACCTGCCAGCCGCGTTCGCGGAGCCGCCGGGAGACGTCGAACACGTCGAACGGGCTCTCCGCGACCGTGCTGAACGCGAACACCGGCAGCTGGTCGCCCCGGGTGACCAGCCGGAACGGGCCGAGCTTCTCGATCTCCCCGGCCAGGTACTGGGCGACGTCCCGGCAGGCCTGCTGGACGGCGTGGAAGCCGGAGCGTCCGAGCCGCAGGAAGGTGTAGTACTGGGCGACCACCTCCGCGCCCGGCCGGGAGAAGTTCAGCGCGAAGGTCGGCATCTCGCCGCCCAGGTAGTTGACCTTGAACACCAGCTCCTCGGGCAGCGCCTCGCCGTCCCGCCAGAGCGCCCACCCCACGCCGGGGTACACCAGGCCGTACTTGTGTCCACTGGTGTTGATCGAGGCCACCCGGGGCAGCCGGAAGTCCCACACCAGGTCCGGGTCCAGGAACGGCGCGACCATGCCGCCGGACGCGCCGTCCACGTGCACCGGCACGTCGAGGCCGGTGCGCTTCTGGAACTCGTCCAGTGCGGCGCAGATCTCGGCGATCGGCTCGTACGAGCCGTCGAAGGTGGAGCCGAGGATGCCGACCACACCGATGGTGTTCTCGTCGCAGTGCGCCACGGCCTGGTCGGCGGTCAGGTGGAAGCGGTCGCCCTCCATCGGCACCAGCCGGGCCTCGACCTCCCAGAAGTTGCAGAACTTCTCCCAGCAGACCTGCACGTTGATGCCCATCACCAGGTTGGGCCGCGCCCCGGCCGCGTACCGGTCGGCGTTTCGCCGCATCCAGCGCCGCTTGAGCGCCATCCCGGCGAGCATGCACGCCTCGCTGGAGCCGGTGGTGGAGCAGCCCACCGCCACCCCGGGGTCGGGCGCGTGCCACAGGTCGGCGAGGATCGCCACGCAGCGCCGCTCCAGCTCGGCGGTCTGCGGGTACTCGTCCTTGTCGATCATGTTCTTGTCGCGGCACTCCGCCATCAGCCGGTCCGCGTACTCGTCCATCTGCGTGGTGACGAAGGTCGCCAGGTTGAGCTTGGCGTTGCCGTCCAGCATCAGTTCGTCGTGGATCAGCTGGTGGGCGACCGACGGCGGGATCGGAACCCGGGGCAGCCGGTGCAGCGGCGGGGCCACCTGCATCGCCCCCAGCGGATCGGTCAGCACGTGCAGCGGACTGAACGGCAGCCGGCGGTCCTCCCGCCCGTGCTCCGACCCCTGCCCCTTGTGCAACGCCATGACGAACCGTCCCTCCAGTGGTGAGAGCCCCCACGTTGCCACCACGGGACAGCTGACGCATCCTCAGCAGCCCGCCGCGGAGCGGTTCCCGACGCCCCGTCAGGAGCTGGCGGCGGTCTCCGGGTGGTGCTGCTCGCGCATCGCCGCGTACTGCTGGCGCACCGCGTTGCCGACCGCCAGGTCGTGCTCCTGGTCGGGGGCGAGCAGCGTGACGTCCGGCAGCTCCCACTGCGGGGGCTCGGGCGTCCCGGCGAGCGCCCAGGCGGCCTGCCGGGCCGCGCCGCGCGCCGCGTGGTCGCCGCGCGGCGGCACCACCACGGGAAGGCCGAACACCAGCGGCGCGATCTGCTGGACGGCGGGCAGCCGGCCGGCCGTCCCCAGCAGGAACACCCGGTTCACCGTGACGCCGTTCCCGCGCAGCACGTCCAGCGCCTCGGCCAGGTTGCACAGCATGCCCTCGACGGCGGCCCGCGCCACGTGCTGCGGTCCCATCGACTCGGCCCGCAGGCCGGTCAGGGTGCCCGCCGCCTGCGGCAGCTTCGGGGTCCGCTCACCGTCCAGGTACGGCAGGAACACCATGCCGTACGCGCCCGGCGAGGACTGCAGGGCCAGCTCGGACAGGCCCTCCAGGTCGGTGCCGAGCATCCCGGCGGTGGAGCGCAGCACCTGCGCGGCGTTCAGCGTCGCCACCATCGGCAGGTGCCGGCCGGTCGCGTCCGCGAACGAGGACACCAGGCCGGACGGGTCGACCACCGCCCGGTCGTGCACCGCGAAGATCGTGCCGTTGCCGCCCAGCGACACCACCGCGTCGCCCGGGACCAGCCCGAGGCCCAGCGAGGCCGCCATGTTCTCCCCGGTGCCCGCCGAGATCAGCAGCCCCTCGGGCGTGTGCCCGGCGGGCTCGGCCGGGCCGAGAACGTCCGGGACCTTCAGCTCGTGGCCGAACGCCAGCTTGATCAGGTCCTGCCGGTACTCGCCGGTGATCGGCGACCAGTAGCCGGTCCCGGACGCGTCGCCGCGGTCCGTGGTGCGCCGGCGGGCGCCGCCCAGCAGTTGGGAGACCAGCCAGTCGTGCGGCAGCAGCACCTCGGCGATCCGCTGCGCCGACACCGGCTCGAACTCGGCCAGCCAGCGCAGCTTGGCGATGGTGTACGTCGGGCCAGGTACCGCGCCGATCGCCTCCACCCAGGGCTCCGGGCCGCCGAGCGCGTCCAGCAGCGCGGCCGCCGAGCCCGCCGAGCGCGGGTCGTTCCACAGCAGTGCGGGCCGGACCAGCACCCCGCCGGCGTCCAGGCCGATCAGGCCGTGCTGCTGGGCGGACACCCCGATCGCCCGGACGCCCTCCAGCAGGCCCCGGCAGCGGCGTCGCCGAGCGAGTGCAGCCAGGTCTGCGGGTCGACCTCGGTGGTTCTGGCCTCGTCGCCCTCGGGCAGCGGATGAGGGGCCCGGCCCTGTCGCAGCACGGCGCCGGTCTCGGCGTCGCACGCGACGATCCGGGTGCGAGTGGTGGAGCTGTCGATGCCCGCGACGATGGCCATGCCGAGATCATGCCGCAGTCGACGGCCGGGGCGGGCCCGACTGCCGCAAGTGTTGCCCAGTCGGTACCGGAACCAACCCCGCCGCCGACCCTCCGTGCCTGGTCGGAGGCGTTCCGTGCCGGGCCGGAGCCGTGCGGTGCGATCAGGGGCGGACGGTACCCCAGCCGTCGTCCTCGCCCTGGTGCTTGGCGAAGTACGGGACGCGCTCGGTCAGCGCGTTCGGCAGCTTCTCCCCGACCTTGTCGGCCACCGCCCCGGCGGCCTTCCCGGCCACCGCGCCGGCCTGCTGCTTGGCCTTGCCCGCCGCGTCCTGCACCCGCGGGTTCTCCCGCAACTGCTTGGCCGCACCGGCGAGCTGGTCGTACCGTTCCCGCCCGGCCCGGGCGCCGAGGACGTACCCGATCCCGATGCCCACGATCAACGACACCTTCCACATGCCCTGGTTCCACCCTTCGTCGCCGCGCGATTGTGTGCCGCGTCTACCCGTCCGGCCGGGCCGTGAACCGCCCTGCCGGTGGCGGGTCCGGGCCAGCCGGATCCGCCGTGCACCAGCATCCCCGTCCGCACCGTGCGGCGCGCGCGGGCGCGCCGGACCGGCCCGCCGCCGCGGTGGGGGAGGCCGGAGCCGAAAGCGATTGGCGGAACACCCCCCTGAGTGCGCTAATGTATGTCCCGCAGCGAGCACCGTGGGCCCCGGAGAGATCCGGAGACCGGGGTGGGCGAGGCGGAAGCACGATCCTCCATAGCTCAATTGGCAGAGCAGCCGACTGTTAATCGGCAGGTTATTGGTTCGAGTCCAATTGGAGGAGCGCGGTCCCCCATAGCTCAATTGGCAGAGCAGCCGACTGTTAATCGGCAGGTTATTGGTTCGAGTCCAATTGGGGGAGCTTCACCGGAAGTCACGGTGATCGGTACAGAGCGAAGGCCCTTCGGTGAGACCGAGGGGCTTTCGTGTTTTCCGTCACGCACCCGTCCTCGGCCCCTGGCCGCCGACGGGACCCGGGCGCCGAGGACGCGTCAGCCGCCGGCCTGCCGGTAGAGCGCGGCGAGGCGGTCGCCGAAGGCCACGCTGTAGGAGACCTCCGGGCTGATCCCGCCCTGCTGGTAACCCCCTATCACCCCGACCACCTCGCCCTTGTCGGTCACCCAGGGGCTGCCGCTGGTGCCGTCGGTGAAGCCGGCGCAGTCGAAGCGCTGCTGGGTGGAGCTGCGCGAGGTGGTGCGGCCCTGGCAGGTGATCGGGGAACCGGAGGAGTTGGGGTAGCCGGTGACCGTGACGTTCAGCCCGAAGCCCAGCCCGGTGGCGACGGTGTCGGCGCCCACCACGTCCTCGATCTGCCGGCCGTTGAGCGGGTCGACGATCAGGAACGCGACGTCGTACCCCTCGTCCTCGTCGGTGCCCCAGCGCGGGTCGAACAGCACCTCGGAGACCGTCCAACTGCCGTACGGGGCACGCTGGTCGCGGTAGCCGGGGGCGAACACCAGGTCGTCCAGCGCGGTGCCGCGCGGGGCCGCGCAGTGGGCGGCGGTGATCAGCAGGTTGCGGCCGCGGCTGTGCACCACGCCCGCCGTGCAGGCCCGCATGCCGTCGGTGCCGTCCACGAACAGCGCCCCGATCCGGTTGCCGGCCGCGTCCGCCGGGGCGGGCCGGGCGGTCGGACGGCTGTCCTCGGCCTTCGGGGCGGAGTCACAGCCGGTCGCGGTCGCCGCCAGCAGGAGCACTGCGCAGGCCGCTGCGGCCGTGACACGGCCGGTTCGGGGAGAGGTGCGCGGCACCGTCACTCGCTTCCGCTCGGCGGCCCGCCCGAGGATCTCGGGCGGCGGACGCAGCAAGATCTACCAGGGCCCGCGCCACACCGGCAACCGCCTCGGCGGCGGGCCGCCCGCCCGCGTGTCGGGAACGCCGGAACACCGTCGGCCGGGTGCGAACTGCTGTACGGGCCGGCGCTTCCCGGCCGCCCGTCCCCGCCCGTCGCCGACCCGGTGAGCGGGCGTCACCGCCGCGCTGTCGCGGCGCTGCGGCCTGCCCTTTGCAGTGGCGGCGGGACCGGCGAGCAGGGGGCGCGAACGGGCGGCGCGAGCGGGAACGGACGGGGGTACCCGGATGAGCCCCCGGCGCGCACCACGGGTGATCGACCGGCTATGCTGCCGGGGCGGCCCTGAGGGGCCGTCTGCTGCTGCCAGGACCGCTAGTCGGCCCCGGCGGGTCGAGTCGGGGGGCGGTTAGCTCAGCCGGTTAGAGCAGGGGGACTCATAATCCCTTGGTCGTGGGTTCGAGTCCCACCCGCCCTACCTCGGCCGCTGACCGATCGTCAGCCGATGGGCCCCTCTGACCAGGCGAAACGCCGATGGGGGTCGCGTCAATCGTAGAGCACCGGTTCACCACTCGCCCTCCTCCGGCCCGGAAGTTCACCCTCTAGTGGACTTCTAGTGGACATGGCGCAGCAGAGCCCCCGTCTGACACGCTTTCACCCGGCCGCCGCCACCCGCCCGGCCGACAACGGAAGCAGCACCTCACCGCGGCACCCGGCGCGGGCACCCCGGAGAGGTCAGGAAGAACGGCCAGCCGGTGATCGACCTCGAAGAACGCCTGACCCGCGTCCACAACCCCGACGTACGACCGCTCGTCCAAGATGCCTACCGGAGCTACGCCACCGGCGTTCCGCGAGCCGCGATCGTCCTCACCTGGACCGCAGTCTGCGCCGACCTCATCGCCAAGGCGCAGGTCCTCGCCGAAGACGGCGAGCCGGACGCCAAGGCCCTCGCGCAGAAGGTCGAGGAAGCCCAGCAGCTCGGCGGCGCCAGCGACGAGAAAAAGCGCCGGGAGGGCGTAGGGAAGATGCTCGAAGTCGAGCGGGAGATCCTCGACGCCGCCCTCGCGCTGGAGCTGATCGACTCCAGCCAGCACGTCCAGCTGGACCGGCTGCGCGAGGACCGCCACCAGAGTGCCCACCCCTCCCTGCGGCCTCTCGGCGAGCTGTACGAGCCGACCGCCGAGTACGCCCGCGCCCACCTCTTGGCCGCGCTGGACGCGCTGCTGATCCACCCTCCGAGCCAGGGTCGCAAGATCGTGGCGAGTTTCGCCGCCGCCGTCGCCGACCCGGGTTTCGTCCTGCACCCGGCCCACCTCACCCACACCTACTTCGATCGGGTCCGCCCGGCGGCCCGAAACAAGGTGGTGGAGTTCGCGGCCCGCTTTGCCGTTCTGCAGATCGACGACCCCCAAGTCACCCTGCCGGCGGACCAGCTGGCGGACCGGATGGCTGAGTGCCTGCGCTGCTTCGCCGACCGGGACGCCGAGCTGGTGACGAACGCGATGGTCAAGCAGATGACGAAGCTGGGCACCGCATCGCCAGACGTACAGCTTGCCGCGTTCGCCAGACTCGGGAACATGCCGACCTTCTGGAAGGCCGCCCCCGAGACCCTTCGAGGGCTGTTCGAGACCCGGGTCGAGCAGATTGGCGCCAAGGCGAAGCTCAAGCCCAGCCTCGTGGGCGAAGAGTTCGAAGTCCTTGGGCTGGTCGTCAACGCTGAACTCCGGCAGGGGTTTCCCTCGTTGGTGCAGGCAGTGGGGAACCTGCACTACCTCGCGAGGACTTACCTGATCGCCAACCGGGAGGACGCCTTCTACACGCGCTACCTTGCCTCACTTCTCCGCGACGTCAAGAGCTTTGACTCCGGAGCTTCGGTTGCCGACCTGGCGGTAGTGCCGTGTGGGCGGTTCCTCGACCTGGAGACGCTGCGGGAAGTCCTCCGGGCCTGGTGGGACAACAACCAGAACTGGGGCCGACGGGTCAACGACAGCCTGGCCGCGTTCAAGCTGGCCACCGCCCACCTCGGCCCGGAAGGAGACGCCGTGTGGCGGGAGTTCCTGGAAGAACTTCGTGAGTATGAGGCCCTTCACCAGGACCTGGCCCGGCGCTTCGGGTTCACCGATGTGTTGGCAGCCCAGTCCGAGCCCGAATAGCACTTTGACGGGTTCGGAGACGGCAGCGGGGCGGCGATCTCCGGATCGCCGCCCCGCTGCCTGGGTCAGGCCGGTACCAACTCGCTGTTTCTTCGCGGTGGCCTGGACAGCTGCTGCTCTCTTCTCTCGCGCTCGCCGTAGCGCGGTCAACCGCCCGCCCCTCGGCACCGGCACCGGCACCGAGGGCTCGGCCTGGACCGGAGCTTCGGCAGGCGTGGGCGCTGCCGCAGGTGCCGCAGGTTCGGCGGCCGGTCGGCCGGCGCGGGGAACGAGGCTCAGGGCGGCTTCGGCCTGGGCCTGCTGGGCCTCCTTGAACACGTTGGTGTAGGTGTCCAGGGTGATCTGGATGCCGGAGTGGCCGAGCTGGTCGCTGATGTCCTTCGCTTCGGCTCCGCCGGCGTGGGCGAGGCATGCGGCGCCGTGGCGCAGCCCGTGCAGGGTGATGGGCGGCAGCCCGGCGTCCTCGACCAGCTTCTTGAACCGGTAGGTGAGGTAGTCGGGGTGGTAGCCCTCGCCGTTCTCCTTGGTGAAGACCAGGCCGGTGTCCTTCCACGCCGCTCCGGCCTTCGCGCGCTGCTCGGCCTGGCGGGAGTTGGCGGTTGGCGAGGAGTCGCGCCGTCTCGGAGTCGATGTTTGATGGTGCGCTCGGAGTCGGCTTTCGGCTCCGTTGCGAACAGCTTCTTGGCGACGTAGACGACCTGCTGGCTGATCGTCACTTCCATCTCGTCGAAGTCGACTTCGGACCAGGGCAGTGCGCAGGCTTCTCCGCGGCGAGGGCCGCGGAGGGCCATGAAGTGCCACAGGTCGAACAGCTCGTCGTCGACGTAGGTGTCGAGGAACTGGCCGAGGAGCTGGGGCGTCCAGACCATGACCTTGCTGGGGATCTCGCCAGTTGCGCGCCAGCGGGCGACCCGGGCGGGGGTCCACAGCAGGGGCTTCGGGGGCTTGGCCTTCGGCAGCCGCACCAGGTGCGCCCAGTTCTTCGTCATCTCTTCGGCGAGTACCGCGTCGCCGAGGGCACTGGAGAGGGTGGCGCGTACGCGGTGCTGGGTGGCCAGGCCGGTGACGCGCCGCATCTTCTTGCGTTCGGCGGCGAGGAGTTCGCGTGCCTCATGCCAAGCCGCTCGTAGGACGGCGCGGTCCTGCTTCGCGCCTTGGCGCCAGGCTTCGCGCTTGCGGTCGCAGTCGGCCGTGAGGAGCTGCACGTAGTCGCGGTGGACCTCGATGGCGGTGTTCCGGTCGGCGATCGCGGCGAACATCCGGTCGATGTGGACCTTGCGGAGGGCCTTGCGGTCGAGGTGGCCGATGAACGGGTTGATGTGGAGTTCGATGTGCTCGCGGTACTTGTCGGTGGTACCGATCGCTACGTCGTTCTTGGCGCTGGCCCACCGGTCAAGGTACTCGGCGATGGTCTCCCGGACGCCGACGTCGAGGCCGGCTTGGCTCTCGTCCCAGACCTTCTTGCATTCCTTGGCCGCCTTCTTCTGTGTGCGAAAGCCGCCTTGGCGAACACGGTGCCGGCTGCCGTCCGGGCGGGGCGGAAGTTCAATATAGAACCACCACGTACCGTGATCCCGCTGTTCCAACTTGGGGCACCCTGTTCCCAGCCAGCCGGACTTCTGCTGGCCGGTTTCGTCAACGACGGGTTGGCCCTTGAGGGGTCCGCGCCGATGGGTCAGCAGGCCCTTGCACATGCACTTTTTGTAGGTCTTCTCCTCGAACATCGGTCCGAGCCGCGCCCTCTCGCATCGCTTCCTGACCGTCCGTGGGCCGCCACGGACGGTGACTAGAATGTGCGTTCTATTCTGCCTTATTTTTCACTCGCTGTACACGCAATACCCTTGCGCTGCAAGGCTGTTCGGGCTGGTCGCCGAGTGCAAGCCGCGGTTCTATGGTTGTGAATCCTTCACTGTTTCGCGTTATCGTTAACTGCTCGTCGTCACCCATCGTCGGCCTTGCCGTCGCGGGTACGCTGAGCACCACGGTTGGCGCGGGGGAGAAACGCGACTGACTGGGATGAAGATCGACAGCAAGGCCAACGACGGCGCACGGACGGAACGCGGCATGACGTTGCAAGAAGTCCTGGGCCTGCCGGTGACCATCAACGTGGTAACCGCAGCCCGTGCGCTCGGGACCGGGCCGAACACGGCATACGAAGCGATTCGGAATGGGAACTTCCCGCTGGACGTGATCACCGTGGGCGGCTCGCGCCGAGTGCTCACCGCGTCGCTCTGGAAGCTCTTGGGTGTCGAAGGGCATGTCTCATCAGGCGATGTGTGATGCCCTCGACGTGATGGAGACTCTTCCAAGAGTCTCCATCACGTCGAGGGCTCGATGGAGGATACGGTGGCACCGAGACTCTTCGGTTTCCGCGACGCGGCCAAGTCCGCGCTCTTGGACGACGAGGCCAACGCCTTGCGGGAAGCGGCACTGCTGCGGATCAACGGCGGAGCCTTCTCCGTCTCAGCGGCGTACCTGCACGACAAGGGGCTCGTCGGCACCCTGGGCTCCGAGTTCACCGGGCAAACCGTCGCCCGGCTGTTCCGCAACCCGGCGATCGCCGGGCTCAAGCGCAAGCCGGACGGACGCCTGGTCGCCGCCGGCCATCCGGGCATCCTCACCCCGGAGCAGTTCGCCCAGTTGGAACACCGGGACGCCGAGGAAGCGCAGAGCGACTCCGGCAGCCGGACCGCCGACTACGAGTACGTGTACGGGTCGAGTGACCTCGTCGTGTGCGGGCTGTGCGGGGCCAGCTTCCACGGTCTGCGGACAAACGCGGGCCACCCCGGCTACTGCTGTCCCGACGGGCCGCGCGCTGACCGGCCAGGCACGTGCGGACGAGTCCGGATCTCGGCCCAACTGCTCGAAGACCACCTCGGCGAACAGATCGTCGCCAGGCTTGCTCTGCCAGCCACCCAGCGCGACCTGGAAGCCGCCCGGGAAGAAGCCCGGGCCCTGGCTGCCGACCTTCGCGAGGAACTGGACACCCTCAACGCCGGTGTGAACTCGCTCGCCGGCATGGTGCTCCGCCACGAGATCACCGCCAGCTCAGCCAAGGCGGCCAAGGCGGAGGCGAAGCAGAGGAAGAAGGAGATCAGCCGTCGCATCCGGGTCCTGGAACGTGCGGCCGCCACCCCGGTCGTCGGAAGTGTGCCCGAACTGGTGGCTTGGTGGAACGCGGCACCCGCCGAGGCGAAGGCCGGACTGGCGCAGCTGATGCTCCACCGCGTCGACGTGTTCCCCGGCGGGCAGGGAGTGCGCACGATCAAGCCTGGCAGGGTAAAGCTCTGGTGGCGCAACCAGCCTCCCCCGCCCCCCGTGGGCGACGTACGGGACCGGGTCAGCAGCGGCGGCGACGGGGGGACGGCACGGAGCACGCCGTGACCCCGGCGAACAGGAAGACGGCGAAGGCCGCGATGCAGACGGAACTGATGCCGCACTGGAGGCCGGTGGCCCATGCCCGTCCGGCTGTCTGAGTAAGAACGACGAACGCGCTCTCCGTCACGCCCCACAGGGCGCAGCACAGGGCCCCGGCGGCGATCAGTCCTTGCCCGGCGGCGATGACGTGGTGCCCCGCCCGGCCGTTGTCGATCGCGAGCAGCGCGCAGTCCCAGGCGATAGCTGCACCGGCCAGCGCCCAGTAGCCGGCAACGGCCAGCAGGAAGGCGGCCACGCCATCGTCGACGGCATAGTCGTCGGTGAAGCCTTGCCCGCTGTCATTGGCGACGACGAACAGCACGACGGCTTCTATTGCCACCGCCGCGGCGACCCCGGTACGCACCAGCAGGGCCGATCGGTAGGCGCCAGGCTGGTACGTCCACGGGACCAGCAGCAGCTGTACGCCGCTGAGCGAGACCACGGCGGCCAGATGCGCCAGGAGCACAGGCAGGTTCTCCACGCCCAGCACGGTTTCGAGGCGATCGTAGACACCGGGCACCGATAGGACGAGGGCGACCAGGCCCCCGATGGTGGTGATGGAGCGGGACCAGCGGTGGATTGTGCTGTGCCATCCGCTCCATCGTGTCGCCGACCACACGGCGACGACGGTCGCCACGAAGGTGACGGCCAAGGCTGGACGGAGCAGTGTCGTCGTGATGTCCACGGCGGATTCGATCTCGATTCGTGCAGGCCGCCACAGGCTGGGACGGTTCTATCTGAACGGGCCGTTGATCTCCCGTCGGCTCGCTTCTGCGGATTCGGCGCGTGAGAGCCGCCGGCCGGAGCGGGGCCTTCGGCCTGCAACCGCAGGGGAAGGGGGAGCGTCGGGAAGGGCAAGGCCACGTGCGGCGCGCAGGGCGTGCGCGGCCTGGAGGAGACCTTCGGCCCCTGACTCGCCGAGGGGAGCGATCAGGCGCAAGGCCTCACGGGCTTGTTCGTAGTCGTGGTAAACCTCCAGCGATTTCAGATCGTCAGACCCTGGCAGTAGAAATGCAGGTGGACAGTCGAATGCGTGGGCCAGCCCGAGGATCGTACGCGAGGGGGGGTTCGTCTTGGACCCCGAGAGGGTGGCATGAATCACTGTGTGGTCGAGCGCGGGCTTGCCGTGCTCGTCTGCGGTCCGGGAGGCGAGCTCTCTAGTGGTGGGGGGTTTCTCGCCTTCCGGGGTGAGGCGTGCACGCAGGTAGGCAAGCTTCGACGCCAAGCTCCACGGCCGGCGGCCGGCGGCAGCTGGAGTGCTCATCCTGGGCTCCCGGGTTCCCTTCCAAAGGGTTTTCTGTTGGCGATCGGCAACAGGTAGGATATCCGCTTCGCGGATCGCATGACAGGGCTTTACGCATTGACACCCAGTTGATACGCATGCAAGCTATGGCCAGCCGCTGACAGCCATCTGAGCAGCTCAGTGGTGGGGACCGGCGCTGAACGGTGGCGTCGGCCGGGTTCGCGCGACCCGGGCCTCTCTCGCGCGCACGGTACAGGGGGGCTTTTCCGGTGGCGATCGACAGCGCAAGCGTCTTGCGCGTGCTCGCAGAACTTCACCGCTCAGGCGTGGAATCTGAGCCCGGAGCCGGAAGCCCCCTGGCGGGCGGGGGAGCCTTGGCCGCCCTCCTCCTTATCAACAGTCGTGAGACGGGCGATATCTCCCCCGGCCGCGATCCTTCCCGGGGCGGCGAATCCTAATCACTGCCCGGGCCTGAATTCGCACCTCACCTGGCTTTGACTGGCTGCGGACAAATTGCTTGGGCATTCCGTCCAAGCTCTTGGCTTTTCTGTCTCCAGATGTTGCACCCCCACGCTGATTGAGTATAAAATAAAGACAGAAGGAGGGGGAACGCCCTCCACACCGAGATGGGAGCAACGCCATGACCGCCAAGACCACTGCCAAGACGACCGCCAAGACCACCACCAAGACCCTGCGGCTGAACCAGATCCTCCCGAACCCCCACCAGCCCCGTGAGTACTTCGATGAGGAGAAGATGAAGGAGTTGATCGCCTCCGTGGAGGAGTTCGGCGTCATCTCCCCTGTCGAGGTCCGGCCCGCCGGTGCGGGCAAGTACGAGCTGATCCTCGGCGAACGCCGCTACCGGGCTGCCAGCGCGGCCGGCCTGACCACGATCAAGGCCCAGATCATCGAGATCGAATCCGAGATCAAGGCGTTCCGGCGTGCCGTCGCCGAGAACGTCAACCGCGCCGACATGACGGCCCTGGAGGAGGGCGCGGCTTTCCGCCGCATCATCACCGAGGACCGCAACGACGACGGCACCGAGCTCACCACCAAGGACGTGGCCGCCATGTTCGGCAAGACCGCGACCTACGTGAAGATGCGCATCCAGCTCCTCGACCTGATCCCCGAGATGCAGCACCACCTCACCAAGGGCCACATCGGCCTGGCCGCCGCCCACCGCATCTCCGAGCTCAAGGTGGAGAATCAGCAGGCCGTCCTCAAGAAGTGGACCCAGGGCAAGAACAGCGAGGAGGCGATGACCGAGAACGACCTCCTGCACTTCGCCCACCAGGTCCGCGAGCAGGAGCGCCAGCCCTCCATGTTCGAGGTCGAGGAGCTGACCGAGGAGCAGCGAGAGGAGCGCACCGCCGCCCGGAAGGCGACCCGCAACCTGCTGGACCGCATCGAGCAGATCCGCGGCGAGCTTGAGCAGATCGCCAAGATGACCCCGGAGCAGCTGGACGACCTCCTGGGCGGCCAGCTCGGGGCCCGCATCGGCCAGCTCGACCGCGTCAGCAAGGCGGTCCAGGACGCCCGGTTCGCCATGCGCCAGGCCAAGGTCCGCGCCGACGCCCGCGAGATCATCGTCTCCACCGCCGGCGCCGCACCCAACCTCGCCGAGGAGAACTCCGACGCCGACCAGGCCGAGGCCCCCACCGGCGAGCCGGAGGGCACCGCCAACCTGGACGCCGAGTTCGACACCCTGCTCGCCGAGGCCATCGCCGAGCAGGCCCAGGCCGCCGATGGCGAGGCCGTGCACACTGAGACCGTCGACGAGGCCCTGGAGCCCGTCGCCGCCTGACCCGCCGACAGCTCGCGGCCCCCGCAAGGGGGCCCAGCGCCAACCCTGAGGAGATCCCGTGCCCAAACGGCCCGACTGGCTCCAGATGGAACCTTCCGCCTGGTACTCCACCGGCAAGCAGGCCGCCCTGTTCGACGAGCCAGGGAGCGATCCGGACGCCGACGAATACGGGACCACCCCATTCGAAGGCTGCACCGTCGAAGAGCTGAGGGCGGCGACCGGCAGCTCCTCAAAGCCCTGACTTGTATGGGGACAGATTGATGATACGGTCAGCATGTCGCCAGGGGGTGAGCCCGCCCCATCCGGACCCGCCCCCGGCGACGTGCACCGTGACACCCCTCTCACGGTTCCGGCAGGCGGCACTCCCCCGCGCCCCACCTGCCGGAACCGGGCAGCTCCCATGAGCATGCCGCGAGAGGGCCAGCCAGCTCGTCACGAGGCCCGCCCTTCCGTTCCGCGTCGGGCGGGCCTGCACGCACCCAAGGGACCAGCATGAGCACCTACGCCGCCAACGACGCGGCCGACCCCGAGGCGTACGACCGCCTGATGCGCGAGAGATACGGCCCCCTGGCAGCCCTCGATTGGGAAAGCGCCTGCCCGCCGCCGCTCTCGCCCGCCCCGCCCCGGCACCGCAAGTACAGCCGGCGGTGGCCCGACCCCGAGGCCGCCCAGCACCGCGAACTGCTCGACCTGGCGCTCCGTACCCGTCAGCAGAAGATGAAGGCATCCGTGATTCCCGAACCCGACCGCACCCCGCCCGTTCCCGGCGCCATCTGGTGCAACTCTTGCGACTCCTGGTGTGACCCCATCTCGAACCTGTGCAGGTGCAACGACCAATGACCGATCATCAGGTCAGCAGCAACCAGGTCTACGAGGCGTGCCACCCCGGTGACGGCAAGCGCCGGATCCGGATCATCGCCGTCCACGGCAACCGGGCCGAGATCGAAACCATCGGCCGCCGCTCGGCCCTCCGCCGCTTCATCCTCCTCAACACGCTTCACGCCTCCGCGACCACGAGCACCGGCCGCCCGCGGCGCACCGGGTATCGTCTCGTCGGCCTCCTCGGCGAACCACCCGAACGGAGCCCGACCACATGACCGACCCCCAGCCGCCTCAGACCGAGCCCCGGCCCACGGCCAGCACCATCACCGACCCCGAACTCGACGCCCTCTTCCACCGGGCCGAGCAAGCCGAAGCCCGGCTTGCCGCCGCCGCCCGGCTCCTCGCCTCCGGGAAGAGCAGCCTCTACGACCGCACGCAGACCGTCCGCCGCCTCTGCGCAGGTGAGATCACGCCGCAGGAAGCTCAGGACGAAGACCGCGGCGAGTAGACCACCCTCCTGAACCCGCCCGGCCGGGCCTCACCATCCGGCCGGGCACACTCGTACCTCCGATGCCCCTACACACTCTGAACGGCGAGGTGACCCAATGGCAGCCAAGTTCGACCAGATCGGCCGATACGAACTCATCACGACCGCTGGCGCAGAAGAGGGTACGAGCTGGCTCATCCTGCACCACGGCCGCGACGGCCAGGAGTGGCTTCCGGGCCGGTTCGCCACCCGCGATGCGGCGCTACTCGCTGTCGGCATTGCTGTCGGCAGCGAGTCCAACTCCACGCTTCGGGAGCTCTGCGAGCACGTGCTCCAGGACCTGAATCGCTGGGTCACCATCGAGGACATCACCGACTACATGGCCCGTAGGGCCGCCACCGGCTGAACGCCGGCGCGACCTCCGCCATCCTGCTGAGCCAACCGTGGGCGCGCAGTGGCGATGCCGGGTTTCGACTCGCTGCTGTCCAGCAGCCTTGCCTTCGGGAACAGCTACGTTGTTCGCCGCCTCTGCACGAGCGGGATCACATCACAAGAAGCCCAGGACGAGGACCGTGGAGAGCAGGCCACACCCCGTACCCGCCCCGCCGGACTTGTTCTCGTCCGGCGGGGCGCACCAGTTCCCCACGCGCTGCGGTGAGCCCTAGCCGCTACGGCCGGACAGGGCGGCTGGCAGCAACGTCCCCCCGCCGCTCGCCAACGCGGTCGTCGTCAGCGGCTTCGTCGCCTTCGCCACGCAGAGCACGCCAAGCCCGGCGGACCGACTGAACTTCACCAGCGAGCACGGTCGCCTTCCGGCACACCAACGCGAAGAAGTCGAACAGCGTGCCCACCACCAACGTGACGCCGCCGATCGCGGCGACGGCCACCACCGCCCAACCAGCCGGGGCGAGATCGGCCTGTACCACTAGAGTCCCCTCTCAAGTAGGGGAGAGGAGCCGGCGGCGCACGGAGCGGGTCCGGCCGACCCCCTCCCGCGTCGCGGAACGAAGCTGGCCTGACCCGCCGGCGCGGTCCAGAGGTGCGGCCGGGCTCCAACTGGGCACCGGCGGCGCGGTCCTACTTGTACTCGGCCCCGTCGAGCGGGGTAAGGGCGTGGAGCTGTCCGCGACCCGTGCGTCCGGCACGGGCGACAATCACCCAACGAGCACGGCCCTCACACTGATGGGAGAAGGCCACGCCGGCACTGTGACGCCCCGGCGTGCCACCGAGTATCGGGCTGGGCGCAACGTGCAGTCAAAGCGGCTGGCAGCGGGCAGGTTGCGCCGATCGCTTCGGGGACTGCGGCGCCGACTGGGCGCACCGCTCGGTCCGCCCTACGTCTGGCGGAAGAGTGAACCTCGGGCTTGTCCCTCGGTGCTGTCCAAAGGTCCGACGCGCCATCAGATTCCGGTTCAACTCCGTGGCGGCAAGCGCCAGGCAGCCCGAGATCGTTGATCGTCTAGGCTGTTGGCCCGTAGGGCGCGGGGAATCGGCCTACGAAGGACCAGTTCCGTGCGTGAACCGATCGACCGGATCGTTGACTCCCTCCTCCCCCTCGCCGTCCCGATCGGCGACCTGACCCGCTACCATCGCAACCCGCGGCGCGGCGACGTCGCGGCCGTCGCCGAATCCCTGTGCTGGCACGGCCAGTTCAAGCCCATCGTCGTCAACCGCGGTACGCGGACCGGCCGCCCGAACGAGATCCTGGCCGGCAATCACACCTGGGACGCCGCGATCGAGCGCGGCTGGGACCAGATCGCCGTGACCTGGGTCGACGTCGACGACGAGGACGCCGCGAAGATCGTCATCGTCGACAACCGCACCAGCGACCTGGCCGGGTACGACACCGAGCTGCTGGCCGACATCCTGTCCGGCCTGGGCAGCCTCGACGGCACCGGCTACGACCAGGACGCGGTCGATGAACTCCTCGACGGCATCGAACTTCCTTCCCAGCTCGCCGCCGAGACCATCGAACGCGAAGGCGAGCGGACGGCGGACGAGCACCTCCAGTGGGGCTTCGTGCAGTGGGACACCACCCGCGTGCAGATCACCCGGGAGGAGGTCGAGCGACTCAACAACGTCCACGACGCCTTCTACACCGCGCGCGGTACCGACACCGGCTTCGCGCACTACCTCCTCGACCAGCACGAGGCCGGGCAGGAGCAGACCGGTGCCTGAGTTCGTCGAGGCCTATCCGGTCGCCGGTCTCAAGCCGGCCCCGTACAACCCCCGCCGCTTGTCCGAGGAGGCGTTCGGCCGCCTTCAGCAGTCCCTGAAGCTGTACGGCTGCGTGAAGCCGGTCATCGTCAACGGCAACGGCATCCTGATCGCCGGCCACCAGCGCACCAAGTCGCTGAAGGCCATCGGGGAGAGCCACGTCCCGGCGATCCTCCTCGACGGGCACGTCAGCACCGGCGACGAAGTGCAGTTCAACCTGCTGCACAACTCGGTGGAGACGGACGGCAGCAAGGTGCGGGTGCGCGCATCCGCGCCGGACGCGCACGGCTGGGAGTGGATCGAGCCGGAGGACGTCACCGCGGTCTCCCGCTCCAACGCGGCGATCCAGTCGGAGATCCGCCGCCTCGTCACCCGGTACGGCGCCTGGGGCTCGGTCGTCGCCGACTCGGCCGGCCGGGTCATCCTCAACAACGACTACGCGGTGGTCGTGGCCGATCTGAAGTTGCCGCTGCTGTGCTACCGCATGTCCGTGCAGGAAGCCGACGAGCTGGCGGTGTGGCTGGACGGCGAGTACGGCGTGTACGACTACACGCAGCTCGGCATCCGCGCCTACAACCAACACTGGTGCCAGATGCACCGCCTCGGCGGCGACGAAGGCGACTCCAACAAGTCCACCACGTACGAGCAGCACGTCCTGCCGGCGCTGCGCCCCGGCCAGCGCGTGGTCGACTTCGGCGCCGGGGAACTCGCATACATCAAGCGCGTCAAGGCGCAGGGCTGGGACGCGCACTGGTACGAGCCCCACGTCAAGGCCGCCGGCAAACTGAACGCCCTCGACGTCGCCGCGACGGTCTCGCACATCCGCGACCTCCAGCGAGACGTCCGCGCGAACGGCCTGTACGACGTCGTCGTGCTCGACTCGGTCCTTAACTCCGTCACCAGCCTGGACTTCGAGAACGCGGTGGTGACGGCCTGCAACTCCCTGCTCGCAGCCGACGGCACCTTCTTCACGGGCACCAGGTCCCTCGGCTCGGTCGAGCGCCGGATGGCCGGCAAGAAGGCGCGCAACAACGGCCGCTACCGGCGGGCGCTGGAATTCCTGGACGAGAACGGGTTCACCGCGACGTTCAGGCAGGGGGTGTGGACCATGCAGCGGTTCCACACGCCGGAATCGCTGAGGGAGTTGATGGACCGGTACTTCGAGAAGGTCGAAGTCCGGGGCAATCCCACCGGAGGGAACATCTACGCGGTGTGCCAGAGGCCGAGGGCGCTGCCGACGGAGCAGCGGCGGGCCGCGCTGGAGCTGGAGTTCAACATGGAGTACCCCGGCAACTACCGGCACAACCGGCACAAGCCGCTGGTGGAGGCGCTGATGGCGGCCTGCGCTGAGCGTGACGGCAGTTAGGGCAATCACCTAAAGGAGTATAAAATGTAGACAAATGGTGTGAATCAACTATCAGATGGGATAGAGGAGTTGACCCCAAGCATCACAGTCCAGGTCGGCGAACGCCGGTACCGGCACCTATGGCTCAAGTACGTCACAGGCGCGGACTTGAGCCGACACTGCGCCGTCTCCCTCCACGGCCGCTACAGCCGAGCCGTCGACGAACACATCACCCGCGTCACAGTCGAACTAAACGAGTTCCCTCACGCCATCGCCTGGTACCTCTGCGGCGTCACCACCCCCTACAGCTGGAAGGACAACCCCCACCTCGCCCTCGAAGCCGCCCCCGGCCACACCCAGACCCTCGCCGTCCAGGACCTCACCGTCCACCTGGACGGCGTCCGGCCCATCCCCTTCACCGACGTGCACATCCCGCCGGACGACCCCCGCGCCGCCAGTCGCGAGTTCCGCACCTGCCGCAACTGGTGGTTCGCTCACTACCTCGTGGCCGTGCGCGGCGTCCCGGACGTCCACGGCGACCGGCCCCGCGTCACCGTGACCCGCCCCGGCGTCGGGCAGGGCGAACTCATTCCCACCCCGACAAGGAGGCCCCGACCCGCCGCGCCGCCGCCCGCCCGGCCGGGGAGACCCAGCGGGCCGCGCACCAGCCACCCATCGCCGCCATCGAACGGCAAGTCACCGCCGACGCGCCGACCGCGACGACGGCCCGAACCGAGAGCGCCCGCCCGTGAACACCACCACCCCCGACAGCCGCAGTGCGCGCCCCCGCCACTTCTCGTCCCCCGGCCCTCACAAGGGGACGCCGAGGTTGGACACCCGCCCGCTCACCATCCCGGAGGCCCGCAGGTTCCTGCGCGGCACCATCGGCGTGCCCACCGAGTACGCCACGGTCGAACGGCTGGCGCTCCTCGCCGGCCTCCGCCCGAGCGAGATCGCGGACCTCGCCCGGCAGGGGTCCGTAGAGCGCCAGGGCTCCCGCTGGTACGTCACCGTGCTCAGGGGAAAGCGCCCCCGGACTATCGCCGTGGCACAGCTGGTCGGCGAAGCCCTCCAGGACCTGACTGGCGGACAGCTGCACGACCAAGGTCCACTCCGCTGCTCCCTTCCCCGCCACGCCACCGTAGGCCGCGTGGTCAATCATCTCGGGGGCGCCCTGGAGGACTCGGGCTTCGGCGACGCCTCCGTGCACGCCATCCGAGGCTTCCTCGTGAAGCAACTCCCCACGGTTGTCGCCCGTGATCGCGCATACGCCTACCTCGGCGTCGCCGGTGTGGTGAATGTGGACAGCCGGGGCTTCCCCGAAGGCTGGGACGTCGAAGTCGCCGAGCTGATCGACCAGCACTTCGGCGTGCTCGCCACCAGCTGAGCCGCCTGCTGCTCGGTGACCCTCCGAGACGTCGCCGAGCAGCAGGTACAGCACCTTGGAACCCGGTAGATCTGAAGCGGATTGCCGGCCAGCCCCTGCGCGCCCGGGCCGGACCGGCAGGACTCGCCCTCGCCGGCGCCACAGGACGGTCAGCCCCAGCGCGCCCGGGCCGGACGTGTACTCCTTGCCTGTCGACCACTTGTCGTTCGGTCAGCCCCTGCGCGCCCGGGCCGGACGACGAGCCGCTCTGGATGCCGGTTCCCATATCGGTCAGCCCCTGCGCGCCCGGGCCGGACTGCGTTTCAGATCAAGTGCACGCTGGTCGAAACGGTCAGCCCCTGCGCGCCCGGGCCGGACGTGGTGGGTCAGCAAGCAGGTGGCGCACGAGACGGTCAGCCCCTGCGCGCCCGGGCCGGACAGCAGCAGCGAACGCAGGCTGGTGGACAGGGCCGGTCAGCCCCTGCGCGCCCGGGCCGGACTCACTCGCCGGGAAGGGGCCGAGAAGGTGCGTCGGTCAGCCCCTGCGCGCCCGGGCCGGACCCTTTGCGACCTGGGATGTTGTCCGGGCTTTGCGCTTTCTTGACCCTCTGTGGAGTTGTCCGGGGTGTGGGGGCTGTCGGGGGGATTACTCCCGCCGAGGTGACCCACCGGGTGGTGGGCCTTCCCGCTTCTGCCTTTCGGCGTGTCCGTCCCGGCCTGCATCGGCCGGGCGTGGACTTCTGCGGGCGTTAGCGTCCCCCTCTACCAGGGGGACGACGGCGTGTCTGGCGATGTTGACGGCCGCGTTGTGGTCGCGGTCGATCGTCAGGCCGCAGGTGGTGCAGGTGAACACCCGCTCGCTCAGGGTCAGCTTGGGTTTCGCTGTTCCGCAGGAGGAGCAGGTCTTGCTGGACGGGTGCCAGCGGTCGAGGACCGCGAGGGTGGAGCCGTACCAGGAAGTCTTGTAGGTGAGTTGGCGTCGGAGTTCGCCGGGGGCGGCATCGAGGATGCCACGGTTGAGGCCGGCTTTCTGTCGGACGCGGCTGCCGGGTTGTTCGACGGTGCCGCGTGCGGAGGCGCTCATGCCGCGGACGTTCAGGTCTTCGACGGCGACGGTGGCGAACCCGGTGGCGAGCCGCTTGGTGAGCAGGTGCACCGTGGTGGCGCGCCGTTGTGCGATCCGGTGCTGGATGGCGCCGACCCTGCGGGCCGCCTTCGCGCGGCGCTTCGACCCGCGCTCGGTGCGGGACAGCGCGCGCTGCGCCGTGGCGAGTTGCCGGTTCCAGGCGTCGAGGTGGCGCGGGTTGGCGACGTGGAGGGTGGCCGGGTCGGCGGGGTCGAGGGGCTGGGAGAGCGTGGCGAGGTGCTTGATGCCCCAGTCAACGCCGACGGTGCCCCGGCCGGTCTGGGCGCGGGTCGGCTTGTCGGGGATGTCCTGCTGCACCTTGGCGAGGACGCTGGCGTACCAGCGGTTGCCGCCGCGGAAGACGGTGACGGACTGGATCACGGCGTGGCCCTTGGCGATCAGGCGGGCCAGGCGCTTGCCGGAGTCGTGGACGCGGATCGACCCGAGGCGCGGGAGCTGGAGCCGCCGGTAGCCGTCGAGGCGGATCGTCGGCTTCTTCACGTCGTGGTGCAGACGGAAGGAGTCGCGGGCGCGGCCCTTGCGCTTGAAGCGGGGGTAGCCGACCGGGCCGCCGGCGCGTCGGCCGGTCAGGGAGTCCAGCCAGTTGCCCCACGCCCGGTCCGCGTCGATGAACGCGGACTGGAAGGCGTACGTCGACACCTCGTGCCACCAGGGGCAGGGCCGGGGAGGTCCGTGGAAGCCGTCCGGGAGTGCCGGGTCGGAGCGGGAGTCGCCCTTCAACCCGTTCAGCGTCTTCTTGATCGCCTGATTGCCCGGCACCGGGACCTTCACGGCCTTGCGGGCCTGCGGCTCCGGCATGCCGCCGGCGACCAGGGCATCGACGGCGGCGCGCCACTGGCGGTGCGCGGCGACCTTCGAGCCGAGGGCGTGGTTGAACGCCCACCTGGCCGCGCCTGCGTGCCGGGCGAGGTCGGCGAGCTGCGCAGCGGTCGGGTCCAGGGCGAACTTGTACGCGCGCAGCGTCTCCACCTGTGTCACGACAGACCTCACCCCTTCCGCGAACCGGCGCCGGCATCGACGAGAAGTGACTGTAGACCGGGGCACTGACAACGGGTGCCGGTCGTCGTTCATGTGATTGATCGTCACAAAGTCGACTGGCGGCCGGAATTGGTTCGGCGTGTCGATCTGGCCCCGGGCGGAATCCCCCGCGAGTCGCCTGGTCTCTCGCTGCGTGGCGGCCCTCCGGGGTGCACGCGACAGGGGAGGGCGTGGCACCGCGGAGAGCCGCGTACTGGCCGGCCACTGCTCCGCCGGCCGTATCCGTCCCGCGCGCGTGTGGGGCACCCGGGACGGGGATCGTTGGCACGTCCGTCGGCCTCGGGCTGCCCGGCGGACGAGCGTTGTGCAGACCGTAGACCTCGCCGCTGACGCTGTCACGCCCTGAACGGCACGGACCCCGCCCTCGACCAAGGCAAGCACGGCGCTCGTCCACTGGCCGTGGCCGGCGACCTGCCGGGTGGCGCCGGGCGGTGGACGGGACGAGGCTCGGAGGCATGTCGATCATCGTGCTGGTCGAGCGGGACGCCGACCAAGGTGTCGGCCCGGGCGGCGCCGACCCGGCGGTTGTGGCTGTGCACGCCGCTGGGCCCGATCCGGATGTGCCGCTGGATCCGCTCCCGGTGACGCTGTGCGGCCTCGACACCGCGCAGATGGAACACTCCGAGTACCAGCGCACCCGCCCCGGGCAGCGGTGGTACCCGCCCGAGCTCGCCGCCGTACGGTGCCTGGAGTGCGAGCGGGTGCTGCGGCAGACGTGAGGCGGCGCGGGCGGCACCCGGGAACCGCGCCGGGGTGTCCTGAGCCGACCAGCTGCCGTTCGATCGAATGAATTCCGGCACCGGCCCGTCACCGGTTGCCTGCCGGGCGCGTAGACCCGGTCATGAGAACCTTGCGCGCCGTGCTCGTCGCCACCCTCGCCGTTCCCGCCCTTCTCCTGCCCTCCAGCACCGCCGCGGCCGCGGCCGGGGACGTGGTCAGCGCCCCGCTGTCGGACTTGGTCGCGGCCCTGCCCGTCGAGGACGAAGGCCCCCGCGACGGCTACTCCCGCGAGCAGTTCAAACACTGGATCGACGCCGACCGGGACGGCTGCAACACCCGCAACGAGGTCCTGCTCCGCGACGCCGTCGTCGCGCCCGAGATCACCGGGCGCTGCACCATCGTCGCCGGCACCGGCGTGTGGAAGTCCTGGTACGACGAGACCACGCAGACCGACAAGTTCGACGTCGACATCGACCACATGGTGCCCCTCGGAGAGGCCTGGGACTCAGGCGCGGCGGCCTGGAGCCCGGCCGAGCGCCAGGCCTACGCCAACGACCTCGACGACCGCCGCTCCCTCCTCGCCGTCCACGACAGCGCCAACCAGTCCAAGGCCGACCGCGACCCCGCCCAGTGGATGCCCCCCGCCGCCAGCGCGACCTGCCGCTACATCGCCGACTGGGTCACCGTCAAAACCCGCTGGGGCCTGAGCGTCGACCTCACCGAGCACACCGCCGTCCAGCGGATCGCCGCTGGCTGCGACAACCCCGTCATCACCGTGGTACGCGCCCGCTGACCACCCGCAGCACCAGGACGCGGCGGGCGCAGCCGGTGCCGGCCAGGGACGGCACCGGCTGCACCCGCCGCTTCCCGCCCCGACGATGGGAGTCGTGACCTCGTGGACACTGCCCGAGCCGATGCTTACCGAGCCGGTGAGCAGCCCCGACCTGCCCATCGGCTGGGCGGCGGAGCCGAAATGGGACGGGTACCGGGCGCAGTTGGCGGTCGGTGAGGGTGGGCGAGTGGCGTTGCGGTCGCGGCGCGGGGCGGAGATGGCGGCAGCGTTCCCGGAGGTTGTGCGCGCCGCGCAGGCGCAGTTGGGTGAGGGGGTGGGGTTGGACGGTGAGTTGGTGGTGTGGGAAGGCGGGCGGTTGGCGTTCGAGCGGCTGCAGCGCCGGCTCGCCTCGCGCGGGGCGCGGGCGGAGCATGCGGCCCGGGAATGGCCGGCGCACTACGTCGCCTTCGACTTCCTGCACGACGGCGGGCAGGACCTGAGCCGGTGGCCGTATGTGCGGCGCCGGGCCGCGCTGGAGGAGCTGTTCGCCGGTCTGCCGGCGGCGGGGCCGTTGGCGCTGTGCCCGTCGACGACCGACCCGGCGGTGGCGCGGGAGTGGCTCGGGTGGACCGCGGCCGGGCTGGAGGGCCTCTGCTTCAAACGGCTGGACGAGCGGTACCTGCCGGGTCGGCGGGCGTGGCGGAAGTACAAGGTCCGCACGACCACCGAGGCCATCGTTGGCGCGGTCACCGGCACCCCGGCGATGCCCGGTACGGTCCTGCTCGGCCGCCGGGACCCGGACGGGCAACTGCGCTACGTCGGCCGTACCACCGGCCTCAGCCCTGCCTTGGCTCGGGACCTGGCTGGGCGGCTGACGCCCGCCCAGGGTACCGGACACCCGTGGACCGGATGGACGTTCTCGGCCGGCTGGGGCAGTCGGGAGAAGCTCGACGTCCGCCTGGTCGAGCCCCAGGTAGTGCTGGAAGTGTCGGCTGACACCGCCCGCGACAGCGCCGGGCGCTGGCGCCACCCCGTCCGCGCCCACCGCGCCCGCATCGACCTCGGTGTCGGGGAGCTTCCCCCGGATCGGGGAGCCCGACCGTGATGCGCCATCTCCGTGAGCAGTGAGCGAGACCGTGAGGCGTCCCGTCGGCCTCGGACTTCTCCGCTCGGCGTGTCGCGTGCCCCGGTGATCAGGTGCGTGTACTCGGGTGGCACCCGGTCCGCTGGCACGCCGTGTTCGGTCGCCTCCTCCCGCCAGCCGTGCACCACCGTGCTGTCCGTCACGGTCTAGGGGACCGCGCCGAACTCGGTGACGAGGGAGGTGGCGGACACGGCCCGGCCGACCGGCAGCGTCTTGGTGAAGGCGGTGGTGGCCACGGGCGCTCCCGGGTTGCTGGGCGGGTGAGGGCGTCAACGGCCAGGCCCTCGTGGAGGGCCGTGCCGAGCCTGCGATCCTCACCCCGGCAGCCGTGCCGAACACCAGGCCCACCGTGGCCGTGGGCGTGCCGATCCCGCTGGAGGGCACCGCGGCACACTGGTCGCCGCACAGCGGATCGTACCCGCCCGGCTGGAGCCGCTGGGGCGGAAACGGGCTGAGCCCCGCCACGTGGCGGGGCCCAGCGGGGTGTTCAGTGGCGGGCCGGAGGCCGGCGCCGCTCCCTTCGGGACTGCCGCTGCCGGGCCCGCCGACGACGGTTCGGCTGGGGGCGGCTGCGCTGTCCACGGGGCTCTGGCAACTGGGGCCGGGAGTCGACCGGGGTGGGCCCGTCGGGGTCGCCGGGCTCCAACGGAACGGACTCACCCGAGCCGTTGGGCCCCGGCGGGAACTCGTCGTCCCGACGGCGCTTCCTGACGACGTAGACGTAGTAGGCGGACACTAGTCCGCCGAGGGCCAGGAGCGCGATGCCGTACCCGGCTGGGGTGGCGGGCATGGTGAGCTCCAGCAGCCCGAACCTGATCGTGATGTCGCCACTCATGAGAGTGGTCATCCTCTCGTTGATCTTGTATGTACAAGGACCCAGAGAGAGTTGAGGGGTCAGCTGGGGCGGACGGAAGCGTCAGGCCGCCAGGCTGAAACGGTGCCCACGAGAATTCCACGCAGCTCTCTCCCTGGCCGCGCGGCCGGGGGCACCAGCCCCGGAGGCTGCGGTACTGGGCGGGCGCGGGATCAGGGCCACGCTGAGGCGGGTCAGGCCGCAGGCTGTCGCCAGCCGGTCGGTCTCGCTGCTGTTCCCGAAGCCGCTGGGGCCCGCCACGATGTAGCCGGGGAGAAGCAGTCGCGCCGACTCGGCGCGGCGGTTGCGCACCAGCAGGTACGCCGATTCCAGTTGACGCTGCCAGAGGGCGGCCTTGCTGTCGAAGAGGGAGACGCCGGCGCTTCGACTGCGCAGCAGCAGGTAGCCCGATTCCACCTGGCGCCGCCAACGCTGGTGGTCAGCGCCGGGGGCGGCGTTGCTGGGAGGCTTGCTGAACAGCTTGCTATTCAGCGGAGACAGGTCGACATGCTGGCGGTTTTGGTCGTCACGACGGCGTAGTGCGTTGCCGCCGATGAAAGCCCGCAAGCCCCTGCCAACCAACTGCTCCCGGGAGCGTGTTGATGTCGGCTTCGACAAGGCCATGGCGAGCACGCCGGTCAGGTCACAGCCGACTTCGAGTGTGCTGCTGGCGAGAACGATTGAGGCACTGAGGCCGTCCTGCAGGTCGGCGCCCTTCTCCGCCTGTCGGGATGCTTCTGCGAGGAAATGCTCTGTGAACCGTGTTACTTCGGCTTGGCTTCCCCGTGCCGCCACGATCGACTTGGCCTGAATGACGACCAGGTCCATGCCGCTGACGGCCACGAAGTCAGGTTCGCAGTCGGAGTTGCTGGTGTTGGCTCCCTGGCCGGGGAGCAGCAGCTTCCCTCGCCCACGCGGGCCGTGAGGCAGCGACAGCACTGTGCGCTGCACCACGTCGCGGAGGGAGTCGAAGTCCATGGGGCCGACGCTACCGAGCGGCCTTTCGTAGCGGGGTGATCTTCGGGAATCGCCTGAAATGTGAGGCCCGCCCGTGGTAGGGGATCATGGGTGGTGGCGCGGGGGCGCACCCTGGAGGACTAGCGCCCATGCCCCGCCCCACTCGGGCTCAGCGCGCCGCCATCGCTCAGCGGCGGGCGGACGCCGTCGAACTGCGCCTGGCCGGCGCCGACCCGCTGACCGTCGGCCGCAAGCTCGCCGCCGACCCGACCCTGAACTCCGACCGGATCGCCTACCCGCTGGGGTACGGGCACGAGCTGTACGCCAAGGGCCGCCCCGCGCCGGACGAGGAGACCCTGATCCGGTCCGTGAACCGGGACATCACGGAAGCCCTGGAACAGCGGATCGCCTCGTCGCAGGCCGACGTGGAGGCGCTGCGGGCCCTGGAGGACGCCCGGCTGGACCGGCTGTTCCTCGTCGCGTACCGGCGGGCGGTGCGCGACGGCGAGCTGCCCGCGATCGACCGGGCGCTGCGGATCATGGAGCGCCGGGCCCGGCTGCGCGGCCTGGACCGGCCGCTGCGCACGGAGATCAGCGGGCAGGACGGCGGCCCGATCGAGGTCACCGACGCGACCGCCGACGAGCTGGCGGCGCTGATCGCGCTGACCGACCCGGACGCCGAGCGGGGCGGCCGGTGAGCGGCGTCGACGTCCTGGTCGAGCAGTACCGGAAGCTGTCGGCGGAGCGGCGCCGGGAGATCGCAGCCCGGGCGTCGCCGGCGCTGCGCACCCGGCTGGCGGCGGTGGAGCGGGAGTTGGCGCTGCGGCACTCGCCAGGGGCGCTCGCCGCGGTCCTCACCGACGGCAAGGAGATGCAGGCCCCGCACCTGGACCTGATCGACCAGGTGTTCCAGCGGATCGCCGCGGGGGAGTCGATCCGGCTGCTGCTGACGATGCCGCCCCGGCACGGCAAGTCGCGGCGCGCGGCACGGTGGGCGCCGCTGTGGTACCTGGCCCAGCGCCCGGACCACCGGGTCATGATCGCCTCGTACTCCTCGGACCTGGCCGACGACCACGGCCGGTGGATCCGGGACGCGATCACCGAGTGGGGCGAGCAGTTCGGCCTGAACCTGCACCCCGGCAGCAAGGCCGCGAACCGGTTCGACATCCTCTCGAAGGAGGGCGGCCTGTTCGCGGCCGGTGTCGGCGGCGGCCTGACCGGCAAGGGCGCGAACCTGGCCGTCGTCGACGACCCGATCAAGGACGACGCCGACGCCCAGTCACCCACGATGCGACGGCGGTTGTGGGAGTGGTGGCAGGCCGTTCTCCTCACCCGGGTCGAGCCGGGCGGGTCCGTGATCGTCATCCAGACCCGCTGGCACGAGGACGACCTCGCCGGGCGGATCCTCGCCGGCGAGACCGCCTCCGACTGGACGATCATCGACCTGCCCGCCATCGCCGACAGCGAGGACGACCCGCTCGGCCGGAAGATCGGCGAACCGCTGTGGCCGGCCCGCTACGGGCGCAAGGCCCTGGCGGCGATCCGGCGCGCCGTCGGCGAGCGCGTGTGGTGGAGCCTGTTCCAGCAGAAGCCCCGCCCCGTCGAGGGCGGGGTGTGGCAGCGAGCCTGGATCGACAAGCACCGGCTCACCCCGGTCGAGTTCGCCGCAGTCGAGCTGGCCCGGGTCGTCGTCGCGGTCGACCCGTCCGGCGGTGACTCCACCGTCAACGACGAGACCGGCATCGTCGGCCTCGGCGCCGACTACGACGAGCACCTGTACGTGCTGGCCGACAAGTCCGGCACCCTCGGCGCGAACGACTGGGGCCTGACCGCATGCCGCCTCGCGCTGTCGCTGCGCGCGGACGCCATCGTGGTGGAGGCCAACTACGGCGGCAACATGGCCAAGTCCGTGGTCTCGCAGGCGTGGGAGCAGCTCGCCCGCGACGGGGAGACCCGCGGCGAGCTGATGCCGATGATCGTCGAAGTCAACGCGAAGGTTGGCAAGCGGCTGCGGGCCGAACCGGTGGCGCAGCTGTACGACCAGGGCCGGGTTCACCACGTCGGCCACTTCACGGAGCTGGAAGGGCAGATGGTGACCTGGGTGGCTGGCATGAACAGCCCCGACCGGATGGACGCCGCGGTCCACGGTCTCACCGAACTGGCCGGCAGTGGTCAGACCGACGCGCTTGGGCAGGGCATGGATGATGGTCGACTGCGGGGCCGCCGATAGGCCGATCGTCGGGGAAGCGTTGAGGGCTTGGACGGTCGGACCAGGCCTGTCGTGTCGTTGGGATGCACGATACTTGCGGGGTGTCCGACTCAATCCGTCCGCCAGCTCCACGCCCGTGCGACAGCTGCCCCTACAGGCGAGACGTGCCCTCTGGGATATGGGCGGACGAGGAGTACGAGAAGCTACGCCGCTATGACCGTGAGACGCCGTATCAACCCGCTGCGATCTTCTCGTGCCACCAGAACGACAAGGGCAGCCCGGCCAGCCGAATCTGCGCTGGCTGGGCCGGGTGCCATGACGCGAGTAGTCTCCTCGCGCTTCGAGTCGCAGTTGCGGGTGGGCGCCTGACCGTTGCGGCGTATGAAGCCACCATCGGATACGAGTCGCCTCTGCCGCTGTTCACCTCCGGAAACGAGGCGGCCGACCATGGCCGGGCGGACCTGGAAGCGCCTGGTCGGCGCGCGGTTCGTTTCATGGACAAGATCGCTAGAACGCGTCGGGACATCGAGCGAACCTAGCGTCAGCTCCGCCTGCTACCGGTCGAGGGCCGTTCAACTGATCGGGATGGGGCTGCCGATCGGGCCGCTGCACAGCACCGTCTTGGTGGGCGGTGAGCGGCCCAGCGGCGGTACCGCGGAGGTGACGGTCCCCGGCCCTACCGGGCGGCGGCGGTGAAGTCCCCGATTACCTCCGTGGCGGGCTCCCACACCTGCTGCTCTGTGTCGAGGGCGTTGGGCCAGTGCCCAGTGGGGTTGGTGGTGAGGCGCTGGGGGCGCTGGCTGCCGGCGATGCCGAAGGCGACGGCGACGACGGTGCGCAGGTCGACGCGGGAGCCGCGGGCCCGGCCGGCGTCGTGGACGAGTCGGGACATGGCGGGACGTCCGCTGCGGGCAATCTCCCGGATCGTGGCTCGGGCGGTGACCTCGTGGGCGGGCCCGCGCTTGGTCGAGGTGCCGATGATCGTGCCGATGCTGGGGCCGCCCGCGAGGTGGGCTTCGCCTCCGGGGGCGGTCGGCATGAGCGCGGCGTACACGGCGAGGGTCGTGGCGATCGCGTTCTCCTCGGCGACGAGTTGCAGCGGGTGAGCGTCGCGGGTGTGGGCGGGCAGCGGTACCTCTGCTTCGACGGCGACCTGGTAGAGGATGTGCGGTGTGGTGACGATCCGCAGCCAGGCTCCGTGGCGGCGGTCGCCCGGCGGGGCCGACCAGCCTCGCGCCCGGTCCAGCCACGTGCCGCGCGTCGGCGGGCGAACCGCGAGGTGCTCGCAGAGGTCGTTCAGGTATGTTTCGTTGAGGAGGCCGCGCATCAAAGTCCTTCCAGTCATCGGGAGTTGAAGATGGTGGGTGGTGGCCGGGCGGCGCCGTACCCTCTTCGGGGCTCGGGGCCCGGCTCGTAGAATCGGGCGTCTCGCTCCGGCCGCCTGTCCATCTGGGGTTCCGGGTCGACGGAGAGGCGGCCGGACGCGGCACCGCTCCCGCGTCGGGACTCGTGGTCCGGGGTGAATCATCAGGCGTTCTCCCGGCCCGGCCGCCTGTCCGCCGACCCGGGGGTCAGCCGGCCGGCGTCTCGGGCGCGCGCGGCCAGGCGGAGGCGTCGAACTCCTCGTCGTGACGCAGGCAATGGTGCAGTGACGACAGCAGCCGGGCGAACAGCCGGCGCAAGGCCGCTGTGTGCCGGTCGCCTGCCGCGCGCCGTCGGTCGTAGTAGGCGCGGCACTCCGGAGAGTTGGTCAGCGTGGAGAACGCCCAGTGATGCCCGCAGGCGGCGAGGCGCTTGTTCGCTGCGGTCCGGCGGTGCAGCACCTTGCGGGAGTCGCCGCTCGCCCAGGTGAAGGGGCGGGCGCCGGCGTAGGCGGCCATGCCCTTCGCAGTGGCGAACCGGTTGGGGTCGTCGCCGAGTTCGGCGAGCAGCCGGGAGCCGGTGAGCAGGCCGACGCCGGGGAAGGAGAGGTAGATCGGGTGTTGCGGGTGCTGGGTGAACAGCTCGCCTGCGGCTTCAGCGAGTTCGTCGGCGCTGGCGCAGGCTTCGGACAGGAGCCGTACGGTGGCGCGGACTTCACGGCCGAGCGCGTCTTCGACCATCGGAGGGTTGCGGAGGGCTGCGACCTGGAACAATGCGTGCAGCCGTTCGGTCTCGGCGTCCAGCAAACGGGTCCGGCCGGCGCGTTCGAGGGCGGCACGGATCTGTCGGCGCGTCAGTCGGGCGGCGCTGCCGCTGGCTGGTGCGAGCGCGATGACCTCCCGGGCCTCGGGCCGGAACAGGCGGCCGCCGAGGTGCGCCCAAGCCGTGACCGCGGTGGGGTGAACGGCGCGAAGTTGGGAGCGGAGTTGCAGGTAGTGGTGCTGCCTGGTGCGGACGGCGCGCAGTTGTGCGCGGGTCAGGGTGCCGAGGGCTTCGACGAGTTCGCTGTGGCGGGGGAGTGGCCGGTGGAGGTGGCCGTCGGTGCGCAAGATGTTGGCCAGCAGCGCGGCGTCGCCCGCGTCGGACTTCTTGCGGTTGCCTGGGTTGATGCGGCCCCGGTAGCGAGCGACGGTCGCCGGGTGGACGGGCACTACGGTCTGCCCGTGCTGGCGCAGTGCGGTGACGAGCAGGCCGCGGCTGGCCTCGATGGCGACCGGCACGGACTTGCGGGAGAAGCCGTGGCTGGCGCGCAGCGCGGAGATCACGGCCAGGGCCTCGCGGACGCCGGCGGGGGTGGCTTCGAAGCGGTGGGCGGCGACTGCCTGGCCGGTCCGGTCGACCACGGCTAGGTCGTTCAGGTTCTTGGACCAGTCGATCCCGGCGTAAAGCGCCCACGTCTTCATGTCGCTGCCCTCCCGGCGGTCCTCCTCTGGGCGGCCGGGGCGCCGACCTCCCCCGCTCTGCCCGCTGGCCACGACACAGCTCGGGCAGTTGAAGATCGGCGACACCGGCCACCCAGGTGGATCACGTGTGATCCACCTGGGTGGACCATATGTGATCCACCCGTGCCGGGGCAAGCGGCATCAGGGGCCGGAACGTTGGGGTAGGGGCTGGTGACCGGGCAGGATGGGGCGGTCAATGCCATCGGATGCACAGGAGGACGCCGGTGCCGTCGCGTGAGATCCAGCCCGCCGCCTGGTACGCGCTGTCCGGGAAGTGGCCGGACGTCGAGTTCGCTCCGGACGCACCGGTGGAAGCGGTGGTGGCAAGGGCCGTGTCGAAGCGGCTGCGCGATGCGCTGGCCGAGAAGGGCTGGTCCGCCCGCGAACTTGCGCGGCGCGCCGACGTGGGCCACGCCACAGTGAACCGGCTGGTGGCCGGCGAGAAGTCCGCGGACATGGTGACCATCACGCGCCTGGAGGTGGCGCTGTCCCTCGACCTCTACCCGGCCGGGCTGTGGGCGCAGCTGGCCGAACTGTCTTCGGGGAGCAGCGCCGCTGGGTGAGACGGCGGCCCGGTTCCGTCGCGGATTGTTCGTGTCCCCTGCTACGTTCCCTGTCCATGATCAAGGGTGGGGTGCGGCTTGGTGCCGCTGTAGCGGGACTTGTACTTCTCGGGGGCTTGGCGGCCTGCGCGTCCAACGGCAGCGGGCAGCCGCCAGCCGGTGCCGGCGGCTCCGTGCCGTCGGCCGTGGCGTCGCCGTCAGCCGGGACTCCCGAGTGGGCCGCCAAGTTCGCCGGCGACGGCGCCCAGCACCGGGAAGCTTCGAAGGTCGTCGGCCGGTATGCCCAGCTCCACATCGTCCAGGCGGGCGGCCGCCAGGGCGACACCGCGCTGTGCGACGCGGAGTGGGCGAAGCTCACCCCCGCCCAGAAGCTGCTGGTGGACCGTGGCGGCTTCGACGAAGGCTGCCGGGTTCCCGCGTAACGGGGCTACTTACCGTCGAGGCGGTCGAGTAGCCCGGCGGTGAGCGCCAGCGCGGTCATCGCGTCCGCCCTGCTCCAGGTGAAGTGCTCGGTCGTGTCGGGGTCGTCGTGGTGGGCGCCGCCGAACAAGTCGTAGGTGGCCTGGAGCAGGACGGTCCACCGTTCGTCCTGGTCGCGGTCCTTCGCCTTCTTGGAGCTCGCCGCGGAGTACGCCTTCTGGTGGTTGGCCGGGCGTACGGCGTCCATGGCAAGGCGTGCCTTGGACACCGCGGTCTCGAAGTCGCCTGCGCGGATCGCGGTCTGGGCTTCCCGCAGCCGTCGGGCTGCGGTGCTCCGATGCTCGTCGGCGGTGATCGGGACGAGGACGGTGACGAAGGCCCCGTGGCCGGCCTCGGTGACGACCTGCGACCACTCGTTGTGCGGCACGGTGAACGTGACCTGAGTCGTGCATGCCGGCCAGCCGCCGTCGCCGTTCAGGGCGGTGACGGTGAGGTGCAGGCGCAGGCGCAGGTCGGCTCCTTGCCGGGCCTTCTCCAGGGCGGCGAGCTGGGTGTCGGTGAGCGTGATGGTGAGGCCCATGGTGACGCCGGGGCTGGCGGCCTCGACGGGCCACTCCTGGACGAGGTGGCCGAGCCAGCCCGACTGCCCGAGGTCGTCGGCCCACAACTCGCCGGCCACGGAGTGGGCCGCCTTGTCGGGGAACGTCCCGGTGGCCGAGCACTCCAGATGAATGGTCAGGCGGTGTGCGCCGAACCCGGTCAGCATGCTGATCGCGTGCCGCTGTTCCTTGAGGTACAGCCTGTAGGCGCCGAAGTCGAGATCTGCCATGTTTGCCCCTCCCGGTGTGGTGTGCTGATCGTGGCAGCCGGCGGACGGCGGCGGAAGCGGGTTGATCACCCCGTAGTCTGATCTTCGGCGTGGGGCCAAGTTGCCTGGGAGGGCAGCGGCCGTGGGCCTGCGCGAGTTGATCATCGACGCCTGGAGCTGGCTGAACTACAAGCCGGTCATGTCCAGCCCGCCGAGGCGGGGAAGCGGACCGTTCGCTGAACTCGCCTCGGGCTGGGTACCGCCCGAGGACTGGCGCCGCCTCCAGGCGTACAAGATCCTTGCCGCCTACGACCAGAACCAGGCCGGCGGCCTGACCGCTGCGGCTGGCGACGAGGCGGGCCTCGACCGGCGCGAGCTTGGCGACGCCGCGAAGCTGAACACCTCCGCGCTCGGCTACCTGCTCGGGGCGTCGCAGAGCATTGTGGTGCCCGGAGCCGAGGCGATCGGGCAGGACCCGGGGCCGGAGGCCGTGCTCGCCCGGGACGTGCAGGATCGCCTTCGGGACTGGGCCCGCCGGGAGTTGCTGCCGATGCGGATGCAGCAGGCCGAGCGGTCTGCGGTGCGCTACGGCGATGCCGTCTACACCTTGGCCTGGGACGCGGACGCGGGACGGCCGATGTTGCGCACCATGGACCCGGGCTGGTACTTCCCGGAGCTGACGGAGGACGAGGTCGACACCACGGGCTTCCCGTCGCGGGTGCATTTCGCGTGGGAGCTGCCCGCCGACCCGGCCACCGGGCAGCGGGCGAGGGTGCGGCGGATCACCTACGAGCTGGGCCCGATCGGCGGGACCACTGTGTCGGTCGTCCACCCGGACGGCACCGGGCACCGGGAGTGGGTGCAGGGCCCGGACGGGGAGATGGTGCTGCGGCCGGGCGACCGGATCGAGGCGGGCACGGGCCGGGTGACCCGGGTCTACCCTTGGGCACCGGACCGTCCTTCGGCCGTCACCTGCTACCTGACCGACGCAGAGTGGCTGCTCGAAGACCTCAAGGCCGGCGAGAGCGTCTACAACCTGCCTGCCCACCGGGCCCGCTATCGGGTCCGCAAGGACGGGGAAGTCCTCCAGGGCCTCGACCTGGCCTTGGACTTCCTGCCGATCGTGCACCTCACCAACTCCGTTCCCGACACCGGCGAGCAGTGGGGGCAGCCGGTGATCTCCCGGGTGATGCAGGTCCTCGACGAGCTCGCCGCGACCGACACTGACTCGTCCGCCTCGTCCGGGACGACCGGCACGCCGATCATCGCCCTGTCCGGGGTGCGGCTGCCCAAGGACCGGGCCACCGGCACCGCAGTGCCGCTGCGGGTGCAGGCCGGCACGGTGTGGTCGCTGAACGAGGGCGGGTCGATGTCGACCCTCGACACGTCCCCGCAACTGCGGGAGCTGCGGGAGCGCACCGATCACCTCCTCGACCGGCTCGCCGCGAACAGCCGCCTCACCGCGTCCGGGCTCGGCACCGTCCAGCCGTCCGAAGTCCCGTCCGGGTACGCGCTCGCGCTTGCCCTCGGCCCGCTGGACGCCCTGGTCGGGGAGATGCGGCTCGCCCGCGCCCACAAGTACCGGCTGCTGTTCAAGTTCGTCGGCCGTCTCTTCCAGGCCGGGCAGGTCGGCTGGCCGGTAGGGGAGTTGCCGCAGGCCGAGATCGTGTGGGGCCCGCACGTGCCCACCGACAAGGCCGAGGCCCTCGACCAGGCCGCGAAGGGCTACGAGGCCGGGCTGCTCTCCCTGGAGACGTGCGTGCGGATGCTCGCCGACGCCGGCTACCCGATCACCGACATCGCCGAGGAGGTCCGCCGCATCCAGTCCCGGGCCTTCGCAGCGGCCGGGCAACTCGCGGACGCCACCGGCGACACCGCCGTCGTCAGGGCCTTCCTCAACCTGCCCCCTGGAGGCCCTGAGATCCCCTCTGCGCCCCTCGGATAGGCCGATAGGCACAAGATCACCCCAGCTGCCTTGAAAGCCCGCCAGGGGGCTCTCAGAGCCCCCTGCGGCGAAGCCGTGGGGGGTTGGGGGATAGGTAGGAGAGAGGGAGAAACCAAGGAAAGAAAGGGGTTTCCCCAAGGAAACGTACTGGGTTGCCCCAGGGAAACCCATGCGTTTCCCTGGGGCAACCCACAGGTCCGGGGCTATGGGTTTCCCCAAGGAAACCCATAGGGAGTCGCCGGGCCCGTGGCTACCCTGGTGGGCATGCCGAAGAAGCCGAAGCCGCCCCGGGCCGAGGAGTTGGCCGCCGAGGCCGTCGTCAACCACGTGCTGGGCACCACCACGCTGAAGCGGGACGACAACTCCGCGCCCGCCATGATCGACGCCCTCCTCGGTGAGCCCGGACAGGTACATCCGACCATCGCCCTGGAGATCACCTCCACGTTCGACAAGCGCCACACCGAACTGGGGGCGGCGCTCCGCAGGCACTACGGCGAGAAGGAGTTCCCCCAGCTGACTGGGAGCTGGGTCGTGGAGTTCACTCTGGACTCCCGCGTCGGAGGCCGGGACCAGAAGGCGCTGCTCGACTTCCTTGCCGGTCTGGAGCACCTCCAGAGCGGCAAGGAAGAGAAAAGGGTCACTCGGGTCAGCGCATACGACGATGGGCCCCTCGCCGCTGACCTTCGCGCGCTGAACCTGGCTTCCGTTACCCGAATCGACCTCGACTTGGATGCCCGCCGCCGGAACGGCGCCGACTTGGACCCCCCGCGCCGGATCGGCACGCTCACCATCTCCGGCTACAACGTCGGCGATTTCACGGCCTACGTCGACGACTTCCTGCGCGGCGCCACGGCGAAGAACAAGCTGGACAAGCTCCAGCGCGCCAAGGAAGAGAAGGGCCTGCGCACGCTGCTGTTTGCATGGGCGGACTCCATGACTGTGGGCATGGCGCTCCGCCGCGCCTACCAGCCCCCTGGCAAGCCCGCCGTTCCCGCCGTCCTCGATGAGTTGTGGCTCGCCAACCCTGCCGAACGAGATGCCGTGTTCCGCTGGACCCAGGAGAGTGCCTGGGAGCTTGTTTCGGTGCCCGGCGTGATTGCCCAGACCGTCATGTCGAAGGAGTAGCTACACTGATCACTGGCGCGGGGGCGCTGCTTGCGGAGGAATCCGATGACTGCCCCCCTGCCCCAGGCGACCCCGCCCGTCGGCGACCCGGCCCCGGCACAGCCCCCGGCCGCCGACCCCGGCAGCGCCCTCATCACCCAGGACACCCTGTCGCGGCTTCTCGCCCGTGAGAAGGACCAGGGCTCCCGAGCCGGCGTCAAGAAGCTCGTCACCGACCTCGGCTTCGCCGACGTTGCCGCGCTCCAGACATGGGTGGAGGCGCAGCGCACCGCCCAGCAGGCCGCCCTCACCGAGGTCGAGCGCCGCGAACAGGCCGCCGCCCAGCGCGAGCAGGAGGCGATCCAGCGCGAGCAGGAGGCCCTGGACCGTCTCAACCAGGCCGTCCGGCACGCCGCGCTGAGCCGCCTCGGCGCGACCGGCCAGAACCTGGACGACGCGATCCGCCTGCTGGCCGTCCCGGACGACGCCGACCAGCAGGCCGTCGCCGACGCCGCCGCCGCACTCGCGCAGCGCCGCCCCGAACTGTTCGCCCAGGCCGCGCCGGTGACGCCGCCGCCCGCACCGAGCGGTTCGCCCGCCGGCGGCCTGCCGCCCCGCGGCCAGACTCCCACCGCGGGCTCCGCCGGTCTGGACATGGCCCGCCGCCGCGGCTACATCACCACCTGACCTGACCAACCTCGATCTGACCCGGCAGCGCACCGGGAGCAGGGGACCACGCCCCGTTCCCGTGGACGGCACCACCAACCGGTGAGTGCGGGACCGCCATCTCCCGCCCCCGGAGGGCACGTTGACCGTCCAGCCGATCACCACCACGGTGACGCTGAACGCGGGCCGACCCTGGCTCGCCTCCCTACACGGAACCGACCAGACCGAGACCGTCACCCTCGACGCCTCCAAGCTCGTCGCCGGCACCCACTACACGGTCGGTGACGCTGTCCAGCCCTACCACCGCGTCCTGTCCGGCATCCCGCTCGGCAAGGTCACCGCGTCCGGCCTGTACGGGCCCTTCGACCCGGCCGCCGCCGACGGCCGCCAGGTGCTGGCCGGGTTCACCTTCGAAGAGGCCCTGTTCGCCCCCGGCCAGCCGAAGATCGCCGCCGCGCTGCTGTGGCACGGCGTCGTCCGCACCGCCAAGGTCCCCGGCGGAATCGACCCCACCAAGGTCACCCCGTCGTCCGTCGGCGCCCAGATCCGCTTCGTGTAAGGACCGCCCACAATGTCTCTCCAGGACCTCATCAAGGGCGTCAGCGCCAACGACCTGACGACCTTCGCCCGGTCGATCCCGACCCCGAAGGACTTCCTCCTCACCTCCCTCGTCTTCCCGACGCTCGTCACCCGGGACGTGAAGTGGCGGCTCAAGCAGAACGGACGCCGCGTCAACACCGCGTCCTACCGTGCCTACGACAGTTCGGTGCCGCTGGCCGACCGCACCGCGTGGGAGACCACCCGCGAGGGCCTGCTCCCCCCGCTGGGGCAGAAGCTCGTCGTCGGCGAGCAGCAGCAGATCCTGCTGGAGCAGTCCCACGGCGCCGACCAGGACCGCCTGATCGAACTGCTCTACGACGACGTCGAGCGGCACGTCGAGGCGATCCGCTCCCGCCTCGAACTCGCCGCCGGCGACGTGCTCGTGGACGGCAAGTTCTCCCTCACCAACGAGAACGGCCTGACCATCGAGGTCGACTTTGGCGTCCCCGCCGGGAACATGCCGGTGGCCGCGAAGGCGTGGTCGGACCCCACCTCCGACCCGATCGCCGACGAACTCGGCTGGATGCAGTACCTCGACGACCTCGGCGCGCCCGAGCCGGAGATCGTCCTCACCTCCAAGAAGGCGTTCACCGCGCTCACCCGCAACAACGCCTACCGGGCCGCCTACTACCGCTCCGTCAACCCGTCCACGACACCCACCCGCACCCTCAACGAGGCCGAGGTCAACGCGGTGCGCGCCGACTACGGCCTGCCGCCCGTCGTTCTGTACAAGGCGCAGGTCAACGTCGACGGCGCGGCCACCCGCGTCCTGCCGGACGATCGCTGGATCATGCTCCCGCCGGACCGTGCGAAGTGGGGCCAGACCCAGTACGGCGTCACTGCCGAGGCCCTGGTCCTCTCCCGCGGCACCAACCCGGAGATCCTGCGCGAGGACGCCCCGGGCATCATCATCACCCGCGACGTCCAGAGCGACCCGGTCCAGATCTGGACCAAGGGCGGTGCCGTGTCGATGCCGGTCCTCCACACCCCGGACTGTCACATTGTGGCGAAGGTGCTGTGATGCCGCGCCGGCTCGCCTTCGCCGTCCACCTCGACCACCCCGTCACTGGCGACCACCTCATCCTCCTGCCCGGCGACGTGCCGCCCGAGGAACTGGCTGAGCTGATCACCCACCCCGGAGCCTGGCAGTCCGCCGATGACGAGGACCCTCCCGACCCCGGACCCGACGCCGACGACCACGGCCCCGAGCCGGGCGGCCAGGCGGCCAGCACCGACGACGGCACGCCGCCGGCCAAGCCCACCACCCGCACCCGCAAGCCCCGCTCCGACGCCGACTAGCCGCCCAGGACCGGCGCCCCGATCACCCCGGGGCACCGGTCCGCCGCATCACCGACAGGATCCCGTCCGTGGACCCCGCCGCCCTCGCCTGGCTACACGCCCAACTCGGCCCCGCCACCAGCACCGACGACCTCACCGACCGCTACCGCCGCCTCGGCACCGCCCGCGCCGTCGCCGTCGAAGTACTCAACGAGCGCCGCGCCGCACTCCTCGCCGACCCCCTGCGCCTGGTCGTGGACGGCGTGGTCACCATGGACCGCACCGCCAACCTCACCGGCCTCGAACGCCAGCTCGCCGCACTCCACGACATGCAGGGCCCCGACGAGACCACCAACGGAGAAGTCGCCGACACCTCAACCGACCTCGCCACCACGGTCCTCGTGCCCTCTCACCGCACCCGATGACACAGCCCCGGCCCGCTGCCGAGCCGAACGACAAGGCCGCCGCAGACCTGGAAGCGGCGTGGACCCGGCTCGCCGCCGCACAGGCCGCCGCCCTTGCCACACTCGACCGCCGACACCGGACCGCTGCTGCTTCCGCGCTCGCCGACTTCGCGGCCGAGGCGAAGGCGTTCCGCCATGCCGCCGACCGCGCTGTCCGGGACTTCGCTCTGCGCGTCGTGCCCGAACGCTACGAGGCCGCCGCCCGTGCTGCCGCGGCCAGCATCAACCGGCCCTTCAGCTGGACCCCGGCGCACCGGGCAACCCTGCAAGCCCTCACCGCCGACACCTACACCGATCTGTCGCTGCGGGTACAGGAAGCCGCGCGCGTCGCAGCGGCGTTCCATCGCGCCGTCCGGGCCGCCGCCCGTCGAAGCTTCACCCCCACCAGCGCCGCCCAGCTTGCTGCCGCGCACCCCCTCGACCGGGTCGTCTACCGTAACGGGGCGCGGATGCCCGTCAGAGCCTGGGCCGAAGCCGCCACTCTCGCCCGGACCGCCGTCGCCTACAACGCCGGCACCCTCTCGGTCGCCCGCGAACACGGCATCCCGCACGTCGAAGTGACCGACGGCGCAGACTGCGGATGGACCAGCCATCCCGACCCCGACAAGGCCGCCCGGACCGTCCGCACCGTCGAGGACGCCGCCCAGTGGCCCATCGCGCACCCCCGCTGTGCCAGGGCGTTCGGCCTGCGTCCGGACGCCGAGGTGGGCATCGGTCCGACGCCGACGGTGTGACTCACTCGCCGAAGTCCTCAGCGACCTGCTCCGCGTCGTCGCGGAGGTCGAAGGGCTCCGGGGTGCCGTCGTAGTCGGCCCACCAGACCGCCGGGGTGGTGGGGGCGAGGTCCCGCAGGAGGGTGTGGATGATGACGACCGGGGTCCTGAGAGGGGCCTGGTCGGGAAATGCGAAGAAGTGCCGGTCGTAGTGGTAGGCGATCTCGCAGTGCGCGTCGCCGACCCGGACGTCGATCTCAAGGACCTCGTTGCCGGGGTCGGCGCCGCTGGTGCTCTCGGGCCAGCGCCTCTGTACGGCCTGGGCGAGCTGCTGCTGCGTGAACGGCCAGGCCGGGGCTGCGGACTGGTCGACGCTGACGTAGAACTGGGCTCCCACGGTGTCCTCCAAGGCAGGGAAGTTGGAATGCCGGCTTCGACCTAGGGGACCACGCGGGTCTCCCCGGGCACTTGCTGCGCGGTCATCAGGGCGGCGAAGTACGCCGCGGACCTGTCGTCGTTGGTGATGACCTCCAGGTGGTTGACCTTGTTGCGGGGGTCCTCGAACGCCGACTTGTACTTGGTCATCTCGAACGACTGGCTCTTCATCGTGTTCTCGTAGACGAAGTCCGGGACGTTGTCGACATTGCCGAGCCGCAGTGGCGACCTGCAACCCTTCTGCTGGCCGACGTACTTGGCGTCGATGGCCGCGCCGTCCTCGGCGCGAACGCCGTCGGCGTTCATGGTCTTTTCCCCGCTGGGCTTCTTCGGGTCCGGCACAGTCGTGTACAGCTCGTACTGCGTGCCGCCGGCCACCCGCAGCTCGTATGCCCGCTGCGCGTCGATCTTGGGCTTGCCGATCGGACCGGGGGACGTTGAGGTCCGGCCGTCGAGGGCCAGCTGCGCCATCCAGGTCCGCACCTCCTGCTGCTGCGCCGGCGGCAGGAGGGGGAAGGCGCTCGCGGGGTCGTGGGGCAGTGGGCCGACGCCTGGGGTGGGTGCGGGCGTGCTTCCCGGTGTGAGGCCGGGTGCCGCGTTCGCGGGCGATGCGACGGCGGCGATCATTAGCGTGGCGCCGCCGACGATGGTGACGGGCACGATGGCGGCTGCGGCCGCGTCCACGATGGCGGCGGCTTCGGCCAGGACGGCGATCTCGGCGCTCGCCTCGATCTCCGCGGTGAGCGCGATCGCGGCGGCGCCGGCCTCGGCGACGATCGCCGCTTCACCGCCCGCTGCCGCCACGTCCGAGAGCCCGAGCGTGAAGACGGTCAGCGCGACACCCACGACCGCGACGCCCCCGGCCATCAGCAGCAGGTTCTCCAGCGTGTCCCGCAGATCCTCGATGCCCGTGGCGTACGCCTCGCACGCCACGCCCAGCTGGTGGGCGACGTGCTGCATCGTGTTCAGCAGCGGACCGGACGTGGCGCAACCGTCATGCACCTTGGCCCAGTTCGCGGCCATGCTGTCTACTGCCTGCGCGGTGCTGCTGGAGGTGACCGCCCGCACCCGGGCATCGCCCTCGGCCCCGAGCTGGCTGAACAGCTGCGCCGCCCGCTTCCAGTCCTGGCCAGCCTGGCGGAGTTTCACCGGATCGCCCTGGGGCCAGAACTTGGCGATGATCTCTCGTACCGCCCAGTTCTGGCGGCCCACCGCGGTCGGGATCGTGACCGCCCGGGGCTCCTGCTCGCACTGCGGGTCCGACGACTTCGGTAACTCCTGCGGCTGCATCATGCTCTCGGCGACGTCCGCGTCGGTGCGGATGTAGTTCATCGCCATCGAGTAGAGGCCGTTCGCGGTCCCGCCCAACTGGCCGAACACCCGGCCCAGCGCGTTCACCACCGACTGCGCGGCCGGGTCGTACCGGGCGGCGAACGCCCGGCCCGTGTCGTCGTCACCCGCCATGCCGGCCGCGTCGTCCAACGAACCGACCAACCCGCTGTGGATCTGCGCCGCCCACGTCTGCAGGTCGGTGAACCCGGCGGACGAGACGATCATCTGCGACGGATCGACGTGGAACCCAGTCATCTGCCCCCCAACGAGCGTTGACTCGACGTGTACGGTAACAGAAAGTGTTCTCGCTGATTCAAAGCGTGTGCGTTCACGTGGGAAGCTCACGACGGAAACGCGCCGCCAAGTCGCACCCGCCTGGTATGCCCCGTCGCGGCTTCCGCCACAGCCTCAACACCACGAACCAGCAGAGAGTGCACCGCGCTGAGAGTCCGGGCACCGACCCATACGCCGGTGTCCGGCACGACGAAGCACCGCAAGTCGATCCCGGCATCGGCGAACCGGGTCGGCGCAACATACCGGAGGCCACCGGTGCCGCAGACGTACGTGTCGGCGCCGACCGCCCGGCACAGGTCCACGAGCCGCTGGGTTCGCCCGGCTCGGGCCGGCAGATTGCTGCTGCGCACTACCCGGCCTCGCCAGCCGAGGAGGTCGAGGAGCAGCAGCGTGGATGCTTCGGTGATGTCGGCGGTCCGGTCAGTCGTGTCGAACAGGTCGAGCAGTGGGCGCAGTTGTTCGGCGAACGCCGGCCAGAACGGGGATGTGCGGTACTGCTCGTGGAGGATGCCCTCCATCCGGCGCCGGGTGAGTGCCGGTTCGGCGAGTCGGGCGTCCCGGATCAAGGTGGCACGGCCATTCGGCAGGTGGGTGGGCATGGACAGCCACCGGGTTGCGTCGTGGTGAAGGGCACCGAGCCGGGCGCGGTGCTGGTAGTCGCGGCGGGTGTGCTGGACGTCGTCCAGCACCACCCACACGTCCGCCGCGTAGATCTTCGCCAGCGTGGACAGCCGCGGTAGCAGGTTTGGCTGGTGGATTGCGCACACCAGCTCGTCGGCGGTGCCGGCGGGCCGGTCAGAGGAGTCGGCTGGTGAACCCGGCGTCGATGAGCCGCTGGTAGGCATCGTGCACCCTCTCCGGTACGTCCTGGGCGACGGCGAAGCCCTGCTTCGGGTACTCGATGACCCGCTGGAGGTCGCCCACCAGGCTGTCGATCACGAGCTGGTCGTCGCCGATCGTCTTCACGTAGTCGTGCAGGTTCATCGCGGTGGACGCGCATACCGCCTCCACCTCCGGCCACACCTGACGGCAAGTCGCATATGCCCGGCGCTCCATGTACGGCATGGACACCAGCAGCACCGACGACGCCGCCACGCCGGCTTCGGTGAGGGCCTGGCGGGAGAACGCGATGTTCTGCCCGGTGTTTCGCGCCTTCGGCTCGATCAGCACCGCGCTCTCCGGCACGCCGAGGGAGAGCGCGTGCTCCGCGAAGTGCACGGCCTCGCCGCGCGGGAAGTGGTCCGGCCTGCTCGGGTTAGGGCCGCCGGTGAACACGATCAGCTTCACCAGGCCGCGCAGGTACAGGCCGGCGGTCTCCGCCGCCACGCCGAGGTCGTGGGAGCCCAGGCCGATCGCCACGTCGCACGGCCGCAGGGCGTGGCCCATCTGCTGGTAGTCCCACAGCAGCGCGGTGTCCGCCCACTGCCGGTCGGTGATCTCGCGCTTCGTCGTGCCGGTCACGTATCTCTCCTGATTACCTGAACTTGGCTGCCCTGCCTCCCAGTTCGACGTTCTTGCGGATGCCGTCGATGCTGCGGAGCTGGTGGCTCATACCGTACGTCGCGGCCGTGGCCGCCGCCTTGTCGAGCACCGCGAGCCCTTCCTGGACGGTCGCCCGGTCGGACAGGAGCACGTGCCCGCGCGCGGTGGCCAGCCGCACCTGCTGCATCGGCGACGTGCTGCCGCCGGCGGACTCCGCCACACCGATCAACCGCGCGGCCTCCCCGAGGTTCCCGGCACCGCGGTGCGCGAGCGCCAGCTTCTGGTGCGCGGTGCCCCAGTCCTCCTGCTCGTTCACCGCCTCGAATCCGTTGATCGCCGAGGCCATCAACGGCATCGCCGTGTCGTGAAGCCCTTGCTTGTCCAGCGCGGTGCCCACCCACAGTTGCGCCCGGAGCCGGTCCCGGTCGCTCAGCCGGTTGTCGCGGCTCAGCTCGGCGTACCGTGCCGCGGCCCCGCGGAGGTCACCGGACATCTCCGTGACGACCGCAAGCGACAAGTCCAGCTGCGCGACCCTGCGGGGGATGCCGAGCTGCTCGAACAACGACCGGGCGTCCGCGTAGGAGCGCGCTGCCGACCTGGGCCCGAGCAGCACCCCCCGATCCCGGAGCAGATCACCAGCCAGGGCCGTCGTCCGCGCGAAGAGGTACAGACCCCGGTCGTCCAAGTCTTGCGGTGGCCACCGGGTTCGCCACCGCTCCAGGAAGTCGGAGGCGGCTGTGAAGTCTTGGTGGGACGCGGCGGTGACAGCCCGCTCGATGTCCTCCGTCCACGTCTCGTACTCCCACACCCTCGGCCCGCCTCGCACCGCGGCGACGGCAGGACCGCGGGATCGGGACAGGAGAGCCTCGAACCGGAGCACGCCTGCCGCATCGAGCCGGCCCAGAGCCGTGTCCAGGATGGCCTGCGTATCCGGGCGTGGCCGAGTCCCGGCGCCCAGCCGCTCCCAGTTCGTGATCGTTCGTACCGCCACACCCAGATCCGCGGCGAAGTCGCGCACGCTCCTGCGGCTGGCCTGCCGCAGCGCCCGCGCCTCCACTCCGGTCCACTCGCCCACCGCCGCCATGACCACCTCCCGGCTCGGCGACCATCGAAGCACTCCACGACCTGTCGGGGTGTCAGAACTGCCACGGAACTGCCACGGCAGGGCATACCCGCCTCTGCGGAGCGACGGCACGCTGGACCCAGCCGAGCCGCCCGGCCGGCAGAAAGGGGAACGCAGTGTGGAACTCACCGAGCAGCGGCCCGTTCGTGCGCCCGCCGTCGTCGGTCTTCTGCGCCTGACCACCGAGACGCCCGCTCGGCAGTCGGCCCTTACCGAGGCCCTGGCCGAGTTCTGCCGCAGCCGGGAACTCGACCTCACGGACGTCACCACCGGAGGCGACCTCTCCGCAATCACGGACCGTCCCGGGTTGTACGGGATAGTCCTGCCGTCCCTCGCCCACCTGGGCGCGGCCCCTGAACGTGCCTCGCGCCACCGACAGCTCGCCGATGCGGGCCTGCGGGTGCTGGTCGTTCGCGGCCCGCAGGCCCGGACGCTGATCGCATCGGCCCTCGACAGCCGGAGGTAGACGTGCAAGAACCAGCACCAGCCCAGCCCGAAACCTGCTCGGCGCTCCTCGAACCACCGAGGGCCCGCTACCGGCGGTGGATCGCGGACCGGCCCAGGCAGGTCGTCCTCCAACCCACAACCTTCTGCAACCTCGACTGTTCCTACTGCTACCTGCCGGGGCGCGGGGTGAAGACCACGATGCCCCTTCAGGTCGCCGAGGCCGTCGCCCGTTCGGTCGCCGAGCTGACAGACGCGGGCGGCCCGCCGGTTCGGATCATCTGGCACGCGGGCGAACCCCTCGCCCTCGGCCGAACCCGCTTCGCCGAACTCCTCGCCCCGTTCGAGCCGCTGCGCGCCGCCGGCCGCGTTCAGCACGCGGTCCAGACCAACGCCACCCTGATCAACCGCCGCTGGTGCGACCTGTTCACCGCCCACGGCGTCCGCGTCGGCGTCAGCATCGACGGCCCGCGCGCCCTCAACGCCCGCCGCGTCGACCGGGCCGGGCGGCCGGCGTTCGACCGGATCCTGCGCGGCATCGACACTCTGCGCGAGCACGGCCTGCCGTTCTCGGTAATCTCGGTCGTCGGCCGCGAGAACCTGAACGCGCCCGAGGCGCTGCTCGACTTCCTCGCCTCCCTGGGATGCCGGTCGATCGGCCTGAACATCGAGGAGCAGGAAGGCGTCAACACCAGCCGGGCAACGCCCGATCTCCACGACACCGTCGGCTTCTGGGCCCGGGTGCTCGCCTGGAGCCACGCCCACCCCGACGCGCCGCCCGTCCGCGAACTCGACCGGCTCGGCACCTACCTGCGGATGACCCGCGACGGCACCCGCCCGCAGTGGGAGGACGCCAGGCACGACCCGATCCCCACCGTCGCCGCCAGTGGTGACGTCGTCCTGCTCAGCCCCGAACTCGCCGACACCACCGCCCCCGCGCACGACGACTTCCGCGCCGGCAACGTCCTTCAGCAGTCGCTCGCCGCGATCCTCGCCGACGCCCACCGGCTGCGCTACGTCGCCGAGTTCCTGACCGGCCTGGACAACTGCCGGGCCGGCTGCGAGTTCTTCGACTTCTGCCGCGGCTCCCAGGCCGGCAACCGCTACTTCGAGCACGGCACCTTCACCGCCACGGAAACCGCGTACTGCCGCTCCACCGAACAGGCCCTCGTCCTCGCCGCCGCCGACACCACCAGGAAGGACACCGCAGCATGAACGCCCTCGCCACCCTCGCCGCCGCCGACTCCCCGGAGCTCGACCACCTCCTCCAGCGCGCCGGCAGCAGCACCACAGCCGCCGGCGGCTGGGACAACCAGGCGACCTGGGCCAACAACCCCGGCTCGCCGTGGAACAACACGCCGAGCTGGGACAACACCCCCGTCAACCCCTGGAGCGACTGGCACAACGGCCCGAGCTGGTCGGACTTCCCGAACAACCGGTAGCCGCCCGCGCCCCTGCCACGATCAGTGCCACCGGCCGGGCCCGCAGCGCCGCGGGCCCGGCACCCGACCGAACTCCCGGAGCACCACCGTGAAGACCCGCACTTACGGCACCACCCGCGTCACCCTGCCCGGCCTCGACGAGACCGACCAGCACCTGAACCCAGTCGCGTTCCTCGGCGGCGACACCGTCCGCGACTTCCTGTACGCCGACGTCGACCTGCGCGACCTCGACCTCATCGACACCGCGCTCCTCGTCGGCCGCATCCGCAACCTCTCCGCCCAGCGCACGACCCTCGAAGGCGTCCGCCTGTCGTCGCTGGAGATCACCGCCAGCACCATCGGCACCCTGGCCTGGTCCGGCAGCCGCGCCACGCAGACCCACTGGGCCCACAGCCGCCTCATGGGCGCCACCATCAGCAACGTCACCCTCAACGACGTCCTCTTCGAAGGCTGCCGCCTCGACTACGCCACCTTCGAGAACGTCCGCGCGACCGGCCCCCTCGTCTTCGACCGCTGCGTCCTCACCGAGGCCACCTTCACCGGCTGCGACCTGACCGGCGCCGTCTTCCGCGACTGCACCCTCGACCGGACCGCCTTCGGCCACGGCAAGCACCGCGACACCGACCTGCGCGGCAACGACCTGAGCACCATCCGCGGCACCGCCAACCTCACCGGCGGCATCCTGCTCGACCCCGCCCAGCCCGACCAGCTCACCCGCGCGCTGCTCACCGAACTCGGCGCCACCGTCCGCCCGCTCGACAATCCCTGACAAGGAGACCCGGCATGCCCATCGCTGTCCCGCCCTCCGGCCTGGCCGCGCTGGCCGCCCGCGCCGAGACGGGGACGCTGCGCATCGAGGACCGCGACCCGGCCTACGAGCCCGGCGCAGTGGTGCCCGCCGGCCAGTGGTCCCCCCTCGCCCCGGCCGACGCCCGCCGCCTAGCCGCCACCACCGGCACCCCCGCCAACGTCCTCACCCAACTCGTCGCCCTGCCACCCTCGTTCGACCTCGACCAGGCCCTCGCCACCCCGACGGGCACCACCCTGCTGCCCACCGTCGCCGACGGCCCGGTCCACTACCTCGGAACCGTCACCAGCCCGCCCGGCCAGGCCACCACCACGCTCAACCACCACACTGGGCAGCAACTCGGCGTCCACCTCGACAACTGGGACCGCCTCCCGTACCTGCGGAGGCACCTCTCGCGCCGCCGCCTGTGCGTCAACCTCGGCCCCGGCCCCCGCCACCTGATCCTCGGCCGGCACGACGCCCAGCACATCACCCGCACCGTCCACCCCGACGACTACACCGCCCGCTGCCCGCACACCGACGACCTGCGCCGGTACATCGCCAGCGGCGGCGACCCGGCCTGCATCCGCCTGCGCCTCGACCCCGGCGACGCCTACCTCGCGCCCACCGAACTCCTCCCACACGACGGCTCCACCGCCGGCCTCAACCTGCCCTCCACCGCAGCGTTCTGGCTCGGCACCTTCCCGGCGGACGTCTTCCCCGACATTGGCTGATTTGCAGGACCGGCAACCGAAGCAGGGAGATGACGGCTTGCCCGAGGCATCCGCTACAGGATGCTCCATCGCATCTCGACGTCCGCTTCCGTGATTCCGGCGATTCTCCGCCGGACCTCAGCAAGGGTCTCGCTGCCGGCCGGGGCACGTTTCGCGTTCGTCGTGACCATCCGCAGCTCACGGAGATCACGCAGCACCGGGTAGCCATCCCACCTGGTGACGTCGAAGCCGTACCTGTCCGCGAACTCCTCGTAGTGGGAGCGGCCGTACCCGAATCTCCTGCAATGGATCTCCACTGTCACGAGGTCGAGTTCGGGTGGGCCGAAACACGCGGTGTCCCAGTCGCACAGCACCGCCGCGTCGTGGCGGTGCAGTGCATTCCGGTGCTGCGGATCGCCTTGCAGAAGCCCAGGTGCGAGTACGTACCGGATCTGGGCGAGCGCAGCTTCGAGCGCGGACACATGTGCGCTGAGGAAGTCCAGATCACGTGTCGGCAACTCCGCAGTGGCGGCGATGGATCGCCGGATGGCCGCGACGGTGTCGAGCGGGCGGACAGCGAAAGGAGGAAGAGGAAGTTGATGAAGGGCGCGGAGCGGATCAGCGAGGTAGGCGGCCGGTACGACTCGCGGTGGTTGGGGAAGGTGTCGCCAGAACGTGACGGCGTGCCGGCCGACCACGACGGGCTGTTCCACCGGCAGCAGCTCAACGGTCGGGAACTCCATGGCCATCAGCCACTGCACGAGCGCCACGGTCCG
>NZ_KK853997.1:2658287-2696391 GCF_000696185.1 Kitasatospora cheerisanensis KCTC 2395 | reverse complement strand
GCTTCCCGCTCGGGCGACCTTGACGACCGCGCCAGCAGATTCCAGCAGGTAGACGGCGTTGGTGTGGCCTCGCAGCAGCTTGGCATCGGAGGCGTCGACTCCAACGCGTCGGCAAGCGGTTTCGAGGACGGCGAACACCTCGGACTCGGCGAATCCGCCGATCCGGATTTCCGGAACAGTCGTCATACCCGTCAGGCTGACGGGCCGAGGCCGATCCTGTCACATCCGGCCGGTGGGCAAGGCGAGAAGTTCGCCGAGCTGTCGAGCAGCTCGTGTCTCGCGGACCCGCGCAGGCATTATCCGAATCACCTCCTTGGTGCGAACCCCCAGGATCTCCGTCCGAAGCTCCTCGGGCACCGCCAGGTAGGCGCTGCTGGCAAGCTCGCACGCCTCGGAGGGGTTCCGCTGATGAACCAAGCACATCGCTTCCTCGAGGCGAAGGAGCGCCGGGTCGATACCGGTTCGGTCCGGGTACAGCGCCAAAGCTTCCTGCTGCACGCGGAGTGCCTCCCGCACCTCGCCCAGGGCGGTGAAAGCACCCGACAGGTACAGCAGCAGCCGACGTCGGGGGAACGCCCATGCATCGTCAGCAGGACCGGCCGGGGCATGGTCGAACAGCTCGATCGCCTGCCGGACGGCGGTACGTGCCCCTTCGACATCGCCGAGCCGCGCCAAGGCCCGCGCCTCAGCGGCGGCAGCAAACGCCCCGGTGGATGTTGCCCGGCCGCGGTTCAACAGCCGGGCATCCTTGGCCAGGCTCGCCGCCCGTTCGAGCGGTCCGTAGTAGTACGGCAGCATTGCGGCCTGGACCCGAATGCGGGAGCGCAGTTCGATCCCGCCAGCATCGTCTGCTGCGGCTCGCGCCGTGCCGTACCACATGCGCGCCTGGTCGAGGCGGCCCAACTTCATCAGCGCATCGGCGACGAGGGTGGCGAGCACCGCGATCATCTCCGAGAGGCGTACCTGGACGGCTGCAGGCTGCCGTTCACCGGACAGCAGACGGACCTCTTCGAGCGTGCCAAGGAGCCGGAGCAGCATCTCGGCCGGAGGCGCGAAGATGTAGACCTGCCGGAGGTCCATGACCTGCTCGTCCAGCACTTCGAGCTGGGTGGCGCTGGCAGTAGTGCTGGCCAACGTGCTGTCCAACGCGCGCCGGTACGTCTCAACGGCTTCGATGACGGGCTCCGCGGTGGCGAAGGCAGCCAGCGTGCCAGCTGCCGGCCTCGAAGTCGTGGCGCCGCTCGCAACCGGAGTCGGCACCGACATGTTCGGGTGGTAGGAACCGGCCAACCCAAGCCCCTGTGTATCCGTCTCGTAGAGGCGGCACAGCAGGTCCAGGGTCTTGCCTCGTGGCATCCGGCCTTTCTCCCACGCAGCGAACTGGTCCTCGTCCACCCCCGGTTGAGAGGCCCCGTCCCGCAGGCAGAGCCGACGCAGCTCATCAACCGCTCGACGAAGGGTCCAGCCCCGGGCCAAACGGTGGGCTCTCAACCGACTGACGTCGCAGCACTCCGCGATCGAAGCGATAGTCGCGTCCAGAGTCCAGTTCTCCGCAGCGGCAGTCGCTCTGATCCGCGCGGCACAGGATGGCTTGTGCACCATCGGACGACCTCCCCCACAAACAGCAGTGCAGGCAGCGTAGTGCCCGAGCTCACTGATGATGCGCCAAAAACCTTAACTAGTAACGGTGTTGCTGGCTGAAGTGAGGTGGATCCGCGACTTCGGCCCTGAAACCTTGACTTCTTCCGATTGCCGCCCCTCCGTTCGCTCGGCGACCCTCTCTGAGCACGCGACGACCTCGGCCAACCGCCTTGGGCGGGGACGCCGCCGGATTCACCCCCCAGCCGCACCACCTGATCGGCCCGGAGGATCTGCCATGCACGTCATCACCCGCTTCACCGCTGCCGCGCGATACGCCTGCGTCGGTTGGGTCCGCAACACTGTCCTTGCCGAGCTGGCCAGTCTGGACCTGGCGCCCACTCAGTGCGAGGCGATCCGGCTCAGCGTCTCGGAGATCGTCACCAATGCTCTGCTGCACGGCGTCGGAGGCGAGAGCGACAACGAGGTTCTGCACGTGGAGACCGCGACGGACCAGGCCCGGGGCGTGCTGCGTGTCACGGTCATGAACCCGTACCGCACCAGGACTGCCCCGGCTGCCCTCGCCGACGCGGATCTGGACGCGGAGACGGGGCGCGGCCTGTTCCTCGTGCAGACGATGGTTGACCAGGTCGGCTGGGAGTTGCAGGCCGGCGAAGACGGCATCCTGTGGTGCGCCGTCTGGTTCGAACTAGAAGTTGATCTCGCCGTTGGCGGATCTGCCCAGGCGCCGGAGCAGCAACGCCCGCTGCCCGCGACCGCGAGGGACTCGGCGGCTCACCGGGGCCTGGTTAGCCGCGCCGCGAGCCGTCTGCCCAGCCGGATCCTGCGCCGGAGCGCCCAGAACCGGGCCGCTTGAGACATCCCGGCCGCGCCTCACGATCCTCCCTCTCAACGCGTCACCCACCGGCGCTCGACGAACTGCCCCTCGTCGAGACTCCAGGAAGAACCATGACGATCACCACGTCCTCCCCAGCCACACGCGCCAAGGAGTGCGCCGCCCGGAGCAGGGTCCCGGCAGAGGCCCGATGACCGTTCAAACGCAACCCCGTGCTCGGCGACGTCGCCACCCGAATCCTCAGGAAGGGCCAGCCATGGACACCGCATTCGCGCCTCGCTCGGGACAGTTCGTGCAGCACCCTGCCGGTCACGACGGCGATCTTCGGGAGGCCGTCGAGGAGTTCCGGCAGGGGCGGGTGTGGTCGGTGCAAGGGCTGCTGCACCGGTCCTGGAACGACCCTGGGCTGTGGACGTCGCGGACGCAGGTGCTCGGCGCGGTGGCCACCCGTCTCAACGTGCTCGACCGCTGGGCCGAGGAGGAGCCCAACGCGTTCGGCCTGACAACCTTGCGGTGCAGGGTCGCAGTCGAGGCGGCCCTCCTCGCCGGCCAGCGTGCCGGCGCTCCCCGCGAGTTGGGGCAGTACGTGGAGTCGGCACGGGAGTGGTGCCGGCTGGCGGCGTCGATGCTGGCGGGCGATCCGGTCCCGTGGCTCGGGCTGCTGGCGCTCGCGCAACTGGACCAGGAGTTGGCACGGCCGGAGCACCGGGTGCCGGCGGCGGACCGGCTGCTTCCGCCCGGCCCGTGGGCGCTGTTCGAGCAGGTGCGGCGGACGGACCCGTGGAACCGGGAGGCGTTCCACCGGATGCTGCGGTTCTGGCTGGGCAGGGGAGAGATCGGCCCGGCGTCGTCGTTCCTGTCCGGGCACCTGCGCGATGCTCCCGCCGGTTCGCCCTTGCACGCGCTGCCGCTGTATCTGCACGTCGAGCGGTACCGGCGGGCGGAGAAGGGCGCGGAGGCTGCGGCGTACCTGCAGTGGACGAACGACGAGTCAGTCCGCCTGGCCGTGCAGCAGGTGCTGGCGCACTGGCGGGCCGCTCGCGGTGCGGGCGTCCACTGGCCGGTCGCGGACGAGAGCCACCTTGCGCACGCGCTGTCGGCGACCCGCCGCCATCAGGACGCCGCCGAGGTGTTCGCCGCGATGCATCCGTTCGTCTCCCACGAACCGTGGGTCAGCCTCTCGGCCGATCCCGACCGTCTGCTGCGCGACTCCGTCAATAAGGCGTTCGCGGCCCGCTGACCCCTGCTCAATCTCTTCTTCCGCCCGGTGTCGCCGCCGGGATCCGACCCGACCCCTCAGGAGGTTCCGCCATGCCCAGGCACCAGCGTCCCGGTCTCGCTCCCGGTGAGGACGATCACCTTCGCACCCTCGGCTACGAGCCCGAACTCGTGCGCCGCATGGGCGGCTTCGGGAACTTCGCCGTGTCGTTCTCGGTGATCAGCGTCCTGTCGGGCGGCATGACGCTGTTCGGGTTCGGCCTGCTGGCCGGCGGCCCGGCGGTGATGATGTGGGGCTGGGCCGCCGTGGGCCTGGCGGTGCTGCTGATCGGCGCGGCGCTGGCGGAGGTCACCAGCGCCTACCCCACCTCCGGCGGCCTGTACTACATGGCGCAGCGGCTCGGCGGTCCGCGGTGGGGCTGGACGGTGGGCTGGCTCAACCTGCTAGGCCTGATCGGCGGGATCGCGGGGATCGACTACGGGGCGGCGTCGTTCATCGCTGCGTTCGCCGGGTTGCAGTGGGGAACGGTGCCGACGCCGGGGCTGATCCTGGCGATCTTCGCGGGCGTCCTGCTGCTGCACGCCGCGCTGAACGTCGTCGGCGTCCGCGTCGTGTCCGTGCTCAACAGCATCTCGGTGTGGTGGCACCTGCTGGGGGTCGCGCTGATCGTGGGTGTGCTGGCGGTCGTGCCGTCCCATCACCAGTCCGTGGGCTGGGTGTTCGGGCACTTCGCCAACGGCACCGGCTGGTCGAACCCGATCTACGTGAGCGCGATCGGCCTGCTGCTGGGCGGCTACACGTTCTGCGGCTACGACGCGTCCGCGCACATGTCGGAGGAGACGGTGAACGCGCGAGTCGCGGCGCCGCGCGGCATCGTCCGCTCGATCTGGGTGTCACTGCTGGCGGGGTTCGTGCTGCTGGCCGGCCTGCTGTTCGCGGTGCAGGACTACGCCGGCACCGCCGGCGCGGCGGTGCCGCCCGCGCAGATCTTCCTCGACACCCTCGGCACCACCGGCGCGAAGCTTTTGCTGCTGGTCGTGATCGGCGCCCAACTGTTCTGCGGCTCGGCGGAGACCACCGCCGCGTCCCGGATGATCTACGCGTTCTCGCGGGACAACGCCCTGCCCGGATCGGCGACCTGGCGCAGGGTGTCGGCGAACGGCACCCCGGTGCCGGCGGTGTGGCTGGCCGTCGGCGCGGCGTTCGTCCTGGCCGTCCCTTCGCTGTGGTCGGCCACCGCGTACGGGGCGATCACGGCGGTCAACGTCGTCGGCATGACGCCCAGCTACATCATCCCGGTGTACCTGCGGCTGCGGCAGCGCGACCGGTTCACGCCCGGGCCGTGGAACCTGGGCCGGTGGAGCCGGCCGGTGGGGATCGCAGCGGTGGCGTGGGTGGCGGTGCTGGTCGTGCTGGTGTGCCTGCCGCAGCGGTACCCGGTGACCGTCGAGACGTTCAACTACGCGCCTGTGACACTGCTCGCGGTTCTCGCCCTCGCGTGGGGGTGGTGGCGGATCGCCGGTGACCGGTTCGACGTGCCGGTGGTGGCCGACCCGCACCTGGCCCGGATCGAGGCGCAGATCGTATGAGCGCGACGACGACGGCCGCCCGTGCGGCCGAGACCCCAGCGCGGGCGGCCACCTCGCCGACCGGTTCGCTGGAAGAGTTGGTCGAGGAACACAGGATCGACACGGTGCTGCTGGCGACGGGGGACCAGCAGGGCCGCCTCCAGGGCAAGGAGTACGACGCGCGGACCCTGGTGGAGCGGCTGGGGTCGGGGGCGCTGTCCCCGGAGATGTGCGGGTACGTGCTCGGCACGGACCTGGGTATGACCCCGCCCGCCGACGGGCCGTTCTCCTGGCAGTCAGGCTTCGGGGACGTCGCCCTGCTGCCGGACGTGGAGAACGCGCGGGTGCTGCCGTGGCTGCCGGGCACCGCGCTGGTCCTCGCCGATCCGGTCAGCGGCGGATGCCCGCACCCGCTCGCCCCGGGCACGGTGCTGGCCGAGCAACTGCACCACCTCGTCCGGCTCGGCCCAGTGCCGCTGGTGGGGATCGAGACCGAGTTCGTGCTCTACGAGGGCACGGCCCGGGACGCTGCGGCGGCCGGTTGGCGCGGGCTCCGTCCCGCGGTCGGGCGCAACGGCGACTACGCGCTCGACCAGCCGCCGGCGGTGCGGGAGTTCGGCCGCCGCCTGCGCCGCCACCTTGCCGGAGCCGGCCTGCCCGTCGAGGCCGTCAAGGGCGAAAGCGGGCACGGCCAGGTGGAGGTCACCTTCCCCTACGGACAGGCCACGGATGCGTGCGAGCAGCACGTGCTGTTCAAGCACGCCGCGAAGACGATCGCCGAAGAGCAGGGGCTGACGGCATCGTTCATGGCGGCCCCGTCCACCGGCGTGGGCTCCGGGATGCACCTGCACGTCTCCCTGCACGATTCCGGCGGCCCGCTGCTGGCAGCCGACCCGGCGCACGGGACGGAGCTGTCGGAGCTGGGCGGGCACGCGGTGGCCGGGCTGCTGACGGTGCTGCCGGAACTCGCGCCGCTGTGGGCGCCGTACGTCAACAGCTACAAGCGCCTGCAGCCGCACTCGTTCGCCCCGGCCCGCCTCGCCTGGGGCCGCGACAACCGCACGTGCGCGGTGCGGGTGGTCGGCCATGGCCCGAGCCTGCGGCTCGAAGTCCGGCTTCCCGGGGCGGACGCCAACCCGCTGCTCGCCCTGGCGGCCGTGCTGGCCGGCATCCGGCACGGCATCGCGGAGAAGCTCACGCCCCCGCCCGCCACCGTCGGCGACGCCTACCGGCAGCACGATGCGCCGCTGGTGCCGCGCTCGCTGGAGGAGGCCCTCGCCCGGTTCGAGACGAGCGCACTGGCCGGCGAGCTGCTGGGCGAGCCGGTCGTCGCGCACCTGGCCCGCGTCGCCCGCATGGACCTGGACCACCACGCCGCCCGCGTCACCGACGCCGAGGTCGAGCGCGGCCTGACCCAGGCCTGAGCCCCGGGCCGGCGACGGGGCTCCTCGCACTCCGCCGCCGGCCCGGACCAACTTCCCACTCTTTCTTGTCCGTCGGAGGAAACTCATGACCACCACCACGCGCCCCGGCTCCGCCGCCGGGGCGAGCCGCTCCGGCGCGGTGCCGGCGCTGCTGGCCGCTCCGCACCTGGTCAACGTCGCCGCGCCCGGCATGGAGGGCCTGGCCCGGTGGCTGGCCGAGTCTGGGGCGGACGTCACCGGCTCCGTCCCGGCCGACCTGGCTCGCAGCCCTGCCGTGGCCGCCCTCGAAGCGGCCGGCGTCCGGGTGCACGCCGGCTTCGACCCGGCGCACGTGGGTGCCGAGCGCAGCGCGGTGGTGTGGTCGAGCGCCGTCGCCGCCCCGCACCCCGAACTCGACCGCGCCCGTGCCGTGCATCTGCCCGTTCTCGGCCGGGCCTCGGCCCTGCGGGCGATCACCGCCGACGCGGGCGCGGTGACGGTGGCCGTCGGCGGCAGCCACAGCACCGCCACCGCTGCCGCCGCCCTGGCCGCCGTCCTCGACGACGGGCGCACCGGCTGGATCCTCAACACCCCCGCGCGCGCCGGCGTCGCCGGGCGCGCCGCCGCCGGGGGCCGGATCGTGGTCGACTTCTGCCCGGACACCACCACCCACGAGGCCGCCCCGCCCTACGCCTGGCAGCACCTGCCCGCCCCGTACCTGCCGAACACCGAGCAGCACCACGCCGCCGCGCTGATCGTGTCCACCGGTGCCAACGCCCCGCACTACGAGGACGTCGTCGCCGGACTCGACGCCGCCGAACGCCTCGCCCGCCGCGCCGACATCGTCGTCCTGCCGGCCTGGGACGGCGGCTTGGCGAACCTCCACGAACGCCTCACCGGCCGCAAGGGCCCGGACGTGGTCACCGTCGGCTCCGACGCCGCCTCCACCGTCCGGATCATCCGCCTTGCCCGCAATGCCACCGGCTTCCATGCCGTGCTGCGCCACCGCGCGGAGGGCCACGGCTTCGACCTCTCTGTGGCCGGCCGGCACCACGCCTTGGCGGTGTGCGCGGCGATCGCCACCGCCCTCGCGATCGGGGAGGACCCGCACGCGGTCGTCCAGCGCGCCACCGCCTTCCTCGGCGCGCACCGCTCCCTGACCGTCCTCGGCGAGGCGGCGGGCATCACCGTGGTCGACTCCCGCGCCCGGCACCCTCACGAAGTCGCCCACGACGTGCAGGCCGCCCGGCATCTCACCGAGGGCTCCCTGATCGTCGCCCTCACCCCCGACGGCCTGGCCCGCGCCGGCGCCCACGCCGCTGAGCTCGGCAACGCCCTCGCCGCCGCCAACCGGGTCCTGCTCCTGCCCGTCGACACTCCGCTGACCCACCACACCGTCGCACCGGACCCCCTCGACGCCATCGAGCAGGCCGCCCGCCACCGACTCAGCACCGCAGCGGTCCACCGCCTGCGCACCGGACGCGGCGCGGCGGGCCCCGCGCAGAAGATCGCCGCGATGGCCGGCGACGGCGACCTGGTCCTCGTCGTCGGCACCGGCAGCGCCGAGCAGCTCGGCCCGCGCCTGCTCACCCACCTCGCCGCGCAGAGCGCGCCCGCGCCACCGCAGCCGTGAATCACCCGAACCACCGCCCGTCGAAGAGAGACCCGCTGTGATCCCCAATCCCATGCCCCAACTCACCGCCGCCCAGCGCCGGTTGACGGTTCTCGTCACCGGCGGCGCGAACTCCAGGCAGATCGCCGCCGAGCCGGAGATCCGACTTCGGCCGGAAGGGGTGCGCGACGCGATCGACACCGTTCTCGCCGCGACCGGCACCCGCACCCCGGCGCACCTGGCGGCATGGGCCACCGCCCGGCGGATCGTCACCCGACCCGTGCACCCCACCGGGGCGCTGATCACGACGCCCGCCCTGCCCCGGCGGCAGCGGCAACTCCTGCGCGGCTGGGCCGGCGGGAAGGTCAACGCCGAGCTGGCCGCCGAGATGGGCATCGCCTCGACCACGGTCCGCAGCTACGGCAAGGCGGTGCTCGCCGGCCTGGGCGTCGGCTGCGCGCCGCAGGCCGCCGTCGTCGGCGTCCTCACCGGCCTGGTGCTGCTGAGCCACATCAACCCCGCCTGGCCGGCCGAACCGCTCACCGGCACCGGCCCCTTTGCGAACGGCCGTCCCCCGGAGGGGCGGACGGACGCCGTCGGCACCCCGGCTTTGGTGCTGCTGTGACCGCCGCCGATCAGCAGGACGCCGTGCATCTGACCCGCCTGCGCGACCTCACGGCCCAGGAGCACAAGCTCGCCGTCCTCGTCGCAACAGGCATCGGCCCCCGCGGCATCGCCGCCGCGCCCGGCCCGTACCGCAGCACCGAGGCCGCCCGGAAAGCCGTCGAGGCCCTCCTGCGCAGGACCGGTGCCCGCACCCGGCCCCAGCTCTCCGGCTGGATGGCAGCGGCCGGCCTCATCAGTGCCCCGATCGACACCGAGGGGGTGGCGGCGGCTCGCTCGGGCCTGCCTCCCCGGTGTCTGACGATCCTCTATGGCTGGGCGGACGGCCTGACCACCGAGGCGGTCGCCCGCGTGCTCGGCCTCGGCGCCGCGCAGAAGTCGATGGCGGCCTACCTGCGCACGCTGTTCCTGCGCCTGGGCGTGTGGAGTCCGGAGGAGGCCGTCGTCGTCGGCGTCCTGACCGGGCTCGTCGAGCCCGCCCCACCCGGGGAGGCGGCATCGTGACGTTCCCCAGGTTCGAGGAGGAGTCGGCCCGAAAGGACGCGATGCTGCGGCGGTTCGGGCGGCTCGCCGCCGCCGCGCTGCTGGTCGTCTCCATCCTTTCGCTCGTCCTCGGGTCCGCCGTCGGCTTCGCGATCGGCAGCGTCCCCGCGACGCGCACCCTCACCGAGGACCTCGTCCTGTTCGCCATGGCAGTCCTCTGTGTTCTCGTCGGCGCCCTGGAGTTCCGCGCCTACCGGGCCGGGCGCGGTCCGCTCGCGCGATGGCGCACCCGACCCGCGCAGCTGCTGCCGACGGCCGGCGACGATGCCGCCGCTCAACCGGACCGGGCAGCCGCTCCGTGCCGTGGCGCAGCGGCCGTCGTGTGTTTCCTGCTCGGCCTGCCCACCGGAGCAGCCCTGCTGTTCCTGATCGAGCACCGCGACCGGGCCCAGCCCGTCTGGCTCGCCCTGGCCGCAGCCCCCGCCCTCGCGGCAGCAGCGGCCTGCGACCGGCTGCTCCGCCGCCCCGCCGCACACCGCACCACCACGCACCACCCGCACCACACCCATGGCGGCCGTCCGGGTCAGGGCCGCACCCACCGCACCACCGACCGGATCCGCCCATGAACCTCCCGCTGTCCGCGCCCACGCCCTGCAAAGAAGTGATGAGCCCTCAGACACGCAAAACCGCCGCCGCGTCACCTCTTCCCGGTGACAGGAACCGCTCCGGCAGCCTCCGATACATCGAAGCGCCGCAGGCGTTCGAGCCCGACGACCGGCCGTCGGTGTTCCTCGCCGGGGCGACCGTCGGCTGCCCTGACTGGCAGTCCCAAGCCGTGGATCTGCTGGCGCGCGCCGGCTTCGACGGCACCGTCCTCAACCCGCGTCCCTCCCGCAACGCCGGCACCGACCCCTACACCGCGTGGGCCCCCTTCGGCTGGCAGGACCGCTACATCCGCCGCGCCGACCTCGTCCTGTTCTGGAACCCGATCGGCCTCGTCCGGGTGCACGCCTGCTACGAGGCCGGCCTGTTCACCCCGTACGGCGGCACGGTGGTCGTCGGCTGCAACCCCGCCGATCCCGCCCAGCGCGCCAACCGCGTCCTGCTCGCACACAGGCTGCCGTGGCTGCCCGTCGCCGACACCCTCGCCGACACCGTCGCCGCCGCCCTCGCCGCCCTCGACCCTGCACGCTCCGCCGACACCGCCGACCGGCCGTCGAAGCCGTGAGCACCCCGCCCGCTCCGCCTCAGGCCCGCGCGCCCCCGCCGGCCGGACACGGCGCAACCCCCGGCGCGCCGCCCACCCTGACCCGACACAGAGAGGCATCCCGCATGTCCACCACACCCGCGGCCGTCACGGACGACCCCCACGACCCCGACGTCATCGAGCACGTCAACGCCAACATCCAGCACGGATGGCACCTCGACCGGTTCCTGGAGTGGATCGACCGGCGCGCCCAGGAGACCGGCATCCGCCCGCACCTGATGACGCTGCAGGAACTTCAGGACGGCCAGGCAGCGACGGTCGCCGACCAGCTCGGCCTGGCCTTCGTGGAGGCACCCAACGTCCGCCCGGGAAGCCGCAACGTCCTCCTCTACGACGCCGCCGTGTTCCGGCCCGACTCGAAGTGGGTGGCCTACCCGCCGGAAATTCGGCACCGCCCCGCCACCGCGAGGCTCCACCTCATCGACGCCGCCACCGGCGCCCTCAGCGCGCGCAAACTGTCGGTCGCCTCCGTCCACGCCGACTTCGGCGACCCGTCGGCCCGCCTCACCCAGCTCCGATGGCTGCTGGCGAACATGGTCCACGACGGCCGGCTGGGCCTGGTGGCCGGCGACTGGAACTCCTGGCCGGCAGGCCGCGCCCCGCTCAGCCTGGACCACGCGGAGGACCGCGCCTACGCCCTGAACCGCTCGATCCTCGACCCCGACGGCACCTTCAGGCCCGACGACCAAGCCGACCGGCTCATGACCTGCCGCCGCATGGTGGACGTCGGCCGGCACGCGGCGACCGTGCTCGGACAGACGGGCGCCGACCGGCCCACCACCGGACACGGGCCCGACAAGGACCGTCAGCGCGTCCCCGACGCGGACCTGCCGCCCGGCGGTCTCGGCCCGATCGACCGCACCTACGTCTCCGACGAACTGCCCGACGCGCTCATCAGCTCCGAGACCCCGACCAGCCCCGAGGTGCGGGCGATGTCCGACCACGCGCCCCAGATCACCCGCTGGAGCCGCAGCGGGCTGTGGACCGTGATGAACCGGCCCGTCGTCACCTTCCGCCACTGACCGAACGGGTGCCGTCCCGACCCGGCCGGGACGGCACCCCCCGCGCCGGCCGCAGCCCACACCGGTGTTCCGCCAACCCGGGCCCGGCGCGGGCCCGGCACCACCAGAGCCGAAAGTCCTCCATGACCACCACCGCCTTACCCAACACCCGCAGCGCCCAGGCGCGCTGGCTGCTCCTGTGGGGCATCCTCGCCACCTGCGCCCTCGCCCCCGAACTCGTCTATCTCGTCTACCGCATCGCGGGCCAGCGAGCACCCATCGCCGTGACCGCCATCGTCGAGTGCGGCGGAGTGCTCGCCGCCGCCGCCGTCACCGTGTGGCTGCGCCAGGCCCGCACCCTGCGCGGGTGGCGTGATCCCGTGTGCATCGCCGCCGTCACGATCGCCATCGCCCACGCCAACCTGATCGGCGATCTGTCCGGGGCCACCGACGTCACGGTCCTTCGGCTGCTGCTCACCCCCGCCGTGCTGGCGCTGCTGGCCATCGAACTGGTCCGGCACGCGGGCGGCGAGGATCTCCGCCCGGCCCGGCCGACCTGGCGCACCGTCAACAGCGCGGTCGCACCCGCCCTGCTCTACGGCATCGCGATGTTCCTGGCCTCCGCCGTCGCGGTGGTCCTCGCACAGTTCGGGGCGCTCGACCAAGTCGCTGACCTCGGGCTGAACACCACCCCGACCGGCGTGCTCATCGTGCGGGTCGTATCGGACGCGGTGGTCCAGGAAGTGGTCATGGCCGGCGGACTGTGGGCACTCGGCCTGGCCCTGCGAGTGCCCGCGCCGGCGATGATCGCCGCCGGCGTGGCCGCCCGGCTCGTCGTGCAGCTCTACATGGGCCCGCCTGCCCTCGCCGCCGCCATCGTCGGCGCGGCCGCGGTCGGCATCTTCCTCCACCAGCGCCGCGTCCTCCCGCTCATCGCCGCCCACGCTCTCTACAACGGCCTCGCCATCTACGCCGCCCTCCACTGACCGGCCACGCCCGGAGTGAGCGACTGCCGCCCCGTACCGCGCCCGCGCTCACCGCCGGCCGCCGGGCCGCCACCGCCCGCGTTCCGAACCGAACCACCCAGCGAATTGCACGAGGAAATGACGCACTTCACGCTCATCAACACCGCCGGGCCCCTACATACCGGAGCTGTACTTCGACGGCAGGGACTTCATGCACGCCCTGACCGAGACCGCCGACCCGCAGCGGTGGTTGACCCGGATGGGTCTCGGACCCTCAGCCACCACTGACACCGGCAAGTAGACGACCTCCGGCGGCGGCCTGCTCACGAGGGCCGCCGCCCGATGCGCCGGGCGCCGGGAGACCGGACGGCGGCTGAGCAGCAACCCGAAACTCCGAACTCCGTCGAGGGATCGCAATGAGGTACATCATCACCGCTGAGCAGGAGACTCCGCAGGGCTGGTGGGCGCGCAACAAGATATTCGTGGTCGCGGTCGTCTGCTTCGTGGCCGGCATCTTGTTGGCGGGTGGCTGCGGCTCCCGCTCCAGCCTCGTCGCACCGACGGCCCCTGCCCGTAACACCCCGCCCCCCGGTGGTTTGCCCAGCACCGGCACCAGCACTGTCCCGGCGTCAGCCCTGATCTGACGACCGGCCAGTGCCTTCGGCCGGGCAGCTACGGCAGCGGCCCGACGAAGGCGAGTAGAGGAACACCCCGCAGATTCGAGAGGAGCAGATCGTGACTAGGAACGGTGACTCCGGCTTCCCGCCGGTGCCTGTGCTGCGCCACGTGCGCCGCCCGTACGCCGAGCGCAGTGCCCGCTACGAGGTCGCCGCGGACCGGCTGGCCACCGGTGGGCTGTCCGACCGCCACAGCGTCGCCGACATAGGCGCCGGCCACACCGAGCTGGACGTGTGCCTGCGCACCGTCCACGGCTGGCGAGGCCGCTACACGGCGGTGGACCGCTGGACCGGTGACATCGACTTGGAGGTTTGGTCGCCGCCGGTCCGCTGGGACTGGGTGGCGTGCCTGGAGGTGCTGGAGCACCTGGAGAACCCGTTCCGGCTGCTGGCCGAGCTGATGTCCAGTGCGCTGCACGGCGTCGTGGTGACGACCCCGAACCCGGACGTCGTCGACGTGCTCGCCATGGACCCCACGCACATCACCCCGATCACCCGGCAGCAGCTCGCCGACGCAGGCCTCTACACCTCGCTGCACAACCTGTACGGCACCCACCAGGACGGAATCTGCGGAATCTGGTATCGCGAGGGAACCCAGCTGGTCGAGCGCCGCGTCACCGTCGAGACGTTCACCCCGGAGGTGGCGTCGTGATCAAGGAGGGAGCTCACACGTTCATCGCCGGCCGCGGCCCGGTGGAGCCGTTCCTCGGCAAGTACGCGCCGAAGCGGGCGGACGTCTTCGAAGTGATCGAACAACGGTTCGCGGCCGCAGGCCTGACCGGCCTGCGGTACCGGCCGCTGCGGATCGAGTTGGAACTGACCACGAAGTGCAACGACTCGTGCCCCTCCTGCGGGATGGGCGCGCTGCCGCTGGCACAGGGCGTCACCCTGACCCCGGATCAGCGCGCGCGGATCGTCGACGAGTTCGACTCGGTAGGTCTCCCGACTGCGGCGATCACCGGCGGCGAGCCCTTCGTGGCGATCCACGCACTCACCCCGCTGATCTCCGCGCTGCGGGCGCGCCGCATCGACGTCTCGAAGCTGACCACCAACGGCGTGTGGGGAGCGCCCCGGCGCTGCGAGCGGACCTTCGCCCAGCTGGAGAAGGCCGGACTGCTCGACAACGAGCTGGTGGTGCCGCTGATCATGCTGTCGGTCGGCGAGCAGACCATGCCGCTGGAGTACGTCGCCCGAATCCTCCACCGTGCCGTCACCCGCTACACCGACCACGAGTTGAACGTTGCCGTCTCTTCCCTCGCCGACCCCGCAGACCGCACCCACAAGATCTACGAGCTGATCGAGGTCTACGAGAAGGCGTACGGCGACTTCCCGCACGATCGCGTCCACTCGACGATGCGGGTCTACCTCAACAACGAGCGGCTGGCCGAGCAGAAGAAGGCCGACCGGCCCGGCCACACCACGGTGAAGCGGTGGATGGACGCCTGCTTCGACTGCTTCGCACCGACCGTCGGCACATATATCCTGCCGTCCGCGCTGCTCAAGCAGGACGGCCGCTGGTACGCCTGCGCCTCCTTCGACGTGCCCGAGGCCCTCGGCTTCGGGAACATCTTCACCACCCCGCTGCGCACGATCGTCGAACGCGCCAACGACTCCGAGTACCTGCAGCTCATCGCCGCCGGCGGCGGCCTCAAGGGCCTGCATGGCGCGGTTGCCGCCGAGTTCACCGAGAACACGACCTGCGGCGGGTTCTGCGACTCCTGCGGACTGCTCTCCGACCGCTTCCGGGCCGAGCGCGGCCTGCCGCCCGCGAAGCCGCTGCCGGTCATCGCATCCGAGGACCTGCTGCGCCACCGGCCGATCATCACCGGATAGCCCATGAAGGGATGCCAACGCAATGACGACACCCACAAGCACCGCGCGGATCCTCCGTGGCGCGCTCGCACAAGCAGCGGGCGCCGACCCGGATACGCTCCCCGAAGACGGGCACCTGGAGCACGACCTCGGCATCGACAGCCTCGCGCTGCACGAGCTCGTCGTGGGCCTGGAGCAGCAGTTGACCGTGACCGTCCCGGACGAGGAAGTCGGCCGCCTGGCCACCGTCGCCGACCTGCGCGACCTCCTCGCCCGCCTCGGCCACCCCACCGGAACGGACCCCGAGTGAGCCTCCAGCAGATCACCCCGAAGCAGCGCGGCTACCTGATCGCCAACTCCCACCCCGACGGCTGCGCCGAAGTTGTGAAGCGCACCTGGGAATCGATCCCGCCGCGCACACCCGAAGGTCGCACCCCCGTCGTCCTGCTGCTCGGCTCCAGCGCCGGGTACGGCATGTCGATCCTGCTCGCTGGTCTGCGCCGACACAGCATCCGCGGCGTCGGCGTCGCCTTCGAGGGCGCGCCGAGCGAACGACGTACGGGGACCGCCGGCTGGTACCGCACCGCGGCCACCGCCGAGCTCGCCGCCGGCACCGACACGGACTTCGTCTTCGTCAACGCTGATGCCTTCTCGTCCAACGCCAAGGAGCAGGCGCTCGACCTGATCGCCGAGCGGTTCGGCCCGGTCGACCACCTGATCTACAGCTTGGCCGCGCCCCGCCGAACCGACCCCGTCACCGGCGAGGTCCACCACTCCGTCATCAAGCCGATCGGTGAACCGTACGAGGCAGCATCCCTCGTGTTCCCGGACGGCGTGGCGACCGTCGGCACCGTCCAGCTCACCCCGGCGAACGAGGCCGAGCAGCGCGCCACCATGCAGGTGATGGGTGGCGCGGACTGGCAGCTGTGGGTCGAGGCCCTGGCCGCGCGCGGCCTGCTCGGCGACGGCTTCACCACCGTCGCGCTGTCCTACGTCGGCTCCGACATCACCGCGCCCGTCTACCGGCAGGGCACGATCGGCGCTGCCAAGGAACACCTGGAGGCCACTGCGCGCACCTTGGCCGACGGCGTCCTCGCCGACGGCGCGGGCCGGGCGTTCACCGTCGTCGCTGGCGCCGCCGTCACCCAGGCATCCACTGCTATCCCGTCCATCGCCTTGTACACCTCGCTGCTGCACAACGTCCTCGGCGGGGAGGGCTGGCACACCACCGCTGACCAGGCCATCGACCTGTGGTCCCAACTCGCTGGTGAGAAACCGCTCGTCCTCGATCGGCAGGGTCGTATCCGGCTCGACGGCTGGGAGTTGGACGAGAAGGTCCAGGAGAAGGTGCGCAAGCTATGGGCGGACCCGACCGCCGCGCTGGCCGACGAGCCAGCCGGAGCCGAGTGGTTCTACAACCAGTTCCGGGCGCTGTACGGCTGGGATGTGCCCGGTGTGGACTACGGCGCCGATGTCGAAACGGCGGTGGCCTGGCCGGACTTCGAGTAACGGCCGCTCACAGCCTGCGGCTGGCCGTCGAACGGTCTCTACCAGTGCCAGACCAACTGGCCGACGTGCGGCAGGTGACGAACATCGGCCCGCGGATGCTGCCCCTCAGTAGACGGGGCAGCATTCGAGCGGCGCGGGAGTTCCAGAACACCATCTCCAGCGCGTAGTCGGTGCGGGCTTGGGCACCTCGCGCTGGGCGCGTCCTCGCAGCGAGCTGACCGTCAGCTGCACGCCTGCTCGGGGTACTCGTCAGGTGTCCCCGCGCTGACCGGCTGGCGCGGGTGTCCGGGCCCCGGTCAACTGCCGCCGTCGAGTTCGAAGTCCGTCCACCACGGAGCGGCGGGCTGCTCCTCCCACGCGTGGAGCTTGTCGCGGTGGATCAGCGGGCCGGTACCGTCGGCACGTTCGCGGTGGCCGCGCAGTCGGGTACAGACCCGGCCCTCGGCCCCCTGGTGGCCGCAGGAAGGCCACAGGCCGAGGAGGGGAGAGGAGGCAATTACTGTCCCCATAGGAAACTGTCCCGAATTGTCGCGCGCGGCAGCCTGCTTCGGCTGGTCAGTTGACCTGTTCAGGTTCGGTGGAAGGCTCGGTGCCAGGGGGAATGGCTTCTGCTGGGGCGGTGATCGGGTGCACGTCGGTCCGTGCCCTGCGGCGGATCGGCAGAGACCAGCGGCGCTGGTCTTCTCCGCGTGCCCGTAGTTCGGTGTATCGAACGACGGCTTGTGGGCTGGCGGTTCGAACCCATACGGGTGCGCCGATGAGGATGCGTTCCGGGCCGTCCAGGCCTTCGTTCCAGAGCAGATCTGCCCACGTGTCGTGGTCCAGGACGATGTCAGCGTAGATCTCTGCGAACCATTCGCAGTTCTCGGCGCGGCCGAGGGTGAATCCGCGTGTCCACGGCCGGCCGGCGTGCTCGCTGTCGGGGCCCGTACATCCTTGGTTCAGAGCGATCTTCAGAACTTCGAAGGCGGCCTCCTCGGTGCTGCCCCAGAAGTTGATGCTGTCGGGGCGGAAACCCTCCATGAACTGGGAGACCGCCATCCACGCTGACGATGTCCATCCGACCACTGCCGCATCGGTGGTGCGGAAGTCGGGGGTGTTGTCGAGGCTGCCGAACAGGATCACATCGACCCGTCGCCCGTCAGGGCTGGAGGTGTGGGTGTGCAGCAGCACGCCCTTGTCCTGTTCGGGTCCGCCGATGAAGCGTGCGAACTCGATCCGGCCAACCCCTTCGGCGAAGTCGGTGGGGGGAGGCGAGTCGAACCTCACCACGGTTCGCGCCTTGAGAGCCTTGCGGACTCGGATCGTCATGTCGCGCCGGTCCGTTTCCTGAGCGGGCGCGCTGAACGATGCCTGGGGGAGTGGTACCGGGCCGACCGTTGACGGTGGACTCACGGAGGTGAGTTTCCAGCGGCCGAGGGTGATGCCGTTGTCGCGGGCGATGCCGCGGATCCGCCGCTCCGACCAGTAGAGGAACCGGCCGACGTCGTCCTTGCTGCGGGCCAAGCGGTCTTCTCCTTTGCGCCGACGAACTGTTCTGCTGGCCGGCGCGCTTCGACGGCGGCGGGACACCCAGTGGGAACATTCAGGAGGACGGTACCAGCGTTGGCGCGTGAGGCAGATGGAAAGCGCAGTGGTTCGCGAGGTGGCGTTCTCGTGGACCGGGTGGTGTGGGGAGAGGCGGGGGCCTGGGCCGCTCGGTGCTATGCGCTCAGCTACTCTCACCTGCGGAAACTGACCGCAGTCCAGGGGGGACTTGTGCACCGCCGCTCCATCACCACCTCGACACTCTTGGGCGCCGCCCTCCTCGTCAGCCTCTGCGCGTGCGGGTCAGCCTCCACGACCGCCGCCGGGGTCCCGGCGACACTCAGCAGCCCGTCCGTTGATGAACGGATGATCCCCTGCCCGAAGCGGGTGTGGCCGCAGCCGATCCCGGCCCGGGCGATCGGCAACAAGGCCATGTTCTCGGTGATGAGCGAACTGGACTGCTTCAATGTCACGAAGGCGGTGGCACCGGACGGGCACGACATCCTTGACGACGACCTGTCGGTGAGCCGGGACTACATCATCGTGAAGATCACGCCCGACGTCGGCACGATGGTCGGGATGGACGACGAAGTGGTCCTCACGGTGGACAAGCACATGCCGGGAGCCAGCCCGCAGTAGCGGGACGGTGCCCTGAGGCAGCGTCCGGATGTCGCTCGCGGTTTCTACGCTCGGATCATGGCTACCCCACCCCCCACCGCCAGCACCGGCACGCCGGAGACCGGGATCATCGCGACCGTCGAGCGGATGCTCCTCACCGAGACCGTGCGGATCGCCGCACCCGGCCCGCAGATCTTCGACCCGGACACCGGCCAGTACATCCCCGGGCCGGCCGTCGTCGTCTACGAAGGCCCCGGCCAGCATCGCGCGGCCGGAGGCCCCGGCATCGTGCTGCGCCTGGAAGGCCAGCCCTATAAGGACGACGGCGACGGCCGCTACCTGCTGTTCACACCACTCGGCGCGCCGGTCGCGGTCGATGGCAACGACGTCACCGTCATCGCCAGCCCCGACCCGGGCGCCATCGGCCGGACCTTCCACGTCCTCGACCCCGGCCAGTCCGGCGGCATGACCGTCGTTCGCAGCACCTGGATGCGAATCGCCACCGTCGGGGGGACACAGTGAGCACCCCGACCGGGCCGGTGGACCTCGACGCGGTCCGCCACCTTCTGGAAACCACCGTCATGGTCGACCAGGTCGAGATCCGCCGGCCGACCGGCACCGCGCCGCTGGACCCCGACACCGGGTTGGTGGGGCCCGTGCCGACCGTCCTGGTGTGGTCCGGCAGCGGCGCGGTGCTGTCCGCGCACGGCCTTGCCGCGGTTGAACACCTCGTTGGTGGCCGGTGGCTCGACGACACGGCGTCCTGGTACGGCCTGGTCACCCCGCTTGCGGCGCCGCTTCCCGAGCGCGGAGACCTGGTCACGGTCACGTCCGCAGCCTCCCCGACGGCCGGCACAGTCGGCCGGACCTGGCAGGCCCTCGACCCCGCCGAGGCCAGCACCGTGGAGGTCGCCCGAATCACTCGACTCGATGAGGTAATCGTCGCGTAGCCCCGGGGAGGTTACCCGTGGTGATCATGGTGTTGCGCGGGGGAATTGGGGGCGATGCCTGCGTATTTTCATGCACCTGACAATGCCGTGAAGCGGTCGCTGGCGGGCCTATCCGGGGGCGAGCGTCGGCCTGGAAATGATTTCCCGAAATGGTTTCCGCAGGTCAGAGCCCTGCGGAAACTATTTCGCCAATAATCCGGCGCCCTAGAGCCTGGGTTGCCGACCCTAGGGGGGAAGCGCACCGTTAGGCCGAAAGAGCCGCCTGGATTAGGGCTAAAGAGCGGCGCGCTAACGTCGGGTAATGCCCGTCATTTGCCGTTAGGCGCACCGTAAAGGTGGTATGGTTCTTTCTGTCGGTCCCAGGGGCCGGCACCCACCCAAGGCAAAAAAAGGGGCATCCTGCCGCCGCTCGTCAGTGCCAGCGGCAGGATGCCAGACGGGTGGAGGAGGGGCTCGGGCGGTGGCGACCGTCTGGGCCCCTCCGGCGTGGCGCTACTTGCTGAGCACGTACTCAACAAGCTGGTAAGCGCCGATGATGACTGTCGTCATCTCCGCCGCTCGCCTGAGCCACGTCCACACCGGCGAACCATCGTTCGAATCGCCGCCAGTGTTCAGTTCCGTCACCTCCTCTCCATGAAGAGGTAGCAGCTTCACCAAGAAGCAAGCTGCGCGATAGACGATATCAGAGAGAAATCCTTGCAGCGTGACATCCGACGCCTTTGGCAAGGTTTCAGGAGCGGCTGACAGGAAGGCTGGTTGTTGGAATGTATCCGGCGTCGATAAATTACGCACATCCGGCACACGTGCTTATTCGACGGGGCCATGCCACCTCATGCTGCTGCCGCCGACCTGAGCCCTGATGCGAGCGCGGAGCTCTCGTCCAGCCACCCTCTCGAAGCAGCCGCCGGCGTAGCCCTGGCAGCTGAGCAGCGCGAGACGGTACCGGGCGCTGCTGACAATCAGCGTTGTCCGTCACGGCTCCTAGGGTCGTGATCATGACCCCCACTGCCACTTCCCCCGAGCAGCGGCACGTCCGCATCCAGGCCACCGGGCCAACCGCCCGCCTGGAGCTCGACGGCCGCGACGTCGCCGACCAGGTCGCCTCCTACCAACTGGTGCACACCGCCGGGCAGGCCCCGGAACTTCTCCTCGTGCTCCGCCCGAACGCCAACCCCGACTGGGAAGGCACCGCCCGGGTCGTAGTCGGCGAAGCCCCCGACCCGGGTCCGGCCGCCGCCCAGTTCCTCGCCGCCCTCGACCCGGCGGAGACCGAACGAGCCGTCCTCAACCGGCACGACCTCCTCGACGGCGGACCCAACGAGTTCACACGGGCGCTGTTGACCCAGCTCGCCGAGTGGGCGTTGGGCAAGCGCCAGCCCGGCGAGCCCGAGCCGGTGGCCGGCTGATGGCCCGGGTCAGCAGCAACGCCGCCGTGGTCGCTGCCCAGTTGGAAGCCCGTGCCGTTGCGGTGCCGGCCGCGGCGACCGCGGTTGTGCGGCACCACGCGATGATCCTGGAGACCGCGATCCGGGCGGCGGCGTCGGGTAGGCCCGGTCCGGAAGTGCAGAGCGGCGACTACCGGCGCTCGTGGGGCACCGAAGTCCGCACCGTCCCGGGCGGGGCGGAGGCGATCGTCGGCACCAACCGGCCGCAGGCGGCCCGCCTGGAGTACGGGTTCGTTGGCGCGGACAGTCTCGGCCGGGTCTACAACCAGCAGCCCCTCCCGCACGTCGGCCCATCCGTGGACCGCGTCGGGCCGCTGTTCGCGGCGGCCATGGCGCGGCTCGCCGAGCAGGTGGTGTCCGGGTGAGCCAGCTGACGGACGACATCCACCAGGCCGTAGCCGGGGTACTGCGGGCCCACGGCGCGGGGCTGCTGTCCCGGGCGCTGCTCGTGCTGGAGGTTGTCGACGAGGTGACGGGGGAGCTGGGTCTGTACGTGGAGGCCAGTCCTGCGGACATGCCGGCGTGGGACCGTGCGGGGCTGCTGCACTACGCGGGTCTTGACCTGGCCGGGCAGATCACTGCGTGCCGTGTCGGCGACGAGCCGCCGGGCCACGATGAACAGGAGGAGCAGTAGATGGCCGTTCAGGGGCGGGTCGTGTCGCTCGCCGTTCAGGTCGCGCTGGTCGCCAGCACCGGTCGCAGTTGCGGCTACGGGGCGGTGCCGTTGGCCGCCGACAAGCCGACCGGGAACACGCTTCCCTACAACATCTTGATGCCGCTCGGCGGCGTCAGTTTCGGGCCGCCGTTCGGCGACCAGGCTGGTGACGCCCGGCTCGTCTACCAGGTCACGTCGGTGGGCAGCACCGCGGAGCAGGCCGAGTGGATGGCGGACAAGACCAGGGCCGGACTGCTGGGCACTGGGGCGTCCGGGGCGTTCGCCACGCCGATCGTCGCTGCCGGGCACACCGTGTACGGCCGGGAGGTCGACCGTGAGGACGGACCGACCGTCGTGAACGGCGTATACAGTTACATCACTCGGATTGCGCTGCACGTCACGACACCTGGCAGCTGATCAGCTTGCCGCCGCCTGGCGGCATCTCACCGTGGAGACCCCCGCACGGACGCCCGACCACCGGTACGGGCCGACTCCCTTCGCCATCCCGCCGATGCGGGTGGTGCGACGTAGGGGACGGGTCTCCGGCGGCAGACGACCGCCCGGGTGACGGCGTCCCCGGAAATGTGAGTCAGCGTGGCTTCCACGCAGCAGCGGTTCATGCGCCGCGGCGTCACCAAGATCCTCTACCTGGAGACGATCGCCGCCGCCACCAACATCCCGACCCGGACGGAGCTCATCGCCGGTACCGACCTGTCGAAGCAGGTCGCCGACATCGAGGGCTGGAGCCTCGAAAATTCGCCGATCGAGACCCCTGATCTGGGCAACCGGTTCGCCACCTCCATCCCGGGCGAGGACAAGGCCGCGAACTCCAGCCTCACCTTTTACGAGGACCTGGTCAGCGACGCCATCGAGAAGCTCCTGTCGAAGGACTCGGTGGGCTACATCGTGATCCTCCGCAAGGGCGACGTTCCGACCTCGAAGAGCATGGACGTCTTCCCGGTCCGGGTCGGCTCCCGCGCCCCGTCCTACTCGACGGGCACCGAGCCCGCCAAGTTCAAGGTGTCGTTCAGCATCAGCGACCTGCCGACCCTGGACGCGCCGATCCCGGCCGCCGCCGCGGGCTGAGGGGGAGGGCGATGACGAACACCCAGATGCCGCCGGCGGCCGCCGTGGAGCGGGACCCGCACTGGAAGGCGAAGATGGCGCGGCTGCGCGCCCGGCGCCTCGCCGAGAAGACCGTGTCGTTCTGCGACGACGACGCGGCGAAGGCCGCGGTTGGCGAGGCGACCATCGGCCTGGCAACCGCGCGGGCCGCAGCGAAGAAGGCCGCCGACGACGAGGGCGTGCCCGAGGAGGATCGCGCGGAGTGGGTGGAGCGGCACCCGCTGGTCGTCATCGCCCAGTCCGTCGCCGCGACCGCGCAGCAGCGCCTCGCCGACGCCACCGTGACCCTCACGTTCCGGGCTCTGCCCCGGCCGGTGTGGAGGCAGCTGCTTGAGGAGCACGCCCCGACCGAGGAGCAGGCCGACAAGGGCATGGAGTACAACGTCGAGACGTTCCCCGCGGCGCTGGTGGCCGCCTGCCACATCGAACGCGACCCGGACGGGACCGAGGTGCCGGGGATGAGCGTCGAGGACGCGCAGGAGCTGCTGGACGACTGGTCGGAGATCGACGCGAAGGCCCTGTTCACCGCGGCCCTGATGCCGAACCAGACCCTTCGCGGGGACCTGGGAAAAGGCTGATCGCCGATGCGGGGTTCCGCGCGGAGATGGAACTCGCGGACCGGTACGGGATCCCGCACAGCCAGCTGATGGGGGCTGGCGACGGCCGGTGGACGGCACTGGACCGGGCCAAGGCGCTCGCCTACACGGCGTTCGTCCGGCAGGTCTGCGACGGCTGCGGCACCAGGCCGCAGGAGTGGGACGAGCAGGCGGGCGGAGACCGGTTCGCCTACATCGCGGCAACGCACCGCTGCCCAGGGTGCGAACTGATCGCCGCAGAGCAGGAACAGGTCCCGGACGGGGCCGACGGGCGCGGGGTGAGGATCGGGCTGACGCCCAGAACGGAGTAGCCGGGTGGCCGGCGCCTACACCCTGTATGTCTCGCTGCAGGCGCAGCTCGCTGGTCTGACCAGTGGGCTGCGCGGCGGCGGCCAGCAGCTGCGCGCCTTCGACGGGCAGTTGAGCGGCACACAGGCCGCTCTCGGCCGGGTCGAAGCCGCCGCCGAACGCCTCGGCCGGGCCCAGATCGCGGCCGCCGCCGAAGCGGTCCGCGCCCAGAGCACCGTCCGGGAAGCCGTCGACCGGACGGCTGCCGCGCAGAGCACCGCCGCCGCGGCGGCCGAGCGGTCAGGCCGGGCCCAGGCCCTGGCCGCCCGGGCGGCCGCCAAGGCGCAGGCTGAGCAGACCGCCGCTGTCGAGGCCACCGCCCGCGCCGCCCGGGCGCAGGAGATCGCGCAGACGATGGCGGCCCGCGCGCAGGCCGCCGCCGGTGCCGGGGCCGTCGCGGCGCAGAACACCGCCGCTGCTGCCGCGGCGGCTGCGACCCGCGCTGCCGAAGCCCAGACCGTGCAGGCCGCCCGCGCCGCCGACGCGCAGGAACGTTCCGCCCGCGCGTCCGCACTCGCGCAGCGGATGACCGCCCAGACCGCCGCCGCCGAGGGCGCGGCGACGGTCGCCCGCGTCGAGCGCGCCGCCGTCGAAGAGACCGCCGCGCGCCGAACCGCCGCTTCACTCGCAGAAGTCGGCCGCGCCGAAGCGGACCTTGCTGCGGCGAGCGCCGCCGCCGGCACCGCGCGCGTCGAACGCCTCGCCAAGGGCGGCCTGCTGCTCGCCGCGATCCTCGCCGCCGGTTCCGGCGCGTCGATCGAGCTGGAGCGGCACATGGCCAACGTGCTGACGATCAGCCAGCAGATCAACGACACCAACATCTCGGCGTTCACCGACCAGATCGTCCAACTCAGCACGACCCTCCCGCAGACCGCGTCGCAGCTCGCCGAGGGCCTGTACCAGGTCGTGAGCACGGGGTTCGACGGCGCCCAGGCGATGGACATCCTCAAGGTCGCCGCGACCGGCGCGTCCGCCGGCCTGACGACCACCGAGACCGCCGCGTACGCGCTCCTCGGCGTCCTCAAGGCGTACGGGAAGCCCGCCAGCGAGGCGTCCGACGTGATGGACACGATGTTCCAGACCGTCAACCTCGGCGTCATCAGCTTCGAGGAACTGGCGCAGCAACTCGGCGACGTGGTTCCGATGGCCGCCGCCGCCGGGGTGGAGTTCGACGACCTGAGCTCGGCGCTCGCCGCGATCACCCTGTCCGGCATCCCGGCAGCCGAGTCCGCGACCGCGCTGAACATGCTGATGACCCGCATGATGAAGCCGACCCGTGAACTGCGGGATGCCATACAGGACTTGGGCTACGAGTCGACCGCGTCCGCGATCCGGCAGGACGGCCTGTACGTCGTCATCAACAAGCTGAACCAGGCCACCCACGGCAACGCCGAAGCCATCACCAACATGTTCAAGGACATCCGCGCGGTGCGCGCGGTGCTGGCTCTGGCGGCGGCGGACGGCGCGAACTACGCCTCCACGTACGCGGCGATCTCCAACGAGGTCGTCCGCGCCGGCGCGACCCAGCGGGCGTACGCGATCCAGACGCAGACCGTCACCGGCCAGTGGTCGCTGTTCCGCAACGAGTCCGTTGCGTTGGGCATGGACCTGTCCCGGGCGCTGCTGCCCGCGCTCCAGGCGATCGGCAACGCACTGCACGTCTTCGTCGGAACGATCAACGACCTGCCGGGCCCGGTCAAGACCGTCGCGGAGATCCTTATCGGCCTGTCGGCCGCGGCGCTCCTCGGCCGTGCCGCGTTCCTCAAGGTCGCGCCCGCGATCACCGCGTTCCGCACCTCTTTGGATGAGGCCCGCGCCGGCGGCGCGGTCCTCCCGGCAGTGCTGCGCGGCGCCGGGCTGGCCGTCGGCGGCCTGACCGCGCTCCTGACCATCGGCGTCGGCGTGTACGCCGCCTACGCAGCCAGCAAGCAGAAGGCCAAGGACGCGACGCAGGAACTCGTTGCGGCCCTCAAGGCCGAGCGCAGCGAGGGCGAGCAGGGCAGCGGCGTCCGCAAGCTGGCAGAGCAGCTGACCAGCGGCGACGCGGCGGCGAAGATCAAGCGCGCCGGATTGGACATGGCTGAGGCCATCGACGCGGTCGCCACCGGCGGCGGCAAGCTCGAAGCGTTGGAGCGCCGCTTGCAGGACTCGGAGGCGAAGTTGGCTTCCGACATTCAGGCCCGCAAGGCGGGCGGTAACGCCATGGGCACCTACGACGACGCCCGGAAGGTCCTCGTAGAGAAGCGCAAGCAGTGGGAGGAGGCCGTCCAGAAGGAGGCCGAACTCGCGGAGACGATGAACATCGTCAACTCCAAGATCCACACCGCGATCCAGGGCAACGCGGCGGCGTGGAACCTGGAGATGCTGCTGCCGACCGACAAGAACGGCACGCCGAGGCCGACCGACGAGATGAAGGCCCTCGGCAAGGCCATCGGCGACATCGTCGAGCCCACCGAGGCGTGGAAGCGGGCGCAGGAGCGCGCCGGGGCGGCCACTACCGAAGTCGGCCGGAAGATCGACCTGACCAAGGCCAGCGTCGGCGACTACACCCAGGCGCTCGCCGACCAGGCGAAGGCCACCACCGGGTTTCAGGCGGATCTGGACGAGCTGGCGCGGCGCGGCTACGGGCCGCTTGCCGACCACTTCCGCGGCCTCGGCGATGCCTCCGCCGGGCTCGCCCACACCCTGGTGGAGAACTTGAAGGCCGGGAAGAAGGGCGCAGCCGACCAGCTCCAGGGCCTCGTGGAGGTGACGAAGGGCAAGCTGGACGACTACCTCGCCGAGCTGCGCCGCCAACTCCAGGCGCAGCGCGACTTCCAGAACAACCTGTCCGAACTCGCCCTCGCGGGCTACCAGGACCTCACCGGGCACTTCGCCGAACTGGGCGTGTCGGCCGCGCCGATGCTGGACGAGTTGGTCAAGCAGCTCAAGGACGGCCACACCCAGGTCGCCGACGAACTCCAGTCCATCATCGCCGAGGACGCCGCCCGCTCGCAGGCCACGTTCCAGTCCGGGCTGGAGCAGCTCCCGGCGATCGCCGCGAAGTACGGGCAGGACACGGCCAGGGCGTGGGCAACTGCCGCGCAGACCAACGATGTTGCCGCGTTCGGGCGGATCCTTCAGCAGATGGCCGTCACCGACATGACGGCCGCTGTCCGCAAGGGCACCGAAGCGTCCCGGGAGGAGATGGCCACCGGCCTCGACCTGGTCACCAAGGTCGCCCACGAGCGTGGCGCCGACGCGGCGCAGGCGTTCGCCGACGCGCTCCTGGCCGGGGACGTCGACCGGGCAATGACCTCGCTGCGTGCGATTTGGGGTGCTCAGCCGCCGATCAGCGCGCCCGACCTGACGCAGGTCGTGGCGGCGTTCAAGAACGCCGGCATCCAGGCGAACGCCGAGTGGAGCGGCATGCTCACGCTGATTGCCCAGGTGTCTAAGGAACGCGGTACGGCGGCCGCGCAGGCCCTGACCTCGGCGCTGCTGTCCGGTGACATGGGCAAGGTGCAGGCCGCCCTGGACGGCATCGGCGCGTCCGTGCGGGCGATCCCCGGGCAGAAGACCATCAGCGTCTCCGTCGACGCGCCGAAGTCGGTCACCATCCCCGTCTACTTCAAGCAGCTCGGGGAGAAGAACATCCGCGAGACGCAGGACCGGATGCAGGCCGACGGCAGCGTGCTGTCGTTCTACGCCGACGGCGGGCTGCGTGAGCAGCACGTCGCCCAGATCGCCCCTGCGGGCGCGTGGCGGATCTGGGCGGAGCCCGAGACCCAGGGGGAGGCGTACATCCCCCTCGCCCCGGCGAAGCGCACCCGCTCGCGGGCGATCCTCGAACAGGTCGCCGCCCAGTTCGGCGGCCACGTCGTCTACGGGCCGCTGCCCGGTCAGCCGGTGCGCACGTACGCCGTCGGTGCCCTCACCCGCAGCACCTTGCCCGCTCGCCCAGCACCCGTGAAGCTCGTCCCCGCGCGCCCGGCCGCCGGGGTCGTGGTGGTCCGCGACAGCGCCCGGCCGCTGGTCGGTTCGATGCCGATCACCGTCACCGGCTCCGCCGTCACCGGCGAGCAGGTCGCCGACGCCGTGATGCGCCGCCTTCGCCACCTCCAGCGCGGAGGGCGGGCCTGATGACCAACACCACCCTCGCCGACTGGCAGATCGACGTGGCCGGCGTGCTCATCGGCCACGGCACCGACGTCCTGATCGGCGACATCGACGGCATCGGCACGCCCGACAAGCACATCGGCGACCGGGCGATCCCAGGGGAGGACGGCTCCTACCCGGGCCGTGACACTCTCGCGCCGCGGGCGATCCGGATCACCGCAGGCATCCGCACGCCCGGCAACCCGTCGGCCGCGTTCAACCGGCTCGCTCAGCTTGAGGAAGCCGCCGACACACAGCTGCGCCTCACCCCCGGTGCGACGGACGTCCTGCGGGTCCAGCGCCCCGGGCAGGCGACCCGCCGCCAGTACGGGAGGCTGATCAGCGCCCGCGCGATCAGTCTCGCCGACGCCGCGCACGGCTGGATCCCGATCGAGATCACCTTCGCCGGGTTCGACCCGGCCTGGTACGCGGACACCACGTCGGGTCTGACCCTGTCTCTGGACACCTCCGCCCAGCGCGGCGGCGGCTTCACCGCGCCGCTGCGCGCCCCGATCACCACCGGCACCTCTGGCACGGCGGCCCGGCCCGGGTGGGCCGCCAACACCGGCAACCGGCCGGCGTGGCCGCAGCTGCGGATCACCGGGCCCGTCGTCAACCCGCAGGTCTGGATCGACGGTTGGCCGGACGCGGTGCTGGAGTTCACCGCCGCTCTCGGCGCCGGGGAGACGCTGGACGTCGAGACCCGGCCCGGCCTGCGCAACATCGCCCGCAACGGCCAAGGCACCTACGCCGGGGCCCTGGCGAGGTCCTCCCGTCTGGACCTGTTCCGGCTCCCGCCGGGCCGTTCCGAAGTCCGCTGGTCCGCGCAGGACGCCACCGGCACTTCTCGTCTCGCCCTCACCTGGCGCGACGCGCACTCCGCTCTCTGACCCCGGGCCGCACCGAGGTCAGCGGGGCGGCCCGGACCCCACCCGTCCGCCCTGACCTGGTGCAAGCCCGTCCCCCCGCACCCACACGAGGAACGCGCACCATGACGCTCATCCAGCCGCCGCTGATGGTCACCGGCGGTACTCACCCTGCCCGCAGCATGCGCATGATGATCCGGGATCTATCCCACGGATCCCAGGGCATCACCGAAGGCGGCGACCTCCGGGTCTCCCCGACGACCACCCCCGGCCCGGGAGTCCGCGTCGGCAACGGCTCGGCCGTCATCGCCGGCGCGACCTGGGGACAGGGCTCCTACACGCAATACAACTCGGGCGACCAGGTCGTGGCGATCGCCCCGACCGGCGGCGTCGGCCGGACCGACCTCGTGTGTCTGAGGGTCGAGGACCCGGAGTTCGAGGGAAACCGGGACCCGGCCCGCGACGACATCGGGTACTTCCATGTCATCCCCGGCGTCTCGGCTACCGCGACCGCGCCGCCCTCCGGCATGACCGCCATCCCGCTCGCCCGAATCACCCTGCCGCCGAACTGCGCCACCGTCACGGCCGCGATGATCACCGACCTACGGAAGGTCGCCAACCCGCGCCGCGAGCGGTCCTTGCAGCAGATCATCGGGTTTCCGTCCTCGGTGTTGCCGCCAGCCTCCGGTGTGTGGCAGACGAACTGGCCGCCGGACGCCCGGGTCTACACCGACGTGCCGACTTGGGCGACCAGGGCCAACGTTGTCGCCACGTTCACTGGCGTTCGGGTCTACGGCGAAACGTTTTTCGGTGTGCGACTCAAGTGGAGCGACGGCTGGCTCAGCAACGAGTACCAAGTCGACATGGACACCAGCACGTTCGCGTCGAGGACTACGGTGATGGTGGCCGACAGCCCCTACCTGGACCCGAGTTTCCGAGGCAAGAGGCAGGAATTGCGCTTGCAGGCGGGGCGGTACAACAACGCCAACGGCAACGCCGATGTGGACCGGAGCACGGCGATCACCTTCGATGTCGAGTTCATGGAAAGCGCCTACTGATGGGGGCGGCGGTATACCGGTACTTCACCACGCACGCGCTCACCGGCGAGATCCTGGCTCACGACCTGCCGCTGGCCGGCGTCTCGTTCGGCCCGGAGCTCAACGGCCCGGGGCGGATGAGCGGCACCCTCGCCCCGCGGTTCGCACACCTCGCGCCCGCCCAGGCAGACGCCGGATCGGTGCTGCTGTGGGCCGAACGCAACCGGAAGCTGATGTGGGGCGGCCTGATCTGGTCCGCCGAGCCCCAGGACGACGAACTCCCCATCGAAGCGAGCGGGTTCGGCTCGTACCCGACCCGGCGGTACGCCCTGCACGACAACCTCGGCGGGCGCGGCCCGTACACGGGGACCGACCCGTGCCGGGTCATCGCCGACACGTGGGCGTACCTCCAGGAACAACCGGACGGCGACCTCGGCGTGCGCGTCAAGGTGCTGTCCGGCGGTTGCCCCGCCCGCCTGGGCACCGCCGAGCAGCCCTACACCATCAAGTCGTGGGAGGGCACCCAGCTGTCGAGCGTGATCCGCGACGCCACGACGATCGACAACGGCCCGGAGTGGACGGAGACCGTCGCCTGGGAAGGGGAGCAGCCGACCCGCACCATCGCCGTGACGTGGCCCCGACTCGGCACCCGCCGCGAGGACTTGTGGATCGCCACCGGGATCAACGTCGCCGAGAAGCCGAAGATCGTCAGCAGCGCCGACGAGTACGCGCAGGTCGTCATCGCCCTCGGCGCCGGCAGCGGGATGACGAAGATCCGTGCTGTGGACGCGGTGCGCAACGGTCGGCTGCGTCTGGAGCACGTTCTCGACCGGCCGTCCGTGGGTCACTTCCCGACGCTCTCCGCCCTCGCCCGCACGGAGCGGGCCCGCCGTCAGCAGCCTGCCCTGGTGGAGGAGATCACTGTCTACGACCACCCGGCCGCGCCGATCGGCTCGTGGCAGGTCGGGGACGACGTGTGGCTGTCCATCCATGACCAGTGGGCGGACTACGAGGGCTGGGCCCGCATCACTGGCTGGACCCTGCACCCGCCGGAAGGCGAGCAGCCTGAGACCGCAACCCTTCGCCTCGCCCGCGCCTACACGACCGGAGCTTGACCGTGCCGAACGCTCTTGACGAACTCGCCCGTCGCATCGCCGCGTTGGAACGAGCCTTGCCGGAGTTGTCCCGTGCCTCGCAGCTCGCCTACTCCTCCGTGGACGACGGCGCGCTGACCGTCACCGCGGACGGGCGGCTGCGCGCGATCGTCGGGCAGCAGCCGGACGGCACCACTGCGGTCACCGTCACCAACGGGCCCGTCCCGCCGTGCCCGTCGCCGCCTACGGTCGTGGCCGCGCTCGGCGCGCTCGCGGTCACCTGGGACGGTGGCTGGGCAGACAGCGCAGTGTGCCCGCTCGACTGGTCGCGCCTCGAAGTCCACGCCAGCGGCACCGGGCCTGATTTCGAGCCGGGTCCGGACACGCTCGCCACGACAATCGAGACGCCGCAGGGCGGCACCGTCGCGCTCCGGCTTCCCTACCGGCAGCACTGGGTGCGGCTGCGGGCCCGCACCCTTGCCGGCGTTGCCGGGCCCGCCACCGCTCCGGTCGCCGGCACTCCCCGCCCGGCTGGCACCGGCGACCTTCAGGCGGGCGCGGTCACCGCTGACCGGCTCGCCGTCGGCACCGGCGCGAACCTGCTCCCCGACCCCGGGTTCGAGGCCGGCTTCTACCGCGACCGGCTCCCGAGCACGTTCACCCTGGACGCTGTCAGCTCCAGCCCCGCCGGGGGCACGTCGCTGTCCGCCGACTGCACGGTCAACGGTGCGCCCGGGAACCGCGGCCTGGAACTCACCCGCTTTCCCGCGCAGCCCGGCGACCGCTTCTACCTCGGCGTCGACCACCAGGTGTCGCCCGACTTCGCGGGCAAGTTCGTGCAGCTGTACCTGGAGTGGCTGGGCTCCGACGGGACGGCGGTCGGCTACGGCTACGCGGGTACCAGCACCCCGGCCGTGGGCGCGTGGAAGCGTCTGACCGCCACCGTCACCGCGCCCGCCGGGACGGTGACGGCCGTCGCCCGCGTCGCCGCCAACGACGTCACTGCGGGCCGGGCGTGGTGGGACAGCGCCGAGGTGAGGCCGGTCGCCGGAGCGACGACGATCGCCGACGGTGCGGTGGGTGCCAGCAAGCTCGCGGTCGGCGCGGTCGGCCCGACACAGCTGAGCACCGGCACCGGCAACAACCTGATCCCCGACCCGAGCTTCGAAGGCCAGCAGGCAGCCGCGCTGGTCGGCGGCGGCTGGGACCGCACTTGGCCCGGCAACCAGTCCGGTTGGGCACTGACCCTGACCGTGCCGCCCGGGACCACCACGCCGACATCCTTCTCGAAGCAGCTCACCACCGTCCCCGTGGTGCCCGGCGAGCGGCTGTGGATGGCCGTCGACATGAAGACCGACGCCGCCTGGCCCGCCGGACAGCAGGCCAAGATGTACTGCCGATGGGAGGACGCGAAGGGCACCGTCCTCGGCTACGAGGGCCCGACCGCCACCGTCGGACCGTCCTCGCCGTGGACCCGCTACACCCGCAAGTGCACCGCCCCTGCCCAGGCCGTCCGGGCCACCGTGTGGGTCCAGGCGTACCAGGCCCTCGCCGGCGCCGTGTCCTACGACAACGCCGAGCTGCGGCCCATCCTGTCCACACCGGGCACGGCACAGCGCGCCGAACTCAGCCCGGAGGGATTGCGGCTGTTCGACGGTGACGGGCAGGAAGCCATCAGCCTCGTCACCGGGCAGCCGACCTATCTGTCCATCAGCGACGGCACTACCCGGGTCGCCTCAATCAGCGAGCGCGGTGACGCGGGTTTCCAGCAGCTCGCCGTCGCCGGGCTGAGCGTGGCCGGCGAGGGCCTGGACCGCATACTCGACCGGCGCCCCCGCGGCGTCGTCGCCTGGGCATCCGGAGCGAGGGATGTCTCCACCAGCAGCGGCGTTGAGATCGGCGTGTACGAGCTGCCGTTCGTCGCCGAGACCGGCCGGCACTACCGCATCACCTGGGACGCGATGGTGGTGTCGTCTGCGACCGGTGGAAGCGTCACCACCGCGATCCGCAACGGCGGACCGAGCGCGCCGTTGGTGTCCTCCCCACTACTGCGCTCCCACTCCAGCCCTGCTGCCAGCCCCGCGTGGCACGGCTTCCAGGTGCCTGTGCGGGCCTCCGCCGCCGTCGGACGGGGGCTCGTCGCGGGTCTGAACCGGCTGCTGTTCACCATGGCGCAGGTCGGCGCGCCCGCCGGAGCCGTCCTGCACCACGACGCCGGCCAGCCCACCATCGCCGTCGTGGAGGACATCGGTGCCGAGAAGCCCGCGACGGGGGTGTGGAACACCGGCGGCGCGAGCGCCCCGCCACCGCTCATCACCTACACCACCACCTACCAGGCCACCTGGTCCGGCACCTACAAGACCCGCAGCGCCTACAACAGCTACTACGGCAACGAGATGCTGCAAGGGAACTACCCGGACGCCGGCTGGGGTATCGAAGCCGCCCTCGTGGGCTTCGACAGCAACGCGATCGGCAACGACCTCAACGGTGCGACACTCAGCAAGGCTGAGGTCTACCTGTACCCGACGCACTGGTACTACAACACCGGCGGCAACGCGGCGCTCCGCGTCCACGGCTGGACCAGCCGCCCCGGGTCGTTCTCCGCCGACGGCGAAACCCTGTGGCAATGGGACTGGCCGCCCAACCAGGGCCGCTGGGTCGACATCAGCACCATCTTCAACAGGAACTGCCGCGGCATCGCCCTCGACCCCAACACCAACGATTTGAAGGCGTACGGCCGGTTCAACGGAGTTGGCATGGCCAACCCCCCGCAACTGCGCCTCACCTACACCAAGTAGGCCACCCAGAAAGGCAGTTCCGTGACCGACTTTCCGCTTCTCGCTGAGCACCAGCTCGGTGAAGACGCCGCCTTCGCCGCCCGCGTGCAGGCCGCCGTCCGCCGTGTCGCCCGCGATGTCCTCGGCGAAGACCCGACAACCCCCGGTCACCCCATGCGGATCCAACTCGCCGTCCGCTCCCTCGGCCCCCAGATCGGCGGCGACCCCGGATACGGACCGGCGGCCGCCGGCGACCCCGCGGTCCGGGCTGCGGCCAGCACCGCCACCGGCCCGGACGTGCAGGCCGCCATCGGAGACGACCTGATCATGGACGCTGTCCGTCGCCTCTGGAATCCGCTGTGCGGCTGGAGCGGCTGAATGCCGACAGGACCGGTGCCCTGCCCGGCGGATCGGCAGTTCGGTGCCTGAGGTGACAGCCCGTTACGATGGACCCGGCGCGGGGAACGCCTGTTCGGAGCTGTCGTGAGCGTTCCGTCGCCTGAACCCACCCTGTGGGAACTGCAGCGCGCCCTCCAGCAACTCCGCGAGGACCAGCGGGACGGGATCGCTGGTCTTCGGGAGTCCCTCCGGGCCGATCTCCAGGTCCTGGCCGGCCGGATCGAGCAGGCGGTCACCAAGGACGTCTACGCCGCGGACCAGCGGCTGGTCGAGCAGCGACTCGCCGTCCTCGAACGGGATCTCACCTCCGAGGTGCGGGCCCGCGAAGCGGCGGAGGCCGCCACGATCACCGCCAGGCGGTGGCTGATCGGAGCGTTCCTGGCGCCGCTGGTCGTCGCCGCGTTGCAGCTGTGGCTGCTCTCGAATGGCGGCAACCCGTAGGTCCGGTAGCTGGCGAACCGTCACCACAGGCAGGCGCGGGGGAGAAGTGCGCACGCCTCTTGCAGCTCATCACCCGGGACCAGTGGGGCGCCCGCCCCCCGAAGTCCCCGTTCACCCCGATCTCCGGCACCCGGGGAGTCAAGATCCACTACGAGGGCACGGCCGTGCCTTCCAGCCTCGCGGCCCCCGACCAGCACAGCCGGTGCGCCGCCCGGATGCGCGACCTCCAGGCGTCGCACCAGGCCAACGAGAAGGAGAAGTACATCGACCTCGCGTACAGCGCGGTCGTGTGTCCGCACGGCGCGGTGTTCGAAGGCCGCGGGCCGGGCCACTTGCAGGCGGCCAACGGGCCGAACCTCAACAGCGCGCACTACTCGGTGTGCGCGATGGTCGGCGACGAGGGCCTGACCGAGCCGACCACCGCCCAGCTGAACGGCCTGCGCGACGCCATCGAGTGGCTGCGCTCCGCCGGCGGCGCGGGCAGCGAGATCAAGGGCCACCGGGACGGGTACGCCACGTCGTGCCCCGGTGAGCCGCTGTACCGGTGGGTGCAGTCCGGCGCGCCGCGCCCCGGCGGCAGCTTGCCCGCCCCGGCGCCGGCGACGCCGCCCCGGCCACGAGCGGGGCCCCGGCCTGGCCCGGCCGGTACCTGCGCAACTACACCGAGGGATCGGACGTGCGGACCTGGCAGCAGCGGATGGCCCAGCGCGGCTGGGCGATCAGCGTCGACGGCCAGTTCGGGCCGCAGTCCGAGAAGGTGGCTCGCGCTTTCCAGAGCGAGAAGAAGTTGCAGGTGGACGGCGTCGTCGGCCCGGCGACGTGGGCCGCGGCCTGGACCGCCCCCATCACCTGAGCAGGCGGGCACCCGTTCCCGAGGCCCGAAGCACTGCGGGCCGCCCGCAGGTGAGCCACAGCCCTGGGCGGCCCGCTTCCGACGATCAACACCCCTACCTCCGTGAGGAGTTCCGTGAACCTGTACGTGTCGCTGCTGCGCACTGGCGTGCCCGCCCTGGTCGGCTGGCTCGTCGCCGTCGCCGCACGCTTCGGCCTGAACATCGACCCCGGCGCCCTGGACGGCGTGCTCGCGCCGACAGTCGGCTTCGGGTACTACGCGCTGTTCCGTGCGGCGGAGCACTTCGTCTCCCCCCGGTGGGGCTGGCTGCTTGGTTACGCGAAGCCGCCCGCCTACCCGGAGAAGCCCGCGGTGCGCGGCTGAACTTCCGCCCCTCCCGGTGCCGTTGACATCGAGACCGTGAAGTCCAGATGAACAAGTTGGGCCCCCGTTCCGCGTGGAATGGGGGCCCGACCTCTTGGATTATCACCGTACCACCGCCCCGCGGCGGGTCCCGAAGTCGCTGCCGCGTCTACACTTAATACTCATTTGTGGGCGACGGCAGGAGTGAACATGAGCGGCAGCAGCAAGAAGCCCGTGATCGTCGGCGGGCACGAGCTCGCCGCGATCTACGGCGGAGCGCCGCGCAACGTCTCGCAGTGGATCCAGCGCGGGTCTCTCACGTACGACGACGCGAAGGTCCTCAGTGGGAAGCCGTACTGGACCCTCCAGTTCGCGGTGCAGCTCGGCGAACAGTTCCCTCGGCCGAAGGAGCCGGACATGTCCGTCGTTGAGGAGCTGATCGAGCAGCAGAGTCCCGGCCGGACTGTGGTGTCGGCGCTGACCGTCCACCGCAGCGACCTGCCGGCGATCGTCGGCAAGCAGGAGATCGTCGCCATGGTCGGCCAGGAGGCGACCAGTTGGCTGCCGAGCCTGGACCATGCCATCGAGGCGGGGACGTTCACGGCGCCGGACTGGCGGATGGGCGGCGGGTCGCCGCTGTGGTTGCTCGACAATGCCCTCGTCGGCATCGAGCAGATGCGGGCCGTCGCGCGGACAAACCCGGTGGCCGCGGACGAGAAGGTCGTGGAGGCGCTGCGGGCCGGCACGTACGACGGGCCCGGGTCCAGGGTCCTGTCGAAGGGGCCGAAGAAGAGTTGACCCACCCGGGCTTGTGAGTATAAAATACATACATGAGGTTGAGCGGGAGGCGCTCGGCCCGTGATCTGTGGAGTGCTCAATGCCCATCCGCCCGCCACCCTCTGGCCCTGAGTCGGCCGCCTCACCGGCGGCCCGCCTCGCCGGAGGGTCTCTCTTTGGGCTCGACTTGTATGGGGAATCTTCGTAGTATCCCCATCACGTCGAGGGGAGAGGGAGCCGTGCCCACCGCCACCCAGGACCACCTGCCTGGTCTGGAAGCCGTCCGCCTGCTGGTCCTCCCGGACCCGAGAGCGCCGAGGCCGCCCACGATCCAGGAGAGGTTCGAGCAGTTCCACGAGCTCAACCCGTGGGTGCTCGCCGACCTGGAGCGGCTGGCCGCCGACTGCATCGAAGCGCGCTTCTCGAAGATCAGCATCGGCATGCTCTTCGAACTGGTCCGCTACAGCTACGGCCGCGCCACCCTCGGCGGAGACGACTTCCGGCTGAACAACGACTTCCGCAGCCGCTACGCCCGGCTGCTCATCGAACGCCACCCCGAGTGGGCCCCGCGCATCGAAGTGCGGGCCCTGCGCTCGGACTGACGCACCACCATGACCTCTTTGGGAGAAGTACCCCCGGTGGCCCACCCCGGAAGGATCCCCAAAAGGGTCCCCCCCCCCGGGCCCCCCGGGGGGGCCCCCCCCCCACCCCCCCCGGGGGGGGGGGGGATCCCCCGGGGGGGGTCCCCCCCCCCCCCCCCCCGGTGGGGGGGGGGCCCCCCCCCCGGGGGGTTCCCCCCAGGTCCCCCCCCCCCGTCCCCGGGGGGTCCCCCGGGGGAAACGGGGGGGGGGGCCCCCCCCGGGGACGGGGGGGGGGGACCGGGGGGGGGGGGGGGCCCCCCGGGGGCCCCCCCCCCGGGGGGGGGGGGGAAAACCGGGGGGGTCCCCCCGGTTACCCCCCCCCCCCGGAGGGGGGGGGGGGGGGGCCCCCCCCCCCCCCAGGTCCCCCCCCCGTCGGGGGGGGGACCGGGGGGGGGACCCCCCCCCCCGTGGGGGGGGGGGGCCCCCCCCCCCCCCCCCCCAACGGGGGGGGGGGGGGGGGGGGGCCCCCCCCCCCACCCCCCCCCCGGGGGACCCCCCCCCCCACGGGGGGGGGGGGGGGGGGGGGGGGGGGGGGGACCCCCTACCCGGGGGGGGGGGGGGGGGGGGGGCCCCCCCGGGGCCGGCCCGGGGCCGGGCCGGCGCGCGCGGCGCGCGCGCGCGCGCGCGCGCGCGCGCGCGCGCGCGCGCGCGCGCGCGCGCGCGCGCGCGCGCGCGCGCGCGCGCGCGCGCGCGCGCGCGCGCGCGCGCGCGCGCGCGCGCGCGCGCGCGCGCGCGCGCGCGCGCGCGCGCGCGCGCGCGCGCGCGCGCGCGCGCGCGCGCGCGCGCGCGCGCGCGCGCGCGCGCGCGCGCGCGCGCGCGCGCGCGCGCGCGCGCGCGCGCGCGCGCGCGCGCGCGCGCGCGCGCGCGCGCGCGCGCGCGCGCGCGCGCGCGCGCGCGCGCGC
>NZ_KK853997.1:2636517-2658267 GCF_000696185.1 Kitasatospora cheerisanensis KCTC 2395 | reverse complement strand
TGGGTGCTCGCCGACCTGGAGCGGCTGGCCGCCGACTGCATCGAAGCGCGCTTCTCGAAGATCAGCATCGGCATGCTCTTCGAACTGGTCCGCTACAGCTACGGCCGCGCCACCCTCGGCGGAGACGACTTCCGGCTGAACAACGACTTCCGCAGCCGCTACGCCCGGCTGCTCATCGAACGCCACCCCGAGTGGGCCCCGCGCATCGAAGTGCGGGCCCTGCGCTCGGACTGACGCACCACCATGACCTCTTGGAGAAGTACCCGTGCCACCGAAGATCAAGTCCCGCCGGCCCACCGGGATCGTCCCCTGGCCGTTCATCCTCGTCGAAGGCGAGGAGGGCGCCGGAAAGTCTTACCAGGCCATCGAGTTCAGCGGGTCCAAGCACATCGGACAGGCGTACGTCATGGACCTCATGGAGGGCTCCGCCGACGAGTACGCCGGCATCCCCGGCGCCCGCTTCGAGGTGATCGAGCACGACGGTTCCTACCAGTCGATCGCTGAGCAGGTCGAGGCGGTGTGGTGGGAGGCCCGCCGGGCTGCCACCGCGGGCGAGAAGCCCGTCCTCTTCATCATCGACTCCGGATCCGCGCTGTGGCGGATGCTGTCGAACTGGACGTACGAGCGGGCCAAGCGCAGCGACCGCAACCGGAACAGGCTCGCCGAGAACCCGGACGCCAACATCGACATCGGCCGCCACCTGTGGAACGACAGCATCGAGCGGTGGAACCGGATCATCTACATGCTCCAGACCATGCCCGGAATCGCCATCATGCTCTGCCGCGGCAAGGAGATCAGCGCCACCGACGGCAACGGGCAGCCGCTCATCGTCAACAAGAAAGCGGTCAAGGACTGGAGGGTCAGCGCGCAGAAGGACACCGGCTTCGACAGCAACGTCTGGATCCGGGTGCGCCGCGACAGGCACCCCGAGATCATCAAGGCCCGCACCCTGCGATTCCGCGTCGAGAGCGGCAAGCCGATGCCGCTACCGGACTTCTCTTACGAGAAGCTGATCTTCGGCATGCTCGGCTGCTCCATCAACTCCCAGCCCCGCGACATGCCGGAGCTGGTCGGCGACCGCACCGGCCCGTGGATGAAGCGCATCGCCGAGGCCACCGACCGCGACGCCTGCGTGGCCTTGTGGAAGGAACTCGACGCGGGGCCGGAGACCGGGCTTTCCGAGGCGGAGTGGAAGACGGTGCGGTTGGCCGTTCAGGAACGAGTGCGGGAGTTGGCCGCGCCGCCGACCACGATCGACGACGAGCCCGGCAGCGACGCCGCCCGACTGCGGGCCGCCGCCGAGGCCGAGCAGGCCGCCGCCGACGCCGAAGTCCTCGGCGAGGACGCCGCCTGACCGCAGCCGGGTGGGACCGTTCCCGACGGTCCCACCCGGCACCGCCCGCCGGCGCGTCGAACACCGCGGCGGCGGCTGCGCCTGCCCAGGCACCGGCCCGGCAGCAGCCCCGTGACGACTGACCTCTTGGAGCAGCACCCCCATGTCCACCCCCGTTCTTGAACGGCCCGAGTCGCCATCCATCTGGATAGCGGCCGACGCCGTCGACCAGGCCCGACCACGGTCCCGACAGCGCCAACTCGGCGCATCGGACCTGGTCTGCGAACGCCGCGCCGCCTACATCCACCACGGCTGGGAGCCCACCGACCACATCGTCAGCCCGGCCGCGATGCTGGGCACCTACATCCACGAGGGCCTGACGACCGCCGCCCGCCGCGAGTTCGGCTGGCTCGTCGAGAAGCGCGTCGCCGACGAGGTGATCCGCGGCAGCATCGACGTCGTCCAGCTCGACCGGGTGACGGCCCGCCAGCTCCCGCGCCGCCTACGCCCCCGGGTGCCCGCCGACGTGACCACCGTCGAGGACATCAAGACCCGCACCACGTACCGGTGGGACGAGGCGATCCGGTACGGCGCCACCCCCGGCGAGATCCGTCAGGTCATGACCTACACCCGGCTGCTGCGGACCGTCGGGTTCGCCGACACCGACGGGCAGCGGGTCCTGGCCCGACTCGGCCCGATCCCGGTGGAGCGAATTCGCCTGCGTTTCATCAACCGGGACTCCGGCGAGGAGTTCGTCCAGGAGATCCCCTACGACCCGGCCGCCGCCGAAGAGACGGTGTGGTGGCTGGAGCGCATCACCGAGACCGAGCACCCCGAACAGGCCCCCCGCACGTTCTACGGGCCCGGCATCGACCCGCAGTGCGACTTCTGCCCGTTCGCCACGGCCTGCTGGGGCACCCCGGCCAACGGGCGTCCCGTGCAGGCCAACATCGTCCACAACGACGAGGACGTGGCCAGGTGCCTCGCCGACTACGTGGCCGCCCACGAGCAGTGGTCGAAGGCCGACCGGACGAAGAAGTTCGTCCGCAAGGCCGTCGACGGCGCGGACGAGGGCCGGTACGGGCGCAACGCCCTGAGCTGGCAGGGCTCGGAGAAGACCGAGAAGAAGCCCGACGTGCGCGCCATGATCGAAATCTTCGAGACCCTGGACGCCCCCATCCCCACCGTCCCCGACGCCGACCGCATGGTGCGCGCCCTCATCACCGCCGGCATCCCGGTGCCACTGCGGCAGGTGACGAAGAAGGGCACCCGGCGGATCGCGGTGAAGGCGGTTCGCGAGTGAGCGCCGCCCGCCGCCGCTCCGCCGCTCCAGGGAGGGGGAGCCGTCCGTGTCGATCCACCTGATGCTGATCGCCGGGTACCTCCCGAGGGACGTGATCGACAACCCGACGGAAAAGCTGGTGCTGATGAAGATCGCGGACTCCGCCGACGACGAGAACCGGCTGTCCCGCCCCGGGATGCACCGGCTCGCGGCGTGGGCCGGAGTCGGCGAGAACCGCGTCGTCACCCTGATCACCAACCTGGTGAAGAAGGGGCTCGTGGAACGCGTGGAGGTCGGACGGCCCGGCCGTACGGCGGTGTACAAGGTGTTCCCGCTGGGCGTGCCGCAGCTTCCGCAGACCGAGGAACTGAAGGAGCGCCAGGCCGCCGCCGCTGCCGCGCCGCGCAACCCGCGGCTGGCCCGTCCCAACGCCGTCCGGACCAAGCCGGCACCCCCGGCCAGGACCTACGAGGACGTTGAGAAGCGCAAGCGGAAGGCAGCCGATGAGAACGGGTTGCCCCGGGGAAACCCACCGGCGGACCAGGAGCGACTTTCCCCGGGGAAACCCAATGCGTTTCCCCGGGGAAACGCGGGACCTTTCCCCGGGGAAACCCCTTCCTTCCTTCCTTCTACCTCTTTCCCACCTACCCCCCACCCCCCACGGCTGACGCCGCAGGGGAGCCGGTGGAGCCCGAGGAGACGGAGGCCGGGAAGTGCTCGCGCCACCGCCGTCCCGCGAAGAACTGCCGGGCGTGCGGGACCAGCGCCAGGGCCCAGCAGCAGGCCGCCGAGGCCGCCAGGAGGAGGGCGGCGCAGCAGGCGGAGCGGGACCAGTTCGAGGAGTTGAGGCGGGAAGGGGCGATGCGGCGGGCCAAGGCCGATGCGAACCCGGACGGCATCCAGAGCGCGCAGCAGATAGCCAGAGCCGCGATCCGTGAAAGCCTCAAAAGACGTGAAAGTAACAAATAGGAAACTAAGTGCCGGGAGTTTGCGCCCCCATGCGGCTGAGTATAAAATAAAGACATAGAGAGGGGGAAGGGCCCCCGGGGGAAACGGAAGGAACGACACATGCTGCTGCCCACGATCACCGCTGCGAAGGACGACCAGGGGCGCGCCACCTACGCCGTGAACTACACCGGCGTCCTCGACCCCCTTGTCCGGGCGCTCGCCACCGAGCGGGCCGAGAACGAGGAGATCGACGTCGACCTCGACTGCATCGCCGACCTGGCCGCCCGTGTCGAGCACGCCACCGACGAAGACGCAGCCGACGACCCGGCGGGCGAACTGTCCTGGCGCATCGACCAGCTCCTCGACCTCCTCGGCGAAGGCGCCTACATCCTCCCCGTCAAGCCGAACACCTTCGACCTCCAGCAGGCCCGCAAGGACGCCTTCGAGCTGCGCTCCATGGCCGACAAGCTCTCCGCCTGGGCCGACATGCACGCCGCCGGCCTGGCGGCCTGATGCCCCCCGGCCGGGGGCTCCATGCCCCCGGCCAGCCCCAACTTGTATGGGAACTCATAGAAAGCTCCCCTTCACGTCAGGACATGCCATGACTGTCGACCCGATCCTCCCCGCCCGCTACACCCCGATCCTCGACCTCGCCCGCCGCCGCGGAACCCCGTTCCACGTCACCACCCACGACGGCCACGGCTACCTGCACCTCCACCTGCCCGACGGCACCCACCTCACGATCACCGACGACGGGGTCGGCGGGGCCACCGCCCGCAAGCCCGGCGGCGCCACCGGCTGGCAGATCACCCACGTCACCCCGGGCGTTCAGGCCGCCGCCGTCTACAACTCCACCCTCCTCGGCCGCTACCACCACCTCGGCACCGACCCCCGGCCGCTGCTCCGGGTCCTGAACCGCTACCTCCCGCCTCCGGACCCACAACCGACGCCGCGCCGACACAGGACCGGCCTCCTGCGCCGCCTCCTGCGCCTCACCTGACCGACCGCCTATCCGGCCAGCAACAACGACCTCTTGGAGAACCCCATGCGACTTGCCCCCCTGCCCCAGCACAACCGCGTCAACGACCCCGCGTGGCAGGCGATGCACGCCACCTACGAGCCGCTGATCACCCCGCTGCGCCGCCGCCAGCTGACCGTCGACATCGACTTCTGCGGCGGCGCCACCGTCATCTACGCCGAGCTGCCCGACGGCACCTTCCTGCGGATCGGCACCCACACCGACACCGGCGGCCTGCCCAGCCACATCGACAGCGTCGCCTCCTGGCTCGTCGTCCGCGAGGACCCCGACAACCCGACCGTCCGCCACATCGTCTACGACTCCACCCCCGACGACCGCAACGTCTACGGTGCCGCCGGCGGTTTGATCGCCCCGCTCCTGAACGCCATCGACGCCTTCCTTGAGGCCCGCCGCATGCCTGGCGCGCCGAGCGACCACCGGGCCGTCATCACCCTTACCACCATCCACGAGACCGGTCCCGCCGCCTTCGCCACCACCCTGCCGTTCACGGACGCCACCATCGCCGCCGACCGGCACACCGAACTCCTCGACGCCCTCACCGGCCAGAGCCTCGCCATCGTCCACGAGACCGGCTACGGCCCCTGGCGCAAGCACGTCCTCGCCGCCGGGGACCGCGTCCAGGTCCTCACCACCACGCTGGCCGAACTCGTCCCCGGCGGCCGGGGCGACCTCAAGTGCTTCTGCGTGCTCGCCCACCCCCAGACCCCCGAGGACGACGCCCGCCTCCTCGCCCAGGCCGAGCACGCCCACCGCATCGGCGACGCCCACGGCGTGTTCCTCGCCATGCAGCAGCTCTACACCGCCCAGGGCTGCCCGGCCCGCCCGAAGGGCTACGCCCGTGTCTGACCAGACCCCCGGCGAGCAGCCCGCCCCCGAGACCACCGACCGGCCCGAGACCGTCCGGCCCCCAGCGCCCAGGAACCTCTACGGCCTGTTCCTCGCCTCCCCGCCGCTCCAGCCCAGCTGGTCGACCGCCGGACCCAGGGCACGCGACACCGCCCGCCTCCTCGGCCACCTCGACCTGGACGAGACAACCCAGACCTGGACCTACACCAAGCCGGAAGGGGACCGCCCGTGACCGCCGTCCAAGCCGTCGCCCTGCTGCTGGGCGCCACCGGACTGGCCCTGGCCGTATGGGCGCTCCGCATCCCCCACCGCGCCAGGCGACAGCCCGACACCCGAACGAACCGCACCCGCTGAACCACCCGGCCGCCGGCACACCCGGCGGCCGCCCACCCCATCCACCCGAAGGGGCCCCGATGAATCGGACCTTCCGCCTCGAACACCACCCCGTCGACGCCTCGACGACCGTCGTCGTCGACCACTTCACCTACGACCGCATCGTGCGCGCCATGGACCGGCACGGCATGATCCACGACCTCCCGTACCCGGAACACCCCGCCCCGGCCGACCCCGAGGAACGCCGCGCGTTCCTGGCTGCCACCGCCGCCGAGCCCGTCGGCATCCCCCGGCACAAGCTCACCGTCGACGCGGAATGGCTGATCACCCCGCGCGAACTCACCGCCGCCCTCGGCGCGTACTACGCCCACCCGATCGAACAGCGCAACGCCGCCGACCGGGCCATCGACAAGTGGCGCCCCTGGATCGGCCTGCTGCTCTCCGGCGGCAACCACCTCGGCATCCGCTGCCTCTGACCCCGGGTGACGAACTCGCCCCTACTACCGACGACGAAGGAGCCCCCGATGGGCACCCAGTTCTTCATTGAGACCGACCACGACGCCTACGAGGAGGAGTACTACAGCGAGAGCGCGGGCGGCATGACCGTCCTGCTGACCAGGATGCGCGAGTTCGGCATGCTGACCGACGCGGAGGAGCCCCACCGGCCCTACCTCGCCGAGTTCGGCCTGACCCTCGACGACTTCGACGGCCCGATGTGCGACGGGATGGTCAAGCCTGAGAAGGCCGAAGCCTTCGCTGCGGCGCAGCAGGCCGTACAGAATCGCCTGGAGGGCTACGACCCGGCCACCACCGGCATACCGCGCTACAAGGTGGCGCACAACGAGGGCTTCCTGATCACGTCGACGGAGATCGCCGCCGCCCTTGCCGCCTACGACTCCAGCCCCGCCGAGCAGCGCCGCGAAGCCGAGCATTCCAGGCGCTGGGCCGTGTGGATCGCCTTCCTCCGCAAGGGCGCCAGTGCCGGCATCAAGGTCTTCTGACGCGAACCGCCGACCTGTGGAAGCCCCGGATCGGCCTGCGCTCTCCGAAGGCAACCACCACGACGCCCGCTGCCTACGCCCACCCTGGGCCGAAGGCCCACCTCTCACCCTCGTTCCTGGAGCATCCGATGACTACCGGCGACACCCCCGAAGAACTCGTACGCGAAACCGAACACGCCCTCACCGCCGCCCGTGCCGCAGTCGCGTTCACCGCTGCGAACCCCACCCTGCCCGTCGCCTACTTCGTCGCCTGGGGCCCCAGCGACCGCGGCATCAGCGCCGGCCCACTGCTGGAAATCCACCTCGCAAACGAAGTCGACGCCCTCCAGGACTATGCGAAGGGCATCGGAGCCACCGTCGACAGCTCCGGGGGCACCTTCACAGTCACCACCGCCCTCGGCCCCGTCACGGTTCTGCTGACGGCCTGCTACCCCGTCGACGACGAGCCCTCGTTCTTCGACGGCCACGGAATCCTCTGACCAGTCGCGAACCCCGTCCGCCCGAAACGCCCGCACGTTTCCCGACCCCGAACCGTCAGCACCGGAGAACACCGTGACCTTCCTTCTCGCCATCGACACCGGCGACGACCACGACCCGAAGAGCCGGTACGAGACCAGCGCCCTCGCCCTCGGCCTGCTCCGCGACGCCATGCAGGGCTTCGGCATGCTCACCGGCGACCAGCTGCCGTTGCCGTCGTGCAGCCGCCAGGCACTGGACTATTCCACAGCGCCCGACCGGCCGGGCCCCGCCGCAGGCGGCATCCCCATCGACAAGCTGACCCGGTCCGGCGGCCAGCTCATCACCGCCGCCGAGATCGCCGCCGCGCTCGCCGCCTACGAGGCGGCCCCCGAGCCCCTACGGGCCATCGCCGAAGACCCGGCCAGCGGGCCCCACGGCTGGCCGTCCTGGATCGCCTTCCTCCGCCGCGGTGCCGAACACGCCGGCATCCGCGTTTCCTGACCCCAGCTTGTATGGGGATAGATCGTTCTGTCCCCATGGACCTCTTGGACTTCCCATGACCATCCGCGACACCGCGCCCACGGGCCGGCTCACCCCCGTGTGCGTCCGCCCGGCCGCGAACCACTGGCAGCTCGTCACCCAACCCTGGCCGACTCCCCGTCCCCGCACCGCCGACACCGGCCCCGACCTGACCGGCCCCACCCTCGACCTGCCCTCCTCTGGCAGCGGGCGGCCGTGATGGCGACCTTCATTGACTTTCTCTGCGGCGCCGGCGGCTCATCAACTGGCCTCGTGGAGGCTGGACTTGAGCTTGTCCTCGGCGTCAACCACTGGAAGCTGGCGTTGGAGACCCACGCCGCCAACCACAGGAACGCTGACCACCTGTGCATCGATGTCTCCGGCATGCCGATGCGCTACCTGCCCAAGGCCGATGTGCTCTGGGCGAGCGTGATCTGCACCGAGATCAGCCCCGCCGGCGGACGGCCCCGCGAGACGGCCCAACTCGACCTCCTCGACGGTGACGACGACTTCAAGGTCCTGCCCGACGACGCCTTCGAGCGGACCCGTGTGACCGCCTGGTGCGTCGTCCGCGCCGTCGAGGTCCACCGCTACCGCGCCATCGTGGTGGAGAACGTCCTGGAGTTCGTGACCGACTGGATCCTCTTCAACCAGTGGATCGCCGCGATGAAGGGGCTCGGCTACAACTACCAGATTACGTCCGTGAGTTCGGCCCACGTCGGCGACGACGACAACCTGCGGGCACCGCAGTGGCGCGACCGCGTGTACATCACCTTCACCCGCCGCGGCATGCGCAAGCCCGACCTTACGCCGTCGCCCGCCGCCTACTGCTTCGTCTGCGGCGAGAACGTCAACGCCGTCCAGACGTGGCGCGACCCCAAGATCACCGTCGGAAAGTACTCCAAGCAGTACGACTACCGCTGCCCCAACAGCCGTTGCCACCACGCGATCGTCGAGCCGTGGGTGCGCCCCGCCTCGGCCGCGATCGACTGGACCGACCTCGGCCAGCGCATCGGCTCCCGCCGCAAGCCCCTCGCCGACACCACCATGGACCGCATCCGCGCCGGGTTGGCGAAGTTCCCCCACGTCCCGTCCGCGATCAGCCTCACCCACGGCCGGGACGGCGGCGACCGCGCCTTCGGCCTCACCGATCGCCCCCTGCCCACCCGCTCCACCAAGCAGGGCGAAGCGATGCTCGTCCCCACCGGCGGCAGCTGGAACACCGACCCGTACCCGGTCAGCCAGCCCCTGCGCACCCGCACCACCCGCGAGTCGGAAGCCCTCCTCACCTCGCCGTCCTTCGTGATCGAGTACCGCAACAACGCCAGCGGCAGCAGCATCCACAGCCCGCTGTCCACCGTCACCGCGCAGGGCAACCACCACGGCCTGGTGCTGCCCGGAGGCCGCGTCGACCCCCGCGACCGCAACACCCTGGTCGTCCCCTACCGCAAGAGCGCCACCAAGCACGCCGGCATGCCGTTCCACACCCTGTCGACCAAGGACTCCGCCGCGGTCGTCGTCACCGAGGAGAGCATCGCCGACTGCTGGTTCAGGATGCTCAAGCCCGAAGAGCAGCTGGCCGGACAGAGGTTCCCCGACACGTACATCGTCCTCGGCAGCGGCGCAGAGCGAACCATGCAGGCGGGCAACGCCGTGAGCGTCAACGTCGCCCAGTGGATCGGCCGCAAGCTCCTGGAGGTCCTGTGATGACCTTCCCCGACAACACCTCCCCTCGCATCCGCCAGGGCCGGTGGAGGCTGCGTCTGACCCCCGGCCCCGTGCAGGCCCTGCTCCTCACCCAGACCCCCGACCCGAACTGCCGGTACTGCGACGGCGAAGGCGGCTGGCTGACCTGGCCGCGCAGCACCCGCTACGTCACCTGCGTCTGCTGGGACCCGACCCGCGCCCGCCGCCTCCTGCGGCTCCGCCGTCCCTGACTACCCGCCGACCCGGGCCCCGGCAGAGACCGGGGCCCGGCCCGACCGAGAAGACCAACGCCATGTTCACCGCCCTGCCCGACACCGACCGCTTCCTGCCCGACTGCTTCGGCGACAGCCACTTCAGCCCCGCCGACGGCTGGAAGACCCGGGACAAGCTTGAGGCGATCTGCCTGCCGGTCCTCGAACGCTGCGTCCCGTGCCCGTTCCGCGCCACGTGCATACGCCAAACCCGGCCCCACCAAAGCCGGTTCGACGGCGTGTGCGGCGGGCGCCTGTGGCTCGACGGCGAAGTCATCGCCACCGCCCAGTTCCTCGATGACCGCGACCTGCCGCTGCCCGGCAAGGAGCGGGCCATCTGCGGGACGCTCGCCGGCTGGAAACGCCACAACGCCGTCGGCGAGCAGTCGTGCGACCCGTGCAGCGCCTTCGCCCCGGAAGACGACCCCGAATCCGACCTCCCAGCGACCGAAGCGGCCACCTCCGTGCAGCTGGCCCTTGACTTCGCGGCCTGACCGGGTCGGGCGCCCCCGTGCCCCGCCGCGCAGCCCTCAGCTCCCAGCCCCCCAAGTACCCGACCAGCAGCAAGGAACAGCACATGCCCCCCTACGAACCGACCCTCCGGCACATGGCCGCGGAGGCCCTCGCCGAGCAATGGGCCGACGACCAGAACCACCAGTTCGAGGCGGACGCAGACGCCGAACGCTACGCCGCCGCCCACACGCGGAAGATCCTCGGCGAAGACCCGGCCGACCTCCTCGCCTGGAAGGCGGCCGAGCCCGAGACCGGCGAACAACTCGCTGCGCGGGCCGCCCTGCCCGACACCCCCGGCTGGTACCTGCGGTGGGCCGTCAGCGAGGACGGCGACAGCACCACCTTCAACCTCCACCGCCCCTGCGCCGAGGGCGGCCACAGCGACCAGATCGGCAGCCTCGCCCACCTCGGCGAGTTCATGGACCGCCTCAACAGCCGATGACCCGCCGGTGCGGGCGGGCCGCGACAGCCTGCCCGCACCGCAGCAGCACCCAGTTCACCGCGGCCCGGATGGGGCCGGCCGCGCCGTCACCACCAGGAAGAACGAATGAGCAGCACCAACAACGACACCCCCTCAGCCAAGGGCCCCATCCCCCTGGTCATCGGCCTGGACCTGTCCCTGGCCAGCACCGGTATCGCCGGCGTTGACTGGGCGGACGCCCTCCGTCCCAAGGGCACCCTGCGCGGCCACCCTCGCTTGGCCTGGATCGTCAACGAGATCACCGACCGGGTCCGCCGCGCCGACATGGTCGTCATCGAGGGCGCGGCCTACGGGCATGGCGCCCAAGCGGGACATCACGAACTGGCCGGCCTGTGGTGGATGGTCACGCAGGCTCTGTGGCACCGCTCGATTCCCTACGCCGTGGTCACCCCTTCCCAGCTCAAGGTCTATGCCTGCGGCACCGCGAACCCTGCCGCGGACTACCCCAAGGAGACGCGCAGCAAGGTGGCGAAAGGCATGGTCCGTGACGCCGTTGCGCAGCTGTTCGGCCTGGACTGCGAGGGCAGCGGGCGCTACGACAAGGCCGACGCCGCAGTACTCGCCCACATGGGCAGGGACTGGCTCGGCCACCCGACGGTGAGCCTTCCGGAGCGGCACCGCCGCGCGCTGACCGCCGTGCCGTGGCCCGAACCGGCTCGCAAGCGACACGGGTGGCCAACTCCTGTTCCACCGGCGGAGATTGCGGCGGAAATAGCTGGACCCCGGGCATGAACGAGTATAAAATATAGACATGAAGCGAAGAAAGGGATGATGATGAGCCGGACCCGCGAGAATGTCACCTGGCAGTCGAAGGACGGCAGTTGGAACATTGGCTTCTATGCCTTCACGGGCCACTGGGAGTACGGCGACGGGAATCACGACGAGTTTGACCCCGAGTGGGACGTCGACTACCACAAGGACGAGTTCTGGTTCCTGTCCACCGGCCATCCGAACCCTGAGGCCGCCTATGAGGCGTACTGCGCCGAGGAGCCCAACCCCGGCTACACGATGATCCTCGCCTGGACGGCGGAGAACGCCAGCCGGATCGAGGAGCTGGAGGCCATCGCGGCGGCCTTCGCGGCCCCGGGTGCAGGCCGTGGGGTCTGCCTGCTGTAGTTGGAGCCCGGCTCCCGCCCGGCGGCGAATGCCGCCGGGCGGGAGCCGGGGGCCGCCTGCCCGAAGGTGACTGGCACTCAACTGCTCGAAGCTGCTGGAGTTGGGGCCCCGTGAGTTGGACGCCCCGACTGAATGAGTATAAAATAAATATATCGGGCGGGAGGCCCCCCGCGAAAGGACCCACCATGTACGCGCGGCTCGCCAAGGACGTCGCCACCCAGGTCCACAGCCCCGGCATCCACGCGACGGCTGTCCTCAATCCCGTCTACGTGGCCGTCACCCCGGAGGACCCGCGCCTCATCAAGATCGCGTTCACGCCGGCGAAGGCGGGCTCCGTCCAGCTGGACGTCACCCTGATCAACCAGGGTCGCAAGCCGCTGGACACCCTGATGGCGATCGTGCCGATCGCGAACTCCCCCCGGACCGCCTGCAACGCCTTTTTCCAGGCCACCGGCGTCTGGTTCCAGCCGGTCGGCTGACCAAGCCCACGTCAGCAGCGGGGGGCCGCATCCGGCCCCCGCCCCACCCCCTCGTAGAAGGAGAAGCATGTCCACCGCCGCACCCGCCCGCCGGGTCCGCATCGCCACGGGAACCCTCGCAGGCCAGCACGGAACCGTCGTCCGCACCTCCACCGACCCGAACGGCCCGTGCTCCGTGCGCCTCGACTCGGACCCGCGGGCCGAGCCCGTCTCCTACTGGCCGCACGAGATAGTCGACCTCGTGCCGAACGCGCTGCTTGTCGCCAACACCGGCGAGAGCTTGCGACTCACCCTCCCTGCGGACGCGGGCCCGCTGCGCGCCGCCGCTGCGACCCACCTCGGCGGGCCGGCCGTCTTCAACGCGCACGCCGTCCAGTGCCCGCACGGTGCAGTCTTGGGCCTCGCCGTCCGGGTGGACAGCGCGGCCCTGGAGGTCAACGACTACGCGCAGATCATCCTGGACACCCTGGGTGGCGAGACCCGGCCCGAACTGCTGCGAGGCCCGGTGCTCTTCGCGGGGCCCGAGGGCGGCGACGGCCGGTCGACCGGACTCACCGGCCAGCAACTCGGCGCGCTCGAACGCCTCCTCCAGATCCTTCGGCGGATGCTCGGGGCTCCGGCCGGCACGTGATCATCCGTATCGACCTGAGAGTCAGCCTCGATGCCGAACGGTGGGGAGAGGAAGCGGGCACCGATCCGGCCGACGCGGCCCGCGACGCCTGCTGGTACCTGTCCGACGCCCGCGACTGCATCCCCCACATCGGAGAGGACGGCTGCCCTGCCGATCTGAAGCTGATGCCCGGCTGGGAGGAGGACCAGGACCTCTTCGGGGCGGTCAAGATCCGCTCGCTGTGGCAGGTGCACTGCTCGGCGGCCGACTGGATCGCCTGGCAGGAGAACCCGGGGCCGACCAGCGACAGCTTCACCGTCCCCGCCGGTCGAGCCCGCGAGGACCTGGCCCGCACGGTCGTCGAGGGCCTGGTCGGGATGTCCCTGTTCATGGACGCCCAGGCCGTGATGACCCTCGTGCACCGCTGGCGGCAGAGCTACGACCACGCCCGAAAGACACGCCCGAACCGCCGCCCCAGCACCTTGCGGTGAGCGGATAGCCCGCCCCGCCGAGGAACCCGAACGCATGCTCACCGCTCAACGCCCCATCACCGTCGAAGCCGGGGACCCGGTCGACCTGATCGACGGGCAACTGTGCTGCGAAGACTGCGTCCTCGAACACCAGTGGGCCCGCTCGGGCCTCTGAATCCCCCTACACGGCAGGAGAGTTGAACCATGAAGAAAGAACACTTCGCGTACGTCATCGACCCGGACGGCGGCGACGACACGATAACCTGCTGGGACCCGGCCGACAGTCCGGCCCGAATCCGACTGGACGCGCATCAGCTGGTCGCCAACCTCGGAGCCGGCTACAACTCGCACCGCCTCGGCCGGTACGTCGTGCACCACGGCAACCCGCCGTACGTCGAGGAGGTCAACCACTACGCCGGGCAGTTGTGGACCGGGCTCGCCGGCGGCGGCCCGGTGCCGGTCCTGCGCGGCACCGTCCTGGTCACCGGGCGCAAGCTCCGCGACGGCACGCACCGGTTGCTCGGTCTGCCCGAGATCGAGCACCTCGCCGCCCTCGCCCAGGAGCCCACCCAGTGGCTGGAGCCCGAAGGGCTGGTGGTCAGTGCGGCGCAGGCGCAGGGCGACCGGGCGCGCCAGTGCGACGCCTTCGCCGTACACCGGGACCAGGGCACCGGGATCTGGGCGTTCGCGGTCTGCGACGGGATCGGCGACAGCCAGGACACGGCCGACTTCGTCCAGCACTTCACCCCGCGACTCGCCAAGGCCGCAGCAACCCTCCAGCGGCCGGAGAAGGCGATCGAGGCCATCCGGGAGGAGGTGGAGCCGTGGCAGCGGCAGCGCGGGGTGGGCGAGGACGTCTCCTCGACGGCCGTGGTGGTGACGTGGCACGAACAGCGGCGGAGGACCAGCATCGCCTGGGCGGGCGATTCGCGGGCCTACATGCTCAAGGGCGGCGAGCAGGGGCGCCTGCTGACGGTGGACCACAACCTCGCCCAGCAGCATCGGGCGGCCGGCGGGCTCGTCGGCCCGTACGACCACAACCGGCTGACGTCCGACCTCAGTTGGGGCGAGATCGGCACCCTCACTCAACACAGGAAACTCGACCGCCTGTTGCTGTGCACCGACGGCGCGTACTTCCCCCTGGGGGACGGCAAGGGGCCCGACCTGCCGCAGACCGCGGACTACTACGACCGGAACTACGTGGACCGCTACTGGGCGAAGAGCGCGGCCGGATGGGTGGTCAGCCGGGCGGTCGAGCGGCACCGGGCCGGCGAAGGCGGCCCGGCGGACAACGCGACTGTGCTCGTCATCGCGTTCCCGGATCGCTGACCCGCGGGAGCGGGGCGGCGTCCACCCCTTGAGATCTTTCCGGGGGAGTGGAAAACCAACCCAAATGAGTATAAAATAAAGACAGAAAGGAGGGGGAGGGGCCCCCACCGAGAGGAAGGAACCGCCATGAACGCGCTCACCGACGCAGCCGCCTCCGAGGCTCGCTACTACGCCGCCATCGCCCGCTCTCGCGCCGCCCGCGCCGAACAGGAAATCCACCGCCTCACCCTCTCCGCCGCCGCGATGGCCCTCGACTCGGTCGCCCGTCTCCTCGGTCACCCCAACCACGAGGCCGCCGTCCTCGACGCCCTCGACATCGCCGAGAACTACGCCACCTGCCGCGACGCCGGCCCCGGCGCGCTCCCCGGCGGCTTCTCCCTCGCCGTCCTCGACTACCTCACCGCCTGAACCCGCCTACGGCCCGGCCCCACGGCCGGGCCGCCCGACCCACCAACTCAACCGTCCGCCCACCTTGCAAGGAGGTCCCCAATGAGCGGCACCCACGAGAGCACCCTCACCGTCCTCGCCGAGATCAGGGGTCCGGCGCACCACCTGCCCGCCGTCATGGAGAGCATCAACAACATGACCGCCCTCTTCCCGGCGGAGGTCATCGCAGGCGCATTCGGGATGGTCGAACACTCCGTCTCCATCGCCTGGGCCACCCGCCCCGACGCCTTCCTCCCGCTGACGTTCACCCAGTTCCACCAGCTCGTCCGGGACCGCTACTACGCCGACCTGTACCGACGGGCCCTCGGCCTGGGCGCCGACTTCGACCAGATCGGTGACATGGCGGCGGACATCGCCCTGGCACTGCTGAACGACCCGCAGCTCACCCGCTGACTCACCGTGCATCCGGGGGCGAGCCCATACGTCGGCCCCACGCTCACAGTGAGTATCAAATAAAGAGTTCGGGTGCCTTGTTGGCCCGGGCACCCGCCGCACCCAAACCGAACGGAGCACAACGATGACCACCCACGGCTTCGCCATGATCGAGATCCCCGGACCCGACCACCACAAGATCACCATCCTGGACGCGATCCTGGACGCCCCCACCCTCTCCTGCGGCCGCATCGCGTTGGCCCCCGCACTGATCGAACACGCCATCACCTACGTCTGGGGCACCGCCCCCGACCACAGTGCGGGTACCACGCTCCGCCAGTTCCAGGAGCTCATCCAGCACCGCTACTACCCGGACCTCTACCGGCAGGCCCTCGTTCTCGAAGCCGACATGGACCGCGTCCCCGAGCTCGCCGAGACCATCCGCCACGCCCTGGCCGCCGACACCCAGTTGACCCGCTGACCAACCATCGCCCAACCCCGGCCGCCGTCCGGCGGCCGGGCCCCACCCCTGCCCACGAGAGGCCACCATCATGTTCTTGTTCGACCTCACCGCCGACACCCCGCAGGACCTCGCCGTCGAGATGGGGCGCATCCCCGTCCACCACCTCCCCGGCGTCGCCGTCCAGATCGCCAGGCACACCGCCTGCCCGGACTGCGTGCGCAACGCCTCGCGCTTCATCGAGGACGCCATCACGGCCGCATGGCTCAGCCAGGCCGCAGAGCTCACCCTCGGCCAGTATCGCGACGTCATCGTGAACGCCTACTACGTCTCGCTGTTCCGCCTCGCCCTCCACTCGGACTCCAGCATCGACCACCTCATCGCCGCCGCCCACGTCATCCAGCGCGCCTACGCCAAGCACCCCTACCTGGCCGACCGCTGAACACCGCACCCGCCCGGAGGCAACACCCATGACCACCACGCCCACCCCGACCGCCGCCCTGGCGCTCACCGACGCAATCCGAACCCTCATGGTCGTCGCGGCCATCCGAAACGAGCCCTCCCGCGCCGACGTGATTCTCAACCGCAGCACCCTCGCCGGCACCACCGACGTCCGCGCCTACCTCAATGGCAGCCTCGCCTACAACCAGCAGGTGCCGTTCGACCCGGCCGAACTGCGCCTGCACCTCCACGTTCTCGACTCCGGCGCCGCCGACGAGGTCCGCACCCACGCTTGGATGCTCAACGTCACCGACCTCGACGGCGCACCCCCGGCTGTCACCGAGCACATCACCGACCTCGCCCGCAAGTACCACCGCCCCCACCGCGGCTGCGAGGACTGCGGCGCGATCCGGCCCCTCCCCGGCGCCCAGCAATGGACGATCGTGGTTGACGAGTACGGCGAGATCGCCCAGGTCCGTGCCGGTCTCCTCACCGCCCTGGACGAGGCGGCTCTGCGCGACGCAGGCCACGTCGCGGCATTCGTCCTCCGGGCCCACTCCCTGCCGTCCGCCTACGCGCGGGCGATCAAGGTCCTCGACGACCTCTACCAGGACGGCGTGGACCTCATCCACAACCAGTTCGTCGAGCACGCCGTGCGTCTGGCGGCCAGCCGTGAACGCTGAACTCGACGAAGCAGTCCAGGCCGTCGGCACCCGCCTGCGGGTAAAAGCCCAACTCGAACCCGCGATCGCGGCCGTCATGGACACCGTGATCGACAGCGGCTACCACCACCGGCCCGCCCGCCAGCGCGACCTGACCCCCGAGCAGTACCGCGCCGACCTCCACCCGGCCGCCGTCGCCGAGGTGTACGGCTACACCGCCCTCCAATTGAGCGGCAACTACCGACGCGCCGCCGCCTACCTGCTCCACGCCTTCGACCGCGCCCTGCGTGGCACGCCCCAGCCGGCACGGCCGCAGCCTCCGATCCGGTGCCCCCGCGGCGGCGTCTTCCACGGGCCGCCCGGCCTGGCCGACACCATGCCCGGCCTCGACAGCGAGATCACCGCCGCAGCCGAACACCTGAACCGGCTCGACTACGACCAGGCCGAGCCCGCAGCCCTCGCCATCGCCGCCCGGCTCGCCGCCGGCGGACCCATCGGCAAGCAGTACGCCATCGCCATCGCCCGGCACCTCATCGAGACCGAGGCCCGGCGCCTGGAGGAGAGCCCCCAGCCCTCCAGCGCCTGACCAACCGCCATCCACTCGCGGCCCGGCGGCCACCCCTGTGCGGCCGCCGGGCCTGTTCACACCCAAGAAACGGACAAAACGTGGTGAAACAGCGGCGTCAGCCCGACCTGTTCAGCCTCCCCGCAGACAGCGACGACGACGAGTACGACTACTTCCAGCCCAAGGACACCCCCGCGCCGCGCCCCGCGCTGGCCACCGTACCGACGGCCCCCGCCAAGACCCCAGCAGCGAAGCCCCAGCCCCCCGCCCCGGCCGGGAACCGCACCGCAGGCCCGGCCGAGCCCAAAGCCAAAGCGCCGATCAGCAAGTACCGCATCCCGTTTGGCACCCGCTCCCACCAGGCGGCCCAGTGGATCGCGGAAGCCGCCGTCGAAGCCTGGGACCGCGAGCACGGCGGCAGCCGGATGGAGATACCCGTCGGCGTCGTGGCCGCTCTGGCGCTGTGGCCGCTCAAGGGGCCCGGAGGTCCGCTGTGCGCGGAGTTCTTCCTCCAGCTCGACGCCAAGGACCTCGCGCAGGCGCTGCGCGAATGCTGGGCGTACTGGTGGACGATCCGCCCCGACCTGGTCCACCGGGCCGCCCCGCTCGCCTCCTGGCTCGACGAGAGTATGAGCGCGCACGAGCTGCGCTGCATCAAGGCGGTCGCGCGCGCAGCGATCACCCAGGGCCTGTTCGATCTCACCGGAACCGACGACCCCTACATGCTCGCCGACTTCGACCTGATGTCCTGGATGATCACCGGCATGCGCAGCAGCGGGTCCCGCAAGTGGCTCGGGGAGTACCACACGCCTCCGGAGATCTGCGAGCTGATGGCCCGCCAGGTCATCGGCGACTGCTCCGAAGTGAAGCCCGGCCACTCCTTCTGCGACCCGGCCGCTGGCACCGGCGGCATGGTGCGGGCCGCCGTCCAGATGCTGCGCGAGCGCGGCATCGACCCCGCCACCTGTCGCTGGCACCTTTGCGACATCGACCCGATCGCCGCCGCCGGCGCCGCCGTCAACGTCCTGCTATGGAAGATGGGCCCCAACACCACCGTCTGGTGCGGCGACACCCTCGCGCAGGCCGACACCGAGCGGCTGGCCCTGGAGGAGAAGGCCCGCATCTTCGAGCACCGCGAGGACCTGCGGTGGAAAGCCGCAACGGTCGCTGCCGTCCTCCAGGCCGAGGAACTGCTTGCCAGGGCGACGCGGAAGGCCGCCTGAATTTTAGGGCAGACGAGTGGACAGCCCTGCGTGTTGAGTATAAAATAAAGACACAAGGGAGAGGGTCTCCCGAATGGACGAGAGGAGAGCAGGATGAGCAGCCGGGTGCTAGAGATGGTCGCCGAGGAGTTCAGCAGCGACTCGCGCCCCACCGTTGGGATCGCCGTCGACGGCCGGACCCTCGTGATCGCCCCGAGTCGAGAAGGGGGGCCCGACATCATCAGGGTCACCCTCTCTCCCCGTCCCGGCAATCCTGGCGGGGATGTCTTCGTCCTCGAAAAGCTGGACCCCGTCGGCGGTGTGCTTCGCTCGACCGAGGTGGGCATCCCGTGCGCGAACGTCCGGCGGGTTGTCGAGGACCTTGCCTCCTGGATCGACACCTTCGACCCGCGCGCCGTCGCGGACGTCGGCGCCGCCACCGCTCTGATGTGACACCCCGTGGTTTCGGAAGTGCTGAACCATGGCCAGTGCGAGTATTAAATAAAGACTTGCCAAGGAGAAACGACCGTGTTCCTCACCAACACCACCTTCGCCTCCGCCTTCGAAGGTGTCGCCACCCGGCTTCCCGGCTACACCACCGACCGCCTGCCCGACGACGGCCCGAACGTCCAACGGCTCACCAACGCCGACGGACGAACGGTCGGGGGCTGCATCCGCCTGTCCGGCAACATCGTTCAGCTCTGGGTCACCGCCCCTGGTAAGCGCGGCACCACCCGCACGGGCCCCGGCCTGCGTCCCGGCCGTAGCTACCACACCCTCCTCAACGTTGCCGGCATTGACGGTGACCCGGTCGACGTCATCCACGCCGCGATTGCCGGCAACCTCCTGCCCGCGTTCGACCGCAAGCCCCGCTTCATCGGCGACCGCCCGGAGACCTCGGCGACGGTACCGGACCCGGAGCTGACCGTTGTCGGGCCCGAGTCCGAGTCCGAGCCGGACCCGGAGCTGACCGTTGTCGAGCCCGACCCGGACCCGGAAGCGGAGCTTGCTCCCCAGGGCGACACCACTCCCGAACCGCCCCGCCCCGCCCCCAAGCGCGCCACGAAGAAGGCCACCCCCTCCCCGGCCAAGCCCATCCGCACCCGCAAGACCGCCACCAAGAAGACCACCACCCCGACCAAGCCGCGCAAGCAGAACACCACCACCGAAACCACCTGAACCGCCCGCACCTCGGGGGCGCGCCCACCGCGCCCCCGACCACCCCGGGAGACGCCATGACCACCACCGCCACGTACACCCTCGGCCAATACCTCGCGGCCGCTCTCCACCAGCGAGGCATCAAGAGCACCACGAACGGCCACCAGTCGGCGAACTCCTCCTGGCTGGAGATCGACCTCCCCGGCGGCACCGCGATCTGGGTATCCGACCAGGACGCCAAGATCGACATCGACCCCGGCGGCAGCCAGGGGCTCCAAGCAACCCACTACCTCGGCAACCCCTACGAGAACCCCGGCCACTTCGTCACCGTCTACGACGCGTTCCGCGACCCCGACACCGCCCACGCCGACATCACCGCTGCCGCCGACGCGATCGCCGCCTACATCACCAACTGGAAGAACAGCCCGGCGGCCCGACACCCGGACCGCCCCATCGACAAGTACGGCGTCATGGACCTCCCGGCGCGCTATCTCCGGCCGGGCGACGTCACCGTGCACACCGCCACCGGCGCCGAAGCGGTCGTCGTCACCAACCAGCGACGCAGCCACAGCAACCAGTACCGCCGAACCACCCGCACCATCGCCCCGCCCACCAGTGGCGGCACCGCCAACCTGCCCCCCACTCACTGGCAGTACCCGTTCGCCCGCTCCAGCGGCGGAGCCCACGCCATCACCGTCCTCGCCCACCGACACCACGACCCCCAGACGCTGCCGCCCATCCCGTACCCCGAGGTGCCCGAGCAGTTCAACGACGGCGACCACGTCGTCCACGACTCGATCATCTGGGAGCGCACCGACGGAACCTGGCGCAACGCCACCCGCAGCGCCTACGCCAAGCCCACCAGCGACGAAACGGTCCGCCGCCTGTTCACCGACGACAACGCGTTGCGCCTCGGCACCCCCGTCTACCTGCCCACCCGCTAGCCCCGAAGGACCCGAACCCCGTGCTCGACCTCAGCACCCGCCGCAACGCGGCCTCCGCCCACCGCGCGCTCGGACGACTCGACGACCTCGAACTGATCCCCGAACACCCCTACCCCGGCTCCGACGTCCACTGGGAGCTGCGCTGCGGTCGAGACGGCTGCACCTGGACCGGCGTCCTCTTCTACTCCCACCTGCGCGTCAGCCGAGGCCACAACCGCCGGCACCCCGGCTGCACCGGAACCCCCGGCACCTACCAGGTCCGCAAGACCGACGACGAACTCCTCACCCACCTGCACGCGGTGTTCCCCGGCATCGAATTTCGCATCCACACCACCCCGGCGGGCCGAACCATCACGTGGACCGGCGGCCCGGCCACCCACCACGTCCAGGCCCACATCAGCCCCCACCAGGGCACGGCCCTCTCCCAAACCACCAGCCTCTGACCCCCCGCACGCCGGGCGGCGACCTCCGCCGCCCGGCCCAAGCCCCAACACCCCCGGAAGCCGACACCGTGCCCATAGAGCTCGACCTCACCGGCCTGCCCCTCGACCTCGTCCCCGTGATCACCGCCCGCACCCGCCGCGAACTCGAACAAGCGGCCCCCACGATCCCCGGCGCCCTCGCCCGCGACGCCACCCGCACCTACACCCACCTCGCCGGCCCCGGCTGGGCGTTCGTCCGCACCGCCCACCACCACGGCACCACCCTCTCCAACGCCCGCCACATCCTCACCGCCGACCCCCGCCACCCCTGGTGGTCCCTGCCCATCCACCCCCGAAGCCC
>NZ_KK853997.1:2499925-2636373 GCF_000696185.1 Kitasatospora cheerisanensis KCTC 2395 | reverse complement strand
GGTCCCTGCCCATCCACCCCCGAAGCCCCTTCTACCTCTTCAACCACGCCAACGGACACCCCGCCGACGGCTCCGCCCGCCCTACCCCCACCCAGTCACCCCCGACAACACCGACCCCCTCGCCCTGTGCCCGCACTGCGGCTCCCGAGGCCGCTACCCCGTCCGCTGCGCCGCTGACGACCCCGACCGCCACCACGAACAGCACCGCCACCCCTTCGGCCGCCCCTGGAAGTACCAGCCCTGCCCGGCCGCCTGCGAACCCATCACCGACCCGATCCGCCTCCACACACCCCTGGAACAGCCATGACACCGCGCCGCACCTACACCGGATTCACCCACTACCGCACCCCCGAAGGCATCTTCGGAGGCCCGCCCGTCACGAACGCGCGGATCCTCGCCGTCCAACCCGTCAACCTGCTCGCCTACCCGGGCCACAGCCCCGCCGTCCGCCTCACCCTCGCCAACAACGCCGGACGCGGACCCGCGCAGCTGGAAGCCGTGGAATGGGGAACCCCGGAAACCTGGCAGCCCGCGCCCCCCGAGCCGGCCAACCCGATTGTCACCGCGCTCACCGCAGCCGGAATCAAGGCCCACCCCCACCAGAACAGGCACGGCGACGTCGGCGCGATCCTCCACATGGTCCGCAAGGGCCGGTACTGCCAGCTCGTGATCATCGAACGCGGCACCAACCTCTTCTGGCAGATCCTCGACCGCTTCGGCCACGAGCCCGCCTTCTACCGCTGGGACAACACCCGGGTGGCCGACGCCCCGACCCGAGTCCGGGCCCACTGCCGCACCTTCCACGCCCGCATCCTCCCGACCCGACCCGTTGACGCCGTGCCCGGACAGCTCCTCAACCCCTGAGACACCGGCACAAGCCACGAACGCCGCCTGCTGGACGGGGCCCGCCGCCGGTGGGCCCCGCACGACCGACCAGCAACACCAACAAGCACCTCCGAACCCCGCCGACAGCCCCCCGCCCGCGCCCAACAAGGACAACCAGCCGTGACCATCGACGACTTCACCCTCAAGCAGCTCGCCCGCCGAGCCGAAAGCGCCACCCACATCTACAAGCTCACCTGCTACCGCGGCACCGACACCGAGATCAAGGCCAAGTACGACGACGCCCTCTCCGCGTGGCGCACCCTCCTTGACGCCCAGCTGGAAAACGGCCACATCACCAACGAAGAACACCGGACCCGAATCACCGAACTGACCTCCTGATGCTCTACCTGGCCAACCCCTCCACGGCCGAGATCCGAACCGCGATGACCGCAGGCGACCTCGGCTGCATCACCACCCCGCGCCAGGGCAACCCGGTACCGCCCGGCGCATGGTGGGCAGCCGACAACGGCCGCTTCGGCAAGGGCTGGCCCGGACCCGAACGATGGTGGACCTGGCTCACCAGCCAGGTCCACCGCTACGGCCCCCACCGCTGCCTCTTCGCCGTCGCCCCCGACCGCCCGTACGACGCCGCCGGAACCCTCGCCGACTCCGCCCTCTGGCTGGCCCGAATCCGCTCACTCGGAATCCCTGCGGCCTTCGCCGCCCAGGACGGCGCCGACATCGACCACCTCGTCCCTTGGTCGGACTTCGACGTCCTGTTCGTCGCCGGCACCACCGGCTGGAAGCTCGGCCCTGTCGCCGAACGCCTGGCCCGCCACGCCCGCGACCTCGGCAAGACCGTCCACATGGGCCGCGTCAACTCCCGCCGTCGCCTCACCACCGCCGACTGGCTCGGCTGCACCAGCACCGACGGTACTTACCTCACCTACGGCCCCGACCAGAACCTCCCCCGCCTCCTCAGCTGGCTCGACGAACTCCACCACCAACCGACCCTCCTCACACCCGGAACCGGCCATGAAGATCACGACGACGACACTCGTCCGCCCCGGACACGAGGTGACCCGCTACCCGTGCGTCACCCGCATCCGAACCCACTACCTCGCCGGCCCGGTCCGCTGTGCCACCTGTACCACGGCTTCCAGCAGTCTCTACCGACCTTGCGAGCAGCCCCGCTGGCTCTGCCCCACCTGCACCGCCGCCCACCTCCAGCCCGACGAAGCCGTGCCGACGCCCACCCAGCCAGGCCGGGCGCTGCGTCCCGGCGAACACCTCCGCAGCCCGGACGGCACCTGGACCGTCACCGCCGCCCGCCACATCGAACTCCCCATCCACGGGACCAGCGGCCAGTACACCGCCTACCTCCTGCGCCGGCACCACGACGGCCACCAACAGCTGTCACGCGGCACACGGCTGGCCGAAGCCGGATTTCACCTCATCCCGGTCCCCGAACAGCTCACCTTCCTCTGACCCGCTTGAAGGACACCGATGCCCACCGACCAGCAGCGCCAGCTCATCATGGCTCGCTACGGCCACACCGACCTGAACGACTACACCGCGGCAGGCCACCTCCTCTGGAACGCCCTCGTCAACGCCGACCTGACCCCCAGAATCGACCAGACCAGCGCCGGGCGCGCCATCGCCATCGACCTGCCCGACAGCACCACCCTCTGGTGCACCGAGGACGCCGACGTATCCCACCTGCCCTCCGACCACGAAGCCTGGAGCGTCATCCACTTCCACAATCCCGCCGACTCCGGCGACTACCTCCAGGTCTACCTGGGCCCCGGCGACCTCAGCTGCGAAACCGACACCGCCGCGTGCGTCAGCACCGTGGCGGCGTGGATCGCCAGCTGGACCGCCGCCGGCGCCGTCGCCCGGCACAACACCTACCTGACGCTGAGCAAGACCGCAGCGCCCCGCGACACGATCCGCAGCGCCTGGCACATCTCTTGGGGACACCCCGGATTCGACCCTACCAACCCCACCACCCGGACCGAGCAGCACGCCGCAACCGTGATCGAGCAATCCGCCGACCTGCCAGCCCGGCGCGGAGCCTGCCTCGCCTGCCCCTGGGAAGGACCGATACGCCGCGACCACAACACGGCCGTGGAAGACGCCCTCGACCACACCCACCCTGGCTGGCGGCGCCTCCCGACCATCCCGCAGGGCACGAGCGGCAAGAACGCCCACCTGCTGCGCGCCTACCTCGACGCCGTCTACCCGACCGGCTGGTTCGAGACCGGCGGCCCGCTCAAGGTGTACACCTCCACCGCCAACGACCGGCACGAGCCCGGCAAAGCTCGCGGCGGCGGCTATCTGGTGAAGGTCTACCGCTCCAGCTACACCCCCGAGCCGAAACACAAGCAGCAGACCCTCCTCTGACCGCCGCGGCCCCGGCTGAACCTCCGTTCCGCGAGGACTGGGAGTGCCAACGGCCTCCCGGTAGGATCTTCGGCAGAGCTTGCGCGCTGCGCACGAAGCGGCTTCGCCCGTCAGGAGATGGCGAAGCCGCTTGGCATCGGTTGGGGTATCCCCTGACCGGGGAATCGGCCAGATCGAGTCCCGCTGGCAGAGCGTGCTCGACCCTTCAAAGGCATCATGAAGCCCGGATCCAAGTGGACTTCGAGTGGACATGGCGTTGGTGAAGGCCGGTGAAATCGGGGGAAAGCCTGAGAAGGCCGGAGGCTGGAAACTGGCTCTGACCTGGGAAAACAGGTAAATCCAGTGAAAGCCAGTGAGCGTCAGTCAAAGTGACCGGAGGACTCATAATCCCTTGGTCGTGGGTTCGAGTCCCACCCGCCCTACCTCGGCCGCTGACCGATCGTCAGCCGATGGGCCCCTGAGCAGGCGAAACGCCCGGGCTCGCCTCGTAACTGTAGAGCACCGGCGTGTCCGGCGGCCCGGTTCTCCACCGAGATTCACCCTCCAGTGGACAGCGCCTGGACAACTTGCAGCAGTACAGCTCCTTCTGACGGTGCCTCAGCCACCTGTCCGGGACGGCCTCCGCACCCGCTGCCGCACCTGCCGCCCGATCGTGCATCAACCGATCGGATGATGCCGGTGTCAGCCGGAAAGCTCGCCAGGACTGGCCGGTTCGCCGACGAAGCGACGGGGTGGGCGGGGCAAGTATGAAGCAGACCGGCTTTCCGCCCCCACACCGCGTCTGTTGAGGCATTCCGTGCTGTACCTGCCGTCCCTCAGGAGGAGGACCGTGATGACGACCGCACTCGACCAGCGCCTGCTCGGCGCCGCGCACACCGGCGATCTCGACGCTGTCAGGGCTGCCCTGGAGGCCGGCGCCAACCTGGAGGCCCGCGACCCCCAGGGGCGGACGGCGCTGCTGACGGCAGCGCTCGCCGACCAGGTGGCCGTCGCCGAGTTCCTCGTCGCGGCCGGCGCCGATCCGGACGCGCAGGACCACCGGGAGGACAGCCCATGGCTGGTCACCGGAGTCACCGGCAGCGTCCCCATGATGCGGGCACTGCTGGTCGCCGGGCCGGATTTCGGGCTGACCAACCGGTTCGGCGGCGTCAGCCTGATACCCGCCGCCGAGCGAGGCCATGTCGCTTACGTACGGGCGGTGGTGGAGGAGACCGACCTCTACGTCGACCACGTCAACCGGCTGGGGTGGACGGCCCTGCTGGAGGCCGTGATCCTCGGCGACGGCGGCCGCCCGCACACCGAGATCGTCCGCCTGCTGCTCGCCGCGGGCGCTGACCCCCAACTCGCCGACGCCGACGGCGTGACGGCCCTCCAGCACGCCGAGCGCCGCGGCTTCCGGGCCATCGCCGCCCTGCTGCGCGAAGCCACACCCGATCCGAGGAAGGGAGTCGCCCCATGACCGCCCGCCGCCGGCGCACCGCGCCACTGCTGCTCGCCACCGTGTCAACGCTGGCCGTCCTGCTGACCGGCTGCGCCACCCGGGCCGACAGCGCACCGACCTCGCCGCCCGCAGCCTCCGCCCCGACCTCCATGTCTTCCGACGGAGCGTCAACTACCGCGCCCACCCCGCCAGGGACGCTGCTGGTGGCGGACTTCGGGTCCGACACCGCCACCTTCGTCGATCCGCAGCGCGGCGCGATCGGCTCGGTCCGGGTCGGCACGGCCCCGTACGCCGTGGCCCTCGGGGCGGACGGCCGGGCCTGGGTGAGCACTGCGGAGGGCGTCGCCGAAGTCGACACCCGTACCCGCACGTTGACCCGCACCATCGCCCACCGCACCGACACCGGCCCTTCCGGAACGGGCGAGTACCGGGGCGGCGCCATGGGCCTGGCCCTGTCGCCGGACGGCAGCCGACTGTTCGTGGGCGTCAACATACCCGGGCGGAACGGCGTGTTGGAGGTGGTCGACACCGACTCCGGCCAGGTCGTGGGGGTCGCCCCGGTGGGGCGGCGACCGTTCGACGTGGACGTGTCGGCGGACGGACGGGAGGTCTACGCGACCGGCCACGACTCCTTCGACGTGACGGTGGTGGCCGCCGAGAGCCTGGCCACCCGCCGGATCGAGGTCGCACCGTACGGGACGGAGGGCGGCCTCGGCTCCTGGCTGAAGCCGCACTACGCGGCCGTCCGGCCGGGCGACGGGAAGCTGCTGCTGCCGTTCGAGGGCGAGCGGTTGGCGGTGGTGGACCCGGCCACGGGGCAGGTGTCCGTGGAGCCGATGACGGCCGACACCCACCAGCACGGCGTCACCGTCGCTCCCGACGGCCGGCTCCTGGTGGTGGGCAGCGGCCCGATCACGGGAAGCGACGCCGGCCCGAGTCTGACCGTACGTCAGCCCGACGGCACCGAGCGGGTCTACCCGCTGGGCCTGCCACACGAAGACGTCGCGCTCTCCCGGGACGGGCACACGGCCTACGTCACCGGAGGGTTCACGCGGGACGGCTACTGGGACGGGATCACCCTGGTCCATCTCGACTCCGGCGCCACCCACCGGCTGGAGGTCGGCCACCGACCACTGGGGGTTGCCGTGCTCTGACCACCGACCGGACGGACCCCGCCCCACCGGGACCAGGCAGGGCCCACCGCCATTGCGCGTCCCACCACCCGCATTCGAGGCCGGCGTGATGCCCAGTCACCCGGGAAGGCAGGAAGGAAGGAAGCCCGGAAATTCGGAAGCCCTGCCGTAGGTCCGACCGGCAGGGGGTCACGCCCGGGGGATCGAGGCCAGGGCCTGGCAGAGGGCGTCCAGGGCGGCGGGGAAGGCGTGGTCGGGCGGGGTGCCGTAGCCGATCACCAGGCCGTCGCGGGGCGGCATGGTGCTGTCGGGGTGGCGGTAGGGTCGCAGGCCCTCCAGGGCGAGGCCCAGGCGGCGGGCGGTGCCGAGGGCCAACGGCTCGGAGCGCTCGGGGAGTTCGAGCACGGCGTGCAGGCCGGCGGCGATGCCGCTGACCCGGATGTCGGGGGCGCGCTCGGCGAGGGTGCGGACCAGCAGGTCGCGGCGGCGGCGGTAGTGGCGGCGCATCCGGCGCAGGTGGCGGTCGTAGGCGCCGTGGGCGAGGAAGTCGGCGAGGGTGAGCTGGTCGATCACGCCGGAGGTCAGTTCGCGGGTGCCCTTGGCGGCGAGCACCGGGTCGACCAGGGTGTCGGGCAGCACCATCCAGCCGAGCCGCAGCGCCGGCGACAGGCTCTTGCTGGTGGAGCCCAGGTAGACCACCCGGTCGGGGTCGAGGCCCTGGACGGCGCCGATCGGCTGGCGGTCGTAGCGGAACTCGCCGTCGTAGTCGTCCTCCAGCAGCAGGCCGCCGTGGGCGCGGGCCCAGTCGACGGCGGCGGCGCGGCGGTCGGCGTGCAGCGGGCCGCCGGTGGGGAACTGGTGGGCGGGGGTCAGCAGGGCGGCTCGGGCCTCGGTGGCGGCCAGTTCGGCGGTGCGGGCGCCCGCCCGGTCGACGGTCAGCGGGACGGTGCGGCGGCCGGCCGCGGCGAGCAGGTCGCGGTAGAACGCCAGGCCGTACGACTCGACCGCGACGGGTCCGTCCAGGATGCCGCCCAGCAGGCGGAGGGCGTGGGCGAAGCCGGCGCAGACCACGATCCGGTCCGGGTCGGTGCGGACGCCGCGGGCGCGGGCCAGGTACTCGGCGAGTGCGGTCCGCAGTTCGGGCCGGCCGCGCGGGTCGCCGACGCCGAAGGCGCTGCTGGGGGCGGCGGTGACGGCCCGTCGGGCGGAGGTCAGCCAGTCGGAGCGGGGAAAGGCGGAGGCATCGGGCGAGGAGGGCATCAGGTCGTGGACGACGGGACGGGCAGTGCTGGGGCGCGCGGGGCGCTCCGGCCGGTGGGCAGCGGGGCGGCCCGGTGGGCGACCCGGGTGCCGGATCCCTGGCGGGCCGACAGCCGCCCCTCGGCGACGAGTTCGGCGTACGCGTCGGCCACCGTGTTGCGGGCGATGCCCAGGTCGCGGGCGAGGCTGCGGTACGGGGGCAGGCGGGTGCCGGGGGCGAGGCGTCCGGAGTCGACGGCCTCGCGCAGGGCCTGTATCAGCTGGGCGCGGCGGCTGCCCCGGCCGGAGAGTTCGAGGTGCAGGTCGGTGCCCAGCACCTCGGCAGCGGCAGCGGAAGCGGCAGTGGCAGGCGCAGGAGCGGGGTCGTCCGGCTGTTCGGGCAGGCGGGGTGCCGGCTGCGGCGCTCCGGCGGGGGCGGGCTCCGGCCGGGAATTGACCCATGTCTCTGGCACGGAAATGCACCCTACCGCCGGTCGATCTGGCCTCTAGCGTTGAGGCATGACAACGCATCGGGTTCCTCAGCGCATGAACTTCTCCGCCGTCGCCCCCAAGGTCTTCAAGGCGGTCCTGGCCCTGGATGCCGCCGCCCGGGAGGGGCTGGACCCCGAACTGCTCGAGCTGGTGCAGATCCGGGTCGCCCAGGTCAACAAGTGCGCGTACTGCATCGGCTACCACACCGTGGACGCCCGGAAGGCGGGGGAGAGTGAGGAGCGGATCTACCAGCTGACGGCCTGGGAGGAGTCCAGCCTGTTCACCGAGAAGGAGCGGGCCGCGCTGGCCCTCGCGGAGGCGGTCACGCTGCTGCCCTCGGGCGTCCCGGACGAGGTGTACCAGGAGGCGGCGAAGCACTTCGAGGAGCGCGAACTGGCGCAGTTGATCGCCCTGGTGTTCACGGCCAACGCGTGGAACCGGATGAACGTCACCACCCGCAAGACGCCCAGCACGCTCTGACCGGCCGCTCCGACCGCTTCGGCCGGCCGGGACGGGTCGAGGGGGGGTCGAGGGGGCGGCGGGGGCGCGGCCGGCCCCGGTTAGGGTGGGCGGGTGCTCCTGCCTGCTGATCTGCCCACGCCGTTGACGGTGGTCGACGACCCGGAGCTCGCCGCCGCAGGGGTGGAACTCCGGCTGAAGCGGGACGACCTGGCGCATCCGGCGGTGCCCGGCAACAAGTGGCGCAAGCTCGCGCCGAACCTGGAGCGGGCGGTCGCGGACGGCAGCCGGGCGCTGCTCACCTACGGCGGCGCGTACTCGACCCACGTGCGGGCGGTGGCCGCGGCGGCGCGGGCGCTCGGGCTGGAGAGCGTCGGGGTGATCCGCGGCGCCGAGCTGGCCGGGATGCCGCGGAACTGGTCGCTGGCCGGGGCCGAACGGGACGGGATGGTGCTGGAGTTCGTCGAGCGCTCCGTCTACCGCGAGGTCGCCTCCGGCCGGCAGGAGCGCCGGCCGGGGCACTTCGTGCTCCCCGAGGGCGGGTCGAACGCGGCGGCGGTGCGCGGGGCCGCGGTGATCGCCGCCGAACTGGCCGCCCAACTGCCGGAGCCCGGCGAGCGGGATGTGGTGTGCTGCGCGGTCGGTACCGGCGGCACGCTGGCCGGGATCGCCGCCGGACTGCCGCCAGGCGCGCAGGCGCTCGGCGTGGCGGTGCTGCGCGGCGAGGGCTACCTGGAGCGCGAGGTGACGGCGCTCCACCGGGCCGCGTACGGGCGGGAGTTCGCCAACTGGCGGCTGGTGCACGGCTGGCACGCCGGCGGGTACGGCAAGGTCCCGCCGGAGCTGGAACGATTCGCCGCCGGGTTCGAGGACCGGCACGGGGTGCCGGTCGAGCGGCGGTACGTGGCGAAGGCCCTGTCGGCGGTGTACGGCCTGGCTAGGGCAGGCGAGCTGACGGACCGTCGGGTCACCCTGGTGGTGACCGGCCTGCCGGACCCGGCACCGCAGGCGTAGGCCGGGCTCTCTCTCCGGCCCGGGCCCTCTCTCCGGGGCCGGGGCCGGGGAGAGGGCGTCGGTCCGGGGCGTCAGCCGAAGCTGAGGTCGCTGCAGAGGTCGCTGTCGGCGGGCCGGGTGTTGTCCGTGATGCCGTTCGGGATGGCGGACGGGATGCCGGTGGCGGAGGCCCCGGGCGCGGGGCCCTCGCCGGTGTCGGCGCCGGCCCGGTCCTGACCGATGGTCAGCACGATGGAGTCGGCGGTCGAGTCGGCACGGAGTTCCGCGCCGGGGTACAGCAGGGCGAGGCGTTCGGCGGCCGGGCGCAGGCTGAGCGAGTACTCGATCAGGGTGGTCGGCCGGGCGGGCGTGTTGCCGCCGATGGTGATGTCGCGGTAGCCGTTGCCGCGCAGCGCCAGCTCGGTGCGGCCGGCCAGTCCGGCGGACTTGGCGGCGTTGTGGACCACGATCGGCACGTCCAGGCTCGCCGCGTCGGTGCCGCCGGCGGCCGACGGACCGCCGGACGCGCCGGCCGGAACCCCGGCCGACCCACCGGTCGACCCACCGCCCGCCCCACCGGCCGAAGCACCGGGGGAGGCGCCGGGCGTCGGGCTCCCGGACGCGCCGGGCGAGGCTCCGGGCGACGCGCCGGCCGAGGGCGCGCCGGACGGGTTCGCGGCGTCGCCGGTGAGGCGGCCGTCCAGGGTGCGGTCCTCGCGGAGCAGGTTCCACAGGATGGTGGCGTCGGGCTGCACGATCGCGACCCGGGCGCCCTGGAAGCGCCAGGGCAGGGTGACGAACTGGATGTCGGCCAGCTTGATGTTCTGCAGCGACTGGGCGAACTCGGCGAGCTTGTAGGGCGAGCCGAGGTCGGGGTCGACGGTGAGCGACCTGGTGGCGGCGTCGGCCAGCGGCAGCAGGGTGGTCAGGTCGAAGCCCCGCCCCTGCACCTTCTTGATCAGCGAGGACATGAACGCCTGCTGACGCCGCATCCGGCCGATGTCGGAGCTGTCGCCGAGGCCGTGCCGGGCCCGGACGTAGTCGACGGCCTGCTGGCCGGCGACGGTCTGGCGGCCCTTGGTCAGGTGGATGCCGTAGGAGTCGACGTCGTTGGGGACGCACACGTCCACGCCGCCGACGGCCTCGGTGACGGAGGCGAAGCCCTTGAAGTCGACGACCAGGGTGTGGTCCACCCGCAGGCCGGTCAGCTCCTCCACGGTGTTCTGCGTGCAGGCGGGGTTGCCGGCCTTGAACTCGCCCACGGTGAAGGCCGAGTTGAACATCTGGTTGGTGCGGGCGGTGGTCCACCGGCCGTCGGCCAGCCGGCACGGCGGGATGGTGACCAGGGTGTCGCGCGGGATCGACACGCCGACGGCGTGTTTGTGATCGGCGTAGACGTGCAGCAGGATCGCGGTGTCGGAGTGCCCGACCCCCTCGTCGCCGCCGCCGAGGTCGCTGTTGCCGTCGCTGCGGGTGTCGGAGCCGAGCAGCAGGATGTTGACGGGTCGTCCGCCGGTGGGCGCGGTCGGTCCGGCCGGCGGGCGGCTGGACGCGATGCCTTCCGGGGCGAAGGTCGTGATGTTGTGGTCGAGCCGCTGGTAGTACCAGGCGCCGAGTCCCGCGGCGAGGACCACCATGACGGCGGCGGTCGCCCCGAGACTCCTGGCTATTCGTCGGCCTCTGCTGCCACGGGACGGGGCCGCGGTCGTGCTCTGCGTGGCGTCGGTCATCGGTCCGGGATCTCTCTGCGCGCAACGGGAACTGGTGCCCGAGGGCAGGCACTTGCCCCGCGCGCGACACTGCGGACGGGGCGTTCGTCACCACTTAGACGGCGCGGTGGCCGGAATGGTTACAGGCGAACCATCATTTCCGAGAGATTTTCCGGCCCTCGAACCGGGGTCCGGTCCGAGGGCCCGGCCGGCGGCCCGACGGAGGATCAGTCGGGGGCGGATGAATCGAGCATCCGCCGTAGCAGGTCCCGGAGTTGGGCCCGCTCGGGGGCGTCCAGCGCGGCCAGCGGTTCGCGGGCGAAGTTCAGCGACTCGCGGAGCTCCGAGGAGGCGGACAGCCCCGAGTCGGTGGCGACCACCAGCTTCACCCGGCGGTCCTGCGGGTCGGACTCGCGGGTGACGAACCCGCGGTTCTCCAGCCGGTCGACGATGCCGGTGATGTTGGACGGCTCGCAGGAGAGGGTCTGCGCGATGTGCCGCATCGGCATCGGGCCGCGCCGCAGCAGCGCCAGCACCTTGGCCTGCGCACCGGTCAGCGAGCGGGCGGCGGCGGCCTCCTCGTACTCGCGGTGGAAGAGGGCGACCAGACGCGCCATGAGGTCGACGACCTCCACGGTGATCGGGTCGGCGGTGGGGACGGGTGCCTGCTCCGTGACCTGCTCCATACCGTCGAGTCTACCTGAACAGTTGACAACATGAACCTTTCATCCACAGGATTACTTGAGCTACTGAATGTTTCAGGCTGAGAAGGAGAGTGTGATGGCAGAGCAGGACCTTCCCGCGACCGGCCGCGAATGGCACCTGGCCGCCCGCCCGCAGGGCTGGCCCGTTCCCGCCGACTTCGCCCTGGTCGAGGCCCCCGTCCGGCAGCCCGGCCCGGGTGAGATCACCGTGCGCAACGCGTACCTGTCCGTCGACCCGTACATGCGCGGGCGGATGAACGACGTGAAGTCCTACGTCCCGCCGTACGCGCTCGGGGCACCGATGGACGGCGGCGCGGTCGGCCACGTGGTCGCCTCCCGCGCCGAGGGCTTCGAGGTCGGAGACGCGGTGCTGCACGGTCTCGGCTGGCGCGAGTACGCCACCCTGGACGCGGCGCACGCCGTCAAGGTCGACCCCGAACTCGCCCCGCTCTCGGCCTACCTGGGCGTGCTCGGCATGCCCGGCCTGACCGCGTACGCCGGACTGCTGGAGGTCGCCTCGTTCCAGGAGGGCGACAGCGTGTTCGTCTCCGGCGCGGCCGGAGCCGTCGGCTCGCTGGTCGGCCAGATCGCCCGGCTGAAGGGCGCGAAGCGGGTGGTCGGCTCGGCCGGCTCCGCCGAGAAGGTCGCCACCCTGGTCGACGACTACGGCTTCGACGCCGCCTTCAACTACAAGGACGGCCCGGTCGCCGACCTGCTCGCGGAGGTCGCCCCCGACGGCATCGACGTCTACTTCGACAACGTCGGCGGCGAGCACCTGGAGGCCGCGATCGGCGCCCTGCACGTGCACGGCCGGGTCGCCATGTGCGGGGCGATCGCCCAGTACAACGACACCTCCGCCCCGGCCGCGCCGCGCAACCTGGCGCTGGCCATCGGCAAGCGGCTGCGCCTGCAGGGCATGCTGGTCGGCGACCACGGCGCGCTGCGCGGACGGTTCCTGGAGGAGGTCGGCGGCTGGCTGCGGGACGGCTCGCTGCGCTACGACGAGACCGTGGTCGAAGGCGTCGAGAACGCCGCGGAGGCGTTCATCGGACTGCTGCGCGGCGCCAACACCGGGAAGATGGTCGTCCAGGTCTGAGAACGGGCGGTCCGGCGCACCGAACTGACGCTGCGTCGGCTGCCGATCCGTCAACCCGCCCCCGCCGGAAGCGCGATCCGGAGGGGGCGCGCGTTTAGGTCCGTTCGGGGGAGGTGGGCGCTGTGAGGGTAGACCTCCCGGGGGAACCGACTAGCATGGAGTGAAAGCTTGTCCGTTTTGCTCGATTTGATGACCTAATGTCGAATAAGTTGAGCGTCACGGGGTAGCCACTGGTCAGTACCTACCGGCGACGGCGCGAGGCAGCTGGGGAAGGCGACCCTCGTCCACAGCCAGGAGGTCCCGGTGACGACACGTGGTGTGCTCTACATCCACTCCGCGCCACGCGCGCTGTGCCCGCACGTCGAGTGGGCGGTGGCGGGCGTCCTCGGCGTGCGGGTCAACCTCGACTGGATCCGGCAGCCCGCCGCGCCCGGCCACTGGCGGTCCGAACTCTCCTGGCAGGGAGAGCCCGGCACCGCCTCCAAGCTCGCCTCCGCGCTGCGCGGCTGGCAGTTGATGCGCTACGAGGTGACCAGCGAGCCCTGCGCCACGGCCGAGGGCGAGCGGTACTCCTCCACGCCCGGCCTCGGCATCTTCCACGCCGTCACCGGCATCCACGGCGACATCCTGATCCCCGAGGACCGGCTGCGCGCCGTGCTGCTGCGCGCCCGCAGCGAGGGCAGCGACCTGGAGACCGAGATCGGCCGGCTGCTCGGCAAGCCGTGGGACGACGAGCTGGAGCCGTTCCGGTACGCCGGGGAGGGCGCACCGGTGCGCTGGCTCCACCAGGTGGTGTGACCGGCCCGCACAGGGGGCCGGCCCGCACAGGGGGTCGGCCCGCACAGGGGGTCGGCCCGCCCACTGGGCCAGGTCGAACGCGGGACCGGCCCGAACGGCGACAGGCCGCACACGGGACCGGCCCGACACTCGATCAGAGTGCCGGGCCGGCGCGCAGTTGTGCGTGCGCGGGTCTCAGACGCTGCGGAAGGCCAGGACCACGTTGTGGCCGCCGAAGCCGAAGGAGTTGTTGAGCGCGGCGATCCGGCCGTCGACCGGCAGCTTGCGGGCCTCGTCGCGGACGATGTCGGCGTCGATGTCGTCGTCCAGGTCGACCACGTTGACGGTCGGCGGGGCGATCCGGTGGTGCAGGGCCAGCACGGTGGCGACGGTCTCGATGCCGCCGGCGCCGCCGAGCAGGTGGCCGGTCATCGACTTGGTGGCGGAGATCGCCACGTGCTCCAGGTGCTCGCCGAGCTCGCGGCGCAGCGCCTTGATCTCCGCGGTGTCGCCCTGCGGGGTGGAGGTGGCGTGCGCGTTGACGTGCACCACCTCGGACTTGTCGAGCTCGTTGCGGTCGAACAGGTCGGCGATGGCGCGGGCCACGCCGGCGCCGGTCGGCTCCGGCTGGGCGATGTGGTGGGCGTCCGAGGACAGGCCCTGGCCGATCGCCTCGCAGTAGACGCGGGCGCCGCGGGCGGCGGCGTGCTCCGCGGACTCCAGGACCACGACGCCGGCGCCCTCGCCGAGGACGAAGCCGTCACGGCCCTTGTCGTACGGCCGCGAGGCGTGCTCGGGGTCGTCGTTGTTCTTGGACATCGCCATCATGTTGGAGAACGCGGCGATCGGCAGCGGGTGGACCGCCGCCTCGGTGCCGCCGGCCACCACGACGTCGGCGCGGCCGTTGCGGATCATCTCGATCGCGTAGCCGATCGCCTCGGCGCCGGAGGCGCAGGCGGAGACGGGGGTGTGCACGCCCGCGCGGGCGCCGACCTCCAGGCCGACGTTCGCGGCCGGGGAGTTGGGCATCAGCATCGGGACGGTGTGCGGGGAGACCTTGCGGACGCCCTGCTGCTTGAGCACGTCGTACTGGTCGAGCAGGGTGGTCACGCCGCCGATGCCGGAGGCGATGACCGCGCCCAGGCGCTCGGGGGCCAGCTCGTTGGACTCGTCGGTGGCCGGGGCCTCGAAGCCCGCGTCCTTCCAGGCCTCGCGGGCGGCGATCAGCGCGAACTGGGCCGAGCGGTCCAGCTTGCGGGCCACCGGGCGGGGCAGGATCTCGGACGGCTCGACGGCGACCCGGGCGGCGATCCGGACCGGCAGGTCGGCGGCCCACTCCTCGGTGAGCGCGCGCACTCCGGACCGGCCGGCGAGCAGGCCCTCCCAGAATGTGGCGGCGTCGCCGCCCAGCGGCGTGAAGGCGCCGATACCCGTGACGACCACGGTGCGGTTTTCAGCAGTCACTGGTTGCTTCTTCTCTCACGTTGAGCTTTGGGCGGAGGGCCGGACGAGCCGGGGGAAAGGGGGACGGTCGGGGCGCGACGGGCGCGCCCCGACCGGCAGCCTGACGCCAGGTCAGACGTTGGCGACGATGAAGTCCACGGCGTCGCCGACGGTCTTCAGGTTCTTGACCTCGTCGTCCGGGATCTTCGCGCCGAAGCGCTCCTCGGCGGCGACGACGACCTCGACCATGGAGAGCGAGTCGACGTCCAGGTCGTCGGTGAAGGACTTGTCGAGCGCGACGTCCTCGACCGGAATGCCGGCGATCTCGTTCACGATCTCGGCGAGACCTTCGAGAACCTCTTCGCGGGTAGCCATATCGGCTGCTCCTCTTCGGTGTTGAGAGCGTGCGGCCCGGTGGACCGCCGCGGGTTTCATTGGGTGGTGCGGAGAAAAAACGCCTAGGGGAGCGTAACGACTGCCGCGGCGTAGACCAGACCGGCCCCGAAGCCGATGATCAGCGCCAGGTCGCCGCTCTTCGCCTGGCCGCGCTCCAGCATCCGCTCCATGGCGAGCGGAATGGACGCGGCCGAGGTGTTGCCGGTCTCGACGATGTCGCGGGCCACCGGAACCTCGGCGGGCAGCTTCAGCGCCTTGATCATGGAGTCGATGATGCGCATGTTGGCCTGGTGCGGGATGAACGCGCCGAGCTGGTCGGCGGTGATCCCGGCCGCGTCCAGCGCCTGCTGGGCGACCTTCGCCATGTCGTACACGGCCCAGCGGAAGACCGTCTGGCCCTCCATCCGCAGCGCCGGCCACTTGGTCTCCTCACCGGCGCCGTTGACGGCGTCCGGCTTGGCGAAGGCGGTGTCCCAGGCCTGGGTCTGCGAGATCACCTCGGACTGCGAGCCGTCCGAACCCCAGATCACCTTGCCGATGCCGGGGGTGTCCGACGGGCCGACGATCGCCGCGCCCGCGCCGTCGCCGAAGATGAACGCGGTCGAGCGGTCCGACTTGTCGGTCAGGTCGGAGAGCCGCTCCACGCCGATCACCAGCACGTACTCGGCGCTGCCGCCGCGCACCATGCCGTCGGCCAGGCTCAGGCCGTAGCCGAAGCCCGCGCAGGCGGCGGAGATGTCGAACGCCGGGGCGGTGCCGCAGCCGAGCCGCTGGGCGATCTCGGTGGCGATCGCCGGGGTCTGCTTCAGGTGCGAGACGGTGGCGACGATCACCCCGCCGATCTGCTCCGGAGCGATCCCGGACATCGCGATCGCCTTGCCGGCCGCCTGCACCGACATCTCGGCGACGCTCTCCTCCGGGCCCGCCCAGCGGCGCTCGGCGATGCCCGACCGGGTGCGGATCCACTCGTCCGAGGAGTCGATCCAGTTCAGCACCTCGGAGTTCGGGATCACCCGGGTCGGACGGTAGCCGCCGACCCCGTGGATGCGCGAGAACTGGGCGCCGGTGGCCGGCCTGATGGTGACGCTCATGCGGACTTCTCCTGGCTGCCGTGCTCGGCCACGAGCTCGCGGGCCCGGTCGAGATCGGCGGGGGACTTCAGGGCCAGCGTGGCGACGCCCTTGACGTTCCGCTTGACCAGGTTGGTGAGGGTTCCGGCGGGGGACAGCTCGATCACGGCGGTCGCGCCCAGCTGCTGCAGGGTCTCCATGCACAGGTCCCAGCGGACCGGGTTGGACACCTGCGAGACCAGACGGGCCAGCACCTCGGCGCCGTTGCCGACCACCTCGCCGTCCTTGTTGGACACGTACGCCACCGCCGGGTCGGCCGCGGTCAGCGTCGGCGCCAGCTTCTCCAGCCGCTCCACGCCCGGTGCCATGTGCGCGGTGTGGAAGGCGCCGGCGACCTTCAGCGGGATCAGCCGCGCGCCGGCCGGCGGGTCCGCCTTCAGCGCGGCCAGCTGCTCCAGCGTGCCGGCCGCGACGATCTGGCCGCCGCCGTTGTTGTTCGCCGCGGTCACGCCGTGCGCGGCGAGCTTCTCGGCGACCGCCTCCGGGTCGCCGCCGAGCAGCGCCGCCATGCCGGTCGCGGTGGCCGCGGCGGCCTCCGCCATGCCGAGGCTGCGCTCGCGGACGAAGGTCAGCGCGTCCTGCTCGGAGAGCACCCCGGCCAGCGCCGCGGCGGTGATCTCGCCCACGCTGTGGCCGGCCACCGCGCCGACCGAGCCGGGCACGCCCTGCGGCAGCAGCGCGTGCGCGGTCAGCAGGCCGGCGGCCACCAGCAGCGGCTGCGCGACGGCGGTGTCCTTGATCTCCTCCTCGGAGGCCTCGGTCCCGGCGTGAACCAGGTCGAGGCCGGCCACCGCCGACCACTGGCGCAGCCGGTCGGCGGCGCCGTCCAGTTCGAGCCAGGGGTTGAGGAAGCCGGGAGTCTGGGCACCCTGTCCAGGGGCGACGATAACGAGCACGGTTCAACCCTCTCTCGCCGGACGCCGTGGGGCGGGTAGGCGACGATGACGAAGAAAAGCACGCCGGATTGTGGATTCCCTACAGTTCGGTCAGCCCTGATCAGGCCCGGAGCCGAGACGCCCCAGGGCAAGGGCGATGCGCAGGGTGAACGCCGAACGCACGTCCGACGGAGCATAGCCGGTGACATCAGTCACACGACGCAGCCGGTAGCGCACGGTGTTCGGGTGGACGAAGAGCATCCGCGCGGCGCCCTCAAGGGACGACGCCTGTTCCAGATAGACACTCAGCGTCTCCAGGAGTGCCGAACCGGCCTCCTCCAAGGGTGTGTAGATCTCCTCCACCAGCTGACGGCGCGCCACCTCGTCGCCCGCCAGGGCGCGTTCGGGCAGCAGGTCGTCGGCGAGCACCGGGCGCGGCGCGTCCGGCCACGCCGCGCACGCCTTCAGCCCCTGCGCCGCGGCGTGCGCCGAGCGCGTCGCCGACAGCAGGTCGCCGACCGTCGGACCGACCACCACCGGACCCGGCGCGAACTGACCGATCAGCGCCCGGGCGGCGTGCACCGGCTCCTTGTCGCCGCCGACCACCACCACCAGGCGGCGGCCCAGCACCCCCGTCAGCACGTGCAGCTTGGCGTACCGGGCGGCCCGCCGGATGGCCTCCACCACCAGCTCGCTGTCGCCGTCCGGGGCGCTGCCCATCACCACCCGCACCTGGCTCGGCTGGCCCCAGCCGAGCGCCGCCGCCCGGGACAGCACGCCCTCGTCGGCGTCCCCGGAGAGCAGCGAGTTGACGACCAGCGCCTCCAGCCGGGCGTCCCACGCGCCGCGCGCCTCCGCGGCCTGCGCGTACACCTGGGCCGTGGCGAACGCGATCTCCCGGGCGTAGACCAGCACCGACTCGCGCATGCCCGCCTCGTCGCCGGGCGCGGCCACCTCCTCGATGGCCTCCTCCATCACCTCGATCGTGGTGCGGATCAGCTCCACCGTCTGCCGCAGCGTGATCGCCCGGGTCAACTCCCGCGGGGCGGTGCCGAACACGTCGGTGGAGATCGCCTGCGGCGCCTCCGGGTGCCGGTACCACTCGGTGAACGCCGCGATGCCCGCCTGCGCGACCAGGCCGATCCACGAGCGGTGCTCCGGCGGCATCCGCCGGTACCAGGCCAGCTGATCGTCCATCCGGGCGATCGCCGCGGACGCCAGCTTGCCCGCCGACTTCTCCAGCCGCTTCAGCGTCGCGGCCCGCAACTCGGCGCGCTCCGAGGCGAGTCGGCGCTCCTCGGTGGTCATCCGGCCGCGCCCCGGCACCCCGGCGGCACGCGCCGGCGCGGCCGGACGTCTGGCCGGCTTCTTCTCCGGGCCCCGGTCGGCGGACCGCTCCGGGGCGGGGGCTCGCCGGACGTCCGGTCGGATGCTTTGTCGGGTTTCGCTGAAGCGGAGGGCACGGCACTAGCCTGCCTCACGCGGACGGGTGCTCGTGCACACCCCGCCCCGAAGTGTCCGGTGGCACCCGTCACACCGACTACCGTGGTGCCCGTGAGCGTGGATTCCTCGCCCCAGGACGGGCACCCATTCGAAACCGCCGAACCCGCGTTCGGGGCCGGACGGAAGGAGCGCGGCCGGGCCGACCTGCGCCGCAGCGCCGAGCGCTGCCTGTCGGAACCCGCCGAAGGCATCACCACCCGGCACGCGTTCTCCTTCGCCGGCCACTACGACCCGAAGAACACCTCCTTCGGCGCGCTGCTCGCCTGCAACGAGGAGACCCTCGCCCCCGGCGCCGGGTACGACGCGCACCGGCACGCCGACACCGAGATCGTCACCTGGGTGGTCGGCGGCGCCCTCGCCCACCGCGACGACGCGGGACACGCGAGCGTGGTCCGGCCCGGCATGGTCCAGGTGCAGTCCGCCGGCGCGGGCATGACCCACACCGAACGCAACCTCGGCGGGGCGACCGAGCCCGTGACCTTCCTTCAGATGTGGCTCCAGCCCGACGAGTTCGGGGGCGCCCCGGGCTTCGGGCTGCGCTCCGTCCCGGCCGCGGACGGGCTGACCCTGCTCGCCTCCGGGCGGCCGTCGGACGAGAACGCGCTGCGCCTGCGCCGCCGCGACGCGGCGCTGTGGCTGGTCCGGGCCCCGGCGTGGACCCCGCTGCCCGAACTCCCCGCCGCCGCCTACCGCTACGCCCACGTGGTGGCCGGCTCCGTCGGCTACCGCACCGTCCCCGGCCCCCAGGGCGGCGGCCGCGGGGCGTCGGCCGGCGACGCGGTCCGGATCACCGGCGACGCCTTCGCGGACCCGACGGCGGGGGAGGACGGCGTCGAACTGCTGCTCTGGGAGATGCACACCCCGGTGCAGTACGGGTGAGAAAGCAGGGGCGCGGGGAACTGCGCGACGAGCGCACACCTGTCCGCAGGATCGCGGTCAATGGCAGGTCATTGCCCGCGTCGCGATCTTGCGGTGGGGGTCCTCCGCTTCGCGCAGTTCCCCGCGCCCCCGTCCTCGCGCACTTCAGCTCTCGGAGAGGACCGCGTCGCTGAGCTGCGGCCAGACCTCCGCCGCCCACGGGCCGAAGTCGCGGTCGGTGAGGGCGAGGCAGGCGAGGTCGGCGGCGGGGTCGACCCAGAGGAAGGTGCCGGACTGGCCGAAGTGGCCGAAGGTCCCGGGGGAGTTGGCGGTGCCGGTCCAGTGCGGCGTCTTGTGGTCGCGGATCTCGAAGCCGAGGCCCCAGTCGTTGGGCCGGCGGTGGCCGAAGCCGGGGAGGACGCCGCTGGTGCCGGGGAAGGCGACCTCGCGGGTCGCGGCGCGCAGGGTGGCCGGGTCGAGCAGCTTGGGGGACTGGAGCTCCGCGGCGAACCGGGCGAGGTCGGCGGCGGTGGAGAGGCCGCCCGCGCCGGCGGGCGCGCGGTGGGCGGTGTTGATCAGCGTGGCGTGCATGCCGAGCGGCTGGAAGACGGCCTCGGCGGCGTACTGCGCGAACGGGATGCCGGAGGCGTGTTCGAGGGTGGCGGCGAGGACGTCGAACCCGGCGTTGGAGTAGAGGCGGCGGTTGCCGGGCGCGGCCATCACGCGGTGCTCGTCGAAGGCGAGGCCGGAGGTGTGGGCGAGCAGGTGGCGGACGGTGGAGCCGTCGGGGCCCGCCGGGTCGTCGAGTTCGAAGACGCCTTCCTCGACGGCGATCAGCGCGGCGTACGCGCTGAGCAGCTTGGTGACCGAGGCCAGCGGGAACAGGTGGTCCTGCGGTCCGTGCGCGCCGAGCAGGGCGCCGTCGCTTCCGCGGACCACCGCCGCAGCGGCGTTCGGTACCGGCCAGTCCTCGATCATCCGCAAGCTCTGCATGGGCCGAACTCTAACGAAGGGCGGTCCGCCGCGGTGTGCCAGGCTTGCTTGGAGTGCGCTCCAACTGAGTAGCGTCGGAGCCGTCGTCGCCGAGACCGGGGGTCAGTCCAGATGGCACAGCGGGATTCGCAACTGTCCGGGTGCGAGCGGGCGTTCGGTGCGCCGAGCGCGGTGCCCGACCGGACGCCCCGGCACGCGATCAGCGAGGTGTCCGCGACCAGCGGACTGTCGGCGCACACGCTGCGCTGGTACGAGCGGATCGGCCTGCTGGACCCGGTGGACCGCTCGTACGCGGGCCAGCGCCGGTACAGCGATGCGGACCTGGCCCGGCTGGCGTTCCTGACGAAGCTCCGGCTGACCGGGATGCCGGTGGCGGACATGGTCCGGTACATCGAGATGGTGCGGGCCGGGGACGGCACCCGGGCCGCGCGCCGGCAACTGCTGGTGGACCACCGGGCGGAGGTCCGGCAGCGGCTCGCCGACCTGCACGCCACGCTCGCCGTGATCGATCGGAAGATCGACCTCTACGGCGACCCGGCCGTGCCCGTCCCGGGCGACGACGAGATGAGCGAGACGACTGCGTACCACCCGATCGAGGACAGGAAGAGCGCATGAGCGGCATCGAGACCACCCGGCTCGGCAGCAACGGCCCCGTCGTGGGCGTGCAGGGCCTGGGCTGCATGGGCATGAGCGAGTTCTACGGCCCGACCGACACCGAGGAGGCGCTGGCCACCCTGGGCCGGGCGCTGGAGCTCGGGGTGACCCTGTTCGACACCGCCGACATCTACGGCTCGGGCGCCAACGAGGAGCTGATCGGCCCGTTCGTCCGGGCGCACCGCGAGCAGGTGGTGCTGGCCACCAAGTTCGCGATCGAGCGGCGCGCCGACGACCCGGCCTACCGGGGCGTCAACAACGACCCGGCGTACATCCGGCAGGCGGTGGACGCCTCGCTGCGCCGGCTCGGCGTGGACGAGATCGACCTGTACTACATGCACCGCCGCAACCCCGAGGTGCCGCTGGCCGAGTCGGTCGGGGCGATGGCGGAGCTGGTCGCGGCGGGCAAGGTGAAGCACCTGGGCCTGTCCGAGGTCACCGGCCCGGAGCTGCGGGAGGCGTACGCGGTGCACCCGATCGCGGCGCTGCAGTCCGAGTGGTCGCTGTTCGCCCGGGGCGTGGAGCGCAGCGCGGTGCCCGCGGCGGCCGAGCTGGGCGTGGCGCTGGTGCCGTACTCGCCGCTCGGCCGGGGCTTCCTGACCGGGGCGTTCGCCGACGCCGGCACGCTCGGCGCGGACGACTTCCGCCGCTACCTGCCGCAGTTCACCGGCGAGAACGCGCAGGGCAACGCGGAGCTGGTCGAGCCGATCCGGAAGATCGCCGCCGAGCGCGGCGTGACGGCCGCCCAGGTCGCGCTGGCCTGGGTGCAGCAGCGGGCCGAGGTGCACGGCCTGACGGTGGTGCCCATCCCGGGCACCCGCAAGCGGACCCGGCTGGAGGAGAACGCGGCGGCCACCGCGCTGAAGCTGTCGGCGGCGGAGCTGGCCGAGCTGGAGCCGATCGCCGGCCGGGTGCGCGGCGACCGCTACGCGGACATGAGCAACACCTCGGACGCCCGCGAGGTGTGACGGGCCGTCAGTTGCCGGTGTTCGCCGGGTGGCTGACGTCGCCGTAGTGGCCGAGGGCGATCGCGGCGAAGTTGTGCCGGCTGGCGGTGCCCGGGGCCAGGTAGCCGTTGTGGCCGCTGGCGCCCGCGGAGGAGACGGTCATGGCGCCGAACGCCTGAGTGGTCGGGTCGGCGCCGTGGCCGAGCCCGCCGACCTCCAGGTAGGGGACGTTGCCGATCCAGTCGGCGGGGTTGCGGGCCGCCCACACCTGGACGCCGGTGCCGAGTTCGGCGGCCGACTCGACGCCCATCCCGGGGCTGCCGAACGCGACCAGGTCGGTCGGCTCCGTCCCGTGCACGGTCGGCGCGGCGGTGCCGCACACCACCGAGCCGTACGAGTGGCACAGCAGCGCGGGCGGCGCCTCCGGGTGGCTGGTCTGCTTCAGGCCGGCGAGCAGCCGCTCCAGGCGCGGCGCGGCGGCCTCGGCGAGCCGGGAGGTGGCGGCGTCCGGGCCGAGGCCCTGCGGGGTGACGTAGCCGGTCCAGGCGATCACCGCGGCGCGGGTGCCGGGCGACTGGGTGCGCTCCTCGGCGAACAGCGCGCGGCCCATGCCGGCGGGGGAGCGCAGCGGGTCGACGGCCTGGTCGAAGTGGCCGAGGTCGGCGTCCGAGCCGGGCACCAGCACGGCGACCCGCTGGGCGGCCGCGAGGTCGCCGTACACCTCGCTGACCAGGCCGCGGCCGCGCGGGTCGAAGGCGAGGATCTGCCGGCCGTTCGCGAGCAGCGCCTCGGAGTCGTTGGCGCGGGAGGCGGCCAGCGCGCGGGCGGTCGGGTCCAGGGTGCGGTCCTCGGCGCGCTGCCGGGCCCGGTCGCGCTCGGCGGCGATCGCCTCCCGGTTCGCCCGGTACCGGACGGCCAGCGGGGCGCCGTCCAAGTTGCCGACCACCAGCGGGTATTCGAGGACCAGCCGGTCGATCTCGGCGTTCGTCAGGGAGGCGAAGAAGGCGGCGACGGCGGCCGGGTCGGCGGTGGCCGGGTCCGGCAGGGCGCGGCCGAAGGAGCCGTCGGCGACCCAGGCGGCGCTGCCGGCCGGCGGGGTGGTGATGGCCAACTGCTCGCTGGACGCGGTGGCCTGGGCGACGGCCGCACCGGCGTCCACCAGGGCCGCGCAGCCCGCGAACACGCCGATCAGGATCCGCTTGACCCGCCTGCGGTGCATGCGTCCACTCCCTCGGGCCGGTACATCGCGGCGGGACGCGCCCGACGGTGCTACGACTGCCAACTACTAGTCAGCCAGACTAGAGGGCGGCCGACCCGCCGGGCAGGGAGCAAACAGTGTTCCGCGTCACATTCCCTCGGACGTTACCCCACGTACCCCTCCCGGACGCGTTTCGGCGCGATCGAACGCCAGGCCTCGGTGAGCAGTTCGCGCAGTTCGTCGGCCTCCACCAGGGCCAGTTGGACCCGCACCCAGCCGAACCGGCCGGTGTACGGGGCCACCGAGTAGACCTCGGGCGCGGCGGCGATCAGTTCGGCCTGCTCGGACACGGTGGCCTTCACCGACACCTGCCCCGACTCCGGATGGCCCATCGCAAAGATCTTCCGCCCCACCCGGAAGGTGGTCTGCTCCCAGGTGGTCTCGCGGTGCGCCTGCGGAAGTCGCAGCGCCAGCGCGGTCAGCTCGTCGAAGGTCGCCATGGCGGCCAGGGTACGACCCGCCGCCGACAGCGGGCGGGTGACGACGCGTCAGGCGGTTGACGTCAGACCGCGCCGAGCGCGTACACCGCGAACAGCGCCGCGCCCGCCGCCGCCAGTGCCCGCCACAGGCGCGACGGCCACGGGGCGTCGAAGCGCCGCGCCCACCGGCCGATCAGCGCCAGCACCACCGCGAACACCGGCAGCCAGGCCAGCCGGGCCAGCGCCCACAGCCCCGAGTCGGGGACGGCGGTCAGACCCGGGACGGTTCCCAGCCGCGAACCGGCCAGCGCGGTGAGGAACATCGCCGTCTGGTGCCAGCAGAAGATCGTCATCGCGCCCAGGTTGACCACCACCACCGGCAGCCACAGCAGCGGCCGGCGCAGCGCCCGGCCCAGCCGGTCCTTCAGCAGCATCGCCGCACCGCCCTGCACCGAGGCCAGCGCCAGCACCAGCAGGGACGGCGGGTGCGAGTTGGTCCGGGCCGCGCCCGGCACGCCGACCATGCTCGCCGGGTAGTGGAACACCAGCAGCAGCACCGCGAACAGCACCGCCCCGCCGGCCGCCGTCAGCCACGCCCCGGCCCGGGAGATCCGGCCGTGCGCCCAGTCCACGCCCAGCTGGTAGGCGAACAGCCAGCCCGGCAGCAGGTTCAGCAGGCTCAGCCACCCCGGCATCGACCCGCCCCACGGGCCGTACCGCAGCAGGTCCACCGCCGCGACCGCCGCCAGCAGCCCCGCGGAGGCCCACCCCTTCGCCGCCGCACCGAACCTGACGCACAGCGGGGTGAGCGCCGTCAGCACCAGGTACATGGCGATGTACCAGAGCGGCTGCACCATCAGCACCGCCCCCGTGCGCACCGTGTCGGCCGGCACCCCCAGCGCCCGCAGCACCGGGATCAGCGCCGCCCACACCGCGGCCACCCCCAGCACCGGCCGCGCCAGCCGCAGCACCCGGCCGCGCAGCCACGCCGAGGCGCTCACCCCGCGCTCGGCCGACCGGCGCAGCGACAGCGCCGACGCCCGGCCGCCCACCAGGAAGAACACCCCCAGCATCTGCAGCACCCAGCTCAGCGGCGCCATGAACGGCAGCGCCGCCAGCGGGCTCGCGTTGTGCAGCACCCCGTCGGACAGGGTGAACCCGCCGAGCAGCCAGTGCCCCAGCGGCACCGACAGCAGCGCGACGGCCCGCAGCCCGTCCAGGGCGCGGTCCCGGGAGGCGGGGGTCTTGGCATCGACGGTCGCCGCGGCGCGGCGAACGGAAACAGGCAGCATCGGACGTCTCCTCGACGGGTCGTCAGGCAGAGATGGCGGGGGAGCCGGTCGCGGCGAGCGCGGCGAAGGCCGCGAGCGAGGCCGAACCGGGGGCGAAGTAGTCGCTGTGGCCGTGCGAACCGGTCGACGGCAGCAGCTGCGCGCGGAAGTCCGGCGAGGTCGGGTCGGCGCCGTGCCCGAAGCCGAACAGCGACACGTTCGGCACGTCGGAGATCCAGTCCTCCGGATTGCGGGCCACCGCCCACACCGGCACCCGCAGCTGGTCGGCCCGCTCCAGGCCCATCCCGGGCGAGGCCAGCACCACCACCCCGGCGACCCGCGCCGGATCCGGCGCGGACTGCCCGCACACCACCGAGCCGTAGCTGTGGCAGAACAGCGTCACCGGGCCGGTCACCGGCGCGAGACCGGCCACCAGGCGCTCCAGCCGCGGCGCGCCGGCCCGGGCGAGTTCCTCCCGGGCCGCGTCGACCCCCACCCCGACCGGCGTGGTGTAGCCGACCCACGCCACCACGGCGACCCGCTCACCGCTCGCGGCGCGCAACGCCCGGGCCATCCCGGCGAGCCGGTCGGAGGAGGCCAGATCGACGTCCGACCCCGGCACCAGGACGGCCGTCCGGGCGTCGTGCCCCAGCTCGCCGAACACCTCGGCGAGCTGGCCGCGGCCGCGCGGATCGAACGCGAGTAGCTGACGACCGCTCAGCTCGGCGTAACGGGCGGCGTTCCCGGCCGCGAGCTCGCGGTCGCCCCCGGGAAGCGCGGCGTCGGCGGCCCGGGCCAGCTCGCGCCGGTGCTCCTGGGCGACGGCGAGGGAGTTCGCCAGGTACCGGAGAGGGACGGGGGCGCCGTCCAGGTTGCCCACCACCTGCGGGTGGCGGAGCGCGAGCTGCCGCTGCACCTCCGGCGTCAACCCCGCGAAGAACGCGGCCACTTCGGCCGGCGACGCCTTCGCCGGATCGGGCAGCCGCATCCCCATCCCGGTGTCCGCCACCCACTCCGCGGCCCGGGCGGCGGCCCCGTCAGCGGCGTCTGCGCATCGGCCGACGCCCACGACCCCACCCCCAGCACCGCCGCCAGCACCAACCCCGCAACGGCCGTGCCCCGACGCAGACGCGACAGCATCGATTCCTCCTCCGGTTCGCCAACGGGAGGAAGGTAGGAAGACGGTGCCTGAGGGGACGTCACCCTGCGGAGCCAAGCCGGGGGTCATACCGAGGGGGGAGAACACCCAGGGGGAGGACGCCCGGCGGCGCGAGGACCGCGCGAGGCGGAGGGCAACACGAAAGGTCGCGCCCCGGCAGTGACCTGCCGGTGGGCGCGACCTCGGCGGAGGACCCCTCCTGCTACTGCCCCGGCTGCACCAGGCCGCTCTCGTAGGCCAGCACGACCGCCTGCGCGCGGTCGCGCAGGTTGAGCTTGGCGAGGATGCGGCCGATGTGGGTCTTGACGGTCTGTTCGGCGAGGACCAGGTGGGCGGCGATCTCCTGGTTGGAGAGGCCGCGGGCGATGAGTTCGAGGACCTCGGTCTCGCGGGGGGTGAGCCCGTTGAGCCGCAGGCGCGGGTCGCGGCGCGGCGCGGGCCGGTTCTTGGCGAAGTCGGCGATCAGGCGCCGGGTCACCGACGGGGCGAGCAGCGCGTCGCCGGCGGCGACCACGCGGACGGCGGAGATCAGGTCGGCGGGCGGGGCGTCCTTGAGCAGGAAGCCGGACGCGCCGGCCCGCAGGGCCTCGTACACGTAGTCGTCCACGTCGAAGGTGGTGAGCATCAGGACGCGCGGCCGGTGGACCACGCCGGGCGGCGGGTCGAGGAGGCGGCGGGCGGCTTCGAGGCCGTCCATCTCGGGCATGCGGACGTCCATCAGCACCACGTCGGGGTGGGTGCGCCCGCTGACCTCGATCGCCTGGCGGCCGTCGGGCGCGTCGCCGACCACGTCGATGTCGCTCTGCGCGTTGAGCAGGGCGGCGAAGCCGGCGCGGACCATCGCCTGGTCGTCGACGATGAGGACGCGGATGGTCATGCGGTGTTCTCCCCTGAGGCGGCGTCAGCCGCCCCCGCGGGGCGGTCGATCGGCAGGACGGCGGCGACCCGGTAGCCGCCGTCGGCGGTCGGGCCGGTGTCCAGGGTGCCAGCCAGCAGCCGGACGCGCTCGCGCATTCCGGTCAGTCCGTGCCCGGTGGAGCCGCCGGTCTCGACGGCGCGGGCCTTGCCGGGCGCCGGGTCGTTGTCGACGTCCACGGTGAGCGCGCCGTCGGCCACCGCGACCCGGACCCGGGCGCTCGCGCCGGGCGCGTGCCGGACCACGTTGGCCAGCGCCTCCTGGACGATCCGGTACGCGGACAGGCCGACCGCCTCCGGCACCGGGCCGAGCTCCCGGACGGCGGCGGCGACGTCGAGTTCGGCCCGCACCCCGGCCTGCGCGACGGTGGTGAGCAGGCCCGGCAGGTCGTTCAGGCCCGGCTGCGGGGCCTTGTCGGCCTCGCTGTCGGCGGCCCGCAGCACCCCGAGCAGGCGGCGCATCTCGGCGAGCGATCCGCGCGCGGCGGTGGCGATCTGCCCGAACTCGGCGACGGCGGGCTCGGGCAGGCCCTCGATCCGGTACGGGGCGCTGTCGGCCTGGACGGCGATCACCGACATGTGGTGGGCGACCACGTCGTGCAACTCCCGGGCGATCCGGGTGCGTTCCTCCAGCAAGGTGCGCCGGGCCCGCTCGGTCTCGGAGATCTGCTCCTGGGCGGCGAGCAGCCGCTGCGCCTCGCCGCGGCCGCGCAGGCTCCAGCCGAGCAGCAGGATCACCCCGGACAGGGCGGTGACCACCACCGAGCTGCCGTCGAAGTACTCGGTGAAGACCGTCCAGCTCAGGCTGCAGCCGAGGAAGGTGACCAGCCAGACGGCCAGCAGGGTCCGGCCGCGCTCCCGGATCGCCAGGAACACCATCAGGAACAGGTAGCAGAGCAGTGTGGTGACCGGCCACGGCCACGGCTGGGTGTCGGCCGCGCCGTGGGTGGCGATCGCGCCGACCAGCACCGAGGGCGCCACCAGCTGCCAGGCGGTGAGCGGCCGGACCAGCGCCAGCGGCAGCGCCCCGGCCTGGACGACGGCGAGCGCGGCGGCGAGGCCCCCGTTCACCCCGTAGAACTGGGTCAGCGCGACCACGCCGGTGGGGATCAGCGCTCCGAGCATGGCCAGCACCGCGACGAAGGGCAGCGCCCGCACCCACGGTCTGCGGGCGCCGGCCAGCGGCACCCGGTGGTCGGGGACGGGTTCGACGAGGGCGCGGAGGAAGCTGTTCCAGGTGGTCACCGGGCCGAGGGTAGATCGGGCGGCGGCCGGTGTCCTCATACCCGGGTCGGGCGACGGTCTGATACCGCGGTACTACCCGGGCCGGGCGTCAGCGCCAGGAGCCGGCCAACGCCGGTCCCAGCTGGTCGAAGTGGCGCTCCATCAGTTCCAGCATGCCGTCCACGCCCTGCCGGTGCGGCTCGCGCTCGGTGGCGAAGGTCAGGTGCGAGAGCCGTATCACGGTGCCGAACACGGCGGCCAGCAGCCGCGGGCGGAGGTCGACCGCCGGGTCGAGGCCCTCGCGCTCGGCGAGCACCCGGGTCACCTCGACCTCCTGCTGCAGGGTGTGCCGCAGGTGGGCGGCGAGCAGGGTGGGCGTGGACTCGATCAGCTCGAACAGTTCCAGCGCCCCGGCGACGGTGCCGCGCTCGGCGACCCGGCCCTGGTCGAGCAGCTGCCACACCTGCCGGGCCGCCCGGCGCATCGCCTCCAGCGGGTACTCGTCGGCCGGCCGCGCCCGCAGCAGCTCCAGGAAGGTCTCCTCGGCGTCGGCCAGCACCGCCAGGGCGACCTCCTCCTTGTTGGCGAAGTACCGGAAGAAGGTGCGCTGGGAGACCTCCACCGCGGCCGCGATCTCGTCGACCGTGGTCTTCCCGTACCCCTGCTCCAGGAACAGCCGGTTGGCGGCGTCGACCAGGGCGCCCCGGGTGCGCTGCTTCTTCCGTTCGCGCAGGCCAGTGGGCTGCGGGTCGACGGCGGTGGTGGGGGTGGCCATGCCTCAACGATAGCGCTCTGCCACTTGTCATCAAGTGGCACAAGTCACCGATTGTCGATTGTCAGCTACTGACATAATGGGCGGGCCGCTCTCTCGTCACACCGAACGAACGGGGAAGTCCCGAGCCATGAGCCAGTCCGTCGTACTCGACAAGGAGGCGGCCCCGGCCGCCGGAGGGAAGCTGCGGGGGCACCCCTGGCTGACCCTGCTGACCGTCGCCGTCGGCGTCATGATGGTCGCCCTCGACGGCACCGTCGTCGCCATCGCCAACCCCGCCATCCAGCTCGACCTGCACGCCAGCCCCGCCGACATCCAGTGGGTCACCAGCGGCTACCTGCTGGCCCTCGCGGTCTTCCTGGTCACCGCCGGCAAGATCGGCGACCGGTTCGGCCACAAATCCACCTTCCTGGTCGGCGCGGTCGGCTTCGCCGCCACCTCCGCCGCGATCGGCTTCGCCGGCTCGGTCCAGCAGGTGATCTTCTTCCGGGTGCTCCAGGGCCTGTTCGGCGCGCTGCTCCAGCCCGCCGCGCTCGGCCTGCTGCGCGGGGCCTTCCCGGCCGACAAGCTGAACATGGCGATCGGCATCTGGGGCGGCGTCATCGGCGCCTCCACCGCGGCCGGCCCGATCGTCGGCGGCCTGCTGGTCGAGCACGTCAACTGGGAGTCGGTGTTCTTCATCAACATCCCGGTCGGCGTCGTCGCGCTGGTGCTGGGCCTGCTGATCCTCAAGGACGTGCGCGCCGAGAAGGCCGCCAAGTCCTTCGACATCCCCGGCATCGTGCTGCTCTCCGGAGCGATGTTCATGCTGGTCTGGGGCATCATCAAGGCGCCCACCTGGGGCTGGGGCGACCCGGCCACGCTGCTCTTCCTCGGCGGCGCGGTGCTCGCCCTGGTGGTCTTCGCGGTCTGGCAGAACTACGCCAAGGAACCGCTCATCCCGCTCGCGCTGTTCCGCTCCGTCCCGCTGTCGGCCGGCACCCTGCTGATGGTGCTGATGGCGTTCGCGTTCTTCGGCGGCATCTTCTTCGTCACCTTCTACCTGCAGAACGTGCACGGCATGGCGCCGGTCGACGCCGGCGTCCACCTGCTCCCGATGACCGGCATGATGATCGTCGGCGCCCCGCTGGCCGGCTTCCTGATCGGCAAGGTCGGCCCGCGCATACCGATCGTCGGCGGCATGGTGCTGACCACCGGCGCGATGCTCGGCATGTCCACCCTGGACATCCACAGCGGCAACGGCGTCATGTCGCTCTGGTTCCTGCTGATGGGCCTCGGCCTCAGCCCCGTCATGGTCGGCGCCACCGAGGTGATCGTCGGCAACGCCCCGCTGGAGCTGTCCGGCGTCGCCGGCGGCCTCCAGCAGGCCGCGATGCAGGTCGGCGGCAGCCTCGGCACCGCCGTCCTCGGCGCGGTGATGGCCTCCAAGGTCACCAGCGTGCTGCCCGGGAAGTGGGCCGCGACCGGCGTCCCCTTCCCGGCCGGCGAGCAGGGCGAACAGCTCAAGCAGGCCGCGCAGCTGGGCATGGCCCCGCCGATGCCGCAGGGCACCCCGGAACAGCTCACCACCGCGGTCGCCGACGCCGTCCACTCCTCCTTCGTCAGCGGCATGGGCGTGGCCTTCACCGTCGCCTCCGTCGTCGCCCTGGTCGCGGCGGGCCTCGGCCTGCTCACCAAGCGCGGAGCGAACGAGGCCGGTCCGGCCGTGCACATCTGACGCGCGGTCACCCCGCGCCCCGCAGGGGCGCGGGGACCTGCGCGGAGCGGAAGCGCAGAACGCAGAGATCCGCCCGAGAACGGGACTCCCGTCCTCGGGCGGATCTCTGTGTCGGAGCGTCAGGCGTCGCCGCCGGCCGCGCCCGGGTCGGCCGCCGCCACGTCGAGCAGCTGGTAGCGGTCGATCGCGGACTTCAGCAGCGAGCGGTCGATCTTGCCCTGCTTGGCCAGTTCGGTGAGGGTGGCCAGGACGATCGACTGGGCGTCGATGTGGAAGAAGCGCCGGGCCGCGCCGCGGGTGTCGGCGAAGCCGAAGCCGTCGGCGCCCAGGGACTGGTACTGGCCGGGGATCCAGCGGGCGATCTGGTCCGGGACGGCGCGCATCCAGTCGGAGACGGCCACGAACGGACCCTCGGCCCCGGAGAGCTTGGTGGTCACGTACGGGACGCGCTGCGGCTCCTCCGGGTGGAGGAGGTTGAACTCCTCCGCCTCGACGGCGTCGCGGCGCAGCTCGTTCCAGGAGGTGGCCGACCAGACGTCCGCCTTGACGTTCCACTCCTCGGCGAGGATGCGCTGCGCCTCCAGGGCCCACGGCACCGCCACGCCGGAGGCGAGGAGCTGCGCGGGGATCTGGCCGGCGTCGCCGTCCCTGAGCTTGTAGATGCCCTTGAGGATGCCGTCGACGTCGACGCCCTCCGGCTCGGCCGGCATCTTGATGGGCTCGTTGTAGACGGTCATGTAGTAGAAGACGTCCTCGCCGTGCGGGTGCTCGGCGGAGGAGCCGTACATGCGGCGCAGGCCGTCCTGGACGATGTGGGCGATCTCGTACCCGTAGGCCGGGTCGTAGGCGACCACACCGGGGTTGGTGGAGGCCAGCAGCTGGGAGTGGCCGTCGGCGTGCTGCAGGCCCTCACCGGTGAGGGTGGTGCGGCCGGCGGTGGCGCCGATGACGAAGCCGCGGGCCAGCTGGTCGGACATCTGCCAGAACTGGTCGCCGGTGCGCTGGAACCCGAACATCGAGTAGAAGACGTACACCGGGATCAGCGGCTCGCCGTGCGTCGCGTAGGACGAGCCCGCGGCGATCAGCGAGGCGGTGCAGCCGGCCTCGGAGATGCCGTCGTGCAGCATCTGGCCGCTCGGGGACTCCTTGTACGCCAGCAGCAGCTCGCGGTCGACCGACTCGTAGGTCTGGCCGAGCGGGTTGTAGATCTTGGCGGACGGGAACAGCGAGTCCATGCCGAAGGTGCGGTACTCGTCCGGCGCGATCGGCACGAAGCGGTTGCCGATGCCCTTGTCCCGCATCAGGTCCTTGAGCACCCGGACGAACGCCATGGTGGTGGCGATGGTCTGGTTGCCGGAACCCTTCTTGACCGCCTTGTACGCGTCGTCGCCCGGGAGTTCGAGCTTGCGCGGGCGGACCTTGCGGGTGGGCACGTAGCCGCCGAGCTCCTCGCGGCGGTCGTGCATGTACTGGATCTCTTCCGAGTTGCGGCCCGGGTGGTAGTAGGGCGGGTAGCCCTCGTCGAGCTGCTTGTCGGTGATCGGCAGGTGCAGCCGGTCGCGGAAGCGCTTCAGGTCCTCGACCGTCAGCTTCTTCATCTGGTGGGTGGCGTTGCGGCCCTCGAAGTTGGGGCCCAGCGTCCAGCCCTTGACGGTCTGCGCCAGGATGACGGTCGGCTGGCCCTGGTGCTCGCGGGCGGCCTTGAACGCGGCGTAGACCTTGCGGTGGTCGTGGCCGCCGCGGCCCAGGTGCTGGATCTGCTGGTCGGTCATGTTCTCGACCATGGCGCGCAGGCGCAGGTCGCCGCCGAAGAAGTGCTCGCGGATGTACGAGCCGGTCTCGGTGGCGTAGGTCTGGAACTGGCCGTCCGGGGTGGTGTTCAGCTTGTTGACCAGGACGCCGTCGCGGTCCTGGGCCAGCAGCGGGTCCCAGGTGCGGTCCCAGATCAGCTTGATGACGTTCCAGCCGGCGCCGCGGAACTGCGACTCCAGCTCCTGGATGATCTTGCCGTTGCCGCGGACCGGGCCGTCGAGGCGCTGCAGGTTGCAGTTGACCACGAAGGTCAGGTTGTCCAGGCCCTCGCGGGCGGCCAGGGACAGCTGGCCGAGCGACTCGGGCTCGTCCATCTCGCCGTCGCCGAGGAAGGCGTACACGTGCGAGTCGGAGGTGTCCTTGATGCCGCGGTGCTCCAGGTAGCGGTTCATCCGGGCCTGGTAGATCGCGCCGAGCGGGCCGAGGCCCATCGAGACGGTCGGGAACTCCCAGAAGTCCGGCATCAGCCGCGGGTGCGGGTAGCTGGACAGGCCGAACGGCGCCTTGGACTTCTCCTGCCGGAACGCGTCGAGCTGCTGCTCGGTCAGTCGGTCCAGCAGGAAGGCGCGGGCGTAGATGCCCGGCGAGGCGTGGCCCTGGAAGAAGACCTGGTCGCCGGACTCGCCGTCGGCGTCCTTGCCGCGGAAGAAGTAGTTGAAGCCCACGTCGTACAGCGAGGCCGAGGAGGCGAAGGTGGCGATGTGGCCGCCGACGCCGATGCCCGGCCGCTGCGCGCGGGAGACCATGACGGCCGCGTTCCACCGCGTCGCGTTGAGGATCTTGCGCTCGATCTCCTCGTTGCCGGGGAAGAACGGCTCGTCCTTGGTGGCGATGGTGTTGACGTAGTCCGTGCTGCGCATCTCGGGCACGGCGACACGCTTTTCACGGGCGCGCTCGATCAGCCGCAGCATCAGGTAGCGGGCACGCTCGCGCCCGCGCTCGTCGATGGCAGCGTCAAGCGACTCCAGCCATTCCGCGGTCTCCTCGGGATCGAAGTCCGGGACCTGGCTCGGGAGGCCGCCAATGATGATCGGGTTGCGATCGGATCCGGAAGCCACGCTGTTCCTTCACTGTCGGTCGAAACTGAGTTGTCGCGCCGCCTCCATCGTGCTACCGCGTTCGGAGATCCGTCATCTCTACCGATCGGTAACCGTTCCGCCGGTTGGGCGGTACGGTCAGGAGGTGGTCCGACCTGGGACCCCGGCCGGACAATGGCGGCCGGCCGGGATGAGGGCCAACAGGAGACTTTACGCCCGCATGCAGGGCAGGCCCGAATGCCGTTCGCATCTCGGGCAGGCGTGCGGCCCGTCCGCGGGCGGCCGGCGGAGCGTCCTCGTCCGATGCCGAAACGGACATTTCGGTGCGATTGGCCACGCCCGGTGCGGCGTGTCGGCCCTCGACACGTCAACCTTTGGGTGGGATCGGGGGTCGGGTACTTGCGCGAACCGCCGCTCCCGTGTGGACTACGGCCACAGCCTCGGCATGGATGCCGAGCCGAATACTGGAGGTTATTCCCGTGAGCGCGACCGCGGACCCCGCGGACAAGTCCAACCCGGCGCTTCGTCTGGGCTTCGAAGAGGGCCAGATCATTCAGGAGCTCGGGTACGACGAAGACAGTGACGACGAGCTCCGCGAGGGCGTCGAGGAGATCACTGGCACCGAACTCGTCGACGAGGACTACGACGACGTCGCCGACGGCGTCCTGCTGTGGCACCGCGACGAGGACGGGGATCTCACCGACGCCCTGGTCGACGCCCTGGAGTACCTGGCGGAGGGCGGCCTGATCTGGCTGCTCACCCCGAAGACCGGCCGTGACGGGCACGTCGAGGCGCACGAGATCGCCGACGCCGCGAAGACCGCCGGTCTGTCGCAGACCAGCTCGGTGGCGATCGCCAAGGACTGGGCGGGCACCCGCCTGGCCACCCCGAAGGCCTCGAAGACCGGCAAGCGCTGAGCTTCGGACCGCGAGCACCCGCGGGCCCCGGCGGAGAACACTCCGCCGGGGCCCGCGCGCGTGCCGCCGCCACCCTGTTCTCTGAGAGCTGAACGTGGCCTCGAACGGCCCCGGGCCTCACCCGAACGGCTGAACGGGGGCGGACGGATGGGAGGATTTCCCTGCCCGCACCACCCGTTCCGGCAGGAAGGTCCCCTCATGGCCATCGAGATCGGCGCCCAGGCCCCCGACTTCGAGCTGAAGAACCAGCACGGCGAGTCGGTGAAGCTGTCCGACTTCCGCGGCGAGAAGAACGTCGTCCTGGTCTTCTACCCGTTCGCCTTCACCGGCGTCTGCACCGGCGAGGTCTGCGAGATCCAGAAGGAGCTGCCGCGCCTGCAGAACGACGCGGTCCAGGTGCTCGCGGTGTCCGCCGACTCGCCGTTCTCGCTGCGGGTCTTCGGCGACCAGCAGGGCCTGGAGTACCCGCTGCTGTCCGACTTCTGGCCGCACGGCGAGGTCTCCCGCGCCTACGGCGTCTTCAACGAGGACAAGGGCTGCGCGGTCCGCGGCACCTTCGTGATCGACAAGGACGGCGTGGTCCGCTGGAGCGTCGTCAACGGCCTCCCGGACGCCCGCGACACCCAGGAGTACCTGGCCGCCCTCGGCGCGCTCTGACGGCCCCGGCCCGGCGCGCAGCGGATTTCCGCTGCGCGCCGGGCCGAGTCGCCGCCACCGGCCGGGAACCCCGCACTACGATCGGGCCGTTGACGGATCGGGAACCCGACTTCTTGGAGGACCACGTGGGTGTCAGCCTGAGCAAGGGCGGCAATGTCTCGCTCACCAAGGAGGCGCCCGGCCTGACCGCCGTGGTCGTCGGCCTCGGGTGGGACGTACGCACCACCACCGGCACGGACTTCGACCTGGACGCGAGCGCGCTGCTCTGCACCGAGCAGGGCCGGGTCCGTTCCGACGCCGACTTCATCTTCTTCAACAACCTGAAGAGCGCCGACGGTTCGGTCGAGCACACCGGCGACAACCTCACCGGCGAGGGCGAGGGCGACGACGAGCAGATCAAGGTCGACCTGGCCTCCGTCCCGGCCGACGTGGCCAAGATCGTCTTCCCGGTGTCGATCTACGACGCGGAGAACCGGCAGCAGAGCTTCGGCCAGGTCCGCAACGCCTTCATCCGGGTGCTGAACCAGGCCGGCGGCGCCGAGATCGCCCGCTACGACCTCTCCGAGGACGCCTCCACCGAGACCGCGATGGTCTTCGGCGAGCTGTACCGCAACGGCGCCGAGTGGAAGTTCCGCGCCATCGGCCAGGGCTACGCCTCCGGCCTGCGCGGCATCGCGCAGGACTTCGGCGTCAACGTCTGAGCCGTCGGCCGCCGGCGGCCGACGTCGCGCCACGTCCGAGCCGCCGTCACGCACGGTGCGGGCCGGGTCCGTTCGCGGGCCCGGCCCTCGGCGTTTTCCGGGCCGGGCCTTCCCGCGGGCCCGGCCCGCGGCGTTCGCGCGCGCTCCGGCGGTCCGGCGGCGCGACGGGCGGATTCCGGCCGGTCGCCGCCGGAGGGGGGACGGGGGCGCTTGATAGATTCGGCCGCGATCCGTCCACCGGCCGGGGGCGCGTGCGCGGGCGATTCGGGCCCGCGCGGCGGGGCCTGCGGACCGGGCGGAGCAAACGGAGTTCAGGAAGTTCAGTCGGGTGTGCAGCACTGGACGGCCGCCGGGGGGCGTAGATCTCTTGGGGTGCGTCCTTCGGACGTGCCCCGCCGGACCGGCCCTCCCGGGCGGTCCGACGGCGGACCACCGCTGCACACCCCGGGAGCCCCGGAGACGGGAGCTGGGAGGAAAGACCATGACCGTCACCCTCGCCAAGGGCGGAAACGTCTCGCTGACCAAGGCCGCGCCGGACCTGACGCAGGTTCGGATCGGTCTCGGCTGGGACGCGCGGTCCACCACCGGCGCGCCGTTCGACCTCGATGCCAGCGCGCTGCTGTGCGCGGCCGGCCGGGTCCTCGGCGACGAGTACTTCGTGTTCTACAACAACCTGCGCAGCCCCGAGGGCTCGGTCGAGCACCAGGGCGACAACCTCACCGGTGACGGCGACGGCGACGACGAGGTGGTCGAGGTCAACCTCGAGCTCGTGCCGGTGCAGATCGACAAGGTCGTCTTCGCCGTCTCCATCTACGACGCCGACGCCCGGCTGCAGAGCTTCGGGCAGGTCTCCAACGCCTACATCCGCGTGGTCAACGTGGCCGACGGCAGCGAGATCGCGCGCTACGACCTCACCGAGGACGCGTCCGGCGAGACCGCGATGATCTTCGGCGAGCTGTACCGCTACCAGGGCGAGTGGAAGTTCCGCGCCGTCGGCCAGGGCTACGCCTCCGGCCTGCGCGGCATCGCGCTCGACTTCGGCGTCAACGTTCAGTAAGCACCCCGGAATCGGTCAATTCCGGTAGTCAGAAAGGTAACTGACCCCGTGTTCCTCCGTACGTTCGGATGGTCCTTCGCCATCACGATCGCCGGCCTGATCGCCGCCGGCCTGATCTGGGGGGCCGAAGGATTCGGCGTCGTCCTGATCCTCTCGATCCTCGAGATCTCCCTGTCCTTCGACAACGCCGTCGTCAACGCCACCGTCCTCAAGCGGATGAACCCGTTCTGGCAGAAGATCTTCCTGACGGTCGGCGTGCTGATCGCGGTCTTCGGCATGCGGCTGGTCTTCCCGCTGCTGGTGGTGGCGCTGACGGCGCACCTCAACCCGTCGACCGTGGTCCAGCTGGCGCTGGACTCCAGCAAGACCCACGACGGCCACACCTACGCGCAGTACCTGGAGGCGGCCAACCCGGCGATCGCCGCGTTCGGTGGCATCTTCCTGCTGATGATCTTCCTCGACTTCATCCTGGAGGAGAAGGAGTTCAACTGGCTGCGCTGGCTGGAGAAGCCGCTGGAGAAGATCGGCCGGCTGGACGCCCTCTCCTCGGTCATCGCGCTGGTGGTGCTGGCCCTGTCGTCCCGGTTCTTCGCGGGTGACCGCGCCGAAACGGTCCTGCTCGCCGGTGTCTGCGGCCTCGCCACCTACCTCGCCGTCAACGGCCTGTCCGGGGTGTTCGAGTCCGGCCTGGAGGAGCAGGAGGAGGCCGAGCACGAGGCCGAGCGCAAGGGCAAGTCGATCGTCCAGGTCGGCGGCAAGGCGGCGTTCTTCCTGTTCCTCTACCTGGAGGTCCTGGACGCGTCGTTCTCCTTCGACGGCGTGGTCGGCGCGTTCGCCATCTCGCAGGACATCTTCCAGATCACCCTGGGCCTCGGCATCGGCGCGATGTACATCCGGTCGCTGACCGTCTTCCTGGTCCGCAAGGGCACCCTGGACGACTACGTGTACCTGGAGCACGGCGCGCACTACGCGATCGGCGCGCTGGCGCTGATCCTGCTCGCCTCGATCAAGTTCCACATCCCGGAGATCGTCACCGGCCTGATCGGCGTCGCCTTCATCGGCGCCGCGCTGGCCTCCTCGATGGTCCGCAACAAGCGCGAACAGGCGCTGGAGGGTGCGGCGACCGAGAGCTAGCCGGCTCCCGCGCCCCGCACGACGAGAGCCGCCCACCGGGAAGTCCCCGGTGGGCGGCTCTCGTCGTGGCGGGCGTCAGCCGAGCTGCTGCTCGATCGCGCGGAGCTTGCGCTCCAGCGAGTCCAGCTTCGGCATCGACAGGGTGTCCTCGTCCATCGTCAGGTCGATGCTGGACGAGTACGAGCTGCTGCTGCTCGTGCTGCTGGGGGTCGACTCGACGGCGGCGCGGGGGCGGCGGCCGGCGTTCAGGGCGGCGGGCTCCAGGGCGGACGGGCCGCTCGGGTCGAGGGCGGGTTCCTCGGCGGCTAGGGCAGGCTCCGTAGCGGACGACGGGGAGTCGCCCGCGGCGGCCAGCGCCGGCACCTGGCGGGCGTGCCGGGCCCGGGCCAGCACGCCGTTCTGCCGGGAGATCGCCTTCAGCTCGGCCCGCTCGCGGCGGTCGGCGCTGCGGGCGCGGACCTTGGCGTCCAGCTTCGCCTGGCGCTCCTCGCGGACCTCCTCGACGGCCTCGTCCAGGCTGCGGACGTTCTCCAGCAGCATCAGCGACCAGGCGGCGTAGGTCTCGCGGGGGGCGCGCAGCCAGCGGACCACGCGGATCTGCGGCAGCGGGCGCGGCACCAGGCCCTGCTCGCGCAGCGCGGCGCGGCGGGTCTGCTTCAGCGCGCGGTCGAACAGCACGGCCGCCGAGATCGACATGCCGGCGAAGAACTGCGGGGCGCCGTCGTGCGCACCGCCGCGCGGCGCGTGCACCCAGTTGAACCAGGCCGAGGCGATGGCGAACAGCCACACCAGCATGCGGGAGCCGAGCGCCGCGTCACCGTGGCTGGCCTCGCGGACGGCGAGCACCGAGCAGAACATGGCCGCGCCGTCCAGGCCGAACGGGACCAGGTACTCCCAGCCGCCGGACAGGTTCAGGTTCTGCTGGCCGAAGCCGACCAGGCCGTGGAACGACAGCGCGGCGGCGACACCGGCGCAGCAGAACAGCAGGACGTACGAGGCACCGCCGTAGACGGCCTCCTTGCGGCGGCGGCGCTCCTCGCTGCGCTCCCAGGAGTCGCCGGACTCTTCGGGCTTGTTGTTCTTGAAGCGCAGGAAGGCCACCAGGATGGCGGTGAACAGCAGGGCTGCACCGCCGACCACGGCCCAGACCAACTGTATGGAGGAGAGGTTCATCGCGGGGAGGGCCTCGGCTTTCCGCAGGGCAGGGGGAAGTTGGAGGTGACGTGACGCACGGGACAACGCACGGGACACCTGTGCGGAGAGACGATATCGCGTCCGGGGGGCAGGCATCGTACGGGAGTGACGAACCCTCTGCCAGCGGGCCACACCGGCGGGTTGACGTTGACTCAGGGGCCCGCGGATGGGTATGGAGAGGTCGAGAACAGTACCGGTGCTGGGGGAGGACACGATGGTTTCGGTGTGGGAGTTCCTGAAAGGGGACCGCAGCAACAGCTTCGACACCGGCGGGCAGTTCAAGATCACGCTGACCAAGTCCCAGCCGCAGCACGCCATCACGGGCTCCGCCGCGACCACCGGCTACCTGTACATCAACCTGCACTGGTCGACCCGGGGCGCCGAACGGCCCACCGCGGCCGGGGCGCTGCGCCGGTTCTTCGACCCGCGGATCCTGCGGCCGCTGGCGCCCGCCACCGCCGGCGACGCCCCGGTCGGCGTCGACCTCGACCTGGCCTGCCTGTACGAACTCGCCGACGGCACCCGGGGCGTGGTGCAGCCGCTGGGCCGGCTGTTCGGGGACCTGAACAAGCCGCCGTACATCAAGCTCTCCGGTGACGACGTGTCAGGCGCGCCCTCCGGCGAGACGATGCACATCAACCTGGAGAAGAAGGACCAGTTCAAGCGGCTGCTGGTGTTCGTCTACATCTACGACGACACCCCGGCGTTCGACCGCACCCAGGCGGTGGTCACCATCGTCCCGCAGAGCGGCCCGCGGATCGAGATCAAGCTGGACGAGCGGGCCGCCGCGGCCCGCTCGTGCGCCGTGGTGCTGATCGAGAACGACGGCGAGGGCAAGCTGACCATCCGCCGCGAAGTGCGGTACGTGCACGGCTTCCAGTCCGACCTGGACCGGCTCTACGGCTTCGGCATGCAGTGGGAGCGCGGCTACAAGACGCCCTCGGAGCCGGCCGGCCAGTGACGGCCGGCCCGGCTCAGCGCGGCTGGAACTGCGGGCCCTGCGGCGGCAGCGCGAACGGCACGCCCGGCTGCTGGGGCTGCGGCGGCGCCGGCTGCTGCGGCAACGGCTGCGGCTGGGCCGGGGGTTGCTGCGGATACCCGTAGCCCGCGGCCTGCGGCTGCGGGTAGCCGTACCCGCCCGGGGCCGGCTGGGGCGGCGGGTAGCCGTAACCCTGCGGCTGGGGCTGCGGCGGCGGGTAGCCGTACCCGGCGGCCGGCGGGGCCGCCTGCGCGGTGTGGTGCACGGTCGGCGGCAGCGCGGGCGGCGGCGGGGAGCGATCGGCGCGGGCGGCGCGGCGGCCGGCTCCGCGGGCGCGGCGGCGACGGGCGCGGGGGCCGCGGCGGGCCGGGCCGGGGCGAGCGTCCAGTCGTCCTCGTCCGCCGGGAGCGGCGCGGGCGGGCGGCGGCCGGCGCGGCGGCGGGCGCCGGACCGGGCAGCCGCGGATCGGCGGCCAGCGGGGCGCCGCCGTCGCCGGCGGAGTCCTCCACGGTGATGCCGAAGTCGGTGGCCAGCGCGATCAGCCCGTCCACGTACCCCTGGCCGACGGCGCGGAACTTCCAGCCGCCCGCGCGCCGGTACAGCTCGGCCGCGACCAGCGCCGTCACCTGCTCGTGCTCGTCCACGGCGAACTCGGCCAGTGCCGGCGTCCCTTCGGGCGCGCCGGCGTCGAACAGCAGCACCCGCAGGCCGGGCACCGCCGGGAACGCGCCGCCCTCGGCGGAGCCGGCCAGCACCACCCGGTCCACCCCGACCGACAGCTTCGCCAGGTCGATCTCCACCGCGTCCCAGATCCAGCCGTCCGCGGCCTGCTTGGGCAGGTGGCGGACCAGGCCGGACGGGTGCCGGGGCTGGTTGTAGAACACGAAGTCCGAGTCGTCGCGCACCCTGCCGTCGCCGGCCAGCAGCAGGGCCGAGGCGTCCACGTCCGGGATGCCCGGGGTGTCCGTCCAACGCAGGACGGCACGGACGGCGTTGGCCGTCAGCGGGATATTGGCGCCCTTCGCCATCACGTGCGTCATAACGCACCATCCTGCCGCCTGCCGGGGGCCCGGGACAACGCGGGGCGCGGCATCGGCGAGCCCCGCGGCGGGACGGGAGGCCGCCCGCGGCGCCGCGGGAGGGTGCCGGCGGCGGCAGCGGATGACGGCGCCGACAAGCTTGCGAGAATTCGATGTTTCGAACGGCCCTGCCGGCCTCGTCCGGTCGTACGATGGGCGGCCGGCGGCCCGCTGCCCCCGCACCCCACCGCGGCGACCGCGCACCGGCGAACTATCCGGCCGCGCCAACCGTCCATGTGTCGAGGCGTCAGCCGTTCCAGGCCCCCGAACGGGGCCCCGACAGACCACAGCGGGAGAGCACTTTGCGCCACTTCGGGCATCTCGCGGACGACGTCCGCAGCCGGCTCTTTCACGAGCAGCCCGCCGCCTTCGACCGGGACAGCCCGGCGGACGTCCTGGCCACCGCGCTCGGCGCCACGCTCTACAGCCCCGCGACCCGCCCCACCCTGGCCGGCGACATCCGCAAGCAGGCCGCCCGCGGCGTCGTCTCCATGGTGCTGTGCCTGGAGGACGCGATCGCCGACCACGAGGTCACCGACGCCGAGCACAACCTGGTCGCCCAACTCGCCGGACTCGCCGCGGACTCCGCCGACGGCCCGGACCTGCCGCTGCTGTTCGTCCGGGTCCGGGCCGCCGAGCAGATCACCGACCTGGCCCGGCGGCTCGGCCCCGCGCTGCGGCTGCTCAGCGGCTTCGTGGTGCCCAAGTTCACCGAGGACAGCGGCCAGCCCTTCCTGGAGGCGCTGGCCGAGGCCGAAGAGGCGGGCGGGCAGCGGCTGTTCGTCATGCCGGTGCTGGAATCGCCCGAACTCGCCCACCTGGAGAGCCGCCGCGAGCAGCTCTTCGGCATCGCCCGCCTGCTCGACAAGCACCGCGCACGGGTCCTCGCCGTCCGGCTCGGCGTCACCGACCTGTGCTCCGCGTACGGGCTGCGCCGCTCGCCCGACCTGACCGCGTACGACGTGGCGCTGGTCGCGCAGGTGATCGGCGACGTGGTCAACGTGCTGGGCCGCGCCGACGGCACCGGGTTCACCGTCACCGGGCCGGTCTGGGAGTACTTCCCGCTCCAGGAGCGGATGTTCAAGCCGCAGCTGCGCCGCACCCCGTTCGCCGAGGCCACCCCGCCCGCCGACCGGGTCCGGCAGCGGCTGATCGAGCACGACCTGGACGGGCTGATCCGCGAGATCGAACTCGACCGCGCCAACGGCCTGCTCGGCAAGACCTGCATCCACCCCAGCCACGTCGCCGCCGTGCACGCGCTGTCCGTGGTCACCCACGAGGAGCTGTGCGACGCCCGCGACATCCTCCAGCAGCACCGCGGCGGCGGCGGGGTCAGCCGCTCCGCGTACACCAACAAGATGAACGAGGCCAAGCCGCACCGGGCCTGGGCCGAGCGGGTGCTGCTGCGCGCCGAGGTGTTCGGCGTCGCCCGCGCCGAGGTGTCCTTCGCCGAACTGCTCTCCGCCTGCGTCGCCTGACGGGGCGTCAGCCCCCGTCGGCCGATCGGACGACCCTCGCCTCCACCGGGCGGCGGGCCGACCCGCACCGAACGGCGCGCGGAACCTCGCCGAACGGTGCGGGAGACCTCGCCGGACGGCCGATCCGCGGGCCCCGGCCCGCCCCGTACGCTCGAACCCGGACGCGCACCCGTGCGTCCTACCAGGCACCACCAGCACCATCCGCACCACGCACACCACCCGCGCCGCCCGTCGTCGTGATGAGAGGAGCCCCGATGACCGCCGACACCACCGCCCCCGGGCCGGTCGGGGCCGAGCCCTGGACCGGCCAGTGGGTCACCGACCGCCTCGGCCTGCGCCTGAGCGGCGGGCCCGAGCTCACCGCGCTGATCGGCCTCGCGCTGCGCGTCAACCCCAAGCGCGCCCACCTGCTGGTCTCCCAGGTGCTGGGCAAGCACGTCCCGCAGCGGCCCGAGGTGGTGCACGGCGCCGGCCTCGAACTCGGCCGCCGGGTCGCCGAACTGCTCGGCCCCGCCGACACCGCGCGCGCCGTGGTCCTCGGCTACGCGGAGACCGCCACCGCCCTCGGCCACAGCGTCGCCGACGGCCTCGACGCGCCCTACCTGCACTCCACCCGCCGCCCCGTGCCCGGCCTCGCCCCGCTCGGCGGCTTCGAGGAGGAGCACTCGCACGCCACCAGCCACCTGCTGCTCCCCGAGGACCCGGCCCTGCTCGCCGGCGACGGCCCCCTGGTGCTGGTCGACGACGAGTTCTCCACCGGCACCACCGTCCTCAACACCGTCCGCGCCCTGCACGCCGCCCACCCCCGCGAGCGGTACGTGGTGGTCGCCCTGGTCGACCTGCGCACCCCCGCCGACCGCGCCCGCCTGCACGAGGCCGCGGCCGAACTCGGCGCCCGCGTCGACCTGGTGGCCACCGCCGGCGGCGGCGTCCACCTCCCGGAGGACGTGCTGGACCGCGCCCGCGCCCTCATCGACGCCGCCCCCGACCAGCCCCGACCCGCCGGCCCGCAGGGCGAACTGACGCGGCTGCGGCTGCCCTGGCCCGAGGGCCTGCCCGACGGCGGCCGGCACGGCTTCACGCCCGCCCACCGCCGCCGCCTCGACGAGGCGCTCCCGGCCCTCGGCGCCGCCCTCGCCGCCGCCGTCGGCCCCGAACCCCGCCGCGTCCTGGTGCTCGGCTGCGAGGAGCTGATGTACGCCCCGCTGCGGCTCGCCGAGGCGCTGCAACGCCGACTGCCGGATGCCGAGGTGCGGTTCTCCACCACCACCCGCTCCCCGGTGTTCGCCCACGACCACCCCGGCTACGCGATCCGCACCCGGCTCGCCTTCACCGCCCACGACGACCCGGCCGGCGACGACTCCACCGAGCGCTACGCCTACAACGTCGCCCCCGGCAGCGACCCGGCCCGCCGCTTCGACACCGTCGTCCTGGTCGTCGACGACCCCGCCGACACCCCCGCCCTGCACCACGGCCCCGACGCCCTGCTGCCCCGCCTGCGCACCACCACCGACCACGTGGTGCTCGCCGTTCTCCCGTCGTACCGCCCCGCGCCACCCGCCTGACGCCCCGCCGACCACCCGCTGACCGAGCATCACCCCTGCGCACCCCACCGAAGGCCCGGCATGACCCCACACACCGCCCGTCCCCGCCCACCGCCCGCCCGCTGCACGGGCCGGCCTTCTCCAGCTACCCGGCCGCGGACGTCACCTGGCTGCTCAAGGACCTCTCCGACGTCCACCTCGAAGCGCCCACCGAGGAACGCGAGGAGGCCGTGCAGTCCGGCGGCGCCCACTACGCCGAATCGCTGCCCGTCGAGTACCAGCCCAGCGCCGAGTACCAGCAGCTGTTCCACACCGCGCTGGACGCCTCCGCGACCCGCCTCGCCACCGCCGTCGGCGCCGTCGCCGAGACGCTGCTGCGCGAACGCGGACCGCACCTGGTGCTCGCCTCGCTGGCCCGGGCCGGCACGCCCGTCGGCGTGCTGATCCGCCGCTGGCTGGCCCACGCCCACGGCCTCGACGTGCCGCACTACACCGTCTCCATCGTCCGCGGCCGCGGCATCGACCGGGTCGCCCTGCAGCACCTCGCCGCCCACCACCGCCCCGCCGACGTCGTCTTCGTCGACGGCTGGACGGGCAAGGGCGCCATCACCCGCGAACTCGACCAGGCACTCGCCGGCACCGGCTTCGACCCCGGCCTCGCCGTCCTCGCCGACCCCGGCAGCTGCGTGCGCACCTACGGCACCCGCGACGACTTCCTGATCCCGTCCGCCTGCCTCAACTCCACCGTCTCCGGCCTGATCTCCCGCACCGTGCTGCGCGCCGACCTGACCGGGCCCGGCGAGTTCCACGGCGCCAAGTACTACCGGCAGCTGGCCGGCGCCGACGTCTCCGCCCAGTTCGTCGACACCGTCGCCGCCGCGTTCCCCGCCGTCGCCGACGCCGTCGCCGCCGAGAGCGCCCGCCTCGCCACCGCCGACCGCACCCCCACCTGGGAGGGCTGGGCGGCCGTCGAACGCATCAGCGCCGAGTACGGCATCGACAGCGTCAACCTGGTCAAGCCCGGCGTCGGCGAGACCACCCGGGTCCTGCTGCGCCGCGTCCCCTGGCGGATCCTCGCCCGCCGCGGCACCGGCGCCGACCTCGACCACGTCCGGCTGCTCGCCGCCCAGCGCGGCGTCCCCGTCGAAGAGGTCGACGAACTGCCCTACAGCTGCGTCGGCCTGATCCACCCGCGCTACACCCGTGGCGCCACCGGTGCGGACGGCACCGCCGTCCACACCTGACCCTGCCCCCGACCGAAGGAGACCCCGCCCGTGCCGCAGTTCCTGGTCGCCAGCGACCTCGACCGCACCCTCGTCTACTCCAACCGCGCGCTCGCCCTGGACGTGCCCGACCGGCTCGCCCCGCGACTGCTCTCGGTGGAGGTGCACGACGGCAAGGCGCTCTCCTTCATGACCGAGAAGGCCGCCGAACTGCTCGCCGAACTCGCCGAGCAGGTCCCGGTGGTCCCGATCACCACCCGCACCCGCACCCAGTACGAGCGGATCAACCTGCCCGGCCCCACCCCCGGCTGGCTCCCCCCGTACGCGGTCTGCTCCAACGGCGGCCACCTGCTGGTCGACGGCGTGCCCGACACCGACTGGCAGCGCGAGGTCCGCACCCGGCTGGACGCCGCCAGCGCCCCCCTGCCGGAGGTGGTCGAACACCTCGCCATCGCCGCCGACCCGGAGTGGACGCACAAGCGGCGGGTCGCCGACGACCTGTTCGCCTACCTGGTGGTCGAACGCGCCGAGCTCCCCGCCGGCTGGATCGACGACCTCACCGCCTGGTGCGCCGACCGCGGCTGGACGGTCTCCCTCCAGGGCCGCAAGGTCTACGCGGTGCCCGCGCCGCTGTCCAAGAGCGCCGCGCTCGCCGAGGTCCGCCGCCGCACCGGCGCGCAGACGGTCCTCGCCGCCGGCGACTCCCTGCTCGACGCGGAACTCCTGCTCACCGCCGACCACGGCTGGCGCCCCGGCCACGGCGAACTCGCCGAGACCGGGTGGGCCGCCGACGGCGTCACCGCGCTCACCGAGATCGGCGTCGCGGCCGGCGAGGAGATCGTCCGGCAGATGCTCGCCCGGGTCCGGGCCGGCGCGGTGACGGCCGCCGTCGGCTGACGCACCGTCACTTCCGGCGCGCCGTCACTTTCCGGTGCACCGTTGCTTCGGACGTGCCGTCACCCCGCGGCCGGTCAGCCGCAGCAGCCGCCCCGCAGCAGCCGCCCCCGCCGCCGCTCGGCGCGGGGGCGGCCGCGCCCGCCGCGCCGGTGACGGCGACGGTCGACAGCAGCTTCACCGTGTCGGGGTGGCCCTGCGGGCAGACGGCAGGATCGTTGGCCCGGGCCATCGGGCGGCTCAGTTCGAACGTGGCGCCGCAGGAGCGGCAGCGGAAGTCGTAGCGAGGCATGGTCAGCAGGGTACCGAGGGCGCGCCGCGAACCGGCAGCTCCCTCGGCGTCCCGGCCGCCGGCCGCCGTCCCCGCTTCCGGCCGTCGTCCGCTCAGTGGCCCCGGATCATCGTGACCACCTCGGCCGCGGTCTCCCGCACCGCCGCCAACTCGGTCAGGAACTGCCAGTAGTCGGGGTGCCGACCGGCCTGCTCCAGCGAGGCGACCGCCCGGTCCAGGCGGCCCACCGCCGCGTCCAGCGGACCGGCGTGCCGCGGATCCGGCGCCTGCCGGCCCGCCATCGCCAGCCGCTGCGCGTCGCGCAGCGCGAACCGGGCCCGCTCGATCTCCCGCTGCGGGTCGTGCTGCACCTCGTTCAACTGCCGCAACCGCTCGTTGACCGCCGTCACCGAGCCCTCCGCGGTGTCCAGCAGCGCCCGCACCGTGCCGATCGCCGCCGTGGCGTCCGCCCAGCGCTGGTCGCCCCGGGCCTGCACCGCGTCCGTCAGCCGCGACCGGGCGGTCCGCACCGCGTCCGCGGTCTGCGCGGACACGTGCTGAAGGTCCTGCCAGCAGGCCGCCGAGAACCGCCGCCGCAGCTCGCTCAGCGCGGGCTCCACCGTGCCCGCCCGGTTCTCCAGCGCGTCGATCCGGGTCCGCAGCGTGCCCACCCGGCGGTCGATCTCACCGGCCCGCTCCGGCAGGCCCGCCGCCTCCGCCCGGACCGCCTCGGCCCGCCGCACCACGTCCTCCGCACGCTGGAGGGTGGCCGGCACGCCGTGCTGCGACACCCCCTGGTTCAGCCTGGTCAGCTCCGGCGACAGCTCCGCCAGCCGGGCCGCCAGGTCGTCCGCCCGCAGCCCCGCGCCGCGGGCCTGCTCCAGCGCGGTGTGCGCAGCCAGCAGCGCCTGCTTGGCCCGCTCCACGGCCGGCGTCACCCGGATCAGCTGTGCCTCGGCGTGCTCCACCAGCGGCTGCAGCCGCCCCACGAAGGTGCCCAGCTCGGTGCGCTTGGCGTCCAGCTCGCGCTTCGCCTGCTCCAACTGCTGCTTCGCGCGGGACGCCGCCGACGGGTCCAGCTCGGCCGCCTCCAGGTCGACCGCGTCCAGCGCGCCCAGGTAGGCCACCGTCACCTGGTCGATCCGGGCCACCAGGTCCGCGTACTCCTGCTCCACCCGGCGGGCGGTGGCCGGCTCGCCCGCCGACTTCACCGTCTCCACGGCGAGCAGGGCGTCCCGCTGCGCCGAGTCCAGCTCGTAGAACGACTCCTGGGCCGCCTCCCGGGCCGCCCTGGCGTCCGCGCGCGCGCCGTCCCGGCGGCCGCCGCCCACCAGCCGCCCGACCCCCGCCACCGCCGCCGGCCACCCTCACCACGCGCTCCCTGCTCCGTTCCGTCCAGCCACGCCACTCGCCATTCTTGCCGATCACCCGCCCCGCCCGGCACCCCCCGGGACACCCCCTTCCGCAGGGGGCGGCGAACCACACCCGGGACCAGGTAGTCTGTCCACTCGTCGTGCGACCGGCCCCGCCGGTCCACCTCGGCGGGGGCGCATAGCTCAGCGGTAGAGCGCCGCCCTTACAAGGCGGATGTCGGCGGTTCGAAACCGTCTGCGCCCACAGTGCGTGACCAGTGCAGGAGCCCCGGGCCGGGATCGGTTCGGGGCTTCCGGCGTTTCCGGGCCGGCGGGATTGCGGGGACGGGCGGTGGGCCGGTTGCATGGCGGGATGGAGAGCGGTGGGGCCGGGCGGCCGGTGGTGTACCTGTTCGGGTCGGGCGCGGGGGCGGTGTTCGGGCTGCCGGGGGCGGTCCGGGACGCACGGGGGCGGGGGTGGGAGGTGGCGGTCGGGCTGACGCCGGCGGCGCGGGGGTGGCTGGAGGCGCAGCTGCCGGAGCTGGAGGAGCTGACCGGGTACCCGGTGAAGTCGGCGTACCGGTGGCCGGGCCGGCCGGACGTGCTGCCGCCGCCGGACGCGGTGCTGTTCGCCCCGGCCACCTTCAACTCCTTCAACAGCCTGGCCCTCGGCCTCACCACCTCCTGGGTGGTCGGCTACGCGGCCGAGGCGCTCGGCAAGGGCGTCCCGGTGCTCGTCATGCCGTGCGTCAACACGGCGCTCGCCGCCCACCCGCAGTTCGCCCGCAGCGCGGCCACCCTGCGCGAGGCCGGCGTCCACGTCCTGCTCGGCGAGGACGGCTTCGTCCCGAACGAGCCCGGCACCGGCGACGCCCTCCCGTACCCGTGGGACGCGGCGCTGCGCGCGGTGGAGCGGGTACTCGGCGGGCAGGACCGGTAGCGCCGACAGGGCCGGCAGGATGCCGGACGGAGGGAAGGGACGGTATGACGATCGAGGCGGAGCTGAAGGCCCGGGTGGCGGACCCGGCCGGGCTGGTCGGGCGGCTGGCGGCGTGGGCCGGCGGCCCGGGGCGGGAGGAGGTGTACCGGGACGTCTACTTCGACTGGCCCGGTGGGGAGTTGGGAGCGGCGGGAGCCGAGGTGCGGGTGCGGACGGTGACCGGGGCGGCGGGGACGCGGGCGCTGCTGACGTACAAAGGGGCGGCCGTGGACGAGGCGTCGGGGTCGAAGCCGGAGACCGAGACGGCGGTGGGCGACGCGGCGGCGGCCCGGGCGGTCCTGCGCGGGAGCGGGCTGGTGGAGACGCTCGCCTTCGAGAAGCGCTGCCGGAACTGGGAGCTGACCCAGGACGGCCGCCCGCTGCTGGCGACCGTGGTGGCGGTGCCGGAGCTGGCCGGGGTGTTCCTGGAGGTGGAGACCCCGGCCCGGGACGCCGCGGACCTGCCGGCGGCGCTGGCGGCCGTCCGCCGCGCGCTGCGCCGCCTCGGCGTCGCGGACGCGGACCTCACCACCGAGCTGTACACGGACGCCGTCGCCCGGGCGAGGGCCGCGGGCTGACGCTCAGAGCAGCTTGCGCGGCCCGACGGCGGGCAGCGGGTCGGACGCCTCCCGGTAGCGGTGCAGCAGGTCCGGCGCGCCGCGCAGTTTCGCGGCGAGGCGGGCCGGCAGGACCAGCGTGCAGAGCAGGCCCTCGCCGCCGGGTCCCTCGACCAGCCAGGAGCTCCACGGGAGTTGGAGGGTGGCGGCGGGGCTGAAGGCGATCGGGCGGTGGCCGGCCAGCGGGAGGTCGTGCAGGCCGAGGCGGCACCAGCTGGAGAGGGTGAGGGTGCGCCGGGCGGGGTCGAAGCCGGCGGGCACGCAGTCGGTGATCCGGTCGGGCCCGATGCTCTGCAGGAACCGCAGGTTGCTCCGGGCGGAGAGGTGGCGTTCGGTGAACTCCTCGACGGCGGTGCGCAGTTCGGCGGCGTACCGGGCGGCGGTGGCGCCGGGGCGGAGCGGCAGCCGGATCTCGCCGAGCAGGTTGCCGAGCGCGCCGTCGGGCAGGCCGAGGATGCGGCGCAGGTTGACCGGCACGGTGAGGGTCTGTTCCTGGTCCGCCCGGCCGTCGAGTTCGCGCAGCACGTGCAGCAGGTGCGCGCAGAACGCGTCGTTGACGGAGAGCCGGCGGCCGGCCTCGGCGGCGAGGGCGGTGCGCAGGCGTTCGGCCTCGGCGGGGGAGAACCAGATCTGCACGGTGCGGTTGGCGAGGCCGGCGGCGGCGACGGTGCGCCGCAGTTCGGCGGCCTCCTCGGGGGAGGGCAGGCGCAGCGAGGGGGTGCCGCCGTCCTCGGCGGGCAGGTGGGCGTCGAGTTGGCGGTCGCGGTCGGCGGTGGGGGAGAGGGCGGGCGGTTCGGCGCCCTCGGTGCAGGCGGACCAGGTGCGCAGCAGCAGGGCGAAGGTGTGCATGTCGCCGACGGCGTGGTGCCAGGAGATGCCGAGGGCGCCGGTGCCGTCGGCGAGGCGGTTGAGCCGGACGGTGAGCAGCGGCAGGCGCTCGCGGCGGGCGTCGGCGGCGCGGACGTGGTCGACCAGGCCGTTGGCGGGCAGTGCCATCCGGTCGAAGGCCTCGGTGAGGGTCCAGGGGGCGTCGGCGACGGTGAAGGGGACGCCGGAGTCGTCGGTGTCGATGTGGAGGTCGCCGTCGGGGCCGGTGCGCAGGCGGCCGGCGAACTCGGGCAGCCGGTCGAGGGCGCGGGCGAGGCCGTCGGCGAGGGCGTCGGCGTCGAGCGGGCGGTCGTGGAAGAGGACCACGGACACCGGGAGGTCGGCGAGCAGCAGGTCGCCGACGGAGCAGCGGACGGGACCGGGCCCGGGGCGGCCGGCCCGGACGGTGCGGATTTCGGTGTCGGACGTCAGCGTGCCGGTCATGCCGGTCCCCTCCCTGGAGTGACGGGGGAACCATAGGGGCCCGCGGGCGGCGGAAACCAGAGGTGTCCGAACGGTCGTTGACGCGCCGTCCGGGCGGCCGGTTCCCGGTTCGGACGGGTATGTGTCGTTTCTCATACCGATGTCCGAAAGGGCCGGAACGGGGCGAGGTGCGGTTTTCGTCCCGGGTCGAGAGCGGGTTTCCAGGGCGGAAACGAAGGCAATACCCGCGAAAAGATCATGTAATCAACGGAAACAGAGCCTAGCAGTGCCCGAAACCCAGGTAAACCGTGGACTCTCGCCGTGACAAGCTGCGGAAACAGTGGGAGTTACGGTTCCCGCATGGTTCAGCTCGACAATCGCCCGCGGACCGGCGCCGACGTCGCCGCCGGGTCGGACGCCCCCGGCGGCGTCCGCTCCAAGGGCCTCAACAGCAACTCGGTGGGCCTGCTCGGCAACGCCGTGATCGGCGTGTCCACGGTCGCCCCGGTGTACTGCCTGACCACGACGCTGGGTACCACCGTGGCCGCCGTCGGCCTGCAGATGCCCGCGCTCTTCCTGGCCGGCTTCCTGCCGATGATGCTGGTGGCCTTCGCCTACCGGGAGCTGAACAAGGCGATCCCCGACAGCGGCACCTCCTTCACCTGGACGGTGAAGGCGTTCGGCCCGAAGGTCGGCTGGATGTGCGGCTGGGGCCTGGTGATCGCCACCATCATCGTGCTGTCCAACCTCGCGGGCGTCGCCACCGAGTACCTGTACCTGCTGCTCGGCGAGATCACCCGCAGCGACTCGGTCGCCGCGCTCAACGACAACAAGCTGGTGCACGTGGTCACCTGCCTGGGGCTGATCGCGGTCGCGACGATGATCAGCTACCGCGGCATGACCGCCACCAAGGGCGTCCAATACGCCCTGGTCGGCCTGCAACTGGCCGTCCTCGGCCTGTTCGGCGTCATGGCGATCACCAAGGCCACCGGCCACGGCGCCGCCGGGTCGCTGCACTTCTCCTGGAGCTGGCTCAACCCGTTCGCGGCCAGCTCCTTCACCGCGTTCGTGGCCGGCCTGTCGCTGTCGCTGTTCATGTACTGGGGCTGGGACGCCTGTCTGAGCGCCAACGAGGAGACCGGCGGCAGCGAGAAGACCCCCGGCCGGGCCGCGATGCTCGCCATGGTGGTGCTGGTCGGCTCCTACCTGTTCACCGCCGTCGCGGTGCAGATGTACGCGGGCGTCGGCACCACCGGCACCGGCCTCGGCAACCCGGAGACCTCCTCCAACGTGCTGGCCGTGCTGGCCGGCCCGGTGATGGGCCCGGTCCTCGGGGTGCTGCTGTTCGTTGCGGTGCTGGCCTCCGCCTCCGCCAGCCTGCAGACCACCTTCATCCCGGTCAGCCGCACCGTGCTGGCGATGAGCGTGTACGAGGCGCTGCCCGCCTCCTTCACCAGGGTCAACGAGCGCTACAAGACCCCGGGCCGGGCGATCGTCACGGCCGGTGTCGGCACCGGCGTGTTCTACACCGTGATGACGCTGGTCAGCTCGCACGTGCTGGCCGACACCATCGCCGCGCTGACGCTGATGATCTGCTTCTACTACTCGCTGACCGCGTTCGCCTGCGCCTGGTACTTCCGCGGCGACTTCCGCAAGTCGCTGCGCGACGCGGTGCTCAAGGTGGTCTTCCCGGTGATCGGCGGGCTCACCCTGGCCGCGATCTTCGGCAAGTCGATGATCGACATGATCGACCCGTCCTACGGCAGCGGCAGCTCGGTGTTCGGCATCGGCAGCGTCTTCGTGGTCGGCGCCGGCCTGCTGGCGCTCGGCCTGGTCGTGATGGCCGTGATGGTCCGCCGCAGCCCCGCGTTCTTCCGCGGCGAGGTGCTCACCCGCGACACCCCCGCGCTGATCATCCCCGACTGAGCCGGCCGGCCTTTGGCGGCCTCCTGCCGGCAGCGCCGCCGGCTGTCGCCACGCCCGTCCGGGGCGGGGCACCCGCGAGGCCGGTCGCGGTGGTGACCGGGCCGCACCTGCCAGCGGCTCCACGGCAGGGGGCCACCGCGCGCCGAGAGCCGGAAGCCTGACAGGCAGCCCCCGGAGCCGGTGCCGGGGACTGCCTGTCGGGGGTCGGGCCGCTGCGGGCGTGCCGTCAGTACGCGACGGTGAAGCGCTCGCCGAGGTGCTTCGGCTGCTCGATCTCGTCCACCAGGGCCACCGCGTAGTCCTCGGTGGAGATCCGGCTCTCGCCGTCCGCGCCGATCAGCAGGTCCTCCAGGCCGGTGCGGTAGGCGCCGGTGCGCTCGCCGGGGGCGATGGTGCCGGCCGGCGAGAGGTTGGTCCACCGCAGGTCGGTGACGGTGCGCAGGTAGTCGAGCGCGTCGCCGTGGGCGTGCATGATCTGCAGCAGGAACTCCGGCAGGCCCTCGGCGTCCCACACCTGCTTGCCGTCGGGGGTGCGCAGCGAGCCCGCGCCGCCCACCGTGATCAGCCGCGGCGCGTCCGCGCCCAGCGTGCGCAGGCCCGCGACCAGCGACTCGAAGGACGGCTCGATCAGCGCCAGGTGGCCCGGCCCGTCGCCGCCGCCGACCGCGCTGACCACCACGTCCGCGCCCTTGGCGTGCTCGGCCACCGACGCCGGGTCCAGCACGTCGCCGACCGCGACGGTCAGCGCGGGGTGTTCGACCGTCAGCTTCGCGGGGTGGCGGACCACCGCGGTGACGGTGTGGCCGCGGCGCAGCGCCTCGGCCAGCACCCGGGAGCCGATGGTGCCGGTGGCGCCGTACAGGGTGATGGTGCTCATGGTGGAGGGTCTCCTTTGCCGTTTTCCGTCTGCTGTTCGACGGTACGGCGGCCCGTGGCCGGTGGGCGAGGTGCCGAGCCGACAGGCCATGGTGAAAAACCGACAGCCGTCGGTCAGCCCAGGTGGAAGAGCGAGCCGTGGCCGGCCGCCACGGCGGCGGCGAGGACGGCCAGGTCGGCGAGGCCGAGCAGCAGGCCGAGGCGGGCCCGGAGCGGGCGGGCGGTGCCCCGGTGCAGGGCGAGCACGGCGAGGGCCACGGCCAGCGGGCCGAGGACCAGGTTGAACAGCAGCAGGCCGAGCAGGCCGAGGACGAAGGAGGCGACCGCGAGCTGGTCGGCCTCCGAGGCGGTGGTGCGCGGGGTGGACACGGCGGACCTCCTGGGTCAGTGGCGGTGGGTGCGGGTGAGCCGCTCGCGGGCCGCGAACAGCAGCAGCCAGCCGGCGACGGCGGTGGCGGCGACCAGGAACACCGGGCCGGGCAGGTGGGCGGCGGCCCCGGCGAGCAGGCCGAGGGCGAGCAGGGCGAAGAGCAGCACGGTGGCACCTCCGAATTTCGGCTAACAACTGTTCGCTGAAAGCTGGTCAGCACTCTAGCGGGGCTGGCCATTTTCGGCAAACAGTTGTTTACTGAACGCCGTGACCGAGACCCCCGCCCCGGCCCCCAGGAGCCGCCAGGCCCAGAAGCAGGCCAGCCGCCGCGCCCTGCTGGACGCCGCCCTTGCCCTGCTGGAGCGGCAGAACCTGAGCGGCCTCGGCGTGCGCGAGGTGACCAGGGCCGCCGGCCTCTCCCCGGCCGGCTTCTACCGGCACTTCGCCGACCTGGCCGAACTGGGCGTGGTGCTGGTCCAGGAGTCGCTGGCCAACCTGCACGAGATGGTCCGCGCGGTGTTCGCCGGCAGCGGCGACCCCGAGCAGCTGATCGACCGCTCGGTCGAGGTGATCGACGCGCACGTCGCCGAGCACGCCGCCTACATCCGCTTCCTGGCCCGCGAGCGGCACGGCGGGGTGAAGCCGGTGCGCGACGCGGTCGGCGCCGAACTGCGGCACTTCGCCGAGGAGTTGGCCGAGCTGCTGGCGCTGCGCCCGGAGCTGGCCGGCTGGTCGGCGGGCGACCGCCGGATGCTGGCCGAGCTGTACGTGGACCGGATGGTCACCACCGCGCTGGCGCTGGTCGAGGCCGACCCGGCCGAGCGGGCCGCGATCGCGGACACGGTGCGCACCCAGTTGCGGCTGATCAACCTGGGAAGCCGCCACTGGAAGGCGAGTTGACGGACCGTTGACCGGAAGTCGAGGGTGTCGCGGCTCTTGACAGGATGTCATGGGCGCGCCAATTTAGGGGAACCCCACGGCACCCCCACAGGGACCCCGCATCCCGAGAGGCACCCTCATGAAGAAGCCGCTCATCGGCGCGCTCGGCACCGTCCTGCTCGCCGGGACCGCCCTGGTCACCGCCACCCCCGCGTCCGCCGTCACCGTGAACCTGGCCGGGACGGTCGCGCTCAGCAACTGCTCCGGCTCGCTGATCCGGATGCCCAACTCGGTGGACACCGACCCCGGGCTGATCCTCACCAACGGCCACTGCCTGGAGACGGGCATGCCGGCCGCCGGCCAGGTGATCACCGACAAGGCGTCGACCCGCAGCTTCACCCTGCTCAGCTCGACCGGCGGCAGCCTCGGCACGGTGCGTGCCAACCGGGTCCTCTACTCGACGATGACCGACACCGACGTCACCCTCTACCGGCTGAGCACCACGTACGCGAGCATCAAGAGCCGCTACGGGATATCCCCGCTGACCATGTCCACCACCCACCCGGTGGCCGGCAGCGCGATCAAGGTGCCGTCCGGGTACTGGAAGACCATCTACTCCTGCAACGTGGACGGCTTCGCCTACCAGTTGAAGGAGGGCGGCTGGACCTTCAAGGACTCGGTCCGCTACACCTCCGGCTGCAACATCATCGGCGGCACCTCCGGCTCCCCGGTGGTCGACGTCAACAGCGGCCAGGTCGTCGCGGTGAACAACACCATGAACGAGGACGGCCAGACCTGTACGTTGAACAACCCGTGCGAGGTCGACCAGAACGGCGCGGTGACCATCCACCCCAACATCGGCTACGCGCAGGAGACCTACACCATCCCGAACTGCTTCGCCGCCGGCAACGTGCTCGACCTGACCCGGGCAGGCTGCGTGCTGCCCCGCCCGTAGCCGAGCCCACCCGCGCGCAGCCACCCGCGTATCCCCTCCGCGGGTGGCTGCGCGCGTTCACCTCACAGGAAGCGGCGCAGCAGCCGGGACTTGCCGGGCGTGAACGGCGGGTACGCCAGCCGCAGGGTGTCCAGCGCCAGCGGCTTCGCCAGCACCGCCTTGGTGTGGCTGAACGTCTCCACCGAGTACCGGCCGTGGTAGGCGCCCTGCCCGCTCTCGCCGACGCCGCCGAACGGCAGCCCGGGGACGGTCAGATGGGCGTTCGGGATGCCGAAGGACAGCGCCCCGGAGGAGGTCTCGGCGATCAGCCGCCGCCTGGTCCGCGCGGACGCGGTGAAGGCGTACAGCGCCAGCGGCTTGTCGCGGGCCGTGACGAACGCGATCGCGGCGTCCAGGTCCGGGACGCGGACGATCGGCAGCACCGGGCCGAAGATCTCCTCGCGCATCACCGGCGCCTCCGGGTCGACGTCCGCCAGCACCGTCGGCGCCAGGTAGCGCCCGGCCCGGTCGTGATCGCCGCCGGTCACCAGCCGGCCGTCCGCCAGCAGCGCCGTCAGCCGGTCGAAGTGGCGCTCGTTGACGATCCGCCCGTAGTCCGCGCTGCGGGCGGGGTCCTCGCCGTACATCTCCCGGATCGCGGCGGTCAGTTCGGCTTCCAGCGCGGGCGCGGTGTCGCCGATCGCCAGGACGTAGTCGGGGGCGACGCAGGTCTGGCCCGCGTTCATGAACTTGCCCCAGACGATCCGGCGGGCGGCCGCCGCCAAGTCCGCGCCCGGGTCGACCACGGCCGGGCTCTTTCCGCCCAACTCCAGTGTCACGGGCGTGAGATGACGGGCCGCGGCGGTCATCACGATCCGGCCGACGGCGCCGTTGCCGGTGTAGAAGACGTGGTCGAAGCGCTGCTCCAGCAGGGCCGTGGTCTCCGGTACGCCGCCCTCGACCACGGCCACGGCCTGCGGGTCCAGGACCCGCGGCAGCCAGTGCGCGAGTGCCGCCGAGGTCGCCGGGGCGAGCTCGCTGGGCTTCACCACCGCGCAGTTGCCGGCGGCGAGCGCGCCGACCAGCGGGGTCAGCGCCAGTTGCAGCGGGTAGTTCCACGGGCTGATCACCAGCACCGTGCCGAGCGGCTCGCGCACCGTGCGGGCCCGGGCCGGCGCGAGGGCCGGCGGCACCGCGACCCGGCGCGGGCGCAGCCAGCGGGCCAGGTGGCGCAGGGTGTGGTCGATCTCCTTGACCGTGAACCCGACCTCGGTGACGTACGCCTCGGTCGGGCTCTTGCCGAGATCGGCCTTCAGGGCGGCGGCGAACACCTCCTCCTGATCGACCAACATCCTCCGCAGGGCGCGGAGTTGGGCCTTGCGCCAGGCGATCGGCCGGGTCCGGCCGGTGGCGAAGGCCGCCTGCAGGCGGCCGACGACGGCGGCGGGGTCGGTCGCGGCGGCCGGGCCGGTCGGGGTGGTGTTCGCGGGCAGGGGCGCGGAGGGCGTGGAAACGCCGGTGGGAGCGTTCATGCCGCCGAGCATAAACGAAACGAAGAGGTTTCGTTTCGTTGTGGTCCGCCGCCGTAGGCTGGTCCCCATGACCCGCACCGCACCTCCAGCGACCCCGCAGAGCACCCCGCGCCGGGGCCGCCCCCGCGACGCCGCCCGCGACCGGGCCATCCTGGACGCCACCCTGGCCGTCCTCGCCGAGAGCGGCTACCGCGCGCTGACCACCGCCGCGGTCGCCGCCCGCGCGGGCGTCTCCACCGCCACCCTGTACCGGCGCTGGTCCTCCAAGGACGAACTGGTGGTCGCCGCCGCCGCGACCCACGTCGAGGCGGTCCACGCCCAGCCCGACACCGGCACCCTCGAAGGCGACCTGCGGGTCCTGCTCCGCGACAAGGCCGCCGCGCTCACCGGCGAGGCCGGCCGCCTGATGCAGGCCCTGGTCGGCGAGGCCGCCCGGAACACGGCCCTGGCCGACGCCCTCACCACCGCCTTCCTCGAACCCGTCCACCGGCGCGTCGGCGAGGCGGTGCGGCGTGCCGCCGAGCGCGGCGAGATCGAGGCCGTGCCGGACGCGGAACTGCTCGGCGCGGTGGTCGTCGGGCCGCTCATGAGCCGTTTCCTGCTCACCCCCCGCCCGGACCGGGTCGACGCGGCGACGGCGCGGGCCACGGCGGACCGCTTCCTGCCGTTCGCGCTCCGGGCAGTGGGGGCGATCGGCGGGCCGGGAGGCGCCCCCACGAGCCCCTGACGGGCGTCTCGGCGTCCCCCCTTTCTGAAGCAGTGAATCGGTGCTTCAATCCTTGGTATGGCCTATCGACGCACCGCCGCCGTCCAGGCCCGGCTCGACGGCCAGCGGGAGGCCGTGGTGCGGGCCGCCGTCTCGCTGCTCGCCGAGCGCGGGTACGCGGGGTGTTCGATGGCGGCCGTCGCGGAGCGGGCCGGGATCGCCACCGGCAGCATGTACCAGCACTTCGACGGCAAGGCCGATCTCGCCGTGACGCTGTTCCGGACGGTCTGCGGTCGGGAGATCGGCGCCGTGACGGAGGCGGCCGAGCGGGCGGCGGACCCGCTGGACGGTGTCGCCGCGGTGGTGGCGACCTTCGCCGCGCGGGCGATGAAGTCGCCGCGGCTGGCGTTCGCCCTGCTCGCCGAGCCCGCCGACCAGGTCGTCGAGGCCGAGCGGCTGGTGTTCCGGCGGGCGTTCCGGGATCTGATCGCCGGGCGGATCGACCGGGCCGTCGCCTCCGGCCAGGTGCCGCCCCAGGACGCCGAACTGACCGCCGCCGCGATCGTCGGCGCGGTCGGGGAGGCACTGGTCGGGCCGCTGACCGACGGGCAGCCGCCGGAGACGGTGCTGCCCGCGCTCGTCACCTTCACCCTGCGCGCCCTGGGAGGGCACTGATGGCAAGCACCCACGAGGTCACCAACCAGGTTCCCGACCCGTACGGGCACGACGTCGCCGAGGACCCCACGCTGCTGGGCGCCCTGGAGCGGGCCGGCGCGGGGTGGGCGGCCGGCGAACTGCACGCCCTGGGGCGGCTGGCCGGCACGGAGCGGGCGGCCGAGTGGGCCCGGCTCGCCAACGAGAACCCGCCGGTGCTGCGCACCCACGACCGCTACGGGCACCGCGTCGACGAGGTCGAGTTCCACCCGCACTGGCACGAGTTGATGCGGACCGCGGTCGAGCACGGCCTGCACGCCGCGCCGTGGCGGGACGACCGGCCGGGCGCGCACACCGCCCGGGCCGCGAAGTTCTACGTCTGGGGCCAGGTCGAGGCGGGCCACACCTGCCCGATCTCGATGACGTACGCCGCCGTGCCGGCCCTCCGGACCAGCCCCGAACTGGCCGCCGCCTACGAGCCGTTGCTCGCGGCGCGGGAGTACGACTTCGGGCTGCGCGAGCCGCACGGCAAGCGCGGGCTGATCGCCGGCATGTCGATGACGGAGAAGCAGGGCGGCTCGGACGTCCGCACCAACACCACGCGTGCCGTTCCGGTCGGGGACGGCACGTACCGGCTGGTCGGGCACAAGTGGTTCACCTCGGCCCCGATGTCCGACCTGTTCCTGACGCTGGCTCAGGCCCCGGGCGGCCTGTCCTGCTTCGTGCTGCCGCGGGTGCTGCCCGACGGCAGCCGCAACGCGCTGCGGCTGCAGCGGTTGAAGGACAAGCTCGGCAACAAGTCCAACGCCTCCGCCGAGATCGAGTACGAGGACGCGGTGGGCTGGCTGGTCGGCGAGGAGGGCCGCGGCGTGCGCACCATCATCGAGATGGTCAACATGACCCGGCTGGACTGCACCGTCGGCGGCGCCTCCGCGCTGCGGTACGGCGCGCTGCGGGCCGTCCACCACGCCACCCACCGGCGGGCGTTCGGCAAGGCGCTGGTCGAGCAGCCGCTGATGCGCAACGTCCTCGCGGACCTGGTCGTCGAGTCGGAGGCCGCCACCGCGATCGCGATGCGGCTCGCGGAGGCCACCGACCGGGCCCTCGCGGGCGACGAGCAGGAGGCCCGGTTCCGCCGCCTGGGCCTGGCCGTCGCCAAGTACTGGGTGTGCAAGCGCGGCCCGGGCCACGCCGCCGAGGCCCTGGAGTGCCTGGGCGGCAACGGCTACGTCGAGGAGTCCGGCATGCCGCGGCTCTACCGGGAGGCCCCGCTGGTGTCGATCTGGGAGGGCTCGGGCAACGTCGCCGCACTGGACGCGCTGCGCGCGATGGCCCGGCAGCCCGAGTCGGTGGCCGCCGTGTTCGCCGAGCTCGACGCGGCGAGCGGGCTCGACCGGCACTTCGACACCGCCGTCGCCGGGCTGCGCAAGGACCTCGCCGACCCGGAGCACCTGGAGTACCGCACCCGGCGCCTGGTCGAGCGGCTCGCGCTGACCCTCCAGGCGTCCGTCCTGCTGCGGCACGGCCACCCCGCCGTGGCCGAGGCGTTCACCGCCACCCGGCTGGCCGGGGACGCCGGCCTCGCCTACGGCACCCTGCCCGCCGGCGTCGACACGGAGGCGGTCCTGGGCCGCCTCCCGTCCCTGCCGACCGGCGCCCGGGGCGACGGATAAGCGCTGCTAGCGTGGCGGGCGAGTTCGATTCCCCCGTGTGGTTGGAAGGGTTGCGCCGGCGATGGCCAAGTTCCTGCTGAGTCTGCATCTGCTGGTCGCCGTGCTGTGCGTCGGTCCCGTCGCGGTGACGGTCAGCATGTTCCCGCGGAAGGCGAAGCTCGCGCTGGCGGCGGGGCCGGAGCAGGCGGGTGCGCAGGCCTCGGTGCGGACGCTGCACCGGATCACCAACGTGTACGCGCTGATCGGGATCGCGGTGCCGCTGCTCGGCGTCGGCACCGCGCAGGCGATGCACGTGCTGGGCAACGCCTGGCTGATCGCCTCGATGGTGCTGACGGCGGTCGCGGCGGGCGTGCTGCTGCTGTTCGTGCTGCCCGGTCAGCAGGCCACCGTGGACGCGCTGGACGCGACCGAGAACCAGGAGGCGGAGACGGCCCGGGCCACCGGCATGCTGAAGATGCTGCCGATGACCACGGGCCTGTTCAACCTGCTGTGGGCGGTCGTCCTGGTGCTGATGGTCATCCGGCCGGGGTCGACGAACGGTGCGTGACGCCGCGCACCTCCAACCCGGCCAGTAGGTCGGCGGTGGCGGCCGCGACGGCGGCCACCGCCGCGTCGAACGCCTCCCGGTTGTGGGCGGCGGGCGCCCGGAAACCGGAGATCTTCCGGACGTACTGGAGCGCCGCCGCGTGCACGTCCTCGGGAGTGGCGTCGGGCGTCATCGGCGGGCGGAGCGTCTTGATGCTTCGGCACATGCCTCCAGTCTGCTCCGCCCCGCCGACACTCAGCCGGGGAATTGCCGGATCCGCACCCCGGCCCGCTTGACGGCGCGCGCCACGACCGCCGTCTCGGCGCGCCGCACCCCGAGCGGGCCGAGCACCTCGGTGTGGAAGCGGTACAGCGCCGCGTGGTCCGGGCAGAACACGGCGGCCATCAGGTTGGTCGGCCCGCCGGTGGCCAGCACCCCGTGCACCTGCGGGTGCCGGGCCAGCGCCTCGCCCGCCGCGGCGAGCCGCCCGGGCGGCACCTCCAGCCACAGGTTGGCGTCCACCCCGACGCCCAGCAGCCGCGGATCCACGCTCACGTGGGTACGCAGCAGCCCGCCCGCGGCCAGCCGGTGCAGCCGCCGCCGGACCGTCGACTCGGGCGTGCCGGCGGCCGCGGCCAGCGCGGCGTGCGAGCGGCGGGCGTCCACCGCCAGCAGGTCCAGCAGCCGGTGGTCGAGCGGGTCCGGCTCCGGCGGCGGCCCGGCGGGCGGCGGCGGGGCCAGCAGCGCCTCCTGATCGGCCGTCAGCGCGCCGCAGCGCCACGCCGAGGCGTCCGCGAACAGGTGCAGCACGGCGTGCGCGGTGGACTCCACCACCGCGTCGGTGGCCGGGAGCTGCCCGTACAGCAGCCGGTCGCGTCCGGCCGCGCCGCCGAGCACCACCGCCGACACCTCCTGCCCGCCCAGCATCACGTCCACGAACGGGACGTCCTCGCGGGCGGCCAGCGCCAGCGCGATCGCGTCGACCCGGCCGCGCAGCACCCGCACCCGCAGCAGCAGCGCGCCGAGCGCCGCCGCCCGGGTGTCCGGCATCCGCACCACCCGGACGGCGCCGGTGCCCTGCAGCCGGCCCAGCCGCCTGGTCACGGTGCGCGCCGACACCCCCAGCACCCCCGCGATCCGGCCGACCTCCGCCCGCCCGTCCACCTGCAGCGCGTGCACCAGCTGCCGGTCGAGCGCGTCCAGCACCGTGGCGGGATCCGCCGTGTCCGTGTCCATGCTGTCCGATCCCCGTCGAAATCCCTGCCGGTGACGTCCCGAAGCGTCGCCCCGACGGTACTCCTGGAGCCTCACCGCACCGAAGGAGCACCACCGTGATGGACGTCCTGGCCGGCACCGAGCAGGCCCTGCGCGAGGTCGGCGACCACCTGAGGGACCGTCAGCCCGCCGAGCCCGTCGACGCCGCCACCCCGCAGCAGGCGCGCGCCGCGTTCGACGCGATCGACCGGCCCGCCGCCGCCCTGCTCCGCGAACGGCTCACCGCGCTCCGCCCGGGGGCCGGCTGGCTGGACGGCGAATGGGAGCAGGACGTGCCGCGCGACGGCGAGTGGTGGCTGTGCGACGCCACCGACGGCGCCGTGCAGTACCTGAGCGCGCTGCCGCAGTGGGCGGTCACCGCGACCCTGCTGCGCGACGGCGCGCCCGTGCTCGCCGTGGTGCACGCGCCGCTCGCCGGGAGCACCCACACGGCGACGGCCGGCGGCGGCGCCCGGCTGAACGGCCGCCCCTGCGCGCCGCGGCCGCGCACCCTGGCCTGCTCGGTCGCCGCCACCTCGCAGCCGCCGCTGGTCGGCCGCGACCCGCGGGCGCTGCACGCCGCCGGCGCCTCGCTGAGCGCCGTCCTGCCGCACGTCCTCGCGGTGCGCAACCTCGGCCCGACGGCGCTGCAGACCGCCCAGGTCGCGTCCGGGCACCTGGCGCTGTTCTGGCAGTTCGGCGCCGATCCGGCCAACCTGCTGCCGGGCGCGCTGCTGGCCGCCGAGGCCGGGGCCGTCGTCACCGACGCCGAGGGCCGGCCGTGGACGCCGGACGCGCCGTCCTTCGTCGCCGCCGCGCCCGGCGTGCACGCCGAACTGCTGGACGTGCTGCGGCGGGTGTGAGGCGGAACGGCCGTGCCGCCGCCGTCGCCGGACCCGGAGGCCTACCGGGTCACAGCTCGCCCAGCTCCGGCGGCAGGGTGGCCGCGGCGGTGAACACCGCGTCCGGGGTGGTGAGTTCCAGGTAGTGCAGGTCGCCGTGCCGGTGCCGGACGGGCGGGTCGAGCGGCAGCGCGGACAGGTCGAGCTGCGGCAGGGTGTCCAGGGTGGCCCGGCCGAGCTTGATCATCGCCTCCTTGCGCACCCACTGCCGCAGGAACGCCCGGGTCGGGTCCGGGTGACTGCGGATCAGCTCGGTCTCGGCGGGGGTGAGCACGTGGCCGAGCGCGGCCGGGTCGTTGGCGCGCGCGCCCAGGTGTTCGACGTCCACGCCGACCGGGACGGGGCCGGCCGCGGCGGCGATGATCCCGCCGGTGTGGGAGAGGCTCAGGTGGGTGCCGGGGCGGTCGGTCAGCAGCGGCCGGCCGTGCCCGGTCCGGCCGCAGCCGGGGCACTGCTGGCCGAACGCGACCTCGGCGGGGTCGATGCCGAGGTGCGCGGCCGCACAGTAGCGGACCAGCAGGTGGGCCGCCAGGTAGTCGTCGCGGTCGGAGGGGCGGCGGAACCGGTCGGCGCGTTCGCGCTCGACGTCGCTGAGCAGGCGTTCGTCGGCGTCCGGCCGGGCCAGGACCTCGGCCGTGGTGGCGAGCAGGGCGAGCGGGTGGTGGGACACAGGACTCCTTCTCCGTGCGGGCGCCAATACCAGTTCTGCTGCCAACCTAGCCCGTTCGAATGAGCTTTCGGCGTGTCAACGGCCGATCGTCCGGTTCGTGCACACGTGACCTCTTTGCTGACGGTGTCTGCTGCCCGCGGACTGACCCACCGTCAACGAGAGGGGTGTCCGTGCGACACGGCATCCGAACCAAGAACCGGATGGCCCGGCTTGCCGCGGTGACAGTGCTCACCGCCGCTCCAGTGATCACTCTGGCCTCGATCGGACAGGCGGACCCGCTGGCCCCGCCGCTCGGGCCGTGCGTCGGCACCTGTCCCGACCCGTTCCCGCCGCTGAACAACGGGGACTTCGCCGGCTCCGACAGCACCATCAACGTGTTCGTCGGCGGCGACTACACCGTGCAGGGCCGGTCCGCCGAAGTGGAGGGCAAGATCGTCACCGTCCACGACCTGATCGTCAACAAGGACGGCGGCGGCCTGTTCAACATGGGCGTGGTCGGCGTCGGCTCCCGGGTCGCCCCGCCGGTCGGCACCGACCACGTCACGGTCGGCGGCGCGGTCGACATCCTGCCCGGCAACCGGGTGGCGATCGGCGGCGTCGACTCGCAGGAGACCCGCTGGGGCAACCTGGCCTATGGCACCGACCAGGCCGGCACCGTCGAATTCGCGCCCCCCGGCGAGCTGCGCCAGGACCCGGCGGCGATCGAGCCGTTCCTGGGCCTCACCCCGGTCATCGAGGGCCACTCGACCTGCATGGGCGAGCAGACCGCCACCGGCGAACTGCTCGTCGAGGGCAACCTGTACACCTTCGTCGGCGACGGCCGGAGCATGCGGCAGGTCTTCAACGTCGACCGGAACATCGGCAGCGACACGGCCGCCGCCGACATCGTCTTCACCGGCGTGCCGGAAGGCGCCACGGTGATCGTCAACATGGTCGGCCCGGACCCGGTGCTGATCCGCACCAACACCGGCACCGGCTTCCCCGGCGACCAGCTGACGGACATGCAGCCGCTGCTGATGTGGAACTTCCCGGACGCCACGGACGCGACGATCGCCGGTGGCGCCCAGTTCCAGGGCTCGATCATGGCGGGCAACCCGGCCGGCACCCTCACCATCTCCACCCCGGGCACCAACGGCCGGGTGTACCTCGCCGGCAGCCTGGTGCAGGAAGGCTCCGCGGGCACCGAGATCCACGCCTACCCGTTCAACGGCGACCTGCCGACCTGCGCGGAGAGCCCGTCGCCCTCGCCGACCAGCCCGAGCCCCAGCCCGACCGAGAGCCCCAGCCCGAGCCCCACCGAGAGCCCGAGCCCCACGCCCAGCCCCAGTCCGACCCCGACGCCGAGCCCCACGCCGACGCCGTCCCCCACGCCGACGCCGAGCCCCACCCCGACGCCGTCGCACTCGCACACCCACAGCCCGCACCCGTCCCCGTCGGAGACGGACTGCCCGCCGAGCCCGACGCCGTCGCACAGCCACACGCACAGCCCGCGTCCGACGCCGACGGAGACCGACTGCCCGCCCACTCCGACGCCGTCGCACTCGCACACCCACAGCCCGCACCCGTCGCCCTCGGAGACGGACTGCCCGCCGAGCCCGTCGCCGTCGCACAGCCACACGCACAGCCCGCACCCGTCGCCGTCGCACTCGCACACGCACAGCCCGCACCCGACGCCGTCGCACAGCCACACCCACAGCCCGCACCCGACGCCGTCGCACACGCACGAGCACAGCGAGCACCCGACGCCCTCGCACACCCACGAGCACAACAAGCCCTCGCCGAGCGGGGAGGCCTCCCACCCCGGCGGGCACCTGCCGAACACCGGCAGTGACCTGGTCGCCCCGGTGGCCGGCGCCGCCGCGGTGCTGCTGGGCCTGGGCGGTGCGGTCTTCGCCTTCGCGCGCCGCGGCCGCGGCCGCCGGCACTGACCCGCCCCGCACCCGCACGACCGACAACTGAAGAACGCGTGAGCGGCCGGAACCCCACGGGGCTCCGGCCGCTCCGGCGTGTCCGACGGGCCGTCAGGTGACCTCGCCGCGCCGGGCGAAGCGCTCCTCGCGCCACTCCCCGGAGGCCAGCACCTCGCGCAGCGCCGTCGCCGCGTCGTGCACGTCCGTCCGGGACAGGTAGAGCGGGGTGAAGCCGAACCGCATCAGGTCGGGCGCCCGGAAGTCGCCGATGACGCCCCGGGCGATCAGCGCCTGCACGATCCGGTAGCCCTCCGGGTGCCGCAGCGCGACCTGGCTGCCGCGCCGGGCGGGGTCGCGGGGCGTCACCGCCTCGACGTCCAGATCGGCCGTCAGATCCATGAACAGGTCGGTGAGTTCCAGGCTCTTGGCCCGCACCGCGGCCGGGTCGGCCAGCTCCCACACGTCGAGCGAGGCCTCCAGCGCGGCCAGGCCGAGCACCGGCGGCGTGCCGGTGAGGAAGCGGGTGACGCCCTCGGCGGGGCGGTAGCCGGGCTCGAAGTCGAACTGCCGGGCGTGGCCGAACCAGCCGGTCAACGGCTGCCGGCCGGCCGCGTGGTGGCGCTCGGCCGCGTACAGGAAGGCGGGCGCGCCCGGGCCGCCGTTCAGGTACTTGTAGCCGCAGCCGACCGCGAAGTCCACGCCGGCGGCGTCGAGTTCGATCGGCAGCGCCCCGGCGGTGTGGCACAGGTCCCAGACGGCGAGCGCCCCGGCCCGGTGGATCCGCTCGGTGACGGCCGCCATGTCCAGCAGCTCGCCGGTGCGGTAGTCGACGTGCGACAGCAGCACCACGGCGGTGTCCCCGTCGAGCACCGCGTCCAGCTGCGCCGCCGAGTCCAGCAGCACGGGCCGGGTGCCCGGGTACAGCCCGGTCAGGCCGTCCGCGATGTACAGGTCGGTGGGGAAGGCGTGCCGCTCGGCCACCAGCGCGCCGCGCCCGGGCCGCAGCCGCAGGGCCGCGCCGAGCACCTTGAACAGGTTGACGGAGGTCGAGTCGCAGACCACCACCTGCCCGTTCGCCGCGCCCAGCAGGTGCGCGCCGAGGCGGTCGCCGAGCCGGCCGGGCTGGTGGAACCAGCCGGCGTCGTTCCAGGACCGGATCAGCCCGGTGCCCCACTCGTCGGCGACCACCTTCGCCAGGTGGCCGGGCGTGTCGCGGGGCAGCGCGCCGAGCGAGTTGCCGTCCAGGTAGAGCACGTCCGCGGGCAGCGTGAAGCGCTCGCGCAGCGGGTGCAGCGGATCGGCGGCGTCGAGGGCCGCGCACTGCTCGCGGGTGGGAGCCGTCATGTTCGTCGTCACAGTTCGTTCCTGACGGACCACAGCTCGGGGAAGACGTCCTGGTCGGCGGAGTGCTTCAGCCAGCTCAGGCCGCTGGAGCCGCCGGTGCCGGGCTTGCCGCCCATGGTGCGCTTGACGGCGGAGTAGTGGCGCTGGCGCCAGCGGGTGACCCGCTCGGCGGTGTCGAGCAGCGCCTCGCCGAGGCGCGCCAGGTCGGCGAACTCCGGGTCGGTGTAGACGGTGCGCCAGGCGGCCTCGACGGCGTCGTCGGGCTGGCGGCGGGCGGCGGCGGGGCGGCCGGTATCGCCAGGCCGCGCCGGGCCAGCACGGCCAGCGCCTCGTCGTACAGGCTGGGGGTGCGCAGCTCGGCGAACAGCTCGTCGTACTCGGCGGGGGAGTCCTGGTACATGGTCAGCAGGTTCTCGCTCTTGTTGCCGAGCAGGAACTCCAGCCGCAGGAACGCCGAGGACTGGAAGCCGGAGGCCTCGCCGAGCACCGGCCGGAAGGAGTTGAACTCGGCGGGCGTCATGGCGGCCAGCAGGTCCCAGGACGAGACCAGCACGTCCTGGGTGTGCTGCCCGCGGCGCAGCGCGTCGCCGGCGGTCCGCAGGTCGTCCTCGCGGAGCGCGGCGCGGGCGGCGGCCCAGTCGCGGTGCAGCAGGTCGAACAGCAGCTCCATCACCTGGGTGGTGACGATGAACGCGTACTCCGAGGGCTCCGCGCTGCGGGGCTGCTGGAGCGAGTGCAGTTCCGACAGGCGCACGTACCGGGCGTACGGGGTGGTCGCGTCGGGCGCCTGCTCGTCGCCGAACCGCAGGTTGGGCCGGTGGGTCTGCCCGGTCATGGCCGGTACCTCCTGGTTCCGCCCGCTCCGGGGTGCGGCGGGCGCCACCATTGTGCGGCGCGGCGGCCTGCACTTGAATGGGCATCGTAGCCCGATCGGCGGAAAAGGCCTGCCGTTCGAAAGGTGCTGCGCGCCGATCGCCTGACGAACGCAAAGGAGCCGACGATGGACGCGGTGGACCGCCTGCTGCTGGCCGAACTGCAGGCCGATGCGCGGCTGTCGTACAACGAGCTGTCGCGCCGGGTGAACCTGTCGCCGCCGGCCGTCGCCGAGCGGGTGCGCCGGCTGGAGTCGGAGGGCGTGATCACCGGCTACCACGCGCACTTGGACCCGGCGAAGGCCGGTGCGGCGGTGATGGCCCTGGTGACGGTGCAGTGCTACGGCCCGCGCTGCGTGCTGCGCGACCCGGAGGTGGCGCACTGGCCGGAGGTCTTCCAGCTGCACCGGGTGACCGGCGGCGCGTGCTGCGTGCTGCTGGTCGGCGTCCCCGACATGCCGGCCTTCGAGCGGCTGACCGACCGGCTGGGCGGCTACGGCCAGCCCACCAGCTCGATGATCCTGTCCAGCCCGGTGCCGTGGCGGGCGATCCAGGCCTCCTGACGGGCGGTCAGTAGCCGTTCTTGGACGGGGCGAGGTGCACGCCGAGGCTCTCCAGGCCGTACAGGAACATCTCCACGCCGACGGCTGCCAGCAGCAGCCCGAGCAGCCGGGACACCACCTCCAGCGAGGTGCGCCGGCTGGCCCGCAGCAGCGGGGCGAGCAGCAGCACGGACGCGCAGTCGACGGCGATCACCGCGACGTACATGGCGGCGACCGTGGAGTGCCATTCGAGGCTGTCCCGGGTGAGCGACTCGACCAGCAGCGCGGTGATCGCCAGCGGGCTGGCCACGTACGGCAGCAGCAGTTCGCGGATGCCGTCCGCCAGGGGGTTGGCGAGGTGGCCCTCGCTGCGGCCGCCGCCGAGGTGGACGCCGAGCACCAGGGCGACGGCGTAGATGAAGAAGATCACCCCGCCGGAGATCTGCAGCGACTGGTCGGAGATGTGGAACAGCGCCGCCGCGAAGTCCGCGGTGTACGCCAGCGCCAGCCCGACCAGCGCCGCGACCAGCGAGGAGACCAGGGTGAGCCGGCGCAGTTCGGCGAGCGTGCGGGTCTGGCTGAGCTGGGCGAAGGCCAGCAGCACCTTGGGCGGGCCGACCACGGCGAAGAAGGTGACGAAGACGGTGCTCAGGGTGATCGCCGACATGGGCCCATGATGGGCCGTCAGCGCAGCCGGACGACGACGCCACCCTGGCGGAGCACGTCGAGGATCGCGTCGAAGTAGGAGCGCTCCTCCTCGTCGGGGCCGGTGACCCGGCGGGTGAGGGCCTGGGCGGAGACCATCGCGGCCCGCCAGACCAGCACGAACGGGGCTCGGGGGCGAAGCCGCCGCGCAGCACGTCGGCGAGGGCGTCCAGGTTGCGGCCGTAGTAGCCGTCCGGGGCGTGCACGGCGCGGCCGAGTTCGGCCCAGAAGCCGGCTCGTCGGTGACCCGGTCGCCGTGCAGGACGTACTCGGGCGGCTGCGGTGCGGTGGGCATCGGGAGTCTCCCTGCGGGGTGGATCGGATCGCCCGGATGGGTTCGCCGGGTCGAACGGGGCAGGTGCGCACGCTGGGATGGGCCCTACGTCTTCTCTTCCACACCAGGGGCAACACCATGACCAGTCTGCACCGCAAGGATCTCGGTCTGTTGGCACTGCGCACGGCCGTGGGCGGTGTCCTGTTCGCGCACGGCGCGCAGAAACTGTTCGGCTGGTTCGGCGGCGGCGGCCTGGAGGGCACCGCGCAGGCCATGGAGCAGATGGGCTTCGAGCCGGGCGATCGCAACGCGCTGGCCGCCGGCCTCGGCGAGGCCGGCGGCGGCGCGCTGCTGGCGGCGGGCCTGGCCACGCCGGTGGCCGGCTCGGTGGTCGCCGGGACGATGGCCGGCGCGATCGCCGTGCACTACCCGGCCGGGTTCTTCGCGCACGGCGGCGGCTACGAGTACCCGGCGCTGCTGGGCGCCTGCGGCCTGGCGCTGGCGGTGTCCGGCCCGGGCTGCTACTCGGTGGACGCCGCGTCCGGGCACGCGCTGGGCCGCCCCTGGATGGGGGTGCTGGCGTTCGCGGCGAGCGCGCTGGGTGCGGTCGCGGTGGTGTCGCGCCGTCAGGACGTGGTCCGCAGGCGGGAGGCGCGGGCCGCGGACGAGGCGGCCGGCGAGAACGGCACCGGGCTCTCCTGAGCGCCGCGACGAGAGAGGGAGACTCACCGATGGAGCGACGGATCCGGGCTGCCGCGGGGTGGACGGCGGCGGTCATGCTGGCTTCGGCGGCGCTGGCGGGCTGCACCTCGGACGGCAAGCCGACCGCGGAGGTGTCCTCGGCCCTGCAGGGCGCCAAGTCGGCGCTGGCCTCGGCCGCGGCCTCGGCCACCGCCAAGATCGGCTCGGCGGCGGCCTCGGCGGGCGCCTCGGCGGCGGCCGCGGCGTCCTCGGCGCTGGCGGGCATCAAGGGCGGGCTGAACGCGACGGGCGACGTGGCGCTGGGGGCGGTGGCCACCGAGTCGGACGGGAAGCTGGCGGTGCCGCTGACGGTCACCAACCACGGGACCCAGGCCGGCAAGTACACGATTCAGGTCAACTTCAACGACGCGTCGGGGAACCTGCTGGACGCCACCGTGGTGAGCGTGCCGGAGGTGGCCGTGGGGGCGACTGCGCAGGCCACGGCGCGGAGCAACCGTTCACTGAACGGTCCTGTGACGCCTGTGGTGGCGAATGCGCTGCGGTACTGACCGGACACCGAACCTTAAGCGTGGCGTAAGCGTCAGATCCCGCTCTTGACGCCCGAGTTGGTCTAGTCCATTTTACTTGGCAGGTGCAGGGAGCCCCTGGGCCGGCGCCGGTGGTTCAGACCACCGGCGCCGGTTCGGCTTATCCCGTACCTCGCGTTTGTGCAGGCCAAAGCTCGATTCCCCTGTCATGCCCCCTGGCTGTGCGGCCCCACCTCGCACGGTTCGCACCCGGGTTTGTCAGGACCCCCACAACCAGGAGTCTCGCAGCCATGCTTCGTTCCGTTTCCCCCCAGTCGCCCACGCGGCGGCCCAAGGGCTGGGCCGCGCTCGCGGCCGGCACCGCGGCCTCGCTGCTGCTCGGCGGCACCCTGGCGCTGTCCGGCGGCACCGCCAGCGCGGCGCCCACCAACTCGACCGGCGCGCCCGCCACCAGCGGCGGCATCAAGGTGGCGTACTTCGACCAGTGGTCGATCTACACCAACGCCTACTACCTGAAGACCATGAACGACACCGGCGCCGCCGGGAAGCTCGACTACCTGATCTACGACTTCGGCAACATCGACCCGACCAACCTCACCTGTTTCGAGGCCAACAAGGCCGCGTCGCAGAACGAGGACGACCCGAACGCGGGCGACGGCGCGGGCGACTCCTTCGCCGACTACCAGAAGAGCTTCGGCGCCGACATCTCGGTCGACGGCGTGGGCGACACCTGGAACCAGCCGATCGTGGGCAACTTCAACCAGCTGAAGAAGCTGAAGGCGAAGAACCCCAACCTCAAGGTGCTGCTGTCGATCGGCGGCTGGACCTACTCGAAGTACTTCTCCGACGCCGCGGCCACCGACGCGTCCCGCAAGAAGTTCGTGTCCTCCTGCGTCGACCTGTACATCAAGGGCAACCTGCCCGTGCAGGGCGGCTACGGCGGCGCGGGCACCGGCGCCGGCATCTTCGACGGCATCGACATCGACTGGGAGTACCCGGGCGGCAACGGCCACACCGGCAACCACTCCTCGCCGAACGACAAGCAGAACTTCACCTCGCTGCTCGCCGAGTTCCGCAGCCAGCTGGACGCCCAGGGCAAGACGGACGGCAAGACCTACAGCCTCGCGGCCGCGGTCGGCGCCGGTCAGGACAAGATCAAGTACGTCGAGACCGACAAGATCGGTCAGTACCTGACCTTCCTCGACATCATGACGTACGACATGCACGGCGGTTGGGAGGCCCAGGGCCCGACCAACCACCAGGCCCCGATCTACACCAACCCGAACGACCCGATGAACCCCGTCCCGGGCGGCAACGGGAAGTACTCGCTGGACAACGCCATCAAGGCGTACACCGTGGGTGACCCGCAGTACGGCATCCCCGGCGGCTTCCCGGCGAAGAAGATCAACGTCGGCATCCCGTTCTACTACCGCGGCTGGACCGGCGTCACCGCCGGCGCCAACCACGGCCTGTTCCAGAAGGCGACCGGCCCGGCGGCCGGCGGCAGCTACTCCGGCAACGTCAACGGCATCCGGATGTTCAAGGAGCTCAACGGCTTCGTGGACAACCCGTCCTACACCTACTGGGACGACGCCGCGAAGGCCGCGTACTTCTACGACGGCACCACCTTCTGGTCCGGCGAGAACGCGCAGTCCATCCAGGCCAAGCTCGACTACGCGCACTGCAACGGCCTCGGCGGCTCCTTCGCCTTCTCGATGTACGACCTGGGCACCCAGACCGCGCTGTTCGACAAGATGGTGACCGCCACCAACGGCTCCGCCGCGAACTGCCCGGCCGCCCCGACCCAGTCGGCCACCGCCTCGGCCTCGGCCTCCGCCTCGCAGTCGGCCAGCCCGTCCGCCTCGGCCTCGGCTTCCGCCTCCGCGTCGGCCTCCGCCTCGGCCTCGGCTTCCGCCTCCGCGTCGGCCTCCGCCTCGGCCTCCCCGTCGCAGTCCGCCACGGCCGGCACCTGCTCCGGTGCGCCGAGCTGGAACGCGGCCACCGTGTACGCCACCTCCACCAAGGTCTCGTGGAAGGGCCACTACTACACCAACAAGTGGTGGACCACGAACGAGGACCCGAGCCTGAGCGGCGCGTGGGGCGTGTGGACCGACAACGGCGCCTGCTGACGACTGATCAGTAACGGCCCTTGAGAGCGAGGGGCGCAGGGAGATCTCTCCCTGCGCCCCTCGCTCGTCTCTGCGTCGCCGCCGGAGTGCGGCCTCAGCAGGTCAGGTCGTCGGTGCGGCCCAGGGCGTCCGGCTGGGACTCCTCGATGCGGCGGAGCATCCGGGTGAGCGTGGCGGCCAGCTCGGGGCGGGCCTCGCCGGTGACGTCCTGGAGCAGGTCGGCCTCGAAGACGGCGGCCATCCGCATCAGTTCGAGCCACTTGTCGCGGCCGAGCGGGGTGAGCTCGATGATCACCCGGACTCGGTTGGCCTCGTCGCGGTCCCGGGTGACCAGGCCCTCGGTGACCATCCGGTCGATCCGGTGGGTCATCGCGGCCGGGGTCAGGCCGAGCCGCTTGGCGAGCTCGCCCGGGCCGAGCCGGTACGGGCTGCCGGCGAACACCAGTGCCTTGAGCACCTCCCACTCGGCGTTGGTGATGCCGAGCGTGGCCAGCTGGCGGCTGTAGGCCACGTTCATCCGGCGGGAGAGCCGGGAGAGGGTGGAGACGATGGTCTCCACCTGCGGGTCCACGGTCGGGAACTCCCGCTGGTAGAGGGCCACCTGCTCGGCGATGCCGAGTTCGGTGGCGGAGGCGGGCTCCGCTCTGCGTGCGCTCATACGGTCATTGTTCCACGCATGGTGCAGCCGTTAAGCCTTTGACTCGTTAAGGTTTCCATGCATAGACTTTAGGTCTGAAATCTTACGGAGTAAAGCCGAGGCCTGGAGGGCCCGGCTTCGGTGTCTTGAGGGGTGTCACGTGAAGGAGTGGGGCGGCCGACTGCGTCGCGTCCAGATCGGCAACGCGCTCAGCGCATTCGGAAGCGGCTTCACGCTGCCGTACATGTTCGTGTACGTGAACGAGGTGCGGGGTCTCGGCTCCGCGGCGGCCGGCGCGGTGTTCACCGTGTTCGCGCTCGCCGCGCTGGCCGTGCTGCCGTTCATCGGCCGCGGCATCGACAAGTACGGCCCGCGTCCGGTGCTGCTGGCCGGTACGGCGATGGCCGCCGTCGGCGCGTTCGCCTTCGGCCAGGCCGGGAGCGCCCCGACGCTGCTGGTCTCCTCCTTCCTGTTCGGCGCCGGCTTCACCACCTGCCAGCCCGCACTCGCCACGATGATCGTCCGCTGCACCCGCAAGGCCGAGCGGTCCCGGGCCTTCGCGCTCCAGTTCACCCTGGTCAACCTGGGCATGGGCATCGGCGCGCTGGTCGGCGGCCTGATCGTCGACACCTCGGACCCGGCCAGCCTGACCCGGCTGTTCACCATCGAGGCGGTGACCTTCCTCGGCCTGGCCGCCGTCACCGGCACCGCGCGGATCCCCGCCGCCGAGGTCGAGCCGGCGGACGTCGGCGCGGGCGTCGAGGCGGCCGCCGGCCGCGGCGGGCTGCGGGCGCTGGTGGCCGACAAGGCCATGCTGCGGCTCTGCCTGCTCGCCGGCCTGATCTTCTTCACCTGCTACGGCCAGTTCGAGTCCGGCGTCGCCGCGTTCGCCACCCACACCGTCGGCACCCCGGAGTCCACCCTCGGCCTGGCCATCGGCGCGAACGCGCTGACCATCGTGGTGCTGCAGATGTTCGTCGTCCGGCTCACCGAGCGCCGCCGCCGCACCACCGCGATGGCCGCCGCCGGCGTGGTCTGGCTCGCCGCCTGGGGCATGGCCCTGGTGGCCGGCCTGATCCGCGAGGACCAGCTGGCCGCGACGGTCGCCATCGTCGCGATCTACGCCCTGTTCGGCGTCGGCGAGTCCCTGCTCGCGCCCACCATGAGCCCGATCGTCGCGGACCTCGCGCCCGCGCGGCTGCTCGGCACCTACAACTCCGGCTACGCGCTGGTGAAGCAGATCGCCGTCGCGGTCGGCCCCGCCGTCGGCGTCATGCTGGTCGGCTCCGGGACGTGGCCGCTCTACCTGATCTCGATGGCCGCCTGCACCCTGCTGATCGTCGCCATGGCGTTCCGGCTGCGCGGCTTCCTGACGCCCGCGCAGGACAACGTCCGGGTGCTGAACGTCCCGCAGCGCGAGCTGCGCGAACTGGAGGCGGTGGCCTGACCGGTCACCGGCGCATCGTGCCGCGGTGCGGCCCGGTGACCGCCAGACCCGCGGCGGTCCCGCGGCCGCGCGCGGCGACGAGCAGCAGACCCCCGGCCGGAGGCCGGGGGTCTGCGCCGTGAGGCCGGCGCGCGGCCCGGTGGGCTGGCGTCAGCGGCGGGTGGGCATGAGGAGCGAGAAGGTGTCCTCGCGGGCCGGGAAGCGGATGGCCAACGGGGCGATGGGGCCGCCGAGTTCGAGGACCAGCTGGTCGGCGCCGGCGACGGCCTCCAGCAGGAAGTCGCGGTTGACGTGGACCAGCAGGTCGGCCGGGGAGGCGCCCGGGAGGGCGTCGTCGGCGGTCGCGGTCAGGGCGCTGACCGGGAAGTCGACGCCGTCCTGGGAGCGGGTCTCGACGGTCGGCTCGACGGCGGTGAGCATGCCGTGCAGCTGGTCCGCCGTCAGGGTCAGCCGGTGGGTGGGCTCCAGGTGCAGCAGGCGGCGGTAGTCCGGGAAGTCGTGGTCGACGGGCGCGCCGGAGAGCTCGCGGCCTCCGGCACGGACGGTGAACGTGCCGCCGTCCAGGACGAGTTCGGCCTCCTCGGAGTCGTCGAGCAGGGCCCGGGCGGCGTCCGCGAGGGCCGTCGGCAGCAGCGCGGAGACGGCCGGGCCGTCCAGCGCGGCCGGGCAGTCGGCGACCGCCAGGCGGTAGCGGTCGGTGGCGACCAGGTGCAGCACGCCGTCCTCCGCGTCCAGGAAGATCCCCGCGACGGCGGGGAGGGCGGCGTCGGCCGGGGCGGCGAAACGCACCGCGTCCAGGGCGGCCGCGAGGCGGGCGGCGGGAACGGTCAGTCGGGTCTGCGGCATGGGGAACTCCCTCGAGTCGAGCAGGGCACGGACAGCGGAGAGTTCACGGCGGGCATCGGACAGGCCGTCCTCCAGCCGGCGCAGGTGCGCGTCCAGCTCGGCCCGGCCCTCGGCCGGGGTGCCGGTCAGGATGCGGACGATCCCGGCCAGCGGCACGCCGACACGACGCAGGCGCGTCAGCAGGCGGGCGTCCGGCAGTTGCTCGTCCGCGTACCAGCGGTAGCCCGTGTGCGGGTCGACGACGGCCGGGGCGAAGACGCCGGCGCCGTCGTAGAACCGCAGGGCGCTGACGCTCAGGCCGCTGGCGCGGGCCATCTCGCCGATGCTGCGCAATGTGCTCTCCACGCGGTAGACCCTGAGCCCTCGACCAGGTTGAGGGTCAAACGGTAGCCGGGAGGCGCGGCGGGGTCCGGAACGGGAGGGCGTGGAGGGAACCGCTAGGATTTGCGACATTGCGGACATGTCGTCAACTTGCGGGCGGACGGGGCGAATATGGCGCTGGCGGTCGAGGAGCGGCGGGAGACGGTTGCCGCGGGCGCAGCGCGGGACCGGTTCAGGTGGTGGGGGCCGGTCGGGGTGGCGGTGTTCGCGGGGGTGCTTCGGCTGTGGGACCTGCCGTACCCGAACGCGTTCGTGTTCGACGAGACGTACTACCCGAAGGACGCGTGGTCGCTGCTGCAGCAGGGCTACGAGGCGGTCTGGCCGGACAACGCGAACGAGTTGATCCTCGGGGTGCCGCAGGTGATCCCGCTGAGCCAGGAGGGGGCGTTCGTCGCGCACCCGCCGCTGGGGAAGTGGGCGATCGCGGTGGGGGAGCGGTTCTGGGGGCTGCATCCGTTCGGCTGGCGGATCGTGGTCGCGGTGCTGGGCGCGTTGAGCGTGCTGATACTGGCGAGGATCGGTCGGCGGCTGTTCCGGTCGACGCTGCTGGGGTGTGTCGCGGCGCTGCTGCTGAGCGTGGACGGGCTGCAGTTCGTGATGAGCCGGGTCGGGCTGCTGGACGGGGTGTCGGCGTTCTTCGTGCTGGCGGCGTTCGGCTGCCTGCTGGTCGACCGCGACCGCACCCGGGAGCTGTTGCGGGCCGCGCGGGCGGAGGGCGGCCGGGCCGGGGACGAGCTGCGGCTCGGCGGCCGGCCGTGGCGGGTCGCCGCCGGGGTGCTGCTGGGGGCGGCGTGCGCGGTGAAGTGGAACGGCCTGCAGGTGCTGGCGGTGTTCACGGTGCTGACCCTGCTGTGGGACCGGGCGGGCCGGCGGGCGGCGGGTGCGTGGCGGCCGTGGCGGTCGATGCTGCGGCGCGACCTGTGGCCGGCGGCGCTGTCCATGGTGGGCAGCGCGCTGGTGGTGTACGTGCTCTCGTGGAGCGGCTGGTTCGCGTCCGACGGCGGTTACGGCCGGCACTGGGCGGACGGCCGGGCCGGGCTCTCGCCGGAGCGGACGCCGCTGGTGGACGTGCCGCTGCCGCAGGTGTCGATGAGCTGGGTGCCGGCGCCGCTGCGCAGCCTGTGGCACTACCACGCGCAGATGTACGACTTCAATACCGGCCTGTCGTCCCCGCACACCTACCAGTCCAATCCGTGGAGCTGGCTGGTGCAGGGCCGGCCGGTCTCCATGTACTGGGAGCAGGTGCCGGACGGGCAGCGCGGCTGCGCGTCCGCGGACGGCTGCGCGAGCCAGATCCTGGCGCTGGGGACGCCGTTCCTGTGGTGGACGGCGTGCTTCGCGCTGGCGTACGTGCTGTACCGGTGGTTCTTCCGGCGGGACTGGCGGTCCGGCGCGATCCTGGCCGGGGTCGCCGGGATCTACCTGCCGTGGTTCCAGTACCAGCACCGGACCACGTTCTCCTTCTACATGGTGCTGCTGGTGCCGTTCCTGTGTCTGGCGGTGACGCAGATGCTGGGGGCGATGCTCGGCCCGGCGGGCTGCCCGCCGCGCCGGCGGCGCTGGGGCGCGGCCGGGGCGGGGCTGATCGTGCTGGCGATCGTCGGCTGCTTCGCGTATTTTCACCCGCTGTACACGGCGGAGGTGATCCCGATGTCCGAGTGGCGCGACCGGATGTGGTTCACCAGTTGGATCTGACGCCCCGTGAAAGCGCTTTCCGCAGGCGCGGGTTCGCAGTTGCTGCCGGTCACCTGGCCGCTCGGGGTGGCGTGCGCGGTGCTGCTCGCGGTGGCCGCGCTGGTCGCCGGGAGGGGCGGGCTGGGGCACGGGCGGGCGGTGCTGCGGGCCGGGGTGCGGGCGGCCGTGCAGTTGGCGGCCGTCGCGCTGGTGATCGCCTGGGTGGTGCGCTCGCTGTGGGCGTCGGCGCTGTTCGTGGTGCTGATGTTCGCCGTCGCTGTGCGCACCGCGGGCCGGCGGATCGGCGAGGGCCGGGCGGGCCCGGGCGGCCGCTGGGAGTGGGCGTGGGCGGCGGTGCCGATCGCCGCGGGGGTGCTGCCGGTGCTGCTCCTGCTGACGGTGACCGGCCTGCTGCCGCCGAAGGGCCTGAGCGTGATCCCGGTCGCGGGCATCCTGATCGGCGGGGCGCTCACCGCGACCTCGCTGGCCGGACGGCGGGCGCTGGACGAACTGCGGCTGCGGCACGGCGAGGTGGAGGCGGCGCTGGCGCTGGGCTTCGAGGGCCGGGACGCCCGGCTGGAGATCTGCCGGACCGCCGCCGCGACCTCACTGGTCCCGGCGCTGGACCAGACCCGCACGGTCGGGCTGGTCACCCTGCCCGGCGCGTTCGTCGGGATGCTGCTCGGCGGGGCGACGCCCGTGCAGGCCGGGCGGTGCAGCTGTTCGTCCTGGTCGCGCTGCTGGCGGTGGAGGCGGTGGCGGTCGCGGCGGTGCTGGAACTGGTGGGCCGGGGACTGGTCGGCGTCCGGTAAGCTCGGTCCGTTGTTGAAGGGGAGTAGCCCTCCACCGGACCGTCGACATACTGGCCAGTCCCTCGCGGACGAGCCCGGCGCCCGGGGCACCTCGCGGGGTGTCGGCGAGACCTTCGGCCGCAGTGCTGTGACCATGAACCAGTGCTGCCGGGCCGAGGCGTCCCCTTCGACGGGTGCCCGGGGTCGGCGGCCCGAGACCGAGAGACTGCTCTTATCCGATGAACAGCCTGTCCATCGCCGCGCTGACGTTCGGCATCATCTTCCTCTCCGAACTGCCGGACAAGACCGCCCTGGCCAGCCTGGTCCTCGGCACCAAGTACCGGGCGAGCTACGTGTTCGCGGGCATCGCCGCCGCGTTTGCCGTCCAGGTCGCGCTCGCGCTCGTCGCGGGCAGCCTGCTGGCACTGCTCCCGCACCGCTGGGTGGAGGGCGTCACCGGCGTCCTGTTCCTGGTCGGCGCGGGCATGCTGCTGTGGCACAAGGAGGACGAGGACGACGAGGCCGAGGGCAAGGAGCCCAGGAACAGCTCGTTCTGGCGGGTCGCCGGCACCAGCTTCGTGATCGTCGCGGTCGCCGAGTTCGGCGACCTGACCCAGATCATGACCGCCAACCTGGCCGCCAAGTACGCCGACCCGCTGGCCGTCGGCCTGGGCTCCTGGCTGGCGCTCTGCGCGGTCGGCGGCGTCGCCATCGTCGGCGGGCAGAAGCTGCTGCGGCACGTGCCGATGAAGGTCATCGTGCGGGTCGCCGCGCTGGCGATGATCGCGCTGGCCGGGTTCAGCCTGTTCAAGGCGATCACCGGCTGACGCGCCGTCAGCACACCCGTCCGGTCAGCAGTCCGGGTTCTGCGCCTCCGCCTGGAGCAGGGCCTGGGTCTGCTGGTCGTAGACGCCCTGGGTGGTGCCCGGCAGGCGCTTGCGGTTCTCGCGCTGGAAGCTGCTCAGCACGCTCTGCGTCCAGTAGCCGAATCCGGGCCGGCTGGGGATGTCGCCGGTCCGGTCGGTGTCGAGCTGGCCGATCAGGTTGCAGTTGTAGGCCATCAGCAGCCGCTGGAGCTGCGTCACCTCCGGCCCCGTGTCGTTCATCCGCAGCGTCCGGAACGCGGGCGGCGAGGACGGCTGGGTCGGGGGCGCGGAGGTCGGCGCGGGCGGCGCGACGGTGGTCGGGCGGCCGCCGGGTGGGTGGTGACGGTCTGGGTCGGCCGGGCGGTGGTGCGGACCGGCGACGGGCCCGCCGTCGTCGCGGACGCGTCCGGGGAGGCGTCGGCGCTCGGCGGCGCGCTCGGGGTGGCCGAGGCGGACGACACCACCGCCGGGGCGGTCGGCGCCGGCAGCGCCTTGTCGACCTTCGTCGGCGAGGAGGACAGCAGCATCGCCAGGCTCGCGCCGAGCGCGGTCACGCCCACCGCGCCGCCCGCGATCACCAGCCGCTTGCGGTCGGCGCTCTGCCGGCGCTGCGAACGGCGCTCCGCGCGGCTGACCGGCGCGGCCTCGTCGTCGCCGTGGAAGGAGAACATCCCGAGGTCGGCGGCGGGGCGGCCGGGCTGCTCCTGGTCCGGCAGGTCCGCGTCGACCGGCCCGGCCGCTCCGGCAGCCCCGGCCGGGACCGGGGGGAGCAGCGCGGTCGGCTGCTCGGCCTGCGGCGGTGGAACCACCCGGCCCAGCGTGAACGGGACGCCCTGCTCCGGGCCGCCGTCCGGCGCGAACCGCCCCGGCGCGGGCGACCCCTGCGGCGGGACGGGCGGCAGCAGTTGCGTGGCGGCGGCGTCCGGCTGCGGTGCGTCCGGCTGCGGCGCGTCCGGCTGCGGCGCGAACGGCTGGGCGGGGGCGGCGGGTTGCGGCGGCCCGAACGGGCTGGCGGCCTGCGGCACGTGCGGCGGCCGGGCGGGCGGCTGCGGCGGGGCGAACGGCGGCGGCCCGGGCTGCGGGCCCGTGATCGGCTGGACCGGGGCCGGGCCGACCCGGGTGGCGAAGGGGTCGACGGACGGGTCGCCCGCCTCCACCACCGGCGTGCCGGCGACGTACGGCCGCACCAGGTGCGGGCCGTCCAACGGCGGCAGGACCGCGGTCTGTTCGACCGGGGAGACGGCGTGGCACGCGCAGCCGCCGGCGGTCCGTGCGGTGCCGCAGCGGGGGCAGCGGTCTGCCGACATGGGCCGGTCCTCCTCGGGTCGGAAATCGAACGGGGTGATTATGCAGGACCATCCCACGGGACGACAGGGACGCCCGGGGCGGGGTGCCCGCTGTCCGATTCGCGGGGAGATGCGTGGGCGCGGGTTGTCCGTCCCACGCCCCGTCAGCCCGCTGCGGCGGCGGCCCGGTCGCGGAACTGCTGCGGGCTCAGGCCCCGGACCCGCTTGAACGCGGCGCTGAGCGCGAAGCCGCTGCCGTAGCCGACCCGGCGGGCCACCGCCGCGAGGGTGGCGTCCGGTTCGGCCAGCAGGTCGGCGGCCTGGGCGAGCCGCCACTCGGTGAGGTACGCCATCGGCGGCTCGCCGACCAGGTCGGTGAAGCGGCGGGCCAGCGCGGCCCGGGAGACGCCGGTCTCGGCGGCCAGGTCGTGCACAGTCCAGGCGCGCGCCGGGTCGCCGTGCAGCAGGCCCAGCGCGCGGCCCACCACCGCGTCGGAGTGCGCCCGGTGCCAGGCGGGGGCGTGCCGGGCGTCGCGGGAGAACCAGCAGCGCAGCGCGGAGATCAGCAGCAGGTCGAGCAGCCGGTCCAGCACCACCTCCTGGCCCGGTTCGTCCCGTCCGATCTCGGCCTCCAGCAGGGCCGGCAGCGGGGAGCTCCACTCCTCGGCGGGCAGCCGCAGGACCTGCGGCAGGGCGCGCAGCAGCCGCCCGCCGACCTCGCCGTGCAGGGCGTAGCTGCCGCTGAGCAGGACGGTCGCCGCGTCCCTGGCGGTGCCCCAGGTGCGGACGCCCTGGTCGAGCGTCTCGCACAGCCGCTCGCCGCCGACGGTGGTCGACACCTGGCCGGGGTGGATCACCACCTGCGGCGCGGTCTCCGGCCGGTCGGCGACGGTGTACGGCTCCGGGCCGCGGACGATCGCCAGGTCGCCGGTGCGCAGCGGCACCGGCGCGCCGTCGTCCGGGACGATCCAGCCGTCGCCGCGCACCGTGGTCAGCACCGTCAGCGGCGCCCGGTCCTCGATCCGGAGCGACCACGGCGGGTCGAACACCGACCGCAGCAGGAACGCCCCTCGGGCCCGGGGGCCGGTCAGCAGTGCGGCGAGCGCGTCCATGGCCGCCAGCGTAGACGGCCGTCGCCGGGCGGGTGGACGCTCGCGCATGCCAACGAGCTTCCCGGCCATGGATCTTGACCGCCGCGCCGGGTTGACTGCTCGTCATGACCGAACGAACGGGGTCCCACGGCATGGCAGTTCTCCGCACGCTGACGCTGATCGGCGCGACCCTCACCGCAGGCCTGAGCGCCGGACTCTTCTACTCCTACGCCTGCTCGGTGATGCCGGGCCTGGCCAAGGTCGACGACCGGGCGTTCGTCGACGCCATGCAGCGCATCAACACGGCCATCCTGAACGGCTGGTTCATGATCAGCTTCCTGGGTGCGCTGCTGCTGATCGCCGCCGCGGGCGTCCTGCAGTGGCGCGGCGGCGACCGCACCGTGCTGCTGTGGATCGGCGCCGCCGCCGTCCTCTACCTGGTGATGCTCGTCGTGACCGGCGCCGTGAACGTCCCGCTCAACGACCGGCTGGCCGCCGCCGGAGCGCCCGACGGCCTCACCGACCCGGCCGCCGTCCGCGCCGCGTTCGAGGACGTCTGGGTCCGCTGGAACCTGGTCCGGGCCGTCGCCGCCACCGCCGCCTTCGGCTGCCTCACCTGGGCCCTCGCCCTGTCGGGCCGCCAGGCCTGACGCCCGGTCGGTCCGGCTCGACGGTCTGCGTGCCGTCCGGGGAGACGGTCAGCACGAAGCGCTCGAACCCCGGGCGGCCCAGCGCGTCCCACCATCGCCACGCGGACTCCACTTCGTCCCACAGCCGGCGCGGGCCGGACTGCACCACCTCGAACTCCGCCCGCCCCGGCTCCCAGTCGGCCGTCGCCCACGAGGTGACGGCCGTGTCGTGCAGCCACAGCGTGTACGACCCGTCCCGGTAGCGCTCCGTCAGCGGAAACACGCCCGGTGTGCGGACGCCGATCGCGAACATGGCCGCCCAGTCGCCGAGCCGGTCCGGCGAGAGGGCGGTGGTCGAGCGGACGCCGTCGGCCGGCCACGGCGCGGACAGGTAGGCGAGGCTGTTCGGGCGGGTGGTGCGCTGGGCGCGCATCCGCATGAACGCGGAGGAGTGGACGAACCTGCCGCGGGCGCCGCCCTCCTGACCGACCGTCAGCCGCGCAATCGCCTCGCCGCCGTACTCCGGCCCCCAGGGCGCGAGGATCACGGCGCCCGGGCGGCACTGCTCGATCCAGGCCGGCGGCAGCTGTCGCACCGAGCAGGTGGCGATCACCCGGTCGAAGGGTGCTCCCGGCGGGTGCCCTGCCGCGCCGTCGCCGACCACGGCGGTCGGTGCGTATCCGGCCCGGGCGAGCCGGTGCCGGGCGTCGGCGGCCGTGTTCCGGTCCACCTCGACAGTGGTGACGTTCGCCGACCCGAGACGGTGCGACAGCAGCGCGGCGTTCCAGCCCGTGCCGGTGCCGATCTCCAGCACGCGGTGGCCGTCCGCAACATCCAGCGCCCCGAGCATCGAGAACACCATCGTGGGCATCGAACTGGACGAACTCGGGCTGCTGCCCCGGCCGTTGTGCACCGGTAGCACCCCGTCGTCCCACTGCGTGGTCAGCGGCACGTCCGCGTACACCGCCCGCCACCACCCCGCAGGGTCCTCCAGTCGGCTCACCGCCCTGCCCTGCCGGACCCCGTCCGCCTGTCCCGGCCACACCGTGTCCGGCACGAACAGGTGCCGGGGAACGGCGTGGTACGCCGCGAACCAATCGGGTTGCAGCGAACCGTTGGCGATGAGCGCGGAGGCCAGCCGGTCGCGACCGGCCTCCGCGTGCTGACGCGCCGTCACCACCTCAGCGCCCCGTCGCCGGGCCCTGGCCGTCGGACGAGTTGCCGCCCTCGTCGCTGCCGCCGCCACCGTGCTTGTTGCCGCTGTTGCTGTCGTCCTGCTGACCGCCACCGGAACCGTCGCCGGTACCGCCGCCGTGCTTGCCGTCGAACGTGGGCATGGTGCCTCCTTGTTCTCCCAGGTGGGACGGGCTTCCGTCCGTTGTTCACGGTAGGTGCCGGGATTGGACGGCGGGCGTCTGATTCTCCGTAATTCCCCTGGTGGCGGCGGGAATTCGCGGCCTGTCCCAGGTTCAGGTGTCCAGCGCTTGGCGGCACCGGGCGATGACCCGCTGCGCGGCGGGCCCGTGGACGGCAGCTCGGTTCAGCGACTCCCACACGCGTCGGTAGAGCGCCACGCTGGCGGGGTCGTCGAGCCAGATTTCGGCGTGCCAGTCCTCGGCGATGACCAGGCGCTCGTCGTAGAGCCAGAATCCGTTGGCGGGCGGCAAGTTGAGCGCTGCCTCGAAGGGAACGATCCCGAGGATCACCGTGTCCAGGCCAATTACGCCGCTGAGACGGTCGAGTTGGGCGGCCATCACCGTCGGCGGGCACAGCCTCGCGCGCAAGGCCGCTTCCCACAGGACGACATGAAAGCGCTTGCCGCCTCGGTACAGCAGTTCCTGACGTCGAACGCGAACGCTGACGGCTTCCTCGATGTCTCGCGGCGATCGGTGCAGATCGGCATAAGCCTCGAACACATGGCGCGCATAGTCGGCGGTCTGAAGCATTCCCACGACCAAGGACGACTCCCAGGCCCGCATGACGGCCGACTGCTCGTACTCGACCGTCAGTCGGGTCCTGGACCGGCCGGTGACCGGCGGCCAACTGCCGGCGCCAGGACCGGGATTGTGTCTCGAAGGCGCGAAGCCGGGCCGACAGCTCGGCCGCCGCCTCGGGTTGCCCCACGCCCTCCGCCCAGGCCCGCAGGTCGTCATGGGCGGCAGTCTGGCGGCCGGTCTCCAGCTTGCTGACCTTGGACTGCGTCCATCCGAGGCGCTCCGCCAGTTGACGGCCTGTGAGACCGCCCTCGGTCCGCAGCTCGCGCAGCCGCAGACCGAGGGCGAATCGGGCCTGTTGGAAGTCGGTGCTCACCCGCCGGACGGTACCCCAGCCCGGAACTCACGGTGCGGCACGGCGAAGTGCCAAGCGGCGTCCCGCTCCTGGCAGGCGCGGTTGACCCGGACCGGATCGGTGATCAGCTCGACGCCGGTCAGCAGGTCGTCGGCGTCGAAGTGCAGCAGAGCGATCACCCGGGAGTCGAACACCCAGGCGTCCTCCAGGGGAAGGCCCAGCCGGTCCGCGTCCTCCCGCCACAGGTAGCGGACGTCCTCACCCACCGTGCCGATCTGTTCGGCGTTCTCGAGCAGGTAGCGCTGCCCGAGAGTCGGCGGATTGTCCATGATCCGCACCCGTTCGAACCGCTTGCCCTGCGCTGCCTGTTCACGCCGATTGCGGGACCAGGCGTCGTCCATGTCCCAGCCGGGGTCCTCGCCGGCCACGAACCGGCGGTAGGTCTCGGTCTGCTCGTCGGAGCGGTACTGACGTCGGGTCTCCAGCCGGAAGGCCGTGTGCTTCAGGGTCTCGAACATGGACTCGAACTCGTCCCAGCTGATCATCACCGGCTCGCGCTCGGCGGCACGTGGCGCGAAGTCCGCGAGCAGGACGCGGGGCACCGTCACGAACCCCTCGCCGGGCTTGATGTTTCGGAGTTGAGCCACCTCGCCAGGGTCGGTGACGAGGTCGCCCTGCACGATCACCTGCCCGGTCTCCTCGTCCTCGTACAGCGTCGGGCATCCGTTGTTCCCCGAATTGCTCCCGATGTAGCGCAGTCGACGGGTCGTCATGTCCCTCTTCCCCTCCTGTTGGCGATCGGCCTCAGAATGCCCGGGCATCGGGCGGGGCAGGGCGCTGATTCGCGGATATTCGCCCGGCGGGAGCGAACGGCGGGGTGATGGTTGATCATTCTGCGTACTGTTCGGACGGCCGCGAGTTCGGGCGTGACGCGCGTCACGGGAACTCGCCTGTCGGTGCCGGACAGTTCATTGGGGTGACCATAGAGATGCGAACCCGGGTACGGGCGGGGGACCCGAACGTTTTCGGGGAACTGTTCGACCTGTACGCCCGAACCGTCTACAACCACGCCTTCCGGCTCACCGCGGACTGGTCGGCCGCCGAGGACGTCATGTCGGCGACGTTCATGGAGGCCTGGCGGTTGCGCGGCAAGGTGACCGCCGAAGGCGGATCGCTGCGCCCGTGGCTGCTGGGCGTCGCCACCAACCTCGCCCGCAACCACTGCCGCGGCAACCGGCGTTACCGCGCCGCGGCCGCAGCGCTCGCCGCGACCGGGCCCTCGGTGGTGGAACTGCCCGACCACGCCGAGGACGTGGCCGGCCAGGTGGACGACCGGCGCCGGATCGCCGCCACGGTCACCGCGATGGGTTCGCTCCGCCGCCCCGAGCGCGAGGTCCTGGTCCTCTGCCTGTGGGAGGGCCTGGAGTACGCCGAGGCCGCCGAGGCGCTCGGCATTCCCGTCGGAACCGTCCGCTCCCGCTTGTCCCGCGCCCGAACCAGACTGCGAAAACTCGCAGTCGCGGAACTCGAGGCAGCGAAACGGGAACCCGCCCGCCGCGCCCGACAGATGAATGGGGACCGCGCGACAGCGGTCCGGCCCGTACCGGAAGGAAGCCGATGAACGCCAGCCCCTCCCAGCCGCGCCCGGCTGAGCGGCCGGAGCCCGCCGGGCTCCGGCCGACCCCGGAGCGGGACCTGCCGGCGGGCCGCCACCAGTTCCACAAGGAGCGCCTGATGGCCCGGATCCACGAAGACCTCTCCGCCGCCGAGCGACCCGTCCCCGCCGTGCGGCGCAACCCGTTCCTGCGCCGCGTCGTCCTGTTCCCCGTCGCCGCCTGCGTCCTGGCGGGCGCCGCCGTCGCCGGAGTCGGCCTGACCACGCGCGCCCCGGAGGAGGCCGCCGACCCGGCCGCCGGCCCCGCCCTGACCACCACCGTCGGCGCCGCCGATACGCACGGCGTGGTCCAACTGCTCGACCGGATCTCGCTGGCCGCCGCCGGGGCGGCCGTCCCGGCGGTCGGCGCGAACCAGTACGTCTACATCGAGTCGAAGGTGGCCGGCACCGACCTGCGGGTCGTCAACGGGAAGCGCTCGGCGGTCGGCTCCGGCCTGACCACCCGTCAGGCCTGGAAGTCGGCGGACGGCCACCGGGGCTGGCTGGTCGACGAGCACCACAAGAACGGCATCGCGCTGGACACCGAGGAGCAGCCGTACCTGAACGGGCCGTCCTACGACTACCTGGCCGGGCTCCCCACCGACCCCGACGCGCTGCTGAAGAAGATCTACGCGGACACCGCGGGCCACGGCCCCGGACCGGACGCGGAGGCGTTCACCACCATCGGCGACCTGCTCGCCGAGAGCTACCCGCCCGCCGCGCTGTCGGCCGCGCTCTACAAGGCCGCCGGCAAGATCCCCGGTGTGGCCCAGGTGAACGACGCGGCCGACGCCCTCGGCCGCCACGGGATCGCGGTCGCCCGGCTCGACGAGACGTCCGGCGTCCGCAGCGAGTGGATCTTCGACCGGACGACCTTCGCCTTCCTCGGCGAGCGCCAGGTCCAGGTCGGCGCCTCGGCCGAACCGGACCTGATCAAGCCCGGCACGGTCATCCACACCTCCGCCGTCACCGCCCGCACCATCGTCGACGGCATCAAGCAGACCGCCCCCCACCGGGCCTGACCCGCCCCGGCCCGGCCAGCCACGTCGCCCCGGGCCCGGGTGTGAGGTGGGGGAGGATGGGCCCATGAGCGTCGTGAAGATCAATGTGCTGACCGTTCCCGCCGAGCAGCGGGAGGTGCTGGAGCAGCGGTTCGCCGCGCGGGCCGGCGTGGTCGAGAACTCGGACGGCTTCGAGTGGTTCGAGCTGCTGCGCCCCGTCGACGGGACCGACCAGTACCTCGTCTACACCCGCTGGCGCGACGAGGAGTCGTACCTGGCATGGCTGGAAGGCCCGCGGAAGGACGCGCACGCCCACCAGGGCGCCGGCGAGCGGCCCAAGCCCGCCGCGACCGGGTCGGAGCTGTGGTCCTTCGAGGTCGTCCAGCAGGCGGCGTCGAAGCAGTAGGACACCCCCCGTGCGGGGCCGGGCCCGGAAGGGACCGGCCCCGCACTCTCATTGGAAGGCGGCCCGGCGGGTGGCCCGGCGCAGGGTGCGCAGCAAGGGGCCGCCGACGGTGAGGCAGAGGACGGCGGTGAGCGCGGCGCGGGGGAGGTCCCAGCCGAGCGACGTGGTCAGGCAGTACAGCGCGAAACGCGCCAGGTTGGCGGGCAGCGGATCGCCCGGGACGAACGAGATCGAGGTGCTCAGGCCGCCGATGTACGGCCAGCCCTGAAGGTTCATCACCACGCCGTAGCCCACCGCCGAGACGACGCCGTACCCGGCCAGCAGCAGCAACTCGGCCCGGCCGCGCAGGCGGGCGGCGCCCGGGAGCAGCCCCGCGCCGAGACAGACCCAGCCCATCGCGAGCATCTGGAACGGCAGCCACGGGCCGACGCCGCCGGTGAGCAGACCCGACGCGAACATCGACAGCGCGCCGAGGACGAAACCGAAGCCCGGGCCGAGGGCCCGCCCGGACAGCACCATCAGGAAGAACATCGGCTCCAGCCCGGCCGTGCCCGCACCCAGCGGACGCAGCGCCGCGCCCGCGGCCGCGAGGACCCCGAGCATCGCGACGGCCTTGGCGTCCAGGCCGGGCGCGCCGGCCGCGTTCCGGCCTTCGGAGAGCTGCGCGACCAGCACCGCGAGCAGCAGCGGCAGCAGCAGGGCGAACAGCCACGGCGCATCGGCGGAGTGACCGACCAGGTCCGAGTCCCGCGAGGCCAGCAGCGGCCACCCGAACGCGGCCACCCCCACCGCCGAGACCAGCCCCAGCGCCACCACCGACCGCCGCCCGAGCGGCACGGGGCGGGCGAGTTCGGGGGCGGCTGCCGGGTCATCGGGGACCCTCCGGGAGGGAGGGGGAGGTGAGGAGGAAGACAGGGAGGTGGCGGATGGTCATGGCGGCGTCGGGTGAGCGGAGTTGGGCTCGGGCGGCTTCGGGGTTTCCGCTGCGCGGGGCGGTCGGCGGTACGGGCCGGGCGAGTTCGGGGGTCTTCGGTGTCGCGGGTTCACGGGGCGTCATGGCTGGTCCTGGGGGGTGAGGGCCTTGGCGACGTCGGCGACGGTGAGGTACGGGGGGAGGATCTTCGCGGTCTGAGGGGCGAAGGTGGGGGAGGCGAGGACGACGTCGGGGGTGGGGCCGTCGGCGACGATCTCGCCCTCGGCGAGGACCGCGGTGCGGTGGGCGAGTTCGGCGGCGAGTTCGACGTCGTGGGTGGCGAGCAGGACGGTGTGGCCGTCGGCGGCGAGGGTGCGCAGGATGTCGACCAGGCGGGCCTTCGCGGCGTAGTCGAGGCCGCGGGTGGGTTCGTCGAGGAGCAGCAGTGGCGGGCGGGCGGCGAGGACGACGGCGAGGGCGAGGGTGAGGCGCTGGCCCTCGGAGAGGTCGCGGGGGTGGCGTTCGTCGTCGATGCCGGCCAGCAGGGTGGCCAACAGGCCCCGGCAGGTGCCGGGTTCGGCGTCGGCGTCGCGGTCGGCGGCGGCGCACTCCTCGGCGACGGTCTCGGCGTACAGCAGGTCGCGCGGGTCCTGCGGGACGAGGCCGACGGAGCGGATCAGGTCCTTGGGACGGGACTTGTGCGGGACGAGGCCGTTCACCCGGACGGTGCCGGAAGCGGGGGCGTGCAGGCCGACCAGGCTGCCCAGCAGGGTGGACTTGCCGGCGCCGTTGCGTCCCATCAGTGCGGTGATCTCCCCCGGGAACAGGGCGAGTTCGACGCCGCGCAGGGCCGGGACGGGGCCGCGCGCGACCACCAGCCGGGAGGCGGTGGCGATCGCGGTGGCGGCGGGCGGTGCGGCGGCGGGCGCGGGCGGATCGGGCGGCGCGGGCAGCCGCTCGCGCAGCGCCGCCGCGCGGCGCCGGGCGTCGCGGACGGTGAGCGGCAGCGGATCCCAGCCGGCCAGCCGTCCGAGGTCGACCACGGGCGGGCGGACGGGCGAGCGGGCCATCAGCTCGGCGGGGTCGCCGAGGACGGGGGGCTCGCCGGGGCCGGGCAGCAGCAGGACCTGGTCGGCGTACTGGACGACGCGCTCCAGCCGGTGTTCGGAGAGCAGCACGGTGGTGCCGAGGTCGTGCACCAGGCGTTGCAGGACGGCCAGGACCTCCTCGGCGGCGCCGGGGTCGAGGGCCGAGGTGGGCTCGTCGAGCACCAGCACCTTCGGGTGGACGGTCAGCACCGAGCCGATCGCGACCCGCTGGCGCTGGCCGCCGGAGAGCGCGGACAGCGCGCGGCCGCGCAGCTCGGCCAGGCCGAGCAGGTCGAGGGTCTCCTCGACCCGGCGGCGCATCACGGCGGGCGGCAGGCCCAGCGACTCCATGCCGTAGGCGAGTTCCTCCTCGACCGTGTCGGTGACGAAGTGCCCCGCCGGGTCCTGGCCCACCGTGCCGACCACGTCGGCGAGTTCGCGCGGCCGGTGGGTGCGGGTGTCACGGCCGGCGACGGTGACCCGGCCCTCCAGGACGCCGCCGGTGAAGTGCGGCACCAGCCCGGAGACGGTGCCGAGCAGGGTGGACTTGCCGGCGCCGGACGGGCCGACCAGCAGGCAGAGTTCGCCCTCGGGGACGGTCAGGTCGACGCCGCGCAGGGCGGGTTCGGAGGCGTCGGCGTACCGCACGCCGACCTGCTCGAAAGTGATCACCGGGTGCTCCGGGGCGGCTCGGGGGTGGCGAAGGCGGGCAGCAGGCCGATCAGCACGGCCAGGGCGGGCAGCAGCGGCAGCCGGGGCGCGGCCGGCGGCACCACCGGCGGCGTCAGGGCCTCCGGCCAGCGGCCCGCGTACCAGATCAGGGCGGCCCCGACCAGCACGCCCGAGAGGGCCGTCAGCCACTCCGGGAGCGCCCACGGGTCGGGCCGGTAACGGGTTCTGACGGTCCGTCGGCTGCCGAGCGCGAGTCCCGCGCCCAGTGCGGCCGCGCCCGCGGCCAGCACCGGCAGCGCCCACGGGTGGGTGCCGGCGGTGAGCAGCCCGTAGGTGGCGGCGCACACGCCGAGCAGCCCGGCGAGGGTCAACGCCCCGCCGGTGCGCACCAGTCGGCGCGGCACCTCGGCGGTGCGGCCGAAGCCGCGGGTGTCCATCGCCGCGGCCAGGGCCACCGAACGCTCCAACGCGCCCTCCAGCACCGGCAGTCCGACCGACAGCACGGCCCGCACTCCCCGGTCGGTGCGGCCGCGCAGCCGCCGGGCCGCGCGCAGCCGGCGGACGTCGGCGACCAGGTTCGGGGCGAAGGTCATCGCCACCACGGCCGCCACGCCCGCCTCGTACAGCGCGCCCGGCAGCGAGCGGAGCAGCCGCGACGGGGAGGCCAGCGCGTTCGCCGCGCCCACGCAGGCCAGCAGCACGGCCAGCCGCAGGCCCTCGTACAGCGCGAACAGCACGCCCTCCAGGGTCACCGAGCCGCCCAGCCGGACGCCCTGCGCCCAGGCGGGCAGCGGGAGTTGGGGGAGGGTGAAGAGGACGTGGGTGCCGCCGACGGGGGAGCCCAGCACGACCGCGAACACCACCCGGGCGGCCAGCACCAGCAGGCCGAGGCGCAGGAACGCGGCGTACGAGCGGGCCCACGGGGCGTCGCCGCGCCGGGCGGCCACCACGAAGCCCGCCACCGCCAGGATCAGCAGCAGGAGCAGCGGGTTGCCGGTCCGGCTGGCCGCCGCCGCGAGGCCCAGCGACCACAGCCACCAGGCGCCGGGGTGCACCTGACGGGACAGCGAACGGCTGTGCACCGCCCCCGAGTTCGCGGGCTCGGCGGCGGTGCGGCGCAGACGGTCGACGGACATGGTCAGCGGGTGCGGCGGCGACGGGCCTGCCAGACCGCGCCGGCGCCCAGCAGGACCACCGCGCCGGCGCCGGCGATCAGGCCGAGGTCCGGCCCGCCCTCGCCCCGGCCGGCCGAACCGCCCGCCGCGGACGAGGAGCCGGACCCGCCGCCGGCGGCGTCGCCGCAGCCCGCCCTCGGGTAGCCCGCGATGGCGCAGAGCAGCCCGCCGGAGTCGTAGCGCAGCGGCGTCGCGACCGCGGCCAGCACCTCCGCCGAGTTCGCGGCGGTCGGCACCGAGGCGCACAAGGAGCGTGCCGCGGCGGGCTGTTCACCGTTCGGGGCGTCCTTCGCGGTGCCGAAGTCGAGCACCACGGCGACCCGCTTGCGGCCGCCGGCGGCCGGGGTGGCCGCACAGATCGCGCCGAAGTCGGCGGCCTGCGACGGCCGGGCGCGTCCTGGCCGCCGTCCGGGCTGAGCACGAATCGCCAGCCGTCCACCGCGCCGTCCGCGGGCACGTTCCCGGTCGGCCCGACCTGCTGGTACGCCCAGCCGTCCGCGCCGCCCTTCCAGAACGACCAGTACCGGTAGTCCGCGGCGTGCGCCGACCCGGCGGCCGGGCCGAGCAGCGCCGCCAGCAGCCCGAACAGCAGGGCAACGGCCGCCGCGGGGGCGGGAGTCCGGCGCAGCGGGCCGGTCACCGGTCCTGCTCCGGACCCTCGTCCGAGGCGGCGTCGGCGGTCGGCGCGGCGGCGGCCGCGGGCTGGTTCTGGCGGCGGCGGTTCAGGCTCAGCAGGATGCCCGCGCCGATGCCGACCAGCAGGCCGACGCCGATCAGCCAGCCCGCCGAGAAGCCGCTGTTCTCGTCCGGTTCGGTGATCGCCGAGCCGGGCGCGCGGGTGGCCTGCGGGTCGCCGCCGACCGGCCCGGCCTTCGGCTTCGGGCCGGAGTCGGCCAGCAGTTGCACCAGGTTGGCGCCGCCGAAGTTGTACGGGTCGAGCTTGGCGGCGCGGGCGGTCAGCACCAGGGTGGCGGTGGCCGCCGGGTCGGTGCCGCTCTTGCCCTGCGCGGCCCAGGCGTAGCCGTTGCCGGCCAGCCAGTCGGCGGCGCTGGCGGCCTCCGCGGCGTGGCCGGCGGCGACCAGGCCGAGCACCGCCCAGGCGGTCGAGTTGAAGTCGGCGGTGGCGGCCGCGCCCGGGGTGTCCAGCAGCAGGCGCTGCCCGCCGGCGGCGAGCCTGCCGGTCAGCCAGGCGGCGTCCGCCTCGGCGGAGTCGGCGTGCGCCACCGGGCCGTCGCCCATGACTCCGGCCGGGCAGGCCAGCGCCTTCGGCGCGGCGGCCTTGCGGTCGGCGGTGGTCACCGGCAGGTGCCCGCCCGCGGACGCCAGCAGGGCCTGCGCGGAGGCCAGCGTGTTCGGCGCGGACGGGCCGCCCGCCACCGGCTGGTACACGAACCCGCCGCGCTGCTCGGCGGCGCTCCAGCAGCCCAGCTGGAAGGAGGCCAGCCCCTGGTAGGCGGACTGCCCGCCGTTCGCGGCGGTGGCGCCCGGGTCCAGGCCGGCGGCCAGCAGCGCGTTCACCACCAGCGCGGTCGAGTTGGCGTCGCCGGGCGTGCCCGGGTTGTACGCCCAGGTGCCGTCCACGGTCTGCTGGGCGCGCAGCCAGTCGACGCCCCGGGTGACCGGCTGCTGGTGGCCGCCGAGCGCGGACAGCGCCTGCACGGCCATCGCGGTGGCGTTGGAGTCCTCGGCGGCGGCCACGCAGGCGGCGCCCTCGGCCCGGTACGACGGCCAGCCGCCGTCCTCGCACTGCTGGTCGAGCAGCCACTTCACCGCGGCGTCGGCCGGTTCGACCTTCTCCTGGTGCAGCGCGATCAGCGCCAGCGACTGCCGCCACACGCCGTCGTACTGCGGGTCGCCCTTGCCGTACAGCCCGGCCGGCACGCCGGAGGACGTCGACGGCGAACCCGACGCGGAGCCGGAGGCCGAACCGGACGGGGAACCGGAGACGGACGCGTCGGGCAACGGGTCGGCGAGCGCGGGCGCGGCGGCGACGCCGGCGAGCAGCGCGCCGGCCAGCGCGGCGGCGCCCAGACGGGCAGCGGTCAGCATGGGGAGAAGCCTTTCGGGAGCGGTCGCAGCGGACCCGTGCGCACGGGCCGCCCGTGGGGCCGTCCGTCCGGTCCTGCCGGGTGCGCGACAGGGCCGGGCGGAGAGGCCCTCGAGCCACGACGGAGGAGGGCCGCTCGTCTCCGGCCGGGCAGTCCGACTGCGCTCCGCCGCGGAACGGCGCAGCTCACGGTTGCGGGTCAGTGCCGGAATCGCACCGGCTTCCCCCGGCCTCGGAGGCGGATGAAGTTGTCGGCGGTCCGGTGGGGGCCGGTCCGCGCCCCAAGACTCTAGCCGCCGACCGGCGCGGCACCCCGGACAGGTGGTGGAACGGGTTGCAGTTCGGCCTCGGAACCGGCGAGCGTCAGCAGCCGGGCGGCGGTGTGCAGGTCCGCCCGCACCTCGGCCAGCGACGCCCGCCCCGACAGCCACGCCAGCAGCGTCGCGTGCCAGGTGTGGGCGACCACCCGGAGCGCCGCCTGCTGGCCGGCCGTCGGCGGATCGGGCAGCCGCGCGGCCTCCAGCACGATCGCCGAGGTGACCTGTGCGACCTCGTCCACCTCGCTGCCCACCGAGCGGTCCGCGAACGACAGCGCCCGCACCATCGCCTCCGCCAGCCGCGGCTCGCGCTGCAGCGCGTGGAAGGCGTGGGTGAGCGCCTCGGCGACCCGCGCCGCCGGGTCCGCTCCGGTCGGCGGACGCCGCCTCACCTGCTCGTGCAGCCGCTCCAGCTGCTCCCGCATCACCGCCACCAGCAGGTGCACCTTGGACGGGAAGTAGCGGTACAGGGTGCCCAGGGCGACCTGCGCGCTCTCCGCGACCTCGCGCATCTGCACCGCCTCGAAGCCGCCCCGGGCGGCCAGCGCGGTGGCGGCCCGCAGGATGCCCCGGCGGCGTTCGGCCTGGCGCGGCGTCAGCGCCCCGTCGTCGGCGGCGTTCGCGGTCACGTTCACTCCCGGGGCGGGGGATCCAAGGGCGGGCGGCTGGAGCGGGCCGGAAACGCCGGGGACGGGCGGCCGCGCAGCGTGGCGTGAATCACCTGCCAGGGCTCCTGACGGCCAGCTACGGCCCGGTAATCTTCGAGGTCTCCCGTTGTTCACTTTCCCCGACGGCGAGCCTGCACCACTGTGAAACGTGATCTACTTTACCGGTCGGCGGCCGTGTCCGTCGCCGGTCCCGGTGAGTAGGGAAGAGGGGCCCCGGATGACCGCGTTGCCGCCGCCGTCGCTGCGGATCGCCCTGCTGTCGTACCGCGGCGACCCGTTCTGCGGCGGCCAGGGCGTGTACGTGCGCCACCTGTCCCGGGAGCTCGCCCGGCTCGGCCACCACGTCGACGTGATCGGCGCCCAGCCCTACCCCGTGCTCGACGAGGTCGAAGGACCCGGCTCGGTGCGCCTGGTGGAGCTGCCCAGCCTCGACCTGTACCGCTCCGACGACCCGTTCCGCACCCCCGCCGCCGGCGAGTTCCGCGGCCCGGTGGACCTGCTGGAGTTCGCGGTGATGCGCACCGGCGGCTTCCCCGAGCCGCTGACCTTCTCGCTGCGCGCCCGCCAGTACCTGGCCCGGCACAAGGGCCGCTACGACGTGGTGCACGACAACCAGACCCTCGGCTACGGCCTGCTCGGCCTGGCCCGGCACGGGTTCCCGCTGGTCACGACGGTCCATCACCCGGTCACCGTGGACCGGCAGTTGGAGATCGACGCGGCCGCCACCCGGCTGGAGCGGCTCGGCAAGCGCCGCTGGTACTCCTTCACCCGGATGCAGCAGCGGGTGGCCCGGCGGCTGGAGCACGTCATCACCGTCTCGGAGAGCTCCCGCGCCGAGATCGCCGAACACCTCGGCGCCGCCCCGCACGCCATCTCGGTCGTCCCGATCGGCGCCGACACCCGCCTCTGGTCGCCGTCCGCGGACATCGCCCGGGTGCCCGGCCGGATCGTCGCCACCTCCAGCGCCGACGTCCCGCTCAAGGGCCTGGTGCACCTGGTCGAGGCGCTCGCCAAGGTCCGCACCGAACGCGACGCCCACCTGGTGGTCGTCGGCAAGCCGCAGAAGGACGACGGCCCGGTCGCCGAGGCGGTCCGCCGCTTCGGCCTGGAGCAGCACATCGAGTTCCGCACCGGCCTGACCGACGCCGAACTCGTCGACCTGTACCGCTCCGCCGAGGCCGCCTGCGTCCCGTCCCTGTACGAGGGCTTCTCGCTGCCCGCCGCCGAGGCGATGGCCACCGCCACCCCGCTGGTCGCCACCACCGGCGGCGCCATCCCCGAGGTCGCCGGGCCCGACGGCGAGACCTGCCTGGCCGTCCCGCCCGGCGACGCCGGGGCGCTGGCCGCCGCCCTCGGCCGGCTGCTCGACGACCCCGGGCTGCGCACCCGCCTCGGCGAGGCCGGCCGCGCCCGGGTGCTGGACCGGTTCACCTGGGCCCGGGCCGCCGAACTCACCGCCGACCGCTACCGGGCCGCCATCGCCACCGGTGCGGGCGCCGCGGCCCGCTCCGGACCCGGCTGGCGCTACGTCGGCTGACGCCGCGGCCGACCGACGGCCCGTCAACTCTCGCAACACCCCTTCGTGAATGGGAGCCCCGCAGTGCTGACCGTCGACTTCTCCCGCTTCCCGCTCGCCCCAGGCGACCGGGTGCTCGACCTGGGCTGCGGCGGCGGCCGGCACGCGTTCGAGTGCTACCGGCGCGGCGCCAACGTGATCGCCCTGGACCAGAACGGCGAGGAGATCGCCGAGGTCCGCAAGTGGTTCGCCGCCATGGAGCAGGCCGGCGAGGCGCCCGCCGGGGCCAGCGCCACCGCCATGGAGGGCGACGCGCTGAACCTGCCGTTCGAGGACGACACCTTCGACAAGATCATCATCTCCGAGGTGATGGAGCACATCCCCGACGACAAGGGCGTGCTCGCCGAGATGGTCCGCGTCCTCAAGCCCGGCGGCCTGCTCGCCGTCACCGTGCCCCGCTACCTGCCCGAGAAGATCTGCTGGGCGCTGTCCGACGAGTACCACGAGGTCGAGGGCGGCCACATCCGCATCTACAAGGGCGACGAACTCGTCCAGAAGGTCCGCGAGGCCGGCCTGCAGCCCTACGGCAGCCACCACGCCCACGCCCTGCACTCCCCGTACTGGTGGATCAAGTGCGCCGTCGGCGTCAACAACGACAAGTCCCTGCCGGTGCGCGCCTTCCACCAGCTGCTGGTCTGGGACATCGTCGGCACCCCCGTCGTCTCCACCCTCACCAAGGCCGCCGAGAAGGCCCTCAACCCGGTGATCGGCAAGTCCTTCGTGGTGTACGCCAGCAAGCCCCGGACCGGCGAGTGACGGCCGCCGTCCCCGCGGCCCTGCTGCTGGACGGCGTCCTCGACGCCGACCGGGCCGCCGACACGGTCCGCTCGATCCTCGCCCAGCAGCAGCCCGACGGCGCCATCCCCTGGTTCCACGGCGGCCACCTCGACCCCTGGGACCACACCGAGGCCGCGATGGCCCTCGACACCGCCGGCGAGCACGCCGCCGCCGAGGCCGCCTACCAGTGGCTCGCCGACCGGCAGAACCCCGACGGGTCCTGGTACGCCGCCTACGCCTACGGCCAGGACGGCATCGCCGACGGCACCGCCACCGACCGCGCCCGCGAGACCAACTTCTGCGCGTACCTCGCCGTCGGCGCCTGGCACCACCACCTCTCCACCGGCGACGACGGCTTCCTGGAACGGATCTGGCCCACCGTCAGCCGCGCCCTCGACCACACCGTCCGGCTCAGCCTCCCCGGCGGGGCGATCGCCTGGCGGCAGGACGAGAACGGCGACACCGCCCAGGACGCCCTGCTCACCGGCTCCTGCTCGATCCTGCACGCCCTGCGCTGCGGACTCGCCGTCGCCGACCACCTCGACCGGCCCCAGCCCGACTGGGAACTGGCCGCCGGCCGGCTCCAGCACGCCATCGCCCACCACCCCGAGCGGTTCCTCGACAAGGGCCGCTACTCCATGGACTGGTACTACCCCGTCCTCGGCACCGCGCTGCGCGGCGAGGACGCGACCGCCCGGCTCGCCGCCGACTGGGACCGCTTCGTCGTCCCCGGCCTCGGCGTCCGCTGCGTCAGCGACCGCCCCTGGGTCACCGGCGGCGAGAGCGCCGAACTCGCCCTCGCGCTGTGGGCCGCCGGCCAGTCCGACCGGGCCGTCGAGATCCTCCGCTGGATCCAGCACCTGCGCCACCAGGACGGCTCCTACTGGACCGGCTACGTCTTCGAGGACGACGCGATCTGGCCCGAGGAACGCACCACCTGGACCGCCGGCGCGCTGCTGCTCGCCGTCGCCGCGCTCGGCGGCGACCACGCGACGGTCAGCGTGTTCGGCGGCGAGGAGCTGCCGGCCGGACTGGTCGTCGACGACTGCTGCTGAACCGTCAGGGACGCCGAAAGGTCCGCCCGAGGAGGGGAGTTCCCTCCTCGGGCGGACCTTTCGTGGTGAGCGGGGCCGCCCGCGCGGGCGCGCGCGCCCCCGACGGGGCGTCAGCCGCGCTGGATGCCCGCCGTGTCGGTCAGCACGCCGTGGGTGCCGTCGGGCAGCTGGGCGACCAGGGCCGCACCGCGCTGGTCCACCGCCAGGTACCAGGTGCCGGGGACCAGCTCGCCGACCGGCGGGGCCGCCGGGTTGTCCTTGTTGGCCAGCGGACGGACCGCCGGGACGGCGAACCAGAACGGGGCGAACGGGGCGGCGGCGGCCTGCGGCGGAACGTGGTCCTGCACGGCCGGCTGGACCGCGGTGGGCTGCTGCGCCATCGGCTGCGGAGCCGGAGCGGCCGCCTGCGCGGGCGCCGGGTAGCCGTAGCCGCCGGCCGGCTGGCCGCCGAACTGCTGCGCCGGAGCGGGCTGCTCGGCCTGCGGCTGCGGCTGCGACTGGCCGGGGAACGGCTGCTGCTGCGCACCCGGGTAGCCGTACGCGCCGGGCTGACCGGGCTGGCCGACCTGACCGGGCTGGCCGGGGGTGCCGGGCTGACCGGCGTAGGGCGGGAACGGCTGCGGGGTGGTCGGCGCCGACGGGGCGCCGGAGAGCAGCGGGCCGGCCAGCGCCGGGACCAGCGGAGCGGCGATCACCGCACCCGCCAGGGCCAGCGTGGCGACCAGTGACAGCCAGGCGCCCGCGCCGTTGCTGAGACCGTCCGGGCAGCCGATCAGGGTCCACAGGCAGCCCCAGAACGAGACCACGGCCAGCGCCGTGCCCCACTGGTCCAGCCGCAGACCGGCGACCTGCTTGCCGCCCCAGTTCTCCTTCTGGAGCCGGAACAGCAGGATCAGCGCCGCGCCGATCAGGCCGGTCAGGACGACCGAGGGCAGCACCGGGAACAGGTCCGAGGACCAGCCGTTGCGGGACGTGCTGGCGGGGCAGTACTTGCCGGAGCAGTCGTACGCCCGGAAAGGAAGGAAGGACGAAATCAGGAGCAGTACTGCCGCACCGGCGACGGCGGCGTCTCCCCTGGTGAGAGCGCGCAGATTCACTGACGTTCCCCTCATTGGTGTAGTCGTGGTCGGCGGGCGGTGACCGAGCCCCCGTGGTACCGGAGCGGTACGACGGGGCAAAAGCCTAGGGCCAAGGCGACGCCGTGTGCACAGCGCCCTCCGGATCCGGTACGAACCGGACGGGTCGGCGGGCGTCCGGCACGGGGACGGGACGAGCGGTCAGATGGCGGGTCGGTGCAGCGGCTCACCCCGTGAGATAGCTGGTCAGGGCGTCGGCGACGGCCTGCGCGGCGCGCTGGCGCCACGCCGGGTCGGACATCCGTCCGGCGTCGCCGGCGTTGCGCATGTTGCCGCACTCGATGAACACCTTCGGGACCTTCGACAGGTTGAGCCCGCCCAGGTCGGTCCGGGTGTCCAGGCCCTGCTGGCCGATGTACGTCGAGGTCGGCTCGCCGGTGCCGGCCTTGAACGCGTCGCGCAGCAGCACGCCCAGCCGGTGCGACGGGTCCACGATCGCGGCGGTGTCGGCCGGGCCGGTCACCACCCTGCCGGGCATGATCACGTGGAAGCCGCTGCCGGAGGCCGACGCGCCGTCCGCGTGGACGGAGACCGCCGCGTCCGCCTTGGCCTCGTTGCCGATCCGGGCCCGCTCGTCGATGCACGGACCCCAGGCGCGGTCACCGTCCTGGGTGAGCACCACGGTCGCGCCCCGGTCCTGGAGGATCTGCCGGGCCCGGTGCACCACGTCGAGGGTGAACTCGGCCTCCGGGTAGCCCGCGTTGGTGGACGTGCCGGTGGTGTCGCACTCCTTGCGGCCGTTGCCGATGTCCACCTTCCGGTTGATGTCGGCGGTGTGCTTCGCGTTGCCCGCGTTGTGGCCCGGGTCGAGCAGCACCGTCCGCCCGGACAGCGGCCGCCCCGCCGCGCTCGGCGACGGCGCGGCCGGCGACGGGGCCGCGGCGCCGGCCTCCGGACTGCCCGCCGGAGCCGGGGAGCCCGACGCCTCGTCCGCGTCCAGCCGGTCGCCCTCCGCGTACTGCGGGGCGACGGCGGCGTGCGGGGCCACGTCCCGCGAACTGTTCGCGACGGCCTGCCAGCCCAGCCAGCCGATCAGGCAGACCGGCAGCACCACCCCCGCCACTTTCGCGGCCGGCCGCCACAGCGCGGCGCGCTGCTCCGGGCCGGGGTACGGGTCAGGCTCGACGGGGGGCGGGGTGGTGCGGCCGGTCACGAGTTCCTCAGATCCTGTCCCAGGTACGCACCGTCAGTCCGTACGTGTCGGCGATCGGTTTCCACTTCGCCACGAAGTCCTTCTTGGACTGGGTGGCCTGCGGGTTGAGGTCATTGGCGCGGCCCAGGTCGGCGGTGCTGGGAACGGTGTTGTTCGCACAGCCCTGCGCGGAGACGGTGCGCGCCCAGGCCGCGTACGCCCGGTCGATGTCCCCGGACTGCTGCCAGGCGTCCTTCAGCTCCGCCACCGCATCCGCCCCGCCGGGCAGGCTGTCGGTCTTCAACTGGGCCAGATCGGCGAGCAGTTGGTCGCGCTGCTGGGCGCCGGTGTCGAACACCTTCGCGGCGTTGTCGATCTCCGCCTTCGGCGGGCAGCTGCGGACCTTCGCCACCGCGTTGCCGATCGGCGCCTTCGCGTTCTCACCCTTCGTCAGCAGCGCGTCCAGCGCCTTCGCCTGCGAGGCGGCGTCCGGCCCGGCCGAGGACGCGCCCGAGGCGGACGGCGACGGATCGGCGGCACCCGAGGCGGAGGCCGCCGGCGACGCGCCCTGCCCGCCGGCGCCGCCGCCCTGCGACGGGACCGGCGCCGGGGCGGTGCTGCCGCCCTGCGCCTGGTTCGAGCCGCTGGTGTCGCTGTTCTTCACCGCCCACACCACGCCGACGCCGATCACCAGCAGCAGCGCCACCGCCGCGCCGATCAGCACCGGGGTGCGCCGCCGCCGCGGGTCCTCCTCGTAGTCGAACTCGGGCTCCTGGCCGCCGTACCCGCCCGGGCCGTTCCCGAACTGCGGCTGGCCCCCGAAGGTCTGCTGGCCGCCGAAGCCCGGCTGCCCGCCGAAGGTGCCCTGCGGGCCGCCGAACTGCTGCTGCCCGTACGGCTGTTGGTCGAACTGAGGCTGGCCGCCGAAGGCCTGCTGGCCGCCGAACGAGGGCTGGCCGGGCTGCGGGGGCGGACCGCTCTGCGGGGGCTGGCCGCCGAAGGTGGGCTGCGGACCCTGGGCCGGCTGCTCGGGGAAGCCAGGCGGCGCGGCGAAGCCCTGCTGGCCGCCGAACGTCTGGCCCTGCGGCTGCGGGGACTGCTGCCCGCCGAAGGTCTGCTGCCCGCCGTACGAGGGCTGCGGGGCTGCGGGCTGCTGCGGCTGCGGCGCCTCGGCCTGCGGCGGGACCGGCGGGACCGGGGAGGCCGGGGGATCGGAGAGAGCGGGGAGACCGGCGGAACGGGGGTGACCGGCGGGACGGGCGAGACGGGAGAGACCGGTGGGACCGGGGCGGCGGGCGCGACCGGGCCGTCGTCGAACTTCGGCAGCGGGATCGCCGTGGTGGGCGGACCCGCGGCAGCCGGGTCGGCCGCCGCCGGCTTGCGGACCCACCCGCCCGCGCCGTTGTTCGCGGTCGGATCCCACACCGCCCGTGCGGCCCTGCCCTGTTCCGTCATGCGTTGCCCCTCGCCCCCGCCTGCTGACCCGTGGATGCCTGTCCGTCGCACCGACCGCGCCCGCACGGGTCGTTCGCCGTCTGCCGCCCCGACACCGTACCGGCCGTCGGCGGGGCGGGTCACGGCGGTCCCGCAACGCGTCGCGGTGGGGACGACGCCGCAGCGGCGGTGATCGTTCCCGGTCGCGGCCGGAAAGTTCGCCGACCGCGGCCCGGCCCGGAGGGTGACGGAAGGTCAGGAAGCGGCGCGGCGCAGCACCCGCAGCGAGCCCGTCACCGAGACCTCCTCGAAGCCCTCGTCCAGTGCCCGCAGGTACACCCGGTACGGGGCCTGGCCGCCGTCCGCCGGGTCGGGGAACACGTCGTGCACCACCAGCAGGCCGTCCTCGGCCAGGTGCGGGGCCCAGCCCAGGTAGTCGCCGGTGGCGTGCTCGTCGGTGTGCCCGCCGTCGATGAACACCAGCGACAGCCGGCCCTGCCACACCGCCGCGATCTGCGGCGAGCGGCCGACCAGCGCCACCACGTGCGGCTCCAGGCCGGCCGCGTGCAGGGTGCGGCGGAACCGCGGCAGGGTGTCCATCAGGCCGACCTCCGGGTCGACCAGCGTCGGGTCGTGGTACTCCCAGCCCGGCTGCTGCTCCTCGGAGCCGCGGTGGTGGTCGACGGTCAGCGCGACCGTGCCGGCCCGGCGGGCGGCGTCGGCCAGCAGGATCGCCGAACGCCCGCAGTAGGTGCCGATCTCCAGCAGCGGCAGGCCGGTGCGCCCCGCCGCCTCCAGGGCCGCCGCGTACAGCGCCAGGCCCTCGTCCTCCGGCATGAAGCCGGTGGCGGCCCGGAACGCGTCGAGCACCTGCGGGTCGGGCGTGGCCGGGGCGGCGGGGGTGAGGTCGGTCATCGGGCGCTCCTGCCGGGCTGGGGGACTGACCAGGACCCTACTGGATGGTAGGAACGCCCTTCGCGGACCGGTCGCCGGCCGCTCCGCCCGCCTGCTGCCGTGAGGTGGCCGCCCGTGGTGGGGCGGGTGGCCGACCGGGACGGGCCGGGTCAGCGCAGGTCGACGGCAATCCGTTCGCGGCGGCCGGCCAGTTCGGCCTCGATCAGCGCGCTCCGGCCGGCGTCCAGCACCACCGGGTGCCGGTGCTGCTCGGCCGGGGTGGCGGTGAGCATCCGCAGCCGCAGGTGGGTCGGCGGGTGCGAGCTGTCCACGGCGCTGTCCTCCCGGGCGGCCGCCCGCAGCCGGCGTTCGGTCTCCAGCGGCGGGACGGTGCGGACGGCCTCGGCCAGCGCCTGCCACAGGTCGGGCGCGGCGGGCCCGCCGGCCGCGGCCGCCGCCGGGGGACGGCGCGCTGACGGTGCAGCACCGTCTCGAAGGTCGGCCGGTGCAGCAGCGCGGTCAGCGTGCCGCGGGTGTCGGCGACCGAGGTCAGCCGGACCGCCAGCAGGTCGGCCCGGTACTCGGCGGCCTGCCCGGAGCGCAGCCACAGCCGGTTCATCAGCAGCACCAGCGCACGCACCGTCCGGTTCAGCACCCACAGGACCCGGTTGGCCAGCGCGTCGGCGATCATCACGATCAGCCCGAGCGAGCCGCTCCGGCTCCGGGTCCAGTCGGGCAGGGTCAGCCGGTACCACGCGACCAGGGCGTTGAGCGCCGAACCGGTCCACAGTCCGCGCCGGTTGTCGCCGTTGACGCAGTGTCCGATCTCGTGCGCGAGCACCGCGACCCGCTGCTGCGGGGACAGCACCGTCCACAGCGGCAGGCCGATGGTCAGCTGCCGGCGGCGGCGCAGGCCGAGCACGGCGAAGGAGGCGTTCCAGTCCCCGTCGACCACGATCGTGTCGACCTTCGGCGCGCCCGCCGCCTCGCAGACCCGGTCGACCAGCTCGTACAGGGTCGGCGCGGCGGCCCGGGGCAGCAGGCCGTCACGGGCCGGGCGGCCCAGGCGGGGGCGCAGTTGGAAGGCGACGGCCAGCGCGATCACCCCGAGGATCCGGCCCGGCCAGCCCGGCAGCAGCAGCCCGGTGACCAGACCGAGACCGAGCAGCAGCACCGTCAGCGACACCAGGTGGACCACGCCGGCCAGCGCGTACGCGGCCGTCGTCGCGCGGTCCCGGAGGTCCGAGCCGCCCTCGGACACCAGCGTGAACACCTGCTCGCTGCGGTTCCGGAGGTCGCGCCGGACGGCCTCGTCGCGGCGTTCGGCCCGGTCCGCGCGGCGCTGCTGACGCGGAGTGAGGGGGTCGGCGGCGGGCCCGGGCGGAATCAGGTTCCACTCGCAGTTCGGGCACCAGGTGGGGAAGCGTTCGTTCACGACGAGTGCGGAGCGGCACTCGGGGCAGCGCTCGGTGGGAGAGGCGCCCGCGGCGGCAGGGCCGTCGGCGTCGGGGGCTCTGTCGCCCGGGGCTTCGGTGGTGGACATGGCGGCGGATCATGCCATGCCGGAGGACAGCGGGAAAGCGGTTTCCGGTCGGTGCGTGCCGACGGTCCGCGCGAGCCGGGACGAGTGGGCGCGGGCCGGGACGAGTGGGTGCGGGCTGCCGCCCGGCCGCACCGATGCGCTATACCAGAGGGCGGCCCCGGAGTAGAACGTGTTCCACCGCCGCGGCCCCGCCCTCCGTAGCCCCCAACCGCCCCACCGCAGCCGGGCCCGCCGCCCGCCGGCGGTGGACCCTCACCCCGGGAGCAGCCCGTGCGCGCAGCGATCCTGCAGAAGACCGGACAGGACACCCTGGACGTCCGCGACGACGTCGAAGCGATCGGCTTCGGACCGGGCAGGGTCCGGGTCCGGCTGCACGCCGCCAGCCTCTGCCACTCCGACCTGTCCGCGATGGCCGGCGTGCTCCCGCAGCCCGCCCCGTTCGTGCCCGGCCACGAGGGCGCCGGCGAGGTGGTCGAGGTCGGCGAGGGCGTCACCGGCCTCGCCCCCGGCGACCGGGTGGTGCTCTGCTGGATGCCGCCCTGCGGCAGCTGCCACGCCTGCCTGCACGGCCGGACCCACCTGTGCGTGTCCTCGCTCCGCAGGCTGTCCACCCCGACCTTCCGGGTCGGCGGCGACACCGACGCGTACGGCTTCTACAGCACCGGCACCTTCGCCGAGGAGCTGGTCGTCGCCGCCGACGCCCTGCTGCCGGTGCCCGCCGACCTGCCCTACGAGCTGGCCGCGCTGATCGGCTGCGGCGTCACCACCGGACTCGGAGCCGCCGTCAACACCGCCCGGGTGGAGCCGGGTTCGGCGGTCGCCGTGATCGGCGCGGGCGGCGTCGGCATCGCCGCCGTCCAGGGCGCCAGGATCTGCGGCGCGGCCCGGATCACCGTCGTCGACCCGGTCGAGTCCCGGCGCGAACGCGCCCTCGGCTTCGGCGCGACCGAGGCGATCGCCCCCGAGGACCTCAAGTCCGCGGCCCGCGGCGTCCCCGGCGGCGGCTTCGACTACGTCTTCGAGGCCGTCGGCCGCTCCGCCACCGTCCGGGCCGGCTACGACGCCGCCCGGCGCGGCGGCGCGGTGGTGGTGATCGGCGCCGGAGCGGCCGACGACAAGGTGGCGTTCAGCCTCGGTGAACTGTTCTTCAACGAGAAGCGCCTGCTGCCGTCCATGTACGGCGGCGGCGACGTCCGCCGCACCGCCGGCCGGGCCGTCGACCTGTGGCGGGCCGGCCGGCTCGACCTGGCCGGCATGATCACCCACCGGCTGCCGCTGGCCGAGGTCAACGAGGCGATCCGGCAGATGCGCAGCGGCGAGGCGCTGCGCACCGTGCTCACCCTCGACTGACGGCCACTCACCGGCCGCTGCCCGGCGGCTCGACGGCCGACGCCCCCGGGCCCGTCAGGACGGTGACGGGCCCGGGGCGTCGGCGGTGCGAGGTGGTCGGGCGGCGGGCCGTCCGGCCCGCGGCGACCAGGACGTCAGCGGCGGTGGCGGCCGTGCGGGTCCGCGTCCGCGCTGTCGTCGCTGGCGGTGGTGCCCCGGTGCCGGCCGTGAGCCACGCCGTCGGCGGTCTCGTCGGCGCCGGGCGCGCGGTGGTCGTGCTCGGTGGTGTCGTCGATGGACTCGGACATCAGGTCAGTCTTCTCCGTGCGAATGGATGGTCTCTGCGGAAAGGTGCGCCGGGTACGCCTCGGCGTACCGGTGTGCCCGGGACCCGGACAGCAGGAAGCCGGCCGTCCTCGTGGACGGCCCGCGAAGGGGCCACGATAACGGCCGGATCGGATCGGAGCCTACTCAAACCGCTGCGCGTCGCGCCCCGGAAACCCGGCCCGCCACACGCCCGCCGCTCTCACGCCGCCCGCTCCCCGGCCCCGACATGGCGGCCGGCCCGCCCACCCCGATCGACGCCCGCCAGTGGCCGACCAGTTCCCGGTACAGCGGCGAGATCACCTGCAGATCGCCGTGCCCCGCGAGAACGCCCCGGCCGCCGTCCAGCAGCAGCACCCGATCGGCCCGCACCGCGGACCCGAGCCGGTGCGCCACCACCACCAGCGTCCCCGGCCGCTCCGCGAACGCCTCCTCCGCACGCCGCTCCGCCGCCGCGTCCAGATGGCAGGTCGCCTCGTCCAGCACGACGACCGGCGCGGGCGAGACGAACGTCCGTACCAGCGCCAGCAGTTGACGCTCACCGGCGGACAGCGCGGCCGGCGAGGCGATCCGGCCGTCCGGCCCGCCCAGCCGGGCCAGCAGCCCGGCGGCTCCCAACTTCTCCGCCGCGTCGGCGAGTTCCCGGTCCGACTGCTCGCCGGACGGCCAGCGCAGGTTCTCCCGGACCGACCCGGCGAACACGTACGCCTCCTGCGGCACCAGCGCCAGCCGGGACGCCCGCCCGGCGCCCGGAACCCTCGCCAACTCCACGCCGCCCACCAGCACGTGACCGCGGTCCGGCGCCAGCATCCCGGCCAGCAGCGCCGCCAGCGTCGACTTCCCCGTCCCGCTCGGCCCCACCACCGCCAGCCGCCCGCCCGGAGGCACCGTGAACTCCAGCCCGTCCAGGACGGGATCGGCGCCCGGCGCGTGCGCGTACCGCAGCGAACGGACGGTCAACGAGCCGTCCGCCAACGGGAGTGGGACCGACGTGTCCGGCGCCGCGAGAGGGTGCGGTGGAGTGGAGGACGAGAGGCGCTCCAGCACCACGGCCAGATCGAGCAGCCAACTGCCCAGCATGCCCGCCAAGGTCCGCACCGCCGGCTCCAGTTGCTGCAACAGGTAGGTCGCCACGCCCAGCACCTCACCGGCCGACAGCCACCCGTCGGCGACCAGCCACGGCGCCGCGCACACCACCACCAGCAGCGGCAGCCGCCCGCCCACCGCCACCGTCGACGAACGGGCCGCCGCCGCCCGGCCCACCGCCCGCAACGCCTCGCCCTGGGCCGTGACCAGCGCCTCCAGCCGCTCCGCCACCCGCTGCTGCGCCCGCACGCCGCCACGTCCCGCAGTCCCGCGAACGCCCGGCCCGCCTCCGCGGCGATCCGCTCGTCCGCCAGCACCACCGCCCGGCGGCGCGCCACCAGCGGCCCCAGCAGGCGCGCGAACAGCACCCCCGAGACCAGCAGCGGCAGCAGCACCAGCGGCAGGACCACCGGCGCGAGCAGCCCCAACCCGACCAGCGCGGCCAGCAGGCCCACCCCGACACCCCGCGCACTGCGCAGCAGCGTCGCCGTCAACTGCCGGGCAGACTCGACCTGTTCGGTGATCCGGGCGATCTCCGCCGGACCGTCCGGATCCGGCCGGGCGAGCGCACCCCGCACCACCCGCGCCACCAGCGCGTCCCGCAGCGGCTCGACCACCTCCGCGAGATGCGGGAACACCGCCCGCGCCGCGACCGCCCGCAGCGCCGTCACCGCCCCCAGCCCCGCCAGCCACCCGAACCCGACCCACGGCCGCCCCGCCAGAAACCCGCGGTCCGCCGCCGCTGCCACCAGCAGCCCCGAACACAACGCCGGCACCGCCTCCACCGCGGACCACCCCGCCAGCCGCCACAGCGCCGCCCGCGGTGCCACCTCCACCAGCCCCCGCACGGCCTGCCCGGCCACCGCCCTCCGATGCCGCCCCACGGCAACGCTCCCCTCCGATAGTCGATGCTGCTTGTCCATGGCGCGTGCCGTGAGGACGGCGGAGCGGTGCCGGCACGCGGTGTGTCCGGTGCTCCTGCCGACAGCCGCCCACCGGCGCACCGTCACCGACGCTCCGTCAGCGGCCCGCGGCGGCCGACTCGACGGCAGCGCCCATTCTCTGGGGTACGGGCAGCCCGCCGCGCCAACTGACCCTCCGGGGGCCGTGATTGGCCCCACCCCGGGCGGCCTCAGCTCCTCGCGTCCTGCCCCGCCGTCGTGCCGGTCAGGACGGCGCGGTAGGCCGGGTCGGCGAGGAGGGTGGTGTGGGGGCCGGTGGCGCGGAGGCGGCCGGCGTCGAGCCAGGCGACGAGGTCGGCGCGGGCGGCGACGGCGGCACGGTGGGTGACGACGACGCGGGTGCGGCCCCGGGTGGCGGTGTCCAGGGCCTGGGTGACCTGGTGTTCGGTGGCCAGGTCGAGGTGGGAGGTCGCGTCGTCGGTGATCACCACCCGGGAGTCGGCGGCCAGCAGTCGGGCCAGGCCGAGGCGCTGCAACTCGCCCCCAGACAACCGGAGTTCGCTCACTGGAGTGCGTCCCGCCAGGGGGAGCCGGGCCAGGAAGCCGTCGGCCCGCGCGGCGGACATCGCGGCGGGCCCGGCGCCCTCCAGCGCCTCGTCCAGCGTCGGGCCGACCAGCCACGGCCGTTCGAACGCGTAGCCGACCGCCCGTCTCCGCTCCGCGACCGAGAGTGCGGCCACGGGCACGCCGTCGACCAGGACCGCTCCGCTGTCCGGCAGCCGGAGCCCGCCCGCCAGCGCGGCCAGCAGGGACTTGCCCGCGCCGGACCGTCCCACCACGGCGAGGGTTGCGCCGGCCGGGACGGTCAGGTCCAGCGGGCCGAACACCACCGCCCCCTCGGCGTCCCGTACCAGTACCGAACGGAAGGCCAACTCACCCGGCCCGTCCGGAAGTTCACGGCCGCCCGCAGTCGCGGTCGGCCACAGCTCCAACTGCCGGACCCGGGACAGCCCGGCCCGTGCGTGGGCCACCCCGACCAGGGCCTCCACCTGCTCGAAGAAGCCGAGCCCCAGCGCCGCCCACCCCGCCGCCGCGGCGAACGCCCCGGCGGGCAGCTCCCCGGCCGCCACCAGCTGGCCCGCCGTGCCCAGCACCGTCAGCTCCACGGCCGCGATCAGCAGCGTCGCCCGGCCGACCGTCCGGCGCTGCGCCTGCCACAACGACCGTCCGGCGTCGCCGAGTTCGGGCAGCACGGCCAGGACCCGGGCCGCCTCCTGCCGTTGCGCGCCCGCCGCGTGCACCGTCCGGATGCCGGCCAGCGCGTCCGACAGCCGGTCGGCGAGCCGGCCCTGCGCCGCCTGGTAGCGCTCGAAGACGTCCTCCGCGGTGCGCATGAACAGGCGCACCAGCACCACCCCGGGCAGCACCCCGGCGAAGAACGCCGCCGCCAGCCACGGCGACAGCAGCCCCAGGCCCAGCACCGCGCCCGCCGAGGTCACCAGCGCGGTCGCCGCCCCCAGCCGGGCCGCTCGCGCCGCGCCCGCGTCCGCCGCCGCGCCGACCAGACGGGCCGTCAGATCGCCCGCCCCGGGCCGCTCGCCGGCCGGCCGCTCCGCCGCCGAAGGGAACGGCCGCAGCCACAGCACCCGGCGCAGCAGGCCGACCCGCAGGTCGACCGTGTCCGCCGCCGAGCAGGCCGGACCGGCCGCCGAAGCCAGTGCCGCCGCGGCCGCACCGAGCACCAGCAGGGCCGCCAGTCCGGCGATCGCCCACCCTGACGGACGCCCCGCCAGTACCGCGTCCAGGACCGCCCCCGATGCCCCGGGCAGGGCCAGTGTCGCCGCGGCTTCCAGTGGTACCGACACCGTCAGCGCGACCGACCAGCCTCGCACGAGACAACTCCAGGCAGATGAAGGGAAGAGATCCGGACGGGCCGAGGCCGGGGCGCGGGCCGTGCCCGCCCCCGCGAACGGGAGCGGCCACGGCCCGGGCGAGTGCCCCGGCGTCAGCTGAGGGTGAAGATCAGGCAGGTCAGCAGCAGACAGGTGAACTGGCACCCGCTGCCGTGGCCGCCCAGCTCGACCGACTCCAGCTCCGGCAGCTCCTGCAGGGCCGCGAGGTCGGTCTCGAACGCGGTCATGTTCTCCATGGTGTTTCCTCCCCTATCGGTTTCCGTCGGGCACGGACGTGTCCGACGGCTGCGACGGAAAGCGTTTTCCCGTCGCAGGTCGGGCCCCGCCGCGCGCGCTCCGGGCCGCAGCCGGGCAGGCCGGCGGGCTCCCGCGCGCGGCGGGAAGTCTTGTGAAGGCGTGTCGATCCGGCATGACGGCCCGTCGGCGCGGGCGCGCGTCACGCAGCGGCCGGGGGCGGAGTCGGGCCGCCGGCCGGTGGGGCAGCTGCCGTCAGGCCGGTCTGCCGGTGCGCAGGAAGCCCGCGAGCAGCTCGTGCAGCACCGCCGCGCCCTCCTCGGCGAGCACCTCGTGGCCCGCCCCCGCGGCCTCCACGTAGCGGAAGTCCGTCCCCTCGCTGCGGCCCAGCCGCAGCAACTCGTGCCGCAGCGACCGGGACTGACCGACCGGCACCACCTCGTCGCGGTCCCCGTGCAGGATCAGCAGCGGGGTGCGCAGCCGGTCGGCGAGCTGCAGGACGTCCCGCGGGCCGCGGTCGTCCTCGATCGGACGGTCGCCGCCGAGCCGGCCGGTCAGCGCCCGCACCGGGGCCGAGGCCTCCGCCAGCAGCCGGCCGCCGGACAGGAACGGCGCCACCACCGCGCACCGCGACACCGCCCCGACCGGGGCGTGCGCCGCCGCCAGCAGCGCCAGGAACGCGCCGTAGCTGACGCCGAACAGGGCCGGCGGCTCCAGCCCCAGGGCGGCCCGCTGCCCGGCCACACCCGTCAGCAGCGCCAGGACGTCATCCAGGTCGGGCCCGCCCCACGCGCCGCGGATCGCCATCGCGAACTCCGTGCCGTAGCCCGTCGAACCGCGCTGGTTCGGGGCCAGCACCGCCAGGCCCTCCGAGGCCATCCGCTGCAGCGCCGGGTCGAACTCCAGCCGCCAGGCGTCCGCCGGGCCGCCGTGCAGCGCCAGCACCAGGTGCGGGGCGGACAGCCACTGCTCGCCGCCGTACACCACCGCCTCGACCGGACCGGTCGGCCCGGCCAGCTCCAGGCACTGCGCGGGCCGCCACCGGCCGCCGTCCCCGGGCGGGGTCGAACCGTCCAGCCGCCAGCCGGCCGGTGCCGAACCCTGCTGCGGCGGAAGGCCGTTGAGCGGAGCCAGCGACAGCGGGAGCGGCACGGGGGCGGCCGCCGGAGCCGGACGTGCCGTCAGCAGCGCGTCGATGTCCACGGTGGCGAGCGCGGCCGGACGGTCCGGCGCCGAGTACGGCATCCGCAGGCCCGCGGGCGACCAGTGCCCGATCGCGCCCAGCCGGCCCGGCGGCACCGGCAGCGGGTCGAGCCGCCCGCTGCCCGGGTGCCACAGCACCAGCGAGGACGCCGCGCCGTGGTCCACCTGGAGCACCACCCGCGGCTCCGCGCCCGGCTCCTGCGGGGCCAGCGCGATCGGCCGCAGCAGCCGGCCCGGCTGGTGCAGGCAGTCCGGGAAGCGCACCGGCTCGCTGCCGCCGATCAGCGCCCAGCCCAGCCGGTCGGCGCCCGGCGCGTCGCTGCGCAGCATCCCGAAGCCGGTCGCCGGGTCGAACAGCACCAGCCGGTCGTTGCTGGCCTCGCCGAGCTCCAACAGCGGGGTGGTGGTGCCGAGTCGGAGGTCCAGCACGACGGTCTTCACCGTCCCGCCGGCCACCCGGTCCAGCGCCAGCAGCCGCCCGGTCCGCTCCAGCCAGACCCCGCCGCCGTACAGCCCCGGCAGTTCGGCCACCTCGCGCGGCTCGGAGCCGTCCGCCGCCAGCAGCCGCACCGTGGTCACCGGGCGGGTGTCGGTGCCCAGCAACACCGCCACCGGGGCGTCCGCCGCGCCCGCCGGGCCGGGCATCGGCAGCATCCGCAGGCCCGGCAACCGCACCGCCGTCAACGGGAGTTCGGCCGCGGGCCGGCCGGGCTCCCCGGCGGTCAGCAGCACCACCGCGTGCCGGTCGCCGTCGTGCCGGCACACCAGCACCCGCCCGTCCGGCAGTGCCACCAGTTGCGAACGCAGGCTCTCCGCCCGCCCGTCCGGAAGCGGCAGCGCCACCGGCTCCGCCGCGCCGTGCTCGGGCAGCCGCCAACTCTCCACGTACCAGCCGCCGTCGGCCCCCGCGGCCAGGCAGGCGGCGTGCGAGCCGTCCCCGGAGAAGGTGAAACTCAGCCGCCGCAACGCCTGCGGCGAGGTACGCACGGTCGCCGTGCTCATCGGGGGCCTCCTGCGGGTCGGGCGGGCAACGGGCTGGCAGAGGAAGGCAGTTGAGGGCCGCTCCGGGAGGGCGGCGTGGCGCGGTACGGCTCGGGGTCGGACCAGAGCCGGGGGCCGCCGTGCCGCAGGCGGAGCAGGAAGGCGAGCGGCCCGGCGGTGCCGGTGCCGTACGCGGGAGTGCCGGCGGTGCCGGTCTCGTCGGGGAGGACCAGCAGCCCGTCCCGCAGGGCGGCGCGGGCGGCGATCAGCGCGGCGAGTTCGTGCGCGCCGTCCTCGAAGCGGCTCTCGCCGGTGGCCCGGGCCAGGTCGAGCAGGTACTCGCCGTTGCCGGCCAGCCCGTGGCAGGCGGAGACCCCGCTGTGCCAGCGGCCGTTCAGCACGGCCTGCCCGGCGGCCCGCGCCAGCCGGCGGGCCTTCTCGTCGCCGGTGGCCTGCCAGAACCGCACCAGGAAGGCGCCGACGCCGGACGAGCCGCTGCACCAGTGCGCCAGCCGGACGTGCGCCGGGTCGCCGTGGCTCTGCGGCCACCACGCCGCCTCGCCGTCCCACCGCGCGGTCGCGGCCAGGGTCTGCGCGGCGCGCTCCGCACCGGCCAGCAACTCCCGCGCCGGGCCGAAGAGTTCGGCGTCGCCGGTGTCGGTCATGCGGTCGGCGCAGGCCAGCAGGAAGGCGCCCACTCCGGCCACGCCGTGCGCGTGGCCGAGGTGCACCGCCCCGGCGAGCGCCGAGTCGAAGTCCGCGGGCACCGGCCACACCGTCCCGTACGGCTCGGTGCGGGCGGCGGCCAGCAGGGTGCGGGCGCAGTGCGCGGCGCGGTCGAGGAACAGGCGCGCCCCGGTGGCGCGGTGGGCACGCAACTGGAGGAGGCCGGCGCCGGCGGCGCCGTGGCAGACGTCCGGGTTGGGCCAGCCGAGCGGGACCTTCGCGGCCAGCCCGGCGGCCCGTTCGGCGAGGCCGGGGTCGTCGAGCGCCTCGGCCGCGTCGAACAGCGCCCAGGCGGTGCCGGAGCGGCCGAAGTGCAGGCCGGGCAGCACCACGGGCTCGGCGGCGCAGCGCCGTTCGATCCAGTCGGCGGCCGTCGCGGCGGTGGCCCGGGCCCGGCTGCGGGCGGCCTCGGGCAGCGGGGCGAGGCTCGCCCGGGCGAGCAGGGCCAGCACGCCGGCCGCGCCGTGCTGCACGTTGCACGGGTCGGTGAGCTGCCCGGCCGGGACGGTCGGCCACAGCCGGTCGCGCCGCTCCGGGGCGGCGGTGGCCGCGAGGTGGAGCAGTCCGTCGTGCAGCAGCCGGTCCAGCGGCGGCGGGCCGGCGGGCTGCGGGGCCGGCCCGGGGGTGCCGGTGAGCTCCGCCCGGACGCGGTCCAGGCTCCACCGGTGCCCGGCCCGCTCGGCGCGCAGTCCGAGCACCGGCGCGGCCAGCCGGCGGGCGGTCAGGCCGTCGCGGGCGGCCAGCGACAGCCAGCGGCCGAGGCGGTCGGCGACCGGGCGGGCCGACGGCAGGTCGTCCGGGAGCAGCGGGTCGTGGCCGGTGGCGAGCAGGAAGAGCAGGCCGCCGAGCGCGTACAGGTCGGCGCCGGGGTCGGCGACGCCGGTGCGGTGCGGGCCGGAGTGCTCGGGGGCGCGGTACCCGGGGGTGCCGGCGTTCCCGGCCACCGTCCCGGCGGGGACGGCGAGTTCGAGGTCGACCAGGCGCACGGCGCCGTCCGGGCCGACCAGCACGTTGCCGGGGGAGAGGTCGCGCAGCACCAGGCCGCGCCGGTGGACGCCCGCCACCAGGTCGAGCAGCGCCAGCGCCATCGGGCCGGCCTCGGCCCACGGCACGTCCGGGGTGCCGTCCCGGCGCAGCCGGGCGGCCACCCAACTGCCCAGCGACTGCCCGGGGACGCGCTCCTGCACCAGGAAGAGCGAGTCCTGCTGCTCGACCAGGGCGTGCACCCGCGGTGTCAAGCCGCTGTCGGCCAGTCGGCCGAGCAGCTCGGCCTCGTGCCGGAGCGCGTCGCGGGCGTCGGTGCCGGCCCGGTCGACCTCGATGTGCGCCCGGGCCTGCTTGACCACCACCTCGGCGCCGGTGGCCGGCTCGGTGCCCAGGAACACGCCGCCCTTGGCGCTGTGCCGCAGTGCGGCGGTGAGCGCCCAGCGGCCGTCCAGCAGCACCCCGGCCGGCCGCCGGGCCTCCGGCCCGGGCTGCGCCGGTACCTGCCCGGTGCCGGCGGCCGATCCCGTCCCCTCGACGGGGTCGACCGCCCACGGCGGGCGGCGGTAGGTGGCCGCGCGGACGTCCTCGACCAGTTCGCCGTCCGGGCCGCGCAGCATCGAGCGGTACGCGCCGTCGTGCCCCAGCAGCGCGCGGCCGGCGAACGCGCCGTACCGGTAGTGCACCAGGCTGCCGGGACGGTACGGGCGGTCGGAGAGAATCGCCGGCCCGGGCATTCCGGCGGTGGCGCGGTGGAGTTCCTCGGCGAGCCGGAGGAATTGTTCGTCGCCGTCCGGATAGACGGTGATGAATTTCCCGGCCGAACCCCGTTCGCTGTTGCGGGAATTGATTTCGTGCAGGCGTTCCCGGTCGGCGGCGAACTTGAACGCGCACGGATCCGCGGCGAGCACCGCGGCGACCGCGGCCAGCACCTCGCAGGCCACCGTGGAGGCTGCGGCGACGTGCAGCTTCCAGCCCTGCTCGGGCAGTTCGCGGCCGGGCGGCCGGACCGTGCACCAGAAGCCCTCGACCGCGACCGTCCAGTCGCCGTCGCCTCCCCGGGCCCTGCTGCCGGCCACGGCCGCCCGCGCCACCTCCACCAACGTGCCGTCCGCGGTCGGCACGTCGTCGACCGGCACCGGCCCCCCGGTCCTGTGCAGCGGTGTGTCCGCCCCCATCTGCTTCACACCCCTTCACGGTGGACTCGACCGGCTCCGGTCTGCGGAAGTCACGAGAGGCTCGCCCGCGCCGCCGGAATTCCGCGGGAATTCCGGTCGGTCGCCCTTTCGACCCCCCTGGCCGAGGCAACTCTCGTTCGCAGGACTGAAGTTACTTTCGGGGAGGGGGTGACTCAACACCGACCGGGTCACTTCACTCTTAAGGGTGATCGAGTTTCGTTTTCTAATGCGTTCGCCCGGGGGTGTGTGGGCAGGGCGTTCCCGGCCCCCACCGGCCCTCCCCGCACCGCCGGGCCGCGCGGACGTCCGCCGGCGCGCCGACCCGCCGCACCGCAACGGGTTGACGCGCACCTGTGCGGGCCGCCCGCGGGACGGGCGCCGGACCGCCCGGGACGGGCCCGGCCGGGCGGGGCCGTGGCACGCGGTAGTCTCGACAGGTGCCGAAACTGTCCGACGTCATCGCCGTGCTCGAAGAGATCTACCCCCCGCAGTGGGCGGAGTCCTGGGACGCGGTGGGCCTGGTCTGCGGCGACCCCGAGGCCGAGGTGGGCCGGGTGCTGTTCGCCGTCGACCCCGTGCAGGCCGTCGTGGACGAGGCCGTCGAGTGGGGCGCCGACCTGCTGGTCACCCACCACCCGCTCTACCTGCGCGGCACCACCACGGTCGCCGCGACCGGCTTCAAGGGCCGGGTGGTGCACACCCTGATCAAGCACGACATCGCGCTGCACGTCGCGCACACCAACGCCGACCACGCCGACCCGGGCGTCTCCGACGCCCTCGCCGAGGCCGTCGGACTGAAGGTCACCGGCCCGCTGGTGGCCGACCCGACCGACCCGGCGGGCCGCCGCGGCAGCGGCCGGATCGGCGAACTCCCGGAGCCGATGACGCTGAGCGCGTTCGCCGCCCGGGTCGCCGCCGGACTGCCCGCCACCGCCGCGGGCGTGCGCGCCGCCGGAGACCCGGAGCGGCCGGTGCGCCGGGTCGCGGTCTGCGGCGGCTCCGGCGACTCCTTCCTCGCCGAGGCCCGCAGGGCCGGCGTGGACGCCTACCTCACCGCGGACCTGCGCCACCACCCCGCGTCCGAGGCCACCGAGGCGGCGCCGGTCGCCCTGGTCGACGCGGCGCACTGGGCCACCGAGTGGCCCTGGCTCACCCTCGCCGCCCGCGAGCTCACCAGCCGCACGGCCGACCGCGATCGGCAGCTGGAGACCCGCGTCTCCACCCGGGTCACCGACCCGTGGACGGCGCACGCGCCGATGCCGTACACCCCCTGACACCCCGTCGAACCAACACAGGAGCCATCCCGCGTGAACGCCGCGCCCGCCGACCAGATCCGCCTGCTCGACCTGCAGGCCATCGACTCCCGCCTCGACCAGCTGGCCCACCGGCGCCGCAGCCTGCCCGAGCACGCCGAGATCGACAAGGCCACCGCCGACCACACCGCCCTCAAGGACCTGGTGGTCGCCGCCCAGGCCCAGCTCGGCGACACCACCCGCGAGCAGGCCAAGGCCGAGGCGGACGTCGAGCAGGTCCGCAGCCGGGCCGCCCGCAACCAGCAGCGGATGGACTCCGGCGCGGTCACCTCGCCGAAGGACCTGGAGAACCTCCAGCACGAGAACGCCTCGCTGGCCAAGCGCCAGGGCGACCTGGAGGACGTCGTCCTGGAGGTGATGGAGCGCCTGGAGTCCGCGCAGACCCGGGTCACCGAGCTGACCGCCCGCCTGGAGCACTCCGCCGTGGTGGTCGCCGAGGCCGAGGGCCGCCGCGACGCCAAGTTCGCCGAGATCGACGCCGAGGCGGAGAAGGTCCGCCGCGACCGCGAGGCCGTCGCCAACGTGATCCCCGCCGACCTGATGAAGGCCTACCTGCGCCTGCGCGAGCAGCAGGGCGGCGTCGGCGCGGCCCGCCTGTACCAGCGCCGCTGCGAGGGCTGCCGCACCGAGTTCTCGATCACCGAGTTCAACGCGATCAAGGCCGAGCCCGCGGACAAGGTGCTGCGCTGCGAGAACTGCGGCCGGATCCTGGTCCGCACCGGCGAGTCGGGCGTCTGACCCGGTGGCCGGAGCCCAGTTCATCGTCCAGGCCGACGGCGGCTCCCGGGGCAACCCGGGGCCGGCCGGCTACGGTGCGGTCGTCCTCGACGCCCGCACCGGCGAGATCCTGGCCGAGGCCGCCGAGTACATCGGCCGCGCCACCAACAACGTCGCCGAGTACAAGGGCCTGATCGCCGGACTCCGGGCGGCCCGCGACCTGGACCCGGACGCCCGGATCCTGGTCGAGATGGACTCCAAGCTGGTCGTCGAGCAGATGTCCGGGCGCTGGAAGATCAAGCACCCGGACATGCAGCCGCTCGCCGCCGAGGCCCGCGGCATCGCCCCGCGCGGCAGCGTCGAGTACAAGTGGATCCCGCGGGAGAAGAACAAGGAGGCGGACCGGCTCGCCAACGAGGCGATGGACGCCGGCAAGCAGGGCCGCCAGTGGGAGCCCAGGCCCCGCGCCGCCGCCCCGGCCGCCGCCCCGCGGTGGACGAGCCGCTGCCCGCCGCCCCCGCCCCCGGGCCGGCTGGGCCGGGCCCGCCGACCTCGGCACCCCCACCACGCTGGTGATGCTGCGGCACGGCGAGACCCCGCTCACCCCGCACAAACGGTTCTCCGGCAGCACCGGCAGCGACCCGGGCCTGTCCGAGAAGGGCGTCTGGCAGGCCGAGCGGGCCGCCGAGGCGCTCGCCGCGCGCGGCACCGTGCAGGCCGTGGTCTCCTCGCCGATGCTGCGCTGCCGGCAGACCGCGGAGGCCGTCGCCCGCCGGCTCGGCCTGGAGGTGCGGATCGAGGAGGGCCTGCGGGAGCTGGACTTCGGCGCCTGGGAGGGCCTCACCTTCGCCGAGGTGATGGAGCGTCACCCCGACGACCTGAACGCCTTCCTGGGCTCCGCCAAGGCCAAGCCCACCGGCAGCGCCGAGTCGCTCACCACCCTCGCCCACCGGTCCGGGCAGGCCCGCGACAAGATCCTCGCCCGCTACCCCGGCAAGACCGTCCTGGTGGTCTCGCACGTCAGCCCGATCAAGACGCTGGTGCGACTCGCCCTCGGCGCCCCGCCGGACGCCGTGCACCGGATGGAACTGTCCGCGGCCTCGCTGTGCGCCGTCCAGTACTACGGCGACGGCAACGCGTCGCTGCGCCTGCTGAACGACACCGCGCACCTGCGCTGAGCCCGCCGTCGTGGTGACGGACCGTCAGTGCACGTCCGTCACCACGACGTCCAGCTGCCACGGCTTGCGGGCCGCGCCCCGCGCGGAGACCTCCACCCGGTAGCCCAGCTGCCGGAGCGCGTCCACCAGCTCGCCCGGGCCGGCCGGCTCCAGGCCGCCGACCAGCAGGTCGCGCACCAGGCGGCCCTTGGTCGCCTTGTTGAAGTGGCTGACCACGGAACGCTTCAGCACCCCGTCCACCTCGCGCTCCTGCAGCACCCGCACCGTCACCGTCCGGCCCGCGAGCTCCCCGGCCGGCTTCCACGCCGCCGCGTACGCCGAGCTGCGCAGGTCCAGCACCAGGCTGTCCGCCACCTCCGGGAGCACCCCGTCCATCTCCGCCCGCCAGTACGGGCCGAGCGCGCCCAGCGGCGGCAGCTTCACGCCCATCGCGCAGCGGTACGGCGGGATCCGGTCGCCGATCCGCACCGCGCCCCACAGGCCGGAGAACACCAGCAGCGACCGCTCGGCACGGGCGTACGCCGCGGCGTCCAGCTTCGCCAGGCCCAGGCTGTCGAACAGCACCCCGGTGTACACCTCGCCGGCCGGCCGTGCCCCCGCCGTCAGCAGCCCCGCGTTCTTGGCCACCTCCCCGCGCAGGCCCTTGCTCAGCCCCAGCACCTCGGCGGCCCGCTCCTCGTCCCCCGAGCACAGCTCCACCAGCGCCCGCAGCGCCTTCTCCCGCGCCCCGGTCAGCCCCGCCAGCGACAGCCCCGCCACCTCCACCGGAACCCCGGCCTCCGGCGCGGCCTTCCCCTCCGACGGCGGCAGCAGAACCAGCACGACGACACCTCTCGACGACCCACAGCAGACCCCGTCAACCCTAACGACCTGCGCGGGCGCAACCGGAATCCGGCCCGCTACCGCCCCTTCGCGGCGACCGCCGCCGCGCCCGTGCCCAGGGCCAGGCAGAGGGGGGCGTACAGGCGGCGGTCCAGGCGGACGAAGGCGGGGGAGCGCCGGGCGAAGGCCACCGGACCGGCCAGGCCGCGGGCCAGCAGGACGCCGGCCACGGCTGCGGCGCCGGCGGTGCGGAGCCGGCGCGGGCCGACCGGGGGCAGCACCCCGCCGCGCGACCCGACCAGGCCGGCGGCGGCGCCGAGCAGCCCGGCCACCCCCAGGCAGGCCCCCGCGGACGGCAGTTGCTCCGGGCCGACGCCGACCACCAGCTCGGCGAAGCGCTCGCGGTCCCGGCACGGCCAGGGAGAACGGGCCCACACCAGGTGCAGCGCGCCCACTGCGGCCAGCGTCCCGGCCACGGCCGCCGCCGTGACCCGCACCCCGCGCCCGACCTCGTCCGGGGCGGCGTCCGCGCCCGCGGCCGCCCGTCCCCGCAGCACCGGCACCGCGGCGCCGCGCCCTGCCGGATGTCCGCCCGCTCGGTCACGGCGCGCCCCTTCCCACGTCAATCCCCGTGCGCCACAACCGGCTTCACCGGCCGGTCCGACGCGCCAACCACGCTACTGCGTCTTACGCTGCGTCCATGCCGCGCCGACACCTCAGCGTCCGGGCCGCCCAGACCGCCAGGATCAACACCGAACTCGCCGACCTCAGAAGCCGCTTGGAGATCCGCACCGACTGGCCGCCGGAGGTGCTCGCGGAGGCCGACCGGGCCGCCTCGCTGCCCCGGCTGCCGGAGTCCGACGCGACCGACCTCGACCTGTTCACGCTCGACCCGCCGGACTCCCGCGACCTCGACCAGGCCATGCACCTCTCCCGCCGCCCCGGCGGCTACCGGGTGCACTACGCGATCGCCGACGTCGCCGCGTACGTCTCCCCGGGCGGCGCGATCGACACCGAGGCGGGCCGCCGCGTCCAGACGCTGTACTTCCCGGACGGCAACGTGCCGCTGCACCCCGCCCGGCTGTCCGAGGGCGCGGCCAGCCTGCTGCCCGGCGAGCTGCGGCCCGCCCTGCTCTGGCAGCTCGACCTGGACGCCGACGGCGGGCTGGTGCTGGCCGACCTGCGCCGGGCCCGGGTGCGCTCGCGCCGCCGGCTGGACTACGCGACCGTCCAGGACCGGATCGACGCCGGCGCCGCGGACGGGCAGCTCACCCTGCTCGCCGAGATCGGCCGGCTCCGCGAGGCGCAGGAGCAGGCCCGCGGCGGCGTCAGCCTGCCGATCCCCGAGCAGGAGGTGGTGGCGGCCAACGGCGGCTACCGGCTCGCCTACCGCGCCCCCCGGCCCGCCGACGGCTGGAACGCGCAGATCTCGCTGCTGACCGGCATGGCCGCCGCCGAACTGATGCTGGACGCCGGGATCGGCCTGCTGCGCACCCTGCCCGCCGCCCGGAGCCGGCCTACGCGCGGCTGCGCCGGGTCGCCGCCGCACTCGGCGTGCCCTGGCCGGACGGCCTGCCCTACCCGCAGCTGATCCGCTCCCTCGACCCGGCCCGGACCGCCGACGCCGCGTTCCTGAACGAGTGCACCGGCCTGCTGCGCGGCGCGGGCTACCACGCCTTCGACACCGCCCGCGGCACCGCCCCGCCGGCCGACCCGGGCCACGCCGCGCTGGCCGCCCCCTACACCCACTGCACGGCGCCGCTGCGCCGGCTCGGCGACCGGTACGCGCTGGAGATCTGCCTGGCGGTGGCCGGCGGCGCCGACGTCCCGGCCTGGGTGCGGGACACGCTGCCGCTGGTGCCCGGCCTGATGGAGAGCGGCGACCGCCGGGCGCACGAGGTGGAGCGCGCCTGCGTCGACCTGGTGGAGACCGAGCTGCTGCGCGGCCGGGAGGGCGAGGAGTTCCCGGCGGTGGTGGTCGACGTGGACGAGCGCCGGCCCACCGTCGGCACGGTGCAGCTGCGCGAGCCCGCGGTGGTGGCGAAGTGCGACGCGGCGGACCGGCTGCCGCTGGGCCGCCGGGTCACCGTCCGGCTGACCCTCGCGGACCCGGTGACGCGGACGGTCCGGTTCGCGCTGGTGCCGGACGCGTGAGGTGCCGTGGGGGCGGGCGGGCCCTCGGGGGAGGGCGGGAGCCGGTGCGATGATCGGAGGATGAGCCGATCGATCGCCGTGCCCGACCGCCGCCACCGGCTGATCGTCCTGGCCATCTGCTGCCTGAGCCTGTTCATCGTCGGCCTGGACAACACCGTGGTGAACATCGCGCTGCCCGCGATCCAGCACGACCTGGGCGCGCCCGCCTCCGGCCTGCAGTGGGTGATCGACGCCTACACGCTGGTGCTGGCCTCGCTGCTGATGCTGTCCGGCTCGATCGCCGACCGGATCGGCCGCAAGCGGGTGTTCCAGACCGGGCTGCTGCTGTTCGTGCTCGGCTCGCTGCTGTGCAGCCTGGCCCCGGGCCTGGGCTGGCTGATCGCGTTCCGCGCGGTGCAGGCGGTCGGCGGGTCGATGCTCAACCCGGTGGCGATGTCGATCATCACCAACACCTTCACCGACCGGAAGGAACGGGCGCAGGCGATCGGCGTGTGGGGCGGCGTGGTCGGCATCAGCATGGCGCTCGGGCCGCTGATCGGCGGCTTCCTGGTGGACGCCGCGGGCTGGCCGTCGATCTTCCTGATCAACATCCCGGTCGGGCTGGCGGCCTGCCTGCTGACGGTCCGTCACGTCCCCGAGTCGCGGGCGCCCCGGGCCCGCCGGCTCGACCCGGTCGGCCAGGTGCTGATGGTGCTGCTGCTGGGCTGCGGCACCGCGGCGATCATCGAGGGCCCCGGCCACGGCTGGACCTCGCCGCTGATCCTGGCGCTGGCCGCGGTCGCGCTGGCCGCACTGCTGGCGTTCCCGTTCTGGGAGCGGCGGGTGGCGGAGCCGCTGGTCGATCCACGGTTCTTCCGCAGCGCCCCGTTCACCGGCGCCACCGTGACGGCGGTGTGCGCGTTCGCCGCGCTCGGCGGCTTCCTGTTCCTGAACACCCTGTACCTGCAGAACGTGCGCCACTACAGCCCGGTGGCGGCCGGCCTGTGGACGCTCCCGATGGCCGGGCTGACGCTGCTGGCCGCGCCGCTGTCCGGCCGGATCGTCGGCAGCCGCGGCCCGCGCCTGCCGCTGCTGGCCGCCGGTGCGGCGATCGCCGCCAGCGGGGTGCTGCTGACCCGGCTGACGGCGGACTCCCCGGCCCTCCTGCTGCTGCCCGCGTACGCGCTGTTCGGTCTGGGCTTCGGCCTGGTGAACGCGCCGATCACCAACTCGGCGGTCTCCGGCATGCCGCTCGCCCAGGCCGGGGTGGCCGCCGCGGTCGCCTCCACCAGCCGGCAGGTCGGCCAGTCGCTGGGCGTCGCCGTGATCGGCACGGTGGTCACCGGCGCGGTCGCCCGGGCCGGCGGCTTCGCGCCCGCCACGCACGCCGGCTGGTGGATCGTCACCGGCCTGGGCCTGACCGTGTTCCTGCTCGGCCTGGTCACCACCACCCCGTGGGCGGCCGGTACGGCGGCCCGGGTGGCGGCCCGTTTCGACCACGCGCAGGGCGGCGTACGGGGAGCGTCCGCGGAGCGGCTACCATGACCAGTACGGCGGACGAGCCGGCCGGGCGGTCGCGTCGGGTCCCTTCGGGGCCCGCCGAGGAACGTCCGGGCTCCACAGAGCAGGGTGGTGGGTAACGCCCACCCGGGGTGACCCGCGGGACAGTGCCACAGAAAGCAGACCGCCCACCGCTTCGGCGGAGGGTAAGGGTGAAACGGTGGTGTAAGAGACCACCAGCGACCGAGGTGACTCGGCCGGCTAGGTAAACCCCACTCGGAGCAAGGTCAAGATCGACACCCTCGGGTGTCGTGCGCGAATGTTCGAGGGCTGCTCGCCCGAGTTCGCGGGTGGACCGCACGAGGCTGTCGGCAACGGCAGCCCTAGATGGATGGCCGTCTCCCCGGGCCGCGCAAGCGACCCGGGTGACAGAACCCGGCGTACAGGCCGGCTCCATCCGCCGTACCAGGGGCTTTGCCCCCGGAAGGGCCTCTGACCTGTGTCGGAGGCCCTTTCCGATCTTTCAGGGGCTTGCCGTGGTAGGCGGCAAAACGTCCCTCGAAAGTCCCTCAGACAGAGCTGAAAGTCCCTGAAAAGTCCCTGGGATGCGTACCCGATGGAGGCCGCTTGAGCAGGTGGCCTGAAGGGGCTGACGGCCTCCGCCGAGGCCCGGTGGCTGATGCGTTGGTCGTCCGAGGGGACCGAGGGGCCTCACCGACGTCGGGCCAGTGCGGTGGAAACCGCTGAGGTGGTGGATGGACGGCCGTGACTCTGGCCTCCTCTCCGAAGCTAGGTGATCGCCGGGTCGGCACAGGCTCCTGGATGAGGCGTGGCCCACGCAGTTGCGCTTGCCGCAGTTGCGGGCGTCATGAAGCACCATTTCGTGGATGTCGGTGCCCTCGTCTAGCGTGGCTGCCAGACTTGTGACCGTGAGATCACTGCGACGAACGATGGAAGCGAGGCGTGGGTGGCAAGGCTGACCCTGCCCCAGTTGGAACGGCACCTGTACGCGGCGGCGGACATCCTTCGAGGAAAGATGGATGCCTCCGAGTTCAAGGAGTACATCTTTGGCATGCTGTTCCTGAAGCGTGCCTCGGATCAGTTCGACGAGCTGCGTGAACGGGTCATCGCTGACCAGCTGAAGGCGGGCAAGCCGCCGGAGGCCGCCGAGAAGAACGCAGAGATGCCTCACCACTATGCGCGCGGTCAGTTCTACGTGCCTGAGGAAGCGCGCTGGCGCACGATCGTCGACAGGTCTCGCAACTCGGATGTGAAGGTTGCCGAGACCCTGAACGTGGCGATGGGTGCGCTCTCGGAAGCGAACAGTCCGGCACTGGACGACGTCCTGGAGCACATCGACTTCAGCCGCAAGGTCGGCCAAGCATCGTTGAGTAACGTCAAGCTCCAGCAGCTTGTCGACCACTTCGGCCGTTACCGACTGCGAAATGAAGACTTCGAGTTCCCGGACCTGCTTGGGCACGCATACGAGTACTTGATCGGAGAGTTTGCAGACTCGGCCGGCAAGAAGGGCGGCGAGTTCTACACCCCCCGGGCTGTGGTGCGCATGATGGTACGCCTGGTCAAACCGGACGAAGAGATGTCGGTTTATGACCCTTGCTGTGGATCGGGCGGCATGCTGATCCTTGCCAAGGAGTACGTCGAAGATCATGGACATGACGCCGCCACGCTTGATCTCGCCGGGCAGGAGTACAACGGCGGAGTCTGGGCGATGGCGAAGATGAACATGATCCTTCATGGGATCGCCGACGCTGATCTGCGTAACGATGACACTCTCTCTGCTCCCGCACATGAGCAGGACGGTGAACTCATCCGGTTTGACCGGGTGCTGACCAACCCGCCATTCTCGCTGAACTACGCGCGTAAGGGGATGGTGCACCAGGAGCGGATGAAGTACGGCTGGTGTCCGGAGTCAGGAAAAAAGGCCGACCTGATGTTCATCCAGCACGTTCTTGCCGTCCTGGAACCTGACGGAATTGGCGCCTCGGTTATGCCACATGGAGTGCTATTTCGTGGCGGCGAGGAGAAGAAGATCCGCCGAGGCTTCATCGAGGAGAACCGCCTTGATGCTGTGATCGGCCTGCCCCCTAACCTCTTCTACGGAACTGGCATCCCGGCATGCATCCTAGTTGTACGCGGATCGAATGGGGTTCCAGAGGGTCAGCGTAACGGGGTCCTATTCATCAATGCTGACAGGGAGTTCACTCCCGGTCGAGCGCAGAACTACCTTGACCCGCAGCACGCAGAGAAGATTGTTGCTGCTTTCCAGGAGCGTCGTGATATCCCGGGATTCGCCCGAGTGGTGTCACTGGCAGAGCTGGAGAAGAATGACTTCAACCTCAACATTCGTCGCTACGTCGACAATACTCCGCCTTCCGAGCCGCAGGATGTGCGTGCGCACCTGCATGGCGGTGTGCCGATGTCGGAGGTTGCTGCGAAGATCGAACAGTTCGCGGCATACGGTCTCGATCCATCGACGCTCTTTGTCGAGATGGGTAGTGACTACTACGCGTTCCCGGCTGACGGTTACGAGGCTGCTGCTGCCCGTATCCCAGAATTGGTGGCCGAGCGCGAGCGTGAGGTTGCTGATGCCTACGAAACATGGTGGGCAAAGCACGAATACCGACTCGTCGAACTCCCGCTCACCAAGAAGCTCACGAATACCCGAGAGGAGCTCTTGGATTCCTTTGTCTCAGCGCTCGAACCTCTCGGCGTCCTAGATCGGCATCAACTCGCTGGTGCTGTGGCTGCATGGTGGTACGACTCACAGCATGACTTGAAGAGTCTGTCTGCTAATGGGTTCCGTGCCGTGGTCGACCGGTGGGTGGCTAACATTGAGTCGGCCTTCGATGAGCCTGAAGATGCTGACGCAAAGACCCTCACCCGGCTTCGCAGCGATCAGCGGCGTGCCCGAGATCACCGCCTGGTGCCTGTCCTAATCCCCTCCTATGTCGAGGCTCTGGAGAGCTCAGAGCTGCGAGCCGCAGAGCTGGACGTACGCATCAAGGCTGCGACTGCCAAGAAGTCAGCGGACGACGGTGAGGAAGAGAGCGACGATGCCGAGGAGGTGCTGAGTCCGGCGGAGCTGCGTCGACTTAAAGCCGAACTCAAACAAGCCAAGGCAAACGTAAAGGAACTTCGCGCGACCTTTGTTGCTGAGCTGAAGTGTGCCGCTGACATGCTTTCTGATGTCGAGACCCGTAATTATGTTCTCCAGTTCCTCAGTGAGGACCTGCACACTCGCTTGACTCGGTTCTTGCTTGCCGGCCGCCGATCTCTCATCGACGCCTACAGAACTTGGGGCGACAAGTATGCGGTAACTTTGGCAGATCTTGAGGCTCAGCGAGCCGCTGCCGCAGCGCAGCTTTCTGAGTACCTTGAGGAGCTCGGCTATGCGTGAGCAAGAATGGCCCACAAGACGGCTTGGCGACGTTGCCGAGTGGATGTCCGGAGGGACCCCCTCAACAGATGATCCAGCTTACTGGGATGGAAGTATCCCATGGATCAGTGCAGCGAGCCTAAAGGACTTCAATATCGAGGATTCAGCCCGGCGGTTGACCGAGCTTGGCGCTCGCAGCGGTACTCGACTAGTACCGCCGGGAACGACCATTTTCGTTGTACGTGGAATGAGTCTCAAGTCAGAACTTCGAGTCGGAGTTACAGGCAGGACTGTCGCATTCGGTCAAGACTGCAAAGCGCTGATTCCACATGAAGGGATTGATCCGCGCTACCTCGGATGGGCTGTGAAAGCAGCCGAGCCGGACATCTTGAAGCTGGTCGATGAGGCCAGCCATGGGACCGGTCGACTTGAAACGAAGCTTGTGGCGGACTATCGAATTGGCGTTCCGTCGATCTTCGAGCAGCAGCGGATTGCGGACATCATCGACTCGATCGACCGGCAAATCGCCGGGACTCGCAAACTAGTTGCCAAACTTGAGCAGCTGCGCATCAGCACAATGCTTGAACTTCTTTCCCCTGAACGCTGGCCTGTGCGGCGCATCAACGAACTCTTGGCCGATGTGGACCCGGCTATGCGCAGCGGTCCGTTTGGCAGCTCCCTACTCAAAGAGGATCTGGTGGAGTCTGGAACTCCACTCTTGGGGATTGACAACGTTCAGGTCGAACGGTTTGTTGGCGATTTCACAAGGTTCGTAACGGCTGAAAAGTTTCGTGAGCTCCGGCGCTATCAGGTTCGCCCCAATGACCTAATGATCACAATCATGGGAACGGTTGGGCGCTGCTGCGTGGTTCCAGAGTGGATTGGTCAAGCGCTGTCGTCGAAGCACACGTGGACGATTAGCCTCGATCCGGCGCGCTATCGGCCGCTGCTGGCGTGTATGCAGATCAACTATGCGCCGTGGGTCCTGGACCATCTCGGTCAGGATGTCCAAGGGGGAATTATGTCCTCCATTCGATCTGAGACATTGCGGAGCTTGCCGCTTTCCGCTCCGCCGCTAGAAGAGCAGATTGCGATGGAGCGATCGCTAATTGGATGGCAGGATTCGATTGACGTTGAGAAGCGTCACCTGGCGGAGCTCGGTAGGATAAAGCAGGGCCTGATGGATGATCTTTTCGTGGGGCGAGTCCGCGTGCCTGGTGGGACCTGCCAGTAGGGGGAATTATGTCGGAGTCGGGATACGAGTTCGTGCTGGTCGAGTCGCCGCTGATCGGGCAGCTTGAAGGGATGGGATGGCGGCACCAGCGCGGAGGGCCGGCGGGGCCTATGGAGCCGACGGACCCGAATGCGTCCCTTCGTTCCTCGTTCTCTGAGCCCCTGCTCCTTGGTATCCTGCGCAAGCAGCTGAGAAAGCTGAACCTTGACCCTGCGGGCAACGAGTGGCTGGACGATGAGCGCATCGGACAGGCAATTGGCGCGTTAACCCGACTTGGGGCGACCTCACTGCTTGAAGCGAACAGTGAGACGACTCAAGTGCTGTTGGACGGAACCGTTGTCGACGGCATTGAGGGGTGGGAAGGAGGCCGCGGTCAACGAGTTAGGTTTATTGACTTCACTGACCCCAATCGTAATGACTTCCTTGCGATTTCACAGTTCCGGCTTTACGTGCCTGGCACTAACCGGAAGAAATCGGTTGTTCCGGACATAGTGTTGTTTGTCAACGGCATCCCGCTGGTCGTTATTGAGTGCAAGAAGCCAACGTTCCATGGCGGGTCGACCGCCCAGGCGATCGAACAGTTGCGGCGCTACTCTAATCAGCGTGGCGCCGTGATGCCCGAGGGCAATGAGAAACTGTTTCACACTGCGCAGCTCACCGTGGCGACATGCGGGAATCAGGCTTTGCTGGGCACGTTCACCTCTGGCCCTGGCCACTATGCCGTCTGGCGCGACCCCTATCCGGTCACAAAGTCAGAGCTTGCGTCAATGCTGGGCAAGAGCGAGGCAGCGCTGAGGGAGCAGGAGGTCCTCGCAGCCGGGGTACTGCACCCCCACCGATTGCTTGACATCACGCGGAACTTCATGGTGTTCATGGAAGTCGACGTGGACAACGGTGGCAGCCGGCGTGTCAAGATCGCTCCCCGCTACCAGCAGTACCGGGCCGTGTGCAAGTCGGTCGAGCGTCTTCTCAGCGGCAAGACTCTCGCCGAGGATGGCGATAGCGATAGGCGCGGTGGGATCATCTGGCACACCCAGGGATCTGGGAAGTCGCTGACCATGGTGTTCCTGGTGCGTAAGATGCGGTCCACTCCTGGGCTTGGTCACTTCAAGGTCGTGTTGATCACTGATCGAACGCAGCTGCAGAAGCAGCTCTCAGAGACTGCGAAGCTGGCGGATGAGAAGCCCGATGTGATCAAGCGTTCCAAGGGCGTACCAGGGGTGCTCTCCCGCAAGGGCCCTGGGATGGTCTTCGTGATGATCCAGAAGCAGGTGGACGCTGCCAAGGCGAAGGCTTCTGGGGACACTCTCGCGCATGATCGATCGCCTGGATGGGACTTGCTCAACGATGATGAGTCGATCTTGATCCTGGTGGACGAGGCCCACCGGTCGCAGGGATCGGCGCTGCACCAGAACTTGATGGAGTCACTTCCGAACGCGGCGCGGATCGGTTTCACTGGCACGCCGATCATCATGCGGGAGAAGAACCGCACGACCAACATCTTCGGGCAGTTCATCGACAAGTACCGGCTGAAGGAAGCCGAGGAGGACGGGGCGATCGTCCCCATCGTTTACGAAGGCCGGATCGCCAAGGGTGCTATCGCTGAGGCCGAAGATCTTGAAGACGCGATCGCCCAGTACTTTCCGGAGCTCACAGACGAAGAGTACGACCAGCTGCAGGAGCGCTACGCGACCACCAGCGATGTGCTGGCCGCAGACAGCCTGGTACGCAAGAAGGCGCGAGACATGCTGGCTCACTATGTCTCCGGAGTGATGCCCAACGGGTTCAAGGCGCAAGTGGTTGCGCACACGCGGAGGGTGGCAGTCAGGTATCGCGATGCCCTGCTCGCGGCTCGCGCGGAGTTGGTGGCTGAGGCGGAGAAGCTTTCGGAAGCACTCCTTGAGAAGGCGCCGGAGGAGCTCAAGGGCCGCCAGGCCGTGCAGGTAGCGGCACGTCGCAAGCTGGACCTGCTGAAGACGATTGACTTCGTGCCTGTGATCTCTGAGGGTCAGAATGACACTGAGGACCTCGCCACTTGGACGGATGGCGCAGGCCAGGAAGCTGCGATCGATCGATTCCGCAAGGCCTTCCCTGAGAGTCCCTCTGAGAGTGACAAGCCGATCGCGTTCCTTATCGTGCGCACGATGCTGCTGACCGGATTCGACGCTCCGATCGAGCAGGCGATGTACCTCGACCGACGGATCAAGGAGGCAGAGCTCCTCCAAGCGGTGGCACGTGTGAACAGGGTGGCCGACCGCAAGGCCTGTGGGTTCGTGGTCGACTATGCCGGGGTCTCCAAGCATCTGCAGGCTGCGATGGAGGCGTACAGCGCCGACGACGCTGAGGGTAAGCCCATCGACTTCGCAGTCGAGATCGCGAAGTTGGAGCCGCGCCGTAACCGGCTCATGATGCTCTTCACAGACCGGGGAGTCTCTCCCGCAGACGACCCGCTCTCGATCGAAGCATGCGTGGAACTCCTGGCTGATGAGGATCTGCGCGACAAGTTCGAGGTCGCTCTCCGGAAGTTCCTTATGGCAGTGGAGACGGTGATGCCGCGTAGCGAGGCCAAGCCGTTCCTTGCGGACGTGCGACTCTTCGCGCTGGTAGCGAAGTGGACCAGGGCCCGCTACCGGGAGATGGCGGAGTTCGATCCCTCACTGTACGGCGAGAAGGTCCGCGAGTTGATCGACCGGCATGTCATCGCGCTGGGCGTCTCCCAGGTGATACCGCCGGCAGAGATCACGGCACAGGATTTCGCCCCGAAGGTCCAGGCCCTGCCAGGGGCGAAGGCACAGGCGTCGGAGATGCAGCACGCGATCCGCCATCACCTCGACGTTTACTTCAACCAAGATCCCGCCGAGTACGGGAAGCTCCGTGAACGCCTGGAGCAGATCTTGGCGGAGTATGCGGAACAGTGGGAGCAGCAAGTTCTGCTCTTCCAGGCGCTCGTGGACGAGGTCATCCAGGTGCACGAGTATGGATCAAACAGTGAGGACGCCACTCTCGGTAAGCTCAGCAAGCTGGAGCAGGCCCTGTATGGTGCCATTGTGGAAGAGGTCCTGACTGATGGCATCGTGCCGGATACAACCCGAGACCACTTCGTCAGCGTTGTCACGGAGATCGAGAGCCTCGCGTTTGACCGGACCCGCAAGAAGAACTTCTGGAACAACCAGGTCGCGCGGAGCGATTTCCAGAAGGCCATTGTCGGTGTCCTTGTCACTGCTGAGGTTGGCGAGTCTCATCACGCCGCGCACCTTGCGGACAAATTGTTCGAGATCGTGAGCCACCGTCGACATGAACTCCAGCGCACTCGGTAGGGCTGCCGCCCGCAGGGGTGACACACCCCCGCTCGAGTCAGGGCCGATGAACATCGGCGGCCTTGACATCAATGTCGTTGTCTCCGCCGAGAGGCGGGGCGTGCGACTGACCGTCGAGCGTGACGCGCGCGTCACTGCGGCGGTCCCAGCCGGCCTTGCCGCTGACCAACTGACGGAGCTGGTCAAGGGCCGCCGTCGTTGGATCTACTCCAAGCTCGAGGACCGGGCCGCCGCGGTTGCCAACCGGCCAGCGAAGAGATTCGCCACTGGGGAGGGTTTCACGTACCTCGGTCGGAGCTACCGACTCAGGTTTGTCGAAGCCGCGCCGGCGCCAGTGCAGTTGGTGCATGGCCGGTTTCAGGTTCGGCGTGACCGGCGGAGCTTTGCTGCCGACGATTTGATCGACTGGTATCGCAGCCATGGGCAAGCCTGGTTGCCTGAACGCGCTGCCCCGTGGGCACAGCGCCTCCGCGTACCGGTAGCCGAGCTTACGGTCCGTAGGCTCGGCTACCGATGGGGATCCTGTTCTCCTCGTGGCGTCGTGAATATCCACTGGGCAACGATGCAATTGCCGATTGCCTTGGTTGACTACGTGCTCGTTCATGAGCTTGCACATCTCCAGCACCATGACCATTCGGCCGCTTTTTGGTCTGTCGTCGAGCGAGCCATGCCCGACTATGAGGCTCGCCGCGCCCGTCTCGCCGATGTGGGCGCTCACCTATGGCTACCCGATAGTTAGGGCTAGCCCAACCAGCCAGCGGAACGGCAATGTCTCGGACAGCTAGTTCACATTGAGGGCAGGCCGGTCCGGGTGGAGCCAATTGTGGCCCGGTGGCCTGCCGTGTCGGTCTCATCAAGGCGGGTCCACCAGGCCGAGAGTGGATCACGTTCACGACCCAGCGAGAGCCCGCAACACTGTCCGAATGGGGATGCGTTCCTGCTCCAGGCGTAGGTGCGGTTTGTAGGTGCCCAGGCGTAGATCCCGCTCCACCTCAGCCTCGTCGAGGGTGAGGTGAGCCGGTTGCTCGGGCGTCTGAGTTTTCTCTTCGCCCCAGTGCGCCTTGTGGTCCAGCAGGGTACTGCGGTCCATGAGGAACGAACGGGTGTGAGGGAAGTGGCGCCGGACCTGGCTCAGGATGGCGAAGCCGTGGGTGTCGATGTCTCCCCAGTACCGGAGGTCGACGTTGGCGAGCCACGGCAGGTACCGCAGGAGGACGGCGGCGTAGCCGGAGCCGAGGATGGCGATCGCGCCGGGGACATCGGGCAGTGACAGGTAGGTGACTTCGTTTTCGAGGACGAAGACGGTGTGAACGCCTGAGGGCGGTGCGGTGAGCTCGCTGGCGCGGACGGTGATTTCGCTGAACGGGCCTGGCTGGTTGCCGAGGTAGCGCAGCCGTACGTATGGCGGCTTGGTGAGGAAGCCGTAGCGTGCGGCGAAGTCGCCTCTCGCGACGCCGGTGTGGATGCGGTCGGCTGGCAGGGTGTGGTCGAGGAGTTCACCGAGGATGCCCTTGTTGGTCTCGATGAACTTGGTGTCGACGCCGGGGACGTCGACCTGCCGGAGGTAGATCGGGCCAGTGGCATGGTTCCCGATCCAGCTCACGGTGTCGACGAGCTGCTGCCATTGGGCGTGGGCCTGGAGCGCCTTCATGGGGTTAGTGGTCATCCACTGGGCGAGGTCCGGGTCCTGCTGGAGAGTGCCGCTGTGGAGGGCGTGGAAGAGGTCGACCTGTGCGTTAACGTCGAGGACCGCCCAGAGGTCTTCGCGGGTGTCGACCCAGGCGCGGTCGGGGATGGTGTTCGCGGGGGTGTTGTTACGGCCTCCGACGGTCTTGGTCTGGATCCGCAGGTGGGGATGCCGGCCGGCTGCCCAGGACTCTGACCACGCCAGTGCCTGGCCGTAGTGCCGTGTGACGTCCGCCGCGGCTGGGCCCTTGAGTGGGATGCTGATGGGCTCGAAGGGGAGGCGCTGCGCGGCCGCGGTCAGGAACTGGCCGGCGGTCCACTTGCGGCGCAGCGCCGCGACGACCTGATCGGGGCGGGTCCACTGGGATGGGGTCACGACCGGCCCTCGGTGTGAGGGAGCGGCTGACGAGCTGCTGCCTGGCGCTCGCGGAACTCTTGGATGGTGAGAGTGGCCATGTGGGAGTGGACCTTGTCGGGCTTGTAGACGTACCCGACGCTACTGACGTGGGGTTCGATGACGTGCAGTTTCTGCAGCGGAGTGACCACGAGGAGCTGGAGCCCGAGGCGGTGGAAGAGGTCCAGGCCGAAGTGGGCGGCCTCGTCGTCGCCGCGCCCAAAGGCTTCGTCGATGACGACGAAGCGGAACGTCTTGGCTTTCTTGGCCTCGGGGTCGATCCGGAACTGGTAAGCGAGTGAGGCGGCCAGGATGGTGTAGGCGAGCTTCTCCTTCTGACCGCCGGACTTGCCCCCGGAGTCTGAGTAGACCTCGTACTCGGTGTCGTCGGCGCGGCTGTACTCGCTGGCGGAGAAGGTGAACCAGCGGCGGACGTCGGTGACACGGGCGGTCCACTCGGCGTCCTTGTCGCTCTGCCCGGAGCGGCCCTTGAACCGGTCGAGGAGACGCTTCACCTGCAGGAACTTCTCCTCGGTGTAGGCACCGTCGGTTTCGGTGGCCAGAGCGTCGCTGGTGCATTCGAGCAGTTCGCGCCGGAAGTCACGGATCTCGACGTTGGCGGTGGGGATGGCGTTGAGGCGAACGTACCGGCCTGGGTTGTAGTCGATGGCCGCCAGCGAGCCGTTGATGACACCGATGCGCTCGCCGATCTCCTGCTCCTGGGCGCGCAGGCGGGCCTGGAAGGAGGCGATGTCGCGGATGACGTTGGTGCGCAGGTACTGCCGGAACTGCTCCTCGAACCGGGGCAGGTCATCGCTGACCAGCTGACCGTGGAGCGCGCGGTAACCCTTCCCGGAGCCAAGGGTGTGGTCCAGGTCCTTTGCGTACTGCGGGAAGTCGGTGCGGAACGCGGCCATCTTCACGGTGGCCTGGCCAGTGGCACTCTGGAGGGCCCTGCCCTGGCTCTCGACCCCGCGGCTGAGCTTCGCGAACGCCTGGGTCTCGGCCGACTGCAGCAGGTCTAGGTGGTGCACGCCCAGGGCGGAAGCCGGCAGGAAGGCCGTCAGCGCCTGCTCGTGCTCCGCCACCGCGGCAAGCTCGGACTGCTCCAGGAACGCCGAAGTCTCCGCGAGCTGGAACTCCACCTTCTCGCTGTCGTGCCGGACACCGCCGAGCTCCTCCCGGCCGTTGTCAGCGGCTGCGCGGCTGCGCTTGATCTCGGCGTCGGTCGCGTCCAGATCAGCGGTGAGCTTGTCCAGGCCAGCCTCGGCCGCAAGAGCCTTCTTCTGCAGATCGGTCTTCTCAATCTCGCCGGAGGATTCCTGCCAGTCGAGCTCGCTGTACGAGCCGACGCTTGCGAGAAGTGTCAGAGCCTCGCCAATTCCGGCCCGGTCCGTCTGCTGCTGCTTGAGCGCCCGGGTGCGCGTCGTGATGGACGCGCTCTCCTTCGTCAGCTGCGCCGCCTTTACGAGAAGCGCATCCAGCTTGGCCTGGTTGGACCAGCCGAGCACCCAGGAGCTCCGGTCGTCGACACGGGACGTGTCGTTCTTTTCATGTCGGCCGCCCCCGCTCTTGACCAGGCCTTGCCGGGTCACCGCCGGGCGGGTGGAGCGAGTGAAGGCGTCAAGGTCGGTAGCGCACACGTAGTCGGCGCGGGTCCGAAGCTGCGCTGCGAGCCAGTCGCGTGCCCAACTGTCGTCCTTGAGTTCGAGCTTGCCCAGAAGTAGATCCCGGTCCGGCGGCAGCTCGGCGGCCTCGGCGCGGGCGGGCACCTTGAAGTACACCAGGCGCAATCCAAGATGCCGGCCGTTCACCCACGCCGACGCCTGCTCGTACTGGGCTTCGGGTACGAGGAGGGACAACGCAAAGCTGCGCAGGACGCGTTCGGCGGCGCCTGCCCACACGGCTTCATCGTCGCGAACCTGGATGAGCTCTCCTGCGAACGGCAGTTCGTCGACGGAAACATCCACAGCGGTCGCGAGGTTCTGCCGCAGCTCCAGAAGACGGGAGGGAATGCTGGAGCGCTGGCTCTGCAGGCTGGTGATCTCCCGGCGAAGTTCGTCGGATTCCTTGGTGTTGTTATGGCGGTCCACGGCGAGGGCGTCGAGTTCGTCGCGAGCACGTTGTTCCTGCTGCGTGACCTGCGCGCGGACCTCGGAGATCTGACCGGAACGCTCATAGAAGGACACCGCGTCGCTGACGGGATCCAGGCCGGCCTTGCCGAGCCAGCCCGTGTACCCGGCCGCCCGCTCGCGGCGCCGGTCACGCTCGCGGCGGAGATCCTCGATCCTGGCGTCCAAACGCACCAGTTTCTCCCCGCCGGCACCGTCGATACGGCGCCGCAGGATGTCAGCGGTCTCGCGGAGCTGCTCCAGCCGCGTCTCGCGGCCCTCCTGGAGTTCGGTGAGCTCCCGGAACCGTGCCCCCAGCTCCCTGCCGCGCCGGCTTAGGACGTGGTGGCGGTGCTGGGCGAAGAAGACTGGTAGGGCTTCACGGCGCCGCTGCAGCGTCTCGATCTCGCGCTGGATTCCGTCGCAGGTGTCGCACGCTTCCACGATCGGCCCGAGAGCCTCGATCATCGACTTCGCCCGGACGACCTCGTCATGGCTGGCCGTCAGCGCGTTGAAGTGCGCGACGATCTTGTCGACCTCGGCCTGCGCGTCGAACGGCTCGAGCATCCGCTCGCGGACGAACTCGTCGAGACTCCCCACGGCCTTCATCGACACCGTCTGGTGGAACAGATCCAGCGCCTGATCGCTGGGAATGCCGAGGCCGCGCCGCAGGGTCTTTCCGTACGGCGGGTAGGTGTTGTGGATCGTGGCGCCGCCGCGTCGCAGCCGCTGGCGCAGGTCGTTGATGTCGGTGCCGAAGTCGATGAAGTCCGCGCCGATGGACATCGGGGTGTCGGCGGTGACGTAGAAGCGGTCCGGCTGGCCGGTGTTGACGTCGGGCACCCAGAACACCTGGGCGAGTGTGACGTGGACACCGAGGGTGTAGTTGGTGAACACGCCCAGGATCACGCTGTGCGAGGAGGCACTGCGGAGAGCGACCGGACGGGTGCTGTTCGTCGCCTCGACGCGCTCGCTCTTGTAGTGGCCGAGTACGTAGGAGCGCAGGTTCCGCTCCTTCGACTCAGCACCGGCGGCCTTGTTGTAAGCGATCTTGTTGGCGGGGAGAAGCAGGGTGGTCATCGCGTCGACCAGCGTGGACTTACCCGACCCCACACCGCCGGTCAGCAGCGCGTTGCGGCCGTCGACGTCGAAGGCCCAGATGCTGCGGTGGAACGTACCCCAGTTCAGCACCTCCAGGCGGGCCAGCCTGAAGCCCGGGCCGACGCCGAGGGTGCTGTCACCCGGACCTGACTGTCGCGGGACGAGAGAGGTTCCAGGTGCGGTGATGCTCATTCGTCGTCCTCCGACGTGAGGGTGTCGCGGTAGGTCGCGAGCAGGTCGTTGAAGTCGCTGAGGACCTGGGCGTCGACGAGGGCCTTGATGTGTCGCCGCACGTCGTACAGGCCTGCCTGCTTGGTCTGGCGAAGCGCCTTG
>NZ_KK853997.1:2492969-2498862 GCF_000696185.1 Kitasatospora cheerisanensis KCTC 2395 | reverse complement strand
CCTCTGAGATCGCACAGCTTCTTGATGTGGCTGTCGATCTGGTCGACCAGCTGAGCCTCGTTGCTGCGCGGTGGCAGGAAACCGCGGACCATCTCGACGAGATCGTCGCGGGACAGGAGCAGACGGGTATCACCGGAAGTCGCGTCGCTCTCTGCGAGACGCCCACGCAGGAGCACCAGCATCAGACTTACGGGGAACGACAGACGGTGGCGCGTCACCAGCCGCGGTACCACGACGCCGTCGTCGCGGGCCTCCGGATCGAGTTGCCGGGTGTAGGCGTAGCCCTCCGCCAGATCGACCACGACGTCCAGACCGATCACGCGAAGGTAGTCGCCGATGGCCGTTTGGTGCGCGGTGACTTCCTCCCAGACCGCCGGTGCGTCGCTCTGATATAGCACGCCTGCTTTCAGAAGATGCACTACGGGCACAGACAACGCGTCACTCACGCTTGCCCCACCTCTCCGGCGGCCGTGCCGCCCTCGTTGAGAACGAACGTCACCTGCGGGACCGTGGCCACGGTGCGCCCTGGCGTATCCACTCGCTCGTACACCAGGTCGTGGCCGTGCTCCGGGTTGATCACGACGTCCAGGCCCGGCCGGTCCAGCTGGAAGTACGTCAGCAGTTCGGCCAGGCCCAGAGCCAGGGGATGGCAGTCAACGACCGCTGCAAGGCTCGCCTGACCGCTCGGACTTTCCCCGAGTACCGCCAGAACCTGCGCTGCCAGCGCCTCCTCGTCCACATGGACGCCGGCGAACAGCTCGGAGACGTCCACATCCGCCTCGTCGAATGCTTCGCTGGCCGTGCTGTCCAGCTCCACCCTCTCGACGGGCTTGTACAGGCGTCGCTCCATGGGTAGGACCAGCTCAACCTGGGGCACTTCCAGAGCCATGCCGGGAAGGTCGCGCCGGTCGTCCAGCACTGCGACATGGCGCTGAACCGACCGCACGAGAGCCAGAACCCGGCGGTCCTCCTCCCTCCCACGGTCCGCCAGGAACCGGCGCAGCTGCTCGGTGAGCTGCCGGACCGTGTTCTGGGTGCTCTCGGCGGCTTCGAGCCATGCGCGTGGGACCTTCAGAAGGCCCTTGTTGATCTTGCCGTCCAGCTGCGGCAACTGGTTCACCTGCTCCAGGAGCTCCCGTAGCTCCTCCTGGCGACGAGGCGAGAGGAGATAGTCGAAGAACGCCTGGAAGCTCCGGCCCTGGTCGGATTCGGCGATCATCTCGCGATCCATGAGAAACGATGCCAGCAGCTCACCCTTGCTGCCCTCGGCGGTTGCCACATCCTGCCGAAGGCGCCGGTCCAGCTCCCGAAGGTTCGCCTCGACCTCCCGGAAGTCCCGGAGTAGCTCGGTCGCCGTGCTCTCCACCTGCTGGTACCGGTCCAGAAGTGCAAACTGCGACAGCACCTCGACCTCACCCGTACGGAGTTGCTCAATCTGAGCGTCGATCAGGTCTCTTTCGCGGGAGAGTTCGTCGATCCGCGCCTGAGGATCCGTCTCGGTGCCGAAGGCCATCTGGTGCAGCAGGTCGATAATGGTGCTCAGCCGGGACTCTGTACCGATGAACGAGCGCGCGGGCAGAGCCCGGACCCAAGCAACCGCCTTCTCCACGGCGCTGGTTGCATCGAAGTGTGGCTCGTCCTCGCCCGGCGGGTAGTACTTGCGCAGCCACCCGTTGTTGGTCCACTCCGTCAGATAGGCCGAAGCTGCCCGTGGGAACGAGCCCATCTGCCGCTCGTTGAGGTCATACAGCTGATCGTCCAAGCGGGAGATCAGGACGCCCTCGGGGACGCCTCGCGCGTTCTCGTCGACGAACACCGTGCCGCAGAACGCCAGCACCAGAGCCGCATTGTCCGCACGCAGCAGCCGCCACGCCGGGTGATCGAAAAGACCTGTGACATCGTCGAATTCCACGCATCCCACCCTGGACCGAACGAGTGCAGCATCATGCCGCCGTGTAGCAGGCTGGCGATGCCCACACTAGAAGTCGCCACTGACAAATCGGGAATCAAATAGATTTTCGAATTTTGCTATGAATATCGCGCCCATGCGAGGAGAGAGGAACCGTCAGGCATGCCAACTTGGCTCACCACAACTCCCGTTGCCGGCCAGCGATCGAAGCCAACCGCGGACAGGTCGCTCCCGCTCCGCGCTGGCTGCCGATAGCAAGACTTCGATGCCGCCAGCCCAGGCGTGCTTCGACTACACCGCAGCGTGATTCGAGCGCGCGCCCGTTGGAGGGCCTGCTGGCATGGGGATCATGGTTTTGGTCGTACCGTGGTAGTCCCAATTCGCTCTGTGAGGAGACCTCGTGGGCTCGATGACGGACCTTCGACAGCATCCGCATGACGACGTGCTCGATCTGGTGGAGCGAACCCTCGAGCTCACTCTGGACCGGTCGTCGGGTGTCTACGGCAACCATGGTGGGACGGCCGGCTTTCGTACTGATCAGGGCACATGGCTTCGGTTGCAGTGGCGGCCGACGGACCGGATGCACGGGCAGTCCTGGACCGGTACCGAATGCGCGTCGGTGCTGACGAGTGTGGTGAAACCGGAGTTGATGCGGGCGTTTCGCTGGAACGACCGCGAGCGCGGTGTGGTCTGGCGGGCTGAGGAGATGACGCTCATCACCGCCCCAATTATCAGTCTCTCGGGCAGCATCACTGACGACCCGAGGCTTTCGGATGCGTGGTGGAAGGATCTGGCCAGCTCGCTCGGCGCGCTCGCCGGACATAGTACAGAGCGCGTTTGTATGTCGCAGGACCACTTGAGCCGCCGAATCGCCGAGGTGTTCGGCGAAGCGGTGAACACCGCTGTTGGTGAGTGGACTACCGCTCACGGGGACCTCCACTGGGGCAACGTCACTGCCCCTGAGCTGTGTCTGTTGGACTGGGAGGACTGGGGTCGGGGGCCGCGCGGGTTGGACGCGGCGACGCTCTGGGGCTTCTCGCTGGGAGTGCCCGAGGTTGCCGGCCGCGTCCAACGGGAGTTCGCGGAGGACCTTCAGTCCCGTTCCGGGAAGCTGGCGCAGCTGCTGTTCTGCGCGAACGTCCTGCGGGCGCACGCACGGAGCGGCAAGGCGATGCCGTTCACGGAGCCCGCTCAGGAGGCGTCGGGTCGACTGATCACCGAGCTGTCCTCATGAACGCGCTGCAGCACGTTCGTTCAGCAGTGCTCGGTACCGGCTGACCACGGAGGCGTCGGCGCCCAGTGTTGTGGCATCGACGAGAGCTCGCAGGTGGGAAGAGGAACTGGTGCCCACGGCGATCCTGGCTACCTTGGGGATCTCGTAGGCCACGCGGAACGCCGCCTGCACGGTGGTGCACTCGTCGCCTTCGGTGAGGAACGTTCGGGCGTTGAAGGCCCTCCAGACCTCCAAGGTGGTGTCGCCGCCGAAGGGTGCCATGCCCCAGCGGTCGCTGGGGGAGATGGCCAGAACGGCCGACAGCGTCTCGACGGCCGCGAGGGTGTCGGCATCTACCAGCAGGCCGGCACGAGTCATCAGGACTTTGGGGATCGGCGCCTTGGGGTTTATGAGCGGCAGGAGCGGGTGCGGGTTCCAGATGGAGAACCCCCAGCGCTTGCAGAGGCCCGCCTTCGTGGAGGCCTCCAGAGCTTCGCACGCTGCGGCCAGGATCTCGCGACCTTCGTTGTGAGAGCGGCGGGCGAGGGTGTGTTCCGGGTTGTGGAGGAGCACGACGTCTGGGGCCCGCCCGAGGTCGGTGACGGACTCCTCCACCGACTCGTAGAGCGTGGCCGGGTTCAGCGAGTGGCCGGAGCGGTGGAACCCGACCTTGGTCGAGATCGTGAACTCCGGTAGCAGGTCGGCGGCCAGGCGCGCGAGCGCACGGTGCGAACTGAAGTTGAGGTAATTGGTGGCAGTGTCGATAGCTCGGACGCCGAGGCTCAGCGCGTCCTTGAGGAGTTGTCGGTCGTGACCAGACCGGTAAAGGCCGAGGACAACTCCGGGGTCAGCTCGGTGCACAGTTCCTCCTCGACAAGAATTTCGGCCAGGCGTTCCGTGTCGACTCCGGTGTCGGCAGCGGCCTGCGCGAGGTTCACCGGGTGACCGCTCAACATGAGGTGGAGCGCGGGCAACACCTTCACGGCAAGCGTGATCTTCTTGCCGACGGCGATGACTTCCACGGTGTCGCCAGTCGGCCTCACGATCGGCGGGAAGTCGGTGACACACACGATCGCCTCGGGCTTGCCGAAGATGCCGACTGTGGGGAGGTGGCGGGCGCTGGGGCGCTCGCGCTCGCGGAAGGCCAGGAAGTCCTCGGGGGTCAGCGTGGCAGCCTTCTTGGCCACGACCTCTGCGAGCCGGTCCTGTTGTGCCGTCCACTGCTCGGGACTGGACCACCGGTCGAGGTCGAAGCGGAACTCTTCGAGGGTGCGGGACTGGTCGGCCAGCCACGTCAGCCAGTTCACGCCGGTGCGCTTCACGATGCCGAACGTCACATGCAGGCTGTAGCCCTCGCCGCAGTCGTTCCGAGTGGCCTGGTGCCAGTATCCGCGCGGGATGTGCATGACATCCCCGGGCATCATCGTGCCCGCCCACACACTCTGTTCGCTGGGCTCGGAGTTCGGGGCCGCGTCTCGATACATGGGCGCGGTCCTGGATGCTCCGCGCACTTCCCAGGACTTCTCCCCGGCGATCTGGACGATGATCACGTCGTGGTCGTCCCAATGCAGGTTGAATCCGGAGGCGTCCTGCGTCGTCAGGTAGGCGTTGACCTGGACGAGTTCGTGGCACCACCACTGGAGGGCGCGGCAGGTCGCTTCCATCGCTGGGTCGAAGAAGTCCACTTCGTCCAGGACGAGGGTCGCACCGGAGCGTAGGAGCTCACCTACGCGCCGCATGTCGGCGATCGGGATGGCTTGCCCGCGCCTGGTCACCGAGGGCTGGATGTATCGGCTGGGATGGAGTTCTGAGCCGCTCTGGAACATGCGGAACTGTGGAGCGTTGAGGCTGCGGCGCATGACCAGGTCGAGCAGCTTCTTCGCGTTCAGGAGCTGGTCGAGCATGTCCAGGTCGGCGATGTTGCCCCTGGCGAACCGGCTTCCGAGGACGGCGGGGCCGTCCCATCCGAGGGCCTTCTCGATCGCGTTCACGAACCGGTGGTCCATGTGTGCCTCCGTCGACTGAATTGAGGGCTGAGGAGCGGGGCCCCGCAACGGCGCGCGGGGCCCCGTGGTGCACGTGCCGACTACTCCTGCGGCAGGTTCAGTCCGTCGCGGTTGCCGCCGTCGTCGCCCGCCGACGTGCCGGTGGGGTCGGACTCGGCCGCCTCGGCCGAGAACCGGTCCTGCACGGTGATGAGGCTCTCGACGCCGATCAGCAGGTCGTCGTTGGTGCTCACGTGGATCACTCCTTGTCGTGGAACGGCACCGAGCGGCTGTTGCCGGCCGGGTGGTTCGAAGAAGCGCTTTCTCCCGCGTGCTCTGGTCCCTGAACTCGCTCGCTGGGGACGTGGTTCAGGTACGGAGAGTGCAGGCGCATCAGCTTGCAGCCGCGGGCCCGATCCGAATAGAGGGCCTTTCCGGCTTCGAACTTCCCCCTTCCGCTTGGCTACTTGGAACCCTCCCGGATCCGACCATCGGCGAGACGGACCTGAGAGGAAGACTCTGAGGCGGTGCCAGGCGTGGTCTGAACCGAGATGGTGGGGTCGAGGAAGCTGGAGGTCCTGCGAAAGCAGACGTCCCGCCAGCGTGTCTGCGATCTGCTCTTCGTGGCTCACCGCACCCGTCGAGGTGGTGGGACGTCGCGGCTGGGTGGGGCGGACGTTGAGCGTCCAGACGAGCCGGAGCCATCGACCTAGCGGTCGCTCGCTGGGCTCATCCGGGGGTGACGGATGGCCGGGACACTTCGATGGGCCTTCGAATGGTTCGTTC
>NZ_KK853997.1:2488930-2489458 GCF_000696185.1 Kitasatospora cheerisanensis KCTC 2395 | reverse complement strand
GCGCGCGCGCGCGCGCGCGCGCGCGCGCGCGCGCGCCGGCCCCCCCCCCCCTTAGGTCCCCCCCCCCCCCCCTGGGGGTCGGGTGGGCCCCCTTTGGGGGCCCAGGTCCTCCAGTCCCCCGATGTGCGCGCTCGAGTCCGTTGCGAGGTGCGCAAGTGGGGCTACTCGGATGTCGTCGTGGACGATGCCGAGCTGGTTGTAGCGGAGCTGGCCAGCAACGCGGTCATCCATGGGTGCAATGGAGCTGACGGACAGTTCGATGTCTTCCTGGCCGCCCGACCGGACGGGTTGGAGGTCGCGGTCGGTGATCCGAGTTCGCAGCTGCCGACTCGCGTCGAGACTGCCGAGGACGACGTTCACGGACGGGGCCTCATCCTGGTTCATGCGCTCAGCGCTCAGTGGAAGGCTCTTGTCGGTCCCGGCGGAGGAAAGCGAATCTGGGCACTGATCGCAGCCGAGTCGCTCCCAGGAGTCCAACCCTCCACACAGGTCGGTCCTGGGATCGAGGTGATCTCGTGCTGATCAGCG
>NZ_KK853997.1:2476602-2488910 GCF_000696185.1 Kitasatospora cheerisanensis KCTC 2395 | reverse complement strand
CCTCTCACTACCCTGGCTTGGGTTGACCGGGACCGTCGCCATGGACGGTCAAGCGACCGACGCCCCTAACCCACAATTCCTCCCCGCCCACGGGCTGATCCACGAAGCGTGCTTGGTCTGCATTGGTTTGGCGGACCGGGCCTGCTCGGCCGGCACTCGAACACGAACGGGGATCTCAGCCTGCGGCGTACGCCACGGTGCTGGACGGCCGCTGCACCTGCACGGCTTCGACAAGTCGCGTGTACACGGGCTCGTCGCCGAAGAGGTCGGGTTCTGGCGTGAGTCGCACCCCGGTCACCTTCTCGACCTCCAGAGCCAGCCTCTCAGCACCGGCCGCGAATGCGGCGGACGTGGCGCCGCTCTCGGTGACCAGGGTGTAGTGCCTGTTGGACAGCCTGACGCCATTGGCGACCCTCTGGCCAAGGGAGAAGCCAGCCTCCTTGATCAGCCAGCTCGCGCTTACCCGGATGGAACCGTCCGGGAAGTCATTGACCGGGGCGCGCCGGGCGCGCAAGCGTTGCGCGAGATCCGCGTCGATGGCCGGGCTGAGGAAGACGCTGCCGGCCGAGCGGTCATCCGGGTCTCCGGGAGTCAGCACCATGCCTTTGCTTCGTCGCACCGCAAGGACTGCGGCGGCGGCTTCGGCAAGCGGGACGCGCTGGCCCTTCGCGATGCCCAGTCGTTCGGCGACCATGCCGTAGGTAATCGGGGTGCTCAGCCGCGAGCGGTGCAGTCGGAACACCGCGCGCAGCAGGGTCCAGCGCGTGGACCGCTTGAAGATGCTGGTCCGGTGCCCGAGACCGCAGGCTGCGGCGGAGAGTCTGACCGGGCGGTCGGCCTCCCAGTCCCAAGCCTCGACCCGGACGAGCGTGTCGGCGACTTCTTGTCCGTACGCACCGACGTTCTGCACTGGAGTGGCTCCGACCGTGCCGGGAATGCCGATGAGCGTCTCCATGCCGGTGAGGCCCTCAGCGATGGTCAGCTCCACCAGATCCTGGAGTTGGTGTCCTGCCTCCACGGTGGCGAGGACGCTCTGTCCATCAGGCTCCGGACACAGGTCAACCCCCTGGGTCGCCATGCGGAGAACCACCCCGGGGCACCCGGTGTCCGCCACCAGGACGTTGCTGCCACTGCCCAGAACCAGTGGGCGGATCCCGAGCCGGCGGATCTGGTCGATCGCTGCGGATACATGGTCCAGCTCCGTCACCTCGATGAGGGACTCGGCGGCCCCACCGACCCCGAGGGTCGTCAAGGGGGCCAGGGGGACCTGGGAGCGGACGCGCACGTGATCTCCTTAGTACGGATCGAGCCGAGCCTACGCGGACAGGATGTCTTCCACCCTGCCGCAGACCTCGCGAGCCACCGAGGTGTCCCTCGCGCCGAAGCCCGTGTGCAGGACGCGAAGCCGGGCACGGGCTCGTTGCGAGTCAAGGTGCGCGCTCAGATCCATCGCGCTGTGCGCCGCCGCGGCAGCTCCCTCGACGTCCTCGCCGGCGAGCCGGGCCTCGGCGAGCGAAGCGTTGTGCAACAGACGGTTGCGGGGCTGCTCCTGGCCGAACAGCTCCAGTCCGCGCACAAGGTTCTCTTCTGCCCGGGTTGGTCTGCCGAGTTCGAGCCAGGCCCGCCCCGCGTCAGCGGCCAGCACCGCCGGCGTAACCCAGTAGGACCAACGCGGGTCTGTTGCTCCATCGATGGCCGATCCGAAAGCGGCAGCCTCCTCCAGTGCACGCTCGCACCCCGCTATGTCGCCGAGCTTCGCGTGCGCCCTGGCTTGACGGGTGGCAAGCAGGGCTTGGACAGCCCCGCTCTCGTGGCCGGCGGCTCCCTTTCGGGCCACCTTGACCAGCCGCAGGGCATCATCATCGGCCCGTGCCACGCTGCCTGGTAGCTCAGACAGGAAACGATGTTCGCGCCGAGCAAGCGGTCGCCAGCAGTGTGCGCGGCTCGCAGCCCGGTGAGGAAGTAGCGCTGAGCGAGAGCGACGCGGTCGAGGTCGGTGGCCACCCAACCGGCGAGCTGCGCGAGTTCGGCGAACGCTTCATGGAGGCGCACGCCGGTTTGGTTGTCGTAGGCGCCACTGCGAACCAGGGTTGCGGCCCAGTGAAGGTCCTGGGTGACCCAGTCGAGGACGAGTGGGCCGCCTTGGATGTCATCGAGTCGGCGAAGTTGGGCAATGCGGTCGATCAGGACGTCCACGGCAGCGGGGCCGATTTCCAGACCGATCGAACGTGCTTGCAGCTCCTCTTCGGGGGCCGTCAGCCAGTCGACCGCGGGCCCGATCAACGAGCGCCCGGCCACTGGCAGCAGCGCGGGTACGCTTTGCCTGGCTGCTCCACCATCGGTCAGCAGAGTCGAGCAGTGCCGTGTGCCGGTCTGGGTCCACGGCAGATCCAGGCCGTCGTCGGCGGACAGAAGGACCCCGGTGGCCGTGAACTTGGCGGGCCACAGGGCCTCCGCACTCACTGGTTCGCTGAGCCGGCTGGACAGGATCTCGGCGACCACCTGGGGCAGCCGTCCTCTCGGGCAGGATCCTCGCAGCCACCCGTACGGCGCTTTACTGCTGATGGTGCCGGGTCCGCACAATCGGTTGATCTCCCGGGCGAGGCGTTCCGGCGACCAGTCCAGCTGTTCCAGGCACCTGCCAAGCAACGATGCCTCCACCATTGCGGTCTGCCACCCGCCTTCCCTCGCCCGGACCGCTACTCGGCCCCGTCCTTTCGCTTCAGCGTGGCACGGGCAAAGCACCGGATCCCGCTGGATCCGGAAAAGCTGACCATTCTTACCTTCTCGCAGACCACCCTGACCGTCGCCTCATCTTCTCTCAGGGCGTTTAGCGCAGTGAAGTTGACGCATCGCCAGGCGATCACAGGCGGCTCCCTCATGCCTCCGGAGTCCCGATCGACCTGCTCGCAACCAGGCATTCGGTCCGTCGGACAGTCCACTGTCCGAATCGCCATTGACTCTCACAGGAGGGCACGGTGCGCACGATGACCAGCAAGCCAGCCAAGACCGCCGATGCGCTCTCCTGGCACGAGAGCTTCCGCGCCGTACCGGACACCGTCCCCGATGTGCGCGCTCGAGTCCGTTGCGAGGTGCGCAAGTGGGGCTACTCGGATGTCGTCGTGGACGATGCCGAGCTGGTTGTAGCGGAGCTGGCCAGCAACGCGGTCATCCATGGGTGCAATGGAGCTGACGGACAGTTCGATGTCTTCCTGGCCGCCCGACCGGACGGGTTGGAGGTCGCGGTCGGTGATCCGAGTTCGCAGCTGCCGACTCGCGTCGAGACTGCCGAGGACGACGTTCACGGACGGGGCCTCATCCTGGTTCATGCGCTCAGCGCTCAGTGGAAGGCTCTTGTCGGTCCCGGCGGAGGAAAGCGAATCTGGGCACTGATCGCAGCCGAGTCGCTCCCAGGAGTCCAACCCTCCACACAGGTCGGTCCTGGGATCGAGGTGATCTCGTGCTGATCAGCGCGATGGATTCACGAGCCACCGCTGTGCAGGGCGCAAGCTTCTGGTGTAACAGCGTGGCGGTGAGCGTACGGAACTTCCCGTTAGGCGCTGCCCTTGTCGAATCGGCGGACGACGCGATCTCTTGGATCCGCAGACGACTTGACGAGATCGCCGTCCAGCTGGATCCCCCCGCCGTCCGGATCGTGCGCGCGTGGCTGAGCGACCAGCAGCGGTACACCGAGGCTCTCGCCCTTCTCTCGCAGGGATCTGGCTTCGCCATGGAACTGCGCCAGGACGGCGTGACGTACAGCGTCGGCGCCGATCCGTTCGTCCCGCCGTAGTCCGCGCGAGTCATCGAAGCTGCGTCGTCGGCGACTTGAAGATCAACCGTCACACACCCCTGGACAAACGGCAGCTGGCCGCAACAGCGGCACGCCCGCCCCACCGTCTCCTGGTGATGCGGGGCGCACTCAGTGCCCCGGCGCCAGGCCCCTCAAAGGGAAACAGCACAGGAGGAACAGCAATGGCTCAGCAGATCCAGACGGCTCCGGCCGCGGACGAGTTCGACCTCGACGTCACGGCGATCGAGCAGAGCGACGTGGCCAGCCTGCAGGTGCTCACGGATGACGGCTGCGGCAGCACGTGCGGCGCCTGCACCACCGGCGTCCACTGACCCGCCAGGTACACCGCAACGGTCGGCGTCGCCGGGCACTGCCCGGCGACGCCCGGCCGGCCCTGTTCCAATCGTCCGAACCGGAGGTACTCGTGCGCTCTCCCGCCAGCTACCAGGCAACTGGGACGGCAATGGTGCGCGCCGTCGCCCGCCCCGACCTGGCGGTGCCGGTCTGGCCTGAGCTGACCGCCACCGGGCCCGATCATTTGCCAACGTGGACGCGATGGCTGCGCACTGTCTGGTCCGACGAGCAGCTCGCCGAGGCGCTCGGGCAGGCCAGCGCGGCTCTCGCCCGCCAGGTCGAGGCGCTGTGCTCCGCTGCCGCCCCGGACGCGCGGGACACACGGCGAGCGGTGCTGTCCACCGCCCGCTACCTGCTGCGCGCCACCGCCAGGCCAACACCGTTCGCCCTGTTCGCTGGCGTGCAGACCACCACGTTCGCCCTCAACTCCCAGCTTCGCTGGGGAGAGCAGCACCAAGCCCTCGCCCGGGCCGGCGCCGAGTGGCTCGCTCTAGTGATCACCCAGCTGGAGGACTGCCCGCAGTTGCTGACCCGGCTCAACGTAGTGGCCAACTCCAACGCGGCGGTGCGCGGTGATCGCCTGGTGGTCCCGCATCAGCCTGTACCGCGGCCTGACGGCACTACGGGCGCCGCCGAAGTGTCCGTACGCCACACCGACGCGGTGCGCTTCGCCATAAAGGCCGCGCACACCCCTGTGCGTGTCGAGGATCTGGCGGCAAAGCTGGGTGCGGAGTTCCCCGACACAGCGCCCGCCCGGATCACGGCTGCGCTCACAGAGCTGGTGTCCAGCCGAGTTCTGATCACCAGCTTGCACGCTCCAGCCACCGAGCCGGACGCTCTGGGGCACCTACTGGCCGCCTTGGAAACGGCCGATGCCGACGCCGTCCACCAGGTCGCGGCTCTTGTCACCGGCCTTCGCACCGTCCACGCCGAACTCGCCGCCCACAACCAGGCCCCCGACACAGAGCGGCGACGCCGTACCGCGCACACGATGAGCCAGCTGGCCGCGACCAAACGGCATCCGCTGGCCGTCGACATGCGGTTGGACGCCGACCTGGTCCTTCCCGAGGCGGTCGCCCGGGAGGCGGCGCACGCCGCCGACCTCCTCGCGCGCCTGAGCGCCTTCCCGTACGGAGTGGCCGCATGGCGGGAATACCACCAACGGTTCTACGAGCGCTACGGCCGGGGATCCCTGGTGCCGCTGCCCGACATGGTCGCCGACAGCGGAATCGGCTGGCCCGACGGCTATCCAGGCACCGCCCAGGCCGCTGAGCAGCCCCGCTTCTCCGAACGCGATGCAGTTCTCTCCGAGCTCGCGCAACGAGCCGCCCTCGAGGACCACCGCGAGGTCGAACTCGACGAAGCCCTGCTCGCATCCCTTTCGCTGGGGCCCGCCGAGCCGCGCCTGCCCGCGCACCTGGAGATCGGGGCCCGGCTTCACGCCGGCAGTCAGCAGGCACTTCAGCGCGGTGAGTTCCGACTGGAGATCCTATCCGTCTCACGCGCCGCTGGCGTCTCCGTCGGCCGGTTCCTGCCGCTGCTGGAGCCCGAGCAGCGTACGGCGCTGACCTCCGCTCTCGCCGGGCTGCCGACCATGGACGTCGACACCGTCACCGCCCAGCTTTCCTACCCCCCGTTGGATCCGGCGACCGCCCATGTCACCCGCACCGTGCCGACCGGCCAGCTCCTCATCAGCCTCGCTGAACACCGGCTCCCCGCTGCCGGCGTGCTCTTCCCCCGCGACCTGGCGGTGGGCTGCGACGGACGCCGCATGTACCTGGCCGCCCCCGACCTGGGCGTACGGATCGAGGCTGCTGGCACGAACGCGCTGAACCTTCGCACCCACACGCCACCGCTGGCCCGGCTGTTGACCGAACTCTCCCGTGCCCAGTGCGCCCAGGTGACCGCCTTCTCCTGGGGCGCCGCCCGCACCTTGCCGTTCCTGCCGCGCCTTCGGCACGGCCGGGTCATCCTCTCCCCCGCGACCTGGCGGCTGACCGCCCGCGAGCTGCCCACCGCTGACGCCCCTTGGGACACCTGGCTGCAGGCCCTGACCTACTGGCTTGCGCGCCGCTGCGTTCCACACCGCGTCCACCTGGTCGAGGGCGACCAGCACCTGCCGCTCTACCTCAACCATCCGGGCCACCGGGCCCTGCTGCGTGCCCACCTCGCGCAGAAGCCGGTGGCCGTGCTCACCGAGGCGCCGCGGCCTGGCGATACCGGCTGGGCTGGGGGCCGCGCCCATGAGATCGTCGTGCCGCTGACCGCGACCCGCCCAGCTATCTGGCCGCGCCTACCCAAACCGACCCGGGCCCGCGTCCTCGCCCGGGGCCACGGCGACAACCCGGGCACCTCCCGGGTGCTGCTCGCCAGCCTCTACGGCAACCTTGAACGCCAGGACACCATCCTCACAGGCCACTTGCCCGACCTACTTCAGCGCCTGGACTCGCCGCCGTGGTGGTTCGTGCGCTTCCGCGACCCCCAGCAGCACCTTCGCCTGCGGATCGCCCTGGACGATCCGGCCGACTTCGGTGCCGCCGCCCAGACGGTAAGCACGTGGGCCGCCGAGCTGCGCCAGGCCGGCCTGCTGGCCGAAGTCCGGTATCCCGCCTCGTTCCCTGAGATCGGCCGCTGGGGCGACGGACCCGCCTGGGACGCGGCCGAAGAGGTGTTCCGCGCCGACTCCCGTGCCTTGCTAGCCCACCTGTCCCAGCCTCACCGGCCCGAGCGAAGCGCGCTGCTGGCGGCGCACACGGTGGCCATCGCCTGCGCGTTCAGCGGCGGGATGCACGTCGGCCTGCGCTGGCTCGTCGCCAACGTCGCCGCTAAGGCCCCGGCACCGATCCCGCGTCCCCTGTTCGCCCAGGCCGTGCGCCTCGCCGACCCCGTCGACAACTGGGCGCCCCTACGTGCCGAGCCCAGCGGCGCGGCCATCGTCGATGCCTGGGGTCAACGGGACCGGGCATTGGCCGCCTACCGCCGCCACTTCCCCGGACCCCACACCAGGGGCGTAGACGTGGACGACGTACTCGGCTCCCTGCTGCATGTCTCCTATGTCCGCGCCCACCGGATCGACTTCGACGATGAGGCCCACGTCCTCTACCTGGCCAGGGCCGTCGCCCTCGCCCGGCTCGCCAAGGACGGTGCACGATGACGCACCGCGCGTTGGAGATGGCCGGCGTGATCGCCGACCGCCTCGCCGACCCCGGCAACCTGCCTGCCGTCTCGACGACCCATCCGCAGTGGCGTCAATCGTTGGCGCACGGCGCTCCGGGTATCGCGCTGCTCCACATCGAGCGGGCCGCCGCCGGCCTCGGCGCCTGGCAACGCGTCCACGACTGGCTGCGGTTCACCACGAGCGCGCCGATCACCAGCGGCCCGGACAGCTACCTGCACTACGGTGCACCGGCCGTCGCCCATGCCCTCGCCAGTGCGGCCCGTGCCCGCCCCGGCACCTACACGCGTGCCTTGGTCGGCCTCGATCAGATCGTCGCGGCCGACGCGACGCGTCGCGTCGCGGCCGCCCACGCGCGCATCGATCGCGGCGACTGCGGTGCGCTGGCCGAGTTCGACGCCATCCGGGGCTTGGCCGGCCTCGGTGCCCACCTGCTGCGCCGCGATCCCGATGGCCCCGCGCTCCTCAAAGTCCTCTCCTACCTGGTCCGCCTGACCGAGCCGCTCGAGCGTGACGGCACCTTGCTACCCGGCTGGTGGGCAGCGAGCGGGCCATCCGGCCGCGCGGATGACCGGTTCGCCGGTGGTCACGCCAACAATGGGATGGCGCATGGGATCGGCGGCCCGCTCGCCCTGCTCGCCCTCGCTCTGATGCACGGGGTGAAGGTCGACGGGCAACTGGAGGCGATCGACCGTGTCCTGTGCTGGCTGGACCGGTGGCGGGCAGGCACGAGGTGGCCGTACTGGGTCATCCGCGACGAGCTCGACTCCGGCCGAGCCGCGGCGCCCAACGCGCAACGGCCGAGCTGGTGCTACGGCAGCGCTGGACTTGCCCGCGCCCAACAGCTCGCAGCCCACGCGGTCGGCGACCCTGCCCGCCAGCGCGAGGCGGAAACCGCCCTCATCAAAGCTCTTTCGGACCCGGCGGCGCTCGCGGCGACGACGGACGTCTCGCTGTGCCACGGGTACGCCGGCCTCGCGCACATCGCCCACCGCGCGGCAGCTGACGCCATGCCATCGACAGCCTCGCAGCTTCGAACCGTCGCCTTGACCCTGTTGGACGCCGTAAGCCCGGTCGGCGCTGATCCAGCCCAACAGACGACCACCGTGCTGGACGCAGCCGGTCCGGCCTTCCTCGAAGGCGCCGCCGGCACCGCGCTCGCCGTGATCACGCCCGCAAGCGGCACGGCCCCGCTCTCCGGCTGGGACGCCTGCCTGCTCATCGCCTGACCGCTGACCGACCCGATGTGAGGACGCCCCTTGATGAACCGTTGGATCCAGCACGAGATTCGGTTTCGTGACGGCCGGAGCGCCGAGCACGCCGCCGCCCACCGCCTGGCTCCGGCGCTGACCGCCGCGCAGAGTGACCTTTCGCTGGACGGCTGGTGGTACATGCGCAAGAACCCGTTCAAGCTGCGGTATCGCGCCGAAGTTCCGGTGCCCTCCATCACCGGACTCCTTGACAGCCTCACCGCCGAAGGCCTGGTCACTGGGTGGACAAACGGCATCTACGAACCGGAGACCGCCGCGTTCGGCGGCGAGCGCGGCATGGAGGTCGCCCACGAGCTGTTCCACCACGACAGCCGCTACCTCCTCGCCTGCGCCGCCCCCGCTGGCGCACCGACTCTCGGCCGACGCGAGACCACCGTGCTGCTCACTGGCGTGATGCTTCGCGCCGCCGGCCTCGACTGGTACGAGCAGGGCGCCGTATGGGACCTGTTCGCCAAACTCCGCCCCGAACCTGCCGCCGCCGACCCCGAACGGGAGGCCGTTTGGGCCCGGGCGATGCTGCGGCTGATGACCGTCGACACGCGACGACTCACCGGCTCCGCCGGTCCGCTCCCGGGACAGGACGAGTGGGTCAGCGCCTTCGAGAGCGCCGGCCAGTCCCTGGCCCGGCTCGCCCGCCACGACAGCCTCACCCGGGGACTGCGGGCCGTTCTGGCCCACCACCTACTCTTCCACGCCAACCGCGCCGGGATCTCCACGACGGACCAATCCTCCATGGCCGCACTGGCGTTGAAAGCCGTCTTCCACTCCGGCGGGGACCTCGTGTCCTCGCAGCCCACCATCCGCTCAACCACTAGGGTCGCCCAAGTGACTACTCTCAGCGATGACCAGTCCCAGTCCTCCGAGCAGCTGCGCACCGCACTGACCGCCCGCCTGCGCGAGCAGAAGGTGATCACCACCGACGCCGTCGAGAACGCCTTCCGCACCGTGCCCCGCGAGCACTTCCTGCCCGGCTTCCCGCTGGAGACGGCCTACGCCGACAACCCCACCTACACCAAGACCGACGGCTCCGGCACCCAGATCTCCGCCGCCTCCCAGCCGTGGATCGTCGCCCTGATGCTCGAACAGCTCGCCGCCGAGCCCGGTGAGCGCGTCTTCGAGTCCGGCGCGGGCACCGGCGTCAACGCCGCCTACCTGGGCACCATGGTCGGCCCCGACGGCCGGGTCGTAACGGTGGACGTGGACGACGACCTCGTCGACGGCGCCCGCAAGCACCTCGTGGACGCGGGCATCACCAACGTCGAGGTCGTCCTCGGCGACGGCGCCTTCGGCCATGAGGCCGGCGCCCCCTACGACAAGGTCATGGCCACCGTCAGCACCGCCGAGATGCCGACCGCCTGGCTCCAGCAGGTCAAGCCGACCGGTCGGATCGTGGTGCCACTGCGGCTGCGCGGCACCGCCAGCCGCTCCATCGCCTTCGAGCGTGGCGAGAGCGGGTGGGTATCGGTCGACAGCCAGCTCGCGGTGTTCATGCCGCTGCGCGGCAGCATGGACGACGCGCGCCGCACCCTCGCCCTCACCGAGCAGGACGACGTGACGCTGCAGGTCCACAAGGACCAGGTCGACGCGGTCGACGCCAGCGCCCTGCTCGGTGTCCTCGACTCCGAGCACCACGATCGATGGACCGGAGTGAACATCCCCGCCGGAACGACCTACGAGTACATGGACCTGTGGCTGGCCTGCGCGCTGCCCAACTCCCTGATGCGCATGAGCGTCGGCGACGGTGCGCAGGAGCGCGGTGTCTCCCGCATGTTCGGGTGGGGTTCCATGGCGGCCGTGGACGGCGCCTCCCTGGCTTACCTCACCATCCGCCCGGCCGAGCCCGGCGAGGACGGCCGCAAGGCGTACGAGACCGGCGTCATCGGCCACGGCCCCAACGGCGCGGCACTCGCCGACCTGGTCTCGCAGGAGATCCGCACCTGGGACACCGGCTTCCGCGACCGCTCCGTCCGCTTCGAACTCCCCGACACCCCGGCCGCCGCCGACCCGGCCGCCGGCCGCTTCGTCCTGGAACGCCCCCTCCACCCCATCACCGTCAGCTGGGAGTGACCTCGTGCACCCGACCGGGCCGATAGCCCAGCGGTTCCCGCTGGTCGCCCGGATCCGGCCCGCGTGCCTGCCCCTTGAGGCCCGCCTCGGCAAGCTCAGCGAGCTTGCCGAGGCGGGCACCCGGCAGGACGACCCGGGCCTGGCATCCACCGTCTTCAACCAGGCCGCCCTGCTCGCCTCCGACCTCGCGCTACCCGGCCTCGCCCGCGAACTGTGCCACCGGCACGCCGACCTGTACCTGCGGCTCGGCCCACTGCCGGCGATGAGCGCGATCCGCGGCCTGGAACCGATCGTCAACCTCGCCCGCCTGCACATCAGGGCCGGGCGCGGAGGCGAGGGCCACCAGTTGCTCCTCTCCCTGTATGACGCCATCGCCACCGGCACCAGCACTGTCCTCGACGGCGTCACCGTGCCTGCTCGCCTCACCGAGACCGACGCCCAACGCGCCGACGTGCGCGCATGGCTGTGGCGGGTCATGCTCGCCGACGGCACCCGGGCCCTCACCTGCTCCGGCCTCTGGGAGGAAGCCCTTCGACACCTCAACAGCTACCGCGGCGTGGGCAACCGGATCCTCGACGGCCGCCAGGTCGCCGTTCTCGCCCGCGCCACCACCGGCGACCTCGACGGCGCTCTCGCGCTCCTCGCGGATACCGAGCCGGGCGACCCCTGGGAGAACGCGGTCACCTCCGTCCTCACCGCCCTGTGCACACCCGGCGGCCGTCGCGAGGCCACTGCCGCACTCGACCACTGCCACCGCCTGGAGACCGGACCCGGCCTCGCGGTGTTCACCACCCGGCTGATACAGACCGCCATCGACGCGGCCGGCGGGACCACCAACGAGGCCGCCCGGAGCCTCGCGCAGTCCCTGATCATCCGTTCGAGCGAATCGGACGACGGATACGCGGCCCGCGACCTCCTCGCCTACTCCGCCTACAACGACCTGCTGACCCGGGCCGAGGCCAGCTCCCTCCGCGCGGTGGTTAGGGCATGCGCGCTGGGCGCCGGCCATCTCTCAACCGTCGGCCGGGCCCAGTTGGAGGAGGCCCTCGCAAAGGCTGCCAGGGTGCTCGAAAAGGCCCCGCTCGACCGGAGCGCGCCCGGACCCGACCCACTTGAGAGGACGTTAAGTCCGTTTCTGGTAGCGCCCGCGTCCGGGTTGGTCGAGGAGTCCCTGACGAACGAGTCGTCCCAGGCGGGAGCGGGTGAGGTTGATCGAGGGCTCGTCGGCGGGCAGTCCGAGGAGTTCGTGCAGGTCGCGGACCCGGAAGACCTGCCCGGGGTGCTCGTTGAAGGCGGTCACGATCTGCTGGTAGACGGTGGCGGTCTCCGCAGGGGCCGGTTCATGGTCGGGAAGGGTGAGGCCGTCGATGACCTTGCCGGTGGTGACGATCTCGGCGAGGCGGGCCTCGACCTCGGCCAGGGCGCCGGTGAGTCGCTCGATCTGTTCGCGCAGGTAGTCGGCGCGTGCGGCGGTCTCGTCGTGTTCGGCCTGCAACAGCCGCAGGAGTTCGGTGACGTTCACGCAGCCAGCTCGACGTCGTCGCGCCAGGCGGGGCTGGGGGCGGTCAGGCGGCGGAGCATGCCGGCTGTGGAGGCCCAGTAGACGCGGGAGGCGGCGTTGTCGGGCCGGTGATCGTAGTCGCGGGCG
>NZ_KK853997.1:2381461-2475918 GCF_000696185.1 Kitasatospora cheerisanensis KCTC 2395 | reverse complement strand
CGAGGCGCCGGTGGAGCATGAGGGTGCCGTTGACCTGCTCGACCACCCACCGCTTCGGTTGCGGGACGAACCCCTTGCCCGCGTCGTCGGGGTTGCGCCGGACCACCTCGACGGTGATGTCCTTCACCGCCCCGTGGATGATCACGGCGTCCTTGAAGCCCTGGTCGACCAGGGCCTTCTCCAGACGCATCCCGCACCGTTCGGCCGCCTGGTCCAGCAGAGCGATGCCGGCCTCGTTGTCGTGTGCGCTCGCGGCCAGGACCACCACGCCGATGATCAGGCCCAGCACGTCGACGGCCAGTCCCCGCTTCCTTCCGGGCGTCCTCTTGTTTGCGTCCAGCCCCGTGGTCTCCTTCGGCACGCCGGCCGCCGCGCGGACGGACTGAGTGTCGATGATCACCAGGGACGGGTCCTCTAATCGGCGGGCCCGCTCACGCACCTGGCAGCGCAGGATCTCCTGGATCCGCTGGTCAAGGCCGTCCTGGCGCCACAGGGTGAAGTAGTAGAACACCGCCGACCAGGCAGGTAGGTCGTGCGGCAGGAGCCGCCACTGACAGCCCGTCCGGTTCTGGTACAGCAGGGCGTTCACGACCTCGCGCAGGTCACAGGAGCCCGGGTCTCCGGTCGCCGATCGCGACACCCGCTCCTTCTTCCAGGCGGTGACCAGCGGCTCGATCAAGGCCCATTGCCCGTCGGACAAGTCTGTTGAGTACGGCATCCGTTCCATGCCCCGACCCCATCATGCACACGACACGCGAGTCGGCTCGAAAGCCTCCGTACCCACGAACGGGCGACACCAGATCATCCAGAAACGGACTTAACGTCCTCTCAGAGCTGACTGACGAGGCGGTCGAAACCCCGGATCAGCTTGTCGATGAAGGCGAGATGATCACAGTGGAGGTCGCCGAGGTCGACCTCCAGCGCCACCGGGTGCGACTGGGCGCCGCCGGCGAAGCAGACAGAACCTAGTGCCACTCGCACCTACTGGAGTATTCAATTGGCCCGGACGCCAGAATGGCAGAAATATCAACAAGAAGTCTCCTCCTTCTTGTCTGAGCTCGGATTCGATACGCGCGTCGATGAAACCATTGAAGGTGCACGAGCCCAGCATGACATCGACGTAGCGGCCCGCATGAGTATTGCTGGGGTGGATATTCTTTGGCTGGTCGAGTGCAAGGCATGGGGGCGACGGGTCCCGAAGGAGAGAATCCTCACCCTCCAGGGAATAGTCGATGACATCGGAGCCGACCGCGGACTTGTTTTTTCTGAGAGCGGATTCCAGGCTGGAGCAATCCGCGTCACTCGGAACACAAATATTACTTTGACCAGCCTGGAAGACTTCAGGCTGAACTTTCAAGATGAGGTCTCATCGACGAAGGCAAAGGTTCTCGATGAGCGGATTGCGCGCCTCTTGCAGGCCTTTGCGGCAGTCTGGGATCTGGCAGGGTCGGAGCGGCAGGCGACATTTTCTCGATATTCAGGGCCTTCCGGGTTTGATTTCCTCGAAGGCGGCCCCCATGCCGTGATTGGAGTTACATCCCGCCTCAATCAAATGAGACAGTCGCTGGAAGATGCACGATTTGGCCGCTGGCCAGTAGCTTATTTTCCACTGGATCTCGTTGATGGCGAGGTGTTTGATGTCAGCGACTGGGAGGGCCTGCTATTCATCGTCGAAAAGTCCATAGTTACCTGCGATCGCATTTATGATCACATGATGACCCCGAGGGTGAGTAGAGTCGATTGGAAGGCCCTGCAACCGCCAGAGCTGACTAGCTTGCTCAGTAGCGTTCGCGGCCAGTAAGAGGAACCTGGGTCCGCCCCGCCCCCTCGGCTGGGCGACAGCCTGCGGCGGCGACGCCTGTTCGCCCTGCCGTCCGACGACGACTCCGAGGTGACCGACTCCACCGGGCAGCCGCATCCGCTCGGCGCGATCCTGGAGCCCCACTGGCCCCCGCCGGGCTCGACGTCGACCAGGCCAGCGTCCAGCACGCACTTCTCCGGTTCATCGACACCCGGCGCGATCGCTATTACACCGCGCTTCGCCAGGCCCTGAACGACCACGCCCGAACGCTCGCCGCCCTCCCTACCGAGTCGAATGATCACTGTCTGTGATCATCATGAGGGATGTCCGCCAACTAGCGCTGACGAGAACCGCCAACTACTCCTGACAAACCGCTCTGCCACCAGCGCAGTGGCAGGCAGCGCAACCGGGGACGAACCCCGCAGAATGTCCCACGCATGTCGCCGTGGCCCCTGGTCGTATGCCCGGCCCGGGCGAGCAGGATCCGGGCCGAGCACACGACCAGGCGCTACCACTTGATCTTCTCACCGATCTCCCAGAGCAGTCGCAGGAGCCCGATCACGCTGGAAACAATCGTGATCTTGTCGCTGCGGCGCCCCTCCGGCCGCCGTGCCGCCGGACGACTCGGGCTCGGCCGGCGCCCGGCGCGCCCCGCAGGAGCCCGTCCCGGGCGGGCGCTCTTCTTCTTGCTCTTGTTGTTCTTGGCCACTGGACCAACTTCCCCTCGATCTACGTTGCCGGTGTTACCCAGGCCGACACCGGGAGCACCCCGGCACCGATAGGTTTATGCATCGGGGGACAGCAACGAAAGGCGCTCCAGGGAACCCTTTGGCCCGCATAAAGTCTTCTACTGCTGAGCTGTCTGTGCTGGTCAGAGAGGTGCTGGTGTGCGGCCAAAGGGTCGAAGGCTGATCCATCCGAGCTGGGAACCCTTTGGCCCGCATAAAGTCTTCTACTGCTGAGCTGTCTGTGCTGGTCAGAGCGATGCAAACATGCGGCCAAAGGGTTGCAAGAGGGGGTTGTGATGCCGAGGAGTGCAGAACGGCGGGCGGCACGTCTGGCGGACCTGGAGGCCATGGAGCAGCAGTGGAGGAGGGCGACGGGCTTGTGCTCCCAGCTGCATGCGGCGAACGCCTCGACAGGTCGGCTGAGCACGTTCGCGATCCGGAGCAGCTTCTTCTTCACCAGGTTCGACGAAACGCATACGCCCCCCATCGTCCGCATCGCTGCGACCCGGGGCGTCAACCTCCAGCTGTACCTGCTGATTCTCTTCGAGGCCCAGTGCCGAAGGCGCTACGGCTCAGCGGGGCCCAGCCCGCTTCCCCTCAGCAGTCACGAGGAAGCCCTCTCCTGGACCAGCCTCACGTTCTCGAAGGCAACGGAGAACGCCGGCATCAAGGTCCCCATCTCCTCTCGGGCCAACCGCGAGCGCCAGGTCCGCTCCGCCCTGAAGCGCCTGGCCGACGAGGGACTGATCCAACGCAACGTCGGCACTCCGCCCCGGGCTGTGATGGCACTGGACGAGTCCGGCAAGCATCGCAAGGAGACGGCCTTCTACCATGCCCCTGATCCCTTCGAACACGTCATCAGGCTCCCCGCCGAGTTCGTGACACAGGGCTGGCTCTACCTGCTGACCCCCGCCGAGATCAGGTTCTACTTCGCCTTCCGCCACCTGGAGAAGCGCTACCTGAGGAGGCCCGGCGCCTACTTCTCCCCCGAGGCGCGAACTTCCGAGTACTTCCTGCCCCGGGACGTCTACGAGTCCCATCTGATGCTTCACCGCCTCGGCCTGATCCAGCGCGTCAAGGACCCGAGACGGCGCTCCGACGGAAAGCTCGTCGACTTCCACTCCTACGCCGAGCGCGGGGAGAAATGGCCCATCCACCTGTTCAAACTAGGCGACGACAGTCTGCTGCACCGGCCCGCGTACGGGCCTGTGAGGCGGGCTCTGCTCAACACCTGACGGGAACCCCCACTCTCACCGACTTCTCGCTACCGGACGCTTACCTGACCCTTTACGCTCTACCGACGTGGCGACGCAGCGCGCTCCGTCACCGCGAGTGCCCCATCTCGCTCAACGCTGAGCGCGTCTCATAGAACCTCGATCGGCATCGAGCGATGATTTCGTACATGCCACAACGCCGCAGGTATTCGGGCATTGCCCACTTCCCATGGGGCTTGCCCGTAGATGTCCGTGACCTGGGCCTCGTAGTACAGGTTCGCATTGGCGGGCACCCCGTGGACATCACCTTGCCAATCGTCGCTGGCGGAGCAAGGCTCGAGGCGCCGCCGGACTTCCGCGGCAGGCCACTCCCCGCCCAGCTCGTCCAGACCTTCGAGGGTCGCTGGGGGTGGAAGAGCACAACGCAGCTCTGCTACGTGACGGCAGCCTCCGCCTCCGTACTCCTCCAGCCGCAGGCTCAGATGACAGATGCGCCAGAGTTCAAGGCCCTGGGCGACGCGTACTTCGGATGGTTCAGGATCGTGCAGGAGTGGGCTTCAGCATGGAGTGGGGAGCCACTGGCCGATTTCGACAGCTCCCATCAGTCAGCCATCCACATTGCAGCCAGCGATGGGTACCTGACCGCGAGTCCGGTGCTGCTTAGGACTGTCTTCATCGGGGCAAGCCCGCTGAGCCGTGCTCAGCTGAAGGGGGCGTTTGCCCGCGCCTCCCGCGAAGATCGCCTTCCAGTCCAACACCGATTGCTGCTATACGCGCGCAACGCGAAGCTGGGTGGTGACACTCGCCAGGCGGTCATCGACGCGGCGACCTCAGCCGAAGTTGCCTTGGGTGTCTACGTTGCTAGCCGCCTCAAGGACAAGGGTCTCAAGCCCGAATTCATTGACGAAATGATCAAGGATGTCAATGGCATCATGAACCTGCACGCGCTGTGCACGAGCCTAGGTGGAAAGCCGGGGCCCTCCCAAAATAGGGTTGGCCACGAGCTCGCCCGCGTCAGGAACGAGGCTGCGCATCAGGGTAAGACGCCGAGCCCTGAGGTAGCAGAAATCGCGATCGGCCATGCTGAAGCAATCGTCCGGGCCCTTCACCCTCTCCCCGCCAGCTAGCTCGCAACAGCATCAGCTGTGATCCTCGGTCAGACTGGAACCGGTCTCCCCCTTGACGGGTTAGGTAGGCCGACTCGCTGCCCGGTGGGCATGCTGCGTCGCCCTCAACTCAGTGGACCCGCCCAGCGCGTTCCCCATGGAGCACCTCCATGTGCGGCCCAGATCGGTGATTTGCTGATCTGGGCCGCACCTATTCCTTGGTCTTATGGCAGCAATCCGCAGAAGGGTCGCGACGCTGGCTCTCGCGACCGAAGTCCGTGTGTGCCGTGATCTCGAACTGCCTTTCTGTCCTGGGGTGGCGACTCCTATCACTGGATGACGGCCTGGCCAAACCGGCGATCGTTCGGATCCTGGTCGTCCGCCGGCAGGGTTCTGCAGGTAGGCCCACGCGGTCGGCGGGAGACCAGCCCCCCGCCGTTGTGGCGGCGCCCTCGCCAGGAGACTCGTGATGCGCAAACAGGCCCAGCCCGCCGTCGAGACAGCGTTCCTGAACGTGCAGAACGCGGCGACGTACCTCGGCATCTCGGTGAACACCCTCTACATCTGGCGTCATCGGAGGCAGGGCCCGCCCAGCTTCCGCATGGGCCCGGGAGGTCGGGTCATGTACCGCCGAGACCTGCTCGACGCATGGCTGACGGAGCAGCAAGAAGCCGATTCGCGTTCGAATCCGGTTCTCAACCCGCTGAACAAGCCGTCGCAGTCGCGCTCTCCGCGCCGAGCAGCTTGATGATGACGGCCTCCGAGGGAGGTCAGCCGGGGAAGCGCTCGGGCCCGTAGGAACAAGTGGTTGAAGAAGTCGTCTGCATGCGGAATTTCGTGCACGCGGAAGTCGTCTGTGTGGTGCGCGCGACACGGAGGTGCGCCGGGCACGTCAGCAAAGCGGAACAGAGGAGGTCTCGAGTGGCGGGGTACATAGAAGACAGGTGGCTGAAGAAGCGATCCAACAAGGAGACAGGCAAGCGCGAGCGAACAGACCTGTGGGGGAAGTGCACCCGCTACCGGGTCAAGGGCATACCGGGTGTCCGCGACCGTTCGTTCGACACCGCTGCAGACGCCAAGAGCTGGCTGGCCGACACTCAAACGGATGTCAGGCGAGGCGATTTCGTCGACACGCGAGACGGCCAGATCACTATGCGCGACTACGTCGAAAAGCACTGGTGGCCGTCCCAGGTGCACCCGGCGCAGACGCTGGAGAGCATGCGCTACCGGATCTGGGGCCAGATCATCCCCCAACTCGGCGAAACCGCCCTGCGGGACATCGGAGTTCCGGAGCTCCGGAAGTGGTCCGCTGATGTCCAGCGCGAGGTTGGCCAGGGCACGGCGTATCTCGCATGGGTGTACCTGAAGGCGATTATGCAGGCCGCAGTGGAGGACAAGCGCCTGTTCCGCAACCCCTGCAAGGGGAACAGCACGATCAAGCCGCCGAAAAGGCCCGAGAGGAAGGCGCGATCATGGTCACGAGACCGAGTGGGCGCCGTACGCGAGGGGCTGCCCGAGCGATACCGAGTCGCGCTCGATCTGGGCCTCGGTTGCGGGCTCCGGCAAGGGGAGGCGTTTGCATTCAGTCCGGGTGACGTGCGGGGGGACTCCGTCCATGTCGAGCGCCAGATCTTGCGCTACAAGTCGCAGCTGTACTTCGGCCCGCCGAAGGGCCGCAAGGAGCGTGACGTCCCCCTGACTGCCGGTCTGGCGAAGAAGCTGCTGTCGCACCAGGAGAGGTTCGCGCCGGTAGAGGTCACGCTGCCCTGGCTCGACCCGGAAGAGCCGGACCTGCCACGAGACGAGCGCCGCACGGTCACCGTGCCGTTGCTCGTCAGCACGACACACCGTGGCGCCATCAACCGGGCCACCTGGAACACGAAGACCTGGAAGCCGGCACTCGCCGCAGCTGGAGTGATTTCGTCGCTGCCCGAGCCGAAGGAGGGCGAGAAGGCGACCCGCGTCTGGGAGCCGAGCCGGGAGCACGGGTTCCATGTCCTGCGCCACAGCTATGCCTCGGTGATGCTCGAAGCGGGTGAGTCGATCGTCTCCCTTGCCACCTGGCTGGGGCACTCGGACCCGGCGTTCACCCTCCGGACCTACACTCACTTCATGCCGGAGGCTGGCGCGCGCGGCCTCGCTGCCATCGAGACGTGGTTCGCCGATCTCGGCTGAAAGTCCCTGAGAAGTCCCTAGCGGGCTCTCAGCCTCCCCCTGGCCAGGCAAAGCCGCAGGTCAGGGCATGATCACCGCCGAAGATGGCGTTTACCCGGCGTACAGGCCGACTCGTCCGCCGCCCTCCGCTTCTGGTGCCGAAGGGCCCGGCCGCCGCACGGCGGCCGGGCCCTTCGGCGTCGGCGGGGTCAGCCGACCGAGCTGTTGTAGCTCTCGATGGCGGGCTGGAGCTCCTTGGCGGCGTCGCTCAGCGCCTGCTGGGCGCTCTTGGTGCCCGCGATGGTCTGCTCGATCGCGGTCTCCACGCCCTTGCGGGCCTGCGGCATGACGCCCAGCGCGCAGCCGGCCGTGGCGGTGGTCGGCTTGGTGGCCTTCAGCTGGCTGATCGCGGTCTGGAACTGCGGGTACTTGGCCACCCACTCCTTGTCGGCGGGCAGGTCCAGCGCCTTGGTGTTGACCGGGAAGTAGCCGGTGCCGGTGTGCCAGGCGGCCTGCTGCTCCGGGGCGGAGAGGAACTTCTCGAACTCCCAGGAGGCGCGCTTCTGGGCGTCCGAGTGACCCGGGCCGGAGATCCACAGCGAGGCGCCGCCGATGATCGGGCCGCCCTGGTCGTCGGCCGCGGTCTTCGGGAAGGCCGCGGTGCCGACGGTGAACTTGGCGGCCTCGGTGTAGCCGCGCAGCACGCCGGTGGACTCCAGGTGCATGGCGACCGTGCCGGCCTTGAACGCGGCCTGCGCGTCGGTGGTCTGCCGGCCGGTGTTGGCCGCGTAGCCGCCCTTGACCAGGTCGGCCCACCACTGGACGATCTCGGCGCCCTTGGCGGAGTCGAAGGCGGCCTTGCCCGCCTTGCCGGAGCGGCCGTTGTCGGAGTCGCAGTACAGCGCGCCGTTCTCGGCCAGCAGCTGCTCGACGAACCAGCCGTAGATGGCCGCGCCGAAGCCGTACCGGACGGTCTTGCCGTCGGCGTCCTTCTTGGTCAGCTTCTTGGCCATGTCGCCGAGTTCGGCGAGCGTCGTGGGCGGCTTGGCCGGGTCGAGGCCGGCCTCCTTGAAGGCGTCCTCGTTCAGGTAGAGGAGCGGCATCGAGGAGTTGAACGGCATCGACTGCAGCTTGCCGCCGAAGGAGTAGTAGTTGCGGATGTTGGCCTGCAGGTCCTCCAGCGAGTAGCCGTCCTTGTCGGCGAAGGCCTGCGCCGGGACGATCTGCTTGGAGTCGACCATGAAGCGGCTGCCGATGTCGTAGACCTGCACCACCGCGGGCGTGGCCTTCTGCTGCACCGAGGCCTTGTACTTGGCGATCAGGTCGTCGTAGGTGCCCTGGAACAGCGGCTTGACCTCGATCTTGCCCTGGTGCGCGGTGTTGAACTGGTTCACCAGCGCGGTCAGCGCCTCGGCGTTCTTGCCGGTCATCGAGTGCCAGAACTCGATGGTGGTGACGCCGGACGCCTGGTCCAGCGCCGACGCGGCCGGCGCGCCCGAGTCGTCGGAGGAGCCGCCGGAGCCGGTCGAGCTGCAGGCGGTCAGAGCGAGGCCGGACACCAGCAGCGCGGCGAGCGCGCGGGAACTTCTCTTCACGGGATTTCTCTCTTCTGCGAGGGTGGGAACCGGGAGCGGTGGGGCGAGAACGGGGGCTGACCGCCCGTCAGCGGACGGCGCCCGCGGTCAGGCCGCGGACGATGAACCGCTGGCCGAACAGCACCAGCGCCAGCGTGGGCAGCAGCGACAGGACCACGCCGGCCAGGATCAGGCCGGGGTCGGCCATCTCGGAGTCCCGCAGCGAGGACAGGCCGATCTGCAGGGTCTGCATCTCCGCGGTGCGGGTGATGATCAGCGGCCAGAAGTACTGGTTCCAGGAGGACAGGAACACGTAGATGGCGAGCGCGGCCAGGGCCGGCTTGTTCAGCGGCACCAGGATCCGCCACAGGAACCGCCAGTGGCCCGCGCCGTCGATCCGGGCGGCGTCCCGCAGCTCGCCCGGGAACTGACGGAACGACTGCCGCAGCAGGAAGGTCCCGAACCCGGAGGCCAGGAACGGCAGCACCAGGCCGAAGTAGGTGTTCCCCAGCCCCCAGCCCGACAGCGTCAGGTAGTTGGGGATGATGATGGCCTCCCACGGCACCATCAGGGTGGCCAGGAACAGGCCGAACACCACGGCCCGGCCGCGCATCGGCAGGAACACGAAGGCGTACGCGGCGAGCACCGAGGTGAACAGCTGCGCCAGCGTGATCAGGCCCGCCACCAGCACCGAGTTGCCGTACTGCCGGACCAGCGGGATGGCGTGCACGGCGCCGGAGAAGTTCTGGCCGGTGACCGAGTGCGGCACCATCGCGGGCGGGTAGCTGGCGATCTCGTCCGGCCGCATGAACGCGCCGGCGAAGACGTAGTACACCGGGAAGGCGACCGTCAGCACGGCGACGGCCAGCACCGCGTAGACCCCGGCCCGGCCCAGCCGGGCGCGGAGCTGCAGCGGCCGGCGGGCGGCGCGGGCCGGCTCGGCGACCTCGGGCGCCTTGGTGAGGGTGGTCATGCGTAGTGCACCTTCCGCTCCAGGACTCCGAACTGCACGGCTGTGCAGGCCAGTACGACGACCATCAGCACCACGGCCTGCGCGCTGGCGGTGCCGAAGTCGCTGGAGCCGTAGGCGAACGCCTTCTCGTACACGGAGTACACGAGGGTGCGGGTGGAGCCGTCCGGGCCGCCCCTGGTGAGGATGTGGATCTGGCCGAAGCTCTGCAGCGCGTTCACGGTGGAGATCACCACCAGGAAGAACAGGCTGGGGCCGAGCATCGGGACGGTGATCGACCGGGCCAGCCGCAGCCCGGACGCGCCGTCCAGCCGGGCGGCCTCGGTGATCTCGCCGGGGATCGAGCCGATGCCCGCGGAGAGCACCAGCACGTTGTAGCCGAGGTTCATCCAGATCGTGGAGACCGCGACCGACAACAGCGCCCACTTGGAGTCGGTCAGCCAGCCCACCGGGCCCAGGCCGAGGTTCGACAGCAGGCCGTTGAGGACGCCGCTGGCCGGGTTGTAGAACACCGAGAAGACCACCGAGGCGCTGGCCACCGAGAAGGCGAACGGCAGCGCGAAGGCGGACCGGAGCAGCCGCACGCCGCGGATCCGACTTTCCATCAGCAGCACCAGCAGCAGTGCCCCGAGCACCCCGGGGACCACCGTGAACAGCACGAACAGGGCGGTGGTGACCAGGGTGTGGCGGAAGTCCGCGGAGCTCAGCAGGTCGGTGTAGTGCTTCATCCCGACGTACCGGGAGGGCGCGCCGAACAGGTCGTTGGCGTGCGCGCTCAGGTAGAAGGTGCGCCCCAGCGGATACAGGATGAAGAGCGCGAAGACCACTACCGAGGGCAGCAGGAACGCCCAGGCGAGCCCGTGCTCGCCGAGACGGCGCCGCGGCTCGGGTGGGCTTGATGCGGTCGGCATGGTGCGCGTCCGCCTTTCATGACATCGGTTCCCGGCCAACCTGTCGCGTTCGAACGACAGGGCGGCAAGGAGAGGGTGAGCGGAGGGTTTCGCGTATGTTACGCGTTCGCGTCAGGTCGGACAGGGTGCTCGTCGCCGCCCCGTTCCGGTCCGTTCCGCGCTCCTCCGGAAGCCGTCGTCCCGTCAGGTCTACCGGCCGGTAGGAATACTGACTTCTGCTCACTGTGCGTGGCAAGGCTTCGGACGCGCCCGATCGATCTTCAGTTGTCCCGGAGCCGGGCCGCGCGCCCGGGCGATCAGCGCAGCAGGCGGCGCTCCTTGGCGATGGCGACCGCGCCGGAGCGGGTGTCGACGCCGAGCTTGGCGTAGATCCGGCCGAGGTGGGTCTTGACGGTGGCCTCGCTGATGAACAGCGCCCGGGCGATCTCCCGGTTGCCCAGGCCCTGGCCGAGCTGATCCAGGATGTCCTGCTCACGGTCGGTGAGTTGGGGCAGCGGGGAGCGCATCCGGGCCATCACCCGGGACGCCACCGGCGGGGACAGCGCCGGCCGGCCCGCCGCCGCCGAGCGGATCGCGGCGAACAGCTCGGCCGGCCGCTCTGCCTTCAGCAGGTAGCCGGTGGCGCCGGCGTTGATGGCACGGGTGATGTCCGCGTCGGTGTCGAAGGTGGTCAGCACCAGGACGTGGCTGTCGCCCGGGCCGGCCAGGATCCGCCGGGTGGCCTCCACGCCGTCGATGCCGTCGCCGAGTTGAAGGTCCATCAGCACCACGTCCGGGTGCAGGCGGGCGGTGAGCACGACCGCCTCCTCCCCGGTACTGGCCTCGCCGACCACCTCGATCCCGGAGTCGCTGGACAGCAGCGCCAGCAGCCCGGCCCGGACCATCGCGTGGTCGTCGCAGACGATCAGCCTGACCGTGTCGTTCATGAACCCTCCTTGCGGTGCGGAGCGGCGCCGCCGACGGCGCGGCCCCGCGGCTCGGCGCCCTCCGGCGCGGTCTCCAGCGGGATGGCGGCCGAGACCACGGTGCCCTCGCCCGGGGCCGACTCGACGGTGAGCGTGCCGCCAAGCTGCCGCAGCCGGGCCCGCATCGCGGGCAGCCCGTGCCCGCGATCGCCGCCCGCGCCGCCGCCGTGCCCGGCGCGGGGCGGGGTGAAGCCGCGGCCGTCGTCCGCGACGTCCAGCACGGCCTGGTCGCCCAGGTAGGACAGCGTGATCGAGGCCCGGCCGGCCCCGGCGTGCTCCCGCACGTTCGCCAGCGCGCCCTGGGCGATCCGCAGCAGCGCGGCCTGCGCGGCGGCCGGCATCGGCGCCGGGCTGCCGTCCAGGTGGAAGCCGACCGGCAGGCCGCTCTCCGCCGCCTCCCGCGCGGCGAGCGCGGCGAGCGCGGCCTCCAGCGTGCCCTGCTCGGCGAGATCGGCCGGGGCGAGGTCGTGGACGAAGCGGCGGGCCTCGGCGAGATTGCGGGCGGCGATCGCGGCGGCCGTCCGGACGTGGCCGCGGGCGGCCGCCGCGTCCTGCTCCCAGGCGAGATCGGCGGCCTGCAGCAGCATCTGCTGGCTGGACAGGCCCTGGGCGAGCGTGTCGTGGATCTCGACGGACAGCCGCTCGCGCTCGGACAGCGCGCCCTGCCGGCGCTCCACCGCGGCCAGCTCCCGCCGCGTCCGGATCAGGTCGACGATCAGCTTCCGCTGCCGGGCGCCCTGCCGCTGCATGTACAGGAAGACGGCGGTGGCCAGCGCGGCGACCGCCGGCGGCAGCAGCAGCATCGTCGGATCCGCGCCGGGCAGCCGCAGCTCGCCGACCACCACCAGCACCGTCAGCACCGTCACCAGCGGGATCGCGGTGCGCGGCGGGAAGGCGCGCAGCACCGTGTACACCAGCGGGACGGCGCACCAGGCGAAGCTGGGCGCCATCAGCACCAGCACCGCCCAGCTCGCCAGCACCCCCGCCAGCCAGGCCGGCCGGCGCTCGGACAGCCCCGACAGGTGGCCCGCGCCCAGCGCGAGGCTCAGCACGACCACCCACGGCGTGAGCGGGCTGGCCAGATGGTGCGTCAGGTAGCGCGCCAGCGAGGTGCCGAGCAGCAGCAGGAAGACCAGCCGCAGGACTACCGTCAGCCAGCCCGCGTCCGGATCGGCGGCCCGGGAGAGGGGTTGACGCATCACGGCTGCCTCCTTTCGCTTGCTGCCGGCACCTGGATGGTGCCCGCGGATCGCAGCCCGCACATCAACCGATCGGCTGACACGGTTGTCGTCCATCATGCTCCGCCGGACCAGCCGGTCCGCCGATCCGCGGAGGGGGGTCGGCGACGAAACATGGAGTGCAGGCCGGAGCACACCGCAGTCCGGCGCCGAACTTCCGATCCAGGAGCCGAAGATGAAGAAGCTGAGCACCCGTACCCGCGTTGTCACCGGCGCCGTCGCGGTGGCCGCGGTCGGGGCGAGCGTGGTCGGCGCGGTCTCCGCCAGCGCGGAGACGCCGCACCAGGCCCCCGCCGCCGCCGTCGCGTCGGACGTCCAGAACAAGAACACCTTCCAGTCCTCGCACCTGACGGTCGAGGCCGCCACCAAGGCCGCCCAGGCCAGCCTGGACGCCGCGGCGAAGGCCGGCCAGAAGATCTCCGTCGCCGTCGTCGACCGGAACGGCAACGTGATCGTCGAGCTGCGCGGCGACGGCGCCGGCCCGCAGTCCTTCGAGTCCGCCGAGCGCAAGGCCTACACCGCGGTCTCCTGGAACGCGCCGACCTCCGAGCTGGTCAAGCGCCTGGCCCAGGCGCCGAACCTGAAGGACATCCCCGGCACGCTGTTCCTCGGCGGCGGCGCCCCGGTCCAGCTGAAGGGCGCCCCGATCGCGGCCGTCGGCGTGGCCGGCGCCCCCAGCGCCGACCAGGACGAGCAGTTCGCCCAGGCCGGCGTCGCCGCCCTGAACAACTGACGCGGTCCGGCGAACGGCCGGGGCCCGCTCCTGGGAGGAGCGGGCCCCGGCAGTGCTGCGCGTCACCAGTGCGACGCGCGGTCAGGCCTCGCGGTGGTAGGCGCACAGCGCCCAGATCACGAAGACGTCCAGCGCGATCAGCACCAGCGACCACAGCGGGAAGTACGGCACCGCGAGGAAGTTGTCGATCATGCTCACCGCGGCGAAGCCGACACCCAGGATCCGGGCCCACAGCATGCCCTTGATCACGAACAGACCGGTCAGCGCCAGCAGCACGCCGACCACCAGGTGGATCCAGCCCCAGGAGGTCAGGTCGAAGCGGAACACGTACCGGGGAGTGGTCACGAAGACGTCGTCCTCGGCGATCGCCATGATCCCCCGGAACAGCTCCAGCACACCGCTCACCAGCATCAGCACACCGGCGAACAGCACCGTCCCGGTCACCCAGGGCCGGTTCCCGCGGGCCGGTGGGCCACCCGGCCCGGTCGATGCCGCGGTCGGGCCGACGGACGCGCTCATGGGGAACCTCCTGGGGGGCGAGACAGATCTTGCGACGACCATCGGCCGTCCCGCCCGCCGGGCACCCGGGACGGCCCCGTTCGAGTGACACCCCGGCCCCGCACCGGAGCACCGGCCCGGGAACGCCCGCCCCGTCGGTACCGGATCGCCCCCGCCCCGCCCGCTGTGTTTACTGGTCACAGTGCCCGGGCCCCCGGCGAGGAGGTGCCGCAGCCGTGGCCGACACCCCCTGGAACGACCTGCCGCAGCCGCTGCGCCGCGTCCTGGACGGCACCCCCGCCGGCGTCGCCGTCCTCGACACCGCGCTGCGCTACCGCTACGTCAACCCGGCACTGGCCGCGATGAACGGCGTCCCGGCCGAGGAGCACCTCGGCCGGACGATCGCCGAACTGCTGCCCGGCATCGACCCCCGCGAGGACGTGCTGCGCGCCGTCCTCGCCGACGGCCGCCCCCGCGAGATCACCTCCAGCGGCCACACCCGGGCCGGCTCCCCGCAGGAGCACCGCTACTGGTACGGCGCGTACCACCGGCTGGAGACCGCCGGGCGGCCCGTCGGCGTGGTCGGCGTCGTGCTGGAGGTCACCGCCGCCCGCCGGCAGCAGCACGAACTCGAACAGGCCCGGGCCCGGCTCGCCCTGCTCGACACCGCCGCCACCCGGATCGGCACCACCCTCGACGTGGACACCACCTGCGGCGAACTCGCCGCCTTCCTGGTCGACCACCTCGCCGACGCCGCCACCGTCGAACTGCTCCCGCACCCCGACAGCCGGCACGCCCGCACCCTCCCCGACGGCGGCCGCCGCCTGCTGCGCACCGCGATCGCCGCCAAACCCGCGCTGCTGGAACAGGTCCGGCAGGTCGGCGAACGCGGCGAGTACGTCGACTACCGGCCCGACTCCGCCGTGCCGCGCTGCCTCGCCGAGGGCCGGCCGGTGATCGAGAACCTGATGACCGAGGCCGACCTGCGCCGCACCGCCCCCAACCCGGAGCGGATCGCCGACTACCGGGCGGTCGGCATCCACTCCGGCATGGTGGTGCCGCTCACCGCCCGCGGCCACCGGATCGGCACCGTCACCCTGCTGCGCACCGACCCGTCCCCGGGCTTCGACCAGGACGACGCGGTCGCCGCCCAGGACCTCGCCGTGCGCGCCGCCATCCACCTGGACAACGCCCGCCGCTACAGCCGCGAACACGCCGTCGCCGTCGACCTGCAGCGCGCCATGCTCGCCGAGCCGGGCAGCCCGCACCCCGACATCACGGTCGCCTTCCGCTACCGCCCGGCCGGCACCAGTGCCCTGATCGGCGGCGACTGGTACGAGACGGTGGCGCTGCCCGACGGCCGCACCGTGCTCGCCATCGGCGACGTGATGGGCCACGGCATCGAGGCCGCCGCCCACATGAGCCACTACCAGGCGATGCTGCGCGCCATGGCCCTGCTGGAGCCGAACGCCGACCGGCTGCTGGCCCGGATGGACGGCCTGGCCGGCGACGTGCACGACTACCGCCCCTCCACCTGCCTGGCGGTGTACGCCGAACCCGCCCGCGGCCGGTACTGCTTCGCCAGCGCCGGCCACCTGCCGCCCGCCGTGGTCCGCCCGGACGGCGAGGTGGCGCTGCTGCCGGTGGAGCCCGGCCCGCCGCTCGGCACCGGGCAGAACGGCTACGCCCCGAGCATCGTGGTGCTGCCGCCCGAGCACACCCTGCTGCTGTTCACCGACGGCCTGGTGGAGCGCCGCGACGAGGACATCGACCGATCGCTGCGCCGGCTCACCGCCCGCCGGCTGCCCGCCGGGGCCGGCCCGGAGCGGCTGCTGGACGCGGTGCTGGCCGGCGCGCCCGACCCGGCGGAGGACGACATCGCGCTGCTCGCCGCCGCCCCCGCCCGCCCGCGGCCCGGGCAGCTCCGCAGCCGGGAGGTGCTGACGGTGCTGACCGGCGGCCGGTGGAAGCCGCTGGGCTGAGGCCGCGGCGCTCAGCCGGCCAGGGTGCGCAGCGCGAGGGTGCGCAGGCCGGCCAGCCGGGCGCGGTCCCAGCCGTGGTAGACGGCGTTGGTGCACAGCACCACGTAGCGGCCGGTGCGCGGGGCGAGGAACAGGCTGGTCCCGGTGAAGCCGTGGTGGTAGGCGACGTCGTCGTCGGCGGTGACCAGCCAGGCCAGGCCGCGGTGCAGGCCGGGTTCGACGGCGGTGCAGGGGCGGCGGCTCTCGGCGAACCAGTCGGCGAGCGGGCCGGTTCCGCCCAGCAGGTGCTCGGCGAAGACGGCGAGGTCGGCGGCGCAGGAGAACACCCCGGCGTGGCCGGCCACCCCGCCGAGCAGGGCGGCGCTCGGGTCGTGCGGGGCGCCCCAGGTGCGGGCGCGCCGCGCAGCCGCTGCTCGGTCGGGGCGAGCTGCGGGTCGCGGGGCAGCGGTCCGTAGGCGGTGCGGGTGAGGCCGAGCCCCCGCCACAGCTCCTCGGCGAGCTCGTGCAGCGGGCGGCCGAGCAGCTCGGGCAGCAGCAGGCCGAGCAGGATGAAGCCGCGGTCGATGTAGCGGTGCCGGCCGCCGGGCGGGCCGACCAGCGGTTCGGCGCACAGGTGCTCGATCAGCGGGCGGCCGGTGTGCTCGTAGCGGGCCAGGCCGGTCTGCGGGAGCAGTCCGGAGGTGTGGGAGAGCAGCTGCCGGGCGGTCAGGTCGCCGCCGGGGGAGGGCAGTTCGGGGCGGAGCGCGCGCAGCGGGGCGTCCAGGTCGAGCCGGCCGGTGCGGACGGCGGCGCCGATCAGCGGCCAGGTGGCGAGGACCTTGGTGAGCGAGGCCAGGTCGTAGCGGGTGTGCGGGCCGGGCCGGGCGTCGCCGCACTCGGGGGCGACCAGGCCGTGGCCGACGGTGGCCCGGCCGGCGCCGACCTGGCCGACGGTCAGCACGCCGCCGGGGAACTGCCCGCCGTCCACGGCCTCGGCGAGGCCGGCCCCGAGGACGGCGGCGGTGTCGGCGCTCCAGCTGGCGTGTTCCACGGCGTCCCTCTCGTCCGGCGGGCCCTCCGTCCGGATTCTCGCCCGTGCCGGGCGGCGGAAACCCGGGGAGTCGACGGGCCGTCAGGCGTGCTGGCCGGCCAGGGAGTCGAGGGCGGCCAGGGCGCGGTCGGCGTCGTCGGCGGGGACGAACAGGTGGTCGTGGTGGAAGCCGGCCACCACGTTGCAGCTGATGCCCCGGTCGGCGAGCGCGGTGGCGACGGCGGCGGTGAGGCCGACGGCGTCCAGCGCGGAGTGCACCCGCAGGGTGATCCAGGCGGCGGTGAAGGTGTGCGGCAGGCCGAGCGAGTCGGCCTCCTCCTCGGAGACGACGAAGGTGACGCCCTCGGGTTCGGCCACCGTGACGACCGGCCGCAGCCCGGTCGGGACCCGGCCGGGCAGCGTGCAGTACACGTACCGGCCCGGGTTGAGGACGGGGCTCATGCCGGAGAGCAGCTGTCGAAGATCGCGTTCGCCTGCCATGGCGTCACGGTAGTGGCTGGTGGCGGCGGTGCGGGGGCGTTTCGGGGGTGTGTCGGGTCGGGGGCGGGGCGGGCGGGTATCGGAAAAGGGTTGTCGTTCGACAGTTACCGATATATCGTCGAGTTATCGAGATGCTTCGACGATCGGAGTGTCCGACAACCATGGGAAGCAGGTGTTCCGTCATGCGGTACGACAAGCGATTCGGCGGAGAGGGCCGGCGGCGCCGGGCCGAGGGGCCGGGCGTCCGGGACGGGCCGGCGAGGGCGAGGAGTTCGAGGCGCGGGCGGCGTTCGGGCCGTTCGGCGGGCCGGGGCGGCCGATGCCGCCGTTCGGGCCGGGGTTCGGGCCGCGCGGCCGGGGCTTCGGGGCCACGGCGGGCACGGCGGCCGGCGCGGCGGGCGGGCCCGGCGCGGTGACGTGCGGGCCTCGCTGCTCGCGCTGCTGCGGGAGCGGCCGATGCACGGCTACGAGATGATCACCGAGATCGGCGAGCGCACCGGCGGCGTCTGGCGGCCCAGCCCGGGCTCGGTCTACCCGACGCTCCAGCTGCTGGAGGAGGAGGGCCTGGTCAGCGCCACCGAGCAGGCCGGCAAGAAGCTGTTCGAACTGACCGAGCAGGGCCGGGCCGAGGCCGAGCAGGGCTCCGGGTCCCCGTGGGACGAGGCGGGCCGGCGCGGCGACTGGGAGGCCGTGCAGGAGGTCGGCGCCGCGCTCGCGGCGGTGGACCACGCGGTGCGCCAGGTCATGATGACCGGCACCGAGGAGCAGCGGGCCAAGGGCCTGGCGGTGCTGGCCGAGGCGAAGAAGAAGCTGTACCTGATCCTGGCCGAGGAGGCCTGAGCCCCGCCCGGCCGGAGCGTGACGGCCCGTCAGCCGCTGGCGGCGTCGTCGTACTCGTAGCGCCAGCGGAACCGGCCCTTGGCGTTGTACTCCTTGGCGCGCCGGTAGACCAGCGTGACCGCCGGGGTGTCGCCGTGCGCGGGGACGGGCACCCGGTAGACCTTCGGCGGGGTGTGCAGCGGGCTCAGCAGGATCGGCAGGACCCGGCCGTCCAGCGGGCCCCCGAGGAATGAGGTGTCGGCGCTCTTCACCGCTCCAGGGTAGGACGCGCGGCGGGATGTCCGGTGCGGGCGGTTGTGTCCGCCGTGCAGCGGCGGTGTGGCGCGGATGTGACGGGGACGGCACCGCGGACGGTCATGGACAGGGCTCCGGGAGCCTTATCCTGCTACGTACGCCTCCCGGGGTCAGCCCCGGGTCCGCGGGCCCGTACGGGCCGGGTGGGGCGCGCCGAGGTGCGCCCGCCCGCCGAGCGCGACTCTCGCACTCCGTACCCGCCCCGGACGTCGGCCGTCCGGAGAACCCGGCCCCGGCCGTCGGCAGACGCCCCCGCGCGCGGTGCACCGATTCGGGAAGCAGCGAGCGGCTCCGTGCGTTGGCGTCGGTTGTTGCGTCGGAGGCCGTGCCGCACCTGGCACGGCAGCTCAGCGGGTGCGGAAGGGGCCAGATGGAAGCCAGCAGCAGGTGGACGTCCTGGTGGCGGCGGGACCGGAGGCAGGACGATCCGGACGCCGGAGGGGACGCGGCTGCGAAGCTGGATCTGCTGCTGGGGGCGGTCCGGGCGGGGTTCCCGGTGGCGCCGGCGGCGCACCCGGCGGCCGGGTACCGGTGCTCGTGCGACCGGGTCGGCTGTCCGGCCCCGGCCCAGCACCCGGTGTCCTTCGCCTGGCAGTCCCAGGCCACCGTCGACGCCGAGCAGCTGGCCCGCTGGCTGACCCGCGACCCGGAGGCGAACTTCGTCACCGCGACGGGCCGCGCGCACGACGTGCTGGACGTCCCGGCCGAGGCCGGCGTGCTCGCCCTGCAGCGGCTGGACGCGCTCGGCGTGGGCGGCCCGGTGGCGGCGGTCGGCGCCGACCGGTACCTGTTCTTCACCGCGACCCGCGGCACCCCGCAGGACGAGGACGAGTGGTGGACCAGCGCGCTGGACTCCACCCCCGACACGGTCTCCGAGCACCCCGGGCTGCGCTGGCACTGCCGCGGCTCGTACACCCTGGTCCCGCCGGCCGCGCTGGCCGACGGCTCCCGGGTGCGCTGGCTGCGCGGCCCCGAGCAGCCGCTGCCGGACCCGCTGCGGGTGCTGGACGTGCTGACCGACGCCTGCACCGAGGTCGGCGCGGTCGCCGAGGAGCAGTGGCTGATCGGCTGAGCCGGTTCGGCCGGGCGCGCAGGAACGATTGTGCAGACGGCCCGTCACCCCCGGTGGGGCGACGGGCCGTTGCGCTGTCCCGGTCCGGCTAGGGCAGGGTGAGGATCTCCGCGCCGTCGGCGGTGACCACCAGGGTGTGCTCGAACTGGGCGGTGCGCCGACGGTCCTTGGTGACCACCGTCCAGCCGTCCGGCCAGATCTCGTAGTCGTAGGTGCCCAGGGTGAGCATCGGCTCGATGGTGAAGGTCATGCCGGGCTTGATCACCTGGGTGGCCCGGTCGCTGTCGTAGTGCGGGACGATCAGGCCGGAGTGGAACGAGGTGTTGATGCCGTGGCCGGTGAAGTCGCGGACCACGCCGTAGTCGAAGCGCTTCGCGTAGGACTCGATCACCCGCCCGATCACGTTGATCTGCCGGCCCGGCTTGACCGCCCTGATCGCCCGGTCGAGGGACTCCCGGGTGCGCTCCACCAGCAGCCGGGACTCCTCGTCCACGTCGCCGCACAGGTAGGTGGCGTTCAGGTCGCCGTGCACCCCGTGGATGTACGCGGTCGCGTCGATGTTGACGATGTCGCCGTCCTGCAGCACGGTCGAGTCCGGGATGCCGTGGCAGATCACCTCGTTGATCGAGGTGCAGATCGACTTCGGGAAGCCCCGGTAGCCGAGGTCGGACGGGTAGGCGCCGTGGTCGCACATGTACTCGTGCGCGACGGCGTCGAGCGCGTCGGTGGTGACGCCGGGGGCGATCAGCTTCGCGGCCTCCGCCATCGCCCGCGCCGCGATCCGCCCGGCGATCCGCATCTTCTCGACGGTCTCCGCCGTCTGCACCTCGGGTCCGGTGTACGGGGTCGGCGCGGGCTTGCCGACGTACTCCGGACGCGCGATGTGCGCGGGGACCTTGCGGGTGGGGGACTGCGTGCCGGGTACCAGAGCCATGACCGCGAGTGTATCGGCCGCCATCCGCCCGTCCCGGGCCGTGTGCGCGGCCGGAGCGGCGGGAATGATCACTGCTGACCGCCGCGGCGCCGCCGCGGGGCACGGGGACGGGAGACGAGACGATGGCGTTCGGCCGCAGCAAGCCCACCGGGAAGCCGGGGGAGTGGTTCTACTGCCTCAAGCACGGCAAGGTCGAGGAGGGCCCGGAGTGCCCGGCCAAGGACCGGCTGGGCCCGTACGGCAGCCGCGAGGAGGCCGCGCACGCCCTGGAGACCGCCGCCGAGCGCAACGAGGAGTGGCGCGAGGACCCGCGCTGGAACGACAGCCCGCCGGAGGACAGGGGCTGACGGGCCGTCACACCCCGGTGGCCTGCCGCTCGTGCTCGGCCCGCACCGCCAGCGCGTGCGGGTCGGTGCGCGAGTCCCAGGCCAGCAGCTTCGGGACGGACGCCGTCAGCGCCAGCACGCCCAGCACGCACATCACGCCGCCGGTCCAGATCGAGGCCCGCACCCCGACCAGCGCGGCCATCCCGCCCGCCCGGACCTGGCCCAGCTGCGGGCCCACCGAGTACGACAGCAGCTCCACCCCGGCGAGACGGCCGCGCAGCTCGTCGGGGATGGACTGGTTCCAGATCGTCGACCGGGCCACCCCGCTGATCTGGTCGGCCGCGCCCGCCGCGGCCAGGCACAGCAGCACCAGCCAGACGTTCCCGACCAGCCCCGCCAGCGTCATCGCGGCGCCCCAGCCGAGCGCGGCGACCAGCAGCATCCGGCCGTGCCGGTGGATCCGCGCCATCCAGCCGCCGGTCGCCGAGACCGCCAGCGCGCCCACCGCCGTCGCCGAGTACAGCAGGCCCAGCGCCCACTCGGCGTCCAGCGCGGACGCCAGGAACGGGAACACCGCGACCGGGAAGGCGAACAGCATCGCCACCGTGTCGATCGCGTAGGTGCCCAGCAGGTCCTTCCGGCTCCACGCGTAGCGCAGGCCCTGGCCGAGGCTGCGGAGCGAGGGCCGTTCGGCGCTCTCCGCGGGCGGCACCGGGCGCAGCCGGGCGATCAGCGCCAGCGAGACCAGGAAGGTCAGCACGTCCAGGGCGAAGGCGCTGCGCGGCCCGGCGACAGCGACGACCACGCCCGCCAGCGCCGGACCGGCCACCGAGGCGGCGTTGCGGTACAGCGAGAGCAGGGTGAACGCGGCGGGCAGCTGATCGTGCGCCACCACCCGGGGGATCATCGAGTCCAGCGCCGGGCGCTGCAGGCCGTCCAGCGCGGCGGTCAGCGCCCCCACCAGGTAGATCGGCCACAGCAGCGGGTGCGGGAGCAGCGCGTTGGCGAGCAGCAGGGCGGCCATCAGGGCCAGGCCCGCCTCGCTGAGCAGCACCAGCCGGCGCCGGTCCAGCGCGTCCGCCAGCGCCCCGCCCCACAGGCCGAACACCACCAGCGGCACCAGCTCGAACGCGCCGGCCAGGCCGACGGCGACCGGGGAGTCGGTCAGCTGCTTGATCTGGATCGGCACCGCGATGTAGGTGAGCAGGCTGCCGAAGGCCGTGATGCAGCCCGACGACCAGAGCAGGCGGAAATCCCGGGAGGATCGCCATGGCGTCAGGTCCGGTACGACCTTGCGGAGGAAACGGGCAGCAGCTGTCACGTGGTCAGATGCTGCGGGACCGGGACGGAACGGGGCAAGCGAATATTCGTCCGGCGGTCACCAGCGCAGCACCGGCGAGGCGGTCAGCCGCTCCGCAAGCCGGGCCAGCCGGGAGCGCGGCGGCACCGTCGAGGTGGCCGAGCTGACCAGGTGCTGCACCAGTTCGAACGGCTCGGGCCCGGCGTCCGGGACGGTCAGCCGCTCGTGCGCCAGGGCGGACAGCTCGGGGTCGCCGTCGTCCAGGGCGAGCAGCACCGCGCCGGCCCGGCGGGCGCCGTCCAGCCGTTCCAGCAGCGGCGCGTCGGCGGGCGCGGGGGCGACCAGCAGCACCGTCGCGCCGGCCCGCGCCTCCTCCAGCCGGGGCAGCCCGCACGCCAGGTGGCCCGGCGCGCCCGCCGGGACGGTGTGCCGCAGCAGGGTCGGGACGAGCTCCGGCACCCCGCTGTAGGCGGCCTCGTCGCTCAGGTGCGCGGCCAGGTGCCAGGGCTCGTAGCGGGGCGTGCCGACCAGCAGCAGGCCGCTGGCGCTGCGCCTGGTCACCGAGCCGCGCAGCGCGGCGGCGAAGTCGCCCGCCCGCTCGGGCCAGCCGGTGCCGGTCAGCGACTGCCGGAGTGCGGAAACTCTCACCGCGTCCATGCGCGACAGCATGCTCGGCGGGCGTCGCGTTTGGCAGGATCTTCGGCATGACGCAACCCGATTCAGTGAACCCGGCGGCCGGACCGGGCCGCGAGCTGCCCGACGTCTCCGACCTCGTCGTGGGAGTCCTCGGCGGCACCGGCGACCAGGGCCGCGGCCTGGCCTACCGGCTCGCCAAGGCCGGCCAGCAGGTGGTGATCGGCTCCCGCAGCGCCGAGCGCGCCGAGGACTGCGCCACCGAGCTCGGCCTCGGCGTCCGCGGCGCCGACAACGCGCGGTGCGCCCGGGAGAGCGACGTGGTGATCGTCGCCGTGCCGTGGGACGGCCACGCCGAGACGCTGACCTCGCTGCGCGCCGAACTCGCCGGGAAGATCGTGGTCGACTGCGTCAACCCGCTGGGCTTCGACAAGCAGGGCGCCTACGCGCTGCAGGTCCCGGAGGGCTCGGCCGCCCAGCAGGCCGCCGCGCTGCTGCCGGACTCCACCGTCACCGCCGCCTTCCACCACCTGTCGGCGGTGCTGCTGCAGGACGAGTCGGTCGAGACCATCGACACCGACGTGATGGTGCTCGGCGAGAACCGCGCCGCCACCGACACCGTGCAGGCGCTGGCCGGCCGGATCCCCGGCATGCGCGGCGTCTTCGCCGGACGGCTGCGCAACGCCCACCAGGTGGAGGCGCTGGTGGCCAACCTGATCTCGGTCAACCGCCGCTACAAGGCGCACGCGGGCCTGCGGATCACCGACGTGTGAGCGGACGGCGGCGCCGCCCCGCGGCGCCGCCGGGCCACCCCCGGCCGGGGCGCGGTGTTCGGTCGGCGAGAATGGCAGCGCACACCGCGCCCGCCCGAGGAGTCCCGCCATGCCCCGCAACGCCCTGTACGCCACGATCGTCCTGGTCCTCGCCGTGGCCGCCGCCGTGGTCTCGTTCGTCGAGGGCAACTGGCTCGGCGTGGTGTGGGTCCTGATGGCCGGCGTGGCCAGCAACATCGCCTGGTACTACCTGCGCAAGGACCGCGCCGCCCGGGCCGCCCGCGCCGCCCAGCCGCAGGCCTGATGCCTAGTAGGTCTTCCAGAAGCTGAACAGCATCCGGCCGACCTCCGAGAACCGGATGTCCGCGCCGAACAGGTCGAAGATCCGCACCGTCAGGTCGAACAGCCACTGGCCGACCTGGCTCTGCCAGACCAGCGCGAACAGCAGCAGCATGCCGTACGGCGCGATCGGCTCGATGGCGCGCCGGGTCTTGTACGACAGCCAGGGCTCGATGATGCCGTAGCCGTCCAGGCCGGGCACCGGCAGCAGGTTCAGGATCGCCGCGGTCACCTGCAGGTAGCCGAGGAAGGCCAGCGCCAGCGGCAGCGGCGAGACCGGCAGCTCGACGTCCTGGAAGACGGTGGGCACGCCCGGGTCGTCGAACCAGTTCTGGCTGACCGCCACCAGCAGCAGCACGCCGAACAGCGCGTTCACCAGCGGGCCGGCCGCCGAGATCAGGCTGTGCTTGAGCCGGCCGGAGATCCGGCCCCGCTCGATGTACACCGCGCCGCCGGGCAGGCCGATGCCGCCCATGATCATGAACACCACGGGCAGCACGAAGCTCAGCAGCACGTGCCCGTACTTCAGCGGGTTCAGCGTCAGGTAGCCCTTGGCGCCGACCGTGATGTCACCGCCCGCCAGCGCGGTCCGCGCGTGCGCGAACTCGTGCAGGCACAGCGACACCATCCAGCCCGACACCACGAACAGGAACACGCCGAGCCGGGTGTTGCCCCAGCCGGTGGCCAGCGCGAGGCCCGCGGCGAGGAAGGTGCCGGCCAGTGCCAGGAAGATCGGGCTGACCCGGCTCTCCGCGCTGCGCTGGCCGGTGCTGGCGTAGGTCATGGCGACAGTGCTCCGGAGCTGGGGTCGGGTGGGACAGGCGTCCGATCATGCCCGCCGCCGGGCGCGCCGGACAAGCGGCGCCCCGTGAACGAACGGTTGCGGACGGACGTTCCGCACGGGTGTGCGCCCCGGCGGGTCGGCGCGTCCACCAGAATGGGCGGGTGCACTACGGCATCCTCGGCACCACCACCGCCCACCACGACGACGGCACCCCGGTCGCGCTCGGCGGCGCCCGGCTGCGCGCCCTGCTGGCCGCGCTCGCCCTGCGCCAGGGCCGGCCCGTCCCCGCCGAACTGCTGGTCGACGAGGTGTGGGCCGACGAACCGCCGCAGGACGCCGCCGCCGCCCTGCAGACCCTGGTCGGACGGCTGCGCCGCACCGTCGGCCGCGCCGAGATCGGCTCCGGACCGGCCGGCTACTGGCTGACCGGCGCCCACACCGACGTCGCCGACTTCCAGCGGCTCGCCGCCGACGGCGCCCGCGCCCTCACCGACGGCGACCCGGCCGCCGCCGCCGACCGGCTCACCGCCGCCCTCGCCCTGTGGCGCGGCCCCGCCCTCGCCGACCTGCCCGACCGCACCGCCCCCGCCGCCCGCCTGGAGACCCAGCGCGAGGAGGCCCGCCGCCACCGGCTGACCGCCGCGCTCGCCCTCGGCCGGGCCGCCGAGGTCACCGCCGAACTCGCCGAACTCTGCCGCGACCACCCCCTCGACGAGCAGCTCCAGGCCCTCCGGCTGCGCGCCCTGCGCGCCGCCGGCCGCACCGCCGAGGCGCTCTCCCGCTACGAGGAGATCCGCCGCACCCTCGCCGAGCAGCTCGGCACCGACCCCGGCCCCGAACTGCGCGCCCTGCACCGCGAACTGCTCACCGCCGCCCCGAACCCGCCCCGGCCCCCGCCGCCCCGCCGGCCGTCCCCGCCGCCGGCAACCTGCGCCCCGGCCGCACCAGCTTCGTCGGCCGGGAGGGCGAACTCGCCACCGTCGCCGACGCCCTGACGGCCGGCCGGCTGACCACCCTGACCGGTCCCGGCGGCTCCGGCAAGACCAGGCTGTCCGTCGAGGCCGGCCGCCGCGAACAGGACACCGCCCGCTGGCCCGGCGGCGTCTGGCAGATCGAACTCGCCCCGCTCGACGACCCGGCCGCCGTCCCCGACGCCGTCGCCTCCGCGCTCGGCCTGCGGGAGACCGTGCTGCACACCGGCAGCGCCGTCGCCGAGGTGATCGAGGGCGGCCGCAAGGACCCGGCCCGCCGGGTGGTCGACCACCTCGGCCGCCGCCGCGTCCTGCTGCTGCTCGACAACTGCGAGCACGTCATCCAGGCCGCCGCCGACCTCGCCGACCGGCTGCTCGCCGAATGCCCCGGCGTCACCGTGCTCGCCACCAGCCGCGAACCCCTCGGCGTCCCCGGCGAGGCCGTGCTGCCGGTCGAACCGCTGCCCGACCCGTCCGCGCTGCGGCTGCTCGGCGAACGCGGCGCCGCCGCCCGCCCCGGCTTCCGCACCGACGAGGACCCGGCGGCCTGCGCCGAACTCTGCCGCCGCCTCGACGGCCTGCCGCTGGCCATCGAACTGGCCGCCGCCCGGCTGCGCGGACTGACGCCCCGCCAGCTCGCCGACCGCCTCGACTCCCGGTTCGCGCTGCTCACCGCCGGCTCCCGCACCCTGCTGCCCCGCCAGCAGACCCTGCGCGCCGTCGTCGACTGGTCCTGGGACCTGCTCGGCGACCGCGAGCGCGCCGTGCTGCGCCGGCTGTCGGTGTTCGCCGGCGGCTGCACCCTGGAGTCAGCCGAGGCCGTGGTGGCGGACGCCGAGGTGCCCCGGGCGGAGGTCGCGGACCTGCTGCTGTCGCTGGTCGACAAGTCGCTGCTGGTGGCCGGGCTCGGCGACCAGCCCCGGTACTGGATGCTGGAGACCATCCACGAGTACGCGGCCGAGCGCCTCGCCGAGGCCGCCGAGACCGCCGTCGCCGACCGGCACACCCGGCACTACCGGGAACTCGGCCGGGCCGCCCGGGCCCGCCTGCGCGGGCCCGAGCAGCTCGACGAACTCGCCCGCCTGGACAGCGAGCAGGAGAACATCCGGGCCGCGCTGCGCCGCGCCGTCGACGCCGGCCAGGAGCAGGACGCCCTGGTGCTGGCGCTGTCGATGGCCGGCTACTGGATGCTGCGCGACTACCGCGCCGAGTCCCGCGCCTGGTTCGAGGCGGTCGCCGCGCTCGGCCCCGACCCGTTCGCCGAGGACGCGCCGCCGCCCGTCCCGCTCGCCGTCGGCCCGCTGGACGTGCCGCTGCCGATGCCCCCCGAGCAGCTCGCCGAGGCCCGCCGGCACCTCGGGCTGCACCGGCTGCTCAGCATGTTCTCCGGGGACATGAGCATGCTCGACAATTCCGGGGCGCTGCGCACCGCCCGCCGGATCCTGGAGACCTACACCCCCGACCTGCCGCAGTCCTACCGGAACCCGGTGCTCAGCCGGGTCTTCACGGTCTTCCTCACCGGCGAGATGGAACGCACCCGCGAGGTGATGGACGACGCGGTGGCCGGCGCCCGCGCGCACGGCGGGCCCGGCGACCTGGCGTACGCCCTGCAACTGCGCGCCCGGCTGCTGAACGACCTGGCCGGCGGCCTCGACCAGGCGATAGCCGACAGCGAGGAGGCGCTCGCCCTCTACACCGCGATGGGCGACCGCTGGGGCCTGGCCGACGCGCTCTCCGCCAAGGCCGAGAACGCCACCAAGTCCGGCGACGCCGCGCAGGCCGAACTCGCCTTCCGGCAGGCCATCGAGCTCAGCACCCAGCTCGGGGCGCACCAGGAGGTGCCGATGCTGCGGGCCCGGCTCGGCGAGGTGGTGGCCGAACGCGACCCGGAGGCCGGCGAGCGCATGGTCCGCGAGGCCATCGCCGAGTCCGCCGCCGGGACCGGCGACGCCGAGGGCGCCCGGCTCTACGGACGCCTGGTGATGTGCCACCTGCACGTCCGGCGCGGCGAGTACGCCGAGGCCCTCGCCGTGCTCGACCAGCTGCCCGCCGACCCGGCCGTCCGCGGACCGCTGCCCTCGGTGTTCGGCGGCATCATCACCTGCATCCGCGGCTGGGTGGTCGCCCGCTCCGGCGACCCGCGCACCGGGCTGGACCTGATGCGGGACGGCCGCCGCGCGATGACCGAACTCGAAGGCGGCGCCACCGTCTTCGTCGAGCACATGGCGATGATGCTGATGACCCCGATCGCCGGCGCCCTGGTCGAGTACGCCCGGCAGTACGGCCACCCGGCCGCCGCCCGCCGCGCCGCCGAACTGCTCGGCGCCCACGACGGCCTGAGCGGCACCCCCGGCTCCTTCATGGAGCGCGCCGAGCACACCCGCAGCGTGCAGGCGCTGCGCGAACTGCTCGGCCCGGACGGCTACGCCGCGGCGCACGAGAAGGGCGGTCGCCTGACCCTCGGTGAGGCGACCGCCCTGATGAACGACCCCGGCACGTTCGACCCGGCCGGCGACTGACGCACCGTCGGCTGCCGCGCCGTCAGGTGCGCTTGCGGAACCGGGCCACCGCCAGCGGCGCGGTCACCACGGTGATGCCCGCCGCCCAGACCAGCACCGTCACCACCGAGCCGCCGACCGGCGTGCCGTTGATCAGCGCGCGGCAGGCGTCGGCCAGCGCCGACAGCGGGTTGTGCTTCGTGAACGCCCGCAGCCAGCCCGGCATGGTGCTGGGGTTGGCGAAGATCGAGCTGCCGAACTGCAGCGGCATCATCACCAGCATCGACATGCCCTGCACCGCCTGGGCGCTGCGCAGCGACATGCCCAGCAGCATCGACACCCACATCAGCGAGGCCCCGAACACCAGCGACAGGCCGACCGCGGCCAGCAGGTTCAGCGGACCGCCCTTGATGTCCAGGCCGAGGATCATCGCGAAGCCGATCAGCACCACGAAGGCGACGACCGCCCGCAGCGTCTCCGCGATCATCTTCGACAGCAGCACCGCCGAGCGGCCGATCGGCAGGGTGCGGAAACGGTCCATCACGCCGGTCTGGAAGTCGGTGTTCAGGCCGGTGCCCAGCGCCATCGCCAGGTTCAGGCCGGTGGTGCCGAGCAGGCCCGGCACCATGTACTGCATGTACTCGTGCTGGTTGCTGGCCATCGCGCCGCCGAACACGTAGACGAACAGCACGATCATGATGACCGGTACCAGCAGGGCGTCCAGCATGGACTCCGGGTCGGCCTTGATCCGCATCAGGTTGCGGCGGGTCAGCGCGCCCAGGTGGCGCAGGTTCGCGCGCAGGCCGATCCGGGTGTCGTCGGCGGGCAGCGCGGGGGCGGCGGTCACGGTGGCGGCGCTCATGCGACGGCCTCCTTCTCACGGGACGGGGCGGGGACGGAGGACTTGCCGGTGATCGTCAGGAACACCTCGTCCAGGCTGGGCAGCTTGGTGTCGATGCCGGCGATCCCGAACCCGCGGGTGCCCAACGCGCCGATCACGGTGGTCAGTTGGCCCTCGTCGGTGAGGTGCACCGAGAGCAGCCCCGACTCCTCGGAGAAGGTCGCCGGGATGCCCGCCTCGTGCAGGCAGCGGGCCATCTCCGGCAGCTCCTCCGGGCGCAGCGGACGCACCTGCAGGCTCTGCCCGCCGACCTGCGTCTTCAGCTCCTGGATGCCGCCGTTGGCGATCACCCGGCCCTTGTCGATGACGGTCAGCTCGTCGGCGAGCTGCTCCGCCTCCTCCATGTACTGGGTGGTCAGCAGCACCGTCGAGCCCTCGCCGACCATCCGCTGCACCTCGTCCCACACCTCGTTGCGGGTCCGCGGGTCCAGGCCGGTGGTCGGCTCGTCCAGGTACAGCACCTTCGGGCGGCCGATCATCGACGCCGCGAGGTCCAGGCGGCGCCGCATGCCGCCCGAGTAGCCCTTGGCCGGGCGCTTGGCCGCCTCGGTCAGCGAGAACCGCTCCAGCAGCTCCGCGGCGCGGGCCTTGGCCTCCCGCGAGGAGAGGTCCAGCAGCCGCCCGATCAGGTAGAGGTTCTCGTAGCCGGACAGCAGCTCGTCCACCGACGCGTACTGGCCGGTCAGGCCGATCGTCCGGCGCAGCTGCTTCGGCTGGCGCAGCACGTCGTACCCGCCGACGAACGCCGTGCCCGCGTCCGGCTTGATCAGCGTCGACAGCACCCGCACCAGCGTGGTCTTCCCGGCCCCGTTCGGCCCGAGCAGACCCAGCACCGTCCCCTCGCGCACCGTCAGATCGACCCCGTCGAGGGCCTTCGTCTCCCCGTAGTGCTTCACGATGCCGTGGACCTCCACGGCGTTCCGCAAGATTTCCGTCATGGGAACACCGTGCCGGGCCCGGCTGTCACCCCGCTGTCAGCGCGCTGTCAGACGCGATGACAGCGACCTGAAGGGCGGGTGCGGAAACAGGGGCGCGCGGGGCCTGCCGGTCCCCGCACGCCCCTGCCGGCGCGCACGTTCTACTGGAAGCTGTGCTCCGGGCCCGGGAAGGTGCCTTCCCGGACGTCCGCGGCGAATTCGCCCGCGGCCTGCGCCAGCGTCTGGCGCAGGTTCGCGTACTGCTTGACGAACTTGGGGACGCGGCCGGCCGTCATGCCGGCGAAGTCGGTCCAGACCAGGACCTGCGCGTCGGTGCCGGGGCCGCCGCCGATGCCGACGGTGGGGATGGCGGAGTGGGCGGTGACCTCGGTGGCGAGCTCGGCGGGGACGGCCTCCAGGACGACGGAGAACGCGCCGGCCTGCTGGACGGCCTTCGCGTCGCGCAGCAGCTGGTGGGCGGCCTCGTCGCCGCGGCCCTGGACGGGGTAGCCGCCGTAGGCGTGGACGGACTGCGGGGTGAGGCCGATGTGGGCCATCACCGGGATGCCGGCCTCGACGAGGAGCTCGATGGTGCGGGCGCTGCGCTCGCCGCCTTCGAGCTTGACGGCGTGGACGCCGGCCTCCTTCATCAGGCGGGCGGCGTTGTGCATGGCCTGGGCGGGGGACTCCTGGTAGGAGCCGAACGGCAGGTCGGCGACGATCAGGGAGCGCTGGGTGCCTCGGACGACGGCGGCGGACATCATCACCATCTGGTCCATGGTCACCGGCACGGTGGTCTCGTAGCCGAGGTGGCAGTTGCCGGCGGAGTCGCCGACCAGCAGTACGGGGATGCCGGCTTCGTCGAAGACGCCGGCGGTGAGCGCGTCGTAGGCGGTGAGCATCGCCCAGCGTTCGCCGTTGCGCTTGGCCTTGGCGAGGTCCCGGACGGTCACACGGCGGTTGGTGACCCCGCCGTAGAGGGTGTTGGTGGGCGCGTCCTGCGTCTGGGCAGGCTGAAGCGGAGAGGCGTTCATCGAACAGACTCCTGGTGTGTGTCGTCTCGTGGCGCCGTACGGCGTCCCCGGATCTGGCTCCATGCTTGCACGCCACGGCCCGTCAGCAAAGAGGCGGGAGTCCTGCGGTCGGCGGCGGCGGGATCCGGCCACTCGGGAGGGTTCTTGGGGAGGTCTTTGCCGTTCGGTGTCCCTACCGTTACGATACGAGACCGTCTCGTATTGAAACGGCGGCTAGGGTGTCCGTATGACCTCGCCGACCGCGCCGTTCCCGGCCCCTCGGATACCGGAAGCCGTACACCGCCGACGCTGGTGGATCCTGGGCACCCTGGTGCTCGCCCTGCTCGTCGTCGTGCTCGACAACTCGATCCTCAACGTGGCGATGAAGACCATCGCCACCCCCGCCCCGGTGGGCCTCGGCGCGAGCCAGAGCGACCTGGAATGGGCGATCAACTCCTACACCCTGGTCTTCGCCGGCCTGCTCTTCACCGCCGGCCTGCTGGGCGACCGCTTCGGCCGCAAGTGGACGCTGCTGGCCGGCATGCTCGTCTTCGGCCTCGGCTCGCTGCTGTCCGCGCTCGCCGCCAGCCCCGGCGAACTCATCGGCTACCGCGCCGTGATGGGCCTCGGCGGCGCGTTCGTGATGCCGGCCACACTGGCGATCATCATGAACGTCTTCGAGCGGCACGAGCAGCCGAAGGCGATCGGCATCTGGGCCGGCGCGGTCGGCCTGGCGATCGCCATCGGCCCGATCACCGGCGGCCTGCTGATCGAGCACTTCTGGTGGGGCTCGGTGTTCCTGGTGAACGTCCCCATCGTGATCCTCGCGCTCGGCCTGATGGCCTGGCTGGTCCCGGACTCCAAGGACCCCGCCCCCGGCAAGCTCGACCCGGTCGGCGTGCTGCTCTCCGTCGTCGGCCTGGTGGCGCTGATCTACGGCATCATCAAGGGCGGCGAACTCGCCGACTTCACCGCCGCCGAGGCCTGGGTGCCGACCCTGGTCGGCCTGCTCGCGCTGGCCGGATTCGTGCTGTTCGAGAAGCGCACCAGCCACCCCGCGCTGGACGTCACCTGGTTCCGCAACAAGGTGTTCTCCGCGTCGATCGGCGTGGTCGGCATCGTGTTCTTCGCGCTGATGGGCGTCTCGTTCTTCGGCGTCTTCTACATCCAGAGCGTCCGCGGCTACAGCGCCCTGCAGGCCGGTGAGCTGATGCTGCCGCTGGCCGTCGCCCAGCTGATCTTCGCCCCCCGGGCCCGGCTGGTGGTCGACCGGATCGGCATCCGGACGACCTGCGCCGGCGGCATGCTGCTGGTCACCGTCGGCTTCCTCGGCTACGCCTTCCTCACCGCCACCAGCCCGATCTGGCTGCTGGTCGTGCTCGGCTTCGTGATGGGCACCGGCATGGCGCACGTGATGCCGCCGGTGACGGTCGCCATCATGGGCGCGCTGCCCCGCGAGAAGGCCGGAGCGGGCTCCGCGCTGAACAACACCTTCCGGCAGGTCGGCGGCTCGCTGGGCATCGCGGTGCTGGGCGCGCTGCTGTCCACCGTCTACCGCAACGGCATGGAGGACCACCTCGGCGCGGTGCCGGAGCAGGTCCGCGAGCGGGCCGGCGAGTCGATCGAGTCCACCCTCGGCGTGGCCGAGAAGCTGCACCTGTCGGCGCTGGTCGACCCGGCCAAGGACTCCTTCATCCACGCCATGCACGTGGTCTCCGCGGTCTCGGCCGGCGTGACCGTGGTCGGCGCGGTGCTCGCCCTGGTGCTGCTGCCCGGCAAGGCCGCCGCCCCCGGCGCCCCCGCGGGCACGCCGGAGCCGGCGAACACCGGGGCGAATCCCGCCAAGGTCTGACTGCGAGGGTGGAGAATAAGGCCATGACAAGCGCCGACACTCCGCTCAAGCCGTGCCACGGCCCCGCCGCGGAGCAGGACGCTCCGCGGCGGGCCGCCCGCGCAGCGAGGCCGCCGAGCAGGCGATCTTCGGCGCGGTCGAGAAGCTCATGGAGAGCGGCGTCGGCCTGGCCGAGCTGTCCATCGAGCGGATCGCCGCCGAGGCCGGCGTCGGCAAGGCCACCATCTACCGGCGCTGGCCGAACAAGGAGGCCCTGCTGGTGGACGTGGTGGCCCGGCTGGAGTCGCCGATGCCGCCGCTGTCCGGCCCGACCTACCGGGACGACCTGATCGGCGCCGTCGACTACATGCGCCGGCGCGGCCTGGCCAAGCGCTCCCGATGGATCGTCAAGTCCGCGCTGGGGCAGATGAACAGCTGGCCGGAGCTCAAGCAGACGTACCACGAACGGGTGGTCAATCCGCGCCGCGAGCTGATCCGGCAGATCGTCCGGCGCGGCGTCGAGGCCGGCGAGTTCCGCTCCGACCTGGACACCGAACTGCTCTGCGAACTGCTGATCGGACCGATCCTGCTGCGCACCGTCCTGTGGGACGACGCGCCGCTGGAGGACCCCGACCTGCCCCGCCAGATGATCGACGCCGCCCTGGAGGGCCTCGCCGCCCGATGATCCCGGCCGGCCCGGCGAGGGAACTCTTCGCACACTTTGCCGCGTCCCTCCCGTCATAGGCTGAGCCGAGAATCGGATCGGAGCAGGTCGGAGCGGTCGGCAGGAGCCGACGGGCACGGCGGCGAGGAGCGGGCATGGTGCGGGCGGACGGCCCGGCGGCAGTGGCGGACGACGAGCGGGCGAGGACGTGGCGCGACCGGCTGCGCCACTGGTTCGACCGGCGGCGCGGCTGGCCGCTCACCCTGGCCGGCGTGCTGGTCACGGTGGTGCTGGTGGCGCACGCCCAGGTGCCGAACGCGGTCGGCAATCTCGGCAGCCTGCTGGAGACCTTCCTGCCCTGGCTCGGCCTGACCGTGCCGGTGCTGCTGGCCCTGGCGCTGTGGCGGCGCGCCGGGTACGCGGTGGTCGCCGCGCTGCTGCCCGCCGCCGTCTGGCTGAACCTGTTCGGCGCGCTGCTGGTCGACAAGAGCAGCGGCCCCGGCGACTTCACCGTGCTCACCCACAACGTGGCCGCCGCCAACGACGACCCGCAGGGCACCGTCCGGATGCTCACCGGCTCCGGCGCGCAGATCGTCGCCCTGGAGGAGCTGTCCGCCGCCGCGGCCCCCGGGTACGCGGCCGGGCTGGCGCAGAAGTTCCCGTACCACGCGGTCGAGGGCACCGTCGGCCTGTGGTCCACCTACCCGATCGACGGCGTCACCGTGGTCGACATCAAGATGGGCTGGACCCGGGCCTTCCGGGCCGAGGTCACCACCCCCAAGGGCCCGCTCGCGGTGTACGTCGCCCACCTGCCGTCGGTGCGGGTCAAGTTCGACAGCGGCTTCACCGCCGGCCGCCGGGACGTCAGCGCGCAGGCCCTCGGCGACGCCATCGAGCACGAGCCGCTGCGCAAGGTGCTGCTGCTCGGCGACCTGAACGGCACCATGAACGACCGCAGCCTGGCCCCCATCACCTCGCAGATGCGCTCGGCGCAGGGCGCGGCCGGCGACGGCTTCGGCTTCTCCTGGCCGGCCTCGTTCCCGATGGCCCGGATCGACCAGATCCTCAGCAAGGGCGGCCTGATCCCCACCGACTCCCGCACCCTCCCGGCCGACGCCAGCGACCACCTCGCGGTGGCGGCCACCTACCGCTACTGACCCGCGGCCGGCGAACCGGGGCGTCGCCCGGCCGCCGCCCGCGACCCGCGTCAGCCGCGCCGGGTGCCGATCACCACGGTGGCGTCCCGCTCCTCGTCCTGCTCGATGCGGGCGGCGAGGCCCCGGGCGGTCATCAGCGCGGCGGTCGCCGGGGCCTGCCGCCCGCTGGTCTCGATCAGCAGGTGGCCGCCGGGCGCCAGCCAGCGCGGGGCGACGGCCGCCACCCGGCGCTGCACCGCGAGGCCGTCGGCGCCGCCGTCCAGCGCCACCTGCGGCTCGTGGTCGCGGGCCTCCGGCGGCAGCAGCGGTATCTCGCCGGTCGGCACGTACGGGGCGTTGGCGACCAGCAGCCCGACCCGGCCGCGCAGGTCGCCGGGCAGCGGTGCGTCCAGGTCGCCCAGGTGCACCGCGCCGCCGTACGGGGCCAGGTTGCGGCGGGCGCAGGCGGCGGCGGCCGGGTCGACGTCGGCGGCGTGCAGTTCGACGGCGCCGAGGCGGGCGGCCAGCGCCGCGCCGATCGCGCCGGAGCCGCAGCACAGGTCCAGGACGACCGTGCCGGGGGCGCCCAGTGCGGCGGCACGCTCGACCAGGAACTCGCTGCGCCGACGCGGCACGAACACGCCGGGGGCGAGCGCGATGCGCAGGCCGGCGAACTCGGCGAAGCCCACCACCTGCTCCAACGGGTGCCCGGCGCACCGCAGTTCGAGCATCTCGGCGAGCCGGGCGGGGTGGTCGGCGGCGGCTGCCAGCAGCCGGGCCTCGTCCTCGGCGAAGACGCAGCCGGCGGCCCGCAGCCGGTCGACCAGCAGGGCCTCGGCGGGGCGGGCAGGGGGGAGGGGGAGTGACACGGGGACCTCTCGACGGGCCATGCGGGCTCCCCGTCCGGTCAGACCGCGGCCCGACGGCGGGGGAGTACCTCGAATACCTGCACGGTGATCTCTCCCACCTCCTCCGGCCGGCGCGCCGTCCGTGGTCGGGCGCGTGTCGCGGCGCTCACCCTAGCCCCTGCCGCCCGCGGTGTCAGCCCTGCCGCCACCGGTTGGTGATCGGCAGCCGGCGGTCGCGGCCGAAGTTCTTCGGCGAGACCTTCGGGCCCGGCGGGTACTGCCGGCGCTTGTACTCGGCGGTGTCGACCAGGCGCACCACCCGGTCCACCACGTCGGCCGGGTAGCCCTCGGCGACGATCGCGTCCCGGCCCTGGTCGCCCTCGACGTACCGGTCCAGGACGGCGTCCAGCAGGTCGTAGTCCGGCAGCGAGTCGGTGTCCACCTGGTCGGGCCGCAGCTCGGCGGACGGCGGCTTGCTGATGGTGTTCTCCGGGATCGGCGGCACCTCGCCGCGCGCCTCGGCCTGCGCGTTGCGCCAGCGGGCCAGCCGGAAGATCAGCGTCTTGTAGACGTCCTTGATCGGGCCGTAGGCGCCGACCGAGTCGCCGTACAGGGTCGAGTAGCCGACCGCGAGCTCGCTCTTGTTGCCGGGGGCGAGGACGATCTGCCCCTCCTGGTTGGAGATCGCCATCAGCAGGGTGCCGCGCAGCCGGGACTGCAGGTTCTCCTCGGCCAGGCCGGTCAGCTCGGTGGCGCCCATGTAGGCGTCGAACATCGGGGCGATCGGGACGGTGCGGAAGTGCAGGCCGGTGCGGCGGGCCAGCTCGGCGGCGTCGTCGCGGGAGTGCTGCGAGGAGTAGCGCGAGGGCATCGACACGCCGTACACGTTCTCCGCGCCGATCGCGTCCACCGCGATCGCGGCGACCAGCGCCGAGTCGATGCCGCCGGACAGGCCGATCAGCACCGAGCGCATGCCGTTCTTGCGGACGTACGCCCGGGTGCCCTCGACCAGCGCGGCGTACACCTCGGCCTCGTCGTCCAGGCGCTCGCCGATCCGCGGCAGCAGCGGCTCGGCCGGGGCGGGCTTCGGCTCGCCGCCGAGGTCGACGCGGGTCAGCCGCAGGCCGTCGGCGAGGACGGCGCCGTCCGGCAGGGCCGGCTCGGCGGCGGCCGGCAGGTCGAGGTCCATGACCAGCAGCGCCTCCTCGAACTGCGGTCCGCGGGCGAGCAGTTCGCCGTCCGCGGCGACCACCAGGGTCTCGCCGTCGAAGACCAGCTCGTCCTGCGCGCCGACCATGTTCAGGTACACCAGCGGGCAGCCCGCCTCGGCGGCGCGGCGCTTCACCAGTTCCAGCCGGACGTCGTCCTTGTCGCGCTCGTACGGGGAGCCGTTGATCGACAGCAGCAGGCCGGCGCCGGCCTGGCCGGTGGCGGCGACCCGGCCGCCCTCCTGCCAGATGTCCTCGCAGATCGCCAGCGCGACGTCCACGCCGTGCAGCCGAAGGACCGTCAGCTGGTCGCCCGGCACGAAGTAGCGGTACTCGTCGAAGACGCCGTAGTTCGGCAGGAAGTGCTTGGCGAAGCGGGTGACCACCTCGCCGCCGCGCAGCACCGCCGCGCAGTTCTGCGGCTTCCCCGCGTACTTGGTGCCCGGTTCGGCCCGGCCCAGGTAGCCGACCACCACCGGGACCTCGCCCAGGCCCTCGGCCTGCAGCTTCGCCGCCAGGTCGACCAGGGCGGCGCGGGAGCCCTCCACGAAGGAGCCGCGGAACGCCAGGTCCTCCACCGGGTAGCCGGTGAGCACCATCTCCGGGAACGCGATCAGGTCGGCGCCGGACTCGGCGGCCCGCTTCGACCAGCGCAGCACCTCCTCGCTGTTGCGGGCGAGGTCACCGACCCAGGGGTCGATCTGGCACAGGGCGAGACGCAGATTCGGCATGACCCCGAGTGTAATCGTCTAACTGACGTTATGTCGCGGGGGGCCTGGTGACGGGCGGTCGCCGCGGGTCGGCAACCGGGCGGGGATCCGCCATGATGGGTGACGACGTGTCCGAAGCGACATGCGAGGCGGGCCCGGCGCGAGGCCGGGGCGTACGGACGCCAAGGCGTAACACGGGCGTAAAGAGCAGAGGTGAGACTGTCCCCATGGGCAAGCAGCAGGAGTTCGTGCTTCGCACACTCGAAGAGCGTGACATCCGGTTCGTCCGGCTGTGGTTCACCGACGTCCTCGGTTTCCTCAAGTCGGTGGCGGTGGCGCCGGCGGAACTGGAGCAGGCCTTCGACGAGGGCATCGGCTTCGACGGCTCCGCGATCGAGGGCTTCGCCCGCGTGTACGAGTCCGACATGATCGCCAAGCCGGACCCGACCACGTTCCAGATACTGCCGTGGCGCTCCGAGAACCCCGGCACCGCCCGGATGTTCTGCGACATCCTGATGCCCGACGGCTCGCCGTCCTACGCCGACCCGCGCTACGTCCTCAAGCGCACCCTGGAGAAGGCCTCCGACCAGGGGTTCACCTTCTACACCCACCCCGAGATCGAGTTCTTCCTGCTCAAGGACCTCCCCGGCGACGGCACCCCGCCCACGCCCGCCGACCAGTCCGGCTACTTCGACCACACGCCGCGCGGCATCGGCCACGACTTCCGCCGCCAGGCCATCACGATGCTCGAATCCATGGGCATCTCGGTCGAGTTCAGCCACCACGAGGGCGCCCCCGGCCAGCAGGAGATCGACCTGCGGTACGCCGACGCGCTCTCCACCGCCGACAACATCATGACCTTCCGCCTGGTCATGAAGGAGGTCGCCCTCGAACAGGGCGTCCACGCCAGCTTCATGCCCAAGCCGTTCTCCAACTTCCCCGGCTCCGGCATGCACACCCACGTCTCCCTCTTCGAGGGCGACCGCAACGCGTTCCACGAGTCCGGCGCCGAGTACCAGCTCTCCAAGGTCGGCCGCTCCTTCATCGCCGGCCTGCTCAAGTACGCCGCCGAGACCGCCGCCGTCACCAACCAGTGGGTCAACTCCTACAAGCGCATCTGGGGCGGCTCCCAGCGCACCGCGGGCGCCGGCGGCGAAGCCCCGTCCTACATCTGCTGGGGCCACAACAACCGCTCCGCGCTGATCCGCGTCCCCATGTACAAGCCCGGCAAGCAGGGCTCCACCCGGATCGAGGTCCGCTCCCTCGACACCGGCTGCAACCCCTACCTCGCCTACGCGGTCACCCTCGCCGCCGGCCTCAAGGGCATCGAGGACAACCTCGAACTCCCGCCCGGCGCCGACGACGACGTCTGGGCCCTCACCGACGCCGAGCGCCGCGCCCTCGGTATCCAGCCCATGCCGCAGAACCTTGGCGAGGCCATCGACCTCATGCAGCGCAGCGAACTCGTCGCCGAGACCCTGGGCGAGCACGTCTTCGACTTCTTCCTCCGCAACAAGCGCCAGGAGTGGGAGGAGTACCGCTCCGAGGTCACCCCCTTCGAGCTGAAGAAGATCCTCCAGGTGCTGTAGCCCCGGCTCGCCGTGCGAGGCCCCGGACCGGAGTGACGCCGGCCCGGGGCCTCGTCCGTTTCCGGGCAGGCGCGGGGCCGGGCTTGCTAGGCTTCCGCGGTTGGGGGTGATCATGGCCGGGGCGCGGGACCTGCTGGTTGTGGAGCACGAGGTGATCGACGCCGAGGCGGAGATCGACCGGCTGATGTTCCGGAAGCGGCTGACGCTGCTGTGGGGGTGCGCGGGCGTTCCGGCGCTGGTGCTCGGGATCGTGGCGATCAATGTGTTCGTCGACTACTCGCGGCCGGGGCAGGGGCGGTTCGGGCTGAACTTCCTGCTGGGGGCGCCCCTCGCGCTGTCGGTGTTCGGGGCCTCCAAGACCTGGTTCGACCTGGGGGGGAGCCTGCTCGCGGCGCGGACGAAGCTGAGGAAGCTGGAGTCCGAGCGCAGGTCCGTGCTGGCGCGGCAGAACCGGGCCGTCGCCAGTGCGTTCCACGAGTACCGCGAGTCGGTCGTCGAGATCCGGGACAGCTACCGGCGCGGCGCGGGGAAGTACCGCAACCGCCACAACTTCTTCCAGGTCTCGGTGCTGGTGGGGTCGATCCTGACCTCCGTCTCCACCACGGCCTCCGCCGAGGAGGGCGGCTGGCGCTGGTTCGCGGTGGCGCTGAGCGCCTCGGTGAGCATCTCGGCGGGCGTCATCTCGTACTTCAAGTTCCGCGAGCGGAGCATGAACCTGCAGCAGACCGCGGACGCGCTGGACATGGAGATCCAGTCGTTGAGCCTCGGGATCCGCCGGTACAAGCGGCTGCCCCCGGAGGAGGCGGCGGCCTGCTTCGCCGAGGAGGTGGAGCGGCTCAAGGAGGAGCAGCGGAAGAAGGAGCTCCAGCTCGAACAGCCGCCGGAGGTCCAGCAGCGGGACGCCGTGCCGATGGCCGGGCCGGCGCAGTGAGCGGCGGGCGCGGGCCGTCGCGGCAGGAGTTGATCCGGCGTCGGCGGCGGAGCGGGTTCGTCGGGCGGCGGAGTGAACTGGCGTCGTTCGGCGAGGTGTTGGGGCAGGCGCCGGAGGAGGCGGGGCAGTTCCTGTTCCATGTGCACGGGCCGGGCGGGGTGGGGAAGTCCACGCTGGTGCGGCAGTTGGAGGCGGCGGCGCGGGAGGCGCAGGCCGTCACCGGGTACGTGGACGAGTCGGTGACGGACCCGATGGAGGCGATGAAGGCGCTCGCCGGGCAGTTCGGTCAGCAGGGGGCGCCGATGAAGGCGCTGGAGCGGCTGCTGAACACCTATCAGCAGCGGCGGCACGAGGCGAACGCCGGTGTCGTGGTGGCGGGGGAGGGGACGTCGTCGCCCTCGCCCGGGAGCGTGATCGCGTCGCGGGTCGGCCTGGTCGGGCTGGGGATGATCCCCGGCGTGGGGGCGTTCACCGGCGCCCTGGACGCGACCCAGGTCGCCGCCGGCGCCGAGCAGTTGAAGGGCCTGCTGAGCGCCCGGTTCCGCAGCCACGAGGACGTGCAGCTGGTGCTGTCGCCCGTCCAGGCGCTGGCGCCGGTGTTCCTGCGGGAGCTGGCGGAGGTCGCGCAGCACCGCAGCTGGGTGGTGCTGTTCTTCGACACCTACGAGCGGACCGGCCCGGCGCTGGACACCTGGCTGCGTGACCTGCTGGTCAGCGACAAGTACGGCGAACTGCCCGCGAACGTCCTGGTGGTGCTCGCCGGGCAGGGCCGGCTGGACGCGCAGTGCTGGGGCGACTGGCTGGACCTGGTCACCGACCTGCCGCTGGACGTGTTCACCGAGACCGAGGCCCGGCAGCTGCTGGCGGCCAAGGGCGTCACCGACGAGCACGTCGTCGAGGTGGTGCTGCGGCTCTCCGGGCGGCTGCCGCTGCTGGTGTCGACCCTCGCCGAGTCGCAGCCCGCCGGCGCGGCCGAGGTCGGCGACCCGAGCGGCACCGCCGTCGAACGCTTCCTCAAGTGGGAGACCAGCCCGGCCCGGCGGGCGGCCGCACTGGCCTGCGCGCTGCCGCAGGAGCTCGACGAGGACGTGTACCGGGCCGCTGTCGACGACGAGGAGGCCCGGGAACTGTTCAGCTGGCTCCGGTCGATGCCGTTCGTCACCGACCGGGCCGGACGCTGCCACTACCACGAGGTGGTGCGCACCGCGATGCTGCGGCTCCAGCGCCAGCAGTCGCCGGCCCGCTGGCAGCAGCAGCACACCCGGCTGGCCGACACCTTCGCCGAGTGGCGCGGCCGACTGGCCTGCGACAGCGGGGACCTGAGTGCGCGCTGGCGGGACGAGCGCTGGCGCGGGCACCGCTTCCAGGAGACCTACCACCGGCTGTGCGCCGACCCCGACCGGGCGCTGCCCGACGCACTGCGGGAACTGCTCGACGCCTGGCGCCACGGCACCGCCTCGACCCGGCGCTGGGCGCAACTGCTCGTCCGGGCCGGGCAGGACGCGGACGCCCGGCAGGTCCGGGAGTGGGGCGAGCGGGTGCTCGCGGCGATGGCGGAGCCGCAGCCGGCGGTCGCCGTGATGACGCTGCTGCTGGCGGACGCCGCGCTCGACCGGCCCGGGCGGGCCCGGGCGCACCGGTTCCGCGGGATCGGGCACCACGCGGCCGGCCGGCACGACCTGGCGCAGACGGAGTTCGACCGGTCCGTGAGCCTCGACCCCGACCAGCCGCAGGCCCTGCACAGCCGGGCCCGCGCCCTGATCGTCGGGCAGCGCTTCGAGGAGGCGCTCGCCGACCTGGACCGGGCCCTCGCACTCGACCCCGACCACGCCGCTGCCCACGCCACCCGCGGCGAGACGCTCCGGCTGACGGGGCGTCACCAGGAGGCGCTGGCCGCCTTCGACCGGGCCGTCGAACTCGACCCGTCCCACAGCTGGGCCTTCGGCCACCGCGGGGAGACCCTGCGGGAGCTGGAACGGCACGAGGAGGCGCTGGCCGCGTTCGACCGGGCCGTCGAGATCGACCCCGAGTACGTGTGGGCGCACACCGCGCGCGGGCTGCTCCACCGGGAGGCCGGACGGTTCGAGGAGGCGCTCGCCTGCTACGGCCGGGCCCTGGAGCTCGACCCCGCGTACCACTGGGCGGTCGTCATGCGCGCCCAGGTCCACCGGGTGACGGGCCGTCACCAGGAGGCGCTCGCCGACCTCGACCGGGCGCTGGAGCTCGCGCCCGGCCACGCGTGGGCGCACGCCGCCCGGGGCGACGTGCACCGCCTGATGGGTCGTCACCAGGAGGCCGTCGCCGACTTCGACCGGGCCCTCGCCCTCGAACCCGACACCCCCGGAGTGCTCGCGCTCCGCGGCCACGTGCACCTGGCGGCCGGACGGCACCCCGAGGCGCTCGCCGACTTCGACCGGGTGGTCGAACTCGACCGCGGCAGCGACTGGGCCGTCGCCCAGCGCGGCGAGGCCCACCGGGTGATGGGCCGCTACGCGGAGGCCCTGGCCGACTTCGACCAGGTGGTCGGCCAGGAGACCGGCCGCGCCTGGATCGCCGACTCCCGCGGCCAGACGCTGCAGGCGACCGGGCAGTACCGGAAAGCGCTTACCGAGTACGACCGCGCGGTGCGGCTCGACCCCGCGGCCCCGCTCCACCTGGCGCACCGCGGCGACGCGCACCGCCTGCTCGGCCAGCACGAGGCCGCCCTCGCCGACTACGGCCGCGCCCTCGGACTCGCCCCGCACGACCACCCCTGGATCCTCGCCGCCCGCGGCCTGACGCACCGTCTGCTGGGCCGCCACCCCGAAGCCCTCGCCGACCTCGACCGGGCCCTCGCCGCCGCCCCGCCAACGGCTGGTACCACTACGAGAAGGCCGTGGTCCTGCACGCCCTCGGCCGCCACGCCGAAGGCGACACCCTCCTCACCCGCGCCGTCGCCCTCCTCCACCCCGGCCACGGCATCGCCGACCTCGGCAACCTCGTCCTCGCCCACACCGCCCTCGCCGACCCGCCCGCAGCCACCCGCGCCCTGGAGTCCTTCCTCCGCCTCGCCCCACCCCCGGCCGCCTCACCGAACTCCACCTCGCCCTCGGCACCCTGGCCCTGACGATCCCGTCGACCGCCGAACCTGCCGCGGCCCTGCAACGCCGCCTCCCATCCCCACCGACCTGACCGCCCGTCAGCTCAGCAACCCCTCGCGGAGCTCCTGCGGGGTGGGCCAGGGCGCGCGACGGTGGATCATGCGGTGGCAGTTGGCGCAGATCAGCGCCAGGTCGGCGAGCCCGGTGCGGCCCTCGCCCGCGACGTGCAGCGGAACCACGTGGTGGCACTCGATGTAGCCCTCGCCGCGTTCGCCGTACCGCTCGGCGAAGTCGAAGGTGCAGACCTCGCAGGCCAGGGAGCCGCCGGCCTGGAGTACGGCGTCGATCTTCTTGCGGCGCAGGGTGCGGTCCCGCTCCCGGACGAGGTGCTGACGGAGCAGCAGCCGGCCCTCGGGGGCGTCGAACTCCTCGTCCTCGGGGCCCTCCGGCGGGAGCCCGGTGAACGCCCCGGTGGCCAGGCCGGCCCGGAGCAGCTCCGCCGCGGCGGCCATCTCCAGCGGGCCGGCCAGGAACGCCCGGACGATCCGCTGCTCCGGCGGCCCGTCGCCGCCGCGTCCGCGGCCGGCCCGTCGCGCAGGGCGGCGAGGTCCCGGGACTTGCGCGCCACCTCGGCCGGCGTCCGGAGCGCGTCGTCGCGCAGGACGTCCGCCGGGACGGGTAACGTGCGCAGGAGGGCGGAGAGTTCGGCCGCCGCCGGGCCGCCGGCCGGGACCGGGTGCCAGCCGCCCGCGGCCACCGCGGCGCAGGTCAGCAGCAGTTCGTCCCAGCTCCAGTCCACCCGCTGCGGGGACGCGACCTGGAAGCCGGCCCGCCGGAGCCAGCGGACGGCGGCGTGCAGGCCGCCGGAGAACTCGCCGCTGGTCAGGGCCCGGCCGTACTCGTACTTGTGCGCGACGCCCGCGACGGCCTTGGAGTCGTACCGGCGCCCCTCGTGGACCAGCAGGTAGTCGCGCGCGCGTCCGAACCCGTACCTGTCCAGGAACAGTTCGCGGCCGAGCTCGTCGAACTCCTCGATCGCCCGGAGCACCGACTGACGGCTGATCATCCCCCGTGTCATGCAGCCAGCGTAGGAGGCCCGCGCCGAGTGCTGCCAGAGGTTGGCGCGCCGGGAACGTACGCTTCGGGGAGGGACGGCCACGGGAGGCGGGTCAGTGGTGGAGGAACGGGCCGGGAGCCGGGTGAGCCGGCTGGAGACCCGACTGGTGCGGCGCGGGTTCTCCGATCCGGACCAGGCGGTGCGGCTGCTCGACGAACCGGAGCTGCAGGGGCTCGCCGCCGATCCGGTGCTGCTGGACGCGCTCGGGGCGGCGGCGGATCCGGACCAGGCGCTGTTCGGGCTGGCCCGGCTGCTGGAGGCGCTCGATCCGCACGAGCGGCACACGCTGCGCGACACCCTCACCACCTCGAAGCCGCTGCGGGACCGGCTGCTCGGCGTGCTCGGGGCGTCCACCGCACTCGGGGACCACCTGGCCCGGCACCCCCGGGACTGGCACGCCCTGGTCAGCTTCGAGCTCCGCGACATCCACCCCGGGCGGAGCGACTTCCTCGGCGAACTCGCCCGCCGCGTCCGGCCCGCGACCGAGGAGGCGGGGAACGGCGGCAACGGCGAGGCCGACGCGCTGCGCGCCGCCTACCGGCGCTGCCTGCTGGCGATCGCCGCCCGCGACCTGTCCGGCACCACCGACCTGCCGCAGACCGCCGCCGAACTCGCCGACCTCGCGGGCGCCACCCTGCAGACCGCCCTCGACCTCGCCGCCGCCCACGACCCGGAGGCGGCCGCCGCCTGCCGGCTGGCGGTGATCGGCATGGGCAAGTGCGGCGGCCGGGAGCTCAACTACGTCTCCGACGTGGACGTGATCTTCGTCGCCGAGCCGCGCGACGGCGTCGACGAGCAGCGGGCCATGCAGTCCGCGACCCGGCTGGCCGCGCACCTGATGCGGCTCTGCTCGGACACCACCGGCGAGGGCGTGATCTGGCCGGTGGACGCCAACCTCCGCCCCGAGGGCCGCAACGGACCGCTGGTGCGCACCCTGGCCAGCCACCTCGCCTACTACGGCCGGTGGGCCAAGACCTGGGAGTTCCAGGCCCTGCTGAAGGCCCGCCCGGTCGCCGGGGACGCCGAACTCGGCCGGGCCTACTGCGAGGCCGTCGCCCCGCTGGTCTGGCAGGCCGCGGCCCGCGAGCACTTCGTCGCCGACGTCCAGCAGATGCGCCGCCGGGTGGTCGACGCGATCCCGGCCGGTGAACTCGACCGGCAGCTCAAACTCGGCCCGGGCGGCCTGCGGGACGTCGAGTTCGCCGTTCAGCTGCTGCAGCTCGTGCACGGCCGCACCGACGAGTCACTGCGCTCCGGCAACACCCTGGAAGCGCTTTCCGCACTCTCCGCCGGCGGCTACGTCGGCCGCGCCGACGCCGCCTCGCTGGACGGCGCCTACCGCTTCCTGCGCACCCTCGAACACCGCATCCAGCTGCACCGGCTGCGCCGCACCCACCTGATGCCCACCGACCCCGCCGACCTGCGCCGGCTGGCCCGCACCATGGCCCCGCTGATCGGCGACGGCGACGGCGGCGCGGGCCGGCTCGACCCGGTCGCCGCGCTGCAACGCGAGTGGAAGCGCCACGCGGTGGAGGTGCGGCGGCTGCACGAGCGGCTGTTCTACCGCCCGCTGCTGGACGCCGTCGCCGAACTGCCGGTCGCCGAACTGCGGGTCACCCGCTCCGGCGCCGCCGGACTCACCGCCGAGGCCGCCAAGCAGCGCCTCGCCGCGCTCGGCTACGCCGACCCGGCCGCCGCGCTCCGGCACATCTCCGCGCTCGCCTCCGGCGTCAGCCGCAAGGCCGCCATCCAGCGCACCCTGCTGCCGGTGCTGCTCGGCCGGTTCGCCGACTCCGCGGACCCCGACGCCGGACTGCTCAACTTCCGCCAGGTCTCCGACGCGCTCGGCGGCACCCCCTGGTACCTGCGCCTGCTGCGCGACGAGGGCGCCGCCGCCGAGCAGCTGGCCCGGGTGCTGTCCGCCGGGCGCTTCGCCCCCGACCTGCTGCTGCGCGCCCCCGAGGCGGTCGCCATACTGGGCGACCCGAACGGGCTGAACCCGCGCGGCCGGGCCGCCCTGGAGTCGGAGATCCTGGCCGCGGTCGGCCGCGCCCCGGCCCGGCCGCCGGCGTCGCCGCCGCCCGCGCCGTCCGCCGCCGCGAACTGTTCCGCACCGCCGCCGCCGACCTGCTCGGACGCCTGGACGACGACCCCGCCACCGCGCTGGACGCCGCCGGCGAGGCGCTCACCTCGATCACCGCCGCCACCCTGCAGGGCGCGCTGCGCGCCGCCGTCGACGGCTGGGAGGCCCGCAACGGCGAACTCCCCACCCGGCTCGCCGTCATCGGCATGGGCCGGTTCGGCGGTCACGAACTCGGCTACGGCTCCGACGCGGACGTGCTCTTCGTCCACGAGCCGCGACTCGGCGTCCTCGACGAGGACGCGGCGGCCGCCGCCAAGGCCGTCATCGGCGAGCTGCGCACCCTGCTCTCCGCGCCCTCCGTCGAACCGCCGCTGGAGGTCGACGCCGACCTGCGGCCCGAGGGCCGCAACGGCCCGCTGGTCCGCACCCTCGCCTCGTACGCCGGGTACTACGCGCGCTGGTCGCACGCCTGGGAGAGCCAGGCGCTGCTGCGGGCCGAGCCGATGGCGGGCGACCCCGAGCTCGGCGAGAGGTTCCGGGAGCTGATCGACCCGCTGCGGTACCCGGGGACGGGCGTCCCCGAACGCGACCTGATGGAGATCCGCCGGATCAAGGCCCGCATCGAGACCGAACGGCTGCCGCGCGGCGCCGACCCCACCACCCACACCAAGATCGGCCGCGGCGGGCTGGCGGACGTCGAGTGGACGGTGCAGCTCCTCCAGCTCCGCCACGGCCACGCCGTCCCGGACCTGCGCACCACCCGCACCAGGGCGGCGCTGGCCGCGGCCGCAGCGGCGGGGCTGGTGGAACAGGAGGACGCGGAGGTGCTCGACGCGGCCTGGGTGCTGGCCTCCCGGGTCCGCGCCGCGGTGATGCTGGTCCGCGGGCGGGCGGGCGACAGCTTCCCCGGCGACGCGCGGGAACTGGCGGGCGTGGCCCGGTACCTGGGCTACGGGGTCGGGCACTCGGGGGAGCTGCTGGACGACTACCGGCGCACGACGCGGCGGGCGCGGCACGCGGTGGAGCGGCTGTTCTACGGGACGGAGTGAGGACGGAGCCGGAAGGTCGGGATCACGTGCACGTCACTGCCCGGGGCGCGGTCTTGCGGGTGGGTGCCTTCCGCCTCGCGCAGTCCCTCGCGCCCCGGTCCGGTGCTCCGCCTTCGCTACGCCGAGACCTTGGTGTCCCAGGAGACCGGGACCGTCAGGGCCTGCTCGGCGGGGTCGTCCGGTCGGCGGGGGAGGCGGTAGACCCAGTTGTGGTAGATCACGCGGGCGGCGAGGAAGCCGACCAGCAGGCAGATCTCGCCGCCGACGGCGTCCAGCCAGAAGTGGTTGGCGGTGGAGACGATCACGCTGAGGGTGACCAGGGGGTAGGCGAGGCCGAGCACGCGGACCCAGGTGCGGCGGGCCAGGAAGAAGATGGTGAGGCCGCACCACATCGACCAGCCGATGTGCATGGAGGGCATCGCGGCGAACTGGTTGGAGACGTGCGCGCCGGCGCCGGAGGCCATCGAACCCCAGGTGTCGTGGACCTTGACGGTGTCGATGAAGCCGCCGTCGGTCATCAGCCGGGGCGGGGCCAGCGGGAAGAAGTAGAAGCCGACCAGGGCGATGCCGGTGGTGATGAACAGCACGGTGCGGGTGGCGGCGTAGCGGCCGGGGTGGGAGCGGTAGAGCCAGACCAGCACGCCGATGGTGATGATGAAGTGCAGGGTGGCGTAGTAGTAGTTCATCCCGACGATCAGCCAGGTCACCGAGTTCACGCCGTGGTTGATCGAGCGCTCGACGGCGATGCCGAGGGTGTGTTCGAGGTCCCAGACCCAGCTGGAGTGCTTCTGCGCTATCGCGGCCTGTTCGGGAACGGCGTTGCGGACCAGCGAGTACAGCCAGTAGCTGATGCCGATCAGGGCGAGTTCGAAGAGCAGCCGCGGGCGGCGCGGGGTGCGCCGCTGTTCGCGGAGGCGGCCGCGGAGGGCGGCGGTGGGCGTCTGGGCGACGCGGGTGGCTCCGCCGGGCGTGCGGGCGGTGTGGTCCGTGCCCGGGTCGGAACCGTCGCGCGCGCCCCGCTCGGCGCGTTCGGCGTCGGCTGCGTGGATCTCGGTCGGTTCCCCCATGGACGAGAAGTCTGCCAGACGAGGTGTGGTCGCTTGCTCATCCTCTGGTTGGGGATTCTTCACCGACTGTCCCCCTACGGGGGTAGGGGTCGATCGGTTTTCGAGGCGCATGCGGTCCATTGTGGCGCGCGGGTTACCGGGGGTCGAACCGGGGTGTGGTTCGTGCCCGGACCCCTGGGGGGCCGCGGGGCGGGCTCAGGTCACGACTCGATATGACTCACGGCCGGAACGCCTTTCGCATCTTGCTGAAACATCTTGCAGAGCGCTAGGTTCCACGCCACCCACCCTGCCCGAGCGCCCCTAGGGAGAGCCCCGCCGTGGCCGATGCCCAGTCCCGTTCCCCGCGCCGCACGACCCCGTACCGCCGTCCCGGACGGGCTTCCGTCCTGGTGGCGGCCTCGCTGATCGCCGCCACCCTGGGCGCCGTGCCGCTGGCGTCGGCCGCGGCGCCCGCCCCGCCGGCCCCGCCGTCGGACGCGGCGCTGGCGGCGACCGCGGCCCGGCACGACCTGACCCGGGAGCAGTTCTACTTCGTGCTGCCGGACCGGTTCGCCAACGGCAGCACCGGCAACGACACCGGCGGCATCACCGGCGGCCGGATGGACAACGGCCTCGACCCGGCCGACAAGGGCTTCTACCACGGCGGCGACCTGAAGGGCCTGATCGACCGGCTCGACTACATCCAGGACCTCGGCACCACCGCGATCTGGATGGCGCCGATCTTCAAGAACAAGCCGGTGCAGGGCGCGGGGGCGGACGCCTCGGCGGGCTACCACGGCTACTGGATCACCGACTTCACCCAGGTCGACCCGCACTTCGGCACCAACGCGCAGCTCAAGGAGCTGATCGACAAGGCGCACAAGCGCGGCATCAAGGTCTTCTTCGACGTCATCACCAACCACACCGCGGACGTCATCGACTACGCGGAGGGCTCCTACGACTACCGGTCGGCGGGCGCGTACCCGACGCTCGACGCGGACGGGAACCCGGTGGACGAGACGGCGGTCGCCGACGCCCGGGCGCAGTGGCCGAGCATCTCGAAGGACTCCTTCCCCTATTCCCCGGTGCTGCGCACCCCGGCGGACGCGAACGCGAAGACGCCGTCCTGGCTGAACGACCCGTCGCTGTACCACAACCGGGGCAACTCGACCTTCGTCGGCGAGTCCGCGACCGAGGGCGACTTCTCCGGGCTGGACGACCTGGACACCCAGAACCCGAAGGTCGTCGCGGGGATGGAGAAGATCTACCAGCAGTGGGTGGCCGAGACCGGGGTGGACGGCTTCCGGATCGACACCGTCAAGCACGTGAACCTGGCGTTCTGGGAGCAGTGGGCGCCGGCCCTGAAGCAGTTCGCGGCGCAGCAGGGCAACAAGAAGTTCTTCATGTTCGGCGAGGTGTACTCGGGCGACCCGGCGGTGACCTCCCCGTACGTCACCGAGGGCAAGCTGCAGGCGACGCTGGACTTCGCGTTCCAGGAGGCGGCCCGCAAGTACGTGTCGCAGAACGGCTCGGCGAAGGCGCTGAGCGAGCTGTACGCGCAGGACTACCGGTACACGACGGCGGACACCGACGCGTACGAGCTGCCGACCTTCCTCGGCAACCACGACATGGGCCGGTTCGGGTCGTTCCTGCAGAGCGACAACCCGGGGGCGTCCGGCGAGCTGCTGCTGAAGAAGGACCGGCTGGCCGGCGAGCTGCAGTTCCTGACGCGCGGTCAGCCGGTGGTCTACTACGGCGACGAGCAGGGCTTCACCGGCGCGGGCGGCGACAAGGACGCCCGGCAGGACATGTTCGCCTCGAAGACCCCGTCGTACAACAGCGACGCGGTGATCGGCGGGACGCCCGGCTCGCAGGACCGGTACGGCAAGGACGGTGAGCTGTACCGGGGCATCGCCGGGCTGGCGAAGCTGCGCAAGGACAACCCGGCGCTCGCGGACGGCGCGCAGGTGGAGCGGTACGCGGCGGACGGGCCGGGCGTGTACGCGTTCTCCCGGATCGACGCCAAGGAGCAGGTCGAGTACCTGGTGGCGGTGAACAACGCGGCCGAGGCGAAGACCGTCACGCTGGACACCTTCTCGGCGGGCATGGACTTCGACGGCCTGTACGGGTTCCAGGGGAAGGTGAGCAGCGGCGCGGACGGCAGGGCGACGGTCACCGTCCCGGCGATGTCCTCGCTGGTGCTGAAGGCGAAGCACAAGCTGGCCAAGCCCGCTGACGGTCCGTCGATCACGGTGAACGCCCCGGCCGACGGCTCGTACGGGACGGTGGCGCTCGGCGCGACCGTGCCCGGCGGCGGCTTCGACCGCGTCACCTTCGCCGCGCAGGTGGGCAACGGGCCGTGGCAGACCCTCGGCACCGCCGACAACGGGGTGTACCGGGTCACCCGGAACCTGGACGGGGTGGCGCCCGGCACGGTGGTGCGGTTCAAGGCCGTGGTGCAGGACTCGGCGGGCCGGCTCGCCTCCGCCGAAGGCCGGTTCACCACCGGCCAGCAGCCGCCGGCGCCCGCGCCGAGCGCCGTGACCCGGCCGTACGCCGTGGTGCACTACCAGCGGCAGGACGGGAACTACGACGGCTGGAACCTGTACACCTGGGGCGACATCGCCGACGGCGAAGGCACCACCTGGCCGGACGGGCACGGCTTCGTCGGGCGGGACGCGTACGGCGCGTTCGCGTACGTGAAGCTGAAGAGCGGGGCGTCCGACGTCGGGTTCGTGGTGGAGAAGAACGGCACCAAGGACGTCGAGCAGGACCGGCACATCGACGTCTCCGCCACCGGCGAGGTGTGGGTCAAGGAGGGCGACCCGACCGTCCGCACCGCGAACCCGGACGGGGCGCAGCCGGTGCCGGAGGGCAAGGCCGTCATCCACTACCGGCGGGCCGACGGCGACTACGACGGCTGGGGCCTGCACGACTGGACCGGCGCGGCCACCCCGACCGACTGGGGCAACCCGCTGATGCCGGCCCGCAAGGACGCGTTCGGCGCGGTCTTCGAGGTGCCGCTGGCGGCGGGCGCGACCAGCCTCAGCTACATCATCCACAACGGCAACGACAAGGACCTGCCGCAGGACCAGTCGCTGAACTTCGCCACTTCCGGCCGCGAGGTGTGGATCGTCGGCGGCCAGGAGGGCTACCTGCTGCCGCAGACCGCCGGCGCCTCCTCGCAGCTCGACCCGGGCTCCGCGAAGGCCCAGTGGATCGACGCGCGGACCGTCGTGGTGCCGGCCGGCTACGGTGCGGCGGACGCCCAGCTGAAGGGCGGCACCAGCGCCCAGCTGATCTACGACCCGCAGGGCGGCATCACCGTCGAGCAGGGCGTGCTGTCCAAGCCCGGCCACTGGATCCGGCTCACCCCGGCGGCCGGCCTGACGGACGCCCAGAAGGCGAAGTTCCCGCACCTGGCGGGCTACCGGGCGTTCACCGTCGACCCGCGCGACGCCGGCCGGATCACCGACGCGCTGCGCGGCCAGCTGCTGTTCGCCGAGCACCTGCCGAACGGCGCGGCGCTCGCCGCCACCGGCGTGCAGATCCCCGGCGTGCTGGACGACCTGTACGCGGGCCGCGCCGCCAAGGCCCAGCTCGGTCCGGTGTACACCGGCCCGGGCCGGGGCAACGGCCGCAACCGCACGGTGACGCTGTCGCTGTGGGCGCCGACCGCGACCGAGGTCGCCGTCCAGCTGTTCGACCGGGCGAGCGGCGGCACCCCGAGGACCGTGCCGCTGAAGCGCGACGAGGCGTCGGGCGTCTGGTCGCTGACCAAGGACGCCAAGGAACTCGACGGAAAGTACTACCTGTACCAGGTCACGGTGTGGGCGCCGAGCGTCCAGAAGGTGGTCGTCAACACCGTCACGGACCCGTACTCGACGGCGCTGGCCGCCGACTCGAAGCGCAGCCTGGTCGCCGACCTGTCGGCCCCGGCCACCAAGCCCAAGGGCTGGGACCAGCACCGCAGCCCGGCGGCGATCCCGGCCGTGAAGCAGCAGATCCAGGAGCTGCACGTGCGGGACTTCTCGGCCGCCGACAGCACCGTGCCGGCCGACGAGCGCGGCACCTACCTGGCGTTCACGCAGTCGAAGTCCGCGGGCATGCAGCACCTGAAGGAGCTCGCCGCGGCCGGGGTGACGACCGTTCACCTGCTGCCGACCTTCGACATCGCCACCATCCGGGAGAACCGGGCCGAGCAGAAGCTCCCCGCCTGCGACCTGGCCGCGCTGCCCGCCGCCTCGGACAAGCAGCAGGAGTGCGTGGCGGCCGTGCAGGCCGACGACGCCTACAACTGGGGCTACGACCCGCTGCACTACACCGTGCCCGAGGGCTCGTACGCGACGGACCCGAACGGCACGGCGCGGACCGTGCAGTTCCGCGAGATGGTGCAGGCGATGCACGACGCCGGCCTGCGGGTGGTGCTCGACGTGGTGTACAACCACACCGCGGCGGCCGGGCAGGACGAGCACTCGGTGCTCGACAAGGTCGTCCCCGGCTACTACCAGCGCCTCAGCGACAGCGGCAAGGTCACCACCGACTCCTGCTGCGCCGACACCGCGCCCGAGCACGCCATGATGAACAAGCTGGTGGTCGACTCGGTGCTCACCTGGGCCAAGCAGTACCGGGTGGACGGCTTCCGCTTCGACCTGATGGGCCTGGACCCGAAGTCGACCATGCTGGACGTGCAGTCCGCGCTGGCCGGGCTCACCCCGCAGAAGGACGGCGTCGACGGGAAGAACGTCTTCCTGTACGGCGAGGGCTGGAACTTCGGCACCGTCGCCAACGACTCCCGGTTCGTCCAGGCCACCCAGGTCAACATGGCCGGGACCGGCATCGCCACCTTCAACGACCGGATCCGGGACGCCGGCCGCGGCGGCAACTTCATGCTGTCCTCGGCCCCGCAGCAGGGCTTCGCGTCCGGCCTGTACACCGACCCGAACGGCTCGGCGGACAACGGCACCCCGGAGGAGCAGAAGGCCCGGCTGCTGCACCAGATGGACCAGATCAAGGTCGGCCTGACCGGCAACCTGGCCGGCTACGCGTTCACCGACTCCGCCGGAAAGCCCGTCACCGGCAAGGGAGTCGACTACAACGGCGCCCCGACCGGCTACGCGGCGAACCCCGGCGAGGCGGTGGAGTACCTGGACGCGCACGACAACGCCGACCTGTACGACGCGCTGGCGTTCAAGCTGCCGCAGGGCACCTCGCCCGCCGACCGGGCCCGGATGCAGGCGCTCGGCCTGTCGCTGACCGCGCTCTCCCAGGGCCCGGGCTTCGCGCAGGCCGGCAGCGACCTGCTGCGCTCGAAGTCGCTGGACGCCAACTCCTTCGACTCCGGCGACTGGTTCAACGCGATCTCCTGGGACTGCGCGCAGGGCAACGGCTGGGGCCGCGGCCTGCCGATGGCGGCCGACAACCAGGCGATGTGGGACCGCAGCAAGCAACTGCTGGCCGACCCGAAGCTGCGGATGGGCTGCAACGAGACGGGCGCCAGTACGGCGATCTACCAGCAGTTCCTGAAGATCCGTCAGTCCTCGCCGCTGTTCTCGCTGTCGAGCGCCGCGGAGGTGCAGCGCCGGCTGTCGTTCCCGCTGTCCGGCACCGCGGGGGAGAACCCGGGCGTGATCACCATGCACCTGGACGGCACCGGCCTGAAGGGCGCGGAGAAGGGCCTCACGGTGGTCTTCAACGCCACCCCGACCGCGCAGACCCAGACCGTGGCGGGCCTGCGCGGCACCGCGCAGGCGCTGCACCGGGTGCAGGCCGCGGGCGCCGACCCGGTGGTCCGGCAGGCAGCCTTCGACCCGGCCTCGGGCACCTTCACGGTGCCGGGCCGGACGGTCGCGGTGTTCGTCCAGAAGTAATGGTTCCCCGCCGGTAACAGGGGTCTCACCTCCGGGTGGGGCCCCTTGCCGGGATGGCCGAAAAGCATCGGTCGGGTCCGGCCGCGGGTCGGGCCCTTCCCGACACCGTCCCAAATGCCGGACCATGGACCGCCCTTGACGGTCTTGTAGGGCGGTCATAAATGAGTCAATCCGTGGCATGCATCTGTCATTCACGGGGTGTTTGCTGCCACGATTCCCCTCGCTGCGAAGACAGGTAGCCCCACTCACAGCCGGTGGAGCCCTCCCCAGGCCACCGGCACCCCGCAGCCCAGTTCCGCGCCAATGCACCGCACCCCGCGCCGCGACCGGCGGCTGGGGCCCCCGCTGCGCCGCAACCGCGGCCAGATTCTCTCCACCGCTCGTGACCCCGCGACGGTCGGTAAAGGAGTCTCTGTATGTCTCGCTACACGCATGCCCGCGTGAGCATGGCCGCTCTCGCGGCCACCACCGCCATGCTGGTGACCGCGATCCCGGTGGCGGTGGCCCAGGCCGCCCCCGCCGGCCCGTCCGCGACGGCGCAGGTCGCCGACCAGCAGGCCGCCGCCGGGCGCGCCCAGCTGATCGCGGACGCGGGCAACCGCTCCGCCCAGGTCGCCCAGAACCTGGGCCTGGGCTCCGCCGAGAAGCTGGTGGTCAAGGACGCGTCCAAGGACGCGGACGGCACCCAGCACCTCCGCTACGAGCGCACCTACAACGGACTCCCCGTCCTCGGTGGCGACATGGTGGTCCACCAGGCCGCCAACGGCTCCACCAAGGGCGTCGACCGGGCCTCCACCGCGTCGCTGAACGGCCTCTCCACCACCCCGAAGCTGGCCGCCGCCAAGGGCCAGGCCACCGCGCTGGCCGCCGAGTCGAACGCCTCGGTCGAGACCGCGCCCCGCCTGGTCGTCTGGGCCGCCGACAACAACCCGCGCCTGGCGTGGGAGACCGTCGTCGCCGGCGTCCAGAAGGACGGCACCCCGAGCAAGCTGCACGTGGTGACCGACGCCACCACCGGCGACGTCATCCAGAAGTGGGAAGGCATCGAGACCGGCACCGGCACCGGCGTCTTCGTCGGCAACGTCACCATCGGCACCTCGCTGTCCGGGTCGACGTACCAGATGAAGGACCCGACCCGCGGCAACATGTACACCACCAACCTGAACAACGGGACCAGCGGCAACGGCACCCTGTTCACCAAGTCCACCGACACCTGGGGCGACGGCACCGCCTCCAACAAGGAGTCCGCCGCCGTCGACGCCCACTTCGGCGTGTCGATGACCTGGGACTACTACAAGAACACCTTCGGCCGCAACGGCATCCGCAACGACGGCGCCGGCGCCTACAGCCGGGTCCACTACGGCAGCAACTACGTCAACGCCTTCTGGGACGACAGCTGCTTCTGCATGACCTACGGCGACGGCTCGGGCAACACCCACCCGCTGACCGAACTCGACGTCGCGGGCCACGAGATGACGCACGGCGTCACCTCCAACACCGCCAACCTGAACTACTCGGGCGAGTCCGGCGGCCTGAACGAGTCCACCTCGGACGTGTTCGGCAACATGGTCGAGTTCTACGCGAACCTGGCCAAGGACAACCCGGACTACCTGGTCGGCGAGCTGATCGACATCAACGGCAACGGCACGCCGCTGCGCTACATGGACCAGCCCTCCAAGGACGGCTCGTCCGCCGACTACTGGTCCTCCACGGTCGGCAACAAGGACGTCCACTACTCGTCCGGCGTCGGCAACCACGCCTTCTACCTGCTGTCCGAGGGCAGCGGCGCCAAGGTGATCAACGGCGTCAGCTACAACTCGCCGACCTACAACAACATCTCGGTCACCGGCATCGGCCACGACAAGGCCGCCGCCATCTGGTACCGGGCGCTGACCACGTACTGGACCTCCACCACCAACTACGCCAACGCCCGGGCCGGCATGCTGTCCGCCGCGACCGACCTGTACGGCGCCAACTCGGCCGAGTACAACGCCACCGCGACCGCCTGGGCGGCCGTCAACGTCGGCTCGGTGCCCAGCACCGGCGGCCCGACCGTGACCAGCCCCGGCAACCAGTCGACCGCGCTGAACGCCTCGGTCAACCTGGCGATCAAGGCCACCGGCGGCACCGCGCCGCTGACCTACACCGCCACCGGCCTGCCGACCGGCCTGAGCATCAACTCCTCGACCGGCGTGATCACCGGCACCGCCACCGCGGCCGGCACCTACAACGTCACGGTCACCGCGAAGGACTCCGCCGCCAAGACCGGCACCGCGTCCTTCACCTGGACCGTCACCTCGGGCGGCGGCGGCACCTGCACCCCGGCGCAGCTGCTCGGCAACCCCGGCTTCGAGACCGGCACCGCCAGCCCCTGGACCACCACCAGCGGCGTGGTCGACAACTCCACCTCGCAGGCCGCGCACAGCGGTTCCTGGAAGGCGTGGATGGACGGCTACGGCTCCGCCCACACCGACAGCATCTCGCAGACCGTCACCATCCCGGCCGGCTGCAAGGCGTCGCTGAGCTTCTGGCTGCACATCGACACCGCCGAGACCACCACCTCCACCGCGTACGACAAGCTGACCGTGACCGTCAACGGCACCTCGGTCGCCACGTACTCGAACCTCGACAAGAACACCGGCTACGTCCAGAAGACCATCGACCTGTCGGCCTACGCCGGCCAGTCGGTGACGGTGAAGTTCAACGCCGTCGAGGACTCGTCGCTCCAGACGTCCTTCGTGGTCGACGACACCGCCGTCCAGACCAGCTGACACACCCTCAGTGACCGGTGCCCGGCAGCCGAATCGGCTGCCGGGCACCGGCGCGCCCCGGCGTGTGAGGGGACGGAAACCTCTGGTTCATCCGAAACACCCCGGAAACACCGGTGACGACGGCGCGAAACCCCGCCCGGCGACACTCCCGCCATGCCCCTCGCTGACTCCCCGCCCACCCTGGACAGCGGCGACACCGCCTGGCTGCTGGCCTGCACCGCGCTCGTCCTGCTGATGACGCCCGGCCTCGCGCTGTTCTACGGCGGCATGGTGCGCACCAAGAGCGTGCTCAACATGATCATGATGAGCTTCGTCTCCATCGCCGTGGTCACCGTGGTCTGGCTGCTGGCCGGCTACACCCTCGCCTTCGGCCCCGACGCCGGCTGGGGGCTGATCGGCTCGCTCGACCACCTCGGCATGGCCGGCCTCACCCCGCACAGCGTCACCGGACACGTCCCCACCCTGCTGTTCGCCACCTTCCAGCTCACCTTCGCGATCATCACCGCCGCGCTGATCTCCGGCGCCGTCGCCGACCGCGCCAAGTTCGGCGCCTGGGTGGCCTTCACCGCCGTCTGGACGCTGCTGGTCTACGTGCCCGTCGCGCACTGGGTGTTCGCCCCCGACGGCTGGATCCAGCAGAACCTCGGCGCGCTCGACTTCGCCGGCGGCACCGTCGTCGAGGTCAACTGCGGCGCCAGCGGCCTCGCCCTGGCCCTGCTGCTCGGACCCCGGCTCGGCTTCCGCAAGGAGGCGATGCGGCCGCACAGCCTGCCGCTGGTGCTGCTCGGCGCCGGACTGCTCTGGTTCGGCTGGTTCGGCTTCAACGGCGGCTCCGCGCTGGGCGCCAACGGCCTGGCCGCCGCCGCGGTCCTCAACACCCAGGCGGCCGGCTGCGCCGGACTGCTCGGCTGGCTGGTGGTCGAGAAGCGCCGCGACGGCCACGCCACCACCCTCGGCGCGGCCTCCGGCGCGGTGGCCGGACTGGTCGCCGTCACCCCGTCCTGCGGCAGCGTGGACCTGCTCGGCGCGCTGGTGATCGGCCTGGCCGCCGGCGTGGTCTGCTGCTACGCCGTCGGGTGGAAGTTCCGCTTCGGCTACGACGACTCGCTGGACGTGGTCGGCGTGCACTTCGTGGCCGGCGTCCTCGGCACCGTGCTGATCGGCGTGTTCGCCACCGCCGTGATGACCGGCGGCCCCGCCGGACTGCTGCACGGCGGCGGCTTCGGCCAGCTGGCCCGGCAGGCGACGGCGGTGCTGGTGGTCGCCGGGTACGCCTTCGGCGTGACCTGGGGCATCGGCCGGGCGATCGACCGGGTGATGGGGTTCCGCGCCGCGCCCGAGCACGAGCGCACCGGTCTGGACCTCGCCGTGCACGCCGAGACCGCGTACGATCACGGCGTCCTGAGCCACGGCTCCGCCCCCGTCCACCCGTACGGGGCGGCCGCCTCATCCGCCCCAGCACCCGACAGGACCCGCCCGGTATGAAGCTGATCACCGCCGTCGTCAAGCCGTTCAAGCTGGACGAGGTCAAGACCGCGCTGCAGGAGATCGGGGTGCACGGACTGACCGTCACCGAGGCCAGCGGGTACGGGCGGCAGCACGGGCACACCGAGGTGTACCGGGGCGCGGAGTACCGGATCGACCTGGTGCCGAAGGTCCGGATCGAGGTGGTGGTGGAGGACGAGGACGCCGAGCGGGTCTGCGAGGCGGTCGTGGCCGCCGCCCGCACCGGGAAGATCGGCGACGGCAAGGTGTGGACGGTGCCGGTGGAGGACATCGTCCGGGTCCGCACCGGCGAGCGCGGCCCGTCGGCGATCTGACGGCCGGTCAAGTACCGGTAAAAGGCGGGCAATTAATTCGGGTGCGCCGCTCCGGCCGCCGGGTTAGGGTCCTGCCATGTCCTTCTTCCACCAGATCTACGGCTGACGCGGCCGGGGCAGTGCCCCGAGCCTCGCGTCCCCCCGCCCCGGCGCCCCCTGAACGGCGCGCCGGCGGTGCGGTGTTCCCTTCCCACCCCGTAGACCGGAAGCAGGTGCTCTTCGCGTGACCCGTCGTGCCCATATCGCCATGATCGGCATCCCGGCCGTCAGCCACGTCCGCCCGAGCCTCGAAGTGATCCGCGAGCTCGTCGCCCGCGGCCATCGCGTGACGTACTTCAACGACCCGTCCGTCACCGGGCTGATCGCCCCCACCGGGGCCGAACTCGTCCCGTACCCGTCCACCCTGCCGGTCGCCGACCACGACTGGCCGGAGGACCCGATCGGCGCCATGCGGGTCTTCCTGGAGGACGCCATCGCGATGCTGCCCCGGCTGCACGCGCACTACGACGCCGATCCGGCCGACCTCTACCTGTACGACATCGGCGCGTACGCCGCGCGGGCGCTCGCCGAGGCGCAGGGGCGGCCGATCGTGCAGCTCTCGCCCACCCTGGTCGGGTGGGAGGGGTACCAGGAGGAGGTCAGCGACCAGATCCGCCGACTGCCCGGCGCCGACGCCTACTTCGGGCGCTTCGCGGAGTGGCTGGCCGGCAGCGGCGCCGACACGGTCGACGTGGACGCGTTCTCCGGCAGGCCGGCCCGCGCCGTCGCGATGATCACCGAGGCGATGCAGCCGCACGCCGACCGGGTGGACCGCAAGGCCGTCGACTTCGTCGGCCCCTGCTTCGACCTGCGGGCCGAGCAGGGCAGTTGGCAGCGCCCGGCCGGCGCCGGGAAGGTGCTGCTGGTGTCGCTCGGCTCGGCGTTCACCCGGCAGCCCGCGTTCTACCGCAACTGCCTGGCGGCCTTCGGCGGCCGCCCCGACTGGCACGTGGTGCTGCAGATCGGCAAGCACACCGACCCGGCGGAGCTCGGGGAGATCCCGGCCAACGTCGAGGTGCACCCCTGGGTGCCGCAGCGGGCGATCCTGGAGCAGGCCGACGCCTTCGTCACCCACGCCGGCATGGGCGGCTGCGGCGAAGGGCTGCTGGCGGGCGTCCCGATGATCGCGGTGCCGCAGGCCGCCGAGCAGTTCATGAACGCCGACCGCCTGGTCGAGCTCGGCGTCGCCCGCCGCCTCGACACCGAGGACGCGACGCCCGAGGCGCTGTGGTCGGCGCTCACCGCCCTGGTCGGGGACGAGCAGGTGGCCGACCGCCTGCGGGAGTTGAGCGCGCTGGCCGCCTCCGAGGGCGGCACCGCCCGCGCCTGCGACCTGATCGAGCAGCAGCTGGGCTGAGCCCCCGGCTCCCGTCCGGCCCCGCGCCGGTCCGCCGTTGACGAACTGTCAGCGGCGGGCCGGCGCCGCCGTTTTTCCGGGCCGGAAGCGGGCCGCAGGCTCCCTTGACGGCCGTCCGGGCGGACCCTATGGTCATGCCACTGAAAGTTTCCAGCAAGTTTCAACACTCTTGCAGAGACTTGCAGTAGCGACCCCCCACGTCGTACGGACGGCACCGACCCCCGCCGTCGCGGCCCCCCACCCCGCCGCCTCCCGTCCGCGACCTGCGTCCGCGGACCGGGCTTCCCCCCAGGAGTGCTCCCTTGCCCACCCCTGCCCCCACCCGCAGGAAGCGCGCCGTCGCCGCCTGCACCGCCCTCGCCGCGCTCGGCCTCACCGCCGGCGCCGGACTCACGCTGGCCCCCACCGCGGCGGCCGCCCCGCCGAGCAGCAAGGACGTCACCGCCACCCTGTTCGAGTGGAAGTTCGACTCGGTGGCCAAGGCGTGCACCGACACCCTCGGCCCCAAGGGCTACGGCTTCGTCGAGGTCTCCCCGCCCCAGGAGCACATCCAGGGCTCCCAGTGGTGGACCTCCTACCAGCCCGTCAGCTACCGGATCGCCGGCCGGCTCGGCGACCGCACCTCGTTCAAGAACATGGTCGACACCTGCCACGCGGCCGGCGTCAAGGTGCTCGCCGACTCGGTGATCAACCACATGACCTCCGGCAGCGGCACCGGCACCGGCGGCACCGTCTACACGAAGTACAACTACCCGGGCTACTACCAGGACCAGGACTTCCACAGCTGCCGCAGCTCGATCAGCAACTACAACGACCGCTCCAACGTCCAGAACTGCGAACTGGTCGGCCTGGCGGACCTCAACACCGGCTCCGCGTACGTCCAGCAGACCATCGCCAACTACCTGAGCGACCTGCTGTCGCTCGGCGTGGACGGCTTCCGGATCGACGCCGCCAAGCACGTGGCCGCCGGTGACCTCGCCGCCGTCAAGGCGAAGATGAGCAACCCGAACGCCTACTGGGTGCAGGAGGTCATCTACGGCGCGGGCGAGCCCGTCCAGCCCTCCGAGTACACCGGCACCGGCGACGTGGACGAGTTCCGCTCCGGGACGTGGCTGAAGAGCGCCTTCAACGGCGGGAAGATATCCGACCTGCAGAGCTGGGGCAGCGGCCTGCTGCCCTCCGCCCAGGCCCGCACCTTCGTCGACAACTGGGACACCGAGCGCAACGGCTCCACCCTCACCTACAAGGACGGCTCCACCTACACGTTGGCCAACGTGTTCATGCTGGCCAACCCCTACGGCTCGCCGAACGTCTACTCCGGCTACGCGTTCAGCAGCAACGACGACGGCCCGCCCAACGGCGGCACCGTCACCGCCTGCTACCAGAACGGCTGGAACTGCGTCCACGCCTGGCGGCAGGTCGCCAACATGGTCGGCTTCCGCAACGCCGTGGCCGGCACCGGGATGACCAACTGGTGGTCCAACGGCAACAACGCCATCGCGTTCGGCCGCGGCAGCAAGGGCTACGTGGCGATCAACCGGGAGACCTCGGCGGTCACCCAGACCTTCCAGACCTCGCTGCCCGCCGGCACCTACTGCGACGTCCAGCACGGCGACCCGGTGAGCGGCGGCTGCTCCGGCCCGACCTACACCGTCGGCTCCGACGGGAAGTTCACCGCCACGGTCGGCGCGGGCGACGCCGTCGCGCTGTACGTCGGCGCCACCGCCCCGGCGAGCTCGGCCGGCGCGTCCTTCGCGGTCAACGCCACCACCGTGTACGGCCAGAACATCTTCGTGGTCGGCGACGTCGCCGGGCTCGGCGGCTGGGACACCTCCAAGGCGCTGCCGCTGTCCTCCGCCGCCTACCCGGTGTGGAAGCTGGACGTGGCGCTGCCCGCCGGCACCGCGATCCAGTACAAGTACATCCGCAAGGACGCCGCCGGCGCCGTCACCTGGGAGAGCGGCGCCAACCGCACCGCCACCGTCCCGTCCACCGGCAAGATCACGCTGAACGACACCTGGCGCAACTGACCCACCGCGCCGGAAGCCCCGGGCGGCCCCGCCGACCGGCGGGGGCCGCCCCCGCCGGTCGGCAGGTTGTTCACCCCGTCGCAACCGGGCCCGGGGGCAGCACGTCATAGGATCTCGGACGGCCCGCCGCACGCACGTGCGGCCGCGGCCGTCCACCGGGGAGCGCCGGCCGCCAGGGCACGGCGGACCCGGTCACAGCCCAATGACCAGGGCCCCTCCCGGCTGCCGGGTCGGCCCCCGCCCGGAGAGACCGATCCGTGCTGCCGCAGCCCCGCCCCGTCGCCCGCCGCCTGCTGACCGCCGCCGCCCTGCTCGCCCTCGCCGCCCCGCTGGCGGCCTGCGGCAGCAACCCGGGCGGCGCCGGCGACGCCAAGGCCGCGATCTCCGCCGACCGCCCGTCCGCGTCCGCCGCGCAGAGCAGCAGCCCGCCGCCGAAGCCGTCCAAGGTGCTGATGCCGACCGGCCCGGCCGCGCAGCTGTCCAAGGTCCGCGACACCGGCGCCGGGCCGATCATGATGACCACCCTGACCGGCGCCAAGTCCGGCGTCAGCGGCAAGGTCTGGGTGTGGCTGCCCCCGCAGTACAACGACCCGAAGTACGCGAAGACCGGCTTCCCGGTGCTCACCCTGTACGCGGGCGGACAGAGCGCCGGCTACAACACCTGGACCGACAACCAGCTGCCGATCCAGGAGATCGACCAGCAGATGGCGGCCGAGGGCAAGGCCCACCCGTTCATCATGATCATGCCGGTGCAGAACCTGGACTCCAACGAGTCCAAGGCCCTGGAGTGCGCCGACATCCCCGGCCAGCCGAAGATCGGCACCTGGATGTCCCAGGACATCCCCGACTTCGTCCGCGCCAACTTCCGCACCGTCAAGGGCCGCGACGGCTGGGCCGTGATGGGCGCCTCCACCGGCGCGTTCTGCAGCGCCAAGCTCGCCCTGCAGCACCCCGACGTGTTCAAGGCCGCGGTGCCGATCGACGGCTACTGGAACCCCGACTCGCCGCTCTGGAAGGGCCACGAGCAGGAACGCCAGGCCAACAGCCCCGACCTGCTGATCGGCGCCGGCACCGCCGACGTGCGGATGCTGGCCACCGCGGGCGGCGCCAACCCGTACGAGACCAAGCTGGTGAAGGCCTGGGTCGGCAAGGCCAAGGCCCCCACCACCGTCGAGTACTACGAGCAGCCCGGCGGCAAGCACCTCACCTCGGACTTCAAGAAGATGATCCCGCACACGCTGGAGTGGCTGACCGCCAACACCGCCGGACCGGAATCCGACTGACCGGAATCCGACCGGCCGGCCGCCACTTGCGTTCGGGAACCGGCCGCAACGGCACCGAAACCGCTCTGACCTGCACATCAATCGGTCGTTCATTCGCCCCTGATGCACTGCTCCCACCCTGGAACCCGTGGACCGGAGAACTGGACCGGGGCGCCGCAACCGCGGCTCCCCGCTCCGGCCAGCCCCGCCAGTCGTGAAGAGAGCGCCATGTCCCGCCACCTGCTGCCCGTCGGCCCGACGACCGTCACCGCCCCGCGCGAGGAGATCCCCGCCGCGCCGGTGGCCGAGCTCCTCCCGTTCGCCGGGCTGCGCCTGGTGCACGCCGCCGTCCGGCGCGACCTCGCCCGGATCCCGCAGGCCCTGCGACTGCTCCAGCCCGACGACCACGAGAGCGCGCTCGCGCTCAAGCGACACTGGGACTTCGTCACCGCCATGGTGACCTGCCACCACGAGCAGCAGGACACCCGGCTGTGGCCGCTGCTGCGCCGCTTCGCGCCCGAACTGCGGCTGCTGCTCAACTGGCTGGAGTCCGACCACCACAACCTCGACCAGTGCTTCACCCGCACCACCACCCTGGTCGGCATCGCCACCCGCGACCCCGCCAGCGCCTGGCCGGTCTCGTACGCGGTCGAGGAGCTCGCCGCCCGGGTGGAGACCCACCTGCGGATCGAGGAGCGCCAGCTGCTGCCGCGGATGGCCGGCGTCTTCCAGGCCGGCTCCCGGATCGGCACCCTGCCCGAACTCCTCGACCTGCTGCGCTACGCCGACGGCCCGGCCCCGTCCGACGCCCTGGTCTGGCTGCTGGAGGGCGTCGACCCGGCGCAGATCGACCGCCTGCTGGCCGACTGCGACGACGAGACCGCCCGGCACTGGCCGCACTGGCGCGACACCTACGCCCGTTGCACCGACCGCCTCTGGGGCCCCTCCGGCCAGTGACCCCATGCGTGGAACCGCCCGGGGCGTGAGCAGCGCGGCCCGGGCCCGGATGTCCCGGCGGGACTCATGTCCCGCCGGGACATTTCCGGGAGTAGGGTGGTTCGCATGAGCACCGACCAGCAGCCGGCACCGGTCCCGCTCGGACGGCGCGACCGCAAGGCCCGCCGGACCCGCGAGGCGATGGCCGACGCCGCGCTGCGCCTCACCCTGGAGCACGGCCTGGCCGCGCTGGCCGTCGAGCACGTCACCGACGCCGCCGACGTCTCCCGGCGCACCTTCAGCCGCTACTTCCCGTCCCGCGAGGACGCCGTCCTCGACTGCCTGCGCGCCGACTTCGCCCGGATCAACGAGGTCCTCGCCGTCCGGCCCGCCGCCGAGCCGCCGCTCGCCGCGTACCGGGCCGCCGTCACCGCCTGGCTGCACGACGGCGACCACCCGGCCTGGCACGGCCGGCCCGGGATGCGCGAACTGTTCGCGCTGATCGACGAGGAGCCCGCGCTGACCGCCGCCTACCGGCGGATCGCCGTCGCCGAGGAGGAGCGGTCGATCCGGCTGGTCGCCGACCGGCTCGGCCTGCACCCCGAGACCGACCTGCGGCCCGCCGTCGCCGTCGGCCTCGGCGTCGCCGCCCTGCACGCCGCCACCCGCACCTGGGTGCGCGACCCCGCGGGCGACCTGCCCGCGCTGATCGACCGGGCCTTCGACCTGGTCGCCGCCGAACCCGCGCACCGGCCGACCGCCGGCGCCGTCCGCACCACCCGCGCCCACCCCGGCGCGGCGCACGAAAGGACCGACCGCCCATGACCACCCAGGAGTTCACCGGACGTACCGCCCTCGTCACCGGCGGGGCCTCCGGCATCGGCCTGGCCGTCGCCACCCTGCTCGCCGCGCGCGGCGCGGACGTCGCCGTCGCCGACTACAACCTGGACGGCGCCCGGGAGGCCGCCGACGCGATCCGGGCGACCGGCGCGAACGCGCTCGCCGTGCAGGTCGACGTCACCGACCCGGCGTCCGTGGAGGCCGCCGTCCGCGCCACCGTGCAGGGCCTCGGCCCGCTGTCGCTGGCCGTCAACAACGCCGGCATCGGCGGCGCGACCGCCCCGACCGGCGAGTACGACCCGCAGGCCTGGCGGCGGGTGATCGCCACCAACCTGGACGGCGTCTTCTACTCGATGCGCCACGAGCTGCCGGAGATCCTCGCGGCCGGCGGCGGCGCGATCGTCAACATGGCCTCGATCCTCGGCACCAACGGCTTCGCCGGCTCGCCCGCCTACGTCGCCGCCAAGCACGGCGTGGTCGGCCTGACCAAGACCACCGCGCTGGAGTACGCCGCGCGGGGCGTCCGGGTCAACGCGGTCGGCCCCGGCTTCATCGACACCCCGCTGCTCAAGGACACCGACCCGGCCGGGCGCGAGCAGCTGATCGCGCTGCACCCCGCCGGACGGCTGGGCCGGGCCGAGGAGGTCGCCGAGCTGACGGCGTTCCTGCTCTCCGACCGGGCCTCGTTCGTCACCGGCAGCTACCACCTGGTCGACGGCGGCTACTCCGCCCGCTGACCGCCCGTCAGGGGGGATTCCGCGCTCAGGAGGGTTTTCCAGCCATGAAGGCAGTCCAGTACCGCACCGTCGGCGGCCACCCCGAGGTGGTCACCGTCCCCGATCCCGAACCCGGCCCCGGGCAGGTCCTGTTGAAGGTCTCCGCCGCCGGTGTCTGCCACTCCGACATCGCCGTGATGAGCTGGACGGCGGAGCAGCTGCCGTTCCCGCTGCCGCTCACCCTCGGCCACGAGGGCGTCGGCACGGTCGCCGCGCTCGGCGCCGGCGTCACCGGCTTCACCGAGGGCGAGTCGGTCGCCGTGTACGGCCCGTGGGGCTGCGGCAGCTGCGCCAAGTGCGCCGAGGGCAAGGAGAACTACTGCCTGCGGGCGCGCGAGCTGGGCATCATGCCGCCCGGCCTGGGCGCGCCCGGCGCACTGGCCGAGTACCTGCTGGTCGACGACCCGCGGCACCTGGTGCCGCTCGGCGACCTCGACCCGGTGCGCGCCGTGCCGCTCACCGACGCCGGCCTGACGCCCTATCACGCGATCAAGCGCTCGCTGCCGAAGCTGGTTCCCGGCTCGACGGCGGTCGTCATCGGCACCGGCGGCCTCGGCCACGTCGCCATCCAGCTGCTGCGCGCGATGACCGCGGCCCGGGTGGTCGCCCTGGACATCAGCGAGGAGAAGCTCGAACTGGCCCGGGCCGTCGGCGCGCACGAGGCGGTGCTGTCGGACGCCGCGGCCGCCGGCAAGGTCCGCGAACTGACCGCCGGGCTCGGCGCGGAGGCCGTGTTCGACTTCGTCGGCGCGCCGCCCACCACCGCGCTGGCCGGGCAGCTGGCGGCGGTGGAGGGCGACGTCACCATCGTCGGCATCGGCGGCGGAACGCTGGCGGTCGGCTTCGGCGTGCTGCCCTACGAGGTCTCGGTCAGCTCCCCGTACTGGGGCAGCCGCTCCGAGCTGATCGAGGTGCTCGACCTGGCCCGGGCCGGGGTGATCGACGTGCACGTGGAGACGTACGGCATCGACCAGGCCCCGGTCGCGTACGAGCGGCTGCACGCCGGGAAGGTCAACGGGCGCGCGGTGGTCCTGCCGAACGGCTGACGGCCCGTCGGCGGGGGCGGCCCGGCTCGCCGGGGCCGCTACCGGCGTTCCACCACCTCGACGCCGCGGCCTGCTGGAAGTCGACCTCGGCGCCGACGGTGCGCGGGATTGTCGGCGGCCCGGCCTACACTCCGCGCATGGAGACCTACATCGCCTTCCTGCGGGCGGTCAACGTCGGCGGCCGCACCGTGAGGATGGACCGGCTGCGGGAGCTGTTCACCGCCCTCGGGCTGGACGGGGTGCGGACGTACATCCAGAGCGGCAACGTGTTCTTCCGCAGCGCGGAGACCGACCGGGCGGCGCTGACGGCGCGGATCGAGGCGGGGCTCGCGGAGGGCCTGGGGTACCCGGTGCCGGTGATGCTGCGGACGGTCGAGGAGGTCGAGGCGCTGGTCGCGCTGGACCCGTTCGCGGGGGTGGAGGTCACCGAGGACGTCCGGCTGTGCGTGCTGTTCCTCTCCGAGCCGCCGCCGCCGGAGCTGGTCCTGCCGGTGGCGTCCCCGAAGGGCGACTGGGAGATGATCGGCGCCAGCGGCGACGCGGCCTTCGTGGTGATGCGCCTGCGGGGCGGCCGGATGAACGGCAACCCGGCCACCGCCTTCCCCAAGTCCTACCGGGGTCAGGCCACTTCGCGCTTCTTCCACACCACTGCGAAGATCGCCGCAGCGGCCCGGAAGGCCTGACGGCCGCTCAGTGCGGGTAGGCCCGGGGCGGGCGCTGCCGGGGCAGCGAGTCCTGGAAGGCGGCGATCGCGGTGGCGACCTGGCGCATCAGGACGGTGTCCTCCAGCCGGTCCAGGTAGAGGTTGCGGGCGGCGAGGGCCTCGACGGTGACGCCGAAGTACAGCGTCATCAGCGGGTTGATGAACAGCGCGCTGTTGCCGGTGCGTTCGGTGAAGCGGACGTCGCCGAACTCGCCGCGCAGCGCGGCGGCGATCGAGCCGTGCACGATGCTGGGGTGCTCGGGGCACCCGTCCCGGGCGTGCTCGACGGCGTCCAGGTAGAGGGCGGCCTCGGGGCTGTCGGCGGGGAGGGAGAACGCGCCGAGGTAGCCGCCGTCGCGTTGCAGGGCGGCCAGGTTCTCCAGCACCAGGGAGTGGTTGACGCCGTGGTGGGCGTCGATGCCGAAGCCGAGGCAGGCGACCAGCCGGGTGGGGACCTCGGTGAGTCCGGCGACGGCGGCGAGCGAGGCCATGTCCTCCTCGGGGGTGCCGAGTCCGGCCTCGTCGCCGCGCAGCAGGATGTCGGTGCCGCCGTCGACCAGCAGGACCGCGTCGATGCCGAGCTGTTCGACCAGGGCCCGGTAGGCGGCGCGCAGCGGCTGCACGCCGGTGGACGGGAACGCCCAGACGGTGTCCGGTTGCCGGTGGGCGCGCAGCCAGCGGGCCAGCGAGCGTTCGGGGAAGTAGGAGTCGGCGCTTCGCACGTCCGGGGTGATCCGGGCCAGGTCGGGGGCCTGCCAGACGTCGAGGCCGAGGCCGTACAGGTTGCTGAACGAGGAGTTCGCCAGGTGCACTTCGCGGCCGGCGGCGCGCAGCGCGAGGGCCAGCGGCAGGCCCGCGTACACGTCGAAGCCGCCGCCGGCGCCGGCGATCAGGATCCGCTCGGCGGACAGCAGGCGGGTGAGCAGCGGCGGCGGGAACAGGGTCACCGGCGGACGGTACCAGGCGGGTGCTCAGCCGCCGTACTGCGCCAGCAGTTCCCGGGCGTCGGCGAGGTCCTCGGCGGTGGGCGCGTCGTCCTGGGTCAGCCGCAGCCGCCAGTAGCCGGTGAAGTGGACGTTCTCGCGGGTCAGCTGACGTTCGGTCAGCAGGTGGCGGCGCAGCGCCCGGACGGTGCCGGCCTCGCCGGCCAGCCAGGCGCGGTCGAGGCCGGCGGGCAGTTCGGCGGCGCGGACGGCGGCGAGCAGCCGCTCGCCGGGCGCGGCGTCCCCGCGGTCGACCCAGTGGGCGGTCAACTCGCCGAAGCCGAGCAGGGGTTGGTGCTCCTCGGGGCCGGCGGTCTCGATCCAGGCGTGGGCCCGGGCGCCGGCCGGCAGGGCCTCGACCAGGGTGCCGAGCGCGGGCAGCGCGGACTCGTCGCAGGCGAACAGCAGCGGCCGGTCGCCGTCCAGCGGGAACGGCCGGGCGAACTCGGGGGAGGGGCCGAACGCGGCGAGCACCTGCCCGGGCCGGGCGCGGGCCGCCCAGTCGGCGGCCGGCCCGTCGCCGTGCAGCAGGAAGTCGACGTCCACGGTGTGCAGTTCGGCGTCGTGGGCGCGGATCGTGAAGGACCGCATCCACGGGCGGCGGTGCTCCGGGACGGCGTGGCAGGCCCGGCACCAGTCCATCAGGTCCTGGCCGGGGGCGGCCGCGGGCAGCTCGGGCCGGTCCTGGCCGGGGCGCGGGAAGTACAGCTTGACCTGCTGGTCGGGCCCGGCGAGGGCGAAGCCGCCCGGCGGCAGCGCGAAGCTCACCCGCACGGTGCGCGGGGTGGGGCGGCGGACGGCGGTGACGGTCAGCTGACGGATCGGCAGGTCGGGCACGGCTGGGCTCCCGTCGGATCGGAGGTTCGGCCCAGCCTGCCGCGGCCCGCTCACAGCTCGCTGTCAGCCCGCTGTCACCCGCCGCGCGGCCGTCAGTGCGAGAGCACGTCCTTCAGCGCGTCCGCGGTGCGGCCGATCACCGTGTAGCCGTCGTCGGCGGTGATGATCGGGCGCTGGATCAGCGCCGGGTTGGCGGCCATCGCCTCCACCCAGCGGGCCCGGTCGGCGTCCTCGCGGCCCCAGGAGCGCAGCCCCAGCTCCTTGGCGACCGGATCGTCCAGCCGGGCCACGTCCCACGGCTCCAGGCCCAGGCGGCCCAGCACGGCGGTCAGTTCGGCGGCCGTCGGCGGCTCGTCCAGGTAGCGGCGCACCGTGTACTCCACGCCCGCCGCGTCGAGTTCGCTCTGCGCGGTACGGCACTTGCTGCACCGCGGATTGATCCAGATCTCCATGGCCGGCCAGCCTACCGAGCGCCCCGGCCCGCCGGCCGCGCGCGGGGAACCCCGGCGCGCCGCCCGGCCGTTGGCGCAGCGGAGAGACGGACCACCACCGACGGGGGAGACGGACATGGACATCGAGACGATCGTCGGCCGACTGCTGGGACCGGAGGGCCGCCGCGACCCGTACCCGCTGTACGAGCAGCTGCGGGCGGTCGGGCCCGCCGCGCAGACCGACGAGTACATGGTGATGGTCACCGGCTACGAGGAGGCCAACGAAGTCCTGCGCACCCCCGCCTTCGGGGTCCTCGACCCGGAGCTGAGCGCCCAGTTCGTGGCCGACTACGCCGACCACCAGGGCAAGACCCTGCTCGGCGACTCGATCCTGGAACGCAACGCGCCCGACCACGGCCGGATGCGCTCGCTGATCGCCTCGGTGTTCACCCCGCGCCGGGTCGCCCTCCTCGCGCCCGCCGTCACCGCCGCCGTCGACGGCCTGCTCGACGAACTCGCCGCGCACGGCGACCGGCCGCTGGACTTCCTCGACGCCTTCGCGTTCCGGTTGCCGATCGGCGTGATCTGCGAACTGCTCGGCGTCCCCGAGCAGGACCGGCACCTGTTCCGCCCGCTGGCCGCCGACCTCACCGCCACCCTGGAGGTGCTGATCGAGGACGAGGAACTGCTCGCTGCCGACCGCGCCGCCGCCGAACTCGCCCAGTACTTCGCCGACCTGACCGCCCGTCGGCGCGCCGACCCGAAGGACGACCTGGTCAGCGCCCTGGTGGCGACCGCCGACGCCGACCCGCGGCGGCTGTCCGACACCGAGCTGCTGGCCAACCTGGCGCTGCTGCTGATCGCCGGCTTCGAGACCACCGGCAACCTGCTCGGCAACGCCCTCGCCCTGCTCCTGCAACGGCCCGACGTCGCCGCGCGGCTCCGCGACGGCACCCTCGACCCGGCCGCCCTGGTCGACGAGGTGCTCCGTTATGACTCCCCGGTGCAGCTCACCTCCCGGATCGCGCTGGCCGACGGCCTCACCGTCGGCGGCCGGCCGGTTCCGCGGCTCACCGGCGTCCTGCTGCTGCTCGGCGCCGCCAACCGCGACCCGCGGCGCTTCCCCGATCCCGCGCGCTTCGACCCGGCCCGCCGCGACGGCCAGCCGCTCAGCTTCGGCGGCGGCCCGCACTACTGCCTCGGCGCCCAGCTCGCCCGGCTGGAGGCCACCACCGCGCTGCCCGCCCTGCTGCGCCGCTTCCCCGGGCTGGCGCCCGCCGGCCCGGCCGTCCGCCGCGAGCGGCTGGTGCTGCGCGGCTACCGCACCCTGCCGGTCGTCCTGAACGGCCGCTGAACCGCCGCCGGTCGGCCGCCGGTCCGCCGGCGGGAGGGGGCACCGGGGCGCGGGGGGCAGGTCCGCTGACGGTCCGTCGGCGGACCGGGGTGACGCACCTCACGGCAAATGGTTGAAATATGATCGAATCGGGCCTAACGGCCCAAGTCGTCGGGACCTTGGCAAGGGGTGGTCCCGACCCGTGGCACGGGACGATGGAGGGGAACCGCACCCGCATCCGGGCGCCCGCCGAGGAGGTCAGCATGCCCGCGCCCACCGTGAGTCCCGTTCGCGTCGCCCCCGCCGAGGAGCCGCGCCCCCAGCACGGCCGCGAGGCCACCGCCCGCTGGGAGGCGGCGATGGCGGAGGCGCTGCGCACGCCGGTCTGGGCGCGGCTGCTGCCGGTCCTGCTGCTGGTGGCCGATCTGGCGCTGGAGGAGTCCGTCCCGCGGTCCGTGGCCGCGGGCTTCCTGCTGACCGTGCTGCCGGTGGTCGTGGCGTTCAGCGTCGGCCCCGCCGCGGTGGCCGGCGCCACCGTCCTCACCGTCGGCCTGCAGGCGCTGCTCGCCATGCGCTCCGGGCACCTGCACGAGCAGCACCACCTGTGGACGTACCTGGCCACCGTGCTGTCCGGGGTGATGGGCGCGGGGCTCTCCACCCAGCGGCGCCGGCAGGCCCGCGCCCTGGTCCGGATGCGGGCCGTCGTCGACACCCTCCAGCACACCGTGCTGCACCCCGTCCCGGCGCGGGCCGGCACCCTGCGCGCCGCCGGGCTGTACCGGCCCGCCGAGGCCGACTTCGGCATCGGCGGCGACCTCTACGACGTGTGCGAGACCCGGCACGGCACCCGGATCCTGCTGGGCGACGTCCGCGGCAAGGGCCTGGAGGCGGTGCGCACCGTCGCCGACGTGATCGGCGCGTTCCGGATCGCCGCCCACGAGACCGCCGACCTCGGCGAACTCGCCGCCCAGCTCGACCGCCAGGTGCGGCGCGCGGCCGAGCGGCGCGGCGACGGCGAGCTGTTCGTCACCGCCGTCCTGCTCCAGCACGACCCGGTCACCGGGCAGTTCGAGCTGGTCAACCGCGGCCACCTCGCCCCGCTGGTGGTCGGGCCCGGCACGGTCGCCGCCGTCCGCTGCGCCGAGGAGCTCCCGCTCGGCCTCGGCCACCTCGCGGCCGGGCCGGCCGCCCGCCCGCCGCCGTGCCGCTGCCGCCCGGGCACAGCCTGCTGCTGCACACCGACGGCGTCACCGAGGCCCGCGACCGCGACGGCGCGTTCTACCCGCTGGCGGCCCGGCTGGGCACGCTGCCGATCACCGACCCGGACACCCTGGTCGCCTTCCTCGACCAGGACGTCCGCCGGCACGCCGGCACCCTCGGCGACGACCTCGCGGTGCTGGCCTTCCGCGCGGGCTGACCCCGGCGCGGGCCGGAGTGCCCGGAGGAGCCCGGCCGGGATCAGGTCGAGCCGTTGATCACCGAGTTCTGGATCGCCCCGACCGCCAGGTTGTGGTCGGACAGCACCTGGTCGTAGGTGCCGTCGGTGATCAGCCGGTTCATCGCCCGCATCAGCACGTCGCGCAGCGCCGCGTCGTCCTTGCGCAGCGCGATGCCGAACGGTCGGGGCTGGATCTGCGGGCCGCCGATCTGGAACGCGTTGCCGTTGTCGACGGTCTGCGCCGCGTACTGGGCCTTCGGGTAGTCGGTGATGAACGCGTCCGCCTGGCCCTTCAGCTTGTCCAGCGCGGCGGTGTCGGTGTCGGTCTCCACCAGCTTCAGCGGCTTCGACTGGTGCTCGCAGACCTTGGTCTGGCGCTGCACCAGGTCGTCGTGGGTGGTGCCCTTCTTGACCACCACGGTGTGCCCGCACAGGTGGTCGATGTCGGTGACGTTCTGCGGGTTGCCCTTGTCGACGGCGATGCCGATGCCCGCCATGAAGTAGTCGACGAAGTCGACGCCCGGACCGGTCGGCTTGCCGTCCTTGTCCAGGCCCTCCTCGCGCTCGCGGGTGTCGGTGATGCCGGACATCGCGACGTCGTACTGACGGTTCATCAGGCCCGGCAGCACGTTCGCGAACGCTCCGGCGTCCTGGAACTCCAGCCGGATGCCGAGTACTTCGCCGAGCTTCTCGGCCAGGTGCGGGTCCAGCCCGTCCGGTTCGTTGCGGTCGTTGCGGTACACCACCGGCGCGGCGGTGAACGAGGCGCCCACCGTCAGCACCCCGGACTTGCGGACCGCCTCCGGCAGCAGCGCGTGCAGGTCCACCTTCTTGTCGTGGGAGCCGCCGGTGCCGCAGCCGCCGAGCAGCAGTGCCCCACCGATGACGGCGACGAGCGCGGTGCGCCCCCGTCGGGTCGTGTGTGCCATGGTCGTCGTCTCTCCCCGTGGTCAACGGCGGAACACACGACGGCCCGAGGACACCGGACGGTATGGCGGCATGGCGGAAGGCGGCATGGCAATACCGAGGGAACCCCCTCGGCCGGCCGCCGTTCCGGCTAGATCATGGGCGACTATAGCCAGCATGACCACGCCACCCCAGAGGCCCCCGGGCAAATGCCGCGCACGTCACCCGTGCTGACGCCCGATCAGACCCGTTCCGGCCCGGTTCGTCCAGGTCAGGGGCGGGGGCGGGAGGGCGGAAAGGTTCAGGACCAGGCCGGATCCTCGAACCGCGGCACGGTGTCCGGGCCGCCGCCGGGGGCGGTCGGCAGCGGGGACGGCGCCGGCCCGAACGGCTCGGTGGCGCCCGGGTCCTTCACCCGTGCGGTGGCGGCCACCGTCACGTTGCCGGGCACGCCGATGGTGACCGTCACCCCGGTCCCGTCCGCCGTCCGCGCGCCCGCCGCGTACGCCGAGTTCTCGGTCAGCGTCCAGCCGCGGCCGGTCCAGTACGCCTTGACCTGCTCCAGCAGCCGGGGCCGGTTGGCCTCGCCGACCTTGGTCAGCACGTACCGGCGCAGCGTCAACTGCGCGGTGCCGTCGTTGTCCCGGTTCGCGTTCTCGTGCGGCACCGAGCGGAACGCGTCGTCGGCGAACCGCACCGCCGGGGTCAGCGCCGAGGTGGTGCCGTCCACCAGCTCCTGCAACTGCCCCCGGGCCCGGTCCGCCGGGGGAGGCGCCGCCGCGCCCGCCGCGCCCGCCGCGCCCGTCGTCCCGCCGGACGGGCCGCAGCCCGCCAGCAGGGGGCCCAGCACCAGCGCCGCGACGGCGCCCGCCACCCGCAGTCTCATCCGAAGTCCCTCTTCCGCCGCCACCTGTCCCGCCCCCGACCCGGCCCTACACCGACCAGAACGGGTCGTGCCGGCGCGGCATGGTGTCCATCACGCCGTCCGGCCCCAGCGGGACGGTGCTGTCGCCGCCGAACGGGTACGAGGTGCCGCTCGGCGGCACGTCCTGCACCCGTGCCAGCAGTGTCGCATTCCCCGGGATGCCGATCCTCAACTCCAGCGTCCCGAGCGGCGATTCGGCCCGCAGCACGGGCAGCACCGGATCGTCCTCGCCGCTCACCTGCCAGCCGCGGGCCCGCCAGGCCAGGCCCAGCTGGGCGAGCAGCTCCGGGTAGCGGTCGGCGGAGAGCCGGGTCATCAGGTAGCGCCGCTTCTCCAGGTGCGCGGTGCCGTCCGGCTCCCGGGTGTAGGCGTGCTCGTGCTCCACCTCCACGTACGGGCCGTCCGCCCAGTCGGCCGGCGGGTTCAGCGCCGCCGGGGCGGAGTCCAGCAGCTCGTCCACCGCCGCCTTCGCGGCCAGCAGTTCGGCCGAGGGGTGGGGTGCCGCGAAGTCGTTCATCGCCGGTCCTGTCCGATCACCCGGTCGCCGTGACCGGAGACGATCATGCCCATGTTGCGCAGCGAGTGGCCGTCCCGGCCGTCGCCCTGATTCCAGTAGTCCGAGTGCGACTGGAAGCCCATCGGGCCGTCCGCCACGTCGAAGCGGCGGGCGCCGAACTCGGAGCTCGCCGGGTCCTGCCCGAACCACAGCTCGTGCGGGTCGTCGTGCCCGGCGATCTTGTCGCCGATGAAGCCGCCGAGCGCCGCGCCCGGCAGGCCGCCGATCAGGCCGCCGATGCCGGCGCCGATGCCTATGCCCTTCGCCTCGGCGTGGCTCGGCAGGTGCGACACCGGGTCGTGCTCGGCCGCGCCCACCCAGACGTGCGAGGAGTCCACGCCGAGCTGCGAGGCCTGCTGCGCGCCGGTGCCCGGGGAGCCCACCAGGATGATGTCGTCCGCCGGGATGCCGCCGGGCCGCTGCGCGGCCTGCCCGACCGTGAACGAGCCGTAGCTGTGGCCGAGCGCCGTCAGGTGGGCCGGCTGGCCCTCGTGGGTGGCGCGCAGGCCCTGCAGGAAGCCCTGGTAGGCCTCGCCGCCCTGCTTGGCCCGCTCGTCGCCGGCCACCGCCAGCGCGTCCGGGCCGATCCCCTTGGCCTGCGGGGTGTCGTAGCCCAGCCAGGCGATCGAGGCGGTGGAGCGGCTCGGGTCGGTGTCGTGCGCGGACTGCCACAGGTCGCGGGCCCGGTTGGCGTCACCGGCGCCCATGTTCTTGACCTCGGTGTTCAGGCCGGGCACGTAGGCCACCACGTCGTCCGCGGTGTCCGGGTTGCCGTAGGCGATCGCGGCCCGGCCCTGGCCCTGGTCGCCGATCACCATCAGGTACGCGGGCGGCTGCTTGCCCTGGTCGTCCTGGAGCCGGTCGTGGATCGCGCGGAAGCCCTCCAGCTTCTTCTTGTCCCACTCCGACGGGTTCTGACGGGACGACAGGTCGCTGATCAGCTGGTCGAGGTGGATCCGGTTGGCCTGGTCGCGGGCCGGCGTCGGGATGCCGTCGCGGTTGCCGAGGTCGGCCGGGTACTCGTTGATCAGCCGCTGCTGCTCGTCCGCCGGCAGCGACTTCCACCAGGAGTTCACCTCGGTCGGCGAGGCGTCCTGGCCGGGCATGCCCGCGCGGACCAGGTCCTCGCTGCCGCCGAACGGGTTCAGCGCGCCGAGCACCGCGCTGTTCAGGCGCATCGCGGCGGTGCCCGGGTCGAGTCCGGCGCCGGTGCGGGCGTCGGTGGTGTACTGCCGCAGCCGCTCGGCGGTGACCTGGTCGGCGTGCGCGGCCTCGGTCAGCGCGTCGCCGATCCGGTCGCGCAGTTCGGTGCCCTGCCGGGTGCGGTCCGGGGCGTCCGGGTCGTGCCGTTCGGCGGCGCTGGGCGGCGGCCAGGAGATGCCGCCGTCGTCGGAGACCTGGAAGCCGCCGGCCTGCGCGTCGTTCAGCGCGGCCCGCAGCTTGGCCTGGGCCAGCACGAAGGCTTCCGCGCCCTCCCGCAGGACGGGCGCGATCCGGGCCAACTCCATCTGCGCGGCGGTGAGTTTGCCGGTGGTCCGGGAGAGCGACTGGCGGGCGCGCTCGGCCGCGTCGCCGCTCCAGCCGGAGGACTGCACCCGGCCGTCGACGCCGTCGCGCCACGTCCCGGCGTGGTCGGCGAAGGAGGCGGCGAGCGCCGCGTAGGCGTCGGCGGCGCCGAACAGACGGTTCGGGTCCGCGTCGCGGAGCGTGGGGATGTCCATGGTCACCGCCCGGCGGGCGCGGTCATGCCGCTGCCCGCCTCCTGCTCGGCGCGGCGGTAGTTCGCCGCGGTCTGCCGGAGGTTGTCGCCCTGCTGGTCCATCTCCGCGGACAGCTTGTCCAGGATCGACTTCCACTCGGTGGTGCAGGCGTCCAGCTCACTGCCCGTCAGCCAGCCGCGCAGGCCGCCCTCGGCGTCGTCGGAGGCGCCCAGCACCCGCGAGGTCTCGCCCGGCACCCGCTCGGCGACACCCCCCGCGGTCTGCCCCGCCGCCTCCAGCTCGTCCGGTGCCACCCGGAACCCGCCGCCACTCCCGCCTGGGCCCACGTCGCGCACGCCATCCCCCAACACCGGTGTCGGTCCGACCACTTGAGCGGGTCATGCTAGCGAAGACGGGGCGTCGAACCAGCCCCGTTCACCACATCCCCGCGCAATCCTCGTTGTGCTGCCCGTCACCCTACTTGGTGTTCCCTTTGACGCCGCTTTACCGGAACGGGTGAACCCGGGGCGACGGACGGCCGTCACCCCGGGGGCGCCGCACCGCCGTTCACCGGCCGACCCCGGCCGGCTCCACGGCGGGCGCGGCCACCGCTGCGGGCCGGCGGCCGGCCGCGCGGTGCAGCAGCACGGCGACCAGCACGGCGGTGGCGGCCAGGGCGGCCGACCCGCAGCGCAGCGCCAGGTGCAGGGCGTCGACGAAGGCGGTGTCGACAGCGGCCCGCACCGGCAGGGGAGTCGGCGCCGCGGCGGGTCCGGCGCCGTGGCCGGTCAGCGCGGAGACCGCGTGCGGCACCTGGTCGGCGGGCAGTCCGAGGCGGCCGAACGCACCGGTGAGCGAGCCGGTCAGGCGGTCGGTGAGGACGGCGCCGAGGACGGCGATGCCGAGCACGCCGCCGAGTTCGCGCAGCGTGTTGACGGTCGCCGAGGCCATCCCGGTCCGTGCCGGGGCGACCCGTTGCAGCACCGCGATCGACACCGGCGTGAAGGTCAGGCCCATGCCGAAGCCGAGCACCACCAGCGTCCACAGGTACGACCAGTAGTGCGCGTGCCCGCCGTACAGCGACAGCCCGCCGAGGCCGGCCGCGCACAGCGCGATGCCCAGCACCAGCGGCAGGCGCGGGCCGTGACGGGACGTCAGCCTGCCGGACAGCGGGGCGGCGAGCGTGATCACGAGCGACATCGGCAGCCCGGCGTACCCGGCGTCGGTGGGGCTCCAGCGCATCACGCCCTGGAGCATCAGCGGCAGGAAGAACAGCGCGCCGAACATGCCGAAACTGACCATCAGGCCGCTCAGCAGCGCCCCGGCGAGCACCCGGTCGCGGAACAGCCGCAGCTCCAGCATCGGCTCCGGCGCCCGCAGTTCGACCAGCACGAAGGCGGTCAGCAGCACCGCGGCCGCCGCCCCGCAGGCCAGCACGGCCGGGGACGTCCAGCCGCGGCCCGGGCCCTCGATCAGGCCGTAGACCAGCGCGCCGAGACCGGCGGCGGACAGCCCGAGGCCGGCCAGGTCGAGTCGCCGCTCGCGCGGCGCGATCACCGGCAGCACCCGGTGGGCGAGCACCAGGCCGAGCAGCCCGACCGGCACGTTGATCCAGAACACGCTGGCCCAGCCGAACGCGTCCACCATCGGGCCGCCGATCACCGGCCCGATCGACAGGCCGAGCGCGGACACCCCCGACCACAGCCCGAGCGCCCGGGCCCGCTCCCGCTCGTCGGTGAACACCTCGCGCAGGATCGCCAGGCTGCCCGGCGTCAGCAGGGCCGCGCCGACGCCCTGCAGCATCCGCGCCGCGACCAGCATCCCGACGCCGCCGGCCAGTGCGGCGGCGGCCGAGCCGGCGGTGAACAGCGCGAGGCCCAGCCGGAACACCCGGGTCCGGCCGTACCGGTCGCCGAGCGTGCCGCCGGTGAGCAGCAGCGCCGCGTACACCAGGCTGTAGCCCTCGGCGACCCACTGGAGGCCGCTGATGCCCGCGTCCAGGTCCCGGCCGATCCGGGGCAGCGCGATGTTGACGATGACGTTGTCCAGCATCGCCATGAACATCGTGACGCAGAGCGTGCCGAGCGCCTGCCACTTGCGGCGCGCCTCGCGCGCGCCGGCCGAGCCTTCCACCGAAACCGTCCCCCTCCGGGCATGTCGACCGGCCCCTAACGATGTTAGGGGCTGCTGGAGCCCTCAGAATGGCCCTAACAGTGTTAGATTGCAAGCGCGATCCACCGCCCCGGACCACCCCTCCCGAGGAACCGACATGGCCGAGCCCACCCCCGCGGTCACCCGCCAGAGCCTGGCCGCCGCCGCCCTGCGCGTCCTCGAACGCGACGGCCTGGCCGGCCTGTCCATGCGCAAGGTCGCCGCCGAGGTCGGCGTCCGGGCCGCCTCGCTGTACTGGCACGTCCGCAACAAGGAGGAACTGCTCGACCTGCTCAACGACGCGCTGATCGCCGACGCGGAGATCCCGCCCCGGGAAGGCAGTTGGCGCGAGCAGTTCCTCGAGTACGGCCGCCGCCACCGCGCCCTGCTGCTCGCCCGCCGCGACGCCGCCAAGGTCGTCGCCGGCCGCCTGGCCCCCGGCCCGCACACCCTCGCCGTCCTGGAGGACCAGCTCGACCGCCTGCGCGCCGCCGGCTTCGGCGACGCCGACGCCGCGATGGCCTCCTACCTGCTGTCCGCGTACGTCCAGGGCTTCGTGCTCCAGGAGCAGTCCCCGCTGTCCGCCGCCGAGGCCGCCGGCGCCAGCCGCGGCGAGGCCGCCCGCGCCGCCGGCGAGACCTTCCGGACCCTCCCCGGCGACACCTACCCCAACCTGGTCGCCCTCGCCGACGACCTCACCGACCCCGACATGAACACCCGCTTCGAGTTCGGCCTCCAGCGCCTCGCGGACGGCCTCGCCGCCCTCCTCCCGCAGGGCGGAACCGCTTCGGGCGGACCGTCGTAGGGCCGCCTCAGGCGCCCACCGTCCCGTCGACGCCCTCGCGCAGCAGGTCCGCGTGCCCGTTGTGGCGGCCGTACTCCAGGAGCACGTGCACCATCACCATCCGCAGCGACACGTCCTCGCCCCAGCGCGGCTGGTGCCCGGCCCGGTCCAGGGACTCCGCCTCCCGCTCGATCCGGCGCGAGTTCTCCACCTCCGCCTCCCAGGCCCCGAACGCCTCGTCCCGGGTCGACGCGCTCGCGTCGTACGCGGCCTGGAAGTCGATCCGGTCGGACCACACCATGGGCGCGTCGTGGTCCTCGAACACCCGGCGGAACCAGGCGCGTTCGACCTCCGCCAGGTGCCGGACCAGGCCGAGCAGCGAGAGCGTGGACGGCGGTGCCGACTGCTGCCGCAGCTCCTCGTCGGTGAGCCCCTCGCACTTCATGGCCAGCGTCGCGCGGTGGTAGTCGAGGGCGGCCCGCAGCGTTTCGCGTTCGCTCCCGAACCTCGGCGGTCCCACGCGCTTGTCGACGGTCACGGCTGCACCCCTCGTCCGGCCCTGCGTTCCGCGGCCAGTCTCCCCCGGAACCGCCCGTGCCCCCAAGTGCCCCGGCCCCGCCGGGTTCAGTCCAGGTACGGGCTGTAGAGCACCGACAGGAACCGCGTGGCGAGCCGGTCGCGCAGGTGCGGGGGCAGGGCGTCGAGGAGGCGGTTGACGGGGGCGCTGCGGGACGGGGCGAAGCCGGTGGCGGGGAGGAGCGCGGCGAAGGCCGGGTCGTCGAGCTCGGCGAGGTCGAACTCGCCGAGCAGGGCGAGCAGTTCGGTCGGCGGGGCGACCGGGCCGCGCGCGCGGACCGCGGCGACGGCGTCGCGGAGGACGGCCAGCAGTCCGTCCACGCCCTGCTCGCTGACGCCGGTGAGGGTGAGGTGCAGGCTGGCGGGCAGGCCGGAGACGCTCAACTGCGGTTGCAGGAAGAAGCCCCGGGCACGCGACTCGTCGGCCAGCTCCCACAGGTCGAGCGCCGGGTCGTCCGCGCCGAGGGCGACCAGCGTCGCGTCCGGGGAGCCGAGCACCCGCAGCCCGTCGATCCCGTCGACGCCGGCGATCAGCCGACGCGTCGCGGACAGCGCGGCGCGCCCCAACTCCCGGTAGCCGTCCGCCCCGAGGGCCTGCAGGGTGGCCCAGGCGGCGGCCAGCGGGCCCGCGCCCTTGCTGCTCTGCACCGTCGAGTTGACCACCGGGTAGCCGGGCCACTGCGCGCAGGCGAAGTACGCGGCCAGCCGCATCGGCCGGTCCCGGAACAGCAGCACGGAGGCGCCCTTGGGCGCGTACCCGAACTTGTGCAGGTCGCAGGAGAGCGAGGTCACCCCGGGCACCGACAGGTCGAACGGCGGGACGGGCGCGCCCGCTTCGGCGAGCCAGGGCAGCAGCCAGCCGCCCACGCAGGCGTCCACGTGGCAGGGCAGGCCGCGCGCGGCCGCGCCGGCGGCGATCTCGGCGACCGGGTCGACCACGCCGTGCGCGTACGAGGGCGCGGAGGCGACCACCAGCACGGTGTTCGGGCCGCACGCGGCGGCCATCGCGGCCGGCACCGCCCGGAACGTCGACGGGTCGACCGGCACCGGCACCACCGCGACCTTCAGGTAGCGGCCGGCCTTGAAGAACGCGGCGTGCGCGGTCGCCGGGACGACGATCTCCGGCTCGGCGACGTCCGGCCGGGCGTCCCGGGCGGCCTTCACCGCCAGCAGGATCGACTCGGTGCCGCCGCTGGTGAAGATGCCGGGCGTGCCGTCGTCCCCGCCGAGCCGGGCGGCGACCGCGCCGACCACCTGCCGCTCCAGCGCGACGACGCTCGGGAACGCCGTCGGGTCGAGGCCGTTGACCTCCAGCATCGCCAGGTACGCGCGCTCGGCGGCCTCCCGGACCTCGGGCCGGCCCGCGTCGTAGGTGTACGCGGTGGTGCGCCCGCCCCGGGTGGGCAGGTCGCCGGCGGTCAGCGCGCGCAGCTCGGCGAGCAACTCCTCGGCGGGGCGGCCGGACTGCGGCAGGCCGGGGTGGGGGACGGTCATGACTCGGCTCCGATCGGGGAGTTGACGGCGGGCGGGGCGGAAGCGGCCCGGCGCCGGCCGTAGGCGCGCAGGGCGGGCAGCGAGAGCAGCATCAGGGCGGCCGGCACCAGGCTGAAGCCGAGCAGCACCCCGGCCCGGGCGGCGCCGGTCTGCGCCACCGGGTGGTCGGTGGTGGAGGAGGCGAACCCGGCGGCGGCCAGCGCCAGCGAGAACAGTCCGGGCCCGGCGGCCAGCCCCGCCGTCTCCCCGGCGGTCCACAGCCCGGTGAACGCCCCCGACTGGAGCCGGCCGGTGCGGGCCGCGTCCGCGTGCACGGTGTCCGGCAGCAGCGACAGCGGCAGCACCTGCAGCGCCGCGTACGCCACGCCCAGCAGCGCGCACAGCGCCAGCACGAGCCCGGCCTGCCCGGCCTGCCCGTGCGCGCGGTGCGCGGCGGGCCAGAGCGCGGCCGAGGCGAGGACGAACAGGCCGGTCGCGGCGGTCAGGCAGCGCAGCCGGCCCCAGCGGGCGGCGGCCCGCCCCCAGAGCGGGACGGCGACCGCGCTCGGCGCGACCAGGCAGACGAACAGCACCGAGGTCAGCCCGTACCCGCCCAGCCAGTAGGTGGCGGCGTACGGCGCGGCGGCCAGCATGATCGCCACCGCGGCGGCCTGCAGCACGAACGCGCCGAGCAGCGCGAAGAACGCCCGGTTGCCGCGCGCCGTGCGCAGCGCCGCCCGCAGCCCGAGCGGTTCGGCGCCGGGCCGGGCCGGCACCCGGCGGGCCCCGAGCGCCGGGACCAGCAGCGTCACCAGCAGCAGGGCGGCGACGACGGCGGCCATCACGCCGTAGCCGCCGCGCCCGCCGCCGGCCAGCGACACCAGGGCGGGGGCGAGGCCGCCCGCGACCAGGATGCCCACGGTCAGGCAGACGATCCGCCAGACCATGATCCGGGTGCGGGCCGCGGCCGGTCGGACATCTCGGCGGGCAGCGCCACGTACGGGACCTGGAACAGCGCGAAGGCGCTGGAGGCGAGCACGAAGGTGACGGCGACCCAGGCGGCGGCGCCGGCGCCGGTGAGCGGGGAGAGGAACATCGCGGCGAACGCGACCGGCAGGGCGAGCGCGCCGGCCAGCAGGATCCGGGTGCGGCGTCCGGTGCGCAGCGCCTCGCGGTCGCTGGCCGCGCCGACCAGCGGGTTGAACAGCGCGTCCCAGGCCTTGGGCAGGGCGACCACCAGCCCGGCCAGGCCGGCGGGCACGCCGAGCGCGTCGGTCATGAAGTAGAGCAGCAGCAGCCCGGGGACGGTGGAGTGGATGCCGGTGCCGACCGAGCCGATCGCGTACCCGGCGAGCTCCCGCCGGGACAGTTCCGGACGGTCCGTCATATCGGTTCGCCGAGGCCGAGTTCGCGGACCACCAGCGCCCGCAGGTGGGCGCGGAAGCGCGGCACCTGGGCGCGGATCATGGAGCGGCAGAAGCCGTGCGTGGTCCACAGCACCGTCCACACCGCGAGTTCGGCCCGGTCGGGCGTCAACCGGGGGAGTGCGGCGCGGAGTCCGTCGCGGACGGCGTCCAGCAGGGGGCGGGCGTAGCGCTCCTCCAGGTCGGCGAACTCGGCGGCGTCGGCCATCCAGCGGCGCATCCAGAGTGCGGGGACCTGCGGCTGGTCCAGGCAGAAGTCCAGGTAGCGGTCGGCGAATTCGGCGGCGGCCCGGGCCGGGTCGTCCGGGGCGGCGGCGGCGAACCCGGCGAGCGCGGCGGTGACGGCGGCCCGCTCCGCCTCGTGGGCCCGCCGCATCACCTCGCGGTACAGGTCGGCCTTGGTGCCCACGTGGTAGGCGACGGTGGCGACGTTCAGTCCGGCGGCGCCGGCGATCGTCCGGGTGGTGGTGCCGTCGTAGCCGTGCTCGGCGAACAGGGCGGTGGCGGCCGCGAGGATCCGCTCCCGGCTCGCCTCGGCGGCCGTCAGGGGCTGGCTCATGGCGGGAGCGTACGCGCGGCGCGGGCCGCTGATCAAGCGCTTGATTGAGGAAATCCTCCGGCCCCGGGAACGGCCGTGGGCCCCGTCGCCGGTGCGACGGGGCCCACGGTGACGGAGCGTCAGCAGTGCGACAGCGTCTCGCAGTCCTCCCAGCGGGTGCCGGCGTAGGCGTCGCCGGAACCGGAGGGCGCGACCAGCGAGTTGGACTTCAGCTGGGCCGGGGCGGCGGCGGGCCCGGTGGCCAGCCGGACGGCTATCGCGTCGACGACCGGGCGCGGGCTGGTGCCGGCGTAGTTGTTGACCATCACGACGAAGGCGAGCTTGCGGCCGTCGGGCGCGGTGGCGTAGCCGAGCAGGTTGTCGACGCCGCTCATCGAGCCGCTCTTGGCGTGCACGTTGTTCTCGGCCTTGGTGCCGCGCATGCGGGCGGCCAAGGTGCCGCCGACCATCCGCTGCGGGTTGCCCGCGACCGGCAGCGCGTTGTACCAGGCGTCGAACCACGGCTTGCTCTGGGCGACCTTCAGCAGGTCGGCCATCTTCGCCGGGGTGATCAGGTCGTAGCGGGACAGGCCGGAGCCGTCCACCTGACGGGTGGTCGGGCCGTTCACGCCGTTCGCCTTCAGGAAGGCGTTGACCTGGTTGACGCCGGTCGCCCAGTCGCCGCGACCGCCCTTGACCTTGCCGATCTCCTTGGTGAGGTGCTCGGCGATGCCGTTGTTGCTGATCTTCAGCATCGGGACGATCAGCTCGGCCAGGGTCTTCGACTGGTGCGAGGCCAGCGGCTGCGAGGTCTCCGAGCCGTTCGCGGCCTGCACCCCGCGCTGCACCTTCACGCCGTGCCGGGCCAGCGCGCCCGCGAACACCTTGGAGGCGTACGTGCTGGGGTCCTCGACGGTCACCCAGGCGGTGACCGGCGCGGAGCCGGCCGCGACGCTGCCGGACAGCGACACGTCGTTGCTGCCGCGGCGGCGGTCCACGCCGGCGGTCGAGCCGGTGCCGGCCGCGCCGGTGGCGACCGTGCCGACGAACTTCATCGGCGCCTCGGCGGGCACCGTCGTGACCTTGGCGGCCTCGCCGACCGCGCCGGGGGTGATCACCACCTGGGCGGTGTCCATCATGTACTCGGCGTCGTTGGCGACGGTCAGCGCGGAGATCTGCGGGCTGTACGAGTACGGCTCGTCGTCCCAGGCCCAGCCGGGGCCGAGCGGGGTCGAGTCGTAGCGGGTGCCGTCGGCCAGCACCCGGCCGGTGACGGTGGAGATGCCGGTCGCCGCGACCTTGGAGGCCAGCTCGTCGAGGTCCTGCACCAGCAGGCTGGGGTCGCCGCCGCCGCGCAGCACCAGGTCGCCGACCAGGGTGTCGTTGTAGGTGGTGCCGGTGCTGCGGACCTCGGTGGTGAACCGGTAGTCCGCGCCCAGCAGGTCCAGCGCCGCGGTCGAGGTCACGGTCTTCAGGGTCGACGCGGGGGTGAACAGCGCCTGCGGCTGGCGCGCGTACAGCACCTCGCCGGTGGTGGCGTCCAGCACCTCGACGCCCGCCTGCGCGTTCGCCAGCCGCGGGTCGGAGAGCAGCGTGTTCAGGTCGGCGGTCAGCGTGGCGTCGGCCGGCGCCGGGTCGTCGGCCTGGGCCGAGACGGCGAGCAGCGAGGCGGCGAGGACCGCGGCCGCGAGCGGAATGCTGCGGCGGTACAGGCGTGCGGACACGGGTGGCTCCAGAGTGCGGATCGGCCGGGGCACGTGCGTCACCCACGCCCCCGTTTTGTCCGGTACATTACCATCTGATGGGACATCAGATGATCTTCCCGGCTTGGGGCGCGAAGGCCCCACCTTCCAGACGCCTCGTCACGCCGGAACGTCGCACCCGAATCCGCCCCGATCCACCCGGATACACTGACGCAGGCTCGGCAGGTCGAGGTTTCGGAACGGGGAAAATGGGCGCGCACGCTGGCCTGACGGTCGACCGGATCACCCGCGCCGCCGCCGAACTCGCCGACCGCGTCGGCATCGACAAGGTCACCGCCTCCGAGCTCGCCCGCGGCTTCGGCGTCAAGGACGCCAGCCTCTACTCGCACGTCAAGAGCCTCCGGGAGATCCGCACCCGGGTCGCCCTGCTCGCCACCGAGGAGATCAACGACCGCATCGCGGCCGCCGTCGCCGGCCGCTCCGGCGCCGACGCCCTCACCGCCTTCGCCGACGCCTACCGGACGTACGCCCAGCAGCACCCCGGCCGCTACGCCGCCACCCAACTGCGCTTCGAACCGGCCGACTTCGCCGGCACCGACGCACTCGCCCGGACGGTCGAACTCACCTACGCGATGATGCGCCACTACCGCCTGGACGAGCCCGACCTGACCGACGCCGTCCGCCTGCTGCGCTCCACCTTCCACGGCTTCATCGGCATCGAGGCCAACGGCGGCTTCCACGATCCGCGCGAGGTGGACGGCTCCTGGCGCCGCATCGTGGCCGGCCTGCACCAACTGCTGGAGAACTGGCCCTAGACCTTCCGCCGGGCGGGCAGGAAGGCCGCCGGGACCGCCGTCAGCAGCACGAAGGCCAGCGCCACCGCGAACGCGGTGCGGAACGACGCGACCGTCCCGGCGCCGCCGTGCGAGGCGTGCTGCAGCACCAGTGCCGCCACCGTCGTGCCGGCCGCCGCGCCGAGCTGCTGCGCGACCGCGTTCGCGGTGGTCGCGGCGGGCACCGCCGCCGGCGGCAGCGAGTGGTAGAGCGTCACCATCACCGGCGAGGCCGCCAGCGCCAGGCCGACGCCCTGCGCGAACAGCGCGAGGAGCAGCAGGGCCCCGGGCTCCGCGCTGCCGGCCCGGGCGAACACCGCCAGCCCCGCCGCCACCAGCGCCAGCCCGGCCAGCACCAGCGCCCGCGGATTGCTCCGGGCGTCGATCACCCGCCCGACCAGCAGCACCGCGGCCCCGCGCCCGCCCCTGCGCCACCATGATCAGGCCGGTGGCCAACGGCCCACGGCCACCGGCCTGTTGGAAGAACAGCGGCACCAGCACCACCGCCCCGTAGAGGCCGAAGCTGTTCAGCAGCGAGACGGTGGTCGACGCGGCGTACGCCCGGTCCCGGAACAGGCCGAAGTCCACCACCCCCGGCTCCGGCCGGCGGCGCGCCAGCACCCCGTGCGCCACCAGCAGCCCCGCCGCCGCGAGCAGCGGCACCAGCACGCCCGGATCGCCCGCCGGCCGGCCCCCGCCCAGCCGGGCGAACCCGAGGACGGCCGCCGTCAGCCCGCCGCTCACCGTCACCAGGCCCGCCACGTCCAACCGGCCCGGCCCGTCGCCCCGCTGATTGCGCATCAGCAGCGGCGACAGCACCACCACGGCCAGGCAGACCGGCACGTTCAGCAGGAACACCCAGCGCCACGAGGCGCCCTGCACGAGCGCCCCGCCCACCACCGGCCCCACCAGCGGCGCCAGCAGCACCGGCGCCGCGATCAGCGCCATCATCCGCCCCATCCGTCGCGGCCCGGCCACCTGCACCACCAGGATCCGCATCAACGGGAACAGCATCCCCGCGCCCAGCCCCTGCACCACCCGGAACGCCACCAGCGCCACCAGTGACCAGGCCAGACCGCACAGCACCGACCCCAGCAGGAACACCGCCAGCGACGCCGTCCAGCACGCCACCGCCCCGAACCGGCGGGCCGCCCAGCCCGTCGCGGGAATCACCGCCGACATCGCCAGCAGGTACGCCGTCGCCACCCACTGCACCTGCGCCGGCCCCGCGCCGAACCGCCGCGCGAACGACTCCAGCGCCACCCCCACCACCGTGGTGTCCAGCAGTGCGACGAACGCCCCCGCCGCCAGCAGCAGCGCCGTCCGCACCATCGGCCCGCCGGGCGGCCCGGGCTCCTCCCGCGCCGTCACCGGACGACCCGCCCGAGGAACCCGGCCAGGTTCGCGCGCATCCGCGCCACCCGCTGCTCCGTGCCGAGGCTCTCGGCCATCCGCGCCCCGCCCGCCGCGACCCGCCGGCGGCCCCGCACGTACAGCGGGCACGCCAGGTCGCTGCAGAAGTACTCGCCCGCCGACGCGTACTCCTCCGCCGACGCCCGGCCCGCCCGACGGGCCGTCATCAGGGCCACGCCCGAGGCCGGATGGGCCGTCAGGCAGATCGAGCACATCGCCCCGCCCCGGCCCGCGCCCGGCCGCTGGCCAGCCGCAGCGCCACGCCCACCGTCCGGCCCTCGAACTCCGCCACCAGGTACCCGCGCTCCGGCGCGCCCGGCTCCCGCCAGCCCAGGAAGTCCAGCCCCTCCCAGTCCAGCTCGGCCAGCTCCCGCGGCAGCCGGGCCCGACCGGCCTCCCCTTTGGTGCAGTTGACGAACGACGCCCGGATCGCCGCCTCGGTCAGCGCCTGCATGGCTTCCCCACTCCCTGCCTAGGATCCCTAGTTTTGAGCCAAGGTATCCTAGGCAGCGGCGCGCGCCAAGCGATTTCCGGCCGCCGCCATTGGAGCGAGAGCGACCGCCAACTCCGTTCGGGGGCAACCGTGTTGTGGCCCGGAACGGCGGCGGGGAGGGGTGGCCCGGCGCAAGGTGGCCCGGACGGCGGGCCCTGTCGGCCGCACGAGCCACGTTGCTCGGCCATGGGGAGTATTCGGCCCCGCACCGGCTGGCCGCCCCGGTCGGGCTCGGGTCTCCTGGGTGCAGGGAGGCCGTTCGCCTCCGCCTCAACTCCGTTATCGGAAGGACCTTTTTCTCATGCGCGCTCTTCACCGCACCGTTGCCGCCCTCGCCCTCACCGCCCCGGTCCTGCTCGGCTGCGCCGGCCTGGCCTCCGCCCAGGAAGGCCTGAACGCCGACTACGGCCACGGCCAGTTCTACGTCGGCGAGCAGGGTGCGGGGGTCATGGACACCAACTCGGTCGTCTCGCCGGACGGCCCGCAGTTCAGCAACTTCTGGGTCTTCGCCGGCCAGGACGGCATCTCCGGCGAGTTCGTCGGCTCGGGCGCGACCTACAGCGCCCAGTGAGCTGAGCCCCGGCAGCACTGAAGTCGGCGCCCCCGACCAGCCCCGTACGGGCCGGTCGGGGGCGCCGGCGTGCCCGGGCTCCGGTCAACCCGCCCGCCCGCCGCGAGACTTGGCCGGGGGAGTCAGGCGGCACCCGCCGGGCGCAGGGCCCGCGGCGTCAGCGCGGCGTACTCCAGCGGCGCCGACGGGTCGATCGACACGTCCAGCGGCGCGGGCGCGGCCCCGGCGCGGACCAACAGGTCGCCGATCGCGGCGACCATCGCGCCGTTGTCGGTGCACAGCGGCAGCGGCGGCACCCGCAGGGCGATCCCGGCGGCGGCGCAGCGCTGCTCGGTCAGCGCCCGGACGCGGGAGTTGGCGGCCACGCCGCCGACCACCACCAGGGTGCCGATGCCGTGGTCGACGCAGGCCCGGACGGCCTTGCGGGTCAGCGTGTCGGCGATCGCCTCCTGGAGCGAGGCCGCCGCGTCCGCCACCCGCGGCTCGGCGCCGGCGGCGCGGTGGCCCTCCACCCAGCGGGCGGCGGCGGTCTTCAGCCCGGAGAAGGAGAAGGCGTACGGGTGGTCGCCCGGCCCGGTGAGCGGGCGGGGCAGCCGCACCGCGTGCGGGTCGCCGTCGCGGGCGGCCCGGTCGACGGCCGGGCCGCCCGGGTAGGGCAGGCCGAGGATGCGGGCGGTCTTGTCGAAGCACTCGCCGGCCGCGTCGTCCAGGGTGTCGCCGAGGTGCACGATCGGGTCGCGGGCCAGGTCGCGGACCAGCAGCAGCGAGGTGTGACCGCCGGAGACGATCAGCACCACGCACGGGTTCGGCAGTGGGCCGCCCGCCAGCCCGGCGGCGGCCACGTGCCCGGCCAGGTGGTGCACGCCGTACAGCGGCACGCCGAGCGAGAACGCGTAGCTCTTGGCGGCGGCCACGCCGACCTGCAGCGCCCCGGACAGGCCGGGCCCGGTGGTGACCGCGACCGCGCCGACCTGACCGAGCGTCAGGCCGGCCCGATCCAGCGCCTCCCGCACCACCGGGGCCATCGCGTGGACGTGGGCGCGGGCCGCGATCTCCGGCACCACCCCGCCGTACCGGGCGTGCTCGTCCATGCTCGACGCGACCGCCTGCCCGAGCAGCACCCCGTCCCGGACCAGCCCGGCCCCCGTCTCGTCGCAGGACGACTCGATTCCCAGCACCACCGGCGACTCCGGCATCGGCCCGCACCACTCTCGCATCAGATTTGCAGTTGCAAATAGTGTGCAATACGACCGGGTCAGGCCGGCGCGGGGGCCGCCTCCCGCGGCGGGTGGGCAAGCCGCCCGGTACGGGCCAGGCGGTGGACGGCGGTGGCGCAGAGCAGCCCGGTGGCGGCCAGCGCGAGCCACGGCAGCCAGGGGGCGCGGTGGCGGGCGGCGTAGTCCCAGAGCGCGCCGACCCCGAGGTTGCCGAGGGTGATGCCGACCCCCGAGACGGTGTTGTACAGGCCGTAGTGGGTGGCGACCAGGCGGCCCCGGGCGAGCGTCACCACAGTGTCCATCTCGAACGGGTAGACCACCGCGCCCGCCGCGGCGAGGACGGCCACCGCGACCGCCAGCGCCGCCAGCTGGGCCGCCGCGCCGGCCCGGGGGAGCAGCGCCAGCGGCAGGAAGGCCGCTCCCATCGCGGCCAGCCCGCGCACCAGCGCCTGCGAGGGCGACCAAGCGGCCCCGGCCCAGCCGGTGAGCCGCAGTTGGCCCGCCACGGCGACGGCCGCGGACAGCAGGAACAGGCCGGTGGTCGCCTTCGCGCCGTCCGCGCCGAGGGCGCGGCCGGCGGCCAGCGGAAGCGCCAGGTACACCTGGAAGGTCAGCAGGTACGAGCCGGTCATCGCGCCGGAGAACAGCAGGAACGGCCGGTTGGCGAGCACCGTCCGCCACTGCGCGAGGACGCCCTCCCGCTCCCGCCCGGCCCGCCGCCGCGGGCCGGCAGGGCCCGCCACTGGAGCACGGTGAGCGCCGCGAAGACCGCCGCGGCCACCGTGCAGACGGCGGTGAAGTCGGCGGCCAGCAGGGCGAGTCCGGCCAGCGGGCCGAGCAGCATGCCGGCCTGGTAGTACACGTTGAACACGGCGAACGCTTCCACCCGGCGCTCCTCGCCCGCCTCGGCCGCCAGGCAGGCGCGCACCGCCGGGTTGAACAGCGCGCCGGCGAAGCCCGTCGCGGCGGACGCGGCGAGCAGCGCCGGCAGCGACTCGACCCGGCCGAGCAGCGCGAAGCCGGCGGTGCGCAGCAGGCAGCCCGCGATGATCGGGCCGCGGTGGCCGAAGCGGTCGGCCAGCGTGCCGCCGATCAGGAACATGCCCTGCTGGGAGAGGTTGCGCACGCCCAGCACCAGGCCGACCGTCCAGGCGGCGAGGCCCAGGTCGTCGGCGAGGTGCGCGGCCAGGTAGGGCATCAGCATGTAGAAGGCCAGGTTGATGGCGAACTGATTGGCCATCAGCAGCCGGGCGGTCGGGCCGAAGGAGCGGGTCTGCCGCCACAGCGCCCTCACCGGGCGGCCCGCGCCGGGCCGGAGCGGTCGCCGGCGGACCGCAGCGGGCCCGCGCCGGCCAGCGGGTCGAGGACGGTGCGGCACCGCGTCCAGCGGGTCACGGTCCGCTCGCCGGGGTGGGCGATCTCGTCCGGCCGCTCGGGCAGCCGGTGCCCGAGCAGGCCGCGGGCCCGGCACCAGCCGTCGTCGAAGACGGTGCCGGCGTAGCGCTGCGGGCCGTCGGGGAAGACCGCCGCGATCCGGGTGTCCGGGGCGGTGGCGGCCGCCAGCCAGCGGGCCACCAGCGCGACCGCGCCGACGCTCCAACCCCCGGTCGCCCAGCGCGAGACGGCGAGGGCGCGGGCCGCCCCGACGGCCTCGGGCGCGGCCACCCAGTGCACCTCGTCGAACAGCGGGTAGGCCACGTTCCGCGGGTGGATGCTGCTGCCCAGCCCGCGCATCAGCCGCGGCAGCGCGGGCTGCCCGAAGATCGTCGAACCGACGGTGTCCACCCCGACCACCCGCAGCTCCGGGAACCACTCGCGCAGCACCCCGGCGACCCCCGCCGAGTGCCCGCCGGTGCCGACGCTCACCACCAAGGCGTCGATCCGGCCGAGTTGGGCGATCAGCTCCAGCGCCAGCGGCCGGTACGCGGCCACGTTGTCCGGGTTGTGGTACTGGTCGGGGCACCACGCGCCGGGCTCCGCGGCGAGCAGCTCGGCGACCCGGTCGCGCCGCGCCTGCTGCCAGCCGCCGACCGGGTGCGGCGCGTCCACCACCGCGACGTCCGCGCCGTGCGCGGTGAGCAGCCCGGTCATCAGCGGCTCGATCGCCGGATCGGTCACCACGGTGACGGGGTGCCCGTACGTGACGCCGGCCAGCGCCAGGCCGAGGCCCAGCGTGCCGGACGTGGACTCCACGATCCGCGCGCCGGGCCGCAGTTCGCCGCGCTCCCGGGCGGCGCGCACCATGTGCAGGGCCGGGCGGTCCTTGATGCCGCCCGGGTTCCGGCCCTCCAGCTTCGCCCAGAAACCGCGCCCGGGGGCGGTGAACGGCTCGCCCACCCACAGCACGGGCGTGTCGCCCACCAGCCCGGCGGGAGTGCGGGCCGAACGGGCGGCGGGCGCGAGCAGCTGCGCGGGGGAGAGGGGAACGGAACCGACGGGACGGGACACGAGAGAGGTCATGGCAGGGATCTCCTGCGGCCCGCGCGCGGCGGGCCGGTACATGGGTGACGGGCCATCAGGACGCGGCGGCCGCAGCACTCCGGGACGGAGCCGCGGCGGGGCCCGTCAGGTCCGCCAGACGCCCAGCACCGCTCTGGTCCGGCCGCCGTCCGGCCGGGGCACCGCGGGAGCGGACCCGCGGGCGGCGGGCCGCACCGGTGCGGCGGACGCCGCCGGCTCCGCGAGGAGCGCCCCGGCGGGGGCCGGCAGCGGGCGGTCGCCCTGATGGACCGTCACCGGCTGGTCCTCGTCCGCGCACGGCGTCCCGTGCCGGTCGCCCTCGTGCGGAGCGCCGTGCTGCGGGCCCGCCGGGGCCGGGCAGTGGGCGGCGGCCGGCAGCGAGTCCGTCGGGGCCGCCGCCGAGAGCGGGGCGTGCACGCAGAGCAGCGAGTGCACCAGCGCCGCGAGAACGGCGGCGACCCACAGGAGCTTCCACCCCTGGCGCGTGCCGAACCGTTCCGTCATGTCACCGAACGTACCCGAGTGGATGCGTAAGGTTTCCGTCAGGCGCTGTGCGAACGCGCACCCCGCACCGGCCGCTTCCCCCGCCGCGCAGGGGGATCCGGATCGAACACCGGCGGTCCACCGCTTCGGCCGGCCCGGGAGCGTCGCCACCCGAAGCGGTGAACCGCGGGCCCGCCTCCGGGGCGGCGTACCTCCCGAGGAGGAGAGGACCGGCTGCGCCCTCGGCCCGCAGGCCGACCGCGATCAGGACTCGGTGCCTACGGACCGCCGCGACGCCGTCCCTAGGCTCGTTCACATCCCCCTGACGGCACGTCACCGCTGTTCAGGGGCCTGCGAACCGAGGAATGATGACGACGTACCGATACACCGTGGCCGAGCTGCGCGGGCAGCTGCTGCGACAGCTCGTCCTGAGCGGGGCCGCGATCGCCCTCGGAGTGGTCTTCCTGATCGCCTCCGTCAGCGGGAGCGGCGCGCTGGTGGACTCCTACAGCCAGACCGCCGCCGCCGAGGTCGGCCCCGGCGACCTCCAGGTCACCAGGCCCGCCGCCGACGGCGGACTCGACCCCGCCACCGCCGACCGGGCCCGGCAGACCCCGGCGTCGCCGGCGCCGCCCTCCGGCAGACCGGCCGCGGCGAACTGCTCGCCGCCGACGGACAGCCGCTCGACGACGCCGCGACCGTGACCGCGATCGCCGCCGACCCCGCCCTGCGCTGGCAGTTGCTGAAGGACGGCCGGTGGCCGGCCGGCCCCGACGAGGTGCTCCTCGACGCCGACACCGCCGCGCGCATCGACGCCGCACCCGGCTCGGACGTCCGGCTCACCCGCGCCGACGGCACCGCCGCCACCGCCCGCCTGGCCGGCACCCTCGACGGCCGCGGCGCGCCCAGCCTCGCCGGACACCCGGTCCTCGCCGTCCCCGACGGCACGGTGGGCCGGTACGCCACCGCCGTCACCGCCGCCCGGCTCGACGTCCGGCTCCGCCCCGACGCCCCCGCACCGCCACCGCCGAGGCGCTCCGCACCGCCCTCGGCAGCGGACCCGAGGTCCGCACCAGGGCGGAGTCCGTGACCGAGGCGACCCGGCAGAGCAAGACCCTCTACGGCGTCGTCCTGATCGCCGCGATGTCCTTCGTGCTGATCGCGCTCGCCGTCGCCCGCATGGTCGTCAGCAACACCTTCTCCGTCATGCTCGCCCAGCGCACCCGCCAACTCGCCCTGCTGCGCTGCGTGGGAGCCGACCGGGCGCAGATCCGCCGGCTGATCGCCCGTCAGGGACTGCTGCTCGGCATCGGCGCCTCCGCCACCGGCGTCCTGGCCGGCCTCGGGCTCGGCGCCGCCGCCACCGCCCTCGCCCGCGGCGCCGACCTCGGCCCGTGCACCTGGACCTGCTGCCGTCCCCCGTGACCTGCGTGCTCGCCGGACTCTTCGGCGTGCTGCTCACCCTGCTCGCCGTCCGCGGACCGGCGAAGCGGGCCGCCGCCGTGGCG
>NZ_KK853997.1:1860760-2380577 GCF_000696185.1 Kitasatospora cheerisanensis KCTC 2395 | reverse complement strand
GGGCCCTGGCCGGCCGGCCCGGCATCCAGGTCACCGACACCGCCGCCCAGGCCGAGACCCTCCGCTCCCTGATCGACCGGATGACCCGGATCACCATGGCGCTGCTCTCCTTCTCCGTCGCCATCGCCGGCCTCGGCGTCGCCGCCACCCTGATGCTCAGCGTCAGCGAACGCGCCCGCGAGATCGGCATGCTCCGCGCTATCGGCATGTCACGCCGTCAACTCCGCCGCATGCTCACCCTGGAGGCGCTGCTGCTCTCCCTCGCCGCCGCCCTCGCCGGCACCGGTCTCGGCCTCGCCTACGGCTGGGCGGCGGCCCGCTCCGTCACCTCCGGCATCGGCACCCTCGGCGGACCCCCGGTGCTGCTCGTCCTCGCCGCGCTCGCCCTGACCGTCCTGATCGGTCTGGCCGCCGCCGTCCTCCCCGCCCGCCGGGTCGGCCGGATGACGGTGGTCACCGCCCTGCACGCAGACTGACGGCGACTCAGTACCTGACTGCCGGTCACATTCCGCCGGGCTGCCCGGTCCTCCTTCTGAGAAGGCCGGACCACTCGTACACCGGGGGCGCGGCGGGCCGGCCTTCGCACTCACCGCGACGGGTCGCCGTCGCGGTCCGCGAACGCAGAGGAGGGGCCGTCATGGCCGAGGAACAGCGCAGCACCGACACCCGCGGGACGTCGCGGCGCAGCGCACTGAGAGCGGCCGTGGCCGGGGCGGGGGCACTCACCGCGACGGTCGCGGGCGCCGCCACCGCCCGCGCGGACGGGCCCGGAGGCGGCACGCCCACCTTCGTCCTGGTGCACGGCTCCGGCAGCAACTCCTTCTACTGGCAGCCCCTGCTGCGGGAGTTGGGCCTGCGCGGACACCGCGCCCTCGCCGTCGACCTGCCCGGCCACGGACTCGGCGCGTACCTCCCCGAGTCCTACCAGTTCCCGCAGGACCTCGAACGGCTGCGCACCGAACCGTCCCCGCTCTCCCGGGTGACGCTGGCCGACTTCGCCGCGCACGTCGTCGGCGTGGTCCGGCGGGCGCGCCGCAACGGCCCCGTCGTCCTGGTCGGCAGCAGCCTCGGCGGCGCGACCCTCAACGCGGTCGCCAACCAGGTGCCCGAGCTGATCGCGCACCTGGTGTACGCCTCCGCGTTCTGCCCCACCCGGCACCCCTCGGTGCTCCGGCTCGTGATGACGCCCGAGGGCGCCACCAGCGCGATGTTCCGGATCCCGCCGGTCCCGACCGCGCCCGAGCTGGGCGTCAGCCGGGTCGACTGGCGCTCCGGTGACCCCGCGTTCTTCGCCGCCGTCAAGGACTCGCTCGCCGCCGACCGCACGGACGCCGAGGTCCGGGCCCTGATGAACATCCTCGAACCCGACGAGTCCGCGGCCGTCGGCGCGGACGAGGACGCCCGCGGCCTCCCCGACCGCTGGGGCCGCGTCCCGCGCACCTACGTCCGCTACACCCAGGACCGCACCATCCCGCTCGCCCTCCAGGACCTCATGATCCGCGAGGCCGACGCCACCACCCCCCACAACCCCTTCCGCACCCGTTCCCTCCCGGCCCCGCACGCCGGCCCCCGCGACCCGTCGCTCCTCGCCGACGAACTCGACCTGGTCGCCCGGCTCTGCCGCTGACGGCACGTCACGCCGCCGCTCCGGCGACCGGCTCGGGAAGCAGTTGCCGGAGCGGCCGGGGAGCGCCCGTCAGGCGGGGAGGCCGACGGCGCGCTCCCCGGTGCGGCGCTGCTGGACGACGACCGCGACCACGAGCAGCGCGCCCTGGGCGACGTTCTGCCAGAAGGAGTTGATGCCCTGTCCGGTGAGCCCGTTCTCCAGGGCGCCGAGGAGGGCGACGGCGAGCAGGGTGCCGCCGACGGTGCCCTTGCCGCCCTTGAGGGCGCAGCCGCCGAGGGCGGCGGCGGTGATGGCCTTGAGCTCCAGGCCCTCACTGCCGGAGGTGGGCTGTCCGCTGCCGGTGCGGGCGGTGAGCAGGATGCCGGCGACGGCGGCGACGGCGCCGATGAGGGCGTAGACGGAGACCAGGTACTTGTTGATGTCGATGCCGGCGAGCCGGGCGGCGGTGTCGTTGCCGCCGACGGCGTAGATGTTGCGGCCGATGTCGGTGCGGGTGAGCAGGACGTGGACGGCGAGGGCGACGGCGACGAGGATCCAGACCATCACCGGGAGCCCGGCGATCCGGCCCCGGCCGAGGAAGACGAAGACGGCGTCGTTCAGGACGTAGCCCTGGGCCCGGCCGTCGGAGAGGAGCTGGGCGAGGCCCTTGTAGGCGGCCAGGCCGGCGAGGGTGGCGATGGTGGGATTGACCCGGCCGTACACGATGACCGCGCCGTTGAGGACGCCGACCAGCAGGCCGACGGCGACGGCGGCGGCCATGCCCGCGAAGGCGTTGGAGCCGGTCGAGGTGAAGGCCATGGCGCTGACCACGGAGGCGACGCCCGCCTGGGAGCCGACCGAGATGTCGAGCCCGCCGCAGATGATGACGACGGTCTGGACGACGGCGAGCAGGCCGGTGATGGTGGCGGCCTCGGCGATCACCTGCATGTTGGTGAGGCTGAGGTAGTGGTCGTTGAGGAGGCCGAAGACGGTGAGGACCGCGGCCAGGGCGCCGATCAGGCTGAGGTTCTGCCCGCCGACGGCGCTCAGCAGCGCGGTCCCCGCGGCGGGCCGGCGCCGGGCCTCGTCGTCCGGGACGGCCGGCGGTGTGGTGGCGGTCGTCATGAGCTCGCTCCCGGGTCGCTCGTGCTGATGTCCTCGGCCATCGCGAGGGCGAGGACGGCCTCCTCGGTGGCTTCCGCACGACTCAGCTCGCCGGTGGTGCGCCCGTTCTGCAGGACGACGATCCGGTCGGCGAGGCCGAGCAGTTCGGGCAGTTCGGAGGAGATCACCAGGAGCGCGACGCCCTGTTCGGCGAGGTCGGCGACGATCCGGTAGATCTCGGCCTTGGCGCCCACGTCGATGCCGCGGGTGGGCTCGTCGAGGATCAGCACCTTGGGCCTGCGGGCCAGCCAGCGGGCGAGGACGACCTTCTGCTGGTTGCCGCCGGAGAGCTTGCGGACCTCGTGCTCGACGGACGGCGTGCGGACCCGCAGCCGGTCGGTGTACTCCTGGGCGAGGTCGCGCTCCGCAGCCCGCCGGACGAAGCGGAAGCGGCGCAGCCGCTCCAGCACCGCGACGGAGATGTTGTCCCGGACGGTGCGGTGCAGGAACAGCGCCTGCGCCTTCCGCTCCTCCGGGGCCAGGCCCAGGCCGGCGCGGATCACCGCTCCCGGCCTGCCGGACGGCAGCGGCTTCCCGTCCAGGGTGACGCTGCCCGAGCGGACGGGCAGGTCGCCGGCGAGCGCCAGCGCGAGTTCGGAGCGTCCGGCGCCGATCAGCCCGGCGAGGCCGACCACCTCGCCGGCGTGGACGCGCAGGTCGATGCCGCGGACCCGGTCCGTCGTCAGGCCGCGGACGTCCAGCACGACCCGGTCGGTGACGACCGGGCGGCGGACGAACACCGTCGACAGGTCGCGGCCGACCATCAGGCGCACCAGCTCGTGCTCGGTGGTGGTCCCGGCGTCGCGGACGCCGACCAGGGCCCCGTCGCGCAGGACGGCGATGCGGTCGGCGAGGCGGAAGATCTCCTGCATCCGGTGCGACACGTAGACGACGGCCACGCCCTGCTCGCGCAGGCGGCCGATCAGGGCGAACAGGGCGTCGACCTCGTGCTCGGACAGCGAGGAGGTCGGCTCGTCGAAGGCGATGACCCGGGCGGCGCTCCCGCCGGTCAGCGCCCGCATGATCTCGACCAACTGGCGCTGGGCGGCCGTCAGTTGCGATCCGAGCAGGTCCGGTTCCAGGACGTCCGCGAAGCCGAGCCGATCGAGGTCCGCGACGATCCGGCGGCGGAGCTCGGCCCGGTCGAGGCGCCGGCCGGCCCGGCGGGGCAGGGAGCCGACGTAGACGTTCTCGGCGACCGGCACGTGCGGGACGATCTCGGGTTCCTGCGGGATGATCCGGATGCCGGCGGCCCGCGCGTCGGCCGGGGAGCGCAGGTCCACCGGCCGCCCGTCCAGCAGGACGCGTCCCCCGGTGGGCCGGTGGTCGCCGGTGAGGATCTTCAGGAGGGTGGACTTGCCGGCCCCGTTCTCGCCCATGAGGGCGGTGACCCGGCCGCCGGGGAGGTCGAGGGTCACGTCGCTCAGGGCCTGCACCGCCCCGAACCGTTTGGTGAGGCCCTCGACCCGCGCCCCGGCGCCGGGGTCGGGCCGGCCGGCGGGCGGACGGGAGTGCGGGGTCGCGCGGCGTGCTCTGCTCACTGGGTCACCTCGGAGAAGGAGCGGAGGAGGCCGCCCGCCCCACCGGGCGACCGCGGGGGAGGACGGTCAGTTGCAGGTGACGCCGGCGCTCTTCCAGGTGGCGGCGTCGACCATGGTGGTGGAGGCGAACGCCTCGGCGGGCATCTCCTTGTTGTTCTTCAGCCGGTCGTACATGGTCTGCACGGCGAGTGCGCCGACGTCCCTGCCGTTGATGAACAGGGCGGCCTTCATCCCCGACGGCCGGCCGCCGCTCCAGTCCTTGCAGGCGAGGTAGGCGCCGAGGCCCACGCCGTCGATGTCCTCGGGGCCGACGCCGGCGTTCTGCAGGGCGGTGACGCCGCCCTGGACGTTCTCGTCGTTGCAGCCCCAGACCACCCAGTGCTTGACCCCGGGATTGGCGGTGACCGTCGCGGCGACCTTGTCCTGCGCGCCGGTCGGGGTGTTGTCGGTGGCGACGTCGATGACCCGGACCCCGGGGACGACGGCGTCGAAGGCCTCCTTGGCGGCCCTGACCCGGTCGCCGCAGACGGTGACGTCCTGCTTCCAGGCGGAGACGATCCGGGTGTCGGCGGCGTTCCAGCCGGCCTTCCGGTACTCGTCGGCGGCGCGCCTGCCGACCTCGCCGCCCATCTGCGCGCCGGAGAAGCCGATCCGCGGCACCAGGTCGGACTTGGCGCACTTCGCCGGGTCCGGCCCGGTGGCGCAGACCTGGTCGTCCGAGGTGAGCAGGGCGATCCTCGCGTCCCGCGCGGTCTGCACGACCTGCGGGCCGACGGCCGGGTCGGGCACGACCACGATGACGCCGTTGGTCTTCCGGGCGATCGCGGACTGCACCTCGCTGACGGTCTTGTTGGCGTCGTTGCCGAGGTTCACCACCTTGAGGTCGACGCCCAGTTCGGCGGCCTTGCTCTTCGCGCCGGCCGCCTCGCCGACGAAGTACTCCTGGTCGCCCTGCTTCTGCAGGTAGGTGATCGAGATCCTCCCGTCGACCGGGGCGACCGAGGGGGCGCCGGAGACGGACTCCTGGCCGGTGGAGCAGGCGGTGGCGGTCAGGCCCAGGGTCAGCAGGAGTCCTGCGGCGGCACGGCGATCGATGACACGGAACATGAGGGAGGCTCCTTCGCACCGGGCTCCGGCGGCCCGTAAACCACCAGAAACCAACATGCTCGAACGCGACTGACACATCACAGTGCCATTGCACTGACATGTCAAGAGCGGGTGCAGCGGTGCCCGCCCGTGACGTCAGTTCGGCTTGAACCGTTGCCAGGACGGCGCGTTCGGGGTCTTGAGGGCTGGTTTCCGGTCTGGCTACCATGCGTTGCTTTCTGTTGGAAGTTCCTCCGGTCGCCAACCCCTGGAGATGGATTCAACAGAACCGACCGCCATGCGACATTCCCTCACACGCTCACCTGGAGCGCCCCCATGCGTCCACCCGCGTTACGCCCCCTGCTGCACGCCCTCGCGGCGCTGTCCCTCGCGGCGTCCGGCCTGACGGCCGCCGTCGCCGCCTCCACCCCCGCCGCCGCTCTCGACAACGGCCGCGCCCTCACCCCGCCGATGGGCTGGAACTCCTGGAACACCCTGGGCACCGCGGTGACCCAGCAACAGGTCGTCCAGACCATCGACTTCATGTCCTCCAAGGGCCTGGTGGCGGCCGGCTACGACACCGTCACCATCGACGACGGCTGGTCGCTCTCCCACCGCGACGGCCAGACCGCCGACTTCGCCAAGAACTCCTACGGCGCGATGCAGCTCTACGACGCCGACCGCAACCCCACCAGCGGCACCGACGGCACCGGCTTCGACCTGACGACGGGTCACCTGATTCCGGACCCGGACCGCTTCCCGGCGCGCACCGTCGACGGGCAGACCCTCAACGGCATCCAGTACCTGTCGTGGTACGCCCACAGCAAGGGCATGAAGTTCGGCCTCTACGCCACCGGCACGTACACCACCTGCCAGGGGCACCCGGGCAGCCTCGGCCACGAGTCGACCGACGCCGCCGACTTCGTCGCCTGGGGCGTCGACTTCGTCAAGTACGACGACTGCCCCTACGGCCCGCCGATCGTCGGCCCGGACGGGTACGACTACGGAACCCAGGGCGAGGGCCGCGAGCTGACCCGCTCCCTCTACGCCCGCACGCAGGACTTCCAGCGCGCCCTGGACGCCGCCTCCGCCGCCCGGGGCCGGCCGCGCGTCGTGCTGAGCGTGTCCGCCCAGCCCGTGCACACCGGCGTCCCGCACCTGCTGGCCGGCGACGACCCCGCCCGCACCGACCCGGTGATCGCGGCGGCCGGCACCCCCGCCCGGCAGGCCCCCGGCTACGCGCCGACCGGCATCTGGTGCGGTCAGGTCGCGAACCTCTGCCGGATCGGCGGCGACCGCGGCCCGGACCTGGAAGGCGTGCTCCTCGACGGCCAGTTGCGGACCGCGCTGCAGTACCCGGGCAACGTCCGGCCGGGCAGCTGGAACGACCTGGACATGATGTTCGCCGGCTGGCTCGACCCGTACGGCCTCTACGGCACCACCGACACCTGCACCTGCCACAAGCCGATGAACGACACCGAGTCCCGCAGCGAGATGTCGATCCTCGCCATGACGGCCTCCCCGCTGATCTCCGGCGCCGACCTGCGCAGCGCCGCCGACTCCCAGCACAGCTCCGACGGCTACACCTGGTCCACGGGCATCAGCGACTCCGCGCTCGCCGTCTACAAGAACGCCGACGTCATCGCCGTCGACCAGGACAGCCTCGGCAAGCCCGCCACCCTGGTCGGCAACCCGCCGAACGGCCCCACCGACCCGCTGGTCCTCAAGCGGCAGCTGGCCAACGGCGACACCGCCGTCCTGCTGGTCAACCAGGACCCGAACTCCGCCCGGACCGTCTCCACCACCCTGGGCGCGCTCGGGCTGACCGGCCCCGGCTACTCCTCCAAGGAGCTGTGGACCGGAGCCACCGGCGACCTCACCGGCACGCTCGGCGCCACGCTCGCCCCGCACGGCACCGCCATGTACCGGCTCAGGGCCCTGCCCGCCACCGTCCCCGCGGCGGTGATCGGCGACGGCCGCTACCACGGCATCAGCGCCGGCGGCACCGCCGGCCAGGCCCTGGAGGTCCGGGGCATATGCAGCGCCCCCGACGGCTCGACCACCGACATCAACACCTGGTGGGACTGGCACACCTCGGAGCGGTGGCGCTTCGACGCCAACGCCGACGGCACGGTGCACATCACCGACGACTGCTTCACCGACACCCAGGTGCACGGCACCCTCACCGGGCCGGCCGCGCCCGGCGGCGCGGCCTGGGTCCTCAACCGCTACGACCCCGACAGTCCCCACCAGAAGTGGCGCGTCGTCCAGAACACCGCCACCGGCGCGCTGACCATCACCAACGTCGCCACCGGCCTCGCACTGGACGCCCCGCAGTCCGCGCCCGCGTCCGCCGTCGTCCTCGACCGGCCCGACGGATCGGCCGCCGGCCAGTCCTGGAGCCTGCTGTCCTGAACCGGCGGACCCACCGAGCCCGGAGGGTGCCGCACCCTCCGCCGAGGAGCCCCGCTCCGTCCGGCCCACGCCGCGGCGTGGCGCGGACCGCGCGACGGCTCCGCCCCGATCCACTGTCCGTGCGGTCGAGTTCCGCACGTCTCGTTCCCCGGGAGGAACCTTGCAGCCCTTACGCGCACAACTGTCCCGCCGCCTCGGAGCCGCGCTGACGTCCCTCACCCTGCTGGCCGGCGGCGGCGCACTCGTCGTCGGCGCCCAACTCGCCACCGCACCACCGGCGCTGGCACTCGACAACGGCCTCAACCTGACCCCCCAGATGGGCTTCAACAACTGGAACACCACCTGGTGCGGATCCCAGTTCAACGAGGACCTGGTCAAGGGCATCGCCGACCTGTTCGTCAGCAAGGGCCTCAAAGCGGCCGGCTACCAGTACGTCAACCTCGACGACTGCTGGGCCCTGCCCGTCCGGGACCTGTCCGGCAACCTGGTGCCCGACCCGGTCCGGTTCCCGCACGGCATCAAGGCGCTCGCGGACTACGTCCACGGCAAGGGCCTGAAGTTCGGCCTCTACTCCAGCGCCGGCATCCACACCTGCGACGTCAAGGGCTTCCCCGGCGGCCTCGGCCACGAACAGCAGGACGCCGACCTGTGGGCCTCCTGGGGCGTCGACTACCTCAAGTACGACAACTGCAACAACATGGGCGTCGACGCGCAGACCCGCTACAAGGCGATGGGCGACGCGCTGAAGAAGACCGGCCGGCCGATCCTCTACAGCATCTGCGAATGGGGCTCCACCGGCCCGTGGAACTGGGCGCCTCCGGTCGGCAACTCCTGGCGCACCACCGGCGACATCAGCGACACCTGGCAGAGCATGATCTCCATCGCGCACGCCAACCAGGGACTCTCCGCGTACGCCAAGCCCGGCGCCTTCAACGACCCGGACATGCTGGAGGTCGGCAACGGCGGCATGACCGGCACCGAGTACCGCACCCACTTCAGCCTCTGGGCCGAGATGGCCGCACCCCTGCTGATCGGCGCAGACCTGCGCACCGCCCAGCAGGAGACGCTCGACATCCTCACCAACGCCGACGTCATCGCCGTCGACCAGGACCCGCTGGGCAAGCAGGGCTCGGTGGTCTCCAGCGACAACGGCCTGGTCGTCATGTCGAAGCCGCTGGCCGACGGCGGCCGCGCGGTCACCCTCACCAACGAGGGCTCCTACGAAGCCACCCTCACCACCACCGTGCAGGCCGTCGGCATCGGCGGCGCGCCCTCGTACACGGTCAAGGACCTGTGGTCGAAGAAGACCGGCATCAGCACCGGGACGATCAGCGCCACCGTCCCCGGCCACGGCACCGCGATGTTCCGGGTCACCCCGAGCACGCCCGTCCCGCCGCCCACCGGCATGAGCCAGCTCAGCGACCTGCCGTTCCTCGCCCAGCTCAACGGCTGGGGCCCGGTCGAGCGCGACCGCAGCAACGGCGACTGGGCCGCCGGTGACGGCCACACCCTGTCCATCCGCGGCACCACCTACGCCAAGGGCATCGGCACCAACGCCGCCAGCGACCTCACCTTCAACCTCGGCGGCGCCTGCAAGAACCTGGTGACCGCCGTCGGCATCGACGACGAGACCTCCGGCAACGGCTCCGCCGTGTTCCGGATCTTCAAGGACGGAACCCTCGCCGCCGACAGCGGAAGGCTCACCGGCAAGGACCCGGCGAAGAAACTCGCCGTCGACCTCACCGGCGCCGCCACCCTGCGCCTGGTGGTCACCGACGGCGGCGACGGCACCAGCTGGGACCACGCCGACTGGGCCGACGCCCGGATCGCCTGCGGCAACGGCCCCGCCGCCGGCGCCCACCAGCTCTCCGACCTCACCTGGACCTCCGCCAGCAACGGCTGGGGCCAGGTCGAGAAGGACACCAGCAACGGCGACAACCAGTCCGGCGACGGACACACCATCACCATCAACGGGGCGACCTACGCCAAGGGCCTGGGCACCAACGCGCCCAGCGAGATCGTCTACTACCTCGGCGGCGCCTGCACCTCGCTGACCACCGACGTCGGCGTCGACGCCGAGGCCATGGGCCGCGGCACCGTCGCCTTCCAGATCTGGAAGGACGGCACCAAGGCCGCCGACAGCGGCGTACTGAACGCCGCCGCCGGCGCCAAGCACCTCACCGCCGACCTCACCGGCGCCAACGAACTCCACCTCGTCGTCACCGACGGCGGCGACGGCAACAACAGCGACCACGCCGACTGGGCATCCCCGGTCCTCACCTGCTGACCCACCCGCAACGCCCTCGACGTGCGGTGCCGGACACCCGCCCGGCACCGCACGGCCCTCCTACAGGTCGTAGTACAGCTCGAACTCGTGCGGGTGCGGGCGGAGGGCGATGGGGGCGATCTCCTGGGTGCGCTTGTAGTCGATCCAGGTCTCGATCAGGTCGGTGGTGAAGACGCCGCCGGCCAGGAGGTACTCGTGGTCGGCTTCGAGGGCGTCGAGGACGGCGCCGAGCGAGGCGGGGACCTGGGGGACGGCGGCGTGCTCGTCGGGGGCGAGCTCGTAGAGGTCCTTGTCGACGGGCTCGGCGGGCTCGATCTTGTTCTTGATGCCGTCGAGGCCGGCCATCAGCATGGCGGAGAAGGCCAGGTACGGGTTGGAGGCCGGGTCGGGGGCGCGGAACTCGATGCGCTTGGCCTTGGCGTTGGAGCCGGTGATCGGGATCCGGATCGCGGCGGAGCGGTTGCGCTGCGAGTAGACCAGGTTGACCGGCGCCTCGAAGCCGGGGACCAGCCGGTGGTAGGAGTTCACCGACGGGTTGGTGAAGGCGAGCAGCGACGGGGCGTGCTTGAGGATGCCGCCGATGTAGTAGCGGGCGGTGTCGGACAGGCCCGCGTAGCCCTGCTCGTCGTAGAACAGCGGGGTGCCGTTCGTCCACAGCGACTGGTGGACGTGCATGCCGGAACCGTTGTCGCCGAAGATCGGCTTGGGCATGAAGGTCGCGGTCTTGCCGGCCCGCCAGGCGACGTTCTTGATGATGTATTTGAACAGCATCAGGTCGTCCGCGGCGTGCAGCAGGGTGTTGAACCTGTAGTTGATCTCGGCCTGCCCGGCGGTGCCGACCTCGTGGTGCTGGCGCTCCACGGTCAGCCCGGCGCGGCCGAGTTCGAGGGACATCTCGGCGCGCAGGTCGGCGAAGTGGTCGACCGGGGGGACGGGGAAGTAGCCGCCCTTGTACTTGACCTTGTAGCCGCGGACGTCGCCCTCCGCGGAGCCGGTGTTCCAGGCGCCCGCGACCGAGTCGATGTGGTAGTAGGACGCGTTGGCGCTGGTCTCGAAGCGCACCGAGTCGAAGACGTAGAACTCGGCCTCGGGCCCGAAGTAGGCGGTGTCCGCGATGCCGGAGGAGGCGAGGTACGCCTCGGCCTTGCGGGCCACGTTCCGCGGGTCGCGGCTGTAGGCCTCGCCGGTGATCGGGTCCTGGATGAAGAAGTTGATGTTGAGGTGCTTCTCGGTGCGGAACGGGTCCAGCCGGGCGGTGGCGAGGTCCGGGACGAGCGCCATGTCGGACTCGTGGATGGCCTGGAAGCCGCGGATCGAGGAGCCGTCGAACATCAGCGTCTCGTTCGGGTCGAAGGTGTCGGCCGGAACGGCGAGGTGCTGCAACACGCCCGGCAGGTCGCAGAACCGGACGTCGACGAACTTGATGTCGTTGTCCGCGATGTACTGCTTCACCTCGTCGGCGTTGGTGAACATCCGTACTCCTCCTCGGCGTGCGGGTCTGAGCCTCCGTCAGGGACGACGGGAGCCCCCGTGCAGGGGGCTCACGATAGGAATGACCCGTTTCCTGATCGTGACTCGACTGTTTCCCACATGTTAACCAGGCCATTCGGGCGGGCGGCAAAGCGGTACGGTCCGGGGCAAATCGACGGCCCCACAGATGACGTCTACCCAGAATGGTTCAGACCACTCCTGGCAGTCGGCCGAACCCCGGTTCACCCCGACGGGATTCCGGCCGGGCGCGCCCCGCCGCGGGCCCGGCACCGGCCGCGGCGGTAAGCCCGGTTAGGGTGGATCCGTGGACACCAGAGAAGCACTCGGATCGTGGATCGACGGCCCGAAGGCGGCCGCCGAGAAGATGGGCGCCGACTTCGGCCACCGCGGCGAGCGCCTCGGCCTGCCGCCCGCCGGCCCCGGCTCGATCGCCGGCCCGGCCGCCGGATCGGCGCCCTGTTCGTGGACGGCTGGCTGGTCAGCCTGGTCGCCTACGGCCTGATCTCGGGCGGCGACCAGGGCGCGGCCAACCTGTGGACCACCCCGCTGTGCTACGCGGTCACCGTGCTGTTCCTGGCCACCACCGGCACCACCATCGGCAAGCGCCTGTTCGGCCTGCGGGTGGTCCGCCTCGACGGCCGCCGCGCCACCATCCCGCAGGTGCTGCTGCGCACCCTGCTGCTCTGCCTGGTCATCCCGGCCGCCGTCTGGGACCGCGACACCCGCGGCCTGCACGACAAGGCCGTCGGCACCGTCGAGGTCCGGATCTGACCCGGAAGCACCGCCGGGAACGACCCCGGGAGCACCTCCGGAACGGCAGCGCACCCGGAACGCTCCCGGAACGTCGAACGGCCCCGCTCGCGGAGAGGAATCTCGCGAGCGGGGCCGTGGTGTCCTACGGGGGAGTGGGCGCCTAGCGCGCGCCGCCCTTGGGCATCCGGGCGCCCTTCGGCATCGGGCCCTTGGGGATCGGGGCCTTCGACAGCAGGTCGCCGAGCGCCCGCAGCCGGTCGTTGGTCTCGGTGACCTGGGCGGCGGTGATCGCCCGCGGCAGCCGCATCAGGTGGATCTGCAGCTTCTTGAGCGGGATCTCGCCCTCGCCGTTGCCGACCATGATGTCGTGCACCGGGATGTCGCCGACGACGCGGGACATCTTCTTCTTCTCGGACGCCAGCAGCGGACGCACCCGGTTCGGGTTGCCCTCGCCGATCAGCGCGATGCCGGCCCGGCCGACCGCACGGTAGACCGCGTCCTGGCTGCGGGTGACCGCGACCGGGGTCTGGTTGGCGCTCCAACCGCGACGGATGTTGCCCAGCACCGCGGCGACCGCGCCCGGCTGGCCCTCCATCTGCCCGAACGCGGCCCGCTCGGCACGACGGCCGAACACGATCGCGACCGCCAGCACTGCCACCACGAAACCGAGAATGCCCAGGTAGACCGGGTGGTCCAGGGCGAAGCCGATGGCGAGGAACACGCCGAAGGTCAGCAGGCCGACGCCGGCGATGATCAGGCCGATCTTGGAGTCGACCTGCTTGGTCATGACATATGCCTGGCGGATCTGTGCGAGCCGCCCAGGAGTATCGGATTTTTGCCTCGCCATACCGCTCATGGTACGTGGCGGCGGTGGCGATCATCCAAGGCGGTGCCGGTTCCGTGACCCTGGACTTTCCCGGATCCCGGCGCGGACACCGACCGTGTCTCAGGCGCTGCGCTCGGGCACCCGTACGGGGCGCTCGCGCTCGTCCGCAAGCCGCCGGTTCTCGCACACCGCCGCCCACGCGTTGCGGCGCGCGCCGCGGATCAGCAACACCTGTTCGGCCCGCCGCAGGGCGGTCCTGAGTCCGGTACGCATGACGTCACCAACTCCTCGACCCGGGGACCGCTCCAGCGTCCCGGACGCCCGTTACCGTACGGTGACCCGGCCGTCAATGCCACGTGAAACGTCGGCGGTTAGCCCGGACAGCCCCGGACGCGCCGGCGGGCGGACCCGGCCGCGGCGGGGCGGCCCGGACGCGCCGGAGGGCGGACCCGAACGGGCCCGCCCTCCGTGCACGGCACTCACCGGCGGCTCAGACCGCCGCCTGCTCGCGGCGCTCCAGCGCCTGCCGGTACAGCCGGCCGGCCCGGTACGAGGAGCGCACCAGCGGGCCGGACATCACACCGGCGAAGCCCAGCTCCTCGGCCTCCTCCTGGAGCTCGACGAACTCCTGCGGCTTCACCCAGCGCTCCACCGGGTGGTGGCGCAGCGAGGGCCGCAGGTACTGGGTGATGGTGATCAGCTCGCAGCCGGCGTCGACCAGGTCGGACAGGGCCTCGCTGACCTCCTCGCGGGTCTCGCCCATGCCGAGGATCAGGTTCGACTTGGTGACCAGCCCGGCCGCCCGGGCCTGGGTGATGACGTCCAGCGAACGCTCGTACCGGAAGGCCGGACGGATCCGCTTGAAGATCCGCGGCACCGTCTCCACGTTGTGCGCGAGCACCTCGGGGCGGGAGGAGAAGACCTCGGCGAGCTGCTCCGGGACGGCGTTGAAGTCCGGGATCAGCAGCTCGACGCCGGTCCGGCCGGCCTCGCGGGCGGCCGTCATCGCGTGCACCTGGCGGACGGTCTCCGCGTACAGCCACGCGCCGCCGTCCTCCAGGTCGTCGCGGGCGACGCCGGTGATGGTGGCGTAGTTCAGGTCCATCGTGACGATGGACTCGGCGACCCGGCGCGGCTCGTCCCGGTCGAACTCGGCGGGCTTGCCGGTGTCGATCTGGCAGAAGTCGCAGCGGCGGGTGCACTGGTCGCCGCCGATGAGGAAGGTCGCCTCGCGGTCCTCCCAGCACTCGAAGATGTTGGGGCAGCCCGCCTCCTGGCAGACCGTGTGCAGCCCCTCCTTCTTCACCAGGGAGTGCAGGGCGTTGTACTCCGGCCCCATCTTCGCCCTGGTCTTGATCCACTCGGGCTTCCGCTCGATGGGGGTCTCGCTGTTGCGGACCTCCAGGCGGAGAAGCTTCCTGCCGTCGGGTGCGACAGCGGACACGTGCGACTCCTAGAACTAGACGGGGTACCCCAAAGGGTACGCCGTTGCTTCGGTGGCCTGCTCCCGGCCCCGGGCCTTCGTTCGGAAGGCAACGCGGGGCGCGGCGCAGCGATTCCGGGCCCCGCGGGGATCAGACCGCGACGGCCGGCTCGGGCAGTTCGGCGAACACCTCGGCCAGCTTCCGCTCCACCGTGGCCACCGCGTCCGGGACGGCGAACGGACGGGCCAGCTCGCCGCTCAGCGAGGCCACCCCGGCGTCGCGGATGCCGCACGGGACGATCTTGTCGAAGTAGGTCATGTCCGGGTCGCAGTTCAGCGCGAAGCCGTGCATGGTCACGCCGCGGGCCACCCGCACGCCGATCGCGGCGAGCTTGCGGTCGTCGCCGCGCTGGCCCGCGTTGGACGGGGCGTACTCCGGGCCCGCGAGCCGCGGGTCGATGCCCAGCGGCAGGCCCATCCGCAGCGTCAGCTTGCCGATCTCCACCACCTGGGAGGGGTCGACCACCGCGCCCGGGATCTCCGCGCCGAGCTTCCACACCCCGCTGCGGCCCTCGACCCGGGTGGTCTCCACGCCGAACTCGGAGCACGCCCGGATCAGCGCCTCCTCCAGCCGGCGCACGTACGCCACCACGTCGATCGGGTCCGGCAGCTTCACGATCGGGTAGCCGACCAGCTGGCCGGGGCCGTGCCAGGTGATCTCGCCGCCGCGGTTCACCTCCACCACCGGGGTGCCGTCCAGCGGCAGGTCCTCCGGGTTGGTGCGCTTGCCCATCGTGTACACCGGGTCGTGCTCCAGCAGCAGCACGGTGTCGGGGATCTCGTCCGCCACCCGCAGCGCGTGCAGCCGCTGCTGCTCCGCCCACGCCTCCTGGTAGGGGACGGTCCGCTCGCCTATCCCCATCCGCACGAACCGCACGTTCTCGCTCACCACAGACTCCCTGCCGGCCGGTTCAGCCCAACCTCGCCACTGTACGCCGAGGGTGCGGAAACCCGGGCGCGGGGAGCTCCGCCCCTGCTAGTCACCGGCCAACAGCAGCAGCCGCAAAGCGAGTTGAAGCTCCAGCGCCCGCTCCGGCTGGTTCCAGTCCCGTCCGAGCAGCACCTCGACCCGGTCGAGCCGCTGCACCACCGTGTTCACGTGGACGTGCAGCAGGTCCTTGGCCCTGGTCAGGCTGCCGCCGCAGTCGAAGTAGGCGCGCAGGGTGCGGACGAGCTCGGTGCCGCGCTTGGCGTCGTAGTCCAGCAGCGGCCCCAGCGTGGCGCGGACGAAGCCCTCGACGTCGTGGCCGTCGCCGAGCAGGACGCCGAGGAAGCCGAGGTCGGCCGCGCACGCGCCGTCGCCCTCGCGGCCGAGGACGCGCAGCGCCCGGACGCAGCGCACGCCCTCCGCGTAGGCGGCGGCCAGCGCGACCGGCCCGCTCGCGGCGCGGCCGGTGCCCACGGTGACGGGCGCCCCGACGAGTCGGGCGAGGCGTTCCGCGGCGGTCGCGGCGACCGCGCCGTCGCCGGTGCCGTCGTGCGGGACGAGCAGCACCACGCCGTCGCCGAACTCGGCGCTGATGCCGCGGGAGCCGAACAGGTAGCGGGCGGCGGCGCCGGCCAGCCGCTCCCGGGCGGAGCTCTCGGCGGCGACGGCGACCAGCACCAGGTGCGGGCGGCCGAGGTCGACGCCCAGGCGGCGGCCGCGCGCGGTGAGGCCGGACGGGTCGCGGTCGGGGGCGGTGAGCAGGTCGGCGAGGAGCTCGCCGCGGACCCGGTTCTCGGTCTCGGCGACCGAGCGCCGCAGCAGGAGCAGCAGCGCGGTGACCACGCTGGCGCGTTCGAACACCCGGCGGTCGGCGTCGTCCAGCTCGGGTCTGCCGTGCAGCACCAGCGAACCCAGCAGTTCCTGGCCGGCGAGGACGGCGCACACCCAGTCCGCGCCGTGCCGGACCGCGTGGCCGCCGGTCCGGGAGGAGGCGACGGCGTCCGCCAGGCCGTCGGGCGCGCCGCCCGGACCGGTGAGCGGGGTGCCCTCGGCGTCGTGGACGGAGGCCTCGCCGTCGAGCAGCGCGGCGACCTCGGCGGCCACGTCGGAGACCTCCGCGCCGCGCAGCACCAGGTCGGTGAGCCGGTCGTGGGCCTGCTCGGCGCGCTGGACGGAGCCCGCGTGGGCGCGGATGACGGCGTTGGCGGTGGCGAGTTCGGCGAGCGCCGCGCGGGTGTCGGCGAGCGACTTGGCGGTGTCCAGGGCGATCGCGGCGTGCGCGGCGAGGGTGCAGAGCAGGGCGACCTCGTCGGGGGAGAAGGCGCGCGGGGTGCGGTCGGCGGCGAACAGCACGCCGATCACGGTGCCGCCGAGCAGCAGCGGGACGCCGATGATGGCGACCAGGCCCTCGTCGAGCACGCCGGCGTCGATCTGGCCGGTGTGCCGGAAGCGCTCGTCGACCCGGTAGTCGTGGGAGGCGTAGGGCCGGGCGGTCTGGGCGACCAGGCCGCCGAGGCCGTCGCCCAGGCTGAGCCGGAGGGTCTGGAAGAGCGGCGAGACGGAGCCGTCGGTGACCCGCATGTAGGTGTCGCCGGCCTGCTCGTCGGGGAGCGTGAGGTACGCGGTGTCGGTGCCGAGCAGCATCCGGGCGCGGCGGACGATGGCCTGCAGCACGGCGTCGAGGTCGCGGGAGGCGGCGAGGTCGCCGGCGGTGTCGAACAGCGCCGTCAGCTCGGCCTCGCGGCGGCGGTGCTGACGCATCGTCCGGTGCACGCGCAGGGCCTGCCAGGTGGCGTCGTCGATCTCGGTCAGGACCTGGGCGGGTGCGCCCTGCCGGCGGGCGTCGGCGAGGACTTCGGCGAAGTCCTCGGTGGCGGCGCCGGTCGCCAGCAGGTCGAGGAGTCTGCGCAGCGCCGGTGCGGCGGTGGTGTGGCGGTCCATTCGGTCTTCCCTGTCACTCGTGCCCCCCGTGGCCCCGTTCGCCCGCGGCCCGTCGCAGGAACGGGCCGGGGCCGCGCCGCCGGGCGGGTTGCCCGGTGACGCGGCCCTGATTTTGTCGGAAGTGCTCAGACCGTCGTATCGGCCTTCACGGAGTCCACCCGAGCGTCGTCCGCCTCGGCGAGGTCGGCGCCGCGGGTCTCCCGGCCGCACAGCACGGCGAGGACGGTGATCGCGGCGGCGATCGCCACGTACACGGCGATCGGGGTGGCGCTGCCGTAGTCCTTGAGCAGCGCGGTGGCGATCAGCGGGGCGGGCGCGCCCGCGGCGACGGAGGAGAACTGGGCGCCGATGGAGGCCCCGGAGTAGCGGGTGCGGGTGGCGAACAGCTCGGAGAAGAACGCGGCCTGCGGGGCGTACATCATGCTGTGGAAGACCAGGCCGACGGTGACGGCGGTGACCAGGGAGGCGAAGTCCTTGGTGTCGACCATGCCGAAGAACACGAACGACCAGATGCCGACGCCGACCGCGCCGACCAGGTACACCGGCTTGCGGCCCACCCGGTCGGAGAGCGCCCCGAACAGCGGGATCAGCGCGAACTGGATCGCCGAGCCGATCAGCACGGCGTTCAGCGCGGTCTGCTTGGGCAGGTGGGCCTGGCCGACGGCGTACGCCAGCACGAAGGTGGTCATCACGTAGTACGAGATGTTCTCCGCCATGCGGGCGCCCATCGCCACCAGCACGTCCCGCCAGTGGTCGCGCAGCACCGCCACCAGCGGCGGCTTCTGCGGCTCCGTCCGCTGCTCGGCCGCCGCCAGCGCCGCCTTGAACAGCGGCGACTCGTCCACCGCCAGCCGGATCCACAGCCCGACCATCACCAGCACCGCGGACAGCAGGAACGGCACCCGCCAGCCCCAGGCCAGGAACGCCGCGTCCGACTGCACGGCCGTCATCAGCGAGAGCACGCCGGCCGCCAGCAGGTTGCCCGCCGGCGCGCCGCCCTGCGGCCAGGACGCCCAGAAGCCGCGCCGCCGCCGGTCGCCGTGCTCGGAGACCAGCAGCACCGCGCCGCCCCACTCGCCGCCCAGCGCGAAGCCCTGCACCAGCCGGAGCGCCGTCAGCATGACCGGCGCCGCCACGCCGACCTGGTTGTGCGTCGGCAGGCAGCCGATCAGGGTGGTCGCCCCGCCCATCAGCAGCAGCGACAGCACCAGTAGCTTCTTGCGGCCGATCCGGTCGCCGAAGTGCCCGAACACCAGCGCGCCCAGCGGCCGGGCGGCGAACCCGATCGCGTAGGTGAGGAAGGACAGCAGGGTGCCCGTCAGCGGATCCGACTTCGGGAAGAACACGTGCCCGAAGACCAGCGCCGCCGCCGATCCGTACAGGAAGTAGTCGTACCACTCGATGGTGGTGCCGATCAGCGAGGCGGCGACCACCCTGGGCAGGGAGGCGGGTCTCGCGACGTCGGGAGAGGCAGCCATCTGGGATTCCCTTTGCGGAAGTGGGGGGTGAGGGAAGGTCAGGACCCTATCGGCCCGCTGCGGCCGGACTCAGTGCGCGGTCCAGCCGCCGTCCACCGGCAGGCTCGCGCCGGTGATGTAGGAGGCGCTCGGGGTGCACAGCCAGACCGCCAGCTGCGCCACCTCGGCCGGCTCGATCAGCCGCTTCACGGCGGTGCGGTCGAGCATGATCTGCTCCACCACCTCGTCCTCGTGGATGCCGTGCGCCAGCGCCTGCGCGGCGATCTGCTTCTCCACCAGCGCAGTGCGCACGTACGCCGGGTTGATGCAGTTGCTGGTCACCCCGTACGGGGCACCCTCCAGCGCGACGGTCTTGCTCAGGCCCTCCAGCGCGTGCTTGGCCGTCACGTACGCCGACTTGAAGGCGCTGGCGCGCAGGCCGTGCACCGAGGAGATGTTGACCACCCGGCCCCACTCGCGCTCGTACATGTGCGGCAGGGTGCGGCGCAGGATCCGGAACGGGGCCTCCACCATGACCCGCTGGATCAGCGTGAACCGCTCCATCGGGAACTCGTGCACCGGCGCGACGTGCTGCAGGCCGGCGTTGTTGACCACGATGTCCGCGTCGGCGGGCAGCGCGTCCACCGCGTCCGGGTCGGACAGGTCGGCCACGTGCGCGACCCCGCCGATCCGCTCCGCCAGCTCCTCGGCGGGCGCGGCGGCCAGGTCGACGACGTACACGCGAGCGCCGGCCGCGGCGAACGCCTCCGCGCAGGCCCTGCCGATGCCGGAGGCGGCGCCGGTGACCAGCGCGGTGCGGCCGTGCAGCGAGGGCTGGGGGAGCGGGTCAGAAGTGGTGTCCATGGCCGAGAACGGTAGGAATCCGCGGCCCTCGCAACGATGTGGGCGGACACCACAGCATCCCCGCCCTTCGTGGTGTCGCCAACCATGCGCCCGGAACGCGGGCAGCGGCCCCCGAACTCAAACACGCGGCGCCCGTGCTTCCTCACAACGGGCGGGGCTGCTTCACCCGTTCGGAGGATGGGCGGGCCGAATCCACCCATAGCGCCCCAATGCTCGCTACATTCGCGCCGATTCCCGATCAGGGGGCGCTGTCCCGGGCAGGAGGGGCCGGAACGGCGCCTGAGAGGTGTGGACTGCTATGCCCCAACGGCCCGTAATCGACAGCCCGGCGTACCGACCGCTCGACCCGCTCGACCCGCGCCCGACCGGAGCGGCCGAGACCCCTCCGCGCGCCGCCGAGCCGGCCGACACCCCGTCCGCCGGGCGCGCCCAGAACCCGCAACTCGCCGCGCTCATCGAAGAGTCCGGCTTCTCGCACGCCGGCCTCGCCCGGCGGGTCGACCAACTCGGCCTGGAACACGGCCTCGACCTGCGCTACGACAAGACCTCGGTGACCCGCTGGCTGCGCGGCCAGCAGCCGCGCGGCGCCACCCCGGCCCTCATCGCCGAGGTCTTCACCCGCCGGCTCGGCCGCCGGCTCACCGCCCAGGACGTCGGCCTGGACGCCTGCGCCCCGGTCTACGCCGGACTGGAGTTCGCCGAGACCCCGCAGGAGGCCGTCGACATCGTCGCCTCCATGTGGCGCAAGGACAACGGCCCCTACGCCGAACTCCGCAAGATCGCCTTCACGCCCGCCGGACTCGTCGTCCCCAGCCGCGACTGGCTGATCGGCCGCACCGACGAGCGGGTCGCCCGCGACGGCACCACCCTCACCCCCGAGGAGCTGCGCACACCCCCGCAGAGCGGCACCGCCCGGGTCCCCCAGCAGGCCCCCGCCGCCCGGCCGGCGGCGCCCCGAACCCGCCGCCGCGGACGCCCGGGAGAGCCGGCCCCGGTCCGGGTCGGCCGCGGCGACATCGCCGCGATCCGCGCCGTCGGCGACCTGTTCCGCGCCCTCGACCACGCCTACGGCGGCGGCCACGCCCGGCAGGCGCTGGTCCGCTACCTGGAGAGCGAGGCCGAGCCGATGCTCCGCGGCCGCTACGGCGAACAGATCGGCCGCGCCCTGTTCGGCGCCGTCGCCGACCTGACCAGGCTGGCCGGCTGGACCTCCTTCGACATCGCCGCGCACGGCCTCGCCCAGCGCTACTTCGTCCAGTCGCTGCGGCTGTCCCAGGCGGCCGGCGACCGGATCCTCGGCGGCTTCGTGCTCACCACCATGAGCCAGCAGGCCGTCCACCTCGGGCACGCCCGGGAGGCCATCCAGCTCGCCCGGGTCGCCCAGCAGGGCGTCGGCACCACCGCCGCGCCCGTCGTCCAGGCCCTGATGCACGCCGCCGAGGCCCGCGGCCACGCCCTCGCGGGCGACGTGCGGGCCTGCACCACCGCCCTGGTGCGCTGCGAACGGGCCCTGGCCACCGCCCGCAGCGGCGACGAAGTCCCGTCCTGGGCCCGCTACTTCGACGACGCCCAGCTCGCCGACGAGTTCGCCCACTGCTACCGCGACCTCCAGCAGTGGCGGCCCGCCGCCCAGCACGCCGAGAAGTCGCTGCGGCTGCGCGCCCCCGCCTACGCCCGCAGCCGCATCCTGTGCCGCCTGGTCCTCGCCTCGGCCCGGCTCGGCATGGGCGACGTCGACGAGTCCTGCTCGATGGCCACCGACTCGCTCCGCGCCGCCGGCGAGATGCGCTCCGCCCGCACCGTCGAGTACCTCCGCGACTTCCACCGCCGCCTCGCCCCCTACCGCACCACCCCCGCCGCCCGCGCCTTCGAGGAGGCCACCCGGCAGGCGGGGGTGATCTGACCGGGGGAGGCGACAAGCGGGGCCCGGGGAACGGCGGGCCGAACTGCCGTTCCCCGGGCCCCCGCCCGCTACGCCGCTGCCTCGACGACCCCCGGGTCCGTCCGCACCCCCAGGTCGCGCAGCACCGCGCCCGCGGCCCGGCGGGCCGAGGCGAGGGCGCCGTTGAGGGTGCCGGTGTCGCGGTGGTCGCCGCAGACGTAGAGGCCGGCCAGCAGGCGGACGGAGCGGCGGAAGTGGTGCGGCGGAGGCATCGAGACCACCGCGTCCGGGACGTGGCGGACCGTCAGGAACTCCCAGGCGGCGGTGGAGACGCCGTACAGCTCGGCCAGCCGGCGGCGGACCGCCGGCTCGTCGCCGGCCGGGCCGCCGGAGTCGAAGGCGCGGCGGCCGAGCACGGTGGTGGCGATCAGCGCGCGGCCGTCGGGGGCGTAGGACGGGTCGGCGTCGCTGAGCACCAGCGAGTGCGAGATGCCGGAGCGTTCGGCGTCCAGCAGCAGCATCGGCTCGCCCAGCGGGGAGCGGTTGGCCGCGTGGTAGTAGGTGGTGACGGGGTGGAACCCGGGCTGCCGCAGCCCCGGGAGCAGCGCGCCGGCGGTCGCCGCGTCGGTGGCGACGACCACCGCGCGGGCCCGGATCCGGCCGTGCGCGGCGGTCTCCACGCCGTCCGCGCCGACCGAGGTGACCTCCACGCCGAACCGCACCGTCCCCTCGGGCAGTGCGGCCGCCAGCTGGGCGGGGACGGCGCCGATCCCCGCCGCCGGGAGGCACAGCCGCCCCTGGGCGTAGGCCCGCAGCACCAGGTCGGCGACCCGGCTGGAGGTGCCCAGCGCCGGGTCGGACAGCAGCGCGGCGAGCAGCGGACGCAGGAAGCCGTCCACGGTGCGGGCGGGCAGGCCGCGGTCGGCCAGCGCCCGGGCCGCGGTGGTCTCCTGACGGGCCGCCAGCTTGGCGGTGGGGGTGGCGGCGAGGCGGGACAGCATGGCGGCCAGCCGGGCCCGGTCCAGCGGGGTGCCGAGCGGGCTGCGGGTGGCTGCCTGCCGGGCGGGGGTGAGGTGCGGGTCGCCGGCCCGGTAGGTGCGGCCGCTGCTGTGCACCAGGACGCCCGGGGCGAGCGGGCGGAGCTCCAGCCGGTCCAGGTCGAGGCTGCGGCCGAGTTCGGGATGGGCGGTGTTGAGCAGGTGGCCGCCGAGGTCGAGGCGGAAGCCGTCGAGTTCCCGGGTGGCGGTGCGGCCGCCGACGCGCTCGGTGGCCTCCAGGACCTGGACGTGCAGGCCCCGGGCGGTCAGTGCGGCAGCGGTGGCCAGCCCGGCGACGCCTGCGCCGACCACGATCGCGTCGGGGTCGGTGGCGTGGACACGGCTGATGAAGTCATGTGCGGGCACGAGTGGGTGCTCCCTCCCTGGCGGAGCCCTCCGCGGCCGCCGCGCGCGGCGGTGCCCGCGAGCGTGCGGGTGGGTGCCGGGGCGGGCCGCGGGGGACAGGACAACGTGGTCCGTCGGTGTGATGCCCAGTCACCCGGCTACCCAGACAAGCGCCGGATACCCAATCGGGTGATCGGACCGGAAGCGGGAACACGTCGATTCGGTTCGGTCACCCACCGTGCGTCAAACCTGGCGCGCAGAGCAGGAACGGGCGCACACTGTCACCGTTCACACCCCACGCGCCGTCCCCATGCACCCGTGCGCCCCCCTGACGTGCCGTCAGGAGCCCATTGCGGAGGCGTCAGGAAGAACGCCGCCCCAACGCCGCCGACACAATCGACGCCAAGTCCGGGTCACCGAACTCGAACCCCGCGTCCAACAGGGCCCTCGGCACCACCCGGTGACTGCCCACCACCTCGACGGCCATCTCCCCGAGCACCGCGCGCAACGCCCACTCCGGCACCGCGAACACCGCGGGCCGCCCCAACTGCCCGGACAGCTCGGTGGTCAGCTCGGCGTTGGTGACCGGCGCGGGCCCGGTCACGTTGACCGGACCGCTCAACTCCCGGTGCTCCACCAGGAAACGGAGCGCGGCGACCTCGTCGGCCAGTGAGATCAGGCTCCAGTACTGACGGCCGCTGCCGAGCCGGCCGCCCAGCCCGAGCTTGAACGGCGGCAGCAGCCGGGCCCCCGCACCGCCCCGCGGATCGAACACCAGCCCGGTGCGCGGGTGCACCACCCGGATCCCGGCGTCCGCGGCGGGCTGCGCGGCCCCTCCCACTCCTGGCACACCACGGACAGGAAGTCGCTGCCGCTGGGCGCCCGCTCGTCGATCACCTGGTCGCCGGTCTGCCCGTACCAGCCGACCGCCGACGCGCTCACCAGCACCTCCGGCGGCGTCTTCAGCCGGGACAGCGCGGCGGCCAGCGTCTCGGTGCCGAGCACCCGGCTGTCCCGGATCTCCCGCCGGTAGGCGTCCGACCACCGCCGGTCCCCGACGCCCGCCCCGGCCAGGTGCACCACCGCGTCCACACCCTCCAGCGCGGCGCCGTCGATCTGCATCAGCAGCGGGTTCCACCCCACCCCGACCGTCCCGTCCGCCTGCGGCCCGGTCCGCGACCGCCGCCGCACCAGCCGCAGCACCTCGTGCCCGTCCCCCACCAAGGAGTCCACCAGCGCGGACCCGATCAACCCCGTGGAACCTGTCACCGCGATACGCATACCGCCCATCCTCCCAGCCCTCACGACCCCGCCGACGGCTACGACCCGCACACCGCCCCGGTCTGTCCAGAGTTGACGCCACCTCAGCGCAGCCCCGACCACCGGCACACCGAGCCCGGTCCCGCGCCGCGCGCCCCCGACCCGGCCCTCGGCCGATCACCCGACCCGCCCGCAGCTTCCCGGTACCCGCCCGCACGCACGGCCTGCGGCCCGCCGCTGTTCGCCCGCTGGCAACAGTCGGGCCTGTCCACGAGGTCCGGCCCGGCGTCGCTCGTTCTCCGCCGACCACCTGATCCGTCTGCCGATCGCCCGGCCCGCCGGGAGCCGCCGCGTTCGTCGGCCGCAGCGGCCCGGGCTCGTCCCCGGTGCGCCCGCGGCCTGTGGCGCTTCTCGTTCCCCGCCGTCCGCCCGGTCCACCGTCCGCTCCGACGCCGTCCGGCCGCTCCGGGCGGTCCCGGTGCTGCGTGCGCCGTGTCCGTTCTCCGGCCCGGCGTTGCTCGTTCTCCGCCGACCAGCTGATCCGTCTGCCGATCGCCCGACCTGCCGGGAGCCGTGGTGCCTGCCGCCGCGTCCGTTGCCCGCAGCAGTCCGGTGCGCCCGTGCGCTGCGGCGCTTCTCGTTCTCCGTCGTCCACCCCGTCCGCCTTCCGTTCCGACGCCGCCCGCGCAGGGCGCTCGCGTTCCGCCTGCCCCTTGGCGCGGAGACAATTCCCGGCACGAACGGATGGGGTGCGCCTACCATGGCGGCCATGCCATCGACCGATCCGATCATCCGACCCGCGCAGGAGCTGGACGAGCAGGCGATTCGCGCCGTCGACCATGCCGTCTGGTCACCGCTGAGCGAAGTCGCTCCGAAGGGGGCGGCCGATGCGCCCGTCTTCGATCCGCAGCACCGGCCCGATCAGTACCTGGTCGCCGAGCTCGACGGCGAGGTGGTCGGCTACATCCGCCAGGTGCAGGAGATCCCGCTGGCGTCGAACGCCCATGTCCGGCAGATCCAGGGCCTGGCGCTGCTCCCGCAGGCCCGTGGCCGGGGCGTCGGCGACGCCCTGCTCGCCGCCGCCTGCGACGCCGCCCGCGCGGCCGGCGCCCGCCGGCTGACGCTGCGGGTGCTCGGCCACAACGCTCCCGCCCGGCGGCTGTACGAGCGCAACGGGTTCGAGGTGCTCGGTGTGCTGCCCGGACACTTCCTGCTGGAGGACGCCTACGTCGACGACGTGTGGATGGGCCGGGCCCTGGACTGACCGACGATCCTCTCGGTCCGTCAACTGCCCTGCGGCGCTGCCCGATTCGTGACCGACCCGGCGCTCCCGGGCGCAGGGGCAGGGCGGTACGGTACCGGCGTGAGCAATCCGACGCCGCCCGGTTGGTACCCCGTCCCCGGCACCGGACAGGAACGCTGGTGGGACGGCAGCGCCTGGACGGACTCCCACCGCCCGGCGAACCGGCTGAACGACGCCGTCACCCAGTCCTGGAGCACCGGCCCGGCCACCACGGCCGAGTCCTGGAGCGCCGGCCCGAGCACCGCCCCGCCGTCACCGCCGAACGGGGGCGGCGGTCGCGGCCTGGTGCTCGGGGCGACCGGCGCCGTGGTCGCGGTGGTGATCGGCGCGGTCGCCGTCGCCGTGTGGGCGCTGCAGCCCGAGGCCGCGAAGAAGCCCGACCCGTCGCCGTCGCTCACCATCGCCACGTCCAGCCCGGGCCCGTCCCGGAGCAGTTCCCCGACGCCGGACGGCAGCATCGACCCGTCCCTGACCATCGCCGACCGGACGCACGGCTGGGGCGTGCCGCTGCCCGAGGGCTGGACGGCCGAGCCCGCCACCGACCAGGCGTCCGTGCTGGAGATCTCCGGCCAGTACGCGTGCAGCCAGTCCAGCTCGCTGTGCGTGCGCGGCCAGTTCGCCGTCGCCGCCGATCCGGTCGACGCCCCGGACGCGCGGACCGCCGCCGAGCACGAGATCGCCGCCTACGCCCCCAGCGTCTTCGGCGACCTGAAGGACCACGACGAGCAGAGCTCCGGCACCCTCGACGTCGCGGGCGCGTCCGGCTGGGCGATCCGCTGGTACGTCCACCCGCAGGCCGAGGGCCCGGCCGGCTACGTGGTGGTGGCGGCCGTCCCGGCGAGCGGCGGCGGCTACGTGATCCTGCACGGCGGCGTGGACGACGACCCCAAGGCCCCGCAGCCCGCCGTGCTCGACCGGATCATGCACGGCATCCGCCAGGCCTCCTGACGCCCGCAGCAGGCACCGAGCAGCAGGCAGCAGACCGGGCAGCAGGCCGAGCAGCAGGCGCCGACGGCCTCCGACGGCCCGTCAGTCCCCGTACAGCTCCCACAGCCGGGGGTAGCGGGCCGCCATCACCGTCTTGTCCGCGAAGTCGAACGGCGCGCCCTGCGCCACCGGCGGCTGACGGACCCCCAGGTCCGGCAGCGGCAGGCCGGTCAGCCGCTCGTACGCCTCGTCGGCGGCGTAGCCGAGCTCCTCGGCGTCGCCGTCCTCCTCCTCGTCGAAGTCGGGGAGCAGCTCGGCGAGTTCGTCCGGGTCGTGCACCCCGCCCTCGAAGACCTCCCGGCCCTGGCCGATCAGCCAGCAGCGGAAGTAGTCGAAGCTGTCCTCGGAGGCCCCGCCGAGCAGCAGGTACGCGGCGCCCCACAGCTCCACCGTGTAGGCCCGCTGGAACCGCGCCTCGAACTGCCGGGCGAAGTCCAGCACGTCGTCGGGGGTCAGCCCCATCAGCCGTTCCACCAAGGCCTGCGCCTGCTCGTCCGGATCACCCCCGGCCGCGTCCCGGGAGTCGTCGATCAGCTGCCAGAATGCCGTCTCGTCCATCACCGCTCAAGCATCCACAATCCGCACCGCGCCCGCACCCGATCGCACCGCCGACGGCACAGCCCGACAAGTGCCCGGACGCGCGCGAGCCCCGCGCCGTCCGGGGACGGTGCGGGGCTCGCGGACGGAACCGGGGCGCCTTACAGGCCGAGCTCGACCTCGAACTCGCCGGCCTCCAGGATCTCCTTGACCGCGACCAGGTAGCGGGCGGCGTCCGCGCCGTCCACCAGGCGGTGGTCGTAGGAGAGCGACAGGTAGGTCATGTCGCGGATGCCGATGGCGGTGCCGCCGTCGGCCTCGATCACCACGGGGCGCTTCACCGTCGCGCCGATGCCCAGGATCGCGACCTGGTTCGGCGGGACGATGACGGTGTCGAACAGCGCACCGCGCGAACCGGTGTTGGAGATGGTGAAGGTCGCACCGGACAGCTCGTCCGGGGTGATCTTGTTGCCGCGGACCTTCGAGGCCAGCTCCGCGGTCTTCTTCGAGATGCCGGCGATGTTCAGGTCGCCCGCACCCTTGATGACCGGGGTCATCAGACCCTTCTCGGAGTCCACCGCGATACCGATGTTCTCGGTGTCGAAGTAGGTGATGGTGCCCTCGGCCTCGTTGATCCGGGCGTTGATGACCGCGTGGGCCTTCAGCGCCTGGGCCGCGGCCTTCACGAAGAACGGCATCGGGGACAGCTTCACGCCCTCGCGGGCCAGGAAGGAGTCCTTCGCCTTCGCGCGCAGCGACATGATCTTGGTGACGTCCACCTCGACCACGCTGGTCAGCTGGGCCTGCTCGTGCAGGGCCTTCAGCATGTTGTCGCCGATGACCTTGCGCATGCGGGTCATCTTGACGGTCTGGCCACGCAGCTCGGAAGGAGCGGCGGCGGCCTTCGCCGGGGCGGCGGCAGCGGGGGCGGCGGCCGGAGCCGGCGCGGCCTTCGCGGCCTCGGCGGCGGCGATCACGTCCTGCTTGCGGATGCGGCCACCGACACCGGTACCGGCGACGGCGGACAGCGCGACACCGTGCTCGGCGGCGAGCTTGCGCACCAGCGGGGTGACGTAGGCGTCACCGGCGTCCGCGGCCGGAGCGGCAGCGGCCGGCGCGGCGGCAACCGGAGCGGGAGCGGCGACCGGGGCCGGAGCGGCCGGGGCGGCGGCAACCGGAGCCGGGGCAGCGGCCGGGGCGGCAGGAGCGGCCGGCGCGGGGCCGGGGCAGCGGCCGGAGCCGGAGCGGCGGCGGGCGCCGGGCCGGAGCGGCCGGGGCAGCCGGAGCGGCAGCCGGGCCGGAGCGGCGGCGGCCGCGCCCGCGGCACCGATCAGCGCGAGCTGGGCGCCGACCTCGGCGGTCTCGTCCTCGCCGACCAGGATCTTCACCAGGGTGCCCGCCACGGGGGAGGGGATCTCGGTGTCGACCTTGTCGGTGGAGACCTCGAGCAGCGGCTCGTCGACGGCGACGGTGTCACCCTCGGCCTTCAGCCAGCGGGTGACGGTGCCCTCGGTGACCGACTCGCCCAGCGCCGGCAGCACCACGGGGGTGGCGTCGGCGGACGGGGCGGCGGCGGCCGGAGCGGCAGCCGGGCCTCGGCGGGGGCGGCGGGGCCTCGGCCACCGGCGCGGCCGGAGCCTCGGCGGCCGGAGCCGGAGCGGCCTCGGCGGCGGGCGCCGGGGCGGCGGCGGGGGCGCCGGAGCCGTCGTCGATGATCGCCAGCTCGGCGCCCACCTCGACGGTCTCGTCCTCGCCGACCTTGATCGAGGCCAGGATGCCGGAGGCCGGCGCCGGGATCTCGGTGTCGACCTTGTCGGTGGAGACCTCGAGCAGGGGCTCGTCCATCTCCACGCGCTCACCCTCGGCCTTCAGCCAGCGGGTGACGGTGCCTTCGGTCACGCTCTCGCCCAGCGCGGGCAGTGTTACTGAGACCGCCATGGTTCCAGCGACTCCTATCAAGTCTTGCGTTCAGGAATGAAGGGGGACGGGGGCGCGATCAGTCGTGCGCGTGCAGCGGCTTGCCGGCCAGCGCGAGGTGGGCCTCGCCGAGGGCCTCGGACTGGCTCGGGTGCGCGTGGATCAGCTGCGCGACCTCGGCGGGCAGGGCCTCCCAGTTGTAGATCAGCTGGGCCTCGCCGACCTGCTCGCCCATGCGGGCGCCGACCATGTGGACACCCACGACGGCGCCGTCCTTGACCTGGACCAGCTTGATCTCGCCGGCGGTCTTGAGGATCTTGCTCTTGCCGTTGCCGGCGAGGTTGTACTTCAGGGTGACGATCTTGTCCTTGCCGTACTGCTCGACGGCCTTGGCCTCGGTCAGGCCGACGGAGGCGACCTCCGGGTTGGAGTACGTCACCCGCGGGATGCCGTCGTAGTCGATCGGGACGACCTTCTGGCCGGCGATCCGCTCGGCCACCAGCATGCCCTCGGCGAAGCCGACGTGGGCCAGCTGCAGGGTCGGGACCAGGTCGCCGACGGCGGAGATGGTCGGCACGTTGGTGCGCAGGTACTCGTCGACCAGGACGTAGCCGCGGTCCATCGCGACGCCCTGCTCCTCGTAGCCCAGGCCGGCCGAGACCGGGCCGCGGCCGATGGCGACGAGCAGCACGTCGGCCTCGATGGACTTGCCGTTCTCGGTGGAGACCCGGACGCCGTCGGCGGTGTACTCCACGCCGGAGAAGCGGGACTTCAGCTCGAACTTGATGCCGCGCTTGCGGAAGGCGCGCTCCAGCAGCTTGGAGGAGTTCTCGTCCTCCAGCGGCACCAGGTGCGGCAGGCCCTCGACGATGGTGACGTCGACGCCGAAGGACTTCCAGACCGAGGCGAACTCGCAGCCGATGACGCCGCCGCCGAGGATGATCGCCGACTTCGGGATGTAGTCGAGCTTCAGCGCGTGGTCGGAGGAGATGACCCGGTTGCCGTCGATCTCCAGGCCCGGGATCGAGCGCGGGACGGAGCCGGTGGCGAGGACGATGTGGCGGCCCTCGATGCGCTGGCCGTTGACGTCCACCGAGGTCTGCGAGGACAGCCGGCCCTCGCCCTGGATGAAGGTGACCTTGCGCGAGGCGACCAGGCCCTGCAGGCCCTTGTACAGGCCCGAGACGACGTCGTCCTTGTACTTGTGGACGCCCTTGATGTCGATGCCCTGGAAGCTGGCGAGAACGCCGAACTCGGCGGCTTCGCGGGTCTCGTCGGCGACCTCGGCGGCGTGCAGCAGCGCCTTGGTCGGGATGCAGCCGCGGTGCAGGCAGGTGCCGCCCAGCTCACCCTTCTCGATCAGCGCGACGCTCAGACCCAGCTGAGCGCCGCGGAGGGCCGCGGCGTAGCCGCCGCTTCCGCCTCCGAGAATGACTACGTCGAAAACGGTGCTGGCGTCGTTCGCCACGTCACGTCCTCCATGCAAAAGGTGCGGATCGCCGGGCCGGTCGCGGTCCGGTGGGTGAGTGCCCTTGTAAGGGCGCCCAGTCGTGCCGGAAATACATCTTTGCACTTGTTGGCGGCGGGTGGCGTCGGAGGGTGCCCCGGCCGGACCCCGGTGCGGTCCGCGGAGCGGTGGGGTGACCCGGTCCTGGAGGTATCGTCCCAGCTCACGGCCGGGAAATCGGCGTTCGGCGGTACTCCGTACGGGGGTCTTCGCCAGCCTGGTTCCGCACTGCGGAATCAAGTTTCGCCGGAGGCGAACAGATCCTCGAATTGGCACCGGTCACTACCGGCTGGTAATGCGTGAGGGGCCCGACACCGTTGGTGTCGGGCCCCTCACGTCATCGGGTCACTTGCCCGCGGCGGTGTCCTCCGCGAAGCGGACCAGGGTGCGCACCGCGCTCGCGGTGCCGCCCTTCGGGGTGTAGCCGGACGGGCCGCCCTCGTTGAACGCCGGGCCGGCGATGTCGAGGTGCGCCCAGTCGATGCCCTCGGCGACGAACTCCTGGAGGAACAGGCCGGCCACCAGGCCGCCGCCCATCCGCTCGCCCATGTTCGCCAGGTCCGCGACGGTCGACTCGACCATGCCCTTGCGCAGGTCGGCCGGCAGCGGCATCGGCCAGGAGGCCTCGCCCACCGCGCTCGCGGTCTCGTGCAGCTTGGTGCGCAGCGCGTCGTCGTTGGCCATCACGCCGAAGGTGCGGTTGCCCAGCGCCAGCACCATCGCGCCGGTCAGGGTCGCCACGTCGACGATCACGTCGGGCTGCTCCTCGCCGGCCCGGACGATCGCGTCGGCCAGCACCAGGCGGCCCTCGGCGTCGGTGTTGAGCACCTCGACGGTCTTGCCGCCGTACATCCGCAGCACGTCGCCGGGGCGGGTCGCCGAGCCGGACGGCATGTTCTCCGCCAGCGCCAGCCACGCCGTCACGTTGACCTGCAGGCCCAGGCGCTTGGCGGCGACCACGGCGGCGAACACCGCGGCGGCGCCCGACATGTCGCACTTCATGGTCTCGTTGTGACCGGCCGGCTTCAGCGAGATGCCGCCCGAGTCGTAGGTGATGCCCTTGCCGACGAACGCCAGCGTGGCCTTCGCCTTCGGGTGGGTGTACGCCACCTTCACCAGCCGCGGCGGGTTGGCCGAGCCGACGCCGACGCCGAGGATGCCGCCGAAGCCGCCCTTGGCCAGCGCCTTCTCGTCCAGCACCTCGACCTTGAGGCCGTGCTCCTTGCCGGCCGCCTGGGCGATCGCGGCGAAGGACTTCGGGTTCAGGTCGTTCGGGGCGGTGTTGATCAGGTCGCGGGCCCGGTTCATCTCCTCGCCGATCGCCGCGGCGCGCTCCACGGCGGCCTTGGCGTCCTTCGAGCCCTTGCGGTCGGTCAGCACGACCAGCTCGACGACCGGGGCCTTGGCGACCTCGCCCTTGTAGGTGCCGAAGGAGTACGAGCCGAGCAGGCCGCCCAGCGCGACCGCCTCGACGTCCTCGGCGGAGACGACCGGCAGCGCCAGCGCGGCCTTCTTCGAACCGGCCAGCGTGCGGGCGGCCACACCGGCGGCCTTCCGCAGGGCCTCGGCGTCGTACGCGCCGTCGACGGCCTCGCCGAGGCCGACGGCCAGCACCAGCGGAGCCTTCAGCCCGGCCGGCGCGGGAAGCTTGACCGCCTCACCCTCGGCACCGGTGGCGCCCAGGGTGGTGAGGACCTCGGCCAGCTTGCCCTCGAACGCCTCGACGACCGCCTCGGCGCCGGCCGCCACGACCAGGCCCTTGGGGCCCTTCGCGACACCGATCACCAGGGCATCCGCACGCAGGCTCGCGGCGGAGGAGGTGCTCACAGACAGTGCAGTCACGACAAATGCGTCCTGTTCTTTCGCGGTCCACAGCCGGCGCCGGCTCCATTGCCGACCGGCAAAACCCAGGCAGACCTCGCGGCAAAACGGGGCATGGGGCCAGGGTGCTCACCGCATGGTAGTCCGCATACTGGGATCTCGCCGCCCCGCCTGCCCCCGTGCACGAACCGCCGCGAGTTGTGACGGTGCGTGAGTTCCCGGACGGACGCGCCGTCATGCCAGCGCGAGCGCCACCAGCGTCCCGGTCGCCGAGGTCTCCACCAGCGCCCCCAGCACGTCCCCCGTCACCCCGCCGAAGCGCCGCACGCACCGCCGCAGCAGGCCCCCCGCGAGCGCCACCCCGAGCAGCACCGCCACCCCGCACTGCCAGCGCAGCGCCGCCGCAGCGGCGGCCACCAGCAGCGTCACCAGCACCGCCGTCGCCGGGCGGACGGTGCCCGCGACCATCGCCCCCAGCCCGCCGGGCCGGGCGGCCGGCACCGGGCGCAGGCACCCCCACAGCAGCGCGGTGCGGCCCGCGGTCGCCGCGACGCCGGCGGCGAGCGCCCCGCGCCACGGCGAGGCCCCGAACTGCCCGGCCAGCGCAGCGACCTGAGCCAGCATCAGCAGCAGCAGCGTCAGCACGCCGAACGGCCCGATGTCCGACTGCTTCATGATCCGCAGGGCGTCCTCGGCGGGCTTGCCGCTGCCCAGCCCGTCCGCGACGTCGGCCACCCCGTCCAGGTGCAGCCCGCGGGTCGCCACCGCGCCGACGGCCACCACCGCGACGGCACCCAGCAGCGCCCCGCCCCGCCACGCGACCAGCGCGCCGACGGCGCCGGCCAGCGCTCCGACCACGAGGCCGACCACGGGCGCCAGCGCCATCGCGGCGCCGCCCGCGGCCCGGTCCCAGCGGTGCACCCGGACCCGAAACACCGTCAAGGTGCCGAAGGCGAACCGCAGGCCGTGCGAGACCGGGGACGCGGCGGTGCTCTCGTTGCTCACCGGCCGGGGCCTCAGTAGCGCCCGAGCAGCTCCGCCGCCGTCGGCAGCTTGGCCGGGGCCCGCGGCGGCAGCGGCTTCGCGGTGGGGACGGCGGCCGGTTCGGCGAGGGTGTCGCCGGCGGCCTGGAGCAGCGGGAGGGCGAGCACTGCGGAGACGCCCTCGCCCATGGTGACGGCGGTGTCCTGCAGGGGCGTCAGGGTGAGGCGGTCGTAGGCCTTGGCCTGCGCCGGCTCACCGGTCAGCGCGGCGGCCCGCCACCACTCGGGGGCGCGGAACGCGATCCGCTGCGCGACCAGCGCGCTCGCCGCGGAGACCACGCCGTCGAGGACGACCGGGAGCTTGCGGACGGCGGCCTGCAGCAGGAAGCCGGTGATCGCCGCGAAGTCCGCGCCGCCGGTCGCGGCGAGCAGCGCGAGCTGGTCGCCGAGCACCGGGCGGGCCCGGCGCAGCGCGTCGCGGACCGTGGCGCACTTGGTCATCCACACCCGGTCGTCGATGCCGGAGCCGCGGCCGGTGACGGCGGCGGCGTCGGTGCCGCAGAGGGCACCGATCAGCACGGCGGCGACGGTGGTGGAGCCCACGCCGAGGTCGCCGAGCAGGACCAGGTCGGTCCCGGCGTCGGCCTCCTCGTCGGCGACGGCCATGCCGGCCCGGAAGGCCCGCGCGGCCTCGTCCGGGGTCAGCGCGTTCTCGACGTCGATCCGGCCGGAGCCGCGCCGGACGCGGTGGCGGACGACTTCTTCGGGGAACTCGGCCGGGTCGGCGTCCACGGCGATGTCGACCACCCGGACGTCCGCGCCGTAGCGGCGGGCCAGCACCGAGACCGGGGCGGTGCCGTCGAGCACCGCGCGGACCCGCTCGGCGGTGCCGCCGCGGGCGTCGAGCGCGGAGATGCCGAGCGAGGCGACGCCGTGGTCGGCGGCGAACAGCAGGACCCGGCTGGTGCCCAGCGGGCGGGTCGGCGCCTCGCCCTGCGCGGACGCCAGCCAGGCCGCCAGCTCCTGGAGCCGGCCCAGGCCGCCGCGCGGCACGGCCAACTGCTGCCAGCGCTCCTCGGCGCCGCGGCGCGCACTCTCGTCAGGCCGTTCGACGAGCGAGGAGAAAGTGTCGAGATCCACGGTGGTGTCCATCGCTCGGCAATCTACACGGCCCTCGCTTTGATGGTCAGCACCTGTCCGGCGACCACCAGCAGCACCTGTTCGGAGGCCTCGGCGACGGCCATGTTGAGCCGCCCGAGGGTGTCCCGGAAGCGCCGTCCGGAGGCGGTGGCGGGGACCACGCCCATGCCCACCTCGTTGCTGACCGCGACGGCCGTCCGCCGGGTGCCGGCCCAGGCGGCGGCCAGTGCCGCGCAGCGCGCCTCGACGGCCTCCCGTCCGCCGTCCGCCCACCGCTCGTCGTCCCAGGCCCGGTGCTCGTCCATGACGGCGGTCAGCCACAGCGCCAGGCAGTCGATCAGCACCGGCGCGGGGTCGGAGTCGTCGGCCAGCACGGCCTCCAGTTCGCAGGTCTCCGCGGTGCGCCAGCCGGCGGGCCGCCGGGCCCGGTGCAGGTCGACGCGGTGCGCCCAGTCGGCGTCGCCGTCGCGGGTGCCGGAGGTGGCGACGTACAGGACGTCGGGACGGTCGGCGAGCAGCTGCTCGGCGCGGGTGGACTTGCCCGAGCGGGCGCCGCCGAGCAGCAGGGTGCGGGGGAGGGCCATGCGATCATCCTGCCGGACGGCGCATGCCCGCATCCCAGGTGGGCACGCTACTGTCGCAACCCTTCAGCAGCGTTGACCCGGAGGAGCCCGGCATGGTGTGGACCTGGCGGTACGAGAAGAGCGACGGCGCCGTGGTGGCCCAGGACGGCGGCGCCGAGGAGTTCTCCAGCCAGGGCGACGCCGAGTCCTGGATCGGCGAGGAGTGGAAGACGCTGCTGGACGACGGCGTCGACCGCGTGGTGCTGGTCGAGGACGGCCGCGACATCTACCCGATGAGCCTGCACGAGGGCTGACCGGCCGTCAGGCCCCCGTCACAATCACTTCATCCCGACCACGTGCAGCAGCGCCGCGACGTGCCGGTACGGGTCCTGCTTGCCGGCCCGTTCCTCGGCGTCCAGCAGCTGGCCGAGCTGGCGGCCGTCCACCGGGGCGGCCTCGTCCGGCATGGTGTCGGTGAACACCCGCACCCCGTACCAGCGGCGCACCGGGACGGCGAACTCGGCGAGCGTGGTGGAGAGTTCGGCGAGCCGGTCGGCGCGGGCGGGCAGGCCGAGGCGGTTGGTGTAGCGGGTGGTGTCGAAGGCTTCCTGGCAGGCCCGCCAGTCGCCGGTCAGCCCGGCCCGCATGGCCAGCGCGTCGCCGTTGCGGACCAGCAGCGAGAGCAGCCCGCCGGGCGCCAGGATGCGGGCCACCGAGGCGAGCATCGGGTCCGGGTCGGGCAGGTACATCAGGGTGCCGTGGCAGAGCACCAGGTCGAAGCTGCGCGGCCCGAACCAGCGGCCGACCTGGTGGCCGTCGCCGGTGAGCAGTTGGACCCGCTCGCGGACCTCGGGCGGCTCGGCGGCCAGCGCCTGGTGCGCGACGGCGAGGATGTTCGGGTCCGGGTCGATGCCGGTGACGAAGTGCCCGGCGCGGGCCAGCCGCAGCGCCTGGGTGCCCTCGGCGCAGCCGACGTCCAGCACCCGCAGCGCGGTGCCGCGGGTGAGCTGCTCGGCGAGCTGACGGGTCACCAGTTCCTGGCGGACCAGGTTGTGCAGCCCGCCGTGCCGCTCCAGCCACTCGCCGGCCCCGCTGTGGTACGGCCCGCCACGGGCCGGCAGCCGGCCGTGCCGGCCGCGCGGCGCCCCGGTCCCGTACTGGGCGGGGATGCCCGGCGTGCCGAAGGCCCCGACCGGCTGCTGCGCCGGCGGGGCCCAGTACGGCGGAACGGCTTCCGCGGTCAGGGCCGCTCGCCCCGCTTGACCATCGGCTTGGGCAGCCGCAGCCGGCGCATCTGCAGGGTGCGCATCAGGCCGTACATCACGGCGCCGCGGGTGTTCTCGTTCGGGAAGCGCTCGGCGAGGCCCTTGCGCAGCGTGAAGCCGATCCGGACGAAGTCGAGGATGACGACCACGAAGAAGACCATGAACAGCAGCGTGGACAGCAGCTGCAGGTAGCCGATCTTGGTGATGGAGAGCACCAGCACCACGACGGCGTACGGCAGGAAGAACTCGGCCGCGGCCCAGCGGGAGTCGATGAAGTCGCGGACGTAGCGGCGCACCGGGCCCTTGTCGCGCGCCGGCAGGGCGCGCTCGTCGCCCTCCAGCAGCGCGGTGCGCTGCTTCTCGCGCTCGACCCGCATCCGCTCGCGGGCCTGCTTGGCGGCCTCCTTGCGGTCCTTGGGGACGGAGACCCGGGTCTTCCGGTTGGCCTCGGCCTCACTGCGCTTGGGCGTGGGCCGGCCCTTGGGGGCCTGCGGGTCGCGGGGCAGCTTCTCGTCCTCCTTCGTCATGGTGACGGTGGAGGCGGCAGCGGATTCATCAGAGCGGCGTCGAAACACACTCCCAGCGTACGGGTTGACCGGCCGCTTTCCGGCCCGGCCCCGGACGCGAACCGATATCGATCGTGAGGACGATGCCGAACGGCCGCCCGCTGTAGCAGCATTGTTGCTGGCCGGTGGACTGCGCCGGGGAGCCCGTCGCGCATACACTCGACCTGTCACGAGACGCAAACCCAGGCCCGAAGAAGGGGGCTATCGAGGCCCATGAGCGACGGAATCATGAAGCGTATGGGGCTGATCTTCCGCTCCAAGGCGAACAAGGCCTTGGACCGGGCGGAGGACCCGCGCGAAACGCTCGACTACTCCTACCAGAAGCAGCTGGAACTGCTGCAGAAGGTGCGCAGGGGCGTCGCCGACGTGGCCACCTCCCGCAAGCGCCTGGAGCTCCAGCTGACCCAGCTGCAGCAGCAGTCCTCGAAGTACGAGGACCAGGGCCGCAAGGCGCTGTCGCTCGGCCGCGAGGACCTGGCGCGCGAGGCGCTCAGCCGCAAGGCCAACCTGCAGTCCCAGATCACCGACCTGGAGACGCAGTACCAGGCCCTGCAGGCCGAGGAGGAGAAGCTCACGCTCGCCTCCCAGCGCCTCCAGGCCAAGGTGGACGCCTTCCGCACCAAGAAGGAGACCATCAAGGCCACCTACACCGCCGCCCAGGCGCAGACCCGGATCGCCGAGTCCTTCTCCGGCATCTCGGAGGAGATGGGCGACGTGGGCCTGGCGATCCAGCGGGCCGAGGACAAGACCGCGCAGATGCAGGCCCGCGCGGGCGCGATCGACGAGCTGCTGGCCTCCGGCGCGCTCGACGACGCCAGCGGCCTGGGCCGCAAGGACGACATCGAGGCCGAGCTGGAGCGGGTGGCCGGCGGCAGCGACGTCGAGCTGGAGCTGGCCCGGATGAAGGCCGAGCTGACCGGCGGCACCCCCGCCTCCCAGCCGCAGGCGATCGAGCAGGGGAAGAACGACACCCCGCCGCCCACCATCAACTACCAGAAGTAAGCCCGGGAGCAGGGGAGACGTACCAGCATGATCATGCGGGTCTTGGGTGAGGGGCAGTTCGAGGTCGCCGAGGGCGACCTGAACCGGCTGAACCAGCTGGACGACGATCTGCTCCAGGCCGTCGAGGCGGGCGACGAGGCGGCCTTCAAGGCGGCTCTCGGCAACCTGCTGTCGGCCGTCCGGGAGGTCGGCACGCCGCTGCCGCCGGAGTCGCTGGAGCCGTCCGACCTGATCCTGCCGGACGCCGAGGCGTCCCTGGACCAGGTCCGCGAGCTGCTGCGCGACGAGGGCGACGGCCTGATCCCGGGCATCCCGGAGTAGTTCGGGCGCCGTTCGTGACGAGAGGGCGGGCACCCCGTGGGGTGCCCGCCCTCTCGCGTGCCCGCGGCCGGGCGGCGAATCGTTACGGCAGGGCCAGCATGCGGTCGAGCGCGGCCTTGGCGTACTTCTCGGTCTCGGCGTCCACCGTGATCACGTTCGGGACCCGGCCCTCGGCGAGCGACTCCAGCGCCCACACCAGGTGCGGCAGGTCGATCCGGTTCATGGTGGAGCAGAAGCACACCGTGCGGTCGAGGAAGACGACCTCCTTGTCCGGGTGCGCCTTGGCGAGCCGGCGGACCAGGTTCAGCTCGGTGCCGATGGCCCACTTGGAGCCGGGCTCGGCGGCGTCCAGCGCCTTGATGATGTACTCGGTCGAGCCGACCTGGTCGGCGGCGGTGACCACCTCGTGGCGGCACTCCGGGTGCACCAGCACGTTCACGCCGGGGATCCGCTCGCGCACCTCGTTGACCGAGTCCAGGTTGAACCGGCCGTGCACCGAGCAGTGGCCGCGCCACAGGATCATCTTCGCGTCCCGCAGCTGCTCGGCGGTCAGGCCGCCGTTCGGCTTGTGCGGGTTGTAGAGGACGCAGTCCTCCAGCGCGAAGCCCATCTCCAGCACCGCGGTGTTGCGGCCCAGGTGCTGGTCCGGCAGGAACAGCACCTTCTGGCCCTGCTCGAAGGCCCACTCCAGCGCCCGCTTGGCGTTGGAGGAGGTGCAGATGGTGCCGCCGTGCTTGCCGGTGAAGGCCTTGATGTCGGCGGAGGAGTTCATGTACGACACCGGCACGGTGACGTCCGCGACGCCCGCGTCGGTCAGCACGTCCCAGCACTCGGCGACCTGCTCGGCGGTGGCCATGTCGGCCATCGAGCAGCCCGCGGCGAGGTCCGGCAGGACGACCTGCTGGCGCTCGGAGGTGAGGATGTCGGCGGACTCGGCCATGAAGTGCACGCCGCAGAAGACGATGTACTCGGCCTCCGGGCGGGCCGCGGCGTCGCGGGCCAGCTTGAAGGAGTCGCCGGTGACGTCGGCGAACTCGATGACCTCGTCGCGCTGGTAGTGGTGGCCCAGGATGAAGACCCGGTCGCCGAGCTTCTCCTTGGCGGCGCGGGCGCGCGCCACCAGGTCCGGGTCGGAGGCGGCGGGCAGGTCGCCGGGGCACTCCACGCCGCGCTCGCTGTTCGGGTCGGCCTCGCGGCCGAGCAGCAGCAGGGCGAGCGGCGAGGGAGTGGGGTCGACGCCGTACGTCTCGGTGGTGGTGGTCACGGGCGGCTGCCCTCCTGATGCGGCCGGATCGTTCCCGACCAGCCTTCTCGTCTATCTGACGCTATCTATGATAACCGGTTGTCGTCAGCCTGACGATGGCCATCCTGTCGATGTGACGAGAACCGCTCACCAGGATGGATGCTTCCGGCGCGAGAACCGGCCGTGCCCCGGGTTGGCTGGAGGGCATGAAGGCAATCGCGATCAACCGCTACGGCGGCCCCGACGTGGTCGAGTACACCGAGCTCCCGGACCCCAAGGTCGGCCCCGACTCCGTCCTCGTCCGCACCCGGGCGGTCGGCGTCAACCCCGTCGACTGGAAGATCCGCGAGGGGCACCTCGACGGCATCCTCGACGTGCATTTCCCGCTGGTCATGGGCTTCGACCTGGCCGGCGTGGTGCAGGCCGTCGGCGGCGCCGTCACCGAGTTCCGGCCCGGCGACGAGGTGATCGGCTACGTCCGCAAGGACGTCATCGAGCACGGCACCTACGCCGAACTCGTCGCCGCCCCCGTCCGCACCCTGGCCCGCAAACCCGCCGCGCTCTCCTGGGCCGAGGCCGGCGGCCTGCCCACCGCCGGGCTCACCGCCCAGCAGGCCCTGGTGAACGCCCTGCACCTGCGCCGCGGCGAGAGCGTGCTGATCCACGCCGCGGCCGGCGGCGTCGGCTCGATCGCCGTCCAGATCGCCGGCGCCCTCGGCGCCCGGGTGATCGGCACCGCCGGACCGCACAACCACACCTACCTGCGCGGCCTCGGCGTCGAACCCGTCGAGTACGGCCAGGGCCTGGCCGAACGCGTCCGCGCCCTCGCCCCCGACGGGGTGGACGCGGTGCTCGACCTGGTCGGCGGCGAGGCCCTCGACGTCTCCACCGCCCTGGCCAAGGACCCCACCCGGATCGCCTCCGCCGTCGACTACCGGGTCACCGAGTTCGGCGGCCACTACATCTGGACCCGCCCCGACCCCGAGGACCTCGCCGCCGTCGCCCGGCTCGCCGAGGACGGACTGCTCACCGTCCCGGTCGCCTCCACCTTCCCGCTCGGCCAGGCCGCCTCCGCCCAGGCCCTCAACGCCGAAGGGCGCACCCGCGGCAAGATCGTCCTGCTGGTGGACTGAACGCACGTCCGGCGTCCGCGAGAATGGGCCCCGCAGAGTCCGCCCCTGTGCGGGGGCCGCGGCTCGCGACACCCTCACCCGCACCACCCGTGGAGCCCCGCCATGAGCACCCACCGGCCGCCCGACCTCGGCCGGGCGGCCCTCGACGACACCGACCGCCTGCTGCTCGACCACCTCAGCCGCGACGGCCGCGCCTCCTACGCCGAGATCGGACTGCTCACCAACCTGTCCGCCACCGCCGTCCGCCGCCGGATCGACCGGCTGCGGGCGCGCGGCGTCGTCCGCGGCTTCACCGTCGTGCTCGACCCCGCCCTGCTCGGCTGGGGCACCGAGGCGTTCGTCGAGGTCTACTGCCGCCCCCGCACCTCGCCCGAGGAACTGCTCGCCTCGCTGCGCCAGTTCCCCGAGGTCGCCGCCGCCTGGACGGTCACCGGCGACCCCGACGCCCTGGTCCACCTGCGGGCCGCCGACACCCGCCACCTGGAAGCCGTCATCGAACGCATCCGCAAGGAGCCCGGCGTCCAGCGCAGCCGGTCCTCGGTGGTGCTCTCCCAGCTCATCTGACGCAGGATTCCTGCGCCGCACCCCCCGAACACGCTCGAAACCGGCCCTGACCGGCCCCGTTCCGACGCGCGCCCGCCCGGCCCCGCTGCCTACGCTGATCAAGACCCCCACGCACCGCACCGCAGCGAAGAGGACACCCGTGTACGCAGCGCCCGACCGCATGCACAAGCCGGACAACGAGCTGGTCGACCTGGTCTTCGACTACATGCGCGAACGGCTGCAGTACGACCCCGTCCCGCTCGACCACCCCGGCGACGGGGCGCACCTGCGGGAGGTCCTCGCCGGACTCCTCAACGAGCACGGCAACGACGCCGCCGACGTGCTCAAGCTGTACGACCACGAGCTGTCCCGGGCCGTCATCTCCGCCGACAGCCCGCGCTACCTGTCCTTCATCCCGTGCGCCCCCACCAAGGCCGCGCTGCTGTTCGACATGGTGGTCTCCTGCGCCTCCCTGCAGGGCATCTCCTGGCTGGAGGCGGCCGGCGCGATCGCCGCCGAGAACCAGGTGCTGCGGCTGATAGCGGACCGGGCCGGCCTGCCCGCCGAGGCCGGCGGCACCTTCGTCTCCGGCGGCTCGGCCGGCAACCTGTCCGCGCTGGTGGTCGCCCGCGACACCGCCCGCCGCCGGCTGGGCGTCGGGCCGGAGGCCCGGCTGCGGATCGCCGTCGCCGACCAGGTGCACTCCTCGGTCAAGAACACCTTCAACATCATCGGCGTCGAGGCCTTCCCCGTCCCCGCCGTCGACCGCCGCCTCACCGGCGCCGCGCTGCGCGCCGCCCTCGCCGCCGACCCGCACCCCGAGACCGTGATCGCCGTGGTCGGCACCGCCGGCACCACCAACGAAGGCATCATCGACGACCTCGCCGGCATCGCCGAGGTCGCCCGCGAGCGCGAGATGTGGTTCCACGTGGACGGCGCCTACGGCGGCGCCGGACTGTTCGCCCCCTCGGTGCGCGAGCGCTACAACGGCATCGAGCACGCCGACTCCTTCGTCGTCGACCCGCACAAGTGGCTGTTCGCCCCGTTCGACTGCGCCGCGCTGCTCTACCGCGACCCGCGGCTGGCCCGCGCCGTGCACACCCAGGACGCCGGCTACCTGGACGTCCTGCACACCGAGGGCGACGAGTGGAACCCCACCGACTACGCCTACCACCTCACCCGGCGCGCCCGCGGCCTGCCGCTCTGGTTCTCGCTCGCCGTGCACGGCGTCCAGGCCTACACCGACGCCATCGAGACCGGCCTGCGCCTCGCCCGGGACACCGCGCAGCTGATCCGCGACACCGAGCACCTCGAACTGCTCCACGACCCGCAGCTGACCGCGGTCTGCTTCCGCCGCACCGGCTGGACCCACGACGACTACTACCGCTGGTCCCGCCGACTGCTCGCCGACCAGATCGGCTTCGTCACCCCCACCGGCTGGGACGGCGAGACCGTCGCCCGCTTCGCCTTCCTGCACCCCGGCACCACCATGGAGATGGTCCAGGAGATCCTCGACACCATGCGCTGAGCACCCGCGGGACCGAACGGCGGCTACAGGTAGCCGCCGTTCGGCACGTACGGGGCCGGCGGGCGCATCCCGCGCACCCCGAGGTAGCCCCGGGTGCTCAGCGACAGGCCCAGGTCCAGGCCCACGTCCACCGCCCACTCCTGCTCGGCGGTCAGGAACGACACGTCCGCGTCGGTGTCCGCCGGCACCCGGGCCAGCGCCTCCCGCAGCAGCCGGGCGGCGATCCGCTTCGAGGTGGCCGCCACCAGCTGGACGGTGCCGCCGTCCCGGTAGCAGTAGCCGGTGCCCGCCAGGGTGTCCGCGACCAGCAGCTCCTCGAAGTGCGCCAGCATGAACCCGTGGTCCGGGCCGTGCGCCGCGCCCCGCAGCCGCCGGTCCACCGAGTCCAGCAGGTGCAGGTGCGAGGCGTTGCCGCGGTGCACCGGAACGTCCCCCGGATCCAGTAGCCGCTCCCGGTCCACCCGGCCGGTCAGCCGCATCGTCGGGTGCAGCGTGAACCCCGCCGCCCGGTAGCGGCGGGCCGCCGCCGCCGACGGTGAGGCGCACAGCAGCCCGCGCAGGCAGCCCCGCCCGTACGCCGCGGCCCGCTCCAGCAGCAGCCGGCCCACCCCCTGCCCCTGCGCCGACGGCAGCACCACGAACAGCGCCAGCACCCACACGCCCTCGCGGCGCAGCGACAGCGCCGCCCCCAGCGGCTCGCCGTCCTGCTCGGCGATCCAGCAGCCCTGCGGATCCGTCACCGCCAGGTGCCGCGAGCGCGCGAGCCGGCGGATCCGGGCGTGCTCGTCCTCCGGCTCCGGCCCCTCGGCCGGCGGCCGGCCGTCCAGGTCGCGGAACGCCGCCCGGGAGACCCGGTTCACCGCCTCGGCGTCCTCCGCGGTGTCTCTCAGCTGACGAATGATCACCGTCACATCCTGCTGCGCCGGGTGCGCGGGCGGTAGCGCTTTGGGCAAGAGCGGGCGGTGACCCGGCGCGGCCGGTGTGCGAGCATGGGGTACGTGGGGGAGTGGGCGACGAAAAACGTCCCCCGAACGCACCACCTTCCGGAAATGAATCCGGGAGGCCGCCGGTTGGCACTGGCGGATCACAGTCGTCACCGACCGGGAGTAAGCATGACCGTCCAGGACGAGAAGACCACCGTCGAGAGTGGCATCCTCCTCACCGATGCCGCCGCGGCCAAGGTCAAGGGCCTGCTGGAGCAGGAGGGCCGCGAGGACCTGTCGCTCCGCGTCGCCGTGCAGCCCGGCGGCTGCTCGGGCCTGCGCTACCAGCTGTTCTTCGACGAGCGTTCGCTCGACGGCGACGTCGTCAAGGACTTCGACGGCGTCAAGGTCGTCACCGACCGGATGAGCGCCCCCTACCTGGGCGGCGCCACCGTCGACTTCGTCGACACCATCGAGAAGCAGGGCTTCACCATCGACAACCCGAACGCCACCGGCTCCTGCGCCTGCGGCGACTCGTTCAGCTAAGCCTTCTCAGCAGCGCGAACGAAGAGGGCGGTTCCCCCGTGCGGGGGAACCGCCCTCGGGGCTTTCCGGGGTCAGCGCGGGCCGCCGGCGCCCACCCCGCCGGACTGCGGCGGCACCTGCTCACCGGTCGCGGTGTCCACCACGCCGCCGCCGTTCATCGGATGCGGCAGCGTCACCGTCGCCTCCTGCTCCTTCATCACCTGCGGACAGGCCTTGCCCGGCTCGGCGGTCTTGGTGATCACGATCCGCAGCTTCACGGTCGGCGGCGTGGCGTCCTCCAGCCGCACCCCGTACTTGTCGCACACCCCGGCGACGTAGAACACCGTCAACTGAGTGGGACTGTCCTGCCGGTAGCCCGTCACCGGGATCTTCACCGCCGTCGGCGGGTGCTCGCCGACCGCGATGCCCGGCGAGGTCGGCTCGCCCGCGCTCGGCGTGCTGCTCCCGGCCGGACTCGAGGCGCCCGCGGTGGCGGTCGGCGAGCCCGGCGGCACGCTGCCCGGGGCGGAGGTCGCGTCCGAGGCGGCGGCGGTCGGGCTCGGGGAGCCCGGACCGGCCGGGGCCGTCGAGCCGGAACTGCCGCACGCGGTCAACAGCCCGGCGGCGAGGGACGCGGCGGCGAACGCCATGGCGCTCCGACGCGCGTACGAGGGCCTGACGGAGACGGCTGCGGTCCTGTCGTCCATGATCTGCGTTCCTCCCGAGGGTTCGCGCAGTGCCGCCGGGAGCGGCACCGCGCGGATTTGACGTGCTCGGGAGGAAACCGGTTCCCGCTACTCGCCGAACTCCGGCATGCCGGCCACCACCCGGCGCGCCTCCACCGGCACCCGGACGCCCAGCGCCACCGGCGCGGACCCCACCGGGCCCGGTCCGGCGGCCGGCCAGAACCGGCCCAGCCGGCGCGAGGAGTCCAGCAGGTCGGACAGCGACTCCGCGTCGGCGTCGTGCAGGCCGCCCAGCAGACGGCGGGGGGAGTGATCAATCACCATGCGGTACCCAGCTCCGATCGCCGCGCCGCGGCCACGTCGCCGCGGACTGGACGGGGCCGCGTCCGGCCCCGTACCGGCGACCCTAGGACGGTCCGGGCCCGCGCGACAGGCCTACTCATCGGTAGTACCGGATCGGGCGGGTACCTTAGGTGGGTTGTTGTCCGTGCTCCGGCCACCGCCGGGCCGCCCGAGGAGAACCCCGTGCGCATCGCCGTCGCCGGCTCGATCGCCACCGACCACCTGACGACCTTCCCCGGACGCTTCTCCGAGCAGCTGGTCGCCGAACAGCTGCACACGGTGTCGCTGTCCTTCCTGGTCGACACCCTCGACATCCGCCGCGGCGGCGTCGGCCCGAACATCGCCTTCGGCATGGGCGTGCTCGGCCTGCGCCCGGTCCTGGTCGGCGCGGCCGGCGCGGACTTCACCGAGTACCGCAGCTGGCTCGACCGGCACGGCGTCGACACCGAGTCCGTGCACATCTCCGAGACCCGGCACACCGCCCGCTTCATGTGCACCACCGACCAGGACCACAACCAGATCGCGTCCTTCTACACCGGCGCGATGGCCGAGGCCCGCAACATCGAGCTCAAGCCGATCGCCGACCGGGTCGGCGGCCTCGACCTGGTCCTGATCGGCGCCGACGACCCCGCCGCGATGGTGCGGCACACCCAGGAGTGCCGCACCCGCGGCTACGCCTTCGCCGCCGACCCCTCCCAGCAGCTCGCCCGTCTGGAGGGCGAGGACATCCGCGAGATCGTCGACGGCGCGGCCTACCTGTTCACCAACGAGTACGAGGCCGCACTGATCGAGTCCAAGACCGGCTGGTCCTCGGACGAGATCCTCGGCCGCGTCGGCACCCGCGTCACCACCCTCGGCGCGAAGGGCGTCCGCATCCAGCGCAACGGCGAGCCCGACATCCTGGTCGGCTGCGCCGCGGAGGAGCGCAAGGCCGACCCCACCGGCGTCGGCGACGGCTTCCGCGCGGGCTTCCTGGCCGGCATCTCCTGGGGCCTCGGCCTGGAGCGCGCCGCCCAGCTCGGCTGCATGCTCGCCACCCTGGTCATCGAGACCGTCGGCACCCAGGAGTACGAGCTGCGCGGCGGCCACTTCCTGGAGCGCTTCGAGGCCGCGTACGGCGCGGCGGCGGCGGCGGAGATCCGCGAGAAGCTCTGAGTCCGCCGGGGCGCGTGGGGCTCGGGCCGGAATGGGAACCCGGAACGACCCGACCCTCTGCGCCCCGTCGCCCGCCAGCAGTCCCGGCCCCGCCGTTCCCCGGGCCCCTAGTGGTGCCCTTTCACCACCAGGTACGCCGTGCCGCGGTCCGCGCCGTAGGCGGTGGCCGGGGTTTCGCCCGCGTAGGTGTGGCCGCACATGTCGCACCAGGCGGGGATGTCGTGGCGGGCCGCCTCGTCGTCGGAGAGGACGGCGACGCGGCCGCCGGGGGCGACCTCGGGGATGCGCCTGGCGAGTTCGATGATCGGCAGCGGGCAGCGCTTGCCGAGGGTGTCGAGGACGAGCGCGTCGGCGGTGGGGGCCGGGGCGGGGAGGTCGAGGCCGAGCGGGCCGCGGATCGCGGCGACCACGCCGGGGAGCACGTCGAGGAAGCGCTCGACGTCCGCGGCGGCGGCGCCCGGCGGGAGCGAGACACGGACGTTGCCCTCGGTGAGGACGCCCATCGCGGCCAGCACGTGGCTCGGCGTCAGCGTGCTGGAGGTGCAGGAGGAGCCGGAGTTGACGGCGAAGCCGGCCTTGTCGAGTTCGCCGAGCAGCACCTCGCCGTCCACGTACAGGCAGGAAAAGGTGACCAGGTGGGGGAGCCGGAGCTCCGGGTGGCCGACCACCTCCACCTCGGGGACCAGCTGCGGGATCCGACGCCGGATCAGTTCGACCAGTTCGCGCAGCCGGGCGTTCTCCGTCTCGGCCTCGGCCCGGACCGCCCGCAGCGAGGCGGCGGCGGCCACGATCGCGGGGACGTTGACGAAGCCCGGCACCCGCCCGCTCTCCCGGTCGTCGGCGGGCAGCGGGGAGACGTACCGGACGCCCTTGCGGACCGCCAGCACGCCGACGCCGGCCGGGCCGCCCCACTTGTGCGCACTGGCCGTCAGGACCGACCAGCCGCCCGGCACCGGCAGCCGGCCGGCGCTCTGCGCGGCGTCCACCAGCAGCGGGACGTCCCCGATCAGGGCGGCGGTCTCGGCGACCGGCTGCAGGGTGCCGACCTCGTGGTTGGCGGACTGGAGGACGGCGAGCGCGGTGTCCGGCCGCAGCGCGGCGGCGAACTCCGCGGCGTCGACCCGGCCGTGACGGTCGACCGGGACGGCGTCCGCGGCGCCGCCGTCGGCGGTCCACCGCTCGGCGGTGTGCAGCACGGCGGAGTGCTCGACCGCGGAGTGCAGCAGGTGGGCGCCGCGCCGGCGGTTGCCGCGGAGCGCGCCGAGGACGCCCAACTGGACGGCCTGGGTGCCGGATGCGGTGAAGACGATCTCGTCGGCGCGGGCCCCGAGCACCTCGGCGACGGTCTCCCGGGCGGCGTCGAGCAGCATCCGGGCCTGCCGGCCGGAGCGGTGCAGCCGGGCGGGGTCGGCCCAGCCCTCGTCGAGGGCGGCGAGCAGCGCCTGGCGGGCGACGGGGTGCAGCGGAGCGGTGGAGGCGGCGTCGAAGTAGGGCACGGGGCCACCGTAGACGACGCCCCTTACGGGGGGATTCCTCCCGGCCTCGGCAGCGTCCGACGGTCCGTCACCCGCGTGTCGCAGTGCGGTCGCCCGTTCGGTCGTGGGAGGCTCGGAAGTCCGCCATGACCTGCGACTCCGTCCGCTGTTCCGGGGTGCTTCACCCCTCGGGGGCTGATCGGGTAGCCGGGCGGCGCGTTAGCGGGGGCTGCCCGTGAGTGCCGCATAAGGATGGAGTAGCGTTTGGCCCGCATAAGCATTCAAACCGTGCCCGTGGCCGGGCCGCCGGGGAGACCAGATCAACGGACTCCTGAGGGTGGTGCGTTCGCGGGCGAGACTTCGGGAAGGCGCTACGTGAGTCCCAACGGCTCCGACCGCTCGCCGCGGCGCACGATGCGGCGGAAGCTGCCTCAGGCGCTGGCACTGGGCCTCGTCATCGCGACCGCCACCGGCTGCTCGGCCAACGACCTGCCCAGGCTTGGCCTCCCCAGTCCCGTCACCAAGGAAGGCCCGCTGGTCCTTCACATGTGGCAGGGCTCGTGGATCGCGGCTCTGGTTGTTGGTGCATTGATGTGGGGTCTGATCCTCTGGAGCGTGATCTTCCACCGGCGCAGCCGCACCAAGGTGGAGATCCCCGCTCAGACCCGGTACAACGTGCCCATCGAGGCGCTGTACACCGCGGTCCCCCTCGTCATCGTCTCGGTGCTGTTCTACTTCGTCGCGCGCGACGAGGCCACCCTGACGAAGGTCTCCGAGAAGCCCCAGCACACCATCAACGTGGTGGGCTTCCAGTGGAGTTGGGCGTTCAACTACGAGAACAGCGAGATCCCCGACCCGTCGAGCACCACGGCGGCGTACGAGGTCGGCAGCACCAAGGAGGCTCCGACCCTCTACCTGCCGATCAACGAGTCGGTGAAGTTCCGGCTGACCTCCAACGACGTCATCCACGACTTCTGGCCCGTCAACTTCATGATGAAGATGGACGTCGTGCCCGGTGTGGTCAACGAGTTCGAGGTGACCCCGACCGCGTACGGCACCTTCCGTGGCAAGTGCGCCGAGCTCTGCGGCGTCGACCACTCGCGGATGCTCTTCAACGTGAAGGTCGTCTCGCACGACGAGTACGAGGCGCACCTGAAGGGACTCCGCGACAAGGGCCAGGCCGGCGCGGTTCCCGCAGGCATCCTCCCCACGGGAAGTAGTGAAGAGAAGTGACCATCCTCAACGAGCCCGCCGCGGCCGGTGGGGGAGCCGGGGCCGTCACCTCGGGGACCCCTCGTGTGCGCAAGCCGGGCAACGCGATCATCAAGTGGCTCACCACCACTGACCACAAGACGATCGGCACCCTGTACCTGGCGACCTCGTTCGCGTTCTTCCTGATCGGCGGCGTGCTCGCCCTGGTCATGCGCGCCGAGCTCGCCCGGCCGGGTACGCAGATCCTGTCGAACGAGCAGTTCAACCAGGCGTTCACCATGCATGGCACGATCATGCTGCTGATGTTCGCCACCCCGCTGTTCGCGGGCTTCGCCAACTGGATCATGCCGCTCCAGATCGGCGCCCCCGACGTCGCGTTCCCGCGCCTGAACATGTTCGCCTACTGGCTGTACCTGTTCGGCTCGATCATCGCGGTGGCGGGCTTCCTGACCCCGCAGGGTGCGGCCGACTTCGGCTGGTTCGCCTACTCGCCGCTGTCGGACGCGGTCCGCTCGCCGGGCATCGGCGCCGACATGTGGATCATGGGTCTGGCCTTCTCGGGCTTCGGCACCATCCTCGGTGCGGTCAACTTCATCACCACGATCATCTGCATGCGCGCGCCCGGCATGACGATGTTCCGGATGTCGATCTTCGTCTGGAACGTCCTGCTGACCGCCGTGCTGATCCTGCTGGCCTTCCCGGTGCTGGCCGCCGCGCTGTTCGCCCTGGAGGCGGACCGCAAGTTCGGGGCCCACGTCTTCGACCCGACCAACGGTGGCGCCATGCTGTGGCAGCACCTGTTCTGGTTCTTCGGTCACCCCGAGGTCTACATCATCGCGCTGCCGTTCTTCGGCATCGTCTCCGAGATCATCCCGGTGTTCAGCCGCAAGCCGATGTTCGGCTACTCCGGCCTGATCGCCGCGACCATCGCCATCGCCGGCCTCTCGGTGACGGTGTGGGCGCACCACATGTACGTGACCGGCCAGGTACTGCTGCCGTTCTTCTCGTTCATGACCTTCCTGATCGCGGTCCCGACCGGTGTGAAGTTCTTCAACTGGGTCGGCACCATGTGGAAGGGCTCGCTGAGCTTCGAGACCCCGATGCTCTGGACGATCGGCTTCCTGGTCACCTTCCTGTTCGGTGGTCTGACGGGTGTTCTGCTCGCCTCCCCGCCGATCGACTTCCACGTCTCGGACTCGTACTTCGTCGTCGCGCACTTCCACTACGTGGTGTTCGGCACCGTCGTCTTCGCGATGTTCGCCGGCTTCCACTTCTGGTGGCCGAAGATGACGGGCAAGATGCTGGACGAGCGCCTCGGCAAGATCACCTTCTGGACGCTGTTCTTCGGCTTCCACACCACCTTCCTGGTCCAGCACTGGCTCGGCGCGGAGGGCATGCCCCGCCGCTACGCCGACTACCTGGCCGGCGACGGCTTCACCACGCTGAACACGGTGTCGACCATCGGTTCGTTCCTGCTCGGCCTGTCGATGCTCCCGTTCCTCTACAACGTGTGGAAGACCGCGAAGTACGGCGAGAAGGTCAACGTCGACGACCCGTGGGGCTACGGCCGTTCGCTGGAGTGGGCGACCTCCTGCCCGCCGCCGCGGCACAACTTCACCACGCTGCCGCGCATCCGTTCGGAATCCCCGGCGTTCGACCTGCACCACCCGGAGATCGCCGCGCTGGACTACCTGGAGAACCACGGTGAGCCGGCGAAGCACTTCGAGGGTGTGACCCCCGCGCACTACGACCGCCCGTCCCTGGGCAAGGGCAAGAAGGAGGGTGACGTCTGATGAAGGAACAGGGAAAGATCTTCGCCGGTCTGGCCGTGTTCACGCTGGCCATCGCGATCACCTACTTCGTGTGGACCACCAAGTCCGACCACGGCCTTGAGGCCGCGGGCACCACCGCGCTGTTCCTGGCCTTCGGCCTGTGCGCCTTCATCGGCTTCTACCTGGCGTTCACCGCCAAGCGGGTGGATACCGGTGCGGGCGACAACCCCGAGGCCGAGGTCTCGGACGACGCCGGCGAGCTGGGCTTCTTCGCCCCGCACAGCTGGCAGCCGCTCTCCCTGGCGATCGGTGGCGCGCTGGCCTTCCTGGGCGTCATCTTCGGCTGGTGGCTGCTGTTCTGGTCGATCCCGGTCCTGCTGATCGGCCTGTACGGCTGGGTCTTCGAGTTCTACCGCGGCGAGAACCAGAACCAGTAAGGTTCCGGATCGCGCAAGCCGCACGGCGAGCCGGGTACTCCCTCCGGGGGGTGCCCGGCTCTCGTCGTTGCCGCGGATTCCCCCGCCCGGGTTACCCGGAGTGCCCCAGGGGTGACGCCTTCCTACGCTTCGAGGCAGGTTCCAACCCTGGGAGGTTCCGTTGAAGGGCTCTCGGACAGTCAGTACCCGGACCGCGCTCGCCGCCCTGCTGGTGATCACACCGGCCGCGGCCTGCTCCGGCGGCGGAGAGTCGAAGAACTCGCCCCACCGGATCGACGTGGCCCCGCTGATCCACACCTCGGCCGCCGGCGACAAGGTCGACCCGGCGAAGGCGTTCAGCGTCACGACGGACGGCACCACCAAGCTCGGCGCCGTCACCGTCACCGGACCCGACGGAAAGCCCGTCGCCGGACAGCTGGCCGCGGACGGGCAGCACTGGCAGACCACCGACCCGCTGCGGGCGGGCGCCGGATACACCGTCAAGGTCGCCGCGGAGGACGGCAGGGGCGGCAGCGGCGAGATCGACTCCAGCTTCACCACGGCCGCCGCGCAGCACGTCGTCAACGCCGAACTCGGCCCCGACAGCTCCGGCAGCGGCGTCTACGGCGTCGGCCAGCCGCTCACCGTCAAGCTCTCCGAGAAGGTCACCGACGCGGCGGCCCGCCAGCAGATCGAACGCGGACTGACCGTCACCTCGCAGCCCGCCGTCACCGGCGCCTGGTACTGGATCGACGACCAGAACCTGCACTTCCGGCCGCAGGACTACTGGCCGGCCAACACCACGGTGAAGCTCGCCTACGAGCTGCCGGGCGAGCGAATAGCCGACGGCGTCTACGGGGGCGAGAAGCAGAGCCTCGCGCTGCGGACCGGCGACCGGATCGAGGCCGTGATCGACGCGGGCAGCGACGAGCTGACGTACAAGCGCAACGGCGAGGTGGTCAGGACCATCCCGGTCACCACCGGCAAGCCGGGCTTCGACACCCGCAACGGTGTCAAGGTGGTGCTGGGCCAGGAGGCCAGCGTCCGGATGAGCGGCGAGACCATCGGCATACCCGACGGCAGCAGCGAGTCCTACGACCTGGACGTGCAGTGGGCCACCCGGGTGACCTGGAGCGGTGAGTACGTGCACGCGGCGCCCTGGTCGACCTGGGCGCAGGGCCGGGAGAACGTCAGCCACGGCTGCACCGGCATGAGCACCGACAACGCGAAGTGGTTCTTCGACAACACCCGGGTCGGCGACCTCGTGCAGGTGGTCAACAGCCGGGGCCACGAGATGGAGCCGTTCGGCAACGGCTTCGGCGACTGGAACGTGGACTGGGACGAGTACGTGAAGCACAGCGCCCTCGGCAAGCCGGTGACCACGGCGACGCCCGCGGAGGGCGTGAACGCGACGCCCGCCCCGTCGGCCGGGGCGAGCGCTCCGGCGTCGGGGCTGCGTCGGCCCCGGCGGCGGGGGCCGCGGGCCGGTGACGTACGGCGAGGTCCGCCCGGGAGCGTGCTGCTCCCGGGCGGACCTCCGCTGTCGGCCCGCCGAAGGGTCAGGCGGTGCCGCGGCGGGGCATGAGGAGCCAGTACGTCGCGGCGGCGGTGAGCATGCCGGCGGGGAGGGACAGGTCGGTGTCCCCGGCGAGGTGGGCGAGCGGGCCGGTGAAGAGCTGGGTGGACAGGCACAGCGTGGCAGCCGCGGTGCCGAGGACGAGGGCGGCCGCGCCGGCCCGGTTGACGCCGTGGAAGTACCAGTGGGGGGAGCCGGGGGTCTCGTCGGTCAGGGCGGGGCCGTGGTAGCGGTTGCGGCGCCAGAGGACGTCGGTGGCGTAGACGGCCATGACCGGGCCGGTGAGGGCGACCATCAGCTCCAGCATGTTGTTGACGGTGTCGAGGAAGTTGGAGACCAGCAGCGCGTACAGGGTGAGCGCGACGCCCAGCGCACCGTCCAGGGCGACGCTGCGGGAGCGGCGGATGCGCAGGCCGACGGCTTGCAGGGCGAGGCCGGAGGAGTAGGCGGTCATGGCGTTGTTGGCGACCGCGCTGAGGACGATGGCCAGCAGGAAGAGTGGCCGGAACCAGCCGGGCAGGACGGCGGTGAGGGCGGACTGCGGGTCCGTCATGTCGAGGGTGGTGGCGGCGAGGCTGCCGAGGGCGGTGAACAGGACGCTGGGGACGAAGGCGCCGAGCGCCGTCCAGCCGGCCACCGCGCGGGGCGAGGTGGTGCGGGGGAGGTAGCGGGAGAAGTCGGCGCTGGTGGAGTAGGACAGCGGGGCGGAGGCGATCAGCGCGGTGCCGCCGGCCAGGGCGGCGACCAGGGCGGTGCCGTGCAGCGGGTCGGCGGGACGGTAGTGCCAGTCGGTGTGGCCGCCGGTCAGCAGGTAGCCGGTGAGCAGCAGGAAGACCGCGGTGAGCACCAGGGTGAACGGCCCGTAGAGGCGGACGATGGTGGCGTGGCCGTACACCGAGATGGCCAGGGTGGCGGCCGCGATCAGCACGATGACCAGCACCTTCAGCGGGGCGCCCGGGGTGAGGCCGGCCCGTTCGGCGAGGCCGAAGGCGGCGAGCGAGGCGGCGGCCCAGTTGAGGGCGAGGTAGCAGACCGACACCAGCCAGCCGGTGACGGCGATGTTCACCCGGTTGCCGCGGACGCCGAACATCGCCCGCATGATGACCTCGCTGGGGGCGCCCGCGGCCGGGCCGCTGACGGCGAGCAGGCCGACGCCGGCCCAGAGCAGGTTGCCGACCACGATGACGGCCAGCGACTGCCACAGGTCGAGCCCGATCAGCACCAGCGTGCCGCCGACCACCAGGTTGAGGTAGCTGACGTTGGGGGCGGCCCAGACCGCGAACAGGTCCCGGGGGCGGCCGTGGCGTTCGGAGTCGGGGATGTGGTCGATGCCGTGGGCCTCGATCCGTCCGGCCCGGTCGGCCGCCGGTGGGGGCGTGGGGAGCTCCGTGCGGGGGTCTGGAATCGTGGATTCCATGGAGTCCTCCGAGGTTTCGAGTACGGATGCCGGTGCGGTCGGCGGTGCGGGAGCGGCCGGTGCGGAAGTCGGCTTGTCTATTGGTCGCACATCCAATAGCGTGCGAGGCATGTCGTCAAGCGTTCAGCCGAAACGGGTGCGCAAGAACCCCGAGGCCAGGCGGGCGGAGATCGTGGCCGCCGCGGCCGGGATCGCCCTCGCCGAGGGCCTGGAGTGCATCACGATGCGGCGGGTCGCCGAGGAGCTGGACGTCCGTCCCGGCCTCATCAGCCACTACTTCCCGGTCGCCGAGGAGCTGGTCGCCGAGGCCTTCGGCACCGCCGCCGGCGGCGAACTGGCCGAACTGCTGCCGGAGGCCGACGCGGCCCTGCCGGCGGTCCGGCGGCTGGCCCGCTTCCTCGGCCGCACCGAGGGGCGGCGCTACGACGAGCTGAGCCGGCTGTGGCTGAACGCCCGCCACCTCAGCCGGTTCCGGCCCGCCCTGCGGGAACGGGTCGGCCAGCAGGAGGCGCTCTGGCGGGACGGGCTGACGGCACTGCTGCGCGACGGCGTCGAGTCCGGGGAGTTCCGCACCCCGGACCCGCACGTCACCGCGATCCAACTCCTGGTCGTCCTGGACGGCCTGGGGGCGCACGCCAACACCGACCGCACCGGGCGACCGGCGGCGATCACCGGGATGGCGTACGCCCTCGCCGAACGCGAACTCGCCCTGCCGCCAGGAGCGCTGGGCGCCCCGCACTGACCGCACCACCGCTGAGGAGCCACCCGTGCACCCCGACCTCGTCCTGACCAACGCCCGGCTGCTCGACCCCGGCAGCGGGGCCTTCCTGCCGCACGACACGCTCGTCCTGCGCGCGGGGCGGATCGCCGGCTTCGAGGCGGACGCGGGGGCGGGGGCCGAGGTGCTCGACCTCGGCGGCGCGGTGGTCGTCCCCGGGCTGACCGACGGCCACCTGCACCCCGTCTCGGGCGCCGAGCGCACCGCCGGGGTGGACCTGTCGCGGTGCACCGACCTGGAGGGCGTCCGGGCCGTGCTGGCCGCAGCGGTGCGGGAACTGCCGGCCGGCCAGTGGCTGCGCGGCTGGGGCCTGGACCCGAACGTCTTCGGCGACCGGCCGGTCTCCGCCGACAGCGTCGGCCCGGTGCTGGACGGCGTTCCCGCCGCGATCGACCTGTTCGACGCGCACTCCATGCTGGCCAGCCGCCGGGCGCTGGAACTGGCCGGGATCGACGGGCCGCGCCGCTTCGAGCAGGGCTCCGCCGAGGTGGTCTGCGACCCGGCGGGCCGCCCGACCGGCCTGCTGCTGGAGGACGCCGCCTGCGAACTGGTCGAGGCGGTCGCACCCCGGCCGGACTTCGAGGAGCTCTGCCGGGCCACCGCCGAGGTGCTCCGGCGGATGGCGGCGGCCGGCCTCACCGGCGGCCACGCGATGGACGCCAACGGCGAGAGCCTGGCCGTCTACGCGGCCCTCGAGGAGCGCGGACAGCTCCCGCTGCGGCTGCGGATCGCCCCCTGGGTGCAGCCCGGAACGAGCCCGGCGGACCTGGCCGAGCTGGTCCGGCGCCAGGGCGAGGGCGGCCGGCGCTGGCGGATCGCCGGGGCGAAGCTCTTCATGGACGGCACCATCGACAACGGCACCGCGTGGCTGGAACGCCCGGACTGCCACGGCGAGTCGACCGGCGCTTTCTGGCCCGACCCCGCCGAGTACACCCGGGTGATCGGCGAGCTCCACCGGGCCGGCGTGCCGACCGCGACGCACGCGATCGGGGACGCGGCGGTCCGGCACGTGCTGGACGCGGTGGAGGAGGCGGTGGCCGCGCACGGGAAGGGCGCCGTGCGGCACCGGGTGGAGCACATCGAGACGGTGCCCGACGACACCGTCGCCCGGTTCGCCGCGCTGGGCGTGGCCGCCTCGATGCAGCCCACCCACTGCACCGAGTACACCCGGGCCGACCACACCGACAACTGGTCCCGCCGGCTCGGCGAGGAACGGGCCAACCGGGCCTTCCGCTGCCGCGACCTGGCCGCGGCCGGCGCCCGGGTGGTGCTCGGCTCGGACTGGCCGATCGCGCCGTTCGAACCGCTGGGCGTGATGGCCGGCGCCCGGCACCGGCGGCCCGGCCGCGACCTGCGGCAGCCGCCGCACCTGCCCGGGCAGGCGCTGACGCCGCTCCAGGCGCTGGCCGGCTACACCCTCGCCCCCGCCTGGGTGGCGGGCGAGGAGGACCGGGCCGGCCGGCCGGCGATCGGCCACCGCGCGGACCTGACGGTGCTCGGGCAGGACCCGCTGACCGTGCCCGACACCGAACTGGCCGACGTGCCGGTGCTGTTGACGGTGTCGGACGGCGAGGTCACGCACCGGGCGGTGTGAGGACGGCGGCCGGACACGACGACGGTGCGACCGGATTCCCCTCGGCGGGGAGCCGGTCGCACCGTCGTTCTGTTCGTTCCGGTCCGGCCTGCCGGCGGTTCCGCGGCGGCGAGCGGGTCGCTCCCGGTCAGCGGTGGATCGCGTCCAGGGCGGTGACGACCGCGGCCAGGGCCTCGTCGCGGCTCAGACCGAGGCGGGCGGTGCGGGCGGCGTACTCGGTGGCGGCGTCGGCGGCCAGGCGGTGCGAGGTGTCGCCGGTGGGGGCGATGGTGGTGCCGGCCCGGCCGCGGGTCTCGACCACGCCGTCCGCCTCGAGTTCGCGGTAGGCGCGGGCCACCGTGTTGGCGGCCAGGCCGAGTTGCTCGGCCAGCGCGCGGACGGTGGGGAGCTTCAGGCCGATCGGGAGTTCACCCGTGCGGGCCTGGGCCGCGATCTGCGAGCGCACCTGCTCGTAGGGCGGCGTGGAGGAGTGGGGGTCGATCGCCACGTGCACCCGGCCAACATAACAGGGCGTCAGGCCGGTGCCGGACAGATATGCCAGAACCCCCACCGGCCGGGGCCGATGGGGGTTCTGACGTGGCGTGACAGCTAGGGATCAGTGGTGGCCGTGGCCGCTGGTGATCTCCAGGTACTCCTCGGAGGTGGGCTTGGCGATCTGGTTGCCCTCGCCGTAGAAGCCCTCGGAGAGCTTCGTCCGGGTCTTGGCGACCACGCCGGCCTTGCGGGCCACGCCGTTCTCGTCGGTCTCGGCCGGCAGCTCCAGGGGCTCGGGCTGCTCGTGCGAGGTGAGGGTGTGCAGGTCCGCCTGCGACAGCGGGGTGTGGACCTCGACGAACTCACCGTGCGGCAGGCGCTTGATGATGCCCGACTCGCGGCCGTGCAGCACCTTGTCCTTGTCACGGCGCTGCAGGCCGAGGCACCAGCGCTTGGTGACGAAGAAGGTGATGACCGGCACCACGAAGAAGCCGACCCGGACGAAGTACGTGATCGTGTTGATCGACATGTGCAGGTGGGTGGCGATCAGGTCGTTGCCACCACCGGCCAGCAGGACCAGGTACAGCGAGATCCAGGCCGCGCCGAGCGCGGTGCGGACCGGGGCGTTGCGCGGGCGGTCCAGGATGTGGTGCTCGCGCTTGTCGCCGGTGACCCAGGACTCGATGAACGGGTAGACCGCGATCGCGACCAGGACCAGCGGGAAGATCATCAGCGGGATGAACACGCCCAGGTTCAGGGTGTGGCCGCCCCAGACGGAGATCTCCCAGCCCGGCATGAAGCGGATCAGGCCTTCGGCGAAGCCCATGTACCAGTCGGGCTGGGCGTCGGTGGACACCTGGTCCGGACGGTACGGGCCGTACGCCCACACCGGGTTGATGGTGGCGATCGCGGACATCGCCGCGATGATGCCGAACACCAGGAAGAAGAAGCCACCGGCCTTGGCCATGTAGACCGGCATCAGCGGCATGCCGACGACGTTCTTCTCGGTCTTGCCCGGGCCCGCCCACTGGGTGTGCTTGTGGTAGAAGACCAGGATCAGGTGCGCGACCAGCAGGCCCAGCATGATGCCCGGGATGAGCAGCACGTGGATGGTGAAGAAGCGCGGGATGATGTCGGTGCCCGGGAACTCGCCGCCGAACAGGAACATCTGGATGTAGGTGCCGACGATCGGCACCGCCAGGATCGCGCCCTCCATGAAGCGGATACCGGTACCCGACAGCAGGTCGTCCGGCAGCGAGTAGCCGAAGAAGCCGTCGAAGAAGCCCAGGCACAGCAGCAGGAAGCCGAACAGCCAGTTGATCTCGCGCGGCTTGCGGAACGCGCCGGTGAAGAAGACGCGCATCATGTGCACGAACATCGCGGCGACGAAGACCAGCGCGGCCCAGTGGTGGATCTGACGGATCAGCAGACCGCCGCGGACCTCGAAGCTGATGTTCACCGTCGAGGCGTACGCCTCCGACATGCGGATGCCGTTCAGCGGCAGGTAGCTGCCGTGGTAGACGGTCTCCGCCATGCTCGGCTTGAAGAACAGCGTCAGGTACACACCCGTGAGGATGATGATGATGAAGCTGTAGAGGCAGATCTCACCGAGCATGAAGGACCAGTGGTCCGGGAAGATCTTGCGCAGGTTGGCCTTGGCCAGGGAGTAGATCCCCAGCCGGCCGTCGACCCAGTCCGCAGCCGCCTCGGCCTTGTTGGCGGGCTTGGCGCGCGTGCTGGCCGGCTTGGAGGCACCGCTGTTGGTGCCGCTCGCGGTGCTCATCGCTTGCGCTCCCAGTAACTCGGGCCGACGGGCTCGTCGAAGTCGCCGGTGGCGACCAGGAAGCCCTGCTCATCGGTGGTGATCTTCAGCTGGGGCAGCGGGTGGCCGGCCGGGCCGAAGATGACGCGAGCGCCGTCCGCCAGGTCGAAGGTCGACTGGTGGCAGGGGCAGAGCGCGTGGTGGGTCTGCTGCTCGTACAGCGAGATCGGGCAGCCGACGTGGGTGCAGATCTTCGAGTAGGCGAGGATGCCCTCGAAGCCCTTGTCCCGGGACTTGGCGTCCTTGATGTCCTCCGGAGCGATCCGGACGAGCATCAGGGCGTCCTTGGCGATCTGCTGCTGGAAGTCCTCGTCCGACTCCTCCAGGCCGTGCGGCTTGGCGAAGGTCAGCGAGCCCTGAATGATGTCCTCGGGCTTCATCGGCTGGTCGGTGTTCATGTTGACCAGGCGGATCGGCTCGGCCGGCTTGGCCTCGGCCCAGCCGGTGTGCATGAGCTTGTCCTCGGGCAGCGGGCCCAGGTCGCGCAGCAGCACCACACCGGACAGCGGCACCAGGGCCATCGAGCCGATCAGGGTGTTGCGGATCATCTTGCGGCGGCCGAAGCCGGACTCCGCGGCACCGGTCTTGAACTGCTCGATGACGTCGTTGCGGACCTCGTCCGAGGCCTCGATCGGGTGACGCTCGGCCGGCAGCTCGTGGTCCGACATCAGGGTGCGGGCCCAGTGGACCGCGCCCGCGCCGATGCAGAACAGCGCCACGCCGAGGGTCATGCCCAGGGCGAAGTTGAGGGCGCTGACCTTGCCCAGCGGGAAGATGTAGACCAGCTTGTCGGCGTCGATCGACGCGTAGGACGCGATGAAGCCGACGGTCGCCAGCATCGACACCACGAACATCAGCGACACCTGGCGCTCGGCCCGCTTGGCGGCCCGCTCGTCGATGTCGGTCCGACGCGGCTCGTGGGCCGGCAGGCCCGGGTCGGCGAACGGGTCGTCGTGGGTGACGACCTCAGTGCCGTGGGAGGCGCCGTGCGCCTCCGGCAGGTTCTCTGACATGTCGTGGCTCATGACTTCTTGGCCTTGGTGGTGTGGGCGGCGACCCAGATCGCGATCGCGATCAGCGTGCCGAGACCGAAGATCCAGCTGAACAGGCCCTCGGTGAACGGACCGAGGCTGCCCAGCGCAAGACCACCGGGGTTGGGCTCGTCGTTCGTGTTACGGACGAAGGCCACGATCTCGCGCTTCTGCTCCTCCGGCATGGTGGTGTCGGGGAACGACGGCATGTTCTGCGGGCCGGTCTGCATGGCCTCGTAGATGTGCTTGGCGTCCACGCCCTCGAGGGACGGGGCGTACTTGCCGTCGGTCAGCGCGCCGCCCTTGCCGGCGAAGTTGTGGCACTGGGCGCAGTTGGTGCGGAACAGCTCGCCACCCTTGGCGACCTGCTCGGCGTTGGTGAGCTTGTCCTCGGACGGCTGGTACTGGTCCGGGGTCGGGACGACCGGGCCCGGGCCGAGCGAGGCCACGTAGGCGGCCAGCTGGTCGATCTCGGACTGGGAGTAGACGGTCTTCTTGCGCGGCACCTGCGCGCCCGGCTGCTGGGCCGGCATGCGGCCGGTGCCGACCTGGAAGTCGACAGCAGCAGAGCCGACGCCGACCAGCGACGGACCGTCAGAAGTGCCCTGGCCGTTCAGGCCGTGGCAGGAGGAGCAGCCGACGGCGAAGAGCTTCTTGCCCTCGTCGATGGCGAGCGACTGCGAGGAGCTGTCGGCCTGCGCCTTCTCGGCGGGCGCGAAAGCGGCGTACAGCCCCCCGGTGGCCGCCAGGGCGAGAAGTAGAACGACGACCGCCGCCAGTGGGTGGCGCCGTCGTGCGGAGAGCTTTTTCACGGAATAACCCCGGTGTCAGGATCTGGTCGGCAGCAGCCTGCCCCCGACTCCCATGCGTCGAGGTGACGCCGGGTCAGGGGCGGGGCGGCTGTTACTTGATCAGGTAGATGGTCGCGAACAGGCCGATCCACACAACGTCGACGAAGTGCCAGTAGTACGACACCACGATCGCCGCAGTGGCCTGCTCGTGGGTGAAGCGCCGCGCCGCGTAGGTCCGGCCGAGGACCAGCAGGAAGGCGATCAGACCACCCGTCACGTGGAGTCCGTGGAAGCCGGTGGTCAGGTAGAACACCGTGCCGTACGGGTCGGAGGACAGCGACAGGCCGTCCTTCTTGACCAGGTCGGTGTACTCGAAGATCTGGCCGCCGATGAAGATGGCGCCCATCACGAAGGTGATCACGAACCAGGAGCGCAGCTTCTTCACGTCACCGCGCTCGGCGGCGAACACGCCGAGCTGGCAGGTGAGTGAGGAGAGCACCAGGATCGTGGTGTTGACCGAGGAGAAGGGCACGTTGAGGGCATGGGCCTTCTCGTGCCAGAACTCGGCGCCCTTGACCGAGCGGAGGGTGAAGTACATCGCGAACAGGGCCGCGAAGAACATCAGCTCCGAGCTCAGCCAGACAATGGTTCCCACGCTGACCAGGTTCGGCCTGTTGACCGCTCCGTGCGCGTGTCCGGTTTCTGTTGCTGTTGCTGTCGCCACGACGGACATTATGTCGGTCCCTTATTCCGTCTTCACGCCGGGGGGTCTCCCTCGGAGTGTCCGGTGCGTGAGGTATGCCCGCCTCGCACCTCGCCCGTTTTCTGACGGTTGTTCGGATCGGGTGAGGGAAGTGGGCCGCGGGGGTGAGCCCGTGGCGCGGCGGCTTGAGCGAGATCGCGTCGGGGTCTCTTCAGGACGGGCCCGCCGGAGTAGCATCCGTCCCAGGACGTGGTCCGGGTCACACTGGGCCGTTCGGTCGGGGCCCGCGCGCCGTCGCGGTCCGCGCGGACACATATAAGAGGACGAGCACCAGGAAGCAGGGGACATGGCGCAGCACTCCGACGAGACGCTCACCGTTCTCGTCTACAGCGACGACCGCAACACCCGTGAGCAGGTGACCCTCGCCCTCGGCCGGCACCCCGCCGGGGACGTCCCCGCGGTGGAGTACCTGGAGTGCGCCACCTCCGCCGCGGTGCTGCGGGCACTGGAGAAGGGCGGCGTCGACCTGTGCGTCCTGGACGGCGAGGCGGTGCCCGCCGGCGGACTCGGCCTCACCCGGCAACTGAAGGACGAGATCTACGGCTGCCCGCCGGTGCTGGTGCTGATCGGCCGCCCGCAGGACTCCTGGCTGGCCGCCTGGAGCCGGGCCGACGCCGCGATCTCCCACCCCGTCGACCCGGTCGCGCTCGCCGACGCCGCGACCACGCTGCTGCGGGCCCGGCTCGCCCGGCGGGCGCCGGCCGCGCACTGAGGCGGCCGCTCCGGCCGTGCGGCCGGCCGCGCGTCTCACCCGGCGTCTCAACTGGAGAGAAGGGGACGGCAAGTCAGGGCGGCCGTCCCCGCTCGCTCGATAGGCTGACTCCATTCCTCTGCGACAAGACGAGAGCTGGAGACGGCCATGGTGAACGTGCACTCTGCGAACGGCGGTAGCGACCCCGCGCAGGTGGTCCGCACCTGGCCCGACGTCCTGAGCGCCCTGCTCCGCGGCGAGGACCTCGCCCAGGCGGACACCGCCTGGGCGATGGACCGGATCATGAGCGGCGAGGCCAGCCCCGTGCAGGTGGCCGGCTTCCTGATCGCGCTGCGCGGCAAGGGCGAGACGGTCGAGGAGATCGCCGGCCTGGTCGAGACGATGTACGCGCACGCCGTGCCGCTGGAGATCCCCGGGCCGGCCGTCGACATCGTCGGCACCGGCGGCGACCGGGCCAAGACCGTCAACATCTCCACCATGTCGGCGGTGGCCGCCGCGGCGGCCGGCGCGAAGGTGGTCAAGCACGGCAACCGGGCCTCCTCCTCGGCGTCCGGCTCCTCGGACGTGCTCGGGCGGCTCGGCATCAATCTCGACCTGTCCGCCGAGCGGGTCGCGGCGGTGGCCGAGGAGGTCGGGCTGACCTTCTGCTTCGCCGCCAAGTTCCACCCCTCGATGCGGTACACGGCGCAGGCCCGCGCCGAACTCGCCGTCCCCACCGTGTTCAACATCCTCGGCCCGCTCACCAACCCGGCCAAGGTCGGCGCCCACGCCGTCGGCTGCTTCGACACCCGGCTGGCCGGGCTGATCGCCGGCGTCCTCGCCCGGCGCGGCGGGCAGGGGCTGGTCTTCCGGGGCGACGACGGGCTCGACGAGCTGACCATCACCACCACGTCCCACGTCTGGGTGATCCGGGACGGCGAGGTGACGGAGACCCGGTTCGACCCGCGGGAGGTCGGCATCGAGCTGGTCGGGATCGAGGCGCTGCGGGGCGCGGACGCGGAGTTCAACGCGGCCGTCGCGCGGCGCGTCCTGAACGGCGAGCGCGGGCCGGTGCGGGACGCGGTGCTGCTCAACAGCGCCGCCGCGCTGGTCGCGCTGGAGCTGACGGACGCGCCGCTCGGCGAGCAGCTCGCGGCGGGGATGGCGCGGACGGCGGCGGCGATCGACTCCGGGGCGGCGGGGGAGCTGCTGAAGCGGTGGGCCGAAGCGACCCAGTGAGCGTCAAAGGTCCGCCCGGCGAGGGGAGTTGCTCCCGCCGGGCGGACCTTGCCGTTCGCGGGCGCGGGAGTGACGGGGCGTCGGGCGGGCAGTCCACGGAGTGGACGGGGCTTGAGTCGACGGGCCGCTCGTGTATCGTGCTGCGCAGGTCATGAGTGGCAGCGACAAGCCCCAGCTTGCTGTCCGGCAACCCTCCGTCCGTGGCGGGGTGCCCTGGGTGAGGACCGGGCTGCGTGGCGATCCGTCCGCGCGGCAAGCGCGGACTTCCGGTCGTTTGCACCCCCGGGGTCCTTGTCCCGTGGAGGAGTGCACCCATGTCCGTGACCACCGAAATCTGTGAGCCGCTGGCCGTGCTGGGCCAGGACGTCGAGGTTCCGCTGGCGTCGGGGGAGAAGGTCGGCTACGCGGCGCTGGACTACGCGGCGAGCGCGCCGGCGCTGGCCCGGGTGTGGGAGGACGTGGCGGCGTACGCGCCGTACTACGGGTCCGTGCACCGGGGCGCCGGGTACCTGTCGCAGCTGTCGACCGACCTGTTCGAGCAGAGCCGGCGGACCGTCGCCGAGTTCCTGGACCTGCGGGACGGCGACCAGGTGGTGTTCACCCGGGCGACCACCGACTCGCTGAACCTGCTGGCCGGGGCGGTGCCGGCCGGGACCGAGGTGTTCGCGTTCGAGACCGAGCACCACGCGTCGCTGCTGCCCTGGCGCCGCGAGGGCCTGACGGTGCGTTACCTGCGGGCCCCGCGTTCGCACACCGAGGCGGTGGCCGCGCTGGAGGAGGCGCTGCTCGGCGCGGCCGACGGGCCGAAGCTGTTCTGCGTCACCGGCGCGTCGAACGTCACCGGCGAGCTGTGGCCGGTCCGCGAACTGACCGCGGTCGCGCACCGGTACGGCGCCCGGGTGGTGCTGGACGCGGCCCAGCTGGCGCCCCACCACCGGGTCTCGGTGCGGGAGTTGGACGTCGACTGGATCGCGTTCTCCGGCCACAAGCTGTACGCGCCGTTCGGCGCCGGCGTGCTGGCGGGCCGGTCGGACTGGCTGGACGCGGCCGACCCGTACCTGGCCGGCGGCGGGGCGAGCCGGACCGTGGCGCGCGAACTGGACGGCTCGGTGGCGGTGGAGTGGCACACCGGTCCGGCCCGGCACGAGGCCGGCTCGCCGAACGTGATCGGCGCGTACGCGATCGCCTCGGCCTGCCGGGCGCTGACCGAGGCCGGCTTCGACGAGCTGGAGGCCCGGGAGCGGGCGCTGGTGGCGAAGCTGACGGAGGGTCTGGCCGCGATCCCCGAGGTGCGGGTGCTCAGCCTGTTCGGCGAGCACGCCGACCGGGTCGGCGTGGTGTCCTTCGTGGTGCGCGGCTGGAACAGCTCGCACTTCTCGGCCGCGCTGTCCGCCGAGTACGGCATCGGCGTCCGGGACGGGCTGTTCTGCGCGCACCCGCTGGTGCGGACCCTGCTCGGCGGCGAGGACGCCGCGCCGAGCGAGTGCGGCGCCCCCGAGCCCTCGCTGCCGGGGGAGCGCAGCCTGAACGCGATCCGGGTCAGCTTCGGCGCCGGCACCCCCGTCGAGCACCTGGACCGGTTCCTGACGGCGGTTCGGGACCTGGTCACCGACGGCGCGCGGTGGAGCTACCGCAACGAGGGCGGGCGCTGCGTCGCCACCGAGCAGATCGACCGGGGCCGGGGGCGCTGAGCGGCTACTCGTCCAGGCCGAGCGAGAACGCGGCCTCCAGGTCGTGCTGCGAGTAGGTGCGGAACGCGATGTGGGTCTCGGTGTTGGAGACGCCCGGGATCTTGTTGAGGCGGCCGGGGATCACCTCGGCCAGGTCCTCGTGGTTGCGCACCCGCACCATCGCGACCAGGTCGTAGGTGCCGGTGACCGAGTAGACCTCGCTGATGCCCTCGATGGCGGCGATCGCCTCGGCGATCTCGGGGATCCGGTCGACGCTGGTGTTGATGAGGACGATCGCGGTGATCACTGAGCAACTCCTGTTCGAGAAGGTGCGCCCAGGGTATCGCCCGCCGGACGGGCGGCCCAGGCGAACAGCCAGCCCGTCACGAAGCCGATCACGTGCACCAGATAGGCCACCCCGTTGCCGCCCGCGCCGACGGACCAGCCCTGCAGCGCGAACCACAGCCCGAGCACCAGCCAGGCCGGCAGGCGCAGCGGGAGGAACAGCAGGACCGGCACCAGCGCGGTCACCCGGGCCCGCGGCCACAGCCGCAGGTACGCGCCCAGCACCCCGGCGATCGCGCCGGACGCGCCGACCAGGGCGCGCATCCCGTCCGCGGTGTGCGCCTCGGCCACCGCGTAGCCGTAGGTGGCCAGGTAGCCGATCGCCAGGTAGCCGGTCAGGAAGCGGAACCGGCCCAGCCGCGACTCCACGGCCGGGCCGAAGACGAACAGGAACAGCAGGTTGCCGATCAGGTGCAGCCAGCCCGCGTGGACGAACAGCGAGGTGAGCACCGACAGTTCGGGAACCTTGCCGGGCGTGGGCGGCAGCACGCAGCCCGGCGCCGCCGGGGGCAGCGCGGACAGCTGAGCGGCCGTCAGGGGGCTGCCGCTCAGCAACTCGGCCGGCACCGCGCCCCAGCGGTGCTCGTAGCGCTGCTCGGCGCAGGCCCGGGCGTCGCCGCCGCCGTACGACGGGTCCGGACCGGACGGGCCGACGATCAGGACCAGCGCGGACAGCGCGATCAGCAGGTAGCTGACGACCGGGGTGCGGGCGGCCCGCTCGGCCGCCGGCGAGCCGGCCCGGGCAGGGGCGGAGAGCACCATGACGGTGAGCATTCCTCGGGGGCGCACCCGCGACACCGGGCGCTGCTCCGTCCAGGTGAGCGTCCGGGCTGTGGACCGGTGACCCGGCCCCCGGAGCACAGGCAATAGGCTGGAGGCCCGGAAACCGGGACCAGCCGAGAGGGACCACTCTGATGACCATCGCCGCGCCGACTGCCGAGACCCGCTGGCGCTGCACCCTGTGCGGCAACCTCACCCGCTTCGACGTCACCCGCTCCTCGCGGGTGATCGACTTCCTGCACTTCGACCTGTCCGGCGACTCCAAGGTCGAGGAGACCCAGGTGCTCTCCGAGACCATCGAGTCGGTGCGCTGCCGCTGGTGCAACGCCGTGGACCAGGTCGAGCTGGTGGCCCGCCCCGGCGCCGAGGAGCTCACGGACGGCGCCCCCGAGCAGGGCTGACGCACTTCCACCGCCCCGCGTCCCCGTCCGTCCCCGGACAAGGGACGCGGGGCGGACTCGTCGGCGGGGTGCTGTCGGTGCGGCACGGTAGACGGGACAATTGCAAGCAGCGGCGGATTCCAACGCCCCCGGCACCCGCCGGGGCCCGCCCCCGGACCAGGATCGGAGCCGAGAACAGTGGCGGAGGCAGCGAACGCGCCCGCGGGCACGGACGGGACCGCGCCCGCTCCGGTCCAGCAGACCGACGGGCCCGCGGCGGCCGCGACCGCCCCGGACTCCGAGGACGGCAACGGCGAGATGGCCGTCCGGGTGCTGCCCGAGGGCGTCCGGCGCCGGGTGGTCGGCATCGCCTCCGACGCGCTCGGCGGCATCGCGGCCGGTGAACTGCCCGCCGCGCTGCGCCCGTACGCCAAGTTCACCCCGGCCCGGCGGGCCAAGTACGCGGCGACCGCGCTGGCCGCCGCACTGGAGTCGGACCCGGCGTTCCGGCTGCGGATAGCCGAGCGGCTGCGGCTCGGCCAGCCCGACCTGGTGCGCGCGCTGGAGGCGGGCACCGTGCCGGCCGCCGCCGATCCGATGGACGTGGCCGCCGCCGCCTACCTGGTGCGGCCGGCCGGCTGGGCCCGGCTGGTCGAGGAGGCCGGCGAGCAGGCCGAGCGGGTCGACGCCGAGGGCGCCGCCGCCGAGGCCGTCCGGCTCGCCGAGAAGCTGCAGGAGGAACTCGCCGAGGCCCGGTCCGCCGCCCGCGGCGAACTGGAGCGGCACCGCGCCGAGTCCGAAGGGGTGCGGCGGGAGGCCGACTCGCTGCGCAAGAAGGTCCGCTCGCTGGAGGCCGACACCCGCCGGGCGCAGGCCGAGAGCCGCCGGCTGGCCGCCGAGCTGGAGGCCGCCCGGGCCGCCGCCGCGAGCGAGCGCAGCGCCGCCGAGAGCGAGGCCCGCCGGCTGCGGCACCGGGTCGCCGAGCTGGAGGCCGCGGTGGAGAGCGGCCGGCGCACCGCCCGGGAGGGCCGCAGCGTCGAGGACATGCGGCTGCGCCTGCTGCTGGACACCGTGCTGCAGTCCGCGCAGGGCCTGCAGCGGGAGCTGGCGCTGCCGGTGACGGCGCTGCGCCCGGCCGATCTGGTGGAGGCGGTGGAGCCCGGTTCGGCCTCGCCGCACGACGTGGCCCGGCGCGGCCTGGCCGAGGACGACCCGGCGCTGCTGGACCAGCTGCTGGCCATCCCGCAGGTCCACCTGGTGGTGGACGGCTACAACGTGACCAAGACCGGCTACCCGCAACTGCCGCTGGAGCAGCAGCGGTTGAGGCTGCTGGGCGGGCTGGCGATGCTGGCGCAGCGGACCCAGGCGGAGGTGACCTGCGTGTTCGACGGCCAGGACCTGGACGTGCCGGTGATCATGGCCCCGCCGCGCGGTGTGCGGGTCCGGTTCAGCCGGACCGGGGAGACCGCGGACGAGCTGATCCGCCGCCTGGTGCGGGCCGAGCCGCAGGGGCGGCCGGTGGTGGTGGTCTCCACCGACAAGGAGGTCGCGGACGGGGTCCGCAAGGCCGGCGCCCGCCCGGTGGCCTCGGTGCTGCTGCTGAACCGGCTGTCGCGCAGCTGAACGGACTGACGGCAGGTCAGAGGCCCTCCGGCGGCCGGAGTGTGTCGGTGTCGTGAAGGCGGGCGGAGAAGCGGATCCGGGAGCCCCCGGGGAGTGGACGCGGGGGTGGGGACTTCACTAGGGTCTGGCGTCAAACCTATATTCCGGACTATCGCCCGTACGGGTGAGTCCAGCAGGAAGAAGGAGCCCCCCTTGGCCTCCCACCGCCGTCCCAAGCAGCCGAGTCGCGCCCGGGTGACCGTGCTCACCGCTGCCGCCGCGACCGCGGTCGCCCTGTCGGCCCAGGTGAGTGCGCACGCCGCGCCGGCCCAGCCGAGCAAGGACGAGGTCAAGGCGCAGGTCGACAAGCTGCTGGAGGAGCAGGAGCAGGCCGCCGAGAAGTACAACGGCGCCAAGGAGAAGGCCGACCAGCTGCGCAAGCAGGCCGACCAGCTGCAGGACCAGGTGGCCCGCGGCCAGGAGCAGCTGACCGACCTGGCCTCCGGGCTGGCGGCGGTGGCCGGCGACCAGTACCGCCAGGGCAGCGTCGACCCGTCGATGCGCCTGATGCTCTCCTCCGACCCGGACAAGTACCTGGACCAGGCCTCCTCCTTCGACCAGGCCGCCAGCACCCAGGCCGAGACGCTGCGCTCGCTGAAGGACCAGCAGCGCCGGCTGGACCAGCAGAAGCAGGAGGCCGCGGCCGTCCTGGCCGAGCTGGACAGCTCCACCCAGGCGCTCAACGACGCCAAGAACGACGTGCAGACCAAGCTGCAGCAGGCGCAGAAGCTGCTCAGCCAGCTGTCCGCCGCCGACCGCGCCGCGATCCTGCGCGGCGGTGACGGCGCGGCCTCGCGCAGCTCCTCCCGGGTCGACCCGTCCACCCTGCCGCCGGCCAGCGGCTACGCGGCCACCGCGGTGTCGGCGGCGCTCAGCAAGCAGGGCGCGGCCTACGTGTGGGGCGCGACCGGCCCGAGCACCTTCGACTGCTCCGGCCTGATGGTCTGGGCGTACGCGAAGGCCGGCGTCTCGCTGCCGCGCACCTCGCAGTCGCAGGCCACCGTCGGCACCAACGTGGGCACCGACTGGCGCAACGCCCAGCCCGGCGACCTGGTCGTCTACTACAGCGACCGGCACCACGTGGGCATGTACATCGGCAACGGCCTGGTGGTGCACGCGCCGCGCACCGGCGACGTGGTGAAGACCATGAAGGCCGACACCCTGCCGATCTCGACGATCCGCCGGGTCTGACGCCCCGAAGAATCGGACATACGCCCCATAGGGCGACAACTGACGCACCGTGACACGCCCGGACGGGTCGAGATCCTCCTGTGATCTACGACACGTCCGGGCGTTGCGTTTCTGAGCCGAACGGAGGGAAATGCTGCGCACTGTGCAACGAATCCCTTACTTTCGGTCAGTTTTCCCATTCACATTGACTCAGAATCAGATTTTTTTCTGACAAGGATTTGAACGGATCACGGATCGGTTACTAGGGTCGTGCTTCGACCGCCGCAGAGTCGATCGCCCATGGGGGGCGACGGCGGAGGTCGCCGCCGAGTCCGTGACGCAGCGGGCGGATCGTCAGAACGTGATCCGCCGACGGGGATCCCCTGCGGGGGTGCTGTCGAACGGAGCCGGGGAACCACGTTCCCCCGGGGTGAATCGGCGCCAGGTCGGCCGCGACAGCGGGCGGTGAGGCGCCGTAGGGCATCTCTTCCGGCCCGAACCCGTCAGCTCACCCGGTAGGCGGTGTGAGGAAGAAGGAGTCCGCCTTCGTGGCGTCCCATCGTCGTCCCAAGCCCGTCGGCCGTGCCCGGGTCTCGATTCTCACTGCCGCTGCCGCCACCGCCGTGGCGCTGTCCGCCCAGACCGGCGCGCACGCCGACCCGGCGCCCACCAAGGACCAGGTCAAGCAGCAGGTCGACCAGCTCAACGAAGACGCCGAGGTGAAGACCGAAGCGCTCAACGCCTCGGTCGAGAAGCAGCAGAACCTGCAGAAGCAGGTCTCCCAGCTGCAGGACCAGCTGGCCCGCCAGCAGGACCAGGTGACCACCGTTCAGGAGAGCCTGGCCACCATCGCCGCCGAGCAGTACCGCAGCGGCGGCATCCCGCAGACCATGCAGCTGATGCTGTCCAGCAGCCCCGACACCTTCCTCGGGCAGGCCGGCACGCTCAACACCGTCGGCGCCACCCAGGCCGACCTGCTGAAGAGCTTCAAGGCCGAGCAGGCCAAGCTCGACGGCCAGCGCAAGGAGGCCGAGCAGAAGCTCGCCGAGCTGGACACCACCACCAAGGCCCTCAAGGCCGAGAAGGAGGACGTCCAGGCGAAGCTGGCCAAGGCGCAGGAGCTGCTCAACACGCTCACCCAGAAGGAGCGCGACGAGCTCGCCGCGGCCGAGGCCAAGGCCGCCTCCGAGTCCCGCACCCAGGCCGAGCGTGCCTCCCGCGACACCGCCCGCGCCGACCTCGGCGCCGTGGCCGCGGCCCCGGCCCCGGCCGGCTACGCGGGCGCCGCGATGAGCGCCGCGCTGTCCAAGCTGGGCAGCTGGTACTCGTACGGCGCGGCCGGCCCGAGCACCTTCGACTGCTCCGGCCTGATGCAGTGGGCGTACGCGCAGGCGGGCGTGTCCATCCCGCGCACCTCGCAGGCCCAGGCGGGCGCCGGCACCAGCCTCGGCACCAACATCGCCAACGCCCGTCCGGGCGACCTGATCATCTACTACGGCGACCAGCACCACGTCGGCATGTACGTCGGCAACGGGCAGATCGTGCACGCCCCGCACACCGGCGCGCAGGTCCGCTACGAGTCGGCCACCGTGATGCCGATCAACAAGATCGTCCGGATCTGACGGACCGTCGGAGCCTCCGGCCCGGTACCCCGCACGGGGTGCCGGGCCGTTGCCTTTCCCGGCGGGCTCGTTCCGGTGTCCGATTCGCGGTCAAATATTCGGTGCTGTCGGGGTTTGGACTGGATCCGTCCGACTCGCTAACCTCTGGCCCGGCCCCCCGTGCGGACGGCCGCCCGAGCCGCGGGCGGCGGCGGAGGCCGGCCGCAGGAACGGAGTCGTCGCACGTGTCCGTGCACCGTCGCCCCCCACTGCCCGGTGTCCAGCGCCTCGCCCGCGTCCTGGCGCTCACGGCCGCCGCGGCCGGAGTGCTCCAGCTCGGCGTCGGCCCGGCCACCGCCACCCCGGCCGACCCGCCGGACCGCAGCGAGGTCAAGGCGCAGGTCGACCGGCTGTACGAGGAGACCGAGCAGGCGTCCGAGAAGTACAACGCCGCGCTGGAGCAGCAGAAGCGGCTGCAGACCGAGGCCGGCACGCTGCAGGGGCAGGTCGCCGCCGGGCAGGACGAGCTCAACCGGCTGCGCGCCGACCTGGGCGCCGTCGCCGCCGCCCAGTACCGCTCCCAGGGCATCGACCCCACCGTCCGGCTGATGCTCGACAACGACCCGGCCGCCTACCTGTCCGGCGCCCGCTCGCTCGGCCAGGCCACCGACCGGCAGAACGACATCCTGCGCGACCTGCGCGAGCGGCAGCGCCGGCTCGACCAGCGCCGGCAGGAGACCACCGCCAAGCTCGCCGAGCTCGAACAGGCCCGGGACCGGCTGGCCGCCGCCAAGGAGGAGGTCCGCAGCCGCCTCGCCCAGGCCCAGCGGCTGCTGGGGCGGCTCGCGCCCGCCGACCGGGCCCGGCTCGCCGACGAGGACGCCCGGGAGGCCCAGGCGCGCGCCGCCCGCGGCGCCGACCGGCTCGACCTCGGCGACCAGCCCCCCGCCTCCGAGCGCGCCGCGGCCGCGCTGGCCGCCGCCGTCTCGAAGATCGGCTCCCCGTACGTGTACGGATCCACCGGGCCCGGCACGTTCGACTGCTCCGGTCTGATGTACTGGGCGTGGCGGCAGGCCGGAGTGACCCTGCCGCGGACCTCGCAGGAACAGGCCTCGGCCGGCCGGCGGGTGAGCCTCGCCGAAGCCCGGCCCGGAGACCTGGTGATCTTCTTCAAGGACAGGCACCACGTCGGCATGTACGCCGGCGGCGGTGTCGTCGTGCATGCGCCCCACCCCGGGGCCCGGGTCCGCTACGAGAGCGTCAGCGCGATGCCGGTCAACTCGGTGGTGCGGGTCTGAACCAGCACGAGCCCCTGGTCACCGACCTGCCGCAGGCCCCGCGGCGGGCCGGTGCGCCGCTGTCCCGGCGGGCCGCCCTGCTGGCCGCCGCCGGGTGCGCCGCCCAGCTCTCGCTGCCCCGGGTCCGGCCCGCCGAGCCGTCCGGCGCGGCCGCCGCCCCGCCCGGCCCGGCACGCCGGCCGGCAGCCGGGAGGCCGTCACCCGGGCGCTGGCGCAGCGCGCGGAGGCGATCCTGCGGCGCGACGCCGGCCTGATGCCGACGGCCCCGGGCGCCGAGGAGGCCGACCGGGACCTGCTGGCCCGCACCGCCGCGATCCGGTTCACCGAGTACACGCTGCGGCCGACCACCTTCACCGAGCCCGCGCCGGGCGTGGACCGGCTGACCGTCGGCGCCGAGCTCGGCTACCGGATCTCCGGCGTGGACGACTACCCGGCGCTGCTGGAGCGGCAGGTCGAACTCGTCCGCGACCGGGCCGGCTGGCGGGTGGTCCGGGAGGTGCCCACCGGCGCCGCCGCGCCCTGGGACCTGGGCGCCGTCCGGTCCGCGAACGCGCCGCACTGCCTGGTGCTGGGGCTCGGCGAGGACGCCGAACTGGCCGACCTGGCCGCCCTCGCCGAGCGCTCGATGCCGATCGTCGAATCGGTCTGGGGCGCCTGGAAGCCCGGCCGGCTGCTGCTCGAACTGCCGCTCACCGTCCAGCAGTTCGCCCGCCGGATGGACGTCTCCGCGGACGCGTACCAGGGGATAGCCGCAGTCACCCTGGCGGTCGGCGGCGCGCCGACGCACACCCCCGCCGACCGGATCGTGGTCAACCCGGACGCGTACCGGCAGCTCAGCGACCTCGGGCGGCGGGTGGTGGTCACCCACGAGGCCACCCACGTCGCCACCCGGGCCGACACCAGGCCGTGGACGCCGCTGTGGCTGTCCGAGGGCGTCGCCGACTACACCGGCTACCAGGGCGCCGGGCGGACCGTCCGGCAGATCGCCCCCGAACTCGCCAAGGACGTCCGGGCCGGACGGCTGCCCAGCGGGCTGCCCGCCGACGACGCCTTCACCGCCGGCTCGGCCGGCATCGCGCAGGCCTACGAGCTGTCCTGGCTGGCCTGCGACCTGATCGCCCGCCGGTACGGCCCGGAGCGGCTGGTGGCGCTGTACCGGGCCGTCGGGCAGAACGGCAGCGGCGGGCTGGAGCGTGCCTTCCGGGCCGAACTCGGCCTCGGCGTCGCCGAGTTCACCAAGGACTGGGAGGCCGAGGTGGCCACCCTCCGGGCCTGACCGGCTCAGCCCGCGAGCGCCCGGTCCAGGCCCGCCGCGTCCAGGAACGCGGTGTGGGTGCCCGCCGTGGTGCAGGCGAACGCGCCGGCCGCCGCGCCGGCCCGCATGCACTCCTCGACCGGGCGGCCCGCCAGCCGGCGGTGCAGGAAGGCGGAGACGAACGCGTCGCCCGCGCCGTTGCTGTCCACGATCGGCGCGCCCGGGTCCACGGCCGGGAAGTGCCGGGGCGCCTCGTCCTCGCGGGTCAGCAGGAAGGAGCCGTGCGCGCCCGCGGTGGCCACCACCAGCTCGGCCCGGCCCTGGGCCAGGACCGAGCGCATCACCGCCTCCGGGCGGTTGGCGAGGGCCGCCGCGGACAGGAACACCAGGTCCGAGCGGAGCGCGTAGTGGCGGTGGTGCTCGTTCTCGCCGTCCCAGGCGTGCAGGTCGGTGGAGCTGGAGCGGCCCAGACGCTCGATGTCCGGGTAGAGGTCCCGGTTGACGCCGGTGATCGACAGGTGGACGTGGCGGGAGCGCTCCAGCAGCGGCAGCCAGAACTCGCGCGGCAGCCGGGCGTCCGCCGGGTGGCGGCCGTCGTAGAAGGAGAACCGCAGGCCGTCCGCGTCGACCAGGTTGACGCTGCGCGGGGTGCCGGCGGGGGCGGGCAGGTGGCTGAAGTCCAGGCCGCGGCGGGCGTATTCGGCCAGCACCAGGGCGCCCTGCGGGTCGTCGCCGAGGAAGTCGGCGAACTTGGTGCGCAGACCCAGCGCGTGGCAGGCGAGTGCGACGCCGTTCCCGGTGTGCGCCGGGTAGTCGAGCACCGGGGGCACGCCCACCGAGTCGCGGCCGGGCGGGACCTCCAGGCGGTCCACCCGCACGATGGTGTCCACGCCGACGCCGCCGACGATCAGGATGTCGTAGTCGATCATCCGGCGATGGTGGCAGCGAAAAGCACTGCCCTGCAAGCTCTTTCAGAAACTTGCAGGACAGTCGAGGGGTGCGGGGACGGGCGGCGGAGGGTCAGGCGCGGTCCGCCGGGCTGAGGTCGTCCAGCAGGTCCTGCTCGTAGGCGATGCCCGGCCGCACCGGGTACTGCGGGACGAGCTGCCCGGCCGGCAGCACCACCGTGGTCAGCGCCTCGCGCCGCCGGGTGGAGCGCCACAGCCGGTACGCCGACAGCACCGTGGCCGCCAGCAGCACCAGGTTGCGGGCCGTCAGCACCAGCACGCCGGGCAGCTCGCTGCGGTTCACCATGCCGAACATCACCGGGAACTCGAAGGTGGTCAGCACCGTGGCGGCCAGCACCAGCACCGCCACCGGACGCTGGCTGCTGCCGCGCACCGTCAGGCACACCGCCGCCAGGCCGACCAGCCAGATCATGTACTGCGGGCTGATCACCCGGCTGGTCGCCGTGAAGATCAGCAGGGCGCACAGCGCCGCGTCGAAGGTGGTCGCCGAGGTCCAACGGGCCGCCCGCAGGCGCCAGATCAGCAGCCAGCCGAAACCGGCCACCGTCATGCCGACCATCACCTTGGAGATCACCGGCACCCACGGGCCGAGGAACTCCACCGAGCCGTAGTTCATCGTCACGGTGCCGTTCCACGACCCCGCCAGCTTCGCGAAGTGCAGCGGCAGCGCGCCCAGCGACTCGATCTCGATCCCGCGCTCCGACTGGAACTTCAGGAACTCGAACGCCCCGTTCATGCCCGCCGTCAGCAGGAAGCCCAGCGCCGCCGCGAACGCCGCCGCCGAGGTCCACGCCCGCCGGGTGCGGCGGCCGCGCGGGGTGCCGATCAGCGCCAGCAGCGGCCAGATCTTCAACAGGCCGCCCAGGCCCAGCAGAACGCCGCTCAGCACCGGCCGCCGCAGCGCCACCAGCAGACCCGCGACCGCCAGCGCCGTCACGATGATGTCGTACCGGCAGTACACCGTCGGCCCGAGCAGCGGCACGCCCACCACCCAGTACCAGGCGCCCAGGTAGCTGCGGCCCTTCCGGACGCCCGCGCGCATCAGCAGGCCCATCGCCGCGGCGTCCACCACGACGCAGACCACGAAGAACGACACCAGGTACGACCAGGGCAGCAGGCCCGGCAGCAGGATCACCAGCGCCGCGCCCGGCGGGTACTGCCAGGTCACGTCGTCCAGCGGGAACGTGCCGGTGCGCAGCACCTCGTACCAGCTGTGGTAGATCACCGAGACGTCCGCCGTCACGTCCGTGCTGGCGATCCGCAGCACGCCGGTGACGACCAGCACGAGCAGTGTCCGGGAGACCGTCCAGCCGGCCGCCAGGGCCCACAGCGGACGACGGCTCGGCACGGAACCGGACGAGGCAGACAGCGCCGGGGGCTCCGAACTGCCGGGCCGTTCGGCCTGGGCTGACTCCACTACGCTCCTTCGGGTCGTCGCGTCGTACCGGTACCTGGCACGCGCGCCGGGGGTACCGGTAAGGACCACCAGCACATCGCATCGGTTGCGGCGGTGTCCTCAAACTTCTCCGAACCGTGTCCGAACCTTCCGGTCCTGCGACGGTCCCGCCGCGCCGTCGTCGACGGGTGCGGGCCGCGTTCCCGGCGGACGGGCACGGTGACCTATCGTACGGACCACTCACAGGTACTCCGAGCACCCCCTGACCGAGCGAGCCGCGGCACATGAACAGAACCCTCATCGTCACCAACGACTTTCCGCCCAGGCCAGGCGGCATCCAGGCGTTCGTCCACAACATGGCCGTCCGGCAGCCCGCCGGGTCGGTCGTGGTGTACGCCTCCACCTGGCGCGACGGCCGGGAGGTCGCGGAGTTCGACGCCGCACAACCCTTCCCGGTCGTCCGCGACCGTACGAAGATGATGCTGCCCACCACCCGGATCACCCGGCGGGCCGTCGAGATCCTGCGCGCCGAGAAGTGCACCTCCGTCTGGTTCGGGGCCGCCGCCCCGCTCGGCCTGATGGCCCCCACGCTGCGCCGGGCCGGCGCCGAGCGGCTGCTCGGCATGACCCACGGGCACGAGGCCGCGTGGGCCCAACTCCCGGTCTCCGCGCAGCTGCTGCGGCGGATCGGCGGCAACACGGACGTCCTCACCTACCTCGGCGAGTACACCCGCTCGCGGATCGCGAAGGCGGTCGGCCCGCGAGCCGCCGCGCGGATGGTCCAACTGCCGCCCGGCGTCGACGAGTCGACCTTCCGGCCGGACTCCGGCGGGGACGCCGTCCGGGCCCGGCTCGGGCTCTCCGAGCGGCCGGTGGTGGTGTGCGTCTCCCGGCTCGTCCCCCGGAAGGGGCAGGACACCCTGATCCGGGCCCTCCCGCGGGTGCTCGCGGCGCAGCCCGAGACGGTGCTGCTGATCGTCGGCGGCGGGCCGTACCGCGGCGAGCTGGAGAAGCTCGTGGACTCGGTCGGGGTGCGGTCCTCGGTGGTCTTCACCGGCGCGGTGCCGTGGGAGGAGCTCCCGGCGCACTACGGGGCCGGGGACGTCTTCGCGATGCCGTGCCGCACCCGGCGGGGCGGGCTGGACGTCGAGGGCCTCGGGATCGTCTACCTGGAAGCCTCGGCGACCGGGCTGCCGGTCGTCGCCGGGGACTCCGGGGGCGCGCCGGACGCCGTACGGGAGGGTGAGACGGGGTACGTGGTGCCCGGGAAGGGCGGGGAGAGCGTCCTGGCGGAGCGGCTGGTGCGACTCCTGGGGGACGCGGACCTGCGACGGGAGATGGGGGAGGCCGGACGCAAGTGGGTCCACGACGCCTGGCGTTGGGACATGCTGGCGGAGCGGCTCACGGGGTTGCTGGAGGGTGCGAACTGAGTGGCCGTCAGCAAGGTCGCGAGCACGTGCAGGTCATGGCCCGTGCCGCGATCTTGCTGACAGCTGCGTTCCCCTTCGCGCAGTTCTCCCCCAGCCCTGGCGGGCTGGGAGGTGCCCCCACGCGCCCCTGTGGGTGCGCTCTCTGGCGGTGCCTCTCTGGCGGTGCGCCCCTACTTCTTCGTGTAGAGGGCCTCGATGTCGGCCGCGTAGTCCTTGAGGACGACGTTGCGCTTGAGCTTGAGGGACGGGGTGAGGTGGCCGCTGGCCTCGGTGAAGGTGGTGGTGAGGAGGCGGAACTTCTTGACGGCCTCGGCGTGGGAGACGGCCTGGTTGCCGTCGTCGACGGCGGCCTGGAGGGCGGCGAGGAGGTCTGGGTCCTCGCGGAGGTCGGCGACGGTCGCGTCGGCGGGCTTGTTGTTGAGGGCCTTCCAGCGGGGGAAGAACTCGTCGTCGACGGTGATCAGGCAGGCGATGAAGGGCTTGCGGTCGCCGACCACCATGACCTCGCCGACCAGGGCGTGGGCGCGGATGCGGTCCTCGATCACGGCGGGGGCGACGTTCTTGCCGCCGGCGGTGACGATGATCTCCTTCTTGCGGCCGGTGATGGTCAGGTAGCCGTCGGCGTCGAGGGAGCCGAGGTCGCCGGTGGAGAACCAGCCGTCCTGGAGGGCCTCGGCGGTGGCCGTGGGGTTGTTCCAGTAGCCGGTGAAGATCTGCGGGCCCTTGAGCTGGACCTCGCCGTCCTCGGCGATCCGGACCGAGGAGCCGGGCAGCGGCTGGCCGACGGTGCCGATCTTGGGCCGGACGTTGGGGTTGAAGGTGGTGGCGGCGCAGGACTCGGTGAGGCCGTAGCCCTCCAGGACGGAGAAGCCGATGCCGCGGTAGAAGTGGCCGAGCCGCTCGCCGAGCGGGGCACCGCCGGAGATGGCGGTCTTGCAGCGGCCGCCGAGCGCGTTGCGCAGCTTGACGTAGACCAGCTTGTCGAAGATCGCGTGCTTGATCCGCAGGCCGAGCGAGGGGCCGCCGGCGTCGAGGGCGCGGCTGTAGGCGACGGCGGTGTCGGCGGCGCGGTCGAAGATCTTGCCCTTGCCGTCGGCCTGGGCCTTGGCGCGGGCGGTGTTGTAGACCTTCTCGAAGACCCTGGGGACGCCGAGGATCAGCGTCGGTTTGAAGGAGCCGAGCTCCTCGGTGACGTTCCGGATGTCGGAGACGTGGCCGAGCTTGACCGGGGCGATGGCCGCGGCGATCTCGGCGATCCGGCCGAGCACGTGGGCCAGCGGCAGGAACAGCAGCACCGAGGACTCGCCGGTGACGAACAGCTCGGGCATCCGGGCGGTGACGTTGCCCAGTTCGGCGAGGAAGTTGCCGTGGGTGAGCTGACAGCCCTTGGGGCGGCCGGTGGTGCCGGAAGTGTAGACGATGGTGGCGATCGAGTCGGCGTTCGCGATCACGCGGCGCTCGGCGATCACCTGGTCGGCGACGTCCTGGCCGCCGCGGACCAGCGCGGCGATGCCGTCGCGCTCGATCTGCCAGGTGTGCTTGAGCTCGGGCAGCGCCTCGCGGACCCCGGCGACCACGGCGGCGTGCTGGTCGGTCTCGGTGATCACGACGAGCGCGCCGGAGTCGCCGAGGATCCACTGCACCTGCTCGGCGGAGGAGGTCTCGTAGACCGGGACGGTGATCGCGCCGGCGGTCCAGATCGCGAAGTCGAGCAGCGTCCACTCGTAGCGGGTGCGGGACATCACGGCGACCCGGTCGCCGGGGCCGACGCCGGCGGCGATCAGGCCCTTGGCGGCGGCGTGCACCTCGGCGAGGAACTGGGCGGCGGTGAGGTCCTGCCACTGCCCGTCCGCCTTGCGGCTGAGCACAGCGACGCCCGGGTGCCGCTCCGCGTTCTGGTGGACCAGGTCGGCGAGGTTGCCCTCACTCGGGACCTGGTAGCGGGCCGGAAGGCTGAACTCCTCGAGCAAGACTGCTCCTCGTCTGCGACGCTGCGGGACGACTGGACGTTACTGCTGGGTAGGTGAGTTCGACCAGGGGGGTCGGCCTCGTTGTTCCAATCGTCACATCGCAGGTCGGACGTGGGATGGACCGAAGGGAACCCTACGGCAGTCCACAGGTGACCCGCCGGTAGGTGCCCGCGCGGGAAGCGCGCGGTCCCGCCCGCGATAGCCTCTGCTGGGCGTACAGCAGCACAGGGAGATCGCGGAGGCCGCAATGGCGGAGCACACCAGGTCGAGCATTGTCATCGACGCCACCCCGGCCGAGGTGATGGCGGTGATCGCCGATTTCGCCGGTTACCCGGAGTGGACCGACGAACTGAAGGAGATCGAGGTCCTGCAGACCGGACCGGACGGCCGCGCCGCCGAGGTGCGCCTGCTGCTGGACGCCGGCGCGATCCGCGACGAGCACGTGCTCGCCTACACCTGGGACGGCGACCGCGAGGTCAGCTGGACCCTGGTCAAGAGCCAGATGCTGCGCGCCCTGGACGGCTCCTACCGGCTCGCCCCCGCGGGCCAGGGCCGCACCGAGGTCACCTACCAGCTGGCCGTGGACGTCAAGATCCCGATGCTCGGCATGATCAAGCGCAAGGCGGAGAAGGTCATCATCGACCGGGCGCTGGCCGGCCTGAAGAAGCGCGTCGAGGGCTGACCGGGCCCGTGGCCACCCGCACCGTACTGATCAGCGGCCCGGAGTCCGCCAGGATCGCCGCCGCCACCGCCCTGCACCACGCCCGGCAGGGCAGCGAGACCCTGCTGCTGGCCGCCGACGACCCGCACCGGGCCGTCGACGACCTGCTCGGCGTCCGGCTCGGCCACGAACCCGTCGGACTGGAACGGTGCCTGGCCGCCGTCCGGATCGACGAGCAGGCCGCGTTCCGCGCCGCGCTGGACGGCTACCGCGACCGGCTCGCCCCCGCGCTCGACCTGATCGGCGCCCAGCCGCTCGACCCCGAGGAACTCACCCCGCTGCCCGGCACCCGCGCCCTCGCCCTGCTGCGCGCGCTGTCCCGGGCCGACGCCGAGGTGCTGGTGGTCGCCGCCCCGGCGCCCGCCGAACTGATCGCCACCCTGGCGCTGCCCGCCCAACTGGAGCGCTACCTGGCCCGGTTGCTGCCCGAACAGCGCCAGGCCGCCCGCGCGCTGCGCCCGCTGCTGGCCGGGCTGGCGGGCGTCCCGATGCCCACCGACAAGCTGTTCGAGGCCCGGACCGCCGCGTCCGCCGCGCTGGCCGAGGCCGCCGCCGCGATCACCGCGCCCGGCACCACCGTCCGCCTGGTGCTGGACGCCGCCCGCCCCGCGCCGCGCGCGCTCGCCCGGATCCGGGCCGGACTCGCCCTGCACGGCCTGCCGCTGGACGCGGTGGTCGCGCACGGCGCGCACCCCGCCGCCGCGGTCGACTCCGCGGACCCGTGGCTGGCCCGCACCGCCGCCCGGCAGCGCGAGCAACTCAACGACCTGGCCGCACAGTTGGACGTCCCGCTGCTGACCGCCCGGCAGCCCGACGGCAGCCTGGAGGCGCTCGCCGAGCAGCTCTACCGGGCCGGCGCCCCCGGCGTCCCCGCGTCCGGCGAGCCGTGGACCGAGGACCGGCTGGCCGCCGAGAACCTGCTGATATGGCATCTGCCGCTGCCCGGCGCCGACCGCGAGGACCTCGAACTGCTGCGCCGCGGCGACGAACTGGTCCTCGGCGCCGGAAGCTACCGGCGGGTCGTGGCACTCCCGTCCGCGCTGCGCCGTTGCACGGTCAGCGGGGCCGGCCTGGCCGACGGGACGCTGTCGGTGCGGTTCACCCCCGACCCGGCGCTGTGGCCGCGCGGGCAGTGGAATCCGACCGACGGGAGCGTGTGATGGGTACGGAACAGCCGGGCGGGACGGGCGACTTCGCGCCGCTGGTGGAAGAGGTGCGGAAGTTCGCGACCGCACTCGGCGGCAAGGCCGTCGAGATCGGTGGCCGGCTGCGCGAGTCCAACCCCGAGGTGTACGGCCACCTGGCCGCCGCCGGCGGGGAGTTGCTGGCCGCGTACCGGGCCGCGGTGGCTGGGCACGAACAGCGCTGGTCGGCGCCCCAACACGCCGAGACCGAGCGGGTGGACCTCGACGGGGCCGAAGAGGCCTCCGACAAGTAGTTAAGCCGGTGGTTCGCCATTGTCACGTTATGGTTTCGAGCCATCACCGAACGGGACAGTTGGTATGACTTCTGAATGCATGCGGCCAAGTTCGCCGGGAAATGCCTTCGGATAATGTAGGCCGGACTGTGTACGTGGGCACCCCTCAGCCGGTACCGTTTCCCGCTGAGCGGGAACGAGTGAATAGCTGAGGGACACATGGCTCTGACCATCGGCGTGGACGTCGGCGGTACCAAGATCGCAGCAGGCGTGGTCGACGAGTCCGGCGAGATTCTGGCCAAGACCCGGGTGCCCACCCCGGCCGACCCCCAGTGGGCGGTCGACGCCATCGCCCAGGGCGTACGGGAGTTGAAGGAGCAGTACTCCGACGTCGCCGCCGTCGGCGTCGGCGCGCCCGGCTTCGTCAGCCGGGACCGCTCCACCGTCCTGATGGCGCCCAACATCGCCTGGGAGAACGAGCCGCTCAAGCAGCGCGTCGAGGAGCTCACCGGCCTGCCTACCGTGGTCGAGAACGACGCCAACTGCGCCGCCTGGGCCGAGTTCCGGTTCGGCGCCGCCGCCGAGTACGAGGACATGGTCCTGATCACCGTCGGCACCGGCATCGGCGGCGGCATCGTCCTCGACGGCCGCCTGCACCGCGGACGGTTCGGCGTGGCCGGCGAGATCGGCCACCTCAACATGGTCCCGGACGGCCTGCTCTGCGGCTGCGGCGGCCACGGCTGCTGGGAGCAGTACGGCTCCGGGCGCTCGCTGCGGCGCTACGGCCGCGAGAAGGCCGCCGCCGACCCGATCGCCGGCAAGCGCATGCTCGAACTCAACGACGGCGTCGCCGAGACCATCCGCGGCATCCACATCACCCAGGCCGCGGAGGAGGGCGACCCGCTGGCCCTCTCCTGCTACGCGGAGATCGCCGACTGGCTCGGCCGCGGCATGGCCGACCTCGCCGCGCTCTTCGACCCGGCGGTCTTCGTCCTCGGCGGCGGCGTCTCGGACTCCGGCCGGCTGCTGCTCGACCCGGTCACGGCCGCGTTCGGGAAGTACCTGACGGGGGGTCCGGCCCGACCGCGGGCCAACGTGGTGCTGGCGTCGATGGGCTCGGCGGCGGGGATCGCCGGGGCGGCGGACCTGGCGCGCAGCTAGTTCTCCCGGGGCACCCGCCCGGTCGGGTCGCGGACACGTGCACGTCATGGTGCGCGGCGCGATCCTGCCGGGCGGGTGCGCTCCGTTCCGGGCAGTTCCACGTGCCGCCGGAACAGCCCTGCCCTCCTGGTTCCCGTCCTGTTACTGTCTGTCAGGTGACGGACACTGATGTTGCGTTGGCGTCGTCCGGGGTGGAGCCGGACGGCGCGCGGCGGGTGCGGGTGATGAGTTACAACGTGCGGTCGTTGCGCGACGACCGGGCGGCGGTGGCTCGGGTGATCCGGGCGTGCGATCCGGACGTGGTGTGTGTGCAGGAGTCGCCGCGGTACTGGAAGAGCGAGAAGGCCGCGGCGTGGCTCGCGCACCGGACCGGGATGGTGATCCTGGCCGGCGGCGGCCGGGTCGCGGCGGGGCCGCTGCTGCTCGGCAAGCTGCGGGTGGACGTGGTGGAGCTGCGGGACGTGCTGCTGCCGAAGACCCGGGGGCTGCACGCGCGCGGGTTCGCGAGTGCGCTGCTGCGGATCGGCGGGTCGCGCCCGTTCTCGGTGACGAGCTGCCACCTGAGTCTCCAACCCGAGGAGCGGCTGCGGCAGTTCGAGCTGTTGCGGCGTCACCTGCGGCCGGGGGAGCCCTCGGTGGTGGCCGGGGACTTCAACGAGCCACCGGAGGGCCCGGGTTGGCGGGCGTTCGCGGAGGAGCTGACGGACGCTCACGCGAAGGCGCCGTGGGGCGGGACGCTGACCTCGGTGCCGGCGCTGCCGTACCAGCGGATCGACGGGGTGTTCGCCACGCCGGACATCGACGTGCTGGGCTGCGGGGTGCCGTACCCGCTGCCGGGCGTCTCGGCGGAGGACCTGCGGGCGGCGACGGACCACCTGCCGGTACTGGCGGCGCTGCGGGTGCCCGCGCCCTGACGGCCGGGCCGGGCCGGGCCGAGCGGTCGTCAGCCCCGGTGCGCGGCGCGGGCGTCAGACGACGGCGCCGCCGTTGGGGTCCTCGGGCTCGTCGTCGTCGCGGTCCTTCATGCGGGAGACCAGGGTGCCGAAGCCGCCGAGGAAGGCGATGACGCCGACCCAGGCGGGCCAGCCGGAGACCTCGCGCCAGACCACCGCGTCGAACAGCAGCAGCGCGGGCCCGCCGAGGACGGCCAGCCAGGCGAACTTGGCGGTGGTGTCGGCCTGCGGCAGCGGCGGGGGCTCCGGCGGGACGAAGTGGTCCTCGTCCTCGTCCTCCGCGACGGAGTAGTCGCGCGGGCCGCCGGCGGCGGGGCGGGGGACCGGGCGGGGCGTGAAGTCGCCGAGGCCGGTGGGGCCGGTGGGCGCGCTCGGCCGCCGGACGGGGCGCTCGGGGACGTTCTCCGCGTCCGGCCAGACCGGGTCGGTGGCGTCCACCGGCTCGTCGAACTGGGCGACCAGCGCGGCGAAGATCGCGTCCTGCTCGGCCTGGCTGCCGGCGGCGGGACGCCGCGGGGCGGGCTCGGGCGCGGCTTCTTCGGCGGACTCGGCCGCCTTCGGGTCGTCGCGGGGCAGGTCCTCGTCGTCGTTCGCCTTGCTGGTCTCGTTCACTATCGGCCTTTCAGCCCGAGTGGTTCCCGGCATCGACCGCCGCTGCCGGGGCCAGCCGCCGGACGAAGTCGAGGCTCGCCTCGAAGATCAGACCGGCGTCGTGGTCCAGCGTGGCCACGTGGAAGCTGCGGTCGAGCAGCAGCTCCGTCACATCGGTCGAGGATATCCGGGCGAGCACCATCGCCGAGTTGCTCGGCGAGACCACGTGGTCCTGCGGACTGTGCAACAGCAGAACGGGTTGGGTGACGGCGGGCATTCCCGCCTGGACGCTCTTCCACAGCCGGGCCAGTGACCAGGCGGCGTGCAGCGGAACCCGGTCGTAGCCGACCTCGACCGCGCCGGGCAGCGCGATGTCCCCGGCGACCCCGGGCAGCGAGGGCACCAGGTGGCGGAGCACCGGAAGGAGTACCGTCGCGGGGTTGTCGGAGCGCACCGACGGGTTGACGAGCACCAGTCCGGAGATCCGGTCGCCGTGCCGCTCGGCCAGCTTGAGGGCGAGCGAGGAACCCATCGACAGCGCGCAGACGAACACCTGCTCGCAGCGGTCGGCCAGTTCGGCGAGGGCGGCGTCCGCGGTCGCGTACCAGTCCTCCCAGCGGGTCGGCTGGAGGTCCTGCCAGCGGGTGCCGTGGCCGGGCAGCAGCGGAGCGGAGACGGAGAGCCCGGCGGCGGCCAGGTGTTCGGCCCACGGGCGCATGGACTGCGGGGAACCGGTGAAACCGTGGACGAGCAGCACGCCGACCGGACCGCCGTCGTGGCGGTACGGCTCGGCTCCCGGCAGCAGCGGCATCGGCAGGACTCCTGGAAGTGCGGGGCAGGGTGAGGGTGGCTCGATCGTCCCACGGGCGGGAAGCCCCGTACAGAGGCCCGGAGCCGGGCCGGACGGATCGCCGGTGCACGGGCGCGCGGGCGCAAGCATTAGGATCGTCCGGTCCGCACAACAGGAGGCCCCGGTTGTTCTACCGACTGATGAAGATGATCGTCGCGCCGCTGCTGCGGATCTTCTTCCGGCCGTGGATGGAGGGCGAGGAGAACATTCCGGACGAAGGTCCGGCCATCCTCGCCAGCAACCACCTGTCCTTCTCGGACTCGTTCTTCCTACCCGCGCTGCTCAAGCGGCGGGTGACGTTCATCGCGAAGGCCGAGTACTTCACCACGCCCGGCATCAAGGGCCGGCTGACCGCCGCGTTCTTCAAGGGCGTCGGCCAGCTGCCGGTGGACCGCTCGGGCGCCCGCGGCGCCGGCGAGGCGGCGATCCGCAGCGGCATCGCGGTGATCGAGCGCGGCGAGGTGTTCGGCGTCTACCCCGAGGGCACCCGCTCGCCCGACGGCAAGCTGTACCGCGGCAAGGTCGGCGGCCTGGCCCGGGTCGCGCTGGCCACCGGCGCTCCGGTGATCCCGGTCGCGATGATCGACACCGAGAAGGTGCAGCCGCCCGGCCAGGTGATCCCCAACTTCGGCGTCCGCCCCGGCATCCGGATCGGCCGTCCGCTGGACTTCTCCCGCTACCAGGGCATGGAGAACGACCGGTTCATCCTGCGCTCGGTCACCGACGAGGTGATGTACGAGATCATGCGGCTGTCCGGCCAGGAGTACGTGGACATCTACGCGACCGCCGCCAAGCGCCAGCTCTCCGAGGAGAAGAAGGCCGCCGACGCGGACCGCAAGGCGCAGCAGAAGGCCGAGAAGGCCGCCGCCGCCGAGCAGGCCGCGGAGGAGAAGGCCGCTGCCGCGGAGGAGAAGGCCGCCGCCGCCGAGCAGGCCGCGCAGGAGAAGGCCGCCGCGGAGAAGTCCGAGCAGGCCGAGAAGGCAGCCGAGCAGGAGAAGGACACCGGGGCCTGACCGGCCGTCAGGGGGGCTTGCAGTGCAGGAGCACAGACCCGTCCCGGCGCAGCCCGGGGGCGGCAGGCCGGTCCCGTCGGGGCCGGCCGCGGCCGTGATGGCCGGCGGGATGTCGGTGGAACTGCCGCTGTGGCGCGCCATGGGGTACTTCCGGGTGCTGGCGCTGGGCTACGCGGTGCTGCGGTTCTTCACCGCGTACCGGGAGTTCCTGCACCCGGTGTCCGGCTGGATCTACCTGGGCGCGCTGACGCTGTGGACGCTGGCCAGCACCCGGGCCTTCGCCGGCCCGAAGCGGTGCACCTGGCCGGTGCTCGGCACCGACCTGCTGTTCGCCGTGTTCGGCATCGTGATGAGCGGCTTCATCGACACCCCCGCCCGGGTCCACGCCGGCGCCCCGACGCTGCCCACCATCTGGGCGGCGGGCACCGTGCTGGGCTTCGCCGGCAAGGGCGGCTGGCGGCCCGCCGCGTTCGCCGGGGCGGTGATCGGCGCCGCCAACATCCTCGGCCACGGCGGGATCAGCCCCGACAACCTGCACAACATCGTGCTGCTGCTGGTCGCCGGCTGCGCGATCGGCTACGTCATCGAACTCGCCCGCGCCAGCGAGGCCGTGCTCACCCGCGCCCTCCAGGTGGAGGCCGCCACCCGGGAACGCGAACGGCTCTCCCGGGACATCCACGACGGCGTCCTCCAGGTGCTCGCCCTGGTGCACCGTCAACAGGGCGACGCCGCCGAGCTCGGCCGGCTGGCGGGGGAACAGGAACGGGCGCTGCGCGCCCTGATGACGGGCGCCCAACTCCCCGAACGCGCCGACGGCGAGGCCGACCTGCGCCCGCTGATCTCCCGGCACGCGGACGAGCGGATCACCGTCGCCGCACCTGCCACGCCGGTGGTGCTGCCCGCGCCGGTGGCCGCCGAACTGTCCGCCGCGGTGGCCGCCGCGCTCGACAACGTCCGGGTGCACGCGGGCGACGGCGCACGGGCCTGGATCCTGGTCGAGGACGAGCCGGAGGCCGTCACCGTCTCGGTCCGCGACGACGGCCCCGGCTTCCCGCCCGAACGGCTGGCGCAGGCGCAGCGCGACGGCCGGCTCGGCGTCGCGCAGTCGATCCGCGGCCGGATGCTGGACCTCGGCGGCAGCGCCGAGCTGTACTCGGTGCCCGGCCAGGGCGTCGAAGTGGAACTGCGGTGGCCGCGGAGGGGTGGCGATGACTGATCAGCCGGTGCGCGTGATGGTGGTGGACGACCACCCGATGTGGCGCGAGGGCGTGGCCCGGGACCTGGCCGAGGCCGGGTTCGCGGTGGTTGCGACCGCCGGGGACGGCGAGGAGGCGGTCCGGCGCGCCCGGGCCAGCACGCCGCAGGTCGTGGTGCTGGACCTCAACCTGCCCGCGCTGCCCGGCGTCGAGGTGTGCCGCCAGGTGGTGGCCGCCGACCCGGCCGTGCGGGTGCTGGTGCTCTCCGCGAGCGGCGAGCACGCCGACGTGCTGGAGGCGGTGAAGTCCGGGGCGACCGGCTACCTGGTGAAGTCCGCCGGCCGCGAGGAGCTGATCGACGCGGTACGCCGCACCGCGGTCGGCGACCCGGTCTTCACCCCCGGCCTGGCCGGCCTGGTGCTCGGCGAGTTCCGCCGCCTCGCCACCGAACCCGGCACCCCGGCGCAGCCGGCCGCCCCGCAACTCACCCCCCGGGAGACCGAGGTCCTGCGCCTGGTCGCCAAGGGCCTGTCGTACCGTCAGATCGCCGACCGTCTGGTGCTCTCGCACCGCACCGTGCAGAACCACGTGCAGAACACCCTGGGCAAGCTCCAACTCCACAACCGGGTCGAGCTGGTGCGGTACGCGATCGAGCAGGGGCTGGACGAGGAACTGAGCTAGGCCGAGCAGCGGTCGCCGACCGAGGTGGTGACGGGGCGGAAGGTGTCCCGGATCTCCTCGTTGGTGAAGTCGTCGAGCCCGAGGTCCTCCTTCAAGGTGGTTGTCCAGTCGGTGTCCTCGAGGTAGTCGGCGATCGCCTGGCGGAGCAGCTCGCAGGCCTTCTGATGTCCCTTGGGCAGCATCATCATCAGGTACTGCGGCTTGCCGATCCGGGCTTTCCGGGCGACCCGGTAGGTGTGCTGGGTGCCGGTGCCGGAGTTGATCGCGATGCCCTGCAGGACCACGTAGTCGGCGAGCACGGCATCGGCGGTGCCGTCGTTGAGCCGCTCCATGCAGGCGTTGAGGTCGGTTCCGGTGACGGGGGGCCGGCCGCCGTTCTGCACCAGGGTGTTGTAGGCGGTGGTGTCCTCCTGCGCGCAGACGGCGAGCGGACGGAGGTCCTCGGCCTTGTTGATCTCGCGGGTGTCCGAGGCCTTCAGCAGGACGCCGAGCGGGGTTTGAAGGTAAGGGCCGGCCAGGTCGAAGTCCTTCTTCAGGTCCTCCCGTTCGGAGATGTCGGCGATCACCAGGTCGACCTTGTTGTGGTTGGTCTTGCCGTCGAGGAGGGCGCCCTTCCAGTTCGCCGTGGTCACCGGCAGCGAGGTGAAGTCGCGGTGCAGCAGACCTTGCACCACCTTCTGCGCCACGTGCGGCTCGAAGCCGTCGTAGTTGCCCTTGCTGGTGAGGACGGACATGCCCGGACGGCCGTCCTTGAAGCCGATCTTGATCGGATCGCTGTCGAACGGATCCGGCTTGCTGTCGTCGGAACAGCCGAACGCAGCGGTGGCCAGCAGAAGCAGACAGGCCGCCAGGCGGACGGGGCGCGGTGCGTGCACGGGTACCTCCTATCGCTCGAACTCGACGCGCTGGGTGTCTATGTGCTGCTCGCAACCGGTTGGAGCTTGCAGGCGCAGGGTGATCCGCAGTCCGGAGTGGCCGGGCGGGACGGTGACCGACAGCGGCTTGTCCGGGGCCTGCCAGCCGGTGCTTCCGCCCGGTTCGGCGGAGAGGGCGATCTTCATGCCGGGGCAGCTGCCGAGATCGGGGTCCTTGTCCGTCAGTTGGATGTGCGCGACCAGACGGTTCGCCTCGGCCGGGACGTTCACCTCGGCCGAGGACCCGTCGCCCGGCTGCACATCGGCCGGCGACCACTTCACCGCCTGGTCGGGCAGCGGGGGCGGGCCGTGGGGCAGCGCCACGGCCGTCACCACGCCCGCGGTGGCGAGCAACGTGGCTCCGACCGCGAGTGCGGTCCGGTGCCGGGTGGAGATCCGGTAGGCGACGCGGGTGCGCGAGCGTTCCATCGCCTTCCGGGCCTGCTGGGCCAACTGCGGTTCCAGTAGGGACAGTTCTTCGGTGAGCCGGTCGATGCTGCCGCTGGTCAGGGCGCTGGATGCGAGGTCGCGGAGGTGTTTGGCGCTGGCCCGGGTCGGGGGGACGGGCGGGAAGCACAGGATGTCGGCGATCACGACGAAGTCGGCGCGCTGATGCATCGTCAACCCGCGGCCGCCCTGGACGCGGGCGAGGAAGCCGACCCAGTCGCCGCGTTGCTGGGGGCCCATCACGTGGGTCAGCCAGTCGTGCAGGTGGCTGATCGCGGCGCCCGGCTGGGGGTGGTCCTCGGCCAGGTACTTGGCGATCCGGTCGGCGGACAGCGACAGGTTGGCGGGCTGGACCTGGACGACGTAGCCGGTGTTCTCGGCCAGGTGCTGCTCCAGGTGGGACAGCAGCGGGGCCAGCTCGTGCCAGCCCGACAGGATGCGCTGCAGCAGGTTGCGGGTCTCCGTGGTGCAGCGGTCCATGCGTCACTCCTCCAGGTCGATGCGCAGCAGTGCTCCGAGTTCGTCCAGGGACCGGTGCGGTCCGCACAGCGCGTGCGTCGAGGTCAGCAGCGCCGGCAGTGCCTCGTCCGGGCTGCTGTGGTTCAGGCAGGCGGCGGCGATGCTGCTCAGGTGCAGGAATGCATGCCCGTGGTAGGGCACCTTGATCCCCGCGCCGGGGCCGAGTTGCTCGTTCACGGACTGGATCAGTTCGAGTCGGGCGGGTGGGTCCTGGAGCAGCGGGATCTCGGCGAGGAGTCGGGCGCAGGCCTGGGCGGTGACCTTGCGGGGCGGGGCGGGTGGCCGGGCGCCGAGCAGGGGGAGCAGGTCGGAGAGCGGGGTGATCCAGCCGCCCCTGGTCTCGGAGGTGTGCGCGGTGGCCTTCACCACGCCGATCACCCGGCCGTTGTCGTCGATCGCCATGCTGCCGCTCAACCCGAAGGGGATCGAGCCGAGTTGGACCCGCAGGCCGAGCCCGGAGGGGCCAGCCACGGTGAGCCGGGCGGACTCCGGGCCGACCTCGTTGGTCAGTTCGTTCACCGCGAAGCCGTGGGCCAGCGCGGCGGCGCCGTTCGGGACGTCGCGGTCGGCGAGCGGCACCGAGGGTGCGCCCGCCAGGCCGGGGACGTCGAGGACCGCCAGGTCCGGCGGCGGGTGGACGGCCGCGCCGGGTGGGCGTTCGGGCGGGGCGAGCAGCACCACCCGGGCCGGGTGCGCGGCGCCGGCGTGGCGGGCGGTGAGCGTCGGCCGGCCGGCCACCACGTGGGCGCAGCTGATCACCCGGCCCGCGCCGAGGTGGAAGCCGCTGCCGAGGAACTCCCCGTCGGGGCCCGCCAGCCAGAGCGCGGCGGCCGGTGCGTCGTGCGCCGTCACTCGGCGGGGCGGTCGTCCGGGCGCGACCAGCCCAGCCGGACCACCAGGCTCGCCTCGCCGGACGCCTCCGCCAGCACGCTGATCAACTGGCCGGATTTCACTCCCAGGGTGAGTCCGAACTCCACCTCGAAGGAGTCCGGGTCGCCGGCCTCCCGCGCGGTCTCCCGGGCCCACCGGCCCACCGCGCGGACGGTCCGCCGCACGTCGCCCAGGCTGTGCGTCACCGCCCGGGAGACCGCCCCCGCGTCCCCGGCCGTCGGCTGGGAGCCCGCGCGGACGGCCGCGTGCAGGACGGTCCCGTCGTCGAGGACGATCTCCACCGTGTCGTGCTCTGCTGAATGCGCCATGTCCCCCTCCATGCCCGCTCGCGAAGCAGGATATGAATATCAGTCAACTCTGCCTCGTACTAGAGGTTTTCAGGGTTCGTGACGGGTGGGGCGGACGGGTCAGCGGCGCACGGCCGGGACGGTGCGCAGCAGCTCGGCGACGATCTGCACGCCGTCCCTGGTGAGCACCGACTCGGGGTGGAACTGGACGCCCGCGAAGCCCGGCCCGCGCAGCGCGTGCACGTCGCCGGTGCGCGGGTCGCGGGCCACCTCGACGCCCTCGGCGGCCAGCCGGCCGGCCGCGGCCTCGTCGCAGCGGGCGGTGAAGGTGTTGTAGAAGCCGACGGTGCGGCGGGCGCCGAACAGGTCGACGGCCTCCTGGGCGCCCTGGTAGGGCACCGCCTTGCGGGCCAGCGGCAGGCCGAGCTGCGCGGACAGCAGCTGGTGGCTGAGGCAGACGGCGAGCAGCGGGGCGGTCCGGGAGCCGTCCCGGGCCGCGGCCAGGGCGTCCGCGACGATCGGGCGCAGCAGGGCCATCTTCGGGTCGGCCGGGTCGGCGGGGTCGCCGGGGCCGGGGCCGAGCACCAGCGGGCCGGGGTGGGCGGCGGCCCGCTCGCGCAGCCCCGGGGTGTCGTGGCGGAGCACGGTGACGGTGTGCCCGAGCGAGCGCAGCAGGTGGGCGAGCATCGCGGTGAAGGTGTCCTCGCCGTCGACCACCAGCGCCTCGGCGCCCTCGCGGGGCAGCGCGGGCTGCTGCATCCGCAGCCAGAACGGGGCGAGCCCGGCCCGGCGGGAGTCGAGCGCGGCCTGCACCCGGTGGTCCTCGGCGAGTCGGGGCCGGGCGCCGGCGGCCTTCGCGGGCCGGCCCGGGCGGGCGCCGATCGCGGCGAGCACGCCGGCGGCCTTGGCGTGCGTCTCGGCGACCTCCGAGTACGGGTCGGAGTGCCGGACCAGGGTGGCGCCGACCCGGACGACGAGCGAGCCGTCGGCGGGGTCGATGTCGGCGGTCCGGATGCAGATCGGCGAGTCCAGCTGCTGGCCGCCGCTGGCGGAGCGGCCGATCAGCGCCAGCGCGCCCGAGTAGTAGCCGCGCCCGCCGCGCTCGTACCGGTCGATGACCCGGGTGGCGTTCTGCACGGGGCTGCCGGTGACGGTCGCGGCGAACATGGTCTCCCGCAGCACCTCGCGGACGTCCAGCGAGGTGCGGCCGCGCAGTTCGTACTCGGTGTGCGCGAGGTGCGACATCTCCTTCAGGCGCGGCCCGAGCACCTGCCCGCCGAGGTCGCCGACCGCGCACATCATCTTGAGCTCCTCGTCGACCACCATGGTGAGCTCCTCCAACTCCTTCGGGTCGCGCAGGAATTCGAGGAGGGATTCGGCGGTGGGCCCGGTCGACGGGTAGCGGTAGGTGCCGGAGATCGGGTTCATCACCACGGTGCCGCCGGACTGCCGGACGTGGACCTCGGGGGAGGCGCCGACCAGCACCCGGTCGCCGGTGTGCACCAGGAACGTCCAGTACGCGCCGCGCTCGTGCTCCAGCAGGCGGCGGAACAGGGTGAGCGCGGTGGCGGTGGAGAAGCCGTCCAGGGCGGCCCGGAAGTCGCGCCGGATCACGAAGTTGGCGCCCTCGCCGCGCCCGATCTCGTCCTCGATGACGGCGCGGACGATCCCGGCGTACTCCTCGTCGCCGAGGTCGAAGCCGCCGCCGCTCAGCTCGACCGGGGCGTCCGGCAGCGCGGCCAGCACCTCGGCCAGCGGCAGCGCGTACTGCTCCTCGACGGCCAGCGCGCGCAGCGGGGTGCCGTCCTGGCGGGCCGCGAAGCCGCGCTCGCGCAGCTGGGCGTACGGGACCAGGGCCAGCAGGTCGTGCCGCGGGCCGTCGGCGGGGACGCCGTGCCGGACCGGGAGTTCGGCGAGCGTGTCGTGCTCGGAGACGGTGCCGAGCAGCAGCTCGACGGTGTCCGGCGCGAGCCGGGGCGCGCGGCGGTGCAGCAGGGCGAAGGCGGGGGCGCCGGGCGCGGTGAGCCGGGCGAGCAGGTCGGCTGCGGTGGTGGTCACGACTGCGGGGTTCCTTCCGGGGATTGGCTGCGGGCTCTGCCGCCGCCCTCCGGGAAGGCCGTGACGCTGGACACAGACGCCGACGGCCGCCCCGAAGGGCGGCCGTCGATCGGTCTCTAGGGACGCGCGATCCGTGGGCCGCCCAACGGGCTGGCCCACCACCAGGAGAAGGTGTGCGACGCGGTCATGGAGCAGACCTTAGCCCACCGGGCGGCGGCCCGGGGGGATGTCCACGACCTGTCTCACCCACCGGGCGGCGTCCCCAATCCGGTTGAACGACCCCGTAGCCTTGCCCCTGTGACCGTGACTAACCACTCCTGGCAGTCCCTGCCCGCGGCGCAGCAGCCTGAATGGCCGGACCAAGAGGCTCTGCGCAAGACCCTTGCGGAGCTCGCCTCCTATCCGCCGCTCGTCTTCGCCGGCGAGTGCGACCAGCTGCGCGCCCGGCTCGGCGCCGTCGCGCGTGGTGAGGCGTTCCTGCTGCAGGGCGGTGACTGCGCCGAGGCGTTCGACGCCGTGTCGGCCGACCAGATCCGCAACAAGCTCAAGACCCTGCTCCAGATGGCCGCGGTGCTCACCTACGCCGCGTCCGTGCCGGTGGTGAAGGTCGGCCGGATCGCCGGCCAGTACTCCAAGCCGCGCTCGAAGAACACCGAGACCCGGGACGGCGTGACGCTGCCGGTGTACCGCGGCGACTCGGTGAACGGCTTCGAGTTCACCCCCGAGTCGCGGATCCCCGACCCCGAGCGCCTGAAGCGGATGTACAACGCCTCCGCCTCGACGCTGAACCTGGTGCGCGCCTTCACCACCGGCGGCTACGCCGACCTGCGCCAGGTGCACGCCTGGAACCAGGACTTCGTGCGCAACTCCCCGGCCGGTCAGCGCTACGAGCAGCTGGCCCGGGAGATCGACCAGGCGCTGGCCTTCATGAACGCCTGCGGGGTGGCCCCGGAGGAGTTCAAGACGGTCGAGTTCTTCTCCTCGCACGAAGCGCTGATCCTGGACTACGAGACGGCGCTGACCCGCACCGACTCGCGCACCGGCGACCTGTACGACGTCTCCGGCCACATGGTGTGGATCGGCGAGCGCACCCGTCAGCTGGACCACGCGCACATCGAGTTCGCGTCGAAGATCCGCAACCCGATCGGCGTGAAGCTCGGCCCGACCACCACGGTCGACGACGCGCTCACCCTGATCGACCGGCTGGACCCGGAGCGCGAGCCCGGCCGGCTCACCTTCATCACCCGGATGGGCGCGGGCAAGATCCGCGACCACCTGCCCACCCTGGTGGAGAAGGTCACCGCGTCCGGCGCCCAGGTGGTGTGGATCACCGACCCGATGCACGGCAACACCTTCGAGGCCTCCAGCGGCCACAAGACCCGCAACTTCGACGACGTGCTCGACGAGGTCAAGGGCTTCTTCGAGGTGCACCGCGCGCTCGGCACCCACCCGGGCGGCATCCACGTGGAGCTGACCGGCGACGACGTCACCGAGTGCGTCGGCGGCGGCGACGAGGTGCTGGTCGACGACCTGCACCAGCGCTACGAGACGGCCTGCGACCCGCGGCTCAACCGCAGCCAGTCGCTGGACCTGGCGTTCCTGGTCGCCGAGATGTACCGCAACCAGTAGTCCCGGCGCGGCCGGTGTGACGAAGGCCCCTCCGCTCTCGGGTGATCCGAGGCGGAGGGGCCTTCTTCGTGCCCGGAGCACCAGGTAAGGTAAGGCTCAGCAAACAGTGTCGATGGTGGAAGGGGCCGCACATGTACGTGTGCATGTGCCATGCGGTCACCGAGGCCCAGGTCAAGCAGAAGATCGACGAGGGCGCCACCACCCCGCGCCAGATAGCCCGGGGCTGCAAGGCCGGCACCGACTGCGGTTCCTGCGTGCGGCGCATCCAGGCGCTGCTCGGCGAGCACGGCGCCCGCCCCTGCCCCACCGCCCGGCTGGCCCAGAAGCTGGGCCTGGCCGAACCGTCCGCCCCGCAGGCCGCCTGACCCGGGTCAGCTCTCCGGCTGTTCGATCAGCTGCGCGATGTAGAGCGCCTCGCCGAGCTTGTCGAGCAGTTCCAGCTGGGTGTCGAGGTAGTCGATGTGGTGCTCCTCGTCGGCGAGGATGTCCTCGAAGATGTTCGCCGAGGTGACGTCGTTCTTGGCGCGCATCACCACGATTCCGCGCTTGAGGCGGTCGATCGCCTCCACCTCGATCTGCCGGTCGGCCTCGAACATCTCCTTGACGGTCTGCCCGATCCGGACGTGGAACAGCCGCTGGTAGTTCGGCAGGCCCTCCAGGAACAGGATCCGGTCGGTCAGCGTCTCGGCGTGCTTCATCTCGTCGAAGGACTCGTGCCGGGTGTACTTCGCGAGCTTCGTCCAGCCGTTGTTCTCCTGCATCTTCGCGTGCAGGAAGTACTGGTTGATCGCGGTCAGCTCGGCGGTCAGCTGCTCGTTGAGGAACTCGATGACCTCGGGATCGCCCTGCATGGCCTGCCTTCCTGACGGGTAGTTCCGGGCGGTGCCCGGTTGCCCGCATGGTGGCAGCCGCCGGGGGCGCAGTTCCAGTAAGTTCACGCTTACCGGGGGCCCGGAGATCGACATTTCCGTTTCGGCGGCAAATCGCTGACCTGCGGCGATGCGGCCGGGATTGGGCCGTTCGGGGGTATCTGCCCCGAACGCCTGCGCGGATTTGCGTCGTGTTGCCCCCCTCCGCCGGAAGGCATTCCCCGCAGGGGCGCGCGGTGGGGGCGCGCGCAGTTCGCGGACCGCCGTCTGTCACCATGGAGCCATGGGTCAGCACCAACCGGAACAGCCGCCGCCGTCTGACCCGAGGCTCCCGCCGGGCCAGCGCCGGCAGCGCGGCTGGCCCGTTCTGCACTACGGGCCGGTGCCCCGGTTCAAGCCGGACAGCTGGGATTTCCAGGTGTTCGGGGCGACCGCCGACGCGGAGAAGACCAGTTGGGACTTCGCCGCCTTCCACGCCCTGCCGAAGGCCACCGTCCGCGCCGACTTCCACTGCGTCACCAAGTTCTCGATGCTCGGCAACGAGTGGTGCGGCGTCGCCGCCCGGACGGTCCTCGACCTCGCCCCGCCCGACCCGGGCGTCACCCACGTCATGGTGTGGGCCGAGTACGGCTACAGCGCCAACCTGCGGCTCGACGACTTCGCCGACCCGTCGACGGTGTTCGCCACCCACCACGACGGGCAGCCGCTCACCCTCGAACACGGCTTCCCGGTCCGCCTGGTGGTGCCGCACCTGTACGCCTGGAAGGGCCCCAAGTGGGTGCGCGCCGTCGAGTACATGCGGGCCGACCGGCGCGGCTTCTGGGAGGAGCGCGGCTACCACAACCGCGCCGACCCCTGGCAGGAGCAGCGCTACTCCTACCAGGAGCAGGAAGGCGACGGGCCGCTGCGCTGAGCGGCCCGACGGGGCGTCAGAACAGGCTGACGGTGATCGTCACCGTCGACCCCTGCGGGCGCGGCGTCCCCGCCGACGGCGACTGCCCGGTCACCTTGCCGAGCGGCAGCAGGCCGGCGATCTGCGGGACGAACCCGGCCTCCTCCAGCGCCTTCGACGCGTCCTCCTTGGACAGTCCGGAGACGTCCGGCACCGGGCGCATGCCCTTGGAGACGGTCAGCGCCACCGGCGAGTTCGGGGCCAGCGCCGTCCCGGCGGCCGGGTCGGTGGAGATCACCGCGCCCTTCGGCACCGTGTCGCTGAACTGCTCGGTGGTGGTGCCCGCCGTCAGCCGGGCGTCGGCCAGCGCCTTGCTCGCCTCCGCCACCGGACGGTTCGTCAGGTCCGGTACCGGCAGCCGCTCGGGGCCGCGCGAGACGACCACCTTCACGGCGTCGCTCTTGCGCACCCGCGCGCCCACCCCCGGGTCCGTGGAGATGACCTGCCCGGCCTGCACCGACTCGCTGAACTGCTGGCTGAACGAGCCGTGCAGGCCCTGCTTGTCCAGGACCGCCGCGGCCTGCTGCTGGTTCTGCCCCAGCACGCTCGGCACCGTCGCGTACACCGCGCTGGACAGCGCGTACGTCACCCCGCCGACCAGCAGCACCACGGCCAGGCCCACCGCCGACCAGATCAGCGGCAGGCGGCCGCGGCCGCGGGCGGGGCGCCCGCCGCGGCGCCCGGCCCGGCGGCTCGGCCGGGCCTCGTCGTTCACCGGCCGGACCGGCGGCAGCAGGTCCGGCGGGACCTCCAGCACGCTGGTGCGCTCCAGGCCGGGCGGCGCGCTGATCACCGCGGTCGCCTCGCCCGGGCCGTACTGCGGGGTCGGCCGGCCGGACGCCGGCGGCTCCGCGTCCAGCTGCGCGGCCGGCAGTGAGCGGCGGACCCGCTGCACCGCGGCCAGCAGCTCCACCGCGTCCCACGGCCGGGCCTGCGGGTCGCGGGCGGTGGCCGCGGCCACGATCGCGTCCAGCTCCGGGCCCACCGCGGGGGCGGTGCGGGACGGGGCGGGGACGTCCTCGTGCAGGTGGCGGTACATCACCTGGGCGGCGTTCTCGCCGGTGTGCGGGCGGCTGCCGGTGAGCATCTCGTAGAGCAGGATGCCCGCCGCGTAGACGTCCACCCGCTGGTCGGTGGGCGCGTCCTGGCTGATCTGCTCCGGCGCCAGGTACGAGACGGTGCCCAGCAGTTGGCCCGCCTCGGTGGCGGCGGTGGCGGTCGAGTCGGCGGCGCCCATCACCCGGACCAGGCCGAAGTCCGCGACCTTCACCAGCCCGTTGTCGGTGATCAGCACGTTCTCCGGCTTCACGTCCCGGTGCACCAGACCCGCCCGGTGCGCCGCGCCGAGCGCCGCGAGCACCGGCTCCAGCACGTCCAGGGCGGCCCGCACCGAGAGCGCGCCGCGGTCGCGCAGCAGCTCGCGCAGGGTGCGGCCGGGAACGAACTCCATCGCCATGAACACCGCGCGCGGATCCGCGCCCTGGTCCAGCACGTTGACCACGTTCGGGTGCGCGAGCCGGGCCACCGCCTTCGCCTCGCGGATGAACCGCGCCGTGAAGTCGGCGTCGCCCGCCAGCGAAGGGTGCATCACCTTCAGCGCGACGGTACGGTCCAGCCGGGTGTCGGTGCCGCGGTAGACGGTCGACATGCCGCCCACGGCGATCCGCTGCTCGACCCGGTAGCGCCCGTCGAGCAGCACACCGAGCAGGGGATCGTTCAGGGTCATGTCCACCCCAGGAGTCTAGGGGCCGCAGCCCCGCACGCCCGGCAGGGTCCGCTTTCGATTCGGTCACCTGCCGGGTGCGCGCCCCGTCAGAAGGCCGGGCGCTCGCGGGTGTCGGCGAGGCCCTCGGTGGGGGAGGACGCCTCGGCGTAGTAGCGGCGCGGGATCCGGCCCGCCCGGTGGGCCAGGCGGCCGGCCTCGACGGCGCGGCGCATCGCGTCGGCCATCAGCACCGGCTCCTGGGCGCGCGTCACGGCAGACGCCAACATGACGGCGGAGCAGCCGAGTTCCATCGCCAGCGCGACGTCGCTCGCGGTGCCCGCGCCCGCGTCCAGCACCACCGGGACGTTCGCGGACTCCACGATCAGCTGGAAGTTGTGCGGGTTGCGGATGCCCAGCCCGGAGCCGATCGGCGAGCCCAGCGGCATGATCGCCGCGCAGCCGACGTCCTCCAGCTTGCGGGCCAGCACCGGGTCGTCGTTGGTGTACGGCAGCACCGTGAAGCCGTCGTCGACCAAGGTCTCGGCGGCGTCCAGGAGTTCGATCGGGTCGGGCAGCAGGGTGCGCTCGTCGGCGATCACCTCCAGCTTCACCCAGTCGGTGCCGAGCGCCTCGCGGGCCAGCCGGGCGGTGAGCACCGCCTCGCCGGCCGTGTAGCAGCCGGCCGTGTTCGGCAGGATCCGGATCCCGTTGCGGGCCAGCACCTCCAGCACCGAGCCCTGGGTGGCGGTGTTCACCCGGCGCATCGCGACCGTGGTCAGCTCGGTGCCGGACACCTTCAGCGCCTGCTCCAGCACGTCCAGGCTGGGGGCGCCGCCGGTGCCCATGATCAGCCGGGAGGTGAACGCGGTGTCGCCGATGGTCAGCAGGTCGTCGGCCATCTCAGCCTCCCTGCACGGCGGTGAGGATCTCGACCCGGTCGCCCGCGCGCAGCGCCGTGGCGGGCCACGAACTGCGGGGCACCACGGCCTCGTTGACGGCGGCGGCGACGCCGGTGTTGGCGGCGGACACCTCGGCGACCACCGCGTCCAGGGTGGTGTCCTCGGGCAGCGTGCGGGGTTCGCCGTTGACGGTCAGGGCGACGGTGTTCATGCGGGCACCTCGGTGCGGAAGCGGTCGGGAGCGAAGTCGGCGGCGAGCGGCGGGACTTCGCCGGTGGCCAGGTAGTCGGCGAGCAGGTCGGCGGTGACCGGGGTGAGCAGCACGCCGTTGCGGTAGTGGCCGGTGGCGGCGGCCAGGCCGGGCAGCGCGGTCGGGCCGAGCAGCGGCGCGTTGTCGGGGGAGCCCGGCCGCAGCCCGGCGCCCGTCTCCACCAGCGGCAACTCGGTGATGCCGGGCACGAGTTCGTGCGCGTCGCGGAGCAGCTCGTACACGCCGCCCGCGGTGACGGTGGTGTCGTGGCCCTGCTCCTCGGTGGTCGCGCCGACCACCAGCTCGCCGTCCGCGCGCGGCACCAGGTACAGGTGCTGCCCGCGCACCACGGCGCGCACGTTGCGGGACAGGAACGGCGCGTACTGCTCGGGGACGCGCAGCCGCAGCACCTGCCCCTTGACCGGGCGGATCGCCGGCAGCACCCCCTCCGGCAGGCCCGGCAGCAGGTGGCTGCGGGAGCCGGCCGCCAGCACCGTCCGGTCCGCCGTCAGCTGCTCGCCCGTCAACAGCCGTACCCCGATGGCGCGTTCGCCGTCGGTGACCAGCTCGGCGGCCTGCGTCCGGTGGAAGGCCACGCCCAGCAGCTTGCACGCCGCGACCAGGGCGGCGGCCAGCCGGCGGCCGTCCACCTGGTGGTCCTCGGCGACGTGCAGGCCGCCGCGCACGCCGGGGGCGAGCATCGGCTCCAGCCGGCGGCACTCCCGGCCGGTCAGCCACTCCGAGGCCAGGCCCAGCCGGCCGTGGAAGGCGTGCAGTTCGCGCAGCTCCGCGCGGTCGTCGGCGTCCAGCGCGACGGCCAGCGTGCCGGTGCGGCGGTAGCCGGTGTCCAGGCCGGTCAGCTCGGTCAGCTCCGCCGCGAACGCCCCGTACCGTTCGTTGGACGCCATGCCCAGGCGCAGCAACGGCTCCTCGCCGTACTGGAGTTCGGTGACCGGGGCGAGCATGCCCGCGGCGACCCGCGCCGCGCCGCCGCCCGGCGACGGATCCACCACCGCGACCGACAGGCCGCGCTGCGCGGTGCGCCAGGCGACGCCGAGGCCGATGATGCCCCCGCCGATCACCAGCACGTCCGAATGTGCCACAGCGCTTCTTCTCCCTTCGCCGGCATGACCCGGATCAGGTTCGGACGGTCGCGGGCCGCACAGCCCGCCTCTCAGCCCGGTGCGCCGGGCTCCCGTGATGAGGTAGTACCCCCACCTTATCGCCGGGCCGACCCGCGCCCACAGGGGCGTACGGCAGGGTTAGGGTGGACGCCGTGGCTGAGCTGAGGGCAACGGACCGGGTCGTCGTGGTCGGGGCGGGCATGGCGGGCGCGCAGGCCGCGCTGAACCTGCGGCAGGGCGGCTGGCAGGGCGCGATCACCCTGGTCGGCGACGAACTCCACCTCCCGTACGACCGGCCGCCGCTCTCCAAGGACGTGCTGCTCGGCAAGTCCGACGCCACTGCCTTCGAGATCGACTGGCACGAACTCGGCGTCGAACTCCTCACCGGCCGCCGCGCCACCGGCCTGGCCGCCGACACCCTGCACACCGACGGCGGCGAACTCCCGTACGGCGCCCTGGTGATCGCCACCGGCGCCGACCCCCGCACGCTGCCCGGCCTGCCCGGCGCCCGCACCCTGCGCACCGTCGACGACGCGCACGCGCTGCGCGCCGCGCTCACCCCCGGCAAGCGGATCGTGCTGGTCGGCGCGGGCTGGATCGGCGCCGAGACCGCCACCGTCGCCCGCGCCCTCGGCTGCCACGTCACCGTGGTGGAGGCCGCCGCCACCCCGCTGGCCGGGGCGCTGCCCGCCGAACTCGGCACGCTGATGGCCGACTGGTACGCCGAAGCCGGCGCCGAACTGCACTGCGGCGCCGCCGTCGCCGGCGCCGCCGACGGCGGGGTGCTGCTCGCCGACGGCACCCACCTGCCCGCCGACGAGGTGGTGGTCGGCATCGGCGCCCGCCCCGCCACCGACTGGCTGGCCGGCGGACCGCTCGCCCTCGACCCCGACGGCACGATCCCCGTCGACGACCGGCTGCGCACCGCGCTGCCCGGCGTCTGGGCGGCCGGCGACTGCACCTCCTACCCGTCCGCCCGGTTCGGCGCCAGGCTCGCCGTCCAGCACTGGGACCACGCCCTGCACTCCGGCGGCGCCGTCGCCGCCTCGGTGCTCGGCGCCCTGGACGCGCCCTACGACCCCGTCCCGTACTTCTGGTCCGAGCAGTTCGACCGCATGGTGCAGTACGCGGGCCGCCACGCCGGCGCCGACCACCTGCTGTGGCGCGGCTCCCCGTCCGAGCGCTCCTGGTCGGTGCTGTGGCTGCGCGACGGCGCAGTGGTCGCGCTGCTCGCCGTCGACCGGCCGCGCGACCTGGCGCAGGGCCGGCGGCTGATCGAACGCGGCGCGGTGCTCGATCCGGCGCTCGCCGCCGACCCGGCCGTGCAGCTGAAGGCGGCGACGGCGTAGCGCGTGGGTAGGCTGGGGGCGTGAGCACAATTGATCCCAAGATCGACGCCCTGGTCCCTGCGTGGCTGTACCTGCCCGACATCTCCGAGCGGTGGGGCGTGGTGATCACCGAGGTCCGCGACATGGTGCGCAGCCGCAAGCTGCTGGCCGTCCGCCGCGGCGCGAACAACTCCCTGCAGGTGCCCGCCGACTTCATCGAGGACGACGGCCCGGTCAAGCACCTGGTCGGCACCCTCACGGTGCTCCGCGACTGCGGCTTCTCCGACGAGGAGATCCTCGAGTGGATGTTCACCGAGGACCCGTCGCTGCCCGGCAGCCCCATCCAGGCGCTGCGCGAGAACCGCGGCACCGAGGTCAAGCGCCGCGCCCAGGCCATGGCGCTGTGACCGCCGACGCCGTGACGGCCCGTCAGCGGCTCGCCGACGCGAAGCTCTACCTCTGCACCGACGCCCGCCGCGAGCAGGGCGACCTCGCCGACTTCCTGGACGCCGTGCTGGCCGGCGGCGTCGACATCGTCCAGCTCCGGGACAAGAACCTGGAGGCCCGCCAGGAACTCGAGTACCTGGAGGTGTTCGCGGACGCGGCGAAGCGGCACGGCAAGCTGCTGGCCGTCAACGACCGCGCCGACGTCGCGTACGGCGCCCGGCCGGACGTGCTGCACCTCGGGCAGGACGACCTGCCGGTGCGGGTCGCCCGCGCCATCCTCGGCGAGGACGTGCTGATCGGACGCTCCTGCCACGCCGAGGCCGAGGTCGACGCGGCGATCAGCGAGCCCGGCGTCGACTACTTCTGCACCGGCCCGGTCTGGCCCACCCCCACCAAGCCCGGCCGCCACGCCCCCGGCCTCGACCTGGTCCGCCACGCGGCCGGCCGGAATCCGGCCCGGCCGTGGTTCGCCATCGGCGGCATCGACCTCACCAACCTCGACCAGGTCCTCGACGCCGGAGCCACCCGCATCGTGGTCGTCCGCGCCCTCACCGCAGCCGAGGACCCGGCCGCAGCCGCGAAGCAACTCGCCGCCCGCCTGCGCTAAGCGACCGTTCCCCTGCGGCGCGGCCTGCCGGGCAGGACGGGACTGTCGACGGTGGGCCCCGCGGCACGGAGCGGGGTGGGGTTTGGGGACGACGTGTGCGTGGCCCGGTGCGTGTGCCTGACTCCGGTGAAGTGGGCCGGGCTGTTCGTGCTGTGCGGTGGATGGGGGCGGCGCTGGGCGCCGGGCGTGGGCCGCGAAGGAGTTAACCGGCCGCCGGGGCCCGTAACGGACGGCCGTGGGTGGGCTCCTGGTGGGAACCGCGGCGGGCCTTGCCGGACTCCTGGAGGCGTGAGCTCGACTGCCCGCGCCCGGTGGACGGCGCTACTTGTTCCGGCCGTGTTCGCTGCGGCGGCCGTTGCCTTTCTCATGCAGCGGCCGCTGCACCGGCGTGCCGGGTGGCAGCCGTGGCTGGGGACCGTCAACGGCGTGGTGTTCTGGTCGTTGGTCGCGTTGCCGCTGTCCGCCGCGCTGGTGTGGCTGTCGGCCCGGCGCAAGGCGGGGGCGTGGCGGGGGCCGGCCGCGGTGGTGGCGATGGTGCACGGGACGGTGCCGTGGGTCTGGATGATCATGCTGCCGGGCCCGGGGGCGGGCACCGCGCCCCGCCGGGTGAGCCTGCTGCCGCTGCACGACCTGTGGGCGATCCTCACCCACGGCACGCCGGTCACCGCGGTCGTGCAGATCGGCGGCAACCTGCTGGTGTTCGCCGCCCTGGGCTACTTCGCGCCGATCCGCTTCCGCGCGCTGGCCTCGGTGTGGCGGGTGCTCGCGCTCGGTGCGGCCTGCTCGGTGCTGGTCGAGACCGCCCAGTACGTGCTGTGGCTGGACCGGGTGTCCTCGGTGGACGACGTCCTGCTGAACGCGGCCGGCGCCGGGCTGGCCGCGCTGGCCTCCCGACGCCGGTGGAACCGCTGACGGGCCGTCAGTACTTGCGCACCGTCGCCGCGTCGGCCAGCGCCTGCAGCACCTCGCTGGTCTGGTCGTCCGCGATCGGGGCCGCATGCAGGGCGGCCAGCGCCTCGGTGAGCAGCTGGTCGATGCGGGCCTCGACGATCGCCGGGGCGCCGCTGGCGGAGATCAGCTCGCGCAGCTCGGCGATCTCGGCCGGGTCGAGGTCGGGGGCGCCGAGCCGGGTGTCCAACTGCTTGGCGTCGACCCCCGACAGCCCGCGCATCGCGTGCGCGATCAGCAGGGTGCGCTTGCCCTCGCGCAGGTCGTCGCCGGCCGGCTTGCCGGTGACCGCCGGGTCGCCGAACACGCCGAGCAGGTCGTCGCGGAGCTGGAACGCCTCGCCCAGCGGGAGGCCGAAGTTGCCGAGCGCCTCGACCAGGTCCGGCCCGGCGCCGGCCAGCAGCGCACCGACCTGGAGCGGACGCTCGATGGTGTACTTCGCGGACTTGTAGTGCAGCACCGTACGGGCCCGGTCCAGCGCGTCGGCGTCGGCGGAGTCGCCGGCGACCGGCTCCAGCACGTCCAGGTACTGGCCGAGCATGACTTCGGTGCGCATCAGGTCGAACGCGGGCTTCGCGGCGACGACCGCGGCGGTCGGCAGGCCGGAGCGCTGGAACAGCTCGTCGCACCAGATCAGCAGCAGGTCGCCGAGCAGCACCGCCGCGGACGCGCCGTACTGCTCGCGGTCGCCGCGCCAGCCGCTGGCCCGGTGCAGGTTCTCGAAGCGGCGGTGCACGGCCGGCAGGCCTCGGCGGGTGTCGCTGCGGTCCATCAGGTCGTCGTGCACCAGGGCGCTGGCCTGCAGCAGTTCCAGCGCCGCCGCGGCCCGCTCGATGCCGGGCTCGTCGGCGTCGCCGCCGGCCGCGCGCCAGCCCCAGTAGCAGAAGGCCGGGCGCAGCCGCTTGCCGCCGTCGAGCAGGAACTCGCGCAGTGCGTCGGCGACCGGCCCGAGCTGGTCGGAGATGCCGGAGAGCAGGGCGGTCCGTTCGGCCATGAACGCGCTCAGCGCGGCGTTGACGCGGTCGCGCACGTCCTCCGCATCGACGGGGTTGCGGGGAAGACGGGTGGAGGAGGGCACCTGAAACTCCGGTTAGATGGGCTGACAGTCAGACTAACGCCCCCCGTTGGGTGCCCTCGTCCGCCGCCGCCCGGGCCGGTCCGCCGGGCGGCGTCCGAAAAATCTCAACCACTGTCTCAGTGTTTGGACGCCGTTTGTCCGGGCCGCGCCGCCGACGGCTAACCTGCCTGCATGGCACTCGGGATTCCCTCCACCAGAAGCGACCGCGCGCAGACCGTGCGCGACCTGCTGGCGGCAGGCGACCGCTCCTTCTCCTTCGAGTTCATGCCGCCCCGCAACGAAGAGGGCGAGCGCAAACTCTGGGACGCGATCCGCCGCGTCGAGGCGCTCGACCCCAACTTCGTCTGCATGACCTACGGCGCCGGAGGCTCCTCCCGCGGCCGCACCGTCAACCTGGTCGGCCGGATCGCCACCGAGACCACCCTCACCCCCGTCGCCCACCTCACCGCCGTCGACCACTCGGTGGCCGAACTGCGCAACATCATCGGGCAGTACGCCGACGAGGGCGTCCGCAACGTGCTCGCCGTGCGCGGCGACCCGCCCGGCGACCCGATGGGCGAATGGGTCCGGCACCCCGAGGGCGTCAGCTACGCCTACGAACTCGTCGAACTCATCAAGAGCATCGGCGACTTCTGCGTCGGCGTGGCCGCGTTCCCGCAGATGCACCCGCGCTCGACCGAGTGGGACGAGGACATCCGCCACTTCGTCGCCAAGTGCCGGGCCGGCGCGGACTACGCGATCACCCAGATGTTCTTCGAGGTCGAGGACTACCTCCGGCTGCGCGACCGGGTCGCCGCGGCCGGCTGCGAGACGCCGATCATCCCGGAGATCATGCCGGTCACCAACGTCCGCCAGCTCGTCCGCTTCCCGCAGCTCTCCGGCTCCGACTTCCCGCCCGAGTTCCGGCGCCGCCTGGAGGCGGCCGCCGACAACCCGGCCGAGCTCCGCGCCGTCGGCCTGGAGCACGCCACCGCCATGGCCGAGAGGCTGCTCGCGGAGGGCGCCCCCGGCCTGCACTTCATCACCCTCAACCACAGCACCTCGACGCTGGAGATCTACCAGAACCTGGGCCTCCACAAGCACTGACCGCCCTCCGGGCCGGGCTTCGGCAGCCGGTCCGCGGGTGGCGGGGCCGGGGCGGGGAGATCGCTGCCGGGGCGGGCGTCCGGGCCTGCCGGTGGGGGATGAGGTGGTGTTTGCCCGGAGGATGTACAGTCGCCCGCAACCGCCCGGTGATGGTGGCGTCTGGAGGTTGCGGGGATGGGCATCGGACACCTGTTCCTCTACGGCGCGTTGGCGCTGGTCGCGGTGTGGCTGGTGGCCGAACTGCTGCTGCAGAACCGGGCCGCGTTGCACTGGCGGGCGCTGGCGCTGGCGGGGTTCCTCGGGGTGGTGGCGGGGATGACGCAGTCCTCCGTGCCGGTGATCGTGGCGGGTGCCGGGGCCTTCGCGGCTGGGCAGGCGATGGTCACCATGTCGGTCAAGCGCGGCCGCCCGGTGGGCTGGTCGCTGCGCCGCGCGGACGGCGGGCTGCCCGGTCCGCTGGCGAAGGTCCCGCTGCTGGCGGCGGCCACCGGCGGCGCGACGGTCGCGGCGGCAGCGGCGGTGGCGGCCCCGAAGGTCGGTGAGGTCGGCCCGGTCGAGGTCGAGCCGGTGGTCGAAGAGCCGTACGCGTACGAGGAGTTCCAGGAGCTCGACGCGGGCATCTACGCCGACGAGCCGGTCGGGTACCAGCAACAGCAGTACGAGCAGCCGCAGCAGCCCGAGCAGCAGCAGTACTACTACCAGCAGCCGGACTACGGCTATCAGCAGCAGGCGTACCAGGAGTACCAGGACCCGTACGCCCAGCAGTGGCAGCAGCAGCCGCAGCTGATCGGCTACGACCAGTACGGCCAGCCGGTCTACCAGTACCCGCAGCAGCAGCAGTATGCGCAGCCGTACATCCCGCAGCAGCCGGGCGAGCAGCAGCACAACGGGTACTACCAGCAGCAGTACTGAGGGATCGTCAGGCCGGGCCGAGCAGGCCGGCGGTGATCGAGGCGGACATGCCGACGCGGGCCAGTCCGCCGCCGGGGTGGGCGTGTGCGCCGATCAGGTACAGGCCGGGCTCGCCCGGTTCGTTGGCCTGGGCGAGCCGGCCGCCGGCCAGCGCGGGGGCGGGGACGAAGGCGGTCAGCCGGGTCTCCCGCCAGCGCAGCCGGCTCCGCAGGTCGATGCCCGCGCTGGCCAGCTGGGTGAGCAACTGCTCGGCATAGGCGTCCTGCTGGGCGTCCGTCAGGGTGATCCCGGCGGGGACGGTGACGGTCAGGACGGCCGCCTCGGAGTCCGGGCCGGGGACGAGGGACGGGTCGTCGGGGCGGAGCAGTTGCACGGTCGGGCGGTCGGGCAGGGTGCGGTCGGCGAAGACGGCGCGGGCCTCGACGGCGACGTCCGCGCCGTGCAGCACGGTGCGGTGCGCGGTGCCGGCGGGGCGGGCGCCGTCCAGGGCGAGCAGCACGGTGAAGCGGCCCGGCGCGGGCTCGGCGGGCTCGGCGACGCCCAGGCCGGGGACGGCCGACAGCACCGCGTCCGCCTCCAGCACCCCGTCGTCGGTGCGGACGCCGGTGACTCGCCCGCCGGCGCGCTCCAGCGCCCGCACGGGGGTGTCGAAGCGGAACTCGACGCCGCGCTTCTCGCAGCGCGCGAACACCGCGTCGGCCAGCGCCCGCAGGCCGCCGTCCACGTACCAGACGCCGAACGACTGCTCCATGTACGGCAGGACGGTCGCCGAGGCGGGCGCGGCCAGCGGGTCCAGGCCGTAGCGCAGCGCGTACTCGGCGAGCAGCGCCGCCGGGCCGGGCGCGCCGTCGAGTTCGCGGGCGGCGACGTCTGCCAGCGTGTGGCGGCCGCGCGGCAGCAGCCGGGACAGGCCGCGGCGCGGCGGCACCGGGTACGGGTCGGCGGGGTCGACGGCCGGGCGGGGCTCCTCCAGCAGCGGGCGGCGGGTGGCCTCCCAGACGGTGCGGCCCCGGTTGACCATGTCGTTCCAGCGCTCGCCGGAGCCCGCGCCGAACGCGGCGTCCAGCGCCTGGCCGACGCCGCCGCGGGAGGCGTTCGGCAGCACCAGTTCGGTGCCGTCCGCGAACAGGTGCCGGCTCTCCGGCTCCACCGGCCGCAGCCCGACCAGCTGCTCCAGCGGCTCCCGGCCGGTCTTCAGCGCCAGGTCCCGGTAGACCGCGGGCAGCGCGAGCAGTCCGGGCCCGGTGTCGAAGCCGAAGCCCTCGCGCCGGTACGCCCCCACCTGCCCGCCGTACGTCCCGGCCGCCTCCAGCACCGTCACCCGGTGCCCGAGGGTGGCCAGCCTGGACGCGGCGGCCAGACCGCCCATACCTGCGCCGACGACGATGATCCGAGCCATGGCAGAAGATCCTATGCGGCACTCACCCGGCGCCCGCCCACGGCCTCCGGGGCGCGCGGGGCGGCCCGCTCAGGCCGCCGCCGCCCGCGCCGCCTCCCGGGCCAGCCTGCGCTCCCTGCGGCGCAGCCAGAACCGCCGGATCCGGGAGACCGCGAACCACACCAGCAGCGCCCCGAGCACCAGCAGCACCGCCGCGGCCGAGGCCGCCAGCCACGGGTGGAAGACCGCCAGGGTGACCATGCCGGCCACCGACAGGTCCTCGCCCAGGCTGACCACGATGTTGGAGGCCGGCTCCGGCGAGGTGTTCACGGCCATCCGCAGCCCGGCCTTGATGCCGTGGCTGAGCAGCGCCGTGGTGCCGCCGACCGCGCCCGCCGCGACCTCGCCCAGCGAGCCCGGGTCGTGCGCCGCCAGCAGCGCGCCCACGGTCGCGCCGGCGATCGGACGGATCACGGTGTGCAGGACGTCCCACACGCTGTCCACGTACGGGATCTTGTCGAGCACCGCCTCGCACAGGAACAGCACCGCCGCGGCGATCAGCACGTCGGTGCGCTCCAGCACCGGCGGCACCGAGTCGGCGCCGCCGAAGCGGCCGAACAGCCCCAGCAGCAGCACCACGGCGTAGGCGTTGATCCCGCTCGCCCAGCCGCTGGTGAAGATCAGCGGAACGGCCTCCACCCCAGCCCCCTCGCAGCACCCGGCCCGACCGGACCTCGGACGGGAACCGCCACCGTACCCGCCCCCGCCCACCGTCGGGGGCGTCTGAGTATCCGTACTCAGATCCCCGGTTGAGTACCCGCACGGATTCCCGCTGTCACCCCGCGACGGCACAGTAGTGGGCAACGGGAAGGCCGCCGCCGGGTGGAGCCGCCCGAAGCGCCCGGGGCAGGCTGCCGTCGACGGGGGACCGGTGGCCCGCACCACAGGCCCTGGGCGCGACCAACGGCCGCCGACGGGGGCCGGGCACCGCCGACACGGGGCGGCGGAGCCCAGCCCCTTTCGGGGGAGCGGCCGTGGGGACGACCGACCGGACACGAACGGTCCGGAGTTGTCAGACCCCCCGTTCACGATGGATGCATGACCGGGCCGACCGGCCCGGGCAAGGTCCGGAGTGAACGGGGGAGACCCATGACCATCAGTCGTCCTGAGCCTGTCGCCCGCCCTGCCGTCGATCAACCCACCCTGCCCTCCGCGCGCGGCGCCGAGGCCCGTCCGGTGCTGCGGCGGGTCGCCGCACCGCCCGCCGCCCTCGAACTGCTCCGCCACGCGCACCGCACCCTGGTGCACGCCCGCGGCAGGCAGGATCCGCTCGAGCGCTACGCCACCGCCCACCTCGCCGCACTGCGCGCCACCGCCGCCGTCCTCGCCGTCCGCGGCCGACCGAGCAACCCGCGCCGCCGCCACGCGATCCGCCCGGCCTGGGAGCTGCTGCCCGAAGTCGCTCCCGAACTCGCCGAGTGGGCCGCCTACTTCGCCGCCGGAGCCCGCCGCCGCGCCGCCGCCGAGGCCGGCATCACCGGCGCCGCCGGCGAACGCGACGCGGACGACCTGATCCGCAACACCGCCCTGTACCTGCGGATCGTGGAGCGGATCCTGGCCCTGCACCCCTGAGCCCGGCGCTGCGCCGCTCCCGGCCGGTCCGGTCGGGCCGGATAGGGTGGTGGGGTTCCCGCCGTGGAAGACCTGCCAAGAGGGGTGCCGCCTTGTATCCGACTCGTCCCCGCAGTGCGCTGCGTACCGCCGTGGTGTGGGAGGTGCTGCGGTCGGCGCTGGAGCGGCGCTCCGCCGAGCTCGGACAGCCGGTCCTGGACGTCGTCGACACCGGCGGCGGGACCGGCAACTTCGCCGTGCCCGTCGCCAGGCTCGGCCACCGGGTGACTGTCGTCGACCCCAGCCCCGACGCCCTGTTCGCCCTGGAGCGGCGGGCCGCCGAGGCCGGGGTCACCGAGCTGGTGCGCGCCGTCCAGGGCGACACCCAGACGCTGCCCGAGCTGGTCCCGGCCGGCTCGGTCGACGCGGTGCTCTGCCACGGCGTCCTGGAGGTCGTCGACGACCCCGCCGAGGCGCTCGGCAACCTGGTCGGCACCCTCGGCAAGGGTGGCCTGGTCAGCCTGCTCGCCGCCAACCGCAACGGCGCCGTGCTGGCCCGCGCGGTGGCCGGCCAGTTCACCGACGCCCGCACCGCGCTGGACGCCCCCGACGGCCGCTGGGGCGCCGGCGACCCGATGCCCCGCCGCTTCACCGGCGACCAGCTCGACGCCCTCGCCGCCGACGCCGGCCTGCGGGTCACCTCCGTGCACGGCATCCGGGTCTTCGCCGACCTCGTTCCCGGCGTCCTGGTCGACACCGAGCCCGGCGCGCTCGACGCCCTGCTCAAGCTCGAACTGGCCGCCGCCGAGCAGCCCGCGTTCCACGCCGTCGCCACCCAGCTCCACCTGCTCGCCGAAGCGGTCTGATCACCCTCCGGCACAGTGGGGGCACCAAGTGGGGGGTCCGCTCGTTGCAAAGGTGCGGGCCCACCTCGTGGTGGCCCGAGCCACGCCTGATTGACCACGCCGAACCGGGCCCGTGGACCGTATGATCTGGGTAAAGCCGGTAAGCATGACGGCCAGACCGGTGGGGCATATGGACCACACAGGCCCGAGCCAGGGGTGGCGGACCGGTCGCCCCGCGACCGACGAGTAGGAGGACTCCGTGCCGCTCTCGGAGCACGAGCAGCGACTGCTCGAGCAGATGGAGCGAGCGCTGTACGCCGAAGATCCCAAGTTCGCGTCAGCGCTTGAGGGAACCGGCCTGCGCACCTACACCCGTCGGCGGGTCTACCTGGCCGCGGCGGGCTTCGTGGCGGGCATCGCGCTGCTCATGGGAGGCCTGGTCGCGCAGGTCATCTGGGTCAGTGTGGTCGGGTTCCTGGTGATGCTGGGCTGTGCGGTCCTCGCGGTAACCGCGTGGCGACGAGGCCCGGCCGGACACGGTCCACGGCAGGCGGCAGCGCCTCGCCGGAAGACCGGCGTCATGGATCGAATGGAACAGCGCTGGCAGCGGCGCCGCGACGAGCAGAGCGGGTTGTAGCAGCGCGACCGTGAACCAACCGGATCCGCCCGAGGAGGAAGCCTTCCTCGTCGGGCGGATCTTTGCGTTCGCGGGTGCTTGCTCGCCGCCTTCCCCGCGCCCCTGACGGGGCGCGGGGAAGGCGGGCGGATCTTGCCGGGGCCGCTCTCGTGGCCCTGCGGGGAACTGCGCCCCGGTCAGTCCTTCGGGGGGCGGCGGAAGGGGCGGGTGAGGGTTTCGCGGGCCCTGGCGTAGCGGTCGGCGAGGCGTTCGCGGGTGGCGGCCATGCGGTCCTGGGTGCGCCACCAGAGACGGACGGTGGAGGCGGGGAGGAACAGGGCGCGCAGGCGGCGGCCGCGGGTGGCCTGGATGAGCAGGCCCTCGCGGGCGGTGCGGACGTCGCTGCCGAGGTGCGGGGACGGGTCGGACTCGCGGGCGTACATGACGCGTTCGGTGGCGAGCGCGACCCGGCCGGCGGCCTCCGCGGCGGTGGGGTCGAGGCGGGCGTCCTCGGCGAGCCGGCGGGCGGCGTTCCGGGGGGTGCGGGCCTCGTCCGGGGGCAGGCCCAGGTCCCAGGCGGAGTCGACGAGTTCGGCCCAGGCGGCGAGCACCTGTTCGTCGGTGAGCCGGGGCCCGTCCGCGCCGGGGCCGTGGCGGCCGGCGCCGAGGCGGCGGCGGCGCAGTCTGCGGCGCAACAGCATCGGGGTGGCCAGGACGGCGAGCACGAGGAGCAGGCCGGCGGCGCTCAGCAGGGCGGGCCAGGTCTGCCACCAGGCGGTGGCGGTGGTGCGGTGCTCGACGACCGCGGTCTCGTCGTCGCAGTCGCCGATCCGGTGCTGCTGCGGGGTGCAGGCGCTGGAGGCGGACGGGCCGGCGGAGGGCCGGCTGTCGGTCGCGGAGGCGCTCGGCTGGGCGCTGGGCTGGGTGGGGTTGGCGACCTGCGGGACGGAGTACAGCGGGACGGTGCCGCGGTTGGGGGTGGGTTCGAAGCGCATCCAGCCGAGGCCGGCGAAGTACAGCTCCGGCCAGGCGTGGTAGTTGGAGCTGCGGACGATCCGGTTGGTGGCGTCGCCGGTGCCGGGGGTGAAGCCGATGGCGACCCGGGACGGGATGCCGAGCGAGCGGGACATCGCGGCCATGGTGGCGGCGAAGTGCACGCAGAAGCCCTCGCGGTCCTGGAGGAACTTGGCGATGGCGTCCGGCCCGGTGCGCGGTTCGATCTTCGTGTTGTAGGTGAAGTCGCCCTTGGTGAAGTACTGCTGGAGCGCGACGGCCCGGTCGTACGGGTTGTCGAGGCCGGCGGTGATCGTCCGGGCGGTCTCGCCGACCACGGGGGGCAGGTTGTTCGGCAGCGACAGGTAGTGGCCGGCGATGTCGGCGGGCGCGGGGCCGGCCGAGCGGAGCTGCGCGGCGGTGGCGTTGACGGTGACCGAGCCGACGGCGTACGAGAGGCCGTTGGTCTTCTGGCCGTTGACGCCGGTGACGGTGCGGCCGGTGCGGTCGAAGCGCCAGTTCGTGGTGGACGGCAGCTCGACCCAGGACACCGGGTACGGCATCGGCAGCCAGGTGGTGCCGAGCCGGTCGGAGATCTTGACGTTGGTGCGGATCTGGCTGGTGTTGACGCTGGTGGCCAGGCCCTCGGGGTAGGGCAGCGTGGTGGGCAGCTGCTCGGCGGACTGGCCGCCGGGCTTCCACTCCTCGCCGTTGAACTCGCTGAGCGAGGCGACCCGCAGGTAGAGCTGGTCGGCCTCGGTGGCGTTGGTGGAGAAGCGCAGCAGTTCGGTGTCGTCGCCGGAGCGCAGGTTGGCGGTGAGCGCGACGACCAGGTTGAGCGAGCGCTCGTCGCCCGCGCCGCTGCCGTTCCCGCTGCCGCCGCCGCGGCCGCCGAAGCCGTCGAACAGGCCGGAGCCGGCGGCGGGCGCCAGGGCGGGCAGCAGGACGGCGGCGGCGAGCGCGATCAGGCCGACCCGGCGGCCGCCGTTGGACAGCGCCACCGCGGAGCGGCCGGTGCCGTGGAAGACCCGGCCCCAGCGGGTGAGCCGGTCCTGGCCCTCGGTGTAGAGCAGGATCAGGAAGCCCGCCGCGGCGAACAGGAACCACAGCCACATGCCGCCCGGCGCGCCGGCCAGGCCGCTGCCCACCGAGTACAGGGCGAGCAGCGGCAGGCCCGCGGCGGCGGCCCGGCGGTAGGTGACGGCGAGGGCGTCGACCAGGACCGCGACCAGGGCGACCGCGCCGACCACGATCAGCCGCAGGCCGTCGGTGGTGGGGGCCGGGATCGCGTACTCCTGGATGTCGTTGCCGCCGTCGGCGAGCAGCCCGGAGACGGCGTCGAGCGCGCCCGGGCCGGGCACGATGCCGATGGTCATCGAGGACTGCACGGTGGTCAGCATCAGCACGTACAGCACGACGAGCAGCTGGAGCGGCAGCACCAGGGCGCGGGGCAGCGGCAGGGCGCGCAGGCCGGCGCCGGCGGCGGCCGCGACGACGATCATCAGCACGCCGTGCGGGGCCAGCGCGAAGGAGTCCTTGAACAGCGGGGACAGGCACAGCGCCGCCAGGGCGGTGGCCAGGGCCGCGCAGAGCGTCAACTTGGCCCGGGTGGTCAAGCGCCGACCTCGTCTCGGTAGGGAACGGAGTTCTGGGTGCGGTCGGCGGCCCGCCACAGCGCGGGCAGCGAGTCGCCGGCCCGGACCGGCAGGACGGTCCAGCCGGCGTCGCGCAGGCGGCCGACCGTCGAGTCGGCCTGCTCGTCGGCGGCGTCCGGGAACAGGTGCCGCAGGCCCGCCCAGGTGCCGGTGTCCAGCAGCAGGGCGACGGCGCCGCCGGCCCGGCGGCGCAGGCGGGCCAGGCGTTCGGCCTGCTCGTCGTCGAGGTCGCCGACGATCGCCACCAGCAGGCCCTCGCCGCCGAGCCGCAGCACCTCCTCGGCGCGGGCCAGGGTGCCGCCGTCGGAGTGCTCGACCACCGCGAGGGCGTCCAGCAGCACGCCGATGGACTCGGCGGCGGTGGTGGCGTTCGCGCCGTGCTGCGGGTGGGCGCGGCCGGTGTCGGTGAGCAGCCGGGTCTGGTAGCCGCGCTGCACCAGGTCGGCGCTGATCGAGGCGGCGGCGGACACCGCCCACTCGAACGAGGACGCCGGGCCGGAGCCGCGGTGCGCGGTCTCCCGGGTGTCGAGCAGCACGGTGGCGCGGGCGCGCAGCGGCTGCTCCTCCCGACGGACCATCAGTTCGCCGTAGCGGGCGGTGGACTTCCAGTGCACCCGGCGCAGGTCGTCGCCGTGCCGGTACTCGCGCGGGATCACGTCGTCGTCGCCGGCCAGCGCCAGCGCGTGCGCGTTGGACTCGCCCTGCCCGGCGGACTCGCCGGGCAGCCGCACCGGCGGCAGGTCCTGGGTCTGCGGGACGACGGTGAGCACGTCGGCGGCGCTGAACGAGCGGGTCAGCTCGCACATCCCGAACGGGTCGGACAGCCGCAGCTGAAGCGGGCCGAGCGGGTAGCGGCCGCGCAGGTCGGAGCGGACCCGGTAGGACACCTCGCGGAAGCCGCGCGGTTCGACCCGGTCCAGCACGAAGCGCGGGCGCGGGCCCAGCACGTACGGGACCTTGTCCTCCAGCAGCAGCAGGCCGGTGGGCACCCGGGAGACGTTGTCCAGCCGCAGGTGCACCCGGGCCTCCTGGCCGGCCGCGGCCCGCTGCGGGCTGAGCCGGCGGCCGGAGGCGACCCGGTAGCGGGTGCGCACCAGCAGCAGCGCGGACGCCACCGGCAGCACCGCCAGCAGCACGCCGACCTGGAACAGCGCGTCCTGGCCGAACAGGTACGCGCAGAGCGCGGCGGTCAGGCCGGCGGCCAGGAACGAACGCCCCCGGGTGGTCAGCCCGTTGAGGGCGGCGCGCAGCCCGGAGGGCCGGGCGGGGCCCGCCACCTCAGCGGCCCTGCGGGCGCGGGATCGGCAGTCGGGCCACGAGGTCGAGCACCACGTTCTCCACCGTGCGGCGGCTCAGCTGGGTCTCCGAGGTGGGCAGCAGACGGTGCGCCAGCACCGGCACGGCGAGCGCCTGGATGTCGTCCGGCAGCACGTAGTCGCGGCCGTCCAGGGCGGCGTGCGCGCGGGCCGCGCGGACCAGGTGCAGGGTGGCCCGGGGGGAGGCGCCGAGCCGCAGCTCGGGGGTGTTGCGGGTGGCGGCGACCAGGTCGACGGCGTACCGGCGGACCGGGTCGGAGACGTACACGCCCTTGACGACCTCGATCAGCTTGAGCAGGTCGGCGGCGTGCGCGACCGGCTGCAGGTCGTCCAGCGGGTTGGCGGCCGAGTGCAGGTCGAGCATCGCGTACTCGGCCTCGGGGCTGGGGTAGCCGATCGAGATGCGGGCCATGAAGCGGTCGCGCTGGGCCTCCGGGAGGGCGTAGGTGCCCTCCATCTCGACCGGGTTCTGGGTGGCGATCACCATGAACGGCGAGGGCAGCTCGTAGGAGGTGCCGTCGATGGTGACCTGGCGCTCCTCCATCGACTCCAGCAGCGCGGACTGGGTCTTCGGCGAGGCCCGGTTGATCTCGTCGCCGACCACGATCTGCGCGAAGATCGCGCCCGGCCGGAACTCGAAGTCCCGCTGGTGCTGGTCGAAGACGTTGGTGCCGGTGACGTCCGACGGCAGCAGGTCCGGGGTGAACTGGATGCGGCGCACCGTGCAGTCCACCGAGCGGGCCAGCGCCTTGGCGAGCATGGTCTTGCCGACGCCCGGCACGTCCTCCAGCAGCAGGTGGCCCTCGGCGAGCAGCACCGTCAGCGCGATCCGGACCGCCTCCGGCTTGCCCTCGATCACGCTCTCGACGGACGCCCGGACCCGGTCGACCACCGCCGTAAGCTCCGCCAGCCCGACCGGCTCCCGGCGCTCGTAGCGGCCCGACTCCGGCTGCTCCGTGCCCTGTCCGTTGATGGTCGTCACCCGTACGCTCCCATGTGCAACAGTCGCCGGGCGGCTGGTTCGAGCCCGGCCCACCCCGAATACTTGGCGCATTCTTCCTTGTCCCACGGCCAGAAGTCACCCGGCCGGGCGACACGCGAAGGCTGTCCCGGTTTGGGACGAGGGCGGGGCCCGGACGGTTTCAGCGGATCTCGCGGAGCAGCCCGGTGTGGACGTCGAAGACGAAACCGCGGACCTGGTCGCGGTGCGGCAGGAACGGCGAGGTGCGGACCCGCTGCATGGACTGGCGGACGTCGGCGTCCAGGTCGGTGAACGCCTCCACCGCCCACTGCGGGCGCTGACCGACCTCGCGCTCCAGGTCGTGCCGGAAGTCCTCGGTCAGGCCGAGCAGGCCGCAGCCGGTGTGGTGGATCAGCACCACGGTCCGGGTGCCCAGGGCGCGCTGACTGACGGTCAGCGAACGGATCGTGTCGTCGGTGACCACGCCGCCCGCGTTGCGGATGATGTGCGCGTCGCCGAGCTCCAGGCCCAGCGCGGCGAACAGGTCGAGCCGGGCGTCCATGCACGCCACCACCGCGACCTTCCGCACCGGGCGGGCGTCCATGCCGCCGTCCCGGAAGGTCTCGGCGTAGGAGCGGTTCGCCGCCACGAAGCGGTCGGTCTCGGACGGCCGGTCGGAGCCGGGTGCAGGTGCCATGGCGACGACGGTAGTGGCGGCGCGCCGCCCGCGGGGCCCACCTGCGGAAGCCTTTACCCGCCGGGCCCGGACACGGTTCGGGCGGCTTCGACCCGGTTCGACCGGCGCGCCGCGAGCGCCCGCGCCCCGTCCGCCCGCGGCCGCAGCACCGGCCCGACCTGCGCAGACCGATACGGCCGGCCGGGTGGTGCGCCGTCGCGGAGCGTTGACTGGCGAGGCGTGGGCGATAGTCTGGCCGCGCAGTGGAGCACGGCGGACGGCACCCGGCAACCGGGCGCCCGGCCGCTCTCCGCACCGGGCCACCGGCCCGCACGCAGCCCGCGGCCTCCTCCCGCTCCGTGCCCACCTGGCGCACCTTCCCCGGCGCCGGGCGGTCGCTCCTTCCCCCGAGCGAGCGGGCGGGGACCACGGGCGGCGTGCGGAACCGGCGGGCCGGTAGGCGAGAATGGCCGGGCACACCCTGCACCTGAGGAAGGCCCCGCCCCCGTATGAGTACCGACAGCCCCACCCCCCGGCACATCCCGGTGATGCTGGAGCGCTGCCTGGACGCGCTCGCCCCGGCGATCTCCGCACCCGGCGCGGTGGTGGTGGACGCCACCCTGGGCCTCGGCGGCCACAGCGAGGCCCTGCTGACCCGCTTCCCCGAGGTCCGCCTGGTCGCCGTCGACCGCGACCCGCAGGCGCTGAAGCTGTCCGGCGAGCGGCTGGCCCGCTTCGGCGACCGCGCCACCCTGGTGCACGCCGTGTACGACGAGATCCCGCGCGTCCTCGACGAGCTCGGCATCCCGGCCGTGCAGGGCGTGCTGTTCGACCTCGGCGTGTCCTCGATGCAGCTGGACGAGGCCGACCGCGGCTTCGCCTACGCCCAGGACGCCCCGCTCGACATGCGGATGGACCAGACCCGCGGCATCTCCGCCGCCGAGGTCCTCAACACCTACAGCCACGGCGACCTGGCCCGGATCCTCAAGGTGTACGGCGAGGAGCGGTTCGCCGGGAAGATCGCCTCCGCGGTGCTCCGGGAACGCGAGAAGGAACCGTTCTCCACCAGCGCGCGTCTGGTGGAGTTGGTCCGCAACGCCATCCCCGCCGCCACCCGCCGCACCGGCGGCAACCCGGCGAAGCGGACCTTCCAGGCGCTGCGGATCGAGGTCAACGGCGAACTGGAGGTCCTCGACCGGGCCATCCCCGGCGCGCTGGACGCCTTGGCGGTGGGCGGCCGGATCGTCGTGATGTCCTACCAGTCGCTGGAGGACCGCCTGGTCAAGCAGTACCTCCAGGCCGGGGCCACCTCGACCGCCCCGCCGGGCCTGCCGGTGATCCCCGAGGAGCTCCAGCCCTGGCTGAAACTGCTCACCCGCGGTGCCGAACTGGCCACCGAGGAGGAGATCGAGGAGAACCGGCGCGCCGCGCCCGTACGGCTGCGCGTGGCGGAGAGGATCAGAGAGACCCGGAGGTAGCCAGCCGCCGGGAGCAGCGGATCGAAGGGGAGTGGAGCGGTGCCGGTGGCCGGCGAGCGGACCCGGGGCGCGTCCCCGGGCAGGGGGGCAGGGCGCGGATCACCGTCCGCCCCGGGGCGCGCTCGATGCGGGGGCGCACCCCGTTCGCGGTGCTGGTGGTCACCCTGCTGTCGGCCGGGCTGCTCGGCCTGCTGATGCTCAACACCGCCCTCAACGAAGGCTCGTTCACGCTGTCCAGGCTGAAGAAGCAGACCACCGAGGCCACCGACCAGCAGCAGTCCCTCCAGCAGGACATCGCCGCCCAGTCCGCACCCGACGCGCTGGAGCAGCGCGCCCGCGAACTCGGCATGGTCCCCGGCGGCGACCCGGTCTTCCTCGGCGCCGACGGCAGCGTCACCGGCAAGCCCAAGTCCGCCGAGGACAACCCGCCGGTGCCGCGCAGCAGCACCGAGCCCTGGCAGCGCCCCGCCGCCTCCGGCTCGCCCTCCCCGTCGCCGGGCGCCGGCCCGGCGACCCCGGCATCGACCTGGCCCCGCCCCGCCCCCCGCCGCGTCCGGCAGCGCCTCGCCCGGGCCCAGCGGTGACCCGCCCGCCCGGCGACCCGCACCGCCCCCGCCGCACCCCGCCCGCCGGCGGGCGCCCCGCCGCGCCCCGCCGCCGGGTCGGCGAGCCGCGCCGCTCCGGCGACGCCGCCGCGCCGCGCCCGGCCCGCCCTCGCCCGTCCGCCGGGCAGGGCCGGCCCGCCGCCCGTCCCCGGCCGCGCCCCGACGCCCGCCGGCCCGGGCCGCCCCGACGCCCGCCGGCCGGGCCGCGGTCCATCACGCTGGCCGACCCGAAGCGCCGGCTGCGGCTGGTGACGGTCTGCCTGGGCCTGGTGTTCGCGATCTTCGCGGGCCGCCTGGTGCAGCTCCAACTGCTGGACTCGGACGCGCTGGCGGCCGCCGCCGGCGCCAACAAGTACGTGCGGGTGGCGCTGCCCGCCGAGCGCGGCACGATCACCGCCGCCGACGGCACCGTGCTCGCCACCAGCGTGGACGCGTACGACATCACCGCCGACCCGACCATGTTCACTCCCGAGGCGACCCACCTGCCGGACGCCCCCGAGCAGGCCGCGGCGCTGCTCGCGCCGATCCTCGGCCAGCCGAAGGAGAAGCTGGCGGCGGCGCTGCACCTGAACGCGAAGAACCCGAAGAGCCAGTACGCGCTGCTGACCTCCCGTCAGACCCCGCAGGCGAAGGGCCGGATCGCCGACCTGAAGAGCACGCTGACCAAGCAGGCCGACACCGCGGCCTGCCGCGGCCAGCGCGAACTGCTCGGCAAGGCCCCCGAGAAGGGCGGCCGGCAGTTCCTCGACACCGCCTGCGTGAACCCGCTGGCCGGCGTGTTCTGGGAGCAGTCGACGCGGCGCAGCTACCCGGCGAACGGCCTGGCCGCCAACCTGGTCGGCTTCGTCAACTCGGAGGGCACCGGCACCGGAGGCCTGGAACTCCAGTACCAGCAGCTGCTGGCCGGCCAGGACGGATACTCCACCTACGCCTCGGCCGCCGGCCGCCGGGTCGCCACCGCCGGCGGCAGCCGGCAGGACGCGGTGCCCGGAAGCGACCTGCGGCTGACCGTCGACCCGGACATCCAGTGGGCGGCCCAGCGCGCCATCACCGACCAGGTGACCAACGCCGGGGCGGAGAAGGGCTACGTGATAGTCCAGGACGTGAAGACCGGTCAGGTGCTGGCGATGGCCGCCTCCCCGGGCTTCAACCCGAACGACCTGGCCTCGGCCCGCGCCGACCAGCTCGGCAACCCCGCCCTGCAGGACGCGTACGAGCCCGGCTCCACCGCCAAGCTGATGACCATGGCCGCGGTGCTGGACACCGGCTCGGCGAACTGGGACACCCACGTGACGGTGCCGAACACGCTGCAGCGCGCCGACCGGGTGTTCCACGACGACGTCGACCACGAGACCTGGTACCTGACCCTGGCGGGCGTGCTCGCCAAGTCCTCCAACATCGGCACCATCGAGGCCGCCGAGCACCTGGGCGCCACCCAGGCCGAGGCCAACAAGGTGCTCGCCGGCTACCTCGACCGGTTCGGCATCGGGAAGCCCACCGGGCTGGGCTTCCCCGGCGAGACCCGCGGCATCCTGGCCAAGCCGGAGGACTGGAACGGCTCGCAGCAGTACACCATCCCGTTCGGCCAGGGCCTGTCGGTGAACGCCCTGCAGGCCACCTCGGTGTTCTCCACCATCGCCAACGGCGGCGTCCGGGTCGCCCCCAGCCTGCTGGCCGGCACCACCGGCCCGGACGGGCGGTACACGCCCGCGCCGGCCGGGGAGCAGAGCCGGGTGGTGACGGAATCGACCGCGAAGACGCTGACCGAGATGCTGGAGTCCGTCGTCACCGACGAGCAGGGCACCGGCACCAAGGCGCAGATCCCGGGCTACCGGGTGGCCGGCAAGACCGGCACTGCCAACCGGGTGGACCCGAAGACCGGCAAGTACTCCGGGTACACCGCCTCCTTCATCGGCTTCGCGCCCGCCGACCAGCCCCGGGTGACGGTCTCCTGCGTCATCCAGGACCCGGTCAACGGGCACTTCGGCGGGCAGCTGTGCGGGCCCGTCTTCAAGCAGGTGATGGAGTTCACCCTCAAGTCCCTCCAGGTCCCGCCGAGCGGCAGCGAGGCGCCGAACCTGCCCGTCGACTGGAAGCCCTGAGATGAGCGACACCCCCGACACTCCGCGGCGCGCAACGCGCGACGAGCGCGATGTGAGCAGCGTCACCGCCGACGGGGCCCGGTTTGGCCCCGGGGGGCGTGGGGCCGATAGCCTTCCGGCCGTGCCGAAATCCGATCAAATCTCCGCGAGTCCTCCCCGTCCGAGCCGCACCGCGGCGCTGCCCCTCGCCGAGGCGGCCCGGCTGCTCGGGCTGCCGCCCGTCGAGGGCGCCGAGATCACCGGCGTCACCCACGACTCCCGGGCGGTCCGCCCCGGCGACGTGTACGTGGCGTTCCCGGGCGCCAACCACCACGGCGCGGCGTTCGCCGCCGGCGCGGTGGCGTCCGGTGCGGTCGCGGTGCTCACCGACGCCGCCGGCGCCGAACTGGCCGCCGACGCGGGCGTGCCGCTGCTCGTGGTGGACAGCCCGCGCGCGGTGATGGGCGAACTCGCCGCGGCGGTCTACGGGGCCGCCGCCGAGCGGATGCTGATGATCGGCCTGACCGGCACCAACGGCAAGACCACCACCTCGTACCTGGTCGAGGGCGGCCTGCGCGGGGCCGGCCGGCTGCCCGGCGTGATCGGCACCGTGGAGATGCGGGTCGGCGCGGAGCGGATCAAGTCCGAGCGCACCACCCCCGAGGCCACCGACCTGCACGCGGTGCTCGCCGTGATGAACGAGGCCGGCGCGGACTCGGTGGTCATGGAGGTCTCCAGCCACGCGCTGGTGTACGGCCGCACCGACGGGGTGGCCTACGACGTCGCGCTGTTCAACAACCTGACGCCGGAACACCTCGACTTCCACCCCGACATGGAGGACTACTACCGGGCCAAGGCCCGGCTGTTCGAGCCCGGCAAGGCCCGGCTCGGCGTCGCCAACCGCGACGACTCCTACGGCCGCCGGCTGGCCGGCGAGGCCCGGATCCCGATGGTGACCTTCTCCGCCGCGGGCGACCCGGCCGCCGACTGGCGCGCCGTCGACGTGCAGCTCGGCCCGGCCGGCTCCACCTTCACCGTGCTCGGCCCGGACGGCGCCCGCGCCGAGGCCTCGGTGCCGCTGCCCGGCCCGTTCAACGTCTCCAACGCGCTCGGCGCGATCACCGCCCTGGCCACCGCCGGCATCGCCCTGGACGCCGCGGTCGCCGGAGTGGCGCAGGTCCCCGGCGTCCCCGGCCGGCTGGAGAAGGTCGACGCCGGACAGCCGTACGTCGCCGTGGTCGACTACGCGCACAAGCCGGACGCGCTCAGCGCCGTCCTCGCCTCGCTGCGCGAGGTCACCAAGGGCCGGCTGCACGTGGTGGTGGGCTGCGGCGGCGACCGCGACCCGTACAAGCGCGGGCCGATGGGCGCGATCGCCGCCCGGCTCGCCGACACTGCCGTCCTCACCAGCGACAACCCGCGCTCCGAGGACGCGCTGGCGATCCTCGCTACCATGCTGGGCGGCGCCGCCGAGGTGCCCGAGGACGAGCGCGGCGAGGTCCTCGCCGTCCCGGACCGGGCCGAGGCGATCGCGCTGGCCGTCGCCCGGGCGCACGCCGGGGACACCGTGCTGGTGGCCGGCAAGGGCCACGAGCTCGGGCAGTACGTGAAGGGCGAGGTCCGCCCGTTCGACGACCGCGAGGTGCTGCGGGGCGCGATGGAACAGCTCATGGAGGTGGACCGGTGATCGCTCTGACCCTGGCCGAGGCCGCGAAGGCGGTCGACGGCACCCTGGACGCCGCCGACCCGGACGCGCTGATCACCGGCGCGGTGGTGACCGACAACCGGCGGATCGAGCCCGGCGGCCTGTTCGTGTGCGTGCTCGGCGAACGCGTCGACGGCCACGAGTTCGCCGCCACGGCGGTCGCCGACGGCGCCGTCGCGGTGCTCGCCACCCGCCCGGTCGGCGTGCCCGCGATCCTGGTCGACGACGTGGTCGTCGCGCTCGGCCGGCTCGCCCGCGCGGTGGTCGCCCGCGCCCCCGAGGTGCGGATCGTCGGCCTCACCGGCTCGGCCGGCAAGACCTCCACCAAGGACCTGATCGGCCAACTGCTCGCCAAGCACGGCGAGACCGTCTTCCCGGCCGGCTCGCACAACAACGAGATCGGCCACCCGCTGACGGCCCTTCAGGTCGCCCCGACCACCCGCCACCTGGTGATGGAGATGGGCGCCCGGCACAAGGGCGACATCGAGTACCTGACCGGCATCACCCCGCCCACCGTCGGCCTGGTGCTGAACATCGGCACCGCGCACCTCGGCGAGTTCGGCTCCAAGGAAGGCATCGCCGAGGCCAAGGGCGAGATGGTCGAGGCGCTCACCGCCGACGGCGTCGCCGTGCTGAACGCCGACGACCCGCTGGTGCGCGCCATGAGCAGCCGCACCAAGGCCCGCGTGGTGCTGTTCGGCGAGTCCCCGGACGCCGACGTCCGGGCCACCGATGTTCGCCTGGACGCCACCGGGAGGCCACAGTTCACGCTCAGCACCCCGGCCGGTTCCGCACCCGTGCAGCTGCGCCTGTACGGTGAGCACCACGTCTCGAACGCCCTCGCCGCCGCCGCGGTGGCGGTGGAGCTCGGGATGCCCGTCGACCGCGTCGCCGAGGCACTCGGCGAAGCCGGTGCGCTGTCCCGTTGGCGCATGGAGGTGGTCGACCGGGCCGATGGCCTGACCGTCGTCAACGACGCCTACAACGCGAACCCGGAGTCCATGCGGGCAGCGCTGCGGGCGCTGGCGACGATGGCGGGCAGGGGCCCGGAGCGCCGCCGCACCTGGGCGGTGCTCGGCGAGATGCGGGAGCTCGGCGAGGACAGCCTCGACGAGCACGACACCATCGGACGGCTCGCCGTCCGGCTCGACATCACCAAGCTGGTGGCGGTCGGCGGACGCGAGGCGGCCCGGATGGAACTGGGCGCGAGGAACGAAGGTTCGTGGGGTGAGGAGTCGGTGCTGGTGTCCGACGCGGACGCGGCGATCGAGCTGCTGCGCAGTCAGGTGCGGCCGGGGGACGTGGTCCTGGTGAAGGCATCCCGTTCGGTCGGCCTGGAGAAGGTCGCCGAGGCACTGCTCGCGGACGGTGCCGCGAAGTGAAGCAGATCCTCCTCTCGGGCCTGATCGGCCTGGTGCTGACCCTGCTCGGCACCCCCGCCCTGATCAAGCTGCTCGCCCGGCACGGCTACGGCCAGTACATCCGGGACGACGGCCCCAAGGCGCACCACAGCAAGAAGGGCACGCCCACCATGGGCGGCATCGCCTTCATCGTGGCCACCCTGATCGCCTACTTCGCCACCAAGGCGATAACGGGCGAGTCGCCCACCGCCTCCGGCCTGCTGGTGCTCTTCCTGACCACCGGACTGGGCCTGGTCGGCTTCCTGGACGACTACATCAAGGTGGTCAAGCGCCGCTCGCTGGGCCTGCGGGCCAAGGCGAAGCTGCTCGGCCAGTCCTTCGTCGCGCTGGCCTTCGCCGTGCTGGCGCTGCAGTTCGAGAACAGCCGGGGGAAGACCCCGGCCTCGGAGAGCCTGTCCTTCGTGCGCGACTTCGAGTGGAAGATCGGCCCCGTGCTGTTCGTCCTCTTCGCGTACTTCATGATCGCCGCGATGTCGAACGGCGTGAACCTGACGGACGGTCTGGACGGCCTCGCCACCGGCGCCTCGGTGATGGTCTTCGGCGCCTACACCTTCATCGGCCTGTGGGAGCACACCCAGAACTGCGCCTACGCGATCACGGCCACCGCGTCCTGCTACGACGTCCGCGACCCGCTGGACCTCGCCGTGGTCGCCGCCGCCCTGATGGGCTCCTGCTTCGGCTTCCTGTGGTGGAACACCTCGCCCGCCAAGATCTTCATGGGCGACACCGGCTCGCTGGCCCTGGGCGGCGCGCTGGCCGGCCTCGCCATCGTCTCCCGCACCGAGCTGCTGCTCGCCGTCCTCGGCGGCCTGTTCGTGATCATCACCCTTTCGGTGATCATCCAGGTCGGCTCGTTCCGGATGACCGGCAAGCGCGTTTTCAAGATGGCGCCGCTCCAGCACCACTTCGAACTCAAGGGCTGGAGCGAAGTCCTGATCGTGGTCCGGTTCTGGATCATCCAGGGCCTGTGCGTCGCCGTCGGACTCGGACTCTTCTACGCGGGATGGGTGACCGGATGATCAACCCGGAGTGGGCCGGACTACCGGTCGTCGTCGCCGGACTCGGCCTCTCCGGGGTCAGCGCCGCCAAGGTCCTGCACGACCTCGGCGCGCACGTCACGGTGGTGGACGGCGGCACCGGCCCCGCGCTGGACGCCAAGGCCGCCGCCCTCACCGCACAGGGCGTCACCGTCCGCCTCGGGGACGGCGCGAGCCTGCCCGAGGGCACCCGACTGATCGTCACCTCGCCCGGCTGGGCGCCGGACAGCCCGCTGTTCGCCGCCGCCGAGCAGGCCGGCGTCCCGGTCTGGGGCGACGTCGAACTCGCCTGGCGGCTGCGCACCCCGCACCCCGCCACCGGCGAGCCCGCCCCCTGGCTGGCCGTCACCGGCACCAACGGCAAGACCACCACCGTCCAGATGCTGGCGTCCATCCTCACCGCCGCCGGCAGGCGCACCGCCGCCGTCGGCAACGTCGGCGTCTCGGTGCTGGACGCGGTCCTCGCCGAGGAGCCCTACGACGTCCTCGCCGTCGAGCTCTCCAGCTACCAGCTGCACTGGGCCCCGTCGCTGCGCGTGCACTCCGGCGCCGTGCTCAACCTGGCCCCCGACCACCTCGACTGGCACGGCTCCATGGAGGCGTACGCCGCCGACAAGGGCCGGATCTACCAGGGCAACCAGGTCGCCTGCGTGTACAACCTCGCCGACCCCGCCACCGAGGCGCTGGTCCGCGAGGCCGACGTCGAGGAGGGCTGCCGGGCGATCGGCTTCGGCCTCGACGCCCCCGCCGTCTCCAACCTCGGCGTCGTCGACGGCCTGCTCGTCGACCGCGCGTTCGTCCCCGACCGGGACCGCGCCGCCGCCGAGATCGGCGCCGTCGCGGACATCCACCCGCCCGCGCCGCACAACATCGCCAACGCGCTCGCCGCCGCCGCGCTCGCCCGGGCCTACGGCGTCGACGCCAAGGCCGTCCGGGACGGGCTGCGGGCCTTCACGCCCGACGCCCACCGGATCGCGCACGTCGCCGAGATCGACGGCGTCACCTACGTCGACGACTCCAAGGCCACCAACACCCACGCGACGGCGGCCTCGCTGGCCGCGTACCGCCCGGTGGTGTGGATCGCCGGCGGCCTCGCCAAGGGCGCGACCTTCGACGAACTCGTCGCCGGCGCGGCCGACCGGCTGCGGGCCGCCGTCCTGATCGGGCAGGACCGGCAGCTGATCCGCGAGTCGCTGGCGCGACACGCCCCGGAGGTCCCGGTGTTCGAACCCGCGCCGGGGAAGACTGGCGCGGAGGCGATGACCGAGATCGTCCGCGTGGCCGCCGCCGCCGCGCAGAAGGGCGACACCGTGCTGCTCGCACCCGCCTGCGCGTCGATGGACATGTTCACCAACTACGGTGAGCGCGGCGACCTGTTCGCGGCAGCGGTACGCGAGCTGTAGGCAGACCCAGGGGCGCGGGGAACTGCGCGCAGCGGAAGGCACCCCACCGCAAGATCGCGATGCCGGAGAACGACCCGCACTTGATCGCGACCTTGCGGACGTGCGTTGCGCTTGTCGCGCAGTTCCCCGCGCCCCTGCATGTGACCCCCGAAGATGAGGAGATGGTGGTGGCCAGCAACGAGAAGCAGCCGCGTCTGCGACTGGTCTCGGCGACCACGACCACCTTCAAGTCGGAGGGCCCCGTCGCCCGGCTGCGCGCGGCGCGCGAGCGGTTCGGGTACTTGATGGCCCGTCCCCTGACGCCCTATTACCTGATCCTGGGTTCGGCGCTGCTGCTGGTGGTGCTCGGCCTGGTGATGGTGTTCTCCGCCTCGCAGAGCGTGGTCATCGACTTCGGCCTGCCGATGACGTTCTTCTTCCGCAAGCAGCTGATCGCGCTGCTGCTGGGCGGGGCGATCGCGGTCGCGCTGACCCGGGCCCCGGTGAAGCTGCTGCGGAGCGCCGCGTACCCGCTGCTGTTCGGGGTGGTGGCCGCGCTGGTCCTGGTGGCGATCCCGGGCGTCGGGGTGCGGATCAACGGCAACCGGAACTGGATCAGCCTGGGCTTCTTCCAGATCCAGCCGTCCGAGTTCGCCAAGCTCGCGCTGCTGCTGTGGGCGGCCGACCTGCTGGCCCGCAAGCAGCGCACGCACATGCTCAACCAGTGGAAGCACCTGCTGGTCCCGCTGGTGCCCGGCACCGTCGTGCTGATGATGCTGATCATGCTGGGCGGCGACATGGGCACCACGATGGTGCTGGTCGCGATGCTGTTCGGGCTGCTCTGGATGGTCGGCGCGCCGTTGCGGCTGTTCGCGGCGACCCTGGGCATCGCGGTGGTCGCGTGCACCGCGCTGATCATCACGGTGCCGCACCGGCTCGGCCGGCTCGCCTGCGTCGGCGTCACCAAGCCGGACCCCAACCTGGACTGCTTCCAGGCGCTGCACGGCCTGTACGCGCTGGCGGCGGGCGGGCCGTTCGGATCCGGACTGGGCGCGGGCGTCGAGAAGTGGGGGCAACTCCCGGAGGCGCACACCGACTTCATCTTCGCCGCGACCGGCGAGGAACTGGGCCTGGTGGGGACGCTGTCGGTGCTCGCGCTCTTCGCGGCACTAGGCTACGCGGGTATCCGTGTGGCTCTCGGCACCACGGACCCGTTCGTCCGGTACGCGGCGGGCGCCGCCACCACGTGGATCATGGCTCAGGCCGTGGTCAACCTGGGGTCGGCGCTGGGACTCCTGCCCATCGCGGGCGTCCCGCTGCCGCTGTTCTCGTACGGCGGTTCCGCGATGCTGTCGGCCATGTGCGCCGTCGGGCTGCTGCTGTGCTTCGCGCGCAGCACTCCGGCGGCGAAGGCAGCGCTGGCTGCCCGGCCCCGCCGATGGCGTAAAGGGGCCAACTCCCGGTTCGGGTCCGTCCTGGACCGGGTGGTGCCAGGTAGGAGAACCACAGCGCGCAAGGCCCCCGGGTCGTCGCGCAGGGAGCGGTGAATTTCGTGCATGTCGTACTCGCCGGCGGCGGGACCGCCGGTCACATCGAGCCGGCCATGGCGCTCGCGGACGCGCTGCGCAGGCACGACCCGTCCATCGGGATCACCGCCCTCGGCACCGAGCGCGGCCTGGAGACCCGGCTGGTCCCGGAGCGCGGCTACGAGCTGGCGCTGATCCCGGCGGTGCCGCTGCCCCGCAAGCCGACGCCCGAGCTGATCACCGTCCCGGGCCGGCTGCGCGGCACCGTGCGGGCCGCCCAGGAGGTGATCGAGCGGGTCAACGCGGACGCGGTGGTCGGCTTCGGCGGCTACGTGGCGATGCCCGCCTACCTGGCGGCCAAGCGGGCCGGCGTGCCGATCGTGGTGCACGAGGCGAACGCCCGCCCCGGCCTGGCCAACAAGATCGGCGCCCGCTACAGCGACTTCGTGGCGGTCTCCACCCCGGACTCCAAGCTGCGCGACTCCCGGTACATCGGCATCCCGCTGCGCCGCACCATCGCCACCCTGGACCGCGGCACGGTGCGCCCGGAGGCCCGGCACTACTTCGGCCTGGACCAGCGGCTGCCCACCCTGCTGGTGTCCGGCGGCTCGCAGGGCGCCCGCCGGCTGAACGAGACGGTGCAGGCGATCGCCCCCCGGCTCCAGCAGTACGGCGTGCAGATCCTGCACGCGGTCGGCCCGAAGAACGAGCTGCCGACCATCGACGACATCCCGGGCATGCCGCCGTACCGCGCGGTGCCGTACCTGGACCGGATGGACCTGGCGTACGCGGCGGCCGACATGATGCTCTGCCGGGCCGGCGCGATGACGGTGGCCGAGCTGGCCGCGGTGGGCCTGCCGGCCGCGTTCGTGCCGCTGCCGATCGGCAACGGCGAGCAGCGGCTGAACGCCCAGCCGATGGTGAAGGCCGGCGGCGGCCTGCTGGTCGACGACGCCGAGCTGACCACGGACTGGGTGCTGAAGAACGTGCTGCCGGTGCTCACCGACCCGGCCAAGCTGTGGGAGATGTCGCGCTCCGCCGCCGAGTTCGGCCGCCGGGACGCCGACGACCTGCTGGTGCAGATGGTGTACGAGGCGATCGAGGCCGGCCGCGGCGGCCGCCGCCGTGGCTGACGAGGACTACGACGAGGAGTTCGGGGAGGACGGCGACGAGGCCCGTCCGCCCCGGCTCCGGCTGTCCCGCCGGGGCGTGCTGGTGCTGGTGGCGCTGGGCGCCCTGGTGCTCGGCGGGCTCGGCTGGACGGTGTTCTTCTCGTCCGCGCTGGAGGTCCGCCGGGTGGCCGTGCAGGGCCTGGACTCCGGGCAGTTGAGCCAGGACGAGGTGGAGCGGGCGCTCGGCCCCACCGCCCGCGGCCCGCTGGCCCGGGTGGACCTGGACGAGGCCCAGCGGCTGGTGGCGAAGGTGCCCCGGGTGGCCCGGGCCGAGGTGTGGCGCGGCTGGCCGCACACGCTGCGGGTGAAGGTGACGGAGCGTCAACCGGTGGCCGCGATCCGTGCCGACGACGGGCGGTTCGTCCAGGTCGACGCGCACGGTGTGGAGTTCGCCACCGGACCGCAGCCGCCGGCCGGGGTGCCGGTGGTGGCGCTCCAGCTGGGGCAGCCGGCCAACGACGCACTGTCCGTCATCGACCGTCCCACGCTGGTGCGTTCGGCCGTCACGGTGGCCGCCGGGCTGCCCGCGGAGGTGGCGAAGCAGGCCGGTTCGCTCACGGTCTATTCGTACGACGACATCCGGCTGCAGCTGTCCTCGGGGGCGACCGTGCGCTGGGGGAGCGCCGAGGAGACGGCCCGCAAGGCGCGGGTGCTGACGGCGCTGCTCGGCCGGAAGGCGTCGAATTACGACGTGAGTGCGCCGGATGCCCCGGCGGTGTCCGGCTGATCCGGTAAGTTCTGTGCCTGGGGGCGGTATTGACGGGGCCGAGGCTCCGGTCCGACCCTTGATGGTCACCCCGGTTTCACCGGGGGGTCGATGATCACATAGGCTCAAAAGAAAAAGGGAAGCTCGGCGTGTTCGTTGAAACACGCGCTGGTTGCGACCTACTGTCCTGTGTCAACGAGCTGTGCTCGACAATGAACTGACACCGGCACAGCCATAACCCTCAACCTCAAGTTTAGGGTTCGGGTTGGAACCACGTGCTTCCCACCCATCGACATCCGTCGGCCTTCGTATCCAGGGGAGCCGACCCGGAAATTCGAGGCGAGAGGCCCCGACGTGGCAGCACCCCAGAATTACCTCGCGGTCATCAAGGTCGTCGGCATCGGCGGCGGCGGAGTCAACGCCATCAACCGGATGATCGAGGTCGGGCTCAAGGGCGTCGAGTTCATCGCGATCAACACCGATGCGCAGGCCCTCCTGATGAGCGACGCCGACGTGAAGCTCGACGTCGGCCGCGAACTCACCCGCGGCCTCGGCGCCGGCGCCAACCCCGAGGTCGGCCGGAAGGCCGCGGAGGACCACCGCGAGGAGATCGAGGAGGTCCTCAAGGGGGCCGACATGGTCTTCGTGACGGCCGGCGAGGGCGGCGGCACCGGCACCGGCGGCGCGCCCGTCGTGGCCAACATCGCCCGCTCGCTCGGCGCGCTCACCATCGGCGTGGTCACCCGCCCGTTCACCTTCGAGGGCCGCCGCCGCGCCAACCAGGCCGAGGACGGCATCGCCTCGCTGCGCGAGCAGGTCGACACCCTGATCGTCATCCCGAACGACCGGCTGCTGTCGATCTCCGACCGCCAGGTCTCGGTGCTGGACGCGTTCCGCTCCGCCGACCAGGTGCTGCTCTCCGGCGTCCAGGGCATCACCGACCTGATCACCACCCCGGGCCTGATCAACCTGGACTTCGCCGACGTCAAGTCCGTCATGTCGGACGCCGGTTCGGCGCTGATGGGCATCGGCTCGGCCCGCGGCGAGGACCGTGCGAAGGCCGCGGCCGTGATGGCGATCTCCTCGCCGCTGCTGGAGGCCTCGATCGACGGCGCCCGCGGCGTGCTGCTGTCCATCTCGGGCGGCTCCGACCTCGGCCTGTTCGAGATCAACGAGGCGGCCCAGCTGGTCAGCGAGGCCGCCCACCCCGAGGCGAACATCATCTTCGGCGCCGTCATCGACGACGCGCTGGGCGACGAGGTCCGGGTCACCGTGATCGCGGCCGGCTTCGACGGCGGGCAGCCGCCGGCCATCGTCCGCGACCCGGTGGTCAAGTCGGCCTCCAGCTCGGCGTCGAGCGGCAGCTCCTCGTCGAGCACCCCGGAGCGCCCGGCGACCCGGCCGTCCTACGGTTCGATCGGCTCGGTCACCCGCTCCGAGGAGCCGGCCCGCCCGTCCGAGGCCCCGGCCCCGGCGACGGCGACCACCTCCCCGGTGCCGCCGCAGGTGCAGCCGGTGCGCCAGCCCTACGTCGAGAGCCCCGCCGAGGAGCTCGACGTGCCGGACTTCCTGAAGTGATTGGTACGGCCTTCCGCAACGGTGCTCACTTCGCCTCCACCACCCGGTGGGGCGGGGTGAGCACCGCGCCGTACGGGGAGCTCAACCTCGGCGGCGCAGTGGGCGATTCGCCCGAGAACGTCCAGCAGAACCGTTTCCTCGCAGCCCGGGAACTGGGACTGGATCCGGCCGATGTGGTCTGGATGAACCAGGTGCACGGCGCGGACGTCGCGGTGGTGACGGACCGCCAGCCCGCCGGGTACGCGCCGACCGTGGACGCGGTGGTCACCGACCGGCCGCTGGCCCTCGCGGTGCTCACCGCCGACTGCACCCCGGTGCTGCTGGCCGACCCCGAGGCCGGCGTGATCGGCGCGGCGCACGCCGGGCGCCCGGGCCTGGCCGCCGGAGTGGTCCCCGCCGTGGTCGCCGCGATGCGCGAACTCGGCGCCCGCCCCGAGCGGATCCTCGCCGCCACCGGCCCCGCCGTGTGCGGCCGCTGCTACGAAGTGCCGGAGGCGATGCGCGCCGAGGTGGCCGCGATCGTCCCGGCCGCCCGCGCCGAAACCTCCTGGGGCACTCCCGCCCTGGACGTGCCGGCCGGGGTCGCCGCCCAACTCGCCGAGGCGGGCGTCCATGATGTGGTGCGATCATCTGTCTGCACCCTCGAATCGCCGGACCACTACTCCTACCGTCGGGAGCAGCGGACCGGCCGACTCGCGAGCTACGTCTGGCTGGGGCCTCCACTCTCATGACGAACGACATCTACGGTCCGTTCCCGGGCGGGGCGGACTTCGCCGCCGCCCTGACGGACGCTCAGCGCGCCCGCTACGAGCAGCTCGGCGCCAACCTCGACGTGGTCGAGCGGCGGATCGCCGACGCCTGCGCCGCGGCCGGCCGCCCGCGCGAGGAGGTCACCCTGATCGTGGTGACCAAGACCTACCCCGCCGAGGACACCGCCCTGCTCGCCGGACTCGGCGTCACCGACGTCGCGGAGAACCGCGACCAGGACGCCGCGCCGAAGGCCGAGCGCTGCGTGAACCTTCCGCTCAGCTGGCACTTCGTCGGCCAATTGCAGACCAACAAGGCCCGTTCCGTGGTGCGTTATGCCGATTTGGTGCATTCGGTGGACCGCGCGCGCCTGGTGGACTCGCTGTCCGCCGCCGTTCGCAACGCCGAACGCCCCCCGCTGGGCTGCCTGGTGCAGGTCGCGCTCGACAAGGAGGCCGGCGAGGGCGAGCACCGCGCCGGCGTCGCCCCCGCGGACGTGCTCGCGCTCGCCGAGAAGATCGCCGACACGCCCGGGCTGCGCATGGACGGTGTGATGACGGTCGCACCGCTCGCGGGCCCCCTGGCGGGCGACCCCGCGCGCGCCTTCGCGCGCCTTGCGGAAATCGCAAGCGCCGTACGCGCGCAGCATCCGACTGCCACGATGGTTTCGGCAGGGATGAGCGGAGATTTGGAGCAGGCGATCGCCGCCGGAGCGACACATGTACGCGTCGGTACGGCGGTACTCGGAGTGCGGTCACCGCTCGGGTAACGTCACCGAGTAAGTAGATCAGACTGCAGGACAAAATAGGACAGAACCTAGCAGATGATCAGTCTGCTGGTAAACCGTGGATCGCATCCGAGCGCACACCTCCGCGGTTCTGACGGACCGTCGGCCTGACAGGCCGTGACCATCACGGCGTCCGCAGGCGAACGGTGGGCGCATGAGCGGAGGAGACAGCAGCATGGCCGGCGCGATGCGCAAAATGGCGGTCTATCTCGGCCTGGTCGAGGACGAGACCTACGACAGCCAGGGGTACGACCCCGACGACGACTACGACACGGACCCGGAGCCGATCCGCACCGGCCGCACCGAGGACCTCCGGTCCCCGGCCCCCGCCGCCGCGGCCGCCGCGCAGCCGGCGCCCGTGGCCCAGATCGCGCCCCAGCCGGTGCCCGCCGCGGTCCCGATCCGCCAGGAGCAGCCGCGCATGGCCCCCGTGTCGTCCATCACATCCGAGCGCCACCGCAACCTGGAGAAGAGCACCCCGGTGATCATGCCCAAGGTCGTCAACGAACGAGAGCCCTACCGCATCACCACGCTGCACCCGAGGACCTACAACGAGGCCCGTACCATCGGGGAACAGTTCCGTGGCGGTACGCCCGTGATCATGAATTTGACGGAGATGGACGACACGGACGCCAAGCGGCTCGTAGACTTCGCGGCTGGACTGGTCTTCGGTCTGCACGGCAGTATCGAGCGCGTGACACAGAAGGTGTTCCTCCTGTCGCCTGCTAACGTCGATGTCACGGCGGAGGACAAGGCTCGGATCGCCGAGGGTGGGTTCTTCAACCAGAGCTGACCCGGCCACGACTTTCTGTGTGGATCAATCGACAGTTCGTCGCTTGACGGACCGTCGGCCAGGGAGAGGGAGAAGCGATGGGGATCTTCGGTTCGGTGCTCTACTGGGTGCTGACCGTGTTCCTGCTGATCCTGCTCTTCAGGCTGGTGATGGACTGGGTGTTCCAGTTCGCCCGCTCGTGGCGTCCTGGGAAGGCCATGGTCGTGGTGCTGGAGGCCACGTACACTGTCACGGATCCGCCACTCAAGCTTCTTCGGCGATTCATCCCGCCGTTGCGTCTCGGGGGCGTGGCGCTCGACCTGTCCTTCTTCGTACTGATGATCATTGTGTATGTCCTGATCTCGCTCGTGCAGCGCCTGTCGTTCTGAACGATGCGACAGGATGCCGGTCCGACGATCACGTTGAGGTGAAGAGATGCCATTGACCCCCGAGGACGTTCGGAACAAGCAGTTCACGACCGTCCGGCTGCGCGAAGGCTATGACGAGGACGAGGTCGATGCCTTCCTCGACGAGGTCGAAGCCGAGCTGACCCGCCTGCTGCGCGAGAACGAGGACCTGCGCGCCAAGCTGGCGGCCGCCACGCGTGCCGCCGCGCAGAACCAGGCGAACATGCGCAAGGAGCAGCAGGCTCCGCAGGACGGCGGGCGCCCCGGCGCTCCCGTGCCCGCCGCCATATCCGGCCCGCCGGTGCCCGGCCAGCAGCAGGGCCCCGGTCCGCAGCAGCTCGGCGGCCCCCAGCAGGGCATGGGCAACCAGCAGGGGATGGGCAACCAGCCGCTCGGCCTGCCGTCCGGCGCGCCGCAGCTGCCCGCCGGCCCCCAGCAGGGCATGGGCAACCCGATGGGCAACCCCATGCAGCAGCAGATGGGCCAGACCATGGGCGGCCAGCAGCAGCTGGTCCAGCCGATGGGCGGTCAGATGCTGCAGCCGATGGGCAACCCGATGCAGCAGCAGATGGGGCAGAACATGCCCGGTCAGCAGCTCCAGCCCATGGGCGGCCAGCAGCTCCAGCCGATGGGCGGCCCGATGGGCGGCCCGATGCAGCAGCAGCAGGGTCCCGGTGGCGACAGCGCCGCCCGCGTCCTCGCGCTCGCCCAGCAGACCGCCGACCAGGCGATCTCGGAGGCCCGTTCCGAGGCCAACAAGATCGTCGGCGAGGCCCGCAGCCGCGCCGAGGGCCTGGAGCGCGACGCCCGCGCCAAGGCCGACGCGCTGGAGCGGGACGCGCAGGAGAAGCACCGCGTCGCGATGGGCTCCCTGGAGTCCGCCCGCGCCACGCTGGAGCGCAAGGTCGAGGACCTGCGCGCCTTCGAGCGCGAGTACCGCACGCGGCTGAAGTCGTACCTGGAGACCCAGCTGCGCCAGCTGGAGTCGCAGGCGGACGACTCGCTCGCCCCGCCGCGGATCCCCGCCACCGCGTCGCTGCCGCCGGCCGCGTCGTCGATGGCGCCCGCCGGTGCCGGTGCGATGTCCTCCTCGGCGCCGTCGTTCGGCTCCACCCCGTCCTTCGGCGGGAACCAGTCCTTCGGTGGCAACTCCTTCGGCAGCTCGGCCGGCACCCCGTCCTTCGGCGGCGCCTCCGCGAGCTCCAACGGAGCGATGGCCCCGGCGGGCATGACCCAGCCGATGGCGGCCGTGCGGCCGCAGCCCCCGCAGCCGATGCAGCAGGCCCCCGCTCCGATGCGAGGCTTCCTGATCGACGAGGACGGCGACAACTAAGCGGTCCCGCAACGCGCACTCGAAAGGGCGCCCTTGGCCACTGAGGCTGGGGGCGCCCTTCGCGTGGGTGCACGACCGGGGGGCGCGGACCGCAGGATCGCGCCGTGGGCAACGGCTTGCCGTCACGACGCGATCCTGCGGCGGGGCGCGGTACCCGCCGAGCGCCTACGCCTTGCGGAGGGTGAACTCCAGGGCGAGGCCCTCGTCGGCGAAGCGCGGGGCGTCGGGGTCCGTGATGGTGAGGCCGAGGGACTCGGCCAGGACCTCGGCGGCGATCAGGTTCTGGTGCTCGGTCAGGGCGGCGAGGGTGTCCTCGTCGGTGGTGGCGAGCTGGAGGTGGATGCGGTCGACGATCTCCAGGCCGGACTTCTTGCGGGCCTCCTGGATCTGCCGGATCGCGTCGCGGACCACGCCGAGGCGCTTGAGCTCCGGGGTGATCTCCAGGTCGAGGGCGACGGTGGCGCCGGACTCGTTGGCGACGGCCCAGCCCTCGCGCGGGGTCTCGGTGATGACCACCTCCTCGGGGGAGAGCGTCACGGTCTCGCCGTTCAGCTCGACCGAGGTCTCGCCGCCGGCCCGCAGCTCGGCGGAGAGCCGGGCGGCGTCCGCGGCGGCGACGGCCTTGGCGACGTCCTGGACGCCCTTGCCGAAACGCTTGCCGAGGGCGCGGAAGTTGGCCTTCGCGGAGGCGTCGACCAGCGAGCCGCCGACCTCGGACAGCGACTCCAGGACGGAGACGTTGAGCTCCTCGGCGATCTGGGCGCGCAGCTCGGCGGAGAGCTCCTCCCAGCCCTGGACGGCGATCAGCGCGCGGGACAGCGGCTGACGGTTCTTCACGCCGGACTCCGCGCGGGTGGCGCGGCCGAGCTCGACCAGGCGGCGGACCAGCACCATGTCCTTGGACAGCTCGGTGTCGATCAGCGTCTCGTCGGCGACCGGCCAGCTGGACAGGTGCACGGAGACCGGGGCGTCCGGGGTGACCGGGACGACCAGGTCCTGCCAGATCCGCTCGGTGATGAACGGGGTCAGCGGGGCCATCAGGCGCGTGACGGTCTCCAGCGCCTCGTGCAGGGTGGCGAGCGCGGCGGCGTCGCCCTGCCAGAAGCGGCGGCGGGCGCGGCGGACGTACCAGTTGGACAGGTCGTCGACGAAGCCCGACAGCAGCTTGCCGGCCCGCTGGGTGTCGTACGCCTCGTAGGAGGCGTCCACCTCGCGCACCAGGGTGTGCAGTTCGGACAGCACCCAGCGGTCGAGCGCGGGACGGTCGGCCGCGGCCGGGTCGTTCGCGGACGGCGCCCAGTGGACGGTGCGGGCGTACTGGGCCTGGAAGGAGACGGTGTTCCAGTAGGTGAGGAGGGTCTTGCGGACCACCTCCTGGATCGTCCCGTGGCCGACCCGGCGGGCCGACCAGGGGGAGCCGCCGGCGGCCATGAACCAGCGGACGGCGTCGGCGCCGTGCTGGTCCATCAGCGGGATCGGCTGCAGGATGTTGCCCAGGTGCTTGGACATCTTGCGGCCGTCCTCGGCCAGGATGTGGCCCAGGCAGACGACGTTCTCGTACGAGTTCTTGTCGAACACCAGGGTGCCGACGGCCATCAGCGTGTAGAACCAGCCGCGGGTCTGGTCGATCGCCTCGGAGATGAACTGCGCCGGGTAGCGCTGCTCGAACAGCTCCTTGTTGCGGTACGGGTAGCCGTACTGCGCGAACGGCATGGAACCCGAGTCGTACCAGGCGTCGATCACCTCGGGCACCCGGACCGCGGTGGTCGAGCACTGCGGGCAGGGGAAGGTGACCTCGTCGATGTACGGGCGGTGCGGGTCCAGGCCGGACTGGTCGGTGCCGGTCAGCTCGGAGAGCTGGGCGAGCGAGCCGACGCAGGTCAGGTGGTCGTCCTCGCAGCGCCAGATCGGCAGCGGGGTGCCCCAGTAGCGGTTGCGGGACAGCGCCCAGTCGATGTTGTTGTTCAGCCAGTCGCCGAAGCGGCCGTGCTTGACCGTCTCCGGGTACCAGTTGGTGGCCTCGTTCTCGCGGATCATCGCGTCCTTGACGGCGGTGGTCCGGATGTACCAGGACGGCTGCGCGTAGTACAGCAGCGCGGTGTGGCAGCGCCAGCAGTGCGGGTAGCTGTGCTCGTACGGGAGGTGGCGGAACAGCAGGTCACGGGCCTTCAGGTCGGCGACCAGGGTCTCGTCGGCCTTCTTGAAGAACACCCCGCCGACCAGCGGCACGTCGGCGGCGAAGGTGCCGTCGCTCTCCACCGGGTTGACCACGGGCAGGCCGTAGCGGCGGCAGGTCGCGAGGTCGTCGGCGCCGAACGCGGGCGACTGGTGGACGATGCCGGTGCCGTCCTCGGTGGTGACGTACTCGGCCGTCAGCACGTAGTGGGCGTCCGGGATCTCGACCAGCTCGAACGGGCGCCGGTAGTGCCAGCGCTCCATCTCGGCGCCGGTGAAGGACTCGCCGGTGGTCTCCCAGCCCTCGCCGAGCGCCTTGCCGACCAGCGGCTCGGCGACGACCAGGCGCTCGTTGCCGTCGGTGGCGACCACGTAGGTCACCTCCGGGTGGACGGCGGCGGCGGTGTTGGAGACCAGGGTCCACGGCGTGGTGGTCCACACCAGCAGGGCGGCGTTCCCGGCCAGCGGGCCGGAGGTGAGCGGGAAGCGCACGAACACCGAGGGGTCGACCACGGTCTCGTAGCCCTGGGCCAGCTCGTGGTCGGACAGGCCGGTGCCGCAGCGCGGGCACCACGGGGCGACCCGGTGGTCCTGGACCAGCAGGCCCTTGTCGAAGATCTGCTGGAGCGACCACCACACCGACTCGATGTACGAGGGGTCCATGGTGCGGTAGGCCTGGTCGAGGTCGACCCAGTAGCCCATCCGCTCGGTCAGCTCGGCGAACGCGTCGGTGTGCCGGGTCACCGACTCGCGGCACTTGGCGTTGAACTCGGCGATGCCGTACTTCTCGATGTCCGGCTTCCCGGAGAAGCCCAGCTCCTTCTCCACCGCGAGCTCCACCGGCAGGCCGTGGCAGTCCCAGCCGGCCTTGCGGGCCACGTGGTAGCCCTTCATGGTGCGGAAGCGCGGGAAGACGTCCTTGAAGACGCGGGCCTCGATGTGGTGCGCGCCGGGCATGCCGTTCGCGGTGGGCGGGCCCTCGTAGAACACCCACTCGGGGCGGCCCTCGGACTGCTCCAGGCTGCGCTGGAAGATCTTCTGGTCCTGCCAGAAGGAGAGGATCTGGTGCTCCAGGGCAGGCAGGTCGACCTGCGGCGGAACGAGGTTGTAGGTGGGCGACATGGGGTGCGTCTACCTCCGGCGGATGCGTGGACTGGCTCCGACGGAGGGACGAGACGGCGAGCCGCCCCGCGGTACCACCCTCCTTGACCGCGCGCGCTGCGGCCCTCTCTTTGGGTTTGCTGCCGGGTCTAGTGGGCCCTGGACGGGCCGTTCTTCCGGCGGCTCCGGGGTGATCTTCCCGCCGTGCACACCCCCGGGCTCGCACCGTCCCCGGGTCGCTCATGGCTGCGTACGTCGGTACTCGTCCCATCTGCGCCTTGCACGGCCCAGTGTATCGGCCCCCGCAAGCCGTTTCGCGCACCCGCGAGCCGGGTCCGCGGTGGTTAGCCCCGAGCGATCTGGGCACAACTTGTGCAGCGCCGGCACCGACGGCGGCTGGCCGGGTGGGATCGGAGAAACGCTTCGGTATGTCCCGTTGTAGGCGGATTCGATGAGGTTTATCGTTCCGGGACCGGCAAGATCGTCGGGAACCGACGCTTCTGATCATTCGTGAATGAGGTCGAAAGCCATGGCTGAGAAGGCGACAGGAACCGTGACCGCCAGGTCGCGCAAGGCCGTGGCGGGCGACCCAGGGGAGGGGACCGTGAGTACTGCGCGGCGAAAGACCGGCACCACCGGACACACCGCGGCCAGCAGCCGCACCCACGTGCCGGCCGGCTCCGGCGCGCGCGGCGGCGCCGAGGCGGTCGACCCGGCCGACCTGCCGGTCCGCCCCGGCGAAGAGCCGTGGACGGCCGCCGAGGTGGCCGAACTCCACGACGAACTGGCCGCCGACCTGCTCCGGCTGCGCTCCGAGATCGAGGCCTCCGAGGCCGCCATCGCCGGCCTGATGCGGGACTCCAACGACGGCGCGGGCGACGACCAGGTCGACGCCGGCACCAAGAACATCAACCGGGAGAGCGAGCTCTCGCTCGCCAACAACGCGCGCGACAGCCTCGCCCAGACCGAACGCGCCCTGGCCCGCCTCGAAGGCACCGGCTTCGGCCTGTGCGAGTCCTGCGGCCAGCCCGTCGGCAAGGCCCGCCTGCAGGCCTTCCCGCGCGCCACCCTGTGCGTCAGCTGCAAGGCCAAGCAGGAACGCCGCTGACCCCGGTCCGCGCCCCGGCCGCCCCGTACGCCGCGCATTGTCGTACGGGGCGGCCAACGGGCCCACGGGTGTCGTACTCTCGTCCCCGTAACGACGACCGGCTTTTCCCACGGCAGCGGAGCGGATCATCAGCACGCCAGGTTCCCACCAGACCCAGGACGACGCCGTCCCCAGCGCCCCCTCCGCCGAGGCGGGTGACCGGGTGAGCCCCGCCGCGCCCGAGGAACGCCCCGCCCGCAGCGGCGCCACCGCCGCCGACGGCGCCCGCGCGGTGGTCCGCCGCCGCCGGATCAGCGTCCTGCTGGTCGTCGCGCTGCTCGCCTACCTGATCGACCTCGGCTCCAAGCTGCTGGTCGTCGCCAACCTGGAGGACCGCACCGCGCCGATCCAGGTCATCGGCGACTGGATGACCCTCCAGGTGATCCGCAACGGCGGCGCCGCGTTCGGCATGGGCCAGGCGATGACCATCCTGTTTACCGCCATCGCCGCCGGCGTCATCGTGGTGATCTGGCGGATCGCCCGCCGCCTGTACAGCCTGCCCTGGGCGATCGCCCTCGGCCTGCTGCTCGGCGGCGCCCTCGGCAACCTCACCGACCGGCTGTTCCGCTCCCCGTCCGCGTTCCGCGGCCACGTGGTCGACTTCATCTCGGTCCAGCACTTCGCCGTCTTCAACCTCGCCGACTCGGCGATCGTCTGCGGCGGCATCCTGGTCGTCCTGCTCTCCTTCCGCGGCTCCAACCCGGACGGCACCGTCCACGGGGCGCCGGCCGCCAAGGCCGAGGAGAAGCCCGCCGCCGACGGCGAGGACGGGCAGCCCAAGGCCTGACCGGCCCGCCGGCGTGAGAGGCGGCGTGAAAGGGGCGGGTACGGGTCGGGCATACTCGGGTGGGTGAGTATCGCAGCGCAGACCCGTAGCCTCCCCGTACCCGACGGCCTGGAGGGCGAGCGGCTGGACGCCGCCCTGGCCCGGATGTTCGGGTTCTCCCGCACCAAGGCCGCCGAGCTCGCCGCCGAGGGCAAGGTCACCCTGGACGGCGCGGTCGCCGGGAAGTCGGACCGGGTCACCGCCGGATCCTGGCTGGAGGTCGAGATCCCCAGCCCCGCCGCCCCGGTGCAGATCGTCGCCGAGGCCGTCGAGGGCATGCGGATCATCCACGACGACGACCACGTGGTCGTCATCGACAAGCCCGTCGGCGTCGCCGCGCACCCCAGCCCCGGCTGGACCGGCCCCACCGTCATCGGCGGCCTCGCCGCCGCCGGCTACCGGATCTCCACCTCCGGCGCCGCCGAGCGCCAGGGCGTCGTGCACCGCCTCGACGTCGGCACCTCCGGGATCATGGTGGTCGCCAAGTCCGAGCGCGCCTACACCGACCTGAAGCGGCAGTTCCACGACCGGGTCACCGAGAAGAAGTACAACGCGCTGGTCCAGGGCCACCCCGACCCGCTCTCCGGCACCGTCGACGCGCCGATCGGCCGCCACCCCAGCAGCGACTGGAAGTGGGCCGTCACCCGCGACGGCAAGCCCTCCGTCACGCACTACGACCTGATCGAGGCGTACCGCGCCGCGTCCCTGCTCGACATCAAGCTGGAGACCGGCCGCACCCACCAGATCCGGGTGCACATGTCCGCGCTGCGCCACCCCTGCGTCGGCGACCTCACCTACGGCGCGGACCCGACCCTCGCCAAGCGCCTCGGCCTGACCCGGCAGTGGCTGCACGCCGTCTCGCTCGGCTTCGAACACCCCGAGGACGGGCGCTGGGTCGAGTTCACCTCCGCCTACCCCGACGACCTGCAGCACGCGCTGGACGTCATCGCCGAGGAGAGCTGAGATGACGGTGGCCATCCGGGTCGCCGCGACCGAGGACGAGCTCGCCCAGGTGTGGGCGGTGCGGCGCACCGTGTTCGTCGAGGAGCAGCAGATCCCCGCCGAGCTGGAGTACGACGAGTACGACGCGACCTCGGCGCACCTGCTCGCCGTCGGCGAGGACGGCACGCCGCTCGGCACCGCGCGACTGATCTCCGGCGCGGAGGCGCTCACCATCACCGGCGGCGTCGCGGACCGGGTGCTGCTCGGCCGGCTCGCCGTCGTCGCGGCCGCCCGCGGCACCGGCCTCGGCGCCCGGCTGGTGCGGGCCGTCGAGGAGCTCGGGCGCGAGCGCGGCGCGAAGGAACTCGAACTGCACGCGCAGGTGCAGGCGCTGGGCTTCTACGAGCGGCTCGGGTACGCGGCCGAGGGGCCCGAGTACGACGACGCGGGGATTCCGCACCGGACGATGACGCGGGTGCTGTAGCCGTTCCGGACGAACGGGTGGGCGCGGGCTGACGGGACGTCGGCCCGCGCCCGCTGCGTTCGTGGGCACCGGGGACCGGGGTGCCCGGGTGGCGCTGGGTGGCGCTGGTGGGGTGCCGGGCGGTGTTGGGTCGGTGTTGGGCGGTGCTAGTCGGTGCGGATCCGGGGGAGGGACTCCGGGTGACGGTCCCTCAGGTAGGCGATCAGGTGTTCACGGGCGGCCAGCTTGAGGTTGCCGGCGTCGTCCGGGTTGCGGGCCGTCATCAGGGCGCGGACCACGATGGTGGACGGCGTGGTGTCGGTGACGGTCAGGGACCAGTCCTCGCCGTCCCACAGGTCGGTGGAGGCGAGGAAGCGCTCCAACTCCGCACGCAGCGCCTCGACCGGGGTGCGGTGGTCGAGGTGGAGCAGCACCCAGCCGAGCAGGCCCGGATCGCGGCGGGTCCAGTTCTCGAACGGCCGGGAGACGAAGTACGACACCGGGACCACCAGGCGGCGCTGGTCCCACAGGCGCAGCACCAGGTAGGAGAGGGTGATCTCCTCGACCGTCCCCTGCTGCCCCTCCAGCACGACCGTGTCGCCGATCCGGACGGTGTCGCTGAACGCGATCTGCAGGCCCGCGAAGAAGTTGCCGAGGGTGGACTGCGCGGCGATGCCGGCGACGATGCCGATCAGGCCCGCGGAAGCGAGGAGGCTCGCGCCGACCGTGCGCATCGCGCCGAACGTCAGCAGCATCGCGCCGACCGTCACCACCCACACCAGGGCCGAGCCCACCCGGCGGACCAGACCGAGCTGGGTCCGGACGCGGCCGATCCGGGAGGCGTCCTCGGTGACCGTCTCGTAGCGGGCGAGGACCGCTTCCAGCGTCGCTGCCAGGACTCTGACGGTGAGCCAGCCGAGAGACGCGATCAGCGCGAGGAGCACCGTGTGGCGGACGGCGGCGTCGTCGTGGTGGGGGAAGAGGCGGCGGGTCGGGTGGAACAGCAGCAGGAGTGCGGTCAGCAGCGCCAGTTGGAAGGGGATCCGGCAGCGGCGCAGTGACTCCCAGACCGGGGAGTCGGGGTGGCGGGCGGCGAGACGCTGGAGGATCTGGTCGACCAGCCAGCCGGCGAGGAAGGTGGCGAAGATCGCGGAGAGCAGGCTGGCGAGCGGCCACAGCACGGGGCACCTCGGGGCGTGCGCGAGGGGTGGGGAATTGCACGATAGCGTGCTGGTTGGGGATGGTTTGGGACCTTTGCGCCCAGGGTTCTGCGCCCGCCCGTCCGCCTTTGGCCTGCGCCTGCGGAACGGGATGGATGGGGGAGGGTGGTCGGTGCGGGGCGGTGGTTGGAGCTTGCGCCTGGCCGTCCGTTCGTGGCCCGTCTGCGGAGGGTGAGGGGGTGGGGTGTGGGTTAACGAAGGTCCTACTCGGGGCGTGGTTAGGATCGGCGACTATGGGGTTCGCTGAGGCGTGGCGTGAGTGGGTGATGCGTCGGCGGGTGGTGGTGGCCGGGGCGCGGTGGTGGCGCTGTTGGTCGGTGGGGGTGCGGTCGCGGCCGTGGCGGGGGAGCCGGCGGCCGTGCATCGGGAGGACCGGTTCCTGGAGGTTTCGGAGGGGGTCCGGATCGACACGTCGTTCTTCACGGCGGGTGGGTCGGGGCGGCGGCCGGCGGTTCTGCTGGCGCACGGGTTCGGCGGGTCGAAGGACGGGGAGCGGCAGCGGGCGGAGGAGTTGGCCCGGGCCGGGTACGCGGTGTTGACGTGGTCGGCGCGCGGGTTCGGGGAGTCCTCGGGGCAGATCGGGTTGAATCAGCCGGAGCGTGAGGTCGCGGACGTGTCGCGGCTGGTGGACTGGCTGGCGCAGCGTCCCGAGGTGCAGTTGGACGGGGCGGGGGATCCGCGGGTCGGGGTGACGGGCGCCTCGTACGGCGGGGCGGTGTCGCTGCTGGCGGCGGGGTACGACGGGCGGATCGACGCGATCGCGCCGCAGATCACCTGGTGGAACCTGGCGGATGCGCTGTTCCCGCAGGCGGCGCAGGGGAGTTCGGCCGCGGACGGGGTGTTCAAGAAGCTGTGGGCGGGGATCTTCTTCACCACGGGTTCGGCGTCCGCGCCGACGGGTGCGAAGCAGGACGGGCAGCAGGGCCCGGTGGGCTGCGGGCGGTTCCGGGACGAGCTGTGCGCGATGTACAACCGGATCGCGGCGGCCGGGCGGCCGGACGCGGCGGCCGTGCAGGTGCTGGAGCGGTCGAGCCCGTCCTCGGTGGCGGAGCGGATCAAGGTGCCGACGCTGGTGGTCCAGGGGCAGCAGGACTCGCTGTTCCCGCTGGACCAGGGCGACCGGATCGCGAAGGCGGTGGCCGCGAACGGCGCGCCGGTGGCGGTGGACTGGTTCGGTGCGGGCCACGACGGCGGGCAGGAGAGCAGCACCCGGGTCGACGACCGGGTGACGGCGTGGTTCGACCACTGGCTGAAGGGCTCCGGCGGTTCGACCGGCCCCGCGTTCCGGGTCACCCGCACGGGCGGTGTCGACTCGACGGGCTTCCAGGCGGTGCTGCGCGGCGCGGACGCCGACAGCTACCCCGGGCTGGGCGGAACGGCGCAGCGCAGCGTGGAGTTGACGGGCCGTGAGCAGCGGATCGCGAACCCGCCGGGCGGGTCGCCGCCGAACATCTCGACGCTGCCGGGCATCGGGGCGCTGTCGCAGCTGTCCTCGGTGGGCGCGGGCCTGTCGATCGACTTCCCGGGCCAGTTCGCCGCCTTCGACTCCGCGCCGCTCGGCGGCGCGCTGCACCTGACGGGTGCGCCGACGGTGGCGGTCCGGGTGTCGGCGGACGTCCCGGAGGCGGTGCTGTTCGCGAAGCTGTACGACGTCGCGCCGGACGGGAAGCAGTCGCTGCCGCAGCAGTTGGTGGCCCCGCTGCGGGTGACCGGGGCGGACGCGGCGGGCGGGCGGACGGTGCAGGTGGCGCTGCCGGCGGTGGACCACGAGTTCCCGGCCGGGCACCGGCTGCGGCTGGTGCTGGCGTCCACGGACCTGGCGTACGCCTCGCCGGCGCAGGCCGCGACGTACACGGTGGCCGCCGCGGGCCCGTTGGGCGTGCCGACGGTGGATCGGCTGCGGACCGAGGCCGCGCCGGTGCCGAACCGGACCTGGGTGCTGCCGCTGGTGGCGCTGGCGATCGGCGGGGTGCTGGTGTTCGCGCGGCGTCGGCGGGTGGCGCCGCCCGCGCCGGACCCGGAGCTGGCCGGGGTGCCGTTGCAGATCACCGGACTGTCGAAGAAGTACCAGGGTTCGGTGGACCGGTACGCGGTGCGGGAGTTGTCGTTCCGGGTGGAGGCCGGGCAGGTGCTCGGCCTGCTCGGGCCTAACGGGGCGGGCAAGACCACCACGCTGCGGATGCTGATGGGCCTGATCCGGCCCGACGAGGGCGAGATCCGGGTGTTCGGGCACGCGATCCGGCCGGGTGCGCCGGTGCTGTCCCGGGTCGGGGCGTTCGTCGAGGGCGCGGGTTTCCTGCCGCACCTGAGCGGGCGGGCCAACCTGGAGTCGTACTGGGCGGCCACCGGGCGTCCGGTGGAGGACGCGCACTTCGCGGAGGCGTTGGAGATCGCCGGGCTCGGCGAGGCGCTGGAGCGCGCGGTGCGGACGTACTCGCAGGGCATGCGGCAGCGGCTGGCGATCGCGCAGGCCATGCTGGGGCTGCCGGACCTGCTGATCCTGGACGAGCCGACCAACGGGCTCGACCCGCCGCAGATCCGCGAGATGCGGGAGGTGATGGTCCGTTACGCCGCGGCCGGGCGCACGGTCATCGTCTCCAGCCACCTGCTCGCCGAGGTCGAGCAGTCCTGCACCCACCTGGTGGTGATGGAGCGCGGCCGGCTGGTGGTGGCCGGGCCGACCGCGGAGATCACCGGTGCGGGTGAGCAGTTGCTGGTGAGCGTCGAGGACGGCTTCGCGGAGACGGCCGCGGTCGCGGAGAAGCTGGCCGCGACGGACGGCGTCGAGTCGGCGCAGGCGGTGGACGGCGGGCTGCTGGTCCGCCTGGACGGTCTGCCGGTGAGCCGGCTGACCGCCGAACTGGTGCGCCTGGGCGTGCCGGTGACCGGCATCGGCCCGCAGCGACGGCTGGAGGACGCGTTCCTGTCCCTGATCCGAGGAGCGGCATGAGCAGCACGGTGGTGGAGACGGCGGCGCCCGGGTACCGGCCCGGGCGGACGCTGCCGCTGCGGGTGGAGGCGATGCGGCAGCTGCGGCGCCGCCGCACGCTGGTGATCGGCGGGGTGCTGGCGCTGCTGCCGTTCGTCGTCCTGGCGGCCTTCCAGATCGGCGGCACGCCCGGCCGGGAGAACCGCACCACGTTCATCGAGCTGGCCACCGCGTCCGGCGCGAACTTCGCCACCACGCTGCTGTTCATGGGCACCGGCTTCCTGCTGGTGATCCCGGTGGCGCTGTTCTGCGGCGACACGGTGGCTTCGGAGGCGAGCTGGTCCTCGCTGCGGTACCTGCTGGCGGCGCCGGTGCCGCGGGCGCGGCTGCTGGCGCGGAAGTTCCTGGTGGCGATGGCGTTCTCGGCCGCGGCGATCGTGCTGCTGCCCGCCGTCGGCCTGGTGGTCGGCACCGCCGCGTACGGGTGGGGCGACCTGAAGCTCCCGACCGGGGCGACGCTGTCCGCGACGGAGGCGCTGCCCCGGCTGGCGCTCGCCGTGCTGTTCGTCTTCCTGGCGGAGATCGTGGTCGGCGCGCTGGCGTTCTGGCTGTCCACCGCGACGGACGCGCCGCTGGGCGCGGTCGGCGGCGCGGTGTTCGCGTCCATCATCACGGGCGTGCTGGACGCCGTCACCGCGCTGGGCTCGCTGCGCGAGTGGTTCCCCGCGCACTGGCAGTACGCCTGGGCGGACGCGCTGCAGCCGCAGTTGGAGTGGGGCGGGATGATCCAGGGCGTGGTGCTGTCGCTGTCGTACTCGGTGATCCTGCTGGCGCTGGCCTTCCGCGGCTTCGCGACCAAGGACGTGGTGTCCTGACGTCCGGTCAGAAACCGCGGAACACGCCGTCGGCTCCCGCGGCGCGGAGGAAGTCGGCGTAGTCCAGGTTGGCGAGCGACAGGTTGTTCTCGACGCTCCACAGTGCGGCGGCGGCGACCCGGAGGGCCGGGGCCGCCGGGTCGCGCAGATCGGCCGCCAGCAGCGGGAGTTCGGGGTCAGCCAAGGCCCGGCGGTCGGCCAGCACCAGCAGCGGGGCGCCGTGATCGGGCGGCAGACGGGCCGTCAGGGCGGCGACGCCGAGGCCCGCGAAGGCAGGGTCGTCGACCTCGGCGACGACGGGCGTGAATCCCTCGGCGCTGGGGGTGGCGACCGTCCGGCGCAGGCGGTGCCAGGCGGCGGAGTCGGTGAAGTCGGTGCGCACCAGCAGGGCGGCGCCCCGGGCGGGCGGCAGTCGACGGGTCATCGGGCGCCGTCGCGGAGCAGCAGCAGGTCGAGGGCCCGGGCGTGGGCGTGGGAGGCCCAGGTGGGGAGGTGCTCGGTGAGGAACCAGGCGGCGTCCTCCAGGTCCTCGTCCTCCAGGTGCTCGGTGGGGTGCCCGGGGAGCGCCTCCGGGTCGAGCGCGTCGAGGTCGGCCAGCACGGCGGGGAGCGCGGCGTGCGGGGTGAGGGTGGGGCAGGGCCAGGGGCCGTCGTCGGTGGCGCCGTCGGGCCAGGGCCAGCGGCGGGACCAGAGGGTGGCGAGGGCCGGCAGGCGCAGGGTGTGGAAGACGCCGGTGAGTTCGTCCCAGTGGCGGCCGGTCAGGACCACCTCGCCGAGCGGGGTGCCGAGGGTGCCCGCGAGGGCCGGGAGCAGCGCGGTGTAGCGGGAGTCCGCGCCGGCCCGCAGGCGGCCGGAGAGCAGTTCGGTGAGGGCCGCGGACGCCGGGACGCCCGGCAGCCCGGGCCCGCCCGAGCCGGGCAGGCGCAGCAGCAGCGCGGCGTCCACCGCGAACGCGGTGACGTACTGTTCGGCCATGTCCGGAACTCTTCCCGAGGGGTGTGACAACTCCGTCGCGACGCGCGGGAGTCGGGGTCAGGAGAACCGGAAGAGCTGGGACGTGGAGCCGGGCGAGCAGGTGGTGACCGCGAGGGTGCTGCCGCTGCCGGTGTCGGTGAGGCAACTCTGCACGCCGTAGCCGAACTTGAGCTGGAAGGTGCCCGAACCGGCATCCGTCGCGTACCAGTTGGTCATGTCGCCGTAGGAGCTCGCCCCCGCCAGTTCGGCGATGTTCGGGCTGCCGGCGTAGCGGGCGCCGAGGCTGACGCCGCTGCCGCTCTTGCAGGCGGTGAAGGTGGTGACGCCGGTGCCGTCGGTGCTCCTGATCCAGCCGTAGGAGGTGTTGCTGCCCGACACCACGGGGACGCCCGCGCTCAGGGCGGCCGAGCCCAGGCCCGCGGCCTGACCGGTGCCGACGTTGACCAGCCGGCCCCAGCCGCTGCCGCCGCAGCCCGCGGCCGGGCCGTTGGCGGTGGGCTTGCTGGTGGCCGGGGCGGGCTGGGCCGGGTTGGCGTTGCCGCCACCGCCGCCGCCCGCGCCGCCGCTGTTCGAGCCGCCGGAGCTGCCCGTGCCGCCGCCGGAGGTCCCGGTGCTGCCGCCGCCGGTGGTGGTCGAACCGCCGCTGCCCGTACCGCCGTTGCCGGTGTTGGCGCCGGGGGCGGGTGCGCCGCCGGGCGGGACGGGGTTGCCGGCCTGGTCGGTGGCCGGCGGGGCCGAGGACGGCGGCGGCGTGGCGCTGCCCTGTACGGTGCCGGAGGCCTGGCCGCTCGGCGCGGAACCGGACGCGGACGGGGAACCGGCTTGGGGGTCCTGGGACTTGGCGGCCACGCCGCTCTCCGCCCGGTGCTGCCAGGGCAGCAGGTCGAACTGCTGGGCCGTCACCCCGCCGCCGGTGACCAGCACGATCGGGAGGACCAGGGTGACCAGCCGCCGCCGGCCGCCGCGTTCGGCCCGCGCGGGCACGGTGGCGGCGTTGGGGTTGGCGTTGGCGGGGACGGGGGCCGGGGCGGGGACGGCGGGCGGGTTCTCGTCCGGCCCGGCGAGGGCGACGACGGCGCCCAGGCCGGCCGGGGTGGACATCGCCTGCCGGGCGGCGGCGGCCATCGCCGCGGCGTCCGGGTAGCGGTCGCCGGGCTGCTTGGCGAGCGCCCTGGCGACCACGGCGCGCACCGGTGCGGGCACCGTCCCCGGCAGCTCCGGCACCGGCTCGCGGACGTGCTTGAGCACCACCTCCAGCGGGGTCTCCCCGCTGAACGGCGGCTTCCCGGCCAGCAGTTCGTACAGCACCACGCCGACCGAGTACAGGTCGGACGCCGCCGAGGCGTCCTTGCCCTCGGCGCGTTCCGGGGCCATGTACAGGGCGGTGCCGATCACCGCGTGGGCGGTGGTGATCCGGGTGTCGGCCAGGGTGCGGGCGATGCCGAAGTCGGTGACGGTGACCCGGCCGTCCTGATCGATCATCAGGTTGGACGGCTTGATGTCGCGGTGCACGATGCCCTGCTGGTGGGCGGCGTGCAGGGCGTCCAGCATCTGCGCCGTGATGTCCAGCGCCCGGTCCGGCGGGAAGCTGCCGCGGCCCTTGGCCTTGTCCAGCGGCCGGCCGGACAGCAGCTCCATCACGATGTACGCGATCTTCGCGGACGGATCGGAGACGTCCTCGCCGTAGTCGTGGATGTGCACCACGCCGCGGTGGCTCATCGCGGCCAGCACGGTCGCCTCGCGCCGGAAGCGGGCCGCGAAGACCTCGTCCTCCATCAGCGCCGGAAGCACGATCTTCACCGCGACCTGACGGCCCAGCACCCGGTCCTCGGCCCGCCAGACCTCGCCCATGGCGCCGCTGCCGAGCCGCTCGGTGAGGGCGTAGCGGCCCCCGAGCACGGTCCCCCGACCCCACATGTCCCGCATCCCCCGAGCATGTTGTACGACTTGTCAGCAGAGAGTCTGGCTGCCCGGACGGCCGATGGGAAGTCGGTCCGGTCCGCGCACCCCGGCTCGCCGCGGTGACTCTACACGGCACCTCGGAACGTCTGTTCGGGCGGCGCGTTGGTACTGACGTACGGTCAGGAGCCCCACCTGCCCGCCGGATCCGGAGGAACGCCGCAGTGCCCGACAACCCCATCGACTTCACCACCGGACGGCCCGGGACGCGGCCGCTGGACGTCACCTGGAACCACGGCTCGCCGTCGGCCAAGCACAACACCGACCCCGACCTGCAGGTGTACGCGCACGACGAGCACACCGTGATCCTGCGGCAGAACATGGCCGTCAACTACGAAGCGCCGTTCCTGTACCTGCTGTTCGGCAACGAGCGGGCCGTACTGATCGACACCGGGGCCACCGCCGAAGCCGCGTACCTGCCGCTGCGGCGGACCGTCGACGAGCTGATCGACGCCTGGCTCGCCCGCCACCCGCGGGAGGACTACCGGCTGCTGGTGGTGCACACCCACGCGCACGGCGACCACGTCGCCGGGGACGGGCAGTTCGCCGGCCGGCCCGGCACCGAACTCGTCCCCGCCGGGAAGGACGTCGCCTGGCCGTGGTTCGGCTTCGGCGCCGACCCGGAGGCCGTCGCCCGGATCGACCTCGGCGGGCGGGTGCTGGAGTGCCTCGCCACCCCCGGGCACCACGCCGCCTCGGTCACCTACTACGACCCGTGGAGCGGCTTCCTGCTCACCGGCGACACCGTCTACCCCGGCCGGCTCTACATCGAGGACTGGGCCGCGTTCGCCCACAGCATCGACCGGATGATCGACCTCGCCGAACGGCGGCCCGTCAGCCACGTCCTCGGCTGCCACATCGAGATGTCGGTGAAGCCCGGCGTCGACTACCCGATCCGCTACACCTACCAGCCGTACGAAGCCCCGCTCGAACTCGCCGTCGCCCACCTGTACGAGATCCGCGGGGCGCTCGCGGCGGCCGGCGGAGAACCGCGGCGGGTGGTGCTGCCGCGGTTCATCCTCTGGCCCAGCGAGTGACCTGACGGCCCGTCGGTCGGCCCGGCCGTGCGCGGGCCGACGGGTGGTCAGCGGCGTAGGCGGGCGTCCTCGGCGAGGGACTCCACCAAGGCCTCCACCCGCTCGGGCGGCAGGCCGCGGGAGACGAACCAGGCCCCGACGTTGCGGACGTCCCGCTCCAGGAAGGACAGGCCGCGCGGGTTCGCCACCACGTCCACGATCTGCGGCACGTCGATGATCACCAGGCGGCCCCGGTGCACCAGGATGTTGTACGCCGAGAGGTCGCCGTGCGCGTAGCCGTCGTACGCCAGCAGGGACAGGCTCCGGCCCAACTGCGCCCACAGGTCCTCGACATCGGCCTCCTCGGCGCGCAGTTGGGCCAGCCGCGGGGCGGCCGCGCCCGACTCGTCGCCGACGAACTCCATCAGGATCTCGGTGCCGGTGATCTGCACCGGGTACGGCACCGCGACGCCCGCCGACCACAGGCGGCACAGCGCGGCGAACTCGGCCGCCGCCCACTGGCCGGCGATCGCCTCCTTGCCGAACGCGGTGCGCTTCGCCATCGCCCGGCTCACCCGGGACTCCTTGTGCTGGCGGCCCTCCAGGTAGCCGGAATCGCGGTGGAACATGCGGTGCTGGGCATCCCGGTAGCGCTTGGCCGCCATCAGCGTCCGACGCTCGGTGCCCGGGACGGCGCGCTCCAGCAGGAAGACGTCGGCCTCCTTGCCGGTCTTCACGATGCCCAACTCGGTGTCGACCGCCGCGAGTTCGGTGACCACCCAGTCGGGGCGCGGCTCGGGGCCCTTCTCGGTGGGGGTGGACTGGTCCCACGTCGACCAGCGGTCGCCGACGGCCGGGCCGTCGGAGACGCTCGGGGTCTCCTCGTCCCAGCCCTCGGAGTCGGACTCGGCCTCGGGCTCGAACTCGGGCGCGTCGGTGGGGAAGTAGAGGTACTCGGGCTCGGCGTCGTCGAAACGGTCGGCCTTGCGGCCGCGACGGGAAGCGCCCTTGGGGCGGATACGGGAGAAGGACTCGCTGTCGGCAAAGCGCTCGCGCACTGCGGTGGCTCCTGGGGAGTGGCCCACCGGGGCGCGGAGTGACGCGCTGTCAGCCGGTGGGAAGAAGACGGGAGGACTCGTATGGCGCGCAGGCGAAAGCGCGCCGCGACACGGCGGCAACCATCCTGACCACACCTCCTCTCGACCCACTCCCGCACGAACGCATGCGGAAGGACGGGGACAACCCTAGCGGGCGCTTCGGTGGATGCAAGGGATTTATTTCGGGCCCGGCTTCGAGAGGGCGCGACACGTGGCGGGGGCGATCTGGTCGCCGAAGGCGTGGTGCGGGTGCCGTGGAGGGGCGCGCCGTGGGGCGGGGGTTTCGGAGGTACGCGCGAGCTGGCCGGCGGGGGGTGGTTGCTCGCGCAGTTCCTCGCGCCCCTGGCGGGGCGTGGGCGCGTTGAGTGGGCGTGGTGAGTGGGCGGTAATGTTCGGTATTGGTGGCGTGATGGGGAGTGATAGGGAAGGATGCGGCGTGCGGCAGGAGTTCTATTCCGTTGAGGATGTGGCCGGGTTGTTGGGGCTGCATGTGAAGACCGTCCGGGGCTACGTGCGGGACGGGAAGTTGAAGGCGACGCGGATCGGGAAGCAGTACCGGATCGCGCGGGGGGAGGTGGAGGCGTTCACCGGGGGAGGGGCGGGGCGGCGAGCCCTTCGCGGGTGGAGGTCTCGGCGGTGGTGCAGGTGGACGGGGTGGGGCGGGGGGACGCGGATCGCCTGGTGACGGCGGTGCTCGCGGCGGCCGGGGCGTGGTCGGGGGAGTCGCGGCCGCTGTGGGTGCAGGCGGTGCGGGACGAGTCGCGGAGCGCCTTGCGGTTCGTGGTGCTGGGTCCGCCGCGGCGGGTCGGGGATGTGCTGGGGATGATCGAGGAGCTGACGGGAGACGTGCGGTGACGGTGGTTCAGGAGCTGGGCGGGGTCCAGGTGATGGTGTGCGCGGCGGAGGGGGAGCCGGTCGCGGGGGAGCAGGACGCGGTGGACCTGCTGGGGAACGCGTACTACCAGGGGGCGTCCTGGGTGGCGGTGCCGGTGTCGCGGCTGGGGGAGGAGTTCTTCCGGCTGCGCAGCGGCGTCGCGGGCGGGGTGGTGCAGAAGTTCGCGCAGTACCGGATGGGTCTCGCGGTGGTGGGTGACGTCTCGCCGCAGGTGGAGCGGTCGGACGCGTTGCGGGACTTCGTGCGGGAGAGCAACCGCGGCCTGCAGCTGTGGTTCGTCGCGGACCTGGCGGAGCTGGCCGAGCGCTTCGCCGGCTGAGGCCGCCGAGGCGAGCGGGGGCTGAGGCGAGCGCGGGCTGAGGCGGCCGAGGGGCAACTCGGAGGTTATGCGGGTCAGTTGATCCGGCCGGGAGGGGTTCCGGCGTGAGGTGACATGTGCAATTGTACATGTCACCGGCCGCCGAGCGGTGTCTCGACGGTCTCCCACCCCTCCGCCGCGCCCCCTACGCGCGGCGTCATATCGGCCCGGAGGCCCCCACGTGCGAACCTTCCGGATATCGCTCGCGTCCCCCGCGCGAACGTTGAGTCTGCTGCTCTCCCTCTGTCTGGCCCTCGGATTCCTGGCCGCCTTCGTGCCGGGCGCCCGGGCGGCCGCCGCCCCCGCCGGTGACCGGTCGGCGAAGCCCGCGAAGGCGTCGAAGTCGGCGCCGCGCAGCTCCGCCGAGTCCGAGCGCCGCAAGGACTCCGACCGCGAGGTGCGGGCGGACGCCAGCAAGAGCCCGCCGCTGCTGTCCGGCGGCGAGCCGGCCGCACCGGCGGCCAAGTCCCTGGCGGCGGCCGCCGCCTGCAACATCGCCGACTTCACCGGGAAGACCGGCAGCGCGCTGGTCACCCAGATCAAGTCCGCCAGTTCGGAGTGCGTCAACACCCTGTTCCAGCTCAAGGGGAACGACGCGAAGCTGGCGTTCAACGAGTCGCAGATGGTGACGGTGGCCAACGCGCTGCGCGACGTCTCCGCCAACTACCCCGGCGACAACTCCACTTCGGCGCTCCAGATCGTGCTGTACCTGCGGGCCGGCTACTACGTGCAGTGGTACAACCCGGACGTGGTGGGCACCTACGGCAGCAGCCTCAAGACCGCGATCGAGGGCGGCCTGGACCGGTTCTTCGCCTCCTCGCACTCGCAGGACGTGAGCGACGTCAACGGCCTCACGCTGGGCGAGGCCGTCACCCTGATCGACAGCGCGGCCGAGAACGCCCGCTACCTGTCGGTGGTGAAGCGGCTGCTGAACGCCTACGACAGCAGCTACGACTCGAACTGGAACATGCGCAACGCCGTCAACGCCGTGTACACGGTGCTGTGGCGCGGCCACCAGAACAGCGACTTCCTGCCCGCCGTGCAGGCCGACCCGAGCGTGCTGGACGCCCTGCAGGCGTTCGCCACCCGCAACAACGCGCTGCTCGGCGGCGACAGCGACTTCATCGTCGTCAACTCGGGCCGCGAGCTCGGGCGCTTCCTCCAGTACCCGGCGATGCAGGCCAAGGTCCGGCCGCTGGTGAAGAGCCTGCTGGACCAGAGCTCGATCACCGGGCGCACCGCCACCATGTGGGCGGTCTCCGCCGAGATGACCGACGCCTACGACAAGGCCAACTGCGCCTTCTACGGCACCTGCGACCTGCCGAGCCGCCTGAAGGCCGCGGTGCTGACGGTCAACTACACCTGCAGCCCCAGCATCAAGATCATCGCCCAGGCGCTGACGGCCGATCAGCTGAACACCGCCTGCACCAGCCTCAAGGGCCAGGACGCCTTCTTCCACGGCGTGACCCGGGACAAGGGCGCGGTCGCCAACGACAACAACTCCACCATCGAGGTGGTGGTGTTCCACTCCAGCAACGACTACAAGCTGTACGCCGGCACCATCTACGACATCTCCACCGACAACGGCGGCATGTACCTGGAGGGCAAGCCGGACGCGGCCGGCAACCAGCCGCGGTTCATCGCCCACGAGGCCGAGTGGCTGCGTCCGGACTTCCAGATCTGGAACCTCAACCACGAGTACACCCACTACCTCGACGGCCGGTTCGACATGTACGGCGACTTCGACGCCGGCATGACCACCCCGACCGTCTGGTGGGTCGAGGGCTTCGCCGAGTACATCTCCTACGCCTACCGGGGCGTCGAGTACACCGACGCGATCGCCGAGGCGGGGAAGCACACCTACGCGCTGTCCACCCTGTTCGACACCACCTACGACAACGCCGACCAGACCCGGGTCTACAACTGGGGCTACCTGGCCGTCCGTTACATGCTCCAGTCGCACCGCGCCGACATGGACGCCGTGCTCGCCAAGTACCGCGCCGGCGACTGGAACGGCGCCCGCACCATCCTGAAGACCACCATCGGCACCCGCTACGACGCCGACTTCAACGCCTGGCTGACCGCCTGCAACGGCGGCAACTGCGGCGCCCCGACGGTGCCCACCCTCCCCGAGTGCACCGGCGCCGACACCCGCCAGCTCGGCCAGAACTGCGGCCGCTCCAACCTCGCCGCCACCGTCCAGAACTACCAGTACTTCTACCTGTGGGTGCCGGCCGGCACCACCAGCCTGACCATCACCGCCACCGGCGGCACCGGCAACGCCGACCTGTACTACAACGGCAGCAACTGGGCCACCACCGGCTCCTACAACGCCAAGTCCACCAACAGCGGCAACAGCGAGACCCTGACCATCAGCAACCCGCCCGCGGGCTACAACTACATCAGCCTGTACGCCCAGCAGGGCTTCGACGGAGCGTCGGTCAGCACCTCGTTCTGACCCCCGCCGAACCGAACGGCCCGGCCCACCCACCGGTGGGCCGGGCCCCGGCGCGTTCCGGGATGGGAGATCATGGAGGGTCGAGCACCCAGTACCGAGGAGCCACCCGTGGCCGAGATCGTCCTGTTCCACTCCGCGTACGGCCTGCGCCCCGCCGTGCACCGGGCCGCCGACCGGCTGCGCGCCGCCGGGCACACCGTGCACACCCCCGACCTGTACGAGGGCCGCACCTTCGACGAGCTGGAGGAGGGCATGGCGTACCGCGACGAGGTCGGCAACGACGAACTGCTGCGCCGCGCCGTCACCGCCGTCGCCCCGCTGCTGCCCGCCGAGAACGGCCTGGTGTACGCAGGGTTCTCGCTCGGCGGCTCGCTCGCGCAGAACCTGGCCCTCGCCGACGAGCAGGCCCGCGGCCTGCTGCTCCTGCACGGCACCTCCGACCTGCGCGAGGACGCCGCCACCGGCATCCCGGTGCAGCTGCACGTGGCCGAGCCGGACGCCTTCGAGTCCGAGGACTGGCTGAACACCTGGTACCTGCTGATGACCCGGGCCGGCGCCGACGTCGAGGTGCACCGCTACCGCGGCGCCGGGCACCTGTACACCGACCCCGAGCTGCCCGACCACGACGCCGAGGCGACCGAGCGGACCTGGGCGGCCGCGCTGGACTTCCTCGCCGAGCTGGACCAGCAGCAGGGCTGACGCCGGGTCAGGCGGAGAAGACCACCGTCCGGGCGGTCGCGGCCGGCTCCAGGAACGCCAGCAGCCGTTCCCCCTCCGCGACCAGCTCGGGCCGGGCGCCGTGCTCCACCAGCGGGCTCAGGGTGAGCTGCGCGGCGCCCCGGGTGCAGCTGTGGCTCCACGTCCCGGCGACCAGGCCGTCCACCAGGTAGGAGGCCAGCAGGGTGCCGTTCACCGCCCGGTAGACCTGCGGCAGCAGGTCGGCGGGCAGCATCCGGGTGCGGTCGGCGTGCGAGAGCAGCGCGGCGTCCCACTTCGGCAGGAAGCGCACCGGCAGGGTGCGGTCCGGGTCGCCGGGCGGCGGGGCGTCGGGCAGGTCCAGCAGCTCCCGGCCGTCCTCCGCCCGGTACGCCGTCAGCCCGCCCAGCTCGGCGAGCGCCGGGTCGAGCCGGCGCAGCGGCAGGCCGGTGAAGTGCGCGGCGTCGGCCCGCGAGGCCGGCCCGAACGCGGCCAGGTAGCGGCGCACCAGCCGGGCGGTGGCGGCCGGCTCGGGCGGCAACTCGCCGGGCCACAGCACCAGTTGCGGCTTCCCGTGGGAGCGCCAGTGTCCGGACGGGGCGACGTGCACCAGCGGCAGCAGCGCCCGCGCGTAGTGCAGCAGGTCCTCGGTGCGGACCCGGCCGCCGGACAGCTCCGCCACCCGCTCCCGCAGCTCCTGCGCGCTGCGCGGCACGGCGGTGAACTCCCGCAGTCCGGCCGCCAGTCGCTCCTCGTCCAGGCCGGCGGTCCGGTGCCGGCCGCGCAGCGAGGTCAGCCACTGGCGGCGCCAGGCGGCGGCCAGGTGGCCGTAGTCCTCGCCCGGCACCAGGTGCAGGGTGCCGCGCATCAGCGTCGACTTCACCACGCTGCCGTCGAGCAGCGCCGCGTCCAGCTCGGCGGTGGTGAAGCCCGGCAGCCGCGACCAGAGCGCCAGGTGCGGCGAGGGCGAGTACTGCGCCTGCAGGGCGGCCAGCCGGCGCACGCCCTCGGCGGCGGGCATCGGCGTGCCCCGGTCCAGCAGTTGCCGCTCGAAGTACCGGACCGTCAACTCCCGGTCGGACAGCGTGCGTTCGGCGGGCATCGCCGGATCCCCTCTCGTCGCCGTCGGCCCCCGGGCGCGGGAGCCGACGGCGGGCACTGTAACAACCCGTCAGGACAGGCCGGGCGGCTGCGCGGGCGGGGCGGGCGGGGCGGGCGGCGGCGGGGGGTAGGCGTACGCGGCGCCGGGCTCGGCCGCGGGCTGCTGCGGCCGGTCCACCGGCGGGTGCTGCGGCTGCTGCCGGGGCGGCGGCGGGGTGTGCGGCTGCTGCCCGGGGTACGGCGGCTGGTACCCCGCCGCCGGGGCGGGCGGCTGGTGGGGCACGCCCCAGCCGGACTGCAACGGGGGCCGGTTCCCGTACGGGCCGGCCACCGGCGTCGACGGCTCCCGGCCGGCGACCGCCACCAGCGCCACGACCAGCGCGATCAGGACGTTCACCACCATGGTCGCGGAGAGCAGCGTCCAGGCGAAGCCCCGGTCCAGCAGGACGTCCGAGTCGCGGATCAGCAGGGTGATCAGGCCGGTCGCCGCGATGTAGCCCTTGAGGCCGCAGGCGACGACGGCGCCGGCCCTGGCCCACGGGCGGCGGCCGAACGCGGCGAAGGCCAGCACCAGCGAGGCGACCACCAGCGCGGTGTCGAGGCCGGTGAACATGACCGGGGCGGGCACGAAGTACTGGGCGTCGAGCGGCACGCCGAGCGCGATCGGCAGGTAGTGCACACCGGCCTGGCTCAGGTCGTAGCCGAGGATCGCGAGTTCCACGACGACCTGGATCAGCAGCAGCACGCCGATCCCGGGCAGTCCGCGGGCCCCGGCGCGCGGCGCCGGCGGCGGTGGTTGGACGAAGGCCATGGCGGGTCCCCTCCCGTAACCGTCTGGTGGTCGGAGGTTAGCGCCTCCATGCCTGCGGGGGGAGCGGGTCGGCAGGGACTAGACTCGGACCCGCGATCCCGGAAGCCGTGGTCCGAGCCCAGGTGGTGGCTCGGACCATACGCGTTTCAGCCCCCTTCAGGACCCCGGAGGCCCCGCCTTGAGCGACCAGCCGTACGCGCACCTGCACGTCCACACCGAGTACTCGATGCTGGACGGTGCCGCCCGGCTGAAGCAGCTGTTCAAGGAGGTCGAGCGGCTGGGCCAGAGCCACGTCGCGATGACCGACCACGGCAACATGTACGGCGCGGCCGAGTTCCACAAGCAGGCCACCGCCGCCGGCATCACCCCGGTGATCGGCATCGAGGCGTACGTCGCGCCGGACTCCCGGACCAACACCAAGCGCGTGCTGTGGGGCCAGCCGCACCAGAAGAAGGACGACGTCTCGGCGTCCGGCGCGTACACCCACAAGACCATCTGGGCCCGGAACAAGGAGGGCCTGCACAACCTCTTCAAGCTGACCTCCCGCTCCTACGCGGAGGGCTGGCTGGTGAAGTGGCCCCGGATGGACAAGGAGATCATCGCCGAGCACGCGGCCGGCCTGATGGCCACCACCGGCTGCCCGTCCGGCGAGGTGCAGACCCGGCTGCGGCTCGGCCAGTTCGACGAGGCGGTCCGCTCGGCTGCCGAGTACCAGGAGATCTTCGGCAAGGAGAACTACTTCCTGGAGCTGATGGACCACGGCCTCGACATCGAGAAGCGGGTCCGCGACGGCCTGGTCGAGATCAGCCGGAAGCTGAACATCCCGCCGGTGGTCACCAACGACTCGCACTACACCACCGAGGCCGACGCCGGCGCCCACGACCTGCTGCTGTGCGTGCAGACCGGCAAGAACCTCTCCGACCCGGACCGCTTCCGGTTCGACGGCACCGGCTACTACATCAAGTCGGCCGCCGAGATGTACGGCCTGGACTCCTCCGACATCTGGCAGGAGGGCTGCCGCAACAGCCAGCTGCTGGTCGCCCAGCGGGTCGACACCACCGGCATGTTCGAGTTCAAGAACCTGATGCCGCGCTTCCCCATCCCGGAGGGCTTCGCGTCCGAGGCGGACTTCTTCAAGTCCAAGGTCTGGGAGGGCATGGACTGGCGGTTCCCGAACGGCTACGACGACGAGCACAAGAAGCTCGCCGAGTACGAGATGGACACCATCATCCAGATGGGGTTCCCGGCGTACTTCCTCGTGGTCGCCGACTTCATCATGTGGGCCAAGAGCCAGGGCATCGCGGTCGGCCCCGGCCGAGGCTCCGCGGCCGGCTCGCTGGTCGCCTACGCGATGGGCATCACCGACCTCGACCCGATCCCGCACGGCCTGATCTTCGAGCGCTTCCTCAACCCCGAGCGCATCTCCATGCCCGACGTCGACATCGACTTCGACGAGCGCCGGCGCGGCGACGTGATCCGCTACGTGACGGAGAAGTGGGGCTCCGACAAGGTCGCCATGATCGTCACGTACGGCACCATCAAGGCGAAGGCCGCCATCAAGGACTCCTCGCGGGTCCTCGGCTACCCGTACGCGATGGGCGACCGGATCACCAAGGCGATGCCGCCGGACGTCATGGGCAAGGGCATCCCGCTGTCCGGCATCACCGACTCCTCGCACCCCCGCTACGGCGAGGCCGGCGAGATCCGCGGCCTTTACGAGAACGACCCCGACGTCCGCAAGGTGATCGACACCGCGCGCGGCATCGAGGGCCTGATCCGCCAGCCGGGCGTGCACGCGGCCGGCGTCATCATGTCCGCCGAGCCGCTCACCGACCACATCCCGGTGTGGACCCGGCACACCGACGGCGTCACCATCACCCAGTTCGACTACCCCACCTGCGAGGGCCTCGGCCTTCTCAAGATGGACTTCCTCGGACTGCGCAACCTGACGATCATGGACGACGCCGTCAAGGCGATCGAGAAGAACAAGGGCGTCAAGATCGAGCTGCTCCAGCTGCCGCTGGACGACAAGCCCGCCTACGAACTCCTCGCCCGCGGCGACACGCTCGGCGTCTTCCAGCTCGACGGCGGCCCGATGCGCTCGCTGCTGCGCCTGATGAAGCCCGACAACTTCGAGGACATCTCCGCCGTCCTGGCGCTGTACCGGCCGGGCCCGATGGGCGTCAACTCGCACACCAACTACGCGCTGCGCAAGAACGGCCAGCAGGAGATCACCCCGATCCACCCGGAGCTGGAGGAGCCGCTGCGGGAGATCCTGGAGCCGACCTACGGCCTGATCGTCTATCAGGAGCAGGTGCAGAAGGCCGCGCAGATCCTGGCCGGCTACTCGCTCGGCCAGGCCGACCTGCTGCGCCGCGCCATGGGCAAGAAGAAGAAGGAGATCCTGGAGGCCGAGTTCGTCCCCTTCCAGAAGGGCTGCCGCGAACGCGGCTACTCGGACGCCGCGATCCAGGCCGTGTGGGACGTGCTGGTGCCGTTCTCCGGCTACGCCTTCAACAAGGCGCACACCGCCGGCTACGGCCTGGTCTCCTACTGGACCGCCTACCTCAAGGCCAACTACCCGGCCGAGTACATGTCGGCGCTGCTCACCTCGGTCAAGGACGACAAGGACAAGTCCGCGGTCTACCTCAACGAGTGCCGCAAGATGGGCATCCAGGTGCTGCCGCCGGACGTCAACGAGTCCGACGCCGACTTCACCCCGCACGGCAGCGAGACCGTCCGGTTCGGGCTGACCGCGATCCGCAACGTCGGCGGGCCGGTGGTGGAGTCGATGATCCGCACCCGCAGGGCCAAGGGGAAGTACGCCTCGTTCCCCGACTTCCTCGACAAGGTCGAGGCCGTGGTCTGCAACAAGCGCACCGTCGAATCCCTCATCAAGGCCGGCGCGTTCGACTCCCTCGGCCACACCCGCAAGGGCCTGACCGCCCAGTTCGAGCCGATGATCGACAACGTGGTCAGCATCAAGCGCAAGGAGGCGGAGGGCCAGTTCGACCTCTTCGGCGGCGACAGCGTCTCCGACGAGCCGAGCTTCGGCCTGGACGTGGTGTTCTCCGAGGAGGAGTGGGAGAAGTCCTTCCTGCTCACCCAGGAGCGCGAGATGCTCGGCCTGTACGTCTCCTCGCACCCGCTGCACGGCATCGAGCACGTGCTCGCCGACAAGGCGGACTGCGCGGTCGCCGACCTCGCCGAGCGCCCCGACGGCGCCATCGTCACCATCGGCGGCATCATCTCCGGCCTCCAGCGCAAGATGACCAAGCAGGGCAACGCCTGGGCGATCGCCACCGTCGAGGACCTGGCGGGCTCCATCGACTGCATGTTCTTCCCCGCCAGCTACCAGCTGGTCTCCTCCCAACTGGTCGAGGACGCCGTGGTGTTCGTCCGTGGCAAGCTCGACAAACGGGAGGACGTGCCGCGGCTGATGGGCATGGAGCTCTCGGTGCCCGACCTGTCCAACGTCGGCGCGCAGCTGCCGATCGTGATCACCGTGCCGGAGAACAAGCTCACCCCGCCGATCGTCGGCCGGCTCGGCGAGGTGCTCACCCACCACAAGGGCAGCACCGAGGTGCACGTCCACCTGCGCGGGCGGACCAGGACCGTGGTGCTGCGCCTGGACCGGCACCGGGTGAAGTCCGACCCCGCGCTGTTCGGCGACCTCAAGCAGCTGCTCGGCCCGAGCTGCCTGGCCGGCTGACCCGGAGGCCCCCGCCGCACCGCGGCGGGGGCCTCCACTGCTGACGCCCGGTCAGTACTCCTTGACCACCACGGTCTTGCCGACCTTGTCGTGCAACGCCTGCTGCAGCGGCTTGTCCCACAGCTGCCACAGGCCGTTCAGCAGGGCGACCAGGCCGCCGACGACCGGAACCAGGATCGGGCCGCCCCAGACCCCGGCGCGGGTCCAGATCTCGTTGTCGGTCGGACGGCCGCCGTGGGCCAGGCTGACCACCCGCAGCTTCATGACCTTCTTGCCGACGGTCTGGCCGTGCTGGGTGAGCATCATCGCCGCGTCGTAGCCGGCGTAGACCACCGCGATCAGCAGGTAGTAGACGAACAGGCTCGGCGCGATCGAGAACACCACGGCGATCGGGATCAGCAGCACCGCCCAGTCGATCAGGCGCGCCAGGAAGCGGTCGCCGAACGAGGCCAGCACCCGGGTGCCCGGCGCCGGCTGCATGCCGGGCGGCGGGGTCGGGGCGAGCCAGCCCGGCCACTGGGCCTGCGGAGCGCCGTAGCCCGGCTGCCCGTAGCCGGGCTGGGCGCCGTACCCCGGCTGCTGCTCGCCGTAGCCCGGCGGCGGGGGCGGCGGCGTCGGCGCGCCGTAGCCGCCGCCGGCCGGGGGCTGCTGCTGGCCGTACGGGTTCTGGCCGTACGGGTCCTGAGGCCCGTAGCCAGGAGGGGTGTTGCTGCTCATGCGTCCGACTCCAGGTCAACTGTTGGGGATGCTGGAGCCGTTGTACCCGGTTGAGGGCAGACTGTGTAAGACCATCCGACAATCGTTACTCAGTGCCAGCCGTAACGGTGCCTCAACGAGTCGACGACCAGCTGGAAACGGGCCCGGTCCAGGGCACAGGCCTCGCGCCGCATCCCGCCGTCGTGCACCCGGAACACCCGGTCCAGGGCGACCCAGGAGTCCCGGCCGCTGCGGTCCCACGGCCCGGCGCCGAGCGGCACCCAGTCCGGGTCGCGGTCGTGGCCCTTGCTGGACAGCATCACCGTCAGCAGCGTGCCGGCCCGCTCCCGGGCCACCACCAGCACCGGACGGTCCTTGCCGCGGCCGTCGTTCTCCTCGAACGGCACCCAGGTCCAGACGATCTCGCCCGGGTCCGGGTCGCCGTCGTGGTCCGGTGCGTACTCGGTGCGCACGCCGCGGACCCGCTCGGCCTCGATCTCCACCGTGGCAGCCGTGCCGAACCGGCCGGGCTGCTCCGTCTGCTCGTTCAACTCATGCATGGCGGAAGGCTATCGACCGGTTCAAGCCCCCCGGTCGGGGCCGGTCAGCTGGGCGTCGTAGAGGCGCTGGAGCAGCCGGTTCAGGCGGGTGCGGTCGGCCGGCGGCAGCGCGGCCAGGAAGCGGTCCTGCTCGGCGGCGGCCGCGGCGGCCAGGCCGTCGGCCAGGGCGCGCCCGTCGGCGGTCAGCGCGACCACCCGGCGGCGGCCGTCGGTGTCGTGCGGGCGGCGCTCCAGCAGCCGGCGGTCCGTCAGGCCGTCGAGCACCGACACCAGGTTGCGGGCGTCCACGGCCACCAGTTCGGCCAGCCGGCCCTGGCCGACCGGCCCGTGCCGCCCGAGCGCGACCAGCACCGCGTACTGGGCCTGGGTCAGCCGGTGCTCGCCGAGGAAGGCCGTCCAGGAGCGGGCGGTGAGCGAGCCGAGCCGGGCCAGCAGGAAGCCGGTGCCGCGCTCCCAGGCCGGGCGGTCGTCTGTCATGCCGCCAGCCTAGACGGCCGGTGATCGACATGATCCATGTCTTTTGGTAGACATGTCGCATGTCGATCGAACTGAGGCGCCGTCAGGTGCCCGTTGGCGAACTCTCCCTGCACGTCGTGGAATCCGGCGACCCCGACGGCCGGCCCTTCCTGCTGCTGCACGGCTGGCCCGAGTCCTCCCGCAGCTGGCGGCCCGTGATGGCCGCGGCCGGCCGGGACGCCCGCCTGCTGGCCGTCGACCTGCCCGGCATCGGCCGCTCCACCGGCTCCACCGGCGGCTCCAAGCGGCGGATCGCCGCCGCCGTGCACACCCTGATCGGCGAACTCGGCCTCACCGGCGCCACCCTGGTCGGCCACGACGCCGGCGGCATGGCCGCCTACGCCTACCTGCGCCGCCACGACGCCGTCGACCGGGTGGTGGTGATGAACACCGTGCTGCCCGGCGTCGCCCCCTGGGAGCAGGTGCTGCGCAACCCGCACATCTGGCACTTCGGCCTGCACGCCGTCCCCGACCTGCCCGAGCTCCTGGTCGACGGACGCCAGCAGGCGTACTTCGACCACTTCCGCCGGGTGCTGTCCGCCGACCCCGACCGGATCACCCCCGGGTCCCGCGCCGAACAGGCCGCCGCCTACCGCGAACTGCCGCAGCTCACCGCCGGGTTCGACCTCTACCGGGCCCTCGCGCAGGACGCCCGCGACAACGCCGACTCGGCCGCCGCCGGCCCCGTCGACACCCCGCTGCTCTACCTGCGCGGCACCCGCGAACCCGTCGACCTCGACGCCTACGCGGCCGGCCTGCGGGAGGCCGGGGTGCGGGCGCTCAGCACCGGCCTGATCGAGGGCGGCGGGCACTTCATGCAGGAGGAGCGGCCCGCCGAAGTCTGGCACGCAGTGCGGGAGTTCGCCGAAAGCTGACGGGCCGTCAGGCCGTCCGCAGCTCGGCCGGCACCGCCGTGTGCAGGGCCGCCGCGAACGCCGCCACCGCCGGGTGCGCCGCCGCGCCCGCACGGAACGCGGTGCGGGTCCGGCGGTAGACCGGCAGGCGGGTCAGCGACACGCCCGGCGGGCAGTCGCCGGTGCCCAGGTGCGGCACCAGCGCCACGCCCTGGCCGACCGCCACCAGCGCCAGCTGGGCCGCGAAGTCGTCCACCCGGTGCCGGATCCGGGGGCTGAACCCGGCGGCCTGGCAGGCCCGTTGGGTCATCTCGTGGCAGAGCGTGCCGGCCGGGGCGGTGATCCACGGGCTGCCCCGGTGGTCGGCGAGCGTGCCGGGGGAGCGGGCCGCCAGGTACAGCGGCTCGGCGAACACCGGGCCGGTCAGCGCGATGCCCTCCTCCGGCTCGCCCGGCACCAGGTCGTACTCGTGCACCAGTGCCAGGTCGAGCTCGCCCGCGCGCAGCGCCGCCGCCACCGCCGCCGGGTCCACCTCGCTCACCATCGCCTCCAGCTCCGGGTGTCGGGAAGCCAGTTCGGCGAGCGCGGCGGGCACCAGGGCGCGCACCGCGGACGGGTAGGCGCCGATCCGCAGCGGGCCGGCCAGGCCGCGGCGGGCGTGCGCCAGCTCGGCGTCCGCCCGCTCCAGCAGCTCCAGCACCGCCTCGGTGTGCCGCACCAGGTTCCGGCCCGCCGGGGTCAGCGCCACCCGCCGCCCGGTCCGCTCCAGCAGCGGCACCCCCGCCTCCCGCTCCAGCACCGACAGCTGCTGGGACACCGCCGAAGGACTGAACGCCAGGGCCTCCGCCACCGCCGCGATCGTCCCCAGGTGGGCCAGTTCGCGCAGCAGCCGCAGTCGTCGCACATCGAGCATCGGCCCAGCTTATGAGAAGCATCGGAAATGTGAACTGGACCCGCACGGTCGGCGCCCGGCACGCTTCCCCCATGGAACTCCACGGCATCCACGTCCCGCTGGTCACGCCCTTCACCGCCGACGGCGCCGTCGCCCTCGACGCCCTGGAGCAGCTGGCCCGCGACAGCCTGGACGCCGGCGCCGCCGGACTGGTCGCCCTCGGCACCACCGGCGAACCCGGCTCGCTCACCGACGCCGAACAGGACGCGGTGGTCGAACTCTGCCGCCGCGTCACCGCCGAGCACGGCGCCGTGCTCACCGTCGGCGCCGGCCACGGCGGCACCGCCCGCACCGCCGAGGCGCTGGGCCGACTGGAGGGCCGGGCCGACGCCGCCCTGGTCGCCGTCCCCGCCTTCGTCCGCCCCGGCGAGGCCGGGGTGCTCGCGCACTTCCGCGAGCTGGCCGCCGGCAGCCCCGTGCCGCTGGTGATCTACCACATCCCGTACCGCACCGGGCAGCCGCTCGGCGCCGGCGCCCTGCTGGAGCTGCTGGCGCTGCCGCAGGTCGCGGGCCTCAAGTACGCGCCCGGCGGCCTCGACGAGCAGACGATCGCGCTGCTGGCCGCCGAACCGCGCGGCGTCATGGCGGGCGACGACCTGTTCCTGTCCCCGCTGCTCGCGCTCGGTGCCGACGGCGGCATCCTCGCCTCCGCGCACCTGGAGACCGCCCGCTTCGTCGACCTGCACCGGGCCTGGGCGGACGGCGACGTGCCGCTGGCCCGCAAGCTGGGAGCCGAACTGGCCGAGGTGTCCCGGGCCGCGTTCGCCGGACCCAACCCGACCGCGCTCAAGGCCCTGCTGCACCGGGCCGGCCGCATCCCCACCCCCGCGGTGCGGCTGCCGCTGCTCGCCCACCACTGACCCGCCCGACGGGAGAATTTCCGGCCCGGACGCGGCCGGACCGGAGGGATTGCCGCGCCGGACGGCAGAAGTTCACGCCTTGGGACGGCACCGCGCGCACCCCCTCTGACAAGGCATGATTGCTGGGAAACACGTAGGAGGAGGAGACGGATGAAGGTCGGCATCGTAGGAGCCACCGGTCAGGTCGGCGGCGTGGTCCGCGAGATCCTGGCGGAGCGCGACTTCCCTGTTCAGGAGCTGCGGCTGTTCGCCTCGGCCCGCTCGGCCGGACGCACCCTGCCGTGGAAGGACACCGAGGTCACCGTCGAGGACGCCGCCACGGCCGACTACCGCGGCCTCGACATCGTGATCTTCTCCGCCGGCGGGTCCACCTCCAAGGCCCTCGCCCCGAAGGTCGCCGAGGCCGGAGCCGTCGTCATCGACAACTCCTCCGCCTGGCGCCGCGACCCCGACGTCCCGCTGGTCGTCGCCGAGGTCAACCCCGCGGCCGTCGCCGAGCGCCCCAAGGGCATCATCGCCAACCCCAACTGCACCACGATGGCCGCGATGCCCGTGCTGCGGCCGCTGCACGACGAGGCCGAGCTGGTCTCGCTGGTGGTCTCCACCTACCAGGCGGTCTCCGGCTCCGGCCTGGCCGGCGTCTCCGAGCTGCACGAGCAGGCCCGCAAGGTCGTCGACGGCGCGACCGCGCTGGTGCACGACGGCGCGGCCGTCGAGTACCCCGAGCCGGGCGTCTACAAGCGGCCGATCGCGTTCAACGTGCTGCCGTTCGCCGGCGCGCTGGTCGACGACGGCAGCAACGAGACCGACGAGGAGCAGAAGCTCCGCCACGAGAGCCGCAAGATCCTCGGCATCCCCGGGCTCAAGGTCTCCGGCACCTGCGTGCGCGTCCCGGTCTTCACCGGCCACTCGCTCCAGGTGAACGCCCGCTTCGCCCGCCCGATCGGCCCCGAGCGCGCCACCGAGCTGCTGGCCGACGCCCCCGGCGTCGTCCTCACCGACATCCCCACCCCGCTCCAGGCCGCCGGCCAGGACCCGAGCTACGTCGGCCGGATCCGGGTGGACGAGACCGTCGACAACGGCCTGTCGCTGTTCCTCTCCAACGACAACCTGCGCAAGGGCGCCGCGCTCAACGCGGTGCAGATCGCCGAGCTGGTCGCCGCCGAACTGCGCGGCTGACGCTCCACCGGGACGGGCCGCCGGGGCAACTCCCCGGCGGCCCTTCCGCGTTCACTGCCCGGGGTGCACCGGCTCCGCGTCCACCTCGACCGGGATCTCGGCGGAGACGGCCGCCCCCGTCCACTTGTCGCCCGGCGCGAACCACTGGTACGCGCCCGACAGCCGGGCCGGCATCTGCATCGACACCCGGCCCTCGCCGTCCGTGCCCGCCGCCGACAGGGTGGTCCAGGTGTCCGAGCCGGCCGGCCGGAACTGCAGGTACACCAGCGTGCCCGGCTGCGGCACCCAGTCGTGCTCGTCCCACATCGCGCGCCGCAGCCGGGCCTGCACCTGGACAGCGTCGCCCGAGGCCGCGCGGGCCGGGGCGGACACCTCGTCGAATCCCGCCGTCCGCTTCAGCGAGAAACCGCCCGCCGACTTCGACACGTAGCGGTCGCCGTCGCCGGCGCGGATCCGCAGGTCCACGAACCAGGTGCCGGCCTGGTCGTCGAACAGCACCCGGGAGGTCGCCGCCGCCGTCGCCTCGCCCGTGCAGCGGCTCACCGTGCCGGTGGCGTCCAGCGGCACGCACGTCATCGGGCCGACCTTGAGCGTCGCGTAGTTCGGGCCCCACAGGCCGATCGGATCGACCGCGCGGATGCCGGACCGGTCCGTCGCCGTCACCTCGACCGGGAACGTCCGGGTCTCGGTCGGGCCCAGCTCCACCGTGCGGCCGCCGTTGACCACCACCGACACCAGCGCGGTGTCCCCGCGGGACGTCTCCGGAACGGTCGCGGGCACCAGGACGAGGGCGACCGCGCCGACCGCCGCCACTCCGCACAATGCCACCGCACTCTTCCGCACGATGTCCCAGTATCCAGGGTCGCGGCGGAACCCCCGGGCGCGGTTCGCGGAGCGAACGACGGGTAAAGGAGTGCGCAACGGTGGCCGGACCGCCGGGCGGCCCCCACCGCCGGGCACCGGGCCGAGGAGGAGGTGCCGGAGATGGACCGCTGCGTCGTCCTGGTCGACGCGGGCTACGTGCTGGGCGCCGCCGCCAGCCTGCTCGCCGGAGAACCCGGCCGGTCACGGATCGCCGTCGACCACCCGGTGCTGATCGGCGCCCTGCGCGAGCGCGCCGAGGAGGAGACCGGGCTCCCGCTGCTGCGGATCTACTGGTTCGACGCCGCGATCGACCGCAGACCGGCGCCCGAGCACCGCCGCCTGCGGGTGCTGCCCAGGGTCACCGTCCGGCTCGGCGCCCTCACCCGGGCCGAGGGCCGCTGGGTGCAGAAGGGCGTGGACGCCGCCATGCACGCCGAACTCAGCGAACTCGCCCGCAACCACGCCTGCGCCGACGTGGTCCTGGTCACCGGCGACGGCGACCTGCTGCCCGGCGTCGCCTCCGCCAAGGAGCACGGTGTCGCCGTCCACCTGTGGGCGCTGGAGGCCGCCGACGGCGACTTCAACCAGTCCGAGGAACTCGTCGGCGAGGCCGACGAGCGCCGGGTCCTCGACCGCGCCTGGATCGAACGCTGGGCCCGCCCCCGCGAACCCGTCACCCCCGTCACCGCGGTCGCGCCCGTCGCCGTCCTGCCCGCCCCGCCCCGGCCCCGCGCCGCGGCGGCGGCCGCCGCGGCCGCCGCCCCCGCCCCGTTACGGGTCATCCCCACCCCCAAGGACCTGGCCGGCCGCACCCCCGTACCCGTCGTCCCGCCTGCCGCCGCGCTCGGCGGACCGGTGCTGCGCTGGTCCTCCGACCGCGGCTGGCTGGACCGCGCCGACACCGCCACCGCCGCCGACGCGCTGCCCACCCTGGACCGCCTCACCACCGCCGCCCAGCGCTGGGCCGACCGCGAGGAGGACCTCACCAGCGTCGGCGGAGACCCGCAGGAGGTCGGCCAGGTCTTCGCCCGCCGCTGGCTCGACCGCCTCGGCCCCGCCGACCGGCCCGCCCTGCTGTGGACCGACCACCCGCGCATCCCGCACCGCCTCGACGGCGAACTGCTGCGCTACGCCGCCCGGTTCGGCCTGCTCGCGCACAAGGAGGACCAGATCGACGAGCAGGACCGGTACGCCATCCGCGAGGGCTTCTGGAAGGAACTGGCCGCCCGCGTCCCCGACACCCGGCAGCCCCAGGGGGCGCTGGAGGACAGCTGACCGCACGACCCGCGTGCCCGGAACGCCCGGTACGGCGCGTAGAGTCTTCCGTCGTGAGCAAGGCACCTCAGGGCTGCTGCACCGTCAGCGGCCTGGTCAAGACCTACCGGGCGGGCGGCACCGAGGTCCGGGCCAACGACGGCATCGACCTCGCCGTCCGACGCGGCGAGATCTTCGGGCTGCTCGGGCCCAACGGCGCCGGCAAGTCCACCCTGGTCCGCCAGCTCACCGGCCTGCTCCGCCCCGACGCCGGCAGCATCGACCTGCTCGGCCACGACATCGTCCGCCACCCCGAACGGGCCGCCCGGCTGCTCGGCTACCTCGGCCAGGAATCCACCGCCCTCGACGAGCTCACCGTCGCCCTCGCCGCCGAGACCACCGGCCGGCTCCGCGGCCTCACCCGCCGCCAGGCCCGCACCGAGACCGTCGACGTGATCACCGAACTCGGCCTCGAACCGCTCGCCCATCGGCCGCTCGCCAAACTCTCAGGCGGCCAGCGCCGCCTCGCCTGCTTCGCCGCCACCCTGGTCGGCGACCGCCCGCTGCTGGTCCTCGACGAACCCACCACCGGCATGGACCCGGTCGCCCGCCGCGCCGTCTGGAGCGCCGTCGACCGCCGCCGCGCCGAGCGCGGCACGACCGTCCTGCTGGTCACCCACAACGTCATCGAGGCCGAGACCGTGCTCGACCGGGTCGCCGTCGTCGACGGCGGCAAGGTCATCGCCTGCGACACCCCCGGCGGCCTCAAGGCCCTGGTCGACGGCCACGTCCGGCTCGACCTGGTCTGGCGGCACGACGCCCCCACCGAGGTGCCCGCCGTCGCCGCGCTCGCCGACCGCGCCGAGCGCACCGGCCGCCGCTGGACCCTGCGCACCACCCCCGACGAGGCCCGCGAACTGGTCGCCGCCGTCACCACCGGGCCCGCCTTCGCCGCCCTCGACGACTTCACCCTCGCCACCCCCACCCTGGAAGACGCCTACCTCCGGCTCGGCGGCCGGCACGGAGGACTCGCCCGATGACCCTGCTCGACGCCCCCGCCGCCACCGGCACCGCGCAGGCCGCCCCGCTGGCCCCGCCGCCCGGCTGCTGCCCGCGCTCGCCGCCGTCTACCGCGCCCAGCTGGCCCGCGCCAAGGTCTCCCGGATCCCGCTGCTGTTCGTCGCCACCTTCCAGTCCATCGGCATCCTGGTGATGATGCGCGGCGTCGTCGACCCCGGCGACAACCCGTCCGCGCACGCCGTGGTGTCCGGCTCCGCCGTCCTGGTCGTCGCCTTCGTCGCGCTCAACCTGCTCGCCCAGTACTTCGGGAAGCTCCGGCACACCGGCGGCCTCGACCACTACGCGACGCTGCCCGTCCCGCCCGCCTCCGTGGTCCTCGGCACCGCCGCCGCGTACGCCTCCTTCACCGTCCCCGGCGTGTTCGTCACCGCCGCCGCCGGCAGCTGGATGTTCGACCTGCCGATGGGCCGGCTGTGGATCCTGCTCGCCGTGATCCCGCTGGCCGGCGCCGCGCTCGCCGGGCTCGGCGCGGCCCTCGGCCTCCTCGCCCCGCGACAGGAACTCGCCACCCTCGCCGGACAGCTGGGCATGTCCGCGGCCCTGCTGCTGGGCGTCCTGCCGGCCTCCCGGCTGCCCGTCCCGGTGCAGTGGCTGCGCGACCTGCTGCCCTCCAGCTACGGCGTCGACGCCTTCGCCCTCACCTTCGCCCCGCAGCCCGACTGGGCCCGCGTGCTGCTCGACCTCGGCGTCTGCGGCGCCGTCGGCCTCGGCTCGCTGACGCTCGCCACGTGGGCGTACCGGCGCGCCGCCCGCTGAGCCCCCGTTCGGGAACCCCGCCCCGTCCGGAGATCGACAGCGGCGGGGGCAGCCATGAAACGATGGGGACGTGACCGTACCGAACACACCTGCGGGTGACACGCCGCCGCCCGGGTCGGACCCGTTCGCCCCGCCCCACCCGCACCAGGCGCCCGCCCCCGTCGAGCGGCCGCCGGTCGGCCCCGAACTGCGGATCGGCGCGATCATCACGGTCGCCGGAGCGGTCCTCGGCGTCGTCCTCGGCCTGCTCTGGCTCTGGCTCGCCCCCCGGATCGGCTTCGAGGTCCAGGACAACCGGATCCTCTACCGCGACCCCGAAGGCGAACAGCAGATCGCCGCGGTCGGCGTCTTCTCCCTGCTCGGCCTCGCCCTCGGCGTCCTCACCGCCCTCGGCGCCTTCCTCTGGACCCGCGCCCGCGGCGGCGGCATCGCCGTCGCCGTCGGCCTCACCCTCGGCGGCCTCCTCGGCTCCGTCATCGGCTGGCAGCTCGGCACCCGCCTCGGCCCCACGTCCGACCTGCGCGCGCACGCCCTCGCCGTCGGCAACGGCGGGACCTTCGACGGGCCGCTGGAGCTCACCGCCCACGGCGCGCTGCTGGTGTGGCCGATGACGGCGACCATCGTGCTGCTCGCCCTGTCGGCGACCTTCGGCAAGCGGGAGCCGGACCGGCCGCCGTACTGGGCGCAGTAGGGGCCCCTGTTCTCGCACCCGCCCGCAGCCCCGACTACCGGCCGATCGCCCACGTCTTCGCGTTCGTCAGCCGGACCAGGTCCGCCGGGGCGAGTTCGACCTCCATGCCGCGTTTGCCGGCGGAGACGTAGACGGTGGGGTGGTCGAGGGCGGTGGCGTCGACGACGGTGCGGAGCTTCTTGCGCTGGCCGAGCGGGGAGATGCCGCCCAGGACGTAGCCGGTGGAGCGTTCGGCGGCGGCGGGGTCCGCCATCGCGGCGCGCTTCGCGCCGAGCGCGGCCGCCAGCGCCTTCAGGTCGAGCTGGCCGGAGACGGGGACGACGGCGACGGCGAGGGCCCCGTCGGTCTCGGCGAGGAGGGTCTTGAAGACGCGCTCCGGCGGGATGCCGAGGACTTCGGCGGCCTCGGCCCCGTAGGAGCTCGCGGCCGGGTCGTGGGCGTACTCGTGGACGGTGAACGGGACCGCGGCGGCGTCGAGGGCGACGGTGGCGGGGGTGCCGCCGGCGGTCTTCTTCTTGGGCATGGGCGGGGGAGTCCTCAGTTCGGGCTGAATGCCTGGCGGGTGAGGTCGACGGCGGGCAGGGACGGGAGCTTGGCGATCACGGCGCTCTCGTGGCGGAGCAGTTCGAGCTCGCGGGTGAGGCGCTGCGCGGTGTCGGGGCAGGCGAGCAGTTCGTGCTTGACGCTCACCGGCAGGGCGGTCGCGGCGGCGACCAGGTAGGAGAGCACCTGCGGGTCGTCGGGGAGTTCGGGTTCGCCGCTGAGGGTGGCCTCGCGGGCGCCGGCCAGCCGCTTCTGGTAGGTGCGGAAGGCCCGTTCGACGCCGGCGGCGAGCGCGCCGGAGCCCTCGCCGGGCTGCTCGGGGACCACGGAGACGTCGCCGACCAGGTAGGGGCCGGTGGCGTCGACCGCGCGCAGCCGGAACCGGGTGGTGCCGGTGACGAGGAGTTCGTAGCGGCCCTCGGGCTGCTCCCGGACGGAGGCGATGTCGGCGACGCAGCCGACCGGGTGGAGGGCGTCCAGCGGGTCGGCGCCGGGCGCCCCGATGCCGTCCAACGGGCCTGCGGGGTCGTCGAGTTCGCGGACCGGTGCGGTCTCCCGGCCGTCCCGGACGGCGACCACGCCGAAGCGGCGCGGCTCGTCCTCGGGCAGCTTCTCCAGGTCGGCGACCAGGCGGCGGTAGCGCTCCTCGAAGACGTGCAGGGGCAGCACCAGGCCCGGGTACAGGACCGTGTTCAACGGGAAGAGCGGGAGCCGATCAGTCACGGCGGACAGCGTAGTTCCCGTGGGGCCGCCGCCGCTCCGGACTTACCGCTAGCCACGCTGGAGGAGCCGGGTGGCGCCCGCGACGGCGGTGGTGGCGAGGACCCAGCCGGTCAGGACCATGGCGGTGGCGACCCACTGGCCGGTGTGGTCGGGGTTCCAGCCGGACTGGCCGAGGTCGATCAGCGGGAGGACCTTGCCGGCGGCGTACAGGGCCGGGTTCCAGACCACCTTCTCGTCGGGCTTGACGGCCGCCGGCGGGTGGTGCTGGAAGTAGAGGGTGCCGAGCGCCCAGGCGAGCACCAGCCAGGCGGCGGCCCTGCCGGGGCGGTAGCCGTAGCCGATGGCGGCGTCCTGGAGGTGGCCCCAGAGCCGGCCGGGCAGCGGCAGGGTGGCGCGGCGGCGGCGCTGCTTGGCGAGCAGGACGGTGCGGGCGTCCTCGTCGGCGCCGTCCCGGCGGAGCGCGGCGGCGAGCTGCTCGTACGCCTCGGGGCGGAACTCGGCGCCGGACTCGACCCATGCGACGCGGCGTTCCAGCGGGAAGGGGGAGGCCGGGCGGAGGGACTCGTAGCTGAAGCCGGTGAGGGAGACGTGCTGGTCGGTGGGCCAGGCGCCGGGGGAGTCGACCAGGTTGCCGATCCGGGCGCGGTTGAGGCTGACGGTGCCGGTGGGCGGGGTCGCGCAGGTGAAGCGCAGTTCGGGGGTCTGGATCCGGTTGAGGGAGAGCTCCTGGCCGGGGCCGAGGTGGAACTCGGCGGCGGTGATCAGGCAGGCGTTGTCGAAGCGGGCGTCGGAGAGCCGGACCCGGCCCCAGGCGCGGAACGGGGTGTGGCGGGTGGTGCGGTCCGCGAGGGCGTCGCCGGACTCGCCGTAGCCGGAGCCGTACACGGTGCGGGAGCCGGTCCAGGTGCTGTCGTCGGAGCCGGACAGGTACAGGGTGTGGCCGATGGTGATCCGCGGGGCGTTCAGCGCGTTCGGGTTGTTGGGGACGGAGCGCAGCGCGGCGCCGCGCAGCGAGAGCCGGCCGCCGATCCGGGCCGAGCGGAGGCTGAGTTCGCCGAGCAGGTCGAGGCGTTCGGCCTCGCAGTCCTGGTTGACGGTGAGGCCGTCGGCGGAGACGGCGCGCCCGAAGGAGTCGGGGCCGACGGCGGACTGGTTGAGCAGCAGGTCGGTGCCGATGCGGGCGTCGGTGAGGCGGATGCCGCCGGGTATGCCGCAGCGGGCGAGGTGGACGTCGCCCTCGGTGGCGAGCCGGGAGGCCTCCAGCCGGGGGAGGGTGCAGGAGACCAGCCGCAGGGTGCTGGCGTTGGCCTCGGAGATCAGCAGTTTGCGGTCGAAGCGGCAGAGCTGGAACTCGACGTAGCAGCCGATGCTGCCGCCGGCCAGCCGGAGGTCTCCGGTGATCAGCGCGCCGGTGAGCTTCAGCGCGGTGACCCGGCCGGGGACGGGCTCCGGCCCGTGCAGCAGCAGCCGGGCGACCACCTCGGCGCGGACGGTGCGCCCGGGCCCCCACTCCTCGGCGGTGAACGGGTCGTTCGGGCCGTGGCTGTCCCCGTCGGGCGGACGGCGGCGCCGGCGGGGGCGGGCAGGACCAGGTCGGTGCGCCGCTCGGCCGGCCCGGTCCGCAGGTCGTACACGTCGCCGTGGCGGAAGGCCTCCCACAGGCCGCGTTCGGTGTCGGTCCAGTCGTCCGGTGCCTGCTCCACCGCGTCCCCCGATGATCTTGTCGTCGTCTCACCCTTCGTATCACGGACTGAAATGCCCGGATGTCGTTTTTCGTCACTCCTTACACTTGGGCCTGTGATCTCTCGAATCGACCTCCGCGGCTCCGACCAGGACCCCCGCGACGTGCTGCCCCGTGCCGAGTTCGACGTGGCGGCCGCCCTTGAGAAGGTGCGGCCGATCGCGGAGGACGTACGCCATCGCGGCGTGGCGGCGTTGATCGACATCACCGAGCGCTTCGACGGGGTGCGGCTGACGTCCACCCGGGTCCCGGCCGAGCAGATCGCCGAGGCGCTGGAGCAACTGGAGCCGAAGGTGCGCGCCGCGCTGGAGGAGTCGATCCGCCGGGCCCGCGCCGTCCACGGCGACCAGCGGCGCACCGGGCACACCACGCAGGTGGTGCCCGGCGGCACGGTGACCCAGCGCTGGGTGCCGGTGGACCGGGTCGGCCTGTACGTGCCGGGCGGTCTGGCGGTCTACCCGTCCTCCGTTGTGATGAACGTGGTGCCGGCGCAGGAGGCCGGGGTGCGCGGCATCGCGGTGTCCTCGCCGCCGCAGAAGGCGTTCGGCGGCCGGGTGCACCCGGCGATCCTGGCGGCCTGCGCGCTGCTCGGCGTCGACGAGGTGTACGCGGTGGGCGGCGCCCAGGCGGTGGCGATGTTCGCGCTCGGCACCGAGGAGTGCGCGCCCGTCAACCTGGTCACCGGCCCGGGCAACATCTACGTGGCGGCCGCGAAGCGGCTGTTCGCCGGCCGGATCGGCATCGACTCGGAGGCCGGCCCGACCGAGATCATGGTGCTCGCGGACGACACGGCGGTCGCCGCCGAGGTCGCCGCCGACCTGATCAGCCAGGCCGAGCACGGCCCGACCTCCGGCTCGGTGCTGGTCACCCCCTCGGTGGAGCTGGCCGACGCGGTGGAGGCGGAGCTGAAGACCCAGGTCGCCCGCACCCGGCACTCCGAGCGGGTGGCCGAGGCGCTGGGCGGCCCGCAGTCCGGGATCATCCTGGTCGACGGCCTGGACCAGGGCCTGGCCGTGGTCAACGCGTACGCCGCCGAGCACCTGGAGATCCAGACCGCCGACCCGCACGCCGTCTCCGAGCGGGTGCGCAACGCCGGCGCGATCTTCCTCGGCCGCTTCACCCCGGTCTCGCTGGGCGACTACGCGGCCGGCTCCAACCACGTGCTGCCGACCGGCGGCTGCGCCTGCCACTCCTCGGGCCTGTCCGTGCAGACCTTCCTGCGCGGCGTCCAGGTCGTCGAGTACGACCGGCAGGCGCTGGCGGACATCGCCGCGCACGTGGTCAACCTCTCCGAGGCCGAGGACCTGCCCGGCCACGGCGACGCGGTCAAGGCGCGTTTCGTCGGAGACGAACAGAACTGGCACAGCGACTGGACGGGGTCGAACTCGTGACGAAGATCGACGACCTCCCCGTCCGGGACGAGCTGCGCGGCCAGTCCCCGTACGGCGCCCCGCAGTTGGACGTGCCCGTCCAGCTGAACACCAACGAGAACCCGTACCCGCTGCCGGAGCCGCTGGTGGCCCGGATCGCCGAGCGGGTGTCCGAGGCCGCCCGGCAGCTCAACCGCTACCCGGACCGGGACGCGGTCGAGCTGCGCACCGGCCTGGCCGCGTACCTGACCGACACCACCGGGTACCGGGTGACCAAGGAGCAGGTGTGGGCAGCCAACGGCTCCAACGAGGTGCTGCAGCAGCTGCTGCAGACCTTCGGCGGGCCCGGCCGCACCGCGATCGGCTTCGAGCCCTCGTACTCGATGCACGCGCTGATCGCCCGCGGCACCGGCACCGGCTGGGTCTCCGGCCCGCGCAACGAGGACTTCACCATCGACCTGGACGCGGCCCGCACGGCGATCGCCGAGCTGCGCCCGAACGTGGTGTTCGTCTGCTCGCCGAACAACCCGACCGGCACCGCCGTGGACGCGGACACCGTGCTCGCGCTGTACGAGGCCGCGCAGGCCGCCGGCCCGAGCATGGTGATCGTGGACGAGGCGTACGTCGAGTTCTCGCACCGCGCCTCGCTGCTGCCGTTGCTGGAGGGCCGCCCCAACCTGGTGGTCTCCCGCACCATGTCGAAGGCGTTCGGCGCGGCCGGGCTGCGGCTCGGCTACCTGGCCGCCGACCCGGCGGTGGTGGACGCGGTGCAGCTGGTCCGGCTGCCGTACCACCTGTCGGCCGTCACCCAGGCCACCGCGCTGGCCTGCCTGGAGCACACCGGCACCCTGCTCGGCTACGTCGCGCAGCTGAAGTCCGAGCGCGACCGCGTGGTGGCCGCGCTGCGCGGGCTCGGTCTCGACGTGACCGAGTCGGACGCCAACTTCATCCAGTTCGGCCGCTTCGCCGACACCCACGCGGTGTGGCAGGCGATCCTCGACCGGGGCGTGCTGGTCCGCGACAACGGCGTACCAGGATGGCTGCGCGTCACCGCCGGCACCCCCGCCGAGAACGACGCCTTCCTGGGCGCCGTCTCCACCGTGATCAAGGAGCTGTAAACCCGCAATGTCCCGTATCGGCCGCGTCGAACGCACCACCAAGGAGACCTCCGTCCTGGTCGAGATCGACCTCGACGGCACCGGCAGGACGGACGTCTCCACGGGCGTCGGGTTCTACGACCACATGCTCGACCAGCTGGGCCGCCACGGCCTCTTCGACCTCACGGTGAAGACCGAGGGCGACCTGCACATCGACACCCACCACACCATCGAGGACACCGCCCTGGCCCTCGGCGCCGCCTTCAAGCAGGCGCTCGGCGACAAGGTCGGCATCTACCGGTTCGGCAACTGCACCGTCCCGCTGGACGAGTCGCTGGCGCAGGTCACGGTCGACCTGTCGGGCCGCCCGTACCTGGTGCACTCCGAGCCCGAGGGCATGGCCCCGATGATCGGCTCGTACGACACCACGATGACCCGGCACATCCTGGAGTCCTTCGTGGCGCAGGCGCAGGTCGCCCTGCACGTGCACGTGCCGTACGGCCGCAACGCCCACCACATCGTGGAGTGCCAGTTCAAGGCGCTCGCCCGGGCGCTGCGCTACGCCTCCGAGCGGGACCCGCGCGCCGAAGGCATCCTGCCCTCCACCAAGGGCGCCCTCTGATGGCGACGGTACTGATCTTCCTCGGCATCTTCTTCGCCACCGGCGTCTGGTCGTTCTGGAAGCAGGACAAGCCGAAGAGCGTGATCCTCGTCCTCGCCTTCGCCTCGGCCATGTGCCTGGCCGCAGGCATCCTGCGCTTCTAGGAGTTCCGCGACATGAGCAAGAACGTGGTGGTGCTGGACTACGGCTCCGGCAACCTGCGCTCCGCGCAGCGCGCCCTGGAGCGGACCGGCGCCGACGTCACCGTCACCTCGAACTTCCAGCAGGCGCTGGACGCGGACGGCCTGCTGGTGCCCGGCGTCGGCGCCTTCGAGGCGTGCATGCGCGGCCTGAAGGCGGTCCGCGGCGAGCAGGTGATCGGCCGCCGGCTGGCCGGCGGCCGCCCGGTGCTGGGCATCTGCGTCGGCATGCAGATCCTGTTCGAGAAGGGCGTCGAGCACGGCGTCGAGTCCGCGGGCTGCGACGAGTGGCCCGGCGTGGTCGAGCCGCTGGACGCGCCGGTCGTCCCGCACATGGGCTGGAACACCGTGGACGCCCCCGAGGGCACCCGGATGTTCGCCGGCCTGGACGCCGACACCCGGTTCTACTTCGTGCACTCCTACGGCGTGCGGCACTGGGTGCTGGAGACCCACTCGGAGAAGATCCGCGCCCCCAAGGTGACCTGGGCGACCCACGGGCAGCCGTTCGTCGCCGCGGTGGAGAACGGCCCGCTGTGGGCCACTCAGTTCCACCCCGAGAAGTCCGGCGACGCCGGCGCCGCCCTGCTGACCAACTGGGTCGACACCCTCTGACGCCCCTCCGAAGACTGAGAGCCCATCAGAACATGACCAACCGCCTCGAACTGCTGCCCGCCGTCGACGTCCGCGACGGGCAGGCCGTCCGCCTGGTCAAGGGCGCCTCCGGCACCGAGACCTCCTTCGGCGAGCCGCTCGCCGCCGCCCTGGCCTGGCAGAACGCCGGCGCCGAGTGGCTGCACCTGGTCGACCTGGACGCCGCGTTCGGCACCGGAAGCAACCGCGACCTGCTCCGCGAGGTCACCGGCCGGCTCGACATCAAGGTCGAGCTGTCCGGCGGCATCCGCGACGACGAGTCGCTGGCCGCCGCGCTCGCCACTGGCTGCACCCGGGTCAACCTCGGCACCGCCGCGCTGGAGAGCCCCGAGTGGGTCGCCAAGGTGATCGCCGAGCACGGTGACAAGATCGCCGTCGGCCTGGACGTGGTCGGCACCACCCTGCGCGGCCGCGGCTGGACCCGCGACGGCGGCCAGCTGTTCGACGTCCTGGCCCGCCTGGACTCCGAGGGCTGCGCCCGCTACGTGGTCACCGACGTCAACCGCGACGGCACCCTGACCGGCCCCAACCTGCAGCTGCTGCGCGACGTCTGCGCCGCCACCGACCGCCCGGTGGTGGCCTCCGGCGGCGTGTCGTCGCTGGACGACCTGCGCGCGATCGCCACCCTGGTGCCGGAGGGCGTCGAGGGATCGATCGTCGGCAAGGCCCTCTACGAGCAGAAGTTCACCCTCGAAGAGGCCCTGGAGGCTGTGTCCCGATGACCGACGAAACCCCGGCCGCCGTCGCCCGCCACTCCGCAGGTTCCCCCTCCGAGGAGGCCTACGGATTCTCCCGGGCGGTGGCAGCCGGGGACTTCGTCCTGGTCTCGGGCTGCACCGCCTTCGACGACCCGGCCGCCTCCGTCGAGGGCGGCCCGTACGAGCAGACGCTGGCCGCCTTCAAGACGGCCCTCGGCGCGCTCGACCACTACGGACTCGGCGCCGCCGACGTGGTCCGCACCCGGATGTACCTCACCCACGTCCGGGACTGCGACGAGGTCGGCCGCGCCCACAAGGAACTCTTCGACTCGGTCCGCCCGGTCACCACCATGGTGGTGGTCCAGGGCCTGACCGACTCCCGGATGATGGTCGAGGTCGAGCTGGAGGCCCACCGGCCCGGCCCGGCCCGCACTTTGGAAGGCAGCAAGCAGCCGTGACACTCGCAGTACGCGTCATCCCCTGTCTGGACGTGGACGCCGGCCGCGTCGTCAAGGGCGTCAACTTCCAGAACCTGCGCGACGCCGGCGACCCGGTCGATCTCGCCAAGCTCTACGACGCCCAGGGCGCCGACGAGTTGACCTTCCTCGACATCACCGCCTCGTCCGGCTCCCGGGAGACCACCTACGACGTGGTGCGCCGCACCGCCGAGCAGGTGTTCATCCCGCTGACCGTCGGCGGCGGCGTGCGCACCGTCGAGGACGTCGACAAGCTGCTGCGGGCCGGCGCCGACAAGGTCGGCGTCAACACCGCGGCGATCGCCCGCCCCGAGCTGATCCGGGAGATCGCGCAGCGCTTCGGCCGCCAGGTGCTGGTGCTGTCGGTCGACGCCCGCCGCTGCCCCGAGGGCACCGAGACCGCCTCCGGTTTCGAGGTCACCACCCACGGCGGCCGCCGCGGCACCGGGCTGGACGCGATCGAGTGGACGCTGCGGGCCGCCGAGCTCGGCGCCGGCGAGATCCTGCTGAACTCGATGGACGCCGACGGCACCAAGGACGGCTACGACCTGGAGATGATCCGGGCCGCCCGCAAGGCCGTCTCGGTGCCGGTGATCGCCTCCGGCGGCGCCGGCAAGCTCGCCGACTTCGCGCCCGCGGTCGACGCCGGCGCGGACGCGGTGCTCGCCGCCAGCGTCTTCCACTTCGGCGACCTGACGATCGGCCAGGTCAAGGACGAGCTCCGGGCCACCGGGCACCCCGTCCGCTGAGCCCCGGCCGGAGCCCCGCCGGCACCTACCGGCGGGGCTCCGGCTCCAGGATCGCGAACTGGGCGCCGAACGGGTCCGCCAGCACCGCGATCCGCCCCACCGTCGGCACCCGCTCCGGCGGCACCAGCAGCGAGCCGCCGGCCTTGCGGACCTGATCGGTGGTCAGCAGCGCGTCCGCCACCGCGAAGTGCACCAGCCAGCCGACGTTCACCCGCGGGTGGACGCCCGCCACCCCGCCGAACGAGGACCCGACGAGGTCCGCGCCCTCGGCGGTGGACAGCACCGTGTACTCCACGCCCGGCACGCCGCCGTCCCGCGCCCGCCAGTCGAACAGGCCTTGGTAGAAGCGGAGCGCGCCCGCCGCGTCCGGGGTGTGCAGCTCCGCCCAGCACAGCGCGTCGGTCTCCCCGACGGCCTCCAGGCCGGGCGTCCGGCCGCCCTGCCAGACCGCGAACTCGCCGCCCGCCGGGTCGGTGAACTGGGCGAACCGGCCCTCCGCCATCACCGCGGACGGCGGGACGCGGACCGTGCCGCCGGAGCGTTCGACCGCCGCCGCCGTGCTGTCGGCGTCCGCCGTGCGGAAGTACACCGTCCAGGCGGGCAGCGCCTCCGCCTCGGTCAGCGGGCCGGCCGCCGCCACCGTGCGGCCCTTGGAGCGGAAGAAGCCGTAGCCGTTCGCGTCCGGGCCGGCGGACTCGAAGGTCCAGCCGAACACCGAGCCGTAGAACAGCTCGGACTCGGCGAGGTCCGGGCTTCCGAGGTCGATCCAGTTCGGCGAGCCGATCCGGAAGTCGGTGCTGACCATGGGCGCTCCAGGGGGACGGGGGTGCGGGCCACCGCCAGGCTGGCACCTCCGGCCGGGCGGCGCGGGCCGACGCGCCGTCAGTCCTCCGGCAGCGCCAGCACCCCGGCCAGTTCGGCGACCGCCGCCGGGTCGCCGTCCACCGCCACCGCGGCCCGCGCCCCGCGCCCGTACAGGAACAGCACCAGCTCGCCCGGCTCCCCGGTCACCGTCACCACCGGGCGGCCCTTGCGACGGACCGTCAGCTCCCGGCCGTCCGGGCGCACCAGCCGCAGCGACACCGGCGAGCTCGCGTCGCCGAACCGGGCCACCACCGGCACCCGCTTCCACAGCGCCTCCGCCAACTCGGGTGCGAGCGGCTCCGGTTCGAACGGGACGGCGCGGCGGACGTCCTCCGCGTGCACGAAGTACTCGACCAGGTTCGCCGCCTCGTCCACGCCCGGCAGGTTGAACGGTGAGAAGGCCGGCGGCCCCGAGCGGAAGGACTTCACCAGCGCCCCGTACGGGCGGGCCGCCGTCCGGTCCTGCACCCGCCGCGTCCAGCCCGCGAGCGGCCGGACCCGGATGCCCGCCGCCGCGTCCGGCCGGCCCTCCCGCACCACCAGGTGGGCGGCCAGGTCCCTGGTCAGCCACCCCGCACACAGGGTCGGCCCCTCCGGGCCGGCCGTCGACAGCAATCCGGACAGACGGGCGCGCTCGCCCTGCGCAAGGCTCGACATGCCGCCCAGCCTACGCAGCGGTCACGCCTTGAAGGTCAGCGCGCAGGTGATCCCGCGCAGGCCCTGCCGGTAGAACTCCAGCGGCAGGCCGACCGAGGTGCCGTGCCGCGGCCCGTCGGGGCGCAGCTGGAGCGCCTGCGCGGTCGGCGCCTTGCACAGCTCGGTCATGGTGCGGAAGATCGCCGGCAGGTCGGCCAGGCCGTCCGGCAGGTCCGCGTTGGCGATCGCCTCGGCGTCGTGCGGCTGGTCGCACGGGACGGCGGTGGGCTCGTGGACGTTGCTCAGCCGCGGCACCTGGAAGCACGTCCCCGGCGTGAAGTACGGGTACGGAACCGTCTTGGTCGGACTCGGTGAAGGGGACGGGGAGGCGCTGTGCGGGGGTGGCGGGGCCGCCGCCCGGCGGGGCGGGTCCGGCCACAGCAGGACGGCGGCGAGGGCGGCCAGCAGGACCGCCAACAGTGCCGCCAGGACCGTCTTCTGTCGTCCGCTCATCCCAACCCCCTGGTTCCTCCGCCATTCTGACGGCCGGTGGGTTGCCGCGTCAGTCCTTCCCGGACATCTGTTTGCGAAGCCTTTGCGTGTTGATCAGTAGGATGACCGGCCTAATTGAACGGTCGCCGAAGAAGGGCAACTGCCATGGGGGACAGCGGGTTTCGGGTGGAAACCGGTGCACTCGACCGGTATGCGTCACTGCTCGCCGAGCAGTCCGAACAGCTGAGCAGGATCGCGTCGGCCACCGCCGCGATCACCATCTCGTCCGATGCCTTCGGACACCTGCCGAACGCCCAGCACCTGGCGTCGGCCTACCAGGACCACGCGGGGGCCAGCCGGGAGAACCTCGGCGACCTCGGACACGCCGTCAACGGCACCTCCGAGGGACTGGCGAGCGTCTCGCGGAACTACACCGACCACGAGGAGCAGCTGAGCCGCACGATGGGCGGTGGTCGGTGATGGCACGCTCCTCCGGGCACTCGCACGGCTCGACCAGCAGCGGCCACGGCCAGTCCGGCTCGCACCCGGCACAGCCGTCCCACCCCGCGCAGCCCGCCCACCCGGCGCCGCAGCCCGCGCACCCGGTGCAGCCGGCGCAGCCCGTGCAGCAGCCGGACCGGCCGGCGCACCCCGCGCAGCCCGCGCACCCGACCCAGCAGCAGCCGGACCGCCCGCCCGGCGGCGACGACCCGGCCGACGGCGGGGACGCGCCGGCCGACCCCAGGGAGGGCTGGTTCCGCGGCAAACTGAAGGACGCCGGCTCGAACGTGGTCGACGGCGTCAGCGGACGCGCCGGCGAATGGCTGGGCGACCAGCTGTTCGGCCCGTCCGACCCGGAGCACCCGGAGCCGGGCGGCGGCGCCGCGCCGTCCACCGAACCGGGCGGCGGCCTCGGCGGCGAGGGCGGGACCGGCGGCCTCGGCGGCGCGCTCGGCCGGGCCGCGGCGCGGCGGCCGGACAGGTCGGCGCCGAGGGCGGCGGCTGGGGCGGCACCGGCACCGGCATGATCGGCGCGGGCGTGATGCAGCCGGGCCTGATGCCGATGGACGGCGGCAGCGACGCCTACGCCTGGGCGCACGCCCAGATCGAGCGGGCGATGGAGGCCCTCGACCCGGCCGAGCACCCCGAGCGGGACGGCCTCGGCGGGATGCTCGACGAGGCGGTCGAGTGGGCGCTGGAGCAGTCCGGCCTGCTCGACATGCTGGAGAAGGTCACCGGCAACCTGGCGGAGCTGAACGCGGCCTCCGAGGAGTGGCAGGCGCAGGCACACGCCGTGCAGTCGGTCGCGGCCGAGGTGCGCAGCGGCGCGGTGCCGCTGTCCCAGGAGTGGGTGGGCAGCGCCAGCGACGCGTTCGGCAGCCACATGGGCGAGGTCGCGGACGCGCTCGACCAGACCGCGCAGGGCATGCTGCAGACCGCGCAGATCATCAACTCGGCGGCGCAGGAGTGCGCGATGGCCGAGGGCATGGTGATCCAGATCATCAGCGAGGCGATCGAGGCGCTGATCGTGTCGCTGGCCGCCGAGGCGGTGATCGCGGTGGTCACCGCGGGCGTCGGCCTGATCGCGGACGCGCTGCTCACCGAGGCGGAGATCGCCGTCTACGTGGCCCGGGTGGCGAAGGTGTCCACCGAGCTCGCGCAGAAGCTGGAGGAGCTGCTGAAGGCGCTCAAGGAGCTGGGCAGCGCCGTGAAGGCGGTGCGCAACATCCAGACCGCGCGCAAGGCGCTGACCGAGGTCAAGAACGTGAAGAACGCCGTCGAGGGCCTGCGGGCGCTGGAGGAGGGCGACAGCTTCGCGGCGAAGGCGGCCAAGTTCGCGGACGGGAAGATCACCGACCAGGTGCAGCAGGGCTTCGACCGGGCGCTGGGCATCGACGGCGACGACAACCTGCAGCGCGGCGACGGCACCGTGAAGGGCGGCTTCAAGGCCGCCGGGCAGTCCGCCTGGGCGGTCGCCAAGGAGGGCCTGACCGGGGACACCAACAAGGAAGCGATGAAGCAGGAGTTCCTGCACGACGTGGGCCTGGCCCACGACCCGGCCCCGTACCGGGTGGACGAGTCGAAGATCGCCACCGCGTTCGGCTGACCGGCCCCGCGGCGGCGGGGCCCGGCCGGCCTCCGGTCAGCGCCCCGCCACCGCGGCGCGGAACGCCTCCCGCTCGTTCGCGTCCTGGAAGTCCAGGGCGATCCAGGAGCCGTCCGCGAACAGCAGGTCCTGCCGGGCGGCCCAGACGTCGTTCGGGGTGTCCGGGCGCAGCCACCAGCTGCCCTGCGGCAGTTCGAACAGCGGGACGGCCCGGTAGTGCTCGTGGTACTGCGACCCGGTCCAGCGGCTGAGCACCAGCAGCCGGCGGTCCGTCAGCAGCACCGTGAACAGGTCGTGGTCGGCCAGCAGCTTCTCGCCGGGCGTGGTCCGCACCGCCCGCCAGAACCGCCACGCGGCGGAGCCCGGTCCGCCGCTCAGCGACCCGCCGTGCAGCGGCCGGCGCAGCGCCCGGTAGGCGCGCCGGGTCAGCGACAGGCCGTACGGGCGGCGCAGGTGCAGGTCCGGCACGAACAGCGCCACGAACCAGCGCGGCAGGAAGTACGTCCAGAAGCCGCGCCAGAGCGCGGCGAAGAAGTTGTACGTCCAGGCCAGCGGGGCGCGGCTCGCGGCGCGGACGGTGTCCCGGTCCCACCACAGCGGCGCCAGCCGGTCCAGCTTCATCGCCCAGGCGCCGATCATCGGCTCGCCGGGGTGCAGGTGCTCGCCCGCCGTCCGCTGGAGCAGGTGGTGACCGAACGCGGTGGTCGGCAATGGCTGCGACTGGTACTGAGACACCCGGCAAATCCCCCATCGAGCAAAGCACTTCGGTTTTCGTCGGGGGTCAAACTACCGGCCGGTCCGGCGGCCCGGGGCGGTAGGCCGCCGTCCGGATGCCGAACGCGGCCGCCGGGGGCGGGCGCGCGGCCTGCGAGAATGGACGGCATGTCGACCAACCCCGCCGCCCCCGGCAGCACCGCCCTGGACCCGGCGATCGCCGCCCGCCTCAAGCGCACCCCGGACGGCCTGCTGCCCGCCGTCGCCCAGCAGTTCGACACCGGCGAGGTGCTGATGCTCGGCTGGATGGACGACGAGGCGCTGCACCGCACCCTGACCACCGGCCGCTGCACCTACTGGAGCCGCAGCCGCAACGAGTACTGGGTGAAGGGCGACACCTCCGGCCACGTCCAGCACGTCAAGCACGTCGCGCTGGACTGCGACGGCGACACCCTGCTGGTCAAGGTCGACCAGGTCGGCGCGGCCTGCCACACCGGCGACCGGACCTGCTTCGACGCCGACGTCCTGCCGCTCTCCCGCTAGCCTTCTCCCGACCAGTCCGTCCTCACAATCGATCGGTGCCCCATGGAACTTGAGGCTTTCCGCACGCTCGCCGCAGACACCCGGGTCATTCCCGTCACCCGCCGGCTCCTCGCGGACGGCCTCACTCCGATCGGCGTGTACCGCAGCCTGGCCGGGGAGCGGCCCGGCACCTTCTTGCTGGAGTCCGCCGAGCAGGGCCGCAGCTGGGCCCGGTACTCGTTCGTCGGAGTCCGCTCCGGCGCGGTCCTGACGGTCGGTCAGGACGGCGACGCGCGCTGGCTGGGCGAGCCGCCGGTCGGCATCCCCACCTCCGGCGACCCGCTGGAGGTGCTGCGCGCCACGCTGGCCGCCCTGCACACCCCCCGGCACCCCGACGACGGCCTGCCGCCGCTCACCGGCGGCCTGGTCGGCTACCTCGGCTACGACATCGTCCGCCGCCTGGAGAAGCTCCCGAACCTCACCCCGGACGACCTGAAGCTCCCCGAGCTGACCCTGCTGCTGGCCACCGACCTGGCGGTGCTCGACCACGCCGACGGCACCGTGCTGCTGATCGCCAACGCCGTCAACCACAACGACCTGGCGACCGGCGTGGACGAGGCGCACGCCGACGCGGTGGCCCGGCTGGACGCCATGGAGGCCGACCTGCGCCGTCCGGTCGACCCCGGCCTGGCGACCTGGACGCCGACCGAGGTGGACGCGCACTCGCCGTTCGGCGGCGAGCCGTACCGCAAGGCGGTCGAGGTGGTGAAGGAGCGGATCCGGGCCGGCGAGGCCTTCCAGGTCGTCCCCTCGCAGCGCTTCGAGGCCCCCTGCGAGGCCTCGGCGCTGGACGTCTACCGGGTGCTGCGCACCACCAACCCCAGCCCGTACATGTACCTGTTCCGCTTCCCCGGCCCGGACGGCGGCGCGGAGGGCGGCTTCGACGTGGTCGGCTCCAGCCCGGAGGCGCTGGTCAAGGTGGCCGGCGGCGAGGCCATGGTGCACCCGATCGCCGGCACCCGGCACCGCGGCGCGACGCCCACCGAGGACGCCGAGCTGGCCGCCGAACTGCTCGCCGACCCCAAGGAGCGGGCCGAGCACCTGATGCTGGTCGACCTGGGCCGCAACGACCTGGGCCGGGTCTGCTCGCCCGGCTCCGTCGAGGTGGTGGAGTTCATGACGATCGAGCGCTACAGCCACGTCATGCACATCGTCTCCACCGTCACCGGCAAGGTCGCCGAGGGCCGCAGCGCGCTCGACGTGCTCACCGCCTGCTTCCCGGCCGGCACGCTGTCCGGCGCGCCCAAGCCCCGCGCCATGCAGATCATCGAGGAGCTGGAGCCCACCCGCCGCGGCCTGTACGGCGGCTGCGTCGGCTACCTGGACTTCGCCGGCGACTCGGACACCGCGATCGCCATCCGCACCGCGGTGGTCCGCGACGGCAAGGCGTACGTCCAGGCCGGCGCGGGCGTGGTCGCCGACTCCGACCCGCACGCCGAGGACACCGAGTGCCGCAACAAGGCGACCGCGGTGCTGCGGGCCGTCGCCGCCGCCAACACGCTGCGCTGACCGGCCTTCCCAGGGGCGGTGGCGGCCGGCTCCGTACGGTCGGGGACACTGGACGGGTGAGTGAGACCCCCGCTGCCCCCACGTCCCGCGGCACCCTCGCGCTGATGCTGCTGCTGACCGCGCTCGGCGCCGTGCTGGTGCTGACCGCCGTCGGCCGCACCTGGGCGGAGGGGGTGGCGCCCGGCACCGCCGGCGGCCGGATCGCCGTGCACGCCACCGGCGGCCGGCTGACCGGCCTGCCGACCGGCATGGCGCTGGCCTCGCTGGCCGCCGCCGTCGCGGTGTTCGCGGTGCGCGGCCGGGCCCGGCTGCTGGTCGGCCTGCTGACCGTGCTGGCGGGCGTCGGCACGGTGGCCGGGGCACTGCTGGGCCGCGCCGACACCGCCACCCTGAACGCCGTCGCCGCCGGGCAGCTCGGGCTGGCCAGCGGCCACGCCGAGGAGATCACCCGGACCGGCTGGCCGTGGGTGGCGCTGGCGGGCGGACTGCTGCTGCTCGCGGCGGGCGCGCTGACCGTCCGCTTCGGCCGGAACTGGCCCGCCATGGGCTCCCGCTACGACGCCCCGACCGCCCGCCGCCGGGCCGGCTCGGCCGGCCACAGCCCCGCCGACCTCTGGAAGGCGCTGGACCGCGGCGAGGACCCCACCGGCTGAGTGTGCGCGGGACCACGGACGCCCCCGCTTGGGAACGCCGTGTTCGGCCCGGCACAATGGACAGCGACAACCCGTCGAGGGTCGCCCAGGACCGCCCGACCGGGGCCCCGGAGATACAAGGAGCACCATCAAGATGGCTTCAGCAGCGCACGGCCACACTCCCGCCGCGTGGACCGGCGTGGTCATTTCGTTCGTCGGTTTCTGCGTGGCCGGCGTGGCCATGATCATGCCGAACGTCGTGCTGACCATCGCGGGCCTCGCCGTCGTCCTGATCGGCGGCGTCGTCGGCAAGGCGATGTCGATGGCAGGCATGGGCAAGCAGCCCAGCAAGAACTTCGCCCCGGCGCACTCCGAGGAGCGGGCCGCGGTCACCGCGGCCTGACCCGGGCGACGACCGGTACGGACGGCGGGCGGCGCGCCCGCCGTTCGGCGTTTCCGGGGCCTGCGGCATTTCCCGGAGCGACCGGGGCAGAATCGTGCCCGTGAACGCTCCCGCCGCCCCCGAACCCGTCGCCGGCTCCGTGCCGCGGCGCCTGGTCCGCCCGCTGGCGGCGCTGCTCGCGGTGGCGATGCCCACCGCCTTCGTCGCGGCCGTCGACCCGAACACGCCAGGCCACTACCCGGTCTGCCCGGTGCTGGAGGCGACCGGCTGGTTCTGCCCGGGCTGCGGCGGCCTGCGCTCCGTGCACGCGCTGAGCAGGGGCGACCTGCTGACCGCGGCGCACGACAACCTGATGGTCACGCTGCTGGTGCTGACCGCGCTCGCGCTGTGGGTGCGCTGGACGGTCCGGGCGGTGCGCGGCCGCCCCGCCGGGGTCCGGCTGACCGCCCGGCAGACCGTCGTCCTGCTGCTGGCGCTGGCGCTGTTCTCGGTGCTGCGCAACCTCCCGGGCGGGTTCGGGCTGGCCCCGCCGGCGGTGTGAACGGGCCCCCGGCGGTCCGCCGATCGAGACGCGCGCCGGTCGGATGCGGAGTGCGCCCCCCGGGCCCGATACCATCGAATGGCCGGGGCTGTGCACCTGCGACCCCGGCCTCACCAGCGAAACACGATGGGGGCGCACGCGTGACTGTGCTCGACGAGATCATCGACGGGGTCCGGCAGGACCTTGCCGAGCGACAGGCCCGGACCTCCCTGGACGAGCTCAAGGAGCTCGCGGCGAAGGCGCCCGAGGCGAAGGACGGCGTGGCCGCCCTGCGCGGCGACGGCGTCCGGGTGATCTGCGAGGTCAAGCGCTCCAGCCCGTCCAAGGGCGCGCTCGCGGCGATCGCCGACCCGGCCGCGCTGGCGGTCGACTACGCGGCGGGCGGGGCCGCCGCGATCAGCGTGCTCACCGAGCAGCGCCGCTTCGGCGGCTCGCTGGCCGACCTCGACGCGGTGCGCGCCGCGGTCGCCACCCCGATCCTCCGCAAGGACTTCATCGTCACCGCCTACCAGCTGTGGGAGGCCCGCGCGCACGGCGCGGACCTGGCGCTGCTGATCGTCGCCGCGCTGGAGCAGCCGGCCCTGGTCTCGCTCATCGAGCGGGCCGAGTCGATCGGGCTGACCCCGCTGGTCGAGGTGCACGACGAGGAGGAGATCGCCCGTGCGGTGGACGCCGGCGCGAAGATCATCGGCGTCAACGCCCGCAACCTGAAGACCCTCGAGGTCGACCGGAACACCTTCGGCAACGTGGTGGACGCCATCCCGGCGCACATCGTCAAGGTCGCCGAGTCCGGGGTCCGCGGCCCGCACGACCTGATCACCTACGCCAACCAGGGCGCCGACGCGGTGCTGGTCGGCGAGTCCCTGGTGACCGGCCGCGACCCGCGCACCGCGGTCGCCGACCTGGTCGCCGCCGGCGCCCACCCGGCGCTGCGCAACAACGGACGGGGCTGACCCGCCGCCATGTCGATCGCCACCCGCCTCGCCCCCGGCTGCCGCCCGCGCGGCTGCCGCGCGCCCGCACGCCGGGCGCTGGGGCGGCGGGTGCGGTACGTGATCGGCTGCGAGCCCGGACAGGTCCCCGGACGCCGATGGCGCGGAACCCGCGGCTGAGCACCCGCCGCCCGTTCCACCTTTCACGCCGTCAACTCCCACTTCGAGGACGAGTCATGTCCGAGCTCCACCTTCCGGGTACCCAGGTCCCGGACAATCGCGGCTACTTCGGCGCCTACGGCGGCCGCTTCATCCCGGAGGCGCTGGTCGCCGCCGTCGAGCAGGTCGCCGAGGAGTACGAGAAGGCCAAGGCCGACCCGGCCTTCGCCGCCGAACTCGACACCTTGCTGAAGGACTACACCGGCCGGCCCAGCCCGCTGACCGACGTCCACCGGTTCTCCGCCGAGGCCGGCGGGGCGCGGGTCCTGCTCAAGCGCGAGGACCTGAACCACACCGGCTCGCACAAGATCAACAACGTGCTGGGGCAGGCCCTGCTGACCCGCCGGATGGGCAAGACCCGGATCATCGCCGAGACCGGCGCCGGCCAGCACGGCGTGGCCACCGCCACCGCCTGCGCCCTGTTCGGCTTCGACTGCACCATCTACATGGGCGAGGTCGACACCCAGCGGCAGGCCCTGAACGTCGCCCGGATGCGCATGCTGGGCGCCGAGGTGATCCCGGTGAAGTCCGGCAGCCGCACCCTGAAGGACGCCATCAACGAGGCGTTCCGCGACTGGGTCGCCAACGTCGACTCCACCCACTACCTGTTCGGCACCGTGGCCGGCCCGCACCCGTTCCCGATGATGGTGCGCGACTTCCACCGCGTCATCGGCATCGAGGCCCGGCAGCAGGTGCTGGACCGCACCGGGCGGCTGCCCGACGCGGTGGTCGCCTGCGTCGGCGGCGGCTCCAACGCGATGGGCATCTTCCACGAGTTCATCCCGGACGCCGGCGTGCGCCTGATCGGCTGCGAGGCGGCCGGCGACGGCGCCGACACCCCGAAGCACGCCGCCACCCTGACCAAGGGCGACCCGGGCGTGCTGCACGGCTCCCGCACCTACGTGCTGCAGGACGAGGACGGCCAGACCATCGAGTCGCACTCGATCTCGGCCGGCCTGGACTACCCCGGCGTCGGCCCCGAGCACGCCTGGCTGAAGGACACCGGCCGGGCCGAGTACCGCCCGGTCACCGACCGCGCCGCGATGGAGGCGCTGCGGCTGCTGTCCCGCACCGAGGGCATCATCCCGGCCATCGAGTCCGCGCACGCGCTGGCCGGCGCGCTCGAACTCGGCCGCGAGCTGGGCCCGGAGGCGACCGTCCTGGTCTCGCTCTCCGGCCGCGGCGACAAGGACATGCACACCGCCGCCGAGTACTTCGGCCTCTACGACGACGCCGAGGGGACCAACTGACCATGGCCGACACCAAGCTCACCACCGCCCTCGCCGCCGCCAAGGACGAGGGCCGCGCGGCCCTGATCGGCTACCTGCCGGCCGGCTTCCCGACCGTCGACGGCGGCATCGCCGCGATCAACGCGCTGATCGAGGGCGGCTGCGACGCCGTCGAGGTCGGCCTGCCGCACTCCGACCCGGTGCTGGACGGCGCGGTCATCCAGACCGCCGACGACATCGCGCTGCGCGGCGGCGTGAAGATCAAGGACGTGCTGCGCACCGTCGCCGAGGTCGCGGCCGCCCACCCGGCCGTCCCGGTCCTGGTGATGACGTACTGGAACCCGGTCGACCGCTACGGCGTCGCCCGGTTCGCCGCCGACCTGGCCGCGGCCGGGGGAGCGGGCTGCATCCTGCCGGACCTGCCGGTCGAGGAGTCCGCGGAGTGGCGCAAGGCCGCCGCGGAGCACGGGCTGGACACCGTGTTCGTGGTCGCCCCGTCCTCCCAGGACGCCCGGCTGGCCGAGGTCACCGCGGCCGGCTCCGGCTTCGTCTACGCCGCCGCCGTGATGGGCGTCACCGGCACCCGCGCCGCCGTCGGCAACCTGGCCGAGGACCTGGTGGCCCGCACCCGGGCCACCACCCCGCTGCCGGTCTGCGTCGGCCTGGGCGTCTCCAACGCCGACCAGGCCGCCGAGGTCGCCGCCTTCGCGGACGGCGTGATCGTCGGCTCCGCGTTCGTCAAGCGCCTGCTGGACGCCGCCGACCAGGACGCCGGCGTGGCCGCCGTCCGGGAGCTGGCCGCCGACCTGGCCGCGGGCGTGCGCCGCACGTAGCACCCGCGGGGCGGAGGGCCGCCCGGGGAACTCCTGTTCCCCGGGCGGCCCTCCGGCGTTTCCGGGTACCACCTGATCGGGTGAACTGTTCGGGCCGGTCGGTGTTCCCGCCGCGGCCCCGGACGTTGAACCCCCTGACGGTTCGTCGGCGAAAGGACGTACGGATGGCCCGGGTCCAGAGGGCGGTGCTGCTGCGGGCACTGGCGGCCGGCCTGGCGCTGGCCGCGGCGCTGGTCGGAAGCGGAGGCGTGGAACGGGAGTTGGCCCGGCGGGGCGCCGAGCAGGCGGTGGTGTGCCAGCAGTCGGGGACGGCCTGCAACGAGCCGGGACGATGATTCGAGAAATCGGACGTATGACCGCATAGTGTCGCTCAAACGGCTTAACTCGCCAATGTGGAGGAACCGCCCGGCATCCCCTACGGTTCATCAGGCAGAAAACGGTGGCACGCGCCCGAGGGGGAACTGATGGCCAGTCAGCAGGCCGAACACGGCCGGGTGAGCGGGTTTCGCCGGGCGGTGGACGGTCCGGCGGCCGAGTGGTTCGGGCTGGCGGTGCGACTGGGCCTGGCCGTGGTGTGGGGCTGGGCGGGCTTGGCGAAGGTCTCCGACCCGGCCGAGGCGGCGCAGGCCGTCCGGGCCTACGAGATCCTGCCGGAGTCGCTGGTGAAGCCGGTCGGCTGGGGGCTGCCGTTCCTCGAACTGGCGCTGGCCGTCCTGCTGGTGCTCGGCCTGGGCACCCGGGTGGTCGCGGTGATCTCCGCGGCGCTGCTGCTGGTGTTCATCGCCGGCATCTCCTCCGCGTGGGCCCGCGGCATCTCGATCGACTGCGGCTGCTTCGGCGGCGGCGGCACGGTCGACGAGTCGCAGACCACCTACCTGCAGGAGATCCTCCGCGACACCGGGTTCCTGCTGATGTCGGCGTGGCTGATCTACCGCCCCCGCACCAAGCTCTCGGCGGACGCCTGGCTGGCCGCCTGACGCGGCCCCGCCGGGCCGCCCACCCCCGTAGTGAAGAGAGAACCGACCCCGACCATGGCAGAGCACCTCATGAGCGACAAGAACCGAGAAGGCAAGCGCAGCGCCCGTGAGCGGATGCTGGAGGAACGGGCCGAGCAGGAGGCCCGGTCGAGGCGGAACAAGAAACTGGTGGTCGGCGGCGCGGTGCTCGCGGTGATCGCCGCCGCCGTGGTGGTCGGCGTGGTGGTGCAGAACCAGCGCTCCAAGCCGGAGACCCCGACCGCCGCCCCCGCCGGCACCATCGGCGACAAGAACCTGATCATCCCGGTCGGCGCCCCCGACGCCCCGTCCACCCTCACCGTGTACGAGGACCCGCGCTGCCCGGCCTGCGGCATCTTCGAGCGCACCTTCTCGCCGACCGTCGACCAGCTGGAGGACGCCGGCAAGGTCTTCGTCAACTACCACATCGTCTCGTTCATCGACCGCTCGCTGGGCGGCAGCGGCTCCAAGTACGGCGCCAACGCCCTCGGCTGCGCGCAGAACGCCGGGCACTTCCGGGACTTCCACGACGTGCTGTACCGCAACCAGCCCGACGAGACCGCCGACACCTTCGGCAACAAGCAGGCCCTGATCGACCTCGGCAAGCAGGTGCCGGGCCTGGACAACGCCGAGTTCCAGTCCTGCGTCAACTCCAACACCTTCGCCGGCTGGGTCTCCGCCGTGCAGCAGGACTTCGACAAGTCGAGCTTCAAGTCGACGCCGACGGTGCTGCTCAACGGCACGCCGATCTACCCGAAGAAGGGCGACGAGCAGATCAGCCCGGAGAACCTGGTGAAGTGGGTCGACGAGGCCAACCAGGGCAAGCAGCTGGGCACCCCCGGCTCGCACGGGCAGAGCCCGGCGCCGACCTCGACCGCGGCCGAGACCAACAACCCGCCCTCGCCCTGACCCGCCGGGAGGAGTGACGCTTCCGTGACCCGCTCCGGTGCCGGTGCGACGGGCGGGACACGGTAGCGTCGAGGGTGCCATGGATCTCGCATACATTCCGAGCCCGTCGCGGGGCGTCCTCCACCTGGGACCCATCCCGCTGCGCGCCTACGCGTTCTGCATCATCATCGGTGTCGTCGTGGCCGTGTGGCTCGGCAGCCGGCGCTGGGTCGCCCGCGGCGGCGGCCGCCACACCGTCGGCGACATCGCGGTCTGGGCGGTGCCGTTCGGCCTGGTCGGCGGCCGGCTCTACCACGTCATCACCGACAACCAGCTGTACTTCGGCGAGGGCAAGCACCCGCTCGACGCGCTGAAGATCTGGGAGGGCGGCCTCGGCATCTGGGGCGCCATCGCGTTCGGCGCGGTCGGCGCCTGGATCGGCGCCCGCCGCCGCGGCGTCCCGCTGCCCGCCTGGGCCGACGCGCTCGCCCCCGGCATCGCCCTCGCCCAGGCCTGCGGCCGCTGGGGCAACTGGTTCAACCAGGAGCTGTACGGCCGGCCGACCACCCTGCCCTGGGGCCTGAAGATCGACAAGACCCTGCCGAACGGCGAGGTCGTCAGCGGGATCTACCACCCGACCTTCCTGTACGAGTCGATCTGGTGCGTGCTGGTCGCACTCCTGGTGATCTGGGCCGACAAGCGCTTCACCCTCGGCCACGGCCGCGCCTTCGCGCTCTACGTCGCCGCCTACACGGTCGGCCGGTTCTGGACCGAGTGGCTGCGCATCGACGAGGCGCACCGCTTCTTCGGCCTGCGGCTGAACGACTGGGTGGCGATCGCCGTCTTCATCGGCGCCGTGGTCTACCTGGTGCTCTCGGCCCGGCTGCGCCCCGGCCGCGAGGACCCGGACGAGATCGACCCGCAGGCCACCCGCGAGCGCGCCGAGGCGGCCGCGGCGGCGGAGGCCCCGCCGGCGACGCCCCGAAGGACGCCCCTGCGGGCGGTGCGCCGAAGGACGCGTCGGCCAAGGCGCCGAAGGACGCGGCGGCCGTCGAGGACGCCAAGGACTCCGAGAAGTCCTCCTGAGCACACCCGTCGGTCCCGTTGGGGCCGCTCCCGCCACGGCCGGCGGGGGCGGCCCCAACTGCCTTTGGGCAGGCTTACTTTGCTGGAAAGTCGCAGGTCAAACGGCTACGTTCGAGAGGCACGAGCAGCCCGCCCGGGATCCGGCGCAGGGGGTCGTCCGCCGTGCCCGGAAGGGGAGCCGCCAGCATGAGCACCGTCACCGCCGACCCGCAGACCGACAGCCCGCAGCCCCGGATACCCGCCGACGGCCACCACCGGGACGTCAACGGCGGCTGGCTGCGCCCCGCCGTCTTCGGGGCGATGGACGGCCTGGTGTCCAACTTCGCGCTGATGACCGGCGTGGTCGGCGGCGCGGCCACGCCGAGCACCGTGGTGCTGACCGGCCTGGCCGGGCTGGCGGCCGGCGCGTTCTCGATGGCGGCCGGCGAGTACACCTCGGTGGCCTCCCAGCGCGAGCTGGTGGAGGCCGAGCTGGAGGCCGAGCGGATCGAGCTCAAGCGCAACCCGCGCGGCGAACTGGCCGAACTGGCCCAGCTGTACGTGGAGCGCGGCGTGGAACCGGAGCTGGCCCACGAGGTGGCCCGGCAGCTGTCCGCCGACCCGAACACCGCGCTGGCGGTGCACGCCCGCGAGGAGCTCGGCGTCGACCCGGACGACCTGCCCTCGCCGCTGGTCGCCGCGGTCTCCTCGTTCGGCTGCTTCGCGCTCGGCGCGCTGCTGCCGGTGCTGCCCTACCTGCTCGGCGCGACCGCGCTGTGGCCGGCCGCGCTGCTGGCGGTGCTCGGCCTGTTCGGCTGCGGTGCCGTGGTGGCCCGGGTGACCGCGCGCAGCTGGTGGTTCAGCGGCGTGCGCCAGCTGGCGCTGGGCGGCGCGGCGGCGGCCGTCACCTTCCTGCTGGGCCGGCTGATCGGCGGGGCGATCGGCTGACCGGCCACCCGGACGGGCCTGTACGAACACCCAGAACTCTGCATGACTATGCGTTGCAGCGCGTGATGTTCCACACATGGGCACGGGTCGCCGCCTTGCCCTGGTCTCATCATCCGGTCGCCGACCCGCACAATCCCAACCGCAGTCGGCCTCCGGGTCGGGGAATCCCAGGCCGACCCCCGGCGGGGATCGTTCCAAGGGCGTTTCGCCCCTGTTTCGGCCCCCCGGGCACCGGGCACACTGGACTGGACGCGCGACGCTGCGCCTACCCTCCATTCGCCCCGTGACCTGCGGTTGTGTCCGCGATATGGACGCAGAATTCCACTTCCCGGGATCACCGGCATCATGTAACCTGCACCGACAAATCGCATCAGGGCCAACGTCGTCCCTTTGCATCAAGCAACTGATCACGACGACGGGAGAGCCGATGCTGTCTGCATCCATGCACTCCGGCCACGAGGACGACCAGGCCGCCGGCGGCCCCTACGCCCTCGTTCCGGACGCGCGTCCCCAGGCCCAGGGTCTGTACGACCCGCGCAACGAGCACGACGCCTGCGGCGTCGGCTTCGTGGCCACGCTGACCGGCATCGCCGACCACAGGATCGTCGAGCAGGCGCTGACCGTGCTGCGCAACCTGGAGCACCGCGGCGCCACCGGCGCCGAGCCCGACTCCGGCGACGGCGCCGGCATCCTGACCCAGGTCCCGGACGCGTTCCTGCGTGCCAACGTCGACTTCGAGCTCCCCGCCGCCGGCTCCTACGCGGTCGGCATCGCCTTCCTCCCGGAGGACGACGAGGCGGACGCCGCCGCCGTCGCCCGGATCGGCGCGATCGCCGCCGAGGAGGGGCTGACCGTCCTCGGCTGGCGCGACGTCCCCACCGCCCCGGAGCTGCTGGGCGCCACCGCCCGCTCCGTGATGCCGCGCTTCCGCCAGCTGTTCCTGGGCCACGGCGAGCGGTCCGGCATCGAGCTGGACCGGGTCGCCTTCGTGGTGCGCAAGCGCGCCGAGCGCGAGGCCGGGGTGTACTTCCCCTCGCTGTCCGCCCGGACCCTGGTCTACAAGGGCATGCTGACGACCGGTCAGCTGGAGCCGTTCTTCCCCGACCTGTCGGACCGGCTCTACGCCTCCGCGATCGGCCTGGTGCACTCCCGGTTCTCCACCAACACCTTCCCGAGCTGGCCGCTCGCCCACCCGTACCGCTTCGTCGCGCACAACGGCGAGATCAACACGGTCAAGGGCAACCGCAACTGGATGACCGCCCGGGAGTCCCAGCTCGCCACCGACCTGATCCCCGGCGACCTGAGCCGGATCTTCCCGGTCTGCACCCCGGACCACTCCGACTCGGCGTCCTTCGACGAGGTGCTGGAGCTGCTGCACCTCGGCGGCCGCTCGCTGCCGCACGCGGTGCTGATGATGATCCCGGAGGCGTGGGAGAACCACGCCACCATGGACCCGGCCCGCCGCGCCTTCTACCAGTACCACTCCAACCTGATGGAGCCCTGGGACGGCCCGGCCTGCGTCACCTTCACCGACGGCACCCGGATCGGCGCCGTCCTGGACCGCAACGGCCTGCGCCCCGCCCGGTACTGGATCACCGAGGACGGCCTGGTCGTGCTCTCCTCCGAGGTCGGCGTGCTCGACATCGAGCAGGAGAAGGTCGCCAAGAAGGGCCGCCTGCAGCCCGGCCGGATGTTCCTGATCGACACCGCCGAGCACCGGATCGTCGAGGACGAGGAGATCAAGTCCGCCCTCGCCGCCGAGAACCCCTACGAGGAGTGGGTGGCCGCCGGGCAGATCCAGCTCGCCAAGCTCCCCGAGCGCGAGCACATCGCCCACACCCACGCCTCGGTGACGCGCCGTCAGCAGACCTTCGGCTACACCGAGGAGGAGCTGCGGGTCATCCTCGCCCCGATGGCGAAGACCGGCGCCGAGGCGCTCGGCTCGATGGGCACCGACTCGCCGATCGCCGCGCTCAGCGAGAAGCCGCGCCTGCTGTTCGACTACTTCACCCAGCTGTTCGCCCAGGTCACCAACCCGCCGCTGGACGCCATCCGCGAAGAGCTGGTCACCTCGCTGCACAGCAACCTCGGCCCCGAGGGCAACCTGCTGGACGCCTCCCCGGCGCACTGCCGCTCCGTCGGCATCACCTTCCCGGTGATCGACAACGACGAGCTGGCCAAGCTGATCCACATCAACGCGGACGGCGACCAGCCCGGCCTGAAGGCCGTCACGCTCTCCGGCCTGTACAAGGTCGCGGCCGGCGGCGAGGGCCTCGCCGCCCGGCTCGCCGAGATCGCCGCCGAGGCCGACGCCGCGATCGCCGACGGCGCCCGCATCGTCGTCCTCTCCGACCGGCACTCGGACGCCGAGCACGCGCCGATCCCGTCGCTGCTGCTCACCTCGGCGATCCACCACCACCTGATCCGCACCAAGCAGCGCACCCAGGTGTCGCTGCTGGTCGAGGCCGGCGACGTCCGCGAGGTGCACCACGTCGCGCTGCTGGTCGGCTACGGCGCCGGCGCGGTCAACCCGTACCTGGCCATGGAGTCGGTCGAGGACCTCGTCGCCCAGGGTGTGTTCGTCCAGGGCATCGAGCCCGAGAAGGCGATCCGGAACCTGATCTACGCGCTCGGCAAGGGCGTGCTGAAGGTGATGTCCAAGATGGGCATCTCCACCGTCGCCTCCTACCGCGGCGCGCAGGTCTTCGAGGCCATCGGCCTGTCCCAGGAGTTGGTGGACGCCTACTTCGCGGGCACCACCACCAAGCTCGGCGGCATCGGCCTGGACCAGATCGCCAAGGAGACCGCCGCCCGGCACGCCAAGGCGTACCCGGCGTCCGGCATCTCCGCCGCGCACCGCGCGCTGGAGATCGGCGGCGAGTACCAGTGGCGCCGCGAGGGCGAGCCGCACCTGTTCGACCCGGAGACGGTGTTCCGCCTCCAGCACTCCACCCGCAGCAAGCGCTACGACATCTTCAAGCAGTACACGGGCCGGGTGAACGCCCAGTCCGAGCGGCTGATGACGCTGCGCGGCCTGTTCCGGCTCGACGCGCTCGGCCGGACCCCGATCCCGATCGACGAGGTCGAGCCGGTCTCCGAGATCGTCAAGCGGTTCTCCACCGGCGCGATGTCCTACGGCTCCATCTCGATGGAGGCGCACGAGACCCTCGCCATCGCGATGAACCGCCTCGGCGGCAAGTCCAACACCGGCGAGGGTGGCGAGGACCCGGAGCGCCTGTACGACCCCGAGCGCCGCTCGGCGATCAAGCAGGTCGCCTCCGGCCGGTTCGGCGTCACCTCCGAGTACCTGGTCAACGCCGACGACATCCAGATCAAGATGGCCCAGGGCGCCAAGCCCGGCGAGGGCGGCCAACTGCCCGGCCACAAGGTCTACCCGTGGGTGGCGAAGACCCGGCACTCCACCCCGGGCGTCGGCCTGATCTCCCCGCCGCCGCACCACGACATCTACTCCATCGAGGACCTCGCCCAGCTGATCCACGACCTGAAGAACGCCAACCCGGACGCCCGCATCCACGTGAAGCTGGTCTCCGAGGTCGGCGTCGGCACGGTCGCGGCGGGCGTCTCGAAGGCGCACGCGGACGTGGTGCTGATCTCCGGCCACGACGGCGGCACCGGCGCCTCCCCGCTGACCTCGCTCAAGCATGCGGGCGGCCCCTGGGAGCTCGGCCTCGCCGAGACCCAGCAGACCCTGCTGCTCAACGGCCTGCGCGACCGCATCGTGGTGCAGACCGACGGCCAGCTGAAGACCGGCCGCGACGTCGTCATCGCCGCCCTGCTGGGCGCCGAGGAGTTCGGCTTCGCCACCGCCCCGCTGGTGGTCTCCGGCTGCATCATGATGCGGGTCTGTCACCTCGACACCTGCCCGGTCGGCGTCGCCACGCAGAACCCGGTGCTCCGCGAGCGCTTCACCGGCAAGCCCGAATTCGTGGTCAACTTCTTCGAGTTCATCGCCGAAGAGGTCCGCGAGATCCTCGCCGAGCTGGGCTTCCGCTCGATCGAGGAGGCCGTCGGCCACGCCGAGCACATCGACGCGCAGTCCGCGATCGACCACTGGAAGGCCTCCGGGCTCGACCTGGCCCCGCTGTTCCACGTGCCCGAGCTGCCCGAGGGCGCGGCCCTGCACCGCACCACCGAGCAGGACCACGCACTCGACAAGGCGCTCGACAACCAGCTGATCGAGCTGGCCGAGGACGCCCTGGAGCGCGGCGACGCGGTCCGCATCCAGCTGCCGATCCGCAACGTCAACCGCACCGTCGGCACCATGCTCGGCCACCAAGTGACCAAGCGGTACCGCGGCGAGGGCCTGCCCGAGGGCACCATCGACGTCACCTTCACCGGCTCGGCCGGCCAGTCCTTCGGCGCCTTCCTCCCCAAGGGCGTGACGCTGCGCCTGGAGGGCGACGCCAACGACTACGTCGGCAAGGGCCTGTCCGGCGGCGTCGTCGTGGTCCGCCCGGCCCGCGAGGCCGCCGCGATCGGCGCCGACGCGCAGCAGCACGTGATCGCCGGCAACACCATCGGCTACGGCGCCACCGCGGGCCGGATCCACCTGCGCGGCAAGGCCGGCGAGCGTTTCGCGGTCCGCAACTCCGGTGCCACCCTGGTGGTGGAGGGCGTGGGCGACCACGGCCTGGAGTACATGACCGGAGGACGCGTGGTGATCCTCGGCGAGACCGGGCGCAACCTGGCGGCGGGCATGTCCGGCGGCATCGCCTACGTGCTCGACCTGCGGCCCGCCAACGTCAACAGCGGCATGGTGGGCATCGAGGCCCCCGACGCCGCCGACCGCGAGTGGCTGCGCGAGACCGTGCAGCAGCACTACGAGGAGACCGGCTCCACCGTCGCCGCCGAGCTCCTGGCCGACTGGGGCAGCGGGGTCTCCCGCTTCTCCACGATCATGCCGACCGACTACAAGGCAGTGCTCGCCGCCAAGGACGCCGCTGAGCGCGATGGCCTCTCCGAGGCCGACACCACCGCGAAGATGATGGAGGCGGCACGTGGCTGACCCCAAGGGCTTCCTGACCACGCCCAAGCAGCTGGCGGAGCGCCGTCCGGTGGACGTGCGACTGCGCGACTGGAACGAGGTCTACGTCGAGCGCAGCCTCCTTCCGATCATCGGCAAGCAGGCCGGGCGCTGCATGGACTGCGGCATCCCGTTCTGCCACAACGGCTGCCCGCTCGGGAACCTGATCCCCGAGTGGAACGACCTCGCCTACCGGGACGACTGGACCGGCGCGATCGAGCGGCTGCACGCCACCAACAACTTCCCGGAGTTCACCGGCCGCCTGTGCCCGGCTCCGTGCGAGTCGGCGTGCGTGCTCGGCATCAACCAGGACGCGGTGACCATCAAGAACGTCGAGGTCACCATCATCGACAAGGCCTGGGACCGCGGCGGGGTCACCCCGCAGGTCCCGGAGCGGCTGTCCGGCAAGACCGTCGCCGTGGTGGGCTCCGGCCCGTCCGGCCTGGCCGCCGCCCAGCAGCTCACCCGGGCCGGGCACACCGTCGTCGTGTACGAGCGGGCCGACCGGATCGGCGGGCTGCTCCGTTACGGCATCCCCGAGTTCAAGATGGAGAAGCGCCACATCAACCGCCGCATCGAGCAGATGCGCGCGGAGGGCACCCGGTTCCGCACCGGCGTCGAGGTCGGCGTCGACCTCACCGGGCAGGACCTGCGCTCGCGCTTCGACGCCGTGGTGATCGCCGCCGGCGCCACCACCGCGCGCGACCTGCCCGTCCCCGGGCGGGAGTTGAACGGCATCCACCAGGCGATGGAGTACCTGCCGCTGGCCAACAAGGTCCAGGAGGGCGACTACGTCGACTCCCCGATCTCGGCCCGGGGCAAGCACGTCGTGGTCATCGGCGGCGGCGACACCGGCGCCGACTGCGTCGGCACGGCGCACCGTCAGGGCGCGGCGTCCGTCACCCAGTTGGAGATCATGCCGCGGCCGTCCGAGGCCCGGCCGGCCGGCCAGCCCTGGCCGACCATGCCGATGACGTACAAGGTCACCTCGGCCCACGAGGAGGGCGGCGAGCGGGTCTACTCCGTCTCCACCACCCACTTCGCCGGGGACGAGGACGGGAACGTGCAGGAACTGCACCTCGTCGAAGTCGCCTTCAAGGACGGCAAGTTCGAGCCGGTGCCGGGCAGCGAGCGGGTCATCCCCGCCCAACTGGTCACGCTGGCCATGGGCTTCACCGGCACGGACGTCAAGAACGGCCTGGTCGAGCAGTTGGGCGTCGAGCTGGACCCGCGCGGAAACGTCGCCCGGGACGGCAAGTTCGGCACCAACGTCCCCGGGGTGTACGTTTGCGGTGACGCCGGTCGCGGTCAGTCGCTGATCGTCTGGGCGATCGCGGAGGGCCGTTCGGCCGCCGCGGCGGTCGACACGTACCTGAGTGGCAAGACTCCGCTCCCCGCCCCGATCAAGCCGACCGACCGTCCCCTGGTGGTCTGACCACCCCACAAACGCCAGCCCCCCTCGCGGGGGGTACGGCCGACAAACACCGACCCGCCAGAGCCGCCGGGATCCGGTCGACGCCTGCCCCTTTCCCCGACCAGGTCTAGGGCAGGCGTCGTTGTTTCTGCCGGGGGGTGCGGGGGGTGCCCTAGGCGCTCGGGACCTTGTCCAGGAAGCCGATCACCGAGGCGATCCGGCCGTCCTCCGTCGCGGTGAGGACGTCGAAGCCGATGACGATCGCCTCCGCCGCGCCTTCGGGGGCGAGCTCCCAGGTGAAGCGGGCGACGTTGTGGTGGGCGTCGACGGGGCCGCCGAGGCGGAAGACCAGGCCGGCGAACTGGGCCTGGACGGCGGCGAGGGTGGCGTCGAACTGGTCGTGGCCGCGGGTCTCGACCAGCGGGTCGGTGTAGGTGCCGTCGGCGGCCCAGGCGTCCTCGACGAGCTTACGGCGGGCGGCCGGGTCGGTCTCGTTCCAGGCGGCGAGGTAGCGCTCGGCGAGGTTCTGCAGGTCCATGGTGTGCTCCGTCCTCGGTGGTCTTCCGGGTGGTCTTCCTTGCAGGACAAGAAGTTACGGAGAACGCGCGGACGGCGAATCGGTCGTGCATAGGTAGGGCCGGGCCGCCCGGGTAGGTAGGCTGCTGGGCATGCTGCTGTACGGGCGGGGGGCGGAGCAGGCGGTCGTCGGCCGGCTGCTGGCGGAGGCGGGCGTGGGGCGGGCCGGGGTGCTGGTGCTGCGTGGGGAGCCGGGGGTCGGGAAGAGCGCGCTGTTGGCCGCGGCGGCCGAGGGCGCTCCCGGCCGGGTGCTGCGGGCGACGGGCGTGGAGTCGGAGGCCCGGCTGCCGTACGCGGCGCTCAGCCAGCTGCTGGCGCCCGTGCTGAACGGCGTCGCGGGCCTGCCGGGGCCGCAACGGGCGGCGCTGGAGCGGGTGTTGGGGCTGGCGGACGGCCCGGCGGGGGACCGGCTGCTGGTGGGGCTGGCGGTGCTGACGCTGCTCGGGGACCTCGCCGAGCAGGGGCCGGTGCTGTGCCTGGTGGACGACGTGCAGTGGGTGGACCGGGAGTCCGCCGAGGCCCTCCAGGTGGCGGCCCGCCGGCTGGGCGCGGAGCCGGTGGTGCTGCTGCTGGCGACCCGGACGGACGGGCCGGAGCTGCCCGGACTGCCGGAGCTGCGGGTGGAGCCGCTGACGGAGGAGGCCGCGGCCGAGCTGCTGGCCGCCGTCGCGCCCGAACTCGCCCACAGCGAGCCGGTGCTGACGGCAGCTCAGGGCAACCCGCTGGCGCTGGTGGAGCTGTCGGCGGGCGGCCCGGCGGGCGGGCTGCCACCGGCGGGCCGGCTGCGGCTGACGTACCACGGGCAGGTGAGCCGGCTGCCCGGCGGGGCCCAACGGTGGCTGCTGCTGGCCGCGTTGGAGGAGTCCGGCTCGCTGGAGGTGCTGCTGCGGGCGGCGGGGGAGTGCGGCCTGACCGTCGCGGACCTCGCGCCGGCCGAGCAACAGGGCCTGGTGCGCGTCGACTTGGCGGGCAACCGGTTGACGTTCCGGCATCCGCTGCTGCGGTCCGTGCTGGTGGACCGGGCGCCGCTGGTGGACCGGCTGGCCGCGCACGCCGGGCTGGCCCGGGCGTACGGGGAGCGGGAGCCGCTGCGGCGGGCCTGGCACCTGGCGCTGGCGGCGACCGGCCGGGACGCGGCGGTGGCGGAGGAGCTGGCGTCGGCGGCCGCCGGGGCGGCGTCCCGGGGCGGGCACACCGGGGCGTCGGCGGCCTACGAGCGGGCCGCCCGGCTGAGCCCGGACCCGGTGCGGGCACGGGAGTTGACGGTGGAGGCCGTCGAAGCGGCGCTGGAGGCGGGCGAGGTCGGCCGGGCCGAGGCGCTGGCCGCCGCCGCGGACGGCCCCGGCCTGGACCCGGTGACCCGGGCGCACCTGCTGTTCGCCCGGGGCGTCGCGGAGTTCTGGCGCGGCGAGCACCGCTCCGCGCACGGCAGGCTGACGGAGGCGGCCGGCCTGGTCGCGGAGCTCGCCCCCGGCCCCGCGGCCCGGGTGCTGGTGCAGGCCGTGCACGCGGCCTGGTACCTGGACGCGGAGGCGGTGCGCGGCACGCTGGCCGCGCTCGGCGCGCTCGCGCTCCCGGCGGGCGATCCGCTGCGGCCGGTGGCGGCCTACCTGGACGCGGCGCTCGGCGAGGCGCCGGACGGGCCGACGCTGGCGGAGACCGAGCGGGCGGCCCGGGCCGCCGGGGCGGCCGCGCCGGTGGACCTGGCGCTGGCGTGCGGCGCCGCGCTGGCGCCGGGCCGGGACGAGGAGGTCCGCGAGCTGGCGGGCCGGCTGGTCCGGGAGGCCCGCGAGGGCGGCGCGTTCGGCACGCTGCCGACCCTGCTGTTCTTCCTCGCCGAGGCCGAGCTGTTCGAGGGGCGCCCGGGCGCCGCCGAGGAGCACGCCGGGGAGGCGCTGCGGCTCGCCGAGGACTGCGGGCAGCCGCAGTGGACCGGCCAGTTGCACGGCTTCCTGGCCTACGCGGCGGCGGCGCGCGGCGCGGACGCCCGGTGCCGCGAGCACGCGGGCCTGGCACGGGCCCGGGGCGCCGCCGGGCTGCCGTGGGCGCAGTGGGCGCTCGGCGTGCTGGAGTTGGGCGCGGGCCGGGCCGAGGACGCGTTCGGGCAGCTGGCGGCGCTGGCCGGCGGCGGGCAGAACTTCCACATCTCGGCGACCCGTTCGGTGCCGGACCTGGTGGAGGCCGCGGTGCGGCTGCGCCGGGCCGAGGAGGTCGCCGGGCCGCTGGACCGGTTCGAGCACTGGGCGCGGCGCAGCGGCCGGCCGTGGGCGCGGGCGCTGGTCGACCGCTGCCACGCGCTGCTCGCCCCCGACGAGCTGGCGGAGCAGTTCTACCTGTCGGCGCTGGCCCGGCACGCCGAGCAGCCGCGCCCGTGGGAGCAGGCCCGCACCGAACTGCTGTACGGCGAGTGGCTGCGCCGGGGCCGGCGGAAGGCGGAGGCCCGGGTGCCGCTGCGGGCGGCCGAGCGGACGCTGCGTCAGCTGGGCGCGCTGCCCTGGGCGGAGCGGGCCCGGCTGGAGCTGGACGCCGCCGGCGCGCCCGCCGCGCGCGGCCCGGCAGGCGCGGTGGCGGGCCTGACCCCGCAGGAGTCGCAGATCGTCCGGCTGGCCGCGCAGGGCCTGTCCAACCGGGACATCGCGGCGCAGCTGTTCCTGAGCGCCCGCACCGTCGGCCACCACCTGTACAAGGCGTATCCGAAGCTCGGGGTGAGCTCGCGGACCGATCTCGCCGGGGTGCTGCCGGCGCTCTCCTGACCGGGTGTGAAACACACAACTGTGCAACGGCTTGGCCAAATGCCGGAAGGCCCTCGCGGAGTGTCGTCGCGCAGTGGCAGACTGCATCCCACGGGGTCCAACTGTTGGTTCGGGGCGGAGGTTTGCATGACGGGCCTGCAGACGGGCAGCGGTGCGACCGCTCGTCGCATCCAGTTGGGCGCCCAGTTGCGCCGGCTGCGCGAGGCCCGCGGCGTGACCAGGGAGGACGCGGGCTACTCGATCCGCGCCTCGGAGTCGAAGATCAGCCGGATGGAACTCGGCCGGGTCGGCTTCAAGCAGCGTGACGTGGCGGACCTGTTGACGCTGTACGGCGTGGAGGACGAGCAGTCCCGCGCCGCGCTGCTCGGGCTGGTCGGCGAGACCAACGCCCCGGCCTGGTGGCACGGCTACGGGGACGTCATCCCCGGCTGGTTCCAGACGTACCTCAACCTGGAGGACGCGGCGAACCTGGTGCGCAGCTACGAGGTGCAGTTCGTGCCCGGGCTGCTGCAGACCCCGGAGTACGTGCACGCGGTGATGCGGGCCGGCAGCCCGGGCGTGCCCGAGGAGGAGATCGCCCGCCGGGCGGCCGTCCGGCTGCGCCGCCAGGAGCGCTACCTCGCGCCCGACACCACCGCCCGGCTGGACCTGATCGTCGACGAGACGGCGCTGCGCCGGCCGTGCGGCGGGCCGGAGGTGATGCGCGGTCAGCTGGCGCGGCTGGCCGAGCTGTCGCTGCGGGAGACCATCGGGCTGCGGGTGCTGCCGCTGGGCATGGGCGCGCTGGCGGCGGACAGCGGGGCGTTCACCGTGCTGTCCTTCCCCGAGCCGGACCTGGCGGACGTGGTGTACGTGGAGCAGTTCACCACCGCGCTGTACCTGGACAAGCCGAGCGAGGTCGCCGAGTACACGGCCGCGCTGGACCGGGTGTCGGCGGCGGCGCTGTCCGAGGAGGAGACCAGGTCGCTTCTGGCGGAGATCCTCCAAGAGGGCTAGCCCGCAATTAAGATGATGATCCGTCAGCAGGTGATCACCACCGAGAGGGATCAGATGTCCTTGATCGCGGAACTCGCCCAGCAGTACATCGACGGCCGGTGGCGGCCGGGCACCGGCTCCTGGGACATCGTGGACCTCGACCCGTACAGCGGGGAGAAGCTGGCCTCGTTCACGGTGGCCACCGCCGAGGAGATCGACCAGGCCTACCGCGCCGCCGAGCGGGCCCAGCCCGGCTGGGCCGCCGCCAGCCCCTACCAGCGCCGAGAGGTGTTCGAGCGGGCGCTGCAGGTGGTCGAGGCCCGCGAGGCCGAGATCCTCGAGGTGATGACCGTCGAACTCGGCGGCACCCTCGGCAAGTCCGCGTTCGAACTCGCCCTGGTCAAGGACATGCTCCGCGAGGCGATGGCGGTGGCGCTGCGCGCCGAGGGCCGGATCCTGGCCTCGCCCGTGCCCGGCAAGGAGAACCGCCTCTACCGGCTGCCGGTCGGCGTGGTCGGCGTGATCAGCCCGTTCAACGCGCCCGTCTTCCTGTCGCTGAAGGCCGTCGCGCCCGCGCTCGCGCTCGGCAACGCGGTCGTCCTCAAGCCGCACCAGGACGCGCCGGTGGCCGGCGGCACCCTGATCGCCAAGATCTTCGAGGAGGCCGGGCTGCCCGCCGGCCTGCTGAACGTGGTGCTCACCGACATCGCCGAGATCGGCGACGCGTTCATCGAGCACCCGGTGCCGAAGGTCATCGCCTTCACCGGCTCCGACAGCGTCGGCCGGCACGTCGCCACCGTCGCCGCCAGCCACCTCAAGCGGACCGTGCTCGAACTCGGCGGCAACAGCGCCCTGGTGGTGCTCGACGACGCCGACCTCGACTACGCGGTGGACGCCGCCGTCGCCAGCCGCTACACCCACCAGGGCCAGATCTGCATGGCCGCCAACCGGATCCTGGTCGACCGCAGCCTGTTCGCCGAGTTCAGCGAGAAGTTCACCGCGAAGGTCGCCTCGCTGCGGGCCGGCGACCCGTCCGACCCGGCCACCCAGATCGGACCGCTCATCAACTCCGCACAGGCCGAGGCGATCACCGCCGAGGTCGACCAGGCGATCGCCGGCGGCGCCCGCCCGCTGCTGCACGGCGCGACCGTCGGCACCCTGGTCAAGCCGACCGTCCTCACCGACATCCCGGCCGACGCGCCGATCCTGCACCGCGAGGTGTTCGGCCCGGTCGCCCTGCTGATCCCCTTCGACGGCGAGGACGAGGCCGTCCGGATCGCCAACGACACCCCCTTCGGTCTCTCCGGCGCCGTCCACACCGCCGACATCGAACGCGGCGTCAGGTTCGCCCAGCGCATCGACACCGGCATGATCCACGTCAACGACGGCACCATCGCGGACGAGCCCATCGTGCCGTTCGGCGGCCAGAAGAACTCCGGCCTCGGCCGCCTGAACGGCGACACCAGCGTGGACGCCTTCACCACCGTCAAGTGGATCTCCATCCAGCACGGCCGCTCCCGCTTCCCGTTCTGACCCCGCACCCCCACGAGGCCCCGCCACCCGCACCCCGGGCGGCGGGGCCGTCTGTCAGCCCTGCCGGAAGACCTCCAGCTCGGTGCCGTACCAGCGGTCGGTGCGGCCCAGGGGGGTCATGCCGAGGCGGTGGCAGAGGGCGAGGGAACGGGTGTTGCCGGGGCGGACGACGGCGTGGAGTTCGGGCAGCCCGGCGGCGAGGGCGCGATCCCGGACGGCGGCGGCGGCCTCGGTGGCGTAGCCGTGGCCCCAGCTGTCCGGGTGGAAGTGCCAGCCGATCTCGATCTCGCCGTCGCCGTCCGGGATCGGGATCAGCAGGACGGTCCCGGCGATCACGCCGGTCTCGCGGATCTCGGCGGCCCAGACGCCGTACCGGCCGTCCGGGGTGCAGCGGGAGCGGAAGCGGGCGATCAGCTCCTCGGCCTCGGCGGGGTCGGTGAGCGCACGCGGCTCGCGGCCGAGCCAACGAGCCACCTCCCACTGGGAGTAGAGGGAGAAGGCGCGGTCGCGGTCGGCGGGTTCCCAGGGGCGCAGCAGCAGGCGGTCGGTCAGCATGCGGCCAGGCTACTGCGCGGGGTTGTAGGGGAACCGGAGCGAGACGGCGAGGACGGCGCTGTGCGCGGGGTAGGCGGCGGCCAGGTCGGTGGGGCTGTACGGCTGCCAGTCGACGAACCAACTCGTTCTGACCGTGGGGTACTTGAGTGTCAGGTCGTGGGCGGCCGTGCCGTCGTCGAGGGTGGGCAGGCGCGGGGCCTGGGCCGCCTCGACGGTTGCGGTGGGGCCGCGCGGTGCGAGGTCCGCGCCGGGCGGCGGGGTGTAGGCGGGGCGGCCGGCAGGGTGTACCGGACCCGGGCCTCGTTCGGTCGGGCGGCCGCCTCGGCGAGCTGTGCCTCGGTCGCGTCGCCGGGCGGCTGGTGGGCGTGGTCGAGGGCGGCGACCAGGCCCGGGGGTTCGGAGGTGCGGAGCGGGAGCCGGTCGTCGGTCTTCCAGCCCGCGGCGGCGACGGCGGTGTCGAGCAGGGCGAGGTGCTGGCGGAAGTCGCCGTCGAAGGCCAGGTAGGCGGTGCTGGTCCGGGTGCAGGTCACCGGGTTCCAGCGCTGCCGGGCGAAGCCCATGTGGGTGACGGTGGACGTGGTGCAGACGTCCGCGACGGTCGTCCCGAGGTAGTCGGCCCAGGGCAACGCGGCTTTCAGCTGGTCGAGTTGACGGTCCGACCGGATGGTCACCTCGCGGTCGGCCGCCCGGGCGGCGGCCGAGCGGGCGGCCTTCTCGACGTCGGGCTGCGGCTCGGGCCGGACGGTCAGCCAGAAGCAGAACGCCAGCCCGAGGAGCCCCGCGAGCACCACGTACGCGACCACCGCGCAGCCGCGCGGCGTACCTCCGCGTCCGGACATGAGACCGTCCCCCTGATTCCCCGACCTGTGTGAGGTCGGACGCGCGTCCCGGCCGTTCGGTTGCGGCGGGTGTCAGCGGTCGGCGGGCAGGGTCTGCGGGCGGCCGTCGTCGAGGCCGAGGACGACCCGGGCGCCGAGCGGGCGGGCGAGGCGGAACTCGACCGGGGTGACGCGCAGGGCGAGGTCGCAGGCCTGGCCGGCCGGGAGGCGGCGCGCCTCGGTGCGGCCGATCAGCACGACGGCCAGGTCGGTCTCGTAGACCTCGCCGGGCCGGACGTCCTCGCAACTGCCTCGCGGCACACCGGCGGTGAGCACCAGGCCGTCCGCGGAGACCGAGCTCAGCGTGGTGGCGCCGGCGGCCCGGCGCCGGGTGCGGGCCGGTACGGGTCCTGGGAGCGGACGGCCGGGTAGCGGAACGGCCGGTCGTAGCCGGCCACGGTGAACTCCCAGACCGCGATGTCGGCCCGGCCGCGGGAGGTGGCCACGGTGGTGGTGCCGGGGCGGACCTCGGTGACGGTCAGGCGGGCCTCGCAGTGGCCGGAGCAGGGCCGGTCGGGGAGGGTCAGCTCCTCGAACACCGACTTCGCGGAGCGCTGCGGCAGCACCAGCCGGGAGCCGTCCGCGAACCGCACCTCGGAGGTGTCGGAGACCGGGACCGGCAGGGTCGCCTTCAGGTCGAGGTGGCCGGACAGGTACGCGGCCTTGTCCTCCCCGCTGTGGAACGCGTCCGGGGGCAGCCACTCGGTGGTGTCCACGATCGGGAAGTAGCCGTGCTCCCACGCCTGTTGGGCGACCGAGCCGGGCCAGCCGGCCGCCACCTCGGCGGCCTTCCGGGCGGCGTCGCCGGTGGCGGGGCGGACCTCCGGCCCGGCCGTGACGAGGCTCGGTGCGACTGCCGAGCTCGGCGGGGCCGAGGTGCCCGCGCACCCGCCCAGCAGCAGGGCCGCCGCCACCGCCGCCACCGCGATTCGTCCGCGCATCTCCGTCGTCCCCCTCAACTCACGTGTACCGGGCGGGGGTTGGACGGGCCGGCGGGCAGAGCGGTTCCCCGGAACGCGGCGGGGCCGCCCGGACACGGTCCGAACGGCCCCCGAACGGCAGCGAGTTAGAAGACCGGCACGCCGGCCCGGACCAGGCGCCAGCCGGCCTGGCCGTAGAAGTCGGCCGGGTCGATGACGCCCTTGGCCTTCACCCAGGCGATCATGGTGTTGCGGATCTCGTCGGAGTTCGCCCACACCTGCTGCGCCTTGGCGACGTGCGGGAAGTTGCCGCCGCCGTTGGCACGGTAGTTGTTGACGGCGAGCACGAACTGCGCGGCCGGGTCGACCGGCTTGCCCTGGTACGACAGGTTGACGATGCGGCTGCCGACCGGCTGCGCGATGTCGATGTCGTAGCTGACGCCGTAGATCGAGTCGTAGTTGTAGTCGGGGGTGTTGTTGGCCTGGTTGGTCAGGGTGTCCAGGTTGATCGGCGCGCCCGGGGCGACCTGGGCGTAGTACTTGGCGGAGTACTCCAGGTAGTCCTTGATCTGGGCGCCCGTCAGGATCCGGGCCTCCAGGGTGTTCTCGTAGATGTACAGGCCGGCCGCGTCGCGCAGCTTGACCTCGCCGGCCGGGATGACCGCGGTGCGGTTGAACGGCGCGGCCTGGGCCAGCACCGGCAGGCTCGCGTACTGGCCGCCGGCCAGCGCGTCGCGCACCGCGTCGGCCTGGATCCGGCCGATCAGGTCGATGATCGGGGTGTCCTTGAACCGGGACTCGGCGATGGAGAGGCTCTCCTTGCAGGTGCCGATGACCTGGTTGACGTACGCGACGACCTTCTTGTGCTGGGCGTCGACCAGCTTGACGATCTTCGGGTCCTCGGCGACCGTGTTGGAGTTCAGCAGGCGCGAGGTGACGCCGGTGACGGTCCACTGGCCGCGGGCGAACTCGACCTCGAAGTCGAAGCAGGTCAGGCGCTCGCCCCAGCACAGCGGCTCGGACAGCACGACGGTCTTGCCGGTCACGGTGTTGACCACGTCGCGCTGGGCGATCTCCTTGTGGGCGTGGCCGATCAGCACCGCGTCGATGCCGGGCACGGTGGCGGCCATGGTGACGCCCGCGTTCTCCGCGTACGGCAGCTGGTCGCCCCAGGAGGACGGGTCGTCGGCGCCGGTGTGCGCGGAGACCACGACCACGTCGGCGCCGGCGGCGCGCAGCTTCGGCACCCACTTGGCGGCGACCTCGGGGATGCCCGGGAAGGTCAGCCGGCCCTGGACGTTGGCCTTGTCCCAGATGGCGATGCCCGGGTTGGTCAGGCCGAGGATGCCGACCCGGATCGGACGGCCGTGGCCGAGGTGCAGCTCGCGGATCACGTACGGCGGGAAGGCCGGCTTCTCGTTCTTGGCGTTCAGCGCGTTGGCGCCGAGCAGCGGGAAGTCCAGCTGCTCCTGGTAGGCGCGCAGCAGCGGGATGCCGTAGTTGAACTCGTGGTTGCCGAGCGCGGCGGCGTCGTAGCCGATGGCGTTCATCGCGGCAGCCATCGGGTGGCGCGGGGCCTTCGTGCCGGTGATCGGCTCGACCCGGGCGTAGTAGTAGGACAGCTGGGTGCCCTGGATGGTGTCGCCGGCGTCGATGAGCAGGGTGCGGCCGCGGCCCTTCTCCTGTCGGACCTGCTCGACCAGGGTGGAGATCTTGGCCAGGCCGACGTCGTTGTGGGCCTTGTCGTCGTACTCGGAGTCGGTGAAGTACTCCCAGTTGAAGACGTGGCCGTGCAGGTCGGTGGTGCCCATGACGGTGAAGCTCGCCTTGAACGGGACGGGACCCCGGCCGCGGGACTCGTCCTGGTTCTGGTCCGCCGCGGCGGCGGGGGTGGCCGTGGCGGCGGTCAGGCCGCCGGCCAGGGCGGCCCCGGCCGCGGTGGCGGCGGAGCGGGTGACGAAGTCACGGCGGTTCAGGGACATCAAGACTCCAAGTCGGGCGGTGCGGGCCGTCAGGGGGGCGCGGCGGCAGGGCAGCTGACACCCCGCCACCTGCCGTGACGCGCGTAGAAAAACGCGTGTGGCAGTCTGCCCTCTTCTCGGCTCCGGTACCAGCCCCGGGAGCTGTCCAACAGGTGAGATCTGGGCAACTCTCCCGTGACGCCGCCCCGGCCGCCCGCACACCCGTGCGTCAACCGGAAGCCGCCCAGCTCACCCCGTACCGCATCGCTCCGAGTGTGTCGGTCCGTTCATCAAATCTTTCGCCAACTGCCATGGGAGGACTGGCCGGAAGCGCTCTGTTACGGCTGGGTAATGCCTACGCTTCTGAGGTATGCGCCGAGCAAAAATCGTTTGTACCCTCGGGCCTGCCACGGACTCGTACGACCAGATCAAAGCCCTGGTCGACGCCGGTATGGACATCGCCCGACTGAACCTCAGCCACGGCTCCCACGCGGAGCACGAGGATCGTTACCACCGGGTCCGCAAGGCCTCGGACGAGACAGGCCGCAGCGTCGGGGTGCTCGCCGACCTCCAGGGCCCGAAGATCCGGCTGGGCACCTTCGCCGACGGACCCGTCCTGCTGGAACGCGGCGACGAGTTCACCATCACCACCGACGACGTCCCCGGCGACCGGGACATCTGCGGCACCACCTACCCGGGCCTCGCCGCCGACGTGTCGCGCGGCGAGCGGATCCTGGTCGACGACGGCCGGGTCTGCCTGGAGGTCACCCACGTCGAGGGCCCCCGGGTCCACTGCATCGTCATCGAAGGAGGCCTGGTCTCCGACCACAAGGGCCTCAACCTGCCCGGAGTCGCCGTCTCCGTGCCCGCGCTCTCCGACAAGGACGTCGAAGACCTGCGCTGGGCGCTGCGGACCGGCGCCGACCTCGTCGCGCTGTCGTTCGTGCGCAGCGGCAAGGACGTCGAGGAGGTGCACCGGATCATGGCCGAGGAGGGCCGCCGGATCCCGGTCATCGCCAAGATCGAGAAGCCGCAGGCGGTCGACAACCTCGACTCCATCGTGGACGCCTTCGACGGCCTGATGGTCGCCCGAGGCGACCTGGGCGTCGAACTCCCGCTGGAGGACGTGCCGTTGGTGCAGAAGCGGGCCGTCAAGCTGGCCCGCCGCAACGCCAAGCCGGTGATCGTCGCCACCCAGATGCTGGACTCGATGATCAACGCCTCCCGGCCGACCCGCGCCGAGGCGTCCGACGTCGCCAACGCCGTGTTCGACGGCACCGACGCGGTGATGCTGTCCGGCGAGACCTCGGTCGGCAAGTACCCGGTCGAGACGGTCAAGACCATGAGCCGGATCGTCGCCGCCGCCGAGGAGGAGATCCTGGCCGCCGGGCTGCCGCCGCTCACCGAGGGGAACAAGCCCCGCACCCAGGGCGGCGCGGTCGCCCGGGCCGCCGCCGAGATCGGAGACTTCCTGCACGCCAAGTACCTGATCGCCTTCACCCAGAGCGGCGACACCGCGCAGCGGCTCACCCGCTACCGCTCGCCGATCCCGGTGCTGGCGTTCACCTACGAGCCCGCGGTGCGCAGCCGGCTGGCGCTCAGCTGGGGCGTGGAGACCTTCCTCGGCCCGTTCGTCACCACCACCGACGAGATGGTCGCCCAGGTCGACGCCCAACTGCTGAGCCTGGGCCGCTGCAAGCGCGGCGACATCGTGGTGATCACCGCCGGCTCCCCGCCCGGCCTGGCAGGCTCCACCAACCTGGTGCGCGTCCACCACGTCGGCGAACTGGACAACTGACCGCCCGGGGCCGCCCCTCCCCACCGACGGGGCGGCCCCCTCCGGCAGCTGTCACACCGTCAGGACGACCTTGCCGCGCAGGTGCCCGTGCTCGCTGATCCGGTGCGCCTCGGCGGCCTCGGCCAGCGGCAGCACCCGGTGCAGCGGCAGCACCAGCGAGCCGTCCGCGTGCAGCGCCAGCGCCGCCGCGAACGCCCGCTGGTGGTAGTGCTCGACCTCCGAGCCGCCGGTGAAGCGGACCCCGTGCTCCGCGCCCGCCACCGGCGAGGTGATGGTCAGCACCCGGTCGGCGCTGCCGGTCAGTTCGACCGACACCGCCAGCTCCTCGCCCTTCCCGGCGGCGTCCAGCGCCCGGTCCACCCCGCCCGGGGCCGCCGCCCGCACCCGCTCCGCCAGGCCCTCCCCGTACGTCACCGGGATCGCGCCCAGCTCCCGCAGGTACGCGTGGTTGCCCTCGCTCGCGGTGCCGACCACGGTGATCCCGCGCGCCCGGGCGAACTGCAGCAGCAGCGTGCCGACCCCGCCCGCCGCACCGTGCACCAGCAGCGTCTCGCCCGGCCGCACCCCGAGCAGGCCGAGCGCCCGCTCCGCGGTCTCCGCCGCCGTCGGGATCGCCGCGGCCTCCTCCCAGCTCAGCCCGGCCGGCTTGTGGGCCAGCAACTCGACGTCCACCAGGGCGTGTTCGGCGTAGCCGCCGCCCATCACCGCGCCGAACACGGCGTCGCCCGGCGCGAAGCCGGACACCTCCGCGCCGACCGCCTCCACGGTGCCCGCCACCTCGTAGCCGGGCACCGCCGGGAACACCAGCGGGAAGAAGTCCTGCATCACGCCGCTGCGCACCTTGTGGTCCAGCGGGTTGACGCCCACCGCGCGGACCGCGACCCGCACCTGGCGCGGGCCGGGCTCGGGCAGGTCGAGGTCGATCGGGCCCAGCACGTCCGGGCCGCCGTACTGGTTGAAGGCAATCGCCTTGGTCATCGCAACGTCCTTGAGTTCGAGGGGAGTTCTGCGCTTCGACGTTCTCCATCCTGTGCCCGGCGCAGCCGCCGCCCGGCCCGCCTTTCGGACGGTTCGACCTGGCCGAAAAGCCAGGGCTCGCCCGAGTGGGTCCAACTAGGCTGGCGGGTATGGACGAGACCGCCCCCTGGGGCAGCCCGCAGGATGCCCTGGCACGCGCCGTCGAGGTGCTGCGCGAACCCCGGCCCGGCCTGCTGCCGCGGCTCTCCGAGGTGCTCGACCCGCTGGTCCCGCACCTGGCCGCCGCCCAGCTCAGCGGCGTCTGCGCGTACTCCCCGGCGAACGTGGTCGGGCCGCCCGAGTTCGCCGACGCCTTCGGCAGCCTGCTGCTCTCCCGGCTCGGCGAACGCGCCCTGGCCGAGGCCGGCCCCGGCCGGCCCTGGCAGGGAACGGCCGAACTCGCGGGCGAGGAACGGCCGGTGGTGGTGGTCACCACCACCCCGGGCGGCGGCAAGGGCGCCGTCCTGGTGCTGGTCCGGCCGGACGCCGCACCGCTCGCCGCCGGCGCCCCGGAGATCCTCCAGCAGCTGTGGGACCTGGTGGTCGCCCACTCCGAGCACCGCTCCACCGACGCCGCGCCCGCCCAGGCCGTCGCCTCCCGGATCTCCGCCAACGCCCGCGCCTGGGCGATCGCCAAGTCCGGTGGCGCCCACAGCGCCGCGCTGACCGCCATCCTCGCCCCGCTGCGCTCCGCCGACCTGGACGACGCCGCCGCCCGCCGCGCCGCCACCGAACTCGCCGTCACCGCCCTGCTCGACGTGCGCCGCTCCGCCGACCTGGACCGCACCCTCAGCGAGGAGCCCGCCGACGCCGCGTTCGCCCGCCTCGCCCGCGACCTGCGCCCGCTGCTGCGCCACACCCGGGTCCGCCTCGACGTCGCGCCCCCGGCCGAGGCCGCCCGCTCCGTCCCCGCCGACCTGGCGCACACCGCCCGGGACGCCGTCCGGGCCGCCGTGCTGGTGATGCTCGACCAGGAGAAGCCCACCCGGCTGCACGTCGGCTGGCAGTTCACCGCGGACGCCCGACTGCGCGCCGTGGTGCGCGGCGACGGCCTCGGCGCGCTCGCCGCCGACGCGCTGGGCGTGCACCGCACCGCCGAGCGGATCGCCGCGCTCGGCGGGCGCAGCACCGTCGAGGCCGTCCCCGGCTGGGGCACCACCGTCACCGTCGACCTGCCGCTCGCGCTGCCCGAGCCCGCGGCCGCCGGCGACCCGCTGGACGGGCTGCAGCCGCGTGAGCGGGAGGTGCTGGACCAGCTCGCCCGGGGCCGCCGCAACCGGGACATCGCCGCCGCGCTGCACATCAGCGAATCCACCGTGAAGTTCCACGTCGCCAACATCCTGGCCAAGCTCGGCGTCGCCTCCCGCGGTGAGGCCGCGGCCCTCGCCCACCGGGCCGGACTGCCCGCCGGGCTGCACCTGGCGTCCTGAGACCGGCACCTGCGACCGTTCGTCAACTTCCTTGTCGGGATGGGGATTTCACCATCCCGGCGCGGTTCGGTCCCGGCCCTGTCACGGCCGGGATCGCCGCCGCCGGGCCCGGGTACCACCCGGGCGACGCGCCCCGCACCCGCGGCGGCGCCGAGGGAGGGAACCCCCGTGAACAGCAGCCCCGCACAACCGTCCGGACGTTCCGTCAGAGCCGCCGCCGCGCTCGCCGCCGCCGTCCTGATCGCCGCCGGCGCCACCGCCTGCCAGGACGACAGGCCCACCGTCGCCGCACCCGGCGCCACCCCGGCCGGCAGCGGCGCCCCGGCCGCCCCGGCCGCGAGCGGCGGGCGCAGGCCGCGAAGACCGTGCAGATCGGCCGCAGCGCCTGGTGGGGCGGTCTCCGGTTCGACGTGAAGAGCGCCACCTTCACGCCCGGCCAGGGCGGCGAGTACACGCTCGCGCTGGACACCACCGTCACCAACACCTTCACCGCCACCGCGATCCACAACTGGCCCGAGCTGGCCGTCGACCTCGCCGGCACCCCCACCGCCGGCGACCCGGGCAACGCCGTGCCGCCCGTCCCCGGCGCGAGCAACCCGCTGCCGATCACCTTCCGCGGCTACGCGGACCAGGGCCACCCCTTCACCTTCGACGGCGCCTCCCTGGTGCTCGGCGGGGCCGGCACCGCGCAGGGCGTCGTCCCGCTCGGGCAGGGCGGCCGGGCCGCGGTCAGCCTGAAGCCCGTCGACCTGAAGCTCTCCGGCACGAGCCTCACCTCGGGCCGGCTCACCCTGGACCTCAAGTCGGCCCAGCTGCGCGCCGACTTCGGCGACGGCAACGGCATCACCACGCTCAGGCCGGGGCAGCGCGCGGTGCTGGTGGTGTTCGACCTGAAGGGCGCCGTCGGCCCGGCCGGCATGGCGGTGGACGGCACCGCGCTGCGGCTGAAGCTGCCGAACGGCCAGGAGGTCGGCCCGACCGCCGCCCCGATCGAGGCGATCTACCCGGACCGGCCGCTGCGCCAGGACCAGGCGGCCTGGTTCGTGTTCGGCGGCGCCACCGACGGCGACTACACCTTCTCGGTCACCGACGCCCCGAACCCCGCGGGCGCGGTCGAGCTGACCGCGAGCGGCCTGGCCGGCAGCGGCCCGCTGTCCTGAGCCGCCCCCGGAAACAGCGGCGCCGCCGTGGTGATCGTCACCGCGGCGGCGCGCACCCAAGGCCGGTGACCTTGGAATCGAAGAGAAAGTGCCCCGAGTGGGATTCGAACCCACACCGGACGGTGTTTGAGACCGTTGCCTCTGCCGATTGGGCTATCGGGGCCCAGCGGTTCGAAGGTCAAACCCCCCACCGTGGTGAACCAAACATACCGTGTCTGGGTAGGCTCGTGCATGCAGCACCCCGCCGGACCGAGGAGCCCCGTGAGCACCCCCGACGAGCAGCCCCAGCCGCTTGACACCGACTCGCCCCAGATCACCCGAATCGTCATCGCCGAGGACGAGGCACTGATCCGCCTCGATCTCAAGGAGATGCTGGAGGAGGAGGGCTACACCGTCGTCGGTGAGGCCGGTGACGGCGCGACGGCCCTGCGACTGGTCGAGGAGCTCAAGCCCGACCTGGCGATCCTGGACGTCAAGATGCCGGTCCTGGACGGCCTCTCCGCCGCCGAGCGGATCCACGAGCAGCACCTCGCCCCGGTGCTGATGCTCACCGCCTTCTCCCAGCGCGAGCTGGTCGACCGGGCCCGCGACGCCGGGGCGATGGCCTACATCGTCAAGCCGTTCAGCAAGAGCGACCTGGTGCCGGCGATCGAGATGGCCGTCTCCCGGTACACCGAGATGCGCACCCTCGAACAGGAGATCGCGGACCTCTCGCAGCGCCTGGAGACCCGCAAGCTGGTCGACCGCGCGAAGAGCGTGCTGCAGACCAAGTTCGGGCTGAACGAGCCCGCCGCGTTCCGCTGGATCCAGAAGACCTCGATGGACCGCCGGATGACCATGGCCGCCGTCGCCGAGGCCGTGATCGAGGAGGGCGCCGCCCAGGACCGCAAGAAGGCCGAGGCCGCCGAGGGCTGACGGCCCGTCGCCGACGTGCGAGTGCCCCGCCTCCCGGACCGGGAGGCGGGGCACTCGCACGTGCGGACCGCGGGTCAGTCCTCGCCGAGGTAGGCGCGGCGCACGGTGTCGTCGCGCAGCAGCTCCTCGCCGGTGCCGGAGAGGGTGATCTCGCCGGTGGTCATCACGTACGCCCGGTCCGAGAGCGAGAGCGCGGCCTGCGCGTTCTGCTCGACCAGCAGGATGGTGGTGCCGGCGGCGCGCAGCTCCACGATGGTCGCCATGATCTTCTGCATCATCAGCGGCGACAGGCCCATCGAGGGCTCGTCCAGCATCAGCAGCTTCGGGCGGGACATCAGCGCCCGGCCCATCGCCAGCATCTGCTGCTCGCCGCCGGACAGCGTGCCGGCCGCCTGCTTGCGGCGCTCGGCGAGGATCGGGAACAGCGTGCAGGCCCGCTCCACGTCCTCCGCGATGCCCGCCTGGTCGCGCCGCAGGAACGCGCCCAGCAGCAGGTTCTCCTCGATGGTCATCCGCGGGAAGATGTGCCGGCCCTCGGGGGAGTGGGCCAGGCCCAGCGCGACGATCCGGTGCGCGGGCACCGTGTCGATCGGCTCGCCCTCGAACACGATCCGGCCCGCGATCGGCCGGAGCAGGCCGGACAGCGTGCGCAGGGTGGTGGTCTTGCCCGCGCCGTTGGTGCCGATCAGGGTGGTGACCTCGCCCTGTTCGACGGTGAAGCTGATGCCCTTGACGGCCTCGATCTTGCCGTAGGCGACGCGGAGGTCCTCGACCTCTAGCAGAGCGGTCACTGGTCGGCCTCCGTTGCGGTGGTTCCTTCGAGCGGGGCGCCCAGGTAGGCCGTGACGACCCGCTCGTCGTTCTGGACGGTCTCCCGGTCGCCCTCGACGATCTTCTGTCCCTGCACCAGCACCGCGGTGCGGTCGCACAGGTTGAAGATGAACTTCATGTCGTGCTCGATCACCAGGATCGCGATCCCGAGGTCCCGGATCGCGAACACCAGCTCCTCGGCGGCCCGGGTCTCCTGCGGGTTCATGCCCGCGGTCGGCTCGTCGAGCAGCAGCAGGCCCGGCTCGGAGGCCAGCGCCCGGGCGATCTCCAGCTTGCGCTGCTCGCCGTAGGGCAGGTTGCGGGCCAGGTGCTCGGCCTTCGCGGCCAGGCCGCAGAACTCCAGCAGCTCCATCGCCCGGTCGCGGCTCTCCTGCTCCGCGCGCCGGTAGGACGGCCCGCGCAGGATCGCCGAGAACAGGCCCTCCTTGGTGCGGGTGTGCCGTCCGACCAGGACGTTCTCCAGCACCGTCATGTTGGAGAACAGCCGGATGTTCTGGAAGGTCCGGGCGATGCCGGCCTCGGTGACCAGGTGCGGCCTGGGCGGCAGCACCCGGCCCTTGTACGTGACGGTGCCCTCGGTCGGGACGTACAGCCCGGTCAGGCAGTTGAAGAAGGTGGTCTTGCCGGCGCCGTTCGGGCCGATCAGACCGACGATCTCGCCCTGACGGACGGTCAGGTCGACCTTGTTGACGGCGGTCAGGCCGCCGAAGCGCATCACCACGCCGGAGGCTTCCAGCACGGGTTCGGCGAGCGGCGCGGACGCCCCGCCGACGGGGGCGGTGTCGGTGGTCATGGCGGTCACGCCCCTGCCTTGGTGAGTGCGTCGTCGGGCGAGGCGCCCTGCGCGGGCAGCTCGGCCTCGTGGAACTCCAGCTGCTGCCGGCGGTTGGCGATCAGGCCCTCCGGGCGGAAGCGCATCAGCAGGATCAGCGCCACGCCGAACGCCAGCAGCTGGTAGGACTGCAGGAACTGCAGCTTCGCCGGGATCAGGAACAGCAGGGCCGCACCGACCAGCGGGCCGCTGATGGTGCCCATGCCGCCGAGGATCACCGCGGCCAGCAGGAACGCCGAGTTCGGCGGGACCGGCCCGGCGAACAGGTACTGGTCGGGCGAGACCGCGCCGGCCACGTGCGCCTGCACCGCGCCGGCCAGGCCGGCCAGCGTGGCGCCCAGCGCGAAGGCGATCAGCTTCACCCGGAAGCCGTTGATGCCCATCGCCTCGGCCGCCGTCTCGTCCTCGCGGATCGCCACCCAGGCGCGGCCGATCCGGGAGTTGGCGACTCGGCCGAACACCACCACGACGATCGCGGTGGCCACCAGCATCAGCAGCAGGTAGTTGCCGAACTTGCCGAGCTGCAGCCCGAGGAACTCGTGCGGCTGGCCGAAGTCGAAGCCGAACAGGTTGACGTCCGGGATCGCGGCGATGCCGTTCGGGCCGTTGGTCAGGCTCGGGCCGGAGCGGCCGTCCAGGTTGTTCATGGCGATCCGGAAGATCTCACCGAAGCCGAGCGTGACGATCGCCAGGTAGTCGCCGCGCAGCCGCAGCGTCGGGGCGCCGATCACCACGCCGAACACCAGCGCGGCCAGCGCGCCGATCAGCACCGCGACCGGGAACGGCAGGTGCACGCCGCGGAACACCGAGAACGGCGAGCCGGAGACCAGCGCCGCGGCGTACGCGCCGACGCCGAGGAAGGCCACGTAGCCGAGGTCCAGCAGGCCGGCCAGGCCGACCACCACGTTCAGGCCGAGTGCCACCGTGGCGAAGATCAGGATGTTCGCCCCGATCAGCACGTAGGTCTCGCTGCTCTGGGTGAACGGGAACGCGCCCGCGGCGGCGAACGCCGCGCCGGTGGTCACCGAGCGGTGACGGGTCGTCAGCTCGCGCAGCCGGGCGATCGCGCCGCTGGCCAGCAGCGCCGCGGTGGCGAAGACGGTCAGCAGCAGGAAGGCGATGAACAGCTCGCCGTACTCGGTGGAGATGCCGAACTCGACCACGCCCAGGCCGAGCGCGAACACCGCGGTGATCACCAGGATCTCCGCCCAGGACGGCAGCGCGCGGGCGGCCGGCAGCGGCCGCTCGATCCGGCCGATCCGCAGCCAGGCGTCCAGCAGCAGCCAGAGCCGGAAGCCGAGGACCGCGACCGGCACCGCGACGAAGAACCACAGGTTCTCGGTGAAGATCGGCCGGATGCCGGGCGGCACCGCGTTCAGCGCCCAGCCCTGGCCGAGGCCGACCCGCAGCACCGCCGCGACGGCCGCCACCAGGTACCACCACCAGGCCACGGGGGGCTGCTTGACGGTGCGTCGGCGGTCCAGCGGCAGGCCGAGCGCGCCGACGACGGCGAGCAGCGAGCCGACCGCGGCGACCCAGCCGCCCGGGTCGAGGTTGACCAGGCCGTCGAGCTCGACGGCGATCGCGGCCACCGAGTACCAGCACACCGCGAGGGTGCCGAGGGCGGCGAACAGCACGCCGTTGTTGCCGCCGGACGGGCTCAGCCAGCGCAGGCCCTTCACGCCGCGGGCGCCCAGCGCCAGCAGCGCGGTCAGCAGGCCGCCGGCCAGCGCCAGCCACTGCAGGCCGGCCGGGGAGCCGTAGTAGGTGAGGTCGCCGGGGAACTCGTCGGTCCAGGTCCAGGACATCGCCGCGGAGGCGGCGGCCAGCACGCCGCCGGCCAGCGTCGCGGCGAAGGCCGCGACGGCGGGCAGCCGCAGGACGGGAGTCGTCTCGTGGGAGGCAGTCGTCATGGTGCTCACGCCCGATCCGCGACGCGCTCGCCGAGCAGGCCCTGGGGCCTCACCAGCAGCACGACGATCAGCAGGACGAACGCCCACACGTTGGCCCAGGCGCCGCCGCCGAGCTGGTGCATGCCGGGGACGTTCTGGATGTACGCGGTGGCCAGCGATTCGGCGACGCCGAGGACCAGCCCGCCGAGCATCGCGCCGTAGATGTTGCCGATGCCGCCGAGGACGGCGGCGGTGAAGGCCTTCAGACCGGCCAGGAAGCCCATCATGAAGTCGACCTGACCGTACCTCAGGCCGTGCGCCACGGCCGCGACGGCGGCGAAGGCCGCGCCCAGCGCGAAGGCGACCACGATGATCCGGTCGGTGTTGATGCCCATCAGCTTCGCGGTGTCCGGGTCCTGGGCGGTTGCCTGCATGGCCCGGCCGGTGCGGGTGAAGCGCACGAACGACGCCAGGATCAGCATGCACAGCGGAGCGGCGGCCAGCAGGAACAGGTCGTTGCGCTGCAGGTGGAACAGGCCGAGGCTGACGGTGTCGCCCTCGAACTGCGGGAAGGAGATGGCCTTCTTGGCGCCCGGGTAGAACGCCCAGACCACCTGCTGCAGCGCGATGGACAGGCCGATCGCGGTGATCAGCGGGGCCAGCCGGGGCGCGTTGCGCAGCGGCCGGTAGGCGAACCGTTCCGCCGCGGTGGCGGTGAGCACGGAGGCGATCACGCCGCCCAGGATCATGACCGGCAGTGCCAGCCACAGGGAAGTGCCGTGCGGCAGGGCCGCGTAGGCGGTCAGTGCCCCGAAGCCGCCGATCATGAAGATCTCGCCGTGGGCGAAGTTGATGAGCTGGACGATGCCGTAGACCATCGTGTACCCGATGGCGATCAGGCCGTACATCAGGCCGAGCATCAGTCCGTTGGCCAGGTTTTGCGGCAGTTCGTGCACCGCGGGCCTCCGTGGATAGGGGGTATGAGGAGGCGGGGGGCACTCGTGGCGCCCCCCGCCGGACATCGGCTGGTGCAGGGAGAGATCAGCCGGTGTAGGTACCGCTCTTGACGGCCTTCCACTCGGGGCCCTTGACGCTGTAGACCGTGAGCTGCTTGTTGGTGGTGTCGCCGTACTGGTCGAAGGAGACCTGGCCGGTGACGCCGGCGAACTTCACCTTGCCCATCTCCTCCAGCACCTTGGCGCGGAGGTCCGAGGGCACCTTGCCGCCGTTGTGCTCCACCGCGGCCTTGACGGCCTCGATGATCGACCAGGCGGCGTCGTACGAGTAGCCGCCGTAGGCCGCGTACGGCTCCTTGTAGCCCTCGGCCTTGTAGTCGGAGATGAAGGTCTTGGCGGAGTCCAGCTCGTCCACCGGGGCGCCGACCGAGGTGGCCAGGTCGCCCTCGCTGTTGTTGTTGGAGAGCTTGATGAACTCGGGGTCGTAGATGCCGTCGCCGCCGAACAGCGGGACCTTCGCGCCGGCCTTCTTGATCTGGTCGGTGAGCGGGCCGCCCTCCGGGTACTCGCCGCCGTAGTACACCGAGTCGGCGCCGGAGGAGGCGACCTTGGTGGCGACCGCGGAGAAGTCCTTGTCGTCGGGGTTGATGTGGTCGGTGCCGACCACGGTGCCGCCGAGCTTCTTGAACTCGTCCTGGAAGATGGCCGCCAGGCCCGCGCCGTAGGTCTTCTTGTCGTCGATGACGTAGACCTTGGTCTTCTTCGCCTCGTTGAACAGGTACTGGGCGGCGAACTTGCCCTGCACCACGTCGGTGGTGGCGGTGCGGAAGTAGGTGGCGTACTGGCGGGTGAACTTGCTGCTGCCCCAGTCCGGGCCGAGGGACAGCTCGGGGCTGGTGTTGGCGGGGGAGACCTGGGTCAGCTTGCCGTCGTTGAAGACCTTCTGCATGGTCTGCGAGACGCTGGAGTTCAGCGGGCCGACCACGCCGACGACGTCCTTCATGTCGACCAGGGCGGTGGCGTTCTGCTTGCCGGAGGTCGGGTTGGCCTGGTCGTCCTTGGCCTCCACGGAGAAGGTGACGCCGGGGACGAGCTTGTCCTTGTTGGCCTTCTTGGCGGCGAGGTCCGCGGAGTTCTTGATGCCGAGGCCCAGCGCGGACAGCTTGCCGCTGAGCGGGGCGTCCACGCCGATGACCACCTTGGTGGTGCCGCCGCCCGCGTTGTCCGAGCCGGACTTGGCGCCGCGCGAGCCACAGGCCGAGAGGGTGAGCGCTCCGGTAACTGCAATGGTCACGACAAGCAGTGAGCTCTTTCGCACGACTGGGGGTCTCCTTCTGGACGGAAGACACGCGCACAGGGCTGGCGGTGCCGGAACGCGTCGACCGAGCCCGAAAATCGGACAGCCGGTGACTGGGCGTGACTCTAGACCGGGCGCGGCGGCTCGGGCAGAGGGGGAGGTCAGGCTGTGATTCTCTTGTTATGACCACGCTGGAAGTTGATCTCAGTACATGGTCGAAAACCCCAGGTGGAGCCCGGAATTCCGGGCTCCGTCCCGAAGAGTGGATGGTTGAGGTTCCCAACTCCCTGGTCACGCTTGGCAACTCCGCTTATCGGACAGGTTTGTCCGACGATGTCGGGCTGGTCGCAGGTGTCCGATTATCGGGAATGTCGCAGGTCGAATGCAGTGCCGCCGAAAGGTCGCGGGCATACGAGTCGCCCAGAATCTGGCTCGCCGTCTCCATGGCGCGCGTGTTACGCAGCGTTACATCGAGAAAGGGCAGCCCGGCGTCCGCCGGGCCGCCGAGCAGTCCGTCACCTTCAGGCCCACCCGTAACGAGATCGTCCGCCCCGCCGGCACCGTCTGCGGCAGCCAGCCCGCCACCACCACCGACAGGCCGCGGTACCCCTGGCTCACCCCCAGCACGTCCACCGGCCCCGGGCCGTTGTTGTACACCGTCAGCGACAGCGCGAACGAGTCCTGCCCGACCGGCAGCGGGCCGCCGTACGCGAACCGGGTGGACTGCGAGGGGAAGGGCTGGACGGGCTGCGAGGGCGGCGAGTTGGCCGCGGCCTCGGTGCGCTCGATCGCGTGACGGGCCGTCAGGAACAGTGCCAACGCCAGCAACGCCGCGACTGCCAGCGCTTTCTGGCGCCCACTCAGCAGTCGCGGCGGCTCCTCGGCGTACAGCCTGAGCTTCGTCCAGGTGCCCTCGCCCGGCTCCACCGGGCCGAGGAACTCCCCTGGCTCGCCCGGCCGTTCGCGCTCTGCGGACATGGCGGCGCCCCCTCGTCCAGCCGAGACTGCCCCTGCCGGGGCGCGGCCAAACCCAGGGGGCGCGCGGGGAGTTGGGGGTGTTCGCCGTTACAGGTCGCGCAGCATGCAGGTCAGCCGGCAGCTGGTGATCCGGCGGCCGGTGTCGTCCGTCACGGCGATCTCGTAGGTCGCCGCGGTACGGCCCTTGAACACCGCCGTCGCCACGCCCGTCACCAGGCCCGAAGTGGCCGAACGGTGGTGAGTGGCGTTCAGGTCCACGCCGACCGCGTAGCGGCCCGGGCCGGCGTGCAGCATCGCGCCGATCGACCCCAGGGTCTCCGCCAGCGCGGCCGACGCCCCGCCGTGCAGCAGCCCGTACGGCTGCTGGTTGCCCTCCACCGGCATGGTGCCCACCACCCGGTCCGGGGAGGCCTCCACGATGGTGATGCCCAGCTTCTCGCCCAGGTGCCCGCCCGAGAAGGTCGACGGGCTCACCCCCAGCTTCGCGAAGTGGTCCAGCACGTCCTGGGGCACGTTCAGTACGGGCGCCGAGTCGGTCATGGTGCTCCTGTTCGGGGTTCACTTCGTTGGGCGGGTCGATCGTACGACTGTCTACCCGCCAGTAGGGAGGAGGCCCGCGCCGCGCCGGGAGATGTCGTCCCCGGGCCCTAGGATCGGGGAGGCAGTGCAATCCGGCAGGAACGGGACGTGACGTGGCGACACAGGGTGCAGGTAAGAGCGCGGCCGAACGGCCCCGGCTGATGCTCCTCGACGGGCATTCGATGGCCTACCGGGCCTTCTTCGCCCTGCCGGTGGAGAACTTCTCCACCACCACCGGCCAGCACACCAACGCGGTCTACGGCTTCACCTCGATGCTGGTCAACACCGTCCGGGACGAAGCGCCCACCCACCTCGCGGTCGCCTTCGACCTCTCCCGGCAGACCTTCCGCGCCACCGAGTTCCCCGAGTACAAGGCCAACCGCGCCAAGACCCCCGACGAGTTCCGCAGCCAGATCCCGCTGATCGGCGAACTCCTCGACGCCATGCGGATCCCGCGGCTCACCGCCGAGAACTTCGAGGCCGACGACATCATCGCCACCCTCGCCACCGCGGCCGTCGCCGAGGGCTACGAGGTGCTCATCGTCACCGGCGACCGGGACTCCCTCCAACTGGTCAACGAGCACGTCACCGTGCTCTACCCGACCAAGGGCGTCTCCGAGCTCACCCGCTACACCCCCGAGAAGGTCGCCGAGAAGTACGGCGTCCGCCCCGACCAGTACCCGGACCTCGCGGCGCTGCGCGGCGACCCGTCCGACAACCTGCCCGGCATCCCCGGCGTCGGCGAGAAGACCGCCGCCAAGTGGGTCAACCAGTTCGGCTCCTTCGAGGAGTTGGTGAACCGGGCCGACGAGGTCAAGGGCAAGATCGGCGAGAAGCTCCGCGAGCACCTGGACTCCGTCAAGCGCAACCGGATCCTCACCGAGCTCGTCCGGGACGTCGAACTCCCGCTCACCGTCCCCCAGTTGGAGCGCGCACCGTTCGACCGGGAGGAAATCGCCCGGATCATGGAGGCGTTGGAGTTCCGCAACCCCAACTTCCGCGACCGGGTGCAGGGCATCGACCCGGCCGGCGCCGAGACCGCCGCCGCCGAGATCCCCACCGGCCCCGCCGTCGAGGGCGACCTGCTGACCGTCCCCGGCGCGCTCACCGCCTGGCTGGAGGAGCACACCGCCGACGGCGCCCGCACCGCCCTCGCCGCCGACTACGAGTGGGCCCTCGGCGCCGGCCAGGTCAAGCAGGTCGCGCTCGCCACCGGCACCGCCGCCGCCTGGTTCGACCCCGCCGCCCTGGAGGAGGACGACGACCGGGCGTTCACCGCCTGGCTCGCCGACCCCAAGCGCCCCAAGGCCCTGCACATCGCCAAGCAGGTCATGCGCGCCTTCGCCGAGCAGGGCTGGCAGTTCGCCGGCGTCACCGCCGACACCGCCCTCGCCGCCTACCTGGAGAAGCCCGGCCGCCGCGCCTTCACCCTCGACGTCCTCGCCGAGGAGTACCTGGCCCGCTCGCTCGCCCCCGCCGCCCAGGCCGAGACCGGCCAGCTCAGCTTCGACGCCGACGAGCCCGACCCCAGCGCCGGCGCCCAGGCCCTGATGACCGAGGCCCGCGCCGTCCACGACCTCGCCGAACTCTTCGACACCCGGCTCGCCGAGGTCGGCGCCGTGCAGCTCTTCCACGACATGGAACTGCCGATCGCCGAACTCCTCGCCCGCATGGAGCGCTACGGCATCGCCGCCGACCGCGCCTGGCTGCAGGGCCTGGAGGCGCAGTTCGCCGCCGAGATCCAGCGCTGCGTCGAGGAGGCGCACGCCGCCGCCGGCCGCGAGTTCAACCTCGGCTCGCCCAAGCAGCTCCAGGAGGTCCTGTTCGGCGACCTCGGCCTGCCCAAGACCAAGAAGATCAAGACCGGTTACACCACCGACGCCGACGCCCTCACCTGGCTCGCCACCCAGACCGACAACGAACTGCCGGTCATCCTGCTCCGCCACCGCGACCAGGCCAAGCTGCGCACCACCGTCGAGGGCCTGCTCAAGACGGTCTCCCCGCAGGGCCGCATCCACACCACCTTCAACCAGATGGTCGCCGCCACCGGCCGCCTCTCCTCGCAGGACCCGAACCTGCAGAACATCCCGGTCCGCACCGAGGAGGGCCGCGCCATCCGCCGCGCCTTCGTGGTCGGCGAGGGCTACGAGACGCTGCTCACCGCCGACTACTCGCAGATCGAACTGCGCATCATGGCGCACTTGTCCGAGGACGCCGCCCTCATCGAGGCCTTCGCCTCCGGCGAGGACCTGCACACCACCGTCGCCTCCCAGGTCTTCTCGGTCGCCCCCGACGCGGTCGACGCCGAGATGCGCCGCAAGATCAAGGCCATGTCGTACGGCCTCGCCTACGGCCTGTCCGCGTACGGCCTGTCCCAGCAGCTCGGCATCAAGCCCGCCGAGGCCCAGGGCCTGATGGACACCTACTTCGAGCGCTTCGGCGGCGTCCGCGACTACCTGCACAACGTGGTCGAGGAGGCCCGTGCCGTCGGCTACACCGAGACGCTGCTCGGCCGCCGCCGCTACCTGCCCGACCTCACCAGCGACAACCGGCAGCGCCGCGAGATGGCCGAGCGGATGGCCCTCAACGCCCCCATCCAGGGCTCCGCCGCCGACATCGTCAAGATCGCCATGCTGCGGGTCGACGAGGCCCTCCGCGCGGCCGGCCTCGGCAGCCGGATGCTGCTCCAGGTCCACGACGAAATCGTCCTCGAAGTCGCCCCCGGCGAGCGCGAGCAGGTCGAGGCCCTGGTCCGCGAGCAGATGGCCGGCGCCTACCCGCTGCGCGCCCCGCTCGACGTCTCGGTCGGCGTCGGCGCCGACTGGGAGGCCGCCGCGCACTGAGCCCTCCGCGCACTGAGCCCTCCGCGCCCCCGGGCGGCGTCCGCAAAATCGTTTGCAGGCGTCCGCCCGGGGCTCGGAGACTGGCCGGATGACCGACCAACCCGCCGCTGCCACCGCCACGTTCGCCGACAAGCCGACCCTGGAGGGGGAGCGGATCGTCCTCCGCCCCGTCAAGCCGGAGGAGGACCTGCCGTGGCTGCGGGTCATGCTCCAGGACCCGGACGTGCTCCGGTACACCTCGCCCGTGTACACGCCGGTCGCGCCCGAGTGGGACGAGGCGATGGAGAAGCGCGTCGTCGACTGGTACTCCACCCGCAACGAGCAGACCGACCGGCTCGACCTGATCATCGTCGACAAGGCCACCGGCCGCGGCGTCGGCGAGGTCGTCCTGAACGAGTGGGACGAGCCCAACCGCTCCTGCAACCTGCGCATCTGCATCGGCCCCGACGGCCGCGACCGCGGCTTCGGCACCGAGGCCGTCCGGATGGCCACCGACCACGCCCTCCGCGCCATCGGCCTGAACCGGGTCTCGCTGGGCGTCTACGCCTTCAACGGCCGCGGCCAACGCGCCTACGAGAAGGCCGGGTTCAAGGTCGAGGGCGTCCGCCGGCAGGTCCTCCGGTACGACGACCGGTGGATCGACGACATCGACATGGCGGCCCTCGCCGACGAGTGGCCGGGCCTCGGCGACCAGTAGGCTCCGCACGCCGGTTCGACGTGCGAGGGGGAGCGGAACGATGACGGTGCCACGGGGCGGGAGAACGAGAGCGGCGATCGTGCTGGCGGCAGCCGCGCTGGCGGCCGGGGGCACGGCCTGCGCGGCCGACCGGCCCCCGCCCGGCAGCCGGTGCCCCGTCAGGTCGCCCCCGCGAACCCGGCGGTGCCGGGCGCCGCGCCCACGTCCACCTGGTCGCCGTCCGCCGAGGTCTCGCCCACCCCGTCGCCGACCCGGACCGCCGAGGAGACGAGGACCACCACCGCTCCCGCCACGCCGCGGACCACCCCGGCGGCGACGCACCCCGACACCGACCGCAGCACGCCGAGGCGGATCACCCGGACGCCCACCCCGACCCGGCGCCGCTGAGCCGACGCGGCGTCACTTGCGCGGATTCGCGCGGCGGGTGGGCTCCGCCGTGGTCGGATCCTCCGGCCAGGGGTGGCGGGGGTAGCGGCCGCGCAGGTCGGCGCGGACGGCGCGGTAGCCCTCGCGCCAGAACGCGGCCAGGTCGCCGGTGACGGCGGCCGGCCGGCCGGCGGGGGACAGCAGGTGGACGGTGAGCGGGGCGCGGCCGTCGGCGAGCGCCGGGGCTGCGTCCCAGCCGAACAGCTCCTGGAGCTTCACGGCGAGGACCGGCCGGTCGCCGGAGTAGTCGACCCGGATCCGGCTGCCGCTCGGCACCGTGATCCGCTCGGGGGCCAGCTCCTCCAGCCGGCCCGCCTGCCCGCCCGCCCAGGGCAGCAGCCGCTGCAACGCGGCCGCGGTGTCGATCCGTTCCAGGTCGGCCCGGCGGCGGGCCCGGGAGAGCTCCGGCTCCAGCCACTCCTCGGCGGCCGCCAGCAACGCCGCGTCGCCGACGTCCGGCCACACCCCGCCGAGGGTGCGGTGCAGGAACGCCAGCCGCTCGCGCAGCCCCGCCGCGGCCGGCGGCCAGCTCAACAGCGCCGAGACGCCCTCCCGTTCGAGGCCGGTCAGCAGCGCCTCGCGCACCAGCACCGGATCCGGCGCGGCCAGCGGCGCCGCAGCCAGCTCGATCGCGCCGAGGGTCTCCACCCGACGGGCCGTCACCTCCCGCTGCCGGGCCGACCAGCCGACCTCCTCCCGCCCGTCCAGCAGCGGCGCGGCCGCCCGCCGGGCCGTCGCCTCGTCGACCGCGACCGCCCGCAGCACCCGCGCCGACGGCGACCCGGCGGGCCGGTCGGCCACCGCGATCGCCAGCCACCCGCCGGCCGGCAGCCGCGACCCGCCCTGCAGTCGGGCCGCCGTCCCGGACGCCATCAGGTACGCGCCGTCCCCGCCGTCCCGCGCCCGGGCGATCCGCTCCGGGTACGCCAGCCCGACCACCAGCCCGGCGGCGGCCGCGTCCGGCAGCCCGCCGCCGCCCGGCTGCTCCACGGCGCGCTCCAGCCGGCGCACCTCCTCCTTCCAGCGGCGCGCGTACGGGTCGCTGCCCTGCCTGACGGTGCGCCAGATCTGCGCGAGGTCGTCGCCGAGGGCGCGCGGCGGCTCCTCGGAGAGCAGCGCGACGAGTTCGGCGGCGCGCCGCGGGCCGACCGCGGCGGCGCCGTCGAGCAGCGCGCGGGCCAGCCGGGGGTGCAGGCCGGTGCGGGCGATCGCCCGGCCGCGCCCGGTGGGGCGGCCGTCGGCGTCCACCGCGTCCAGCGCGCGCAGGGTGGCGCGGGCGGCGGCCAGCGCCCCGGCGGGCGGCGGGTCGGGCAGGGTCAGGCCGGCGGCGTCCGGGTCGCCCCAGCAGGCGGCCTGGAGGGCGAAGGAGGTCAGGTCGGCGAGCGCGATCTCGGGGGTCGGGAAGCGGGCGGCGCGGGCGTCCTCCGCCTGCGCCCAGCACCGGTACACGGTGCCGGGGGCCTCGCGCCCGGCCCGGCCGGCGCGCTGCCGGGCCGCGGCCAGCGAGGTGCGGACGGTGACCAGCCCGGACAGGCCGCGGGCGTGGTCGGTGCGCGGCTCCCGGGTCAGCCCGGAGTCGACCACCACCCGCACGCCCGGCACCGTCAGCGAGGACTCGGCGACCGAGGTGCTCAGCACCACCCGCCGCCGCCGGCCCGCCGTCAGCGCCGCGTCCTGCACGGCCTGCGGCGCCTGCCCGTGCAGCTGCAGCACCTCGACGCCGTCCAACTGCCCGGCCACCCGGGCGATCTCGCCGACGCCGGGCAGGAAGCACAGCACGTCGCCGTCCCGTTCGGCGAGCGCCCGGCGGACCGTCGCCGCGACGTGCTCCAGCAGCGCCGGGTCGACCCGCGTCCCGTGCGGCGGCCGGACCGCCACCGGCGGCGGCGCCCACACCGCCTCGACCGGGTGCGAGACGCCCTCGGCGGCCACCACCGGCGCGCCGCCCAGCAGTTCGGCCCAGGCGTCGGTGTCGGCGGTGGCCGAGGCCAGCAGCAGCCGCAGCTCGGGGCGGAGCGCGGCCCGGACGTCCAGCAGGAAGGCCAGCGCGGTGTCCGCGTCCAGGTGCCGCTCGTGGCACTCGTCGAGGACCACCGTGTCCACGCCCGGCAGCTCGGGGTCGCGCTGCAGGCGCTGCAGCAGCACGCCGGTGGTGACCACCTCGACCCGGGTGTCCGGGCCGACCCGGCGCTCGCCGCGCACCGTGAAGCCGACCGTGCCGCCGACCGGCTCGTCCAGCATCCAGGCCATCCGCCGGGCCGCCGCCCGCACCGCCAGCCGGCGCGGCTCGGCGACCAGCACCCGGCGCGGCGGGCCGGGGCCGGCGAAGGGTCCAGCAGCCCGGCCAGGGCGAGCGGCACCAGGGTGGTCTTGCCGGTGCCGGGCGGCGCCGACAGCACGGCCGTGCCGTGCTCCTCCAGCGCCGCCGCGAGCGGGCCCAGCGCGGTGCGGACCGGCAGTTCGAGCCCCCCGGTGCGCACCGTCAGCCGTCCCGGCGGGCGACGAAGATCGCCGTCCCGGGGATGTGCCGGCCGCGCAGCGGGCTCCAGCCGCCCCACTCCTGCTCCAGGTGCTCGGGCCACTCCGGCTCGATCAGGTCGAGCAGCGTGAACCCGGCCCCGACCAGCTCCCGCACCCGGTCGCCCAGCGTCCGGTGGTGCTCGACGTAGGTCGCCACGCCCTGCTCGTCCTGCTCGACGTACGGGGTGCGGTCGAAGTACGAGGAGGACGCCGTCAGGCCCTCCTCGCCGGGCTCGTCCGGGAACGCCCAGCGGATCGGGTGGGTGACCGAGAACACCCACCGGCCGCCCGGCCGCAGCACCCGGTGCACCTCGCTCATCAGCCGCGCGGTGTCCGCGCTGAACGGCACCGCGCCGTACGCCGAGCAGGCGTGGTCGAAGGAGCCGTCCGCGAACGGCAGCACCGCGCCGTCCGCCTGCACCACCGCGACCGGCTCCAGGCCGCGGCCCAGGTCGATCCGCCGCGAGTGCTGCAGCTGCCGGTACGAGATGTCCAGCGCCACCGGCCGGGCGCCCTGCGCCGCCAGCCAGCGCGAGCACTGGGCGGCACCCGAGCCGACCTCCAGCACGTCCGCGCCCCTCAGCGCCGCCGGGTCGCCGAGCAGCCGCACCTCGGCCTCGTCCACGCCCTCCGGGCACCAGGTGAACCGGTCGTCGCCGAGGAACTGGCCGTGCTCGTCCTGGTAGTCGTCGGCGTTCCGGTCCCACCAGTGCCGGCTGGCCCGGCTGGACTCCTGCTCGCCTGCCTCCCGCCGCAGTGCCTCGTCGCCGTCGTCGTCCTCGTCGGCGTCGCTGTGGTAGGCGCTCGGGACGTCGTACCCGGCCGGGTCGTAGTCGCGGGGCTCGTCGGGACCGGGGGTGGTGGAGTGGGTCATGGAATCCGTCACGTAGGCTGTCGAATGCGGAAGCGCCGCTGCCGCGGAGCCGGTCCCGTACTCCCGTACGGAACCGGGTCGGGCCGTGGCATCCGGGGTAGGGCCGGTGTTCGAGCCGCCGCGAGGTGCGCCTTCGGAGGATATGGCCTGATCCGTCCCGGCCTCTACCGGTCTCGCCGACTTCGGCGTTGACCGTGCCCGGGTGTCCCCGTATGCTACAAGTTGCGCTGCGGGCCTGCGCGCCTCGGACGGAGCAGGTCGCGCTCGCATCTGTCGAAGACCCCACGGTCGTCAGACGGACATCGGGATTCCGATCGCTGGAATCGTTTCGATGGCCGTTTTCTGGCCTGTACGGCTTTCGGTGGGAGCGATCAGGGCCCTCCGCGTGGCATTACTACGACTTCATGTCCGTACCGGAGCCCTTTTCCTAATGACGAGCCCCACCGACACCTCTGTCAGCACCACCCCGCAGGTTGCGGTCAACGACATCGGCGACGCGGACGCGTTCCTCGCCGCGATCGACGAGACCATCAAGTACTTCAACGACGGCGACATCGTTGAGGGCGTCATCGTGAAGGTCGACCGTGACGAGGTGCTCCTCGACATCGGTTACAAGACCGAGGGTGTCATCCCGTCCCGTGAGCTCTCGATCAAGCACGACGTCGACCCCCACGAGGTTGTTGCCGTCGGCGACAACATCGAGGCCCTGGTTCTCCAGAAGGAGGACAAGGAGGGTCGCCTGATCCTGTCCAAGAAGCGCGCCCAGTACGAGCGCGCCTGGGGCACGATCGAGAAGATCAAGGAAGAGGACGGCATCGTCACCGGTACCGTCATCGAGGTCGTCAAGGGTGGTCTCATCCTCGACATCGGCCTCCGCGGCTTCCTCCCGGCCTCGCTGGTCGAGATGCGTCGCGTCCGCGACCTCCAGCCCTACGTGGGCAAGGAGCTCGAGGCGAAGATCATCGAGCTGGACAAGAACCGCAACAACGTGGTCCTGTCCCGCCGTGCCTGGCTCGAGCAGACCCAGAGCGAGGTCCGCCAGACCTTCCTCACCACCCTGCAGAAGGGCCAGGTCCGCTCCGGCGTCGTCTCCTCGATCGTCAACTTCGGTGCGTTCGTGGACCTCGGCGGCGTCGACGGTCTGGTGCACGTCTCCGAGCTGTCCTGGAAGCACATCGACCACCCGAACGAGGTTGTCGAGGTCGGCCAGGAGGTCACCGTCGAGGTTCTCGACGTGGACATGGACCGCGAGCGCGTCTCCCTGTCGCTGAAGGCGACCCAGGAGGACCCGTGGCAGCAGTTCGCCCGTACGCACCAGATCTCGCAGGTCGTGCCGGGTAAGGTCACCAAGCTGGTTCCGTTCGGTGCGTTCGTCCGCGTGGACGAGGGCATCGAGGGCCTGGTCCACATCTCCGAGCTGGCCGAGCGCCACGTCGAGATCCCGGAGCAGGTCGTCCAGGTCGGCGACGAGATCTTCGTCAAGGTCATCGACATCGACCTCGAGCGTCGTCGCATCAGCCTCTCGCTGAAGCAGGCCAACGAGTCCCTCGGTGCCGACCCGGCGTCGGTCGAGTTCGACCCGACCCTGTACGGCATGGCTGCCTCGTACGACGACCAGGGCAACTACATCTACCCGGAGGGCTTCGACCCCGAGGCGAACGACTGGCTGCCCGGCTTCGAGAAGCAGCGCGAGGAGTGGGAGCGGCAGTACGCCGAGGCCCAGGCCCGCTTCGAGCAGCACCAGGCCCAGGTCATCAAGTCCCGCGAGGCGGACGCGGCTGCTGCCGCCGAGGCCGGCGAGGAGGCCCCGGTTTCCGGTGGCGGCTCGTACTCCTCCAGCAGCGACGAGGGCTCCGGCGCGCTCGCCTCGGACGAGGCCCTGGCCGCGCTCCGCGAGAAGCTGGCCGGCGGCCAGAGCTGAAGCTCTGCGCTTCGGCTGCTGAATAGCTGACGCACACAGGAACCCCCTGCCCAGGCATTCCCTGGGCGGGGGGTTCCTGCTTTTTGCGCCCGGGCACCCGCCAAGGGGGGGTGCGCTGCGCGCGGCTGAGGTTTTGCGCCCATCTGCCGGCCTGGCCACCCGCGAGGGGAGGGTGTGCTGCGGTGGCAGGGGGCGGGTGGGTGAGTGGGAGTGGGAGTGGGGGAGCTTAAGTGGCGTTTATGTGAAGGGAATTGTGAGATGAGGCTCATCGTCCGGCTATAGGACGTTTGCGGAGTCGCGCATACCTTTGGGGCAGTTGTCCGAAAGGCGCCCCGCATGCGAAGCTCTCGCTCCACCGCAGCAGCAGAGGTCCAGGTTCTCCAGGTTCGAGGTCGGTTGGCCGCGCTCGGGCGGGTGTGTTTTCGGCACCGTCGCTGGGTGCTGGGGTTCTGGGCGGTCGTGCTCGCGGTGGGGGTGCTGATCGGCGGGCGGGTGTTCGAGGGGTCGGTGGCGGGGACCGGCAACGGGGGGTCGGAGTCGGCGCGCGGCACGTCCGTCGTCCAGGCCGCGGATCCGGTGCAGGGCACCGTGACGGCGGTGGTGGACGGGCCGGCGGTGGGCGCCGAAGGCGTGAAGGCGGCCGTCCAGCAGGCGAGTTCGGAGCTGGCGAAGCTGCCGGGCGTGCTCTCGGTGGCGGACACGTACTCGACCGGCGGGCAGCTGACCGCGGACGACGGCAAGGCGTCGCTGGTGAGCGTGCGGATGGCGGACGGGTCGTCGGCCAAGCAACTGAGCGCGGTGACGGACCGGCTGGAGCAGATCACCGCCGACGGGGCGCACACCGTGGTGGGCGGTGACCTGGTGCTCCAGCAGGAGGTGAAGGACCAGACCGCGAAGGACACCCGGTTCGGGGAGATCGTGACGCTGCCGCTCACCCTGATCGTGATGGTGCTGGTGTTCGGCGGGCTGGCCGCGGCGGGGCTGCCGGGCATCGGGGCGGTGGCCTCGGTGGGCGGGGCGCTGCTGGCGATGTTCGGTTTCAGCCGGATCATGGACATCGACACGTCCGTGCTGCCGATCGCGACGGTGCTGGGCCTGGGCCTGTCGATCGACTACGCGCTGCTGATGGTGAACCGGTTCCGGGAGGAACGCGGCCACGGCGCGACGATCGCGCAGGCGGTGGAGCGGACGGCGGCGACGGCCGGCCGGACGGTCGCGTTCTCGGGCTTGACCGTCGCGGTGGCGCTGAGCGGCCTGTTCGTGTTCACCAGTCCGGTGTTCCGGGCGGTCGCGGTGGCGGGCGTGAGCGTGGTGGTGATCGCGGTCGCGGCGGCGCTGACGCTGGTGCCGGCGCTGCTGGGCTTCATGGGCCGCCGGATCAAGGCGCCGACCTCGCCCGTCCCGGACGAGGGCTTCTTCTCCCGGACGGTGCGCCGGGTGCAGCGGCGGGCGGTGCCGGTGATGCTGGCGTGCGTGGCGCTGCTGCTCGCGGCGGGCGCGCCGTTCCTGGGCTCGCACTTCCGGAACTCGGGCGCCGACGTGCTGCCGAAGAGCTTCTCGTCCCGGCAGGTCGCCGAGGCCGTGCAGGAACGTTTCCCGCAGCAGGCCCCGGCCCCCGTGCAGGTGGTCGTCGAGGGCACCGCCCAGCAGGCGCAGCGCTACGCGGACACGGTGGTCGCCGCCCTGCCGGGCGTGTCCGGGGTGCGCGCCGTGACGCCCGTCTCGGACGGGGTGCAGACCGTGGACGTGCTGGTGAAGGGCGACCCGCAGGGCGCGGAGGCCAAGCGGGTGGTCGGCGAGCTGCGCGAGCACCGCGGCGGGCTGAACACGTACGTGACGGGCGACGCCGCGTCACTGGTCGACTTCCAGCACGAGATCGGCTCGCGCGGGCCGTGGGCGCTGGGCCTGGTCGCGGCCGGGACGCTGGTGCTGCTGTTCATGATGACCGGGTCGGTGGTGCTGCCGGTCAAGGCGCTGCTGATGAACGTGCTGTCGCTGGGCGCCTCGCTGGGCGCGCTGACCCTGGTGTTCCAGCACGGCTACTTCAGCGGGCTGCTCGGCTTCACGCCCACCGGCGGCCTGGAGACGATCATCCCGGTGCTGGTGTTCGCCTTCGCGTTCGGCCTGTCGATGGACTACGAGGTGTTCCTGCTCTCCCGGATCAAGGAGCTGCACGACCAGGGCCACGGCTGCCTGCGGTCGGTGGAGCTGGGACTGCAGCGCAGCGGGCGGATCATCACCTCGGCCGGCCTGCTGATGGTGATCGTGTTCGCCGGGTTCGCCGCCGGGCAGATGCTGATGGTCAAGCAGATGGGCGTTGCGCTGGCCGTGGCGGTCGCGGTCGACGCGACCCTGGTCCGGACCCTGCTGGTGCCCGCCACCATGTCGCTGTTCGGCCGGCTCAACTGGTGGGCGCCCGGCCCGCTGCGCCGCCTGCACCGGATCATCGGCCTCAGCGAGCACGTCGACCTGCCGCCGCTCACCCCGCCCGCGGTGCCCGCACCGCGCGCGGCAGAGCCCCGGCACTGGTGCCCGCGTCCTAGGCTTGGGCGCATGCGACTGACGAAGTTCGGCCATGCCTGCGTCCGGATCGAGCACGCGGAGGGGGCGGTGCTGATCGATCCCGGCATGTTCACCGGCCCCGAGGTGGTGCGGGACGTGAGCGCCCTGCTGATCACCCACGAGCACATGGACCACTTCACCGAACCGCAGGTGCGGGCCGCCGTGGAGGCGAACCCGGGCCTGCGGGTGTACACCAACCGGTCGGTGGCCCGGCAGTTGGACGGCATCGGGGCGCGGGTCACGGTGGTCGGGGACGGCGACGCGTTCGACCTGGACGGGCTGCCGGTGACGGTGCACGGCGAGTGGCACGCGGAGATCCACCCGGACATCGAGCGGATCCACAACATCGGGTTCCTGCTCGGCGGCCGGGTGTTCCATCCGGGCGACGCGCTGACCGTCCCGCCGGACACCGTCGATACCCTGCTGCTGCCGCTCGGCGCGCCGTGGCTGCGGGTGGCCGAGCTGGTCGACTACCTGCGCGACGCCCGCCCCCGGCAGGCGGTGGCGATCCACGAGGCGACGCTCAGCGAGGCCGGGCAGGCTGTCCACGGGCGGCTGCTCGGCCCGCAGGGCCCGGCACCGGCGGCGTGGAGTACCGGATGCTCACCGCCGGCGAGTCGGTCGAGCTGGTCTGACGGCCCGCCGGGAGGGCCGGTCGCCGGGAGGGCCGGTCGCCGGGCGGCGGCGCGGGGCTGACGGCCGGTCGGGGTGACCGGCCGTCAGACGGCGGGCACGGCGGCCGTGAACGGGCGGCCGTCGAGCGTCCAGTGCGGGTCGGGGGCGATCTCCAGGGCCGCGTACACGTGCGCGGCGACGTCGGTGTGGTGCAGCGGGCCGACCGGGGCGCCGGGGCGATGCCGGGGCCGGAGGCGGCGATCCACGCGGTGCGCTCCAGTTCGCTGCGCCCGCCGTGGCCGCCGGCGTCCACGTGCCCGTGGTCGGTGACCACGATGACCGTCCACTCCTCGGCGGCGTACGTGGAGCGCTCGCGCAGCGCGCCCAGCAGGCGGCCGAGGCGGACGTCGGCGGCCTCGACCGAGCGGCGGTAGTCCTCGCCGCAGCCGCGGAAGTGCGCCGTCTCGTCGACCGCGCCGAGGTAGACGAAGGAGGCCTGCGGGTCGTCGTCGGAGCGGGCGAGCACGTACTCGGCCTCGGCGGTGACCCGCTCGTCGCAGACCTCCCAGGCCTCCGGGGTGTCCTCCAGCGGCGCGATGTACGCCAGGCGGCCGGGGCGTTGAACAGCGGGCCGCCGTCGCGGGCCAGGAACAGCGGCTCCCAGCCGCCGGCCGCGAAGGTGCGGCGGCGGTGCTGCTTGGCCAGGCGGGTGGTGAAGTCCGGGAAGACGTCGAGGCGGTGGCCGCCGAAGTGGTTGCCGAGCACGCCGTGCTTGGCGACGCCGACGCCGGTGACGATGGTCGCCCAGCACGGGCCGGACATGGTCGGGGTGGCGTCGTCGACCTCGACGCGGCCGAGGAAACCGGCGGCGGCGACCGCGTCCAGGTGCGGGGTGTGCAGGTCGGGCAGCAGGTCGAGGCGGACGCCGTCGATGCCGACGACCAGGACCCGGCGCGGGCCGGCGGGCCAGTTGCTGGACACGGATGGTGCTCCGATCGTTCGAGGGTGCGGAGGGTGTTCGATGCAGGTGTTCGGCACCCTAGCGGCCCCGGGCGGCGCGTAGAGCTGTATGGACAACTTTTTTCGGACGGCCCTTGGGTGGAGGGTCCGAGAGTTCCCGCGGAGTTCGTCCGGCGTTCGCTCCGGGTCCGCTCCGGGGCGGGCCCCGCCGAGCGCCCCGGTACGGGCCGGTAACCTGACGGCATGCTGAGGATCGGACTGACGGGCGGCATCGGCGCGGGCAAGAGCGAGGTCTCCCGCCAACTGGCCGCGCTGGGCGCGGTGATCGTGGACTCGGACCTGATCGCCCGTGAGGTGGTCGCCCCCGGGACGCCCGGACTGGCCGCGGTGGCAGCCGAGTTCGGCGCCGGGGTGCTGCTGCCCGACGGCTCGCTCGACCGGCCCGCGCTCGGCCGGATCGTGTTCGGCGACCCGGCCCGGCTGGCCGCACTGAACGCGATCGTGCACCCGCTGGTCCGGGCCCGCTCCGCCGAACTGGAGGCCGCCGCCGGGCAGGACGCGATCGTCGTCCACGACGTCCCGCTGCTCGCCGAGAACGGACTCGCCCCGCTGTACGACCTGGTCGTGGTCATCGACGTCCCCGACGCCGAACGCCTGCGCCGGCTGACCGAGCTGCGCGGCATGCCCGAGGACGAGGCCAGGGCCCGGATGGCCGCCCAGGCCACCCGCGAGGACCGGCTCGCCGTCGCCGACCTCGTCCTCGACAACAGCGGCGACCTGGAGCAGCTCACCGCCCGGGTCCGCGAACTGTGGCAGCAGCTGGAGCAGCGCCGGGCCTGACCCCTTGCCGGAGCGGTCTGCCTCGCCGCCGGAGCAGCGCCGGGCCGGCCTGTTCGCCGGAGCACCGCCGGGTTCGGCGCGCGACCCGGTTGCCGCCGCGCGGGGGACCGGGGCCGGCGGGATGCTGGAACGACGAGGGTGCGGCGGTCGGCCCGCCCGGGGTCCTGAGCTGGGGGCCGGTCACGATGAGTTCCGGCAACAGGTGGGCGGCGCTGCCGTGCGGGCGGCGCCGCAAGTGGGTGGTCCTGGCGCTCTGGCTGGTGGTGCTGCTGTTCGCCGCGCCGCTGGCGGGGAAGCTGATGGGCGCCGAGGACAACCAGGCGTCCAGCTGGCTGCCCGCGAACGCCGAGTCCACGCAGGTGCTGGAGGCGCAGCGCCGGTTCCGGCCGGTGGACACCGCCGACGCCGTCGTGGTCTACCAGCGGGCGGGCGGCATCACCGTCGAGGACCACGCCAAGGCCGTCCGCGACGCCGAGGCGTTCGCCGGCGCCCCGCACGTGGTCGCGCCGGTGGTCGGGCCGGTCGCCTCCGCGGACGGGCAGGCGCTGCAGACCGTGGTGCCCGTGCAGGTCGGCACCACCGGGTGGAACAACCTCGGGCCCGCCGTGGACAGCCTGCGCGCCACCGCCTCCGCCGGCGCGCAGCCCGGGCTGGTCACCCACGTCACCGGGCCCGCCGGGATCGGCGCCGACCAGGCGAAGGCGTTCGCGGGCATCGACGGCACGCTGCTGTACGCGACCGTCACCGTGGTGATCGTGCTGCTGCTGCTCACCTACCGCAGCCCGGTGCTGTGGCTGCTGCCGCTGCTGTCCGCCGGCGCCGCGCTGACGGTCGCCGAGGGTGTGATCTACCTGTTCGCGGCGCACGCCGGACTGACCGTCAACGGGCAGAGCGCGGGCATCCTGATCGTGCTGGTGCTCGGCGCGGGCACCGACTACGCGCTGCTGCTGACCGCCCGCTACCGGGAGGAGCTGCGCCGCCACGAGGACCGGCACGAGGCGATGGCCGCCGCCCTGCACCGGGCCGGGCCGGCGATCCTGGCGAGTTCGGCGACCGTCGCCGCGTCGATGCTGTGCCTGCTGATCGCCGACATGAACTCCACCCGCGGCCTCGGCCCGGTCTGCGCGATCGGCGTGGCCGTCGCCCTGGTGGCGATGCTCACCCTGCTGCCCGCGCTGCTGGTGGCCTGCGGACGCTGGGTGTTCTGGCCGGTGCGGCCCGCCTTCGGCACGCCCGAGCCGACCCGCACCGGGCGGTGGGCGCGGACCGGCGCCTGGATCGCCCACCGGCCGCGCAAGGTGTGGATCGGCACCGCGCTGGCGCTGGCCGCCTGCACCGCCGGGCTGGTGTCGCTGAACGCGACCGGCCTGAGCACCGCCGGGACGTTCACCGGCACCCCCGACTCCGTCACCGGCCAGCAGGTGCTGGCCGCGCACTTCCCCGGCGGGACGGGCGCCCCGCTGACGGTGGTCGGCAACGCCGGGCCGCCCCTGGACGCCGTCCGGCAGGCCGTCGCGGCCACCCCCGGCATCGCCGGGATCGGGCCCGCCGAGGTGCGCGGCGGCGAGGCGCTGTTCCCCGCGACGCTCACCGACGCGCCCGACAGCGCCGCGGCCCGGGCCACCGTCGACCGGGTCCGCGAGGCGGTGCACGCCGTGCCCGGCGCGGACGCGAAGGTCGGCGGCTCCAGCGCGGTGCTGCTGGACGCCGGGCGGGCTGCGACGCACGACAACCGGACGATCATTCCGCTGGTGCTGGGCGTGGTCCTGCTGATCCTCGCCGCGCTGCTGCGGGCCGTCGTCGCGCCGCTGGTGCTGATCGCCACCGTGGTGCTGTCGTACGCGGCGGCGCTCGGGATCAGCGCGTTCTTCTTCGCGCACGTCTTCCACTTCGAGGCCCAGGACCAGGCGTTCCCGCTGTTCGTGTTCGTGTTCCTGGTCGCGCTCGGCATCGACTACAACATCTTCCTGATGACCCGGGTCCGGGAGGAGTCCGCCCACCTCGGCACCCGTCGCGGCGCCGTCGCCGGCCTCGCCGCCACCGGCGGCGTCATCACCTCCGCCGGCCTGATCCTCGCCGCGACCTTCGCGGTCCTCGGCACGCTGCCCGTCGTCGCCTTCGCCGAGATCGGCTTCGCCGTCGCCCTCGGCGTCCTGCTCGACACCCTCGTGGTCCGCTCCGTCCTGGTCACCGCCCTCACCGCGGACCTCCGCCACCGCATGTGGTGGCCCAGCCGCCTGTACCGGACCTCGCCGCGGGAGCAGCTACCGGGGTAGCACGGTTGGCGACAGGAAACCCTTACAGAACGCCACGGTGCGTATGCATGGCGTGCCAGACTTCTTCTCCGAGGGGCCGGACGGAACGCCCCTGGTTCCCCGCCTTCTGCGACGAGCGGGACGTTCCCGGAGGAGTATGTGGCATGTCCATGACGCTTTCGTTCGGTGCCGAACTGCGCCGCCTGCGTGAGGAGCGGGGGCTCTCGCTCGAAGGCCTGGCCAGGCGCCTGACCTACAGCAAGGGCTACCTCAGCAAGGTCGAACGGGGTGAGCGGGCGGCCTCGATCGACCTCGCCCGCCGGTGCGACGCGGCCCTTGACGCCGAGGGAAGGCTGAGCGGCCTGATCGAGGACCTGGTCGAGAGCGGTCGGCAGGCGGGCACCGGGCGACGTGAGCTGATGACCGCCGGCGCATTCTCCCTGCTGGCACTGTCCGCGCCCGGACGGGGCGCCGGCCGCCGGACCGGTACGGGCACGACCGCGCCGGTCGAGTTCACGCCGACCGCGCTCCTGCGGGAGGAGTACGACCGCGCGCGGCGGCTCGGACAGTGCGTCGACCCCGCCGTCCTGCTCCCGCTGCTGATTGAACAGGGGCGGACCACTGCGCGCATCGCGGCGTCCACCGGCGGACGGACCAGGTCCGAACTGCTCCTGCTGGCCTCCCGTTTCGCGGAGTTCACGGGGTGGATGGCGCAGGAGGCCGGAGACGCCCGAGCCGCGATCGAACACACCGCCGAGGCGGTGGACCTCGCGGAGGAAGCCGGCGACCTGCACCTCGCGTCGTACGCGCTGGTGCGCAGGGCACTCGTGACCTTCTACGACGGCGACGCGGCCCAGACGGTCGCACTGGCCGGTGCCGCGGCCGAGAACCGCAGGCTGCCGTACCGCATCAGGGGCCTCGCGGCGCAGCGGGAGGCGCAGGGACATGCCCTGGGCGGGGACCACCTGCGCTGCATGCGGAGCCTCGACCAGGCGCACGAGTTCCTGGCGTACGCCACCCGTGACGAGGCGTCGGGCCCGGTCATCGGCACCAGCAACCTCCCGGATCCTGCGGCGATGGTCACCGGCTGGTGCCTGTACGACCTGGGGCGTCCGAAAGAGGCGGCTGAGGTCCTGGACCGCGAGTGCGCGCGCATTCCGGCCCACGCCTTGCGCACCCGCACCCGCTACGGCCTTCGACAGGCGCTGGCCCATGCGGCGGCCGGCGAGGTCGAGCGGTCCTGCGCCGTCGCGGGTGAACTCGTCGGCATTGCCGGTGAGGTGCGGTCCGCGACCGTCGCGGCCGACGTGCGGCGGCTCGACCGCGAACTGGGCCGGTTCCGAGCCCACCGGGCCGTGCGGGAGTTGCAGCCGGCCCTGCTCGAAGTGCTCTCCACCGACCGTCCCTGAGCGGCGGCCCGGTGCATCAACCCGTCCATCCGTCCTAGAAGGGACTGTTCAGCTTGTCCATCGTGTTCGTCAACTACCGTACGGGAGACGGCGATGCGGTCGCCGCGCTGCTGGAGCACGAGCTGTCCGGCAGGTTCGGCACCGATCAGGTGTTCCGCGCGAGCAAGTCGATCGCGCCCGGCAGCCGCTTCCCCCAGCAGCTGATCACTGCAGTGCGTCGCTGCCACGTGCTGCTCGCGGTGATCGGCCGCCACTGGTTCGAACCGCGAAAGCCGGGAGAGCAGCCCGCAATCGAGGACCCGGCCGACTGGACGCGCCGGGAGATCATTGAGGCGTTCGAGAGCGGTGCCGTGGTGATTCCGATCCTGGCCGACTCGCCGCGCTTCGACGCGAGCCAGCTGCCGACCGAGCTCGCCGAGCTCGCTGACTGCCACTACCGCCGACTGGACATGCGGAACTCGTATGCGGACCTCGCTCGGATCGGTGACGATCTGGCGGAGTTGGTGCCCGCGCTGGCCAAGCTCGACTCCCGGCGCAAGGAGCCCGAGGGGCGCCCGGCCAAGGACGGGCGGGAGCGCGTCGGCCGACTGCGGATGCGGGACGGAGTCGGCGCCGTCGGCGGAGACCTGTCCGGCACGGTGATCAACTCGCCGCGCGGGCCGATCCACACCGGCAGCGGCAATCTGAACAGCGGGCCGCAGTTCAGTGGTGACGGCATGGGAGTCCAGTACCTCGACGGCGGTGATGTCAGGGATTCCCGGCAGCAGTTCGGTGGAGTGTCCGGGCGTGAGGGCGGCCGGGACAGGTGAGTACGCCGGACAGTATCCGGATCATTGATGCCCAGGGGCCGATCAACAACGGTCCCGGCGATCAGAACGTTCATTTCCATGCAGGGGAGTTCCTGCGTTCAAGGGCCGAGCGGCTGCGGATCGCAGCGGACGACCGGCGCTGGCTCAGCCAGCGGTTCGTGCGGCCGCGCAACCTCGGTCAGGCATCCGATCGCCTGGCCAAACCGGGAGTCACCGTTCTGCTGACCGGTGAGGCGGGGGTCGGCCGGCGCGCCGCCGCGACTGTGCTCCTGCACGAACTGGACGGCGACGAGGGAAACTTCGAGGAGCTCTCACTCGAACGCGGGGACGACGACCGACTGGACGTCGGGCCCGACGATCGGTTGCTTCTCGACCTGTCGGCGCTGGCGATGGAGGATGTCCGGGGCGCGTGGGAACGGCTCGGTGTCTACCGTTCCGCGACGGAGCGCACCGGCGCCAGGCTGGTGGTGATCCTCTCCCCGATGCTCGAACGCAGGCTCGCCCCGGAGCTCCAGCCCTACCTGGTCAGGATCGAACGGCCCCGAGGGAGCGCCGTGTTGGCGCGGCACCTGCGTTCGGACGGGCTTCCGTTCGGATCGGAGGACCTGGAACGTCCGGAGCTCAAGGACCTGCTGGCGAGCGCGCCCATGCGGGACATTGCACGGCTGGCCCGAACCATCGGCGAAGCCAGGGCGAGCCGTCGGCACGGAACCGCCTTCGCGGACTGGTGCACGGCGGCGGTGCCGGCGGTCACCAACTGGGCGGACGAGGTCGCACAGCAGGTCGACGGTCTGACCGAGGGCCGGGACCGTGCCCTGCTGTTGGCGGGGGCGATGCTCGACGGTGCCCCGATGGACGCGGTCGTTGCGGCAGCCGAAGGACTGATCCGACAGGCTCGCCACCCGGTCGAGAGTCAGTCGGCCCTGGTCGGCCCGGATCTGCTCATGCGGCTCCGCGCCCTGCAGATGACGCGAAGCCAGGGCGGGCGGCTCGACTTCGACCGGCTGGCCTACAGCGGTGCCGTGCGAACGCACTTCTGGACCTACTTTCCAGGCCTGCGTGACCACTTGGTGGAGTGGATGGCCGATGCGGTCCACCTGCCGGGTCTCGGGCTGGCGGAGCGCCGGGAGTTGGTGACGCGCTTCGCCGAGCAGGTGTTGGCGGTCGGGCGCCCCGACGACCTCTGGGAGCTCGCCGAGCGATGGACCTCCGGCGCCGACGGAGCGCTGTCGGCCGAGGCCGCGCTGTTGATCGCGCAAGGGCTGGAGCACGAGAAGTACGGTGCCACGACCCGGAAGCAGATCTACCAGCGCGCCGCCCTAGGTCAGTTGACGCCACGACTGGCCGAGACGCTGACCGATGTCTGCCGCCATGTGCTGGCTGCGACCCATCCCGATCTGGCGCTGACCCGCCTGTACCACCTGTCCAGCCGGCACCACGTCGGGGCCGCGACCTATGCGGTGCTCGAACTGGCCCGGAGCGACCGGCGCCTGTTCCGGCATCTGTTCGAGAGGATCTTCTCCGGCGGCCGGTCGGAGCCGAAGTTCGGGTATCGGCTCCTGATCGCCCTGCTCGACCCCTCACACCTGCGGATCGAGCCGACCGCCCCCGAGTTGGTACCGGTCTGGCGCAGCGTTCTGGCCGGTCTCGACCGGGCCGGTTGGGAGCCGGTGGTGTGTAGCTGGCTGGCGGCCGCTGCGGTGGACCCCGCTTGGGAGCGTGCTCCGGGCGTGATGACGCAGGCGGCCGGTCGCCGGACCGGGCTTCTCAATCAGTTGTACCTGACGGCCCTGGCGTGGCAGCGGACCGGACTGGGCGGCCCGCCGTTGTCCGACGCTTCCCGGCTGGCCGTCGCCGCGCGCTTCTGGCGCTCGATCGACCGTGCCCAGGGCATGGACGAGAACCTCTGCAACGACAACCAACCCACGTATTCCTGGGAGGCCTCGTGAGGCACCGCAACATGGTTCAAGCGTTCCTCGCCGTGGCCGTCGGAGGCCTGCTGCCGGTCGTGGTCGGATGGAGTCTGCACTGGCCGATCTGGCTCTGGGCCCTGGTGAGCATCACAGCGATGGCCTTGGCGGGCCTGTTCCTGGTAGTCAGGACGCCGCAGGAACCGCCGGCCGCACAACCGCCGATTGAGCACATCCGGCCGCAGCCCGAACCACCGGCCGAACCGCCGTTCCACGAAACCAGGTTGGAGAACCTGCTCCTGCCGAGTTGTGTACCGGACTACGAGTTCCGCTTCTCGGCCACCGTTCGGTGGCGGCCGTCCCGGTCGTTCCACACGTCGGCGCACGCCGCCATGGCGGCCGTGGCCGTCGATACGGTCGTGAGTCGCGCCCGGCAGATCGCTGTGGGCGAGCATCCGGCCCAGGCCGACCTGGCGGCCTACCGGCTCAACGGGGCCCTGGGTGCCCAGGTGCACGACAGTTCGGGCATGGTGGCCGTGATGGCCGTGGCCGTGACGGTCAGCGTTTCGGAGGAGGATCGGGCCAGGCTGGAGAAGCTGGCCATGCTGCGGAAGGCCGAGGAGGCGTGGGAGCATCAGCGGCAGTACGAACGCAGTCGGTGCGCCTACGTCGGTGGCGAGGTCCTGAAGTCGACCGGTTCGGCGGTGGTGTGGTGGCTGTCCCGCCACGAGGAGGACATCGAGGGGGCAGTCAGTCTGATCGGTCCGCTGGCCGAACTGGCTGCGGCTGCCAATGACACCGAGGTGCCGGAGGTCTTCCGCCGTTACGTCGACCACCGGCCCGGTGAGGACGGGGACCCGCTGGCGGACCCGGAGTTGGACGAGGAGGTCGCCGAGCAGCTGAGGCAGGAGCCGCAGTTCGACGCCGGGCCCGACGGGGAGGACCAGCTCCCGGACCAGGAGGAGGAGCTCCTCGACCTTCTGGGGCACGTGCCGCCGCCCGCTGCGGAGCCCGACGGCAAGGGATCGGCCGCGCGGCAGATGGCGGACCTGATGAGCAACCTGGGTGTCAGGCCCGACAGCGACGAGGGGAGGGTGTGGCTCCACCGAGTCGAGCGTGCCACCGAGCAAGCGGTGCGGGCAGAGTCCGAGGACTCTCCCGCCGACGCTGCCGGGCCGGTCTACACCGCCAGGCCCGTGTACGTTGCCGGACCCGAATACGTTGCCGGGCCGGCCGACGACGCCGAGCCCGACTGGTTCGGTCCGGCGACGGACCGCAGCGGGACCTCCCCGCTGTTCGCCTCGATGCCGCCCGCCGGGAATCCGCCCCAGCAGGGGTCAGCGGGAGAGTGAGGCCGTCGGCCCCGAGCGTGTCCTGCTCGGGGCCTTTGGCAGGCCGTCAGGTGCCCGTGGCGAACGGGAGGTCGGCGTCGGGGCGGCCCCAGTCGGACCAGGAGCCGTCGTAGACGGTGGGGGTGGGGTGGGTGGTGAGGTGGGCGGCGAAGGCGAGGATGCAGGCGGTGACGCCGGAGCCGCAGGTGGTGACGAGGCGGGGGCGGGAGGCGGTGGCGGCGGCGAGGCGGGCGTGGAGGTCGGGGAGGGGAGGTAGCGGCCGTCGGGGGTGAGGAGCTCGGTGAAGGGGAGGCTGGTGGAGCCGGGAGGTGGCCGCGGCGCAGGTGGGGGCGGGGTTCGGGGGCGGCGCCGGTGAAGCGCTCGTGGGAGCGGGCGTCCAGGACGGCAGTGTCGGGGTCGGCGAGGGCGGCGGCCACGGCGCTCCGGTCGACGAGCAGGCCGGGGCGCGGGCGGGCGGTGAAGTCGCCCGGGGAGCAGGGGAGTTGCTCGGTGGTGACGGGGTGTCCGGCGGCCTGCCAGGCGGGGAGTCCGCCGTCCAGGACGGCGGCGCGGTCGAAGCCCATGGCGCGCAGCATCCACCAGGCGCGGGGGGCCGAGTAGATGCCGGCGCCGTCGTAGACGACCACGGTGGAGCGGTCGTTGACGCCGAGGGCGCGCAGTTCGCGCTGGAAGTCGGCGGCCGAGGGCATGGTGTGCGGCAGGTCGGAGGCCTGGTCGGACAGCGCGCCGTCGAGGTCGAACGGGCGGGCGCCGGGGATGCGGTGGGCGGCGTGGCGGTGCGCGCCGACGCTCGCGTCCAGGACGACCAGGTCGGGGTCGGCGAGGCGCTCGGCCAGCCAGGAGGGGTCGACCAGGGGCGGCGGCAGTGCGGTCATGGCGGCGGCTCCGTCGGTGAGGGGAGCCCCATGATCGCACCGCCGCCGGGCGGCGCCGCGGGCGGCGTCAGGGCTTGCGGGCGACGCCGGACCAGATGGCGACCTCGCCGTCGGTGTCCTGCGGGGCCTGGTCGGGCCGCCACAGCGGGGCGGTGACCAGGCCGGGGTCGAGCAGTTCCAGGCCGTCGAAGAAGCGCAGCACCTGCTCGCGGGTGCGCATGGTGAGCTGCGCGGTCGCGGCGCGGTACACGGCGGGGCCCTTGCCGGCCTCGTTCGGGTCGACGAAGTCGGCGGTGGCGTGCGAGAGCGCCAGGTAGCTGCCGGAGGGCAGCGCGTCGACCAGGGTGCGGACGATCGCGTACGGGTCGTCGGCGTCGTCGATGAAGTGCAGGATCGCGAACAGCAGCAGGGCCACCGGCCGGTCCAGGTCGAGCAGTTCGCGGACGGCGGGGTCGGCGAGGATCGCCTTCGGGTCGCGCAGGTCGGCCTGCAGGACGCTGACGCTGCCCGGGCGGGCGCCGGACAGCAGGGCCCGGCCGTGCACCAGCACGATCGGGTCGTTGTCCAGGTAGGCGACCCGGGACGAGGGCGCCACGGACTGGGCTATCTCGTGGGTGTTGCCCGCCGAGGGGATGCCGGTGCCGATGTCGAGGAACTGCCGGACGCCCTGTTCGGCGAGGGTGCGCACGGCGCGCTGCAGGAAGGCGCGGTTGGCGAGCGCGCTGATCCGCACCAGCGGGCTGAGCGCCAGCACCTGCTCGGCGGCGGCCCGGTCGGCGGGGAAGTTGTCCTTGCCGCCGATGTAGTAGTCGTACATCCGTGCCGGGTGCGGCACTTCCGGGCGCAGCTCGGCGGACGGCGGCGGACTCTGGTCGCCGGACATCCAGTCGAGCGAGATCTCCTGATGATCGGTCATGTCCGGCCCCCCGTCGGTGGAACGCGCTTTCGGGGGCAGCATAGACGGCCGGGAAACCGGTTCGACGACGGATGGCCGAAACCGGTCGCCCGGGAGCGGGGCCAAGGCTATCCCTCGGGTCCGACAGCGGGCTCCGGGCCGTCGTCCGGGTCGCGGGTGAGCAGGTAGCGGGCGCCCGGTCCGGCGGCGGCGGCGCGGTCGTCGGCGTTGTACAGCGCGCAGCGGCTCAGGGACAGGCAGCCGCAGCCGATGCATCCCGTCAACTTGGCTTTCATCTGCTGGAGTTCGGCGATCTGCCGGTCGATGCGGTGCTGCCAGGCGCCGGCCACGGTGTGCCAGTCGCGGGGGGTGGGGGCGCGGTCCTCGGGGAGCCGGGCGAGGGCGGTGCGGACCTCGTCGAGGGAGAGGCCGACCTGCTGGGCGGCCCGGACGAAGGCGATCCGGCGCAGCGTGGACCGGGCGTAGCGGCGCTGGTTTCCGGTGGTGCGCTCGGAGTGGATCAGGCCGAGGCTCTCGTAGTAGCGCAGCGCGGAGGTGGCGAGGCCGCTGCGCTCGGCGAGTTGGCCGATGGTGAGGCGGTCGTGCCGGGAGGGCGTCATGCCCCCGGAGCCTACCGCCGGCCGGTGCTTGACTTGAAGCGGGCTTGAAGTTGGATGCTCGTGGCCATGACGAGCGACGCAACGAGCACCCTCGGCAGCGCCCCCGCCCCGGGCCGGGACGACCTGCCGCACCTGATCTCGCTGATGACCGGCGACGAGAAGCACACCCCGGCCGCCACCTCCACCCTGGACGCCCTGTGGGTGCTGTACGACCGGGTGCTGAACGTCGGCCCGGACACGGTGGACGCGCAGGACCGGGACCGCTTCCTGCTGTCCAAGGGCCACGGCCCGATGGCGTACTACGCGGTGCTGGCCGCGAAGGGCTTCTTCCCGGTGGAGCTGCTGTCGAGCTTCGGCGCGTACGACTCGCCGCTCGGCCACCACCCGGACCGGCTGCTGGTGCCCGGCGCGGAGATCGGCTCCGGGTCGCTCGGCCACGGGCTGCCGCTGGCGGTCGGCACGGCGCTGGGGCTGCGGGCGCAGGGCCTGGACTCCTCGGCGGTGTGGGTGCTGATCGGCGACGCCGAGTTCGACGAGGGCAGCAACCACGAGGCGGTGGCCTTCGCCGGCGCGTACGGGCTGGAGCGGCTGCACGCCGTGGTGATCGACAACTCCTCGGCCACGCACGGCTGGAACGGCGGCATCGCGGCCCGGTTCGCCGGCGAGGGCTGGTCGACGGCGACCGTGGACGGCCGCGACCACGAGGAGCTGTACCGGGCGTTCACCGCCCCGCACCCGGGCCGCCCGCACGTGGTGGTGGCCCGCGTCGAACCCAAGAACTGAGCCCGAGAGCTGAGCCCCGGGAGCTGAGCCCCGGGAACCGGGCCGCGATACCCGAGCACCGACCCCCGACGTACCGACCCCGACGTGCCGAGGCCGAGCGAACGGCCGAGAGCGGAGACAACGCGCCATGACCACCGAAGAGTTGACGATGCGCGACCAGTTCGCGCTGACCACCGCCGAACTGCTCGACCAGGACCCGCGCACCGCCGTGGTGCTCGCCGACATCGGCGCCGCGCAGTTCGCCGAGGCGGCCCGCGCCCACCCGGACCGGGTGGTGAACGTCGGTATCCGCGAGCAGTTGCTGATCGGCGCGGCCGGCGGCCTGGCGCTGACCGGGATGCGGCCGATCGCGCACACCTTCGCCAGCTTCCTGATCGAGCGGCCCTTCGAGCAGGTGAAGCTGGACCTGGTCCACCAGGGCGTCGGCGCGGTGCTGGTGAGCGCGGCCGGCTCCTACGACTGGCCGGCCGGCGGCCGCACCCACATGGCGCCCGGCGACGTCGCGCTGCTGGACACCCTCCCCGGCTGGCACGTGCACGTCCCCGGCCACCCCGCCGAGGCCGACCTGCTGCTGCGGCACGCCGTCGCGGCCGGCGACAGCCTGCAGTACGTGCGGCTGTCCGTGCAGCAGAACCGGGAGGCCCGGCCGGTCGTCCCCGGCCGGTTCCTGACGGTCCGTGAGGGCGGCCGCGGCGTGGTGCTGGCGGTCGGCCCGATGCTGGACGCGGTGCTGGAGGCCACCGAGACGCTCGACGTGACGGTGCTGTACGCGGCCACGGTGCGGCCGTTCGACGCGGCGGGCCTGCGGGCGGCGGTCGGCGAGCGGGGCGACGTGGTGCTGGTCGAGCCGTACCTGGCCGGTACCTCGGAGCGCGAGGCGCACCGGGCGCTGGAGCAACTGCCGCACCGCGTCCTCGGGTTGGGTGTGCCGGTGGCCGAGCACCGGCACTACGGGTCGCTGCCGGAGCACCTGGCGGCGTACGGCTTGGACGCGGCCCACCTGCACGGCCGGATCGCCTCGTTCCTGTGGTGACTCAGGCGGTCCGCAGCACCGCCACCGAGTCCGGCCCGAGCAGCACCGCACCGTTCGGGCCGGCCTGCACGTCGCCGAACGCGGCTTCCAGGGCGGCGAGTTCGCCCTCCAGCGGGACGGCGGCCCGCCGTTCGCCGCCGAGCCGGACGAGCACCCGGTAGCGGCCCCGGTGCACGGCCAGCCAGCCCGCCGCCGCGTCGTGGCGCACCCGCACCGCCGCCAGGTCGCCGTCCGCCAGCTCCGGCGCGGCGCGCCGCAGCCGGATCAACGAGCGGTACCAGGCGAGGAGTTCGGCGTGCGGGGCGCGGCCGGGCTCGGACCAGTCCAGGGTGGAGGCCCGCACCGTGGCCGGGTCCTGCGGGTCGGGGACGTCCTCGGCGCGCCAGCCGTGCTCGGCGAACTCCCGGCGGCGGCCCTGCCGGACGGCCTCGGCGAGCTGCGGATCGGTGTGGTCGGTGAAGTACTGCCACGGGGTGGCCGCGCCCCACTCCTCGCCCATGAACAGCATCGGCGTGAACGGCGAGGTGAGGACCAGCGCGGCGGCGGCGGCGAGCCGGCCGGGCGGCAGCGCGGCGGAGAGCCGGTCGCCGGTGGCCCGGTTGCCGATCTGGTCGTGGGTCTGCGCGTAGCCCAGCAGCCGGTGCCCGTACGCGGTGGGGAACGGGCGGCCGTGCGAGCGGCCCCGGAACGAGGACCAGCTGCCGTCGTGGAAGAAGCCGCGGGTCAGGGTCTTGGCGAGCGCCGCCCACGGGTCGGCGGCGAAGTCCGCGTAGTAGCCCTGCCGTTCGCCGGTCAGCAGGGTGTGCAGGGCGTGGTGGAAGTCGTCGCTCCACTGCGCGGCCAGGCCCAGGCCGCCGGCCGGGCGGGGCGTGGTGGTGCGCGGGTCGTTCAGGTCGGACTCGGCGACCAGGAACAGCGGCCGGCCGGTCGCCTCGGCCAAGGTGTCGACCTCGGCGGCGAGTTCCTCCAGGAACGGCAGCGCCCGGTCGTCCGCCAGGGCGTGCACCGCGTCCAGGCGCAGCCCGTCGATCCGGTAGTCGCGCAGCCAGGCCAGCGCGCTGCCGATCAGGTACGCCCGCACCTCGTCCGAGCCCGGCGCGTCCAGGTTGACGGCGGCGCCCCACGGCGTGTGGTGCCGGTCGGTGAAGTACGGGCCGAAGGCGGGCAGGTAGTTGCCGGACGGGCCGAGGTGGTTGTGCACCACGTCGAGGATCACGCCGAGGCCGCGCAGGTGCGCCGCGTCGACGAAGCGCTTCAGCCCGTCGGGGCCGCCGTAGGGCTCGTGCACCGCCCACGGCGCGACCCCGTCGTAGCCCCAGCCGTGCCGGCCGGGGAACGGGCAGACCGGCATCAACTCGACGAAGTCGACGCCGAGTTCGGCCAGGTGGTCGAGCCGCTCGGCGGCCGCGTCGAAGGTGCCGCCGGCGGTGAAGGTGCCCACGTGCAGCTCGTACACCACCGCGCCCGGCAGCGGGCGGCCCCGCCAGGCGGTCTCCGACCAGCGGAACGCGGCGTGGTCGACGGGGCGGCTCGGCCCGTCCGGGCCGGACGGCTGCCGGGGGGAGCGCGGATCGGGCAGCGCCGGGCGGCCGTCGATGCGGAAGCCGTAGTCGCCGTCCGGTCCGTCGCCGTGCCACCAGCCCGGGCGGGCCGGGTCGCGCTCCAGCAGGTACGGGATCGCCCCGACCTCCACCTCGACCACCCGGGCCTCCGGCGCCCACACCCGGTACCGCATCATTCCCCCTCCACCAGCAGCGCCACCGGCAACTGCTGGAACAGATACGAGAGTTCGACCGGCCCGCCGAGGAAGTGCCGGCCCGCCAGCCGGTCCGTCCAGCGGCCCGGCGGCAGCTCCAGCACGGTGTCCCGCCAGCCGCCCGCCCGGTGCAGCCCGTACGGCAGGCGGGTCGCCGCGACGAGCACCCGCTCGCCGCGGGCGAAGGCCACCAGGTGCTCGGCGGCCGGGCCGGACCCGGACAGCGGCCGGTGGGCGCCGAGCGCGCCGGAGCGGCGCAGGTGCAGGGCGGTGGTGGTCAGGTGCAGCTTCTCCCGGGCCAGGTCGCCGGGGCGCGGCGCGGCGGCGTCGGTCAGCCGCACCGCCAGCGCGTCCAGGTCCACCGGCGCCCGGTTGTCCGGGTCGACCAGCGTGTACAGCGGCTCCTCGCCGCCCTGGAAGACGTCCGGCACGCCCGGCACCAGCAGGTGCAGCAGCGCCGCCGACAGCGAGTTGACCCGGGCGAACGGCGCCAGCAGGCCGACGAAGCCCTCGATCCGCGGGCACAGGCCGGGGTTGGCCAGCGCGCCCCGCACGTACTGGGCGAGCCGCTGCTCGAACGGCTCGTCCTGCTCCGTCCACGAGGTGCGGCGCTTCGCCTCCCGGACCGACTTCAGCACCACGCCGAGCAGCCGCTCCTCGGACAGCGGCCACGCCGCCAGCAGGGTCTGCCACAGCAGCCAGGCGGACGGCCGGTCCGGGCACGGGCCGGCCGCCACCGTCCACGCCGCGCACTCCGCGGCCCACGCCTCCGGCAGCTCGGCCAGCACGGCGAGCCGGGCCCGGGCGTCCGCGCTGCGCTTGGTGTCGTGCGTGGACAGCGCCGTCAGGGCGTGCGGCCAGTCCCGCTCCTGCTGCTCGCACCAGCGGTGGAAGTCCGCCACCGGCACGCCGGGGCGCTCCGGCAGGCCGCCGACCTCGTTCAGCGACAGCAGGGCGTTGAACCGGTAGAACGCGGTGTCCTCCACGCCCTTCGCGGCCACCGCCGAGGCGGTCTGGGCGAAGCGGTGGCAGAACTCGTCCTTCGCGGGCGAGCGGCCCAGCGCGCCGAGCGCCAGGCCGCGCACCAGCCGCTCGGTGTCCGAGGCGCCCTCCGGCGGGGCGAGCGCCTCGACGGCGGCCGGCGGTGCGGGCTCGCCGGGCACCACGTACGGCCGGTACACCGGATACTCCGTCAGCAGGCCCTCCAGGGCCCGGCGCACCGCCAGCGGCGAGTGGTCGGCCAGCTCGGGGCCGTCCGCGCAGATCCGCTCGACCAGCCGCACCAGCCGGTCGGTCTCGGCGGCCAGCTCGCCGTCGGGGGCGACCATCTCGGCGCGGCCGATCAGTGCGGAGGCCGCGGCGTCCGCCGGGTCGGCGACGTCGCGGCGGTAGGCGGCGGCCAGCTGCTCGGCGCCCCGATGGTCCGTCAGCACCCCGTCGATGCGGCGCAGCGCGTCGTAGCCGGTGGTGCCCGCACAGGGCCAGTCGGCGGGGAGCCGCTCGTCGCCGGTGAGGATCTTCTCCACCACGGTGTACGCGCCGCCGGTGGCCTCGGCGAGGCGCCGCAGGTAGCCGCGCGGGTCGACGAGGCCGTCCGGGTGGTCGATCCGGAAGCCGTCCAGGACGCCCTCGCGGTGCAGCCGCAGCAGCACCGCGTGCGTCGCCTCGAACACCTCGGGGACTTCCATCCGGACCGCGATCAGCTCGTTGACGGTGAAGAACCGCCGGTAGTTGATCTGCTCGTCGGCGAGCTTCCACCAGGCCAGCCGGTACCACTGGCGGTCCAGCAGCTCCGGGAGCGGCAGGTGCGCGGTGCCGGGGCGCAGCGGGAAGGCGTGCTCGTGGTAGCGCAGCACCTCGCCGTCGACGGTCAGCCGGCCGAGTTCGGCGCCGAGCCGGTCGCCGAGCAGCGGCAGCAGCAGCCGGCCGCGGTCCGGGGCGTCGACCGGGCCGGGCTGGGCCGTCCAGTCGATGTCGAACCAGGCCGCGAACGGGTCGTCGGGGCCGTTCGCCAGCACCTGCCACAGCGGCCGGTTCAGCTGCTCGGGGACGGGCAGCGCCATGTGGTTGGGCACCACGTCGGCGATCAGGCCGAGGCCGTGCCGCCGCGCCTCGGCGGCGAGTTCGCGCAGCGCGCCCTCTCCGCCGAGCTGTTCGGCGACCCGGCCGTGGTCGACCGTGTCGTAGCCGTGCGTGGAGCCGGGCACGGCCGCCAGCAGCGGCGACAGGTGCAGGTGGGAGACGCCGAGCGCCGCCAGGTACGGCACCGCCCGGCGGGCGTCGTGCAGGGTGAACTCCGGCTGGAGCTGGAGCCGGTAGGTGGCGGTCGGGTAGCGGGCCGTCGAGGGGCGTGCGGCGGCTGACGTCATACCCGATCCCTACCCGGGCCGCCGGAGCACTACCGCCCATTGCCCCGAACGGGCGTCTCTACGCCGGTCGCTGAAGGACCATCAGGGACCGGTCCAGCAGCCGCAGGGTGTCGCCGGCCTTGGCGCGGGGCCCGGTGCCGGGGGCGGGCAGGGTGGGCAGCGAGGTGTCGACGACGACCTGCCAGGCCTCGCCGTGCCCGGCCGGGACGGTGAAGGTGATCGGCTCCGAGTGGGCGTTGAACATCAGCAGGAAGGAGTCGTCGACGATCTTGCCGCCGCGCCGGTCCGGCTCGGAGATGGCGTTGCCGTTCAGGAACACCGTCAGCGACTTCGCGTACGAGGTCGACCAGTCCTTCTTGGTCATCTCCTCGCCGCCGGGGGTGAACCAGGCGATGTCGGTCAGCGCGTCGTGGGTGCCGGAGACCGGGCGGCCGTGGAAGAAGCGGCGGCGGCGGAACACCGGGTGGTCGCGGCGCAGCCAGATCATGCCCTGGGTGAACTCCAGCAGCCGGCTGTCCGCCTGCTCGCCGCCGGGGCTCGGCCAGGCCAGCCAGGTCAGGTCGGAGTCCTGGCAGTAGGCGTTGTTGTTGCCGCGCTGGGTGCGGCCCAGTTCGTCGCCGTGGGAGAGCATCGGCACGCCCTGGGAGAGCATCAGGGTGGCGATGAAGTTGCGCTGCTGACGGGCCCTCAGGTCGAGCACCGCCGGGTCGGTGGTGTCGCCCTCCGCGCCGCAGTTCCAGGAGCGGTTGAAGGACTCGCCGTCGCGGTTGTCCTCCCGGTTGGCCTCGTTGTGCTTGTCGTTGTACGAGACCAGGTCGCGCAGCGTGAAGCCGTCGTGGCAGGTGACGAAGTTGATGGAGGCGATCGGGCGGCGGCCGTCGTCCTGGTACAGGTCGGAGGAGCCGGTCAGCCGGGAGCCGAACTCGGCCAGGGTGGCGGGCTCGCCGCGCCAGAAGTCGCGGACGGTGTCCCGGTACTTGCCGTTCCACTCCGTCCACAGCGGCGGGAAGTTGCCGACCTGGTAGCCGCCCTCGCCGAGGTCCCACGGCTCGGCGATCAGCTTGGCCTGCGAGACCACCGGGTCCTGCTGCACCAGGTCGAAGAACGAGGACAGCCGCTCCACCTCGTGGAACTGCCGGGCCAGCGTCGCCGCCAGGTCGAAGCGGAAGCCGTCCACGTGCATCTCGGTGACCCAGTACCGCAGCGAATCCATGATCATCTGGAGCACGTGCGGGGAGCGCATCAGCAGCGAGTTGCCGGTGCCGGTGGTGTCCTCGTAGAACCGCCGGTCCTTCGCCAGCCGGTAGTACGAGGCGTTGTCCAGGCCGCGGAAGGACAGCGTCGGCCCGAGGTGGTTGCCCTCCGCGGTGTGGTTGTAGACCACGTCGAGGATCACCTCGATGCCGGCCGCGTGCAGCGCCTTCACCATCGACTTGAACTCCTGCACCTGCTGCCCGCCGTCCCCCGTCGAGGAGTACGAGGAGTGCGGCGCGAAGAAGCCGATGGTGTTGTAGCCCCAGTAGTTGGACAGGCCCAGGTCCCGCAGCCGGTGGTCGCGGACGAACTGGTGCACCGGCATCAGCTCGATCGCGGTCACGCCCAGCTTCGCCAGGTGCTCGATCACCGCCGGGTGCGCCAGGCCCGCGTAGGTGCCGCGGATCTCCTCCGGGATGCCCGGGTGCAGCCTGGTCAGGCCCTTCACGTGCGCCTCGTACACCACCGTGCGGTGGTAGTCGGTGCGCGGCGGCCGGTCGGTGCCCCAGTCGAAGTACGGGTTGATCACCACCGAGTGCATGGTGTGCGGCGCCGAGTCCAGGTCGTTGCGGCGCTCCGGCGCGCCGAAGTGGTAGCCGTACACCGACTCGTCCCAGTCGATGTGCCCGCCCATCGCCTTCGCGTACGGGTCCAGCAGCAGCTTCGACGCGTTGTGCCGCAGCCCCAGCCCCGGCTGGTACGGGCCGTGCACCCGGAAGCCGTACCGCTGGCCCGGCTGGACGCCCGGCAGGTACGCGTGCCGCACGAACGCGTCCGTCTCGCGCAGCTCCACCGCCGTCTCCGAGCCGTCCTCGGCGATCAGGCAGAGCTCGATCCGGTCCGCGCTCTCCGAGAACACCGCGAAGTTCGTGCCCGCGCCGTCATAGGTGGCGCCGAGCGGGTAGGGCTGCCCCGGCCAGACCTGCATGTGTCCTCAACTTCCCACTGCCAGACGCGAAACGGCGCTCCCACGGGTTGCCACCCGGTGGAGCGCCCGAGCACGTGCGGGCGTCGGTGGCGCGACGGGCACGACGCACGGCACACTCGCATCCTCCCCGCAGGTCGGCCGAACTCCGCGTCCATTCGTCCGTTGTTCGCCCGGACGGGTGCCCCCGGTGTCGGGCCGGACAGCCGGCCGCGACCGGGTGGTGACGGTCCGTCGGACGCCGCCCCGCATGCTGTCAAGAGGGCTGTGTGACGGCCGCGGGGGGCGATACCCTTGATCGTCCGGACCTCGAGAACCCCGGGCCCGTGCGGCGAGGGACCAGGGCCGTCATGGAGGACCGAGTCAGCGGACGGCCCGTCAGCCGGTGGGCGGCGGGCGAGAGGTGAGGTAGCGGATGGGGTACCCCGCCGGCGGCGACGGACACGACCCGCGGGCCGGCAGCAGCGAGGCCCGACGCTGGTCGTCCGCACCGGAGGCGGACGCGGACCGCTGCCCCCGCAGGGCGGCCCCGCCGAAGGCATGCCGCCCGCCTGGGCCGCCGAGCAGTGGGACGACGCCTACCGCCGGGTCCGGCTGGCCGGCCGCGCCTACGTCTGGCTCAACCTGGTCGAGCAGCGGATGCGGGCCCTCGTCGACGAGGTGCTGCGCCCCGTCTACGCGCCCGCGCACGGCGAGGAGTGGGTCACCGCCGCCGCCGGGCCGGTCGGCGAGGAGTGGGTGCACCGGGCCGCCGCCGTCCGCGAGGTCTCCCGCCGCAAGGGCTACCTGCTCGACCCGGTCGACGACGACCCGCTGGTCTTCCTCACCCTGCCGCAACTGCGGGAACTGATGGTCCAGCACTGGCCGCTGTTCGAACCGCACCTGGTGGACCGCCGGGAGATCGAACTCGCCCTGGACGAACTGGAGGTCGCCCGGCACGTGGTCTCCCGCAACCGGGCCCTGACGCAGACCGTCCTCGACCAGACCGAGCGGGCCGCCGCCCGGCTGCTCGCCCTGCTCGACGGCACCCACGGCGGCGTGCCCGCCGACGTGGTCGAGGCGCTGGTGGCCGGCCGCTTCGCCGACGTGGTCGCCGTCCACCCCGACCGGGTCCGGCTGCAGCGCGACCTGCCCGTCGAGGACCTGCTCGACGGCGCCCGCCGGCTCGACGCGGTCGGCATCGGCCTCGGCATGCTCTGCCAGAACTACACCGGCAAGCGGCTGGTCCGGCTCGCCGCCGACGGCTGCCGGGTCCGGCTGCTGTTCCTCAACCCCGCGAGCAGCGCCGTCCGCCGCCGCGAACGCGAACTCGGCCTCGGGCGCGGCGAGTTGGGCCGCTCGGTGGAGATGAACATCATGCACGTGCGGCGGGTCAGGGCCCGGCTGCGCGACCCCGGCAGCTTCGAGATCCGGGTGTTCGACGAACTGCCCCGGTTCACCGCCTACCTGGTCGAGGGCCAGCGCACCACCGGCGCCGGCGGCCGCCGCCGCTCCAGCGACCTCGGCGTCGTCCAGCCCTACCTGCGCAGGGCCCGCGGCATCGAATCGCCCGCCCTGGTGCTGCGCGGCGGCGCCGGACAGGAGGCCGGCGGCACCGAACCCGGCCTGCTGGAGGTCTACCGGGAGGAGTTCGAGGACCTCTGGGGGGACTCCCGCGCGGTGTCCTGACCTGGGGACTCCCGCCCGGCGGGCGGGACGCGCCGACGGCGCTGTCACAGCGGCAGGCGATGATGGTCCGCGTCTTGGCAGTGCTGACGGAAGGACACACCCCATGACCTGGTGGAAGGGGCAGCTCACCGGTTTCGACCTGGAGACCACCGGCACCGACCCGGAGGAGTCCCGGATCGTCACCGCCGCCGTGGTCGACACCCTCGGCGGCCGCGTCGAAGCCGCCACCAACTGGCTGATCGACCCCGGCGTCCCGATACCCGCCGAGGCCACCGCCATCCACGGCATCACCGACGCCGAGGCCCGGAGCAACGGCCGCCCCGCCGCCGAGGCGATCGAGGAGATCGCCCGCGCCCTGCACCAGCGGCTCGCCGCCGGCCGGCCCGTGGTCGCCTTCAACGCGCCCTACGACCTGTCGCTGCTCGACGCCGAACTCCGCCGCCACGGCCGCCCCACCCTCGCCGACCGCCTCGGCGGCCCGGTCACCCCGGTGGTCGACGCCATGGTCGTCGACCGCGCGCTCGACAAGTACCGCAAGGGCTCCCGCACCCTGCAGCGGGTCTGCGAGGTGTACGGCGTCGAACTCCACGACGCCCACGAGGCCGGCAGCGACGCGCTGGCCGCCGTCCGGGTCGCCGTCGCCCTCGGCCACCGCTACCCCGACCAGGCCGGCGACCTGCCGCTGGACGAACTCCACCGGCGGCAGATCGACTGGTACCGCACCTGGGCCACCGACCTGCAGGCCTGGCTGCGCCGCAAGGACCCGGCCGCCACCGTCGACCCGCGCTGGCCGCTCAAGGCGGCGTCCTGAGCGCCTGCTGACGGCCGGTCAGCGGGCCCCGGCGGCGAGCGCCCGGCGGCGGGACAGCAGGAACCGCTGCCGGGTCAGGTCCACCTCCAGGAGCTGCACGGCCAGCGGATCGCCGACCCGGTGCTCCTCCCCGGCCAACTCGGCGGCCGGCACCAGCCCTTGGAGGCCGCCCGGCCCGTCCTCGATCCGGACGAAGAGGCCGAACGGCAGCACCTTCGTCACCACGCCGGGCACCACCCGGCCGACCCGGCCGGTCAGCTGCTCCAAGGGGTTCTGCTGCAGGGCCCGCAGCGACAGGTACAGCTCCTCGCGGACCAGGTCGACCTGGAGCACCTGGGCGGTGACCTCCCGGCCCACCAGCTCCGCCGGGTCGGGGAACGGCGGCCAGGACAGCTCCGGTTGACGGATCCGCGCGGGGAAGCCGTCGACGTCCACGAAGGCCACGGTGTCGGCGAACCCGGTGACCGTGCCGGAGACGGTCTGCCCGGGCCGCAGCGCGGCCAGGAACGCCCAGGTCTCGTCGCAGGGCGTCCAGGGGGTGCGCCAGCCGGCCCGCAGCACGCCGTCCTCGTCGACCAGCACCCCGCTGAGCAGCGGCCGGTACTCGTCCGTCCCGACCGGCAGGGCGGCGGCCCGCGCGCCCGCGGCGGACCCCGCCGTGCTGTCGCTCGCGTCCTCGTCCCGGTCCGCGGGCAGCGGCGGCCAGAGCGTCAGCAGGGCGCGCGGGGCGAGACCGGCGCGCACCGCGTCGACCGTCTCGGGCGTCAGGCGGTGCCGGCGGGACAGGTTCCGGACGTACTCCTCCTCCAGGAGGCCCGCCCGCCCCGTCGAGACCAGCCACCGCAGCCGCGCCCAGAACTCCTCGTCGGCGGGCCGCTGCGGGCCGCCCGGCTCCCCGGGCTCCGCGGAGTGCGGCGACTCCGGCACCGGCTCCGGGAACAGGCCGAGCTGCCGGGCGAACGCGACGGCGCGCCCGCACGGGCGGTCGGCGCCGATGTACACGTCCCGGTCGGGGCCGATGTGCACGAAGAACGCGTCGCCGGACTCCAGCAGGCACCGGCCCTCGTCGCCGCGGAGCATCATCCGCACCAGCTCCAGCGCCGTCCCCAGCGGGGCCTGCGCGCCGTCGTGGTAGCCGCGCAGGCCCGGGAACAGGGCGTCCAGGCGCATCCCGTCCCGGTCGGGACCGAGCAGGCGCGCCGAGGGGCGACGGATCGTCAGCCGGTCGACGCCGCACTCCTCGGCGAACGCGGCGGCCGCCCGCAGGAAGGCCTCCTCCTCGGGGGCGGCGGGGTCGTACGGGGTGATGCGGTACACGGACGCGGGCACAGGACTCCTGGGGCCGGGGAGAGTCCTGACGATCTGTCAGGACGCCCGGTACGGCGGCCGGTCAGGACTGCGGGAAGTCGAAAGTGTAGCCCTGTGCGACCAGCCACGGCAGCAGCTGCTTGAGCGCCGCCACGGTCTGGCTGCGGTCGCCGCCGCCGTCGTGCATCAGCACCACGCCGCCCGGGCGCAGGTTCTGCTGCACGTTGGAGACGATCGACTGCACGCCGGGGCGGGACCAGTCGCGCGGGTCCACCGTCCAGCCGAGGGACTTCATGCCCAGGTCGGCGCCGATCTTCTCGTTCTCCGCGGTGAAGTCGCCGCCCGGGGCGCGCCACCAGCTCATCCGGGCGTCGCCGCCGGCGGCCTTGTCGATCATCGCCTTGGCGTCGCCGATCTCCGCGACCTGCTGCTGGTGCGACTGGGTGTGCATCGGCTGCGGGTGGTCCACGGTGTGGTCGCACAGGCGGTGGCCCTCGGCGAGGATCCGCTGCACGGCCGCCGGGTGGGCCTTCGCGTTGTCGCCGATCTCGCAGAACGTCGCCTTGGCGTCGTACTTCGCCAGCAGGTCCAGCACCTGGCCGGTGGCCGGGCCCGGGCCGTCGTCGAAGGTCAGCGCCACGGTCTTGCCGCCCGAGGCGGTGTGCCGCAGCACGTTGCCGGCCGGGGCGTGCCCCTGCTGGCCGCCGGACGGCTGCGAGGCGCCCGGCGCGGGGGTGGCCGGGTCGGCCGTGGCGGACGGGGTGGTGCGCGGCGCGGACGGCGAGGGCGTCCGGGTCGGCGTCGTCGGGTCCTGGCTCGGCGTGGTGAACGGCGAGGACTCGGTGGCGCCCTGGCCGGGCGTCGGCCGGGCCGCCACCGAGGAGGTCCCGCTCGCGCTCGGCGTCGTGCTCGCGCTCGGCGAGGCCGAGTGCTGCGCGGCGTCCCCCGCCGCGGTGGGAGTGCCGTGCGCACCGCACGCCACCAGCAGGGCCGGGGCGAGCAGTGCGGAGGCACCGAGAAGAAGAGAACGACGACGGGCGGATATGCGGGACTTCACCATGGAGCGACTCCTGACGTCGTACCGGCCGCCTGAGGACGGGGCGTCTGGTCGGATACGACGCCAGGTACGAACGAGGTGGTTCCGTCCGGGTGTGCGCTGCGCCACAGGGCGGGCACCGAACGGAAGCGGTCAGAACGCGAACCAGCGTACTGCCGCCTCGCCGTCACGCAGCGAGTCGACGCGGCGACGGAACTCGGCCGCGGCGGACGGGTTTCCGGGCGACTGCTGGGCCACCCACGCCGCGCTCGCGGTCTCCCGCGCGCCGCGCAGCACCGCGAAGCCCGGCCACTCGCGGACGTCCCAGCCGTAGGCCGCGTTGAACGCCGCGACCTCCTCCGCCGGTACGCCGTACCGGTCCTGACTGAGCGCCAGCACCACTAGGTCGTGCTCGCGCAGGTCCGAGGCCATGTACTCCAGGTCGAGCAGCACCGGACCGTCCGGACCGATGTGCACGTTGCGGGGCAGCGCGTCGCCGTGGATCGGACCGGAGGGGAGAAAAGGGGTCAATTCGGAAATTGCGGTGACAAAGGTCTCTTTCCGGTCACGGAGGAAGGCGACGTCCGCCGGATCGATGTGACCCTCCGCAGCGGCCAGCCAACTGTCCACCGGGGCCAGCAGGTCGCGGCGGCCGAGCGCCACCGGCGGGGCCGGCTCGGCCGGCAGCGCGTGCAGGACGCGCAGCAGCGGCGCCAGGTCCGCGGGCCGGGCCGGGCGCACGGCGGGCGCCAGCCGGTGCCACAGGGTGACCGGGTGCTGCTGCGCCAGGTGCACCGCGGTGTCGGCGGGGCGGACCACCGGCACGCCCGCCCCGTCCAGCCAGCCGGCCAGCGCGAGTTCGCGGGCGGCGCGGTCGGCCGAGCCGGGCGTGCGGCCGACCTTGGCGACCAGGCCGAGCTCCGGGAGGTCGAAGACGGCGTTCTGGCCGAGCGAAATGAGCGCGGCCCCGGCCGGGTCGAGACCGGCCGGGGCGCACGCCTGCTGGAGGAGGGCACGGGCCCCCGATTCGTCGAAAATCACCTGCTCATTGTCGGCGAACCCGGGCCCGGCCCGGGGGACCGGGTCAGCCCACCAGTTCGTGCTCCCCGCGGCCGCGGTGGGCGCCGGTGCCGGCCGGGGCGGGGACGGGCGCCTCGCCCTCCAGCCGGGGCAGCCAGTGCAGCCAGCGCGGCAGGTACCAGTTCCGGTCGCCGAGCAGGGACATCGCGGCGGGGAGCAGCACGGCCCGGATCACCGTGGCGTCGATCAGGACGGCGACGGCCAGGCCGACGCCCATCTGCTTCATCACCTGCATGGACAGCGTCCCGAAGACCGCGAACACCCCGACCATGATCACGGCGGCGCTGGTGACCACGCCGGCGGTGCTGCGGATGCCGTGGGCGACGGCCGCGCGGGTGGGCAGGCCCCGGTCGTACGCCTCCTTGATCCGGGAGACCACGAACACGTGGTAGTCCATCGACAGGCCGAAGAGGATCACGAACAGGAACAGCGGTATCCAGCTCTCCACCGCCCCGACGCCCGCGGTGCCGATCAGCGAGGCGCCGACGCCGTGCTGGAAGACCAGCGTCAGCACGCCGTAGGCGGCGCCGACGGAGAGCAGGTTGAGCAGCACGGCGGTGACGGCGATCGACACCGAGCGGAACGAGCAGAGCATCAGCAGGAAGGCGAAGACGACGACGAAGCCGAAGACCGGGAGCATCGAGTCCGACATCTGCCGGTTGAAGTCGACCGAGCCGGCGGTGCTGCCGGTGACCGGGGCCTCGGTGCCGGGGACCTTGCCGACCGTGGCGGGCACCACCTGCTCGCGCAGCGCCTTCAGGGCCTCGGCGGAGGCGGTGTCGTTGCCGCTGCCGTAGAGCGGGATGTCGACCGTGGCGACGTTCTGCTCGGCGTGCACCGTCAGCGAGGTGGGGCCGTGCATCCTGCCGGTGGCGAGGGCCCGGGACTGGAGGTCGGCCAGGGCCTGCGTCATCTCGGGGGAGGAGATGTCCCGTGCCTTGACCACGACGGTGGCGGGGGAGGGGCTGCCGGGGAAGGCGTCCTGGATCCGCTGCGAGGTGGCCACCAGGGCGTTGCCCTTGGGCAGTTGCTGCTGGAAGGTCAGGTTGGCGGTGTGCATGGTGAGCGTCGGCGAGGCGATCGCCAGCAGGGCGGCGGTGGCCAGCACGGCGGCGGCCAGCGGGCGGCGCAGCACCGGGGTGAGCACCGCGTTCCAGAACCGGCTGCCCTCGCCGGCGCCGCGGCGCAGGCGGTGCAGGAACGGGACCCTGCCCTTCTCCACCCGGTCTCCGAGCATCGAGAGCAGCGCGGGCAGCACCGTCAGCGAACCCAGTACGGCGGTGATCACGACCAGGATGGTGGCGAAAGACATCGCCTTGAAGGTGGCGATGCCGGTGAGGAACATGCCGGCCATGGCGACCACCACGGTGATGCCGGAGACCAGCACGGCGCGCCCGCTGGTGGCGGCGGCGATCCGCAGCGCGGTCTCGGCGTCGTGCCCGGCGGCGCGCTCCTCGCGCTCGCGGCGCAGGTAGAACAGGCAGTAGTCGACGCCGACCGCGAGGCCGACCAGCAGCATCACCGAGGAGGCGTCGTTGCTGGTGTGCAGCATGCCGGAGGAGAGCGCGACCAGGCCGGAGGCGGCCACGAAGGCGGTGATCGCCAGCACCACCGGCAGCACCGCGGCGACCAGCGCGCCGAACGCGACCAGCAGGATGCCGAGGGCGAGCGGCACGGCCGTCCACTCGGCGCGGGCGAAGTCGTCGGTGAACTGGTCGTTGAACCACTTGCCGGCGCTGGCCTCGCCGAACTCCTCGACCAGCAGCTCGGGGTGCTGCTTCTGCACGGCGGCCACCGCGTCCATCACCGCGGGCACGTTCTCGACGGCCTTCTCGCGGTCCTCTCCGGCGAGCGTGAACTGCAGCAGGGCGGAGTGCCGGTCGGCGGATATCGCCCCGGTGTCGTACGGGCTGTGCAGCTCGCCGACCTTGCCGGTGCCCCGCACCGCCGCGGAGACCTGCTCGACGACGGCCTTGAACGAGGCGTCGTCGGCCGCCAGCGCGCCGCTCTGCACCAGGACGGTCTCGCCGGCCGGGGACTTGATGCCCGCGTCGTCCAGGATCTTGGCGGCCCGGGCGACCTGGCCCGGCATCGACTCGGAGTCGGTGACCTTGGTCGAGCCGTGCACGCCGCCGAGGTAGGCGGCGAGGACGACGAAGAGCAGCCAGCCGAAGACCGCGGTCTTTCTGTGCCGGGCGCTCCAGGCGCCCATGGTGGCGGCGATTCCTTGCTTCACGGTACGTGTCCCCCAGGGGTGTCGGGCGGTGCGGGGCCGCCCCGGTCGGTGGGCCGCGGCGCTGCTTCCGGCGGCAGAACAGACGCTATGAGCTGGGGTTCTGACGAACCATCCGGCTAGTCACCGACTTCTCCCTGGACCTTCCCCCAGGGTGGAGTAGGGGGTTATCCCTACCTGCGGGGTCGGGCCCTCCTCCTTGAGGGCGGCCCGGAATCCACCCTGAGGGGGAGCGGTCTCCACCCCGGGCACGAGGTGGGAAGGGTTGCCGCCGGGCGACGATGTACCGGGGGCAGGCTCCGTGGCCGCCCCTAGGGGGCGCAGACGAAACCCACTTGCCGGTCGGCAAGCAAGGTCCCGTAGGATGCCCGCTAGTCCTTACCTGCCGACCGGCTAGGCCCTGTTGAGGGTTCCGCGCGCCGGTCCAGCCGTTGCCCGGTCCCCGTCCCCCGGCTGCGGTGAACCATGCCCAGGAGGCATTTCGAGCATGTTCCACCGACTTGGACACTTCGTCGTCAAGCGGGCGTGGTGGGTGATCATCGCCTGGGTCATCGGATCCATCGCGCTGGTCGCCGGCGCCCCGAAGCTGAGCGCCTCGACCGACGAGTCAGAGTTCCTGCCGAAGCACTACGAGTCCATCCGGGCCTCGGTGGTCCAGCAGGACAAGTTCCCGGCCGAGTTCACCCCCGGCGCCATCCTGATGTTCGAGCGCACGGACGGCGGCGCGCTGACCGACGCCGACCAGGCCGACATGGCCAGGATCACCAAGGGCCTGACCGACAAGCACATACCCCTGGTCGAGCAGGTGATCCCCCCGATGCCGGGGAAGACCATCTCGCAGGACGGTCACTACGCGATGGGCATGGTCTCCATCGACAAGACCAAGATGCAGACCGACGAGTACCCGAAGGCCGCCAAGGACCTGCGCGACGAGGGCAAAGAGCTCGCCAAGGGCACCGCGCTGAAGTTCCAGGTCGGCGGCCAGGCCGCGATGGCGCAGGACCAGAAGGAGTCCTCCAGCGCCACCGACGCGATCACCATGCTCGCCACCATCGTGCTGATCGTGGTCATCGTCGGCGTGATCTTCCGCGGCATCCTGGTCGGCTGGCTGCCGGTGCTGCTGTCGCTGTTCCCGATGATCGCCGCCAGCGGCCTGATCGCCTTCGTCACCGACATCTTCGACCTGAAGTCCTCGCCGATCGCCTCGGCGATCGACATCGTCGTCATCCTCGGCGTCGGCACCGACTACTTCCTGTTCCTGATGTTCCGCTACCGCGAGCGGCTCCGGGCCGGCGACGACCGCAAGGCCGCCGTCGCCAACGGCGTCGGCCGGGTCGGCGAGGCGATCGCCTCGGCCGCCGGCGCGGTCACCGTCGCCTTCGCGGTGCTGCTGCTCTCCGAGCTCGGCATGTTCACCTCGCTCGGCCCGGCGCTGGCGATCTCCGTCATCGTCACCGCGCTGGCCTCGCTCACCCTGACCCCGGCGCTGCTCTCCGTCATCCCGGCCAAGGCCACCTTCTGGCCCGGCCGCAAGTGGATGCAGGAGCCCGCCGGCGCCCGCTTCCACAAGCTCGGCAACGTCGTCGGCCGCCGCCCCGGCATCATCGCGCTGGTCTCCGGCGGCCTGCTGGTGATCCTCTCGCTGGCCGGCCTCGGCTACACCGGCACCTTCGACATGGCGAAGAGCATGATGCCGAAGGACAAGGAGTCCATGGTCGTCATGGACGCCCTGACCAAGGGCTTCTCGGCCGGCGCCGCCGACCCCACGCACGTCTTCGTCACCAGCAAGGACGGCGCCAAGCTCGACGCCGCCAAGCTCGACGGCTTCGGCACCAGGATCGGCCAGGTGCCCGGCGTCGCCACCGTCCAGGCCGAGCACAAGCTCAGCGAGGACGGCACCACCGCCGACTTCACCGTGACGCTCAAGGACGCCGCGGCCAGCAACGCGGCGATCGACACCGTCACCGAGCTGCGCACGGCCGGCCACGCGGCCGCGCCGGCCGGCACCGAGGTCCTGGTCGGCGGCACCTCGTCGGTGTACAAGGACATCAACCTGGCGATGACCCACGACTACAAGCTGGTCTTCCCGGTGGCAGGCGTGCTGATCCTGCTGATCCTGGGCCTCCAGCTGCGCAGCGTGGTTGCCCCCTGGTACCTGATGGCCTCGGTCGGCCTCGGCTTCGCCGCGACCCTGGGCGCCACCACGGTGGCCTTCCTCAAGATCGGCACCGAGCCCGGTCTGATGTTCATGCTGCCGATCTTCATCTACCTGTTCGTGGTGGCGATCGGCACCGACTACAACATCCTGATCATCGCCCGGCTCCGCGAGGAGGCCCGCGAGGGCCGCAACCCGCGCGAGGCGGCCAGGGAAGCGGTCCGGCACGCCGGTCCGACCGTCGCCGCGGCCGGCTTCATCCTGGCGGCCTCGTTCGCGACCTTCATGCTGGCGGGCAACGTGCTGTTCGCCGAGCTGGGCTTCGCGCTGGCCATCGGCATCGTGCTGGCGGCCTTCGTGATGGCGATGTTCTTCACCCCGGCGATCACCGCGCTGCTCGGCAAGAAGGCCTGGTGGCCCGGTCACGGCGCGATGCCCGACCACGGCCCCGAGGCCCTCGGCGAGCGCGAGCCGCAGCCCGCCGGCCGGGCCTGAACGGCCACGCACGGGTAGTGCCCGAACGCCCTGAGTGAGGGGGCATGCGGTCCAACCGGACCGCATGCCCCCTCGGCGTCGGCCCGAAACGCGGTGTGACCAGCGGAACTTTTGCCGCCGTTGACGAGGGTGGCCGTGCTATTGTCGAAGCAGTTGCAGTATTGGTTCCCATGAACGTGTGTGTGCGCCTGCTGGTATCAACCGACAGGCGCATTTGTTTTGTCCGGTGTTTAGTCTCCGGATGGGGATCGCGGCTACGTGGGGCGCACGAGGTGTGTGTCCCAACGCCCCAGTGAAAGTGGAGACGGTTATGGCTACCGGCACCGTGAAGTGGTTCAACAGCGAAAAGGGCTACGGCTTCATCGAGCAGGACGGCGGCGGCGCCGACGTCTTCGCCCACTACTCGAACATCCAGTCCCAGGGCTTCCGTGAGCTCATCGAGGGCCAGAAGGTCGAGTTCGACGTGACCCAGGGCCAGAAGGGCCCGCAGGCGGAGAACATCCGCACCATCTGAGTCCCGGCTGACGCCGACTCATTTGTCGCAGGCGAGGGCCCGTACCTCCACAGGGTACGGGCCCTCGTGCATGCCGCCCGACGGCCGGGGCGGCCTCTGCCTGCCTGTTCCCTCCCGACGGCCGACTCCCCGCCGCCGCGCACCCCGCGCGCCGGCCGACGGCCTCAGGAAGAGGAACACGCATGCCCGAGCAGTCCCGTCCGCAGTCCGGCCCGTCCGCTTCGCGCGGTGACCAGCCCCGCACCCGGAAGCCGCGCACCGGCGCGCCCCGGAGCGCCGAGGGCCGTGGCGGCGCCCCGCGCGGCGGTTCGCCGCGCGGCGCCGAGCAGGCCCGCACCGAGCGCCCGCGCCGTCCGCGCCGGGGCGCCGCTGCCGCCGCCGCGCCCGCCGAGGACTTCACGCCCGTGCAGGGCACCCCGTCCCGCCCGCCGGCCGCGAGCTTCGCCGAACTGAACCTGCCGTCCGGGCTGATGAAGGAACTGGCGGCGCAGGGCGTCACCGAGCCGTTCCCGATCCAGGCCGCGACGCTGCCGGACGCGCTGGCCGGACGCGACGTCCTCGGCCGCGGCCGCACCGGCTCCGGCAAGACCCTGGCGTTCGGCCTGCCGCTGCTGGTGCGCACCGCCGGCAAGCGCGCCGTCGCCCGCCACCCGCTGGCCCTGGTGCTGGTGCCCACCCGCGAACTCGCCCAGCAGGTCACCGAGGCGCTCGCCCCCTACGCCGGCGTGCTCGGCCTGCGGATCACCACCGTGGTCGGCGGCATGTCGATCACCCGGCAGTCCAACCAGGTCCGCCGCGGCACCGAGGTGCTGGTGGCCACCCCCGGCCGGCTGGACGACCTGATCCAGCGCGGCGACGTCCGCCTGGACGACGTGGCGATCACCGTCCTCGACGAGGCCGACCAGATGGCCGACATGGGCTTCCTGCCGCAGGTCGTCAAGCTGCTGGAGCAGGTCGCCGAGGGCGGGCAGCGGATGCTGTTCTCCGCCACCCTGGACCGCAACGTGGACCGGCTGGTCAACCGCTTCCTCAGCGACCCGGTCACCCATTCGGTGGACCCGTCGGCCGGCGCGGTCACCACCATGGACCACCACCTGCTCCAGCTCGACCCCGCCGACAAGGCCGAGACCACCGCCCGGATCGCCGCCCGCGAGGGCCGGGTGATCATGTTCGTGCACACCAAGCACGGCGCGGACCGCCTCGCCAAGCAGTTGCGCGCCCACGGCGTGGTCGCCGCCGCGCTGCACGGCGGCAAGTCGCAGCCGCAGCGCAACCGGGTCCTCGACCAGTTCCGCGACGGCCAGGTCACCGCGCTGATCGCCACCAACGTCGCCGCCCGCGGCATCCACATCGACGGCCTCGACCTGGTCGTCAACGTCGACCCGCCGATCGACCACAAGGACTACCTGCACCGCGGCGGCCGCACCGCGCGGGCCGGCGAGTCCGGCACCGTGGTCACCCTGGTGCTGCCCGAGCAGCGCCGCGAGGTCAACCGCCTGATGACCATCGCCGGCATCCGGCCCACCATCACCAAGGTCCGCCCCGAGGACGGCGAGCTGAAGCGCATCACCGGCGCGCGGACGCCGTCCGGCGTGGCGGTCGTGCTCCCCGCCCCGGCGGTCGCCGCCGCGACGGCCCTCGCGGAACCCGCTGCGGACGGCGGCCGCGGCCGCGGGCGCAGCGGGGCGAAGCCCGTGGACGGCGAGGCGCGGCGCCGCCCGTCCAAGCGTTCCGGCGGCGGGCTGCCCAAGGACGTCGACATGAGCGGCAACCCGCGCCGGCCCCGGCCCAAGCAGCGCCCCGGTGGCGGGAACTCGCAGATGGCGGCCGGGTTCATCGGGAAGGCGTCCGGGCGGGCGAAGCCGGGCTCCGGCTCGAAGAGCGGCTCGAACTACGGCACGGGGCGGCAGCGGCGCAAGACCGACTGATCGTCGGTCGGATGCTCGGCGGGCCCGTCCGGTGGGTCGTGCACAGGTGCGGGTGACGGCCCGGCGGCACGGCCCGGCGGGCGGGTCCCTTCCGCTTCTCAGCCGCCCATCCGGCGGACCGTCGCCACCAGTGGGGCCAGTTCCGGGCGGGACTCGGCCGCGGTGAGGGCTTCGGCGAGGGCGCGGTCGTGGGTGGGGCGGGCGTCGGCGAGCAGGGCGAGGCCCGCCGGGGTGACGTTGGTGTAGATGCCGCGGCGGTCGGTGGGGCAGAGGTAGCGGGAGAGCAGGCCGCGGTCCTCCAGGCGGGTGACCAGGCGGGTGGTGGCGCTCTGGCTGAGCACGATCGCGTCGGCGAGCTGGTTCATCCGGAAGTGGCCGCCGTCGCCGTCGTGCTGGTCGGAGAGGACGTCGAGAACGGCGAACTCGCGGACGCTGAGCTCGTGTTCGGCCTGCAGGGCGCGTTCGACGTGGGCCTCGATCCGGCCGTGCAGGGAGGTCAGGGCGCACCAGCCGTGCGCCAGGCCATGGTCCGGGCGGGTCATCGGCCGCGCTCCCTTCGAAATGGGTTGTTCACTCCCCACAAGCGTAATCGAAATGTGCAAATTCCCGCGCCTGCAAGTATCTAGGCGGGGTGAGGAGGCGGTCGATGGAGCAGCAGGCACGGCTGGACGCCCAGGAGGCGGCACTGGACGCCCTGCTGGCGGCGCTGGGCACGGTCGTCGAGGTGCCGCAGGACGACCGGGTCGCCCGGCTCGCCGAGCGCGCCCCCGGCTACCCGCAGTACCACCGGATCGGCCACAAGCGGCAGGCCGCGTACCGCCGGCTGGAGGCGGACCGGGCGGCGGCGCACCGGGCGTACCCGCTGGTGCTGGCGGCGCTGCTGGCCGACGACGACCCGTCCTCGCCGCGCTGGCTCGCGCAGGTGCTGCTGGTGGTCGGTGGCCGCCGGCGGCTTCAGGAGGAGCTGGTGGCGGCCGTGGAGGGCGGCGATCCGCTGCGGCAGGGGTGCGCGGTCGGGGCGTGGCGGTGGGCGGAGGCCGTCGACGGGCCGCTCGCGGAACGCTTCCTGACGGCGCGTCGGGCGGCCGCCGGCCGCTGCGCGGATCCATGGGCGCGGGAGCGGCTCGCCGACTGACCGCCGGGGAGCGGCACTGCGGTCGGGTCGTCAGGGGGCGGCTCGGCGGTCGGCAGCCGGGCGGGCTCGCCGACGGGCCGTCAGCACGGAGTACCGGGGTACCTCTTGGGGGTGGTGCCGTGTTAGCTTCTTTGCCAATTCATGGTCTGCGCATGGCGACGCCTATGCCGTCGTCCAGGCCGCAGGCCCTGGCAACGGGGAAGAGGTACGCCGAAATGGCGGGGGAGTTCACGGTCGATCCGGACGCGCTGCGCCGGTTCGCCCGCACCAGTGCCGAACGGGCCGAGCGGCTGCGGGCGATCCGCGCCGCACTCGGCGGAGACCAGCTGTCGCCGACCGCCTTCGGGAAGCTCCCGGAGTCCGACGAGACCGGCCGCGACTACGTGGAACGCTCCGAGGCCGCGATCGAGAACACCGGCTCGGCCGCCGACACCATGGACCGGATCGCCGAGTACGCCGACGGCATGGCCGGCGCGTACGAGCGCGTCGACGAGGCCAACCAGCAGCAGATGCAGGCGATCGCCGGAGGGCTGGGCGGATGAGCGGGCCGATTGCGGGCGCGGTCGACGCCTACACGAAGATCAACGACTGGATGAGCCCGCTGGGCAGCGTGATCGACGAGATCATGCGTCCCGTCGTCGAGCCGCTCGCCGAGCCGCTGGAGTTCGTCACCGGCGATCCGGAGGGCCTGGAGGCCGCCGCCCGGCTGTGGCAGCAGCAGGCCGAGCAGCTGCGCGAGCTGGTCGCCGACCAGCGCCGCGACCGGGCCGCGCTGGCCGGCGAGTGGCAGGGCGCGGCGTCCGAGGCGTTCCAGCGCGAACTCGAAGAGTACGAACAGGCGTTGGAGGCCGAGGCGGAGGACATGGCGGGCACCGCCGAACTCCTCGACGAGGCCGCCGCCGAGGCCCGGATGGCGCAGGACCTGGTCGAGACGGTGATCCGCGAACTGATCGAGTGGGCGATCATCACGCTCGCCGCCTCGCTCGCCTTCAGCGTGATCACCGCCGGCATCTCGCTGGCCGCCGAAGCCGCCGCGGCCGCCGCCGAGGGTGCCATCGCCAGCGCCCGAATAGCCAACCTGGTGCGCAAGCTCGCCAGCGCGCTGAAGAAGATCGCCGACGCGATGAAGGCGCTCAAGGCGGTCTCCAAGCGCCCGCACCTCAACCCGAAGAAGCCCTGGACCTGGAACAAGCCGATCGACGTCGAGGCGTACCTCGCCAAGACGGGCACCAAGATGATCGGCAAGGCCGGACTGCACGGCATCGGCCTGACCGGCAACCCCGCCGGCGAGGCGCTCCAGCAGATCACCCAGAGCGGCGCCGGGATCATCGCCGACGAGGCCGACGACCGGATCAGCGGCAACCGCGGGCCCAGCACCGGCCTGCGGGAGAAGACCGGCATCGCCCAGCCCGCCGAGGCCCCCGCCCTCAGCCCCGAGGAGCGCCGGCAGCGCTTCCAGGACGCCTTCGGGTAGGCCCCGCCCGTTCCCCGCTTCCGCCCAGACCGAGGAGGACCACCGTGCTCGACCGGGACCGCCAGTTCGCCACGCCCTTCCTCGCCGCCGGCGAGCAGTTGCGGGCCGCCGCACCGATCTCGCTGGCGCCCGGCATCCCGCGCCCGCCGGAGGAGCTGCTGACCCCGCGTCAGCCCGGCGAGCTGGAGCAGAAGCTGGCCAAGCCGTTCAGCCTGCTGCGGCGCGCGTACGCGGTGGTCAACCCGGTGTCGGCGGCGGTCGGCGCGGTCGAGAACCGGATGATGGACGCCGTGCCGGACTCGGTCTGGCACGGCAGGGGCATGGCCGGCGACTGGCACACCACCGCCGGCCGCCTCGTCGTCCGCCTGCACGAGGACGGCGCGAACGGCAGCGCGCTGCTCGCCCTCACCGACCACCGCCTGCTGCTGCTCGCCGACCGCGCCAAGCTCTGGCAGCTCACCGAACAGCACGCCCTGCAGCTCGAACTCCCGCGCCACGAGATCGCCGCCGCGCGACGCAACGCGAAGGGCGTCACCCAGCGCGGCCGCCTCGACCTGCACTTCCGCGACGGCTCCTGGGTCGCCGTCACCACCCCGCTGCCCTCCGCCGCGGACGAACTCACGGCGGCGTTCGGGGCGTTCTGAGGCCCCGCCGTCGGACGGAGCGGGCGTCAGACGTCGGCGCTGCCCTCGCGGTAGATCTTGGCGGAGGCGATGCGGCCGTCGCGCAGTTCGTAGAAGCCCGCGATGGAGCAGATCCGCTGTTCGCCCGCGACGGTCAGGGTCTCGACGAGTTGGCAGGCGGCGCGGTCGGTGCCGGCCAGGAGGCTCTGGACCGTCAGGGTGGGGAGCAGCTCGGCCATGGCGCCGGCGAACAGCTCGGTCAGGGCTGCGTGGCCGCGGACGGTGGTCGTTCCGGTGATCCAGACCGCGTCCTCGGTGAAGCCGCGCATCAGCGCGTCGAGGTCGCGGGCGTTGAAGGCGCGGACGTGCTCGTGGACGGCGGCGGCGGTTGCATCGGGCATGGGTGAAGTGTGCCGTGGGCGGGCGCGGCCCGGCTCCGGGTTTTCGGTCCCTGATGGCGCGTCAGGCGGTGCGGGCGGTGCGGGTGGCTGCTGCGGCCTCGGTGTGGCGGGTGAGGACGAGGCGGGCGAGTTCGGGGGCGGCGCCGAGGACCGGGGCGAGGTGGTCGGCCGTCGTCGAGGCGGCGGCGATGCGGTCCGGGAGGAGGCCCGGGGCGAGGAGGTACGGGGCGACGGCGGTGCGGCGGACGGCCGGGTCGCTGCGGAGCGTCGCGAGCGCGTCGGTGACGGTGGGGGTGGTGGCCGCGTAGGCCGTGGTGACGGCGGCCCAGCCCCGGGTGCGCCGCCACGTGGCCGCGACGGCGCGGGTGGTGGCGTTGGCGGCCGGGTCGGAGGAACCGGCGGCGGCCAGCACGATGCCCGTGCGGGCGCGGACGTCCGGGTCGGCGACGTCGAGGCCGGACTCGGCGAGACGGCGGTCCAGGGCGTCGAGGAGCAGGGGGGACGGGCCGAGAACGTCTGCGACGGGCACCTGCGAGCCTGCGGCGCGGAGGGCGGCCGGGATGTCGTGCTTCGCGTGGAAGGCGCGGTTGAGGAGCAGCGGGACGGCGATCGCGTCGGCGAGGCGCGGGGCGACCTGGGCGATGCGGGGTGCGCAGTGGTCCAGGTAGGCGGTGGAGACCGGGAGTTCGGGGCGCAGCGCGCGGATCGCGTCGGCGAGGGCCTCGACGGTGGCGGCGTGGCGGGGGTCGCGGGAGCCGTGCGCGAGGAGGAGGAGCGGGCGGGGCCGGTTTCCGCCCGCGGGGTGCGGGTGGTGGGTGGGCGTGGTGTGCGGCTGCGGCGAGGTGTCTTCCGCTGCGCGCAGTTCCCCGCGCCCCTGGTGGGGCGCGGGGTTCTGGCGGGGTGTGGTGCGGTGGGTCATGAGGGTCAGCGGGTGGTGACGAGGAGGCCGCGGGAGCGGAGGACGTGGCGTTCGAGGGGGGAGAAGAAGAGGAGGTCGATGGCGACGCCGACGGTGAGGATGAGGAGGATGCCGAGGAGGACGCCGGACATGTTGGTGAACTCGCGCTGGTTCTCCAGGTAGCGGCCGAGGCCGAGGCCGAGGTCGGGTGAGGAGGCGATGAGTTCGGCGGCCATCAGGGAGCGCCAGGAGAAGGCCCAGCCCTGCTTGAGGCCGGCGAGGTAGCCGGGGAGTGCGGCGGGCAGCAGGATGTGGCGGGCGCCGCGGAGGCCGGTCGCGCCGAGGGTCTGGCCGGCGCGGAGGAAGACCGGGGGGACCTGGTCGACGCCGGCGATGAGGCCGTTGGCGATGGAGGGGACGGCGCCGAGGAGGATGACGGCGTACATCGCGGAGTTGTTGATGCCGAGCCAGATGACGGCCGCGGGGACCCAGGCGACCGAGGGGAGGGACTGGAGGCCGGAGAGGACGGGTCCGAGCGCGGCGCGGACCGGCTTGACCTGGGCGACCAGCAGGCCGATGGGGGTGCCGATCAGGACGGAGAGCAGGAAGCCGGACAGGCCGCGCCAGACGCTGGTCCAGATGATGGAGAACAGCGTTCCGGCGTACCAGAGTTCGGTGAGGGAGTCCCAGACGTCGGCGGGGCTGGGGAGCTTGTCGGGGGTGGTGAGTTCGAGGCTGTAGGCGAGCTGCCAGACGGCCAGGACGACGACCACGCCGAGGACGGGCGGCAGCACCTTGCGGCGCAGGACCACGGTGACCGGGGTGCGCTGGAGCGGGACGGTTTCGAGTGCGTCGAGGCCCGCCTCGACTCCCGCCGCGTCGTCCGCGGAGGTGCGGAGGGTGTCAGTGCTGGACATGGCGGCGGATCTCCCCACGCAGTTCTTCGGTGATCTCGATGGACAGATCCGCGACGCCGGCGGATTCGATGCGTCGCGGCTGCGGCAGGTCAATGCGCCACTCGCGGGCGATCCGGCCGGGGCGGGAGGAGAGCAGGACGACGCGCTCGGCGAGGCGGACGGCTTCGCGGACGTTGTGGGTGACGAACAGGACGGCGAGCCGCCGTTCGGCCCAGATGCGGGTGATCTCGTTGTGCAGGACGTCCCGGGTGATGGCGTCGAGGGCGGCGAACGGCTCGTCCATCAGCAGGACCTGGGAGCCCTGGGCGAGGGAGCGGGCGAGGGCGACGCGCTGGCGCATGCCGCCGGAGAGCTCGTGGACGCGCTTCTTGTAGGAGCCGCCGAGGCGGACCAGTTCGAGCAGGCGCTCGGCCTCGGCCTGGCGCTCGGCCTTCGCCACGCCGGCCAGCCGGAGGGCGAGTTCGATGTTCTTGCCGGCGGTGAGCCAGGGGAAGAGCGCGTGGTCCTGGAACATCAGGGCGGGGCGGCCGCCGGGGACGTCGATGGTGCCGGAGGTGGGCCGGTCGAGGCCGGCGACCAGGTTGAGCAGGGTGGACTTGCCGCAGCCGGAGGCGCCGAGCAGGGTGACGAACTCGCCGGGGGCGACGGTCAGGCTGATGTCGTCGAGGACCGGTGCGGCGGTGCCGGGGCGGCCGAAGGTCTTGTGCACGTGCGAGAGCCGGACGGCGAAGTCGCCGTCCGGGTGGCCCGCGCCGGGGGCGTCGGGCGAGGTGGTCAGTGCCGTGGTCACGGGCACCTCCTGCGGGTGTGGTCCGGGCAGGGCGGGGATCGGTGTCCGGGGTCCGCCCCGCGTCCGCCCGGTGAGTGGGCATCGGACGGGCGGGCGCGAGGCGGAACCCGGGGCCTGAAGGGGCTACCGGTGAGGGCTACTTGGCGCCGAGACCGGCGTCGGAGACGGTCGGCTGTCCCGCCGCGGTGAGCACCTTGTTGAGCGGGGTCAGGTCGTAGATCCCGGCCAGGTTGGGCTTCTTGAGCAGGCCCGCGGTGACGGCGTGGTCGGCCTCGGCCTGCAGGGTGTTGGCCAGCGGGTCGTCGATGAAGTCGATGTCCTGCCAGGCCGGGTCGAGGATCGCGGCGTCCAGGGCGTTGCCGGCGTCGGCCTTGATCTGCTCGTTGGCGACGGCCTTGGCCTGCGCGGAGTTGGCCTTGATCCAGGCGTTGGTCTTCACCGAGCCGCGCAGCACCGCCTCGACCACGTCGGGGTGTTCGGTGAGGAACTTCTGCGACACGATGATGTTGGTGATGACGAACTTCTTGTCCGGCCAGACGTCCTTCTCGTTGAGCAGGACCTTCGCGCCCAGGCTGACCAGCTTGGAGGCGGTCGGCTCGGGGACCCACGCGCCGTCGATGGAGCCGGACTTGTAGGCGTCGGGGGTGACCTTGTTGTCGCTGCGGATCACCTTGACGTCGCCGTCGCCGGTGTTCGCGTCGACCTTCCAGCCCTTGCCCGCCAGGTAGTTGAGCAGGGCGACGTCCTGGGTGTTGCCGAGCTGCGGGGTGGCGATCCGCTTGCCCTTGAGGTCGTCGACGGAGCCGATCTTCGCCGGGTTGACCACCAGCTTGACCCCGCCGGAGGCCGAACCGCCCACGATCTTCAGGGACTTGCCGCCGGACTGGGTGAAGCCGTTGATCGCGGGGGAGGGGCCGATCCAGCCGATGTCGATCGAGCCGGCGTTCAGCGCCTCGATCTCGGCGGGGCCCGCGTTGAACACCTGGGTCTTGATCTTCGTGCCGCCGAGCTCCTGCTGGAGGATGCCCTGCTTGAGGCCGACCAGGGCGGTGCCGTGGGTCAGGTTGGCGAAGTAGCCGATCTTCACGGTGTCGGCGGACAGCTTCGCGCCGGACGCGGCCGGGGCGGCCGAGGACTTGTCGTCGCTCTTGGAGCCGTAGGAGCAGGCGGACAGCAGGCCGGCCGCGGTGAGGACGGCGACGGCCGCGACGGCGGTCCGTCTGATCCGGCCGGCGGCGGGGCTGGTGCGGGTATGGGTGGGCAGGGCGATGGGTGCCATGAGAGGTGTCCCGTTCGAAGAGAAGGAAGGAAACGTGCCTGAGGTGGGCCGGGCCGCCCGCCGGGCCTGCTGTGGACAGGATCGGCGGGATGGGCCCGGTGACAGGGGCTCAGTGCCCCTGTCCGCCCCCACATCGCGTCAGGCCGCCCTGGCCGCTGCCGAGGACGCCGCTGCCGATGCGGCCGCCTTCCTTGTCCATGCCCGAGAACGCCTCGCTGGGCATCAGACCCAGTCCTCCTCAATGGAAGCGTCGGTGGTGCTGACGGTGTCGAAGGCCTCGCCCGCCATGCCGGCGGTGAGGGTGGTGCCGTCGGCCGGGTCGATCAGGATGAACGAGCCGGTCCGGCGGTTGTCGCGGTACGGGTCGAGGGCCAGCGGCTCGGCGGTGCGCAGCACCAGGTGGCCGATGTCGTTGACGTTCAACCCCTCGGCGCCGGAGCGCTGTTCGAGCGTGTCGATGTCGATCCGGTAGCCGATCTCCTTGACCAGCGCGCGCACGGTGCGGGTGGTGTGCTTGAGCAGCACCTTCGCGCCGACGTGCAGCGGGCGCTCGCTCAGGTGGCAGACCGTCGCCTCGATGTCCTTGCTCGCCACGGCGGTTGCGCCGGCCGCGATCAGGTCGCCGCGGGAGACGTCGATGTCGTCGGCCAGCCGGACCGTCACCGACTGCGGCGCCCAGGCGAGTTCGGTGGCGACGCCGAGCGCGTCGATCGCCGCGACGGTGCTGGTCTGCCCGGAGGGCAGCACCGTCACCGGGTCGCCGACCCGCAGCACGCCGGAGGCCAACTGCCCGGCGTAGCCCCGGTAGTCGTGGAACTCCTCGCTCTGCGGCCGGATCACGTACTGCACCGGGAAGCGGGCCGGCTCGGCGCTCGGGTCGGAGCCGACCGGGACGGTCTCCAGGTGCTCCAGCAGCGTCGGGCCGCCGTACCAGTCCATGTGCCGGGACGGCTCGACCACGTTGTCCCCGGCGAGGGCCGAGATCGGCACCGCCACCACGTCCTCGACGCCCAGCGAGGCGGCGTACGCCGTGAACTCCTCGGCGATCGCGGCGAACACCGGCTCCGCGTAGTCGACCAGGTCCATCTTGTTGACGGCGAGGACCACGTGCGGGACGCGCAGCAGGGCGGCGACCGCGGCGTGCCGGCGGGTCTGCTCGACCACGCCGTTGCGGGCGTCGACCAGCACCACGGCGAGCTCGGCGGTGGACGCGCCGGTCACCATGTTGCGGGTGTACTGCACGTGGCCGGGGGTGTCGGCGAGGATGAACCGGCGGCGGGCGGTGGCGAAGTAGCGGTACGCCACGTCGATGGTGATGCCCTGCTCGCGCTCGGCGCGCAGGCCGTCGGTGAGCAGCGCCAGGTCGGGCGCGTCCTGGCCGCGGCGGCGGGAGGCGTGCTCGACGGCCTCCAGCTGGTCGGCCAGCACCGACTTGGAGTCGTGCAGCAGCCGGCCCACCAGGGTGGACTTGCCGTCGTCGACGCTGCCGGCGGTGGCGAAGCGCAACAGCGAGGTGGCGGTGGCCTCTTGGGTGGTGCTCATCTCTAGAAGTACCCCTCGCGCTTGCGGTCTTCCATGGCGGCCTCGGACAGCTTGTCGTCGGCCCGCGTCGCGCCGCGCTCGGTGAGGCGGCTGGCGGCGATCTCGGCGATCACGGCCTCGATGGTGTCGGCGTCGGAGTCGACCGCGCCGGTGCAGGACATGTCGCCGACCGTGCGGTAGCGCACCAGGCGGTTCTCGACCGTCTCGGTGTCCTTCGGGCCGCCCCACTCGCCGGCGGTCAGCCACATGCCGTCGCGCTTGAACACGTCGCGGCGGTGGGCGTAGTAGATCTCCGGGAGCTCGATCTTCTCCCGCTCGATGTACTGCCAGACGTCCAGCTCGGTCCAGTTGGACAGCGGGAACACCCGGACGTGCTCGCCGACCGCGTGCCGGCCGTTGTACAGCGACCACAGCTCGGGGCGCTGCCGGCGCGGGTCCCAGGCGCCGAACTCGTCGCGCAGCGAGAACACCCGCTCCTTGGCGCGGGCCTTCTCCTCGTCGCGGCGGCCGCCGCCGAACACCGCGTCGAACTTCTCGGACTCGATGGCGTCCAGCAGCGGCACGGTCTGCAGCGGGTTGCGGGTGCCGTCGGGCCGCTCGCGCAGCACGCCGCGGTCGATGAACTCCTGGACGGAGGCGACGTGCAGGCGCAGGTTGTGCTGCGCCACGGTGCGGTCGCGGTACTCGATGACCTCGGGGAAGTTGTGCCCGGTGTCCACGTGCAGCAGGGCGAACGGCACCGGCGCGGGCGCGAACGCCTTCAGCGCCAGGTGCAGCATCACGATGGAGTCCTTGCCGCCGGAGAACAGGATCACCGGCCGCTCGAACTCGCCCGCCACCTCGCGGAAGATGTGCACCGACTCCGCCTCCAGGGCGTCCAGGTGCGAGAGCGCGTACGGGCTGTCCGCGGCCCGGTCCAGGCGCTGGGTGGTGACGGTCATGCCAAGCCCCTCTCGGTCAGGAAGGCGTGCAGTTCGCCGGCCGACTCGGCCACCGACCGGCCCTGCGTCTGCAGCCGCAACTCCGGCTTCTCCGGGGCCTCGTACGGGTCGTCGACGCCGGTCAGGCCGGAGATCTCGCCGGCCGCCTGCTTGGCGTACAGGCCCTTGACGTCCCGCTCCGAGCAGAGCTCGACCGGGGTGGCGACGTGGATCTCCAGGAACTCGGTGCCGTTGGCGGCGTGCCGCTCGCGCACCGCGGCGCGGGAGTCGGCGAACGGGGCGATCACCGGGGCGAGCACCTTGACGCCGTTCGCGGCGAGCTTCTCGGCGACGAAGCCGATCCGGGTGACGTTGGTGTGCCGGTCCTCGCGGGAGAACCCGAGGCCCTTGGAGAGGAACTCGCGGATCTCGTCACCGTCCAGCACCTCGACCCGGTGGCCCTCGGCGCGCAGCCGCTCGGCCAGCGCGAACGCCAACGTGGTCTTTCCGGCGCTGGGCAGCCCGGTCAGCCACACGGTGGCGCCCCGCTCACGGGCCGCTGCCGGAGTGTCGGCGGTGGTCACGGTGGTTACTCCTGACGTTCGGTGACGGTGGTTCAGGTGGTGGCGGCTCAGAGGTGGATGCCGCACTCGGTCTTGCCGGAGCCCGCCCAGCGGCCGGCCCGGCCCGCCTCGCCCTCGCCGGGCTTGGCGGTGCAGGACAGCGGCGAGCAGCCGACCGAGGTGTAGCCCTCCCACAGCAGCGGGTTCAGCAGCACCCCGTTGGCCTGCACGTAGGCGTCCACGTCGGCCTGCGTCCAGCGGGCGATCGGGGCGAGCTTCACCTTGCGGCGCTTGGCGTCCCACGCCACCACGGGGGTGTTCGCCCGGGACGGCGACTCGTCGCGGCGCAGCCCCGTCGCCCAGGCGTCGTAGCCGCCCAGGCCGCGGTTCAGCGGCTCGACCTTGCGCAGCGAGCAGCACAGGTCCGGGTCGCGGTCGTGCAGCCGCGGCCCGTACTCGGCGTCCTGCTCGGCGACGCTCAGCCTCGGGGTCAGCGTGATCACGTTGACCGGCATGGTCGCGGCGACCGCGTCCCGGGTGCCGATGGTCTCCGGGAAGTGGTAGCCGGTGTCCAGGAACACCACGTCCACGCCGGGCAGCACGGTCGACGCCAGGTGCGCGACCACCGCGTCCTCCATCGAGGAGGTCACGCAGAACCGCTTGCCGAAGGTGTCGGCCGCCCACCGCAGGATCTCCTGCGCGGACGCCTCCTCCAGCTCCCGGCCGGCCTTGAGCGCGGCCGCCTCGTAGTCAGTCGCGGTCGTCATGTCCGGTCCCCCCGTCGGTCGTCGACAACAGGCCGAGGAACTTCAACCGGAAGCCCCGGCGGCAGGCCCGGCACTCCCAGGCGCCGTGGCCGCCCTCGGACGGCCGCAGGTCCTCGTCCCCGCAGTACGGGCAGTAGAACGGTGCAGCGCGCTCACTCACGACAGCTGCTCCTCGGTGGCCCGCACCGCCCACTGGGCGAAGCGCTCGCCGTCCTGACGGTCCGCCTGGTAGCGGAGCAGCAGGCGCTCGACGTAGTCGGGCAGTTCGGCGCTGGTGACCTTCAGGCCGCGGATCTTGCGGCCGAACGCGGCGTTCTCGAAGCCGAGCGAGCCGCCCAGGTGGATCTGGAAGCCCTCGACCTGCTGCCCGTTCGCGTCGGTGACCAGCTGGCCCTTCAGGCCGATGTCGGCGGTCTGGATCCGGGCGCAGGCGTTCGGGCAGCCGTTGATGTTGATGCTCAGCGGCTCGTCGAACTCCGGCAGGCGGCGCTCCAGTTCGTCGATCAGGGTACGGCCGCGGTCCTTGGTGTCGACGATCGCGAGCTTGCAGTACTCGATGCCGGTGCAGGCCAGCGTGCCGCGGCGGAAGGTGGACGGCGTGACCCGCAGGTCCAGCGCCTCCAGGCCGGCCACCAGCGAGTCGACCCGGTCCTGCTCGACGTCCAGCACGATCAGCTTCTGCTCGACGGTGGTCGCCAGCCGGCCCGAGCCGTGCTCGGCGGCCAGGTCGGCGATCTGCTGGATCAGCTTGCCGTTCAGCCGGCCGACCTTCGGCGCGAAGCCGACGTAGAACCGGCCGTCGTTCTGCGGGTGCACGCCCACGTGGTCGCGCCAGCGCCCGGCCGGCTGCTCCGGGCCCGGACCGTCCGTCAGCTCCCGCTTCAGGTACTCGTCCTGGAGCACCTGGCGGAACTTGGCCACGCCCCAGTCGGCGACCAGGAACTTCAACCGGGCCCGGTTGCGCAGGCGGCGGTAGCCGTAGTCGCGGAAGATGCCGACCACGCCGGCCCACACCTCGGGGACGTCCTCCAGCGGCACCCAGGCGCCCAGCCGGACGCCGAGCTTCGGGTTGGTGGACAGGCCGCCGCCGACCCACAGGTCGAAGCCCGGGCCGTGCTCGGGGTGGACCACGCCGACGAACGCGATGTCGTTGATCTCGTGGACCACGTCCAGCAGCGGCGAGCCGGAGACCGCGGTCTTGAACTTGCGCGGCAGGTTGGAGAACTCCGGCTTGCCGATGTACCGGCGGTTGATCTCCTCGATCGCCCAGCTGCCGTCGATGATCTCGTCGGCGGCGATGCCCGCCACCGGCGAGCCGATCACCACGCGCGGGCAGTCGCCGCAGGCCTCGGTGGTGGACAGGCCGACCGACTCCAGCTTCTCCCAGATCGCCGGGACGTCCTCGATCCGCACCCAGTGGAACTGCACGTTCTGGCGGTCCGTCACATCGGCGGTGCCGCGCGCGTACTGCTCGGACGCCTCGCCGATGGCGCGCAGTTGAGCGGTCGTCAGCTGCCCGCCGTCGATGCGCACCCGGAGCATGAAGTACTCGTCCTCGAGCTCGTGCGGCTCCAGGATCGCGGTGCGGCCGCCGTCGATGCCCTGGCGGCGCTGGGTGTACAGGCCCCACCAGCGCATCCGGCCGCGCAGGTCCGCCGGGTCGATCGACTGGAAGCCGCCCTTGGAGTAGATCGTCTCAATGCGTGTCCGCACATTGAGACCGTCGTCGTCCTTCTTCATCTGCTCGTTGGCGTTCAGCGGGGTGAAGTGCCCCATCGCCCACTGGCCCTCGCCGCGGTGGCGGGTCACCTTGCGGGCGGCGGGCGGGCCGCGGGGGCGGCGCCGGCCTGAGGCTCGACCGTTTCGGGAGTGCGGGCCATGGTGTCAGTCCTTTGAGCGGCTTGGCAGGTGCGAGGGTGCAGACGGTTCCCGGGCACGCCCCCGCTCCCACCTGCGGAGATCAGCAGGCGGCGGGAGGGTGACGCTGGGCCGGGGTCGGTGGTGCGCGCATCCGCGACGGCGGGGATGGGCGAGCAGGGCGCCGGTGCGGTGGCGGCGTGCGAGTGGGGCTCAGGTCACCGGACAGATGGCGCTGGACACGCGAAGGAGGTCGACGTGGAGTCGGCCAACTAGGGTGGTTCCGGCGCTAGACATGGCAAGAGATTCGCACGGCGAGCGACTCGCGGTCCACTAACGTCCGAATCCTGGACCTTGGTGTTCCGCATCTCGGGACACTCGGCGATGCCGGGCCGCTCCGCGCATTGCGGCCCGTCAGTTCCCGGCGGCGGCGCATCGGTCCAGGAGTGCGGGCCGATACCGTAGGGGCGTGCAAGCAGCAGGGAGTACTCCGCATCCACCCGGCGGGACCGGACCGGCCGTCGACCGGCCCGCCCGCCGCCGCGGCGGCCGCCGCCGCGCCGCGAAGCGAACCACCTGGTACCGGACCCTCTGGGCGCTGGTGAAGGACACCACCAACACCTGCGTCGAGTACCGCGTCACCGGCCTCGCGGCGGAGGCGGCGTTCTTCACGCTGCTCTCCATCCCGCCGCTGCTGCTCTGCCTGGCCGGCACCCTCGGCTACCTCGACGACATCCTCGGCGCCGGCACCATCGTGCGGCTCAAGGCGGACATCGTCTCGGCATCCGGGACGGTGCTCTCACCGAGCTCCATCGACCAGATCGTCCAACCGCTGCTCGACGACGTCTTCGGCAGCGCCCGGCCGGACCTGATCTCGATCGGCTTCCTGCTCTCGCTCTGGTCCGGCTCCCGCGCGCTCTACATCTTCATCGACACCATCACCGTCATGTACGGCCTCGACGGCAAACGCGGCCTGGTCAAGACCCGGCTGATGTCGCTCGGCCTCTACCTCGGCGCGCTGGTCATCGGCTCCCTGGTGCTGCCGCTGCTGGTCACCGGGCCCGGACTGCTGATCAACACCTTCCAGAGCTGGGCCGGCGTGATCAGCTCGCTGTACTGGCCGGCCGCGATCCTGCTGCTGATCGTCTTCCTCACCACCCTCTACCACGTCGCCGTTCCGGTCAGCACGCCCTGGCGCGAGGACATCCCCGGCGCGCTGGTCGCCCTGCTGGTCCTGGTGGTGTGCAGCGTCGCCCTGCGGCTCTACCTGATCAGCTCCGTCGAGGGCCACTCCGTGTACGGGCAGCTCGCCGCCCCCGTCGCCGTGCTGCTGTGGATCTTCGTGGTGGCGCTGGCCGTCCTGATCGGCGCCGCGATGAACGCCGCCATAGACCGCCGCTGGCCCGCCGTCGAGACCGCCGACGCCCGCGCCGAGGTCGAGCGCCTCAGCGAGGACGCCGCCGTCCAGCGCGGCCGCGAGGCCGCCGCCCGGCGGGCCGCCGAACGCGCCGAACGCACCCGCCAGTTCGGCCTCGCCGACGGCCACGACGAGGAACTGTTCGACGAGGACGACGACGAGGCCCCGCCCAGCGAGTACCCCGAACGGTGGGCCGGATTCCTGCCGCACGACGACCTGCGGCGGCGCTTCGGAAAGGTGCGGCGCGGACGCAAGTAGCTCCGTCAGTGGCCGAGGCGCGCCCCGGGTTGTGCGGGCGGTTAGTCGGTTCAGACCCGGTACGCCTTGCGGGCCGCCTTGGTGCGGGACTTGTGGTGGCGGGCGCGTTCGGCGCGGAGGCGGGCGTCGGTGCGGGAGGCGATCCAGTCGTTCTCGCGCTGGAGCTTGAGGAAGGACTCCCAGCGGCGCTCGGGCAGGGTGCCGTCGGCGAGGGCGGCGCGGACGGCGCAGGCGGGTTCGGTGCGGTGCGAGCAGTCGTCGTAGCGGCAGTCCGCGGCGATCGCATCGATGTCGGCGAAGGCGAGTTCGATGCCCTCGCCACCGAAGAGGCCGACGCCGCGCAGGCCGGGGGTGTCGATGACGGCGCCGCCTGCGGGCAGCGGGAGGAGCTCCCGGGTGGTCGTGGTGTGCCGGCCCTTCTCGTCGACGGTGCGGACCTGTTGGACCGTCATGGCGTCCGTCCCGGCGAGGGCGTTGGTGAGCGTGGACTTGCCCGCGCCGGACTGGCCGATCAGCGCGCAGGTGCCGGTGGCGAGGGCGCGCAGGGCGTCCATGCCGTCCCCGGTCTCGGCGCTGACCGTCAGCACGGTGACCCCGGGTGCGACCGCTTCGACGTCCGCCCGGACGAATTCGCCGTCGTGCACCAGGTCGGACTTGGTGAGGACGATCAGCGGTTCGGCCCCGGATTCCCAGGCGAGGGCGAGCAGGCGCTCGACCCTGCCCAGGTCGGGTTCCGCGGCGAGCGAGACAGCGATCAGGACGGTGTCGATGTTGGCGGCCAGCACCTGACCTTCGGAGCGCTTGTGGGCGCCCTTGCGGATGATCGCGGTGGTGCGGGGCAGGACGGTGGTGACGACGGGCACCGGCCGGGCGGCCGGGTCGACGGCCACCCAGTCCCCGGTGCACGGGTTGTTGACGGTGTCGGCGCCGGTGACCGAGCGGGTGTCGGCGCGCAGCGTGGTGGGTTCGCCGGTCTCGGGGTCGACGACCAGCACGTCGCAGCGGCCGCGGTCGATGCGGGTGATCCGCCCGGCGAGCAGGCCGGTCTCGGCGAGGGGGTGGAAGGCGGCTGCCCGGTCCTCGTCCCAGCCGAGGCCGGCGAGCGGGTGGGCAGTGATGGTGGAAAGCACGGGGTGGACCCTTCGAGGGAACGGGTGGCCCCGGCCGGCCTGGTGTCAGCGTATGGGCGACACCGGTTCGAGGGCGGCCGCGAGCCAGTGGGGACAGGACTCGGTGGACTTCTGAACGCGGGAAACAACACCTGCAAGGACAGGCCTCACGGTCCTCACCTCCTCTTTCGGCGACACGCCTCGCGCACCCCGCCCTGGGGTGCCCTCCATCGGCGCACGCCACGCTAGTACCAACCCGCATCGGCCGCCACCGAATTTCCCGCACCGCCGAGATGCCATCAACTCCCCTAGAAGGCACGGAAGTTTGATGCAAGGGTTCCGCAAGGATCCGCAAGGGTTCTCCAGTCGTCCCGCCACCGCGTGCGGACATCTCTGCTTTGCGGTGGTGCACGGGGCACCGCCGTCCGGTGGGAGGCCGGGAAGGACAGAGGGGGGATGCCTCGTGGCATGGGCGACTATGCCCGGCTGCAAGCGGGCGCTCGCAGTGGTGCACACCGAGGTGTACGGCCGACGGCTGCTCGAACTCTGTGAGCTGCTGGGATCGGATCTGCGCGTGCAGGTGGTCTTCACCGTCGCGCCGCACGCGTTCAACGACGGGGCGGCCGCGTTCCTGATGCGGCTCGGCGGCACGGTGGTGCCGTGGGAGGAGGCCGTTCGGACCGAGTTCGACCTGATCCTGGCGGCCGGTTCGCGCGGCATCGAGCAGTTGCGCGGCCCGCTGGTGCGGCTGCCGCACGGAGCCGGACACCTGCAGTTGACCCGCGCACTGCCACCGGTGGGTTCGGTCAGCGGCGTCCGCGACCAGGGCGGCGCCGGCACGGTGCAGCACGAGCGGGAGGTGGCCGGCCTGGGCCGGGACTACCTGCTGTGGGAGGGCCGGCCGAATGCGGCGGCGTACGCGCTGGCGCACCGGGACGACCTGACGGAGTTGGAGCGGAGCTGTCCGGAGGTGCTGCCGGTGGCGGAGGTGGTCGGCGACGGCGACCACGACCGGATCACGGCAGCGCTGCCCCGGCGAGCGGAGTACCGGGCGGCACTCGGGCTGGCGGACGGGGAACAGTTGGTTCTGCTCTGCTCGACCTGGGGGCCGAACTCGGTGTTCGGACGGTTGGACGCGTTCCTGCCGCGACTGGTGCGCGAACTGCCCGCAGGTCGGTTCCGCTCCGCGCTGGTCCTTCACCCCAACGTGTCAGCGGGGCACGGCCGTTGGCAGGTACGCCGGTGGGTGGACGGGGTCTCCGGGGGGTCGGTTTCGCTGGTGACGCAGGAGGTGGACTGGCGGCCGATGCTGGTGGCCGCCGACTACGTGATCGGTGACCACGGTTCCGTCACGCTGTACGCGACGCTCACCCGGGCCCGCATCCTGCTCGCCCGGTTCCCGCACCGGGACGTCAACCCGCGCTCACCGGGTGTGCAACTGGCGATGACCGCCCCGGCGTTGGACCCGGCCCGCCCGCTGGCCTGCCAGCTTGCCTACGCCGACGCGAGGTACCGGTCGGAGGCGTACGCGGAGATCGGCGCCCGGATCTCCTCGGAGCCGGGAGAGTTCCTGCCGCGGATCCGCCGCCTGCTCTACCGGGTGCTGAACCTGGGCGAGCCGGCGTACCCGCCCACCGAGCCGCCGCTTCCGCTGCCCGCCCCGCTCGCAGGAGGCGCCAGATGGCAGTGAAGGTGACGGTCCGCTTGCCCGGTCCGCCGGGGAGCGGGCCCAGGTACGACCGGCACGTGGCGGCCCGGATCGACGAACCGGCCCGGGTTCGGCATCTGGCGGACGTGCTGTACGGCGGGACTCCGGAGACGGCGGAGGAGTTGTGGCGGCGCCATCCCGGCTGCGCGGTGCTCGCGGTACTGGGCGCGGACGGGTCGGTGCACGTGCACTTCCGCGGCGGCGCATCGACGATCCGCCTGGCGGACGCGGCACCGAATGGAGCGCCGGACGCGACGGTGGTGGCCGGATCGCTGGTCCACGCACTGCTCGCTGCGGGCGCTGTGATCCTCCGGTAGCACGGAGCAGATGAGAGGAACGCGAGAGCCGCGTCCCGGGGTCGCCCGGGACGCGGCTCGGGTGGTACCAACAGCTTGCGGCTGACGTCCGGCTAGAACGGCAAGCCGAAAAGCCAGATCCCGATCCAGGCGCAGGTGCCCGGCTCGCTGCGGCCAGGTGTCCCCGGTATGGAGCCCAGGGGCGAGAGGGTGCGGTGGTTCACGAACGAGGCAGGCGCAGCACGGTGCGCGTTGAAGCCGTCGCGCATTGGAGATTCTGGCACTAACGGTCAGCTCTTCCTGAGGGCAGTCGATCACTTGCGCGACGACCATACAAGGTTCGGTGCCAACCTCGCCATTCTGCTTCATTGGACCCAGGAGGTTGGGTCCCCTCCCCAAGTGACTGGCGAGTAATTTAGCGAAGCCGTGACGGAGACGTTTGAATGATAATAGTCAAGATCCATCGGGTGTTGCGCGGCTCTCGGGGCGGAGCAGTTCGCGATAGCGGTCCAGGGTCCGTTCGGTCGCTGTTTCGCCGCGCGGGCGGTCGTCGAATCCGTCGGGGGTGGGAGGGCTGTACTGGACTGTGCCGGTGCCGTGCTGGCGGTTCGGCAGTAGCCGTTGTGCCTGGTCCAGACCACTGAGGGCGTCCGCCTCCTCGCGCGGGGCCCCGACGGAACGGGCGATCCGGTATGCCTCCGAGTGCAGTTCGAGGGCTGAATCCGGATTCCCGGAGTCGAGCAGGATTCGACCCATGACATTCATCGCGATGGCCTGATGGCGAAGGGCGCCGGACCGGCGGAAGATGTTGATGGCAGAGGAAGCCAGAGCGACTGCCCGATCGGTTTCCTTCGGAATCTCGAAGAGGCTGGCGAGGTTCGATTGCGAGATTGCCAGATCCATTTCACCGATCAGCCCCCTGCCCTTGCTCAGAACCTCCTCGAAGGCCTGCCTGGCGGCGGAATTGTCGCCGATCTCCAGATAAAGTCCGCCGATGTTGTTGGTGATCTTCAAGGCTGTCGAATGCTCGTCGATGCCGCGGAAGAACGACAGTGCCTCGTGCAGGCTGTCGATCGCGCTTCGCGGATCCCCCAGCTGGCTCTGAACCATGCCGAGGTTGCCGACGGCGCGAGCCACTGCCGAGGCGTCGCCGAGTTCGCGCAGGATGTCGAGCGCCTTGCCCAGTAGTCGCAGGGCTCCGTGCAGGTCGTCCTGGTGCCAGCGCAGCTCGCCCAGGCGTCCCAGTGCGGTGGCGGTGCCTCGGCGGTCGTCGGCTGCCCGGGCGAGGTCCAGTGCGCGCTTCGCGGCGTGCTCGGCCGACGGATACCGAGAGACCTGTAACTCGGCAGTGGCAAGCGCGAGTTGTGCGTGCAGCTCGGGGAGGTCGGCACCTGATTCCCGCCAGTGCTCGGCGGCCGAGCGATGTATGTCGATCGCCTCTCGCCACAGCTGCCGAGACTCCACGTGCTCTTTGACGACGTGGGCGAGAACAGCAGCTGTCTCGCCGTCTCCCGAGGTGGACAAGTCTCTTTGAAGGGCTGTCAACGTTTCGATCTCGGCGTCCACCCAGCGCTTCGCCCCCACCTCGTCCGCCGGTTCGACACCGACGGGCGGTTCATCCACGGCGAACTCGTCACCGAACAGCGCGAGCTCCATGCGATAGCGATCGGAATGGATCTTTCGGTCCGCCCAATTCGCCGTACGGCACAGATAGCTGACAGACCGTCGTACGGCCGCTCGACAGTCCTCGGGGGACTCCGTCTGCCGCACCTGGGCGCTCGCATAGGCTCGAACGAGCGAGTGGTAGCTGAACCGCTCCGGCGAGTGCTCCGCCAACAGGCTCGCGGACAGCAGATCCTCGATCAGCCGCTCCGCGCGGTCGATCGGGCAGCCGATCAGTGCCGCGGCAGTGTGCAGGCCGAAGTCGGGGCCGGGGTGCAGGCTCAGCCGGCGGAACGCCATCTGATGCTGTTCTGACAAATCGTGGTAGGACATGGCCAATGCGCCGCAAAGACTGTCGGGGCCGTCTCCGAGCTCGTCCAGAAGGCCGTTGCGGGTGAGGCGGTCCGCGAGGTGGGCAAGGGTCCAGGAGGAGCGGAAGCGGAAGCGTCCGGCGGCGAGGTGGAGGGCCAAGGGATGGTGGGCGCACAAGCGGGTGATCTCGGCGAGTCGGTCGGCGTCGGCGGTCCGGTCGGAGCCGGCCAGGCGGACGAACATCTCGGCGGACGCGGCCGGGGACAGCGCGTCAAGCGGGATGGTGACGACGGACGGGAGCGCCGCCATCCGGTGACGGCTGGTCACCAGGACGAACGAGGTGGGTCTGGACGGAAGCAGCGGCCCGATCTGACCGGGCCCCGCGGCGTCGTCGAGGAGTATCAGGGCCTGCCGCTGGGTGAGCAACTCGTGGCACTGGCCGAGGAGTTCCTCGCGTTCTACGGGGATCCGGGCGGCCGGGACGCCGAACTGCCGCAGCAGCGCGGTGGCTGCGGCCTCGGGGCTGGGGTCGTGCTGGGCGCCCGAGTAGGTGCCGAGTCGAAGCACATGAACGCCGTCCGGGAAGTGGCCCTGCAGGCGATCGGCTGCGGAGGTGGCAAGAGCAGTTTTTCCGCTTCCGGGCAGGCCGCTGATGGAGACCACAGGCCGGCCTTGCTCCGCGGCACCGAGATCGTCGCTCCGGCCCGCCCGCTCGCCCCGGGCAGCGGCGGTGATAAGCGCCAACTCGGACTCTCGGCCGGACAGTTCGGGGACGGCCAGCAGGCCCTGGGGCCGCTGCCGGGCCCTCTGGCGCTGGGCAGGGGGAGCGGTCGGCCCAGCGAGGGCGACAGGAGGTGCGGCCGGGCGGGGGACAAGGGTGGTGATGTTGGCGCCGTTGAGGATGAGATCGTTGAGGGTCCTGAGGCGTTCGCCGGGTCTGGTACCGAGGTCGTGGTCGAGTCGATGACGGATGTGCCGGTAGACAGCGAGGGCCTCGGCAATGCGGCCGCTGCCGTAGAGGGACGTCATCAGATGGGTGGCGACCTTCTCGTTCCACGGGTTCTTGTCGGCGAGTTCGGCCAGGGTGGGGACGAGGTCGGCGTACCGGCCGAGGCGCAATTCGATTTCGGTGCGGGTCAACTGGGCGGCGAGCCACTGGTCCTGCATGACCTTGCGGGTCTGCTGGGCCCACTCGCCAGGCAGGCCGGCAAGAGGGTCGCCCTGCCAGAAGTCGTCGGCATCGTCGAGGGCGTCGAGGGCCCGCCGGTCGTCGCCCGCTTCGACGAAACGGCGGGCTTGGCGGGCCCGACGGCGATAGGCGTGCCAGTCGATCTGGTCGGGTTCGGCGCGGAGGGCGTAGGTGCCGGGGCGGGAGACGATCTCGACCGGGCGCTCGCCGGATTCGGTGTCGAGTTCGGCGGCGTGGCGGAGTGCCGTCCGCAGTCGGGAGACGTAGACCTGCAGGGTGCCGATGGCACTTGGCGGGGGCTCTCCGTCCCAGAGGCGTTCGGCGAGGACGGCGGGGGAGATCGGACGTTCCAGATCCACGGCCAGGGCGGCCAGCAGGATTCGGACCTTCCACGAACTGATCGACAACGGCCTTCCGCTTGCCGTCAGTTCGATTGCTCCCAACAAGTGCAGATACACCTGGGTGCCTCCTGTCGCCGGTTCCTCGGACGCGCAGGAGGTGAGCATGGCACGGGTGGGGGCATGCTGCTATAGCACCTCTGAGTTTCACTTCGCCAGTTTTCCCCTATTGCTCCGGCCGCTGTCGCACTCGTCTGGTATAGCTGCCGCCCCCGCCCGGAGGGCGGTGTCGACGGTTGGTCCGTCCGCCCCGACCGGCGCCACCTGCGTCGAAACAGTCCGGCGCCGGACGACTCGGCGAAGCGGGGGGATGCGGCGGCCGGCGTGGGCGTCCCGCGACGGTTCGTCGGGTGTCCGGCTCCCGGTGGAGGGGCGAGAGGCGTTGTCGCACCACCCCGGGCACGGCCGTATCGATCGACCCAGTGGAGGAACGAGCACGTGAAAGGCCATCACAATTCCGTCGCCGGCCAAGCCCGGATCGAGGGCGTCGCGTTTCAGGCGGGCGACGTTCAAGGGGGCGTACACATTCATTCGCACGCTCCGGCGCTGCTTCCAGTGCCGCACCAGCTTCCACCCGCCCCTGTGCGACTCCTTGGGCGCGAGGCGGAACTGGACGCGCTCGACCGGGAGTTGAATGCGCCCCCGCCACCGGGCGGGCGCTGCCTGCTGCTGACCGGGCCGGCCGGGGTCGGGAAGAGCGCACTGGCAGGCAGTTGGCTGCGCCGTCGGGCGGATGAGTTCCCGGACGGGCTGTTCTATGCCGACCTGCGCAGTCATGCTCCTGGTGGCCCGACCGATCCGGTTGAGGTGCTGGGCGCGTTCCTGCGGGCGCTGGGCCTGGCCCAGGTGCCGGCCGAACTGCACGAGGCGGCCGCACTCTGGCGCTCCGCCACGGCGAGCCGCCGGGTCGGCATCCTGTTGGACAGTGCCGCCACCGCCGCCCAGGTCCGCGCGTTGCTGCCTGGGGCCGAGGGCTCCGTCACGGTGGTGACCAGCCGCACCAGGCTGGACGGGCTGTCCATGGACGGCGCCGGAGTCTTCCCGGTCGGTCTGATCGACCGGGACGTGGCCACCGAGTTGTTGATCCAGCGGATCGGAGCGGACCGGGTCGCCGCCGAACTGTCCGCAGTGGAACAGGTGGTGAGCCGCTGCGCCGGACTGCCGCTGGCGATCTGCGTGGCCGCCGCACGGATGGCGTCGCGCCCCCGCCAGCCGCTCGCGGCGACCGCCGAGGCACTGCGCCGGGAAGTCGACCGGCTGGCGGCGTTGCGGTTGAACGGGGAGACCGCGGTGCGCGGTGCGCTGGACGCCTCGTACCGGGTGCTGGACCAGGTGGCGGGCCGGCTGTACCGAGTGCTCGGGCAGCTCCCGGTGACGGAGTTCACGCCGGAGTCGGCCGGTGCCGCAGCAGAACTCTCCTTGGCCGACGCCGATGCCATGCTCGACCTGCTCGCCGGCGCGCACCTGCTGGAGGAGCGGGGCGACGGCCGCTACCGGTTCCACGACCTGGTCCGGCTGCACGCCAGGGAGCGTGGGCAGGCCGAGGATCCGCCCGAACAGTGCGAGGCCGCCGTGCGACGGGTCGGTGATCACTATCTGGCCGCGACCACCGAGGCCGAGGCGCTGATCATGCCCAGTCACCGCCGGATGGCTCGGGACTACCGTCAACCTCCGCTGCATGTACCGGGGTTCACCGAGGAGACGGCGGCGCTCGACTGGTTCGACCGGGAACGCGACCAGCTCATGGCCGTGCTCCGGGACGCGGCCCGACGCCGCCAGTACGCGCTGACCTGGCAGCTGGCGGACGCGATGCAGCCGATGTTCGTCCGCCTTCGGCCGCATGCGATGCAACTGGAGTCCAATACCTTGGGGCTGGCCGCTGCCCGCAAAGTCGGGGAACGGATCGCCGAGCAGCGGATGCTGACCTCCCTCGGGCAGGGGCGGCGCAACGCCGGCCGGATCCAGGAGTCCGCAGACTGGTTCGCGCAGGCGCTGGTGGTGGCCGAGGAGATCGGCGACCGGAAGGGCAAGGGGCAGGCCCTGATCGGGCTCGGACACGCGCACCGCGACCTCGGCGAGCTCGACTCCGCGCGTGCCCGTTTCGAGGAGGCGCTGGTGTTGTGGGAGGCGATCGGCTACCGGCGGGGCGTCGGTCTGCTCCGGGTCGGCCTCGGCGAGGTCGCGACGGATGCCGCGAACGAGGCCGAGGCCGTGCGGCAACTATCCACAGCCATCGAGGACTTCACGGCCGTCGGTGACCAGTACGAGGTATTCCGGGCACAGGCGATCCGGGGGCGGGCGTATCTGATGGCCGGGCGGTACGGGCAGGCCGGGGCCGACCTGGAGGGCGCCCGGGCCGGGTTCGTCGCGGTGGGCGCGCCGCACTGGCAGGCCCGCAGTATCGAATGGCTTGGCGAACTGGCCTTGACCCAGGGCGACTTGGAGCTGTCTCGGGAGCGGTTCACTGCCTCGTACGAGCTGTACCGCAGCGTCGCCGCCCCCGACATCACCCGGCTCGCCCGGCGGCTGGAGGAGCTTCCTTCGGAGTGACGGCCCGTCAGAACAGCTGGTCCGCGGCGCGGCCGTTCTCGTGGGCGAGGAGCCAGCGCTTGGCGTCGATGCCGGCGGCGAAGCCGGTGAGGCTGCCGTTGGCGCCCATGACGCGGTGGCAGGGGCGGATGATCAGGAGGGGGTTGGCGCCGACGGCGCCACCGACGGCGCGGACCGCGCGCGGGGACTGGCCCGCGGCGTCGGTGAGTTGGCCGTAGGTGAGGGTGGCGCCGTACGGGATGTCGTCGAGGGTCTCCCAGATCCGGCGGCGGAACTCGGTGCCGACCGGGGCGAGCGGCAGGTCGAACGCGGTGCGCTCGCCGGCGAAGTACTCGGTGAGCTGCCCGACGGCGGGCGCGAGCGCCTCCGGGTCGGGCTGCCAGTCGGCGGCGGGCTCGGTGAGCGCGTACTTCTGCCGGGGGGCGGTGACGGCGGTCAGGGCGAAGCCGTGCCGGTCGTCGACGGTTCCGCTGAGCAGCAGGGTGCCGAGCGGGCTGTCCATGGTGGTGAAGACGGTGGTCATGCCGGTTCCTTGCGGGTGTCGCGGGTGCGGAGGGAGGTGTGGTGGGCCGCGGCGGCGGACCACAGGTGGTGCAGGGCGTAGGAGCGCCAGGGCGCCCACGCGGCGGAGCGGTCGGCGGCGGAGCGCGGGTCGCCGTTCTCGCCGAGGGCGCGCAGGCCGTCGCGGACGCCGATGTCGGTGGGCAGGAAGACGTCCGGGTCGGCGAGGGCGCGCATCCGCAGGTAGCCGACCGTCCACGGGCCGATGCCGGGGAGGGCGAGCAGTCCGGCGGCGGCCTGCTCGCGGTCCACGCCCGGGTCGAGCCGGACGGCGCCCTCGGCGAGCGCCGCGCACAGGCCGAGCAGCGCCCGGCGGCGCGACTGCGGCATCGCCAGGTGCTCGGGGTCGGCGGCCGCGAGCGCGCCCGCGGTCGGGAACAGCAGCCGCAAACCGCCGTCGGCGGCGGGCAGCGGGGTGCCGTACCGCTCGGCGAGCCGGCCGGCCAGGGTGCGGGCGGCGGCCACCGTGACCTGCTGGCCGAGGACGGCCCGGACGGCGAGCTCGTGCGGGTCGACGTGGCCCGGGGAGCGCAGCCCGGGCCGGGCCGCGGCGCGCGGGGCGAGCAGCGGATCGGCGGCCAGCCGGTCGTCCACCGCGTCCGGGTCGGCGTCCAGGTCGAACAGGGCGCGCAGCCGGTGCACCGCCGTGGTGAGGTCGCGCAGGTCGGTGAGGGTGAGCCGGCAGTCCAGCCAGCCGCGGGTCGGACGGTCGCCCGGGGCGAGCCCGTCGACCTCGGCGACGCCGTGCCCGAACGGCAGGGCCAGGGTCCGCCGGTACGTGCGGGTCCCGGGCCGGTGCCCCGGGACCACCTCCTCGACGCCGGGGACGGCGCGCAGCGCGAGGAAGTCCAGCAGGTGCTCGGTGTCGATGGCGCCCCGGTAGGCCAGCCGCAGCCCGAGCCGGCCGGCCGCGGCGGGGGCGCGGCGGTGGCCGCCGTGCTCGGTGCGCAGCGTGCTCGGGGTGCGGTCGTAGACCTCGCGGATGGTGTCGTTGAACTGCCGCACCGAGGCGAAGCCGGCCGCGAACGCCACGTCGGTGACCGGGAGTTCGGTGGTCTGCAGGAGCAGTCGGGCGGTCTGCGCGCGCTGCGCGCGGGCCAGCGCGAGCGGGCCGGCGCCGAGCTCGGCGGTCAGCTGCCGCTGGAGCTGGCGGGCACTGTAGCCGAGCCGGTCGGCGAGCCCCGCGACGCCTTCGCGGTCGACCACGCCGTCACCGATCAGCCGGACCGCCCGGCCGACCAGGTCGGCGCGGTGGTTCCACTCGGGCGAGCCCGGTACCGAGTCGGGCCGGCAGCGGCGGCAGGCCCGGTAGCCGGCGCCCTGCGCGGCGGCCGCGGTCGGGTAGAAGCTGCAGTTGGTGCGCTTGGGGGTGGTGGCCGGGCAGCTCGGACGGCAGTAGATGCCGGTGGTGCGGACGGCCGTGAAGAACACCCCGTCGAAGCGGGCGTCCCGGCTGTGCACGGCTCGGTACCTGGTCTCGTCGTCGATCACGCCATCCAGTCTGCGCCATCGCCGGACCCCCGACTGGCGGGAATCGGACATCGCCGTGGGCGGGGCCGGGCGGGCGCCGGGCGTTGTCGGGCGGGGCCGCGGGCGGGGTTCCGGGACGGGGTGCTCAGCGCGCCGGGACGGCCTGCTGGGACGGACCGCCGGGTCGGTCTGCCGGGACGGGGTGCTCAGCGTGCCGGGTCGGTGCCGGCGAGGGAGTGGGCGAGGCGGTCGAGGCCGGGGAGGGCGTCCATGACGGCGGCCCGGTCGGTGGGGGTGAGGCTCGCCAGGGCGCCGGCCAGGCGGCGTTCGTGGGCGCTCTGCCAGTCGCGCAGTTGCTGGTGGCCGGCCTCGGTGAGGGCGATCCGGGCGGTGCGGCGGTCGCCGGGGTCGGGCTGCCGGTCGACCAGCCCGGCGTCCAGCAGCTTGGAGATCAGGCCGCTGACGGTGTTCGGCGCGAGGCGCTGCCGGGCCGCGAGTTCACCGACCCGCATCGGGGCGACGGCGAGGGTCTGGAGCAGCTCCACCTGGGCCATCGGCAGCGCCTCCCAGGGGAACTCCGAGCGGATGGAGCTGCGCAGGGCACGGCGCAGCCGGGTGATCACGTCGGTGAGCTGCTGGGCCCCGGCGAGCGCGTCGGTGTCCGGTGCGTCGGGGCCGGGCGCGGGCCGGTGCTGCGAGGACATGGCGGACAGCGTATCGCCAGCCGCTGTCGGTGCCGCCCGTTGTCCGGCCGTTGACCAGCACGGACGACTTCTCGGTCGGACGGCGGGCCGGTCGGCGGCCTGGGCGGTCGGCCGGCGGATGGGCGGCCGGGGGAACGCTCGGGGCGGGCAGATGCCTCGGGCCCGGAAACACTCCTTGTACGATTATCTCGGTGGCAGATATATTCGGTTCATGGCCGAACCCGTTGCCGCCACCCGGCTGCTCGACACCGTGCAGGACGCCCTGCGGCGCGCCGAGCGCCCGCGTCCGCGCGCCGTCGCCCGCTGGCCGCACGCGCACTGGCTGGCCGTCGGCACCGTCTGCCTGGGCGCGTTCCTCGGCCAACTGACCGCGAGCATCACCTCACTGGTGTTCCCCGCGCTGGAACGCCGCTTCGACGCGGGCTTCGCCGCCGTCGCATGGGTGTCGCTGTCGTACCTGCTGGTGCTGGTCGCGCTGCTCGCCCCCGTCGGACGGCTGTCCGACCTGGTCGGCCGCAAGACCATGTACCTCGGCGGCTTCGCGGTGTTCGCGGCGGCCTCGCTCGGCGCCGGGCTCGCCGGCAGCCTGACCGTGCTGGTCGCCTGCCGGGCCGTGCAGGCGGTCGGCGGCGCGATGATGCAGGCCAACAGCGTGGCCCTGGTCGCCCGCGGCGTGCCGGAGCGGGCGATGCGCACCGCACTCGGCATCCAGGCGGCCGCCCAGGCCCTCGGCCTGGCCCTCGGCCCCACCCTCGGCGGGCTGCTGGTCACCCACGCCTCCTGGCGCTGGGCGTTCTGGATCAACGTCCCGATCGGCGCGCTCGGCATCCTGGCCGGCTGGTTCCTGCTCCCGCGCACCTTCCCCGACGGCCGCCGTGCACCCCGCCGGACCGACGGCGGACGGTTCGACCTGGCCGGACTGCTGCTGCTCGCCGCCTCGTCCACGGCGCTGCTGCTGGCGCTGTCCGCCGCGTCCGGACTGCCGCTGCCCGGCTGGGCGGTGGCCGTGCTGGCGCTGCTCGCCGCCGGGACGGCCGCCGCGCTGGTCCGGCAGGAGCGGCGCGCCGACCGGCCGCTGATTCCGCCGGGGCTGATGAACACCCCGGGCATCCGGGCCGGGCTGGTGGTGGCGCTGATCGGCTACCTGCTGCTGTTCTGCCCGCTGGTGCTGGAGCCGGTCGTGCTGTCCGACCGCGGCGTGTCCGCCGCCACCGCCGGTGTGGTGATCACCGCGCTGCCCGCGGCGTTCGCGCTGGCCGCCACGGTCGGCGGCGGGCTGCTGCCGCGCGGCTGGAGCGACGCGGTGCGTTGCCGGGTCGGCGCGACGGCCGCCGCCGGCGGGCTGCTGCTGCTCGCCGTCCTGCCCGCGGCCGGGCCCGGCGCGGCGGTCGCGCCACTCCTGGTCGCCGGCTACGGGCTCGGGCTGCTGCTGCCCGCCAACAACGCACTGGTCATGCGCGCCATACCCGCCCAGAGCTCGGCCGTCGGCGGCGGCCTGGTCAACATGGTCCGCAGCCTCGGCACGGCCCTCGGCACCGCCCTCCCCGTCCTGGCCGTCCACCTCGCCGGCCCGGCCCTCGGCAGCCGGGTGGTCCTGCTCCTCCTCGCGGCGATCGCCCTCCTGGCAGCCCGCCTGTCCGCACGCTGACGCCCCGTCAACGGGGCGCAGCGACGGGACGGTGCTGAGGTGTCTGCGGACGGCCCTGCCCGCCGGTCGCCATCGGCGGCGTGTCGTCAACGGCTGGACTCCATAAGGGCGTCCGGTGGCTGGGGTGGGTTCGGTGCTCGGGGTTGTGCGGTGCGTGGTCCGGGGCGTTGGCGGGTTCTCGTCGGCGGTGTGGCGTCAACGGCTGCGCGCCGTGGGGGTGTTCGGTCGGCGGGCGCGTCGTCGGGGCTTCCGTCCCGTGGCTTCTCCGCCCGGGTGCCGGGGCAGTGGGCGGGTGTAGGTGCCCCAGGGGGCTGCCTGGGGCTGGTGTGCGGCCAGAGAGGGTGGGGCCGGTCGTCCTTGTCGGGGTGTTGGCAACTGCCGGACGCCGCAAGCTTGTTCGCTCAACCGGCGCACGGGATGTCGCGGTGGCGTGAGGCGGCGGCCGGGCGTTGTCGTCGGCGTGCGGTCAACGGGTCCTTTCCGTACGGCTGTTGGTTCACGCGTCCGTCGTGGCGTGCCGGTCGCCCGTTGGGGGCGCAGGCTGGTCGTCTTCCTTGGTGTGCCGTCAACGGACGGATGGCGTCCGGCTGTTCGGTGGGATGCCGGGGAAGCGGAAGGGGCGCCGCCCGGTGGTTCCGGGGGCGCCCCTGGGGGTGACGGGCTCAGGAGGCGGGCTTGGCGCCGCGTTCGGTGAGCATGTCGGTGATCAGGTCGATCTCGGCCTTCTGGCCGTTGACCATGGTCTGGGCGAGCCGCTTCTCGACGTCGTTCTTCGCCGCGTCCACATAGGCCTGGGCCATGTCCATGCCGCCCTTGTGGTGGGCGAGCATGAGCTGGAGGTAGAAGACCTCCGCGTCCCGGCCGTTGAGGGTGCGGAGCTTCTCCAGGTCGGTGTTGGTGGCCATGCCGGGCATCAGCGAGCCGTCGTGGGCCTCGTAGGTGTGGCCCATCCACGCCATCGGCTTGGCGGGGCTGGCCTGGGTGAGGCCCCACTGGTCGAGGAAGCCCATCAGCATGCCGCGCTGGTTCGCCTGCGTGTTGATGATGTCGAAGGCCAGCGTGCGGACCGCCTGGTCCTGGGTGCGGTCGCGGACGATGAAGGACATGTCGATCGCCTGCTGGTGGTGGGCGGCCATGTCGCGGGCGAACCCGGCCTCTGGCGAGTCGGTGCTCGGCGCGGAGGCGGAGCTCCCGGCGGCCGGGGTGCTGCTGGAGACCAGCGCGGGCGCCCCGAGGCCGAGCGCGACCACGGCGGCGAGCGCGGCCGGCCACCAGAGCGCCCGGCGGCTCCGGCCGCCGGTCTGCTCCGCCGTCCGCCCGCCGTCGCCGTCGCCGGTCACGCCGGTCACATCGCGCCCGAGCTGCAGGAGGCGCCCGGCTCCTGGGTCTGCGGGCCCTGCACGAAGTGGGTGAAGAACTGCTCGACCCGCGGGTCCTTCGCCGAGTCGACCACCAGCTGGGTGCCCCAGGCGGACAGCGTGATGGTGCCCTCCTCGTCGGGGTAGGGGCTCATCATGCTGTACTGCGTGGCCTTGACCTTGTCGCTCAGCGTCTTGATGTCGTCGGGCGTGGCCTTGCCGTTGTAGGTGACCCAGACCGCGCCGTGCTCCAGGGAGTGGACGGCGTTCTCGTTCTTGATCGGCTGGTCGTAGACGTTGCCCATGCAGGTCGCCCAGACCGGGTTGTGGTCGCCGCCGACCGGCGGGGTCTGCGGGTACTTGACGTCGGTCTGCACGTGGGTGCGGGACAGGTTGTCCCAGGTCTTGACGCCCTCGATCGGCGCCTTCGCCGCGGCGGCCTTCTGGTCCTTCTTGTGCTTGGCGTCGAGGGCGAGCCAGGTGCCGCCGCCGATCATGGCGAGGACCAGGACGCTGGAGACGCCGATGGTGAGGAGCTTGTTGCGGCGCTCACGGCGCTGCTCGGCGGCGCGCAGTTCGGCGATCCGGGCCCGGCGGTCGGCCTGCTGGGCGGCCTTGCTGCCCGGCTTGGGCTGCTTGCCGGTGGGCCTCTGGTCGGACTGCTTGGAGGCGGAACCCATGGTTGTCTTCCTTGTCCCCGCCGTGGTGTGCACGGCGGTCTGCGGTGAGGTTGGGGCAGCGGAGCCGCCGACCGCCCCGCGCGCGGGGTACGGGCCGGCGGTGGGTTCCGCTCAGGACCGGTGAACCTGGAGTACGTGCAGATCGGGCGCGTGGTGCGGCCCCGTCCGGACCTCGTGCGCCGGGACGGCGGGCGAGGCGGAAGGGGCAACCAACTGCGGCAGGACGACCGCGCCGGGTTGCGGGGGCGCGTTCGGCAACTGCGACTCCGGGCCGCAGAAGGAGTGGCTGGAGCAGCCGTGACCGGGGATCCTGGACGGCCCGTCGGCGGTGCACAGGATGCGCAGGCCGGTGCCGTCCGCCGCCCGGGCGTGCTGGTGCGCGGCCGGGGCGCCGGGGCGGTCCGCGACGGCGTCGGCCGCCGGGACGGCCGGCACCGCCTGTACGGACGTCACGGGCCCGGCCGGCGGGGTGCTCGTGGTGGCGGCGTTCGCCGCGCACGGCAGCAGCGCCAGCAGAGCGGCCAGCAGCAGGGACCACAGCACCGCCACGGGGCGGAGCACCGCGTACGCGGTCCCTTCCCGGGGTCGAGTGCGAAGTCCTGGCGCGGTCATGCGCACATATTAATCAGCCGATCGGGTGAAGCGATGCCCCCCTTGGGCTCCGATTTTCCGTCCGAACAGCTCATCGAAGCGCCCACGAGCCCCGCTGGTGGCCGACTCGGGGCGGCAATGGCCGGAACCCCTCCCCGCCCGTCCGTGCGATGTTCCGATTCCCGGACAGCGTCCTCGGTCCTTGGGAAGAATGGCGTGACGTCCGGCACCCCCACGGATCAGGAGCCGTCAGTTGAACGAGCAGGGCGCACCCAGGCCGACCCGACCCGACGACGCCTGGTGGCACACCGTCTACGCGGGCCCCGCCGACACCCTCCCCGACACTCCCGACGCCACCGCCGACACCAGCTCCGTGGACGACTGGTTCACCACCGCCGCCGGACTCGTCGCCCCGCAACGCGGCTCGGTCGAGGACGCCCCGCAACCCGCTCCCGCGGCCCCGCTCCCGCGGCGCAAGCCCGCAGCCCGCCCCCGCGGCGGAGGCCGCGCCGGCCCCGGAGACCGAAGCGCCGCACCTCGTACCGCCCCCGCGCAGCTGGGCCGAGGCCGCCTGGCCCGAACTCCGGCCCACCGAGGACGAGCCGGCCGGCCCGGCCGCCCGGACGCCGTCCGAGCCGCCGAACCTCACCAAGACCCCTGCCGTTGCCCAGCCGGAGCCGGAGCCGGAGCCGGAGCCGGAGCCGGAGCCGGAGCCGGAGCCCGCCCCCGCGCCCGAACCCACGGCCGCGGACGCGCCGGTGCAGGACACCGCCGTCGCCCCGCCGTCCGAGCGCGGAGCGCCCTGGCGGGAGCCGGACGCGCCGGCGGTGCCGCACGTCGGGGAGCGGCCGCCCACGTACGCGGCCGAGCCGACCGCGCTGCCGGTGTCCGACCCGGCCGGGCTGGCGGCGGTGGTGCCGGACACCGCCATCGACGGCGCCCAGTTCGCGGCGACCACGCTGCGTGCCGTGTCGATCCGCGGGGACTCCGCCCGCTACCGGGGCGAGCCGCGGCGCGACGCGCTGCTCACCGTCCGGTTCGGGGAGGCCGAGGACGGGCTGGTGCTGACGGTGCTCGCGGGCCCGGCGCGGCGGGCCGACGCCGAGTGGGGCGGCGCGGCGGCGGCGGACGCTGCCCGGCAGTTGGCCGCGGCGATCGGCCGCAGCCGGGCGGAGCTCGCCGCCGACCTGCGGGCCGGGGCCCGGGACCGGCTGCGGTACGGGTTGCAGCGGATCGCCCTCCAGGCGGCGGCCCGGCTGCGGGCCGAGGGCGGCGCGGAGCCCGCGCCGGACGCGGCGCCGGTGCCGGAGGAGACCGCCTCGCTGCACTGCCTGCTGATGTCGACCGACCCGGCGGCCACCCACCGGGTCGCGTTCGGCACCGGGCCGGGCGGCCTGTACCTGCTGCGTTCCGGCCACTGGATCGACGCCTACGCGGCCCGGTTGCTCCACCACCCGGACGGGCAGCCGCCGCTGCCGCCGGCCGCGCTGCCCGCGCCGCGCCCGTTCCGGTTCCGCCTGGTCCCGGCCACCTCCGGCGACATCCTGCTGCTGTGCACCCCGGGCCTGGCCGATCCGATCGCGGAGGAGCCGGCCGTCGCCCACTTCCTGTCCAGCCACTGGGCCCACCCGCACCCGCCGGGCACGGTCGACTTCCTCCGCCAGATCCAGGTCCGCGCCAAGGGCTACGCCGACGACCGCACCGCGGCCGCCGTCTGGACCGAGTGACGCACCGTCAGGCACCAAAGCCACCCGTCACCCGTCACCCGTCACCCGTCACACGTCAGGCGTCAGGCTTCCGGCACGGCGCCGAGCAGGGCGTGGGCGGCCGAGGCGGCGTGCGCGGCGGCCGCCGCGCGGCTGGTGGCGGGGAGGCCGATGGCGAGCGGGACGGCCAAGCCGTCCAGCAGGGCGCGGAGTTGGGTGGCGCGGTCGGCGGCGGGGCACCGGCGACGGGCGTGAGGACGCCGGTGTCGAGGCCCTCGGTGATGAGCGCGGTGAGGTCGTCCTGCCAGGGGGTCTCGATGTCGAGCTGGCCCTGGCGGAGCTCGGCAGTGCCGGGAGAGCGGCTCCAGACCTCGATCCAGAGGATCCAGCGGGGGTCGCCGGGGCCCTCGGGGAGGTAGAGGTCGAGGTAGCGGGCGAGCCGTTCGAGGACGGGGAGTTCGCGGCGGGCGAGTTCGCGGGTGCGGCGTTCGCCGAGCTGGGTCTCGCTCCAGCGGAGGGTCTCCAGCAGCAGCTGGTCCTTGCTGCCGAAGTAGTAGAGCAGGTGGCCGGCGCTCATGCCGAGCTGCTGGCCGAGGCCGGCCATGGTGAGGCGGGCGAGGCCGTGTTCGGCGATGGCGGCGCGGGCGGCCGCGTACACCTCTTCCCGAGGGCGGGCCGGGCGGCGGGTGCGTGGCGGGGCCATCCGCTCTCCTCGTTGCTGGCTGTCCGGGGTCCAGTCTCCCGCACCGGGTGGCGCGGGGGCGTGGCCGGGGGTCACCAGCCGCTGTGTTCGCGCCCTTCGGCGGTCTCGTGCCGGCCGTCGTCGAGGCCGGCCCGGTAGGCCCTGCGGAGGACGGCGGCGGCCTGTTCGCGGTCCAGTCCGGGGGCGAGGCGCAGCAGTTCGTCGGTGAGCTCGTCCAGCGTTTCGGGTGTCATGGCTCCATGACACCCCGTCAGCGCCGAGCCCGCCCCTCCGCGGCGGCGGGGCGGGCCCGGACGGATGCCTGACGGGTGGTCAGCCGATGGTGGCGGCGTAGGAGGTCTCCGCGCCGAAGCCCCAGGCGGGGGTGGCGTCCCACGGGTTGTCGAGGACGTCGTCGGTGGCGTACGCGTACCCGGCGCCGCGGGTGAACGCGGTGTCCAGGACGATGTGCATGGCGGCGGCGTCCGGGACGGCGTGGACCAGGTGCCAGTAGGAGGTGCCGTTCGGGTCGAACGCGGTGCCGGGGTAGTAGCCGGCGGTCAGGTTGAACACGTTGCCGCCCAGGTAGGAGGCGGTGTAGGCGGCGTAGGTGCCCTCGAAGGTGACGAAGGTGTCGGCGGTGCGCTTGCCGGGCTCCAGGAAGCAGTCCTGGACGGCGGTGCCCGGGTTGTTCACCACCAGTTCCTGCGCGGCCGGGTCGATGGAGTGGACGATCGCCTGGACCTGCTGGCGCAGGTCGAGGTAGTAGTCGCGCTCGGCGTTGTTGTCGCCGCACTCGCGGCTGGTGGTGTCGAAGAAGATGCCGTCGACGTGCAGCTTGCCGTCGCCGGTGACCAGGTAGTTGCGGACCGAGGCGAGCACGGCGGCCTTGTCGCGCTTGCCGCGTTCGGTGTGCACGTAGCCGAGCACCCTGGTGTGCTCGCCGGTGGCGGTGGTGCGGGCGCGCAGCGCGTCGGCCCGGGCCTGCCAGGAGGCGTCGAACGGGTTGTCGCCGTTGTTCGGGTTGAGGATGACGATCGACGCCGCGGGCTGCGCGGCCTGGACGTCGAGCAGCATCTGCTGGTTCGGGTAGACGTAGGCCGGGACGCCGATCTCCAGGCCGCGGGTCGCGGTGGTCGGCGCGGTGGTGGTGGCGCCGGCCTGCGGTGCGGCGGTGGCGCCGACGGCGAGCAGAGAGCCGAGGAACAGGGCAGCGAGCCCCTTCGCGCGGATGCGCATGCGTGGATCCCCCAAGGTGCTGGGCGGGCGTCCCCCTGACGCCTGCACGGGCATGCTAACCGCCGGTCCGGGCGTGGAGGCCGGATATCGGAGATCGTCCGCCGGTGTTCACCGACGACCGGACGGACGGTCGGTGACGGCAGGTCAGTGACGGCGTCGGTGACGGGCAGTCAACCGATTGGTCGGATCGGCCATCCGCCGAACGGGTGAAAGCGCGTCGGCGCGGGTCGCGCCACCCCCGCGCGTGCCTGCGCGGTCGGATGAACTGCTCGGTATGCGTACTCCCCTCCGAGCCGGACGGATCACCTCCGTCCTGGCCCTGCTGCTCGGCTCGCTGCTCGGCGGCGCCCTGCTGGCCCCACCCGCGCACGCCGCGATCTCGTTCACCAAGTCCGTCGACAAGCCCACCGCCGCGCCGGGGGAGAACGTCACCTTCACCCTGCAGTACACCTGCTCGGTCACCGAGTGCGTGAACGGGCACATCGCCGACACGCTGCCCGCCGCGATGGAGTTCGTCGGCTGGACGCCCGACCCCACCACGGTCGACGTGGCAGGCTCCACCGTCCCCGCACCCGGCACCATGGGCGGCGACCTCGACATCAAGCTGCTCAACCTCAGCCCGGGCACCACGGCAGCCGTCAGCGTGGTCATGCGCTTCCCCAACTGGACCACCCCGGATGCCACTTCGGCGCTCAACGCGGCCCAGCTGACGGTCGACGGGGAGACCCCGCAGAGCGCCTCCGCCAGCACCACCGCGCACGTCCAGCCGGTGTACCAGGTCACCAAGGGCGTGCAGACGTCCAGCGCGGACGGACGGACCGTCACCTACCAGTTCAGCGCCTGCTCCACCGAGGGCCCGAACGTCGACCTGAACACCAGCCGCCTGCTCGACACCCTGCCGCCCGGCGCGGTGGTCGACACGGCGCGCTCGCCCGGCTGGAGCCAGGTCGCGCCCGGCCCGAACACCTGGGGCTACGACATCGGTGCGTTCCTGGCCGGCAACGGCCACGCCGGCTGCCGGATCCCCGGCGTGCTGGTGGTGAACTACCCGGAGCCGGAGTTCCCGTCCGGCACCACCTCCACCAACTCCGTCGACCTGCTCGGCGACCCGCTCGGCGCGGAGCCGGAGCGCGAGCTGTCCACCGCCCAGGCCACCACCGGCGTCTTCCAGGAGCCCGCCACCGGCGTGCAGGTCACCGCCGCCAAGTCCTGGGGCGACACCAGCGTCTCCGGCGACCTGAACAGCTTCAGCCTGTTCGCCACCAACACCTCGGCGCCCGCCACCTCGCTCACCATGACCGACCCGGGCACCGGCACCACCGACGGCCTCTACAACTGGCTGTTCCCGCAGACCATCCAGCTCGACGCGTGGAACCCGCCCGGCATCGTCCTCACCTTCCAGTACCGGCTGAACGGCGACCCGACCTGGCTGACCTTCACCCCCGGCACCCCGTTCGACGGCTCCGGCAACCGCCGGATCAGCTTCGCCGAGGGCGCCGGCGACCCGGCCAACGACGTGCTCGGCCTGCCCGCCGGCCGCTGGCTCGACGGGCTGCGCCTCACCTGGGACGGCCCGCTGCCCACCGGCTGGTCGCCGGGCGGCGGCGTCCAGGTCGTCACCCAGGTCGTCACCCCCGGCCACGACGGCCGCCCCGCACCGGAGTTGCTCACCAACTGCGTCGACAACACCGCCACCGACGGCACCACCACCGCGCACGCCACCGGCTGCGCCGAGACCGCCGTCACCCCCGCCACCAACCTCGGCGCGGCCAAGACCACCGTCGCCGGCGCCGTCACCACCGCGGGCGGCCGGGCCACCTTCGAGGTGGTCCCGTACAACCGCACCGGGCGGGCGCTGGACCGGCCGCTGGTGCTGTACGACGTGCTGCCCGCCGGACTCGTCTACGTGGACGGCTCGCTGCGCACCACCCCCGGCTACCCCGACGCCAGGCTCCCCGAGTCCGTGCAGGTCACGCCCGGTCCGGACGGCCAGCAGATCGTCAAGATGACCTGGCCGGCCGGCGCGCCCGACATGACCTACCTGAACGACGCGCTGGCCTACCGGGTCCAGTTCGACGTCCAGGTCGCCGCCAGCGTCCGGGCCGGGACGCTCACCAACCAGGTGTTCGTCACCGCCGACCAGCCGACCCAGCCCGTCACCTGCTACTACAACGGCACCAGCCACGGCGTCGCCGACGCGCTCGACCTGAACGGCAACGGCGACCGCACCGAGACCATGTGCCACGCCACCTCGCAGGTCGAGGTGCAGGTGCCGAGCGTGCTGCGCTCCTACAAGGAGGTCCGGGGCGACCTGGACGCCGGCTACGGCCCGATGGGCGCCACCACCCCCGGCGGCCGGCTGTCCTACCGGATGACCGTCCGCAACGACTCGCCGGACCCGGTCACCGAGTTCCTCGCCTACGACAAGCTGCCCACCCCCGGCGACACGTACGTCCTGACCGCCGACGCCCCGCGCGGCAGCACCTGGGCGCCGTCGCTGAGCAGCCCGATCGTCAGCTCCGACCCGACCGTCACCATCGAGTACACCACCACCAAGCACCCCTGCGTGGACGCCCTCGTCCCGCCCGCCTCCGACCCCGGCTGCGACCCGAACGCGGTGTGGACCACCGCCTTCCCCGGCCCCGGCGTCGTCGCTTGGTTCCGGATCGCCCGCCCCGGCACGCTGGCCCCCGGCGACTCCTTCACCCTCGAGTGGCCGATGGTCGCCCCGTTCAACGCGCCCGACGCGGAGTACGCCTGGAACTCCTTCGCCTACACCGCCACCGACTCGACGGGCCGTCAACTGCTGCCCGCCGAGCCCGCGAAGGTCGGCGTGGCCGTCGAGCGGACCGCCCCGTCGAACAACGCGCTCGGCGACTTCGTCTGGGAGGACACCAACCGCGACGGCGTCCAGCAGCCCGGTGAGCCCGGCGTCCCCGGCGTGCACGTGTCGCTGCTGGACGGCGCGGGCCAGCCGATCCGCGACCTGAACGGCAACCCGCTCACCACCGTCACCGACGCCAACGGGCATTACCTGTTCGACAACCTGCCCGACGGGGTCTACCAGGTCCACTTCGACCTGACGACCCTCCCCAAGGACACCACCGTCACCGCCCAGCACGCGGGCACCGACCCGGCCCGCGACTCCGACGCGGACCCGACCACCGGCCTCACCCAGACCGTCGAACTGACGGGTGGCCGACACGACCTCGACCTGGACATGGGCATCCTCCCGCCGGAGCCGACACCGTCGCCGTCGCCCAGCCCGTCGCCGTCGCCGTCTCCGAGCCCGTCTCCGAGCCCGTCGCCCAGCCCGTCTCCGAGCCCGTCTCCGAGCCCGTCTCCGAGCCCGTCGCCGTCGCTGAGCCCGTCTCCGAGCCCCACGCCGTCGCCGAGCCCGAGCCCGACTCCGTCGCCGTCGCCCACACCTTCTCCGTCGCCGAGCCCGAGCCCGAGCCCGAGCCCGTGTCCGACGCCGAGCCCGACGCACAAGCCGAGCCCGTCGCCGACGCCGAGCCCGAGCCCGACGCACTGCCCGTGCCCGTGTCCGTCGCCGAGCCCGTCGCCGACTCCCACGCCGACGCCGAGCCCGACGCACAGCCCGTGCCCGTCGCCGTCGCCGTCCGAGTCGCAGTCCCCGTCGCCGTCGCCGAGCCCCTCGTCGTCCACCAGCACGCCGCCGGAGCCGAGCCCGTCGTCGATGCCGTCGGGCGGGGAGTCCACCCCGGCGCCGTCGCCCGGTCGTAGCCATGGCGGTGGGTCGTTGCCGCACACCGGCAGCGACGTGCCGAACGGGCTGCTGGCCGCGGTGGCCGGGCTGCTCACCCTCGGCGGGATGCTGCTCAGCGTGCTGATGTACCGCCGCTCCGGGCGCCGCCACTGACCGACACCCGGGTGTGAAGACGGCCGCGGGCCGGAACCTCGAAGGAGGTTCCGGCCTGCGGCCGTCGGTGCGTCAGGCCTTCGGCTGCTGCTGGGTGATGCAGTGGATGCCGCCGCCGTTGGCGAAGATCTCGCGGGCGTCGACCAGTTCGACGGTGCGGCCGGGGTAGGCCTTCTCCAGGATCGCCTTGGCCTCCTGGTCGCGCGGGTCGTCGAAGGCGCACAGCACGACGACGCCGTTGGCGACGTAGTGGTTGATGTAGGAGTAGTCGACGGGCTCGCCGTCCTCGTCGAACAGGACGGTGGGGGCGGGGAGTTCGACGACCTCCAGCCGGCGGCCCTGGGCGTCGGTGGCGGCGCGGAGGATCTCGGCGAGCCCCTGGCAGACCGCGTGGTCGGGGTGGGCCGGGTCGGGCTGGGAGTGGACCACGACGGTGCCGGGGCGGACGAACGCGGCGACGATGTCGATGTGGCCGCGGGTGCCGAACTCGTCGTAGTCGCGGGTGAGTCCGCGCGGCAGCCAGATCGCCTTGGTGGTGCCGAGGTGGGCGTGCAGCTCGGCCTCGACCTGCTCGCGGGTCCAGTCGGCGTTGCGGCCCTCGCCGAGCTGGACGGTGTCGGTGACCAGGACGGTGCCCTCGCCGTCGACGTGGATGCCGCCGCCCTCGTTGATCAGTCGGGAGGCGAAGCGCCGGACGCCGGCCAGTTCGGTGACGTGCTCGGCGATGTGCTGGTCGTTGTCCCAGCGGGCCCAGGACTGCGCGCCCCAGCCGTTGAACACCCAGTCCGCGGCGGCCAGTCCGCCGGAGCCGTCGATCAGGAAGGACGGGCCGATGTCACGCATCCAGGCGTCGTCCAGCGGGCGCTCGACGATCTCCACCTCGGGGGAGACGTAGCCGCGGGCGGCCTCGGTCTCGCCGGTGTTGACGACCAGGGTGACCGGCTCGTGGCGGACGATCGTGTTGGCGACCTCGGCCCAGGCGCGGCGGGCGGCGTCCAGCTGCTCCGCGCCGTCGAAGGTCGGGTTCGGGGTGGGGAAGGCCATCCAGGTGCGCTCGTGCGGGTGCCACTCGGCGGGCATCCGGAAGCCGAGCGAGGCGGGGGTGGGGGAGGTCATGGGGTGCAAGTCCTAAGGGAGTGAGGGGGGTTCACAGGAAGTACAGGCGACTGAGGGAGACCGAGTCGGCGGGCGCGGAGCGCAGTGGCTCGCCGTCCAGCGAGACCAGGCCGGTCGCGGAGACGTCGACGTGACCGAGCCGGCCGTTGCGCAGCATCGAGCGCGGGCCGATGCCGCGGGTGCCGCGCACCCCCACGCGCCGTCGCCGGGTGGGCAGTTGGTCGCCCGCGACGTCCAAGTAGGAGGCTTCGGCTGCGGCTTGGGCGACGAACGCCACCGAGATGTCCGCGGCGGTGGCGCCGTGCGCGCCGAACTGCGGCCCCAGCACCAGGGGTTCGCACCGGTCGGTGGAGGCGTTCGGGTCGCCGACCACGCCGTACGCGGGGAATCCGGCCTTCAGGACGAGCTGCGGCTTGGCGCCGAAGTGGTCCGGCCGCCACAGCACGATGTCGGCCAGCTTGTCGACCTCGATCGAGCCGACCTCGTGCGAAAGGCCGTGCGCGATGGCCGGGTTGACGGTCAGTTTGGCGATGTAGCGGAGCACCCGCTCGTTGTCGTCGCCGCCCTCGGCGGTGCCGTAGGAGCCGGTGCCGTCGAGCGGGCCGAGTTCGGCCTTCATCTTGCCGGCCATCGCGAAGGTGCGGCGCACCGTCTCGCCGGCCCGGCCCATGCCCTGGGCGTCGGAGGAGGTGATGCCGATGACCCCGAGGTCGTGCAGCACGTCCTCGGCGCCCATGGTGCCGGCCCGGATCCGGTCGCGGGCCATCGCGGCGTCGCCCGGCAGGTCGGGCTTGAGGTCGTGCGCGGAGACGATCATGTCGTAGTGCTCGCCCAGCGCGTCCCGGCCGAACGGCAGGGTCGGGTTGGTGGAGGAGCCGATCACGTTCGGCACGCCGGCCATCTTCAGCACGTTCGGCACGTGGCCGCCGCCGCAGCCCTCGATGTGGAAGGCGTGGATGGTGCGCCCCTCCAGCACTGCGAGGGTGTCCTCCACCGACAGGCACTCGTTCAACCCGTCGGTGTGCAGCGCCACCTGGACGTCGTACTCCTCGGCGACCCGGAGCGCGGTGTCCAGCGCCCGGGTGTGCGCGCCCATGTCCTCGTGCACCTTGAAGCCGGAGGCGCCGCCCTCCGCCAGCGCCTCCACCAGCGGGGCGGCGTCGGAGGACGAACCGCGGCCCAGGAAGCCGATGTTGACCGGCCAGGCGTCGAAGGCGTTGAACGCGTGCCGCAGCGCCCACGGGGAGTTGACGCCGACGCCCCAGACCGGGCCGAACTCCTGGCCGATGATGGTGGTCACGCCGGAGGCGAGCGAGGCCTCCATGATCCGCGGCGACAGCAGGTGGACGTGGGTGTCGATGGCGCCCGCGGTGGCGATCAGGCCCTCGCCGGAGACGATCGTGGTGCCGGTGCCGACCACCACCTCGACGCCGTCCAGGGTGTCCGGGTTGCCGGCCCGGCCGATCGCCGAGATCCGGCCCGCCCGGATGCCGATCGAGGTCTTCCGGATGCCCTGCACCGCGTCGATCACCAGCACGTTGGAGATCACCACGTCGCAGGTCTCGCGGACCGCGGCCGGCTTCAGGTGCAGCCCGTCCCGGGCGGTCTTGCCGAACCCGGCGAGGAACTCGTCGCCCGGGGCCTGCGAGTCGGACTCGACCCGGACGATCAGCCCGGAGTCGCCGAGCCGGACCCGGTCGCCGGCCCGCGGGCCGTGCACCGAGATGTAGTCGTGCGGAGAGATGGCACTCATGCGCCCACCTCGCCTGCGCTCGGCGGGCGCTTCGCGCACACGCACCTCTTGATGATGAACTCGCTTCGCTCGCTCATGCTTCGTGGTCCTTCCTGCGGCGGCGGTGAGTGGCGGTCACTGGGTGGGCTCGGTGTCGTCGAACTCGGTGAGGTAGCCGGTCGCCCGGGCCTTGGCCAGCGCAGCGTCCTTCGCGCCCGGCGCGTCCAGCGGCCCGTCCACCAGGCCGGCGAAGCCGATCGCGACCCGCTCGCCGCCGATCGACACCAGGCCCACCTCGACGGTGGCGCCCGGGTCGAAGCGCACCGAGGAGCCGGCCGGCACCGCCAGGTGCATCCCGTAGGCGGCGGCCCGGTCGAAGGCCAGTCGCGGGTTGGACTCGAAGAAGTGGAAGTGCGAGGTCACCGAGATCGGCACCGAGGCGGTGTTGTGCACCGGCAGCAGGAGCTCCTCCTCGACCGGGTCGTAGCCCGCGCCGGAGCCCGGCAGTGCCGCGCCCGGCGCCCCGTCGCCCAGCGAACCCGCGCCGTGGAACGGGTCGTTGACCACGGCGAGGCGCGTCCCGTCCTCGAACACCGCCTCCACCTGCACCACCGTCACCACGTCCGGCACGCCGGGCAGCACGTCGGCGGCGGTCAGCACGGAGCGGCCGGCCTCGATCGCCTCGGCGAGGCGCCGGCCGTCGCGGGCGGCCTCGCAGACGGTGTCGGCGATCAGGGCCGTCGCCTCCGGCACGTTCAGTCTCACGCCGCGCGCCCGTCGGGCGCGGGCCAGCTCGGCCGCGGTGAAGATCAGCAGCCGGTCCCGTTCGGTGGGGGTCAGTCGCACGGTGCCTCGCTCGTCGAGGGGGGACAGAGGGTGGTCGGTGGAGCGTGTCGGAGAAGTTTAGAACGACGTTCAAACGTGGGCCCCATTGAACCCGCGCCCGCCCGCCGTGTCCAGCGTCCGGCCGCAGGGCCGGGACGCCCCGCAGGCGCACGGAAGGAGAGTGGGGGAACCGGGGGGACCGTGCGCGGAATTCGTGCACGCCGTTCCGGCCCGGTGATCGGATCGTGCGAGGATCGCACCGCCGGCGAGCCGACGCGCCGTCGACGAATGCACGCCACCCGCGGGGAAAAGCCCTCTGCGCAGCCTCACCGGGCGGGCGCGCCCCGGCTCGCCCGCGTGCCCGCGCACGCCCTTGCGCACCGTTCACCACGGGCGTAGGGGCGGATCACTGTTGCAAACGCCGCCGAGTGGGCATGAGGATGACCAGAAGTGGCCGCAGGGCCGGTGGGGGACCGGGGCGGCCGTCCGGAACGAGGGCGGGGGCTTACGAAGTTGATGGACGGTCAGGCAAGATTCCCGCGGCAGCGCTCGGCCTCGCGCCGGGAGCAGACCGACCAGCAGGGCCCGGCGCACCTCCAGCCGCACCCACCGGCGAAGCCGCAGCCGCAATCACAGCTACAGCCACAGTCGCAGCTACAGCCACAGCCGCAGCCGCACGCGCAGAGCCCCGCCCCGGTGCACCAGCCGGAGTGTGCCCTGCATCGCCGGCTGCATGCCTCCCTGGAAGCGGCGGACCTGCCCGCCGTCCGCACCATCCGGCGCCGGCTGCGCGCCGCACTCGACCACTGGGGCGTCCCCGAGCTCGCCGACACCGCCGAACTGCTGACCTCCGAACTCGTCACCAACGCGCTGGTGCACACCGGCAAGGGCGCCGAATTCGACGCGGTGCTCACCGCCGAGCAGCGCCTGCGGGTCGAGGTGCACGACCGCACCAGCCGGCTGCCCGGCCGCCGTCCGCCCAGCGAGAGCGCCACCTCCGGGCGCGGACTGCTGCTGGTGGAGGCGCTCGCCGACGACTGGGGCGTGCAGCTGCGCGGGGACGGAAAAGTCACCTGGTTCGAGCTGTCGGTGCTCTGAGCCGCCCCGCCCCGAACCGGCGGGACGAATTCCGCACCGGCCGGCCCACGGGGCCGAACGGGTGAATATGCCAAGCGGGATCGTGTGCGATCAGTACCGTCCGGGTCACCGGCATTGCCGCCTTGCCGAACATACGAGAGGCTAGTGAGAATGTGTGCCAGTAGGCACACGCAAACCATCGCGGTCCGGCCGGCCCAGCAGGGGATACGGATACCAGTGGCCGCCAGGCAAGGCACCGGCAGGAGAAGCATGGCCACCGAGCCCGAGGCGCCTGGGCCCGCCCGCCGAACCCCGCCCGCCCAGGCCACCAGGAACGGCACCCCCGCGAACCCGCTGCGCACCGCCGCCGGCCGCGCCGTGCCGACCACCGCGCGCGGCCTGCCCACCCGCACCGGGGACTCCACCCCCGAGTGGCTCGAACCGGCGATGGCCGCCAACGGCATCGGCTCCTACGACTGGGACATCCGGCGCGACATCCTGGTCGGCGACCGGCGTGCCTGCGCCATCCTCGGACTCACCGGCCAGTCCTTCGACCGCACCTCCGGCTCCTTCCTCGCCCTGCTCCACCCCGAGGACGCCCCCGTGGTGCGCCGCCGGGTGGAACGCGCCGTCGCCGAACTCGGCCAGTGCGGCGCCTACTACCGCACCGTCTTCCCCAACGGCGAACTGCACGCCGTGCGCTTCCGCGGCCGGGTCCTCGCCGACGCCTTCGGCCGCCCCTCCCGGATGGTCGGCTTCGTCTGGGACGCCACCGTCGAACTCCACAAGCGCGAACGCGCCGACGAGCTCGCCGTGCTGCGCGAGGAACGCTCCCGGTTCATCAAGGAAGCCGCCCGCGCCCTCTCCGAGGCCGTCACCGTCCGCGACGTCGCCCGGGTCTTCACCGAACTGCCGCTGCCCGGCCTCGGCCCCGACGGCCTCGCCCTCGCCTCCCTGGAAGCCGGCCGGATCGCCCTGCTCGGCTCCAGCGGCTACCGCAGCGCGCTCAGCGACCAGTTCGACCGGATCCCGCTCTCGCCGAGCCACCCCGCCGCCGAGGCGATCAGGCAGCGCGCCCCGATCTTCGTCTCCAGCCGCGAGGAGTACCGCGAGCGCTACCCCGACGCCTGGGACTGGGCCGAGAACAGCGGACGCTCCTCCTGGGCGTTCCTCCCGCTGGTCGCCAGCGGCCGCCCCACCGGCGTCTGCGTGGTCTCCTTCGACGACGCCCGCGAACTCGACCCCGACGAGCGCACCCTGCTCTCCACCCTCGGCGGCCTGGTCGCCCAGTCGCTCGCCCGGGCCCGCCTGCACGACGCCGAGCACGAGCTCGCCGCCGGCCTCCAGCGCGTCATGCTGCCCCGCACCGTCCCCGCCGTCCCCGGCGTGACCACCGCCGTCCGCTACCTCGCGGCCGGCTCCGGCCTGCAGATCGGCGGCGACTGGTACGACGTCGTCCCGCTGCCCGGCGGCCACGTCGGACTGGTGATCGGTGACGTCCAGGGCCACGACGTGCACGCCGCCGGCATCATGGGCCAGCTCCGGATCGCGCTGCGCGCCTACGCGGCCGAGGGCCACCCGCCCGCCGCCGTGATGGCCCGCGCCTCGCGCTTCCTCGCGGACCTCGACACCGACCACTTCGCGACCTGCACCTACGCCGAGGTCAACGTCGACTACGGCGTGGTCTACGCCGTCCGGGCCGGCCACCTCGACCCGGTGGTGCGCCGCGCCGACGGCACCGCGCACTCCGTCCCGGTGGCCGGCGGGCTGCCGCTCGGCGTCGCCCCCGACGAGGAGTACCGGGTCACCCGGTTCAGCCTCGACCCCGGCGAGACCGTCGTGCTCTGCACCGACGGCCTGGTCGAAGCCCGGGACATGGACCTCGACACCGGATTCGCCCGCCTCTGCGAGACCGTCTCCGCGCCGCTGCCCGCGATCGGCGAGTCCCCGCGCGAACCGCTGGAGGAACTCGCCGACCGGATCGCCTCCCAGGCCGCCGACACCAGCGAACGCGAGGACGACATCGCCCTCCTGCTGCTGCGCTGGGACGGGCCTGCGGGCGGACGCGCCGCCCAGCAGCTCCGCCGCCGGATCGGGCAGGCCGACCTGGCCCGGATCTCCGAGCTCCGCGCCGAACTCCGCGACGCGCTGCGCCGCTGGGGGGTGCCCGAACTCATCGACACCGCCGAGCTGTTGTCCTCGGAGCTGGTCACCAACGCGATCCGGCACACCGACCGGGACGCGATGTTCACCGCCCGGCTCTACCAGGACAACGGGCGGGCCCGCCTGCGCGTCGAGGTCGAGGACGAGTCCGACCTCTGGCCCACCCGCCGCACCCCCGGCGAACAGGCGTCCTCCGGCCGCGGCCTGATGCTGGTCGAGGCGCTCGCCGACGCCTGGGGCGTGGAGCCCCGCGGCTCGGGCAAGCGGATGTGGTTCGAGCTGACCAGCTAGCCGCACTGCCGGGGGCCCGGGAGACGGCGGGGCGAGTCCGCCGCCGGTCGACGGGCGCTCTGCGTTCCGCCGTTTCCGGGCCCCGTGCCGTTGCCCGAACCCCCGGTGGGGTCACCCGAACTGCTGCTCCAGGTCCTTGAGCTTCTGTTCGAGCGAGGCGAGCCGGGGGAGGGGGGCGGTGTCCTCCTCCGCGGTCAGGTCGATGCTGCGGTGGGCGGGGTGGCGGGGAGGCCGGCGGGGGCTATGGCGGGCTCCGTCGGGGCGGAGGTCGCGGGGGCAGGTTCGAGTTGGCGGGTGTGCCGGGTGCGCCAACTGCTGCCGGGCTGGCGGCCGATGGCCCTGATCTCGGCGCGCTCCCGGCGGGAGGCCATCCGGCGGCGCTCCCGGTTCTCCGCCGCCGTGCGCTTGTCGTCGCGGACCTCCTCGACGGCCTCGTCCAGCGTGCGGACGCCTTCGAGCAGCATCAGCGACCACGCGGCGTAGGTCTCCCGCGGGGCGCGCAGCCAGCGGACCACGCGGATCTGCGGCAGCGGACGGGGCACCAGGCCCTGCTCGCGCAGGGCGGCGACCCGGGTCTGCTTCAGTGCGCGGTCGAACAGCACCGCGGCCGAGAGCGACATTCCGGCGAAGAACTGCGGCGCGCCGTCGTGGCCGAAACCGCGGGGCGCGTGCACCCAGTTGAACCAGGCGGAGGCCGCGGCGAACAGCCAGACCAGCAGGCGGGAGCCGAGTGCGGCGTCGCCGTGGCTGGCCTCGCGGACGGCGAGGACGGAGCAGAACATCGCGGCCCCGTCCAGGCCGAACGGGACGAGGTACTCCCAGCCGCCGGAGAGGCCGAGGTTCTGGATGCCGAAGCCGACCAGCCCGTGGAAGGAGAGCGCGGCGGCGACCGCGGCGCAGCAGAAGAGCAGCAGGTAGGAGGCGCCTCCGTAGAGGGACTCGGTGCGGCGGCGGCGCTCCTCGGCGCGTTCCCAGGAGTCCGTGCCGGCGGTGTTGGCGGCCGCCGCCGAGCGGCTGCGGGCGACGGCCAGCAGGGCGACGGCGGCGACGCATGCGGCCGCGCCGGCGACGACCCAGCCAAGCGGTATGTCCGACAGTCTCATGACCTGATCCAGCCTCGCTTTCCGCATCTTGATGGGGGAACCATCATGGCGGAGAAATTCGGGCGGGATGACCGGAACGGGACCAATACACCGTCAGGGGGGAATTCCGACAGAAAATCAAAAGATAGTCAGATCTATTTGCTGCGGGGGCAGCTGAAGCAGATCTCGGTCGGCCGGACCGTGTAGAAGAGGCAGCAGCTGACCCTGGTCCTGGTCCGGGTGCCGCCCTCCTCGCGGAAGCCCGGCACCCCCACGAACGGGGCGGACGAGGCGTCGCCCGGCAGCAGGGCGGTCAGGTCGGCCACCGCCCGGGGCTCCTCGCCGAGCAGGGTGGCGAGGTACCAGAGGCCGTCCACCACGTCGTCGGTGGCGAGCGCCCAGAGGGTGCGCGGGCCGCGACGCACGCGGGGGCGGAAGGCGTCGAGCACCGGCGCGAGATGCTCGGCGAGCGCGGCGCGCAGGGCGGAGTCGAGCGCCGGGCGGTCGGGGACGACCAGGGCGTCCGGACGGTCGGCCGCCGGGTCGTCCGGCAGGCAGTGGAAGGCGGTCGGACGGGCCGTCAGTTCGCCGGTGGCGCGGCTGATCGAGAGCCGGTCGACCGGCAGCACCGGGACGCGGCGCTCCAGGAACCAGGGCAGGGTGAAGGCCAGCGCGACGGGCCAGGCGTAGCGGTGCAGGCTGAAGCCGGCGGTGACGTCCGGGCGGGCGGGGGCGCCGTACAGGTCGAGGCCGAGGCGCTCGTCGAAGGCGATCATCGCGTCGAGCGCGGCCGGGTCGGCGGCGAGGGCCGCGGCGGTGGTCCAGCCGGGGCCGGTGCGGGGGGCAGCGGGGTGGATCCGGAGGTCCGCGAAGACCTCGGTCAGCCGCTGCCAACTCGCCCGGCAGGGGCGGGAGTCGGTGGTGGCGGGCGGGGGGCACTGCTCGACCTGGTGCGCGGTCACGCGGGCTCCCTGGGTGGTACCCCGGGAGCGGGGCCCGGGCACGGCGCGGTGGACCTGTCCGGGCCGCTGCTCCGCCCGGACAGGTAAGGCTCACCTTAGCTGATGCCGTGCCGCAGGTCCCGCACCGTGCCGCCGTCCGGGGCCGCAGCCTGCTCCGGGAGGTGTCCCAGTCGCCGCGCCAGCCACACCGGGGCCCCGCCCAGCGCCTGCACCAGCCGGGTCGCCTCCGCGCGCAGCCGCTCCGCCTCGGCCGGTTCCGACACCTCCGCGAGGGCGGCCAGGGCCGGCGCCACTCCCACCGTGAACCCCAGTCGCTCGCGCAGCTCCAGTGCCGCCCGGAAGCCGTCCCGGGCGCGTTCCAGGTCGCCCGCCGCGCCGGCCAGGCCCGCCAGGTGGCACCAGGTCGAGGAGCGCAGCAGGTCGTCGCCGCGCTCCTTGGCGCCCTCGTGCGCCCGGGTGTACGCGCTGTGCGCCGCCGCCGGATCGTGCAGCAGGTTCTCCGCGACCAGCCCGCGCCGGAAGTCCAGCAGCGGCCGGCCCGGCGCCTTCGGCGGCAGCAGCGCCGAGGTGCGGCCCAGCGCGGCCTGCGCCTCGTCCAGCCGGTCCCGGCGGCCCAGCACGCTGGCCACGTACGCCAGGTAGCCGCGCGCGCAGGAGGCCGCGGCGCGGTGCTCGCTGCCGGCGACCGAGGCTTCCGCCTGGCGCAGGGCGTCCTCCGCGCGCTCCCAGTGGTCCGCGGTGAACAGGCACTGCTCGATCAGCAGTTCGGCCCGTTGCAGCGCCGCCGTCGGGTCCCGGCCGGCCTGCGGGCGGAGCAGGTCCGCCGCCTCCTGCCAGCAGCCCCGCGACCGAAGCCGCCAGACGACGTCCGCCATGCCCCCCAGGGCAGTCCCGTGCACCGACAACGCCACCTCCTTGTGCGCGCCATGCAGCGACCCGCGGACTCCCCCCAACCCCCAGGAGCCCGCGTCGTGGCGGCAATTCAACACGCGTAGGAGCTTGTGCACCAGATCACGAGCGCGAGGAAATCCGGAACCCCGGCCTCCGGGTGACGGCGGGGTGACGCAGCGTCAGGACGTCCAGCCGGTCTCCATCAGGGCCTCCGCGGCCCCGTTCGAGGGCTGCGGGATGCCCGCCGAGTCCAGCGTGAACAGCGCCACCAGCAGCTGTTCGCCGCGGACCGTGGCCTGCCGGGAGTACCCCGAGACGGTGAACATCGCGGCCGCGACCTGCTCACTGTGCAGCGTCTCCAGCCACAGGCACTCGACCGCCTTCACGTCGGCCGGCTCGGTCCAGGTGTCCACCCGGGCCACCATCCGGCCGCCCAGCAGGGTGGTCGAGTCCCGCTCCTGACCGGCCGTCAGCTCCAGGTCGTCGAAGCCCAGCCACTGCAGGTAGCGGGCCGCCGTCAGCACCGCGTCCTGCGGGGTGCGCACCGGCTGCGGACGGAACGGCGGACGCAGCGCCCGGGCCGGGCCCGAACCCGACGCCGGCGGCTCCGGCGGCGGCACCGCCGTGGTGTACGGGCGGGCCGCCTCCGCCGGGCGGGCCGCCCGCGGGCCCGCGCTCTGCAGCTTCGGCGCACGGTCCACCGGCATCCGCACCGTCGCCCCGCAGTCGCAGGTGAACTCCGGCTGCGGCCACTGGTCGCTGCGCCCGCAGTGCGGGCAGCGCATGCTCACCCAGGAGTCCTCCCAGGAGCGGAACCGCACCTGCACCGGCACCCCGCCGCGCAGCAGCGGCACCCGCAGCTGCGCCCCGCACGGGCAGGGCAGGCTCGGCGGCTCGTAGCGGTGCTCGCGTCGGCACGCCGGGCAGCGCAGATCGCTGGCCCCGAGGGCGAACCGGGCGAGAACGGGGCCGGGTCGGCGGCGTCCTCGGGCAGCGGCATGTGCGGTCACCGTCCGTTCCGGTCGGGCTGGCAGCGTTGCGTCCATCCTCGCCGATCGGGCCCCGGCCCGGTGCGGAATGAGGTAATCCTCCACCGCAGTTGAGGTGGGGAAAAGGTGTCGGAGGCCGTGTGCGCCCCCGAGGTGACGGTGCGTCAGGCGATGCCCCAGCGGGCCAGGTCCGCCGGGGTGTCCAGATCGTCCGGGACGGCCGCACCCGTGCAGTCGACCAGGGTGACCGGGTGCTTCGCCAGCAGGGCCCGGGCGCCCGCGTCGCCGGTGGCGGTGGCCAGCAGCTCGGGGAAGTGCGCGCTGCCGATCAGCACCGGGTGCGCCCGGCGGCCGGCATAGGCGCACGCCGCCAGATCCGTGCGCCCGGCGTGCACGGCCAGCAGTCTGCGCACCGCCTCCGCCGTCACGCCGGGGGTGTCCACCAGCAGCACCAGTACGGCGCTCGCCCCCGCCGGCAGCGCGGCCAGCCCGGCCCGCAGGGAGGAGGACAGCCCCGTGCGCCACTCCGGATTGTCGACCAGCAGGCAGTCACCGGTGTCGGCACGCTCCCGGACCTCCGCCGCCGCCGCCGCGCCGAGCACCGCCACCGCCCCGTCGCACCCGCCCTCCCGGGCCACCCCCAGCGCGTGCTCCAGCAGCGGCCGGCCCCGGTACCGCAGCAGTGCCTTCGGCCGCCCGCCCAGCCTGGACCCGCCCCCCGCGGCCAGCACCAGGGCCGGCACCCGCAGTTCTGTCATGCCGTCAGTCTGCCCCGCCGCCGCGGCGACCGGGCCCGGCAGGTGGTTCGTACCGGCCGGGGTTTGCCCGGAATGTGAGGTGTGTCATGCTGCGGCGTGGTCGCCTTGACCCGCCTTTGACCGGCTGGTCTTCTGGTGCGCCGTCAGACGTCGCCCACTCGCAGAGGAATGCCGTGCGATCCCGCCGTACCGCCGTAGTCGCCGCCCTGTTGCTCGGATCGCTCGCACTCGCCGGGTGCACCGGCGCCGACAAGACCTCGGGCGGCGACCACGCCAAGCCCCAGCCGGCCAACCGCGGCGTCAGCCCGCTGCAGAACCCCGACGGCACCAAGCCCGGCCTGGCGCCCGTCACCAGCGAGGCGGACCGCAAGGCCGGCCGCGAGCTGATCGCCAAGGTGAAGACCGCCGACGCCGGCCCGAAGACCGGCTACGACCGGGACCAGTTCGGCCCGGCCTGGACGGACAACGTGGACGGCATCCCGATGGGCCACAACAGCTGCGCCACCCGGGACGACATGCTGGCCCGGGACGGACAGAAGGTGGAGCACAAGGACGGCTCCACCTGCGTGGTCACCGGCATGACGATCTGGGACCCGTACACCGGCAAGTCCGTGGACTGGACCAAGCAGCAGGCGTCGAAGATCCAGATCGACCACGTGATGCCGCTGTCCTACGACTGGCAGCAGGGCGCCTCGCAGTGGGACAAGGCGAAGCGGGTGCAGATCGCCAACGACCCGCTGAACCTGATCCCCGCGGACGGCTCGCAGAACGCCTCCAAGGGCGACTCCGGCCCGGCCACCTGGCTGCCCTCCAACGCCGAGGTGCACTGCTCCTACGCGATCCGCTGGGCGCAGGTCTCGCTGAAGTACCAGCTGCCGGTGACGCCCGCCGACAAGAAGACCATGCTGTCGCTGTGCGGCGGCTGACGGTCCGTCGGGTGCCGCGTCCGGTGCCGCGTCCGTGAAGGACCCGAGGCCGTCCGGTGCTCCCCCTGGGGGCGGGGAGCCGAACGGCCTCGGGCGCGCGGGGGACGGTCAGCCGTTCTTCGGGGCCGCCGTCAGGTCGTACATCGTGGTGCTGCCCACCGTCTTCGCGGTGTAGGTGGACTCCACCCAGGAGGCGATCTCGGACGAGAAGCTGGAGCCGCCCATCCCGCCGCCCATGCCGCCACCGCCGATGAACCAGTGCACCCTGCCCTCGGCGACCAGCTTCTTGAAGCCGTCCAGCGAGAGCGAGGGGTCGCTGCCGTTGAAGCCGCCCAGCGCCATCACCGGTTCGCCGCTGGCGAGTTGGTAGCTGGCCTGGTTCTGCGAGCCGACCGCCGCGGCCACCCAGGTGTACTTCCGGGCGTCCTGCTTCAGCAGCTCCGCCACCTCGGCCGGGACCTTCGCGCCGTCCAGCAGGCCGCCCATGCCGCCGCCCATGCCGCCGCGCCCGGCGCGGCCCTCGTCGGTGCCGCCCGGGAAGCCGGGGAACGCACCGGCCTGGCCGCCGTCCTGGCCACCCGTCCGGCCGCCCGGCAGGCTGCCGCCGGGGAGCGCGCCGCCCGGGAAGCCGTTCCCGGCGCCGCCGTTCTGGCCGTCCTGACCGGCCCGGCCGTTCTGGCCTCCGCCGGGGAAGCCCGGGAAGCCGGGGAAGTTGCCGCGCACCTTGCCGCCGCGACCGCCGCCGGGCCCGAAGCCGCCGCCCTGCACCTGCGGTCCGGCGGTGACGATGGAGCCGCTGTGGCCGGTGGAGACGGTGTCGACGGCGTACGCGGCCGGTCCGGCCAGGCCCGCCGCCAGTGCGGTGAGGCCCGCGACGGCGGCGACCCGGCCGCCGACCGGGCCGGTGAGCCGGCCCGCGGCGAGCAGGGCGACGGCGGCGAGCAGACCGCCGACCAGCACCGCCCAGCGCAGCCAGGGCACGAACTCGGCGCTGCGGCCCAGGAGTCGGAACGCCCACCAGGCGGTGACGGCGACCGTCACGGCGAGCACCGCCGCGTACGGCAGGCGGTGGCGGGCCTTCCACAGGCCGTCCGCGCCCATGCCGACCAGGGCGGCGACCGCCGGGACCAGGGCCACCGTGTAGTACTGGTGGAAGATGCCGGACATGAAGCTGAAGGTCAGCGCGGTGCACAGCAGCCAGCCGCCCCAGACCTGGAAGGCGATCCGGGCCGAGTCGGTGCGGGCGTGGCGGCGGGTGGCCCAGAGGCCGAACACCAGCAGGATCAGCGCGGCGGGCATCAGCCAGGCGATCTGCCCGCCGATGTCGCCGTCGAACAGCCGGGTGAGGCCGGTGGAGCCCCACCTGCCGCCGCCGTTCATCGGGTTGCCCCCGCCGCCGGCGCGACCGCCGCCGCCGACGCTGCCGGTCTCGTTGCCGGTGATCCGGCCGAAGCCGTTGTAGCCGAAGGTCAGCGAGAGGAAGGAGTTGTCCTGCGAGCCGCCGATGTACGGGCGGGCGGAGGCCGGCATCAGCTCGACGACCGCCACCCACCAGCCGCCGGCCACCACCATCGCCAGGGTGCCGTACAGCAGTTGGAGCCAGCGGCGGCCCCAGCCGGTGGGCGCGGTGAACAGGTACACCAGGGCGAAGGCGGGCAGCACGAGGAACGCCTGCAGGGTCTTGGTGAGGAACGCCAGGCCGAACATCACGCCGACGAACACCAGCCAGCGGGTGGAGGCCGTCTCGGTGGCCCGGACGGTGCCGTACGCGGCGAGCGTGAGCAGCAGCACCAGCAGCGCGTCCGGGTTGTTGAAGCGGAACATCAGCGCCGCGACCGGGGTCAGCGCCAGCGCCGCGCCCGCGACCAGGCCGCCGAGCGCGGAGAACCGGCGGCGCACCGTGGCGTACACGGCGGCGACGGTGCCGACGCCCATCAGCACCTGCGGGGCGAGCACGCTGAACGAGCTCAGGCCGAGGAGCCGGGCGGAGAGCGCCATCGGCCACAGCGAGAGCGGCGGCTTGTCGACGGTGATGAAGTTCGCCGCGTCCGAGGACCCGAAGAACATCGCCTTCCAGCTGACGCTGCCCGCCTGCACGGCCGCCGAGTAGAAGGCGTTGGCCCAGCCGGAGGCGGTCAGGTTCCAGAAGTAGAGGACGGCGGTGGCCAGCAGCAGGCCGAGGAACGCCGGCCGGACCCAGCGCGGGTCGTCCTCGCGCCCGCGCCAGGTGCGGCCGGGCAGGGTGCGCAGCCGGCCGGCCCAGGTGGCCGGGCCCTTGGGGCCGACGGGCGGCAGCGCGACGGGCGGGAACAGCGTCTCAGCGGGCCGCTCGCGCCCGGCCTCGGCGGGCGGCGGCGCGGGCCAGTCGGTCGGGCCGGACGCGGAGGCGTCGGCCGGGACCGCCGGCGGCGGGTATTTCGCGGCGTCGGGCCACGGCTCGCTGGTCGGAGGAACGGAACTGGACGTGGTCATGGGAACACGCTGATCGGCGACCCTGAGAACACGATGAGACCCGACTATGAGCGGGCTGTGTTCTCCTCGCCCTCACCCGCACGGCTGACGGTTCGTCAGCCGGCGGGCGCCGGCTGCGGCTGGGCGAGGCGGCTGCCGAGCCAGGTCAGCGCCGGCGGGATCTCCCGGGTCCAGGTGTGGAAGTTGTGGCCGCCGCTCTCCAGGGTGATGGTGGAGAGCTTGGTCGGCTCCTTGAACGCGGCGACCATCTGCTGGGTCGCCGGGTAGTTCTCCTCGTTGTTGCTGGTGGCCAGCAGCAGCGAGACCGGCGGCGCGGGCTTGTTCCGCAGCCGCCACAGCAGGTCGTTGTCCTGCTTGACCTCGGCGCTGCCGCCGAACAGGTCGCCGGTGGTCGGGTCGTTGTGGACCTCGTAGTAGCCGGAGAGCGCGATCGCCGAGCGGTACGAATCGGGCTTGCGCACCGCGAACTTGACGGCGCAGTAGCCGCCGGTGGAGTCGCCGATCACCGCGCGGGCCTCGGGCCGGTCGTCGACCCGGTAGCTGGCGGACATCGCCTTCGGCAGGTCCTCGGTGAAGAAGGTCTCCGCCTGGGGCCCGCCGGGGACGTCCATGCACTCGGTGTCGCGGTTGCCGACCAGGGTGGGGCGCATCATCACCAGCACCGTCGGCGGCAGCTGCTTGGCCTCGATCGCGTTCAGCGTCGACGCCGGGTACTGGAGCAGCGAGATCAGCTTCTCCGGCGTCCCCGGGTAGCCCGACAGCGCCAGCAGCATCGGGAACCTGGTGCCCGCGTAGGCCGGCTGGAAGTACTGCGGCGGCAGGTACACGTACGCGGGGGTGCCGGTCAGGCCGGACCGCTCGCCGTGGATCTCGACCTTCTGGATGGTGCCGGAGCGGTCCTGCGCGGAGCCCTGCGAGGAGTACATCTTCTGCTCGCCGGTCACCGAGACGGCCTTGCCGCCCGGCTGGTGGTCGACCACCGTGCCGGGGCTGCCGTCCAGGCCGAGCAGGTCGCTCCAGGTCGAGTAGAAGCCGAAGTAGGAGTTGGCGACCAGGCCCATCGCGACCAGCACCGCGATCTGCGTCCCGAAGAACGCGCCCAGCCGCCCGAGCCACGCCCGCCAGTTCCGCCCGCCCAGCCGGGGCCACAGCCACATGGTGGCCGCGAAGGCGGCGACGGCCAGCACGCTGGCGATGATCTGGATCGGGACTCCGGTCAGGCTCGGCACCCGATGATCGTAAGGTACGGATTCATCAACCTCACAGCCGCCTCCCAGCACCCTCCCGGGTTTGCCAAGCCCGGCCCAAGGGCACGCCAACTCCCCGCTCCGCCGGGACCCGTCGGGCGGGGCCCGACGTGGTGACGGCCCGCCGCACCCATGGGGAAGATGCGGCGGGCCGTCCGTTTCAGGATGTGACGAGGGGTCAGCCCAGGCTGCTGGAGATGGTGTTCAGCAGGGTGGCGGAGTCGTCGTCGTTCTCCAGGGCGAAGGCGAACATGCCGCCGAGGCCCTTGGACTTGGCGTAGGCCGCGCGGGCCTGGATGGCCCTCGGGTCGTCACCGGTCCAGAAGTTGGTGCCGTCGTAGACCCAGGTGGACTCGGTGATCGGGTCCCAGTGGGTGTTCTGGGCGGTGAGGGTGAGCTCGCGCCAGCTGGCGAGGCCGGCCTCCTGGCTGCCGGGCTTGGCCGGGGTGGCGCCGGTGGCCTTCTGGTAGAGGCCGTAGTTGTTGCCGGCCGCCACGCCCGTCCAGCCGCGGAAGTAGAACGGGATGCCGAGGATGATCTTGTTGGTGGGGAAGCCGCCGGCGATGCCGTACTCGGGCAGGCCGGTGGTGTAGGCCGCCAGCGTGGTGTCCACGTTGTACTTGGCGGTGCCGGGGGTGATCGGCGTGGTGGGGTCGTTCGGGCTGTCGTGCAGCGGGTCCTGGAGGTTGGTCGGGCCGGTGGCGTCCCAGGAGCCGTGCATGTCGTAGGTCATGATGTCGGCGTAGTCCAGGTACGCGCCGATCTTGTCGGTCTCGATGTACTGGATCTTGTCCTGGCCGGACGGCAGCGCCGCGGTCAGCAGGAACTTCTTGCCGACGCTCGCGCCGTAGCTGTCCAGCTGGCTGCGGAACTCGGCGAGCAGCGCGGTGAAGTTCTGCTTGTCGGCGGCGGAGTAGTGGTTGCCGGTGTGGCCGCCGGCCGAGCCCGGGTACTCCCAGTCGATGTCGATGCCGTCGAAGATGCCCGCTCCGGTGGCGGCGCCGCCGGAGGCGTCACCGGCGACGCCGGTCGGCAGGTTGCCCTTGAGGAACATGTCGATGCAGGAGGAGACCAGCTTCTTGCGCGAGGCGTCGGTGGCCGCCGCGTCGGAGAAGTACTTGGAGTAGGTCCAGCCGCCGAGCGACAGGGTGACCCGCAGGTTCGGGTTCTTCGCCTTGAGCTGGCGCAGCTGGTTGAAGTTGCCCTTCAGCGGCTGCTGCCAGTCGTCCGCGGAGCCGTCCACGGAGATCGCGCCCGAGAAGTCCATCTGGTAGTCGGCGTACGCGTCGGCCGCGCCGTCGCCCGCGTTCGGGTTGTCCTCGTGGCTGGCGTCGGAGGCCTTGACCGCCTCGAAGCAGTTGAGGTTGGTCGGGTGGATGTTCTCGAACGCGTAGGAGATGACGTCGAGCTTGGCGGCCGCGCCCGAGGTGTCGACGTTCTTCGGGTAGTAGGCGGCGTCGTACACCGACCACTGGTCGAAGTAGGCGGACTTGAGCGGCTTGGCGGCCGGCGCCGCGGCGGTGGAGGTGGTCACCGCGGCGGACTGCTGGGAGGCGTGGCCGGCCTTGTCGTACGCCTGCACGGTGAAGGTGTACGAGGTGTTCGGCAGCAGCGAGGAGATCGCCACGGAGGTGCCCATCGAGGTGCCGACCAGCTGGCCCTTCGACCAGACCTTGTAGCCGACGTAGTTGTCGGTGGAGTCGGTCGAGGCGTTCCACTTCAGCACCACGGCGTTGGCGGTGGTGCGGGTGACGGTCACGCCGCCCGGGACGGTGATCTTGCCGTCGCCGCCGGGGCCGTTGCCGGTGCCGGAGCTGGAACTCGCGGACGGGGACGGCGAGCTGGAGGCGGAGGCGCTGGGCGAGGCGCTCTGCGAGGGGCTGGCCGACGCCGAGGCGCTGGCGCTGGCGCTCGCGGAGGCGCTGGCGGAGGTCGACGGGCTCGGCGAGCCGCCGGTGCCGGGGCCGGTCAGGCTGAGGTCGTCCGCCTGGTACGCGCCGGTGCCGTACCAGCCGTGGGTGAAGACCGTCACCGAGGTGGTGCTCGCGCCGGTGGTGAAGGTGGTGCTCAGCTGGGTCCAGTTGGACGCGCCGGGCGTCCAGGTGGAGGCGTTGACGCCGGTGCCGGTGGCGCCCAGGTACACGTAGCTGCCCTTGAGGAAGCCGGAGAGCGTGTACTTGGTGTTCGGCTGGACGGTCACGGTCTGCTGGCACTGGCCGGTGTCGGCGGCGGTGGCGTTGCCGTTCAGGGCGAAGGACCCGCCGTGCACGGGGGTGCCGACCACCGAGCCGTTGGTGCAGGTCCAGCCGCTCAGCGAGCCGGCCTCGAAGTCGCCGTTGGCGAGCAGGTTGACGGTGGCCGCCGAGGCGCTGCCGAGGGAGAGCGCGAGCGCGGTGGAGCCGACCGTCATGGCGGTGGCCACCACGAGGGCGCCGGCGCGCCGCCGGGAGGGGGCCCGGCGCGTCGACCCGGGTGCGGGCGTGGCCCGTTCAAGCATGGAGGAACCTCCGGAGTAGTGGGGTTGTCCGGTAGGTGCGGCGGCCCGACGGGCCCAGGTGGGAGCCTGCGCGCTTGGGGTGAGCGCGTCACCTAGATTGGACTGGACCAATCCTCCGGGTCAAGGATTTCGGCCCACGAACCGTCAGGAACCTTTCCGAACAACCGGGTTGGGTCGGAATCCGGCGGAGGGTGGCGGAAAAGGCACGTCCGCGGGTGGTGCGCCCCCGGTTCTCAGTTGCACATGACTTGCAATTGCAGCCATTTCGACGGAAGGATGATCCGGCTCACCACCCTCTCGGAAGGACCTCCCATGCCAGCGCCCAGCCGTCTGCGCGACCGGCTCACCCGCGAGGAGTGGATCCGGCTGGCCGGAATGGCCGCGTTCGTCCTCGCCCTGCACGTGGTCGGGTGGTTCACCCTGCTGGCGGTCATCGCCCCCGAGCACTACGACGTCGGCGGCCAGGTGTTCGGCGCCGGCATGGGCCTGACGGCGTACACCCTCGGCATGCGGCACGCCTTCGACGCCGACCACATCGCGGCCATCGACAACACCACCCGCAAGCTGATGGGCCAGGGCAAGCGCCCGCTCTCGGTGGGCTTCTGGTTCTCGCTCGGCCACTCGTCGATCGTCTTCGGCCTGTGCGCCCTGCTGGCCTTCGGCATCCGCTCGCTGGCCGGGCAGGTGGAGTCCGACGACTCCGCCCTGCACACGGCCACCGGCCTGATCGGAGTCTCGGTCTCCGGCACCTTCCTGGTGCTGATCGGCCTGATCAACCTGGGCGCCTTCAACGGCATCCTGAAGGTGTTCCGGCGGATGCGCCAGGGCGACTTCGACGAGGCCGAGCTGGAGCGGCAGTTGGACAAGCGCGGCTTCCTGAACCGGATCCTGGGCCGGGTCACCCGGGCGGTCACCAAGCCGTGGCACATGTACCCGGTGGGCCTGCTGTTCGGCCTCGGCTTCGACACCGCCACCGAGGTGTCGCTGCTGGTGCTGGCCGGCGGCGCGGCCGCGTTCTCGCTGCCCTGGTACGCGCTGCTGGTGCTGCCGATCCTGTTCGCGGCCGGCATGAGCCTGCTGGACACCATCGACGGCTCGTTCATGAACTTCGCCTACGAGTGGGCGTTCTCCAAGCCGGTCCGCAAGATCTACTACAACCTCACCGTCACCGGTCTGTCGGTGCTGGTCGCGCTGGTGATCGGCGTGATCGAGCTGGTCGGCCTGCTGGCCGAGAAGCTGGACATCACCTCCGGCCCGATCGGCTGGATCGGCTCGCTCGACCTCAACCTGGTCGGCTACGTGATCGTCGGCCTGTTCGTGGTCACCTGGGCCGGGGCGATGGCCTTCTGGAAGTTCGGCAAGGTCGAGCAGAAGTGGTCGGCGGGGCTGCGCGAGCAGGCCTGACCGACGCCGCGTCAGCACCGAAGGGGCACCCGCCGGGTGCCCCTTCTCGCGCACCCGGGGCGGTTCGGTGGCTTGTTCGCGGCGGTTCGGCGGTGGGAAGTTCCGGCCCGGTGGCCAGAAGTTCATGTCAAGGCCCTTGTCGGGTCATTCTCTACGCGCGTATCTTTCTGGCTGGATCTACGCGAGTAGCCATCCAGGGCCCGTCCGGTGGACCGGAGCGGCCCTGGCAGCCAGCCTTCTGACGAACCCTCAACGCCACCCGGCGCCCCACGACGGCGACCGGGCCATGGTCCTGCCACGAAGGAGCCCCGCAACGGTGCCCAGCCCCACCCCCGCCCGCCGCTCCCGCCGCACCCTGCTGCGCGTCACCGCGCCGGCCGCGGTCGCCGCGTCCCTGGTCCTCGTCCCGCTGCCGGGCGCGTTCGCCGCGCCGTCCACCGGAGCGGTGATCGCCGAGGTGTACGGCGGCGGCGGCAACTCCGGTGCCACGCTGAAGAACGACTTCATCGAGCTCGGCAACCCGACCGGCGCCGCCTTCGGCCTGTCCGGCTACAGCGTGCAGTACCTGCCCGGCAGCCCCAGCGCCTCCAGCCAGTGGGGCGTCACCCCGCTGACCGGCTCGATCCCGGCCGGCGGCCGCTACCTGGTCGCCGAGGCCCCGGGTGCCGGCGGCACCGCGGACCTCCCGGCCGCCGACGCCAGCGGCAGCCTCGCGCTGTCCGCCACCTCCGGCACCGTCGCGCTGGTCAACGGCACCGCCGCGCTGAGCTGCAAGACCGCCGCCGACTGCGCCGCCGACCCGCGGATCGTCGACCTGCTCGGCTTCGGCTCCGCCGTGGTCCGCGAGGGCAGCGGCCCGGCCGCCGGCGCCTCCAACACCGCCTCGGTGGCGCGCGGTTCCTCGCTCGCCGACACCGACGACAACGCCAAGGACTTCACCGCCGGCGACCCGACCCCGGTCAACTCCAAGGGCGCGGGCACCGGCGGCGGCACCCCCGGCGGCGGCGACGGCGGCACCACCCCGCCCGTCCCCGGCGACGTGCGCATCCACGACATCCAGGGCACCACCCGGATCTCGCCGCTGAACACCAAGACCGTCACCAACGTGCCCGGCATCGTCACCGGCGTGCGCGGCTACGGCACCAAGGGCTTCTGGATCCAGGACCCGAACCCGGACGCCAACCCGGCCACCAGCGAGGCCGTGTTCGTCTACACCGGCTCCGCCGCCCCGACCGTCAAGGTCGGCGACTCGGTGCTGGTCACCGCCAAGGTCAGCGAGTACTACCCGAACAGCTCGGGCGGCTCCCAGTCGGTCACCGAGCTGACCGGTCCGAAGACCACCGTGCTGTCCTCGGACAACGCCGTCCCCGCCGCCGTGGTGCTGGACGCCGCCAACATCCCCGCCGCGTACGCGCCGGACAACGCCGGCGGCTCGATCGACAACCTGCCGCTGAACCCGTCGGCGTACGCCCTCGACCTGTACGAGTCGCTGGAGGGCATGAACGTCGAGGTCCGCGACGTGCCCGTGGTGCAGGCCACCGACAAGTACAACGAGCTGTGGGTGGACGCCAGTTCGGCCGACCCGCGGACCGGCCGCGGCGGCGTCGTCTACCTCGGCTACGACAAGCCGAACACCGGCCGGATCATGATCCAGTCGCTGCCGCCGCTGACCCAGCAGCCGTTCCCGGTCGCCAACGTCGGCGACGAGCTGACCGGTTCGACCGCCGGCCCGCTCGACTACAACCAGTTCGGCGGCTACACCATCGCCGCGAACACCGTCGGCGCGGTCAAGGACAACGGCCTCCAGCGCGAGGTCGCCGACCGGGCGCTGCCCAGCGAACTCTCCATCGCCACCTACAACGTGGAGAACCTCGACCCGAGCGACGGCCCCGCCAAGTTCGCCGAGCTCGCCCAGGCCGTGGTCACCAACCTGCGCTCGCCCGACATCATCGCCCTGGAGGAGATCCAGGACAACAACGGCGCCGTCAACGACGGCACCGTGGACGCCTCGGTCACCGTCCGGACCTTCATCGACGCGATCAAGGCCGCCGGCGGCCCCGCCTACGACTGGCGCTCCGTCGACCCGGTGGACGGCAAGGACGGCGGCGAGCCCGGCGGCAACATCCGCCAGGTCTTCCTGTTCAACCCCGACCGGGTGTCCTTCACCGACATCCCCGGCGGCGACTCCACCACCGCCGTCGACGTCACCGGCACCGGCAAGCGCACCTCGCTGACCGCCTCGCCCGGCCGGATCGCCCCGGCGGACGAGGCCTGGAACACCAGCCGCAAGCCGCTGATCGGCCAGTTCAGCTTCCACAACAAGCCGGTCTTCGTGATCGCCAACCACTTCAACAGCAAGGGCGGCGACCAGGGCATCGACAGCCGCTTCCAGGCCCCGACCCGCAGCTCCGAGGTGCAGCGCGGCAAGCAGGCCGCCGTCGAGCAGGCCTTCGTGGCCAAGCTGCTCGCCGCCGACCCGGGCGCCCGCGTCGTCTCGCTCGGCGACTTCAACGACTACCAGTTCTCGCCCGCGCTGCAGACCCTCACCAAGGACGGCGTGCTCCGCGACCTGGTGAACGAACTGCCCGAGAGCGAGCGCTACTCGTACGTCTACCAGGGCAACTCGCAGGTGCTCGACCACATCCTGGTCAGCCCCGCGTTCAAGCAGCAGCACGTCCGCTACGACGTGGTGCACATCAACAGCGAGTTCGCCGCGCAGGCCTCCGACCACGACCCGCAGGTGGTCCGCGTCAAGCCGTGACGGCCGCCTTCCCGGTGAGCCCCCGTTCCGCCTCCGGGCGGGGCGGGGGCTCCCGTTGTTACCGATGGGTTGACCCGGTGGCCCGTTGGCCGCAGGATCGGGGCTCGAACCTGCGCCCCCGGAAGGACCCTTGATGGCCCTCGACGCCGACGTCATCGTGATCGGAGCCGGCCTCGCGGGCCTGGCCGCCACCGCCGAACTCGCCGACGCCGGACGGCGCGTCGTCCTGCTCGACCAAGAACCCGCCGGGTCGCTCGGCGGCCAGGCGCACTGGTCCTTCGGCGGGCTCTTCCTGGTCGACTCGCCCGAGCAGCGCCGGATGCGGATCCGCGACTCCCGCGAACTCGCCTGGCAGGACTGGCTCGGCACCGCCGGCTTCGACCGCGACGAGGACGCCTGGGCGCGCCGCTGGGCCGAGGCGTACGTCGACTTCGCGGCCGGCGAGAAGCGGGCCTGGCTGCGCGGCATGGGCGTCCGGCTGTTCCCCGTGGTCGGCTGGGCCGAACGCGGCGGACTGCTCGCCACCGGGCCCGGCAACTCCGTCCCGCGCTTCCACATCACCTGGGGCACCGGGCCCGGCCTGGTCGAACCCTTCGCCCGCCGGGTCCGCGACGCCGTCCGGGCCGGCCGGGTCACCCTCCGCTTCCGACACCGCGTCACCGGGCTGGCCGCGAGCGGCGGTTCGATCGACACCGTCACCGGCGAGGTCCTCGCGCCGTCCGCCGTGCCGCGCGGCGAGCCCAGCTCCCGCGAGGTCGCCGGGCACTTCGAACTCCGCGCCCAGGCCGTGATCGTCGCCTCCGGCGGCATCGGCGGCAACCACGAGAAGGTCCGCGCCGCCTGGCCCGAACGGCTCGGCACCCCGCCCGCCCGGATGCTCTCCGGCGTCCCCGCGCACGTCGACGGCCTGATGCTGGACGTCGCCTCCGCCGCCGGAGCCGGACTCGTCAACGGCGACCGGATGTGGCACTACACCGAGGGCATCGAGAACTGGAACCCGGTCTGGGCCCGGCACGGCATCCGCATCCTGCCCGGCCCGTCCTCGCTCTGGCTCGACGCCACCGGAGCCCGGCTCCCCGTCCCGCTGTTCCCCGGCTTCGACACCCTCGGCACCCTCGACCACATCATGCGCACCGGGCACCAGCACACTTGGTTCGTGCTCACCCAGAAGATCATCGAGAAGGAGTTCGCACTCTCCGGCTCCGAGCAGAACCCCGACCTGACGGGGCGTTCGGTCCGCCAGGTCCTCGGCCGGGCGCTGCCCGGCGCCCCCGGGCCCGTCGAAGCCTTCAAGCGGCACGGCGCGGACTTCGTGGTCGCCTCCACCGTCGAGGAACTCGTCCGCGGCATGAACGAGCGTCAGAACGGCGCGCCCGCGATCGACGTGGCGGCGCTGCGCCGCGAGATGGAGGCCCGGGACCGGGAGATCGCCAACCCCTTCGGCAAGGACCTCCAGGTCACCGCGATCCACGGGGCCCGGCGCTACCTCGGCGACAAGCTGATCCGCACCGCCACCCCGCACCGCCTGCTCGACCCGGCGGCCGGACCCCTGATAGCCGTCCGGCTGCACATCCTCACCCGCAAGTCCCTCGGCGGCCTCCACACCGACCTCCACGCCCGCGCCCTCCGCCCCGACGGCACCGTCCTCGACGGCCTCTACGCCGCCGGCGAAGCCGCCGGCTTCGGCGGCGGCGGCATCCACGGCTACCGCTCCCTCGAAGGCACCTTCCTCGGCGGCTGCCTCTTCACCGGCCGCACCGCCGGCCGCGCAGCCGCGGAAGCCACGGCGTAGCCCTGACGGGCCGTCAGCGGCCGGTGGCGCCGTCGATCTGTTCGCGGAGGATGTCGGCGTGGCCGGCGTGGCGGGCGGTCTCGCTGGTCATGTGGGCGACCACCCAGCGGACGGAGAGCGGCTGGTCGCGGACGGGGACGGCGACGGGGCGGGAGAGGTCGGGGGAGGTGCGGAGGGCGGCGTCGCTGGCGGTGATCGCGGCGCGGTAGGCGGCGAGGACCTGCTCGGCGGTGACGTCGGACGGGACGGCCATGTCGAAGTCGACGTCCGCGTCCTCCTCGCGGCCCGCCACGTGGTGGCCGAACCAGTAGCGTTCGGCGGCGGTCAGGTGCTGGACCAGGCCGAGCAGGTTGGTGCCGGTGTCGACCAGGACGCGGCGCAGCTGTTCCTCCGTCAGCCCGTCGGTCTTCTTCAGCACGCACTCCCGGGCGAAGGACAGGAAGGCCAGGGCGGTGTCGAGTTCGCCGCCGTCGTCGAAGGGGACGGGACGGCGCTGGGTCTCGGGTTCGGTCATGCCGCGAACCTATCCGCGGCCGCGCGCGCCCCGCACCGGGATTTCCGCGACCCGTGGGGCAGGTGGTGCGGGTGGGACGGGTGCGACCACGGAGAATGGGGGTGTGAACGAAGGAGTCGTGGTGGCGGAGCTGGACGGGCGGGCGGTGACGGACGGGGAGTGGCAGGCCCTGGCGCTGACCAATTACGGGCACTTCACCACGATGGTGGTGGAGGACGGCCGGGTGCGCGGGCTGGGGCTGCACCTGGAGCGGCTGGAGCGGGACTGCGAGGTGCTGTTCGGGGTGCGGCCGGACCGGGACCGGGTGCGGGACTTCGCCCGGCGGATGGCCCCGGCGCGGGGCGCGGCCGTGCTGCGGGTGACGCTGTTCGACCCGGCGATCGACCTGGGGAGCATCGGCGGCCCGGCCGAGCCGCGGGTGCTGGTGACGGCCCGTCCGGCGGGCGCCGGCCCCGCGGGGCCGCTGCGGGTGCGGACGGCGCGGCACCGGCGGGAGCTGCCGCAGGTGAAGAGCGTGGCGCTGTTCGGGGTGCTCCGGCAGCGGCGGCTCGCGCAGCGGGCCGGCTTCGACGACGCGCTGTTCGTGGACGGGGACGGCGGCCTGACCGAGGGCGCGACCTGGAACGTCGGGTTCCTGCGCGGCGGCGAGCCGGTGTGGCCGCGGGGGGAGTACCTGAGGGGCACCGCGATGACCCTGGTGCGCGCGGCCTGCGGCGGCGGCGAGGACCGGGTGGGCCCGGAACTGGCGGGCGTGGACGCCGTGTTCGCGACCAATGCGACCACCGGCGTGCGGACGGTCACGGCGGTGGACGGCCGGTCGTTCGACGTCCGGGCGGCGGACGCGGCGGGGGTGGCGCGGCTGCGGGAGGCGTTCCTCGCGGTGCCCGGGGAGCGGCTGTGACCAGCGGCGACGGCTGACGGCGCGTCATGATCGGGCCGCCCGGCCTCCCGCGTCGGCGGCTTTACCATCCCATGGTCGGATCATGTGCTCGCCCAGACCGACGCGATGACGCTCGTTCACCGGGCATCCGGTCGGCGGCCATCGGCCGCTGACAGTCTCCCGCGCATGGATATCCCCAACATGGGCGTGCCCGCCCAGCTGGCCGCCCGCATGAACATGGCGGAGCAGCACGAGTACCTGCGCAGCAAGCTCTCCCGCCGCACCCTGCTGCGCTCCAGCGCGGTGACGGTCGGCGCGCTGGCCGTCGGCGGGGCGCTGGGCTCCGGCACGGCGTTCGCCGACCCGGCCGCGCCGAAGGGCAGCCCGACGGACGCGGTGACCGGCTCGCTGGTCGCCCCGGTCGGCCGCCACCTGCAGTTCGGCGCCGAGGCCGACACCCAGATGCGGGTGTCCTGGCAGGTGCCGGCCCCGGTGAAGAAGCCCTTCCTGCGCTTCGGCCGCCACCCGTGGGAGCTCAGCCACAAGATCGAGGCCGAGGTCCGGGCGCTGCACACCCCCGCGCTGACCCCGACCGGCACCCCGGTCGACCAGTACTACCTGCACGTGGAGCTGAACCACCTTCAGCCCGGCACCACCTACTACTACGGCGTCGGCCACGACGGCTTCGACCCGGCCTCGCAGCAGGCGATCTCCACCCTGCAGACCTTCACCACCGCGCCGTCCCGCAACGGCAGGCACAACCGGCCGTTCGAGCCGTTCACCTTCACCGCCTTCGGCGACCAGGGCGTCTCCACGCACGCGGCCGGCAACGACCACGTCATCCTGGCCCAGCAGCCGGTGTTCCACCTGCACGCCGGCGACATCTGCTACGCCGACCCGATGGGCCAGGGCCTGGACAGCGACAAGGTCGCGTTCAACGCGCTGACCTGGGACGCGTTCCTGGCGCAGACCGAGACGGTGGCGGCGAAGGTCCCGTGGATGGTCTCCTACGGCAACCACGACATGGAGGCCTGGTACTCGCACAACGGGTACGGCGGCGACGACGCCCGCTTCACCCTGCCGACCAACGGCCCGGACCCGCGCAAGGCGCCCGGCGTCTACTCCTTCACCTACGGCAACGTGGGCGTCGTCTCGCTGGACGCCAACGACGTGTCCTACGAGATCCCGGCCAACCTGGGCATCACCGCGGGCCGGCAGACCGAGTGGCTGGAGCGCAAGCTGCGCGAGCTGCGCGCGGACGAGGCGATCGACTTCGTGGTGGTCTTCTTCCACCACTGCGCCTTCTCCACCACCCACCAGCACGCCTCCGACGGCGGCGTGCGGGACGCCTGGGTGCCGCTGTTCGAGAAGTACCGGGTGGACCTGGTCATCAACGGCCACAACCACGTGTACGAGCGCACCGACGCGATCCTCGGCAACAAGGTCAGCAAGGCGGTGCCGGCCGGCGCCAGCATCGACCCGTCCAAGGACGGCGTGGTGTACGTGACCGCCGGTGCGGCGGGCCGCAGCCTGTACTCCTTCGACGCGCCCGACACCTACGAGGGCCACGAGAACCACCAGGACGAGGTGGTCACCTACCACTTCGACAAGGGCAGCGTGAAGGTCGCGGAGACCGTGCAGTGGTCGCGGGTCCGCTACACCGGCTACTCCTTCATCAAGGTGGACGTCACCCCGGCGCACCGCGGCGCGACCAGCACCATGAAGGTCACCGCGCTCGCCGAGGACGGCACCCGGATCGACCACTACTCGATCACCCGCCGCGCGGGCCGCAGCGAGCACGGCCACTGAGGCCGCGGTCGGCGCCCCGGACCCGGTGCTGTCGGGCCCGGGGCGCCGCCGTCCGGGGTGCGGCGCCGCGGTCCGGTGGAGGGGCGGTGAGCGCCTAGGGTGGGGCGGTGAGCACCGCCCGTTCGATCCTGTTGTTCGCCGTCGCCGCCCTGCTGGAGATCGGCGGCTGCTGGCTGGTCTGGCAGTCCGTCCGCGAGTCCCGCCCGTGGTGGCTGGCCGGCCTCGGCGTGCTGGCGCTCGGCCTGTACGGCTTCACGGCCGCGCTCCAGCCGGACGCGAACTTCGGCCGGGTGCTGGCCGCGTACGGCGGCGTGTTCGTCGCGGGCTCGCTGCTGTGGGGCGTCGTGATGGACGGCTTCCGCCCCACCCGGTGGGACGTGACGGGCGCGCTGATCTGCCTGGCCGGCGTCGGCGTGATCATGTACGGGCCGCGCCGCTGAGGCCGCCCGGGGGCTGAAGCAGTGCCCCTTCGACGCAGGCCCGGACGTGCCGGTTCGGGTCCTCGCGGAGTCCGGCGACCAGCTCCAGCGCCTCCGGACTGCCGAGCAGCGCCAGCGACTTGACGGCCTGTGCGCGGACCCGCGGCGGGTGCGCGCGGGTGGCCGCCGCCAGGCGCTCCAGCCGGCCGGGCCGCTCCGGGAGGCGGGGTTCGAGCCAGGCGCGGGTGGTGGCGTCCCGCAGCCAGGCCAGCTGCTTGTCGAGCCGGTCGAGGTCGGCCGCCGGGTGGTGCGCGGCGCGCAGGATGCCGTCGGTGGCGAGCCGGCGGACCGTCCGGTCGGCCGCGGTGTCGACCAGGTGGATCATCACCTCGACCAGCGCGGGGTCGCCGCGCTCGGCGAGCGGGCGGACCAGCGCGGGCCGGACGGTGCCGTGCAGCAGGGTCTGGACCACCAGTTCGGTGGCGCGCGGGGAGTCGCAGCGGGCCAGCACGTCCGTGGCGAGGTCGCGCAGGGCGGTACCGCCGCCGCCACGGACGTTCAGGACGCTCCAGCGGATCGCGGCGAGCGCCAGGTCCTCGACCTGGGACAGCTCCTCGGCCGAGCCGGGGCCGAGCCGCCGCAGGGCGTGCAGCCGGAGGTCGTGCCGCCCGCCGCGGACGGAGGGGCCGACGACGGGCCGCGGCAGGCCGAGGATCGCCGGCACGGCCTCGGAGGCGCCCAGCCGGGTGAGCGCGGCGACGGCGGCGGGCCAGGCCTCCTGGGCCCCGCCGCGCAGGATCGCGATCAACTCCGGGACGGCCTCGGCGAGTCCGAGCCGCCCGGCGGCGTACGCGGCCCGCCGGTGCGCGGCGTCCGGGTCGCGCAGCACGGTGAGGACGGCCTCCCGGCGGGCGGCCCGTCCGCCGATCGCGCCGATCGCCCGGTCCGCGCGGGCCTGCATCGCCCCGTGCTCGTGGCCCAGGGTGGCGGTCAGCACGGGCAGTGCGGAGGCATCGCCGTAGGTGCCGAGGGCGGTGATGAAGTCGCCCTGGTACGGGTTGCGGGCGACCCGGTCGATCAGCCAGCGGACGAAGCCGTCCCGCCCGTCGGGTATCGGGATGTCCGCGGCGTAGGCGCCCAGCGTCCGGCGGTCGGCCCGCTCGACGGCCGCGTCGTGGCGTTCGAGCGCGGCGCGGGCGGCGGGGTGGTCGAAGGGCCGGAGGTAGTCGGCCACCCACCCGCTCAGCAGCTCGACCCCGGGGCCGGTGAACACCTGCAGGGCGAGCGGCAGGTGAGCGGGCGTCATCAGCGAGACGGCCGCCCACTCGGCCTCCTCGGCCAGCTCCTCCAGCAGGCCCTCCTGGCGCCTCAGCCGGTCCCGGGCGGCCAGCAGCGGTTCGATCGCCTCGGTGACGCGGAGGGTGGTGAGGGCGGTGAAGGCGTACCAGAACACGGCCACGTCCTCGGACGCCAGGTCGTCCAGCAGCCGCCGGACGGTGGCGGCGGTGCCGAAGTTCGGCCGGCCCGCGGCCTCCTTCGCCAGTTCCTCGGTCCACTTGAAGATGTTCGGCTCGTCGCCGAAGCGGAACTCGCGGCACTCCCGGATCAGGGTGGCCCGCCGGACGGCCCGGGGCGGGAAGCCGCGCATCCGGCTGATGTGGCGGCGGGCGGCGTCACCGGCGTCCAGCAGTTGCCCGTCGAAGCCGAGGGCGGCCAACTGCTCGCGCTGCCAACCGCATTCGAGCAGCACGCAGACGTACACGGCGGCCCGGGTGAGCGGATCGGCGGTGCGGGCGGCCACCTCGGCGGCCAGCTCCTCGGCCTCCTCCAGCACCGGCCGGACGGCCATGGCGAACGGCTCGCCGGCCCGGCTGGTCCGGAACCGGTCGGTGTGGCCCTGGAGTTGACGGTGGGTGAAGGTGCGGACGTCCTTGAGGCGCATGGCCCGCATTGTGGGGCCTCGGACGCCCGCACCGCCAACGTTCCTGCTACGGAGGGTAGTCGATTCGCGTGGGGCCGACGGGTCGTCAGCCGGCCACCCAGCGCCAGCCGTTCTTGTCCTCGCACCGGATGGTCCGTCCCGAGGCGTCCGTGCCCGACACGCCGTGGTCCGACGCGCGGCAGAACTGGCCCGCCTTGTAGCAGTTGCCCGCGTTCGACAGCGGGTGGCAGCCCGCCGCCTCGTGGGTGGGCTCCGCCGGGGCTCCGCGGTGGTGGTCCTCGGCGCGGGCCGGGCGGTGGTCGGGCGGGCTCCGGGGCGTGCGTGGTCGGCGGCTCGGGAGTCGGGGTCGGCGTCGGGGTGGGGGTGGGGCTGGGCGTCGGGCTCGGCGAGGGGGACGGCGAGGGGGAGGCGCTGGGGGAGGGGCGCTGCTGGAGGCGACGGCGGCGGGCGAGGAGGGGGCGACCGGCGTGGGGTCGGCGGGCTCGCAGGCGGTGGCGAACAGCGCGGCGGCCAGCAGTGCGCCGGCCGCGGAGGCGCGGCGCAGGCGGAGGGAGAGGGACAAGGCGGCTCTTCTCGGGCGGAGTCGGCGGGACGGGACGCCATCCTTCCGAGTGTGTGCGTGCGGTGTAGTTCGAGTGACGGACTCGTTATCGATCGGAGACCCGGCAGTTCCGATTCCCTTGGCCCGATGGATCGTTCGCGCTGGCGTCACCGGCCGCGGGCCACTCGGAGCCGACGACCTGGATCGGCTTCGACTCCACCGGCCGGGCCACCTCGGGCGGCGGCCCGGGCGGCCGGACCGAGATCCTCTCGATCGCCCGGAACGCGGACGGCACCGGCGGCTGCGTCGAGTTGGCGATCCGGCGCGAGGACGGCGGCCCGGTGGACCGCCGGGCGCCGGTCCGGCTCGCCGAGAAGCTGCTGCCCGCGCTGGACGGCGGGAGCAGTCCGGCCGGGGTGCCCGCCGCCCGGGCGGCGGGCGGGCGGCGGCTACTGGCGGTAGGTGGCGAGGAAGCGCCCGATCCGGTTGATCGCGGTCTCCAGGTCGTCCGCGCGGGGCAGCGTGACGAAGCGGAAGTGGTCCGGGCGCGGCCAGTTGAAGCCGGTGCCCTGGACGATGTGGATCTTCTCGCGGAGCAGCAGGTCGAGGACGAAGCGCTCGTCGTCGACGATCCGGTGCACGGCCGGGTCGAGTTTGGCGAAGGCGTACAGCGCGCCGCGCGGCTTGACGCAGGAGACGCCGGGGATCTCGTTGAGGGCGCGCCAGGTGACGTCGCGCTGCTCGGTGAGGCGGCCGTTCGGCAGTACCAGGTCGTTGATGGACTGCCGGCCGCCGAGCGCGGCCTGCACGGCGTACTGGGCGGGCACGTTGGGGCACAGCCGCATGCCGGCCAGCATGGTGAGGCCCTCCAGGTAGTCCTTCGCGTGCTGCTTGGGGCCGGAGACCACCAGCCAGCCGCTGCGGAAGCCGGCCACCCGGTAGGCCTTGGAGAGGCCGTTGAAGGTCAGGGTGAGGACGTCGTCGGCGAGCGCGGCCAGGCAGTGGTGCTCGACGCCGTCGTAGAGGATCTTGTCGTAGATCTCGTCGGCGAAGACCAGCAGGTCGTGACGGCGCGCCAGGTCGAGCAGGCCTTCGAGGAGCTCCTTCGGGTAGACCGCGCCGGTCGGGTTGTTCGGGTTGATCACCACGATCGCCTTGGTGCGGTCGGTGATCTTGGCGGCGATGTCGTCCAGGTCGGGGAACCAGTCGGACTCCTCGTCGCACAGGTAGTGCACCGCCTTGCCGCCGGCGAAGGTCACCACGGCCGTCCACAGCGGGTAGTCCGGCATCGGGACGAGCACCTCGTCGCCGTCGTCGACCAGCGCCTGCACGCTCATCTGGATCAGCTCGGACACGCCGTTGCCGAGGTACACGTCGTCCACGCCGACGTTCGGGACGCCGCGCTGCTGGTAGTACTGCACCACGGCGCGGCGGGCCGGCAGGATGCCGCGGGAGTCGCTGTAGCCGTGCGCGTTGGTGAGGTTGCGGACGATGTCCTGGACGATCTCCTCGGGCGCCTCGAAGCCGAACGGCGCCGGGTTGCCGGTGTTCAGGCGCAGCACGCTGTGGCCGGCCTCCTCCAGGGCGTTGGCGGTGTCGACGACCGGGCCACGGATCTCGTAGCACACGTCCTTCAGCTTGCTGGACTGGCGAAACTCCATCAGCGGCCTCCCGACCCGTCACCGAGCCCCTGCGGCCGGCTTGCTTCGTTCTACCAAGTGAGGACTTGGAAAGTCCAACCTCTTGGCTATGCTGACGTCATGCCACGCCGAAGCTACGACCAGTACTGCGCCGTCGCCCGCGCCCTGGACGCGGTCGGAGAACGCTGGAGTCTCCTGATCGTCCGTGAACTCCTCGGCGGACCGCGCCGCTACACCGACCTGCACGCCGACCTGCCCGGCGTCTCCACCGACATCCTCGCCACCCGCCTCAAGCAGCTGGAGGCCGAGGGACTGGTCGAACGCCGCCGCCTGGAACGCCCCGCCAACGCCACCGTCTACGAACTCACCGCCCGCGGCACCGAGCTGCGCCCCGTCATCGAGGCCCTCGCCCACTGGGGCGCCCCCGAACTCGGCGAACCCCGCCCCACCGACGCCGTCCGCGGTCACTGGTACGCCGTCAACTCCTGAGCCGCTCCACGGACACGGTGCAACGCGAGTGGGCGCACCGACCTTGTCCCGGGCACCACGGGCGGCCCGGGCGGACGGGGGTACCGCTGTGCCGGCGTGCGCCCGGCAAGATCCGAAAGAGAGGGCCCTAGGCCGCCCGGGCCGGTGGCCGGGGCGCCTCGGGGGCCGCGCCGTGGATGTCGAAGATCTTCACCAGCCCGGTGAGGCGGAGCACCTTCAGGATGCGCGGCTCGGCCACCGCCAGGGCGAGCGTGCCGTCCTTGCTCCGCAGCAGCTTGAGCCCGCCGACCAGCACGCCCAGCCCGGGGCCGTCGAGGTGCCCGAGGCCGTTCAGGTCGACGAGGAGCCGGGTGGAGCCCCGCTCGGCGAGGTCGCGGATCCGCTCGCGCAGGCCCGCCGCGGTGTTCCGGCAGAGGCAGCCGGAGACGGCGAGCAGGGCGCTGTGGCCGTCCTGCTCCGCCGGCTCCTCCTCGGACAGCTCCAACCCGGGGCAGAATTCCGGGTGTTGGGGCGCTGACGGGCCGTCGACCGGCCGGACGGCCGCGGCCGGGCCGGGCGTCGAGGCGACGTCGATGCCCGCCGCCCGCAGGGGCAGGCTCGCCTCCGCCTGCGCGACCGAGTCGTGGAACGCGAAGACCCTGGTCAGCCCCGTGATGCGGAACATCTTCATCAGCGACGGCTCGCCCTTGACGCAGACCAGCGTGCCGCCCAGCGCCCGGGTCCGCTTCAACGCGCCCACCAGCACCCCGAGTCCGGTGCTGTCCATGCTCTCGCAGTCCGTCAGGTCGACGACGAGCTGCACGTGGCCCTGCTCGATCACGTTGACCAGGGCCACGCGCAGGGTCGGGCTGGTGTAGACGTCGGCCTCACCGACGACGGTCAGCACGGTCGTCGTGGCGGAGACGTGCTCGTGCGACACGGCGAGGCCGCCCCAGGAAGCGGTGATGGTCTCCACGTGTTCCTCTCCGTCCACGGCACCTGCGGGGATCCTACGCCGGGCCGCCGGTGCGGCGGCCCGAGTCCAGCAACCTGGTCGTCCAGAGCATGAGTTGGCGCATCAGCCGCTCGGCGCGCAGGTCCCCGCCGGGGAGGAACGGCAGCACGAGCAGCGCCGGGAGGCTGGCCACGGCGGCCAGCAGCAGCGGCGGCGTCAGCAGCGCGACCACGGTGATGGCGTGGGCCGCGTCGAACAGACGGCCGGTCAAAGGAACGGGCAGGACGGGCACTTCGACCTCCGGGGTGAAGTTCTGATCGGTGCCGGGTTCACCCCCGGCCAGGTTCACAATGGAGCCCGCGACCCGGGTGGCCGCGCCCGTGCGACGAGGTGCGACGGGGCCGCGACCGGAGCGGGGCGGGACGGGGGAGCGTGCGATGGGAAGCGACGAGAACCGCGGCACGGCGGCGAAAGCCCGGCAGGTGCCGCCGCCGCAGCTGCCGCCGGGGCCGCTGCGGGAGTTCAAGGAGTACCTGTACCGGCTGTACCTGGACGCGGGCGCGCCCACCCTGGCGGGGATCGCCGCCGCGGTCGGCGAGCGTGACGACCTGCCCGGCGCCCCGGGCAAGGACACCGTCGCCCGGATCCTCCGCGGCGACACCCTGCCGGGCCGGGACGACGCGGTGTCCGTCGCGGCCGTGCTCGCCGTCCGGGCCGGCCGGCCGCCGGAGGAGGCGCAGGAGGCCGTCCGCGCCCGCTGGGCCGAGGCGAGCGCCCACCGGCCGGCCCGGCCGCGCACCCTCCGGCAGTGGGAACCGTCCGCGCTCGGCGTGCGGCCGGCGCCCGCGGCCGACGGCAGCGACCGCGGCACCCACACCGAGTACGTCGAGCGCGCCCACGACCGGGAGTTGTGCGACCAGCTGCGGCAGGCCGCCGGGGGAGGCAGGCGGCGGTCCCTCCTCGCCGTGCTGGCCGGGGCCCCGGGCTCCGGGCGGACCAGGGCCGCGTTCCGGGCGATCGAGCAGGTCCTCCCCGACTGGCCGCTGCTGAACCCCGCCCGGGGCCCGGAGGAGCTGCTGGCCCTGGTCGCCGCCGGCGCCGTCCCGGCCCGCACGGTGCTCTGGCTCGACGACCTGGCCCGCTACCTCGACGGCGGGACCGGCGAGGACGTCGCCACCGTGCTGGCTGCCCTGCTGGACCGGGCCGCCCCGGTCGTGGTGATCGGCACCATCCGTACCGACCAGCTGCGGCGGCTCACCGACCGGCCCGGCCCGGCCGGCGACCGGCACCCCCGCGCCAGGGCCCTGCTGAACACCTGGCTCACCGAGCTGGACGTCCCCGACAGCATGGCCGGACACCTGCCCGAACTCGCCGAGAAGGCCACCCGCGACCCGCGCCTGGCCGCGGCCCTGCGCGCCGCGGCCGCGGACGGCCGGGTCCTGCAGCACCTCACCGGCGGCCCGGTCCTGGTCCGCCGCTACGAACAGGGCCCCGGCCACTTCTTCACCGAGATCGAACACGCCCTCATCAGCGCCGCCGCCGACGCCCGCCGGATCGGCCACGCCGGACCGCTCCCGCCGGACCTGCTCGCCGAAGCGGTCGGCGGCTACCTGCCGGACACCGCCCGGGTCACCGCCGACGGCTGGCTGATCGCCGCCGTCGAGGCGCTCTGCCGGCCCTCCGACGAGCACGGCCACCGCGGACTCGCCGCCCTCGCCGCCGTCCGTGAGACACCCGGTCTCGGCGCGGCGGACGGCTACCGGGTCACCGACTACCTCGCCCGGCACCTCCGGCGCCGCCGCGGCCACCTCTGCCCGCCCGCGACGCTGTGGGACGCCGTCGCCCACCACACCCGCACCACCGACGACCTCGACGCGGTCGCCGCCGCGGCCCGCGCCCGCCGCCGCTACGGCCACGCCCTGCACCTGTACCGGCGGTCCGCCGACGAGGGCAGCCGGGCCGCCCGGGCCGCCGCCACCGCACTGCTGGCGGAACTCGGCGACCGGGCCGGCGCGGAACGGGCCGCGGCCGACGACCCGCGCGCCTGGATGCTGCTCGCCACCGCCACCGAGGCGGCCGGCGACCGGGCCGCCGCCGAACGGGCCTACGCGGTGGCGGCCGAGCACGGCGAACCACTGGCCTGGGCCACCCTGGTACGCCTCCACGAAGAGCGTCAGGACCCGGACGGGGCCGAGGAGTTGGCGTCGCGCGCGCTCCTCCTCGGCCACCCGCAGGCCTGGACGGCGCTCGCCCGGCTCCGAGAACACGCCGCGGACCACGAGGGTGCGGCCCGCGCCTACCAGGAGGCCGCCTGGGGCGGCGACGCCTGGGCCTGGACCGGGCTGTCCCGGGTCCACCGGAACAACGGAGACCTGGCGGACGCCGAACTCACCTGCCTGGAGGCCGCCGTCGTCGGCGCCGTCACCACCGGGGCGGACCTGGTCCGCTGCCACTGGGAAGCCGGCGACCGCGCCGCCGCCGAGGCCGCCGCCGAACGCGCCGGGCAGGCCGGGACCGCCGAAGGCTGGACCGCGCTGGCCCGGCTCCGCGAGGGCGCCGGCGATCCCGCCGGTGCCGAGGCCGCCCACCGCCGGGCCGCCGCCCTCGGCACCGCCCTCGCCTGGGCCCAGGTCGCCCGGCTCCGCGAGACGGCGGGCGACCCCGCCGGAGCCGACGACGCGGCCGACCGGGCCGCCCGCCTGGGCGACGCCTACGCCTGGTCGGAACTCGCCCGCCTGCGGGAACACGCCGGGGACCGCACGGCCGCCGACCACGCGGCCGGCCGGGCCGCCCGGGCCGGGGACCCGGAAGCGTGGACCGCGCTCGCCCGGCTCCGCGAGAGCGCGGGCGACCGCACCGGCGCGGACCTCGCGGCGACCCGGGCCGCCGCGCACGGCGACCCGGAGGGCTGGGCCGCGCTCTCCCGGATCCGCGAACGCGCCGGCGACCGCGAGGCCGCCGAACTGGCCGTCCGCGAGGCCGTCGCCGCCGGCGGCGACGGCGCCTGGACCGCGCTCGGGCGGGTCCGCGAACACCAGGACCCCGAAGCCGCCGCCCGCGCCTACCGGCACGGCACGGAACTCGGCGACGCCGACGCCTGGGCGGCCCTCGGCCGGCTCCACGAGCAGGACGGGGACCGGGTCGGCGCGCAACGGGCCTACGGCCACGCGGTCGACGGCGGCGACTGCGGAGCGTGGGAGGGCCTGCGCCGGGTCGCCCGGGCCGACGGCCCGCCCCACCACGGCCCGGACCGGCGGCCCTACGGCCTGACCGCCGCCGGCGCGCCCGCCGACCGGGCCGACGTCCTGCGGCCCTGGCAGGCCTGACCTCGCGGACCCCGCCCGTGCTGTCCGGGGCGTGTGCTTGGCTGGCCGCCATGGACGACTCCTCGCGCATGTGGATCACCGCCGTGCCGCCGTTCGGGCCGGAGGACATCGGGGTGCTGCTCTCGGTGGACACCGGGTCCGCCGACCCGGGCGAACGGCTGGCCTGCCGGCTGCTGGACCGCGGCCACGAGGGGGAGGAGGGCGTGTTCTACCTGCTGCCCTTCGACCTCGCGGCCCGCTACAGCCGCACCGGCGACCGGCTGGCCGTCACGCTGGTCGCGCCGCGGTCCGTGCTCGACGAGGAGGGGGCCGAAGCGCCGCGGTCGGCGGCGGAGGGCGAGGAGGGGTGGGTGACGCTGCTGCGCCGCGAGCTGGTCACCGACTTCGAACCCGCCGAGCAGGACGGCGGGAAGCAGGCCGTCCTGCTGATCGACCACCTCGGGCCGGTCGGCTCGCTGGACGAGCTGTTCGCCCGGTTCGAGGACGGGGAATCGGGTATCGCGGTACTCAACGCCCAGTAGTTCAGCGGCAGTTGGGGGGAGCATGGAGCGGAGCGACCGGTCGCGCGCGGTCGCCGGACTGCTCGGGGCCGCGCTCGGCGCGGGCCTGGGGCTGGCGGTGCTGCTGTCGGCCTGGGGCGTCCTGGCGCTGGCCGGCGACGGCGCGTTCCCGTCCGGCCTGGTGTTCCTGGTGCTCCTCCCGGTGGGCGGCACCCTGCGGCCGCTCTGGGACCGGCGCCCGGTGAACCGGCGGCCCGCCCTGCTGGTCGCGCTGTCGCTGTTCCTGCTGCTCGCCGCGGACGCCCTCGTCCTCGGCGCCGACTCCGCGGGGGAGCAGAGCCCGGCGGGGCTGCTGCTCGGCGTCCTGCTGGGCGTGCTGCTGTCCGGCGCGGTCCTCGGGGCGCTGGCCGGCGAGCCGGCCGAGGAGCCGGGCCGGCACTGGCTGCGGTTCACCGGCCGCGGCCGGTGCTTCCATCTCGCCGTCCACGGCGCCCTGCTCGCCCTGCTGGCGGCGACCGCCGCCGTGGTCGCCGCGTTCGGCTGACCCGGCGTCAGTCCGCCCGGCGGGCCGGCCACCAGACCCGGCCGCCGAGGTCGTGGACCAGCGCGGGCACCAGCAGGGAGCGGACCAGCAGGGTGTCGAGGAGCACGCCGAACGCCACGATGAAGGCGATCTGGGCCAGGAACGCCAGCGGGATCACGCCGAGGGCGGCGAAGGTCGCGGCGAGGACCACGCCCGCCGAGGTGATCACCCCGCCGGTCGCGGTCAGCCCCCGCAGCACGCCCGCCCGGGTGCCGAGCCGGGCGCTCTCCTCGCGGACCCGGGTCATCAGGAAGATGTTGTAGTCCACGCCCAGCGCCACCAGGAACACGAACCCGTACAGCGGCACCGAGGGATCGGTCGCCGAGAAGCCGAACACGTGCGGGAACACCAGCGCCGAGACGCCCAGCGTCGCCAGGTAGGACAGCGCCACCGTCGCCGCCAGCAGCACCGGCGCCAGCACCGAGCGCAGCAGCAGCACCAGCACCGCCAGGATGCACAGCAGCACCACCGGCATGATCAGCGCCCGGTCGTGACGGGCCGTCAGCCGGATGTCGGCCTGCTGCGCCGAGTACCCGCCGACCAGGGCGTGCGCCCCGTCCACGGCGTGCACCGCCGTCCGCAGCCGGCCGACCGCGGCCAGCGCCGGGTCGCTGTCGGCCGGGTCGGCGAGCGTCGCGTCCAGCCGGATCCGCCCGTCCGCGACCACCGGCGGGTCGGACGGCGCGCCGCCGGTGTACGGGCGCACCGAGGCCACGCCGGGCACCCGGGCCGCCGCCGCGGCCACCTCCTCGGCCCGGCCCGCGTCCGCGACGATCACCGCCGGGTTGCCCGAACCGCCCGGGAAGTGCGCCGACAGCAGGCGCTGCGCGGCCACCGACGGCTGGGCGGTGGTGAAGAGTTCGGACTGCGGCACGCCGCGGGCGTCCAGCAGCGGGGAGCACGCGGCGAGCGCCGCCAGCACCGCGACCGAGCCCACCCACAGCGCGCGCGGGCGACGCGCCACCAGGTCGGCGACCCGCTGCCACAGCCGGCCGGAGCCGCCCGCGGCGGTGGGCCGGGCCGGCCAGAACGCGGCCCGGCCGGACAGCGCCAGCGCCGCCGGGAGGAAGGTCAGCGCGGCGAGGACGGCGCAGGCGATGCCGATCGCGCCGACCGGGCCGAGCGCCCGATTGTTCGTCAGGTCCGAGAGCAGCAGCACCAGCAGGCCCAGCCCGACCGTCAGGCCGGAGGCGGCGACCGGCTCCGCGGAGCGGCGCAGCGCGGTGCGGGCGGCGTCGAACCGGTCGCGGCCGGCGGCCAGTTCCTCCCGGAAGCGGGCGGACACCAGCAGGCCGTAGTCGGTGGCCGCGCCGATCACCAGGATCGACAGCAGGCCCTGCACCTGCCCGTCCACCCGGACCACGCCGTGCCGGGCCAGCGCGTAGACGACCGCGCAGGCCACCGCGAGGGCGAACACCGCGCCGGCGATCACCAGCAGCGGCAGCAGCACGGCCCGGTACACCAGCAGCAGGATCAGCAGCACCACGCCGAGCGCCACGCCCAGCAGCAGGCCGTCGATGCCGGCGAACGCCCCGGACAGGTCGGCCTGGACGGCCGCCGGCCCGGCCACTCCGCTGGTCGCGCCCGCCACCCGGGCCCGTTCGCGGATCTCCCGGACCGCGACCTTGGTGTCCGGGCCGAGGTCGGCGCGCAGCTGCACCACTGCCTCCAGGGCGCGCCCGTCCGCGGCGGGCAGCAGCGGCGAGGCCTGCCCGGTGGTGCCGGGCACCGCGGCGGCGGCGGCCAGGGCGCGGCCGGCCTCGGCCCGCAGCCGGTCGTCGACCGGCCCGTCCTGCGCCTCCCAGACCAGCACCACGGGCAGCGTGCTCCCGGTGCGGAAGGCCCGCTCCAGTTCGGTCACCCGGGTGGATTCCGCGCTGCGCGGCAGGAATGACGCCCCGTCATTGGTGGACACCTCGCCGAGGCGCCCGGCGAACGCGCCGAACGCGCCGCCGAGCGCCAGCCAGACCAGCAGCAGGGCGAGCGGGAGCAGGAACCGGGTACGGCGCGGTGAGGTCGGCATGGGCGGGAGGATATCTCAATGATTGAGAGATCTCGACGGCGTGCCGGTGGCGCTAGGGTCGTCCGGACGGGCCGGAGGACACGGAGTGAGGAGCGCACGGTGGTGGCGCAGCGGGACGGCGACCGGGAGTTCGGACGGCTGCTGCAGGGGCTGGCGTCCGAGATGAACCTGCTCGGGCACGACTTCGCGGCCGCGCAGGGCCTGCACGCCACCGACGTGCAGGCGCTGCTGGCGGTGCTGCGGGCCACCGACCCGCCGGGCATCACCCCGGGCGGGCTGCGGGCCGAACTCGGCCTCACCTCCGGCGCGGTGACGGCCGTGCTGGACCGGCTGGAGCGCGCCGGGCACGTCCACCGCACCCGGGACGCCGCCGACCGGCGGCAGGTGCACGTGCACTACCACCCGGACGCGGCCCGGCTGGCGTTCGACTGGTTCACGCCGGTCGCGCACTGCACCGACCGGGTGCGGTCCGAGTTCCGGGCCGAGGAAGTCGCCACCGTGGTGCGGTTCCTGACCCGGATGACCGAGGAGCTGGAGCGGCTGCGGCAGGACCGCCGGGAGCGGCAGCCCCGCTGAGCAGGCCGGGGACACGCCCGATTCGGGCGCTATGGCGGAGTCTCGAACCTTTTGCCGGGTATGGTCGGCGGGCGTCCGAACGTCCCGGCAGCCCCTGGGAGTCCTCTCCATGCCGCAGCCCCAACCGGTCCTCGCCGATCTGACCGGGGCCGCCGTGTTCCTGGTGCTCGCCCTGGAGGAGGGTGGCGAGCAGGCCGTCCGCGACCTGCTGCCCGACCTCGGCGGGCTGACCCGCTCGGTGAGCAGCCGCGCCCCGCACGACGGGCTGGCCCTGGTGGTCGGCATCGGATCGGACGCCTGGGACCGCCTGTTCGCCGGCCCCCGCCCCGCCCAGCTGCACCCGTTCCAGGAGCTGGCCGGCCCCCGGCACCTCGCCCCCGCCACCCCCGGCGACCTGCTGCTGCACGTCCGCGCCGAGCGCATGGACCTGTGCTTCGAGCTCACCACGAAGATCACCGGCCGGCTCGGCCCCGCCGTCAGCGTGGTCGACGAGACCCACGGCTTCCGGTACTTCGACTGCCGCGACCTGATCGGCTTCGTCGACGGCACCGAGAACCCGGTCGGGCCGGAGGCCGCCGAGGCGGTGCTGATCGGCGACGAGGACCCGGCCTTCGCCGGCGGCTCCTACGTCATCGTGCAGAAGTACCTGCACGACATGGACGAGTGGAACGCGCTGAGCACCGAGCGGCAGGAGCTCGTGATCGGCCGCACCAAGATCGACAACATCGAACTGGACGACGCCGCCAAGCCCGCCGACTCGCACGTCGCGCTGAACACCGTCACCGGCCCGGACGGCGAGGACCGCGACATCTGGCGGCTCAACATGCCGTTCGGCTCGTTCACCGAGGGCGGCGAGTGCGGCACCTACTTCATCGGCTACGCCCGCGACCCGTGGGTGACCGAGGAGATGCTGCGCAACATGTTCCTCGGCCGCGGGCCCGCCGCCCACGACCGGCTGCTGGACTTCTCCACCGCCGTCACCGGCACCTTCTTCCACGTCCCCAGCGCGGACTTCCTGGGCGACCCGCCGCCCGCGCCCGGCACCGCCGCCGCCCGCGCCGGACATGACGCGGCGTCGGCATCGCAGCCGCCGGCCCGCCCGCACCCCCGCCGGCCCGGGACGGCAGTCTCCGCATCGGCAGCCTGAAGAGGAGTACCGCACCGTGAACAACCTGCACCGCGAACTGGCGCCCGTCTCCGCCGCCGCCTGGGCCGAGATCGAGGAAGAGGCCCGGCGCACCTTCACCCTGCACCTGGCCGGCCGCCGGGTCGTCGACCTGCTCGGCCCCGACGGCCCGGAACTCGCCGCGGTCGGCACCGGCCACCTCGCCGACATCGCCGCCCCCGGCAACGGCATCCGGGCCCGGGCCCGGGAGTGCCAGCCGCTGGTCGAGCTCCGCGTCCCGTTCACCGTCACCCGGGCCGCCGTGGACGACGTCGAACGCGGCTCCAAGGACTCCGACTGGGACCCGGTCAAGGACGCCGCCCGCACCATCGCCCTCGCCGAGGACCGGGCCATCTTCGACGGCTACGCCGCCGCCGGCATCACCGGCATCCGGGACGGCTCCAGCAACCACCCGGTCGCCCTCCCCGAGGACGTCCGCGACTACCCCAACGCCGTCAGCCGGGCCCTCACCGCGCTGCGCCTGGCCGGCGTCGGCGGCCCCTACTCGCTGCTGCTCGGCGCCGACACCCACACCGCCGTCAACGAGACCTCCGACCACGGCTACCCGGTCCACAACCACCTGGCCCGGCTGCTCGACGGCGAGATCATCTGGGCGCCCGCCGTCGAGGGCGCGGTGCTGCTCTCCGCGCGCGGCGGCGACTTCGAGCTGCACCTCGGCGAGGACCTGTCCATCGGCTACCTCTCGCACGACGACGCCACCGTGCACCTGTACCTGCAGGAGTCGCTCACCTTCCAACTGCACACCGCCGAGGCCGCGGTCGCCCTCACCTCGCACTGACCCGGGCGACTGGTGGGGCCAACGCGCCCTGTTGGAACGGGAGTTGACGGACCGAGGAGTGGAATCAGGCCAAAGGCGCGGGGAGGCTACCGGACGCCGCGCGGGGGGCGCAGCATATGGGGCAGCCAGGACCTTCGTGAGGGGAGCACGCCGTGTCCGACCCTGCCGCGCCCGCCTGCCCGTTCCTCGACCCCACCGCGGCCGCGGTGCACGCGGAGGCCGCCGCGCTGCGGGAGCGGGGCCGGCGGTGCTGGTCGAGCTGCCCGGGCGGATCCGGGCCTGGGCGGTGACCAGGCACAGCGTGATCCAGGCGCTGACCACCGACCCGCGGGTGTCCCGGGACTTCCGCCGGCACTGGCCGGGCATCGGAGAGGTGCCGGACGGCTGGGTGCTGGGCTCGGTGGCGTTCCAGGACAGCCTGGTCAACCGGTACGGCGAGGAGCACCGCGCCGCCCGCGGCCGGATCGCCCCGAGCTTCCTGCCGCGCCGGGTGAAGCCGATGCGCCCCCAGGTGCAGGCGACCGCCGACCGGCTGGTGGCGGCGCTCGGCGCGCTCGCACCGGGCGAACGCGCGGACCTGCGCTCGGCCCTGGCGAGGCCGCTGACCATGACGGTGATCTGCGACCTGTTCGGCGTGCCGGACCACCTGCGGGAGGCGCTCGGCGCGCTGATCGACCGGGTGCTGGACTCCTCGCTGCCCGAGCCGGACGCGCTCGCCGCGCAGACCGAACTCTACGAGCGCCTCGGCGAGTTGGCCGCCCACAAGCGGGCCCACCCGGGTGCCGACCTGACCACCGACCTGCTGCTCTCCGACCGCTCCGGCGAACAGCCGCTGGCGGAGCACGAGTTGGTCGGCACGCTGTTCACCATGATCGCCGCCGGCTTCGAGACCGCCGTCAACCTGATCGCCAGTGCCGCGCTGGAGATGCTCACCCACCCCGAGCAGCTCGCCCGGCTGCGGGCCGGCGCGATCGACTGGACGGACGTGATCGAGGAGACCCTCCGGCTGGAGGGCCCCGTGATGTACGTCCCGCTGCGGTACGCGCTGGAGGACATCGACCTCGGCGAGGGCGTGCGGATCGCGAAGGGCGACCCGATCGTGGTCGGCTTCGCCGCCGCCGGCCGCGACCCCGGGGAACACCCGGACCGCCCGGACGAGTTCGACCCCGGCCGCGCGGACAAGGGCCACCTGGCGTTCGGCCACGGCCCGCACTTCTGTGTCGGCGCACCGCTGGCCCGGCTGGAGGCCGAGGTCGCGCTCAGCACCCTGTTCGAGCGGCTCCCCGAGCTCTCGCTGGCCGCACCGGGGCAGCGGCCAGCCCGCCTCCCGTCGCTGGTCGTCAACGGCCCGGAGGCCGTGGAGGTGGTCCCCCGGCCACGCACCGGGACCGGCTGAACCCGCCGGTTACGCCTGGGTAGGGTTGGGCGGGTGGACAACCCTGGAGGCGGCGTGCGGAAGTACCGGGCGATGGTGGCGGTGGGCGACTCGTTCACCGAGGGCATGTGCGACGACCTGCTGCCCGGCGGCGAGTACCGCGGCTGGGCGGACCGCGTCGCGGACGTGCTCGCCGCGGAGCAGGACGGATTCCGGTACGCGAACCTCGCCGTCCGGGGCAAGCTGATCGGCCAGATCCGCGCGGAGCAGGTCGACCTGGCCGCGGCGACCGACGCCGACCTGGTCACGCTGGCCGGCGGCCTGAACGACGTGCTCCGCCCCGGCTGCGACGTGGCCGAGGTGGAGCGGCGGCTCGGCGAGTGCGCGGCCGCGCTGGTCGCCGAGGGCCGCACCGTGGTGCTGTTCACCTCCACCGACCCGACCCGGCGGATGGCCGGCAGCGCCCGGCTGCTCCCCGCGATCCTGCGGATGAAGGCCTTCGTCGAGCGGACGGTGCGGGAGCACCCCGGGCAGGTGGTGCTGGTCGACCTGTTCTCGGCGCCCGCCTTCGACGACCGCCGGCTGTGGGCCGAGGACCGGCTCCACCTGTCGCCGGAGGGCCACCGCCGGGTCGCGCTGGCCGTCCTGGAGGCGCTCGGCCGCCCGTCCGAGGAGGACTGGCGGGCGCCCCTCGCCGAACCCGACACCCGCACCCGCGGCCGCAAGCTCCGCGAGGACGCCCGCTGGCTGGGCACCCACGTCGGCCCGTGGATCGGCCGGCGGCTGCGCGGCCGCTCCTCCGGCGACGGGCGCCCCGCGAAGCGCCCCGAGCTGCTGCCGTACCAAGCCTGACGGAGCGTCAGGAGGGCTCGGCCGGCGGATGGTGAGGCCGACCGTGCCCTCCCGGCCGCGGCGCAGCCGGCTGCCGAGCAGGGTCAGCCGGCCGATCAGCCGGTACTTGCGGGCGATCAGCCGCCGGTAGCGCTCGGTGGTGGCCGGGTCGGCGACCGACGCGGTCGCCGGGACGGCCTCGCCGGTCGGGTTGCCGCGCACGTCGCACGGCCCGACCAGGACGTCGGCGCGCCGCCGGATCCGCTTCACCTTCCACGAGTCGGTGACGGTCCACGCCCCGAGGGCGTCGCCGTCGCGGACCACCCACACCGGCGTCGGCACGGCGCTGCCGTCCTTCCGGTAACTGGTGATCAGCAGGTAGTTCCCGGCGGCGAGCCGGTCCAGCACGGTGTCGGCCATGGCGGCGAGTGTACGGCCGGCGGCGGCTCAGGCCGAGCGGACCGGGTCGGCGTCCGGCCGGTGCCCCGGCCGCGGACCGGCCGGCGCGGCCTCGGCCCGGCGGCCGGCGGCGGACGGCACGGTGGCCCGCCACAGCCGCCCCGCCGACCACAGCGCCGCCGCCAGCAGCAGCCCGTTGCGGGCCACGATCACCGCGGTCGGCCGCCAGCCGCCGAGCTGCGCCGCGTCGAAGAACAGCGGGTAGTCGACGGTGGTCAGCCCCACCACCGGGATCAGCAGCAGCGCCACCGGCCGCTGGCTGGTGCCCCGGACGGAGAGCGACACCGCGGCCAGGCCGATCAGCCAGACCAGGTACTGCGGGGAGATCACCCGGCTGGTCACCGTGAACAGCAGCACCGCGCTGAGCGCCGCGTCGTACGGGGTGGCGGCGCTCCAGCGGCGGGCCCGCAGCCGCCACAGCAGCAGCCAGGCGAACGCGGCCGCGGTCAGCAGCAGGGACAGCTGCGAGGCCCGGTGGACGTACGGGCCGAGGAACTCGACCGAGCCGTAGCGCTGTTCGACCCGGCCGGGCCAGCCGAACAGCCGGGCCAGCTGGAAGCCCGAGCCGGCCAGCGACTCGATCTCCACGCCGCGGGCGCGCTGGGCCGGCAGGAAGTCCAGGACGTGGTCGAAGGCCGCGGCCAGCACCAGCAGCAGGGCGAGCGCGGCGGCCGCGCCGGACGTCCAGACCTGCCGGGTGGTGCGGCCGCGCGGCGTGCCGAGCACGGTCAGCGCCGGCCACACCTTGAGCAGGGCGCCGATGCCCGCCAGCGCCCCGGCCGTCCGGGGCCGGGCGGCCGTCAGCAGCAGCGAGGCCATCGCCAGCGCGGTGACCGCCACGTCGTAGCGGGCGTACGGCAGTCCGAGCAGCAGCGGCAGGGCGAGCGCCCACAGCCACGCCCCCGAGGTGGACCGGCCGGGCCGGCCCGCCGAGGCCCGCAGCAGCCCGAACTGGGCCAGTGCGTCGGTGAGCACCATCAGTCCGACGAAGGCCTGAAGGTACGTCAGGAACGGCACCGCGGTGGGTGCGAGCATCGGCAGCGCCGCGCCCGGCGGGTACTGCCAGCTGACGTCGTCCACCGGGAAGCTGCCGGTGCGGAGCACCTCGGCCCAGCCGTGGTACAGCCGGTGCACCTCGATGGCGGGCTCGGTCTTGCCGGAGCGGACCAGTCCGACCATCAGCATCCGGCTGGAGAGCCAGTACGCGGCCAGCGCGAGGACCTCGCGGGGCCAGGTCACGGGGCGGGTCCAGCGGATCGGCCGGTCGGGGGCCTGCACCACCGTGTCCTCCAGTACGGTCGGGCGATCATCGGATCCATCTCATATCAGACAAATAGGGCGTCCCTGGTCCGGCGCCGGTGCGTGTCCCCGCACGTCCCCGGAACGCGCCACGCGGCCCTCCGCCACCCGGCCCGCCGGATTCCGTCGGTCGGACCTGCCAGAATGCACGGGCGACCACGCGCAACCGTCAGAAAGGGTGACCGGCATCGTGACCATGCCCGTCGAACGCAAGATCGCCGAGGAACTGGGCGTCCGCGAGAACCAGGTGCAGGCCGCCGTCGGCCTGCTCGACGGAGGAGCGACCGTCCCCTTCATCGCGCGCTACCGCAAGGAAGCCACCGGCGCCCTCGACGACACCCAGCTGCGCACCCTGGAGGAGCGGCTGCGCTACCTGCGCGAGCTGGAGGAGCGCCGCACCGCCGTGCTGGAGTCCATCGACTCCCAGGGCAAGCTGGACGACGCGCTGCGCGCGCAGATCCTCGCCGCCGACTCCAAGGCCCGGCTGGAGGACATCTACCTCCCGTACAAGCCCAAGCGGCGCACCAAGGCGCAGATCGCCCGCGAGGCCGGCCTCGAACCGCTGGCCGACACGCTGCTCGCCGACCCGTCCCAGGACCCGGCCGCGCTCGCCGCGACCTTCCTGAACGAGCAGGTCGCCGACGCGCCCGCCGCACTGGACGGCGCCCGCGCCATCCTGGTCGAGCGCTTCGGCGAGGACGCCGACCTGGTCGGCTCGCTGCGCGAACGGATGTGGACCCGCGGCCGGCTGGTCGCCAAGGTCCGCGACGGCAAGGAGCAGGACGGCGCCAAGTTCGCCGACTACTTCGACTTCGCCGAGCCCTACACCAAGCTGCCCTCGCACCGGATCCTGGCGATGCTGCGCGGCGAGAAGGAAGAGGTCCTCGACCTCGAACTCTCCCCGTACGACGGCGCCGAGGAGGCCGACCTGCCCGGCGCGAGCGACTACGAGCAGCGGATCTCCGCCCGCTTCGGCATCGCCGACCGCGGCCGCCCCGCCGACAAGTGGCTCACCGACACCGTCCGCTGGGCCTGGCGCACCCGCATCCTGGTCCGGCTCGGCATCGACCTGCGGACCCGGCTGCGCGCCGAGGCCGAGGACGAGGCGGTGCGGGTCTTCGCCGCCAACCTGCGCGACCTGCTGCTCGCCGCCCCCGCCGGCACCCGCGCCACCATGGGCCTCGACCCGGGCTTCCGCACCGGCGTCAAGGTCGCCGTGGTCGACGCCACCGGCAAGGTCGTCGCGCACGAGACGATCTACCCGCACCAGCCCGCCAACAAGTGGGACGCCGCGCTCGCCACCCTGGCCCGGCTCGCCGCCCAGTACCGGGTCGACCTGGTCGCGATCGGCAACGGCACCGCCTCCCGGGAGACCGACCGGCTCGCCGCCGACCTGATCAAGCGTCACCCCGAGCTCGGGCTCACCAAGGTGATGGTCAGCGAGGCCGGCGCGTCCGTGTACTCCGCGTCCGCGTTCGCCGCCCAGGAACTGCCCGGGCTGGACGTCTCCATCCGCGGCGCGGTCTCCATCGCCCGCCGCCTCCAGGACCCGCTGGCCGAACTCGTCAAGATCGACCCCAAGTCGATCGGCGTCGGCCAGTACCAGCACGACCTGAGCGAACTCAAGCTCTCCCGCTCGCTGGACGCCGTGGTCGAGGACTGCGTCAACGCCGTCGGCGTCGACGTCAACACCGCCTCCGCGCCGCTGCTCACCCGGGTCTCCGGCATCACCGGCACGCTCGCCGACAACATCGTCGCGCACCGCGACGCGAACGGTCCGTTCCGGACCCGGCGCGCGCTGAAGGACGTCGCGCGGCTCGGCCCGAAGGCCTTCGAGCAGTGCGCGGGCTTCCTGCGCATCCCGGACGGCGACGACCCGCTGGACGCCTCCGCCGTCCACCCCGAGGCGTACCCCGTGGTCCGCCGCATCCTCGCCTCCACCGGCGGCGAGCTCCGCGCCCTGATCGGCAACGGCGCGGTGCTGCGCTCGCTGCGGCCCGGCGACTTCGCCGACGACACCTTCGGCGTGCCGACCGTCACCGACATCCTCGGCGAGCTCGACAAGCCCGGCCGCGACCCGCGGCCCGCCTTCCAGACCGCCACCTTCAAGGACGGCGTCGAGAAGATCTCCGACCTGGAGGTCGGCATGGTCCTGGAGGGCGTGGTCACCAACGTCGCCGCGTTCGGCGCCTTCGTCGACATCGGCGTCCACCAGGACGGCCTGGTGCACGTCTCCGCGCTGTCCAAGAACTTCGTCAAGGACCCGCGCGAGGTGGTCAAGCCCGGCGACATCGTCCGCGCCAAGGTCACCGCCGTCGACGTCCAGCGCAAGCGCATCGGCCTCACCCTGCGGCTCGACGACGAGACCCGGCCCGCCGCCGCCGGCCCCGCGAGGGCGGCGGCCGCCGCGACAGCCGCCCCCGCGGCAGGACCGCCGCCAGGCCGACCGCACCCCGCCCGCCCCCGCCAACTCCGCCATGGCCGACGCCCTCCGCCGCGCCGGCCTCGGCAAGTAGCACTCCTGCTCCCGACGGCCGGTCCCTGCGCGGGCCGGCCGTCCGCCGTCAGCCGCCGCTGCGGGACTCCGCGGCCAGTGCGACGAGTTCGGGCCACCAGGGCTCGCGGTGGCGGGCCAGCAGCGACCGCGCCTCCTCGGGGGTGGTGAGCCGGACTTCGAGGACCTGCTCGCCGTCGGCCGGGTTGGTGGGCAGGGAGTCGACGAGCACCTCGGCCCAGCCCCACAGCCACGCCTTGACCGGGTGCGGCTGCCAGGGCCGGTACGGGACGGGGCCGTCGGAGACCGCGAGGTGGTGGCCGATCCAGGTCGGCGGGCCGATCAGCCGGGCGCCGGCCTCCTCGCGCAACTCGCGGGCCAGGCAGGACTCGATGCTCTCGGCGGCCTCCCGGGTGCCGCCGGGCAGGAACCAGTGGCCGCGCACGTCGCGGCAGAGGACCACCCGGCCCTCGGTGAACCCCACCAGGTGGATGTTGGTGACCAGTTCGTCCGGCGGCAGCTCGGTGGTGAACTGGGCGTCTATGCCGCCCCACTCCCAGCGCTGCGGCGCGTGGAGGGCCGGGAACCTGGCCGCGACCGCGGCTCTGTCGTCTGCTCTGCGCGTCGTGTCCGTCATCGATCGATCGTAGTCCGCCCCGCGCGGAACCGGACCCGGACGGTCAACACATCGGACGGAACGTCACCCTCCGGTGGCCGCACGGCAATTCACCCCACCGGGGGGCCACCCGCCGGTCGCCTCCCGGCCGCCTCCCGCCGACGGGAGCCGGTCACCCCGCCGCGAGATCCGCCTGCCGCGACCGCTCCAGCGGGCCGCGCCACAGCAGCAGGACGCCCACCGTCAGCAGGACCAGCACCTCCAGCGCGGCCGGCACCGATCCGGCCGGCAGGAACGGCCACGCCCACACCCGCGGGACGCCGTGCCGGACCCCCAACGAGGCGCAGACGAATGGGAAGACGGACACCGCCAGGCCCGCCGCGAGCACCCCCGCGCACCAGCGGACGACCAGCGCCAGGCCCAGGTACCCGGCGAAGTCCCGCGCCACCATCACGCCGGTCGCCGAGTGGAACCCGACCGCCGCGGCCAGCCCCGTCGCCCCCAGCACCGCGGCCGCGTCCAGCAGCGCGACCCGGCGCACCGCCGTCCGCTCGCCGACCGCGTCGGCCCGCCCCCAGCCGTACAGGAACAGGCAGACCGGCAGCAGCGGCAGCAGGAACGCCATCGGCAGCGGGAAGGAGATCCCGCCCACCACGATCGGGACCGGCACCACGATCGATCGGGCCTGCGAGCCGGCCAGCACGGACAGCACCGTGCCGGCCAGCACCGCGGGCAGTACCCGCACGCGCATCCACCAGAGCACGGCTACCCCCGCCCCGGGGCGTCGGCCAGGTAGCGGCCCGGGTCCAGTTCGGGCACCCGGTCGCACGACGCCATGGCGGCCGAGTTGGCCCGGTACCAGGCCAGTTGGGCGTCGGCCGGGGCCGCGACGAGCTGCCGGACCAACTGGGCGTCGTCCGGCCGGAGCTTCCCGTTCAGGTCCTGGAGAGCCCCGCCCGCGCTGATCGTCAGCCAGGCCCTGACCGGTCCGACGGCCCGGGCACCCGGCCACACACCGGTGCGGGCGCACTCCGGGGCGGTGGGGGTGACGGCGGAACGGGCGACAGCGTCGACCACCTCGCCCCGGGTCGGGCGCGCGGTGAGCAGCATCAGCGGGCCGGAGTCCGGCACGCCGGCCGCGGCGAGCCGGCTGTGCGCCTGGTCCGCCCAGGCCCGGACGTCGCCCGCGGCCCCGCGCTGCTCCGGCCACAGGCACACCTGCGGCTGCCCGGAGTCGCACCGCAGCAGGCTCCGGTCCCGGGCCACCGACGCCCGGTACCCGAGCGGCACGGCGGCGGCCGACCCGGCGGCCAGCGCGGAAGCGACCACCAGGGCGGCGCCCGCCCGCAGCAGCCGGGTCCGCCCGGCGAGCCACAGCAGGGCGCCGGCGACCATGCCGACGGCGACCAGGCCGGCCGCGGCCAGCGCCCGGTAGGAGACCTGCTGGTCGAGCGCACAGCACCCGGAGAGGTTGTGGCCGTTCAACTGCCGGACCCAGAAGGTGTTCAGCGAGGCCGGGTAGGCCATCCACACGAAGCTCCCCACGGTGACCAGCGGCACGGCCAGCAGCGCCGACATCGTCTGGCCGGCGGCGTAGCCGAGCGCCGTGTGGGCCGCCACGACGAGCAGTTCGACACCCAGGATCGACAGCGTCGGGCCACCGGGCGACCCGGCGGCCTCCGGCGCCAGCACGGCGAGCGGCAGCAGCACGGCGAGCAGACCCATCACCAGGACCGGCAGCATCCGCCAACCGGCCACCGCCGCCGCCGACCTGACGGGGGCTCCGTCCAGCACCCGGGAAGCCTTCACCCGGGCGCCCTCCCAGGCGGCGCACGCGGCGCAGGCCGGGGCGGTGAACCCGAGGAGGAACGAGCTCTGGCCGGTGACGGACGCCCAGTAGCCCTCCACCACCCAGGCGTTGACGTTGCCGACGTACGCCAGCACCCAGATCAGCAGGGCCGGGGCGACCCGGAGGGCGATCGAGGTGCGGAGCAGGGTGGACCAGCGCATCACGCCTCCTCGACGACGAGCTCGGAGTACGCGGCCTCGGCCCGGCGTTCCTCGGACACCCCGGCGGGCACCCGGCCGAGGAACTCGCCGATGGAGCCCTGGTACCTGACCCGCCCCTGGTCGAGGACGACGACGCTGCGGTAGCTCGCGGCCAGGTCCTCGGTCTGATGGGTTGACACGATGAAGCTCACGGCGTCCTGGAGTTCGGCGAGCAGCTTGCGGAAGGCCGAGCGCTGGGACGGGTCGAGGCCGGCAGTGGGCTCGTCGAGGAGCACCACCTCGGCGTCGTGCACCAGCGCCTGGGCGATGCCGAGACGGCGGAGCTGGCCGCCGGAGAGTTCGGCGCTGCGCCGGTCGGCGAGCTGGCTCATCCGGACCTTCGCGAGGGCGCCGGCCGAGGCGTCCCACGCGGCGCCGCGGCTCATGCCCTTCAACCAGCCGCCGTACGCGACCTGCTCGCGCACCCGCAGCCCTGCCACCGGCCGGACCTGCTGCGGCAGCCAGCCGACCCTGCGGCGGTACTCCCGGACCGCCGACCGGCCGACGGCGGTGACGGTGCCCAGTCCAATTTCACCGGTCTTCGGTTTCAGCGCCGTGGCAGCGATTCCCATCAGCGTCGACTTTCCGGCGCCGTTGGGCCCGAGCAGCACGGTGGCGCCGGGTTCGAATGAAATGCTTAACTGCTGGAGGACCGGCAGCCCGCGGCGATAGCTGAACGAGCAGTTCGAAATATTGATCGGCATGGCATTCCGTTTTCGGGGCGAATTGTTCGCCCGGTCGGCACCGGGGGAATTCCGGTGCCGACCGGGCAATTGAACGTCAGTATGACGTGTAGACGCTGCCGACGTCGATCCCGCCGTCGTGGTAGTCGATGAAGTAGAAGCTGCCCTTGTCGGACATCTCGCCCCAGTTGCTGTTGCCGCAGTAGTTGTCCCGCATCCCGTAGGTGGCGTCCGGCCAGTAGGAGATGTCGCGGTCCAGTTCGAGGCGGATCTTGGTGTCGCCGGCGTGGATGGTGCAGCTGGAGAAGTCGACCTGGGTGCTCGTGCTGTCGGTGTGGTTGTCGGTCCAGCGGCGCGACTCGTTGCCGGAGTTCCAGTTCGAGATGTAGGAGCTCCAGCTGCCCTCGGCGTGGGCGGGTATCGCCGTCATCGCGGTGGCAGCGAGCAGCGCGGCGCCGATCACGCCGGCCCGGCGACGGATGAAGTTCTTCATGCTTGTCCTTTCGGGGGGAAACGAACGGCCCGGCTGGCGCCGGGGCCCGGGACCGATTACCTGATCATGGCCCGGGCATAAGCATGATTTTCTGCCGTAGTCATGTCAAGGATTATTTTCTACCGAACGGGAACCGGCCATGCGTGGCCGGTTCCCGACGGCCTTTCGGGAAAAGCCCGGAATATGCTGAGCGTTCCGCCTGTGCCGTGATCACCCGGGATGATGGAATCGTGGGGGAAGGGTGATCTGTGCGCGGTTTGTCCCGCACACCCGTCATTCCAGCACCGTCACTGTCTCGTGGGCTGCCGCCCGGACCTCGGGGTCGGGGTGGGCGCGGAGCGCGGCCAGGACGGCGGGCCAGTCGCCGGACCAGGCGCTGCGGGCGCCCAGGCGGGCGGTGAGTGCGGCGGCCAGCAGACCGGTGACGGGGCCGCCTTCGGCGGCGAGGGTGCGGAGGCAGGCGGCGGCCGGGGCCTCGGCGTCGGGCGGGAGGGGGCGGGTGCCGGCGACGGTCCTGGCGAGCGGCCTGGCGAGCCGGGCGGCCAGCAGGGGGCGGTCGGCGAGGGCCTCGGCGAGGCGGGCCAGGTCGTCGCCGAACTCCGGCTTGGCCGGGTCGGCGGCCCGCGCCAGCAGGGTCGCACGGAGCGTCAACAGCTCGTCGTGGCCGCGCAGTTGCTCGGCCTGGGCGAGCAGTGCGGGCCGGCCCAGCGGCTGCCGGGGGTGGTCGGTGAGGGAGCCGATGCGCTGCCGGGCGGGCAGATCGCGGCCCGCCGGGGACTCGGACGCGGCGGCCAGCAGCCCGGCCAGGGCGCGGTGGTTGAGGCTGCCCTCGGCGGTGCCGCCGGCCGGGTGCGGCACCCGGGAGACGGCGAGCGTGCGCAGCGCCATGGCGGCGGTCAGCCAGGTGCCGCGCCGGTCGAGGTCGGTGACCAGCCCGGGCAGCACCTCGGCCGCGCCCGGCACGTACCGGGCCCACTGCGGCAGGGCGGTGATCGCGGTCCGGGCCGCCGCCAGGTCCTCCGCCGAGCCGGTGCGGACCGCGATCCCGGCCACCAGCCGCGCGTAGTACGGACGGTGACGGGCCGCCAGCAGGTGCGGCGGCGCGGCGGCGACGGCCTGCCGGACCTGCGGCTGCGGATCGGCGGCGGCCTCGGCGAGCAGCGTCCGGGCGGGGCGGCGTCCAGCAGTTCGGCGCACCGGGCGGCCGCGGCGGCCCGGACGTCCGGGTGCTGGCCGGGGGCGTGGAAGGCGGCGGCGACCAGGCCGGCGGCCTCGTCGACGGGCAGGAAGCGGGCGGCGAGCCGGACGGCCTCCTTGCGGGCGGTGACCTTGGCGCCGGACGTCCGGGTGGCGGGTTCGGCGAGCAGCGCGGCCAGCCGGGCCGGGTCGGCGTGCCGGGCGGCGCGGCCGGCGGCGTACAGCGCGACCCGGGCCCGGTCGTCGCCGACGTGTTCCAGCAGCAGCGGCAGCGCGGCCGCCGGATCGTCCGTCCAGGGCAGCGCGGCGAGCGCGGACTCGGCGACCAGCACGTCCGGGTCGGCGAGGTGACGGTGCGCCAGCCGGGTGCCGTGCCCCGGCAGGTGGGCGGCCTCCCGGACGGCGAGGGTCCGGTCGTCGCGGGTGCGGCCGGGGTCGGAGGCGACCGCGTCGAGCAGCTCGGCGGCGCGCGCCACCTGGCGGGGCGCCCAGCGGCCGGCGTGCCGGGCGGGCGGCAGCGGGCGGCGCTCGCCGGGGCGCAGGAACCGTCCGGTCGGCGGGCGTTCGGCGAGCAGCGTGGAGTCGAGCAGGTCGGTGCGGGTGGTGGCCAGGTGGTGCCGGACCGGGTCGAAGAAGGCCGCCGACGGGTCGAGCCGGAGGGCCGTCAGGATCTTCGCGGCGCGGCCCCGGCGCGGTGCGAGCCACAGGCACAGCGCCTCGGTGAACTCCCGGTCGCGTTCGGTGCCGAGGGCGCGGTGCAGCCGGTCGTCGAGCTCCGGGAGCAGTTCGGCGCGCGGGCCGAGCGCCCGGACCAGGGCGAACAGCAGCAGGTGCCGCTCCTCGCGGTCGAGGGCGGGGCGCAGCGCGTCGAGCACCTGCCGCTCCTGGCCGCGGCGGAGCCGGCCGGCCAGCGGAGGGAGCGTCAGGCCGCCGGTGCGGGAGGTGAGTTCCTCCAGCACGGCGAGCGAGAAGGCGAGCAGGTCGGGGCGTTCGCCGGCGGGGTGGGCGGCGAGCACGCCGACGGCGAGCAGGGACAGCGCGTGCCGGGTGCCGGGGGAGCAGTCGCGGGCGGCGAGCGCCTCGGCGGCGAGGTCGGTGAGGGCCTCGGCGTGGGCGTCCGCGAAGCGGCGGGCGGGGAAGGCGGCGAGGGCCCGCAGGGCGCCCTGCCGGACCGGGTCCTGCTCGTTGCGGGTCCGCCGGAGTTCGGCCAGCAGCCGGGCGGGCGCCTCGGGCCGGGGGTCGGCGGCGGCAACGGCGGACAGGCGGTGCCAGGCCGTGGCGCGCTCGCCCGGGTCCGGCCGCCGGGTGGCGGGCAGCAGGGCGTCCCACGCCTCGTCGGGCGGCAGCAGCGGGGTCAGGTACTGGACGGCGTGCTCGGGCAGGCCGCGGGCGAGTTCGGCGGCGCGCAGCCGGCGGGTCTCGGACCAACGGCGCTCGCGGGGGAGCAGCCGCAGCACGGGTTCGGTCAACCGGTCGGCGGGGAGCGGCAGTCCGCCGGTCGCGGCGTCCAGGAACGCGGGCCGGCGGCGCGGCGGGAGGGTGCGCAGCAGGGCGGCGAACCGGTCGGGGCGGTCGAGCCAGCGGCGGCCGAGCGCGGGCAGCGACGGCGGGTCGGCGCGGGCGATGCGGAGCAGCGCGGTGCGGCTCGGCAGGCGCTCCCGGGAGTCCGGTTCGCGTCCGGGGTCGGCGAGCAGCGCGGTGGCGCGTTCGGCGTCGACCCGGACGAGCGGGCCGAACGCGGCGGCCAGGGCGGGGTCGAGCCGGGTCGGGCGGTGGCGTTCCAGCAGGTCGAGGGCGCGGGCCGGGCGCAGCGGCAGGGCGGCCAGCAGCGGGCGGGTCAGCTCCGTCCAGCGGTCCGGTCCGCCGTCGAGTTCGCGTTCCAGGTGGTCGAGGACCAGGTCGGGGTGACGCTTCGCCAGCCGGGACCAGGAGCCCACCGCGACGGCCAGGCCGGGCAGTTCGGCGGCCACCGTGGCAGGCGGGCAGAACGGCAGCAGCGCCGCGGCCTCGGCGGCGCCCCAGCGGTCCCGGGCCAGCGGCAGCAGCCGGGCGGCGAGCTCCTCGCGGCGGGCGTGCGCCAGCCGGCGGCGCAGCCCGTGCCGGACCACGGACGAGCCGTGCGCGTACGCGGCGAGCACCGCCTCGTCCGGCACCGGCAGGGTGCGCACCGCGCGGATCGCCCGGCCGCGCACCTCCGCGTCCGGGTCGGTGAGCCAGCGGCCGAGCAGGTCGGCGCGGCCGGCCAGTTCGGCGGCGAGGGCGGCCAGCCGGCGGGAGTACCGGTCGCCGGCGGCGAGTTCGCCGATCAGCCGGTCGGCGTCGGCGGGCGCGGCGCCGCGCACGGCGCGGACGAACAGCGCGGTGCGCTCCCGGTGGGGGAGCGGGTCCATGGCGGCCAGCAGCGGGGCGGCGTCGAGCGGGTGCATGCGGACCATTCTCACCGGCCGCCGCCGGGCCGCGGCTGCGGGGCGGCCCGAGGGCCGTGCCCGCGCGGGGAGTCGACAGCGGCCGGGCGCCGGACGGGAAACCCCGCCCAGCGGCCGGCCGCTGTCGGAGCGTCAGGCGCGGACCAGGTTCTTGCCGGCGTCGCGGGCGGCGTCCAGGGCCTGGGTGTGGTACTCGGCGGCCAGGCCGCGCAGGCCCTCCATCGCCGGGTTGACGGCGGCGAGGGTCAGCTCGCGGCGGACGACGGTGAGGTCGGCGCCCCAGACGTCGCGCAGGACGCGCTCCAGGTACGGGGTGGAGTGGTCCCAGCCCTCGCGCGGGGTGCCGGGGGCGAAGCCGCCGCCGGTCGAGGTGACCAGCACGGTCGGCTTGCCCTCGAGCAGCTGGGCGGTCGGGCCGGCGCCGGCGATCACCAGGTCGACCCAGGTCTTGAAGTGCTGCGAGACGCCCCAGTTGTACAGCGGCACGGCGATGATCGCGGCGTCCGCGGCGCGCAGCTCCTCGGCGAGTTCGGCGCCGAGCGCGACGGCGGTGCGCTGCTCCTCGGTGCGCTGGTCCTCGGGGGTGAAGCCGGCCAGCACGGCGGGCGCCCAGGCGTCGCCCGGCAGCGGGTCGGTGCCCAGGTGGCGGCGGGTGACGGTGCCCTCGGGGTGGGCGGCGGTCCACTCGGCGTGGGCGGTGTCGGCCAGTTCGGAGCTGGTCGAAGCGGCGGGCACGATGCTGGCGTCCAGGCGGAACAGGTGCATGGCAGGTCTCCTCGGATTCCTTGCCCGCCGGGGACCGGCGGTCGGGGGACGGGCGTGGCGGGGTACGGCGCGGCCGGGTGCGGCCCGGTGCGGGCACCGCGCCCGACCGAAGCGGACTTTACCCCGCTTCGACGAACCGGACTTTACCCCGTTTTGCTCGGAAGGTAAATTGGCAGCCATGGACGTCCCCTTCGGCAAGCCACCGGTCGAGCGCGCGGACGCGGCCCGCAACCGCGAGGCCCTGCTGTGCACGGCCCGCGCGATGATCGCCGAACTCGGCACCGAGAAAGTCACCATGGACGGGCTCGCCGAGCGCGCCGGCCTGGGCAAGGGCACCGTCTTCCGGCGCTTCGGCACCCGGGCCGGCATCTTCCGCGCCCTGCTCGACGCCGAGGAGCAGTGCTTCCAGGACCGGGTGATGTCCGGCCCGCCGCCGCTCGGCCCCGGCGCCGACCCGGTCGACCGGCTGATCGCCTACGGCCGCGAACGGACCCGCTTCCTGCTGGCCCGGCACGACATCGCGCGCGCCGCCATCGAACGCAAGGGCGCCGTCCCGTCCGGCGGGCCAGTGTTCACCCAGCCCCACCTGCGGATGCTGCTCGGCCGCGCCGACCTCGGCCTGAACGACCTGGACACCCTGGCCTTCCAGCTCACCAGCGCCCTGGAGGGCCCGCCGCTGCTCTTCCTGGCGATGGACCCGCCCACCGCGGAACAGGCCGCCGGGCAGTGCCGGAACGGCGACCTCGGCACGCTGCTCGCGGACAGCTGGCAGGCGCTGGTCGAACGTCTCGCCGGACGCTGAACCGGCCGGGAGACGCGAACGGGGACGGCCGCCGGCCGTCCCCGTTCGCGCAGTCGGGCCTCCGTCAGGCCCCGGTCACCCAGATCATCTTGCGGCCGGTCTCCGCCGGGGCGGTCGGCGTCGCCGCGTCGATCCGGTCCAGCGTGTATCCGAGCTTGCGCGGCACGGCGGCGCTCGCGCCGTTCGACTCGTCGCAGTGGATCTCCGCCCGCGTGATGCCCGGCAGGGCGAGCGCCGCGCCGGTGAGGGCGCGGGCGGCGGCGGTGGCCAGGCCGCGGCCGGTGTGCTCGCGGTGCACCCAGTAGCCGATCTCCAGGGCGCCCGGGCCGAGCCGGCCGTGCAGGCCGAACCCGCCGATCACCAGCGCCGGTTCGGCGTCCAGCCCGAGCAGGTACATGAAGTCGGTGCCCTCGTCCCAGACCTGCTCGCCGCGCACCGAGAGCTCCTCGCTCTCCGGCAGCGTCGGCGCGTTGGCGGCCCACGGCATCCACGGACGCAGGTGGTCGAGGTTGGCGAGCACCGCGGCGTTCAGCCCGGCCGCGTCGGCGACCCGGCGGCGGCGCAGGTGGGCGCCGCCGCCGAGCGGCAGCAGCTCGGGCGGACGGCCCGTGGTCAGCGGGCGCACGGTGTTGTCAGGAGCGTCGGTGGAGTGACTCATGATCGGGAGTATGGGCCATCCGCGACCGCTCCCACCAGCGGATATTCCGTACCCTCACGGCACGTTCACCGCCCGGGCCGGGGCGGGGTCGCGCACGCCGGTGCACGGCCCCGGGCACGGGCCCTCAGAGCCGCACCATCACCTCGTCCAGCGCCTTGCGCTCCAGGTCCGGCACCCGGGCGTCGTCCGCCGGGTACCCCACCGGGATCACGTACGCGGCGCGCTCCTCCTGCGGGCGGTCGCAGACCTCGTTCAGGAAGCGCATCGGGCTCGGGGTGTGCGTCAGGGTGGCCAGGCCCGCCTGGTGCAGCGAGGCCAGCAGCAGGCCGACGGCGATCCCGACGCTCTCCTTCGTGTAGTACGGGCGCGGCGAGTTCGGGCCCTTGTGCACCTCGAACACCACGATCACCGCGGGCGCGTCCTCCAGGAACGGCTTGCGCCAGTCGGTGCCGATCGGCGCCAGCGCCGTCAGCCACTCCTCGGACGCCCGGTGCGCGTAGAACTCCCGCTCCTCCGCCTCGGCGGCCTCCCGCAGCGCCCGCTTGCGCTCCGGATCGGTCACCACCACGAACCGCCACGGCTGCACGTGCGCCCCGCTCGGCGCGGTCGCCGCCGTGCGGACCGCCCACTCCAGCACGCCCTCGGGCAGCGGACGCGTCGAGTAGTCCCGGACGGTGCGGCGCTGCGCCATCACCTCGTGGAAATCCCGGCAGCGTTCCGCCGCCAGCCGGGCGGGCACGCTCATCGGACGCAGCGGCACCGTCGGGAAGGACGGCGCCTCGGTGGTGGATGCACTGTCAACCATGGGCGACAGCACAGCACATGGCGAGGTCCCGGTGGAAGACGCCGATTGTGCCGAAACTTGCCGTCAGGCCTCGCGGACCTTGCCGTCCGCCACCACCAGCCGCCGGTTCACCTGCACCGTGTCCAGCATCCGCCGGTCGTGCGTGACCAGCAGCAGGGTGCCGGTGTAGGAGGCCAGCGCAGACTCCAACTGCTCGATCGCCGGCAGGTCCAGGTGGTTGGTCGGCTCGTCCAGCACCAGCAGGTTCACCCCGCGGGCCTGCAGCAGCGCCAGCGCCGCCCTGGTCCGCTCGCCCGGCGACAGCGTCGCGGCCGGGCGCAGCACGTGCACCGCCTTCAGGCCGAACTTGGCCAGCAGGGTGCGCACGTCCTCCGGGTTCAGGTCCGGCACGGCGGCCGAGAACGCCTCCAGCAGCGGACGCTCCGCGTCGCCGGAGAACAGGTGCCCGCGGGCCTGCTCCACCTCGCCGATCTGCACGCCCGAACCGAGCACCGCGCTGCCCGAGTCCAGCTCCAGCCGGCCCAGCAGCGCCGCCAGCAGCGTCGACTTGCCCGCGCCGTTCGCGCCGGTGATCGCCACCCGGTCCGCCCAGTCGATCTGCAGGTCCACCGGCCCGAACGCGAACTCCCCGCGCCGCACGGCGGCCTGACGGAGCGTCGCCACCACCGAGCCGGAACGCGGCGCGGCGGCGATCTCCATCCGCAGCTCCCACTCCTTGCGGGGCTCCTCCACCACGTCCAGCCGCTCGATCATCCGCTGCGTCTGGCGGGCCTTCGCGGCCTGCTTCTCGGTGGACTCGGCGCGCTGCGCGCGGGCCTTCTTGTCGTTGTCGCCGCCCTTGCGCCGGGCGTTGCGGACGCCGTGCTCCAGCCAGTTGCGCTGCATCTGGGCGCGCGCCTCCAGCCCCGCCCGGGTGTCCGCGTACTCCTCGTACTGCTCGCGGGCGTGCCGGCGGGAGATCGCCCGCTCCTCCAGGTACGCGTCGTAGCCGCCGCCGTACAGGTTCACCTGGTTCTGGTGCAGGTCCAGTTCGAGCACCCTGGTCACCGTCCGGGCCAGGAACTCGCGGTCGTGGCTGATCAGCACGGTGCCCGCGCGCAGACCCTTGACGAAGGACTCCAGGCGCTCCAGGCCGTCCAGGTCCAGGTCGTTGGTCGGCTCGTCCAGCAGGAACACGTCGTAGCGCGACAGCAGCAGCGAGGCCAGGCCCGCTCGGGCCGCCTGGCCGCCGGACAGCGCCGTCATCGGCAGGTCCAGCGACACCTTCAGACCCAGCTGGCCGGCGACCTCCTCGGCCCGCTCCTCCAGGTCCGCGCCGCCCAGGTCCAGCCAGCGGTCCAGGCTCGCCGCGTACGCGTCGTCCGCGCCCGGCCGGCCCTCCACCAGGCCCTCGGTCGCCTCGTCCAGCGCGGCCTGCGCCGCCGCCACCCCGGTCCGGCGGGCCAGGAAGTCGCGCACCGACTCGCCCTCCCGGCGCTCCGGCTCCTGCGGCAGGTGGCCGACGTTCGCGGTCGGCGGGCTCAGCCGGAGGCTGCCGCCCTCCGGCGCGTCCAGCCCGGCCAGCAGCCGGAGCAGCGTGGACTTCCCCGCGCCGTTCACCCCGACCAGCCCGATCACGTCCCCGGGGCGACGACCAGGTCCAGCCCGGAGAACAGCGTGCGCTCACCGTGGCCGGCGGCGAGGTCCTTGACGACGAGAGTGGCAGTCATGATGGGTCGATTTTAGACGGCGCCCGAAGTGCCCCCGGCCTGCCGCCCCCAGCCCTCGGCATCGGAGAACGACTCGTAGCCGTGCACGGTGCCGCGGCCCCACTCCTCGCCGGTCAGCCGCCGGTACGCCCGGTCCGGCACGTACAGCAGCGGCTCCGCCCACACGAACTCCTCGGCGTACGGCGCGAACCGGGCCGGATCGGCCAGCACCGCCAGGTACGCCGGCCGGCCGGCGGCGACCACGGCGGCCCGGGTGTACAGGAACGCGTCGCCGGACAGTTCCCCGCCCAGCTCGCGGCGGTCCAGCCGGAACAGCGCGGTCGACAGCCGCTCGGCGAACGCCGCCACCGCGGCGACCGGGCCGGCCGCGAGGCGTTCCTCCAGGGCGGCCGCCAGCCCCTCGGCGTCGGGGTCCGCGCCCGGCGGGCGGCAGGCCTCCAGCAGGTGCCAGAACTCGTCCTCGTCCATGGGCCGCAGCATGCCGGAGGCCGCCGACAGCGGGGGCCGCCGACAGTGGCGGGCGGGGACGGCGACGGGCGGGGTCGGCGGGGGACGGGACGGCGGGGGACTGGGACACGGGACTTAATTCCGTTGCACCCGGGTGCGGGGGGTCCGTACGCTCGGAGGCGTCACATTCCCGCCCGTCTGGAGAACGCCGTTGTTTGTCTGAGGTCATGAGACACCGCGCTGCGCCACACACCCGTGTCGATTCCGGGTACTTCGGCGTGCGGGCGCGAGTGCGACCTCGGCAGGGCAGCGACCAGCGGCTCCCGTGCGGGTTCCCTTTCCGGTCCCGTGACGGCCCTTCTCGTCCCCGCGTCCCCGGTGTCTCCCCGTGTTGTCCCCTTTCCCACGGCAACTGACGGAGGCCCTCCATGGCGCAACCCACCACCTCGATCCTCTGCACCGACCTCGGCTTCGAATGGCCCGACGGCCGTTCCGTGCTGAGCGGTTTCCACCTCGCGGTCGGCCCCGGCCGCACCGGGCTGGTCGGCCTGAACGGCGCCGGCAAGTCCACCCTGCTGCGGCTGATCGCCGGCGAGCTCGCCCCGGCCTCCGGCACCGTCCGGATCTCCGGCGAACTCGCCTACCTGCCACAGGACCTGACGGTCGTCGCAGGCCGGCGGGTGGACGAGACGCTCGGCATCCGCGCCCGGCGCGAAGCCCTGCACGCCATCGAGTCGGGGGACGTCGACGAGCGGCACTTCACCGCCGTCGGCGACGACTGGGACGTCGAGGAGCGCGCCCGCGCCACCCTCGACCGCCTCGGCCTCACCGGGCTGGACCTCGACCGCACCACCGGCGAACTCTCCGGCGGCCAGGCCGTCCTGCTGCACCTCGCCGCCCTGCTGCTGCGCCGCCCCGACGTCCTGCTGCTCGACGAGCCCACCAACAACCTGGACGCCCAGGCCCGGGCCCGGCTGTACGACGCGGTGTCCGGCTTCCCCGGCGTGCTGCTGCTGGTCAGCCACGACCGCGAGCTGCTGGACAGGGTCGACCAGATCGCCGACCTGCGGGACGGCGAAGTCACCTGGTACGGCGGCAACTTCAGCGCCTACCAGGAGACGCTGGCGGCCGAGCAGGAGAGCGCCGAGCGGACGGTCCGCAACGCCGAGGCCGACGTGAAGCGGCAGAAGCGCGACCTGGTGGAGGCCACCCAGCGGCTCGCCAAGTCCGCCGCGTACGGCAAGGCCCGCTCGGTGCGGCGCAACGACCCCAAGGCGCTGGCCGACAAGCTGCAGGCCAAGGGCGAGGAGACCGCCGGCCGCCTGCGCGGCATGCACACCGAACGCCTCAACGAGGCCAAGGAGCGCCTCGCCGCCGCCGAGGAGGCGGTGCGGGACGACGCGGAGATCCGCATCGACCTGCCCCGCACCGCCGTCCCCGCCGGCCGCACCGTGCTGATGCTCGAAAAGCTCCGCCTGGCCCACGGCGGCGCGGTCGACCTGGAGCTGCGCGGCCCCGAGCGGGTCGCGCTGATCGGCCGCAACGGCTCCGGCAAGACCACGCTGCTGCGCACCGTCGCGGGCGAACTCGCCCCCGCCGAGGGCATGATCACCACGCCGGTGCCGATGCGCCACCTGCCGCAGCGCCTCGACCTGCTGGACGACGGGGCCACCGTCTTCCGGAACGTCAGGGCGTACGCCCCGGCCGCCACCGACAACGAGGTGCGGGCCCGGCTCGCCCGGTTCCTGTTCCGCGGGGCCAAGGCCGACCAGCCGGCCGGCACGCTGTCCGGCGGCGAGCGCTTCCGGGCCACGCTGGCGGCCCTGCTGCTGGCCGACCCGCCGCCGCAGCTGCTGCTGCTCGACGAGCCGACCAACAACCTGGACCTGGCCAGCGTCCGCCAGCTCACCCAGGCCCTCGCGGGCTACCGGGGCGCGCTGATCGTCGCCAGCCACGACTACCCGTTCCTGCGGGAGATCGGCATCACCCGCTGGCTGGAGTGGGACGGGGGTGAGCTCCACCCGGTGGATCCGCGCTGAACCCGCCCCCGCCCGGCCGTCGACGGCCGGTCAGGCCTTGGTCACCGTCACGTCGTCGCACCAGCCGTAGCCGCTGCCGCTGCGCGCGTAGCAGTAGATGCGCGCGGTGGTGGCGGTCGGCCCGGTGGTGAAGACGGCGGTGCCCTGGCTCCAGCCGGTCGCGGTGAACGCCGCCCGGTTGCTGGAGCCGGCCGTGTCGTACTCCTTGACGCCCAGCGACAGTTCGGTGCCGGCCGCCGACACCCGGCCCCAACCGGTCAGCCGGTACGCGGTGTTGGGCTGCAGGGAGACCACCTGCTCGGCAGCGGCCTGGGCCGGCCCGACCCGGACGGAGGCGGTGCCGCCGTGCGGGTTCGCGGTGTCCAGCTGCACGCCGCCGTAGTACGTCCACGGGGCGAGCGTCCCGGCCTCGAAGCCGCCGTTGCGGACGGGGTCGGGCGCGCTGCAGGCCGCGTCGTCAAAGGCGCTCGCCTGCTGGAAGCCGATGTCGGGGCGGCACACCTGCGGCACCGCGGCGCCGAAGTAGTCCCGTCCGCCGTTGGCCGGGACGACGGCGCCCGCGGCCCGGGCCGGGGAGGCCGCGCCGAGCCGGTAGTCGGCAGGGTCGGCGCCGCCCGGGTTGGCGAGCTGCGGGTCGGCGGTCACCTTCCGGGCGTCGGCCGGCTCGTTCGCCGGGTGGGCGCCGTAGAAGGCGTTGGCGTCCCAGCTGAAGTCGCCGGGCTTGTAGACGCTGCTGCCGAAGCCGGTGTAGCCGCCGCTGCCCAGGTTGTAGAACAGGTTGCCGCTCATCGCGGTGGTCGAGGTGCCGGAGCCCTGCTGGACGATCGGGGTGGTCGAACCGGCCGGCAGGTACACGGTGTTGTTGTACATCCGGGCGTTCTTCTCGCCGACCGCGAACAGCCAGCGGCTCTGGTCGGCCCGGCTCAGGTTGTTCCGCACCACCGTCCCGGTGGACGAGGAACCCGCCCCGCAGGCGCCGCAGAACAGCATGAAGCCGCCCTGGTTGTCGTGGCTGTAGTTGTACTGGAACAGCGCCCCGGTGTTGCCGTAGTCCGAGTCGAAGGCCATGCCGTCGTTGTTGTCGGACAGCCGGCGCACGTGGTGCACCTCGTTGTACTGGATCGTCGTCCAGTCCGAATTGATGGTCCAGATCCCGGCGTTCGAGCCCATCGGGCGCATCGCCAGGTCGAAGGCGGTGTTGTGCTCGACCAGCGCGTGGTCGGCGGCCCGCACCACGATGCCGTCGCCGCCGGTGTCCTGGATCGTGTTGCCGCGGAACACCAGCCGGGTGTTGGCCCGCCAGTTGTTGGTGCTCCCGCAGCCGTCGCCGGTGCCGTAGCTCGGCCGGCACATCCAGGTCGAACGGTTCGTCAGGCCCTCGCGGTCGACGTGCGCGATCTGCGAGTTCTGCACCACCACGTCGTCGAAGTTGGTCGGGGTGGTGGTGCCGGAGACCCGGAACTGGATGCCGTTGGACCACTTGGTGGCGTCGCCGTTCACGTCGTGCACGTACACGTCGTCGACCAGGTAGTGGGTGCCGACGCCGCTCGGCAGGTCGGCGATCTCCACCAGCAGGCCGCTGCGCTCCCGCTTGGCGGCGGCGGTGTCCCGGAAGGTGATCTCCAGGTCGCGGATCTCCCACTGCTCCACGTTGTAGAGGTGGACGGCCGCGTTCTGGCTGCTCGCCGGGTCGCCGGCGACCACCGGGCGGGCGGTGCCGGTACCGTAGCCCGCCAGGACGATCGGCGCGCCGGCCGTTCCGGAGCCCTGCGGCTGCAGGGTTCCGGTGCAGGTCGCGCCGCGCTTGAGCAGCAACTGGTCACCGGGCAGGAAGAGGTGCGCATTGGCGGAGGCGAGGCTGTTCCAGGGGCTGCCCTGGCTGCCCGAGCCGTCGGCGGCGGCCGAGCAGTCCAGGTACCAGGCGGTGCCGGCGGGGGCGGCACTCGCCGCGGTCGCCGGGAGCGCGGGGGTCAGGAGGGTGGCGGCGGCCAGTGCCAGCGGCAGGGCACGCCGAAGGGGACGGTGCAGGAGCATCGTGCGGACTCCCGAGAATGGAGGGTGGGATGGGGCGCCCGATTCGGCACCGTAGGTTGACCATGTGATCGAGTCAATAACTTCAGACCTTTCGATCGAATGGCGATCGAATGATAAAAAGTGATCGGTGGGGGAGTCGTTCCACGACCCCCGCTGCCACCGCGGCCCGACCGGGCCCGCGGCCCTAACCAGGAGGGGACGCCATGACCGTCACGGCAGACGAACGCCGGGCGCGGATCCTGCAGGTCGTGCGCGACCTCGGCACCGTCCGGGTGGTCGACCTGGCCACCCGCCTCGGCATCCCCGCGGTCACCGTCCGCCGGGACGTCGCCGCCCTCGCCGACGCCGGCGAACTCGCCCGCTCGCACGGCTCGGTGGCCCTCCCCGACAGCGGCCCGAACGCCCGCCCGGCCGCCACGACCGGGTCATCGGCATGCTGGTGCCCACCGTCGGCGGCTACTTCGACGAGGTGATCGCCGGCGCCCGCGCCGCCGCCGCCACCGCCGGCGCCCGCCTGGTCCTCGGCATCGCCGCCTACGAGGCCCGCGACGACCGCGCCCAGGTCGACCGCCTGCTGGAGTCCGGCGTCGACGGCCTGCTGCTCACCCCCAACTGGCAGCCCGGAGACCCGCCGCACCACCCCGGCGACCACCACTGGCTGGCCGAACTCCCCGTCCCCGCCGTCCTGGTGGAGCGCAAGGCCGACCCCGGCAGCCGGGCCGCCGAACTCGACGCCGTCGGCTCCGACCACCGCCACGGCGTCCTGCTCGCCCTGCGCCACCTCGCCGAACTCGGCCACCGCAGCGTCCTGCTCGCCGCCCGCGCCGACACCTGGACGGCCCACCAGGTCCGCACCGGCTACGCCGAGGCCGCCCCGCTGCTCGGCCTGGACGCCCGCCCCGCCATCGACATGCACCGCCCCGGCGCCCCGCTCACCGGCTCCGATCCCGACTGGGTCGCCCAGCAGATCGCCGAAGCCACCGCCCAGGGCGTCCGCGCCGTCCTGGTCCACAACGACCAGGACGCCATCCAGCTCCCGCCGCTGCTGCGCACCCGCGGCCTGCGCGTCCCCGAGGACGTCGCCCTGATCTCCTACGACGACGTGTTCGCCGCCCTCGCCGCGCCCCCGCTCACCGCCGTCGCCCCGCCCAAGAAGGCCGTCGGCGCCACCGCGCTGGAGATCCTGCTGCGCCGGCTCGACGGCGGATCCGCGCTCCCCGCCCACCACGTCGAGCTGCTCCCCACCCTGAAGGTCCGCACCTCCTGCGGCGGCGACGGCACGGCCTGACGCCCCGGCCCGGCTGTCCGGGCGGGCTGCTTGAATGCCCCGCATGACTGTCGAGCACGTGGCCGCCGGGCTGCCCGGGATCGCCGAACTCCAACGCCACTGCCGGACGCTGGCCGTCCTGGAGGCGATCCTGCTGCCCGACCGGTCGGACCGGTACTTCTGCTACGACTCCCGGTGGAACACCGAGGCGGGCGAGCACCTGGCCTCGATGCGGGACGGCTCGGGCGACGAGTACGCGATCGTGTTCACCCGCGCCGGGGCGTACGTCCGAGGCTTCGCGCACGAGTCGCCGCTGAGCCCGTACGGCGACGAGGACCGCCGGGTGTGGCCCGGCGTGCTCGACGAGGTGCCGGCGGCGTTCGCCGCGCAGGTCGCCGAGCCGGCGTTCGGCGACGAGGACGACGTCCCCGCGGTGACGGCCTGCCTGTGGCGCGAGCACGCCGACACCGTCTGGCGGCACGGCGGCATCGACTTCCCCGCCGGCCCCGACCCGGACGGCGCGGACGGCCTGTTCGCCCTGCTGACGGACCGCCGGCCGGAGGCGTACCACGCGCACGCCGAGGACTACCTGGAGGCCGAGGTCGACCTGGCCGCCGTCCGCGCCGTCTTCGCCGGCGAGCCGCTGACGGACAGGCTGGTGGCCGCCCTCAACCCCGAACTCACCCTGGCCGACCTGGCGGAGGACCTGGCGGAGATCGGCTAGCCGATCGGGAAGCCGGCCCCCGGGGCGGCGTACTCGACCGGGCCGGGGTAGCGGGTCGCGGCGCGCGCGAGGGCCTGGCGGGGCGTCAGGGAGCGGCCGACGTGGGTGAGGATCAGGCGCCCGGCCCCGGCGGCCGTCGCGGTGGCGCCCGCGTCCTCGGGGGTGTGGTGGACCTGGGGGCCGTCGGCCGGCGGCCGGGAGCTCTCCGCCTCGCAGAGCAGCGCGGTGCAGTCCGCGGCGAGTTCGGTGAGGGCCGGACAGGGGGCGGTGTCGCCCGAGTACACCAGCGAGGCGCCGCCGGCCGCCACCCGGAGCGCGAAGGCCGGGATGTCGTGCGCGACCGCGCGGGCGGTCAGTTCGAGTCCGCCGACGGCCGTCCGGTGGCCGTCCGTCAGCTCGGTGACGGCGAAGGCGGATTCGACCGGGCTGCGGGTGCCGGAGTTGGTGAGGAAGCCGGCCAGCCGGTCCGCGGTGCCGGGCGGGCCGAACAGCGGGATCGGGGCGGCCGGGCGGAGGTCCGCGTACAGCAGGCCGTAGTACGCGGTGAGCAGGTCCGCGCTGTGGTCGGCGTGCAGGTGCGAGATCCAGATCGCATCGAGCTCGTCCAGCCGGACGTGCCGTTGCAGGGGCCCGAGCGTCCCGCTGCCGGCGTCCACCCAGATCCGGGCGCCGCCGCCCGCCACCAGGTAGCCGGAGCAGGGGTTGTCGACGCTCGGGTAGGGCGTGGCGCTGCCCAGGACGGTGAGGTGGAGCGGAGCGTTGGTCATCCGGGGATCCTAGGGCGCACGCCGACCTGATGGCCGCTCAATTCCCGCCCGCCGCACGCCGGTTCACCTGGAGCGTTTGTTCGGATCGACGGTATGCGGAAGGCTCTCGGGGGTCAGTGGCCGTCTCCGGCCGTTCCCGACCGCAACCGGAAGACCGGTGATCGAAGCCTCGCTCTCCGCCGCTCCCGCCCTGTTCCCGACCTTCGCCGTGCTCGGCCTGATCCTGGGCGGGGCGGCGTTGTGGCTGGCCCGCCGCAGGGGCCGGCCGGTGCTCGCCACGGTGCTGTTCGCCGTCTCGGTGGCGGGGGAGGCCGCGGCGACCCTGACGCCGACCAGCACCGGCTCGTGGGGGAAGGCGACCTGCTCGATCGGCTCCGGGGTGTGGGCCACCGCCACCACCCAGCAGGGCCTGCTGAACCTCGCCATGTACGTGCCGGTGGCCTTCTTCGGCGTGCTGGCGCTGCGGCGCCCGCTGACCGTGCTGGCCGGCGGCGTGGTGCTCTCCGCGGCGACCGAGATCTGCCAGACCCTGCTGGGCACCGGGCGCTCCTGCGACGGCGCGGACCTGCTCGACAACGTCCTCGGCGCGGCCCTCGGCACGGCCGCCGCCGTGCTGTGGCAGCTGAGCCGCCGTCACCGCCCGCTGTCCGGCCGCCGGGACGCCCTGTACTCCCTGACCACGGCCGGCACCGGCTTCGCGGCCGTCACGGCGGTGGTCCTGCTGTACGTGCCGCTGCACCACGACCCGGCGGGCTTCGGCGCGGGCCCGGGCGCCGGGTTCGGCGACGCCCAGGTGCCGCAGCGCGTGGCCGCCCAGCTCTTCGGCCCCGGGACCCTGCTGGAGACCCTCCGGGAGACCACCGACCCCGAGGACCCGGCCCGGCCGGTGCTCGACGCCACCACCGGGCGCGGCAGCTTCCGGCTCGAGTGGCCCGGCGGGCGCCTCCTCAGCAGCACCGCGGCCGACGCCCCGGCGGGCGCGGAGTCCCTGACGCAGGATCAGCTCCTGAAGGCCGGCGCCGACTTCGCCGCCGCCTGGTTCCCCGAGGTCACGACCGCCGCCAGCCCCACCCTGACCCCCGCCGACGGCGGCTACCTGGTCAGCTACCGGCGCTACAACGCCGACCACGTCCTGATGCCGATGGGCCTGGACGTCACCGTCTCCGCCGCCGGCCGGGTCACGGCCTCCGTCGCCCGCCGGGACGCCGACCCCCGGCTGCCGCACCCCACCGTCACCGAGGACGCGGCGAAGCAGCAGGCCGCCGCCAACGTGCCGGGCTCCCGCGCGGACACCGCGCTCCTCCTGGCGAAGAAGGTCGACGGCCAGTGGCGGCCGTGCTGGTCGGTCGGGCTGGTCGCGCCGGGCGGGGCGAAGGGCACGGCCGTGTTCGTCGACGCCGTCACCGGCCGGCCCGTCCCGCACCAGGGCTGAGCCGCGGGCCCGGACGGTCCGCGGCGGCCGTCCGGGCCGCGCCGTCATCCGCGGCTCGGCCACTCCTCGCGGAGCATCCCGAACAGCACGCTGTCGTAGCGCTTCCCGTCCAGCAGCACGGCCTTGCGGCGGCGGCCCTCCTCGCGGAAGCCCAGCCGGGTGAACGCCCGCACGGCGCGCTCGTTCCCGCTCCAGGTGTCCAGCTCCAGCCGCAGCAGGCCGTACGCGCCGAACAGGTGGTCGACGAGCAGCCGGACCGCCTCGCTGCCGTGGCCGCGGCCCCAGAACTCCCGCTCCCCGATGGTCACTCCGAGCGTGGCCGCGCCCGCGTACGGGTCGAGGTCGCGGTAGTCGACCATGCCGATCACCTGGCCGCCCGCCAGGTCCTCGACCGTGAGCACGGCCGACTCCCGCGGGTTCAGCCGCAGCATGGTGTCGAACCCGAGCGCGACCGCCTCCGCCGTGACCGGGCCGAAGCCCGGGTCCCCGGCCGTGGCCCAGCGGACCACCTCCGGGTCGTTGCGCCACCGCAGGTGGTGCTGCGCGTCCTCGGAGCGCAGCGCACGCAGCCTTACCAGCTTTCCTTCGAACATCCGGTCACTGTAGTCAGGTAGGCCCGGCCGGCCGCGAGGCGGGGAGCGAGGGGGGCGGCGGCGGGGTGCCAGGGCGCCTCGTACTCCCAGGAGATCCAGGTGCCGGCGGGGAGCAGGCCGAGGCAGGCGGGGAGGGGCAGGACGCCCGCGCCGAGCGGGAGCGGGGTGAGGTCCTCGGCGGAGGCGACGTCCTTGACCTGGACGTAGCCGAGGCGCGGGCGAGCAGCCGGTGGGAGTCGGCCGGGGTCTCGCCGGCCAGCCAGGTGTGCAGGACGTCCCAGAGCGCGCCGACGGCCGGGTGCGGGGCCTCGGCGAGCAGTGCCGCGAGGGCGGCGCCGGAGCGGTGCGAGTCGTGCGTCTCGACCAGCACGGTGACGCCCAGGTCGGCCGCGGTGCCGGCGAGTTCGCGCAGCCGCCGGGCGGCGGTCTGGGCGCCCTCGGCCGGGTCGTCGCCGCCGCGCGGGAAGACCCGGACGTACGGGGCGCCGAGGTCGGCGGCCAGGTGCAGGTGCGCGAGCAGCTCGGCGCGGACGGGGGCGTCCGGGCCGGGCTCGGCGATGCCGACGTACGAGGCGACGGTCAGCGGGGTGACCGCGGCGGACGCGAACTGCCGTGCGGCGGCGCGCCGTTCGGCGGAGCTCAGGCCGGTGTGGACGGGTTCGCCGGGGGCGGCGCGGAGTTCGAGGCCCTGCCAGCCGTGTTCGGCGGCGAGGGCGAGGACGGCGTCCAGGGGCTGCCCGGGCAGGCCGAGGGTGGAGAAGGCGAACGGCATGGCGGTCCTCGGGGTGGGGCGTCCCCGGCGCCCCAACGGGAGTGCCGGGAAAGGGCGGTGAGTGGTCGTCAGGGGGCGGACGGGAGGGCGAGCCGGCTGGTGGTGGCGTCCGGCCAGGTGATGGCGACCTCGTGCGCGGTGAGGGCGACGGCCAGGTCGGCGAGCGGGGGGAGCGGGTGGGGGCTCGCGGTGAGGCGGGCAGCGGTGGCCAGCACGGCTACGGGCCCGGCGACGGCGCCGTGCAGGTGGGGGACGGCGGCGGCGGGCCGAACGCGGTGCCGCCGGGCGCGGGCACGGCGGTGGCGGCGGACCAGCCGTGCAGGGCGCGGAGTTCGGTGTGCAGGCCGTCGTCGCCGGTGACGCGGGCGTGCGCACCGGCCACGGCGGTGGCGGGCGCGGAGCCGGTGACGGCCCAGCCGCCCTCGCGGACGGCGGTGCCGGGCGCCGCGCCGTGCACCCGGTGCACCCGGACCTCGTCGGCGCCGTGGACGACGGTCAGCGAGGTGACGGTGACGCCCGGCAGTTCGGCCCCGGCGTGCCGCGGGCGGTGCGAGGACGCGGCCCAGGCGGCGGCGCCGGCCCGGCCCGCGCCGCGCGGGGTGATGGGGCCGCGCTCGGTGGGCTCGCCGTCGAGCAGCAGGGCGAAGTGGTTGTCGCCGGCGGCGGTGTTCGGGCCGGTCCGGGTGGAGTGGGCGAGGCGGGAGTACAGCGGGTTGTCGGCGACCGGCCCGTCCGCGGGCTGGTCGTCGCTGCCGTGGTTGTGCAGCCGGACCAGGCCGTCCGCGGCGGTGGACTGGACCAGCCAGCCGGGGGCGGGCAGCGGGGTGACGGCGTCGGCGGTCTCGGCGGGGGAGGGCGTCTCGGGGTCGGTCCACACCGGGTGGTCGGGCGGCAGCAGCAGGCCGAGGAAGCCGCCGGACGCCCAGTACGGGGAGGCGGGGCCGGAGTACGGCTGGACGATCGGCGGGTACGGGCCGTGCCAGCCGAGGGTGAGCAGGCCGTGCTCGTCGACGGCGCCGCGGTCGAGGAAGTAGCGCAGCGCGCCGGAGGCCAGCCGGCGGGTGGTGCCCGGGGCGAGCGGGGTGGTGCCGAGCAGCGCGCCGGCCCACAGCGGGGCGGCGGAGGCGAACCGGTAGCTGAGCGAGCGGCCCTGGTGGACGGGGGCGCCGGTGCGGTCGAACAGCCGGGAGTAGTCGGCCAGGTAGGCGTGCAGGCGCCCGCCGTAGCGGGCGGTGAGCGCCGGGTCGGCGGCCAGGTGGGCGTGCAGGGCGGGGTACAGGTGCAGCGCCCAGCCGTTGTAGTGGTCGATGGCGCGCGGGCGGCCGTCGGTGTACCAGCCGTCGCCCAGGTACCAGCGGTCGATGCGCTCCAGGCCGCGGTCGATCGCGGCGTTCGCGGCCCCGGTGTCGATGCCGACCTCGGCGAGGAAGCCGCCGACGGTGAACGGGAACAGCCACCAGTTGTTGTCGACCGGCTGCCGGTGCAGGGCCTGGGCGAGCCAGGCGCCGGCGCGTTCCTGGACGGCGGGGTCGAGGCGGTCCCAGAGCCAGCGGCGGGTCAGGCGCAGGCCGATGGCGACCGAGGCGGCCTCCACCATGGGCTGGCCGCGGTCGGTGACGGCGCCCCAGGAGGTGAGGTCGCCGTCGGCGAGGTCGCGCTCGGCGGTGGGGGTGCGGGTGCCGGCGTCGAGGCCCGCGGCGTAGCGCTCCAGCAGGCCGGTGGGGTCGTCGCCGTCCGCGCCGGCCACCCGGATCGCGGCGAGCAGGAAGGTGCGGGCGTAGCCCTCCAGGCCGTCCGAGCGGCGGCCGGACCAGCTGGGGCGGGTGCCGGGCAGGTTGATCAGGGCGTCGGCCGGTCCGGCGTACGGGCGGACGGCCGCGAGCAGCCGGTCGGCGGCGGCCTCCCAGTGGGCCCTGGTCCAACCGGTGTGCGGGCTGAGCGCGCGGTCCTCCGGCGGGAGGGGGAGCGGGTGCGGCATGGGGGCCTCGGTTCCTGTGGGCGCGGGGTGGGCGCGGGATACCCGGCCGACCCTAGGAAGAGGTGATCGCCCCGTCAAGGATCACTGATCGAATGATCGCCTTGATCCGATTGTGACCTCTGCGAAAACCCCGAAAACACAAGGTGAACGCCGTTCATCGGGCCACATGTGACTGATCACTGTGGATCATTTGATCCCGATCCCTTGACGTCTGATCGGGGGCCGTCCCAAGATAGCGGTCAACCCGGCCCGACCTGCTCAAATCGGGCGATCGGGTACCTACCCGGCGTTTCAAGGACCCCCACAGGAGCCGTGCCATGTCCTCTCCCGCTCTCCACCGCCGCAGAGCCCTCCGTCTCGCCGCCGCCGCCACCGCCACCGTCCTGGGCGTGACCCTGCTCGCCGCGTGCGGCAGCGACGGCGACAAGTCGGCCTCGGGCGCCGACGCGGGCAGCGACGGCAAGCCGGTCTCCATCACCTTCTGGGGCTGGGCCAAGGGCACCAAGGACGTGGTGCAGGCCTTCAACGCCTCCCACCCGAACATCCAGGTCACCTTCGAGGAGATCCCGTCCGGCAACGCCGGCGGCTACGCCAAGATCTCCAACGCGGTGAAGGCCGGCAACGCCCCCGACGTGTTCAACGTCGAGTACCCGCAGCTGCCGGACTTCGTCAGCCAGGGCGCGGTGCAGGACATCAGCAAGCTGGTCCCCGCCGACCTCAAGGGCAAGTACCTGCCGCAGTCGATGGAGCTGACCACGCTGGGCGGCGCCACCTGGGCCCTCCCGCTGGACGCCTCCCCGCAGGCCCTGTACTACCGCAAGGACCTGTTCGAGAAAGCCGGCGTGGCCGTCCCCAAGACCTGGGACGAGTTCAAGGACGCCGCCGCCAAGCTGAAGGCCGCCGACGCCAACACCCGCATCGCCACCTTCTTCCCGGACGACCCGAGCACCTTCGAGGCGATGGCCTGGCAGGCCGGCGCCAAGTGGTACGGCACCAGCGGCGACAGCTGGAAGGTCGACATGGCCGGCGCCGACACCAAGAAGGTCGCCGACTACTGGCAGGGCCTGATCGCCGACGACCTGATCCGCGTCCAGCCCTCGTTCAGCCAGCAGTGGACCGCCTCGCTGCAGAAGGGCGAGACCGCCGCGTACCTCGGCGCCGCGTGGGGCGGCGGCGTGCTGAAGTCCACCCTCGGCACCGACCCGGCCGCCAACGGCAAGTGGGCCGTCGCCCCGATGCCGAGCTGGGACGGCCAGCCCGCCTCCGGCATGCTCGGCGGCACCACCTTCGCCGTCTCCAAGGACAGCAAGAAGGCCAAGGCCGCGGTCGAGTTCGCCACCTGGGCGACCACCACCCCCGAGGGCATCCAGGCCCGCATCGCCTCCGGCAGCTCCTCCGCCTACCCCGCCGACCCGGAGCTGGTGCCGGTCGCCAAGGCCGCGTTCAAGACCGACTTCTACGGCGGCCAGGACATCTACGCGATCTACCAGGACGCCGCCAAGGCCATCAAGCCGAACTGGTCCTGGGGCCCGACCATGGGCAGCACCAACAGTGCGATGAAGGACGCCTTCGGCAAGCTCGGCCAGGGCGGCACCGTCCCGGCCGCCGTCGACGCCGCGCAGCAGGCCACCCTCGCCGAGCTGAAGAACCGCGGTCTGAAGGTGGCCGGCTGATGACCGGCAGCACCACCGTCCCGGGCGGCGGCACCCCCGCCGCCCGGGGCACCCGGAAGCGCCGGGGACCGCTCGGCGCCCCGGCCGTCCTGCTCGCCCCGTTCCTGGTGCTGTTCACCGCCTGCACGCTGATCCCGATCGGCTACGCCGTCTACCTCAGCCTGTTCAGCGAGCGCCGCTCCGGCCTCGGCTTCGGCGGCACCACCACCCAGGTGTTCACCGGCCTCGGCAACTACACCCGGGCCCTCGGCGACGCGGCCTTCCGCGACGGCTTCTGGAACACCGCCCAGTACTGCCTGCTGTACATCCCGCTGATGCTCGGCCTGTCGCTGGCCGTCGCGCTGCTGCTGGACTCCGCGCTGGCCCGCGCCAAGCGGTTCTTCCAGCTCGCGCTGTTCCTGCCGCACGCCGTCCCCGGCATCATCGCCGCCCTGGTGTGGACCTACCTGTACACCCCCGGCATCAGCCCGGTGATCGACGCGCTCAACTCGGCCGGCACCCAGGTCGACGTGCTCGGCCACCCGCTGCCCGCGATCGTCAACATCGCGGTCTGGGAGTGGACCGGCTACAACATGGTGATCTTCTACGCCGCGCTGCAGGCCATCCCGCGCGAGGTGCTGGAAGCCGCCGTGGTCGACGGCGCCGGACCGCTGCGCACCGCGTTCGGCGTGAAGATCCCGCTGATCCGCGCCTCCGTGGTGATGGTCGGCCTGTTCACCGTCATCGGCTCCCTCCAGCTGTTCACCGAACCGGTGATCCTGCACGACGTCGCCCCCGGCGTGGTCTCCACCTGGACCCCCAACATGTACGCCTACTCCGCCGCGTTCGAACGCAACGACTACGGCCTGGCCGCCGCGTCCTCGGTGCTCCTCGCCCTGGTCGCCGCCGCGCTGTCCTTCGTGGTCACCCGCTTCACCCGCGACCGTGACGAGAAGCGCACCCAGAAGCGGACGGAGACCGCCCGATGAGCACCCTCACCCCCGTGCGCCCCGACGCCGACGTCGCCGCCGCCGGGAAGCCGCGCCGCCGCCCGTGGACGATGTCCAAGACCGCCGTCAACGGCGCGCTGGTCCTCGCCACGCTGTACACCCTGCTGCCGCTCGGCTGGCTGCTCACCGCCTCCGCGAAGAACACCGCCGACCTGATCGGCGGCCGCTCGCTGGGCGCCGGCAACTTCCACCTCGGCCAGAACCTGCACGACCTGGCCACCACCGGCGACGGCATCTACTTCCGCTGGTACCTCAACTCCCTGCTGTACGCCGGGATCGGGGCCCTGCTGTGCGCGCTGATCTGCGTCTGCGCCGGCTACGCGTTCCACGTCTACGGCTTCCCCGGCAAGGAGAAGCTGTTCGGCGTGGTGCTGCTCGGCGTGCTGGTCCCCACCACCGCGCTTGCCCTGCCGATGTACCTGCTGGCCTCCCAGCTGCACATCGTCAACACCTACTGGGCAGTGCTGCTGCCCTCGCTGGTCAACCCGTTCGGGGTGTACCTGGCCCGGGTGTTCTGCGCCGGCTACGTGCCCGGCGAGACCCTGGAGGCCGCCCGGATGGACGGCGCGGGCGAGCTGCGGACCTTCTGGTCGATCGGCCTGAAGATGGTCATGCCCGGTTTCGTCACCATCTTCCTGTTCCAGTTCACCGCGATCTGGAACAACTTCTTCCTGCCGCTGGTCATGCTCTCCGACAACCGGCTCTTCCCGGTCAGCCTCGGCCTGTACTCCTGGAACGCCCAGACCCACGCCTTCCCCGAGTACTACCCGCTGGTGGTCACCGGCTCGCTGCTCGCCATCCTGCCGCTGGTCATCGCCTTCGTGCTGCTCCAGCGCCACTGGAAGGCCGGACTGACCGCCGGCAGCGTCAAGTAACCCCCTCCTTTTCCACTGCGCCTTCTGGGGAGCCCCGTCATGCCCAACTCCGCGCCCGCCGAGGCACCGCCCGCCGACGCCGCTGTCCGGATCCGTCCGCGCGCCCTGCTCGCCATGCACCGCGACCTCGCCGCCCGGCTGATCTCTCCCGACACCATGGCCCGGCTGGTCGAACTCGCCGACCTCGACCCGGAGTTGATCGTCGACGACTTCTCCTCCCCGGAAGGCGCGGCCGCCCTCGCGTCCGCCGAGGTGATCATCAGCAGCTGGGGCTGCCCGCCGCTCACCGACTCCGTGCTGGCCGCCGCGCCCCACCTGCGCGCCGTGCTGCACGCGGCCGGCTCGGTCAAGCACCACGTCACCGAGGCCTGCTGGGACCGCGGCCTCGGCATCACCTCCGCCGCCTGGGCCAACGCCCTGCCGGTCGCCGAATTCACCGTCGCCGCCGTGCTGTTCAGCAACAAGCCGGTGCTCCGGCTGGCCGCGGACTACCGCACCCGGCGGGCCCAGCACGACTGGCAGGCCGCGTACGCCGCCACCGGCAACTACCGGCGCACCGTCGGCATCGTCGGCGCCTCCCGGATCGGCCGCCGCGTCCTCGAACTGCTCGCGCCCTACGAGTTCGAACTCCTGCTGCACGACCCGTACGTGACGGAGGCCCAGGCCGCCGAGCTGGGCGCCGAGCTGGTCTCCATGGACGAACTCTGCACCCGCTCCGACGTGTTGAGCGTGCACGCCCCCGAACTCCCGGAGACCAGGCACCTGGTGGACGCCCGCCGGCTCGCCCTGATGCCGGACGGCGCGACCCTGATCAACACCTCCCGCGGCTCCCTGATCGACCAGGACGCCCTCACCGCCGAACTCGTCTCCGGCCGCATCGATGCCGTCCTCGACGTCACCGTCCCCGAGACGCTCCCCGCCGACTCGCCGCTCTACGACCTCCCCAACGTCCTGCTCACCCCGCACATCGCCGGCTCCCTCGGCGGCGAGCTCCACCGGATGGCCGCCGCCGCCGCCGACGAACTCGCCCGCTACACCCAGGGCCTCCCCTTCGCCCACCCGGTCACCCGCGAGGAGATCGCCCGTACGGCATAGCTGCCCACCGCGCGGACGGACACCCGCCGCCCTGCCCCTGCTGCGGCCATCCGGCCCTCGACGTCGAGGACCGGGTGGCCGCGCACGTACGCCGTCCGCCCGGTCTGCCGGTGGAAGGACGACACCGCGGGTCCGCGGTCCGTCGTGGGTTCGGTGTCCGAGGCGTAAGACGGCTTCCGCGCGGGCGAGTTCGGCAGGGCAGGATCGGGGGTGGTTCCGTTGTCGTTTCGGTGGGAGTGGCTCCGTGAGTGTCGTCGAGATTCCCGGTTCGAAGTCGGTCACTGCGCGTGCGCTGTTCCTGGCGGCGGCCGCGGAGGGGGTGACGGAGCTGGTGCGGCCGCTGGTGTCGGACGACACCGAGGGGTTCGCCGAGGGGCTGCTCGCGCTGGGGTACGAGGTGGCGCGCGGGGACGGGCAGTGGCGGATCGGCGGGCGGCCGCAGGGCCCGGCGACGGACGGGGCGCGGGTGTTCTGCCGGGACGGGGCGACCACGGCGCGGTTCCTGCCGGCGCTGGTCGCGGCGGGCCGGGGGACGTTCCACTTCGACGCCTCGGCGCAGATGCGGCGGCGGCCGCTCGGGCCGCTGACCGCGGCGCTGCGGGAGCTGGGCGTCGAGGTGGAGTGCCACGGGGAGGAGGGCCACCACCCGCTGAGCGTGCGGACCGACGGCGTGAAGGGCGGTGAGGTGACGCTCGACGCCGGGCTGTCCTCGCAGTACCTGACGGCGCTGCTGCTGCTCGGCCCGCTGACCGGGACCGGGCTGCGGATCAGGGTGACGGACCTGGTCTCCGCCCCGTACGTGGAGATCACGCTCGCGATGATGCGCAGCTTCGGCGTCGAGGTGGAGCGGCAGGGCGACGTGTTCGTGGTGCCGGCCGGCGGCTACACGGCGACCAGGTACCCGGTCGAGCCGGACGCGTCGACGGCCTCGTACTTCTTCGCGGCGGCGGCGGTGACGGGCCGTCAGGTGACCGTCCCCGGGCTGGGCGGCGACGCGCTGCAGGGCGACCTGCGGTTCGTCGAGGTGCTGGCGGAGCTCGGCGCGGAGGTGGAGGTGACGGCGGACGCCACCACGGTGACCGGCGGGACGCTGACCGGAGGGACCGTCAACATGCGGGACATCTCCGACACCATGCCGACCCTGGCCGCGATCGCGCCGTTCGCCTCGGGCCCGGTGCGGATCGAGGACGTGTACAACACCCGGGTCAAGGAGTGCGACCGGCTGGACGCCTGCGCGGAGAACCTGCGGCGCCTCGGTGTCGACGTGCGGACGGGGCGGGACTGGATCGAGATCCGGCCGGGGGCGCCGAAGGCGGCGGAGATCGCCACCCACGGCGACCACCGGATCGTCATGTCCTTCGCCGTCACGGGGCTCCGGACCCCGGGCATCACCTTCGACGACCCGGGGTGCGTGCGCAAGACCTTCCCGGGCTTCCACGAGGCGTTCGCCGCGTGGGCCCGGGAAGAGTAGCGGTCAGTCCTTCACGGCGCCGCCGAGGCCGGACACCATGTGCCGCTGGACCAGGACGAAGAAGATCAGGACGGGGACGGTCATCAGGGTGGAGGCGGCCATGATGCCGCCCCAGTCGTTCTCGTCCGGCTTGAAGAACACCATCAGGGCGGCCGGGAGCGTCTGGTGGTCGGTGTCCAGGATCAGCGTCTTGGCGAACACGAAGTCGTTCCAGGCGGTGATGAAGGAGAACACGCTGGTCGCCGCGAGGCCGGGGGCGACCAGCGGGAACAGGATCCGCCACAGGATGGTGAAGCGGCTCGCGCCGTCGATCCGGGCGGCCTCCTCCAGCGACTCCGGCACGGCGGCGACGAAGCCGCGCAGCATCCACACCGCGAAGGGCAGCGAGAACGCCAGGTTGACCAGCATCAGCGCGCCCAGCGAGGAGAGGCCGAAGCCGGGGGCGACCGTGCCGATGTCGCGGACCAGGAAGAACAGCGGGATGGTGAGCGCCTCGACCGGGACCATCTGGGCGACCAGGAACATGATCAGGATCGTGGTGCGGAACCGGAACCTGAACCGGGACAGCGCCACCGCCGCCAGGAAGGCGATCGCGGCCGAGACCACCACCACGACGCCGGCCACCAGCAGGCTGTTCAGGAAGTACCGGCCGAAGCCCGAAACCCCCAGCGCGTTGCGGAAGTTCTCCAGCGTCGGGGCGAAGGTCCACGGCCGCGGGTGCGCGGCGGTGATCTCGCCCTTCGGCTTCAGCGCGGACAGCACCATCCAGTACAGCGGGAAGACCGTCAGCAGGGCGAGCACGATCGCCGTCACGTTCGCGCCCTGCCTCAGGACGCGGTTGTCGCGCTTCACAGTTCCTCCCCGGAGCGGCGCAGGCTGCGGATGTACACGGCGGTGACGGCCAGCAGGATCAGCGTCATCAGGACGCCGATCGCCGCACCGAGGCTGTAGTTCTCCGCGACGAAGGCCTTCTGGTACGCGTACACGTTGAGGACCAGGTTCTGGCCGGCGATGCCGCCGCCCCCGGTCATCACGTAGATCTGGGTGAAGACCTTGAAGTCCCAGATGATCGACTGGATCACCACGATCACCAGCAGCGGCCGCAGCATCGGCAGCATGACCTTGCGGAAGATCGTCGCGGTGCCGGCGCCGTCCAGGCGGGCCGCCTCCAGGACGGAGTCCGGGATGGCCTGGATGCCCGCGTACAGGGTGATCATCACGAACGGGAAGCTGTGCCAGACCACGACCACGGCGACCATCGCGAACGCCGACCACTTGTCGTACATCCAGTTGTGGCCCTGGGTGCCGAGGATCTCGTTGACCAGGCCCGAGTTGGTGTCCAGCAGGAACATCCACACGGTGGAGCCGGTCATCGCCGGCGCCGCCCAGGCGCCCAGCGCGCCGAACATCAGCAGCAGCCGCGGCCACTTGCCGACCCGGGTCAGCAGCACCGCGCACACCGCGCCCACCACCAGGGTGGCCACGACGCAGAACGCGGCGAACGCCAGGGTCTGGCCGAGCACCGACCAGAACTGCGAATCCCCCAGCACGTCGGTGTAGTTGGACAGCCCGACGAACTCGGTCGGCACCCCGCCGGAGGCCTGCGGCTGGCCGAACTTCAGCACCGACAGCAGGCCCAGCTGGTACAGCGGATAGCCGAACAGCGGGATCAGCACCAGCGCGGCCGGCAGCAGCAGCCACAGCGGGACGGGGATCCGGGCGAGCGGCCCGGAGCGGCGGCGGCCCTTCGCGGGCACGCCGCCCGCCGGGCGGACCGGGGAGGAGTCCCCGCGGTCCGCCCGGGCGGTGACGGTCGTGGCAGGCATCGACAACTTCCGCTTCTTCTCTACGGGCCGACGGCTACTTGGCGCTGAACGAGGAGTTCATCGCGGCCGCCGCCTCCTTGGTCGCGGCCGCCACGTCGGCCTTGCCGGTGATGACCTTCTGCAGCATCGTCGGCACCACGGCCTGGGCGTCGATCTTCGCCCAGGCGGCGTCCTTCGGGACGAACTTGGTGCCCGCCGCGATGGTGTCGGTGAACGGCTTCAGCCACGGCTGCTTCTGCACCACCTCGGCCCGCGCCGAGGACAGCGTCGGCAGGTTGCCCATCGCGTCGAACAGCGCCAACTGGTTCTTCTTGGAAGCGAGTTCCTTGATGAAGTCGACCGCCAGGCTGCGGTGCTGGGTGGACTTCATGACGCCCAGGTCGTTGCCGCCGGAGAAGGCCGGCGCGATCCGGCCCGCCGAGGCGCCCGGCAGCGGCACGATCGCGTACTTGTCCTTCGCGGCGCCCGCCTCCACCGCGCTGCGCGAGGAGTTCGGCAGGATCGCCATGCCGGCCTTGCCCGCCGCGAACGACTCCACGGTCTTGCCGCCGGTCAGGTCCGCGCACTGCTGGGCCGGGCAGATACCGTCCGAGAACAGGTCGGTGTACGCCTTCACACCGGCCTGCGCCTGCTCCGAGTCGATCGCCGCGGTGTACGCCGAGCCGTTCTGCGCGGCCAGGTCGCCGCCGTTGGCCCAGACGAACGGCAGCGCACCGAAGGTGTACTTGCCGCCCACCGCGATGCCCAGCATGTCGCCGTGCGCCGAACGGACCTTCTCCGCCGCCGACTTCAGCTCCGCGTAGCTGGTCGGGGCGGACAGGCCCAGCTCGGCGAACACGTCGGTGCGGTAGTACAGCGCGCGCACGCCCAGCCACCAGGGCAGGCCGTAGGTCTTGCCGTCCACCACCGCGGTGTCCTTCAGGTCCTGCGGCAGGTCCTTGCCCTCCTCCCAGTTCGCCAGGTCGGAGGTGATGTCGGCGAGGCCGCCCGAGGCGGTGTAGCCGAACAGGTCGGTGTTGCCGAACTCCACCACGTCCGGCGCGGAGGACGGGTCGTTGAACGCGCCCTTCATCTTCTCCGCGCGCGGGCCGGCGTCGGTCGGGATGTACGACACCTGCACGTCCACGCCCGCGTGCTTGGCCTTGAAGTCGGCGACGGCCTGCGCCACCACCTGCTCCTTCGGCGCCCGGTTCGCCTCGTCGTACAGCCACACCTTCACGGTGCCGGTCTGCTTGTCCTCCGACGAGGCGGTCTTGGCGGTACCCGGCGCACAGGCCGTCGCCACGGTGCCGGCCAGCACGGCAAGGGCGGCACCACGGGCCAGCTTCTTCATGCTCAACTCATCTCCTCGCCGAAAAGCGGGACACGCCTGCACGAACCGGAGGAAACCGGGACATGCAGTGGGGGATCGGTGTGAGCGGGACGTTAGAAAGCCGCCGGGCACGCCGACAAGAGCAGAACGCGAAAGTTGTGCACTGCAAAACGATGTGCTGCGGAAGTGGCACGACGCCCGGACTCGCCGTAGCGTCACACCCCATGACCAGCACCGCCGCGTCCACCGACGGCCGGCCCGCCGAACGGCCGGAACGCAACCAGTCCGCGTCGCTGCGCCGCGCCCTGGCCGTGCTCGAACACGTCCGCGACCACGCCGCGGCCGGCCCCGACCTCAGCCTCACCGCGCTGGCCGAGGGCCTCGGCATGTCGAAGTCCACCGTGCTGCGGCTCGCCGCGCCGCTGGTCGACGCCCAGCTGCTCGCCCGCGACCGCGACACCGGCCACTACCGGCTCGGCCCCGGCGCGCTCCAGCTCGGCCAGGCCTACCTGGCCACCCTCGACCTGCGCACCGCCGCCTCCGAGGAGGCCCACCAGTTGATGCGCGAGGTCGGCGGCACCGTGCACCTGTGCGTGCCGGACGCCCCGTACGTGGTCTACGTCGACAAGGTCGAGAACGAGACCGCCGTCCGGATGGCCTCCCGGATCGGCAGCCGCGCCCCGATGTACTGCACCGCCGTCGGCAAGGCGATGCTCGCCTGGATGCCCGAGGAGGCCTTCGCCACCGTGGTCGCCCACGGCCTCCCCGCCATCACCCCGCGCACCCTCACCTCGGCCGCGGCGCTGGGCACCGAGCTCACCCGGATCCGCACCCGCGGCTACGCCGTCGACGACCGGGAGAACGAACCCGAGGTCCGCTGCATCGCCGCACCGGTCTTCGACCACAACAACACGGTGATCGGCGCGATCTCCACCAGCGCCCTCACCTCGCGCATCACCGCCGCCCGGGCCCGCGAACTGGGCCCGGTGGTCGCCGCCACCGCCGCCCGGGTCTCCCGCACCATGGGCTCCACCCGCTGACGGCCCGTCAGACCTGCTGCGCCACCGCCGGGGTGCGGCGGAGCCTGGTGCCGAGGCGGTCGAGGCCGACGACGAGCGCCGCCAGCACCACGAACTCGACGGTGAGCTGCACCATCTGCAGCCCGACCCAGCCGTAGCCCTTCTCGGTGGGGTCGAGGAAGAAGTACGGGTAGCGCAGCGGGAAGCCCGGGAAGGCGATGGCGCGGGCCTCGGTCAGGAAGGCGTAGCCCAGCGGGTAGGAGAGCCAGAGCGGCAGGTCGCGCCAGCGGGACGCGTTGCGCGGGGAGAGCAGCAGCCAGTCGGCGAGCACCATCAGCGGGGTGGTGTAGTGCAGGAAGAAGCTCGACCAGTGCTGGAGCCGGTCCGGGCCGGAGAACAGGCCGGGCAGCGGGTTCTCGCCGTGGTTGAGCAGCACGTGCGCGACGATGCCGGTGATGGTGATGTACAGGACGGCGGCCCCGCGCAGCCGCGGCGCGGGCCCGTCCACGGTGCCCCGCTTGACCATCCAGTAGACCGCGCCGAGGAAGTAGCCGAGCACCAGCACGTTGCTCTGGAGCGTGAAGTACACCAGCGAGCTGTTGCTGAGGAAGATCCCCAGGAACGCGGAGAGGGCGATGGCGCAGCGCCACCACAGGGCGGGCCGGGTCCAGACGGTCATGCGGTCACCGGTGTTCGTCTCGCTGGTGCCCCCCGTGGGCACGACTGGTCGCCGCACTCTACCTGCCGGTTCGACCGTCGGAAAAGATCACCGGCCGCTGGACGGGCGCGCCCCGCGCGGGAGTTCGGCGCGGGGCGGAAGGCGTCGGACGGCCCTCAGAGCGGGATGTGCGACGGGTTGTGGGTGTGGCTCTCGATGCCCGTATTGGCGCGTCCGACGAGCTGATGAGCGAGGTCGTGGCAGGCGCGGGCGGCGGCCAGTTCCTCGCCGATGGCGGCGTCGGCCTCGTCCGACGGATTGCGCCGGGCCATGCCGGTGCCCTGGGCTCCGGGCGCGCTGAAGCCGCTCAGCGCGGCGGTGCAGGTGGTGCGGGACTCGTCCTCTTCGAAGGTCAGGTCGACGATCCAGTGGTTCTGCATGGCGTGTCACCTTCCCGTCGCACCGGCGACGGGCGGCCGGTGCGCTGTCCTCCCAGCGTCCGCCCGCCCCGGCCGGGGGCAAGGGGCGGCGGCCGGGGCCCCGGCCGGGGCGGGGCGGTCAGGAGAAGTGCAGCTCCGGGTCGGTGACCCGGCCGGCGCCGAGCATCCGGCTGTCGTCGCGGTAGCTGGTCGAGGTCAGCCACGGAGCCCGGTCGCCCTGCCGGGGCAGCCCGTCGACGGCGCGCCGGATGTAGCCGGCCGCGAAGTCCAGGAACGGCCGGGTGGGCATCGCCGGGTCGGCGACCTCCGGGCGGCAGACCCGGTGCCCGTGCCGCTCCATGTGGGCCAGCAGGCGGCAGAAGTGCTCGCACAGCAGGCCGACCTTCAGCGTCCACGAGGAGTTGGTGTAGCCGATCGCGTACGCGAAGTTGGGCACGCCGGAGAGCATCATGCCCTTGAACGCGACGGTGTCGGACAGCCGCACCGGCTCGCCGTCCACGCTCATCGGGATTCCGCCGAACGCCTGCACGTTCAGCCCGGTCGCGGTGACCACCACGTCCGCCTCCAGCTCCCGCCCGGACTCCAGCAGCACCCCGCGCTCGGTGAAGGTGCGGATCCGGTCGGTCACCACGGCCGCCCGGCCGCCGCGGATCGCCTTGAACAGGTCGCCGTCGGGGACGGCGCACAGCCGCTGGTCCCACGGGTCGTACGGCGGGCAGAAGTGCTCGTCCACCGGGTAGCCCTTGGGCAGCTGACGGGCGTTCACCCAGCGGATGATCCGCCGGGCCGCCTTCGGGTGCCGCTGGCAGAACGACCACACCGCGTACTGCTGGGCGATGTTCTTTCGCCGGGCCAGCGCGTAGCCGCGCTCGTCGCCGAACAGCCGGCGCAGCAGGTTGGCGACCGGGTCGCGGCGCGGCACCGGCATGATGTACGTCGGTGTCCGCTGAAGCATCGTCACCTGCCGGGCCGTGCCCGCCAGTGCGGGCACCAGGGTGACCGCGGTCGCGCCGCTGCCGATCACCAGGACGCGCTTGCCCGCGTGGTCCAGGTCCTCCGGCCAGTGCTGCGGGTGGACGACCGTGCCGGTGTAGCGCTCCAGCCCCTCGAACTCCGGGGTGAAGCCCCGGTCGTACCGGTAGTAGCCCATCGCGCAGAACAGCCAGTCGCAGGTCAGCGTCACCTGCTCGCCGGTGTCGGCGCGTTCGACCCGGACCGTCCAGCGGGCCTCGGCCGTCGACCAGGACGCGTCCAGCACCCGGTGGTGGTAGCGGATCCGGTCCTGGAGGCCGTTCTCCCGGACGGTCTCCCGCAGGTACGACAGGATCTGCGGGGCGTCCGCGATCGACTCCTTCTCCCGCCACGGCTTGAACGCGTAGCCGAAGGTGTGCAGGTCCGAGTCCGAGCGGATGCCCGGATAGCGGAACAGGTCCCAGGTGCCGCCGAGATCGCCCCGGGCCTCCAGGATCGCGAAACTCCGGCCCGGCAGCTCGGCCGACAGGTAGCGGCCCGCGCCGATCCCGGAGATCCCGGCCCCGACGATCAGCACGTCCAGGTGCTCGACGGGCGACCCGGACCGGTCTTTGCGCAGTGCGGCAGCGGTGGACATGGCGACTCCCTGGCGGGGGGCGGACGAGACCCCCACATCGTCGGCAAAGCGTACGGCAGTTGACCAGGGGCAGAGTGCACTGTCCTGGCCCTTCCACGGTGCACCCCGCACCAGTACGGTGACGGGCATGCCGCCGCCACCGCCCAGGATCCTCGAACTGATCCGCCGCGGCGCCGAGATCGCCCTCAACCCGCAGCCCGAGTGGCTCGCCGAACTCGACGCCGCCACCCTCGCCGGCGAGACCCGGCGGCCGATCGCCGACGACCCCGTCCTCTCGGCCGGCCTGCGCCGCGTCAACCGCGCCAACCTGCTGCGCTGGGCCGCCGCCAACGCCACCGCCCCCGGCGTGCCCGTCCCCGCCCCCGAAGGCGACGAACAGCGGCTGATGGCCCGCGACATCGTCCGCCGCGGCCTGGACGAACCCGCCCTCGACTCCTACCGGGCCGGCGAGAGCGTGGCCGGCCGGCTCTGGACCAGGATCGCCTGCTCCCTCACCACCGACCCCGAGGAGCTCCGCGACCTGCTCGACGTCTCGCTGCGCTCCATCTCCGCGTTCGTGGACGGCTGCGTCGCCGCGATGTCCGCCGACCTCCGGGCCGAACGCGCCGCGCTCACCGGCTCCAACCACGCCGACCGGATGCAGGCCGTCGCCCTGCTGCTCGACGGCGCCCCGATCGCCCGGGCCCGGGCCGAGGCCCGGCTCGGCTACCCCCTCGCCGGGAGCCACACCGCGGCCGTCCTGTGGGTCGACGACCTCGACTCCGACTTCGCCCAACTCGACCGCGCCGCCGACCTGCTGGCGTCCGCCGCGGGCCGGCCGCCGATCCTCGACGTCACCGCCAGCGCGGCGACCCGATGGCTCTGGACCGCCGCCCGCCCCGACCCCGCCGCGCTGCGCGCCGGACTCGACCGCCTGCCCGCGGTCCGCATCGCCCTCGGCCCCACCGCCGCCGGCGTCAACGGCTTCCGCCGCAGCCACCTCGACGCCCTCACCACCCAGCGGATGCTCGCCCGCCTCGCCTCCGTCCAGCGCCTCGCCTCCCACGACGAGGTCGAACTCGTCGCCCTGCTCACCCAGGACCTCGAAGGCGCCGACCGCTTCGTCCGCCGCGTCCTCGGCCCGCTCGACGGCCCGCCCGCCGAGGCCGTCCGCGCCTACCTCGCCGAACAGTGCAACGCCACCCGCGCCGCGGCCCGCCTCTTCACCCACCGCAACACCCTGCTGCGCCGCCTCGCCCAGGCCGACGCCGTGCTGCCCCGCCCCCTCACCGAGAACCCGCTCGAAGTGGCCGCCGCCCTCGAACTCCGCCACTGGCGGGGGCAGGACTGAGCCGGCCCTAGCTGGACGCCCGGGCCGCCGCGGCCCGGGCGGTGTGGCGGGCGCCGAGCCGCTTCGCCTTGCGGCGGACCCGCTCGCCGAAGGCGGCCGGGTCCGGATGCCCGAGCAGGGCGGCGGCCCGGGACCAGCTCGCCGTCGGGTCGGCCGCCCAGGCCAGGGCGAGCTCGGCCTCGTCCCGGGTCAGCCCGCGGAGCACCGCGGCCAGTCGGGAGTCCGTCAACTCGCGGGCGAGGACCTCGTCCTCCGGGCCGCGCCGCTCGGCCAGCAGGTCCCCGACGAGCAGGTCCCGGCCGACGGGCCGGCTCAGCAGCACGGACCGGCGCCCCGGCACCGCCGTTCCCAGAGCGGCCGGAGATGTCGGTGCTCGGCGGCGGTGTGACGGTGCAACAGCTGCAACAGGCCGGCGTCGTCCAGGCGGCCCGGCCGAGCTGGAGGACCCAGTCGCCGAGCAGCGCGTTCTCCACCGCCTCGCGCCAGCGCGCGGGATCGGACAGGCCGAGCCAGTCGCGGCTGAACGCGTCCACACCCGCGGCGTCGCCCTCGATCGCCGCGTTGCGTGCGGCGAGCACGGCCGCGAGAGCCCGGCGGTCGACCGCGGGGCGCCGGTCGATCCGGTCGAAGGACTGGGCGACGGCCAGGAAGATCTGCCCGATGATGCTGTACGCCGCGGCGAGCCGGACGTCGTGCTTCGCGCGGAACAGGAGTCCCCTGAGGGACACCTTCGCGAGGGCAGCCAGATCGCTCACCACCAGGGGCTCGGCTGCGCCGATGACGTTCAGGACGCCCAACTGCCTCGGCCGGACCGGGCTGCGGCTCCCGCAGCGAGGCGCCCGGGAGTCCCACGCCCGCACCGCGGCCGGCCCGATCAGCAGCCCGGGACACCGCCGCACCGCTCCCTCTGCACTCACGATTCATTCCTCACGTCCGCGTGTCCGACAAGAAGGTCCTGTCCTCCGGGCTCCGGAGCGGCCCGGACCGGCAGAGAATCCCGCCGACCGGGGTGTGACGTGCGCCACTTCCGCGGCGGTCTCGGCGTTCAGGGCGTGCGGTAGCCGCGGAAGGTGACGTCGGCGTGGTGGGTGAAGCCGAGGCGTTCGTAGAGGGCGATGGCCGGGGCGTTGGCGGCGGCGGTGTGGAGGAAGGGTGGTCGTGGCGGGCGGTGATGTGGTGGACGAGGGTGGTGACCAGGGTGGCGGCGTGGCCGCGGCCGCGGGCCTCGGGGGCGGTGCAGACGGCGCTGATCTCGGTCCAGCCGGGCGGCCGGAGGCGTTCGCCGGCCATGGCGACGAGCGCGCCGTTCTCGCGGATGCCGAGGTAGGTGCCGAGTTCGCGGGTGCGGGGGCGGAACGGCCCGGGGCGGGTGCGTTCGACCAGGTCGAGCATCTCGGGGACGTCCGCGGGTCCGAGTTCGACGACCTCGGCGGCGGTGCGGGGGAGCGCGGGGGTGCGGCCGGTGTGGACGAACTGGTGGCCGTCCAGGGTGAATTCGGGCACCCAGTGGGCGGGCGGCAGGGCGGGGCAGCTGAACAGGTCGGCGAAGGCGTCGACGCCGAGGAGTTCGACCAGGTCGTCCCAGGCGCCGGGTTCGGGGTGGGCGGTGACGGTGGAGAAGCTCGCGACCTCCGCCAGGTAGCTCGCGGCGCGGCCGTGCCGGCGGGCGAGGTGGGCGTGCGGGCCGCTCAGGGAGGCGGCGACGGGGTCGGCGAGGACGGTGGTGTCGCGGTCGGGCACGGCGAGGCTCCTCCGGTCGGTCGGGCGCGGTTCCATGATCGGGCACCGGGGCCGCGGACCGGGCGGCGGGCTCTTGTTACCGGCGAGTCGCATCCCTATCATCGCCACTGTGACAGCTTCACTGTCAAACCTGGGAGGCGGTCGCCGATGACCCCCGCAACACCCCCCGACCGGACCGCCGGGCCACTCGCGGGCGTGCGAGTCCTGGAACTGGCGGGCATCGGGCCCGGCCCGTTCGCCGCGATGCTGCTCGCCGACCTGGGGGCGGACGTGGTGCGGGTGGACCGCCCCGGCGGGCAGGCGCTCGGGCCGGCCCCGGAACAGGACCTCACCAACCGCAACAAGCGCTCGGTCGTCGTCGACCTGAAGGCCCCGGAAGGCCCCGGGCTGGTGCTCGACCTGGCCGCCCGCGCCGACCTGCTGATCGAGGGCTACCGGCCGGGCGTCGCCGAGCGGCTGGGCGTCGGCCCGGAGCAGTGCCTGGCCCGCAACCCCGCGCTGGTGTACGGCCGGATGACCGGCTGGGGCCAGTCCGGGCCGCTGGCCGACCGCGCGGGCCACGACATCACCTATCTGGCGACCGCCGGTGTGCTCGGCCTGACCGGCGACCCGGACGGCCCGCCGGGGATCCCCGCCAACCTGCTCGGCGACTACGCCGGCGGCTCGCTCTACCTGGCGGTCGGCCTGCTGGCCGCCCTGCACCACGCCCGGGCCACCGGCCGGGGCCAGGTCGTCGACGCCGCCATCGTGGACGGCGCCGCGCACCTGTCGACCATGCTGTGGGGCCTGCTGGGCGCCGGCCTGTGGCAGGACCGACGGGGCGTCAACCTGCTGGACGGCGGCGCGCCCTGGTACGGCACCTTCGCCACCGCCGACCGGAAGTGGATGGCCGTCGGCCCGCTGGAGCCGCAGTTCTACGCCGAGTTCACCCGCCTGCTGGAGCTGGGCGAGGACGCCCCCGCCCAGTACGACCTGGCCCGCTGGCCCGAGCTGCGCGAGCGGATCGCCGAGCGCTTCGCCACCCGCACCCAGGCCGAGTGGACCGCGCACTTCGAGGGCCACGACGCCTGCGTGGCACCGGTCCTGACGATGCGTCAGGCCGCCGCGCACCCGCACCTGGCGGCCCGCGGCAGCTACACCGAGCAGCACGGCACCCTGCAGCCCGGCGTCGCGCCGCGGTTCTCCGCGACCCCGGCGGCGCTGCGCACCGCGCCCGCCCGGCCGGCGAGCACACCGCCGAGGTGGCCCGCGACTGGGCCGTTCCGACACTCGACCCGCAAGCCTCCTGAAGGGGACAGCCCGTGCAGCGCGAGCTCTACACCGAGGAACACGAGGACTTCCGGGAGACCGTCCGGGCCTTCCTCGCCAAGGAGGTCATCCCGCACCACGCCCGCTGGGAGCAGCAGGGCATCGTCGACCGCTCCGCCTGGCTGGCCGCCGGAAAGGCGGGGCTGCTCGGCATCGCCGTGGACGAGCAGTACGGCGGCGGGGGCAGCACCGACTTCCGGTTCGCCGCGGTGCTGGCCGAGGAGTTCACCCGGGTCGGCGCCAGCGGCCTGGCGATCGGCCTGCACAACGACATCATCGGCCCGTACCTGACGGGGCTGGCGAACGAGGAGCAGAAGCAGCGCTGGCTGCCCGGGTTCTGCTCCGGCGAGCTGATCGGCGCGATCGCGATGACCGAGCCCGACACCGGCTCCGACCTGCAGGCGATCCGCACCACCGCGGTGGACGCGGGCGACCACTACGTGCTGAACGGCGCGAAGACCTTCATCTCCAACGGCATCCTGGCCGACCTGGTCGTGGTGGTGGCGAAGACCACCGCGGAGGGCGGCGCGCACGGGCTGAGCCTGCTGGTGGTGGAGCGCGGCACGACCGGTTTCGAACGCGGCCGCAACCTCGACAAGATCGGCCAGAAGGCCCAGGACACCGCCGAGTTGTTCTTCCAGGACGTCCGGGTGCCGAAGGCGAACCTGCTCGGCGAGGAGAACCAGGGCTTCCTGTACCTGATGCGCAACCTCGCGCAGGAGCGGCTGGCGATCGCGGTCGCGGCGATCGCCGGCGCCGAGTACCTGCTGGAGGAGACCACCGCGTACGTGAAGCAGCGGACCGCGTTCGGCCGCCCGCTGGCCAAGCTCCAGCACGTGCGCTTCGAGATCGCCGAACTCGCCACCGAGTGCGCCGTCACCCGGACCTTCGTGGACCGCTGCGTGCTGGAGCACAACCGCTACAACCTGACGCCGGTGGACGCCTCGATGGCCAAGTGGTGGGCCACCGAACTGCAGAAGCGCGCCGCCGACCGCTGCCTGCAACTGCACGGCGGCTCCGGCTACATGAGCGACAGCGCGGTCGCCCGGGCGTTCACCGACGGGCGCGTCCAGACCATCTACGGCGGCACCACCGAGATCATGAAAGAGATCATCGGCCGCTCCCTGCTCGGCTGACCGATCCGTCCGAGCCGACCGACACGTCTGAAAGGCACTCACACCGTGACCACCGAAGCGTACGTCTACGACGCGATCCGCACCCCGCGCGGACGCGGCAAGCAGACCGGCTCCCTGCACGGCACCAAGCCGATCGACCTGGTGGTCGGCCTGATCCACGAACTGCGCCGCCGGTTCCCGACCCTGGACCCGGCCGCGATCGACGACATCGTGCTCGGCGTGGTCAGCCCGATCGGCGACCAGGGCTCCGACATCGCCCGGGTCGCGGCGATCGCCGCCGGTCTGCCCGACACCGTCGCCGGCGTGCAGGAGAACCGCTTCTGCGCGTCCGGCCTGGAGGCCGTCAACCTGGCCGCGGCGAAGGTCCGTTCGGGCTGGGAGGACCTGATCCTGGCCGGCGGCGTCGAGTCGATGTCCCGGGTGCGGATGGGCTCCGACGGCGGCGCCTGGTTCGCCGACCCGATGACCGCGTACGAGACCGGCTTCATCCCGCAGGGCATCGGCGCCGACCTGATCGCCACCATCGAGGGCCTGTCCCGCACCGACGTGGACGCGTTCGCCGCCGAGTCGCAGGCCCGCGCCGCGAAGGCGCAGGCCGACGGCCTGTTCGACCGCTCGGTGGTGCCGGTGCTCGACCGCAACGGCCTGGTGGTGCTCGGCCGCGACGAGTTCATCCGCCCCGGCACCAGCGTCGAGTCGCTGGCGGGCCTCAAGCCGTCCTTCGCGGACATCGGCGACCTCGGCGGCTTCGACGCCGTCGCGCTGCAGAAGTACCACTGGGTGGAGTCCATCGACCACGTGCACCACGCCGGCAACTCCTCCGGCATCGTGGACGGCGCGGCACTGGTCGCGATCGGCTCGAAGGAGGTCGGCGAGCGCTACGGCCTCACCCCGCGGGCCCGGATCGTCTCCGCCGCGGTCTCCGGCTCCGAGCCCACCATCATGCTCACCGGCCCGGCCCCCGCCACCCGCAAGGCGCTCGCCAAGGCCGGCCTGACCGCCGCCGACATCGACCTGGTCGAGATCAACGAGGCGTTCGCCGCCGTCGCGCTCCGCTTCATGCGCGAACTCGGCTTCCGCCACGACCAGGTGAACGTCAACGGCGGCGCGATCGCGCTCGGCCACCCGCTCGGCGCGACCGGCGCGATGCTGATCGGCACCCTGATCGACGAACTGGAGCGCCGCGACCAGCGCTACGGCCTGGCCACCCTCTGCGTGGGCGGCGGCATGGGCATCGCCACCGTCATCGAGCGCATCTGACCACCCGTCAACCCACGCACCCGAGGAATCCGACACCATGACTGACGTGAGCCCCATCCGCTGGGAGCAGGACCAGGACGGCGTGGTCACCCTCGTCCTCGACGACCCCGCCCAGTCCGCCAACACCATGAACGCCGCGTTCACCGACGCGCTCGAAGCCACCGTCGACCGGCTGGCCGGCACCGCGGAGCTGACCGGCGTCGTCATCACCTCCGCGAAGAAGACCTTCTTCGCGGGCGGCGACCTCAAGCTGCTGTCCTCGGTCGGGCCGGACGACGCCGAGCAGGTGTTCGCCAACTCGATGCGGATCAAGCGGGCGCTGCGCAAGCTGGAGACCCTCGGCAAGCCGGTGGTCGCCGCGATCAACGGCGCCGCGCTCGGCGGCGGCCTGGAGATCGCCCTCGCCTGCCACCACCGGATCGCGCTGGACGCCCCCGGCAGCAAGATCGGCCTGCCCGAGGTCACCCTCGGCCTGCTGCCCGGCGGCGGCGGCGTGGTCCGCACCGTGCGGATGCTCGGCATCGCCGACGCCCTGCTGAAGGTCCTGCTGCAGGGCCGGCAGTACCGTCCCGCGCAGGCCGTGGAGACCGGCCTGGTGCACGAACTCGCCGCCACCCCCGAGGAGATGCTCGACAAGGCGCGCGCGTTCATCGCCGCCCACCCGGTCAGCGCGCAGCCCTGGGACGCCAAGGGCTACAAGATCCCCGGCGGCACCCCCGCCACCCCCGCGCTCGCCGCCAACCTGCCGGCCTTCCCCGCCAACCTGCGCAAGCAGCTGAACGGCGCGCCCTACCCGGCGCCGCGCAACATCCTGGCGGCGGCCGTGGAGAGCACCCAGGTCGACGTGGACACCGCGTTCGCCATCGAGGCCCGGTACTTCACCGAGCTGGCCTGCGGCGCCACCTCCAAGAACATGATCCAGGCCTTCTTCTTCGACATGCAGGCCGTCAACTCCGGTGCCTCCCGCCCGAGTTCGGTGCCCGCGTGGAAGGCCTCGAAGGTCGCGGTGCTGGGCGCCGGCATGATGGGCGCGGGCATCGCGTACGCGTGCGCGCAGGCCGGCCTGACGGTGCTGCTCAAGGACGTCACGCCGGAGGCCGCCGAGCGCGGAAAGGCGTACAGCGCGGGCCTGCTGGACAAGCAGGTGGCGCGCGGCCGGAAGACCGCCGAGGAGCGGGACGCCTTCCTCGCCCGGATCACCCCCACCGCCGACCCGGCCGACCTGGCGGGCTGCGACACCGTCATCGAGGCGGTCTTCGAGAACCCCGAGCTCAAGCACAAGGTGTTCCAGGAGATCCAGCACGTGGTCGCCCCCGACGCGCTGCTCTGCTCCAACACCTCCACCCTCCCCATCGGCCTGCTCGCCGAGGGCGTGGACCGCCCCGCCGACTTCATCGGCCTGCACTTCTTCTCGCCCGTCGACAAGATGCCGCTGGTGGAGATCATCCGCGGCCCGGAGACCGGCGACGAGGCGCTCGGCCGCGCCTTCGACCTGGTCCGGCAGATCCGCAAGACCCCGATCGTGGTCAACGACTCCCGCGGCTTCTTCACCTCCCGCGTCATCGGCCAGTTCCTCAACGAGGGCGTCGCGATGATCGGCGAGGGCCTCGACCCGTCCTCCGTCGAGCAGGCCGCCGCCCAGGCCGGCTACCCCGCGAAGGTGCTGTCGCTGCTGGACGAGCTCACCCTCACCCTGCCGCGCAAGATCCGCAACGAGTCCCGCCGCGCCGTCGAGGAGGCCGGCGGCAGCTGGACCGAGCACCCCGGCGAGATCGTCATGGACCGGATGCTCGACGAGTTCCAGCGCCCCGGCCGCAGCGGCGGCGCCGGCTTCTACGAGTACGCCGACGGGAAGCGCACCCGGCTGTGGCCCGGCCTGCGCGAGCACTTCGTGCGGGAGGGCGCGGAGATCCCGTTCGAGGACATGAAGGAGCGGATGCTGTTCTCCGAGGCCATCGACTCGGTCCGCTGCCTGGACGAGAACGTGCTCACCTCGGTCGCCGACGCCAACATCGGCTCCATCCTCGGCATCGGCTTCCCCGCCTGGACCGGCGGCGTCCTGCAGTACATCAACGGCTACCCCGGCGGCCCGGCCGGCTTCACCGCCCGGGCCCGCGAACTCGCCGCCGCGTACGGCGAGCGCTTCACCCCGCCGGCCTCGCTGGTCGCCCTCGCCGAGAGCGGCGGCCGCTACCGCGACTGACCTGCCTCGTCCTGGCCCGCCCGCTCCGCCGGGCGGGCCAGCTCCTCGGCCAGCGAACGCTGGAACGCCGTCACCAGCGCCTGCACCACCATCGGCTGGATCCGGTCCGTCAACTCCCGCATCCGCTCCAGCTCCTCGGGCTCCGGGCCGCTCTCCCGGTACGGCCGCCAGACGGTGTCCCGGAACAGCCGGTGCAGGTCGTGCGCCGTCGCCTGGCTGTGCAGGCGCACCACCGCCCGCGCCGCCACCAGCGTCTCCAGGGGGATCGGCACGTCCAGCACCCGCACCCCCAGCGGCAGCAGGCCCGGCTCCACCTTGAACACGTCCGGATCGGCGGTGCGGTGCAGCGCGCCCATCGCCGCCAGCCGGTCCACGTCCGCGTCCGACAGCTCCCGGCCGGTGCGCCGCTCCAGCTGCGCCCGGGACGCCTCCTCGGCCGACTCCGGCGTCCACGAGGCGACCAGCGCCCGGTGGATGGCCAGGTCCAACTCGCCGATGTCCGACGGAAGTTGTGCGAGGTAGCGCTCGATCGCGGCCAGCGTCAGCCCCTGCCGCTGCAACTCCTCGATCAGCTCCAGCCGCCCCAGGTGCTCGGCCCCGTACCGCCCGACCCGCCGCGGCCCCAGCTCCGGCGGCGGCAACAGCCCCTTCGCCCCGTAGAACCGCAGCGTCCGGACCGTCACCCCCGCCCGGGCGGCCAGCTCGTCCACCGTGAACCGCGGCTCCCCGCCACCCATCGCACCCCAGCCTCCGCACCAGCACCACTGTGACACCAGCAGTGTGACACCGGCCGCGCCCGAGGGTCCACGGGCCCGCCCGCCGGCGGGCGGCGGGCGGGGAGCGGCGGCCCGGTCAGGCCAGCGGGAGCAGGTCCGCGTGGTGGCGCTGGGTGACCTCGGGGTGGGCGCGGGTGTAGCCCTTGAGTTCGTTGAAGCCGAAGTCGGCGTGCAGGGGATTGGCCGGGTCCTGGGTGGCGCCGGGGGCGTGATGGGCGTGCGGGAAGTCGAGCGGGGTGATGTGGGCGTCGAGGCGGGGGTTGTAGAAGAACGGGACGGAGAAGCGCTCGCGGGCGCCGGCGGGGGAGACCACGCGGTGGCTGGTGGCCTTCAGGTAGCCGTCGGTGGCGACTTCGAGGAGTTCGCCGAGGTTGACCACGAAGGCGCCCTCCATCGGGGGGACGTCCAGGAAGGTGCCGTCGGGGCGCTCGACCTGGAGGCCGCCGACGGTGTCCTGGAGGAGCAGGGTGATGAAGCCGTAGTCCTTGTGCGTGCCGACGCCCTGGGCCGCGCCGTCCGGGGCGGTGCCGGGGTAGCGGACCAGCTTGAGGCGCAGGTGCGGGTGCGGGGCGAAGACGTCGTCGTAGAAGTCCGGGCGGGCGCCGATCGAGGCCAGCAGTTCGTGCAGCAGCCGGTGGGCGACCCCGTCGAGCCGGGCTATCCAGTGCAGGGCGGCGGTGCGCAGCTCGGGCAGGGCGGCGGGCCACTGGTTCGGGCCCTCCAGCCACCAGTAGGCGGGCTCGCCGGGCGCGGGCACGTGCGGCGGGAGCTCGGTCCCGATGTCCAGCTGGTCGCGCCAGTCGCGGCTGCCGCCGGTGCGCTCGTCGCCGGTGCGCGTGTAGCCGCGGAAGTGCGGGGAGTTGAGGTTGCTGACGGACAGTCGGTCGGCCTCGGGGAGGGCGAAGAAGGCGCGCATCGCGGAGGTGAGGTCGGCCGTCTCGGCGGGGGTGACGCCGTGGCCGACGAGCTGGAGGAAACCGACTCCGGTGGCGGCCTCGCGCAGCTCCCGGTGGAGCCGGGCCCGCTCGGCGGGGGTGCCGTCGGCGAGCGAGAGGTCGATGACGGGGAGGGCGGTGGGGTGCTGCTGCGTCATGGGTGCGCGTCCACGGGGAAAGGCCCGGCGGGTACGGCGGGTCGCGCCGGACGGGGCCGGGGAGGGTGGTGCCCGCGCGGTCGGGATGGACCGCGACGGGCGGGGGATGCGAAGGGTTCGGTCAGCCGGAGCGTCGACAGGACATGCTCGTGACGCGGAGCAGGTCCACGTGGCGACGACTGACGAGTAGGAGCACCCCACCAGGTTACAACCCCCGCCCGTACGGTTACCGGAGAGTGTCGGTATCCCGTCGATCTGTGGTCGACCTGTTGACGCCGGGCCGGCCGGCGCCCGGGCGGTCAGTAGCCGGTCGCCCCGTCGATCCGCTCCCTGAGCAGGTCGGCGTGCCCGTTGTGGCGGGCGTACTCGGCGAGCATGTTCAGCAGGATGCGGCGCAGCGACACCGGCTGCCCGCTGCCCTTGTGGATGCCGGTGGCGTCCAGCGAGGGGGCCTCGGCGACGATCCGGCGGGAGATCTCCACCTGGGAGCGCCAGACCGCCAGCGCCTCCGCGAAGTCGCCGTCCAGCCGCTCGAAGTCCTGGTCCGGGTCGTCGTCGGAGTAGTAGTGCAGCGGCTTGTCCTCGTTGCCGGCGAACTGGGTCTCCAGCCACCACTGCTCGACCCCGGCCAGGTGCCGCACCAGCCCGTGCAGGCTCAGCCCCGACGGCGGCACCGCCGTCTCGGACAGCCGCTCCACCGGGACGCCCGCGCACTTCAGCGCGAAGGTCTCCCGGTGGTAGTCCAGGTACGCGGTGAGGAGTTCCCGCTCGTCGCCGACCAGCGGCGGGGTGACCCGCCCGTCGTCGTCGGCCCAGGTGGGGGAGAGGTGCTGCGGTTCGGTCGTCATGCCGCCAGCCTGACAGCGAGGTCGGACAGTCGGCCGTCAGGGCCGGCGCGGCTCGCCCCGGTAGGTGCCGAACGACCAGTGGTTGCCCTCCGGGTCGCGGACCGCGAAGTCCCGCGAGCCGTAGTCGGTGTCGTGCGGTTCGGCCGTCACCTCGGCGCCCGCGCCGACCGCCCGCCGGAACAGCCCGTCCGGGTCGTCGGTCACCACGTACGCGCCGAAGGCGCCCGGGCGCAGCGGCCACGGGTCCTGCCCGCCCTCCGCCGGGTCCTTCGCGGAGCCGAGCATGACGCCGCCGCCCGGCGGCCAGGCCAGTTCGGCGTGCATCACCCGGTCGCCGTCCGCGTACACGGCGGTGGCCTCGAAGCCGAACGCCTCGACCAGGAACGCGATCAGCGACCGGGCGTCGCGCGCCCGCAGCGTGGGCCACACCTGCGGTGGCGGGGGAACGGCGGCCCCGGTCATCTCCGGCCTCCTCCGAGCTGACGACGGGCCCAGCCTAGGTCGTTCCCGCAGGCCACGGGCGGTGCCGCGCCGAAGTGGTGACGGGGCGTCAGTGCGAGACCGCCAGTTGCACGGCGTGGTGCTTCGGCGCGTCGATCTCGTCGAGCAGGGCCACCGCCAGGTCCGCGTGCGAGATCCGGCCGGTGCCGGTGACGGCACCGACCGCGCTGACGTACCCGCCGGTGGCCGGGGCGTCCGGGGTCAGGTCCATCGGGGGCACCACCATCAGCCAGTCCAGCCCGCCCGCCTCGGCGGTCAGCAGCTCGAACTCGGCGACGTGGCCCTGCGAGAACGTCCGGTACTGCTCGGGGAACGCGGGGTCGTCCATGAGGCGCACGCCCGGCGCGGTCTCCAGCGTGGTGGCGATGCCCAGCACCAGCAGCCGGCCCACCCCGGCCCGGCGCAGACCCTCCGTCAGGGCGCGTGCGGCGCCCGTGAAGTACTCCTCGGACGGGACGTCCAGGCGCACCGAGGCGTTGACCGCCGCGTCGTGGCCGGTCGCCGTCCGGGCCACCGCCGCCGGGTCGGTGGCGTCGCCGCGCGCCACCGTCACGCCCGGAAGGCCCGCCAGTTCCGGGTACTTGGCCGGGTCGCGGACCACCGCCGTCACCCGGTGCCCGCGCCGTACCGCCTCCGCGACCGCCGCCCGGCCGACCCGCCCGCCCGCGCCGAAAATCACGATCCCGCCCATGGCTCCTCCTCGGTGCCCGTTCCTCCGTGTCGTCGCCGACGCTAGGACGGGCACCCCCGGTTACCGCAACGGAACCGGCCCCCGGGTGCGGCTATCGTCGTGTCCATGGCCAACCCCGACGACGCCGGCGTGTTCGACCTCCGGGAGTGCGCGCACCGCCCGCCGATCCAGGTCGGCGACAAGTGGTCCGGCGCGGTGCTGCGCTGCCTGGAGGGCGGGCCGCACCGCTTCACCGAACTCAAGGCCCGGCTGCTCGGCGTCAGCCCGAAGGTCCTCGCCGAGACGCTCCGCGCGATGGAGCGCGACCGGTGGCTCACCCGCACCGACCGCGGCGGCAACCCGCCGCACGTCGAGTACGCGCTGACCGACACCGGCCGCTCCCTCATCGCCGTCCTCGACACCGCCTGCGCCTGGACCCGCGCGCACTACCCGGCATGACGCCCCGTCAGGAGGCGACGTACTCGGCGAGGTGCCGGCCGGTGAGGGTGGTGGGGGCGGCGACGAGGGCGGCGGGGGTGCCCTCGAAGACGACGCGGCCGCCGTCGTGGCCGGCGCCGGGGCCGAGGTCGATGATCCAGTCGGCGTGGGCCATGACGGCCTGGTGGTGCTCGACGACGATGACGGACTTGCCGGAGTCGACGAGGCGGTCGAGCAGGCCGAGGAGCTGTTCGACGTCGGCGAGGTGCAGGCCGGCGGTGGGTTCGTCGAGGACGTAGACGCCGCCCTTCTCGGACATCCGGGCGGCCAGCTTCAGGCGCTGGCGTTCGCCGCCGGAGAGGGTGGTGAGCGGCTGACCGAGCGTCAGGTAGCCGAGGCCGACGTCGGAGAGGCGCTGGAGGACGGCGTGCGCGGCGGGGGTGCGGGCCTCGCCGGCGGCGAAGAAGGCCTCCGCCCCGTCGACCGACATGGCGAGCACCTCGGCGATGTTCCGGCCGCCGAGGCGGTACTCGAGGACCGCGGCCTGGAAGCGCTTCCCGTCGCACTCCTCGCAGACCGTCGCCACCCCGGCCATGATGCCCAGGTCGGTGTACACCACCCCGGCGCCGTTGCAAGTGGGGCACGCGCCTTCGGAGTTGGCGCTGAACAGGGCCGGCTTCACCCCGTTCGCCCTGGCGAAGGCCTTGCGGATCGGCTCCAGCAGCCCCGAGTAGGTGGCCGGGTTGGAGCGCCGCGAGCCCCGGATCGGGCTCTGGTCGATCGCCACCACGCCCTCGGGCGCCCCGCCCTTCAGCGCCGCGCCGCTCACCAGCGAGCCGTGCACCAGCGAACTCTTCCCGGAGCCGGCCACCCCCGTGACCACCGTCAGCACGCCCAGCGGCACGTCCACGTCCACCTCGCGCAGGTTGTGCGTGTCCGCCCCGCGGATCTCCAGCACGCCGGTGGGGGTGCGGACTTCGGGCTTCACCGCGGCCCGGTCGTCGAAGTGCCGGCCGGTGACGGTGCCGCTGGTGCGCAGCCCGTCCACGCCGCCCTCGAAGCAGACCGTGCCGCCCGCCGAGCCCGCGCCCGGTCCGAGGTCCACCACGTGGTCGGCGATCGCGATGGTCTCCGGCTTGTGCTCCACCACCAGCACCGTGTTGCCCTTGTCGCGCAGCCGCAGCAGCAGGTCGTTCATCCGCCGGATGTCGTGCGGGTGCAGGCCGGTGGTCGGCTCGTCGAAGACGTAGGTGACGTCGGTCAGCGAGGACCCCAGGTGCCGGATCATCTTCACCCGCTGCGCCTCGCCGCCGGACAGCGTGCCGGCCGGGCGGTCCAGCGACAGGTAGCCGAGGCCGATCTCGGTGAACGAGTCCAGCACCTGCCGCAGCGAGGCCAGCAGCGGGCCCACCGACGGCTCGTCCAACTCCCGCACCCACGCGGCGAGATCGCTGATCTGCATGCGGCACGCGTCGGCGATCGAGAGGCCGCGGATCTTCGAGGAGCGGGCGGCGGCGCTCAGCCGGGTGCCGTCGCAGTCGGGGCAGGTGGTGAAGGCGACCGCCCGGTCCACGAACTCCCGGATGTGCGGCTGCAGCGCGGCCCGGTCCTTGGACAGCATCGACTTCTGGATCCGCAGCACCAGACCCTCGTAGGTCATGTTGATGCCGGCGATCTTCATCCTGGTCGGCTCCAGGTACAGGAAGTCGTGCAGCTCCTTCTTCGTGTACTCGCGGATCGGCCTGTCCGGGTCCACCAGCCCCGATTCGGTGTACAGCCGGTAGTTCCAGCCGCCCGGCTTGTACCCGGGGACGGTCAGCGCGCCCTCGTTCAGCGACTTCCCGTCGTCGTACAGCTGCCCCAGGTCGATGTCGGAGACGGTGCCGCGCCCCTCGCAGCGCGGGCACATCCCGCCGGCCCGCGAGTACGTCCGCTTCTCGGCCTTCGAGCTCTCGCCGCGCTCCACGGTGATCGCCCCGGCGCCGTGCACCGTCGGCACGTTGAAGGAGAACGCCGGCGGCGGGCCGATGAACGGGTCGCCGAGCCGGCTGAACAGGATCCGCAGCATCGCGTTGGCGTCCGTCGCGGTGCCGACCGTGGAGCGCGGGTCGGCGCCCATCCGCTGCTGGTCGACGATGATCGCCGTGGTCAGGCCGTCCAGCACGTCCACGTCGGGGCGGGACAGCGTCGGCATGAAGCCCTGCACGAAGGCGCTGTACGTCTCGTTGATCAGCCGCTGCGACTCCGCCGCGACGGTGCCGAACACCAGCGAACTCTTGCCCGAACCGGACACCCCGGTGAACACCGTCAGCCTGCGCTTGGGCAGTTCGACGCTGACGTCCTTCAGGTTGTTCACCCGGGCCCCGTGCACCCGGATCAGATCATGACTGTCCGCCGGGTGATGCCCGCCGGTCCTGCCGTCCGCCCGCTCGGCGCCACTCATCGTCCTCGTCCCTCCGTCCGGCGGCGCCCGTGGCGACGCCGCCGCCCCGATCCAACCACTCCGCCGGGCCGGAAACCGGCAGGGCGTCCGCCGTCGTCGTCACCAAGCGCAGGTAAAGTGACCGGCCGGAACCACCGGGAGGGCGCCGATGCGGACACAGACACCGATACCGGGGCGGACGGGGACGTACGCGACCCGGGCGGGCGCCGCGGCGCTCACCGCCCTGCTGCTGCTCGGCGCCGGCCCCGTCGCCGCCGCCGACCCGGCGGCCCCGTCCGCAGGCCCGTCCGCGACGGCCGGCCCGCAGACCGCGACGGCGGGCCCGTCCGCGGCGGCCGAGCAGCGGACCCGGGCCGACCGGCTGGCCGACGAACTGCGCAAGAACCCGGTGTACCTCTCCGCCGCCCAGCCGCGCGAACTCCCGCGCTCGCTCGCCCCGCAGATCGCCGAACTCGCCCGCCGCACCGGCGTCCCCACCTACGTGCTGGCGCTGCCCGACAGCCGCGACGGCGCCCAACTCCTCGCCCTGGTGCACGACCGACTCGGCCAGGACGGCCTGTACGTGCTGATCGGCACGTACGGCCGCCTCACCGCCGCCGCGTTCGGCACCGACGCGCCCGCCCAGGAGGCCGCCCGGGCCGCCCTGTACGGCACCCCGTACGGCGCCGGGCCGCTCGCCGAGTTCGAGGTGTTCGTCGACACCGTCGCCCTGGGCAAGCAGCAGGCCGCCGCCAGGGCCGAGCAACTGGCCGCGCAGGACCGGAAGTCGGACGGCCGGCCCCACCTCTACATCAGCTCCACCGACCGGCAGAACCAGAACCTGCTGCTCGGCATCGCCGTGGTGCTGCTCCCCGGCCTGCTGATCGCCCTCGGCCTCCGCCTCTCCCGTCGCCGCGGCGCCGCCGCCGCGTACACCCCTGCCGAGCAGGGCAACGGGAAGGTCCGGCTCACCAAGGCGACGCAGCAGGCGAAGCAGGCGAAGCGGACGGAGAAGCCGAAGAGGCCGGCGGGCGGTCGGCCGCCGCTGCGCCGGGGCGTGCTGGCGGCGACCGGGCTGGCCGCCGTCGCCGCCGTCCTCGGCGTGGTGCTGGCCGCGCCCGAGGTGTTCCCGCAGACCGTCGACAGCCCGCACCTGACGGTCACCCGGGCCGACCTGGACGCCCGGGTGGACGAGGTCGCCGCCGGGCTCGCCGACAGCCCGATCTACCAGGACCCGTCCGCGCCCGACGCGTTGAACGCCGCCGACCTGCCCGCGCTCCGGCAGCGGATCGCCGAACTGGCCCCCGTCGGCCCGGTGCACGTGGTGGTCACCCCGTCCACCGGCGCCGACGAGACCGACCACAGCGGCAGCCTGCTGCTCTCGCTGATCCGCGAACGCACCGGGCAGAACGGCGTCTACATCCTGATCGACCCGCTGCTCGGCCGGATCGAACTGCGCAGCTTCGGCACCGACCGCGACACCGGACGCCGGTTCGCCCGGCTGGACTCCGACATCCGCTACCCGTACGGGGCGGGCGACGACCTGAAGGCGAAGCCCCGCCTCGACCGGGTGCTGGACGCCGTCGCCGAGGCCCGGCCCCGACCGGGCGACGACCCCGTCCCCACCGGGCTCACGCTGCCGCCGCTGCGCGACAACAAGCTGCCGCCGCTGTTCGGCAACGACTTCGGCGGCGGGACGGTGCTCGGCGCCATGCTGCTCGGCGTGCTGCTGCTGCTCGCCTGGGCCGCCGTCGCCACCGTCCGCGCCGTGCTCCGCTCCCGCCGGGCCCGCGCCCTCGCCCCGGCACGGCACGCCGAACCCCGGCACGCCCCCGCGCAGCCGACGCTCCGTCAGCTCCGCGGCTGGGCCGCCGAGGACGTCCGCGAACTCGCCGCCGGGCTCGCCGCCGCCGACCAGGACGCACCCGGCCGGGCCCGCGCCTGGGACTGCCTGGACGCCGCCGAACTGCTCACCGGCAACGGGCGGACGGAGCACACGGACGAGGCCGGCGACCTGGCCGCCGTCCTGGTGCTCGCCCGCGGCGGACTGGCCGCGCTGCACGGCGAAGCGACCCCGACCGTCTGCCGGCTCAACCCGCTGCACGGCGCGGCCACCGGCGGCCGGGTGCCGCCCTGGTTCGCCGCGCTCGGCATCGGCCCGCGGTCCACCCGGCTCTGCCCCGCCTGCCGGGACGCCTTCCGCGGAGCCGACTCCACCACCGCCACGCCTGCCCGCCGCCGGGCCGCCGAGGAGCGCCTGCTGCGCCTGCCCGCGGCCGACGACCGCGCCGCCCGCACCGCCTGGGACGAGGCCGGGCAGATCCTGCCGGCCGCCCGCGAAGGCCTCGAACCGCTCATCCTCAGGGCCAGGGAGTCCGCCAGTGTCCAGTGACCGCCGCCCGACCGACCGCCGCTCCCTCGCGGGCGGCCTGCTCGCCACGCTGCTGGCCTGCGCCGCCCTGCTCGGCACCGGCGCCCCGGCCCGCGCCGAGGGCACCCCGGCCGCCGGATCCGTCAACAGCGTGGTGGACGCGCTGCGCACCGGCCCGGTGTACGTCGACCCGGCGTTCGCCGCCGCCGTCACGGCCGCCCAGCAGAAGGAACTCGCCGACCGGATCGCCGCGACCGGCCTGCCGATCAAGGTGGTGCTGCTGCCGCTGAACAAGGGCGACGCCTTCGACGGCAAGTCCAAGTCGCTGGCCGCCGTGGTCAACGAGCGGCTCGGCCAGCCGCAGCTGATCCTGCTCACCAACGACGACTACGGCAGCTGGCTGACCGGCACCGAGTGGCCGGCCGACACCCACCAGGCCCGCGACTCGGCCGCCGCCGTCGGCTTCCTCAAGGAGCTCAAGGACGCCGGACTGGCCGCCCGGGTCGGCCGGGCGATCGACCTGATCGCCAGTGGGAAGGGCACCGAGGTCTACAAGGCCGAGATCGCCCGGATGGACCGCGAGCGCTCGGCGCGCCCGCACACCGACGGCGCCGGGTCCGGGAGTTCCTCGGACGGAGGCCCGACCGGCCTGCTGGTGGCGGGAGTCGCGGTGCCGGCGGTGCTGGTCGCGGCCGGCTCGTACCTCGTGGTGCGCCGCCGCCGCGCGCCCCGGCACACCGCGTTCAGCTTCCCCGACGCGGTGTTCGCCGCCGACCGGGCCGCCGACGAGGCCGGACTGCGCCGGCAGGCCGCCGCCGAGGTGCTCGCCCTCGGCGAGGCCGTGAACGGCGCCGACGGCGCCACCACCCCCGGCCTGACCCGCGCGCTGGACGCCTACGACGCGGCCGGCCGGGTCCTGGACGGCGCCCGCGACATCCCCGACCTGGCGGGCGTCCTCGCGCTGGCCGCCGAAGGCCGCGCCGCGCTCGCCACCGAACCGCGGCTGCCGCTGTGCTTCTTCGACCCCCGCCACGGCGCCGCCGCCGGCCGCACCGACTGGCGGCCGCTCGGCCGCCGCGAACGCGTCGACGTCGCGGTCTGCGCGGACTGCTCGCAGGCCCTGCGCGGCCGCCGCGCCCCGCAGGTCCTCGCCGTCCGCGACCAGGGCCGCACCGTCCCGTACTTCGAGGTCCCCGCCGAGCGCAGCCTGTGGGCCGCCACCGGCTACGGCTCCCTCCTCTCCGGCCCGGAGGACACCCTCGCCGCCCGGGTCGGCACCGGCCAGTTCAGCCGCGCCCGGCAGCAGCCGGCGGACACCGAGGACTGAGCGGCCCGCCGCTCCGTCGAGGCGTCAGCAGCCGGTGGCCCAGGGGAAGTCGGCGTCGTCGGTCGCCGCGCCGGGCACGATCTCGGTCCGGACCCGGCGGGCGGCCAGCTGTTCGCGCAGCCACTCCGCCTCGGGGAGCGTCCCGGGCAGGCCGTCGCCGGCCAACTGCTCGGAGAGCAGCATGGCCTGGGTGAGCGACAGGTCCCACGTCTCGAGCAGGGTCTTCAGGATGGGGATCCGTCCCGTGTCCGGGTCGGCGAGCCGCAGCCGCACCGTCCCGTGCTCGGCGATCAGCGGGCCGCGCACCCAGGGCGGCGCGTCACCGGCGTCGAAGCCGAGGCAGGCCGCCGCGCCGCACGCCCGGCAGTGGAACTCCGAGTCCCAGCAGAGCCGTCCGTCCCGGACGGCCTGCCCGACGTCCTGCTCGGCCTCGGCCCCGCAGTCGCACCGCACGGTGAACACCGCACCCCACCCCGTCACTCCGGCCCTCCTGTCGCCGTGCCTATAGTCCCAGCAGCACCGGGAAGCCGACGAAGGGTCAGGTCATGGATCTCACCGGACGCACCATGGTCGTCACGGGCGCGGGCCGAGGCACCGGCCGGGCGCTCGCGCTCCGCGCCGGGCGGCTGGGGCGCGGCTGCTGGTGGGCGCGCGGGGGCGGACGCGGCCCGGCGGACGGCCGAGGAGATCACCGCGGACAGCGGGGCGGCGGCCGAGGGACTGGCCTGCGACCTCTCCGACCCCGCCTCGGTACGGGAGTTCGCCGCCGGGGTCGCGGCCCGCACCGACCGGGTCGACGTGCTGGTCAACAACGGGGCCCGCTACCTGCACGGCGCGGACCTGCTGGACGGCGACGACGAGGCGATCGCCGACACGATCGCGTCCGGGGCCACCGGCACCGTCCTGATCACCCGTCACCTGCTGCCCCTGCTGCGGGCCTCGGCCGCCGCGGACGTGGTCAACCTGGTCTCCGCGGTCGCCGAACCGCGCAACCACCGCTCCGCCTCGCACCCCGCCTTCTACGCGGCGAAGGCCGCGCAGGCCGGCTTCGCCGACGTCCTCTCCGCCCGGCTGCGCCCCGAGGGCATCCGGGTCATCTCGCTCTACCCGCCGGACTTCGACGACGCCGACCCGCTCGCCCCCGCCTGGGACACCGCCTCCCGCACCGCCGAGGACCCGCTCACCGCCCAGTCCGTGACGGACTGCGTGCTGTTCGCGATCGGCCAGCCGCGGGACTGCTTCATCCGCAGCTTCCAGTTCGAACAGCGCTGACCCTTCGAGGGGCTCCGAACGGGGCGGAGGCGCGGCGTACCGCGCTGCCGGGCCCCACCCCGCTCATCGTACGGATGTTCGAATCGGGCGTACGCTTGGCGGCATGAGCTACCAGTTGCAGGGCTCCCTGTTCGACGCCGACGGCCCCGAGGCCGGGCCCGCGCTCGGCCCGCTGGGCGGGATCGGGCGGACGGTGCTCGGGCACGGGGCGTGGATCGACGTGCTGCCCGGCTGGCTGCGCGGGGCCGACGCGCTGTTCGAACGGCTGGTGGACGGGGTGCCGTGGCGGGCCGAGCGGCGCGAGATGTACGAGCGGGTGGTGGACGTGCCCCGGCTGCTGGCGTTCTACCGGGAGGGCGAGGCGCTGCCCGACCCGGTGCTGGCGGAGGCCCGGGACGCGCTGGGCGCGCACTACCGGGCGGAGCTCGGCGAGCCGTTCGCCACCGCCGGGCTCTGCCTCTACCGGGACGGGCGGGACAGCGTCGCCTGGCACGGCGACCGGATCGGCCGCGGCGACCGCGAGGACACCATGGTCGCGATCCTCTCGGTCGGCCAGGCCCGGCCCCTGCTGCTGCGCCCGCTGGCCGGCGGCGGCCCGACGGTCCGCCGCTCGCTGGGCCACGGCGACCTGCTGGTGATGGGCGGCTCCTGCCAGCGCACCTGGGAGCACGCCGTCCCGAAGAGCGCCGGGGCGGTCGGGCCGCGGATCAGCATCCAGTTCCGCCCGGGCGGCGTCCGCTGATCGGCCGCCCGGCGGTCACCGAGGGTCGCCGAAAGGGTGTTTCTGCAGCTCAGTCAGATTCTCGGACTTGAATATTTGCGAACGAGTGTTCGATGCTGGACTCGTGCACATGTTCGAACCTCACTCGCTCGGCCCGTCCGGAACGGGCGCTTTCGCCCCGATTTCCCCCGTTCGGACGGCCGACCGCGTTCGAACGCCCGAGCCCGGCCACCCGCTCGAACGGGATCGAACGGTCGTCCCGCTGCGGCCCGGCGCCACCCCCGCCGCACCCACCCCGCCCGGCGCCCCGGCGCCCGGCGAACCCGAGCTGGTGCCCGTCCTCCCCGCGCTCGCCCCGCTGCTCCCCGGCGGCGGACTGCGCCCCGGCACCGCCGTCTCCGTCGCCGGCGACACCGGACTGCTGCTCGCCCTCGGCGCCGGCGCGTTCACCGAACAGGCCGGGGACACCGCCTGGGCCGCCGCCGTCGGACTCCCCGAACTCGGCCTGTCCGCCGCCGCCGGCTACGGCTACGACCTGCGCCGCCTGCTGCTCGCCGACCACCCCGGCCCGCACTGGCCCGACGTGGTCGCCGCCCTCGCCGGCGCCGTCGGCCTGATCCTGCTGCGCCCCACCGGCCCCGTCGCCCCCGCCCTCGCCGCCCGCCTCACCGCCGTCCTGCGCCGCACCCGCTGCGCCCTGCTGGTCGCCGGCCCGTGGCCCGGCGCCGTCCAGCGGCTCAGCATCCGCACCGGCCGCTGGTTCGGCCTCGGCGACGGCCACGGCCAGCTCACCGGCCGCCAGGTCGAGGCCGTCGCCGAGGGCCGCGGCACCGCGACCCGCCCCCGCACCGCCCACCTCTGGCTCCCCGACGCGCAGGGCGCGGCCCGCGCCTTCGCGCCCGCCGAACCGCTGCCGGCCCGCCCGGCCCTGGAGGCGGTCTGAGAAGCGGCCCAGTGAGCCGACGCACCGTCAGGAAGCGCACGAGCTCCCCACCGACCCTGTTCCGTCGATTCCCCCGAGCGTCCAAGCATGAAGCACCCCAATCCGATCCGTAGGCCGGCGCCGTCCGCGAGCAGCGGCGGGCCGCTGTGGGGTACCCCGCGGGCGGCGGAGGGCACGGGGTGGGGGCCGGCGGGGCAGCGGGTGCTGGTGGTGTGGTGCCCGGACTGGCCGCTGGTGGCGACCGCCCCGGCGGGCGGCGACCCGGGGCGGTGGCGGTGGTGGAGGGCGGCCGGGTGCTGGCCTCCTCGGAGGCGGCGCGCGCCGCGGGCGTCCGGCGCGGGCAGCCGCTGCGGCTGGCGCAGCGGTTCTGCCCGGAGCTGCGGCTGCGCGACCGCGACGAGGAGGCGGAGGCGCGCCGGTTCGAGCCGGTGGTGGCGGCGGTCGAGGCGTTCACCCCTCGGGTGGAGGTGCTCCGGCCGGGCCTGTGCGCGATCCCGGTGAAGGGCCCGGCCCGGTACTTCGGCGGCGAGGAGGCCCTGACGGTCGGCGTCCGGGACGCGGTCGCCGCCGTCCTGGCGCTGACCTGGCCGGTCACCGCGCCCGCCGCCCCGGAGCCGGACGCCGACGCGCTGACCGGCCCCGAGGCCGAACCCGCCTGGGTGGACGAGGTGTTCACCGAGCCGGAGGACGCCGCCGGCCGCCCCCCGCTCACCGTGATCGACGGCGGCTCCGCCGAGCCCGCCCCGCCCCGCCCCGCCGCCCCGCTCGCCCTGGTGGCCCCCGCCGGGCCGGAGCCCGAACCGCGGCCGCAGGCGCGCCCGCAGCCGGAGGAGCCGGAGCCGGGCCCGCCGCGCCGCCCCGCGCGGCCTGCTCGGCGTCGCCGACGGCCTGTTCGCCGCCGTCCTGGCGGCCCGCGCCGAACTGCTGGTGCCGGCCGGCCGGACCCCGGAGTTCCTCGCGCCGTACCCGGTGTCGACGCTGGGCGAACCGGAGCTGGCGGAACTGCTGCACCGGCTCGGCGTGGAGACGGTGGGGGCGTTCGCCGAACTGGCCGCGGACCTGGTGGCCAACCGCTTCGGCCCGACCGGCAGCGCCGCGCACCGGCAGGCCCGCGGACTGGACCCGCGCCCGCTCGCCCCCAAGGACCAGGGACTCGACCTCGCCGTCGAGCAACTCTTCGACCCGCCGGAGGAGTTGACCGAACCCCTGGTGTTCGTCGGCCGCACCCTCGCGGAACGCCTGCACACCCGGCTGGCCGAGGTCGGACTGGCCTGCCAGCGGGTCGCGGTCGAGGTCTCCTGCGCGGGCGGCCGCACCGTCGCCCGGCTCTGGCAGCACGAGGGCCGGCTCACCGCGGCCGCCCTCGCCGAACGGATCCGCTGGCAGCTGAACGCCTGGCAGTCCACCGGCGCCTTCACCGAGGCGGACGGCGCGTTCACCGCGCTGCGCCTCGTCCCGGACGGCCTGTTCCCGGACCGGGGACGGCAGTTGGCGCTGTGGGGCGAGGCCGTCGCGGAGGACCGGGTGGAGCGGGCGGTGGCCCGGGTGCAGTCGCTGCTGGGCTACGCCGGGCTGCGGCGCGGCGCCCCCGAGGGCGGCCGCGCCCCCGGCGAGCAGCAGGCCCGGCTGCCGTGGGACGAGGCCGCGCTCCGCGAGGACCGGACCCCGGACGGCCCCTGGCCGGGCCGGCTCACCGACCCGTCGCCGTCCGTGGTGCCGCCCGACCCGGTGCCGGTCCTGGTGCTGGACCGCGACGGCCAGCCCGTCGGCGTGGACGGCCGGGCCGAGGTGTCCGCCCCGCCCGACCGGGTCGAACTGCACGGCCGCACCCTGCAAGTGCTCGGCTGGACCGGCCCGTGGCCCGCCGTCGAACGCTGGTGGGACCCGCGCACCGCCCGCCGCCGGGCCAGGTTCCAGGTCGCGGTGGAGGGCGGCCGCGCCCTGCTGCTCACCGTCGAGGGCGGCCGCTGGTACGTCGAAGGAGCCTATGACTGAACCGAACTGACGTTGCGCCAGCAGTGCACGCGCCGCCCGGGGGGAGCGGCAAAACCCGACCCCCGAGACCGGAGCACCACCCGCGATGGGATTCACCAGCCACCCCTCGCTCCCCTGGACGGAGCTGCAGCGCCGGATGTCCGGCACCGGCCCCGCCGCCCCGGCCGTCCCCGAGCGGCCGGAGCCCGGTGACCCCCGGCCCGCGCCGCCGCCGGACGCCGTCCCGTGGGCCGAACTGCACGTCCACTCCGCGTTCAGCTTCCTCGACGGCGCCAGCGACCCGGAGCAGCTCCTCGACGAGGCCGTGGCCCTGGGCATCGAGACGCTGGCGGTCACCGACCACGACGGGTTCTACGGGGCGGTCCGGCTGGCCGAGGCCGCCAAGGGCACCGGCGTCCGCACCGTGTTCGGCGCCGAACTCACCGTCGGCCCGGACGACCACCTGCTGGTGCTGGCCCGCGACCCCGAGGGCTACCGGCGGCTGTCCGCCGCGATCAGCGCCGCCCAGCTGCGCGGCGGCGCCAAGAACAACCCGCGCTACGCGTTCGACGAACTCGCCGACGCCCACCACGGCCACTGGGCGGTGCTCTCCGGCTGCCGCCGCGGCCGGGTCCGGCACGCCCTGGAAACCGCCGGCGAGGACGCCGCCGAGAAGCAACTCCGTTCGCTGGCCGAGGCGTTCGGCCCGCAGAACGTGTACGTCGAACTGACCGACCACCGGCTGCCCGGCGACGACCTGCGCAACGACCGGCTCGCCGCGCTCGCCGCCCGCATCGGACTGCCGACGGTCGCCAGCAACAACGTCCACCACGCCGCACCCGCGCAGGGCCGGCTCGCCCAGACCCTGGCCGCCCTGCACGAACGCCGCACCCTCGAACAGGCAGCCCCGTACACCATGGCCGCCGGCACCGCGCACCTGCGCTCCGGCCGCGAGATGGCGGCCCGGCTGCGCAGGTTCCCCGGCGTCCAGCAGGCCACCGTCGAGCTCGCCCGGGACTGCGCCTTCGACTTCTCCACCCTCGACCCGCGACTGCCCGGCTACCCCGTCCCCGACGGCCACACCGAGAGCAGCCACCTGCGCGCCCTGGTCGCCGAGGCCGGACCGCAGCGCTTCGGCCCCGACAACGACCAGGCCCGCCGCCAACTCGCCCGCGAACTCGACGTGATCGAGACCCGCGACCTCGCCGGGTACTTCCTGATCGTCCACGACATCGTCGACTTCTGCCGCCGCGAGAACATCTGGTGCCAGGGCCGCGGCTCCGCCGCCAACTCCGCGGTCTGCTACGCCCTCGGCATCACCGCCGTCGACCCGGTCGCCTACGGCCTGCTGTTCGAGCGCTTCCTCAGCGTGGCCCGCGACGGGCCGCCCGACATCGACCTCGACATCGAGAACCGCCGCCGCGAGGAGGTCATCCAGTACGTGTACGGGCGCTACGGCCGCGCCCACGCCGCCCAGGTCGCCAACGTCATCACCTACCGGCCCCGGCTCGCCCTGCGCGACGCCGCCCGGGCCCTCGGCTACCCGTCCGAGCAGGTGGACGCCTTCACCCGGCAGGTCGAGTTCCACGGCACCGTCCAGGACGACGCCGTCATCCCCGCCGACGTCCTCGAACTCGGCGGCCAACTCCACGGACTGCCACGCCACCTGGGCATCCACTCCGGCGGCATGGTGCTCACCCGGGAGCCCGTCGGCGAGATCTGCCCCACCGAATGGGCCCGGATGCCCGGCCGCTCCGTCCTCCAGTGGGACAAGGACTCCACCGCCGGCGCCGGACTCGTCAAGATCGACCTGCTCGGCCTCGGCATGCTCGCCGCCCTGCACGACGCCTGCGACCTGATCGAACAGCACTACGGCGAACGGCTCGACCTCGCCACCATCCCCCAGCACGACCCCGAGGTCTACGAGATGCTCTGCCGGGCCGACACCGTCGGCGTCTTCCAGGTCGAGTCGCGCGCCCAGATGGCCACCCTGCCCCGGCTCAAACCGAGGACGTTCTACGACCTGGTCGTCGAGGTCGCCCTGATCCGCCCCGGCCCGATCCAGGGCGGCTCCGTCCACCCCTACCTGCGCCGCCGCGACGGCGTCGAACGCGCCGACATCCCGCACCCCACCATGGAACGCGCCCTCGCCAAGACCCTCGGCGTCCCGCTGTTCCAGGAACAGATGATGCAACTCGCCATCGACTGCGCCGGGTTCAGCCCCGACGAGGCCGACCGGCTGCGCCAGGCGATGGGCGCCAAGCGCTCCCTGGAACGCGTCGCCGTGCTGCGCACCCGGCTGCTCGAAGGCATGGCCGAGCGCGGCATCCCGCCGGAGACCGCCGAGGACGTCTACGCCAAGATCGAGGCCTTCTCCAACTACGGCTTCCCCGAGTCGCACGCGATCAGCTTCGCCTACCTGGTGTGGGCCAGCGCCTGGCTCAAGTACCACCACCCGGCGGCGTTCACCTGCGCGCTGCTCGCCAACCAGCCGATGGGCTTCTACTCCCCGCTCAGCCTGATCACCGACGTCCGCCGGCACGGCGTCCGGGTGCGCTCCGTGGACGTCTCGGTCAGCGACCCCGGCCCCACCCTGGAACCCGGGCGCCACCCGTCCTACCCGCACCCGCTCACCGCCGGCACCCCGCAGGCCGCGATCCGGCTGGGCCTCACCTCGGTCCGCGGACTCGGACAGGCGCAGGCCGAGACCATCGCCGCCGGGCGCCCCTACGCCGACCTGGAGGACTTCGCCCGCCGCACCGCCCTGCCCCGGCCCGCCATGGAGGCCCTCGCCACCGCCGGCGCCTTCTCCTGCTTCGGCCTGAGCCGCCGTCAGGCCCTGTGGTCCGCCGGCCTGTACGCCGCCGCCGACCCCGACTCGCTGCCCGGCACCCTCCCCGGCGCGGACGCCCCGCCGCTGCCCGCGATGACCCCGATCGAGGAGACCATCGCCGACCTGTGGGCCACCGGGAGCTCCGCCACCAGCCACCCCGTCCAGCACCTGCGCGCGGCCCTGCACCGGGTCGGCGCCGTCACCGCCGAGCAGCTCCGGGACGTCCCGCCCGGCACCCCCGTCGTGGTCGGCGCCCTGGTCACCCACCGGCAGCGCCCGCCCACCGCCGGCGGCGTCCTCTTCCTCAGCCTGGAGGACGAGACCGGCCTGATCAACGTCATCTGCAACCGCCCCGTCTGGCAGGCCCACCGCCGCACCGTCCTGGAACGCGCCGGCCTGCTCGTCCACGGCACCGTCGAACGCACCCACGGCGCGACCAACCTGGTCGCCACCCGGATCGCCCCGCTGCGCCTGGGCATCTGACGACCCGTCGGAGCTAAGTGGGGCGCCGGGCCCTCCCGCGCGGGCCTCACCGCAGCGGCTTCCGCCCCTCGCCGGGCGGGCCCGCGAAGGCCTGCGCGCGCGGCAGCCAGGCGTTCGCCGTGTCGCCCACCGCGGTCAGGGCCAGGTCGTCGCGGTGCCGGCGCTGGGTCACCAGCAGGCAGAAGTCCAGCGCCGGGCCGGACACCCGGTCGGCCGCGCCCTCCTCGCCCCACGCCCACAACCCGCCGCCGGGGGAACGGAGTTCGAACCGGATCGGGACGGTCGGCGCGGGCCGGCCGTGCGCGGCGAACGCGAAGCCCACGGTCCGGACGCCCAGGTGGGCGATGTGCCGCAGCCGGTCCGTCGGGACGCGGTCCACGCCCAGCGCGTCCGCGACGTCCTGCCCGTGCGCCCAGGTCTCCATCAGCCGGGCCGTCAGCATCGACCGCGCCTTCATCGGCGGCCCGAACCACGGCACCCGCACGTCCCCCGGCACCTCCGCCAGCACCCGGGCCACCTCGGCCCGGCCCGCCCGCCAGCGCCCCAGCAGCGCGGCCGGCTCCTCCCGACGCCCTCCGCCGCGCCCCGGTCCACCGCTGCCAGGCCGTCCGCGAACTCCCGGCCCAGGGCCGCGGCGAAGCCCTCCGGGTCGCGTGCAGCGAGCAGCGTCCAGCGGTCCGTCCACGCCAGGTGCGCCAGCTGGTGCGCGACCGTCCAGCCCGCCGCCGGCGTCTCCCGTGCCAAGCCCGCCGCGTCCAACCCGGCCACCAGGGAGTCCAGTTCCTCCCCCTCCGCCAGCAGATCCGCCACCAGCCCGTCCACCCGACACCCCTCTCGCCGTCGCCAACGCCCCCACTCCTACCCCCACCGCGCCCCCGGCCACACCGCCCGCCCGCTCCGGGGGTGCCGTTCCCGGGCCGGGGGCGGACGGCGTGGTCTGATGAAACGTCAGTCGGCTGGAGCGGGAGGTGGTCGGGAATGCGGGTGGTGGTGGTCGGGGCCAACGGGGGGATCGGCCGGTGCGTGGTGACCGAGGCACTGGCCCGCGGGCACGCCGTGACGGCGGTGGTGCGGCGGCCGGAGGAGTACCAGGGGCTGGCGATCCGGGTCGAACGCGGAGACGTGCTGGACCCCGCCGACATGGCCCGGGTCGCGGCGGACGCCGAGGCGCTGGTGAGCGCCGTCGGCGGCGGCGACGGCCCCGGCCGCGGCCGGCTGATCGAACCCGCCGCGCACGCGCTCGTCGCGGGCCTGCGCCAACTCGGCGACGGCGCACCGAGACTCCTCGTCGTCGGCAGCGCCGGCAGCCTCACCACCCGCACCGGCGCCTGCCTCTGGGACGACCCGACCGTCACCCCCCGCCAGCTGGAACTGATGCGCGCCCACGGCCGCGCCCTCGACTACCTGCGCACCGTCAGCGACCTCGACTGGACGGTCCTCAGCCCCCCGCAGAACCTGCTCCCGGGCGAACGCACCGGCGCCTACCGCACCGCCGCCGACCACCTGGTCGCCACCCCCGACGGCCTCTCCACCATCTCCCTCGCCGACTTCGCCACCGCCCTCGTCGACGAACTCGAACACCCCCGCCACCACGGCGAACGCTTCACCTGCGGCTACTGAGAGCCCGTCACCGGCCGTGCTCAGCCCGTGCAGTGCTGCTGCGGGCCGAGGAACTCGTGGGCGAGTTGCACGACCGGCCACTGGTACCAGCAGCCGAGGACGGTCACGGCCAGCAGGGCCGCCAGGGCCAGGCCGCGGCGGCAGAGCGGAGCGCGGCGGCGGACGACCGCGGCGAGCTGGCGGATGCTCCAGAGGACGGCGGCGAGGTCGAGCGCCAGGCCGGTCGCGGCGAGGAGGAGGGCGTAGGCGGGGACGCCGGTGCTGTCGTGGCAGCGGAGGGCGGCGTTCAGGTCGAGCAGCAGGGCCTCGGCGGCGGGCACGGTGCAGGCCCAGCCGGCGAGTGCGAGCAGCGGGCAGTACCAGGCCCACGGGCGCCACAGCGCCCGGTCTTCGATCATGACGAACCCCCTCGGCGGGCCATCCTGCCAGAGGGGGTCGAAGGAGCGGTCAGCCGAGCTGGACGGAGCGCTTGGCCAGGCCCATCCAGAAGCCGTCGATGACGCTGCGCTGCTCGCCGAGGTCGGCCTCGCCCGCGCCGAGGGTGACGAAGAGCGGGGCGAAGTGCTCGGTGCGGGGGTGCGCGAGCCGTCCGGCGGGGGCCTTGTGCTCGAAGTCGAGGAGCGCGTCGAGGTCGCGGGCCTCCAGCGCGCGGCGGCCCCAGTCGTCGAACTCGGCCATCACGGAGGTGACCCGGCCGTCGGGGGAGAGGGCGCGCAGGTTGTGGGTGAAGAAGCCGGAGCCGACGATCAGCACGCCCTCGTCGCGCAGCGGCGCGAGCTTGCGGCCGATCGCCATCAGCTCCTGCGGGTCGAGGGTGGGCAGCGAGATCTGCAGGACGGGGATGTCCGCGCCGGGGTACATCTCGACCAGCGGGACGTACGCGCCGTGGTCCAGGCCGCGGTCCGGGACGTCCTGCACGGGGGTGCCGGCGGTGCGCAGCAGCTTGCGGACGGAGTCGGCGAGTTCGGGCGCGCCCGGGGCGGCGTACTGCACCCGGTAGTAGTGCTCGGGGAAACCCCAGAAGTCGTACACCAGCGGGATCGTCCGCACCGCGCCGATCGCCAGCGGGGCCTCCTCCCAGTGCGCGGAGACCATCAGGATCGCCTTGGGCCGGGGCAGGTCCGCGGACCAGGCCGCGAGCTGGCCGGGCCAGACCGGGTCGTCGGCGAGCGGGGGAGCGCCGTGCGAGAGGTAGAGAGCGGGCATGCGCTCGGTGGTGGCGGGGCTCATGGTCCGTCCTCCTGGTCGTGGGCCGTCCGTCCGGGCCGGATGGTTCAAATTTGAACCTTACGAGCTCGACGGTACACCCGAGTTCGAATTTGAACAACCGGAGTAGGATGCGGGCATGGACGAACCCCGCTGGCTGAACGAGACCGAGATGGCCGCCTGGCGCGGGTTCGTCGCGGCCACCAACCTGGTCGCCCGCCGGCTGGAGCGCCAGCTGAAGGACGACGCGGGGCTGTCCCACACCCAGTACGAGATCCTGGTGCAGCTGTCCGCCGCCCCCGCGGGCTCGCTGCGGATGACCGACCTGGCCGACCGCCTGGTCACCTCCAAGAGCGGCCTGACCTACCAGGTCACCCAGCTGGAGAAGGCCGGACTGGTCGCCCGCCGGTCCTGCCCGAGCGACGTCCGCGGCGTGTTCGCCGAACTCACCGAGCAGGGCTGGCAGGCGCTGCGGGCCGCCGCCCCGGGGCACGTCGCCGCCGTCCGCGAGGCACTGATCGACGTGCTCACCCCGGAGCAGCTGGCCGCCCTGGCCGACACCCTCGGCACCGTCGCCGACCGGCTGCGCGCCGCCGACGCCTGACGGGCCGTCAAACCGCCCGGCGGGGCGCGAGCGTCGCCGCCCGCACGCAGAGCACGTCCGGCAGGTGGGCGGTGAGCAGCGACCAGCTCCCGCCGTCGTCCGCCGAGCCGTACACCTCGCCGTTGCGGTTGCCGAAGTAGACGCCCGCCGGGTCCGCGTCGTCGGTGCACAGCGCGTCGCGCAGCACCACGCCGTAGTGGTTCTCCGGCGGCAGGCCGGTGTCCAGCGGCTGCCAGGTCTCGCCCGCGTCGGTGGTGCGGAAGACCCGGCAGCGGCGGTCCACCGGCAGCCGGGCGTAGTCGGCGTCCAGCGGGAACAGGTACGCGGTGCCCGCGGCGTGCGGGTGGGCGGCCACGCCGAAGCCGAAGTCGGCGGGCAGGTCGCCGGAGATCGACTTCCAGGTCCGGCCGGCGTCGTCGCTGCGGTACACGCCGCCGTGGTTCTGCAGGTACATCCGGTCCGGGTCGGCCGCGTCCCGGGCGATCTTGTGCACGCACTGGCCGAACTCGGGGAAGCGGTCCGGCAGGAAGGTCGCCTGGATGCCGGTGTTGGACGGCTCCCAGCTGTCGCCGCCGTCCGTGCTGCGGTAGACGCCGCCGGAGGAGACCGCGACCGTCAGCACGTCCGGGTCGCGCGGGTCGGTGAGGACGGTGTGCATGCCCTGGCCGCCGTAGCCCGCGCCCCAGTGCTCGCGCTGCGGGTGGTCCCAGAGGGCGTCGACCAGGGCGAAGCTCTCGCCGCCGTCGGTGGAGCGGAACAGCGCGGCCGGCTCGGTGCCCGCGTACACCACGCCCGGGGCCTCCTCGCCGGCCGGCTGCAACTGCCAGACCCGCTCCAGCGAGGCGCCCGTCCGCTCCGGGAAGCGCACGGCCGGCTTCGAGGACTCCTGCCAGCTCGCGCCCAGGTCGTCGGACCACCACACCGAGGGGCCCCAGTGGCTGCTGTCCGCCCCGACCAGCAGCCGGGTGCGGCCGCCCCGACGGTCGATGCCCACCGAGTAGATCGCGTTCATCTGGAAGTGCGGGCCGCCGAACACCCACGTCCCGCGGCCGGAGCCACGGCCCAGGAAGAGGCCCTTCTGCGTGCCGACGGCCAGCAGGACATCCCGTTCGTCGCTCATCGTGAACCATCCGGAAGTCGGTCGTGCGCGGTCTCGCAGCAGTGTCCACCCGGGGTCCGGCCGTCGCACGGCACCGCGCCGCGAGGCCGTCCCCGGCGCGGCGGAATGCATCCGCACCCCGAATGGTTTACGATTCAACAACACCCCGACGGAGGAGGACCCGATGGCATCCACGATCGACCTGCGCCGCGCCGACCAGCGCTTCCACACCCGCGCCGGCTGGCTGGACTCCAAGCACTCCTTCTCGTTCTCGCACCACTGGGACCCGGCCAACACCCACTTCGGGCTGCTGCTGGTCTCCAACGACGACATCGTCGCCCCCGGCACCGGCTTCGAGACCCACCCGCACCGGGACATGGAGATCATCACCTGGGTGCTCGACGGCGGCCTGGTCCACCAGGACTCCGAGGGCCACAACGGCGTCATCTACCCGGGCCTCGCCCAGCGGATGAGCGCCGGCACCGGCATCCTGCACAGCGAGAAGAACGACTCCTGGACGCTCACCGGCGAGCCCCGGCACCAGGACCCGGTCCGCTTCATCCAGATGTGGACCCTCCCGGACGCCGCCGGCATCGTCCCCGGCTACGAGCAGCTCGACATCAACGACCAGCTCTCCCAGGGCGGTTGGACCACCCTCGCGTCCGGCATGGGCAAGCACGCCAACCAGCGCGCGATCGGCATCCGGCAGAAGCACGCCGCGCTGCACGTCGCCCGGATGCGCCCCGAGGAGACGCTGGAACTCGCCACCGCGCCCTTCGTCCACCTGTACGTGGCGCGCGGCGAGGCCGCCGTCGAAGGCGCCGGCCTGTTGCACGAGGGCGACGCCCTGCGGATCACCGCCGCCGAGGGCCAGCGGGTCACCGCCGGCCCGGACGGGGCCGAGCTGCTCCAGTGGGAGATGACGGCCGCCCTCGACTGAGGCGCCCGCCGGCCCGTCCGCCAGGCCCGCCGCACGGCTTCCGTGCGGCGGGCCTTCGGCGTGCGGGGCGTGCGGGCCTTCGGCGTGCGGGGCGTGCGGGGCGTGCGGGGCGTGCGGGGCCTTCGGCAGGCAGGGCGGGCGGCCGAAGTGGTCGGCGCAGGGGCGCCGCAGACACGCCGAAGGGGCACCGGGAACTCCCGGTGCCCCTTCGAACGGCCGACTCGCGTGCCGCACGCGTCAGTTCTGCCCGGCCTTCTGGGCCGCCACCCCGGCGTGTACCTCCGCCATGTCCAGCTTGCGGGCCTGGCCGATCAAGTCCTCCAGGGCCGCCTCGGGGAGCGCGCCCGGCTGCGCGAAGACCAGGACGCCCTCGCGGATGATCGCCAGCGTCGGGATCGAGCGGATCTCGAACGCCGCCGCGAGCTCCTGCTGCGCCTCGGTGTCGACCTTCGCGAAGGTGATGTCCTCGTGCTTCTCGGAGGCCCGCTCGAAGACCGGCGCGAACTGGCGGCAGGGACCGCACCAGGCCGCCCAGAAGTCGATCAGGACGAACCCCTTGCCGTCCTCACCCTGGACCACCTCGTCGAAGTTGTCCTTGGTCAGTTCCACCGTGCTCATCGCCGCCACCTGCCTTCCACAGCCGGGTATCTCCGGAGCGGGCCCGGTCCCGGACCCACGCCCGCCACAACCCCGCGACCTGCGGAACTATTCCGGGCACCCGACTCGCCTGAACGTTCCGGACCCGCGCTACGTACCCCCGGACGAACCGGTCGAACCCCGGGCCCGGCAACCCGGCGGCCCGGCCGACCGCACCCTCCCCGACGGGAGCAACCCCCATGACCACCACCGGCAGAACGACCCCCGGCGGCCACCGCGCCACCCTGTTCGCCGCCGGCGCCCTCGCCGCCGCCGCGCTGATCGCCGGCTGCGGCAGCACCGGCGGCGGCAGCTCGTCCTCGGCGCACACCGGCGGCCAGGCCCAGGCCGTGCTGATGACCGAGCACAACGCCACCCTCGGCACCCTGGTCACCGACGGGCAGGGCTTCACCCTGTACCGCTTCGACCAGGACACCAACAACCCGTCGGCGACGCACTGCACCGGCTCCTGCGCCACCCTGTGGCCGCCCGAACTCACCACCGGCAGCGGCGCGCCCGCGCTCAAGGGCATCGACGGCAAGCTGGTCGGCACCGTCACCCGGCCCGACGGCAGCCACCAAGTCACCCTGAACGGCTGGCCGTTGTACCGCTACAGCCCCGACACCAAGCCGGGCCAGACCAACGGCCAGGGCGTGGACGGCACCTGGTTCGCCGCCACCCCGACCGGCGACAAGGCGATGCCCGGCAGTACCGCCCCGTCCTCGCCGAGCACGCCGCCGGCGATGTCCGGCGGCGGGTACTGAACGACCGCCGGCGAACGGTCCGGACGATGGCGGCCGAAGGAGTGCGGCGCGGGCGCCCGCGCCGCACCCCCGTCACGGTTATCGACACGAGCCGAGCCGGACTTGAGAGCCCGCGCCCGCCCCGCGCCCCCGGCGGCTGCCACCGATCGACCCGCGACGGCGCCCGCGCGAGGATGGCGCCGTGGCCGACCACCCCCGCCCCACCGGTCACGACGACGCCGCCGGACCCGCCCCCGGGCGCACCGCCGGCCCCGACGCCGAGGACCGGCTGATGCGCGCCCTGTACCGGGAGCACGCCCGGCCGCTGTACGGCATGGTGCTGCACCTGGTCGGCGGCGACCGGCAGCGCGCCGAGGACGTCGTCCAGGAGACCCTGGTCCGCGCCTGGCGGCACCTCGACCGGCTCGACACCGACCACCGCGACCTGCGGCCCTGGCTGGCCACCGTCGCCCGGCGGATCGTCATCGACGGCCGGCGCGGGCAGCGGGCCCGGCCCCGGGAAGTCCCCGACGGCGAACTGGAACGGTTCCCCGCCGAGGACGAACTCGACCGCGTGCTGCGGCTGATGACCCTCACCGACGCGCTCGGCTCGCTCTCCGAGGCGCACCGCCGCGCGATCACCGAGACCTACCTGCGCGGCCGCACCGCCGCCGAGGCCGCCACCGTCCTCGGCGTCCCGCCCGGCACCGTCCGGTCCCGGCTCTACTACGCCCTGCGAGCCCTCCGGCTCGCCCTGGAGGAACGGGGAGTGACACCATGACCACCCCCCACGACGGCCCGCCCGACCGGGGCCCGCACGCGGACGACCCGCACCGCGACCTCGCCGCCCACCTGCTCGGCGTCCTCGAACCCGAGCAGGACGCCCGGTTCGCCGCCCACCTCGCCCACTGCCCGCGCTGCACCGCCGAGGCCGCCCAGCTCGGCCCCGTCGCCGCGCTGCTCGCCGAACTCGCCCCGGCCGCAAGCCCGGAGAGCACCGCACCGGAGCACACCGCACCGGAGCACACCGCACTGGAGAGCACGGCGCCGGAGACCGCGAGCGCCCCGACCCCGACCCCGGCCCCGCCCCGGAGCCGTCGCCCGAGCTGTTCGGCCGGCTGGCCGGCCAGGTGGTCGCCGAGCGGCGGCGCGCCCGGGTGCGCCGACTGGTGCTGGCGGCCGTCGCGGCGATCATCGCGCTGGGCGGTCCCGCGGTCACCTGGGCGCTCACCGAGGGAAGCCAAGTGGCCTCGGTGGCCCAGCAGTTCAGTGCCACGGACCCGGCCACCGGGGTGTCCGCCACGGTCGGCGTCGACCCGGCGGCCTGGGGCAGCCGGGTCACCCTGGACCTCGGCCACGTCCGGGGCCCGCAGAGCTGCACGCTGGTCGCCGTCGGCATGGACGGCGCGCAGCAGACCGTCACCAGCTGGACCGTCCCCGCCACCGGCTACGACGGCGGCACCGAGCTGCGCACCGGTGGCGGCACCGGGCTGGCCTCGTCGGCGATCGCCCGCTTCGAAGTGCGCTCCGGCGACGCGGTGCTGGTCGTCGTGCCGGTGCAGCGCTGAGCGTTCCGGCGGCGGGCCGCTCGCATGACCGGAGCGGCCCGGCGGCGCACACTGGGGTTGAGGAGGCCACGCGAACCCGGGCGGCCGCCCGTCGCGGGCGCGTGGACACCGACATGCACCCGATTCCCCTGCTCTGCCCGCGCTGCGGCGAGCCGCAGACGGTCGTCCACAGCGACGACCCGCACCACCCGATCCGGGTGCTGCACACCGAGACCGGCCGCGAGGAATGCGACCTGGCCCCCGACGGGACCCCGCCGGCCGGCCGGCCGGAGAGCCGGACGCCGACGGGCGAGACACCCTGAACACTCCGAACCGGAGGCGCCCCGAGCCCCGGGACGCCCCGAACACCCCGCTCGCACCCGGGAGGTGGCGGTCATGAGGACGCTGGTCGGATGGCACGTCGAGATGGAGTTCGAGGAGGACGGCGACCGCACCAGGGCCGCCGCGATGGTCCGCCTCGCCGACGGGACGGAGTTGCGCGCGCACGGCTACTCCACCCGTCACCACGCCGACCGCCCGCAGCTGCGGGTCGGCGAGGAGGTCGCCGGGGCGCGCGCCCTGAACGACCTCGCCATGCAACTGCTCACCAAGGCCCACCAGGAGGTCCGGCAGCCCGGCTGAGCCGACGGCCCGTCAGATCGCGGTCAGCGGCACCGCCGGGTCCGCGAGGCGCTCCGGGTCCACGGCCCGCCCGGAGCGCACCAGTTCACGGATCGGGTCGGTCACGTCCCAGACGTTGACGTTCATGCCGGCGAGCACCTTGCCGCCGGACAGCCAGAACGCGATGAACTCCCGCCCGGCGACGTCGCCGCGGAACACCACCCGGTCGTAGCCGCCGGGCTCCGCGTAGCCGGTGTACTCCATGCCCAGGTCGTACTGGTCGGTGAAGAAGTACGGCACCCGGTCGTACACGGCGTCCTTGCCGAGCATCGCGGCCGCAGCGACGGCGGGCTGGTTGAGCGCGTTCGCCCAGTGCTCGACCCGAATCGGCTTCCCGAACAGCGGGTGGAAAGCGTTTGCCACGTCCCCCGCCGCGTAGATGTCGGGGTGCGAGGTCGCCAGGTGCTGGTCGGTGCGGACGCCGTTGTCGACGGTCAGCCCGGCCTGCTCGGCGAGCGCCGTGTTCGGGCTGATGCCGACGCCGACCAGCAGCACGTCGGCGGGCACCGTGCTGCCGTCGCCCAGCCGCACCCCGTCCGCCCGCAGCTCCTCGACCCGGACGCCGAAGCGCAGGTCCACGCCGTGCGCGCGGTGCAGGTCGGCGAAGACCTGGGCGACCTCCCGGCCGAGGACGCGCAGCAGCGGCAGTTCGGCGGCCTCCAGCACGGTGACCTCCGCCCCGGCGGTGCGGGCCGCGGCCGCCGCCTCCAGGCCGATCCAGCCCGCGCCGACGATCACCACCCGGGCGCCCGGCCGGAACGCGGCCCGCAGCCGCTCGCTGTCGCCGACCCTCCGCAGCGTCTGCACGAAGTCCCCGTCGCCGCCCGGCACCGGCAGCAGGCGCGGCGAGGAGCCGGTGGCCAGCAGCAGCTTGGCGAACGGCAGCCGCTCGCCGCCCTCCAGCGCGACGGTGTGCCCGGCCGGGTCGATCGCGGTGACCGCCGTGCCCAGCCGCAGGGTCACGTCGTGCTCCCGGTACCAGTCGGCGGGATGGACGTAGATCTTCTCCCGCTCCTCCTTGCCCAGCAGGTACCCCTTGGAGAGCGGCGGCCGCTCGTACGGCCGTTCGTTCTCGTCGCCGACCAGGGTGACCGGCCCCCGGTAGCCCTCCGCGCGCAGCGCCTCGGCCGCCTTCGCCCCGGCCAGGCTCGCCCCGACGATCACGATTCCGGTGTCCATGCCCAATTCCTTTCCGCCGTCCGGCTCTCTCCCGGTCTCCCCGACGATGGCACCGCCACGCCTCCGAACGGGGGACCCGCGCCGGTCACGGAGGAGTGGGATTGGGCTGCTCGGCGCGGGGAAGCCGCTTCCCGACGGGCGGGGATCCGCCCGCGAGGCGGAGCACGATCCGGCCGGGACCCCGTCCTAGGCTGGGAGCGGTCCGGCCGCGGCGGCCGGCGCGGCGGCGAAGGGAGCCCGACCGATGGTGGTGGAGCGGACGGCCACGGTGCGCTGTGTGCCCGCGGTGCCGTGCTGGCGGGCCTGACGGTCCGTGACCTGGATGTCGCCCAGCAGTTCTACGGGCCGCTGCTGGGCTGGGAGTTCGTGCCCGGCCCGGACCGCTGGGGCCCGTACCTGCGGGCCACCGTCGACGGCGTCGAGGTCGCCGGGCTCAGCCAGTTGAAGGGCGACTGGGAGCGCCCGGTCGCCTGGACCACCTACTTCGGAATCGAGAGCGCCGACCGGGCCGCCGACGGCGTCCGCGAGCGCGGCGGCACCCTCGCGGTCGGGCCGCTGGCCTTCGACGCGGGCCGGGTGGCGCTGGCCGCCGACCCGTTCGGCGCGACCTTCGGCATCTGGGAGGGCGAACCCGGCGACGACACCTGGATGAGCGCGCCCGGCGCGCCCGCCTGGATCGAACTGCGCACCGCCGACCCGTTCGCCGCCGCCCTGTTCTACGGCGAGGTGTTCCGCTGGGACGGCCGCGACCCGGAGAAGTTCGAGGTCCGCTACGAGCACGAGCGCGTGGTGCTGCGCTCCGAGGGCCGCAGCGTGGCCGCGCTCCGGCCGGCCCACGACCTCGCCCCGCACTGGGAGGTGTTCTTCTCCGCCGCCGACGTGGACGACACCGCCCGGCGGGCCGTCGCCCTCGGCGGGCGCGTCCTGGACGGTCCGGCGGACGGCCCGTACGGCCGGGTGGCCCGCCTCGCGGACCCGGAGGGCGGCCGCTTCTCCGTGCTCGGGCCGGGGCGTTGAGCCGCCGCGCCACGTCGGGGCGGCGCGCTCAAGGGAGTTGACGCACCGGCGGGAGGGTGTGGGCGAACAGCCGATGCATGGCCTCCGGGAGCTCGTCCGGGTGGCCGACGGGGCGGTGGAAGTCGAAGCGGACGTCGAGCGGGGCGGCGGGGTCGGCGCCGAGCAGCCGCAGGCGCAGGCCGCGGCGGTCGAGGGCGACCGGGCGGACCTCGCGGAGCTGGCGCGGCCCCGGGCCGTCGGGCCGGTCGCCGAGAGCGCGGGCGCCGAGCAGCAGGAGCTGGTCGGCGTGCGCGGCGGCCAGGTGCTGGAGCATCCCGGCCTCGTCGGCGGCGACCGGGTCGGGCTCGGCGGCGGCGAGTGCGGCCGGGTCGACGCAGCACTCGGAGCCCCACAGGTCGTCCAGCGCCAGGTGGTCGAGGTCCAGCCGCAGCAGCACGCCCTCGGCGGCGCTCTCGCCGGGGGAGCGGGTGAGCCTGCCCCGGGCGCGGAGCCGGCCGCGGACGCGGTGCGGCACGGCGACGGGGGCGACGTCCACGCAGTCGAGTTCGGCGGTCAGCGGGGTGCGGGCGAGCGCGGTGATCCGGTGCAGGGCGGACTCGCGGCCGACCCGGACGGCCACCGAGCCGTCCGCCCGCAGGGTGCAGCGGACCAGCGGGGCAGGCCGGGGCGGGCGGTGAGGTCGGCGCCGGAGACGTCCAGGACGGCGGAGGAGGCGAACTCCAGCAGGGTGCGGGCGCGTTCGGCGGCGGTGGGGGCGGACGGGCGGCGGGCGGGCCGGTGCAGCACAGGGAGCCTCCTCGATCTTGCTCAGGTAAGGCTAACCTAAGGCAATCGGAAGGCGGTCGTCCAGTGCGCCGCTCGCTCAGCCCTCGATCGCGGCGGCCGGCGCGCCGAGCATCCGCAGCACCAACTGGCCGTAGCGGCGGCCCAGTTCCTCCGGCGACTCGCTGCTGCGCTCGGTGTACCAGCGGGACACGTCGATGCCGAGCGAGGTGACGGCGCGGGCCGCGGTGCGCTGGTCGGGCACCTGGAAAGCGCCTTCCGCCACCCCGTGCGCGATGATCCGCAGCACCGTCTCCTCGATCCGGATGCGCAGCTCCGCGACGGCCGCGAAATCCTCCTCCGGCAGCGCGTGCAGCTCGTGGTTGACGATCCGTCCGACCGTGTGGCCGCGGGCGTGCCAGGTGGTGAAGGACTCGGCCAGGGCGCGCATCTGCGCCACCGGGTCGGTGGAGGAGGCCTCGGCCCGCTCCACCAGGTCCAGGGTCGCCCGGTGGCCGGTGCGGGAGATCTCGGCGAGCAGCGCCGCCTTGGACGGGTAGTGGATGTACAGCGCGGCGGGGCTCATGCCGGCGGCGGTGGCGATGTCCCGGGTGGTGGTGGCGTGGTAGCCCCGGCGGGCGAAGGAGTCCACGGCGGCCAGCAGCAGTCGCCGCGCTGCCTCGGTCCGCTCCCCGGGCCACAGTGCGGCGGTTGCTGGGTCGGTCATGGGGCAATCCTCGCAGATGGGTCGGGCCGGTCCGGGCGGCGCCGGGCGGCCCGGCTGTTGACAGTGTCGCCCGTCGCCAAGATGCTAAGCAAGCGCTTAGTCAAGCTGCCGGCCCCCGTCGGCGGCACCGGCGCGAGGCAGCGGAACCATCCGGCAGCACATCCGAGAGGTACGGCGATGACAGTGTCGTTCAAGGGCAAGGTGGCGGTGGTCACCGGAGCGAGCCGCGGCATCGGCCTCGGCATCGCGCGCGAACTGGTGCAGCGCGGCGCCAAGGTCTGCATCACCGCCCGCACCCAGCAGGCCCTGGACGAGGCGGTGCAGGAACTCGGCGGTCCCGACCACGCGATGGCGGTGGCCGGCAAGTCCGACGACGCCGCGCACCAGGAGGAGACCGTCGCCCGCGTGCTGGAGGCCCACGGCCGCCTCGACCTGCTGGTCAACAACACCGGCATCAACCCGGTCTACGGCCCGATCCTGGACACCGACCCGGCCGCCGCCGCCAAGATCTTCGCCGTCAACGTGCTCGCCCCGCTGGCCTGGACCCGCCGCGCGCACGCCGCCTGGATGGCCGAGCACGGCGGCGCCGTGGTCAACGTCGCCTCCATCGCGGGCATCCGCTCCTCCAACGGCATCGGCATGTACGGCGTGTCCAAGGCCGCGCTGATCCGCCTCACCATGGAACTCGCCTCCGAACTCGGCCCCGACATCCGGGTCAACGCCGTCGCCCCCGGCGTGGTCAAGACCCGCTTCGCCGAAGCCCTGTTCGAGGGCCGCGAGGAGAAGGTCGCCCGCGCCTACCCGCTCGGCCGCCTCGGCCTGCCCGAGGACGTGGCCGGCGCGGTCGCCTTCCTGCTCTCCGAGGACGCCGGCTGGATCACCGGCCAGACCCTGGTGGTGGACGGCGGCGTCACCCTCGGCGGCGGACTGTGACCGGCCCTCAAGAACCCTCTGCCGCAAGCGGGTTCGCCGGTGTCGGGGCGGTCGTCACCGGCGCCGGCCACGGCATCGGCGCGGCCCTCGCCCGGGCGCTGACCGAGGCCGGCGCCCGGGTGGTGGTCAACGACCTCGACCCGGACGCCGCGCACGCCGTCGCCGCCGAACTCGGCGCGCACGCCGCCCCGGCGACGCCGCGAGCGCCGAGGGCGTCGCCGCGCTGATCGACGCCGCCCGCGCCCACCTCGGCGCCGTCGACCTGTACTGCGCCAACGCGGGCGTCGCCACCACCGGCGGCCCGGACGCCTCGCCCGCCGCCTGGGAACAGGCCTGGCAGGTCAACGTGCTCGGCCACGTCCGGGCCTCCCGACTGCTGCTCCCCGACTGGCTGGAGCGCGGCCGCGGCCGCTTCCTCGCCACCGTCTCCGCCGCGGGGCTGCTCACCATGCTCGGCTCCGCCCCGTACGCCGTCACCAAGCACGGCGCGCTGGCGTACGCCGAGTGGCTGTCCGCCACGTACCGGCACCGCGGCGTCCAGGTGCACGCGCTGTGCCCGCAGGGCGTGCGGACGCGGATGCTGGACGGCACCGGCGAGCACGGGCAGGTGCTGCTCGCACCGACCGCGATCGAGCCCGCCGCGTGCGCCGAGGCCGCCCTGCGGGGCATGGCGGCGGGCGAGTTCCTGATCCTGCCGCACCCCGAGGTGGCCGAGTACTACGCGGCGCGTGCCACCGCCCCCGACCGCTGGCTGCACGGCATGAACCGGCTCCAGCAGCAGATCGAGGCCCGACAGGAGACCCGATGAGAGCCTGGCAGATCGCCGAACTCGGCGCCCCGCTGCACGTGATGAAGCTCGTCGAGGACGCCGACCGGCCCGTCCCCGGCGAGCGGCAGCTCCTCGTCCGGGTCCGGGCCGCGGCCGTCAACTTCCCGGACGCGCTGATGGCGGCCGGCCTGTACCAGGTCCGCCCGCCGCTGCCGTACACCCCCGGCGTGGAGCTCTGCGGCGAGCCGGCCGAAGGCCCGCGCGCCGGTGAACGCCTCATCGGCACCGCCGAGTTGCCCGCCGGGGCGTTCGCCGAGTACGCGCTGATGGACGCCGCCACCGCGCTCCCCGCCCCCGACGCCCTGGACGACGCCGAGGCGGCCGCGCTCCACATCGCCTACCAGACCGCCTGGTTCGCGCTGCACCGCCGCGCCCGGCTGGCTCCCGGCGAGACCCTGCTGGTGCACGCCGGGGCGGGCGGCGTCGGCAGCGCCGCCGTCCAACTCGGCAAGGCCGCCGGGGCGTTCGTGATCGCCGTGGTCGGCGGCGAGGAGAAGGCGGCCGCCGCCCGGCAGTTGGGCGCCGACCTGGTGGTCGACCGGACCTCCGAGGACTTCGTCGCCGCGGTGAAGGCCGCCACCGGCGGCCGCGGCGCCGACGTGGTCTTCGACCCGGTCGGCGGCAGCGCGTACACCGGCTCCACCAAGTGCATCGCCTTCGAGGGCCGCATCGTGGTGGTCGGCTTCGCCTCCGGCGACATCCCCGCGCCGCCGCTCGGCCACGCCCTGGTGAAGAACTACTCGGTGCTGGGCCTGCACTGGGGCCGGTACGTGGCCGAGGACCCGCAGGCCGTCCGCGACTGCCACGCCGCGCTGACCGCCCTCGCCGCCGCCGGGACGGTCCGCCCGCTGGTCTCCGAGCGCGTCCCGCTGGCCGGCGCCGCCGAGGCCGTCCACCGGGTGGTCACCGGCGCCACCACGGGCCGGATCGCCGTCCTGCCGTAGCGTCCGACCGCCCAGCAGGGGCGGCCCGTCCGACCGCCCCTGGGGCCCGTCTTCAAACCCCCGCCTGCCCCGCGGCGTCCGGCACGCACTCTCGCCGCACCGGGCGAAAGACCAACTACATCCAGTACGAGGCCTTCCACCCGGCACGCCGAGAGCACGCACCGGACGCCGCGGGCCTGCGACGCGGGTTTGAAGACGGGCCCTCGGCCGGTTCAGCGGTACTTCTTCAGCTCCCGCCGGGCCAGCGAGCGCTTGTGCACCTCGTCCGGCCCGTCCGCGAGCCGCAAGGTGCGGTTGCCGGCCCAGAGTTGGGCCAGGGCGGTGTCCTGGCTGACGCCGGCCGCGCCGTGCGCCTGGACGGCCTTGTCGAGGATCCACTCGACGGTGGACGGGACGGCGATCTTGATGGCCTGGATCTCGGTGTGCGCGCCCCGGTTGCCGACGGTGTCCATCAGCCACGCGGTCTTCAGCACCAGCAGCCGGGCCTGCTCGATCCGCACCCGGGCCTCGGCGATCCAGTCCTGCACCACGCCCTGGTCGGCCAGCGGACGCCCGAACGCCACCCGGGAGTTGACCCGGCGACAGGTCAGCTCCAGGGCCCGTTCGGCCATGCCGAGGGCGCGCATGCAGTGGTGGATCCGGCCCGGCCCGAGCCGGGCCTGCGCGATCGCGAACCCGGAGCCCTCCTCGCCGATCAGGTTCGCCGCCGGCACCCGGACGTCCTCGAACAGGATCTCGGCGTGCCCGCCGTGGTCGGCGTCCTCGTAGCCGAACACCCGCATGCCGCGCAGCACGCGGACGCCCGGGGTGTCGCGCGGCACCAGGATCATCGACTGCTGCCGGCGCACGTCCGCGTCCGGGTCGGTCTTGCCCATCACGATGAAGATCCGGCAGTCCGGGTTCATCGCCCCGGTGATGTACCACTTGCGACCGTTGACCACGTACTCGTCGCCGTCGCGCTCGATCCGGGTGGTGATGTTGGTGGCGTCGGAGGAGGCGACGTCCGGCTCGGTCATCGCGAAGGCCGAGCGGATGTCGCCGTCCAGCAGCGGGCGCAGCCACTGCTCGCGCTGCTCGGCGGAGCCGAACTGGGCGAGCAGCTCCATGTTGCCGGTGTCGGGGGCCGCGCAGTTGACCGCGGCGGGGGCCAACAGGACGGAGCGGCCGGTGAGTTCGGCCAGCGGCGCGTACTGGAGGTTGGTCAGGCCGGCGCCCAGCTCGCCGGGGAGGAAGAGGTTCCACAGGCCGCGGGCCTTCGCCGCCGCCCGCAACTCGCCGATCACCGGCGGGATGCGCCAGGGGTCGCGCCCCGGGTCGGCCAGCTGCTCGGCCAGCACCGGCTCCGCCGGGTAGACGAACTCGTCCATGAAGGAGCCGAGTTCGCCCAGCAGGTGGACGGTCCTGGCGTCGTGTCCGAAGTCCATTGCTCAGCCCTCCACCGACGTGCGTCCGAACTCCACGAACAGCGGCACCAGTTCGCCGACCCGGTCGAAGCCGGCGCCCAGCGTGCCGCCCCGGGTGTAGCGGAAGTGGATGCCCTCCAGCACCACCGCCAGCTTGAAGGAGGCGAATCCGACGTACCAGCCCAGCCCGGAGACGTCGCGGCCGGAGGATTCGGCGTAGCGGCGGACCAGTTCGGCGGTGTCGGGGAAGCCGGGGGCGAGCGCCGCGCCGGGCAGCACGCCGTCGAAGCGGCGGGCCAGTTCGGTGTACATCACCAGCAGGCCCAGGTCGGTGAGCGGGTCGCCGACGGTGGACATCTCCCAGTCGAGCACGGCGGTGATCCGGTCGTCCGGGCCGACCAGCACGTTGTCCAGCCGGTAGTCGCCGTGCACCAGGGCGGGGGCGGGGGAGTCCGGCAGGGTGTCCGCCAGCCGCCGGTGCAGCTCGTCGACGCCCGGCACCTCACGGCTCCGCGATGCCTCCAACTGCTTGCCCCAGCGCCGCAGTTGGCGCTCCAGGAAGCCATCGGGGCGGCCGAAGCCGGCCAGGCCCACCGCCTCCGGGTCGAGTGCGTGCAGGGCGACCAGGGTGTCCACCAGCCGGACGCCGAGGCCGTGCACGCGCTGTTCGCCGAGCGCGGCCAGCGTCTTGGCGTCCCGGTGGGCGACGCCCTCGACGTACTCCATCAGGTAGAACGGCGCGCCGATCACGGTCTCGTCCTCGACCAGCAGCACCGGCTCCGGGACGGGCACGGCGGTCGGGGCGAGCGCGCCCAGCACCCGGTACTCGCGGGCCATGTCGTGCGCGGTGGCCAGTACGTGCCCGAGCGGGGGCCGGCGCAGCACCCAGCGGGAGGCGGCGTCCTCGACCAGGTAGGTCAGGTTCGACCGGCCGCCCTCGAACCGGCGGGCCGCCAGCGGGCCGGCGGTGGGCGCGGGCAGGGCGGCGTCCAGGTGGGCGCGCAGCCTCTCCAGGTCGAGTCCGGGCGGAGCGGCGGTGGTCATCGGGGGCACCTCGCAGGGGAACGTGGGCTGACTAAGCGCTTGCTTAGGATTGCCCCGGGGGCCCGAGTTGTCAACGAGCGCCGCCCGCCCGGCGAGGTGCACCGGGCGGGCGGGCGGCGGAGGTGGCGGTTCAGCGGGCGACGGCGGCGGCGACCCGGTCGCCGAGGTTCCGGTCGACGTTGCGCCAGTACTGGAAGGCGCGTTCCAGCACCGGCGCGGACACGCCGTCCAGCAGGTGCCCGGCGATGTTGGCGACCAGCCGGTCCCGGGCCGCGTCGTCCAGCACCTTGCGGACCAGGGTGCCCGCCTGCCCCCAGTCGTCGTCCTCCCGGTGCAGCGGGTACGCCTCGCGGACCATCCTCCCGGCCACGTCCCACCCCAGCGGCCCGCCCCACAGTTCCGGGTCCGCGGCCGGCCCGCCGTACGAGTTCGGCGCGTACGGCCGGGCGGTGCGGGCCGCGTCGAACCGCATCGGACCGTCCTTGCTGTACGAGTGCACCGGCACGTGCGAGCGGTTCGGCGGCAGCTGGTTGTAGTTCGGACCGATCCGGTACCGGTGGGTGTCCGGGTAGGAGAAGATCCGGCCGAGCAGCATCTTGTCCGGCGAGACGCCGATGCCTGGCACCAGGTTGGACGGCTCGAACGCGGCCTGCTCGATGTGGACGAAGTGGTCCTCCGGGTTGCGGTTCAGGGTGAACCGGCCGACCTCGATCAGCGGGTAGTCGCCGTGCGGCCACACCTTGGTCAGGTCGAACGGGTTGAACCGGTAGTCCCACGCCTCGTCGAACGGCATCACCTGCACGTGCAGCGTCCAGGACGGGAAGTCGCCGCCCTCGATCGCCTCGAACAGGTCCCGCCGGTGCGCGTCGCCGTCCGCGCCGGCCAGCCGGTCCGCCTCCGCCTGGGTGAGGAAGTCGTTGCCCTGGTCCGTCCTGAAGTGGTACTTCACCCAGAACCGCTCCCCGGCCGCGTTCACCCAGCTGTAGGTGTGCGAGGAGAAGCCGTCCATGTGCCGCCAGTTCTTCGGGATGCCCCGGTCGCCCATCAGCCAGGTCACCTGGTGCGCGGACTCCGGGGAGAGCGTCCAGAAGTCCCACTGCATGTCGTGGTCGCGGACCGCGCTGTCCGGGCGGCGCTTCTGCGAGCGGATGAAGTCCTGGAACTTCATCGGGTCGCGGACGAAGAAGACCGGCGTGTTGTTGCCGACCAGGTCGTAGTTGCCCTGCTCGGTGTAGAACTTCAACGCGAAGCCGCGCGGGTCGCGCCAGGTGTCCGGCGAGCCCATCTCGCCCGCCACCGTGGAGAACCGGGCCAGCATGTCGCACCGCTTGCCCGGCTGGAACAGGTCCGCCCTGGTGAACCGGCTGACATCCTGCGTCACTTCGAAGGTGCCGTACGCGCCGCTGCCCTTCGCGTGCACCACCCGCTCCGGCACCCGCTCCCGGTTGAACTGGGCCATCTTCTCGATCAGGTAGTGGTCGTGCAGCAGGACCGGGCCGACCGGACCGGCCGTCAGCGAATGCTCGTCGCTCTCGACCGGGACACCCGCGTTGTTCGTGGTGAAGGGGACGTGCTGGGACATCGGGGGAACTCCTCCTCGGGCGCCCCGCCGGGCGCCGTGCCGCGCGGCGGCGAGGGTCGTCCGCCGCGACTGCCTACCACTCGAACACCGGCCCGGGCCGCCCACAACCGCAGCCGCCCGCCATCCGACGCGCAGTCAGAATCCCGGTGTCGAGTAGTCGTTCAGGAACCACAGCGCCGCCGTCCACCAGAGCAGCCCGACCGCGCAGAACAGCGCCCCGCCCGCCGCCGGCAACGCCCAGCCCGGCAGCCGCCCGTGCCGCACCAGCAGCACCTTCGCCGCGAACGCCCCGTACAGGAAGCACCCCGCCAGCGAGTGCACCGCCACCCGCGCATCGGTGAACCGCACCCCGTACGACAGCAGGCAGTGCTGGGCGATCGGCACCGACAGCACGAACGCCGCCGCCCCGCCCAGCCGGTGCGCCGTCCGCGCCTGCCGGACCTTCGCGCCGCCCCGGTACATCCACAGCGCCAGCAGCACCTGCACCAGCGCCAGGCCGAACAACGCCGAGCCGAGCTGCGACTTCAGCCGCAGCGCCTCCTCGCCGGCGGCAGCCCCGAACAGGCTGCGGCCCGGCTCGGGTGCGTGCACCCGCCCGAACCACAGCAGCCCCCGACGACCGCCAACGGCGCCAGCGCCGCCAGCACCGTCAACGCGGTCCCGCCCGCCCGCCGCACCTCAGCCGTCCTGCGTACCGTCGTCGCCGGTGGCGCCCCCCGCACCGGTGTCGGCGCCGGCCCCCGTGCCGTCGTCCACGCCGCTCCCGGAGGCGTCGGGCGGCTGCACCGCGGCCGGAGCGGACGGCGCAGCCGGGACGGAGGGCGGCGTCGGCACCGAGGGCACGGAGGGCGCCGTCCCGGCCGCCGACGGGGCGGTACCGCCCGCCGGGGCTCCGGCGCTCGGGTCGGCCGTCGCGCCCGGGCCCGCCGTCGCCGCGCCCGACGGCACGCCGGCGGCGGCGCCCGGGCCGTGCAGCGTCGAGATGTCCACCCCGACCGGGTCGCCCAGGGAGGTCACCGCGTAGAAGGTGCCCCCCTGCGGGTTCGCCACCGTGTGCCCGGCGGCCTCGCCCGGCCCGCGGTCGCCCGCGTAGCGGTACAGCGGGTGGCCCTTGTACAGCACCTGCGCCGTCCCGTCCGGGAGCGCCGCCGCGCCCAGCAGCCCGTCGTCCACGCCCGGACCGGCCAGCGGGAAGCCCGGCGTGGTCACCGGCGGCCAGGTCTTCGCACACTCGTCCAGGCAGCTGCCGTGCACCGAGGTGTCCGCGCCGAACAGGTACAGGCTGCGGCCCTGCGCGTCGACCAGGATCGGCCCGAGGCTCCCCACGCTGGCCAGCGACACCTGGGTGCCCACCGCGGTGGCGAAGGAGTTCGTCCCCGGCGAACCCGACGCCGAGGCCGGGGCCGAGGCCGGCCGCGCGGACTCGGCGGCCGGCGGGGCGCTCGGGCCGGGATCGGCGCCGCAGGCGGCGGAGAGGGCCGACAGGGCGGCCAGGGACAGCACTGCGGCGGCGACACGGCAGGTACGGGGCATCACGACTCCTGGCGACGGAGCGGCGGGGGGCGGGGCTCGGTCACCATCCAGCCCCGCCGTCCGCCGCCCGGCCACTCCAGAGCGGGCCCGGTCCGCACCAGGAGGTACCCCATTGCCCTGGACGGCCCACCGCCGGAGCCGACGGACCGTCAGCTCCACTGCCCGGGCGGCGGCGATTCGCGCCCCGCCCCGACGGGCGGACACTGGAGAGGTACGACTCGCCCGAGGGGGCGCCCATGACCACCCGGCACAGCACCGCACCCGCGATCCGGGTCCGGGGGCTCGGCAAACGGTTCAAGGACCTCGTCGCGCTCGACGACGTCGACTTCGAAGTCCCGCCCGGCAGCGTGTTCGGACTGCTCGGCCCGAACGGGGCGGGCAAGACCACCGCCATCCGGATCCTCACCACCATCATCCCGCCCACCGCCGGCCGGGCCGAAGTGCTCGGCACCGACGTGGTCGCCCACCCGGGCACGGTGCGCCGGCTGATCGGCCTGGCCGGCCAGTACGCCGCCGTCGACCCGAACCTGACGGCCCGTGAGAACCTCCGGCTGATCGGCCGGCTCACCCAGGTCCCCCGCCACCGCAGGTCCCCGCGCGCCGCCGACCTGCTCGCCCGGTTCGACCTCACGCAGGCCGCCGACCGGCCCGTCCGGACCTTCTCCGGCGGCATGCGCCGCCGGCTCGACGTGGCCGCCGCCCTCGTCCCCGAACCGCCCGTGCTCTTCCTCGACGAGCCCACCACCGGACTCGACCCGCAGAGCCGCACCGCCCTGTGGGAACTGATCCGCGAACTCGTCGCCGACGGCACCACCGTCCTGCTCACCACCCAGTACCTGGAGGAGGCCGACCGGCTCGCCCAGCGGATCGCCGTCCTCGCCGAGGGCCGGGTGGTCGCCGACGACACCCCGCACGCCCTCAAGGCCCGCCTCGGCACCACCGTGCTGGAACTCGGCATGGGCGAGGACCCGCGCGCCGTCCGCGCCGCCGCCCTGCTCACCGACCGCCTGGCGCAGACCCCCGAACGCGAGGGCGCGCTGCTGCGCCTGCCCAGCCCGGACGGGTCGCTGCTGCTGATGGACGTCCTGCACGCGCTGGAGTCCGAACGCCTCACCCCGCGCACCATCGCCGTCCGCGAATCCAGCCTGGACGACGTCTACCTCGCCCTCACCGGCCACCGCACCACCGGAGGCCCGACATGACCGCCGCCACCGCCCTCGCCCCCGCGCCCGGCCTGTCCGAACGCGTGCTGGCCCCCGTCCGGGACGGCCTGGCCGTCTGCTGGCGCAACCTGATCGCGCTGCGCCGGGTGCCCCGGCTGCTGATCTTCTCCACGGTGCAGCCGATCGTGTTCGTGCTGCTGTTCCGCTACGTGTTCGGCGGGGTGGTCGGCGCGGTCCTGCACGGCGTGAGCTACGTCGACTACCTGATGCCCGGCGTGTTCGTGCAGGTGGTCACCTTCGGCGCGGTCAACACCGCGATCGGCCTGGCCACCGACCTGCAGACCGGCCTGATGGAGCGCTTCCGGTCGCTGCCGATGGCCCGCTCCGCGGTGCTGTCCGGGCGGACCACCGCCGACCTGGCCCGGAACGTGTTCGTGGTGGCGCTGATCAGCGGCGTCGGCTTCCTGGTCGGCTTCCGGGTGCACAGCGACGTCTGGGGGTTCCTCGCCGGGGCGCTGCTGGTGCTGGCCTTCGGCTTCGCGATGTCCTGGGTGTTCGCCGTGGTCGGGCTGGCCGTCGGCGACCCGGAGACCGCGACCGCCGCCGCCTTCCCGGTGCTGGCGCCGCTGGTGTTCGCGTCCTCCGCGTTCGTCCCGACCTCGACCATGCCGGGCTGGCTCCAGGTGTTCGCCAACCACCAGCCGGTCACCATCACCGCCGGCGCCGTCCGGGCGCTGATGCTGGGCACCCCGGTCGGCTCCCAGGTCTGGCAGGCCCTCGCCTGGGACGTCGGCATCGTCGCGGCGTTCGCGCCGCTCGGCGTCTGGCTCTACCGCAAGGCCGTCTGACCGCCCGGCCGGGTGCTCAGGAGGCCGCTTCGGGCTGCTCGGGCTGGTCGGGTCCTGGCTGATCGGCCCCTGGCTGGTCGGGCTGGGACCACACGGTGCGGTCGCCGCCGCGCCACGCCACCAGGTCGGGATCGTCCAGGTCCGGGTCGTCCACGCCCGCGCGGCGGATGAACTCCGCCACGTCCTGCGGCGCGGTCGCCCGCCCCACCGTCCGCCCGTAGATCTCCACCCGCCGGTACGGCCGCGCCCCGCGGGTCGGCGGGCGGACCACGACCGGCGGGTGGAATATGTCTCCGGACTCGCTCATACCCCCAGTGTCGCGCGCCCCGGACGGACCGGCATCGGTGCTGGTCAGCGCGGTGGCGGCGGGGTGTGCGCGGCCGGTCGCGGAGCGTGCGGCGGGGTGCCCGCGGCGGCGTCGGCGAGCAGGCGGCACAGCACCTCCCGGCCGTCCGGGACCAGCGGGCGGTAGCGGTCCGTCAGCAGCTCGGCGGGCGGGACGAAGGCGCACCAGTCCACCTCGCCCGGGCCCGGCGCCGGCGGGCGGTCCGTCAGCAGGCGGCGCACCACCAGCGGGCCGTCCGTCGAGCGGTCGCCCCGGGGGCGGGCGCCGTCCGCCAGCAGGTCGTAGTGGCCGGGGTGGGCGGGCGCCGAGGCGGCGCGCCGGTACAGCAGCACCCGCCCGGCCGGGTCGACGTGCACCGTCGCGGTGCGGCGGCGGCGGACGGCGTCGCCGAGGGCGGTGGCGGTGCGGTCGGCACCGGTGCCGGGGGGTTCGGCGGTGCGGGCATCCGTCGGTGCGGGAGTGGAGGTCACAGGCATCCCGTCTGTTGCTGGACCGGAACCGGACGGAACCGGGCCGGAGGCGAGAGCCGCGCCTGACGCATCATCACCACCCGGATGCGGCACGATTGTTGCACATCGTGGCCGAGTGGTGACGTATCGTGTCCGCCATCCGCGTTCCGTCACCGAATCGAGGGCCCGTGCACCCCGCCACCGCCCCCGGCGGCCTGCCGCTGCTGGGTCACCTGCCGGCCATGGTCACCCGGCCGCTGGCCTTCCTCGACACGCTGCCCGCGCTCGGCGACCCGGTCCGCGTCCGGGTCGGCCCGCGCGACCTGTACATCGTCAGCACACCGGAGTCGATCCACCGGGTCCTCACCGAGCGCGCCGACTACGACCGCAGCGGGCCGCTCTACGCCAAGATCCGCACCTTCCTCGGCAACGGCCTCGCCACCTGCCCGCACGCCGACCACCGCCGGCTCCGCCGGATCGTCCAACCCGCCTTCCAGCGCGCCCTGTTGCCGCGCTACGCGGAGGCGATGACGGCCGAGACCGCCGCCCTCACCGCCCGCTGGCGCCCCGGCCGGACCGTCGACATCACCCACGAGGCGTTCACCCTCACCACCGCCGTCGCCGTCCGCACCCTGTTCTCGGCCGGACTGACCCCCGGCGCCGCCGAACGGCTGCGCCACGCCCTCGACGTGCTGCTGCGCGGCCTCTACCTGCGGGTCGTGCTGCCCGCCGCCGACTTGCTGCCGACGCCCTCCCGCTTCGAGTACCGGCGGGCGCTGCGCAGTTGGCACGCCGGGGTGGCCGGCATCGTCGCCGACTACCGGGCCCGCGGCGTCGACCACGGCGACGTGCTGTCCCTGCTGCTCGCCGCCCGCGACGAGGACGGCCGGCCGCTGGACGAGCGCGAACTCGCCGACCAGGTGGCGACCTTGGTGCTGGCCGGGGCCGAGACCACCTCCTCCGCGCTGGCCTGGGCGCTCCGGCTGGTCGCCGAACACCCGGAGGTGGAGCGGAAGTTGCACGCCGAGGTGGACGCCGGCCCGGCCGACCGGCCGGCCCGCTGGGAGGACCTCGGCCAACTCCCGTACGCCGGCCAGGTGGTGAACGAGACGCTGCGGCTCTACCCGCCCGCCTGGGCGATCAGCCGCACCACCGCCCGCCCGGTCGAACTCGGCGGCGCCCGGCTGCCCGCCGGCGCGCTGGTGGTCTGCTGCCTCTACCTGCTCCAGCGCCGCCCCGACCTGTTCCCCGACCCGACCCGCTTCGACCCCGACCGCTTCGCCCCCGGCGCCGTCCAGCGGGACGCCTACCTGCCGTTCGGCCTCGGCGCCACCCGCTGCCTCGGCGACCGCTTCGGCGCCGTCGAGGCCACCCTCGCCCTCGCCACCGTCGCCGGCCGCTGGCGGCTGCGCCCGGTGTCCGACGGTGCGGTCCGCCCGGTGCCCCGGCTGGTGCTGTCGCCCGGCCCGCAGCCGGTGCGGCTGACGGCGCGGGTCAGCGCGCCAGCAGGTTGACGGCGGCCCGGAACAGCGGCGGGGCGGTGGCGGCCAGCGGCACGATCCGGGGGCCGAGCAGCGGGTGGTGACGGGCGCTCAGCAGGGCCGTGGTGAGCAGCCGGTAGGGCCGGGTGGCGCGCCGCCAGGCGCGTTCGTACGCGGCGGGGCGGCCGGTGGTGAGGCAGTGGACGGCGGCTTCGGCGGAGGCCAGGGCGATGGCGATCCCCTCGCCGGTCAGGGCGTCCAGGTAGCCTGCGGCGTCGCCGACCAGCAGCACCCGTCCGTGCACCCGGGCCCCCGCGTGCTGCCGCAACGGTCCCGCGCCCCGGACCGGGCCGGCCTGCGCGCCGCCCAGTCGCGCCAACAGGGCCGGGAACTGCTCCAGTTGGCGGTCGAACGGCAGCCGCTGCGACCCGAGCACCGCCACCCCGACCGTCTCCCCGGACACCGGCGTGACGTACGCCTCCGCGTGCTGCGACCAGTACACCTCCACCAGGTCGCTCCACGGCCGCACCGCGAAGTGCCGCCGCTGCCCGTACCGGGCCGGCGGGCCGGCGCGGGTGGGCAGGTGCAGCCCGAGCGCGTGCCGGACGGGGGAGTGCAGGCCGTCGGCCGCAACGACGTGACGGGCCGTCAGCTCGCCGACGTGAACCGCGAGTTCGTCGGTGCCGAGGTGCTCCGCCCGGCCCGTCGCGCGCTGCACTCCCAGCTGCTCGGCGCGGGCGGCCAGGGCGGCGTGCAGGACGGTGCGGCGCACGCCCAGGCCGTGGCCGGTGCGGAACCGGGCCTCGGCGGAACGCGGACCGGTGGCCTCCAGGTAGCGGATGCCGTGGAACGGACGGCCCTCGGCGCTGACCCCGAGGCGGGCCAACGCCCGTACCGCGCCCGGCATCAGGCCCTCGCCGCAGGCCTTGTCGACCGGCGTCGGGCGGGGCTCCAGGACGGTGGTGGACAGGCCCGCCCGGGCGGCGTGGATCGCGGTGGCCAGCCCGGCCGGGCCGCCGCCGATCACCAGCAGGTCGATCACGCGGCGGCCCGGCAGAGGGTCAGCGCGGCGTCCTCGCAGCGCAGCCGGGTGGCCAGCCAGACGGCGTTGAGCACGGTGAACCCGAGCGCCGTCACCCAGGCCGTGTGCACCAGGGGCAGCGCGACGCCCTCCGCCACCACCGCGCAGTAGTTGGGGTGCCGCAGCCAGCGGTACGGCCCGGCGGTGACCAGCGGCAGGCCCGGCACCACGATCACCCGGATGTTCCAGCGCGACCCGAGCGTGCCGATGCACCACCAGCGCAGCGCCTGCGCGGCGAGCACCAGCGCCAGCATCGACCAGCCCAGCGCGGGCACGAACGGCCGCTCCGCCCAGCGGACTTCGAGCAGGCAGCCGAGCAGCAGCGCCGTGTGCAGGGCCACCATCGGCGGATAGTGCCGCCGCCCGTACTCCACCCCGCCCAGCGCCAGGCTCCAGGCGGCGTTCCGGCGGGCGACCAGCAGTTCCGCCAGTCGCTCGACGACGACCAGGGCGATCAGCAGAGTGTATGCAGTCATCGTCAACTACCACCGCATCAGGACGAGTTCGGAGGCGAAACCGGGCCCGAGCGCCAGCATCAGCCCGAACGAGCCGGGCGGCGGCGGGCCTTGGGCAATCACGTCGCGCAGAATGTGCAGCACCGAGGCCGAGGACAGGTTGCCGCAGCGCGCCAGCGACTCCCGGCTCGGCGCCAACACGGCCTCGGACAGGCCGAGTTCCTCGCCGAGCACGTCCAGCACCCGGGGCCCGCCCGGGTGGCAGACCCAGGTGTCGACGTCACCCGGCTTCAGGTCGTGCGCTGCGAGGAACGAGGACACCTCCTCGCCGACGTGCAGCCGTACCAGCTCCGGCAGTTCGGGCCCCAGCAGGATGCCGAACCCGGAATCGCCGACCTCCCAGCCGAGCAGCCGCTCCGTGCCCGGATACAGCCGGCTCCTGGTCGCCACCACCACCGGACCGCCACCCGCCGGGGCGCCGCTCCGCGGGACCTCGTCGCCGACCGCGAGCAGCGCGCCCGCGCCGTCGCCGAAGAGCGCCGTGGCCAGCAGGTTGGCCGGCGAGGTGTCCGCCCGCTGGAGGGTCAGCGAGCACAACTCGGTGGCCAGCAGCAGCGCCACGCCGTCCGGACGGCCCGTCAGCAGCGCGTCCACCACGGCCAGTCCGCCCGCGCCGCCCGCGCACCCCAGGCCGAACAGCGGCACCCGCCGGACGTCCTCGCGCAGGCCGAGGCGGGCGGCGACGCGCGCCTCCAGCGAGGGCACCGAGATGCCGGTGACGGTGGTGGACACCACCAGGTCGACCTGCTCGGCGGCCAGCCCGGCCGTGTCCAGCGCCGACTCGGCGGCCCGGCAGGCGAGTTCGGAAGCGCCCTCCAGCCAGGCGTCATTGGCCCGGCCGAACCCGGCGAACTCCTCGAACCGCTCCAGCGGGAACGCCAGATGCCGGAACTCCACCCCCGCGCTCGCGAAGAACCGCTCCGACAGGGCCCGTTCGTCACCCGCCCCACCGCGCAACGCCGCCACCCCACCGGCCAACTCGCTCTGCCGGTACCGATGGGGCGGAAGGACCCCGCACACTGCCGCGATCCGCGTCACCGGGCCAGGATAGGGAGCCGACCGTCCCGAACCCGGGCAATCCCCGCACACCGGGCGCGTCCAGGCCGGTGACACACCGTCAGGAAGGCGCGGTGAATGCGTCGCTGCGGAGCCGGCGGCGGCTAGCGTGACCGGGGTGAGCGGCGCGGCGGCGGTACCCCGGGGGCGGCGGATCGGTGGCCTGGTGCGGGCCTGTCACCCGGTGCCCGCCGCCGCCGTCACCGGCCTGGCCGCGGCGATGGCGATCGGCGCCGGACGCGGGCCCGCCGGGACGCTGCTCACCACCGGCGCCGTCGCGGCCGGGCAGCTGTCGATCGGCTGGAGCAACGACCTGATCGACCGGCAGCGAGACGCCGCCGCCGGGCGCACCGACAAGCCGCTCGCGCTCGACGACGTGACGGCCCCTCGGGTCCGGGCCGCCACCGGCTGGGCGGTCGCCGCCTGCGTCCTGCTGTCCGCGGCCTGCGGGACGGCGGCGGCGACCGTGCACCTGGCGGCCGTGGCCACCGGCTGGGCGTACAACCTCCGGCTGAAGGCCGGCCCGTGGTCCTGGCTCCCGTACGCGGCGGCGTTCGCCCTCCTCCCCGCCTTCGTCACCCTCGCCCTGCCGGGGCGGCCGTGGCCCGCCGCCACCGTCCTCGGCGCGGGCGCGCTGCTCGGCGTCGCCGCCCACTTCGCCAACGTCCTCCCGGACTTGACCGCGGACCGCGCCGCCGGCATCCGGGGCCTGCCGCAACGCCTCGGCCTCCGGGCCTCCGCCGCCCTCGCCGTCCTCGCCGCGACCGCCGCCGCCCTCCTGCTCGCCCCCGGCTGGCCCGTCCTCGCCGTCACCGCCCCGCCCGCCGCCGCCACCCTCCTCGCCCCCCGCGGCCGACTCCCCTTCCTGGCCGTCATCCTGGCCACGGCCGTCGCCCTGGGCCTCCTGCTGACCCACGGGGGCCTGCGCGGCGGTTAGGCCCGCTCGGGCCTCCGGGTCTCGACCGGCCGGTGCGGGGAGCTGGGCTCCGGCGCCTTCCTGGGCATGGAGCGGTGGACCGGGACGGCGAGCACCGCCATGGCGGCCCCGTACAGGAAGCTCTGCATGACGGATCGGATCAGGTGTTCGGGGCGCACAGTGCGGCGTCGACCAGGTCGTCCAGGTGGGCGCGGCTGGTGGGGGTGGTGAGTTGCTCGGTGACGGCGACGTTCGCGGCGCGGCCGTTCTCGGTGGCGCCGCCGCGCGTCTCGTAGCCGGGGAAGCTGCCGCCGTGCCCCCAGTACCGGCCGCCGCAGGAGAGCGGTCGGCTGACCAGGCCGAGACCGTAGCGGGCGCCGGGGCCGAAGGTGGCGTCGGCCGGGACGGTGCGGGCGCGCATCTGGGCGAGCTGGGGAGCGGGGAGGAGCCGGCCGGGGGTGAGCAGGGCCGCGAAGAAGGCGTCCAGGTCGGCGTTGGTGGACACCAGTTGGCCCGCCGCCCAGGCCCAGGAGGGGTCGAACCCGGTGACGTCCAGCAGTTCGGCGCCGTCCCGGTAGTAGCCGTGCGGGTGCGGGCCGCGGAGGGCGGTCTCGCCCGGGGCGGGCACGTAGGTGTGGCGCAGGCCCAGCCGCTGGACGATCCGCGCGTCCAGCTCGTGGGCGAGGTCGTGGCCGGTGACGCGTTCGATCAGCAGGCCCGCCAGCAGGTAGTTGGTGTTGCTGTACTGCCAGCCTTCGCCGGGCGGGAACGCCGCCGGGTGCCGGAGCGCGAGGTCGAGGAGCTCACCGGGCTCGAAGTGCCGGACCTCCTCGCCGAGATACTCGCTGTAGTTCGGCAGGCCCGAGGTCTGCTGGAGCAGTTGACGGACCGTGATGCGCCGCCCGTCGATGCCCTCCCCGCGGACCGTCCCGGGCAGGTAGTGGTCGATGTCGCGGTCCAGCCGGACCCGCCCCTCCGCGACCAGCTGGAGCACCACGACGGCGACGAAGGTCTTGGTGTTGCTGCCCACCCGGACCTCCCCGTCGACCGGCACCGGCGCCCCGTCCGCGAGGTCTCCGACTCCCGCGCCCGCACTGCTGGTTCGGCCGTGCCGGTCGCGGACGGTGGCCAGTGCGCCCGGAACGCCGAGCTCCGCCACCAGGGCGTCGAGGCGCTGCTGCACGGACGGCGACGGCGGGGCGGGAGCGGCGGTGGCCACGGTGGGCGCGGCGGCCGCGAGCAGCGCCAGGACGGTCGTCGCGGCGCAGGCGGTCATACGGGAGCGGCGGGGCATGGGCGGCGTCCTCCGGTGGGGGAACGTGACCGTTCCCGGGGCTACCAGACCATCACGGGCCCGCCCGGCGGGTCGTCCCCGCGCGGGACGAGCCCGGCCCCTGCTGCGGATGCAGTCCGGGGCCGGGCGGATGATTCCGGTGGGGTACGCCGACCCTGACGGAGCGTCAGGGTCGGCGTACGGCCTCAGGCGGAGAAGCCGCCGTCGACCGAGACCACCGCGCCGGTGACGTAGCGGCCGTCCGGGCTCGCCAAGTGGGCGACGGTGGCGGCGATCTCCGCCGGGTCGGCGTACCGGCCGAGCGCCGTCAGACCGGCGATCGCTTCGGCGTTCGGGCCGTCGGCGGGGTTGGCGTCCGTGTCGGTGGGGCCGGGATGGACCAGGTTGACGGTGATCCCGCGCGGGCCGAGCTCACGGGCCAGCCCCTTGGTGAGGCCGACCAGCGCGGTCTTGCTCATCGAGTACAGCGCGAGACCCGGGAACGGGGCCCGCTCCGCGATGTTGCTGCCGATGCTGATGATCCGCCCGCCGTCGGTCATGTGCCGGGCCGCGGCCTGCGCGAGCTGGAACGGGGCACGGACGTTGACGGCCAGCGTGGCGTCGATCTCGACCGGGCCGAGCTGCTCCAGCGGGCCGACCAGGAAGACCCCGGCATTGTTCACCAGGATGTCCAGCCGGCCCAGCACCTCGACGGTGCGAGCCACGGCGGCATCCAGCGCCACCGGTTCGGCACTGTCGGCCCGGACGGCCAACGCGCGGCGGCCCAGGCCCTCGATCCGCTCCACCACCTTCCGCGCGGGCGCCTCGCCCTCCCGGTACGTCAGCGCGACATCCGCGCCCTCCTCGGCCAGGCGGAGTGCGACGGCCGCACCGATACCCCGGCTGCCGCCGGTCACCAGGGCGACGTTTCCTTCAAGTCGGTTCATACGACCGATACTTGCCGACAGCCTCGTCCGGCGCTGGCGGCATTCCGCCCCCGCGTTCGGGGGTGGGCGGGGTGTCAGGGGGTGTGGCGGGCCTCGGTGAGGAGGGATTCGGCGTTCTGGTCGAGGAGGAGGCCGGCTACGGCGAGGCCGAGCTTTTCGGGGTGGGCCGGGGTGCCGGAGGAGTGGGCCTCGATCTGGCGGGTGCCGTCGACGGAGGTGACCTGGCCGTGGAGGGTGAGGATGCCGTCGGTGGTGGTGGCGAAGGCGCCGACCGGGACGGAGCAGCCGCCGTGCAGTTCGGCGAGCATCGCGCGTTCGGCGCGGACCGCCGCGTCGGTGTCGAAGTCGCCCGTGCCGGCGAGGAGTTCGCGCGCCAGCGCGTTGTCGGCGCGGATCTGGATGCCGAGCGCGCCCTGTCCGGGGCTGGGCGGGAACCGGTCGAGGGGGAGGAGTTCGGCGATGTCCGCGTCGCGGTCGAGGCGGCGCAGGCCGGCCGCGGCCAGGACGACGGCGTCCAGGGCCTTCAGCCGGGCGAGCCGGGTGGGGACGTTGCCGCGGATCCGTTCGGGGCGCAGGTCGGGCCGGGCGTGCAGGAGTTGGGCGATCCGGCGGGCGGCGGAGGTGCCGACCCGGGCGCCGGTGGGCAGCGCGGCGAGGGTCGCGCCGCACAGCGCGTCGCGGACGTCCGCGCGGGGCGGCGGGGGGAGCAGGATCAGGCCGTCCGGGTTCTCGGTGGGCAGGTCCTTGAGCGAGTGGACGATCACGTCCACCTCGCGGTTCAGCAGGGCGGTCACCTGGTTGGTGGAGAACGCCGACCCGCCGCCGCGCTCGGAGACCTCCCGAAGGGCGGCCTTGCGGTCCAGGTCGCCGTCCTCCAGGATCACCCGGTGGCGGATCACCAGCTCCGGGAAGCGCTCCCGGACCGGCGCGAGGAACTCCCGGACCTGGGCCCGTGCCAGCTGGCTGGCCCGCGAACCCACCACCAGTTCGACCATCGTCAACTCCCGTTGCGGTTCATCACCCTGACGGAATGCTAGACCCGTTGGAGCGTCCCGTTTTCCGACGGAATGTCGGGAAGCGCGGCCGCCGGGCGTTCCAGCCGGAGCAGCGCGGGGACGGCGGCCAGCGAGAGGGCCAGCAGGAACAGCCAGGGCCAGGCCGGGCCGTGGACGAACAGCACGGTCAGCAGGCCGGGCGCGACGGCCTGGCCGATGCTCCAGGAGAGCTGGTTGACCGCCAGGTACCGGCCGCGCAGGGCGGGGTCGGCGAGCGCCACGCTGAGTTCCTCGCGGCCGGGCGTGGCGACCGTCTCGGCGAGGTTGTAGACGAGCATCGCGGCGACCAGTCCGGTGCCGACCACCCACCCGGGCGCGCCGGGCAGCAGCGCGAACCCGGCGAAGGCGAGGGCGTTGAGGACCGACCCGGCGGCCACCGCGCGGGTCGGACGGACGCCCTCCAGGAGGCGCGACACCGGGCTCTGGGTGGCCACCACCTGGAGGCCGTTGAGGACGAGCAGCGCGCCGGCCACCGAGGCGTCCAGGCGCAGCGCCTCCGTGACGTGCAGCGCGATCAGCACCGACAGCGCCATCGAGGACAGCACGAACGCCAGGTTCGACGCCACCATCAGCAGGTACCGACGGTCCGTCAGCACGGTCCGGTAGCCGCCCCGCACCGCGCGGTCCGGCGCGGCGGGCACGGCCGGGGCGCCGGGCCGCCACACCGTCAGCAGGACGGCCGCCGCCAGGTAGGACGCCGCGTTCAGGGCGACCAGCAGCCGCAGCCCGCCCGCGCCGCCGCCGACCAGCAGCGCGCCGAGCGCGCCGCCCAGGCCCAGGCCGGTGTTGCGCAGCGTCTGCACCAGGGCGAACCAGCGGGTCCGTTCGGCGGGCGGGGAGGCCAGCACCACCAGGCCGGTGCTGGCGGTCCAGTAGCCGGCCTGGCCGATCTGGGCGAGCAGGCAGACCAGTCCGATCAGCCACACCCGGTCGGCGAGCAGGAAGCCCGCGTAGGCCAGCCCGGACAGGGCGTTCGCGGCGGCCGCCACCGGCCGGGCGCCGTACCGGTCGATCAGCGGGCCGACGGCCAGCGCGGTCGGCAGGGCCAGCAGGCGGGCGGCGGAGACGGCCGCGCCGATCGCGGTGAGCGACAGCGGGGTGGTGCGGGCGAAGTACACCAGGGTGAAGGCCAGGATCAGGCCGGTGCCCAGGCTGTCGATCAGGTGGGCGCCGATCAGCCGGCGGTGCCGGCCCGCGGAGGCGGGCAGGCCGAGGCGGTCCCGGAGCGGGACGGGAGGCGTGGTGGTCACGGGACCAGGCTTCCTGCGAGGATCGCTCGCGCCCAGGAATTCCATCCTGGTCGAATCCTCGCCGCCGCGACCGCCCGCACGGGTGCCGGCCCGGACCCCGGAGGGCCGTTGCTGACCTGGAAGTTCTCCGCGCAGGACCTGGCCCGCACCAGGTTCGCGCACTCGCCGCTGTGCGAGCTCGCCACCAGCGTCGAGGTGCTCAAGGACCCGGGGCGGAGCGCCGTCCACCTGCCGTGGATCCGCGAGGCGCGGGCCCGACTGGCGGGCGTCTCCTGGGAGTTGCTGTCCCAGCTGGTCCGGCTGCCGACGCTGTACGTGCCGGACTTCCTCACCCCCGTGCCGACCGCCGGCAGCCCCACCCTGGACGAGCAGTTGGTCCGGCTCGCCGCCCTGCCGGCCGCCGCGGTGCGCCGCGACCTCGGCCGGATGGAGGGCGAACCGCCGCCGCTGGTCGCCGAGTTGGCCCGCGACCCGGAGGCCGGGCTGGCCCGGCTGGTGGGCGAGCTGCGCGCCTACTGGGCGGCCGCGATCGCGCCGTCCTGGACCCGGATCGAGCGGCTGGTCGAGGGCGAGATCCTGCGCCGGGCCCGGCAGTTGGCGGCCGGCGGGCCGGCCGGGCTGTTCGCCGACCTGCACCCGTCGGTGAGCTGGGAGCACGACCTGCTGCGGATCGGTCACCGGCACTTCGACGCCGACCGGCGGCTGGACGGCGAGCGCGGACTCGTCCTGGTCCCCACCGTGTTCGCCTGGCCCGGCGTGTTCTCCCAGCTCAACCCGCCCTGGCAGCCCGGCCTGATCTACCCGCCGCGCGGCGTCGCCACGCTGTGGGAGGCCGAGGCGGCCGGCACTCCCGAGGGCCTGGCCCGGGTGCTCGGCCGGGCCCGCGTCCGGCTGCTCGCCGAGCTCGACGTGCCCGCCACCACCACCGAACTCGCCGCCCGCACCGGCCTGTCCGCCCCCACCGTCTCCCACCACCTGCACGCCCTGCACGCCGCGGGCCTCGCCGCCCGTCACCGCACCGGCCGGACCGTGCTCTACCTGCGCACGGCCGCGGCCGAACTGCTCTGCGGGGCGGGCGGGTCGACGACCCGACGGGGCGTCAGTAGGTGAAGACGCCGTACGAGAAGCCGTCCGCGTGCAGCGCCGAGTGCGTCACCGACACGCCCCGGCCGAACAGCAGCCGCCCGGGCAGCTCCCGCTCCACCGGCAGGTGCGCGGGCGTGCGGCGCGGGTTGACCACCACCAGGTAGCGGCCGCCCCGCAGGTACGTCAACGGGTAGCCCGTGTACAGCAGTTCGACCGGCGCGTCCGGTCCGAGGCCGGGGTGCGCGCGGCGCAGCGCGATCAACTTCCGCACCTGGTGCAGCAGCGAGGCCTCGTCGGCGCGCTGGGTGGCCACGTCCGGGCGGCCGGGTCGGGGTCGAGCGGCAGGTAGAAGCGGTCGGCGGGCGCCGAGGAGAAGCCGGCGTCCGGCGTCGCGTCCCACTGCATCGGGGTGCGGCAGCCCGCCCGGTTGTAGCGCGGGCCGAGCACGCTGCCCTCGGTGTCCGGCAGGCCGGGCACGTACCGCATGCCGATCTCGTCGCCGTAGTAGATCGCCGGGACGGTCGGCCAGGTCAGCTGGAAGGTGAACGCCGCCGCCAGCTGCTCGCGGGTGCGCGGGCCGGTCGCCAGCCGGGACCAGTCGTGGTTGGCGGTGGGCAGCGAGGCGAAGCCCCGGCCGTCCGTGGCGCGCGCGGCGCGCTCCCACTCGGCGACGAACGGCTGCATCGAGCCGCGGCCGTCGGCGTCGAAGTAGCAGGGCTGCTCCGGCCAGTGCTCGTGCACGGTGCCCGCGCCGTTGTCCCACACCGAGCGCAGCGCGGCGCCGTCGGTGGGGCCGCCGAACTGGAGGAAGAAGTCGCAGTGGAAGCCCATCGGGACGGAGCGCGCCGGGTCTCCCCACTCGGCGAGGATCACCTGGTCGGGGTGGTTCGCGTCCATCCAGGCCCGGGTCTCCCGCCAGAGCTTCCCGGTCTCGACGAACCCCGGGTCGTCCTTCACCAGCGAGGAGGCCATGTCGACCCGGAAGCCGGAGACGCCCAGGCCGAACCAGTGCGCCATGATCTCGCGCAGCGCGGCCCGGTTCGCCCGCGGACCGTCGGCGTCCACCGGCTGCCGCCACGGTTCGGCCGGATCCTGTTGCGCGTAGCCGAAGTTGAGGGCCGGCTGGAAGTCGAAGAAGTTCGGCCGGTACCAGCCCGGGCGGCTGCCGGGCGAGGCGACGAAGCCCGGTGCGGGCCGGTCCGCCCACACGTACCGGTGGTCGGCCGGGTCGTCCGCCGAGCGCACGAACCACGGGTGCCGGTCCGAGGTGTGGCCGGCCACCAGGTCCAGCAGCACCCGGATGCCGGCCCGGCGCGCCGCGTCGGTGAACTTCGCCAGGTCCTCCGGCGCGCCGTAGCGCGGCGCGGTGGTCAGGAAGTCCGCCACGTCGTAGCCGGCGTCCCCGAACGGCGAGGCGAAGCACGGGTTCAGCCACACCGCGTCCACCCCCAGCCACTGCAGGTACTCCAGACGCTCCGTCAGGCCGGCGAAGTCGCCGATGCCGTCCCCGTTCCCGTCCGCGAAGCTCTGCGGATAGATCTGGTACAGCACCGCACCCCGCGCCCAGTCCGTCCCCACACCCGTCCCCTCTCGTCCCGAACACCACAGCGCTACCCCTGTGCCATGCCCCGCCGCGGTCCGGGAAAACGGTCAGGACGCCCGGCTGCCGGTGGTGGCGAAACGCTGCCGGTACTCGGTGGGGGTGACGCCCAGGTGACGGGCGAAGGCGCGGCGGAGGGTCTCGTCGCTGCCCAGGCCGCTGTGCCGGGCGGCGGAGGTGACGGTGTGTCCGGCGAGCAGCAGCCGCTGGGCGTGGTCGAGGCGGACGCGTTCGACCCAGCGGGCGGGCGTGGTGCCGAGTTCGGTGCGGAACAGCCGGGTGAGGTGGCGGGGGCTGAGCGCGGTGGCCGCGGCCATCGCGGGCATCGCCGACCGTCCCGACACCACCTTCGGCAACGTGAAGGCCGACGTACTGGAGCACTTCGTGCCCGGCTTCGTCCGCGGCGACTTCGTCGAGGTGATCCTCGGCTCGGAGTGGGCCGAGTAGGGCCGCCCGGCCCCGGGCCCGGGCCGGGAAGGCGCCCCCGCCGGGCCCCGAGAGCTTCCCCCGTCGGCCCCCGGGCCCCGGGGAGAGCTCCCCGGGGCCCTCCGCAGGCCCGTCCGGAATTTCCCCCGGGCCCGGGAACCCGTCCCTATGTGACGGGAACCCCGGCTCCCTAGGTTTCTCGGCGCGACAACCCGCCCTGGAGAGACCCGAGTTGGGGGAGAGCATGGCTGACCTGGAAGTGGGCGTACTGGCGATCGGCGCCGGCCCGGCGAATCTGGCCCTCGCGGCCGCGATCGAAGAGAGCGGATCGGCCGAACTGGCCGAGGGCACCCTGCTGCTGGAGCAGGCCCCGGACATCAAGTGGCAGCGCGACCTGCTGATGCCGTGGGCCCGCAGCCAGGTGTCGTTCCTGAAGGACCTGGTGACGCTGCGCGACCCGCGCAGCCGCTTCTCGTTCCTCAATTTCCTGCACCAGCACGGACGGCTGGACCAGTTCATCAACCTGGGCACCTTCCACCCGCACCGCTGGGAGTTCTCCGACTACCTGCAGTGGGTGGCCGCCTCGCTGGAGAAGGTGCGGATCCGCTACGACGCGAAGGTCACCGCCACCGAGCCCCGCTACGACGCGGACGGCAAGCTGGTCGGCTGGCTGGTGACCCTCGCCGACGGCGACACCATCCGCTGCCGCGACCTGGTCGTCGGTGCCGGCCGCGACATGCACATCCCGGCGGTGTTCGCCGACCTGCCCGCCGAGAAGGTCATCCACAGCGCCCGGTTCCGCAGCCGGATCAGCGCCGTCGACAAGGACGCGCCGCTGCGCACCGTGGTGATCGGCGGGGCGCAGAGCGCCGCCGAGATGTTCATGGCGCTGTACGAGAACCTGCCGAACTCCACCGTCACCATGCTGGTCCGCTCCATCGGCCTGCAGAACTACCAGACCAGCAAGTTCGTCAACGAGCTGTTCTACCCGTCCTTCGTCGACGAGTTCTACGACGCCCCCGCCGAGACCCGGGCCCAGCTCCTCGACGAGATGCGGTTCACCAACTACGCGGCGCTCGCCCCGCCGTTCCTCGACGAGCTGTACATGGTGCTGTACCGGGAGAAGATGATCGGCACCGGCCGGGCCGAGGTCCGCGCGATGACCGAGGTGGTCGCCGCCCGCGAGGAGGACGGCGAGGTCGTCCTCGACCTGCGCGACCGGCGCACCGGCAAGACCGTCGAGCAGCGCTGCGACCTGGTCCTGCTCGGCACCGGCTACGACAGCCGGATGCCCGCCATGGTCCGCGACCTGACCGAGAAGGCCGGACTGCCCGAGGTCACCGTCAGCCGCGACTACCGGGTCGACCTCGGCGCCGGTACCGACGCCGCGCTGTACCTGCAGGGCGTCAACGAGGCCACCCACGGCATCGCCGACTCGCTGATCAGCGTGCTCGCCCACCGCGCCCGCGACATCACCGGCGACCTGCTGGCCCGCCACGGACTCGACACCGCCGCGGCAGGCGCACGCTGATGGCCGCGCTGCTGGTCGTCGCCCCCGGCCCCACCGCCAACGGGGACCTGCACCTGGGCCACCTCGCCGGCCCGTTCCTGTCCGCCGACGTCTGCGCCCGCTACGCCCGCGCCACCGCCCGCGACACCCTGTTCGGCACCGGCGTGCACTTCACCCAGAACTACATCGTCACCACCGCCCGCCGCCTCGGCGAACAGCCCGAGGAACTCCGGCTGCGCGCCGCCGAACAGGTCGAGGCCACCCTCGCCGCCGCCGGCATCGTCCCCGACGGCTTCGTCCGCTTCGACGAGCGCTACCTGAAGACCGTCCGCACCTTCTTCGAACGGCTGCACGGCGAAGGCCACCTGAGGCTGCGCAAGGTCAGGTTCCCGTACCTGCCGGACACCGACGAGTACCTCACCGACGCGTACGTGCGCGGCGGCTGCCCGGTCTGCCTGGCCGAGGGCTGCGCCGGACTGTGCGAGAACTGCGGCCACTGGATCGCCTCCGGCGAACTGCTCGACCCGCGCTCCACCCGGCACCCCGAACTCGCCGTCGAACTGCGCGAGAAGGACGTCCTGGTGCTGCCGCTGGAGGAGCACCGGGCCGCCCTGGCCTCCTACTTCGCCCGGCTCGCCCCGACCATGCGGCCCCGGCTCGCCCAGCTCGTCGAGGAGCTGATGGCCCGTCGGCTGCCCGACTACCCGATCACCCTGCCCATCGACTGGGGCATCCCCGCCCCGTTCCCGGAGACCCCCGGCCAGGTCCTCTACTCCGACACCGAGACCGTCGCCTGGAGCCTGCACGCCATCGCCCTGGCCGCCGAGGCCAGGGGAGAGGTCCCCGGCGACGAGGAACGGCACTGGGCCGTCGAGGCCGGACCCGAAGTGGTGTACTTCTTCGGCTCCGACGCCAGCTTCGCGTTCGCGCTGGCCGGCACCGCCATGCTGCTCGCCCTCGGCGGACTCGCCCTGCCCGCGCACTTCGTCACCAACGAGTTCTACGAACTCGACAGCGACAAGTTCTCCACCAGCCGCGGCCACGTGGTGACGGGCCGTCAGCTCACCGCCGAAGTCCCCCGCGACCTGGTCCGCTACTACCTGGCCGCCACCGGACCCGACTTCCAGCGCACCAACTTCACCCGCGCCGCCATGGACCGGGTCTGCGGGCAGCGCCTCGTCGAACCCTGGAACCGGGTCGCCGCCAAGGCCGAGGCCCACCTCGACCGCGGCCGCTGCCGGTCAGCGCCCGCTCCCGGCACGCCGCCGCCCTGATCGCCGAACGCTTCGCCGCCGCCCTGCGGCCGCGCCGGTTCAGCCTCAGCGCCGCCGCGTTCACCCTCACCGAACAGCTCGGCCGGCTCGACCGCTGGGAGGTCACCGACGCCGACGCCGGCGACTTCTGGCACGAACTCGACCTGTTCCTGCGCTGCGCCGCCCCGCTGCTCGTCGACCTCGCCGCCGAGGCGCTGCCCGACACCGCCATCCCCGGCGAACCGGCCGCCGTCACCGTTCGGCCCCGCCCGCTGCCCAGGCTGGCGACCAGGGTCCGCGGCGGCGGGCGGTGAGCACCACCGGCCCGCCGCCACCGGCAGCGCCGCCGCGCACGTGGTGGTGGTGGGCGCGGGCGTCACCGGCCTGCTCACCGCCGTCGCGTGCGCCCGGGCCGGGCACCGGGTCACCGTCCTGGAACGCGGCCCGCTGCCCAACCCCGACGCCACCTCGCACGACCAGCACCGCGCCATCCGCACCCTGCTGCCCGGCGACCCCGACGGCACCGCCCGCCGGCTCGCCGCGCACCGCCACTGGCAGGAACTGGAGACCCTGCTCGGCACCACGCTCTACCGCCGGGTCGGCGTCCTCACCGCCACCCCGCCGACCGCCTCGACGAACTGCTCGCCGAGGCCGACAAGGCCGGCGTCCCCGTCGACCTGCCCGACGGGGACGGGCTCCCGCCGCTGGGCCTGCCGCCCGGCGCCGTCGGGGTCCGCGAACGCACCGGCGGCGTCCTGCTCGCCGACCGGGTGCTGCGCGCCGCCGTCCGCTGGCTCACCGCCCGCCCCGGCGTCACGCTGCGCCCGCACAGCACGGTCCGCTCGGTGTTCACCGGCTCCGGGCGGATCGTGCTGGACAGCGGCGAGGTGCTCCGCGGCGACCTCGCGCTGCTGGCCGGCGGCCCCTGGACGCGGCGGCTCGCCGCCGCCCCCGTCACCCTGTACCGGCAGACCATGCTCTACCTGGGCCGCCCCGCCGGCGGCGACCGCTGGGACGGCGCGCCCGCCGCGGGCGGCCTCGGCCGCGAGGGCCGCGGCTGGGTGCTGCCGCCCGGCGCCGGGACGCTGCTCAAACTCAGCTCCGACACGGTGTGCCGCCCCGTCGAGGACACCGACAGCCGCGGCGAGGACCAGCAGCCCCACCTGGACCGCCTCGCCGCCGAGGGCATCCTGCCCGACCTGGACCGCTACCCGACGGCCGGCGTCCGGGTCTGCCACTACACCGCGGACGCCGCCACCGGCGGACCGCTGCTGGCCCCGGTCACCCCGGGCCTGTGGACCCGCGCCGCCTGCGGCGGCAGCGGGTTCTCCACCGCTCCGCTGGTCGCGGAACGCATCGTCCAAGCTGTGAAGGAGGCGGCATGACCGACGACGACGGGCCCCCGATCGGCGTCCTCGACACGCTCAGGGCCACCCCGGCCACCGTCCGGTACCTGCTCGGCGGCGTGCTGGTCAACCAGCTCGGCGCGTTCGTCCAGACCTTCCTGGTGCTGTACCTGACGCACCGGAACCTGTCGGACGGCACCGCGGGCCTGGCGCTCGGCGCGTACAGCCTGGGCACCGCCGTCGGCACCGTGCTCGGCGGCGAGGCCACCCACCGGCTCGGCGCCCGCACCACCATCGTGATCGCGATGGCCGGCTCGGCGCCGCTGGTCGCCGTGCTGCCGCTGCTGGCCCGGCCCGGGCTGCTGGCGCCGCTGCTGCTGTCCGTCGCCGGGGCCGGACTGTTCGCCCAGGCGTACCGGCCCGCCGCGTCGGTGCTGCTCAGCGACCTGATGCCGGACCGGTACCACGTGATGGCGTTCTCCATGATGCGGATCGCCCTCAACGTCGGCGCCGCGCTCGCCCCGCTGATCGCCGCCGCGGTGATCCTGCTCGACTGGGACCTGCTGTTCTGGATCGACGGCGCCACCACCCTGGTCTACGCGGCGCTCGCCTACCGGCTGCTGCCCCGGCACGCGGTGCCCGAGCCGGCCGCCGTGACCGTCACCGAGCGCCGGGCCACCGGCCGGGCGGTGTACGCGGCGATGCTGCGCGACCGCGCCTACCTGGCGTACCTGGTGGCGATCACCCTCGGCACCGTCACTTACGTGCAGTCCTCGGTCTCGCTGCCGCTGGAGATCGTCCGCGACGGCTACCCGACCTGGCTGTACAGCGCGGTGCTGGCCACCTCCTCGGTCATCCTGATCAGCTGCGAGCTGAAGATCACCGCGTACATCACCCGGATCCCCACCTACCTGGCGGTCGGCGCGGGCCACGCGCTGAACGCGATCGGGCTGGCGGTGTACGGGCTGGCGGTGCACGCCGGGGCGTTCGTGGTGCTCGGCATGGTGGTCTACGTCGCCGGGATGATGACCGCCGCGCCCAGCATGTTCGCCCACCCGGCGACCTTCCCGGCCGCGCTGAAGGCCCGCTACCTCGCCGCCATGCACGCCGTCACCGGCCTGGCCGGGGCCGTCGCCCCGCTGTTCGGCGTCTACCTGTGGGAACGGTTCGGCCAGGGCTTCTGGGCGATGGCCGGCCTGACGGCCGCGGTGGCCGGCGCGTTCGCGGTGTACGGCATCAAGCGCGACGCGGACCGCCGCGCCGCCGAGGCCATCCGGCCGGAGACGGTCGAGCCCGCCGGGGGGACGGCATGAGCGCCCGCCCCGTCCTGGTCGTCGGCTACGTCGCCTTCGCGGTGCCCACCCTGGCCGGCTTCCAGCAGGCCGGTTCGGTGATCTACGTCGAGGAGCCCGACGTCGCCCGCAAGCGGCACCTCGCCGAGGCGGTCCGAGGCATCGAGTACGCTCGCGAGCTGATCGAGTGGGAGTACCACCTGCCGGGCCGGGCGGACGCCTTCCACGCCGCCCACCCCGGGCTCGACCCGGTCGCGGTGATCCCCGCCGTCGAGTACGCGGTGCCGTTCGCGGCCCGGCTCGCCGAACGCTACGGACTGCCCGGCGCCGGCCTCGGCGCAGCCCAACTGCTGCGCGACAAGCACCAGTTGCGGGTGGTCGCGGCCGCCGCCGAGATCGCCAACCCGGCCTCCGAACCGGTCGGAAGCGCCGCCGAGCTGGCCGCCTTCATGGACCGGCACCCCGGCCCGGCCGTGCTCAAGCCCGCCAACCGGCAGGCCTCGGTCGGCACCCTGGTGGTCCGCGGGCCCGCCGAGGCCGAGGCCGCCTGGGCGTTCGGACAGGCCCAGGACGAGGGCGTGTTCGTCCCCGACCGGCCGATCACGCCCGTCATGCTGGCCGAACAGTACGTCGCCGGACCGGAGTTCAGCGTCGAGATGCTGATCGCCGACGGCCGCCCGGTGTTCGCCAACACCACCGGCAAACAGCTCTACCCCGGCCCGTACCCGATCGAGTCCGGGCACACCGTCCCGGCCGAACTCCCGGTGGAGACCCACGAGTTGCTGGCCGCCGAGACCGAACGACTGGCCACCGCCGTCGGCTTCGGCACCGGAGTCCTGCACTGCGAGTGGATCCTCGCCGACGGCGTCCCGGTGCTGGTCGAGTGCGCCGGCCGGCTGCCCGGCGACTCGATCACCGACCTGATCGAGGCCGCCTACCCCGTCGAACTCACCCGCGCCTACTACGCGCTGATGCGCGGCGAGCAGCCCGGCCCGCTGCCCGCCAAGGCCGAACGCGCCACCGCCGCCGCCTTCCTGGCCCCCGACCGGCCCGGCACCGTCACCGCCGTGCACGGCCTGGACGCCGCCTCCGCCGCCGAGGGCGTGCAACTCGCCGTCGTCGGCATCGCCCCCGGCCACCGCGCCGCCGGACTGCGCAGCTCCTGGGACCGGGTCGGCATCGTCACCACCCTCGCCGACACCCCCGCCGAGGCCCGCCGGCTCGCCGACGCCGCCGCCGCACTGGTCCGGTTCGACATCGACTCCCACGCAGAGGAGGACTCATGACGGAGCAACAAGAAGCCGGGGCCGGACCCGGCACGCTGCTGGTGATCGGCAGCGGACTCAAGGAGTACCGCGAGTACCTGGTCGGCCCGATGAGCCGCCGCGCCCGCGCCGCCGGCCTCGAACTGCTGCTGGTCAACAACCTGCGGCCGACCTGGCAGCGCGAGTACTTCGACGAGATCGTGGTCGCCGACGTCTTCGACACCGACACCATGAACGCCACCGTCCGGGAGATCGCCGCCCGCAAGCGGATCGTCGGCCTGCTCTGCTGGGACGAGCCGCTGGTGCTCGACGCCGGCCTGCTGGCCGCCGAACTCGGCGTCCCCGGCCTGTCCGAGCGCGGCGTCCGCGGCGTCCGCGACAAGGAGCGCACCCGCACCGTGCTCACCGCCGCGGGCCAGCGCCAGCCCGGCTTCGCGCTCACCACCGACCTGGCCGAGGCGCGCGCCGCCGCCGCCCGGATCGGCTACCCCGTGGTGCTCAAGCCGCGCGCCATGGGCGCCAGCATCGGCGTGGTCTTCGCCGCCGACGAGGCCGAACTCGACGCCGCGTTCGACACCGCGCTGTCCGCCAGCCGGGTCGACCCCGGCCCGTACCGGGCCAGCGTGATCGTCGAGGAGTACGCCGGCGGCCCGGAGATCAGCGTCGACGGCGCCGTCCACCGCGGCGAGTACCTGCCGATGTTCCTGGCCCGCAAGTACAGCAGCGACGAGCCGTACTTCGAGGAGGTCGGCCACATCGTCGACGCCGCCGACCCGCTGCTCGCCGACCCCGCCCTGCTCGCCGTGCTCGCCGACGCGCACCGGGCGCTCGGCGTCGAGGACGGCATCACCCACACCGAGCTGCGGCTCACCCCGCGCGGCCCGCTGATCGTCGAGGTCAACGGCCGGCTCGGCGGCGACCTGATCCCGCTGCTCGGCAGGATCGCCACCGGCCTGGAGCCCGGCGAGGTGCTGTTCGACGTCGCGGTCGGCCGCCGCCCGGAGACCGCCGCGACTCGCGCCGCGGTCGCCGGCATCCGCTTCGGCTGCCCCGAACAGGACTGCCGGCTGGAGGAGTTGACCCTCCCCAAGCCCGGCGACGCGCCCGGCCTGCTGCACGCCGCGCCGATGGCCCCGCCCGGCACCGTGCTGCGACTGCCCCCGGCGGCTACCTCGCCCGGCACTCCTTCGTGGTCTGCGAGGCCGACAGCGTCGCCGACTGCGAACGGCGCCTGGACGCCGCCGCCGCCCTGGTCGAGACGGTCACCACCCCGGTGGGACCCGCCGACCCGCACGCCCCCTTCACCATGCCCGCCGGACTCCTGGATGTGGACCGATGAACACCGACACCCCGATCGAGCACGCGAACGACAACCCGGACGACGCCCCGCTCGACGCCGCCGAGATCCTGCGCCGGGCCCGCGAACTGGCGCCCGTCCTGCGCAAGCGCGCCCCGGAGATCGAGGCCAACCGCACCCTGCCCGCCGACGTGGTCGAACTGCTGCGCGCCACCGGCGTGTTCCGGATCGGCCACTCCGCCCGGACCGGCGGCCCCTGCCTCACCTCGCTGGAGCAGACCGAGATCATCGAGGCGATCGCCTACGGCGACTCCTCGGCCGGCTGGTGCGCCGGAATCGGCGCGATGGGTGGCGCGATCACCAACTTCCTCCTCCCGGACGCGGTCCGCGCCCTCTACCCGAGCCCCGACCTGATCACCGCCGGCGCGCTGGTCCCGGCCGGCCGGGCCGAACGCGTCCCCGGCGGCTACCGGCTCAGCGGCCACTGGCCGTTCGGCTCCGGCGTCCGGCACGCCGACCTGGTCACCTCCGGCGCCTTCGTCTACCAGGACGGCGAGCCCTGGTCCGCCCCCGACAGCCCCCACGACCACGACTCGATGCAGTTCTTCGTCCCGGGCTCCGCCGTCGAGCCGATCGACAACTGGGACACCACCGGCCTGTGCGGCACCGGCAGTTGCGACTACACGATGACCGACGTGTTCGTCCCCGAGGGCCACACCTTCACCTTCTTCGAGCCGCGCGTCGAGCCCAACCCGATGGCCTGGTCCGACTCCTTCATGCGTGCCCTGCCCGGCGTCCCGCTCGGCATCACCCGGGCCGCCCTCGACCACGCCCGCGAGGTCGCCACCACCCGCTACGACGGGATGGCCGGCCGCAGCTGGTCCGACAGCTGGCGGGTGCAGACCGAAATCGCCCGCTGCGAGGCCGAGTTCAACGCCGCCCGGGAGGGCGTCTACGGCTCGCTGCGCCGCCAGTGGGAGGTGCTGTCGGCCGGCGGCTCGCTGGACGACCTCAGCACCGTCGAGCGCGGCGCCGTCCCGCTGGCCGGCCTGCACGCCGTCCACGTCGCCCGCGACGTGGTCAGCCGGCTCTACGACCTGCTGCAGACCTGGTCGATCAACCGGGACTCCCCGATGGACCGCTGGCTGCGCGACACCGCCGTGCTGAGCCAGGGCCAGATCGGCCACGACGTCGTCCTGGAGTCGGTCGGCGCCTACCTGCTCGGCCGCCGGCCGAAGGTCCGGATCGGCCTCGGCCTCCACTGAGCACCGCCAACCACCCGACGGAGAAGGAGAAATGACCAGCATGACAACGGAGATCCTGCGCCGCGCCCGGGAGTTGGCGCCCGTCCTGCGCGAGAAGGCCGGCGAGATCGAGGCCAACCGCACGCTGCCCGCCGACGTGGTCGAACTGCTGCGCGGCACCGGCGTGTTCGGCATGTGCTTCGGCCCCGAGTGGGGCGGCCCCGGCCTCACCTCGATGGAGCAGACCGAGGTGGTCGAGGCGCTCGCCTACGGCGACGCCTCCGCCGCCTGGTGCGCCGTCATCGGCGCCAACACCGGCATCTACGCCAACTTCCTGGACCAGACCGTCGCCAAGGACGTCTTCCCGCGGCTGGACCTGGTGGTGGCCGGCCTGCTCCAGCCCTCCGGCAAGGCCGAACGCGTCCCCGGCGGCTTCCGGCTCAGCGGCCGCTGGTCCTTCGGCTCCGGCATCAAACACGCCGACTGGGTCACCTCCGGCGCCTTCCTGTACCAGGACGGCGAACCGTGGGCCGCCCCCGGCAGCAAGCACCGGCACGACTCCCGGCAGTTCCTGGTCCGCCGCGAGCAGGTCGAGGTGATCGACAACTGGAACCCCACCGGCCTGAGCGGCAGCGGCAGTTGCGACTACACCATGACCGACGTGTTCGTCCCCGAGGAGCACACCTACACCTTCGCCACCCCGCAGGGCCGCGTCACCCCGCTCACCCAGCCGGACTCCTTCACCCGCGCCATGTGCGGCGTCCCGCTCGGCGTGGCCCGCGCCGTCCTGGACCACGTCCACGAGGTCGCCACCACCCGCTACGACCGGATGGCCGGCCAGAGCTGGTCCGAGAGCTACCGGGTGCAGACCGAAGTCGCCCGCCTGGAAGCCGCGTTCAACGCCACCCGGGAGGGCGTGTACGGCTCCATGCGCCGCCAGTGGGAGGTGCTGGAGGCCGGCGGCACGCTGGACGACCTCACCCCCACAGAGCGCGCCGCCTCCCCGCTCTCCTGGCTGCACGCCTTCCGCAGTTCGCGGGCCATCGTCGCCCGCTCCTACGACCTGCTGCAGACCTGGTCCGTCTACCGCACCGCGCCGATGGACCGCTGGCTGCGCGACACCGCCGTGCTGGCCCAGCACCTGGTCGCGCAGGACCGCATCCTGCAGTCCGCCGGCGCCTACCTGATCGGCGGCGCACCCGAGTTCGGCATCAGCCTCGGCCTGGTCTGAGCACCCGTCCACCACACCCAAGGGGGGAAACACCCGATGAGCGGACCCATCCTGCTGGTCAACCCGAACAAGGTGCATCCGCCGATCGCGCCGTACGCCCTCGACGTGCTCACCACCGCACTCGAGGACGCCGGCTTCGAGGTGGAGGTGCTCGACCTGACCTTCCGCCGCGACGACTGGAAGACCTGCCTGCACGAGTACTTCGCGGAACGCTCACCGATGCTCGTCGGGGTCACCGTCCGCAACACCGACACCGTGTACGCCTTCGAGCAGCGCCCGTTCGTCGGCGAGCACCGCGAGATCATCACCGAGATCCGCCGGCTCACCGACGCGCCCGTGGTCGGCGGCGGCATCGGCTTCTCCACCATGCCGTTCGCCCTGGTCGAGTACTTCGGCATCGACTACGGCGTGAAGGGCCCCGGCGAGAAGATCCTCTGCGAACTGGCCGTGGCGATCGCCGAGGGCCGCGACACCTCCGCCATCCCCGGCCTGATCCGCAACACCGAGAACGGCGCCGTCCGGACCCCGCCCGCGTTCCTGACGGTCCGCCACGGCGAGACCCAACAGGCCGACCCCACCGGCCGGTTCGAGCCCCGGGTGTGGCAGGTCGACCGGCTCTCGGTGTACCGGCGGCGCTCCGGCGTCCCGAACCGGGTGGACAATCTGCAGTACTACCGGCGCGGCGGGCTCGGCTCCATCCTGACCAAGAACGGCTGCGCCTACCGCTGCTCGCACTGCGTCGAGCCCGACGCCAAGGGCACCCGCTACGGGCAGCGCGAACTCGCCTCCGTGGTCGACGAGATGGAGTCGCTGGCGGCGCAGGGCATCCTCGACCAGCACACCACCGACAGCGAGTTCAACCTGTCCGTCGTGCACGCCAAGAACCTGCTGCGGGAGATCGTCCGTCGCCGGCACGCCGACCCGGAGAACCCGCTGAACTCGCTGCGGCTCTGGGTCTACTGCCAACCCAGCCCGTTCGACGAGGAGTTCGCCGACCTGCTGGCCGCTGCCGGCTGCCGGGGCGTCAACGTCGGCAGCGACCACATCCGCCCCGAGGTGCTCAGCGGCTGGAAGGTCACCGAGAAGGGCGGCACCTACTACACCTTCGCCGACACCGAGCGCCTGGTGCGGCTCTGCCACGAACGCGGCATCCTCACCATGGTCGAGGCGCTGTTCGGCATGCCGGGGGAGACCCCCGAGACGGTCCGCGCCTGCGTGGACGCCTTCATGGCCCTGGACGCCACCGTCACCGGCTTCTCGCTCGGCCTGCGGCTGTTCCCCTACACCCCCATGGGCATGGACCTGGCCGAGCAGTGCGCCGGCGAGCGCACCGTCCCCGGCCTCCAGTCCAACACCGCGGACGGCCCGATCGTGCTCAAACCGCTGCGGATGTGCGCCTCCCCGGCCGAGTACGAACGGCAGTTCATGTTCGACGAGCACGGCAACTTCCGGCTGGTCTGCTACTTCTCGCCTGACCTGCTGCCCGACCCGGCCCGCGCCACCGACCCCGAGGAGCGCTGGCACGGCGCCGTCACCGACCTGTGGGCGCTGATCGACCCGGCCGACCACCACCGCGTCATGCTGCCCACCGTCGAAGGCATGAGCGAGCACGACAACAACTACGCCGACAACCCGTTCCTCACCAGCCTCGGCGGCCTCGGCTACACCGGCGCGTTCTGGTCGCACTGGCGAGGCCGGGAGGAGATCATGCGCCGCGCCCGGGAATCGGCCGAGGCCGCCGGCCAATCCTCACATCTGCCAACTCCTGTATGACATTTGCACACTTGAGCTGGCGATTTGATCAGATCATGATGAGGTCACGGAATCATCACTGCCGGTGATCCACTGTTGGCAGCGCCGCACCACCCGCCGCACCACCACACGCCGCGAGGGGACGATGAACCAGCACGGGAGTTCCGCGACGCTGACCGTGCTGCTCGCCGACGTGCAGCCCGCCGTCCGGCAGGGCGTCCGCTCCATGGTGGAGGCCACCGGTGGTGCGGCGGTGGTCGGCGAGGCCGGCACCACCGGTGAAGTCCTCGCCGCCACCTCCCGCCACCGGCCCGACGTCCTGGTCCTCGACCCGCAGATGGACGACACCGCCGGCATGCGGATGATCAGTCAGATCGTCCGGCTCACCCCCGACACCGGCGTCCTGGTGTTCAGCACCCTCGACGACGACAAGGCCGTCGCCGCCGCCTTCCACGCCGGCGCCCGCGGCTACCTCGTCAAACGCGCCACCGCCGAACAGATCGTCCGCGGCATCCACGCCGTCGGCGCCGGCGAAGCCATCGTCGACCGCACCATCGCCGCCCGGCTCGGCACCCTCATCGGCACCGGCGCCCGACCCCGCAGCTACCCGTTCCCGCAGCTCAGCGACCGCGAACGCGAGGTCCTCGAACACCTCGCCGCCGGCCGCTCCAACCCCGCCATCGCCCGGGAGCTCGCCCTCGCCTCCAAGACCGTCAGCAACCGGATCTCCGGCATCCTCGGCAAACTCGGCGTCGCCGACCGCGCCCAGGCCCTGGTCCTCGCCCGCGACGCCGGACTCGGCCACGCGGCCGCCGGCTGACGCGCACCCGCTCTCACCTTCGAACGGAGCCCCGCCATGTCCGAAAGCGCCCCTCCGGCCGGCCTGGTGATCCGCCGCCAGGAACCCGACCGGCTCGAACGCGCGCACGGCCTCGACCTCAACCTCCTCCACCCCTGGGGCGAGCTCACCACCCCCTTCCACGGCGCCTGGTGCGTCCTGCGCCCCGGCGACCTCACCGACACCCACCAGCACACCGAACGCGAACTCTTCATCTGCATGAGCGGCCGCGGCGAGGTCCGCACCCCGGACGGCGACCGCCACCCCATCGCCGCCGGCGACCTCGTCCTGCTCCCCGCCGACACCGACCACGCCGTCGCCAACCCGCACGACGAGGACTTCGCCTACTACGCGATCTGGTGGCAGGCATGACGGACTCCCCGTTCGACCACCCGCCGTTCGACTACGAGGGCCGCCGCTTCCACGCCCCCGACGGCGACCACCGCACCGTCGCCGTCTACCACCAGCAGGGCGACCTGGTCTGGGGCGAGGTCGCCGGCGGCGCGATCCAGCGCGGCTGGACCGCCGGCACCCGCCAGCCCGACGGCACCCTCGCCATGGGCTACACCTTCGTCCTCACCACCGGCGAAGTCGTCTGCGGCCGCACCCACAACACCCCCACCCGCACCCCCGACGGCCGCATCCGCCTCCACGAAACCTGGGAACGCTACGGCCCCCACCCCACCACCGGCACCTCCACCATCGAAGAGGTAGCCCCATGACCGCCCCCCACACCGCCGCGACAGTGGTCGACCTCGGCGAACACGGCCGCCCTGGCCTCCTCCGTACGCCCACCGGCCCGCACAGCGGTGGGACGGTGGTCGGCCTCGGCGAGCACGGCCGACCGTCGCCCGACTGCCGCCCTGCCGTTCTCGGTGCACCTGCCGCTCCGCGCAGCGGTGGTCCGGCGGCTGACCCCACGGGGTGCGGCCGGTCGTTCGGGCCTCGGGCGGCAGTGGGCGGGGCGGGGCCGGGCGGGGGTGGAGCGGTGAGCGGGGCGTGGGAGGTGCTCGACAAGCTCACCGTCGGGCCGGTGTTGCGGCCCGGGGACGGGGGGTTCCGGGAGTCGTCGGCCGCGTTCAACGAGCGGTGGGCGGACCGGGCGCCGGGGCCGTGCTGCGGGCGGCCGGGCCGGCGGACGTGGTGCGGGCCGTGGAGTGGGCGCGGGAGACCGGGGTGCCGATCGTGCCGCGCGGAGGCGGGCACTCGTACGCCGGACACTCCGTCAACTCCGGGCTGGTGGTGGACCTGCGGGCACTAGACGGGATCGCCGTCGACCCCGGGAGCGGGCTGGTCACCGTCGGCGGCGGCGTCCTCACCGGGGCGCTGTACGCCGCGCTGCGGCCGCACGGCCTCGCGCTGCCGCTCGGCAACGGCGCAACCGTCGGGATCGCCGGGCTGGCCCTCGGCGGCGGCTCCGCCGCCACCTCCCGCCGGCTCGGCCTGACCGCCGACACGCTGCGCGCCACCACCCTGGCCACCGCCGCCGGAACGGTGCTGACCTGCGACGGCACCGAGAACGAGGACCTGTTCTGGGCCTGCCGGGGCGGCGGTGGCGGCAACTTCGGCATCAACCTCGACCTGACCTTCCAGGCGGTCCCCGCCCCGGCCGCGTCGACCTGCCTGCTGCTCTGGGAGGTCGCGCACGCGCCCGCCGTGTTCGAGGCCGTCCAGGAGCTGATGCGCACCGCCCCGGAGGAGGTCTCGCTGCGCCTCGGCGTCGCCACCTCGGGCGGGCGGACGCTGGTCTCGGTCGTCGGCCTGCACCTCGGCCCGGCCGCCGAGCTGCGCGACATCCTCGCGCCGGCCTTCGCCGCCGGCCCGCCGTCCCGGGCGGACATCGCCGACCGGGACTTCTGGGACGCGATGGACTACCTGCAGCACGAGACCGCCGGCGGGGCGTTCGCCGTCCGCACGCACTTCGCCGTCGACCCGCTGCCGCCGGAGGCCGTCGCGCAGGCGCTCGCCCACCTCGCCGCCGCGCCCCCGAGCGGAAACCCGGACGGCTGCGGCTTCGCCCTGTTCGGCTGGGGCGGCGCGATCAACCGGGTGGGCCCGGCGGCGACCGCCTTCGTGCACCGCGACGCGCAGTACCTGATCAGCCTCGACACCTCCTGGCTGCCCGGCGAGGAGCCGGCCCCGCAGCTCGGCTGGCTGGCCGCTCTCGATCACCTGATCGCCGCACACGCGACCGGCGGTGCGTACCTGAACTTCACCGACCCGGACCTGCGAGACTGGCGGACGGCCTACTACGGTGCGAACTATCCGCGGCTGGTCGCCGTCAAGCGCCGCCACGACCCGGACGGACTGTTCGACTTCCCGCAGTCCGTCGGCAGTTGACCCCAGTTGACCCCATCCCAAGGCCCAGCCCCGTCCGGCGCGCAGCCGACCGACCGTCAGCTGCCGCGTCCCGCCCGGAAGGAGACACCACCGTGTCGCCGCGAACCGCCCGCCCGCGCCACTACCTGATGTGCCGGCCCGCGCACTTCACCGTCGACTACTCGATCAACCCGTGGATGGACCCGGCCAAGCCCACCGACACCGACACCGCCCTCGCGCAGTGGGACGAGCTCTACGCGCTCTTCCAACGCCTGGGCCACACCGTCGAGTTGATCGACCCGCTGCCGGGCATGCCGGACATGGTGTTCGCCGCCAACGGCGCCACCGTGGTCGACGGCAGGGTGCTCGGCGCGCGCTTCCGGTACCCCGAGCGCACCGCCGAGGGCCCCGCGTACGCCGACTGGTTCCGCGACCGGGGCTGGCAGGTGCGCGACCCCGAGCAGATCAACGAGGGGGAGGGCGACCTGCTGGTGGCCGGCGACCGGATCCTGGCCGGCACCGGCTTCCGCACCGAGACCGCCGCGCACGCCGAGGCGCAGTCCTTCCTCGGCCGCGAGGTGGTCACCCTGCGGCTGGTCGACCCGCGCTACTACCACCTGGACACCGCGCTCGCCGTCCTCGACGACGACGAGATCATGTACCACCCGCCGGCGTTCGACGCCGAGTCCCGCGCGGTGCTGGAGCGCCTCTACCCGGACGCGGTCCTGGCCGACGCCGACGCGGCGAAGGTGTTCGGCCTGAACGCCGTCTCCGACGGGGCGAACGTGATCCTCCCCGAGGCCGCCACCGGCCTCGCCGAGCAGCTCCGCGACCGCGGCTTCACCCCGATCGGCGTCGACCTGACCGAACTGCTCCGGGCCGGCGGCGCCGTCAAGTGCTGCACCCTGGAACTGCGCCGCTGACGCCCGCACGGCGAAGGCCCGGCCCCGCTCGCGCGGAACCGGGCCTTCGCCGTACTCGTGCTCAGACCAGGTCGAAGCGGTCCAGGTCCATCACCTTGGTCCACGCGGCGGCGAAGTCCTTGACGAACTTCTCCTTGGCGTCGTCCGAGGCGTACACCTCGGCCACCGCGCGCAGCTCCGAGTTGGAGCCGAACACCAGGTCGGCCCGGGTGCCGGTCCACTTGACGGCACCGGAGGCGTCCCGGCCCTCGAACAGGGTGTTGTCGGAGGCGACCGGCGCCCAGGCGGTGTCCATGTCGAGCAGGTTGACGAAGAAGTCGTTGCTCAGGACGCCCGGACGGTCGGTGAACACGCCGTGCTGCGAGCCGCCGTGGTTGCCGCCCAGCACCCGCAGGCCGCCGACCAGCGCGGTCATCTCGGGGGCGGACAGGTTCAGCAGGTTCGCCCGGTCCACCAGCAGGTACTCGGCGGGCAGCCGGCTGCCCTTGCCCAGGTAGTTGCGGAAGCCGTCGGCCTTCGGCTCCAGCGCGGCGAACGACTCCACGTCGGTCTTCTCCTGGGTGGCGTCGACCCGGCCCGGGTGGAAGGCCACCTCGACGTCCACGCCGCCGGCCTGCGCGGCCCGCTCGACGGCCGCGGTGCCGGCCAGCACGATCAGGTCGGCCAGCGAGACCTGCTTGCCGCCCTCCGCGTTGAACGCCGCCTGGATGCCCTCCAGCACCCGCAGCACCTGCGCCAGCTGCTCCGGGTCGTTGACCTCCCAGCCGCGCTGCGGCTCCAGGCGCACCCGGGCGCCGTTCGCGCCGCCGCGCTTGTCGCTGCCGCGGAACGAGGCCGCCGACGCCCAGGCGGTGGACACCAGCTGAGCGGTCGTCAGGCCGGAGGCCAGCACCCGCTCCTTCAGCACCGCGACGTCCGCCGCGTCGATCGGCTCGCCCTGCGCCTGCGGCAGCGGGTCCTGCCAGATCAGCTCCTCGGAGGGCACCTCGGGGCCGAGGTAGCGGACGACCGGGCCCATGTCACGGTGCGTCAGCTTGTACCAGGCGCGGGCGAAGGCGTCCGCGAACGCCGCCGGGTCGTTCAGGAAGCGGCGGGAGATCTGCTCGTACACCGGGTCGAAGCGCAGCGACAGGTCGGTGGTGAGCATCTGCGGGGCGTGCTTCTTCTGCGGGTCGAAGGCGTCCGGCACGGTGCCCGCGCCGGCGCCGTCCTTCGGCTTCCACTGGTGCGCGCCGGCCGGGGACTTGGTCAGCTCCCACTCGTAGCCGAACAGGATCTCGAAGAAGGAGTTGTCCCAGGTGGTCGGCGTGTTGGTCCAGGTGACCTCCAGGCCGGAGGTGATCGCGTCGCCGGCCTTCCCGGAGCCGTAGGTGCTCTTCCAGCCGAGGCCCATCTCCTCCAGGCCGGCGCCCTCGGGGGCGTCGCCGACGTTGTCCGCCGGGCCGGCGCCGTGGGTCTTGCCGAAGGTGTGGCCGCCGGCGATCAGCGCGACGGTCTCCTCGTCGTTCATCGCCATCCGGCGGAAGGTCTCGCGGATGTCGCGGGCCGCCGCGACCGGGTCCGGGTTGCCGTTGGGGCCCTCCGGGTTGACGTAGATCAGGCCCATCTGGACGGCGCCCAGCGGGTCCTCCAGGTCGCGGTCGCCGGTGTAGCGCTCGTCACCGAGCCAGGTGGTCTCCGGGCCCCAGTACACGTCCTCGTCGGCCTCCCAGACGTCGGCCCGGCCGCCGCCGAAGCCGAAGGTCTCGAAGCCCATCGACTCCAGCGCCACGTTGCCCGCGAGGATCAGCAGGTCGGCCCAGGAGAGGTTCTTGCCGTACTTCTTCTTCACCGGCCACAGCACCCGGCGGGCCTTGTCCAGGTTGGCGTTGTCCGGCCACGAGTTCAGCGGGGCGAAGCGCTGCTGGCCGGCGCCCGCGCCGCCGCGGCCGTCGGAGATCCGGTAGGTGCCGGCGCTGTGCCAGGCCATCCGGATGATCAGCGGGCCGTAGTGGCCGAAGTCGGCCGGCCACCAGTCCTGCGAGGTGGTGAGCGCCTGCTCGATGTCCCGCTTGACGGCGGGCAGGTCGAGGCTGTTGAACGCCTCGGCGTAGTCGAAGTCCGCGCCCAGCGGGTTCGCCACCGCCGGGTTCTTCGCCAGGATCTTCAGGTTCAGCCGGTTCGGCCACCACTGCTGGTTGCCGCCGCCCTGGGTCGGATGGGGCGCGCGGCCGTGCGCGACCGGGCAGCCGCCCGCACCCTCGGACTTGGGGTCGGTGACGATGGCGTCGTCGTTCTCGGGCATGGGAGTCCCTCCGGGTCGGGCGGATCGCACTCTGCAACGGGATCTTGGCTGTTCGCCGGAGTCGATCCTAAGATAGACACAGTCTAAGTCAAGAAGCTGGTCGATCGGGTGGTGGTTCCGCTCGACTCGGGCGCGTCGCCGCGCCCCCTGTACAGTTCGGGCGTCTGTTGAGCTGAATGGATGAACAAGATGAGTGACCTGCTGGAACGGCTGCGTGACCGAGGGTGGCGACTGACCTCCCAGCGCCGCGTGGTGGCCGAAGTGCTCGACGGCGACCACGTCCACCTGACGGCGGACGAGGTGCACGCGCGCGCCGCCGAACGCCTCCCCGAGATCTCCCGCGCCACCGTCTACAACACGCTCGGTGAGCTCGTCGCCCTCGGCGAGGTCCTCGAAGTCGCCACCGACGGCCGCGCCAAGCGGTACGACCCCAACGCGCACCGCCCGCACCAGCACCTGGTCTGCTTCGCCTGCGGCACCATCCGCGACGTCCACCCCACCGGCGACCCGCTGGCCTCCCTCCCCTCCGCCGAGCGCTTCGGCTTCACCATCACCACCGCCGAGGTCACCTACCGCGGACTCTGCGCCGACTGCGCCCGCAGCGCCGCCTGACCCGCCCCCTCGGCACCCCGGGCGCCCGGCGCCCCGGCCCGGCGGCCGACCCCGCCGCGCCGAGCACCGCGATCAGCACACCCGCCGCCACCAGCAGCCACCACACCCGCGCGCCGCCCGGTGAACGCCGCACCGCCCGCCGCCACCCCGCCCGCGAGCACCGTGCCCGCCACCGCGACGCCCACCGCCGAGCCCGTCTGCCGGGCCGCCGACGCCAGCGCGGACGCCAGCGCCGCCATCGAGGCCGGCATCCCCGACACCGCCGTGTTCGTGATCGGCGGATTCACCGTCCCCTGGAACACCCCCACCAGTGCGAACACCGCCAGCAGCGCCGGCACCGGCGTCCCCGGACCCACCAGCAGCAGCAGGCCGCCCGCCAGCGCCAGCGCCGACCCGGACAGCAGCAGCGGCAGCCGCGGCCCCCGCCGCCCCACCGTCCGGCCCGTCCACGGCGACAGCAGCACGATCAGCACCCCCACCGGCGCCAGGCACAGCCCCGCCCGCAGCGCCGGCATCCCGCGCACCCCCTGCAGGTACAGCGTCACCGCGAACAGGAACGCCCCGAACGCGCACAGCGCCGCGAACGCCATCACCAGCGCCGACAGCACCGGCGCGCTGCGCAGCAGCCGCACCTCCAGCAGCGGGTCCGCCCGCCGCGACTCCCACCGGCCCAGCAGCGGCACCGCCAGCGCCGCCCGGCCAGCGGCCCCCACACCACCGGCGCCGACCAGCCCGCCCGGCCGGCCCCGATCACCGCGAACACCACCCCGCCCAGCAGCGCCACCACCAGCAGCTGCCCCACCGGGTCGAACCGCCGCGCCCGCGCCGCCCGCGACTCCGGCACCCAGCGCGCCGCCCCGCCAGGCCCGCCGCCACCACCGGCAGGTTCACCCAGAACACCGCCCGCCAGCCCAGCGCGTCCACCAGCGCCCCGCCCAGCACCGGGCCCAGGGCCAGCGACAGCCCCGACACCGACCCGAAGACCCCGATCGCCCGGGCCCGCTCCTCCCGCTCCGGGAAGGCCGTCGCCACGATCGCCATCGCCACCGGGTTCAGCATCGTCCCGCCCGCCGCCTGCACGACCCGGGCCCCCACCAGCGCCCCCGTGCCCGGCGCCAGCCCGCACAGCGCCGAACCCAGCCCGAACAGCGCCAGCCCCACCATGAACACCCGGCGCCGCCCCCACCGGTCCGCCGCCGCCCCCGCCGGCAGCAGGAACGCCGCCAGCACCAGCGTGTACGCGTCCACCGTCCACTGCAGCGCCGGCACCGACGCCCCCAACTCCCGCCGCACCGCGGGCAGTGCCACGTTCACCACCGTGATGTCCATGACCACCATCACCATGCTCACGCAGCACACCGCGAGCACCAACCGCTTCCGCCGGCCGTCCAGTTCGGACACCGCAACTCCTCCACCGGTCACCAGTACGGGAGTTGACCCCTCGTCAGCGCTGCCCCGCCCGGTCGACCGTGCCGAGGCTACGATTTCGAGCGTGCTCGAAATCAACTCCCGACCCGCGGCCCCCGCCGAGGGGCTGACCATCGCCGAAGCCGCCGAACGCACCGGCGTCAGCGTCCACACCCTGCGCTACTACGAACGCGCCGGCCTGGTCGTCACCCCCGTCGACCGCACCCCGGGCGGCCGCCGCCGCTACCACCCCCGCGACCTGCGGTGGATCGACCTCTGCACCCGCCTGCGCGCCACCGGCATGCCGATCCGCACCATCCGCCGCTACGCCGAACTCGTCACCGCCGGCCCCGGCAACGAACCCGAGCGCCTCGCCCTCCTCGAAGCCCACCGCACCGAGGTCGCCGCCCGGCTCACCGAACTCCAGTCCCACCTGGCCCGCATCGACCACAAAGTCGACACCTACCGCGGCCGCCTCGCCGAGGGGCGCGCCGAAGGCTTCTGGGCACCGGGCGAATGAGGTCGCGCACCGACAAGGCCGCGGGCGGAGGAGGCTGCGGGCAAACAAAAACTGCGGGCCAGGATTTCTCCTGACCCGCAGCATCTGTGTCCGAGGGGGGACTTGAACCCCCACGCCCGATAAAGGGCACTAGCACCTCAAGCTAGCGCGTCTGCCATTCCGCCACCCGGACCGGGTGTTCACCTCGGGGCTTCCTTTCGGCTGCCCCCTGGCGACAGAGAGAACATTACCAGGCTTCCGGACTGCTTCTCACCTGCGTTTTCGAGGCCCTGCGGCGGCGGGGAGGGGCAATTCGGGCGCAAGCGGGCAAGGCGGGCGGGGGAGGGGGTGAAAGCGCTGGTGGCGGGGGTGCGGGCCGGAGGGTCCGGGGCAGAAGACGAGCCTGGGCGGGCAGGAGGGGGCAGGGCGTGCACCGAATCGGTCGAGAACCTTCACGACACGCGTGATTCCTGTCCCGGTGCGGGTCATCGGCCGGTGCTCTCCTAGCCTCGGGTGACCAGGGAGCCCCGAGCGGAACGCCCCGTCCCGACAGCTGCCGCCGGCTCCCGTCACCGCGTGAAGGGCGGCGTGCAGTGGAAGAGGCGCAGAAGGCGGCCACCGACGTGGCCACCTGGTGGTCCGGCCGGGGCGGTTCGCAGCGGGACCGGAGCCCGGCGTGTGGCGGTTCACCGCCCCCGCGCAGGAGTCCTCGGTGCCGCGCACCAGACACGCGGTGCGGGACCGGCTGCTCGCCCAGGGCATGGCGGGGGAGCGCTACCAGGAGCTGGTGGACGACCTGCTGCTGATCGTCTCGGAGCTGGTGTCGAACGCGGTCACGCACGCCGCGGTGCTCTCCCCGCAGCTGCACTGCGAGCTGGAGATCGGCCCGGACCGGGTGCGGATCTCGGTGGTCGACGGTCACCCGTACCGCCCGAAGGCGCAGGAGAGCGACCCGGCCCGCCCGGGCGGGCGCGGGCTGCTGCTGGTGAAGAGCGTCACCCTGCAGGCGGGCGGGGCCTGCGACGTGGAGCGGACCGAGGCCGGTGGCAAGGTGATCTGGGCCAGCCTGCCGCTGCCCGGGACGGGCCCCGCCGGGGCGGGCCGCTGCGGCGACGACCCCGACGAGGACCCGGACTACTGAACGGCCGTCACCAGTCGTTGCCGGCGATCTCCCGGATCCCCGGCAGCGCGGCCTCGAAGACGGTCTCGAACCACACCGAGAACGGCTTCTCGGCCCGCAGCGCGCGCAGCTCGGCGGCGGTGACGAACCGGGTGTCCTCGATCTCCTCCGGGTCCGGCTCCAGCTCCGCGGTGACCAGCCCGACGAACAGGTGGTTCCACTCCCGCTCGATCAGCCCGGACGCCTCGTCCGGCAGGTCGTAGCGGACGGTGCCGGCCTCGCACAGCAGGGCCGGGGCCGCGCCCAGCTCCTCGGTGGTGCGGCGGGCGGCCGCCACGAACGGCTGCTCGCCCGGGTACGGGTGGCCGCAGCACGTGTTCGACCAGACGCCCGGCGAGTGGTACTTGCCGAGCGCCCGGCGCTGCAGCAGCAGCCGGCCCTGCCGGTCGAACAGGAACACCGAGAAGGCGCGGTGGAGCCGGCCCGGCTGCTGGTGGGCCCAGAGCTTCTCCCCGGTCCCGATGGTCACGCCGTGGTCGTCGACCAGCTCCAGCAGGATCTCCCCGGGTGCGGACGGGACGGAGAGCTCCGAGGAGGGGTCGTCGGTCCGGCTGACGGCAGGGCTCATGGGCACAATGCCCCTTTCGGCACGTGGACCGGGTGCGGCTCCGCGGCCGCCCACCCCGGTCCTGAGGTCGGCTGCGCGCACGTCGGCCCGGACCGGCCGGTCCGCCGACGGCGTCGGGGCCCAAGTCTGCCGCATGCCCCGGCACGGCCGGGGCCACGACGCACGCCGCCGGGCCCGTCGACCGGATGACCGGCGGAACTGTTCGATCCGCGATCGCCCGGCGTCGCCGGACGTCCGCCCGGTACCGGCGGATGATCGCCTGACCTGCCCGGGGCGCGTTCTGGCAGGTGACCGGGGTCGCCTACCATCAGTGGGACTGGGCGCTGCGCAAGACGCGCCCCAACGGCGCGCCGCAGCCGCGGCCGCGTCCCGGCGCCCGGGCCCGCACCGGTGGGCCGGACGGCACCCGAGACCCTGGAGTCCCGCATGATCGGCCTCGTCCTGGCCGCCGGCGCAGGCCGCCGGCTCCGTCCCTACACCGACACGCTGCCCAAGGCGCTGGTGCCGGTCGACGGGGAGCGGACGGTGCTCGACCTGACCCTCGGGAACTTCGCCGAGGTCGGCCTGCGGGAGGCCGCGATCGTGGTCGGCTACCGCAAGGAGGCCGTGTACGACCGCAAGGACGCGCTGGAGCAGAAGTACGGCGTCAAGCTCACCCTGGTCGAGAACGACAAGGCCGAGGAGTGGAACAACGCCTACTCCCTGTGGTGCGCCCGCGACCTGTTCGGCGAGGGCCTGCTGCTCGCCAACGGCGACACCGTGCACCCGGCCTCGGTGCAGCGCACCATGCTGGACGGCAACGACCGCCGGATCAAGGAGGGCGGCGCCCCCGGCATCCTGCTGGCGCTGGACACCGTGAAGAAGCTCGCCGACGAGGAGATGAAGGTCGTCGTCGACCCGCAGCTCGGCGTGCGCCGCATCACCAAGCTGATGGACCCGCTGGACGCCACCGGCGAGTACATCGGCGTCACCGTGATCAACCCGTCCGCGGGCCCGGCCCTCGCCGACGCCCTCAAGGCGGTCTTCGAGCGCGACCCGCAGCTGTACTACGAGGACGGCTACCAGGAGATGGTCGACCGCGGCCTGACCATCGACGTCCAGCCGATCGGCGAGGTCTCCTGGGTCGAGGTCGACAACCACGACGACCTGGCCAAGGCCCGGGAGATCGCGTGCCGGTACTGACCCGACTGGTGCCCTCGCCGGTGTTCGTCGAGGTGCGGGCCGGCGCGCTGGACGCGCTCGGCGGCATCCTCGCCGACCAGCGGCTGTCCAGCGCCGGCCGGATCGCGGTGGCGATCAGCGGCGGCTCCGGCGCCGTGCTGCGCGAGCGCCTGGAGCCGGCGCTGCCCGGCGCCGACTGGTACCAGGTGGACGACGGCACCCTGGACAGCGCGGTCCGGCTGACCGACGAGATCCGCCGCGGCCACTACGACGCCCTGGTCGGCCTCGGCGGCGGCAAGATCATCGACGTGGCGAAGTACGCCGCGGCCCGGGTCGGCCTGCCGGTGGTCGCGGTCGCCACCAACCTGGCCCACGACGGCATCTGCTCGCCGGTCTCCACCCTGGACAACGACGCCGGCCGCGGCTCCTACGGGGTGCCCGGCCCGATCGGCATCATCGTCGACCTGGACGTGGTCGCCAAGGCCCCGAAGCGGTTCGTGGCCGCAGGGATCGGCGACGCCGTCTCCAACATCTCGGCCTGCGCGGACTGGGAACTGTCGCACGCCGTCACCGGCGAACCGGTCGACGGACTGGCCGTGGCGATGGCCCGGGCGGCCGGCGAGAACCTGCTGCGGCACCCGGGCACCCTGGAGGACCCGGACCTGCTGACGACGCTCGCGGAAGCCCTGGTACTGTCCGGCATCGCGATGAACATCGCCGGCAGCACCCGGCCCAGCTCGGGCGCCTGCCACGAGATCTCGCACGCCCTGGACGTGCTGTACCCCAAGCGGTCCGCGCAGCATGGCGAGCAGGTCGGCCTCGGCGCGGCCTTCGCCTGCTTCCTGCGGGGCGAGCGGGACCTGTCCGGACTGGTCGTGGAGCGCCTGCGCTTCCACGGCCTGCCGGTGACGGCCGATCAGATCGGTTTCACCGAGGCGGAGTTCACCGAAGCGGTGCACTACGCTCCGAACACCAGACCGGGGCGCTTCACCATCCTCGAACACCTCGACCTCTCCGCCACAGACATCAGGGACGCGTACGCCGACTATGTCCAAGCCGTCAACAGCTGAACGCCCGCCGGTTGACCTCACCCGCCGCCCGTCGATCGAGGAGCTCCGGGCGGTCATCCACCCCGAGGGCATGCTCCAGCGACGCAGCGCCGAGCACTGGGCCGGCCGCCTCTACATGCGGAAGATCTCGCTGCGGATCACCCGCATCCTGTCGACCGTCACCGTGATCACGCCCAACGGCCTGACCTACCTGATGATGCTGACCGGCATCCTGGCCGGCATCGCCCTGGTGGTCCCCGGCCTGACCGGCGCGATCCTCGGCGCGGTGCTGATCCAGGTCTACCTGCTGCTGGACTGCGTGGACGGCGAGGTCGCCCGCTGGCGCCGGCAGACCTCGCTCACCGGCGTCTACCTGGACCGGGTCGGCCACTACATGTCCGAGGCCGCGCTGCTCACCGGCCTCGGCCTGCGCGCCGCCGACCTGCTGCACCGCGACGGCGACCACGCCGCCTGGCAGTGGGCCTTCCTCGGCACGCTGGCCGCGCTCGGCGCGATCCTGATCAAGTCCGAGACCGACCTGGTCGACGTCGCCCGGGCCCGCTCCGGGATGACCGCCGTCGCGGACGAGGCCTCGGTGCCGCGCTCCAACGCCGTCGCCAAGGCCCGCCGGGCCGCCTCGCTGCTGAAGTTCCACCGCCTGGTCGGCGCGGTCGAGGCCTCGCTGTTCATCCTGGCCGCCGGCATCGCCGACGCGGTCCGCGGCGACCTGTTCTTCACCCGCCTCGCCGTGGTCGTGCTGGCCGCCATCGCGATGCTGCAGACCGTCCTGCACCTGCTGTCCATCGTGCTGTCGAGCAGGCTGCGATGAGCGACGACTTCCGCCTCGGCGCGGTCATCATCACCATGGGCAACCGGCCCGCCGAGCTGAACGCCCTGATCGAGTCGGTGCGCGCCCAGCAGGGCCCGCCGGTCGAGCTCGCCGTGGTCGCCAACGGCGCCCCGCTGCCCGCCCTGCCCGAGGGCGTGCGCAGCGTCGAGCTGCCCGAGAACCTGGGCATCCCCGGCGGCCGCAACGTCGGCATCGAGCTGTTCGGCCCGGACGGCCGGGACGTCGACGCGGTGCTGTTCCTCGACGACGACGGCCTGCTGCCGAACACCGACTCCGCCGAGCTGCTCCGGCAGGCGTTCACCGCCGATCCGGGCCTGGGCATCGTCTCGTTCCGGATCGCCGACCCGGAGACCGGAACCACCCAGCGCCGGCACGTCCCCCGGCTGCGGGCCAGCGACCCGATGCGCGGCTCCCGGGTCACCACCTTCCTGGGCGGCGCCAGCGCGGTGCGCAGCGCGGTCTTCCCGCAGGCCGGGCAGTTGCCCGCGGAGTTCTTCTACGCGCACGAGGAGACCGACCTGGCCTGGCGCGCGCTGGACGCCGGCTGGTCGATCGACTACCGCCCGGACGTGGTGCTGTTCCACCCGGCGACCTCGCCGGCCCGGCACGCGACGTACTTCCACAACGTGGCCCGCAACCGGGTGTGGCTGGCCCGACGGAACCTTCCGGCCCTGTTGGTGCCTCTCTACCTGGGAACCTGGTTCCTGCTGACGCTCGCCCGGCGGCCCTCCGGGTCGGCGCTGAAGGCGTGGCTCGGCGGGTTCCGGGCAGGCTGGAGCGAGCCCTGCGGCCCGCGCCGGCCGATGAAGTGGTCCACCGTCTGGCGCTTGACCAGGCTCGGCAGACCGCCAATCATCTGATCGCAACCGGTCGGTACTTCCCCGTGCCGCCCGCACGCAAACCAGAGCTCTTCGTGGTACGCCCCGGTCCCCTGCCCCGTCCCCCCGGGTAGCGGATTCCGACCCCCTGAAGGACGAATGTGTCGACACTGAGTGACCCGGTCAACCTCTCCGCGCCAAGGGGTTCCGACGCGGGTCTGACCCCCAAGCAGCTCGCGGACAAGTACGGGTTGTCCGTCAGCGGCAAGCGGCCGAGCCTGCCCGAGTACGTCCGCCAGCTGTGGGCCCGCCGGGCCTTCATCAGCGCGTTCGCCACCGCTCGGCTGGTCGCGCAGTACACCACGGCGAAGCTCGGCCAGGTCTGGCAGGTGCTCACCCCGCTGCTGAACTGCGCGGTGTTCTACCTGGTCTTCGGCCTGATCATGAGCAACCGGGACACCGTCCCGAACTACATCGCCTGGCTGTGCATCGGCGTCTTCATCTTCCAGTTCTCGCAGAGCGCGATCCAGGCCGGCACCCGGTCGATCTCCGACAACCTGGGCCTGATCCGGGCGCTGCACTTCCCGCGCGCCAGCCTGCCGATCGCCTTCACCATCATCCAGCTCCAGCAGCTGCTGATCTCGATGGTCGTGCTGGTCGTCATCGTGCTGGTGAACGGCATCACCCCGGGCGCCACCTGGCTGCTGATCATCCCGGCGCTGGTGCTCCAGTCGATGTTCAACACCGGCCTGGCCCTGGTGATGGCCCGGATCGGCTCCAAGACCTCCGACATCTCGCAGCTGATGCCGTTCCTGCTGCGCACCTGGATGTACGTCTCGGGCGTGATGTACAGCGTGTCGAGCTTCATCGAGAAGTGGCCGCCCTTCTGGCAGACGGCCTACTCGTGGAACCCGGCCGTGGTCTACATGGACCTGATCCGCTACGCCTTCATGCCCGAGAGCTTCGACAAGACGCTCTACCCGGGCGGGGTGGACGCCCACGGCAACGCGCTGCCGAAGGCGCTGATCCTGCCGGACCACATCTGGATCATGGCCACCAGCTGGGCGGTCGTCGCCTTCGCGATCGGCTTCGTGTTCTTCTGGAAGGCCGAGGAGGAGTACGGCCGTGGCTGACGCAGCACTCGACACCGTGAAGGAGGCCACTGCGGTGGACAAGTCCCAGGTCCCCACCGTGGTCGTGGACGACGTGCACATCGTCTACAAGGTGCACGGCGCCGGCTCCGGCAAGGGCAGCGCCACCTCGGCGCTGAGCCGGATCATCACGCGCAAGAAGTCGCCCGCGATCCGCGAGGTGCACGCGGTGCGCGGCATCAGCTTCACCGCGTACAAGGGCGAGGCGGTCGGCCTGATCGGCTCGAACGGCTCCGGCAAGTCGACCATGCTGGCGGCCATCGCCGGCCTGCTGCCGACCGCCAAGGGCGGCATCTACACCCAGGGGCAGCCCTCGCTGCTGGGCGTGAACGCGGCGCTGATGAACGACCTGACCGGTGAGCGCAACGTGGTGCTGGGCTGCCTGGCGATGGGCATGTCCCCGGCCCAGGTGCGGGCCCGCTACCAGGACATCGTGGACTTCTCGGGCATCAACGAGAAGGGCGACTTCATCTCGCTGCCGATGCGCACCTACTCCTCCGGCATGGGCGCCCGCCTGCGGTTCTCCATCGCCGCGGCGAAGACCCACGACGTGCTGCTGATCGACGAGGCCCTCGCCACCGGCGACCAGGGCTTCCAGCAGCGCTCCAAGGCCCGGATCAACGAGCTGCGCAAGGAGGCCGGCACGGTCTTCCTGGTCAGCCACGACAACAACGCGATCCGCGAGACCTGCGAGCGCACCATCTGGATCGAGCACGGCGAGCTGATCATGGACGGGCACACCGACGAGGTGGTCCGGCGGTACGAGAAGGGCGAGCGCCCCTGACCGGGGCGCGGCCGACGGTCGCAGGGCCGGTGCGCGGGGAGCACGATCCCCGGCACCGGCCCTGTGCCGTGCGGCGGGTGAAGGCGCGGCGACGGAAGCGTGTCCGAGGCGCGATGGCGGCCGGGACCGGTGTAGAACGGGGGAGTGACGGCAGTGTCGGCTTCAATCAAATCCGATAACCAGACAGCGGCGGTGACGCTGGACAAGGCGGACCTGGAGAACTTCCCGGTCGCCCCCGGCTTCCTGCCCGCGGCCTGGCGGGACGACCTGATGGCGGTCTACGGCTTCGCCCGGCTGATCGACGACGCGGGCGACGGCGACCTCGCCGACCCCGCCGCCGTCGCCCAGCTGCTCGACGTCCCCGGCCGGCCCGCGGACGACGGCTTCCGGCTCGCGCTGCTGGACGGCCTCGAACGCGACCTCGACCGGGCCTTCGCCACCGCCCTCGGCGACGACCGCGCCCAGGGCGGCACCGTGCTCGGCACCGCCGCCGGCGAACCCCGTCACCCGCTGATGCGCCGCCTGGTCCCGCTGATCGAACAGCACGCCGTCACCCCCGAGCCGTTCCGCCGGCTCATCGAGGCCAACCGGGTCGACCAGACCACCACCCGCTACCCGACCTACGACGACCTGCTGCACTACTGCACGCTGTCCGCCGACCCGGTCGGCCGCCTGGTGCTCGCCCTGGCCGGCCGCGCCACCCCCGAGCGGATCGAACTCTCCGACGCGATCTGCACCGCGCTGCAGCTCGTCGAACACCTGCAGGACGTCGCCGAGGACCTCGACCGCGGCCGGATCTACCTCCCGCAGGAGGACCTCGCCACCTTCGGCGTCACCGAACAGGACCTCGCCGCCCCCGCCGCCTCCCGCGAAGTGCGGCAGCTGATCGCCTGGGAGGCGAGCCGGGCCCGGACCCTGCTCGACCGCGGCGCACCGCTGGTAGGTACGGTTCACGGGAGGCTTCGACTGCTGCTGGCGGGATTCACCGCCGGCGGGTACGCGGCCCTGGACGCCATCGCGGCGGCCGGGTTCGACGTGCTCGCGCACCGGGCGAAGCCGGACAAGCGCCGCCTGGCCGGCCGGGCGGCGGCACTTTTCGCGAAGGGAAGGTGAGCGCCCGCGTGGGGGCATCACCACTGGCGTCCGCGCCGGTCATGGCGGCCTACCGGTACTGCGAGGCGGTCACCGCCCTGCAGGCCCGCAACTTCAGCTACGGCATCCGGCTGCTGCCCGAGGCCAAGCGGCTGGCGATGTCCGCGCTGTACGCGCTGGCCCGCCGGGTCGACGACATCGGCGACGGCGAACTGCCCGCCGAACAGAAGACCGAGGCGCTGGCCCGCACCCGGGCCCTGCTGGACGAGATCCGGGCCGGCGCCGTCGGCGAGGACGACACCGACCCGATCAAGGTCGCGCTGGCCGACGCCGCCCGCCGCTTCCCGATCCCGCTCGGCGGCTTCGACGAGCTGATCGACGGCGTCGAGATGGACCTCAAGGGCGTCGAGTACCGGACCTTCGACGAGCTCAAGGTCTACTGCCGCTGCGTGGCCGGCTCGATCGGCCGGCTCTCGCTCGGCGTCTACGGCTGCGAGGACTGGGAGCGCGGCGCCGAGTACGCCGACACCCTGGGCCTCGCCCTGCAACTCACCAACATCCTGCGCGACCTGCGCGAGGACGCCCTCAACGGCCGCACCTACCTGCCCGCCGAGGACCTCGCCCGGTTCGGCTGCCAGCAGGGCTTCGCCCTCCCGCAGCTCCCGGTCGGCGCCGACTTCACCGGCCTGGTCGCCTTCGAGGCCGACCGCGCCCAGCAGGCCTTCGCCGAGGGCCTGCGGCTGCTGCCGATGCTCGACCGCCGCAGCCGCGCCGCCACCGCCGCGATGGCCGGTATCTACCACCGCCTGCTCGGCCGGATCTCCGCCGACCCGCACTCGGTGCTCCGCGGCCGGGTCTCGCTGCCCGGCTGGGAGAAGGCATACGTGGCACTGTCCGGGCTCGCCGGAGGGCGTTCTTGATTCTCACGCCAGTTATGTCACGCTGTGTCAACAGGGAATCACGACGCACGCGCACGTTGTTGTGCCCTCAGTCCACTGCTGTCCGGGAGGACCGATGAGCACGCCGACGCCGCAGCGGCAGCGCACCGCCGTGGTGGTCGGCGGCGGCCTGGCCGGCATCACCGCCGCGCTCCGGCTCGCCGAGGCCGGCGTGCGCACCACCCTGCTGGAGGCCCGCCCCCGGCTCGGCGGCCTGGCCTTCTCCTTCAAGCGCGGCGACCTGACGGTCGACAACGGCCAGCACGTCTACCTGCGCTGCTGCACCGCCTACCGCGGCCTGATCGACCGCCTCGGCGCCCAGCACCTGGTCGACCTCCAGGACCGGCTGGACGTCCCGGTGCTCGGCCTCGCCGCCGACGGCACCCGCAGCCTCGGCCGGCTGCGCCGCGCCGCGCTGCCCGTCCCGCTGCACCTGGCGGGCAGCCTCGCCACGTACCGTCACCTCGGCCCGGCCGACCGGCTGCGGGTGGTGCGCGGCGCGCTCGCCCTCAAGGGCCTCGACCTGGACGACCCGGCGCTCGACGACCTGTCCTTCGGCGAGTGGCTGCGCCGCCACGGCCAGACCCCGGCCACCATCGAGGCGGTCTGGGACCTGGTCGGCGTCGCCACCCTGAACGCCACCGCCGACCGCACCTCCATGGCGCTGGCGGCCAAGGTGTTCCAGACCGGCCTGCTGTCCGACCCGGGCGCCGCCGACATCGGCATCGCCCGCGCCCCGCTCGGCGAGATCCACCACGACCGGGCCCGCGCCGAACTCGAACGGGCCGGCGTCCGGGTGCTGCTGCGCACCAGGGCCGCCGAGCTGAAGGCCGCCGAACCCCACGCCGTCCGGCTGGAGAGCGGCGAGCTGCTCACCGCCGACACCGTCGTGCTGGCCGGCGCCCAGGACACCGCGGCCGCGCTGCTGCCGCCCGGCGCGATCCCCGGCCAGCAGCGGCTGGCCGACTTCGGCACCGCGCCGATCCTCAACGTGCACGTGATCTACGACCGGCCGATGATCCGCCGCCCGTTCTTCGCGGCGATCGGCTCCCCGGTGCAGTTCGTCTTCGACCGCACCCGGCACTCCGGCCTGGCCGTCCCCGGCGCCCAGTACCTGGCCGTGTCGCAGTCCGCCGCCGAGGACGAGATCGACCTGCCGGTCGCCGAGCTGCGCGAGCGCTACCTGCCCGAGCTGGCCCGGCTGCTGCCCGCCGCCCGCGGCGCGCAGGTGCTGGACTTCTTCGTCACCCGCGAGCGCACCGCCACCTTCGACCCGGCGCCCGGCACCGCCCGGCTGCGCCCCGGCGCGCGCACCGACGTCCCCGGCATCCTGCTGGCCGGCTCCTGGACGGCCACCGGCTGGCCCGCGACCATGGAGGGCGCCGTGCGCAGCGGCCACGCCGCGGCCGACGCGGCGCTGGCCGGCACCGGCCGGCTCCCCGTCGACCGGGCGGACGGGCGGTGGCCCCGATGACGGCCACCCGCCGCTACCCGACCACCGACATCGCACCCGGCCGGCCGCCGTTCGCGGCCGGCCAGACGTACCGAGAGGGAACGCACGTGGAGGCACGCACCGGCTCGACGGTCAGGGACACCCCGACGGTCCTGGACCTGCTGGCGCGCGGGCGCACGCTCTGCACGCCGCCGATGCGCGAGGCGGTCGCCCGGCTGGCCGCCCCGATGGACACCGTCGCGGCGTACCACTTCGGCTGGATCGACCGCGACGGCAGGCCCGCGGCGGGTGACGGCGGCAAGGCGGTGCGCCCCGCGCTGGCCCTGCTGTCGGCCGAAGCGGTGGGCGCGGACGCGCAGGTGGGCGTACCGGGCGGCGTGTCGGTGGAACTGGTCCACAATTTCTCCCTCCTCCATGATGATCTGATGGACGGTGACGAGACACGGCGTCACCGGGCCACCGCCTGGACGGTGTTCGGCCCGGCGCAGGCCGTGCTGGTCGGCGACGCGCTGGCCACCCTCGGCACCGAGGTCCTGCTGGACGCCGCGGTGACCGGCGGGGCCACCCCGACCGACGCCGCCCGCGCCGTCCGCCTGATCACCACCGCGACCCGGCGGCTGATCGACGGCCAGGCCCTGGACGTCTCGTTCGAACAGCGTGACGTGGTGACGGTCGAGGAGTGCCTGACCATGGAGGGCGGCAAGACCGGCGCCCTGCTGGCGGCCTCCGCGGCGATCGGCGCGGTCCTGGCCGGCGCCGACGACCGGATCTCCGACGCGCTCCAGCGGTACGGCCACCACCTGGGCCTGGCGTTCCAGGCGGTGGACGACCTGCTGGGCATCTGGGGCGCCACCGAAGTGACCGGCAAGCCGCACTGGAGCGACCTCCAGTCGCGCAAGAAGTCGCTCCCGGTGTGCGCCGCGCTGGCCGAGGGGGGCGCCGCCTCCCGCGAGCTGGCCGCACAGCTGGCCGACCCGACCGGCCGCGGCGAGGAGAGCGAGCAGCAGCTCGCCGCCCGCGCCGCGCTGATCGAGCAGGCCGGCGGCCGGGCCTGGACGCAGGAAGAGGCCCGCCGCCAGTACGACACCGCCCTCGCCGCGCTCGGCGAGGTGCCCATGACCGACGAGGTGCGCGAGCACTTCGTCGCACTCGCCGAATTCGTGGTGGTCAGAGAGAGGTGACGTAAGAGTGACAGCAACCGCGGGTGGAAGGCTCGGACCCCAAACCTCAGTTGCAGTAACACGATCTGACGATTCCTCACCCGCGGCGGCGCTCAGCCGAGCCACCGCACACCTGCTGTCACTCCAGCACGCCGACGGCTGGTGGAAGGGCGACCTGGAGACCAACGTCACCATGGACGCCGAAGACCTGCTGCTCCGCCAGTTCCTGGGCATCCGCACCGAGGAGCAGACCCGGGCCACCGCGGCCTGGATCCGCTCCCGGCAGCGGGAGGACGGCACCTGGGCCACCTTCCACGGCGGCCCGCCCGAACTGTCCACCACCGTCGAGGCGTACGTCGCCCTCCGGCTCGCGGGGGACGCCCCCGACGCCCCGCACATGCGGGCCGCCGCCGCCCACGTCCGGGAACACGGCGGCATCGCCGCCACCCGGGTCTTCACCCGGATCTGGCTCGCCCTGTTCGGCTGGTGGCCCTGGGCGAAGCTCCCCGAACTCCCGCCCGAAGTGCTGTTCCTGCCCAGCTGGGCGCCGCTGAACATCTACTCCTTCGGCCAGTGGGCCCGGCAGACCATCGTCCCGCTCACCGTGGTCTCCGCCCACCGCCCGGTCCGGCCCGCCCCGTTCGACCTCACCGAACTGCACACCGACCCGGCCCACCCCTACCCCGACCGGCCGCTCGCCCCCGCGCACACCTGGGACGGCCTCTTCCAGCGGCTCGACCAGCTGATGCACCGCTACCACCGGCACGCCATCAAACCGGTGCGCCGGCTCGCGCTGCGGCAGGCCGCCGCCTGGATCGTCGAACGGCAGGAGGCCGACGGCTGCTGGGGCGGCATCCAGCCGCCCGCCGTGTACTCGCTGATCGCGCTGCGGCTGCTCGGCTACCGGCTCGACCACCCCGTGATGAAGGCCGGCCTCGCCGCGTTCGACTCCTTCACCGTGCACACCGAGGACGGCAAGCGCTGGATGGAGGCCTGCCAGTCCCCGGTCTGGGACACCTGCCTCGCCGCCATCGCGCTGCGCGACGCCGGACTGCCCGGCGACCACCCCGCCCTGGTCCGGGCCGGCGACTGGATGCTCGGAGAGGAGGTCACCACCCGCGGCGACTGGTCGGTCAAGCGGCCCCGGCTCGACCCCGGCGGCTGGGCGTTCGAGTTCCAGAACGACACCTACCCGGACGTCGACGACACCGCCGAGGTGGTGCTCGCCCTGCGCCGCATCGACCACCCCGACCGGCCCCGGCTGGCCGGCGCCGTCGAACGGGCCGTCGGCTGGAGCCTCGGCATGCAGTCCAAGGACGGCGCCTGGGGCGCGTTCGACGCCGACAACACCAGCCGGCTCCCCAACAAGCTGCCGTTCTGCGACTTCGGCGAGGTCATCGACCCGCCCTCCGCCGACGTCACCGCGCACATGGTCGAGATGCTCGCCGAGACCGGCCGCTCCCGCGACCCCCGCGCCCGCCGCGGCCTCGCCTGGCTGCTCCGCCACCAGGAGCCCGACGGCTCCTGGTTCGGCCGCTGGGGCACCAACTACATCTACGGCACCGGCTCCGTGGTGCCCGCCCTGATCGCCGCCGGGATCTCCCCCGACCACCCCGCGGTCCGCCGCGCCGTCCGCTGGCTGACCGGCCGGCAGAACACCGACGGCGGCTGGGGCGAGGACATGCGCTCCTACGAGGACCCGGCCACCTGGGCCGGCCGCGGCGACTCCACCGCCTCGCAGACCGCCTGGGCCCTGATGGCGCTGCTCGCCGCCGGCGAACGCGACTCCGAGACCGTCGAGCGCGGCATCGCCTGGCTCACCCGCACCCAGCGCCCCGACGGCAGCTGGGACGAACCCCAGTTCACCGGCACCGGCTTCCCCTGGGACTTCTCCATCAACTACCACCTGTACCGCCTGGTCTTCCCGGTCACCGCGCTCGGCCGGTACGTGCACGACGCCCCGCTCGGCCGGGGCGGTGACCGATGAACGCGCCCCTGCTGGTGCTGTGCGCGCTCGGCCCGAGGCCTGGGCGCTGCGCGGCGGCGACTGGTCCGGCGCGGCCGGCGGACCCCGGTGCTGGCCCGCACCGGCATGGGCCGCCGGGCCGCCGGGCCGCGGGCCGCCGCCCTGCTGGAGGTCGGCGGCTACGGGGCGCTGCTGGTCGCCGGGTTCGGCGCCGCGGTCGGCCCCGGGGTCCGCCCCGGCGAGGTGATCGTCGCCGACCGGGTCACCGACCCCGAGGGCGCCGACCACCCGCTGGGCACCGCGCCCGAGCTGGCCACCGCCCTGGAGGAGGCCGGACTGCGGGTCCACCTCGGCACCCACCGCACCGCCGACCACGTGGTGCGCGGCGCCGAACGGGTCCGGCTGCACGCCGAGGGCGCGCTCGCCGTCGACATGGAGGCCGCCGCGGTGCTCGCCGCCCGCGCCGCCCACGCCCCCGACCTGCCCGCCGCGGTGCTGCGGGTGGTGGTCGACACCCCCGAGCGGGAACTCGTCCGCCCCGGCACCCTGCCCGCCGGGTTCCGCGCCTGGCGGGTGCTGCGCGCCGCCGTCCCCGCGCTCACCGCGTGGCACCGGCAGTTGGCCGCCGCGCCCCGTCCGCTGACGTCCCCACAGCCCTCGACGCTCCCTCAGGAGGCGAGCTAAGCCATGGCCATGCCGCTGCGTCAGACCATCCGCGTGTCCACCTACCTCATGCAGCAGAAGCTGAAGCGCCGGGAGAAGTTCCCGCTGATCGTGGAGCTGGAGCCGCTGTTCGCCTGCAACCTGAAGTGCGAGGGCTGCGGCAAGATCCAGCACCCGGCGGGGGTGCTCAAGCAGCGGATGCCGGTCGCGCAGGCGGTCGGCGCGGTCCTGGAGTGCGGCGCCCCGATGGTCTCCATCGCCGGCGGGGAACCGCTGATGCACCCGCAGATCGACGAGATCGTCCGGCAGCTGGTGGCCCGCCGCAAGTACGTCTTCCTGTGCACCAACGCGCTGCTGCTGCGCAAGAAGCTCGACCTGTTCACCCCGTCGCCGTACTTCACCTTCGCCGTGCACATCGACGGCCTGGAGGAGCGGCACGACGCCTCGGTGGCGAAGGAAGGCACCTTCGCGGAGGCCGTGGAGGCGATCAAGGAGGCCAAGCGGCGGGGCTTCCGGGTCACCACCAACTCCACCTTCTTCAACACCGACACCGCGCAGACCGTGGTCGAGGTGCTGGACTTCCTGAACGACGAACTCAAGGTCGACGAGATGATGATCTCCCCGGCCTACGCGTACGAGAAGGCCCCCGACCAGGACCACTTCCTCGGCGTCGAACAGACCCGCGAGCTGTTCCGGAAGGCCTTCGCCGGCGGCAACCGCCGCCGCTGGCGGCTCAACCACAGCCCACTGTTCCTGGACTTCCTCGAAGGCAAGGTCGACTTCGAGTGCACCGCCTGGGGCATCCCCAACTACTCCCTGTTCGGCTGGCAGCGCCCCTGCTACCTGATGTCCGACGGCTACGTCCCCACCTACCGGGAACTCATCGAGAAGACCGAGTGGGACAAGTACGGCCGCGGCCGCGACCCGCGCTGCGACAACTGCATGGCCCACTGCGGGTACGAGCCCACCGCCGTGCTCGCCACCATGGGCTCCCTCAAGGAATCGATCCGCGCCGCCCGGGAGACCCTCGCCGCCCCCAAGGCCTGACGGACCGTCAGGAGCCGCCCGCGCCCCGCGCGGGCGGCCCACGCCGACAGGCGACCACGACCCCGGGGCCGCAGGCTGGACACCTACCGTCCACCCACCCGAACCAGCCGTGAGGGGCACGCCATGCCACTGCTGAGCCGGATCACCCAACCCGCCGACCTCCGCCGACTGCGCCCCGAGCAGCTCCCGCCGCTCGCCGACGAGATCCGCGACTTCCTGATCGACGCCGTCACCCGCACCGGCGGCCACCTCGGACCCAACCTCGGCGTGGTCGAACTCAGCATCGCCCTGCACCGCGTCTTCGACTCCCCGCACGACCGCATCCTCTGGGACACCGGCCACCAGGCCTACGTCCACAAACTCCTCACCGGCCGGCAGGACTTCAGCCGGCTGCGCGCCAAGGACGGCCTCTCCGGCTACCCCGCCCGCGCCGAGTCCCCGCACGACCTGATCGAGAACTCGCACGCCTCCACCGCGCTCGGCTACGCCGACGGCATCGCCAAGGCCAACCAGCTGCTCGGCGTCGACCGCTGCACCGTCGCCGTGATCGGCGACGGCGCGCTCACCGGCGGCATGGCCTGGGAAGCCCTCAACAACATCGCCGAGGCCGACGACCGCCCGCTGGTCATCGTCGTCAACGACAACGAACGCTCCTACGCGCCGACCGTCGGCGGCCTCGCCCACCACCTCGCCACCCTGCGCACCACCAAGGGCTACGAACGCTTCCTCGCCTGGGGCAAGGACGCCCTGCAGCGCACCCCCGTGGTCGGACCCCCGCTGTTCGACGCCCTGCACGGCGCGAAGAAGGGCTTCAAGGACGCCTTCGCCCCGCAGGGCATGTTCGAGGACCTCGGCCTGAAGTACCTCGGCCCGATCGACGGCCACGACATCGCCGCCGTCGAACAGGCGCTGCGCCGGGCCCGCAACTTCGGCGGCCCCGTCATCGTGCACTGCCTCACCGTCAAGGGCCGCGGCTACCGGCCCGCCGAACAGGACGAGGCCGACCGCTTCCACGCCGTCGGCCCCATCGACCCGTACACCTGCCTGCCGATCTCGCCGTCCGCCGGCACCTCCTGGACGTCCGTGTTCGGGCAGGAGATGCTCGCCCTCGGCGCCGAACGCCCCGACCTGGTCGCCGTCACCGCCGCCATGCTGCACCCTGTCGGACTCGGCCCGTTCGCCAAGGCTCACCCCGGCCGCACCTTCGACGTCGGCATCGCCGAACAGCACGCCGTCGCCTCCGCCGCCGGCCTGGCCACCGGCGGACTCCACCCGGTGGTCGCGGTCTACGCGACCTTCCTGAACCGGGCCTTCGACCAGGTCCTGATGGACGCCGCGCTGCACCGCCTCGGCGTCACCTTCGTGCTCGACCGGGCCGGCGTCACCGGCAACGACGGGCCCTCCCACAACGGCATGTGGGACCTGTCGATCCTCCAGGTCGTCCCCGGCCTGCGGATCGCCGCCCCCCGCGACGCCGAACGGCTGCGCGAACAGCTCCGCGAAGCCGTCGACGTCGAGGACGCCCCCACCGTGGTGCGCTTCCCCAAGGGCGAACTCGGCCCCGACGTCCCCGCGCTGGAACGGACCGGCGGCATCGACGTGCTCGCCCGCACCGGACCCGCCCCCGACGTGCTGCTGGTCGCCGTCGGCCCGATGGCCCCCGCCTGCCTGGACGCCGCCGCCCTGCTCGCCGCCGAGGGCATCACCGCCACCGTCGTCGACCCGCGCTGGGTCAAGCCCGTCGACCCCGCCCTGGTCACCCTGGCCGCCGCCCACCGGATGGTCGTCACCGTCGAGGACAACGGCCGGGCCGGCGGCGTCGGCTCCGCGATCGCCCAGGCACTGCGCGACGCCGACGTGGACGTGCCGCTGCGCGACCTCGGCATCCCGCAGGAGTTCCTCGACCACGCCTCGCGCGGCGAGATCCTCGAAGAGATCGGACTCACCGGCACCGGCGTCGCCGCCCAGACCGCCGCCCACGCCCGCCGCCTGCTGCCCGGCACCCGCACTCAGGACTACCGGCCCCGGATGCCGCTGACCGATTGGAGCGAACCAGCGTGACCCAGGCCGAACCGCTCGACCTCGCCGCCCTGCTCGACGCCCGCGGCGGCGACCGCTACGAGCTGCACGCCCGCTACCTCAACCCGCAGCTGCCCCGGATGCTGCACACCATCGGCTTCGACCGGTACTACGAACGCGCGAAGGGCCCCTACTTCTACGACGCCGAGGGCAACGAGTACCTCGACATGCTCGCCGGCTTCGGCATCTTCGCGCTCGGCCGCCACCACCCGGTCGTCCGGGCCGCCGTCCAGCAGGCGATGGACCTGGAGACCGCCGACCTCACCCGCTTCGACTGCTCCCCGCTGCCCGGCCTGCTCGCCGAACAGCTGATCGCCCACGCCCCGGGCCTCGACCGGGTGTTCTTCGGTAACAGCGGCACCGAGGCGGTCGAGACGGCGCTCAAGTTCGCCCGCTTCGCCACCGGCCGGCGCCGCGTCCTCTACTGCGACCACGCCTTCCACGGCCTCACCACCGGCTCGCTCTCCGTCAACGGCGAGAACGGCTTCCGCAAGGGCTTCGACCCGCTGCTGCCGGACACCGCGATCCCGCTCGGCGACCTGGACGCGCTGAAGCGGGAACTGAGGAAGGGCGACGTCGCGGCGCTGATCGTGGAGCCGATCCAGGGCAAGGGCGTACTCGCCCCGCCGCCCGGCTGGCTGGCCGCCGCCCAGCAACTGCTGCACGCGCACAAGGCGCTGCTGATCTGCGACGAGGTGCAGACCGGCATCGGCCGCACCGGCAGCTTCTTCGCGTTCCAGGCCGAGGAGGGCGTCCAGCCCGACCTGGTGTGCGCGGCCAAGGCGCTGTCCGGCGGCTACGTGCCGATCGGGGCCACCCTCGGCAAGTCGTGGATCTTCGAGAAGGTGTACTCCTCGATGGACCGCGTCCTCGTCCACTCCGCGAGCTTCGGCTCCAACGCCCAGGCGATGGCCGCCGGCCTGGCCACCCTGCACGTGATGCGGCAGGAGGGCGTGGTGGAGAACGCCGCGAAGGTCGGCGACCTGCTGCGCACCCGGCTCGCCGCGCTCACCGACCGGTACGAGCTGCTCGCCGAGGTGCGCGGCCGCGGACTGATGATCGGCATCGAGTTCGGCCGGCCCAAGTCGCTCAAGCTGCGCACCGGCTGGACGGCCCTCCAGGCCGCCCGCAAGGGACTCTTCGCGCAGATGGTGGTCGTGCCGCTGCTGCAGCGGCACCGGATCCTCACCCAGGTCTCCGGCGACCACCTGGAGGTGATCAAGCTGATCCCGCCGCTGATCGTCACCGAACGGGACGCCGACCGCTTCGTGGACGCCTTCACCGAGGTGATGGACGACGCCCACCGCGGCAGCGGCCTGATGTGGGACTTCGGCCGCACCCTGGTCAAGCAGGCGGTCGGCTCCCGCTGAACCCCGGCTACAGCTCGGTGCGGCGGCGGCGCACCACGACCCACAGGTCCGCCGCCGCCACCAGCGTCAGCACTCCGCAGCCCACCGCGAAGACGATCAGCGTCCCGCTGCTGGGCGCGCCGTGCGGCGAGGCGAAGCCCGCCCACACCGCGAACCCGGCGGTGCACAGCGCGAAGAACGGCAGGAAGACCACCGACAGCAGGAAGCGCAGCTTCAGATCGCTGCGCGCGGTGGCCGGCTCCGTCCCGCTCCGCCAGACCCTCGGCGTCCTCGCCCGCCGCATACGCAACCGCCTCCCTCTACCCTTCCAGCGTAGGACTGTCGGGCACGGGAGGCGGAGCGATGGAGGACAGGCTGGACGACTACCTCGGGCTGCCGGTCGAGCCCGCCCGGGCGCTGGCCGCGGAGCGCGGCTGGCGCACGGTGCGGGTGCTGGAGCCGGAGGCGCTGCTCACCATGGAGTACCGGTCCGAGCGGCTCAACCTGACGGTGCGGGACGGCGTGGTGGAACGCGCCTGGGCGGCCTGAGGGGGCAGCGGGAGCGGGCGGGTCGTCCAGTGCGCCACCGCCGGCTTCGGCCGGGGCACCGGCGCGGGCCGGGCGAACCGCCCCTCCCGGTGCCAGACGGCCAGCACCCGCTCGTCCAGCGCGGCGACGGCCGGCTCGGCCAGCGGCAGCGACAGCAGCACCAGCGCGCCGGCCGCCCAGCCGGCGAACACGTCCGAGATCCAGTGGGTGCCCAGGTAGACGGTGGTCAGCCCGATCGAGGCCGCGGTGAGCGCCGCCAGCACCGTGCCGGTCCGCCGCCAGCGCGCCGCCAGGTAGGCCAGCACGCCCCAGGTGACCACGGCGTTGGCGGTGTGCCCGGACGGGAAGATGGTGCCGCCGGAGAACAGCTCGGGCGAGCCCACGTAGTGCGCGTAGTGCGGACCCAGCCGGCCGGTCAGGATCTTCACCCCGCCGACCGTGACGTTCAGCAGCAGCAGCGCCATGCCCATCACCAGCAGCGGCCGCGCCGAGTGGGTGCGGTAGCAGCGCCAGCCCAGCCACAGGCAGGCCGCGATCGCGGTCGGTCCGCGCTGCCCGGCGATCACCCAGATGTCGAGGTACGGCAGGGCCTCCGGCCACACCTTGTACGGGCGCAGCTGCTGCAGCGCCCAGTCCAGGTCCACCAGCGGGGAGTCCCACATGATGGCCAGCACCACCGCGAGATAGAGCACCGCGGTGATGCCGAAGAGCAGAGCGTGCCGGCGGCTGATCGAAGGGAGTGCGGATTCCGTCGCATCGGTGACGGAATCGCGCTCGGACTGGACCGGAACCGTGCGTGGTGTGGTCGATATCCGCTTCTCGGAGGATTCGGGCTTGGCTGGCACGCCTTCGACATTACCGGCTGGCCCTGAGCGGTCCGGGCTATTCGGGGGATCTGTCACCCGCCGGTGATCGGTTGTCCGCACTATCCCCATACGGGCAGTTCAGAGGTGTCGGAGCCGGACCGGAAAGCGGCGGGGAGTGGGCCAAATCACGCCCGGGGGTGCTCCCGGGCGCCGTTTTCCCGCCGTTTCTCCAATTGGCGGGCGGGTGGTGCGAGAACGAAAGAGGCGGCCGATTTCCCGTGACGCGCGTCACTTCCGGGAAATCGGCCGCCTCGTCGGGCGGGCCGGGCGACTCAGGGCAGCACGCGTTCGACGGCCGCCGCGCCCTGCTCCTCCAGGTCCTTCTTCGCCTTCGCGACCAGCTCCGGCGTGGGGGTGCGCCCCGAGGCCATCACCAGGTCCTCGGGGTCGACCGGGTGCTCCGCCCCGGTGTGCAGCAGGTTGTCCGGGGTGGGCTTCGAGTCGCTGTCCGTGGGTTCGGTCATCAAGATCCTCCGTGGGTGGAGCGCCGCCGGGCCGGGCCCTGCGGCGGGGCGCCTGCCGCCGGTGATCGGCGGGCCTGCACGTCGAGTCTGGACCCGCGCCGGGGGCGGCGCACCACGAGCGGGCCGACGACTAGTCGAGCGGGCCGCCCGCCACGTAGATGACCTGGCCGGAGACGAAGCCGGCGCCCTCGGAGGCGAGGAAGGAGATGGTGTGCGCGATGTCGTCCGGGACGCCGACCCGCTGGACCGGGATCGCCGAGGCGGCGGCCTGCTTGAAGGCCTCGAACTCCATGCCGACCCGGGCCGCGGTGGCCGCGGTCATGTCGGTGGCGATGAAGCCGGGGGCGACCGCGTTGGCGGTGATGCCGAACTTGCCGAGCTCGATGGCCAGGGTCTTGGTGAAGCCCTGCAGGCCGGCCTTGGCCGCCGAGTAGTTGGCCTGGCCGCGGTTGCCCTGCGCGGAGGAGGAGGACAGGTTGACGATGCGGCCGAAGCCGGCGTCCACCATGTGCTTCTGGATCGCGCGGGTCATCAGGAACGCGCCCTTGAGGTGCACGTTCATGACGGTGTCCCAGTCGGACTCGGACATCTTGAACAGCAGGTTGTCGCGGAGCACGCCCGCGTTGTTCACCAGCACCACGGGGGTGCCCAGCTCGGCGGCGATCCGGTCCACCGCGGCCTGCACCTGCTCGGCGTTCGAGACGTCGGCGCCGACGGCCAGCGCGCGGCCGCCCGCGGCGACGATCGCCTCGGCGGTGCCCTTCGCGTTGGACTCCTCCAGGTCGACCACGGCGACCGCGTAACCGTCCGCGGCCAGCCGCATCGCGGTGGCGGCGCCGATGCCGCGGGCCGCGCCCGTCACCACGGCCACCCGCACCGGAGCGTCGGCGGTCACGGACGTGCTCTGCTCGGTCATCTTCGTACTCGTCTCTCTCGAAGTCGGACGACGGGACCGGCGCGGGCCGGCGACCCGTGGATGAGAAATAAATGAGGTGCGCAGCGCGCAGCGCGGCAACCTTACCGGCGGGTAGGAATTCCGGCCAGAGGCAGCGCCGCAGGTGACAGAGGGTGAGGGCGCGCGGCGGCCGAGCGGGTGAACCGGGTTGGACGTGGTCCCGACATACGGGGGAAATATGCCAACTTTGCGGAACCTGCGACTACTCTGCGCCCCTACCTGCCGGTCCAGGCCGACCGTTTGTATAGTGTGCGCCAGCAGCCACCGGCTGCACGGCCGGCGCGTCCTTACTCACAGCGGGATGCTCACTCGCCGTTACTGCCCCGCTCGGGTGTCCCACACACCCCCGAGCGTGACACCGGGACGGATTTCATGGTGCTGGGGGAGATCCCGACAACCCGCGTGCCCGGCCGACTGCAGCAGTCGCCCGGTCACCTCATTCGAGTGGCCCAGCAGGTGCACACCCGCTTGTGGTCCGAATACGTCGGTACCGAGCTGACGGCTCCGCAGTTCGCGGTGCTGCTGGTACTGGCGCTGGAACCCGGAGCCGACCAGCGCACGGTCGGTGAACGGGCCTCGCTCGACAAGGCCACGATGGCCGAAATGGTCGCCCGGCTGGTCCGACGGGGCCTGGTGCTCCGCCGCCGCGACCCCGCCGACGGCCGCCGCAAGCTGCTGGCCCTCTCGCAGAGCGGCGCTCAGGCCGTGCGCGAGGCGACCGGTGGCGTGGTCCGCGTCCAGCGGACCCTGTTCGAACCGCTCACCCCGGACGAACAGCTGGAAATCGTCCGGACCATGGCGCGGATAGCCCGGCTCGAACCGGCCGCCGTCGCCGTGATGGCCGACGCCAGGCCCACGCTGGACGCCCAGCGGGCCATCGGCTACCTGATCCGGGTCGCCCAGCAGGTCCACACGAAGCTGTGGTCGGAGAAGGTCGGCACCGAGCTGACGGCCCCTCAGTACGCCGTGCTGGACGCGCTGGAGACCGAACCGGGCGCCGACCAGCGCACGGTCGGCGAGCTCGCCTCGCTGGACAAGGCGACGATGGCCGAGATGGTCAGCCGGCTGGTGCGGCGCGGCCTGGTGCTGCGTCGCCGCGACCCCTCGGACGGGCGCCGCAACCTGCTCTCGCTCTCCCCGACCGGCCAGGAGCTGCTGCACCGCTCCACCGCCGGGGTCCGCGAGGTCCAGGAGGCGCTGCTCGCTCCGCTGGAGCCGCACGAGCACGCGCCGGCGCTGGCGCTGCTCGCGAAGGCGGCTCGGCTGTAACGATTCTGCAAAGCGCTGCCCTCGATTCGGGCGGCGAACGCGCCCCGGCGGGCACGCGGCACCGCCCGGGACGCGCCGGAAAGGGGCCGACACCTCGTCAGGTGTCGGCCCCTTCCGGTTCTCCGGGCACCCCGGCCGGCCCTCCGGTTCGTCACGCTCCGTGCTGACGGGCAGTCAGCATTCGCTGATGCCGCGTCAGTCAGAGTGTCCGGAAGGCCGGTTCGGGGCATCGGACGGGCCGTCAGTTCCAGTCGAAGCCGGCCGGGTCCGGGCCGATCCGCTGGTCGGTGGCGACGGCGGCGATCGCCGCGAGGTCCTCGGCGTCCAGCTCGAAGCCCGCCACGTCCAGGTTCTCCCGGATCCGGGACGGGGTGACCGACTTCGGGATCGCGATCACGCCGCTCTGCAGGTGCCAGCGCAGCACCACCTGGGCCGTCGAACGGCCGTGCTTCTCGGCGATCCGGACCAGCGCGGGCTCGGCCAGCAGGTCGCCGCCCTGGCCCAGCGGGCTCCAGGCCTCGGTGGCGATGCCGTGCTGGGCGTGGAAGGCGCGCAGCTCGGCCTGCGGGAAGTACGGGTGCAGCTCGACCTGGTTCAGCGCCGGGACCACCGAAGCCTCCTTGAGCAGCAGCTCCAAGTCCGGGACGCGGAAGTTGGAGACGCCGATCGCGCGGACCCGGCCGTCGGCGTGCAGCTGCTCGAAGGCGCGCCAGATGTTCAGGAAGGTGCTGCCGTGCATCGGGCGCGGCCAGTGGATCAGGTACAGGTCCAGCTGGTCCAGCCCGAGCTTGGCCAGGGACCCGTCGAAGGCGCGCAGCACGCGGTCGCGGCCCTGCTCGCCCGACCAGTCGACGGTGCCGGAGTTCCACAGCTTGGTGGTCACGAACAGCTCGTCCCGGGCCACGCCGGCCTCGGCGATCGCCCGGCCGGTGCCCGCCTCGTTCTCGTAGATCTCAGCGGTGTCGATCGAGCGGTAGCCCGCCTCGATCGCGGTGCGCACCGCCGGGACGGCTTCCGCGTCCGGCACCTGCCAGACGCCGAAGCCGAGCTGCGGGATCCGCACGCCGTTGTTCAGCGCGACGGAGGGGATCTGGGGGACTGCGGGAGTGCTGGTCACGAGAAGGGGTGTCCTTCGGTTGTGCGGAGCTCTTGACGGTGCTCTTGGCGTGCGGGTGCTTCCAGAAGGGCGGCAACCGGGTCGAACAACTGTCTATTCCCCCTGTCCGAGAGTTCCCCTTAACGAATGAAACGCTTCGAGCGCGGCGGCCGAATCGGGCCGATCCGCAGAAAAACCTGTTGCGTGCGTCACATTGCGGCAGCCACGCTCCCCAGCATGTGAGAACGCACCGACCGTCCGTTCGCCGCCCGCCGCCGCTCCCGGCCGGCCCCCGCGGCACCCCGAGGCTCCCTGCGGCCCTGTAGGCCCCTCCGCCGTGCCCTCCCCGGCGGTCCTCGCCCGACCCTCGTCCCACCACGGAGCGACCATGCCGCTCGTCCCCCTGCCGCTGCCCGACCCCGGCAGCCCCGATCTCGGCTCACCCCTCGGCTTCCTGCGCTGGCTCCAACGCTCCCAGCGCAGGGGCCAACTGCTCGCCACGCTGTGGAGCGTCCTGGAACTCGGCTGCACGGCCGCACTGCCCGTCGCGGTCGGCCGCGGCGTCCAGGCCGTCGTCGACGGAGACGGCTCCGGGCTGCTGACGGCCGGGCTGCTGGCCCTGCTGCTCTCCGCCGGCCAGACCGCCACCACGGTGCTGGTGCACCGCCAAGTGGTGTGGAACTGGATCCACGCCGCCTCCCAGGTCCGGCAACTGCTGTCCCGTCAGGCCTCCACCCTCGGCGCCGCGCTGAGCCGGCGGATCGCCACCGGCGAGATCGTCGCCGTCTCCAGCGGGGACGTCGAGAAGATCGGCTGGTACGTCGAACTCGCCGCCCGGCTGTACGGCGCGGTGCTCGCCTGGCTCGGCGTCAGCATCGCCGTGCTCTGCTGGCAGCCCGGCCTCGGCCTCGCCGTGCTGCTCGGCGTCCCCGTGCTGGCCGCCGCCGTCTGGCCGCTGCTCGGGCCGTTCGAACGGCGCTACACCGAGCAGCGGGCGCTCGGCGGCAAGGCCTCCGAACTCGCCGCCGACACCGTGGCCGGGCTGCGGGTGCTGCGCGGCATCGGCGGCGAGGAGCTGTTCCTGCGCCGCTACCGGGCCGCCTCCCAGCGGGTCCGCGCCGCCGCCGTGCGCACTGCCCGCACCTGGTCCGTGATGCAGGCCCAGGAGGTGCTGCTGCCGGGCCTGTTCGTCATCGGCGTCACCTGGTACGGCGCGCACCTGGCGCTGAACGGCTCGATCGGCGTCGGCGAACTGATCTCCGTCTACGGCGCCACCGCGTTCCTCGCCGCCCCGCTGCGGGTCATCGGCGAGGCCGCGCACGCCTGGAGCGTCGCCCGGGTCTCGGCCGGCCGCGTGGTGTCCGTGCTCGCCCTCACCCGGGACGGCGCGGCCGCCGACGGACCGACCGCCGCGGCCGACACCGACCCCGCGGAGCTGGTGCGCCGGGCCGAGCGGTCCGACCTGCACGACCCGGCCAGCGGCGTCACCGCCCGCGCCGGCCGGCTGACCGCCGTGGTCTGCGGCGACCCCGACGCGGCCGGCGAACTCGCCGCCCGGCTCGGCGGCCGCCCCGCCCTGGCCGACGGCGAGACGCCGCTGCCCTCCGCCCGCCTCGGCGGCGCGGAACTCGACGCGGTGCCGCTGGCCGCCGCCCGGGCCGCCGTGCTGGTGCACGACAAGGAGCCGATGCTGCTCTCCGGCACCCTCGCCGAACTGCTCGACGTCCCGCGCTCGGGCCGGGTCGAGCCCGCCGCCGCCCTCGCCGCAGCCCACGCGGGCGACGCGCTGGAGGCCCTGGTCGACGGCTCGCCCGAGTGCGGCGGCGACCCGATGGCCGCCAGGATCACCGAACGCGGCCGCTCGCTCTCCGGCGGCCAGCGCCAACGCCTCGCGCTGGCCCGCTCGCTGGTCGCCGACCCGCCCGTCCTGGTGCTGGACGAACCGACCAGCGCGGTGGACGCGCACACCGAGTCCCGGATCGCGGCCGGCCTGCGCGCCCTGCGCGAAGGCCGCACCACCGTGGTGCTGGCGACCAGCCCGCTGCTGCTCGACCAGGCCGACACCGTCCTGCTGGTGCACCACGGCCGGGTCTGCGCCGGCGGCACCCACCGCGAACTGATGGCCACCGAACCGCGCTACCGGGCGGTGGTCACCCGCGACGAGACCGACCTCGCGGCCGCCGGCGCCGGCGTGCCCGCACCGGGAGGTGCGCAGTGACCTCAAGCACACCGCCGACCTCAAGCACGCAGCTGACCTCAGGCGCGCCGCTGACCTCAGGTACGCCGCAGCGAACGGCCATGGCGCAGTGCCCTGCTGACGGGGCGTCGGCGCACCACTCCCGTCCGGTTGTCGCCGGAGACCGGGGGAGCAACCGAGAACGAGCCGGAGAACGAAGGCGAAGGAGCACCCGGTGAAGCCGCCGAGGATCAAGGAACAGGGGCCGGCCACCACGCTGCCGGTCGGGTCCGCCGCAGCGGTGCGGGCCTACGGGCGGATGCTGGCGCGGCGTCACCGGCGCGGGCTGGCGGGCGTGGTGGCCCTGCACGGCACGGCGACGGTGGCGGGCCTGGTCGGGCCGGCCGTGCTCGGCTCGCTGGTGCAGACGCTGTCCACCGGCGGCGGCGCCGACGGGATCACCGCCGCGGTCGGCTGGTACCTGGCGGCGCTGGTGGTGCAGTCCGCGTTCACCGGGCTGTCGCTGCTGCGCGGCAGCGTGCTCGGCGAACAGGTGCTGGCCGACCTCCGGGAGGACTTCCTGGTCCGCTCGGTCGCCCTGCCGCTCGGCGTCCTGGAACGGGCCGGCACCGGAGACCTGGTCTCCCGCGGCACCACCGACATCGACCGGCTGGCCCGCTCCATCCGGGACGCGGTGCCCGAACTGGTGGTCGCGGTCGTCTCGGTGCTGCTGGTGCTGGGCGCGCTGCTGGTCACCTCGCCGCTGCTCGCCGCCACCGCCGTGCTCGGCCTGCCGCTGCTCGTCCTCACCTCCCGCTGGTACTTCCGGCGCGCCCCGCAGTCCTACCGGAACGAGTCCGCCGGGTACGCCGCCGTCAACACCGCGCTCGCCGAGACGGTCGACGCGGGGCGGACGGTCGAAGCACTGCGGCTCGGCGCGCGCCGGGTCGAACTGACGGACCGGAAGATCCACGAGTGGATCTCCTGGGAGCGGTACACGCTGTGGCTGCGCACCGTCTGGTTCCCCACCGTGGACGCCACCTACGCGCTGGCCGTGCTCGGCACCCTGGTGCTCGGCGGGTTGTTCGCCCTGCACGGCTGGATCGGCCCGGGCCGCCTCACCACCGGCGTGCTGTACGCCCAGGCGCTGGTGCACCCGGTGTCGCGGATCCTGCGCTGGTACGACGAACTGCAGATCGGCCAGACCTCGCTGGCCCGGCTGGTCGGCGTCCACGAGGTCGCCGAGCCGGAGACCGACGCGGAGCTGCGCCCCGACGGGCGGCGGGTCGAGGCGCACCGGGTCAGCTTCGGCTACCGCGAGGGGGCGGACGTCCTGCGCGAGATCACGCTGGACGTCGAGCCGGGCAGCCGGGTCGCCCTGGTCGGGCCGTCGGGGGCGGGCAAGTCCACGCTCGGCCGGCTGCTGGCGGGCATCTACGCGCCCGGCCGCGGCCGGGTCACCCTCGGCGGGGCGCAGCTGTCCCGGATGCCCGCCGAGCGGGTGCGGACCGAGGTGGCGCTCGTCAACCAGGAGCACCACGTCTTCGTCGGCACCCTGCGCGACAACCTGCGGCTGGCCCGCGCCGAGGCCGACGACACCGAACTGCGGGCCGCGCTCGCCGCGGTGGACGCCGCGGACTGGGCGGACGCGCTGCCGGACGGGCTGGACACCGAAGTGGGCTCGGGCGGCACCGTCCTGACGCCCGCTCAGGCCCAGCAGCTGGCGCTGGCCCGGCTGGTGCTGGCCGATCCGCACACGCTGGTGCTGGACGAGGCGACCTCGCTGCTCGACCCGCGGGCCGCCCGGCACCTGGAGCGCTCGCTGTCGCGGGTGCTGGCGGGGCGCACCGTGGTGGCGATCGCTCACCGGTTGCACACCGCGCACGACGCGGACGTGATCGCGGTGGTCGAGCAGGGCCGGATCACCGAGTACGGGCCGCACCCGGAGCTGGTGGCCTCCGGCGGGCCGTACGCGGCGCTCTGGCGCTCCTGGCGCGACGAGCGGCCCGCCCGCCGCCCGGACGGTACGGGCGGCGCGGGCACTGCGGTCGGCGCGGGAGGCGCGGGCGGTGCGGTGGCGCCGGTCGGGCCGGGGGAGTGTGGTGCGGACGGGTGAATGCGCGGCCCGGGCGGTGGTGGTGCGACGATCACCGGCCGGGACGGGCGCAGACTGCCGGGGTGACCAAGACTTCAGGTGGTTCTCCGTCCGGTGCCCAGCGCGGTGAGATCGCCGGCATCCCGACCCGGTACATCGGTATCGGCGTCATCGTGGTGCTGGCGATCTGGTTCCTGTTCGCCAACCTGGACAAGGTGAAGATCCAGTTCTGGGTCTTCACCGTCACCTGTCCGCTCTGGATCGCGCTGCTGGCGACGCTGCTCGCGGGAACGGCGCTCGGCTGGCTGCTGAAGGGGCGGCGCACCAGGTGACGGGTCCGCAGGAGGCCGCGGCCCGGCCGTCCGGCGAGCCGCTGATCGAACTGCGCCGGGTGAACAAGCACTACGGCGCCCTGCACGTGCTGCAGGACATCGATCTGACGGTGGGTCGGGGCGAGGTCGTGGTGGTGATCGGCCCGTCCGGGTCGGGGAAGTCCACGCTGTGCCGGGCGATCAACCGGCTGGAGGCGGTGGAGAGCGGCGACATCCTGATCGAGGGCCAGCCGCTGCCCGCGGAGGGCAAGGGCCTGGCGAAGCTGCGCGCCGAGGTCGGGATGGTGTTCCAGTCCTTCAACCTGTTCGCGCACCGCACGGTGCTGCAGAACGTGACGCTCGCCCAGGTCAAGGTGCGCAAGCGCGGCAAGGCGGAGGCGGAGGCCAAGGGCCGGGCGCTGCTGGAACGGGTGGGGCTGGCCTCGCAGGCGGACAAGTACCCGGCGCAGCTGTCCGGTGGCCAGCAGCAGCGGGTGGCGATCGCCCGGGCGCTGGCGATGGACCCGAAGGCGCTGCTGTTCGACGAGCCGACCTCGGCGCTCGACCCCGAGATGATCAACGAGGTGCTGGAGGTGATGCGTTCGCTGGCCGCCGAGGGGATGACCATGGTGGTGGTCACCCACGAGATGGGCTTCGCGCGCTCCGCCGCCAACCGCGTGGTGTTCATGGCGGACGGTCGGATCGTCGAGGACCGCGTGCCCGAGGAGTTCTTCGCGGACCCGCGCAGCGAGCGGGCCCGGGACTTCCTGTCCAAGATCCTGAAGCACTGAGGCGGCGCGGTGAGGAAACAGCTCTTGCCCGCGCTGACGCTGCTCGCCGTGCTGCCCGCGCTGGCCGGCCTGTCCGCCTGCGGCAAGGAGGGCACCCCGCCGCCGAAGGGCCCGCAGCCCGGCGCGCTGCCCAGCTACGAGGTGCGCACCGCCGCCCCGATCACCGGCTCGCCGACCCTGGACGCGGCCCGCGCGCGCGGCCACCTGGTGGTCGGTGCCAAGGAGGACCAGCCGTACCTGGGGCAGAAGAACCCGGCCACCGGCGAGTACTCCGGCTTCGACATCGAGATCGCCAGGATGGTCGGCGCCTACCTCGGCTTCGGCCCGGACCGGATCGAGTTCCGCACCATCGCCTCCGCGAACCGCGAGACGGCGCTGCAGAACGGCCAGGTCGACTACTACGTGGGCACCTACACCATCAACGAGAACCGCAAGAAGCTGGTCGGCTTCGCCGGCCCGTACTTCATCGCCGGGCAGGCGCTGATGGTCCGGAAGAACGAGACGAAGATCAACGGCCCGCAGGACCTGGCGGGGCGGAAGGTCTGCTCGGCGGCCGGCTCCACCCCGTACCAGCGGATCCAGGCCAACTACCCGAAGGCCGAGCTGGTCGGCTACGACACCTACTCGGCCTGCGTGGACAACCTGATCAGCAATCAGGTCGACGCGGTGACCACCGACAACGCGATCCTGCAGGGCTACGTGGCCAAGGTCCCGGACGAGTTGAAGATGGTCGGCGAGCCGTTCTCCACCGAGCCGTACGGCATCGGCGTCCCGAAGAACGACACCGTGCTGCGGATGGCGATCAACGACGCGCTCCAGCTCAACATGGACAACGGCAACTGGAAGAAGGCGTACGACGCGACGCTCGGCCTGTCCGGGGTGCCGGCGCCGCAGCCCCCGGCCATCGACCGGTACAAGTGAGCAGGGGGCGCGGATGAACGTGCTGACCGACAACTGGTCCACCTACTGGCACGGCTTCCTCGGCACGCTCTGGCTGACCCTGGTCAGCGCGGCGCTGGCGCTGGTGCTCGGGGTGGTGATCGCCGGCTTCCGGGTGTCGCCGGTGAAGCCGCTGCGGGCGTTCGGCACCGGCTGGGTGACGGTGCTCCGGAACACCCCGCTGACCCTGCTGTTCTTCATCGTGGTGCTGGGCCTGCCCCGCTTCTCCATCACGCTGCCGTTCTTCACCTTCGCCGTGCTGGCGCTGGGCTGCTACACCTCCGCGTTCGTCTGCGAGGCGCTCCGCTCCGGCGTGAACACGGTGCCGGCCGGGCAGGGCGAGGCGGCCCGCAGCCTGGGCATGACGTTCGGTCAGACGCTGAGCCTGGTCGTCATGCCGCAGGCGTACCGCGCGGTGATCGCCCCGCTGGGCAGCGTGATGATCGCGCTGGCGAAGAACACGGCGATCGCCGGCTCGTTCAGCGTGGTCGAACTGCTCGGCACCTACCGGACCATCAACGAGCTGGGCTACAGCATCATCTGGACCTTCGTCTGGATCGCTGTCGGCTACCTGATCCTGACGCTCGCGATCAGCGCCCTGTTCAACGTGCTCGAACGACGGGTGGCGGTGTCCCGATGACGGTGGAGTCCTCCGCGCTGTACGACGTCCCCGGCCCGAAGGCGCTGGCCCGGCACCGGCTGTACGGCTTCCTGGCGCTGGTGGTGATCGCCGCCGTGCTGGGCTGGGTGGTCTGGATGCTGTTCCACACCAACCAGTTCACCTACCAGAAGTGGACGGCCTTCCAGTACAAGGGCGTTCAGCGCCTGCTGCTGGACGGCCTCGGCAACACCCTGAAGGCGTTCGGCTGGACGGTGCTGTTCGCGCTGCCGTTCGGCGCGCTGTTCGCCGCCGGGCGGCTCTCCGACCACCGGCCGGTGCGCTGGGTGTCCACCGTGGTGGTCGAGTTCTTCCGGGCCATGCCGCTGCTGGTGATGATCTTCTTCATCTTCGTCGCCCTCAAGGTCGAACCGCTGTGGGCACTGGTCGCCGGCCTCACCCTGTACAACGGCTCGGTGCTGGCCGAGGTGTTCCGGGCCGGCGTGCTGGCCGTCCCCAAGGGCCAGAAGGAGGCCGCGTTCGCGCTCGGCCTGCGCAAGACGCAGGTGATGACGTACGTGCTGGTGCCGCAGGCCGTCCGGGCGATGCTGCCGACCATCGTCAGCCAGCTGGTGGTGGCGCTGAAGGACACTTCGCTTGGCTTCCTGATCACCTTCGAGGAGTTCCTGCACGCCGGGAAGCTGATCGCCACCAACCTGGACTACGACCTGCCGTTCATCCCCGTGGTGATGGTGATCTCCCCGATCTACATCGGCATGTGTCTGCTGCTGTCCTGGCTGGCCAAGTGGCTGGAGGCGCGCGGCCGTCGCAGCCCCAAGGAGGGCGCGACGCCGATCGCCGAGGCCGGTCCGGTGCTGGACGCGCAGGGGTGATCCGGCGGCCGGAAATGCCCGGCCCCGGGCCGGGGCGATCGGTTAGGGTCGATTGGTCCGTGACCGCGTGCTGACCAGGAGTTGCCGGATGTCCGTGCTGCCCACCCGCCAGGGCCTGCCCGAGGCCGAAGTGATCGACCGGCGGGAGGGCCCGTACGGGGAGGTGGCGCTGCGGCGGCGCGGCGGGCACTACGAGATCATCGCGAACGGCTGCTTCCTGATGGACACCGCCGACGGCCGCTCCGAACGGTTGCTGGTCCAGGCGGCGTTGGACGGACTGGCCGCGCCCCGCCCGAGCGTGCTGATCGGCGGCCTCGGCGTCGGCTTCTCGCTGGCGTACGCCGCCGCCGAGCCTCGGTGGGGGCGGATCGCGGTGGCCGAGCGCGAGGCGGCGATCATCGACTGGCACCGCACCGGCCCGCTCGGTACGTTCTCCGCCGGCGCGCTGGACGACCCCCGGGTCGAGGTGCTGCACACCGACCTGGTCCGCTACCTCGCCGAGTCCGCCGACCGCTACGACGCGCTCTGCCTCGACATCGACAACGGCCCGGACTGGACGGTCAGCGAGCAGAACGACAGCCTGTACGGCCCGGCCGGCCTGGCCGCCGCGGCCGCCCGGCTCCACCCCGGCGGCATCCTCGCGGTGTGGAGCGCCCAGCCGTCCTCCGCCTTCGAACAGGCGCTGCGGGACGCCGGGTTCACCGAGGTCCGCACCGAGGAGATCGCCGTCGAGCGCGGCGTCCCGGACGTCGTCCACCTGGCCCGGCGGGCCGGCTGACCCGATCGCAGACGGAGCGGCCGGATTCGGTGGGGAAGTCGTGTACGTGACGCGTTCCCACCAGCCCCCGCGTGCGGCATGATCATCGTCATGTCGGACGAGAAGACCGACCTCCTGGCGTGCCTCTGGGACGAGTTCAGCGCCATGAGGTTCCCCGCGGGCTGGTACGACCAGGAACCCGAAGGCACCTGCCTGGTCACCCTGGACACCGTCCTGACCGGCTTCGCCGCCAACGTCCTCGATGGCCCCGCCCTCGGCGCCCGCCACCGCGACCACCTGCGCCGCCGCATCCTGCTCCTCGGCCAGCTGCTGCCGGCCTTCGCGGCCGACGGCTACGCCTCCCGCTACTTCGTCGCGCTGTACCGGATGGCCGTGCTGGCCGAGGAGATCGACGGCGAACGCGGCGACCCCGCCTGAGCCTCCGTCAGGCCGCTGCCGCGTGCAGCACGGCCCGGAGCCGCTCCACCTCGCGCCGCCACTGAGCCCCCTGGTCCGCGTCGTCCCAGAGCTCGGCGAGTTCGGAGTCCGCGCCGAGCACCGTGCCCAGCGCGTCCAGGGCGGTCCGGCGGAGGCCGGCGCCGAACACCGGCAGCGGCTCGTCCGGCCCGTAGGCGGTGCTGACCGGGCCGCCGCCCGGACACTGCGCGGCCACCAGCGCGGCAGCGGCGACGATCCCCGGAGATCCTCGCAGCAGGGACTGACGGGCCGTCGGCGCGAGCGGGCCCGTCAGAGGGCGGGCCGGGGGTCGGCGGGCAGGGCCTCGGCGAGCAGCGGGAGCAGGCGGTCCCAGTGGAGTCGCAGGCCGGCGGGGCTGAACGCGGAGGTGTCGGACATGGTGAAGCCGTGGACGGTGCCGGGGTAGATCTCGGAGGAGTGGTCGAGGCCCGCGGCGTCCAGCGAACGGTTGAGCTCGGCGAGGGTCTCGGGCGTCAGGTCGGTGGCGGCGTGGCCGAAATGGAGCCGCGCGGTGACCTCCCCGAACAGCTCGGGCCCGTCCGCGGCCACCGGGGCGTGGAAGGCGCCGACCGCGGCCACCTGGTGCGGGCGGGCCGCGGCGGTGCGCATCGCCAGCAGGCCGCCGAAGCAGTAGCCGGTCACCGCGACCGGCCCGGGGCGGACCTCGGGCCGCGCGGTGAGGAAGTCGAGGTAGTCGGCGGCGTCGCTCCGCGAGAGCTCCGCCGTGTGCGCCCGGATCAACGGCATCAGCCTGGCGAACAGGTCGGCCCGGGACTCGTCGATGAACGCGGGCAGCTCGATCACCGGCGTCGGGCCGTGCCGGTGGAAGGGGTTGGGGACGAGCACGTAGTACCCCTGCCCGGCCAGCTCCTGCGCCAACTCCCGCACCACGGGCCGGATCCCGAACGCGTCCGGGTACATCAGCACGCCCGGGTACCGCCCGCCGCCGTCCGGGTGCACGGCGAACGCGTCGGCCCGGCCGCCGCCCGCGGTGGGGATGCGCAGCTCGGTGCTCAGGGTCTTGCCGGTCATCGATTCTCCTGTCGTGGTGGACGTTTCGAGCCCGAGGTCGACACACGACGGAGCGGAGCCCGCGCGAGGCCGGGGCCGGCGGTGCAGGTCAACGGTCCTGGGACGCGCGGGCGTTGCGGCAGCTGCCGTTGCGACGAGCCGTCAGTAGGCGGCGTTCGCACGGTCGTTGAACCAGTCGGGCAGGTTCGGCCACCACTCGCCGGCGCCCGCGGTGAAGGTCAGGCCGTCGCCGGACAGGTTCACCTTCTGGCCCGAGTAGCTGCCCCAGCTCCGGAGCGAGGAGACCTTGTGGTTCACCAGGACCGGGAAGACCGTCCAGCTCCCGAGCTGGAACTCCCAGCAGTCGCCCGCGTAGTTGTAGTCGGTGAACACCTGCCCGTACCCCGCCTGCCCGTAGTGCGTGCAGTTGCCCGCCGCCTGGGCGCCGGGGGCGACGGCGCCGAGCGCGGCCGCAGTCGCCAAGGCGACGAACGAGGCCTTGACGGCCGTGGCGGCCTTGACGGCGTTCCGGCGGGGCTTCCTGGAGGAGCTCAGGGACATCGCGATCTTCTCTCGTGTCGTGGTGTCTGCCACGAGTGATGATGATCGTTCGGCGGAGGGCGGACCAGTAGGGGCTCGGCCAAGCTGGGCACAGAACTCGCCGCGGCGGCCGCCTGTCCCGCGGCAACCGGGGAACCGGGACGGAGGCCGCGGGACCGGCGAACGGCGGGCCCGGTGGGGGCCCGCCGTTCGGGATCCGGTCAGCCGAAGGGGCTGGTGGCCGGCGGGGCCGGCGGCGCCTGGGGAGCCGCGGCGGGCGCCGGCGGTGCGGACAGGCCGCCGAAGGGGTTGAAGTCTGCCGGGGGGACCTTGACCAGGCGGCCCTTCGGCTTCTCCTCGTCGCCCTCGCCCTCGGCGGCTGCGGGCGCGCCCGCGCTCGGGGCCGGCGGGGCGAACGGATTGAAGTCCGCCGGGGGCACGTTGACGAGGCGTCCCTTCGTCGGGTCCGCCGCCTCCGGCGGGCCGGCCGGGGCGGGCACCGTCGGCGGCGCGGTGGGCCGCGGCGGGATGTTCGACGAGGACGGCGGGCCCGTGACGGTGCCGAACGGGTCGGCCGGCTCGGCGGAGACCACCGTCCCGAACGGGTCGGCGGAGGCCGGACGGGCGGGCGCGGCGGCCGGGGTCGGAGCCGGAGCCGGGCGGCGGGGGCCGCGGGGGCGGCGGACTGCCCGAAGGGGTTGAAGTCGGCCGGGGGGACCTTGACCAGGCGTCCCTTCGGCTCCTCCTGCTCGCCGTCGGCGGCCGCGGGCGCGCTCTGGGCGGCGGGCGGGGCCGGAGGAGCGAAGGGGTTGAAGTCCGCCGGGGGCACCTTGACGAGGCGTCCCTTCTTCGGGTCGGCCGCCTCGGGCTCGGGCGTGGGCGCGGGTGCCGGTGCGGCGGCCGGAGCGCCGAACGGGTCTGCGGCTCCGAAGGGGTCCGGGGCGCCGAACGGG
>NZ_KK853997.1:1837999-1860216 GCF_000696185.1 Kitasatospora cheerisanensis KCTC 2395 | reverse complement strand
GGTCCGGAACGGCCACCGGCACCGGGGGCGTGGCAGGGGCGGACGGCGCGGACTGCGCCGTCGTGGCCGGGGCGTGGGCGGGCACGGCCCGGCCGACCGGCACCGGGGCCGGAGCCACCGCCACACCGTCCCAGGCGAGTTGGACCGAGCAGAGCAGGTCGGCGAAGACCGAGGTGTAGACGTCCCAGTCCTCGGTGTCCGAGGTGGTCAGCTGGATCGTCAGGACCGTGGCCCCGTCCGGCATCGGCACGAACGCCTCGACCACCGAGCTGAGCACCGTGCCGCCCGCGCGGTCGCCGCGCAGCTCCGTCAGCGCGGGCATCGCCCGGTTCTCCACCAGGACCGCGGCCGGGCCGGCCGGCAGCAGCACCGTCCACACCTCGGAGCTCGGACGCTCGGTGGACAGGTCCACCGCCAGCTCCTGGATCGGCTGCGCGCACGGGACCGTCGACACCACCAGCGAGACCCGCGACCGGCGGCCGTTCAGCAGCAGCGCGGCGACACCCGCGTAGGAGACGTTCGCGGCGGCGAACTGCTCCGCCAGCAGGGCCGCGACCACGGCGAAGTCGTTGCGCTCGGCCGGGGCGCAGCCGGAGAACAACTCCTCGGCGGTCTCGGCGAGATGGGCCGAGAGGGCATTGCCCGAACCACGCACCGTCAGGGTGTGGAAGGCCGGCGGGACCACCAGCCGCGCCTCGACGCCGGAACCCGTCGACAGCTCGTCCGGGGCGACGGTGGCACGGGGCTCGGCCAGCGCCGCGAGAGCCTGGGTGAAGCCGGCGAGAGGTCCGCTGTCCACCGGGGTCGGCTCGACGTGCAGCCGCAGCGCGGAGGCTGACGGGGCGTCGGACAGGCCGAGGGCGGACGCCGCGAAGCGCTGCGTCAGCACCGGGACGGCCTCGCGGCCGGCGTTGGCGTTCGGGCGGCGGACGCCGGAGACCTCGATCACCGTGCCCAGCTTCGGCACGGAGAGCAGGCCCGGGCCGATCTGGCTGATCCGCAGACCGAACAGGGCCTTGGCGGCCGGGTGCTGGGGCCGGCGGAACGCGGTGAGCGCGTCGACGGGGTAGTGGGTGGCGCGGCTGCCGAGAAGTGCGGCGCACGCCGCGTCCAGCGTGGCCGTGATCCGGTCTGCGGCGGCGAAGCCGTCCTGCGTCATTCGCCGAGCCCCCTCGTTCTCGGGTGTGGACAGTTCAGCCACTTTTTATCAGACGTGGACGACGCAGGAAGAAGGGTTGGACGGGGGCGGGTGGTTGGTGGGGCTGGTGGTGCGGGCGTGGTGGGGGAATGCCTGCGGCGCGGGAGGTGGGGGGAGGGGTGGAGGCGGCGAAGGGTGAAGGGGCGTCTGGGCAGGTGTGGTTGGTGGGGCAGGCAGTGCGGAGGGGGTTGGGGGCCCGGTGCCGCTGGAGGGCGTGGGAAGGAGGGCAGGGCGGTGCGTGCGGGGTGAGGGTGGTCAGGGGGTGGGTGGGGTGGCGAGGCGGAGGAGGGAGTCGGTGAGGGCGGGGGTGGCGAGGGTGGCGGTGAGGTCGCGGACCAGGCGGGCGGTGGGGCCGTCGGGGCGTTCGGTGGCGAAGAACTCGGCGAGGAGGGCGGCGAGTTCGGGGTCGCGGGTGGCGGCGACGGCGAGCGCGGCGACGAGTTCCTGGACCAGGTGGAGTTGCAGGGTCTCGGCGGGGACGGACCTGTCGGCGAGCCAGTCGAGGGAGCTGATCTCCGCGTTGGCGATCCAGGCGCGGACGGTGCGGCGCAGCGTGGGGCTGGGGTCGGGGAGGCCGAGGTGGCGGAGGATCTGCTCCTGGGCGGCGCGCCGGACCTGGTCGATGACGGCGTCGGCGTCGGGGCTGGCGGCGACCGAGCCGCCGCGCAGCAGGGCGGTGAACCCGGCGGCGTGGGACTGGACGAAGTCCAGGTAGCGGCCCATGACGCGGAACAGGCGCTCGGAGAGCGGCCCGTCGGCGGTCTCCTCGAAGCGTCCGGCGAGTTCCCGGCCGGCCCGGCGGAGGGCCTCCTCGTAGAGGGCCTGCTTGCCCGGGAAGTAGTGGTAGACCAGCGGGCGGGAGGCCCCGGCGGCGGCCGCGATGTCGTCGATGGAGACGTCCTCGGGAGCCCGGTCCGAGAACAGTTCGAGGGCCACCGCGATGAGTTGTTCGCGGCGTTCGTCGACGGTGAGCCGCCGCCGGGGGTGCGGGCGGGCTGCTGTTCCTCCGCGCGGGGCGCCACGGACGGCGTACGGGAAGCCATGCGGACCACCCTAGTTCGTCGGGGTGGCGCGGGACAGCGCGGACGATGGCGGTCAGCCGGTGGCGCGCTGCTCCAGGTAGCGCCGCCAGGCCTCCCGGCCGTCCGGGACGAACTCCCAGGTGGCGAGGCGCTCGGCGAGTTCGTCCTCGGTGAGCCAGTCGTACCAGGCGACCTCCTCGGCCTGCGGGGCGACCGGGCCGTCCCACTCGGCCTCGTGGACGTCGGACCACCAGCTGAACCGGTCGCCGTCGGTGTAGCGGAAGCGGAACAGCGGGCGGGTGCGGATGCCGGTGACGCCGAGCTCCTCCTCGGCCTCGCGGACGGCGGCTTCCCGGTATCTCTCGCCGGCGCCGACCACGCCGCCGACGAAGCAGTCGTGGGCGCCGGGGGCGAACGCCTTGGTGTCGGTGCGGCGGTGGGTGAAGATCCGGCCCTGCGGGTCGCGGACCAGGATGAAGACGCAGCGGTGCAGCAGGCCGTCGCGGTAGACCTCGGAGCGGGGCGCGGTGCGCAGCACGCGGTCCTGGTCGTCGACCACGTCGACGAGTTCGTCCAGCGGGGGAGTGTCCATGCCGCCATTCTGGCCCGGCGCGGGGGCCGGGATCACCCGAAAGAGTTGGTATACGGAACGGTGCGGCCGGGAAGGTCAGGGACGAACCGTCAGTTCCCGTTCTCCGGAGGAGCATTGAAGAGCAGCGCCGCCGTCCTGTCCCTCGCCGCCGCCCTGTTCGGGCTGGGTGCCGCGCTGCCGGCCGCGGCCGTGCCCGCGCCGGCCTCCGTCCGCTCGGGGCTGGACTGCTCGACCTGGATCCACAACAACGACCCGCTGACCGGCGGGGTCGACTGCACCAACAACACCGACGCCCCGATCACCTTCCACGCCGACATCGTCTGCGGCCTCGCGCCGGACGTCTCGGGCAGTTCGGTGACGGCCCAGCCCGGCGAGACGCAGGAGTCGTCCGGCCACTGCGCCATCTACTCCTCCGGCATCGGCCACATCGGGTGGACGGTGGAGTAGCGCCCGGGAAGCCGCGAGTCCGCCGGGCACGGGCCCCGCCGCAGGTCGCGGAAGGCGGTGTCTATGGTGGGTGGGTGGAGATCCAGGGATTCACGGCGGACGGATTCGAGCCGGTCAGGGCGGCTTTCGCGGGCAACTTCCGGGAGTACGGGGAGTTGGGCGCGGCGTTCGCGCTGTACCTGGACGGCCGGAAGGTGGTCGACCTGTGGGGCGGTGACGCCCGGCCGGAGGTGGGCGCCGGGCTCGCGCCCGCGGTGGCGTGGGAGGCCGGCACCGCGCAGGTGCTGCGGTCGGTCACCAAGGGGCTGACGGCGTCCGCCGCGCTGCTGCTCGCGCAGCGCGGGCTGCTCGACCTGGACGCCCCGGTGGCCGCGTACTGGCCGGAGTTCAAGCAGGCCGGCAAGGAGCGGATCCCGGTGCGCTGGCTGCTGTCGCACCAGGCCGGACTGCCCGCGCTGGACGTGCCGCTGCGGATCGAGGACGTGCTGGCGTGGGATCCGGCCGCGGCGGCCGTCGCCGCGCAAGCCCCGTCCTGGGAGCCGGGCACCGCGCACGGCTACCACCCGCTGACCTTCGGCTGGTTGGTCGGCGAGGTGGTGCGCCGGGCCGGCGGCCGCAGCGTCGGGCGGTACTTCGCGGAGGAGATCGCCGCCCCGCTCGGCCTGGACCTGTGGATCGGGCTGCCCGCCGCCGAGTCCGGCCGGGTCGGCCGGCTGGTCGACCTGCCCGCGCCGGAGGCGGCCAAGGCCGGCCCGGGCGGGATGCGGATGCGCCCCAAGCAGTCGGTGCTGGACGCCTACCGGGATCCGCTGTCGCTTACCTCCCGTGCCTTCGGCTCGGTGCGCAGCAGCGTGGACCTGAACGACCCGGCGGTGCGGGCCGTCGAGGTGCCGGGCGCGGGCGGCATCGGCACCGCCCGTTCGCTGGCCCGGTTCTACGCCGCGCTGATCGGCGCCGCCGACCGGGCGGACGCGCCCGGGCAGCGGCTGCCCGCGCTGTTCGAGCCGGCCACCCTGGCCGAGGCGGCCGGTCCGTCGGTGCACGGCCCGGACCGGGTGCTGATCGTCAACACCACGTTCGGCCAGGGCTTCTTCCGGCACGGCGGCACCTCGCCGATGGCGTCCCCGGCGAGCTTCGGGCACCCGGGCCGGGGCGGCTCGCTGGGCTTCGCCGACCCCGAGCTGGGCATCGGCTTCGGTTACGTCACCAACGGCATGCAGCCGGGCGTCACCGGGGACATCCGCTCGCGGGCGCTGATCGCGGCCGTCCGGCAGTGCCTGGCCGACCGCGGCTGACCGGCGCCCGACCCGTGACCGGCGGCCGGTCGGAGAGCGGTCGACCACCAGCCGGCGGGCGGTCGGCGAGCGATGGCCGACCCCCGGCGAGCGGTTGACGGCGGGTCAGGCCTGGCCGGTCTCGAAGCGGCTGACCCGGCCGTCCGGGGCGACGGTGAAGCGCCAGGCGGTGCGCATCTCGCCCCAGGTGTCGTTGCGGTAGTCGGCGACCACGGCGCGCCCGCCGGACTTCTCGGTCTGCACCTCGATGTGCCCGTGCGAGGAGAAGATCTCCCGGTCCACCCAGTCCGCCAGGTCGCGCTCCGAGCCGTCGTCGGACATCGTGGCGTCGTCGGTGAGGGCGGCGAAGAAGGCGTCCCGGTCGCCGGAGTTGACGGCGCCGAGCAGGCGGCGCACGGCCGGGTCGGAGAGTTTGTCGACGGCGATGGTCATGCTGGTTCGCTCCTTGACGGTGGGTCGGCGGCGGCCGGGCGGCCGCGGTGGGCCGACTGCTCCGACGTGACCACGCGGGACCGCGGCGCGCCAGCGGTCCTGGGCCGGTCGGAGCCGGTGCGCCACCGCCCCGGGCACGCTTCGGCCCCGGGCGCGTGGCGCGGACCGGGGCCGGCGGAACGGTGTGGTGTGATGGCCGGATGGGCGGATCGCGCCGCGGGTCGGGGAGGCGGGCGGCTGCCGGACCGTCAGGAGGCCGTCACCACAGCTGCTCCCACCACCAGGCGATCTCGGGGTAGGGCGGCGGCGTGAGCCGGCCGTCTGCCGGGCGCTCGGCGCGCTCGGCGGTCGGAATCACGCCGGGGGTGCGCTCGGTGTAGCGGGCGGAGGTGAATCCCCACTCCAGGTTCCCGCTCACCAGGTTGGACAACTGCTGGATGTAGCGCCGCAGTTCGGGCCCCGACCGGCGGGATGTGCGGTCCGCGAGGCGGAGGAAGAGGCACATCGTGCGGTCGTGCAGGGCGGCGGTCTCCAGCAGGGCCTGTTCTCGCTCGCAGCCGAGATGTCGCTGCAGGGTGTCGACGATGTTGCTCTCCAGCGCCCCGTGGCTGTCCTCGCGTTTGTACGAGTAGACGTCGGCGGAGACCAGCACCAGGAACTTGGCGGCCTCGGTGAGCGCGTGCACCCGCGGCGAGTCCAGTTGGGACTGCGGGACGGCGGTGCGCTCGCACACCTCGATGATCTCGATGCAGGACCGGCTGCCGCGGTCCAGCGGCCCTATCGTCAGGTACTCGGACAGCGACATCGCCCGGCCCTCGGCGCGGAACGCGGTGATGGTGGCGGCGCCCATGAAGGACTCCAACTGGCTGTCCGCCCACCGCTTCACGGCGACCGCGGGGGCCCAGTCACGGGCCCGGCGGAACACGTCGCGCACCGATGCGACGTAGATGTCCGACTCTTCCGGATGGGAATCCGCCGAATTGATAACCGCGAGTAGCGTGGCTGCTATCGTGAGTACACGGGAGGGGTCCCGGCTGAGCCGGCCGGTGTCCCACTCGTCGTCCAGCGTGAGCATGCTGCACAGCCACTGCGAGACCAGCTCCAACCCCGTGATGCCTTCGGCGTCCTTGGCGATCCGGCAGACGAACTCGTGTGCACCGATGGCCAGGAGGCGGCGGCGGCGCTCCGCGTCCCCCATGAATCCCATCGAATCGAGCCAGAGTTCGGTGCTTTTGCCGACTGCCTCGTGACCGGGGTGCAGGGTCGACGGAATGGGGCAGAAGAGCGGGGGTATGGCGGCCAACGTGTCTCCAGAGCGGCCTGGCGGCCTGTGTGCTGGTATGTCGAGTCTTCGGGCTCGGGCCCGGCGTCGGTCTTCCCCCACAAAGATCGAATACACCCGTGGACCCGGAAGAATTACCCTAACGGGTCGTCAGATGACGTCGCCTTTAAGACTTTTGCCCCTGACCAGGCGATCTAATCCAGGCCCGGGGCCACGGCCTGCGTGAACGCCGCCCGCGCGGCCCGCGACGGCGCTATGGTCGGGAACTGAGTGCGGGAAGGCGAGTCGGAGGGACGGACGTGGCCGAAAAGCAGAGCGGGCCGCAGGAAGAGGCGGCGCCCGGCGGAAGTGCTTCCGCCCAGCGGCTGTGGGAGCGGGACAGCGAACTCCACTCCGCCGAACAGGCCGTGGACAAGCTGTGCCGCGAGTTCGCCGCGGGCGGCACCAAGATCGGGGAACTGCTGCTGTTCGCCGGCCCGGCCGGCATGGGCAAGACCACCATGCTCGAACAGGTCCGCCGGATCGCCGGCGCCCGCAAGGACTCCACCGTGCTGTTCGCGCGCGGCAGCGAGCGGCAGAAGCGCGAACCGTTCCGCGTGCTGCGCCAGTTGCTGCTCCCGGTGCTCGGCGGCCTCGGCCCGGACGAGCGCACCGAGGTGTTCGGCAACTGGTACAACATCGTCGCGCCGGCCGTCGGCCTGGCCCCGCCGTCCGACGAGGTCGAGCGGCTCGACCCGCAGGGCGTGCACGACGGCCTGGACTTCGTCATCACCCAACTCGCGCCCCGGCGCGCCCCGTTGGTCGTGGTGATCGACGACCTGCACGTGGCCGACCAGGAGTCGCTGGCCTGGCTCTCCTCGTTCGCGGTACGCGCCCGCGAGCTGCCGGTGCTGCTGGTCTTCGCCTACCGCCACGAATTCGACGAGGAAGCCCGCCCGTTCGTCCAGCAGATCGAGGAACGCGCCGAGCGGCGGCACGAGTTGATGCCGCTCAACCCGCTGTCGATCGCCGAGATCGTGCACTGCGAGTTCGCCGACGCCGACGACGCGTTCTGCCGCCAGGTGTGGGCCGTCACCGCCGGAGCGCCGTTCGACACCGTCGCGCTGCTGCGCGAGGTGCGCGACCAGAAGCTCGAACCGATCGAGGAGAACTCGCCCCGGCTGCGCGACCTCGCCGCGGCCGCCCGCGGCCAGGGCCGCGACTACTGGCTCGACAAGCTCGGCCCGACGGTCATTCAGTTCGCCTGGGCCGCCGCCCTGCTGGGCACCGAGATCAGCGAGGAACTGGCCGCCGCGATCTGCACCCAGGGCCCGGCGCAGGCCGCCCAGTCGGTCCGCGAACTGCGCCGCCTGCGCGTCCTCACCAGCCAGCCCAACGGCAAGCTGGAGTTCGTCCACCCGCTGATCGCCACCTCCATCTACCAGTCCATCCCGGCCGCCACCCGCACCGGCATGCACGGCATCGCCGCCAGCGCGATCGAGGACCGCGGCGGCTCGCTGCTCAGCGCCTTCCGCCACCTGCTGGAGACCCACCCCGGCGAGGGCGACGACAACATGGTCCGCAAGCTGCGCCGGGCCGCCGCCGAGAACCTCGCCATCGGCGCCCCCGACGCCGCCCGCCGCTGTCTGGAACGCGCCCTGGCCGAGCCGCCGGACATCGACGACCGCGCCGAGGTGCTGTACGAACTCGGCTGCGCCGCCCTGCTCACCGACCCCGAGTCGACCGCCAACCAGCTGCGCCGCGCCCTCGACATCGAGGACGGCCTCAGCCCGGACCTGCGGGTCGAGGCGGTGTTCCGGCTCTCCGAGGTGATCGCCCACGGCGGCGACCTGAACGGGGCCGCCGCGCTGTGCCTCGCCGAGTCCGAGCGCACCCCCGAGGGCCTCGGCCGGGTCCGGCTGCTGACCGCCCACCTGCTGTACACCGCCCTCCAACGCGACGAGGACAACGGCCCCGGCCGGGCCCGCCAGGTCGCCGAACTCGTTGCCCAGGTCGAGGAGGAGAGCGAGGCCTCCCGCCCGGTGCGCGCCCTGCACGCCTGGGACCTCACCCTCAAGGGCGGCCCCAGCAGCGAGGCGCTGCGCGCCGCCGAGGACGCCCTGGTCAACGGCCGGCTGGCGCGCAGCCTCGGCTGGACCAACACCACCTGGAACTTCGAACTGCCCGCGCTGCTCGGCCTGTGCTTCGCCTACAACGACGAACTCGCCCGCGCCGAGAAGCTGTTCAGCTCCGCCATCCTGGAGTTCGAGATCGCCGGGCGGAGCGGCGCGCACCGCGGCTTCGCCTACTTCCTGATGGGCTTCGCCCGGCTGCGGCGCGGATTCCTGCCGGAGGCCGAGGACTTCCTGCGCCGCGGCCTGCGGATCGCCGACCGGATGGGCACCGGGCTGCCGCTGCAGTGGAACCTGGTCGGCTCGCTGATCGACACCCTGCTGGCCCGCGGCCGCGACCGGGAGGCCTGGGAGATCGCGCAGAAGTACCGGTTCTCGCCGCCGTACCACCAGACCGCGCTGGTGCTGCCGGACGTCGCCACCATCTACGGCAAGCTGCTGATCTCCCGCGGCGACTACGACATGGCCGTGGAGGTGCTCGCGGAGACCGGCATGCGGCTGGACAAGCGCGGCTGGCGCTCGACCGTGCACGCCCCGTGGGCCGGCTACCTGGCCGTCGCGATGGCGCACCGGGACCTGCCGTCGGCCCGGAAGAACGGCGACGACGCGGTCGCCCGGGCCCGGGAGTCCGGTTCGCCCTCGGCGATCGGCTCCGCGCTGCGGCTGGCCGCCAGCGTCTGGGAGGGCATGCACGCCGTCGAACTGCTCCAGGAGGCCGTCACCTGGCTGGGCCGCTCCCCGGCCAGTTACGAGCACGCGCACGCGCTGGTCGACCTCGGTGCGGCGCTGGTCCAGGTCGGCCGCAGCCTGGAGGCGGCGGAACACCTCTACCAGGGCATGGAGTTGGCGAAGCACTGCGGCGCCGACGGGCTGGAGATCCGGGCCCGCAACGTGCTCGCCTCGTCCGGCCTGCAGCCCAGCCGGGCGCTGGTGCCCGCCAAGGTGACGCTCAATCAGCAGGAGCTGGAGGTCGCCGAACTGGCCGTGCAGGCGCTGCCGCCGCAGCGGATCGCCGAACGGCTGAAGCTGCCCGTCTCGGTGGTCAAGCAGCGGCTGGCCGCCGTCCACCGCAAGCTCGGCACCGGCCCGGAGGGACTCGCCGACGCCCTCGGACTGCCCACCGACGGCCCTGGGCTGCCGGACTGACGGACCGCCGGACGCCCCGGCGCGCGGGGCGGGTCACCGCCCCGCCCGCCGGGGCGGGCTACGCTGGCCAGGGCCCTCTTCCGGATCTTGCCGGGCGCGCGACGCCGGATCATCCCGGTCGGACGCTCCGGCCGAACATCCACGTACGGAGAGGGCCCAGTCGAAAAGGGTGATCACGAATCGAGGAGCAGCCCATGACCGCGCCGGCCCAGCCCACCGAGGTGGAGCGCGCACCCTACGACCTCTCCGGGGCCGGCATGGGTCTGGAGCGCTGGACGCTGCGCTCCGACCGGATCGAGGCCACCGTCATCACGCTGGGCGCGGCCCTGCACACCCTGACCGCGCCCGACCGGGCCGGCCGGCCCGCGCAGGTGCTGCTGACCAGCGAGGACGTCGGCACCCTGCTGGGCCCGGCCAAGCACTACGGGGTCACCGTCGGCCGGTACGCGAACCGGATCGCCGGCAGCCGGATCACCCTGGACGGCGAGGACTTCCCGCTGCTGCCCACCGGCCACGGCGTCACCCTGCACGGCGGCCCCGACTCGTTCTCGCACCGGGTCTGGGAGGCCGAGGAGATCCCCGGCGGGGTGCGGATGCACCTGCACTCCCCGGACGGTGACCAGGGCTTTCCGGGCGCGCTGGACGTCTGGACGGACTTCACGCTGAGCGGCGCCGAGCTGACCATCGCCTACCGGGCCGTCACCACCCGCCCTACCGTGGTCAACCTCACCAACCACGCCTACTTCAACCTGGCCGGCGAGGGCCGCGGCGACGTGCTCGGCCACCTGCTGACCATCGACGCGGACGCCTTCACGCCGGTCGACGAGCAGCAGATCCCGTACGGCCCGTACGAGCCGGTGGCGGGCACCGCGTTCGACTTCCGCACGGCCCGGCCGATCGGCGAGGGCCTCGCCGAGGGGCACCCGCAGCTGAAACTTTCGCGCGGTTACGACCACAACTGGGTGCTGCGCGAGCGCCCGGCGGACGGTCCGCCGGTGCGGGCGGCGCTGCTCGCCGACCCGGGCAGCGGGCGCACCCTGGAGGTGCTGACCACCGAGCCGGGCATGCAGGTGTACACGGCGAACGGCTTCGACGGCAGCGTCACCGGCCCGTCGGGGACGGCGTACGGCCCGTTCGCGGGCGTCGCGCTGGAGACCCAGCACCACCCGGATTCGCCGCACCGGCCGGAGTACCCGTCGACCGAGCTGCGGCCGGGCCGGGAGTTCCGGTCCAGCACGGTGCTGCGGCTGGGCGTCGACGGCTGACGGGACGCGTTCGAAGGGCCCCGGGAGCGACCGCTCCCGGGGCCCTTCTGCCTGCTCGGAGGGGGTGGGACTGCAAGGAGTTTCCGCAAGGCCACGGATGGTCAAGACGCGCGGCGGCAACTCTAAGGACACGTCGGCGTAACGATCGCCCGCAACTTGCAGAAACTTGCTGCAAGGACTTTCAGTCGCGCTCGTCCCGCTGTTACGTTCCTGGTCAAGCCCGACGGCCTGCAACGGCGCAGTCGGCTGGGACAGCCATTATGCGCCGTCCTCCACCATCTCGGGCACCCCCACCTTTCTAGGAGTTTCCATGCGGCGTGGCATCGCGGCCTCCGCTCTCGTTGCGGCTCTTGCGGTCACCATGGCGGCCTGCAGCAGCAGCGGCTCCGGCTCGGACGCCAAGGGCGACGGCGGACCGGTCACCATCACCTACTGGGACACCTCGAACGCCACCAACGAGGCGCCGAACTACCAGGAGCTGGTCAAGAAGTTCGAGGCCGCGAACTCGAACATCAAGGTCAAGTTCGAGAACGTGCCGTTCGACCAGGCGCAGAACAAGCTCCAGACCGCGATGGGCGCCAAGGGCGCGCCGGACGTCTTCCGCTCCGAGGTCGGCTGGACCTCCGCCTTCGCCAAGGCCGGCTACCTGGAGCCGCTGGACGGCACCCCGGCGCTGACCGACGCGTCCGTCTTCCAGCCGTCGCTGATCCAGCAGGCCAAGTACTCGGGCAAGACCTACGGCGTTCCGCTGGTCACCGACACCCTCGCCCTGATGTACAACAAGGAGCTCTTCGCCAAGGCCGGCATCACCGCCGCGCCCACCACCTGGGACGAGCTGAAGGCCGACGCCGCGCTGCTGAAGGACAAGGCGGGCGTGGACGGCTTCTGGCTGAAGGCCGCCGACGGCTACTACGCCATGCCGTTCCTGTACGGCGAGGGCACCAACATGGTGGACGCCCCGGGCAAGAAGATCACCGTCAACTCGGCGGACGCGGTCAAGGCGATCGAGACCTACAAGTCGATGTTCACCGCCCCCGGCACCGTGAAGGCCGACGTCACCACCGACGCCTACGCGCACATGATGGACGCCTTCAACAGCGGCAAGGTCGCGGCGATCATCCAGGGCCCGTGGGAGGTCACCAACGTCTACAAGGGCGCCGCCTTCGCCGACAAGAAGAACCTCGGCATCGCGGCCGTCCCGAAGGGCGCCTCCGGCAAGGGCGGCGCCCCGACCGGCGGTCACAACGTCTCGGTCTACGCCGGCTCCGACGCCGCCCACAAGGCCGCCGCGGAGAAGCTGGCCGCGTTCCTGACCTCCGCCGAGAGCCAGACCTTCCTCGCGCTGAAGAACGGCACCCTGCCCACCCGCAGCGACGCCTACACCGCCGAAGTCAAGGCCAACCCGGGCATCGCCGACTTCCAGGCGATCCTGCCCTCCGCCCAGCCGCGTCCCGAACTGCCCGAGTACGCCTCGCTGTTCGGCTCCTTCGGCACCAACCTGGGCAAGATCGTCCAGGGCCAGTCCGAGACCAAGGCCGGCCTGGACGCCACCGCCACCGACTACGCGAAGCTCCTGCCGGACTTCAGCAAGTAAGTCGGAACCAGCTCGCCCGGCCCACACCTGACGGTGGGCCGGGCGCGCCCCGTCAGACCCACAGCAGAAGTCGCCGAGGCAGGCGGCGGACCTCCCGGAGAAGGTGTCAACCCATGGCAGTTGCGGTCGTTCAGCGCATAAAGCTGTCGTACTCGAAGTACTGGTACGCGTACGCGATGATCGCGCCGGTCGTGGTCGTCCTCGGTGTGCTGGTCGGCTACCCGCTGGTCCGCGGCTTCTACTTGACCCTGACCAACGCCACCAGCCTCAACGTCGGCCGGCAGATCGGCGTCAACCACATCCCCGACAGCTTCGACTTCGTCGGGCTGGACAACTACGCGGACGTGCTGTGGGGGCCGACCGCGTACGACCGCTTCTGGTCGCACTTCATCTGGACCGTCATCTGGACCGCGATCTGCGTGCTCCTGCACTACAGCATCGGCCTGGGCCTGGCGATGCTGCTGAACCGCAAGATGCGCGGCCGCAGCCTGTACCGGCTGGTGCTGATCCTGCCGTGGGCGGTGCCGACCTTCGTCACCGTGTTCTCCTGGCGGCTGATGCTCGCCGACGGCGGCGCCGTCAACGGCCTGCTGTCGATGCTGCACCTGCCCGAACCCGGCTGGCTGTCCGACCCGTTGGCGCAGAAGTGCGCCGCGATCCTGGTCAACACCTGGGTCGGCGTGCCGTTCATGATGATCTCGCTGCTCGGCGGCCTCCAGTCCATCCCGGCCGAGCTGTACGAGGCCGCCGAGATGGACGGCGCCAGCGCCTGGCAGCGATTCCGCTACGTCACCCTGCCGGGCCTGCGGACCGTCTCCTCCACCGTCGTCCTGCTCGGCGTGATCTGGACCTTCAACCAGTTCGCCGTCATCTTCCTGCTGTTCGGCTCCGGCGCCCCCGACGCGCAGATCCTGGTCACCTGGGCCTACCGCCTCGGCTTCGGCCAGCAGCCCGCGGACTACGCGCAGTCCGCGACCTACGGAATCCTGCTGCTCTCCATCCTGATCGTCTTCACCACCTTCTACCGCCGCTGGCTGGCCCGGAACGAGAAGGCCAACGGATGAGCACCGCGGCCGAGTTGAACCCCAAGGACCACGACCAGGCAGGTAGCCCCATGACTCTCACCGCCGACCGCCCCGCCACCGACGCGAAGCCCGCCGGACGACCCGCCAAGGTCCGGGCCCGCGGCGAGTCCTCGACGTGGGCGACCGTGCTCTCGCACGGCACGCTGCTCTTCGCCAGCCTGATCGCCCTGTTCCCGGTGCTGTACATCGCGTACATCTCGCTCGGGCCGGACGACATGGACTACCTGCACCCGGCGAAGATCATGGACAAGGCCACCTTCGCCAACTACGGCCGGGTGCTGGGCGAAACCGACTTCCTCAGCTGGTTCGGCAATTCGGCGATCGTGGCCGGCGGCACCACCCTGATCGGCGTGCTGATCGCCGCCTCCACCGGCTACGCGGTCTCCCGGATGCGCTTCGCCGGCCACCGCCAGCTGATGTGGACGCTGCTGGTCACCCAGATGTTCCCGATCGCGGTGCTGATCGTGCCGATGTACTACATCCTGTCCAACCTGCAGATGCTGGACAGCTACACCGGCCTGATCCTGGTCTACTCCGCCACCACCGTGCCGTACTGCGCGTGGCTGCTGAAGGGCTACTTCGACACCATTCCGGTCGAGATCGACGAGGCCGGCCGGGTCGACGGGCTCTCCCCGTTCGGCACCTTCTGGCGGCTGATCCTGCCGCTGGCCCGCCCGGGCCTGGCGGTCGCCGCGTTCTACTCCTTCCTCACCGCGTGGGGCGAGGTCGCCTACGCCTCCACCTTCATGCTGTCGTCCAGCAAGTACACCCTGGCGGTCGGCCTGAACTCGTTCGTCAGCGAGCACGACCACCAGTGGCAGCTGATGGCCGCCACCTCGGTGCTCATCGCCATCCCCGCCGCGGTCGTCTTCTACCTGGTGCAGCGCCACCTGGTGACCGGCCTGACGGCCGGCGCGGCGAAGTCCTGAACCTCCGTCACCTTCCACAGCACCCAAGGGATGACTGTCCAATGACCCAGAACCTGGCCGACGCCTCCCGGTCCGCCGCCGTTCCCGCCGCTCGGACGACTGCTGCGAACACCGGGGCCTCCAGAGGCGGCTGGTGGCGGGACGCGGTCATCTACCAGGTGTACCCGCGCAGCTTCGCCGACGGCAACGGGGACGGCATGGGCGACCTGCCCGGCATCCGCAGCCGCCTGCCCTACCTGCGCGACCTGGGCGTGGACGCGGTCTGGCTGTCGCCGTTCTACGCCTCCCCGCAGGCCGACGCCGGCTACGACGTCGCCGACTACCGCGCCGTCGACCCGATGTTCGGCACCCTGCTGGACGCCGACGGCCTGATCCGCGACGCCCACGACCTGGGCCTGCGGATCATCGTCGACCTGGTCCCCAACCACTCCTCCGACCAGCACGAGTGGTTCCAGCGCGCGCTGCGGGAGGGCCCCGGCTCCCCGCTGCGCGAGCGCTACCACTTCCGGCCCGGCAAGGGCGAGAACGGCGAACTCCCGCCCAACGACTGGGAGTCCATCTTCGGCGGCCCGGCCTGGACGCGCAGCACGAACCCCGACGGCACCCCCGGCGACTGGTACCTGCACCTGTTCGCCCCGGAGCAGCCCGACTTCAACTGGGACAGCCCCGCCGTCGCCGACGAGTTCCGCTCCATCCTGCGGTTCTGGCTCGACATGGGCGTCGACGGCTTCCGGATCGACGTCGCCCACGGCCTGGTCAAGGCCCCCGGCCTGCCCGACCTCGGCAGCCACGACCAGCTGAAGCTGCTCGGCAACGACGTCATGCCGTTCTTCGACCAGGACGGCGTGCACGCCATCTACCGCAGCTGGCGCGAGATCCTGGAGGAGTACCCCGGCGACCGGATCGGCGTCGCCGAGGCCTGGACCCCGACCGTCCAGCGCACCGCCAACTACGTCCGCCCCGACGAGCTGCACCAGGCGTTCAACTTCCAGTACCTGGGCACCGACTGGGACGCCGGCAAGCTGCGCGAGGTGATCGACCTCTCGCTCGACTCGATGCGGCCGGTCGACGCCCCCACCACCTGGGTGCTGTCCAACCACGACGTCACCCGGCACGCCACCCGGTTCGCCAACCCGCCCGGCCTCGGCACCCAGATCCGCACCGCCGGCGACCGCGAACTCGGCCTGCGCCGGGCCCGCGCCGCCACCCTGCTGATGCTCGCGCTGCCCGGCTCCGCGTACATCTACCAGGGCGAGGAGCTCGGCCTGCCCGACGTCACCGACCTGCCCGACGAGGTCCGGCAGGACCCGTCGTTCTTCCGGCAGGCCGGCCAGGACGGCTACCGCGACGGCTGCCGGGTGCCGATCCCGTGGTCCGGCACCGAGGCCCCGTACGGCTTCGGCCCGGTGGCCGGCGGCCCCAGCTGGCTGCCGCAGCCCGCGAGTTGGGCCGGGCTGTCGGTGGAGGTCCAGACCGGCGACCCGACCTCCACGCTGGAGCTGTACCGCTCCGCGCTGGCCGTCCGCCGCGCGCAGCCCGCGCTCGGCGCCGGCACCGAGGTCGAGTGGCTGGCCGCCCCCGAGGGCGTGCTGACGTTCCGCCGGGACGCCGCCGAGGGCTCGTTCGTGTGCACGGTGAACACCACCGGGGAGAGCGTCGCCGTCCCCGCCCCGGGCCGGCTGCTGCTGTCCTCCGCGCCCGTCGCGGCGGAGTCCGGGACGGTCGAACTCCCCGCGGACAGCACCGCGTGGTGGGCGGTCTGAGGTGGTTGCAATAGGCTCTGGGATCGTGACTACGGCGCGACTCTCCGACATCGCGGCGCAGGCGGGGGTCAGCGAAGCCACCGTCAGCCGCGTACTCAACGGCAAGGCGGGCGTCTCCGCGACGACCCGCCAGACGGTGCTGGCCGCGCTGGACGTGCTCGGCTACGAGCGGCCCACCCGGCTGCGCCAGCGCAGCGCCGGGCTGATCGGCCTGATCACCCCGGAGCTCAGCAACCCGATCTTCCCCGCGCTCGCCCAGGTGATCGAGCAGGTGCTCAGCCGGCACGGCTTCACGCCGGTGCTGTGCACCCAGACCCCCGGCGGCTCCACCGAGGACGAACTCGTGGAGATGCTGGTGGAACGCGGCGTGGCCGGCATCGTGTTCGTCTCCGGACTGCACGCCGACACCACCGCCGACCACGACCGGTACGCCAAACTCTCCGGCCGCCAGGTCCCGTTCGTGCTGATCAACGGCTACAGCGAGAAGATCGCCGCGCCGTTCATCTCCCCGGACGACCGGGCCGCGATGTGGATGGCCGTCCAGCACCTGGTCGAACTCGGCCACGAGAAGATCGGGCTGGCGGTCGGTCAGAAGCGGTTCGTCCCCGTGCTGCGCAAGATCGAGGGCTTCACCGCCGCGCTCCAGCAGCTCACCGGGCGCACCGCCGAGGAGGCCGCCGACCTGATCCACCACACCCTGTTCAGCGTGGAGGGCGGCCACGCCGCCGCCCAGGCGCTGCTCGACAAGGGCTGCACGGCGATCGTCTGCGGCTCCGACATGATGGCGCTCGGCGCGATCCGCGCGGTGCGCCGCCGGGGCCTGTCGGTGCCGCAGGACGTCTCGGTGGTCGGCTTCGACGACTCGCCGCTGATAGCGTTCACCGAACCGCCGCTGACCACCGTCCGCCAGCCGGTCGAGGCGATGGCCACCGCCGCCGTCGACGCCCTGCTGGAGGAGGTCGGCGGAAACCCGGCGCAGCGCTCCGAGTTCATGTTCCAGCCGGAACTGGTGATGCGCGGCTCGACCGGCTCCGGCCCGCGCAACTGACCCGTCCGGTACGCGACCCGCGGCCCCCGCTCGCACGGAGCGGGGGCCGCGGGCGCGTTCAGCCGAAGAGCTGCTCGATGTCCCGCCGGTAGGCGGTGCCGACGGCCTGCCGGCGGACCTTCAGCGACGGGGTGAGCAGGCCCCGCTCCTCGGTGAAGTCGCCGGACACCACCCGCACCCGACGGATCGACTCGGCCCGCGAGACGGTCGAGTTGACGGCCCGCACCGCCTCGGCGAGCGCGGCGGCCACGGTGTGGTGCAGCGGGATCGCGCTGCTCACCTCCGGGGCCGCCGCACCGGTCGCCGCACCGCCGCCGGCCGGCGGGCGCTCCTGCAGGAAGCGCTCCACCGCCTCCGGGTCCAGGGTCAGCAGGGCGCCCACGTACGGGCGGCCGTTGCCGACCACCAGGCACTGGCTGATCAGCGGATGCGCGCGCAGCCGGTCCTCCAGCGGGCCGGGGGAGACGTTCTTGCCGCCGGAGGTCACCAGGATCTCCTTCTTGCGGCCGGTGATGGTCAGGTAGCCGTCCTCGTCCAGCCGGCCCAGGTCCCCGGTGGCGAACCACTGCTGCCGGGCGGGCCGGTCGCCCCCCAACTCGTAGTAGCCGTCGAAGAGCTGACTGCCGCTCAGGAACACCTCGCCGTCCTCGGCGACCCGCACCGCGCTGCCCGGCACCGGCGGCCCGACGGTGCCCGGCCGGGGCCGCAGCGGCGGGTTCACGGTGGACGGGCCGGTGGTCTCGGTCAGCCCGTAGCCCTCGTACACCAGCACGCCCGCGCCCGCGTAGAACAGCAGCAGCTCCGGGTCGATCGAGGAGCCGCCGCTGATCGCGTACCGGATCCGGCCGCCCATCGCCTGCCGCACCCGGCGGTACACCAGGGCGTCGTACAGGCCGTGCGCGAGCCGCAGCGACAGCGGCGCGGGCCGGCCCTCCCCGGCCAGCGCGGCGAGTTCGGCGCGGGCGTAGCGCACCGCGACCCCGGCGGCCCGGTCGAAGACCCGCGCCGCGCCCTTGGCCTGCGCCTCGGCCCGGCCCAACTGGTGGATCTTCTCGAACAGGTAGGGCACGCCGACCAGGAAGGTGGCGCCGAACGCGGCCAGGTCGGGCCGGAGTTCGTCGGGCTTCAGGGACGGGCTGTGGCCGATCCGGATCCGGCCGTACACGCAGGTCACCTGGATCATCCGGCCCAGCACGTGGGCCAGCGGCAGGAACAGCAGGGTGGACGGCTCCTCGCCGGTCGCCGCGGTGAACACCGGCTCCAGCATGGCGTGGCAGTTGGCCGCCTCGGTGAGGAAGTTGGCGTGGGTCAGCAGGCAGCCCTTGGGGCGGCCGGTGGTGCCGGAGGTGTAGATCAGGGTGGCCTCGCTGTCCGGGCCGAGCGCCTCCCGGCGCCGCGTCAGCTCGGCGTCGGGGACGGCCCGTCCGAGCTCGCCGAGGGCGGTGACGGCGTCCTCGTCCAGCCGCCACAGCGGCACCGCGCCGCCGGCCCGGGCGATCGCCACGGTCAGCACCTCGGCGGTGGCGGCGTCCTCCGCGACGGCCAGCACCGCGCCGGAGTCCCGGACGATCCACTCGGCCTGCTCGATCGAGGAGGTCGGGTACACCGGCACCACGGACGCGCCGGCCGCCCAGGCCGCGAAGTCCAGCAGCGTCCACTCGTAGCGGGTGCGCGACATCAGCAGGATCCGCCCGCCGGGCCGTACCCCGGCCGCGACCAGCCCGCGGGCCGCGGCCGCGACCTGGTCGGCGAACTGCCGGGCCGTCACGTGCTGCCAGCCGCCGTCCGGCCCGCGCCGGGTCAGCACCTCGGCGTCCGGCGCCTCCCGGGCGTTGCGGAACGGCAGGTCGGCGAGGCTGCCCGCGTCCGGCGGCGGGACGAGGTGGGGGGTGCGGGCCTCGACGACCCGGCCGCCGGAGCGCAGGACTTCGACGGGTGCGCGGTCGCGCAGGTGTTCGGCGCGGGCGGCACGGGCGAGGGGGTGTGCCATGAGCGAACTCCCTTGGGGGGTGGTGGGGTTCGCCCAGGGTAGGGACTCGACCGCGAACTTACTAGACGGTAAGTTCCTTGCGGGTAACAGAGATTGGCCGAGCCCTTCGACTCAGCCCTCCTCGACGGACGGCGCCGGGCCGGCGAAGCGCTCGCCCTCCCGGCTCCCGCCGGTCCGCGCCTCGGTGCGCCGCCCGGTGGCCAGGAAGTCCCGCACCACCAGCTCCACCGCGTCCTGCGGGCTGCTCACTCCCAGACGCATCATCACCTCCAGCGCGAGGTCCGCCTCCAGAGTGATCGTCACCTTCGCCATCGCCACGCTCCCCGGTCTCGACACGGCTTCCGGCCGAGGATAGGCCGCTGCCCCCGGAGCCGACCAGGGTCTCCGGGGGCAGCGGCGCTCACGGACCGGCGTCCGTCACCGTGCGGGACGCGGGATCAGACGCGACCGGCGAAGTCCGGCGCCCAGTTGGCGACGGTCATGGTGCGCACGCCCGCGCTCGGGTTGGCGGCCTCGACGTACTTGCCGTCGCCGACGTACAGCGCGACGTGGTAGACGCCCGAGTTGGCGCCGTTGTTCGACCAGAACAGCAGGTCGCCCGGCTGCAGGCTGTCCAGCGAGACGCGGGTCGCGTAGTCGGCCTGGTCGGCCGCGACGCGCGGCAGGCTGATGCCGGCCTGGCGGAACGCCGCCTGGGTCAGGCCCGAGCAGTCCCAGCCGCCGTTGCCGGTGCCGCCGTAGATGTACGCCTGGCCGACCTTCGACAGCGCGAAGTCGATCGCGGCGGCCTTCGAACCGGTCGCCTTGGCGGCGGCGGTGGTGGTCGTGGCGCTCTTGGCGGCGGTGCTGCTCGGCTTGGCCGCGGCGGTGCTGCTGCCGGTGCCGGAGGACTTGCCGGTGGAGCGGTCGGCCTTCCAGTTCGAGCCCTTGGACGAGGACTTGGCGGCCGGGGCCGACTGCTGGGCCGGGGCCTCGGCGACCGCGACGTTGCCGAGCGCGAGCTGCTGGCCCGGGTAGATCATGTCCGGGCCCTCGGTCAGCACGTTGCGGTTCAGCTCGTACAGCTTCTCCCAGCCGCCCTCGACGTGCTGGCGCTGCGCGATGGCGGACAGCCAGTCGCCCGCCACCACGGTGTAGCTGCCGGCGGCCCGGGTGGCCGCGGTGGGGGCGCTCTGCTCGGTGTGGCGGCGGGTCTGGCCCTGGTCCTGGCGGTTCTGCTGCTGGGTCTGGGCCTGCGGCTGAGCGGCTTCCTGCGCGGGCTTGGCGGCGGGGTGCTCGGCTTCGCGGCGGGGGTGCTCGTGGAGGTGTCGACCTGCGGGGCGGCGCCGCCCTTGGTCAGGCCGGCCTGGATCGAGCACACCGGCCAGGCGCCGGGGCCCTGCGAGGCCAGCACCTTCTCGGCGACGGAGATCTGCTGGTCCTTGGTGGCGAGGTCGGCGCGCGCGGCGTACGCGGTGCCGCCGAACTCGGCCCAGGTGGAGGCGGTGAACTGCAGGCCGCCGTAGAAGCCGTTGCCGGTGTTGATCGCCCAGTTGCCGCTGGACTCGCACTGGGCGACCTTGTCCCAGGTGGCCACCGAGGCGGCGGAGGCGGTGCCGGCGGCCAGGCAGGGGATCGAGAGGCCGATGCCCACGACACCGGTGGTCGCGATCAGACGACGGGCGCGCTTGGCGCTGATGGGCAGCATGAAGATGCGTTCCTCTCCCACGCCTGCGAGGTGAGCTGTCGGATTCGGGCCGGAGTTGCCCGGCCGCGCACGCCTCTCGGCGCGCACGGCTTCACCCCAAGCCCCGGACCGGTCCGTGGACCTGCCCAGGGCGACTTACCTGGTTCCCCCGCCCCTGCCGCGGTGCGTTTCGCATGAGCCGGCCCACCCGGCGGCAGGACTCGGCGTTCCGGGAGAGCTGGGTCCGTGTGTCCACGAACGTGGGCAGGAGATTAAGCGGATTTAAGGAGGATTCGCAAATGCCTGTGACGGGCATCACCAGCTGCGAATAACGCGATCAAGGAATTCCGGACGAACTCCGCTGCGAATGGCGAGAACTGGGCGGCCGTCAGGCAATCGGCGATCTTGTGTCCGTTTTAGGGTGTTATGCAAGGCGGTGAGGGAATATTCGCCTTGGTGGGTATTTGATCTCGGACTTCGAGGCCGGTTTGCGGGTGAATGTCCCGTTCTGCTCCGGGCGTTGGGCGCGCACCACCGGCGGACACCGAATTCCATTCCGCGCCTGACGCTACGTCATAATGCTTAACCCGCACGGAAGTCGCGTAATTCCGTTCCGGCCGCCGCCTATGCTGCCCCCGACGATTCGGAGTCCCTGCGCGCGTTCGGGAGGCGGCCATCGTGGAGCACTGGGAGAACGGGCGGCACCGGCGGCCGTCGGTCGGACGGCGGCGGATGCTGACCTGGCTGGCGGTCGGAACGGTGACCGCGGTCGGCGGGGGAGTGGTGCTGCGCCAGTCGCTCGCCGGAGCGGCGGAGGAAGCCGCCCCGCCACCGCCCGGCGACGGCGCGACGGGCCATCAGCACCCCCGCGCCGTCCCCGCCGCGTCCGGCCCGCAGCCGACCCCGCCCCGCCGCCGGTCGACGACAACGGACGCAAGTGGTCGGACGCCAAGGGCTGGGGCGGCAAGCCCCCCGGCCCGGGCAGCGCCGTGCGGATCACCGACAAGGTGGTGCTGGACACCGACGCCCGGATCGGCTCGCTGCTGATCGACACCGGCGGCTCGCTGGTCTTCGCCAAGGACAGGTCGCTCACCCTGGAGAGCGGCGGCAACGTCGAAGTCCGCGGCACCCTCGCCCTCGCCCCCGACCAGGCGCACACCCACACCCTGCGCTTCCCCGACATCGACGAACGCCGCTTCCGGGGCGGCGGGACGACCGTCGTCGACAGCGACACCGGCCTGTGGGTCACCGGCCAGGGCTACCTCCGGCTCGACGGCGCACCCCGCACCGCCTGGGTGCGGGCCGCCGCCGACCTCAAGGCCGGCGACACCACGCTGCGCCTCGCCGCCGCC
>NZ_KK853997.1:1821825-1837979 GCF_000696185.1 Kitasatospora cheerisanensis KCTC 2395 | reverse complement strand
ATTCGGGCCGGACGTTGCCCGGCCGCGCACGCCTCTCGGCGCGCACGGCTTCACCCCAAGCCCCGGACCGGTCCGTGGACCTGCCCAGGGCGACTTACCTGGTTCCCCCGCCCCTGCCGCGGTGCGTTTCGCATGAGCCGGCCCACCCGGCGGCAGGACTCGGCGTTCCGGGAGAGCTGGGTCCGTGTGTCCACGAACGTGGGCAGGAGATTAAGCGGATTTAAGGAGGATTCGCAAATGCCTGTGACGGGCATCACCAGCTGCGAATAACGCGATCAAGGAATTCCGGACGAACTCCGCTGCGAATGGCGAGAACTGGGCGGCCGTCAGGCAATCGGCGATCTTGTGTCCGTTTTAGGGTGTTATGCAAGGCGGTGAGGGAATATTCGCCTTGGTGGGTATTTGATCTCGGACTTCGAGGCCGGTTTGCGGGTGAATGTCCCGTTCTGCTCCGGGCGTTGGGCGCGCACCACCGGCGGACACCGAATTCCATTCCGCGCCTGACGCTACGTCATAATGCTTAACCCGCACGGAAGTCGCGTAATTCCGTTCCGGCCGCCGCCTATGCTGCCCCCGACGATTCGGAGTCCCTGCGCGCGTTCGGGAGGCGGCCATCGTGGAGCACTGGGAGAACGGGCGGCACCGGCGGCCGTCGGTCGGACGGCGGCGGATGCTGACCTGGCTGGCGGTCGGAACGGTGACCGCGGTCGGCGGGGGAGTGGTGCTGCGCCAGTCGCTCGCCGGAGCGGCGGAGGAAGCCGCCCCGCCACCGCCCGGCGACGGCGCGACGGGCCATCAGCACCCCCGCGCCGTCCCCGCCGCGTCCGGCCCGCAGCCGACCCCGCCCCGCCGCCGGTCGACGACAACGGACGCAAGTGGTCGGACGCCAAGGGCTGGGGCGGCAAGCCCCCCGGCCCGGGCAGCGCCGTGCGGATCACCGACAAGGTGGTGCTGGACACCGACGCCCGGATCGGCTCGCTGCTGATCGACACCGGCGGCTCGCTGGTCTTCGCCAAGGACAGGTCGCTCACCCTGGAGAGCGGCGGCAACGTCGAAGTCCGCGGCACCCTCGCCCTCGCCCCCGACCAGGCGCACACCCACACCCTGCGCTTCCCCGACATCGACGAACGCCGCTTCCGGGGCGGCGGGACGACCGTCGTCGACAGCGACACCGGCCTGTGGGTCACCGGCCAGGGCTACCTCCGGCTCGACGGCGCACCCCGCACCGCCTGGGTGCGGGCCGCCGCCGACCTCAAGGCCGGCGACACCACGCTGCGCCTCGCCGCCGCCCCCGACGGCTGGCAGCCGGGCGACGAACTCGCCGTCACCCCGACCGCCCGCCCGACGCCGAGTCCTTCTCCACCTCCTACGACCTGGTGACGGTGCAACGCGTCGACGGCCGCAACGTGGTGCTGACCGCACCGCTCCAGCACGCCCACCCGCGGGTCGGCGTCGGCGGCGGCGCGAGCTTCGGCGCCGAAGTGCTCAACCTGAGCCGCAACGTCCGGGTCGAAGGCACCGAACAGGGCCGCGCCCACGTCCACCTGACGTCCAGCCGCCCCGCCGACGTCCGGCACGCGGAGCTGCGTCGGCTCGGCCCGCGCACCACCGGCAAGGACAGCTGGAACGGACAGCCCGTCACCGAACCCGTGCTCGGCCGGTACGGGCTGCACTTCCACATGCTGCTCGACACCTCGCGCGGCACCGTGGTCGAGGGCGTGGTGGTCCGCGACAGCGGCAGCCACGCGTTCGTGCCGCACAACAGCCACGGCATCACCTTCCGCGGCTGCATCTCCCACAACACCTGGGAGGACGCGTACTGGTGGGACGGCCCGATCGACACCCGCACCCCGCAGGGCCCGTCCGACGACATCGGCTACCTGGGCTGCGTCGCCTCCCGCACCGTCTTCGAACCCAACCCGCGCGGCTACCGGCTCACCGGCTTCAGTCTCGGCGCCGGTACCGGATCGACCGCGCGGGACTGCGTGGCCGTCGGCGTGCAGGGCGCCACCGGCGCGTCCGGCTACGAGTGGCCGGAGACCGCCGAGGGAGTGTGGACGTTCGAGAACTGCCTGGCGCACAACAACCTGGAGAACGGCGTCTTCGTCTGGCTGAACGCCGAACACCACCACACCGTCACCGGGTTCGTCGCCTACCACAACGGCGGCTGGGGCATCGAGCACGGCGCCTACCTCAACGACTTCGACTACACCGCCTCGGTGCTGTACGGCAACGCGGCCGGCGGCATCGCCGTGCACGCGCTCGGCCGCGACAAGGGCACCGTCTTCGACGGGCTGCTGATCGACGCCGCCGGACACTCCGACTACGCGGTCGCCACCCTCAAGCACCAACTCGACGGCGAACAGGTCACCCTGAGCCGCAGCCGGCTCACCGGCTACCGCAAGGCCGGGGTGGCGTTCCGGGCCACCGCCGACGGCAAGCCCGACGACATCGCCGTGCTGGACTGCGAGTTCGGCGACGGCCCCGAACTCTGGCTCGACCCGGACGCGCCCGCGCCCAAGCAGATCCTGTTCCGCAAGGCCGGCCAGTCGGCAACCGTCGCGCTCACCAAGCCCGGCCCCGGAGTCGCCCCCGGACCGTGGAACGCCGCCACCGCCCCCGCGACCGCGCCCACCCCGCCCCGTCAGCTCGCGCTGCCCGCACCGAAGTTCACCGACAGCGCGCCGCGCACCGGGCGGGTCACCGGCTGACGCACCCGCGGGACCAGCACGACGGCTGGAACAGCACGAGGGCCGGACTAGCACGGGCGGGAGGCCGGCGTCGCCGCGGACCGGAGCGCCCGACGGGCCGGGCCGCCGCTGCCGGGAAACGGAAAGCGCGACGGGCGGGAGCGCGTCGATGCGCTGCTCCCGCCCGTCGCGGTCCTGGGTTCGGCGCGTCAGCGCGCCGCGTGCGCCCCCGGGGTGGTGCGCTCCTCGGCGGCGGCGGCCTCCAACTGCTCCGGGGTCGGCTCGGGGAGTGCGGCCAGGTAGCTGGACGCGATCAGCTGGGCCACCGTCGGGTAGGCGCCGATCGGGGCGGCGCTCGGGCAGCCGGTCTCCTCGGCGGCCGTGGCCAGCAGCTCCGGGTCGGCCTCCGGGCCGATCACCAGCGGGGCCAGCGCCGGGCGTTCGCAGCCCGTCGCCTTCAGGTGGGCGACGGCGGCGGCGATCGACCCCGGCACGTCCAGCGCGGCCGGGACCACCGGCACGGCGAGCCGGGCGGCCAGCAGCACACCGGTGATGCCGGCGGAGGCCGCGGCCTCCTCGCCGCCGGTGGTGGTCAGCACCACGCCGTCGGCGGCGGTGGCGATCGCGAACAGGCGGGCGCGGTCGGCGCGGGCCAGGTCCGCCTCGGACAGCCGCACGTGCACGGCCTCGGCCAGCAGCGGGTGCGGGCCCAGCGGGTCCAGCACCCGGGCGCCGGTCTCGGCGGCCAGCTTGTGCAGCTCCGGCAGGAACTCGTGCGGGCCGGGCACCAGCGGCAGCACCACCGGCGCGGGCAGGCCCGACTCGGCCGCGGCGTTCAGCAGGTCGGCCACCGTCGGCGCGTCCTCGCCGCCCAGGTAGGCCGCCGTGGCCTCGATGCCCGGCTGGTCCCCGCGCACGACGGACAGCAGCTCGTCGACGACCGGGCGGGTCTCCGGCCCGGCGAAGGCCGGAATCGCCAGCACCAGGGCAGGCGAACCGGCCATGATCTCGGGGCGCTCGGGACGGCGGTGGCGCCCCCGCGCACGGGAGCCTGGCGTACGGACGGGCAGTGGCGCGCCCGGGATGGCTGCGGTGCTCATGCGCCAGATCGTAGGACATTGCCCAGCGTGCCTTGCAGCCGGATGCCGACAGTGGGCGGCAATCCGCCAGGAAGTGACGGTCATCACAGCGTCGGAAGTGACTGGCTGTGAGGCGCGGGAACCGCGGTGATGATCGACAACGTGCTGACGGCTGTGTGCGGACGGTCATGGAGTGACTGCCGTTTCGCCCGGCTGTGTCCGCTTACGCACCGTCAATTGCAGTGCTGTGGAGACTTGGTGACGGCATTGGCACGTTCTTCTGCACGGGCTATTTCCCATGCTGATGCACGTGCAGCCGAGCTATCATCACGTCAAGTGAGGCATTCGCCAGGGTCTGGGGAGAATTCAATGGGTGAGGCGTACAACGGCATTGCGGCAGCGGACCTCGACGTGGTCTGGCAGAAGAGCCGCTACAGCAACTCGAAGGGCAACTGCGTGGAGTTCGCCCCGCTGCCCAACGGCGAGGTCGCGATGCGCAACTCGCGCTTCCCCGACGGGCCCGCGCTGGTCTACACCCGCGCCGAGATCGACGCGATGCTGCTCGGAGTGAAGGACGGCGAGTTCGACCACCTCGGCACGCCCTGACGCGATGTCAGACCCCGTACACCCGGGCCGTCGTGGGAGAACCCGCGACGGCCTTCGTGTTGTCCGGTGCGCGGACGGTGCAGGGGAGGAGAAGGAGGGCAGAGGGCGCCCCGGTCGGACCCGCGGCGCCGTCGGACCTCAAGCGTCGGCCGTCACGCCGAGCGGCGGTGCCGGCCGAGGTTGGGCAGCGGCGGCTCGGCGGCCTCCGGCAGTTGCGCGTCGAACAGCGCCCACACCACCTTTCCCGCGCCCGCCAGCGGGTGCCAGCCCCAGGAGCGGGAGAAGGAGTCCACCAGGTGCAGGCCGCGGCCGGACTCGGCCACGAAGTCCGCCTCCCGCGCGATCGGACCGACGCTGGACGGGTCGCTCACCGCGCACACCACCTGCGGGGCCCGGTGCACCAGGCTGATCCGGATCGGCAGCGAGCCGGCCGCGAGCTGCGGCGTCGTCTGCGTCGGGACGAGGGAGGGCTCGCGCTGGCCGAGCGCGTGCCGCAGCGCGTTGGTCACCAACTCCGAGGCCACCAGCGCCACATCGTCGAAGAGATCCCCCAGGCCCCAGCCCTCGAGGGTCGTCCGCGCGAACTCCCGCGCGGTGCGTACGGCTTCGAAACGGGGAGCGAGTGTGCAGCTGACCACATGGGGGTCGGTCGCCAGGGCCGTACCGGTGCTCATGAAGAGCTCCTCCCATAAGGGGGCGGACACGGCGGGACCCACCGGGGTCATGCCGGTCACCTCCGACTCGCTCGGCCGCTCTGCCGCCGCGCCCGACCGCTGCGCGCACACGCAAGTACCCAGCGACGCACGGGCGTTGCCGGGACGGGTGTGCGGTATCGCGCAAGCTGTCGACGCGGAGCCCGCGGGGTTGCCAAGGGCGTGCAAGTGCACGTGCACCATGGTCCTCTGCGCTCACGGCAGATGCAAGAGTCGATTCACGTGCAGTCGTGCGATTGGCATATGCATGCACCGGATGCACGTGCAAGATGGTGCCTGCGCGTCAGAACCGATAGCCCTGCGCACCACTATCGGCACTCAGTGCGCCCAAGTGATGGCAGACTGTGCAACTGGTCTTTCCCAGTGGAGGTTTGGTCAGATGACCGCAGTGCAGCCCGGCGGGGGCTCGATGGTGCGCCGCATCCTCCTCGGCTCACAGCTCCGCCGGCTCCGTGAGGGCTGTGCGATCAGCCGCGAGGACGCCGGCTACGCGATCCGCGCCTCGGAGTCCAAGATCAGCCGGATGGAACTCGGCCGCGTCTCCTTCAAGGAGCGCGACGTGGCCGACCTGCTCAGCCTGTACGGCCTGGCCGGCGGCCCCGAGCGGGAGACCCTGCTCGCCCTGGTCCGCGAGGCCAACAAGTCCGGCTGGTGGCACAGTTACAACGACGTGCTGCCCAACTGGTTCCAGACGTACATGGGTCTGGAGGAGGCCGCCGCGCTGATCCGCACCTACGAGGTGCAGTTCGTCCCCGGCCTGCTCCAGTGCGACGAGTACTCCCGGGCGATCTTCGCGCAGAACCGGCCCGCGCTCGCCGACGACGAGATCGAGCGCCGCGTCGCGCTCCGCACCCGGCGGCAGAAGCTGCTCACCGAGGGCCGCGGACCCAAGCTGTGGGCCGTCATCGACGAGGCGGCGCTGCGCCGCCCGGTCGGCGGGCCCGAGGTGATGCGCGCCCAGCTGGAGCACCTGGTGGAGTTGGCGCAATTCCCCAGCGTGGTGCTGCAGGTGATGCCCTTCCGGTTCGGCGCGCACGCCGGTGAGAGCGGCGCGTTCTCGGTGCTGCGCTTCCCCGAGCAGGACCTGCCGGACGTGGTCTACCTGGAGCAGCTCACCAGCGCCCTGTACCTCGACAAGCGCGACGACGTCGACGAGTACCTGCAGGTCATGGAGCGGCTCTGCGTGGACAGCCTGACCCCGCAGCAGACCCTCGAACTGCTCCAGGGCATCCTCAAGAACCAGTGACGGCAGGGGCCGGCGGGACGGCCCCGGACGGCTGGGGCCGGCGGTGAGCGCGGGCCCCGCCCGCCCGGCCGCAGTTCGGTATCGGCGGCGCCGAACGGGATTGACCGGGGACCGGCAAGCTGCCATGGTGACTGCTCCGCCGTCCATCCGGCCCGCCGGGCCCGGCACGGACAGCGCTCCGGCTCCACCAACACGGGGGTTTGGTGGAGCCGGCTCCGACGCCTCGTCAGGCGGCCGCTCGCCGGGCGGGACCGAGCGGCCCACGGGTGCTCAGCGCTCCGACAGCACCTCCGCCTCCAGCGGCGCGTACCGGTAGTCCGGCACGGAGACCGGCTCGGGCTTGCGGCGGGCGGTGCGCAGCGCGCCGGTCAGCGCGACCAGCAGGCCGAGCACGGTGGCGCCCGTCACCAGCACCAGGGCGGGCCGGTAGCCCGCGAGTTGGGCGTGCGCGTCCGTCCCGCCGCCGGTGCCCGCGGTGAGCACGGCGGTGGTGGCGGCCAGCACGATCGCGCCGCCGACCTGGAGCGCGGTGTTCACCAGCCCCGAGGCGAGGCCCTGTTCGTCGTCGGACACGCCGCTGGTGGCCGCCACGTTGACCGACGGGAAGGCCAGCGCGAAGCCCGCGCCGATCAGCAGCATGCTCGGCAGCACCAGGCCGGCGAAGCCGCTGTGCTCGTCCAGCCGCAGGAAGAGCGCGTAGCCGACCGTCATCGACGCGACGCCGACCGGGAGCACCCGCTCCGGACCGAAGCGGTCCAGCAGGCGGCCGACCGAGCCGGCCGACAGGGCGACGATCGCGCCGCCCGGCAGCAGGCCGAGCGCCGTCTCCAGCGCGGACCAGCCGAGCAGCCGCTGCAGGTACAGCGTGGCCACGAACTGGAAGCCCGCGTACGCGCCCATCAGCGTCAGCGCCGTCAGGTTCGCCCGGCGGACGCCCGCGCTGCGGAAGATGCCGAGCCGTACCAGCGGGTGCGCCGTGCGCGCCTCGATCAGCAGGAAGGCCGCGGCCAGCGCCGCCACCAGCAGCAGCGAACCGAGCGTGCGCAGCGACAGCCAGCCCGCGCCCTGCGCCTCCGTCACCGTGAACACCAGCAGCAGGACGGCGGCGGTGCCGGTGATCGCGCCCGCCACGTCGTACCCGCCGGAGGCGCGCTGCTCGCCGTGCTGACGGGGCAGCAGCTTCACGCCGGCCAGCAGCGCGGCGAGCGCGATCGGGACCGGCATCAGGAACGTCAGCCGCCAGCCGGCCGAGGTCAGCAGCCCGCTGATGACCAGGCCGAGCGAGAAGCCGGCGGCGGAGCAGGTGGTGTAGATGGACAGCGCGCGGTTGCGGGCCGGGCCCTCGGCGAAGGTGGTGGTGATGATGGAGAGGCCGGCCGGGGCGGTGAACGCGGCACTGACGCCCTTCAGGAAGCGGGCGCCGATCAGCAGCGGGCCGCTGTCGACCAGGCCGCCGAGCAGCGAGGCGCCGGCGAACACCGCCAGGGCGACCAGGAACACCCGGCGACGGCCGAGCAGGTCGGCCGCGCGGCCGCCGAGCAGCAGCAGGCCGCCGTAGCCGAGGACGTAGCCGCTCACCACCCACTGCAGGGCGGAGTCGGACAGATGCAGGTCGGCGCCGATCGAGGGCAGGGCGACGCCCACCATCGAGACGTCGAGGGCGTCCAGGAACATGGCGGCGCAGAGCACCACCAGGGCGCCCCAGAGGCGTGGGGTCCATCGCGTGTCGGTCATGGCACCGTACGCTACATGCATATGCATGGGATGCAAGTGCATTTAATGTAGCCGCAACAGATGTGCATGCATGTGGTAACGTGGCGGCGTGACCGACCTAGATCCGGACCATGACCCGGCCGCCGAGACGGCGCTCACCCAGCAGTGGCGCGCCGTCCTGGCCAGCCATGCGGTCACGTCCTGCGCCATAGACCGCGAGCTCGGCGACGCCTTCGGCATCGGCGTCAGCGAGTTCGAACTCCTGGAGCGCCTCTGGGAGTTCGAGCAGGAGGAGCACCAGTCCGGCTCCCGCGCCCAGGTGCTCTCCGGCAGCGTCCACCTCAGCCAGAGCGCGTTCTCCCGGCTCGTCGCCCGGATGGAGAAATCCGGCCTGGTGCAGCGCTCGCTGTGCGAGAACGACCGCCGGGGCATCTTCGTCGCGCTCACCGACGAGGGCCGCGAGCGCTACCGCAAGGCCCGCCCCGTGCACCGCCGCATCCTCGCCGAGACGCTCCCGCCGCAGGGCTGATCCGAACCGGCCGGGCCGAACCGACGGAGCGCCGGCCCCGCGCGGGGCCGGCCCGCTCAGAACAGCGTCGACAGCCCCGGCGCGGCGGCCAGCAGCGCCGCCGCCACCGGGGCGGCCAGCGCCGCCAGCGTCCAGCCCAGCCGGGCCCGCCGCGGCAGCCGCGGCTCGCCCAGCAGCAGCCGGTCCACCCGGGCCGGCGACTGCGCCAACTGCCGCGGCGGGCAGGACGCGAACACCTCGCTGTTCAACTCCGCCAGCGCCAGCGCGGTGGTCACCCGCCCGTGCCGACGGGCCGCCCGGTCGTCCGCCGCCAGCTCCACCAGCACCGCCACCTGGTCCCGGAACTCGGAGAACACCCCGACCCCCGGGAAACCGGTGGCCAGAGCCTGCGAGCACTGCGCCAACCAGTGGTGCCGGGCCCGGACATGACCCCGCTCGTGGCTCAGCACCGCCGCCAGCTCCCGGTCCGACAACTGCTGCAGGGCTCCCGTGGTCACCACCAGCCGGGCCTGCGGCCCCGGCAGCGACCAGGCCTGCGGCCGGACGTTCTCCAGCACCACCAACGGCTCCCGCGGACGCCGCCGCCGCGGCAGCAGCGAAGCCGGCAACTCGGGCGCGCGCCGCACCAGTTGGGCATGCCGGTGATCACGCTCCGCACGCGCCGACCGGATCTCCCGGGCCAGCGACAGCGCCGTCCACAGCCCGCCCGCCGCCAGCACCGCGGCCGACAGCCGGCCCCAACCCTCCAGACCCGCCAGGCCGTACGCCTCCGCGACCCCGGCCGGCGCACCCGAGAACACCACGTCCCGCCAGGCCGGCAGCGCCGCGGCGCTCGCCAGCAGCAGGCTCAGCACGCAGCACAGCAGCACCGCGACCACCAGCATCTGCCACACCAGCAGGGCCAGCACCGGTTCTCGCTCGGGCCAGCGGGCCCGGGCCAGGCGGCGCGGCGCCACGGTGGCGAGCAGCAGTCCGAGCAGCAACAGGCTCAGCAGTGCCGTCATGGCAGGGGGCTCCCGAGGAGGGACACGGTGCGCGGCGGTGCGCTTCCCCCCAACCTATGCCGCCTCACGCCGACGCGGAACGGCCGGGCCGCCCCAGTGACCAAGACCACGTCCCCGCACGGTTTCCGACGGACCGTCAGCTGCCGGCCGGCCGCCGCGCACCGGCACTCACATGGTCAGCAGCATCGCGAACATCCCGATCCCCATGCCCGCCCGGCAGGCCCGCAGCAGCGGCGCCGCCACCGCCGCCCCGTCCGCCGGGATCAACCGGCTGCCCTCCCACAGCGCGTACCCGCCGAAGTACACCAGCAGCACCCCCGTCACCATCGGCAGCCCGCCCGGCGCCCCGTGGTGCCCGGCATGCCCGCCGCCCGGACCGCCCGCCATCGCCAGCGCCATGTACGCCATCGCCAGCGCGCCGATCCCGTGGTGCAGCCGGTGCGCCCGCAGCGCCGTCCGCGCCCGGCCAGCGCACCCGCCAGCAGCACAGCCGCCAGCAGCGCGTACGGCCAGCCCCAGGCCACCCCCGGCAGCAGCGCCATCCCCGCCATGCCCAGGCCCATCGCGGCCTCCAGCACGTCCGACTCCCGCCGGGCCGGCGCACCGTCCCCGCACGACGCGCCGGCCCGCCGGCCGCGCCGCGCCCGCCACCCGTAGTAGCCGCCGCTGCCCGCGGCCAGCGCCGCCAGCAGCCAGTTCACCAGCGCCGGACCGTGCATCGCCGTCTCCTTCGGCCGGGTGTTCGCACCCACCCACGATCACCGAAGCCCGGGCGGGCGCAGCAGGCGCAAACGGGGGCGCACCGAGGCGTTGGCGGGCCTGCGGCCTGCGTGGGGAGAGCACGCCGGAAGTGGCCGGGCGCGGCCGCCCGGGGCAGGGCGGCGGCCGGAGCGCCGGCGCCGCGGCACGGGCGCGGAGCGGGCCTGCGGCCCCGGTGGCGGCCCGTTCGGGGCGGGCAGGGTCGGGCGTACCGGAACCGACGCCGGATGTGTCCGTTTCATCCAACGCGGCGGGAAGCGGGGGCGGTGGCGCTACGAACTGGAGTGTCCGCCGTCAAACTGGTCTTGAGCCGGAGAACCTTTCGCACTTAACGTGGTCTTGTCGAAATAACTCCTGTCGAAGTGAGCCTGTGATGCAGAATCTTTCGCCGACGCTCGCGGCCGCGGGCGACGCCCCCACTGCCGGCCTCGCCACGCACCCGGCCTGGCTGCGCCTCAAGGACGCCGTCGAGGCCCTCCGGCCCCTGCAGTCCAAGGACGGCTCGATCGACCTCGCCGCCACCCCCCGCACCACCGTCGACCCCCTGGTCGACACCGTGCAGGGCGCCGTCGCCGAGCTCGCCCCGCTCTTCCCGCACGACGCCGAGTACCTCGCCGCCGTGCAGGCCGACCTCGGCAAGTGGGCCGACACCGGTTACCGGGAGCCCGACTTCCTGGACTCGCTGCTGGCCTTCCGCCCCAACGAGCACCGCGTCGACGGCATCGGCCACCTCGTGGTCTTCCCGATGTACACCCAGAACGGCAACCCGGACCGCAACCTGGAAGCCGTCCTGCTGAAGGTCGTCTGGCCCGAGTGGATCGCCGAGCTGGAGAAGACCCGCTTCGACAACCCCGGCTACCTCGGCATCACCTTCGAGGACTTCACCGCCGGCTACGACACCAACTCCGCCGTGCTCTTCCCCGAGACCGTGGCCGTCCGCGAGGCGCCGGAACGTTTCACCTGGGGCGGCATCTTCTGCGACCGCGAGGCCGCCCGCTTCCGCACCGTCTCCACCAGCGCCGTCCGCCAGCTCGGCCTCGACATCCCCGCCGACGCCGAGAGCCTGCTCCAGGACCAGGACCGCACCCAGCAGACCTTCGTCCTGTGGGACCTGGTCCACGACCGCACCCACAGCCACGGCGACCTGCCCTTCGACCCGTTCATGATCAAGCAGCGCAGCCCGTTCTGGATGTACGGACTCGAAGAGCTCCGCTGCGACCTGAACACCTTCAAGGAGTCGGTCAAACTCGAGGCCGAGGGCTTCAGCCAGGGCCGCGACGTCCAGTACGCCATCCTCTTCGACCGGATGTTCCGCTTCCCGGTCAGCGGCGACCGCGTCCGCAACTACGACGGCATGGGCGGCCAGCTGCTCTTCGCCTACCTGCACAAGCACGACGCGCTGCGCTGGCGCGACAACCGGCTCACCTTCGACTGGTCGCGGGTCGCCGAGGTCACCAACCAGCTCTGCGCCGAGATCGAGACCCTCTACCGCGACGGCATCGACCGCCCCAAGACCGCGCACTGGATCGCCGCCTACCAGCTGGTCTCCCAGTACCTCACCCCGCACCCCGCCTCGACCTGGGCCAAGGGCCCCGAGGCGCTCCCGCTCGACCTCGCCGAGGACAAGGCGCTGCGCAAGGCGCTGTGCGACGCCGTCCACCCCGACGAGTTCCCGCTCAGCATGTTCTACGAAGCCCTGTCCAAGAAGCTCAGCCGCGTCATCGCCGGCACCAAGGGCATCACCAGCGCCGACGTCGAGGAGATCGCCGCGTGACCACCGCCCCCCGCACCGCCCGCCCGCTCGACGGCAAGGTCATCGCCGTCGCCGGAGCCAGCGGCCCCGCCGGCCAGGCCACCCTGCGCCGCCTCACCGCCGACGGCGCCACCGTGATCGGCGCCGACATCGACCAGCAGCGCCTCGACAAGGCCATCGACGGCATCCGCACCGCCGTCCCCGGCGCGCGGATCACCGGCCAGGTCATCGACCTGCTCGACCCGCAGGAGGTCCACGACTGGGCCGACCACCTCGAAGCCGAGCACGGCCACGTCGACGGCCTGTTCCACCTGGTCGGCGGCTGGCGCGGCAGCAAGACCTTCTTCGAGACCCGGATAGACGACTGGGACTTCCTGCACGACACCGTCGTGCGCACCCTCCAGCACACCTCGCTGGCCTTCCAGCCCGCCCTGCTGCGCAGCCCCGCCGGCCGCTACGCGATGGTCTCCGCCTCCGCCGCGCACAAGCCCACCGCCGGCGGCGCCGCGTACGCCGCCGCCAAGGCCGCCACCGAGGCCTGGACCCTCGCCATGGCGAACTCCTTCGTGAAGGAGACCACCGCCGAGGACGGAACCCCCACCGCCGCAGCTGCCATCCTGGTCATCAAGGCCCTGGTCAGCCCCGAGATGCGTGCCGAGAAGCCGGACGCCAAGTTCCCGGGCTTCACCGACACCGCCGACCTGGCCACCACCCTGGCGGGCCTCTGGGACCGCCCCGCAGCAGAACTGAATGGACAGCACCTGTGGCTGACAGCCCGATGACCACCCCCTTCGGCCCGACCGACGCGGTGCGGCACCACGACCCCGCCGTGCGCGGCTTCGCCAGCGACAACTACGCCGGCGTCCACCCCGAGATCCTCGCGGCGATAGCCCTCGCCAACGACGGCCACCAGGTCGCCTACGGCGAGGACCAGTACACCGAGCACCTGCAGACCGTCTTCCGCCGTCACTTCGGCGACCGGGCCGAGGCGTACCCCGTCTTCAACGGCACCGGCGCCAACGTGGTCGCCCTGCAGACCCTGCTGCCCCGCTGGGGTGCGGTGATCGCCGCGGCGAGCGCGCACATCAACGTCGACGAGTGCGGCGCGCCCGAGAAGATCGCCGGGATCAAGATCCACACCGTCCCCACCCCCGACGGCAAGCTCACCCCCGAGCTGATCGACCAGCAGGCCTGGGGCTGGGGCGACGAGCACCGCGCCCAGCCGCTCGCCGTCTCCATCACCCAGTCCACCGAACTCGGCACCCTCTACACCGTCGAGGAGGTCCGGGCGATCTGCGAGCACGCCCACGAGCGCGGCATGCTCGTCCACATGGACGGCTCCCGGCTCGCCAACGCGGCCGCCTCCCTCGGCGTCCCGTTCCGCGAGTTCACCACCGACTGCGGAGTCGACGTCCTCTCCTTCGGCGGCACCAAGAACGGCCTGCTGCTCGGCGAGGTCGTGGTCGTCCTCAACCCCGAGCGGGTCCGCGACCTCAAGTACCTGCGCAAGATGTCGATGCAGCTCGCCTCGAAGATGCGCTTCGTCTCGGTCCAGTTCGAGGCCCTCCTCACCGGCGACCTCTGGCTGCGCAACGCCGGCCACGCCAACGCGATGGCCCTCCGCCTGGAGGCCGCCGTCCGCGAGATCCCCGGCGTCACCGTGGTCCGCCCCGTCCAGGCCAACGCCGTCTTCGCGATCCTGCCGCGCGAGGTCAGCGAGCGCCTCCAGAAGCGCTACCGCTTCTACTTCTGGGACGAGCACACCGGCGAGGTCCGCTGGATGGCCGCCTTCGACACCACCGAAGCCGACATCGACGCCTTCGCCGCCGCGATCGCCGAGGAGATGGGCCGCCAGGCCTGACGCCTCCTCCTGCTCCATGACCGACGGCCGGTTCGGAAGACACCTTCCGGGCCGGCCGTCGGCGTGTTTGCACCTGGCGCGGATCCGGCGTAGTGTTCACTGGTCGCTCGGCTGGGAGCACCGGACACGCATCTGTGTGGACGGTCCCGGGGCGGCCAATCCCTTGAGAACCAACCGGTTGATCCGTGACGGGTCGCGTCCTTTTCGCGTCTCCGTTCGTATTTGCTGTGCGCGTTTTTGGAGATTGCGGCGGATTCGCTTTTCGGAGCGGGGATCGGCTAGAGTTTGAAACGTCGGACGGGCCGTCAGGTCACAGAAGACAACAGCGAGTCGGATCGAAACTCCGGAAAACGGAGCGGAAAACATCTGATAAGCTGGAAACACGAAAGAACGAAGCGCCCGGAGGGCCGATCGGAAGATCGCTCGAAGGAAGCGTCCGTTCCTTGAGAACTCAACAGCGTGCCAAAAGTCAACGCCAGATATGTTGACATCCCCGGCCGGTCTTGATGATCGGTTGGAGATTCCTTTATGAAGTAACACTAGCGAGGACGCAGTGCGCAGGACCGCCCTTATTCCGGTGGTTGCTGTGCCGCTCCCCGTGGAGACATTCACGGAGAGTTTGATCCTGGCTCAGGACGAACGCTGGCGGCGTGCTTAACACATGCAAGTCGAACGGTGAAGCCCTTCGGGGTGGATCAGTGGCGAACGGGTGAGTAACACGTGGGGAATCTGCCCTGAACTCTGGGACAAGCCTTGGAAACGAGGTCTAATACCGGATACGACCTTCTCCCGCATGGGGGTTGGTGGAAAGCTCCGGCGGTTCAGGATGATCCCGCGGCCTATCAGCTTGTTGGTGGGGTAATGGCCTACCAAGGCGACGACGGGTAGCCGGCCTGAGAGGGCGACCGGCCACACTGGGACTGAGACACGGCCCAGACTCCTACGGGAGGCAGCAGTGGGGAATATTGCACAATGGGCGAAAGCCTGATGCAGCGACGCCGCGTGAGGGATGACGGCCTTCGGGTTGTAAACCTCTTTCAGCAGGGAAGAAGCGCAAGTGACGGTACCTGCAGAAGAAGCACCGGCTAACTACGTGCCAGCAGCCGCGGTAATACGTAGGGTGCGAGCGTTGTCCGGAATTATTGGGCGTAAAGAGCTCGTAGGCGGCCTGTCGCGTCGGATGTGAAAGCCCGGGGCTTAACCCCGGGTCTGCATTCGATACGGGCAGGCTGGAGTGTGGTAGGGGAGATCGGAATTCCTGGTGTAGCGGTGAAATGCGCAGATATCAGGAGGAACACCGGTGGCGAAGGCGGATCTCTGGGCCATTACTGACGCTGAGGAGCGAAAGCGTGGGGAGCGAACAGGATTAGATACCCTGGTAGTCCACGCCGTAAACGTTGGGAACTAGGTGTTGGCGACATTCCACGTCGTCGGTGCCGCAGCTAACGCATTAAGTTCCCCGCCTGGGGAGTACGGCCGCAAGGCTAAAACTCAAAGGAATTGACGGGGGCCCGCACAAGCAGCGGAGCATGTGGCTTAATTCGACGCAACGCGAAGAACCTTACCAAGGCTTGACATACACCGGAAACGGCTCAGAGATGGGCAGCCCCCTTGTGGTCGGTGTACAGGTGGTGCATGGTTGTCGTCAGCTCGTGTCGTGAGATGTTGGGTTAAGTCCCGCAACGAGCGCAACCCTTGTTCTGTGTTGCCAGCGAGTAATGTCGGGGACTCACAGGAGACTGCCGGGGTCAACTCGGAGGAAGGTGGGGACGACGTCAAATCATCATGCCCCTTATGTCTTGGGCTGCACACGTGCTACAATGGCCGGTACAAAGGGCTGCGATGCCGTGAGGCGGAGCGAATCCCAAAAAGCCGGTCTCAGTTCGGATTGGGGTCTGCAACTCGACCCCATGAAGTTGGAGTTGCTAGTAATCGCAGATCAGCATGCTGCGGTGAATACGTTCCCGGGCCTTGTACACACCGCCCGTCACGTCACGAAAGTCGGTAACACCCGAAGCCGGTGGCCTAACCCGTAAGGGGAGGAGCCGTCGAAGGTGGGACCAGCGATTGGGACGAAGTCGTAACAAGGTAGCCGTACCGGAAGGTGCGGCTGGATCACCTCCTTTCTAAGGAGCACATGGCCGCTTGCGAGCGAATGTCTCGCACGGTTGCTCATGGGTGGAACGTTGACTATTCGGCAC
>NZ_KK853997.1:1818345-1819697 GCF_000696185.1 Kitasatospora cheerisanensis KCTC 2395 | reverse complement strand
GATCCTATGCTGTCGAGAAAAGCCTCTAGCGAGTTTCATGGCGGCCCGTACCCCAAACCGACTCAGGTGGTCAGGTAGAGAATACCGAGGCGTTCGGGTGAACTGTGGTTAAGGAACTCGGCAAAATGCCCCCGTAACTTCGGGAGAAGGGGGGCCATTGCTGGTGATGGGACTTGCTCCTTGAGCTGGTGGTGGCCGCAGAGACCAGCGAGAAGCGACTGTTTACTAAAAACACAGGTCCGTGCGAAGCCGTAAGGCGATGTATACGGACTGACGCCTGCCCGGTGCTGGAACGTTAAGGGGACCGGTTAGTCCGACTTCGGTCGGGCGAAGCTGAGAACTTAAGCGCCAGTAAACGGCGGTGGTAACTATAACCATCCTAAGGTAGCGAAATTCCTTGTCGGGTAAGTTCCGACCTGCACGAATGGCGTAACGACTTCTCGACTGTCTCAACCACAGGCCCGGTGAAATTGCATTACGAGTAAAGATGCTCGTTTCGCGCAGCAGGACGGAAAGACCCCGGGACCACTATAGCTTGATATTGGTGTTCGGTTCGGCTTGTGTAGGATAGGTGGGAGACTTTGAAGCAGCAACGCCAGTTGTTGTGGAGTCGCCGTTGAAATACCACTCTGGTCGTGCTGGATGTCTAACCTGGGTCCGTGATCCGGATCAGGGACAGTGTCTGGTGGGTAGTTTAACTGGGGCGGTTGCCTCCTAAAGGGTAACGGAGGCGCCCAAAGGTTCCCTCAGCCTGGTTGGCAATCAGGTGTTGAGTGTAAGTGCACAAGGGAGCTTGACTGTGAGACTGACGGGTCGAGCAGGTACGAAAGTAGGGACTAGTGATCCGGCGGTGGCTTGTGGAAGCGCCGTCGCTCAACGGATAAAGGTACCCCGGGGATAACAGGCTGATCTTCCCCAAGAGTCCATATCGACGGGATGGTTTGGCACCTCGATGTCGGCTCGTCGCATCCTGGGGCTGGAGTAGGTCCCAAGGGTTGGGCTGTTCGCCCATTAAAGCGGTACGCGAGCTGGGTTTAGAACGTCGTGAGACAGTTCGGTCCCTATCCGCTGTGCGCGTAGGAGTGTTGAGAAGGGCTGTCCCTAGTACGAGAGGACCGGGACGGACGAACCTCTGGTGTGCCAGTTGTCCTGCCAAGGGCATGGCTGGTTGGCTACGTTCGGGAGGGATAACCGCTGAAAGCATCTAAGCGGGAAGCCTGCTTCGAGATGAGCACTCCCACCTCCTTGAGAGGGTAAGGCTCCCAGTAGACGACTGGGTTGATAGGCCGGATATGGAAGCCCTGTGAGGGGTGGAGTTGACCGGTACTAATAGGCCGAGGGCTTGTCCTCAG
>NZ_KK853997.1:1795781-1817869 GCF_000696185.1 Kitasatospora cheerisanensis KCTC 2395 | reverse complement strand
CCGGGCTTTTCGGCCGCAAGACGGAGCGACCTGGCGACCCGGCGGTGACCTGCGGGGATGAAACGGCAGCGGGCGCGCGGTTGGGGCATGGCGTCGGGTGGTCTACGGAGGGGTGTGCTGCCATGTCCGGGTTGCGTGTCGGGGTTTCGCTTCAGCCGCGGTGGCCGGCGGGGGACGGTCGGGGGGTGCTCCGGGCGGCGCAGGCGGCGGAGCGGTTGGGGTTCGATCATGTGGCGGTCGGGAACCGGGTGTTGGAGAGCGGGTTCGGGCTGGACGCCGATCCGCTGGTGCTGCTGGCGGCGGTGGCGGGGGCCACGTCGCGGGTGCGGTTGCTGACCTCGGTGCTGGTGGTGCCGTACTACCGGCCGGTGGTGATGGCCAATCAGGCGGCGACCCTGGACGTGCTGTCGGGCGGGCGGCTGGTCCTGGGGGTGGGGACGGGGTGGAACCCGGAGGAGTTCGCGGCGGCGGGGGTGCCGGTGCGGGAGCGGGGCGCGCGGACGGACGATCACCTGGGGGCGGCGCGGGCGTTGTGGGCGTCGCGGCCGGCGGAGTTCGAAGGACGGTTCACGAGCGTGCGCGGGGCGAGGCTGGGGGTTGCACCGGTAACGGCGGGCGGGCCGCCGCTGTGGGTGGGCGGGCACAGCGAGGCGGCGTTGCGGCGGGCGGCCCGGTACGGGGACGGCTGGTACGGGACGGGGGTGGATGCGGCAGAGGTGTCGCGGGTCCGGCGCCGGCTGGGGGAGGAGGTGGAGGTGGAGCGGTTCGCCCTGGCGGCGGCGGTGTTCCTGACGCCGCCGGGGGCGGAGGCGGTGGTGGAGGCTCCGGGGCGGCCGTTGGGCGGGGCGGCGGCGACGGCGGGGAGCGTGGTGGCCGAGCTGGGGGAGCTGGCCGAAGCGGGCCTGACGGACTGCACGCTGTGGCTGCCGGTGGCGGGGGAGCAGGTGGAGCAGGCGATGGAGTGGGTGGCTGCGGAGGTGCTGCCGCAGCTGGGGTGAGACTCCCGGCGTGGTGGGGCGGCGTTGTCGTAGCCGGGCTCTACGCTCGCGTTCGGAAGAACAAGGGTGCTGCGGAAGGGCGTTGACGTGTTCCTGGGTCTTCGGACAGTGATCTATCCCGCGCCGGACCTGGCTGCCGCGAAGACGTGGTGGTCGTCGGTGCTGGGCATCGAGCCGTACTTCGACGAGCCGTTCTACGTCGGGTTCAACGTCGGGGGGTACGAGCTGGCGCTCGACCCGAACGGCGATCCGGCGGTGGGGCCGGTGACGTACTGGGGTGTCAGGGACGTCGATGCGGCGCTGAAGTGGGTGGTGGCGGCCGGGGCGACGGTCCGGGCCGAGGTGCAGGAGGTCGGCGGCGGGATCCGGGTGGCGACGGTGGTGGAGCCGTCCGGGGCGGTGGTCGGGCTGATCGAGAACCCGCAGTTCGTGCTGCCCGACACGCTGCCGGGCGAGGGCCGGGCCGAGGGGCCGGGGCGCTGAGCGCGGATGGGCGGGCCCCGGCCGGATGGCGGTCGGGGCCCGCTGCGTGACCGGCGCGTCCGCGGCGTGTCCGTTCGACCCGTCGGTGTTCGCGCTGGGCCAGCAGGGGAGTGAAGCAACTTCCGGACTGGGCAGGGGAGTTCGTACTCGGTGCGGCGGGCGGTGCGGAGCGGGTGGCGGAGTGTCAGGGGGATGGCGCGAGCGGGGCGGTGAGGACGTTCCGAGGGGCCGGGGGTGTGTCGGCGGCCCGGGGACGGCCGGGAGAGGCGATCCTGACGGCGTGACAGGTCGCGCGCTTCCGTCCGGAGGCTCGCGGCCGCCGGGCCGACCGCACCGAGGAGGCGTCATGGCCGACCGTGCCCACTCAGGTGCCCGTCGGGCGGGCCGCAGGTCGCGGGCCGGGCGGGCCCTGCTGGCGGTGGCCGCGCTGTTCGCGGCCTCCGTGGCGGGGACTGCGGGTGCCGAGGAGCCCGGCCGGGGGTTCGACCGTTTCCACCGGCAGCACCTGGACTGGCGCAGTTGCCTGCTGGGCCCGGACGACCAGGAGGGCGCCGCGCTGGAGCAGGCGGGAGCCCGGTGCACGGAGGTCACCGTGCCGCTCGACCACGACCACCCGTCGGGGCCCACCGTCCGGGTGGCCTTGTCGCGGATCGCCGCGAGCGATGCCCGGCACCGGATCGGCGTCCTGCTGCTGAACGACGGCGGCCCGGGCGCCCCTCGCTCGGCGCGCCGGTGCGGGTGCGGGCGGCGCTGGGGGAGACGGCGGGCCGGTACGACCTGGTCGGGGTGGACCTGCGGTTCGTCGGCCGGAGCGGGGCGATCGACTGCGGGTGGCCGGTGGGGTTCAGCGTCGCTTCGGCCGGCGTGGGCCGGGCGGCGTTCGACCGGCAGGTGGTCTTCCAGCGGGACTTGGCGGCCCGGTGCCGCTCGGCGGTCGGGGACTTGCTGCCGTACGCGGGCACCCGCGATTCGGCGCGGGACCTGGACGTGATCCGGGGTGCGCTCGGCGAGCGGCGGATCTCGTACCTCGGGGTCTCGTACAGCACGTACCTCGGCACGGCGTACGCGCGGCTGTTTCCCGGCCGGGTCGACCGGGTGGTGCTGGACAGTGCGCTGGATCCGCGGCGGGTGGGGCCGGCCCTGCTGCCGGATCAACTTCCGGAGCTGGAGCGGGCGTTCGGCGACTGGGCGGACTGGGCGGCGGCCCGCGACGCGGAGTGGGGGCTCGGTCGGACGCGGGCGGAGGTCGAGGCGGGGGTGTGGGCGACCGTCCGGGCGGCCGCGGTCCGTCCGCTGGTCGTGGGCGGCGGGCCGGAGGCGGTGATGCTCGACGACACGCGTGTCCCGGTGCTGGTGTACGCCGGGCTGGCGGGCGATTCGGAGGCCGAACGGGCGGCGCTGGCCGAGCAGTTGGCGATGCTGGGCCGGGCCGCGGCCGGTCTGCCGGTCACCCCGTCGGACGCGACCGCGGCGCTGCTGCGGTTCCTGTTCGGCGCGCAGTCCTCACCGTCCGGCAGCGTGTCGCAGGCCATCCTGTGCGCGGACGGGGCGGCGTCGCACGACCCCGAGGAGTACTGGCGCCGGATCGAGGCCCGCCGGGCCGAACACCCGCTGTTCGCACCGCTGGTGGAGAACGTCACGCCTTGCACGTTCGGGGACCGCCCGCGCGAGGCCCCCGTCGAAGTGGGGCGGGACACCCGGGCGCTGATCCTCTCGGCCACCGGAGACCCGCGTGCCCCGCACCGCGGTGCCGTCGCCCTGCGCGCGATGCTTCCCGGCAGCCGGCTGGTGACCCTGGAAGGCGCCGACCGGCACGGCCTGTACGGGAGTTACGGCAACGCCTGCGTCGACGGAGTCGTCAATTCCTATCTCGCCGACGGCCGCCTGCCGCGGACCGACCCGACCTGCACCGCCCGTCCCGCTCCCTGACGGTCTCAGCCGGCGTGGTGGTCGTTGTGGACCAGGAGGCGGGCGAGCCGGGCGGCCGCGGTGGTGACGGGGTGCCAGGTGGGGGAGCGGAGGTGGTCGGCGGGGGTGGGGTCGGGCGGGAGGGCGGCGAGGTGGGTCTCGACGGCGGCGCCGAGGTCGGCGGTGCGGGCGGCCTCCTCGGGGGTGCGGAGGGTGTGGCCGAGCCAGGGCGTGGGGGCGGCGGCGTCGCAGGCCTCGGTGAGGAGGGTGCGCAGGTGCGGGGCCGGGTCGAAGCCGGCGTCCTGGAGGCCGGGGGCGGCCAGGGTGAGGACCGCGGTCACCAGCTGGTGCCGGAGAGCGGGGAGGGCGAGGCCGCGGTCGGTCACCGGGGGAGCGTACCGGCCTGGGGCGGAAGGTCAGGCGAAGGGGGCGAGTTGGGGGTCGACGGGGGCGTCGGTGAGGCGGTTGGCGAAGGTCGAGAGGGTGTAGGCGCCGATGCCGAGGACGATCTCCAGGGCGTTGCGGGAGGTGAAGCCGTGCGAGAGCAGGTCGGCGAGGTCGGTCTCGGGGACGGCGCCGGTGTGGTCGAGCGCGGAGTGGACGAAGCGCCGGACGGCCTCCAGGCGGGCGTCGGGTAGCGGCTGTTGGGCGCGCAGGGCGGCGATCAGTTCGGGTGCGGCGGCGAGCCGGGTGAGCTGGGCGGTGTGCATGGCGACGCAGAGGTGGCAGCCGTTGCGGGTGGCGATGGTCAGCACGACGGTCTCGCGGACCAGCGGGTCGAGTTCGGTGGCGTCGAAGAGCGCGGTCAACTTGAGGAAGCCGTCGAGGAGTTGGGGTGAGTGGGCGAGGCGGGCGGCGGCGCTCGGGAGGTAGCCGAGGTGGCGGGTGATCTGTTCGAGGGGGCGGCGGGCGGCCGGCGGGGCGGTGTCGGGGGTGAGGTCGGGGAAGTGCGGGGCGGTGCTGGTGGCGCCGGACATGGCGGTCCCTTTCGGGTGGTCGGAGGCGTGCCGGGGCGGCCGGGGGCGTGCCGCGGCTGCGCGTCCTAGAATGGACAACGTGGTTGACCAAAACGTAAACCAGGTTGTCGATCTGCGCAACGGCTTCGAGCTTCCGCTGCTGCTGTTCGCGGGATTCCGCACGATCATCGACGAGTTGCACGCCGAACTCGCCCGGCAGGGCCACCCCGAGGCGCGGCCCGCGCACGGCTTCGCGCTGCAGGCGATCGGGCCGGAGGGCGCGACGGCGAGCGAGATCGGCCGCCGGCTGGGGGTGTCCAAGCAGGCCGCCGGGAAGACCGTCGACCGGCTGGAGGCGCTCGGCTACGCGGAGCGGGTCGACGACCCGGGCGACGCGCGGCGCAAGGTGGTGCGGCTGACCCCGCACGGGCTGGACCTGCTGGCCCGGTCGGCGGCGGTGTTCGAGCAGATCCGGGGCCGTTGGGCGGCGGCGCTGGGCGAGCAGCGACTGCGCGAACTCGAGGACGGCATCGCCCGGTTGACCGGACCGACCGGGTTCCGGCTGGACGCGGCGGGCTGGTTCGGCGGCTGAGGCCGATAAGTCCGTTCCGGGGGAGCGGGCTGGTTCGGCGGCTGAGGCCGACGCCCCGTTCCGAAGGGCTGCGGATACGACGCTGCCCGGTCCAGGAGCCGGACCGGGCAGCGGATACGGTGGGTCAGCGGGCGGCGCGGCGCTCGGCCTTGGCGGCGGCCTCCGCCTCGTCCTCGGCCTCGGCCTGCTCCGGGGTGGGGGCGGTGCCGCCGAGGTGGGCGGGGAGCCACCAGGCGTCGTCCGGGCCGGCGGGCTTGACGGGGTACTCGCGCTGGGCGCGGTCGAGCATCTCGGTCATGGCGGCGCGCAGGCGGCGGGTGACCATCACGGGCCGGTCGGCCTCGGTGAGGTGGATCGGCTCGCCGATCATGATGGTGACCGGGACGTGACGCTTCGTCAGGGTCTTCGGGCGGCCCTTGGTCCACAGCTGCTGGGTGCCCCAGAGGATGACGGGCAGCAGCGGGGTGCCGGAGTCGGCGGCCATCCGGGCGGCGCCGGTCTTGAACTTCTTCAGCATGAAGGAGCGGCTGATGGTGGCCTCGGGGAAGACGCCGACCACCTCGCCCTCGCGCAGCGCCTTGACCGCGGCCTCGTAGGCGGGCTGGCCGTCGGTGCGGTCCACCGGGATGTGCTTCATGCCGCGCATCAGCGGCCCGGAGACCTTGTGCCGGAACACGTCGTCCTTGGCCATGAAGCGGGTCTTGCGGCGGCCGACCCGGTACGCGCCGAAGCCGGCGAAGATGAAGTCCAGGTAGCTGATGTGGTTGCTGACCAGGACGGCGCCGCCGGTGGCGGGGACGTGCTCGGCCCCGACGATGGAGATCCGCAGGTCCAGCGCCTTGAATGCGGTGAGCGCGGCGCGGATCACCGGCGGGTACACGAACTCTGCCACGGTCAGTCCTACTTCCACGGGTTTGGTGCCCGTTCCGGTGGAGCCCGGGGCGTGGTGGCAGGGCCGACGGTCGCGGCACGCCGCGGCGGCCACGGGTGTTTCCCACCGATGATCCCCCGAACGGGCACGGTCTGTCACGCCCGCGCCCCGGCGGGCCCGGACGGGGAGCCCGTCGGAGGGTCGGAGGACGCCGTGGCGGCGCGGCCGTCAGGTGCCCGGGCGGGGGCGGGCGCGGTGCAGCAGGAGGTAGAACTCGCAGCCGAGGCAGTAGTCGAAGGCGGCGTTCAGGAAGGCCGCGGCGAGGGCCAGGCCGGTGGCGGCGAGGGCGAGCCAGGCGGTGCCGGTCAGGTGTCCGAGCAGGCCGAACAGGGCGAAGGCGAGGCCGACGCACTGGGCGAAGCGCGGCGGGCGGGCGTCCTCGAGTTCGGCGGGCGGCGCGAGCCGGGGCCGGACCACGGCGCGGAACAGCAGGCTGTACGGGGAGCGGCCGGCGGCGCCGAGGGCGAAGACCAGGGCCTGGACGGCCAGCAGGACGCCACTGTCGGTGATCAAGGAGGCGGCGAGGACGGCGGAGGTGAGCACGGCGGCGAAACGCGGGCCGCGCGGGTCGATCTGCACGGAGGGGCTCCGGGAAGGGGTGCTGTGGGCTGACGGGGCGTCGGGGACGGGCGGTCAGCGACAGCGGGTGGCGCCGGCCCGGCACAGGTCGATCACCCGGCGGCAGGTCAGCCGGGGCGTCGGGTGCGGGGTGCGGGCGTTCACGGCGCCGATGCTACCGGGACGGGGCGTCCCGGCCCAGGGCCGGGTTTGTCACACTGGAGCGGTGATCGGACTGATCGTGTGTCTGGGAGTGCTGGCCGCCGCCGGCGCGTTCGGCGTGGTGCGCAAGGTGCGGGACGGGAGGCTGCGGATGCGCGGCAAGGACGGGGCGGTGCGGCTCACCGGTGCGGAGCTCGGTGCGCCGCTGGGCGAGCGGGCGACGCTGGTGCAGTTCTCCACCTCCTTCTGTCAGCCGTGCCGGGCCACCCGCCGCACCCTCGCCGAGGTGGCGGGGATGGTGGACGGGGTGGCGCACGTCGAGGTGGACGCCGAGTCGCAGCTGGAGCTGGTGCGGCGGCTGGAGATCCTGCGCACCCCGACCGTGCTGGTGCTGGACGCCGGCGGCCGGGTGGTGCGCCGGGCGGCCGGGCAGCCGCGCCGGGCGGACGTGATCGCGGCGCTCGGCGAGGCCGTGTAGGGCCTGCTCGGGGTCCGGGCGGGGGTCCGAACGAGGGGGCCGAGCGTTCAATCTCACAGGCGATCTGTCGCCCGGTCAGGTGGCAGTCGGGTCGGCCTGGGGCAGGATGGGCCAAGGCGGTGGCACGGTGCCCGGCCGGACCTGCGGGCAGCGTAAGCTACTGGCGAGTAGTGACGGCTGGGCTACTCGTGAGTATGCTGCCGGGGAGTTCCGGAGTGGGCACCGGCGCGCGCCGCCCGGACCGCGGACCCCGCGCGTGTCGCCGAGAACGCTCGGTGCGCGTGGACGCAGCCGCAGCCGCCGGATCGGACCAGTAACAGGAGAGCAGGCCGTGAGCTTGAGGATCGTTGTCTGTGTGAAGTACGTGCCCGACGCGACCGGTGACCGTCGCTTCGCGGACGATGCCACCACCGACCGGGAGGGCGTGGACGGCCTCCTGTCGGAGCTGGACGAGTACGGCGTCGAGCAGGCGCTGCGGATCGCGGAGGCGAACGACGGCGCCGAGGTGACGGTGCTGACGGTCGGGCCGGACGACGCGAAGGACGCGCTGCGCAAGGCGCTGTCGATGGGCGCGGACAAGGCCGTGCACGTCAACGACGACGACATCCACGGCTCGGACGTGATCGGCACGTCGGCGGTCCTCGCCGCGGCGCTGGAGAAGACCGGCTACGACCTGGTGGTGTGCGGCATGGCCTCCACCGACGGCACGATGGGCGTGCTGCCGGCGCTGCTGGCCGAGCGCCTGGGCGTGGCGCAGGCGACGCTGCTGTCGGAGGTGTCGGTGGCCGGGGGTGTGGTGTCGGGTCGTCGGGACGGCGATGCGGCGACGGAGCTGGTCGAGGCGGCGCTGCCGGCGGTGGTGTCGGTGACCGACCAGTCGGGTGAGGCGCGTTACCCGTCGTTCAAGGGCATCATGGCGGCGAAGAAGAAGCCGGTGCAGTCGCTGGACCTGGACGATCTGGGCATCGACGCCGGTGCGGTGGGTCTGGCCGGGGCGTGGACGAAGGTCGCGGAGATCACCGCGCGTCCGGCCCGCACGCAGGGCCAGGTCGTGACCGACGAGGGCGAGGGCGGCAAGCAGCTCGCCGCGTACCTCGCCGAGCAGAAGTTCATCTGACGGGCCGCCAGGAACCATCGAAGGGTTTGGAGTTAGTCAATGAGTGAGATCCTGGTCCTGGTCGACCACGCCGACGGCGCGGTGCGCAAGCCCGCGCTGGAGCTGCTGACGCTGGCCCGCCGCCTGGGCGCCCCCTCCGCGGTGGTGCTGGGCGCCGGCGACGCCGCCGCCGCGATCGCCGCGAAGGCCGCCGAGTTCGGTGCGGAGAAGGTCTACGTCGCCGACGGCGAGGAGTTCGCCACCCGCCTCGTCGTTCCCAAGGTCGACGCCCTCACCCAGATCGCGAAGGCCGCGGGCGCGGCCGCGGTGCTGGTCACCTCCGGCGGCGAGGGCAAGGAGGTCGCCGCCCGCACCGCCCTGCGCCTGGGGTCGGGCATCATCACCGACGCCGTCGACGTCGAGCAGGGTGCGGACGGCCCGGTCGCCACGCAGTCGGTGTTCGCCGCGTCCTACCAGGTGAAGTCGGCCGTCACCACCGGCGCGCCGGTCATCACCGTCAAGCCGAACAGCGTCGCCCCCGAGGCCGCCCCCGCCGCCGGCGCGGTCGAGAACGTGACCGTGGCGTTCACCGGCAACGCCGCGACCGTCACCTCCCGCACGCCGCGGGTGTCCACCGGCCGCCCCGAGCTGACCGAGGCCGCCATCGTGGTCTCCGGCGGCCGCGGCGTCGGCGCCGCCGACGGCTTCTCCGTGGTCGAGGACCTCGCCGACGCCCTCGGCGCCGCCGTCGGCGCCTCCCGCGCCGCGGTCGACGCCGGCTGGTACCCCCACACCAACCAGGTCGGCCAGACCGGCAAGCAGGTCTCCCCGCAGCTCTACATCGCCGCGGGCATCTCCGGCGCCATCCAGCACCGCGCCGGCATGCAGACCTCCAAGACCATCGTCGCCGTCAACAAGGACCCCGAAGCCCCCATCTTCGAACTCGTCGACTACGGCGTCGTCGGAGACCTCTTCAACGTCCTCCCCCAGCTCACCGGCGAGGTCAAGGCCCGCAAGGGCTGATCTGTCGGCGCTGAACAGCGGTGCGGCCCCCGGGAGTTGTCCCGGGGGCCGCACCCTTTTCCGCCGTCGGGGCCGCCGGGTCAGCGGCCGGCGAGGGAGTGGACGAAGCGGTTGGCGTCGACGGTGCCGAGGCCGGAGGCCAGGTCGTAGCCCTTGACCGCCTTGTAGCCGGTCACCGCGTCCCAGGAGTTGTCGCCCTCGGTGACGTCGGTGATGCCGCTCCACTGCGGGGGCAGCGCGGCCAGCGCGTACAGGCGCGGGTTGAGCTGGCCGAGGCGGTGCCCGGCGAGCTGGTCGGCGAGCGCCACGATGCCGGAGAAGATCGGGGTGGCCTCGCTGGTGCCGCCGGTGAGGTGCCAGCCGACCCGGGTGGGGTCGTAGGACTCGTACGTCCAGGCGGCGCCGTCCACGGCCGCGCTCATCGAGATGTCCGGGGTGCCGCGGTGGTTGCCGGTCACGCCGGCCACGCCCGCCTGGTACCAGGGGCGGTCGAAGACGGCGGAGACGCCGCCGCCGGCCGCGCCGTAGTCGTCGTGCCAGACCTTGTCCGGGGCGGTGCGGCGGCCGTCGTTGTCCAGGGTCAGCTGGGTGCCGCCGATCGAGGTGACCAGCGGGTCGGCGGACGGCCAGGAGTTGACCCGGTACGGGTACAGGTCGCTGCCGTTCTCCATCGCGTCGGTGGCGCCGTTGTCGCCGGACGCGGCGAGCACGGTGACGTCCTTGGCGGCGGCGAAGCGGAAGGCGTACCGCAGGCTCTCGATGGACTTGAAGTCGCCCTTGTCGAAGCCCGGGAAGGTGTTCTCGGTCGCGCCGAAGCTCTGCGAGATCACGTCCACGTCGCGGTGCTGCACGATCGACTTCTCGGCGTCCATCATCTCCGGCAGGCCGGTGACGCCTTCGGTCTCGGCGACGCCGGTCTCCACCAGGACGATGTGCGCGTCGGGGGCGACGGCGTGCGCGTACTCGACGTCGAGGGTGGTCTCGCCGGCCCAGCCGGTGTGCTCCCCGTTGGTCGGGTCGAACGGCGGGACGTCGCCCCACTTGACCACCTCGACCTGGGTGTCGGGGATGCCCCACTGCTTGTCGAACACCTCCAGGTCGTGCTGGATGGTCGGCGAGCCGAAGGAGTCCACGATCACGATGGTGCGGCCCTTGCCCGTGACGCCCTGCCGGTACAGCGGGTCGAGGTTGTAGGCCTGGCGGTACTGCAGCGGCGAGTAGCAGTGGATGCCGATCTGCGACACGCAGTCCGACGTCGATATCGGCGCGACCCGGCCGAGCGCGTCGATGTGCCCGGCCGAGGCGGGGCGCAGGTGGAACGCGGCCGGCAGGTGCAGGTCGGCCGCCGTGCGGGCGGTCGCGGTGGCGCCGGTCAGGGCGGTGGCACCGACGGCGAGCAGCGCGGCGGCCCGCAGCGCGTTGGAGCGTCGGGGACCCGCGGTGGCGGGGTGCATGCCCAAGGAGACTCCTCGAAGAGACGGTTCCCGGCACGACCGGCCGGGCGACCCCTATCCCATCGGCACCGGCGGGGACCGGCCATAGTCCGAGACGGGCGGTGGGGATGGTTCCGGTCGGCCACCGGATTCGGTAAAGGAACCGGAGTGGTTCGGTAACGCCCCAGCTCAGCACGGGCACTGACGGCCCGCCAGGGGAAGGGTGTCGTGGTGTACTCCGCCCGCCCGGGCTCGTAGAGTCGGGCGGCATGGGACTGCTGACGGCTTTGGACGGCGTGTACGGGGACCGCGCGGACGCGGTGGTGGTGGACGGCCGGGCGCTGTCCCGGGAGGAGCTGCTGCGCGCCGCCGGAGCGGTCGCCGAACGGGCCGCCGGCGCACCCGCGTTGGCGGTGTTGGCCCGCCCCGAGCCGGAGACCGTGGCGGCCGTGGTCGGCGGCCTGCTGGCCGGCGTCCCCGTGGTGCCGGTGCCGCCCGACTCCGGGCCGCTGGAGCGCGCCCACATCCTGCGCGACAGCGGTGCCACCCTGCTGGCGGGCACCCGGTTGCCCGAGGACGCCGGCGGCCCGGCGGCCCTGCCGGTCCGGCTCGCCGACCGCGCCTCCGGCCCCTGGCGGCCCGCCGCCGAGGACCCCGACCGGACGGCCTTCGTGCTGTACACCTCCGGGACCACCGGCGCCCCCAAGGGCGCGCTGATCCCGCGCCGGGCCGTCGCCGCCGGACTCGACGGCCTCGCCGACGCCTGGCAGTGGAGCGCCGACGACGTCCTGGTGCACGGCCTGCCGCTGTTCCACGTGCACGGCCTGGTGCTCGGCGTGCTCGGCGCGCTGCGCACCGGCAGCCGCCTGGTCCACACCGGCCGGCCCACCCCCGCCGGGTACGCCGCCGCCGGCGGCAGCCTGTACTTCGGCGTGCCCACCGTGTGGTCGCGGATCGCCGCCGACCCCGACGCCGCCCGGCAACTGGCCGCCGCCCGGCTGCTGGTGTCGGGCAGCGCGCCGCTGCCCGTCCCGGTCTTCGAGCGGCTGCGCGCGCTCACCGGCCAGGCCCCCGCCGAGCGGTACGGCATGACCGAGACGCTGATCACCGTCGCCACCCGGGCCGACGGCGAACGGCGGCCCGGCGCGGTCGGCGTGCCGCTGACCGGCGTGCGCACCCGTCTGATCGGCGAGGACGGGCAGCCCGCGCCGCACGACGGGGAGAGCGTCGGCGACCTGCAGATCCAGGGCCCGACCCTGTTCGACGGCTACCTCGGCCGGCCCGGGGCCACCGCCGAGTCCTGGACCGCCGACGGCTGGTTCCGCACCGGCGACGTCGCCGTGATCGGACCCGACGGCTTCCACCGGATCGTCGGCCGCGCCTCCGTCGACCTGATCAAGAGCGGCGGCTACCGGATCGGCGCCGGCGAGGTCGAGGCCGCGCTGCGCGACCACCCCGGCGTCGCCGACGCCGCCGTGGTCGGCGCGCCCGACGAGGACCTCGGCCAGGCCGTGGTCGCCTACGTGGTCGCCCAGCACCCCGAACTGACGGGCCCTCAGCTGATCGACTTCGTGGCGAGCCGGCTGTCCGTGCACAAGCGCCCGCGCCGGGTCGTCCTGGTCGACGACCTGCCGCGCAACGCGATGGGCAAGGTGCTGAAGAAGCAACTGCTCGACCTGGAGGCGTAACAGACTCCTTTCAGGGGCCCGGGGAGTGGGTACCAGTGGGGTGGCGTGGGGGCCGGTGCCCCGCGCTGCCCGGCGGAGCCGCCGGGCCTGTGCGGAGGGGCAGGGGATGCTGTGATCGTCTGGGTCAATGGGGCATTCGGTGCGGGAAAGACGAGCACCTGCCGGGAGCTGACCGGGCTGCTGCCCGGAAGCGTGCTGTTCGAGCCGGACACCGTCGCGGCACTGCTGCGCGCGACCCTGCCGGCCGCGCACCTCGCCGAGGTGACGGACATCCAGGACCTGCCCGCCTGGCGGCGGCTGGTCGCCGAGACCGCCGCCGCGCTGTCCTGCGAGGCGGCCGGCCCCGTCCTCGTCCCGATGACGCTGCTGCGCCAGGAGTACCGCGACGAGATCTTCGGCTCGCTGGCCGGCCGGGGCCTGCCCGTCCACCACGTCGTCCTCGACCCCGTCGAAACGATCCTGCGGGCCCGGATCGCCACCCGCGAGGACGTCCCCGGCGACGCCGAGGCCACCGCCCGGCAGCGGCAGCGCGGCCGCGAGACGCTGCCCGCCTACCTGGCCGCCCGCGGCTGGCTGGCCGGCGACGCCCGCATGATCGACAACGGGGTGCTGACCCCCCGTCAGACCGCCGAGCGCATCGCCGAACTGGTGCGCTGCGGCGGCGCGCGCTGCCCCATCGTGCGCACCGAGGGCGGGGACGGCGACACCGTCGCCGCCGCCGTGCTGCTCTTCGACGACCGGGACCGGGTGCTGCTCGTCGACCCCGCGTACAAGCCGCACTGGGAGTTCCCCGGCGGCGTCGTCGAGCGCGGCGAGTCGCCGACCGCCGCCGCCGTCCGGGAGGCCGCCGAGGAGCTCGGCCTGCGGCTGCGCCCCGAGGAACTGCGGCTGCTCGCCGTCGACTGGGAGTCCGGGCAGGGCCGCGGACGCGGCGGCCTGCGGCTCGTCTACGACGGCGGACGGCTCGGCCCGTCCGAGGTGCTGCGGCTGCGGCTGCCCGCCGGGGAGCTCCGCGACTGGCACTTCGCGACCCTGCGGGAGGCCGCGGACATGCTCCCGGCGGCGCGGATGCGGCGCCTGCTGGCGGCCCTGGAGGCCCGCGGCGAGGGCGAGTTGCGCTACCTGGAGGGCGGCCGGCCCGCCGCCACCGGGCCGCGTCGGCGCGCTGACCCGCGCGGCGCCGGACGTCCGGGCCGGGGCCTGCGAGCATGGGCGCATGCCGTTCACCTTGAGCCATGTCGCGGCCGTGCTGCCCGTGCTGGGCCGGGCCCGCCGGAAGGGCGCGCTGGTCGCCGCCGGGCTGGTCGCCGGGTCGATGGCGCCCGACGTGCCGTTCTTCGCCGAGTCGGTGCTGCCCGGGGCGTACCGGCACGGCGGCCTGACGCACCGTTGGTGGGCCGCCGGGACGGTCGACGTGGCGATCGGCGCCGGGCTGGTGGCCGGCTGGTACGGGCTGTGGCGGCGGCCGCTCGCCGCGGCCGTGCCCGGCGGGTGGACCGGGGTGGTGCCCGCCGGCCGGCCCCGGGCGGGCGAACTCGCCCTGATGGCGGGGACGTTGGCCGTCGGCGCGGCCGGCCACCTGGGGTGGGACGCGTTCACCCACCACGGCCGGGCCGGCGTCCGGGCGCTGCCGGTGCTGGAGCGGCGGGTGGCCGGCGTGCCGCTGTACACCGGCCTGCAGTACGGCACTTCGCTGCTCGGACTGGCCGCGCTGGCCCGGCACGCCGGCCCGTGGCGGGCGGCGGACCGGCGGGTCGCGGCGCTGCTCGCCGCCGCGACGCTGGCGGGCGCGGCCGGACGGGTGCGGCGCGGCGAGCGCGGCGCCGTCGACGAGGCGTGCTTCGGCGGCGGCGCGGGGCTGGCCGTCGGGGCGACCGTCCTGGGGGCGGCGTGGAACCGGCCCCGGCCGGGCGGATAGTCTCTGCGGCTGCGTCCCGCGAGGTGCGCGGGGGGCCTCGGCAGAACAAGGACGTGTGATGGAACAGAAGTTGGCGCAGATCTCGGAGGCGCGGCGGGCCGTGCTGCGGATGGACGAGACCGAGCGGCCGCGGCTGGTGGTGCTGGCCGTGGGCGGAAGCGTCGTCTGGCTGATGGCCACACTCGGACCGCTGCTCGGGCTGATGCTCCTGCAGGCGTACTACCTGGTGGTGACGGACCGTTCGGTGTACGTGCTGAGCGGGCCGCGGAACGCGGGCGGGCCGCGCAAGGTGCTGCACGTCGTGCCGCTCGCCGAGGCGGCCGGGCTGGTCGCCAGGGTCAAGCACGGCACCGGCTGGAACTCGCTGTGGCTGCGGCTGCCCGGGCGCCGGCGGCCGCTGCGGATGAAGGTGTCGTTCCAGTCGCGGGCCGAACTCGACCGCTTCGTGGCAAAGTTCTGAGGGACCGTCAGGCCGGGCCGCTCGCCCGGACGGAGGTCCGGGCGGCGGGAGGTGGGGCGGCTACTCGCCGGGCCCGGGCAGGTACCCGTTGTCGGAGAGGTGCGCGCCGATCATGCGGTACACCGCCGGGTCGTCCGGGGTGATGGCGGCGAGGCCGTCGACGTAGCGGTTGTACATGCAGAACGCGGACGCGATCAGCACGGTGTCGTGGATGGTGTCGTCGTCCGCGCCGAGGGCCCGGGCGGCGGCGATGTCCTGCTCGGTGACGGACAGTCCGCTCTCGGCGACCTTGCCGGCGATCTCCAGCAGCGCCCGCATCAGGTCGGAGACCGGCGCGGTCGCCAGGTCCGTCTGGACGGCCTCGACCAGGTCGAAGTCGCCGTCCAGGCGGTGCGCGGCGGTGGCGCCGTGCGCGGCCGCGCAGTAGCGGGTGGAGTTCAGGGAGGAGACGTAGGCGGCGATCAGCTCGCGTTCGCCGACGGAGAGCGGGGAGTCGCCGCGCAGCAGTTGTTCGGCGAGTTCGCTCAGGCGGAGGCCGGACGCGGGGTTGAAGGCGAGCAGGCCCCGGATTCCGGGGTGGGGGCGGGGAGCGCGATGTGCGGCATGCCCCTTACTGAAGCGGTTCGGGACGCCCTTGGCAAGGCCTTGACCTGCGGTTGAGTCGTCACAGCCGGTAGGGGGCGGGCCGGTTCGCGGGGCTGCGGCGGGCAGCGGCGGGCGCCGGTGCGGGGAGTGCGGCCCGGCGGGGGCGGGTCCTGGCTGTCGGCAGGGGCGGGGAGATTAGGATGGGCGACCGTGACTGACACCGGTAGCACTCAGGACCTGGACCCCGTCGAGCCGGTCGCGGCCCCTGCCGACGACGCCGGTGACGGGGCGTCGGACGCGGCCTCGGACGGGGCGCCGGCGGAACGTGCGAGGACGGGCGACGACGCCGGCCCCGGGGTGGACGCGGAGGCCGACGCCGAGCGGTCCGCGCTGCTCGACGGGGTGTGGGACGTGGTCGTGGTCGGCGCCGGACCGGCCGGGTCCTCCGCGGCGTACGCGGCCGCGAGCCGGGCCGGCGGGTGCTGCTGCTCGACAAGGCCGAGCACCCCCGCTACAAGACCTGCGGCGGCGGCATCATCGGGCCGTCCCGCGACTCGCTGCCGGCGGACTTCAAGCTCCCGCTGCAGGACCGGATTTCGGCCGTCACCTTCGCGCTCAACGGCAAGTGGACGCGCACCCGGCGCTCGAAGCGGATGCTGTTCGGCGTGGTCAACCGGGACGAGTTCGACCTGCGCCTGGTGCAGGCCGCCGAGCAGGCCGGCGCGGTGCTGGTCACCGGCGTCACCGCGACCGGCGTCGAACAGCAGGGCGGCGACAGCCGCACCGTCTTCGTGACGCTGGCCGGCGGCGGACGCGTCGAGGCGCGGGCCGTGGTCGGGGCGGACGGCTCCGCGAGCCGGATCGGCCGTCACGTCGGCGTCTCCTTCGACCAGATCGACCTCGGCCTGGAGGCGGAGATCCCCGTCCCCGAGGCCGTCTCCCGCGAGTGGGCCGGCCGGATCCACCTCGACTGGGGCCCGCTGCCCGGCTCGTACGGGTGGGTGTTCCCGAAGACCGACTCCGGGACGCTGACGGTGGGCGTCATCTCGGCGCGCGGGCAGGGCGAACTGACGAAGCAGTACCTCGCGGACTACATCGCGCGGTTGGGCCTCTCCGGGTTCACGCCGCTGGTCGAGTCCGGGCACCTGACGCGCTGCCGGGCCGAGGACTCGCCGCTGTCCCGCGGCCGGGTGCTGGTCGCCGGCGACGCGGCCGGACTGCTGGAGCCGTGGACCCGCGAGGGCATCTCGTACGCGCTGCGGTCGGGCCGGCTGGCCGGCGAGTGGGCGGTGCAGGTCGCCGAGGCGTCGGGGGCGGCGGACGTGCGGCGGCAGGCGCTCAACTACTCCTTCGCGATCAAGGCGGGCCTGGGCGTCGAGATGCGCGCCGGCAAGATCATGCTCGCCTCCTTCGAGAAGCGCCCGCACCTGTTCCACGCGGCCGTCTCGCTGATCACCCCCGCGTGGCGGGCCTTCGCCCGGACCACCCAGGGGCACACCACCTTCGCCCAGATCATGCGGGACCACCGCGCCGCGCGGAAGCTGGCCTCGGTCGCCGGCCGCTGACCCCGAGGGCCGCGGCACGCACGGACCCGCCCGGGGAGGGAGTTCCTCCCCGGGCGGGTCCGTTGTCGTACGGGGCGCGGGGGTTGGGGTCCGGGGGGCTCCCCGCGCCCCTGACGGGGGGTTACTTCAGCCCGGTGTCCAGGGCGTTCATCAGGGTGCCCGACGGGGTGTCGCCGGACATCTCCCAGACCATCGCGCCCAGCAGGTTCTTGGACTTGAGCCAGGCCGTCTTCTGGCCGATGGACCAGGCGTCGTCGAAGGTCCACCACTGGCCGCCGTTGCCGGTGTAGCCGTAGGTTGAGACCGAGACCGGGTCGTGGTAGACGGTCAGGTTGGGCACCGAGGTGATCAGGTTGTTGTAGCCGCGGGTGCCGGCCTCCTCGGCGAACTGGCCGGGCGCGGCGCCGCCGGCGGCCTGCCAGGCGCCGTGGGCGCCGCCGTCGGTGACGGTCTGCCAGCCGCGGCCGTAGAAGGGGAAGCCGATGGTGAGCTTGCGGGGGTTGACGCCGGCGTCGAGGTAGGTGTTGACGGCGTTCTCGACGGAGAAGTGGAAGGAGTAGGGGTCGGCGGGGTCGGCGTGGAGGTTGGCCTGCTGGCCGGTGCGGTTGGGCTCCCAGGAGTTGTCGCTGCCGGAGCCGTGGAAGTCGTAGCCCTGGACGTTGGCGATGTCGAGGTACTGGAAGATCTGCGAGAGGTCCCAGCCCTGGGCGATCTTCGCGGGGTCGGCGGGGGTGAAGGCGGTGAGCAGCTTGTGCGGGCCGCCGAGGGCGTCGAGCTGGTGGCGGAACTCGGCGAGCAGCAGCGTCAGGTTGGCCTTGTCGGCGGTGGACCAGTGGTTGCCGGGGTGGCCGTCGGGGGAGCCGGGCCACTCCCAGTCGAGGTCGATGCCGTCGAAGATGCCGGCGCCGGTGCCGGGGCCGCCCGCGCCGTTGTAGGAGGGGAGGTTGCCCTTGATCCAGATGTCGATGCAGGAGGAGACGAGCTTCTTGCGGGAGGCGTCGGTGGCGGCCGCGTCGGAGAAGTACTTGGAGTAGGTCCAGCCGCCGAGCGAGACCACGACCTTGAGGTTCGGGTACTTGGCCTTGAGCTTCTTGAGCTGGTTGAGGTTGCCGCGCAGCGGCGACCAGCCGTCGTCGGCGACGCCGTCCACGGACTGGGCGGCGCTCATCGGGCGGGCGTAGTCGGCGTCGGCGTCGCCCGCGCCGGTGCCCTGGTCGGGGTCCTGCGGGTTGGCGGTGGTGCCCTTGGTGACGCCGGCCATGCAGGTCAGGTTGACCGGGTCGATGTTCTCGAAGGCGTAGTTGACGACGTCGAGCTTGGCGGCGCTGCCGGAGGTGTCGAGGTTCTTGACGAAGTACTGGCGGCCGTAGATGCCCCACTGCACGAAGTAGCCGACCCGGGAGTACTTGCCGGGCCCGGCGAGGTCGCCGGTGGTGACGGTGAGGGCGTTGGAGGCCGGGGAGTTGTTGTCGGCGGCGTCGCGGGCCCTGACGGCGAAGGTGTACGGGGTGGCGGGGGAGAGTTGGCCGACGGTGGCGGTGGTGCCGGTGACGGTCTGCACCAGGGCGCCGCCCTGGTAGACGTCGTACGCGGCGACCCGCTTGTTGTCGGTGGCGGCGTCCCAGGCCAGCGAGACGCTGGTGGAGGTGACGCCGGTGGAGCGCAGGTTGCCGGGCGCGGTGGGCGGCACGGTGTCGGTGGCCGGGTCGACGGTGGAGAAGAAGACCGGGGCGCTGAGCGGGCCGGTGTTGCCGCGGGTGTCCTTGGCGCGGACGTTCAGCGTGTAGGTGGTGGCCGGGGTGAGGCCGGTGAGCGTGGTGGACAGGCCGGTCGCGGAGCCGAGCACCGTCGAGCCGTTGAGGATGTCGTAGGAGGCGACCGGGAAGTCGCCCTTGCCCGCGGCCGTCCAGCTCAGCGCGAGGGTGTGCGCGGTGGCGTCGACCAGTGTCGGGGCGCCGGGCGCGGTCGGCGGGACGTCCGGGGTGCCGTCGCACTTGTCGCCGTTGACGCGGCAGTTGAGCGGCGCGCTGATCGGGCCGTTGCCGATGAACCAGAAGCTGTACGGCTCGGTGGAGCCGTTCGGCTGCACGGTCGCGTTGTAGTACGCGTTGGTGGCGACCACGTGGCTGCCGGTGGTGGTGGCGGTGCCGTTGTAGGTGCCGGTCATGGTGACGCCGGACGGCAGGTCGAACTCCAGCGTCCAGCCGGTGACGGCGGTCGCGTTCGGGTTCTTGACGACGAACGTGCCCTTCCACCAGGAGCCGTAGTTGTCGCTGGTGAAGGTGGCGGTGAGCTTGGCCGCGGCGTGCGCGGGGGTGGCGGCGAGCAGGGCGATCGGCAGTGCGAGTGCGGCGAGCAGAGCCAGCAGGCGGGCCCTGAGCCATTGCCTGGAGCGGACGTGCATCGGTACTCCCTGTCTGGTGTGGGGGATTCCGTACAGGGGTGCCTGGAGCCGGCAACAGGAGGGTAAGTGGACTGGACCAACTCGTCAACAGGTCTATACCGGACGGGGGTTGACGCGGCGTCGGGACCATGATCCACGGCTGTCGGTCCGGGCTGGCAGGATGCTCGGCATGGGACTCGATGTGGTGGTGGGCGCGCTGATCGGCGCCGAGGAGGACACGGCGGACTGGTTCCGCGGGGAGTGCGCGACGATCCGCGCGGTGCTGGAGCGCGAGGGGCTGCCGGCCTGGCAGGAGCCGCTGGAGGGGCAGCAGTTCGGCGACCGGGTGTGGGGGTACTCGGGGCTGCACACGCTGCGCCGCCTGGCCGCGCACCTGGCCGCGGACGGGCGGCTGCCCGAGCCGCTGGCGGAGGGCGAACGGGCCAGCCAGGACCCGGTGCTGCAGCGGATGTACGAGGACATACCGGACGACCCGGCCGGCCCGTTCGACCACCTGATCCACCACTCGGACTGCGAGGGCTACTACGTCCCGGTGGAGTTCGGGCCGGTGCTGGTCGACGAGGAGCTGTCGGGCGGCGCGCTCGGCTCCTCGGTGCGGCTGCTGGCCGAGCTGCGGGCGCTGGCCGAGGCGCTCGGCCTGCCGGAGGGGCTGGACCCGGACGGCCCGGAGGTCGAGGGCGCGCTCGAGGGCGAGGACACCGGCCCGGAGCCCTGGCGGCGGTACGGCACCGAGTCGTTCATCTGCCTCCAGCTGATGCGGGCGGCCCGGCACTCGGTGGAGACCGGCGCGGTGATGGCGTTCTGCTGACGCGCCGTCAGGGTCCGAGCAGCTGCTCGGCGAGCGGGCTGCGCGCGTACAGCACCAGGCGGCCGTGCCGGGCGCGGGTGACCAGGCGGGTGGCGTGCAGCACCGACAGGTGCTGGCTGACGGCGCCCGCGGTGACGCCCAGCCGGCGGGCCAGCTCGGTGGTGGCGGTGGGCTCCCGGAGCAGCGCGAGCAGGCGGGCCTTGGGCGTGCCGAGCAGCTGCTCCAGGGCCTGCGGCGCGGGTGGCGGGTCGGCCGGACCGTTCAGGTTGCCCTGGCCGCGCGCCACGTAGCTGATCGACGGGGTGAGGTCCGGGCCGATCGCGGTGATCGCGCCGCGGGCGAAGCAGGTCGGCAGCAGGGCGAGTCCGCGCCGGTCGACCGCGATGTCCAGGTCGCCGTCGCCCCAGTTCCGCTCGATCGTCAGTACCCCGTCCGACCAGCTGAGGCGGTGGTCGAGGCCGGCGAACAGCCCGGCCGCGCCGCGTTCGGCCAGCACCCGGGAGCGGTGCACGATGTCCGCGTGCAGCACCGAGCGGGCGCGCGGCCACCAGAGGGGCTCCAGCACCCGCGTCCAGTACTGCTCCAGGGCGTCCGCGATCCGCCGGACCAGCTCCGCGGGCCGGTCGTCGAAGGCCGCCAGCAGCGGCGGGACCGCCCGGTCGTGCGGCAGGAAGGTCACCTCCAACTCGCCCCGCAGCCGGGCCGGTTCGAAGGCGCGGACGAGGGCCAGCTCGGCCCGGAACTCCGGGAACGGGACGCTCGGACGGGGCGTCAGGAAGTCCGGCACGTACTTGTTGGACGCGACCAGGGCGCGCAGCAGCGGCGCGGCCGGCAGCGCCTCGAAGGCGGGGCGCATCGCCTCGAACGCGGGGCCGTGCGGGTACTGGCCGGGGTGGGTCCACATCCGCAGGCTCAGCACCGTCTCCTGCAGCGGCGAGCAGGCGAAGAAGGTGGACGCCAGGTCGGCCAGGCCCAGCCGGAACCGCAGCACCATGGTGTTCCCCCAGTTCGGGCCGGTGGATTCAGGCCCGGGCTAAATCAATACCACGTTCGTTCCGTACCCGGTCTGATCGGGTCATGACCGCCACTGAACTCGCGGCCGACGAGGCCGCGTCGCCCAGCCATGCCCCGAGCCGGTTCGCCCGGCTGCTGCCCCAGGACCCGGTGCTGCGCCGGCTGTCCGTGATCACCCTGGTCAACACGGTCGGCAACGGCCTGACGATGACCCTGTCGGTGCTGTTCTTCACCCGCATCCTGGGCTTCGGGGTCGCGCAGGTCGGCGTGGTGCTGACCGTCGCGGGGCGGTCGGACTGGCGGCGGGCGTGCCGGCGGGCTGGCTGTCCGACAGGTACGGGCCGAAGCCGGTGCTGGTGGTGCTGCTGGTGGCGCAGGGGCTGTGCACGGTCGGGTACGTGCTGGTGCGCGACCTGGCGGCGTTCGCCGTGCTGGCCTGCCTGCTGGCCGCCGCCGACCGGGGCGGCTCGGCGGTGCGCGGTGCGCTGTTCGCCGAGGTGCTGCCGGTGGACGGCCGGGTGGCGGGCCGGGCGTACCTGCGCTCGGTCACCAACATCGGCCTCGGGCTGGGCACCGTCGCCGCCGCCGCGGTGCTGCAACTCGACACCCGGGGCGCGTACTTGACGGCGCTGGTGTTCGACGGCGCGACCTACGGGGTGATCGCCGCGATGTACCTGGCGCTGGTGCCCGTCGCGCGGCGCACCGCCGAGCAGGCCGCGCGGGCGAAGGCCGAGGGCGGCGTGCTGGCGGTGCTGCGGGACGGGCGCTACCTGGCGATGACCGGGCTGAACGCGGTGATCACGCTGCAGTTCGTGATGATCGAGGTCGGGGTGCCGCTGTGGGTGGTGCGGGAGACCGACGCGCCGCGCTGGATGGCGGCCGGCGGTCTGCTGGTCAACACCGCGCTGGTGATCGTCCTCCAGGTGCGGGCGACCCGGGGCACCGAGGAGATCGGCGCGGCCGCCCGGGTGTTCCGCCGGGGCGCGCTGCTGGTGGCGGGCTCCTGCGCGGTGCTGGCGCTGGCCGCG
>NZ_KK853997.1:1690840-1795342 GCF_000696185.1 Kitasatospora cheerisanensis KCTC 2395 | reverse complement strand
AGCCGGTCGGGACGCCGAGGATCGCCGTGAAGCTGGTGTAGGCGTTGATCCGGCTCTGCACCTGGGCGGGGTTGCCGCCGTTGCACTCCAGGGCGCCGTTGATGGAGCGGATGGTCTCGCCGAAGCCCTTGCCGTTGACCATCGCGTTGTGCGCGGTCATGGTGCCCGGGCCGTTCTGCGTCATCCAGTACCAGATGCCGGTCTTCCAGGCCACGGCCGCGTCGGTCTGCACCAGGTTCGGGTTGTTCAGCAGGTCGATGCCGAGCGCGTCGCCGGCCGCCTTGTAGTTGAAGTTCCAGCTGAGCTGGATCGGGCCGCGCCCGTAGTAGGCGGACTGGCCGGCCGGGCAGCCGTACGGCTGGGTGGTGTCGCAGTAGTGCGGGTAGTTGGCGGTGTTCTGCTCGACGACGTAGACCAGGCCGCCGGTCTCGTGGTTGATGTTGGCGAGGAAGGCCGCGGCCTCCTGCTTCTTCACCGTGTCGGAGCCGGTGCCCGCGAACGCCGGGTAGGCGTTCAGCGCCGCGACCAGGCCGCTGTACGTGTAGAACGGGTTCCGGCTCGGGAACATCTGGTTGAACTGCGCCTCGGAGACCACGAACCCGCCCGGGTTGGGGGTGGTGGTGCTCGGGCTGGGCGACGGCTGGTCGTCGGCGCAGTTGGACGGGCTCCAGTACCAGGTGGAGATCGTCGGGTCGTAGCCCGGGTTGTCGTGGGTGGCGACGTAGAACTTGCCGTTGGGCACGTACTTGACCACGGTGCCGGTGGCGTACTGGGTGCCGGCCACCCAGATCTGGAAGGCGCAGACCGTGCCGGTCGGGGTCTGGCTCGGGGTGGGCGTGGTGCCGCCGCCGGTGCCGCAGGCGCCCTGGTCGGCCCAGACGCCGGTGCCGCCAGTGCTCGGGGTCTCGCCCTGGGTCCACCACTTGGCGTTCCAGTTGTGGCCGTTGTACGAGGCGGTCATGCCGCCGGTGTACACCTGCGAGGCCGCGTACGGGGTGGCGCAGGCGGTGGCGGCGTTCGAGGAGGACGGCACCATGACGGCCAGGCCGGTGGCGGCCAGCGCGCCGGCCAGCAGGGCGGCGACCCGGCCCCGGCGGGACGGTGAACGGCGGTGGGAGAGCGTGCGGTTGGGGGACATCGGCCACTCCTTGTGGGGGGAACGAGCGGTGTGTCATGCACTCAAGCGAGGTTGGCCGTTAACTGTCAATAGGTCTAGACCTTAAGGGAATTGAGGACGTGTACGACGTGTCGGGTCTGGCCAGTGGAGGCGGTGGCGTGTCAGGGTGCAGGCGGAGACCGCCCGACCCACCCTCAGCCCGAAGGCAGGCCACCCCAGATGACCAGCGAAGCGCCCCTCCTGCGCCGCAGCACCGCCGACGCCGTCACCACCCTGGAGCTCGACTCCCCGCACAACCGCAACGCCCTCTCCACCCGGCTGATGGCCGAACTCACCCGCGCGCTGGCCGACGCCGCCGCCGACCCCGACGTCCGGGCGATCGTCCTCGGCCACACCGGCCGGGTGTTCTGCGCCGGCGCCGACCTGTCCGAGGCCACCGGCGACGACCCCACCGTCGGACCGCGCGGCCTGGTCGCCCTCCAGCGCGCCATCGTCGACTGCCCCAAGCCCGTCATCGCGCGCCTCGACGGCCACGTCCGGGCCGGCGGCCTCGGCCTGGTCGGCGCCTGCGACCTCGCCGTCGCCGGACCCGACTGCACCTTCGCCTTCACCGAGGCCCGGCTCGGCCTCGCCCCCGCCGTCATCTCGCTGCCGCTGCGCCCCAAGCTGGAGCCGCGCGCCGCCGCCCGCTACTACCTCACCGGCGAGACCTTCGACTCCGCCGAGGCCGCCCGGATCGGCCTGGTCACCGAGGCCGCGGACGACACCGGCGCCGCGCTGAAGACGATCCTGGACGCGCTGCGGCTGTGCTCGCCGCAGGGCCTCGCGGAGTCCAAGCAGCTCGCCAACGCCGCCGTCCGGGAGTCCTTCGACCGGCACACCGAGGAGCTGGTCGCCCAGTCCGCGCGGCTGTTCGGCTCCGAGGAGGCGCAGGAGGGCATGCGCGCGTTCCTGGCGAAGCGGCCCGCCCGCTGGGTGCGCTGACCTCGCCGTTCAACGGAAGTTACCGGCCGGTGTGAGTTTGGTCCCGTTGCCCGCCGCGGGAGCGCACCGGCCGATACGGTGAGCGCATGTCGATCGTCCGTGCGCTGCTGGGATCCGTCCGCGAGAGGTCGCGGCGGGCCGCGGGGCGGGCGGTGCACCGCGGCTGGCGGTGGGTGCAGGAGGCCGGCGCCGTCAGCAACCGCAACCCCGGGCCGTACCGGTTCGGGGAGCTCGGCGACGGCACCAAGCTGGCGTTCCCGCTCGGCACGGTGTTCAACGAGCAGTGGATCACCATCGGCCCGTTCTCCATCATCGGCGAGCGCGTCACCATCTCGGCGGGCTTCCTGCCCGGCCTCGACCTCGGCCCCGAGCCGATCGTCCGGATCGGCGGCGGCTGCGTGATCGGCCGCGGCAGCCACATCGTCGGGCACCAGCAGATCGTCCTCGGCGACGACGTGTGGACCGGCCCGAACGTCTACATCACCGACCAGGCCCATGAGTACCGGGACACCGAACTGCCCATCGGCAAGCAGTGGCCGCGCAACGAGCCGGTCTCGATCGGCGCCGGCTCGTGGATCGGCACCGGGGCGGTGATCCTCCCCGGCGCCCGGCTCGGCCGCAACGTGGTGGTCGCCGCCAACTCCGTGGTCTCCGGGGAGGTTCCGGACTTCGCGGTGGTGGCCGGCGCACCCGCCCGCCAGGTCCGCGGCTGGGATCCCGAGGACGGCTGGCAGCCGCCGATCCGGCACGAGGCGCCCCGGCCGGTCCCCGACGGCGTCACCGCGGAGCAGCTGCGCGCCCTGGTCGGCTGGGACCTCCGGCTGCCCGGCGAGCCCGCGCCGGAGGCCTGAGCGGCGGACGTCCGCCCAGGACGGCGGGCGTTTGCGCAGGTCGGAGGGGTGGCACGGAGTGCAACAAGTGTCACAGCTGGGCAACAGCCGAAACCGGGATGGCCGGATCGGCGTGGTGAGGGCTGTCGAGCGGGGCAGGATGCTCCCTCGTGGATCTTGGAAATGACCGGGTCGGGCCGCGGGGGCGCCGGCAGGCCGTGACCGAAGTCCGAGTCAACTGCCCCGACTGCCTTGGGAATGAAGAACATGCGTCTCAGCCGAATCACCGTCGCCACCCTGGTGGCCGCCTCCGCCCTCGCACTCACCGCCTGCGATCCGGACGGCTCCACCGGCTCGGCCGCGCCCGCGCCCGCCTCCGCCGCGCCGAGCGGCGCCGCCCCGGCGGCCGGCAGCCCCGCGGCGAGCAACGGCGCGAAGCCCGGGACGAGTTCGGGAAAGCCCGGCGAGGGCGGCGCAAAGGCGTCCAAGCCGGCCGCTGACTGCACCGCGAACGCCGCCGGCGTCGGCCCCGTGGTGGAGGCCACCGAGAACGGCTACCAGACGCACATCTGGTTCAAGGCCAAGTCGACCAAGTTCGTCTGCGGCCCGGACGTCCCGAACGACGGCCACTTCGAGGCGGTCGGCGAGCCGAAGGTCTACAACGTCGCCAACGAGACGAAGACCCTGCTGCTGGACGAGAACCTGAAGGCCAAGGAGGTCGACGTGTTCGTGTTCATGAAGACCCAGGAGGCCTGCCTGCAGGGCAAGCAGCCCGCCGCGCCGTACCGCTGCTTCGGCAGCCAGTACGCGGTGAAGCTCGACTCCAAGGGCGCGTTGCTCAGCGTCACGCAGCTGTACCGGCCCTGACGGGGCATCACCGGCCGAACGGCGGTCCGGACGCCGTGGGGGCGACCGGAACGCCGTTCGGCGCATCCGGGCGACGGGCCGTCAGGCGGCCCGGTGGCGGCCGACGGTGACGGCCAGCAGGCCCGCCAGGGCCGAGGTCGCGGCGACGGTGAGCAGCGCGGCCGGCAGCGAGAGCGCGTCGGCGAGGAAGCCGATCACCGGCGGGCCGATCAGCATGCCCGCGTAGCCGAGGGTGGAGGCGGTCGCCACGCCCTGCGGGCCGCCCGCCGCGCCGGCCCGGGCGATGGCCAGCGGGAAGACGTTCGCCAGGCCGAGGCCGACCAGCACGAAGCCGGCCAGCGCGGCGGGGACGGACGGGGCGAGCGCGGCGGTGGTCATGCCCGCGCAGGCGGCCAGGCCGCCGAACAGCATCAGCCGGGTCTGGCCCAGGCGTTCGGAGAGCCAGGTGCCGGACAGCCGGCCCGCCGTCATCGCGAAGGCGAAGGCCGCGTACCCGGCGGCGGCCACCGCGGCGCTCGCGTGCACGTCGTCGGTCAGGTGCAGGGTCGCCCAGTCGGCGAGCGCGCCCTCCCCGTACGCGGTGCACAGCGCGACCAGGCCGAGCAGCACCACCAGGAGGCCCGCCGAGCGGCCCGAACGGGCCTTCTCCGCGGCCGGGTCGGCGGTCCGCGGGCGGGCGGCGGGGGCGCGCAGCAGGGCGGCGCCGGCGGTGAGGGTGACGGTCAGTCCGAGGGCGGCGGCGAGGGCCAGCGCCCAGGCGGCGTCGATCCGGGCGGCGAGCAGGCCGCCGGCCGCCGCGCCGAGCAGGCCGCCGAGGCTGTACCCGGCGTGGAAGCTCGGCATGACGGGCCGTCGGAGTTCGGCGACCAGGTCGACGGCGGCGCTGTTCATCGCCACGTTGGCCGCGCCGTAGCCGGCGCCGAACAGCAGCAGCACGGCGCCGAGGCCGAGCACCGAGCGGGTGTGCGCGGGCAGCGCCACGGCCAGCGAGAGGACGCCGACGGCGGCGACGGTGACCCGGCGGGAGCCGAAGCGCAGGCAGAGCCGGCCGACCAGCGCCATGGTGGCGACCGCGCCGGCCGAGATGCACAGCAGGGCCAGGCCCAGCGCGCTGTGCGAGGCGGCGACCTGGGCGCGGACGTCCGGGATGCGGACCACCCAGGAGGCGAACAGGAAGCCGTCGACGGCGAAGAAGGCGGTGAGGGCGAGGCGTGCCGCCGACCAGGAGGAGCTGCGGCCGGACGGGGCGGTGGAGGAAGGGAGGCGGGCTTCTGTTTTGTTCAGTAGCGGCACAAAGTCAGAATAGGGGAGTGCCGCACACACCTTCAAGCCCGAATCGGAGCCCCGCCGTGAGCACCCCGCGCCGCACCGCCCCGACCGCGGCCGCGCCCTGCTCGGACCGGCGCTGCGCCTGATCCACACCGGACGGGCCCCACCCGCTCCGCGCTCACCGGCGCCCTCGACGTCACCCGCGCCACCGCCGGCGCCGTCACCGGCGAACTGGAGGCGCTCGGCCTGATCAGCGTCGACGCCCGCCCGGCCGGCGGCGGCCGCGGCCGCCCCTCGCACCGCCTCACCCTCGCCGACCCCGGCCCCGCCGTGCTCGCCGCCCAACTGCACGCCGACGGCGTCTCCGCCGCGCTCGCCGGACTCGGCGGCCGGCTGCACGACACCGTCCACCTGCCGCTGCCCGCCGACACCGCCCCCGAGCGGCTGCTCGCCGCGGTCGCCGAGGCCGGCGCCGGCCTCGCCCGGGCGAGCCGCCGCCGGATCCTCGGCTTCGCGCTCGCCCTGCCCAACCCCGTCACCGAACCCGACGGCACCGCGCTCGCCGCCCTGCACTTCGACTGGCCGCCCGGCGCCCCCGTCGCCGAACTGTTCGCCGCGCAGGTGGCCCGCGCGGACCTCGGGCCGCGCGCCCGCGGCGCGCTCCCGACCGCCGTCGCCAACGACGCCAACCTGGCCGCGCTCGCCGAACACCGGCACGGCGCCGGCCGGGACGCCCGCCACCTGCTGCTGGTCACCTCCGGCCACCGCGGCGTCGGCGGCGCCCTGGTCGTCGACGGCCGCCTGCACACCGGCAGTTCGGGCCTCGCCCTGGAGGTCGGCCACCTCACCGTCGACCCGCTCGGCCGGCCCTGCGCCTGCGGCAACCGCGGCTGCCTGAACGCCGAGACCGACCCCGAGGCGCTGTTCGCCGCCGCGAAGCACCGCCCCGACCCCGGACGGCCGCTGCTCCCGCAGGCCCGCGAACTGGCCCGCGACCCGGCGGCCGCCGACGCCGTCGAGCACGTCGTCGACCGCCTCGGCCTGGGCCTCGCCGGGCTGGTCAACATCCTCAACCCGGACCGGATCGTGCTCAGCGGCCTGCACCTCGACCTGCTGGCCGCCGCCCCCGACCGGCTCGCCGCCGTGGTCGCCGAACGCTGCCTGTGGGGCCGCAGCGGACGCGTCCCGATCGTCCCCGCGCAGGTCGCGCACGCCGGACTGGTCGGCGCCGCCGAACTCGCCTGGGAGCCCTGCCTGGACGACCCGCAGGCTGCCATGGCCCCCTGAGACACGGCTCCCCGGGAAACGGCTCCCCGGGAAACGGCTCCCCAGGAACGCGAACGGCGCGGGTCGACGATCCGTCGACCCGCGCCGTGCGGCGCCCTACTGGCGGTGCGTCACTTGCCGAAGCGGAGCTTCCACGGAGCGACGGCCGACTCGAGCTGCACGCCCAGGCTCATCTTCGACATGCCCTCGACGCGCTCCTCGAAGCGGATCGGCACCTCGGCGATGCGCATGCCGTGCTTGACCACGCGGTAGTTCATCTCGACCTGGAACGAGTAGCCGTTGGAACGGACCGACTGCAGGTCGACCTTGCGCAGCGCCTGCGCCTCCCAGGCCTTGAAGCCCGCGGTGGCGTCCTTGACCTTCAGCCGCAGGATCGCGTTGACGTAGAAGTTCGCCCACGCCGACAGCGCCTTGCGGTGCCACGGCCACTCGGACGCGGTCGAGCCGCCCGGCACGTAGCGCGAGCCGAGCACCACCGAGGCGTCGGTGGTGGTGAGCTTCTCCACCATCGCCGGGATCGCGGTGTGCGGGTGCGACAGGTCGGCGTCCATCTGGATCACGATGTCGGCGCCGTTCTCCAGCGCCTGCGTCATGCCCGCGATGTAGGCCCGGCCCAGGCCGTCCTTGTCGGTGCGGTGCAGCACCGTGAGCGTGCCGCCCGACTCGGCGCCGAGCTTGTCCGCGACGTCGCCCGTGCCGTCGGGGGAGTTGTCGTCCACCACCAGTACGTGCAGGTTCGGCATGCCGAGCTCGCCCAGCCGGCCAACGAGGATCGGGAGGTTCTCCCGCTCGTTGTACGTCGGAACAACCACAACAACCTTCGGGTGGGCCTCAGCCATGTTTCTTCTGTCCTCGATACGGTTATGAGAGCCGGATGCGGCAGTCTAGCGTTGATCCCCGCACGTACGTTCCGGGGGTCCGGCCCCCGCGGGGCCCGCGGGAATCGCCGCGACCCGCCGTCCGTTGCCCCGGCATGACCGACAACACACCGGCCGGCTCCGCCGAACCGCTCCGCTACGCCGCCTTCACCGCCGACCCCGCCGGGGGCAATCCGGCGGGCGTGGTGCTGGACGCCACCGCGCTGAGCGGCGAGCAGCAACTCGCCGTCGCGGCCCGGCTCGGCTACTCCGAGACCGCCTTCCTCGGCCCGGTGCCGGGCCAGCCGCGCACCCGCACCGTCCGCTACTTCAGCCCGCTCGCCGAGGTGCCGTTCTGCGGCCACGCCACCATCGCCGCCGCCGTCGCGCTCGGCGAGGCGATCGGCCCCGGCGAGCTGCTGTTCGAGACCAAGGCCGGTCCGGTGCCGGTCACCGTGGAGCGCAGCGCGGCCGGAGAATTCACGGCCACGTTGACGAGTGTTCCGCCGCACGTCGAGCCCGTCGCCGCCGAGGACCTCGCGCAGGCGCTGGACGCGCTCCGCTGGAAGGCCGCCGAACTCGACCCGGAGCTGCCGCCGGTGATCGCCTACGCCGGCGCCCGGCACCTGGTGATCGCCGCCGCCACCCGGGCCCGCCTCGCCGACCTCGACTACGACTTCGACGCGCTCGCCGCCCTGATGCGCCGCCTCGACCTGGTGACCCTCCAACTGGTCTGGGAGCAGGACGCCACCACCTTCCACGTCCGCGACCCGTTCCCGGTCGGCGGCGTCGTGGAGGACCCGGCCACCGGCGCGGCCGCCGCCGCGTTCGGCGCCTACCTGCGGGAGCTGCGCGGCCTGGACGACGCCCGGCTGACGCTGCACCAGGGCGAGGACCTCGGCCGGCCCGGCCTGCTGACGGTCGGCCTCACCGCCGGCGACCCCCGGGTCCGGGTCACCGGCCGGGCCGTGCGCATCCCCTGACGGACCGTCCGCCGCTACGGCCGGCCCGCGTCCAGCCGGGCGCGGGCCAGGTCGAGCAGCGCCGGGCCGTACTCGGGGTGCGCGAGGGCGTGCGCGAACTGCGCCACCAGGTACGCCTGCGGGTTGCCGGTGTCGTACCAGTGGCCCTCGATGACCTGCCCGTAGACGGCGCGGCGGGCCGCGTACGCGTTCAGCGCGTCGGTGAGGTACAGCTCGCCGACCGGGTTCGCCCGGAACCGCCGGTGCTGCTCGCGCAGTTCGTCCACCACGCCGGGCGTCAGCACGTAGCCGCCGATCGCCGCGTAGTGCGACGGGGCGACCGCCGGATCGGGCTTCTCCACCAGGCCGGTGATGCGCAGCGCGCCGTCCCCCAGGTCCTCCTTGACCACCGGGACGCCGTAGCGGTGCGACTGCGCCGGGTCCATCGGCATCAGCGCGAGCACCGGGGCGCCGGTCTTCTCGTGCGCCGTGATCAGCTGGCGGGCCCGCGGCACCTCCGCCACGAACACGTCGTCCGGCCACAGCACCAGGAACGGCTCGTCGCCGAAGTCCCGGGCCGCGTTCAGCACCGGCGTCCCGTTGCCGTACGGGCCGTGCTGGAACAGGTAGGTGAGGTGCCCGCGCCGGGACAGGTCGGCGACGTCCTCCACCGCGTCCGCGTACGCGTCCTTGCCGTCCGCGCGCAGCTGCGCGACCAGCGCCGGGTTGGGGCGGAAGTGGTCCTGGATCAGCGACTTGTCGCCGGACACCACGACGGTGATGTCGGTGATGCCGGAGTCGATCAGCTCCCGCACCGTGTGCTCGATCACCGGCCGGTCGCCGACCGGCAGCATCTCCTTCGGGATCGCCTTGGTCAGCGGCAGCAGCCGGGAGCCCAGGCCCGCGGCGGGGATGACGGCTCGGCGGAGGGTGGCGCGCATGGGCCTCTTCCTGTTCCTGGACGGGACGCGGTGCCGGTCGGCACCGACCGTACCAGGGGTGAGCGGATGATCACTCCGCGTCGCGGCGGCTACTTCCGGGGGAGTGCGCGGGTCTGCTCCGCGCGGCCGATGGTGCAGGCGGGAGGCGCGGCTAGCCTTCCGGGTATGGGAGATGCGCGGCGGCCGTGGGTGCCGGTGTGGGTACGGGCCGGCAAGGCCGGGTGGCCGGTCGCGGCGGCCGTCGTGGTGACGGTCGTCCAGCTGGTCGGGACGTCCGCGGCGGCCCGGCACCAGACCGGGCGGGCGCCGCTGGACGCCTGGGGGTACCTGCTGCTGGTGCTCGGCCCGGCGCTGCTGGTGCTGCGGGTGCGGTGGCCGGCGTTCACCGTCGCCGCGACGACCGCGGTGACGGCCGCCTACCTGTGGGCCGGATACCCGTACGGGCCGGTCTTCGTGGCACTGGTGGTGGCGTTCTTCTCGGCCGTGCAGCGCGGGCACCGGCGGGCCGCCTGGCTCAGCGCCGGCGGCTTCTACCTGCTGCACCTGCTGGTCAACTACGCGGTGCCGGCCGACTGGCTGCGCTCGCCCGGCCACCGGGTGGCCGGCTGGCAGGAGCTCGGCATCACGGCCTGGCTGCTGCTGGTGGTCGCCGGCGCCGAACTGGCCCGGTTCCGGCGCGAGCAGATCGCCGCCGTGCGGGCCGCCGAGGAGGAGGCCCGGGCCCGCCGCAGCGACGAGGAACGGCTGCGGATGGCACGGGAGTTGCACGACATCCTGGCGCACTCGATCTCGCTGATCCACCTCCAGGCCGGGGTCGCCCTGGAACTGCTGGACGCCCGGCCCGAACAGGCCCGGGACGCCCTGGTCACCATCAAGGCCACCAGCAAGGAGGCGCTCGGCGAGGTCCGCCAGGTGCTCGGCACGCTGCGCACCCCCGGCGCCGCCGCACCCCGCACCCCCGCGCCCGGCCTGGAACGGCTGGACGAACTCGTCGCGCAGGCCGGCCACGCCGGACTGGCCGTCACCGTCCGCACCGAGGGCCGCGCCCCGCGGCTCGGCGCCGGCCTCGGACTCGCCGCGTTCCGGATCGTCCAGGAGGCGCTGACCAACGTCCTGCGGCACTCCACCGCCCGCGCCGCCGCCGTCGAACTCGCCTGGCACGCCGACCGCCTGGAGCTGACCGTCACCGACCCCGGCCCGCCCGGCGGCGGCGACGCCGGCGGCAGCGGCACCGGACTGGTCGGCATGCGCGAACGCGCCGCCGCGTTCGGCGGCACCGTGGACGCCGGACCCGACGGCACCGGCGGCTGGCAGGTCCGGGCCCGGCTGCCGCTCACCCGCGAGGAGGACCACGCATGATCAGGGTGCTGCTGGCCGACGACCAGAAGCTCGTCCGGGCCGGCTTCCGGGCCCTGCTGGACGCCCAGGCCGACCTGGAGGTGGTCGGCGAGGCCGACGACGGCGAACAGGCCGTCGCCCGCGCCGCCGAACTGCGCCCCGACGTCGTCCTGATGGACATCCGGATGCCCCGCGTGGACGGCCTCGCCGCCACCCGCCGGATCTGCGCCGACCCCGCGCTCGCCGACGTCCGGGTCGTGGTGCTGACCACCTTCGAACTCGACGAGTACGTCTTCGAGGCGCTGCGGGCCGGCGCCGCCGGCTTCCTCGTCAAGGACACCGAGCCCGGCGACCTGCTGCGCGCCGTCCGGGTCGCCGCCGCCGGTGACGCGCTGCTCTCCCCGGGCGTCACCCGCCGCCTGATCGGCGAGTTCGCGGCCCGCTCCAAGGAGCCGTCCACCGCCCGCCTGGACGTCCTCACCGACCGCGAACGCGAAGTCCTCGCCCTGGTCGGCCTCGGCCTCGGCAACGAGGACATCGCCCGCCGCCTGGTGGTCAGCCCGCTCACCGCCAAGACCCACGTCAGCCGCACCATGGTCAAACTCGGCGTCCGCGACCGCGCCCAACTCGTCGTCGCCGCCTACGAATCCGGCCTGGTCCGCCCCGGCTGGCTCGGGTAGTCCCGGGGGAGCAGCCGCGCTGCCTCCCGGTGGGGGACGCGCCGGGGGCCGGGCCGGCGGGACGGTGGAGGGGCGGGCAGGAGAGAGCTCCCGCCCCCTTCCGAGGAGATGAGTTCCGATGGTCGCTTCGCTGGCCGACGGGCCCTGGCCGGGCCCCTGGGTGCTGGTGTTCCCGTTCTTCTGGCTGCTGGTCGCGGCGGTCGCGGTGCTGGTGCTGCGCCGGGTGGCGTGGCGGCGCCGCGGCCGGTGCGGCGGCGGCTCCGAGCACGCCCCGCTGGCGGTGCTCGGGCGGCGCTACGCGCACGGCGAGATCGACGCCGAGGAGTACCGGGAGCGCCGCGCCGTCCTGACGGAGGCTCAGGACGCGCCGGGGGTGGAGCGATGAGCGCCGCGGCCCGGGTCGAGGACGCCGTGAAGGAGTACGGCGCGGGGGAGACCCGGGTGCGGGCCCTGGACGGCGTGAGCGTCGAGTTCGCCGCGGCCCGGTTCACCGCCGTCATGGGGCCCTCCGGCTCCGGCAAGTCGACGCTCATGCACTGCGCCGCCGGGCTCGACACGCTCAGCGGCGGCCGGGCCTGGCTCGGCGACACCGAACTCTCCGCACTCGGCGACCGCGAACTGACGCTGCTGCGCCGCGAACGGCTCGGCTTCGTGTTCCAGGCGTTCAACCTGGTGCCGACCCTGACGGTCCGGGAGAACATCACCCTGCCGCTCGACCTCGGCGGCACCGCCCCCGACCACGACTGGCTGGACGCCCTGATCGACGTGGTCGGCCTCGGCGACCGCCTGCACCACCGGCCCGGCCAGCTCTCCGGCGGCCAGCAGCAGCGCGTCGCCGTCGCCCGGGCCCTCGCCGGCCGCCCCCAGGTGGTGTTCGCCGACGAGCCCACCGGCAACCTGGACTCCCGCAGCGGCGGCGAGGTCCTCGGACTGCTGCGCTCCGCCGTCGACACCATGCACCGGTCGGTGGTGATGGTCACCCACGATCCGGCCGCCGCCGCGTACGCCGACACCGTGCTGTTCCTCGCCGACGGCCGGCTCGTCGACACCATGCAACAGCCCACCGCCGCACGGGTCCTGGACCGGATGAAGGCCTTCGACGGCCGCCGCGCCCCGGCGGGCGCCCGGTGAACGCGAGCGTCCGCCTCGGGGCGCGCTCGCTGATCGCGCACCGCCGCCGCCTGGCCGGCACCGTGCTGTCGATCGTCCTCGGCGTCGCCTTCCTGACCGGCACCATGGTGCTCGGCGACACCCTGCGCGCCAACTTCGACACCCTGTTCGCCGACGCCAACGCCGGCACCGACGCGGTGGTCCGCAGCGCCGACGCCCTCGCCGACCCCGCCGTCCCCGGCGGCGTCCGCGCCCCGCTCGACGCCGCGCTCGCCGAGAAGCTGCGCGCCGTGCCCGGGGTGAGCGCCGCCGAAGGCGCCGTCCAGGGCGCCGGCCAACTCCTCGGCCGGAACGGCGAACCCGTCGGCGGCCAGGGCCCGCCCACCTGGGCCGGCAACTGGATCGCCGACCCGCAGCTCAACCCGTACCGGCTCGCCGAGGGCCGCGCCCCCGCCGCCCCCGGCGAGGCCGTGATCAACCGCGGCGCGGCCGAGGCCGGGAACCTGCACCTCGGCGACAGCACCGTGCTGCGCACCCCCGACCCGGTGCGGATCACCGTGGTCGGCATCGCCACCTTCGGCGCCGACGCCGACGGCATGGGCCCCAGCACCTTCACCGCGCTCACCCTCGCCGACGCGCAGGCCCACCTGACCCCCCGCGGCAGCGGCCAGCTGTCCACCGTCCGGCTGCGCTCCGACAGCCTGAGCCAGCGTCAACTCGTCGACCGGGTACGGCCGCTGCTGCCCGCCGGGGTGGAGGCGCTGACCGGCGCGGACGCCACCGCGGAGTCCACCGCCGACGTCTCCGGGCGCTTCCTCGGCCTGTTCACCACCCTGCTGCTGGTGTTCGCCGGCATCGCGCTGCTGGTCGCCACCTTCACCATCCACAACACCTTCGCCATCGTCACCGCGCAGCGCACCCGGGAGAACGCCCTGCTGCGCGCCCTCGGCGCGAGCCGCCGGCAGATCCTCGGCACCACCCTCGGCGAGGCCCTCGCGCTCGGCCTGCTGGCCTCCGCGCTCGGCCTGCTCGGCGGCTTCGGCGTCGCCGCCGGACTCAAGGCGCTGTTCGCCGCCCTCGGCTTCACGCTGCCCACCGGCGGCACCGTGGTCAAGACCGCCACCGTCCTCCTGCCGCTGCTGGTCGGCACCCTGGTCGCGGCCGGCTCCGCCCTCGCCCCGCGCTGCGCGCCGCCCGCACCGCGCCGCTCGCGGCCCTGCGCGACACCGCCGTGGACGACGCCGCCACCGGCCGGGCCGCCGTGCTGCGCACGGTCCTCGGCGCGCTGCTGACGGCCGGCGGCCTGCCCGCCGTGGTGGTCGGCGCGACCCGCGGGCCCTCGCTGGCGCTGACCGTCGGCGGGGCGCTGGCGCTGCTGCTGGGCACCGTGGTGCTCGGCCCGGTCGCCGCCGCCACCGCCGTCCGGGTGCTGGGCGCGCCGCTGGTCCGGCTGCGCGGCGTCACCGGCGCGCTGGCCCGCCGCAACGCGGCCCGCAACCCGAAGCGGACCGCGGCCACCGCGAGCGCGCTGATGGTCGGCGTCGCCGTGGTCACCCTGTTCACCGTGTTCGGGGCGTCCGTGAAGGCCACCCTGGACGACACCGTCGCGCGCTCCTTCGCCGGCGACCTCGCCGTCACCGCGCCCGCCGCCGGGGCCGGCGGCAGCGGCGTCTCCCCGAGGCTCGCCCCCGCCCTGGCCGCCCTGCCGGAGGTCCGCGCCGCCGCCGGCCTCGGCCGGGGCGTGGCCCAGGTGGACGGCCGCGGAAAGCAGTTGGACGTCGCCGACCCGGAGCAGCTGGCCCAGGTCACCGACCTCGGGCGGATCGACGGCTCGCTGGCGGACCTCGGCGCCGACGGCCTCGCGGTCTCCCGCACCGAGGCCGCCGCCCGCGGCTGGCAGCTCGGCAGCGTCGTCCCGATGCGGTTCACCGACGGCCCGGCCGTCTTCACCGTCCGCGCGCTGTACCGCGGCGGCGGCGTCACCGGCGACTACCTGATCAGCCGCCGGGCCTGGGAGCCGCACCGCGTCCAGGACGCCGACACGCTGGTCGCCGTCGCCCTGAAGCCCGGCGTCGGCCTCGCCGCGGGCAAGGCCGCGCTCACCAGGGCCGCCGCCGGCTTCGGCGGTCCGCAGGTGCAGACCCGCGCCGAGTACGCCGAGAGCTCCGCGTCCGGCGTCGACATGATGCTGTCGGTGGTCTACGCGCTGCTGGCGCTCGCCGTGCTGATCGCGCTGCTCGGCATCGCCAACACGCTGACCCTGGCCGTCCACGAGCGGCTGCGGGAGCTCGGGCTGCTGCGCGCCGTCGGCCAGACCCGGGCGCAGCTGCGGGCGATGGTGCGCTGGGAGTCGGTGCTGGTCGCCGCCTTCGGCACGGCCGGCGGGCTGGCGCTGGGCGTGCTGCTCGGCTGGGCGCTGACCCGGGCCGCGGACAGCGCCGGCACGGGTTCGTTCGCGCTGCCCGCCGGGCGGCTGGCGGTCGTCGCCCTGGTGGGCGTGGCGGCGGGGGCGCTGGCCGGTCTGCGGCCCGCGGCGCGGGCGGCGCGGCTGGACATCCTGCGGGCGGTGGCGGCGGACTGACGGATCGTCAGGCACTGCGTCGCGCGGGGCCCCGGCTTCCCATAAGCGGAAGCTGGGGTCTCCGTAACCGTCACTTATCGTGATCACCTGTTACAGTGGGTGGGTATTCGGCGGGTGCGAGGAGAGTGCGCGATGACCGTTCCGACCCTGGACGTGGACCGTTCCGACCCCGAGTACCGGGCCTGGCTGAAGGAGTCGGTGCGGCGCGTGCAGGCCGACGCCAACCGCTCCGCCGACACGCACCTGCTGCGCTACCCGCTGCCCGCCGCGTGGGGCATCGACCTGTACCTGAAGGACGAGTCCACCCACCCCACCGGCAGCCTCAAGCACCGGCTGGCGCGCTCGCTGTTCCTGTACGGCCTGTGCAACGGCTGGATCCGCCCCGGCAAGCCCGTCATCGAGGCGTCCAGCGGCTCCACCGCCGTCTCCGAGGCGTACTTCGCGCAGCTGATCGGCGTCCCCTTCGTCGCGGTGATGGCCCGCTCCACCAGCCGCGCCAAGATCGAGCTGATCGAGTTCCACGGCGGCCGGTGCCACCTGGTCGACGACCCGTGCGAGGTGTACGAGACCGCCACCGCGCTGGCGGCCGACACCGGCGGCCACTACATGGACCAGTTCACCTACGCCGAGCGGGCCACCGACTGGCGCGGCAACAACAACATCGCCGAGTCGGTGTTCGCGCAGCTGCGGTTGGAGCCGCACCCCGAGCCGGCCTGGATCGTCGCCACCGCCGGCACCGGCGGCACCTCCGCGACCATCGCCCGGTACGTGCACTACATGCAGTACGACACCCGGATCTGCGTCGCCGACCCGGAGAACTCCTGCTTCTTCGACGGCTGGGTGAACCGCGACCCCGACGCCACCTGTCCCACCGGCTCCCGGATCGAGGGCATCGGCCGGCCCCGGATGGAGCCGTCCTTCGTGGCCGGCGCGATCGACCGGATGATGCGCGTCCCCGACGCGGCGTCCATCGCCGCCGTCCACCTGCTGGAGGGCGTCCTCGGCCGGAAGGCCGGCGCCTCCACCGGCACCGGCCTGTACAGCGCGCTGAGGATCGTCGCCGAGATGCGGGCCGCCGGCCGCACCGGCAGCGTCGTCACGCTGATCTGCGACCCCGGCGACCGCTACCTCGACAAGTACTACTCGGCCGAGTGGCTCGCCGCGCAGCGGATCGACCCGGCGCCGCACCGCGCCGCCCTGGAGGCGTTCCTCGCGGGCGGCGACTGGTCGGACGGCTGAGGCGGCGTCAGCTCCGGCTCGCCGGCTTCTCGGTGAGCACCAGGCCGGCCACCAGGACCATGACCGCGGCCGTCGCGTAGTGGACGCCGAACGCCATGGCGGTGCTGCCGTGGTGGACCAGGATGGTGGTCGCGTCGCCGACCGGGACGGCCGCGATGACGAGCATCGCCCAGCCCGAGGCGCGGCGGTGCCCGAGCAGCAGCAGGGCCAGCGGGACGAGGCCGGAGACCACGTCGCGGATGCCCTTGGTGATGAGGAACGTCGCCGCGTCGCCGTGCGGCCAGGCCGGGAGGCCGAAGCTCGGGGCGGTGGACTCCGGGGCGAGGACGTAGCTCAGGCCGAACCAGAGCGGGAACAGGCCGAGCAGGACGGTGCCGGCGGTGGCCAGGTGGATCCGCAGGCGGCGGGTCGTGGTGGCGGCGGGTGCTTCGACGGCGGGTGCTTCGACGGCGACGGACATGGTGGTTCCCCCAATGCGACGTGGGCCGCGCCGCCCTTTCGGTTAGCGGCGCTAGCGATGTGAACAACGCTAGACCGACGGGCCGTCAGTTGTCTAGCGGTGCTAGGATTCCGGGCATGGCTATCAAGGAGCGCAGGGCGCGCGAACGCGCCGAACGGGAACAGCTGATCGTCCGGGCCGCCCGCGAACTCGCCGAGACCGAGGGCTGGGACGCCGTCACCACCCGCCGGCTCGCCGAACGCATCGAGTACAGCCAGCCCGTCCTGTACAGCCACTTCGCCGGCAAGGACGCGATCGTCGCCGCCGTCGCCGTCGAGGGCTGCGCCGAACTCGCCGTCCAGCTGCGCGCCGCCGCCGCCGGATCCGCCGAACCGCGGGCCGCGTTCGCCGCCGTCGCCCGCGCCTACCTGGCGTTCGCCGCCGCCAACCCCGCGCTGTACGACGCCATCTTCACCATGGCCAACCCGCTGCCCTACGGCACGCCCGAGGCCCCGCCGCCCTGCACGAGGCGTTCGCCGCGATCGCCGACCCGGCCACCGCGAGCGCCGCCGCCGCGGGCCTCGACCCGGCCGGCTACACCGAACTCGCCTGGTCCGCCCTGCACGGCATGGCCACCCTCACCCGCGGCGGCCGGCTCCGACCGGACCTCGACGACAGCCGCATGGAGGCCTTTTCCGCCGTCTTCTGACGGGCCGTCGCCCGCAACCGCCGCGGCCCCGCGCCCGTCCGAGCAGGAGGACGGGCGGGCGCACCCGGCGCCGCCCCGGGGGGAGCGACAGCATGAACCTGATCGGACGTCCGGCCACCGCGGCCATGGGTGCGGCCGGGCCGGCCTCGCCACGTACGCCATCGTCTCGGTCCTGGCCCGCGACTGGACGGGCTGCGACACCCACCTCGAACCCGGGTCGCGCGGCGCCCTGGCGGCCCTCTTCCCGTTCCTGTTCGTCCTGGTGGCGGCCGGTGGCGCGTTCCTCGGCTCGGCCACCGGCTGGACCGGGCTGCGCGAGCGCGCCGACGACCCCGAGGTCGTCCGCCTGCTGGGCGTCGCGGTCGGCATCCTGCTCACCGCCTTCGCCCTGGTGCTGCTGCTCGGCGGCTCCGCCGACCCGTCCGCCTGCCCGGTCCCGTAGCCGGCCGGCGGGTCACGGAGCGTCAGGCAACGGAAACGCAAAGAGACGGTATGGGTCCGTGATCAAAGAAGTAAACAAGTCATGAAGATCGCATGAGAGCATGACCAGTCAGTCCGGGTACGCACCGAGCCCGGGGGCTGGGAGGACGCTCGACCCATGGCGCAGACTGACGGGATGTCGGCCGCACCGGAGACCGCTGCGGCCGCATCGGGCCGGGCCCCGAAGCGGCGCCGCCGCGGCCGGCGGATCCTGCTGATCGGCGGCGGCGTCGTGCTCACGCTCGCCCTGGCCGCCGGCGGCACCGGGCTGTGGATGTACCGGCACCTGGAGGGCAACCTCGACACCGTCGACATCGACAAGGCCCTCGGCGAGGACCGGCCGGCCGTGCTGCCCACCGGCGCCCAGGACATCCTGGTGCTCGGCTCCGACTCCCGCAGCGGCGACAACGGCGAACTGGCCGGCGGCGACGTCGGCGGCACCGCCCGCTCCGACACCGCGATGCTGGTGCACATCCCGCAGGGCCGGGCCAACGCCACCGTGGTCAGCATCCCGCGCGACACCATGGTCGCCCGCCCCGCCTGCACCACCGCCGCCGGCAAGCAGGTCCCCGCCTCGCCCCGGGTGATGTTCAACTCGATCTACACCACGGCCGGTCCGGCCTGCGTGGTGAAGACCGTCGAGAGCATGACCGGCCTGCGGATGAACCACTACGTGGAGATCGACTTCGCCGGGTTCAAGGAACTCGTCGACGCCATGGGCGGGGTGGAGGTCACCACCGACGCCCCGATCGACGACAAGTACAGCGGCCTGCACCTGCCGGCCGGCACCCACACCCTGGACGGCACCCAGGCGCTGGCGTTCGTCCGCACCCGGCACGGCATAGGCGACGGCAGCGACCTCGGCCGGATCGGCCTCCAGCAGAAGTTCCTGCTCTCCGTCCTCTCCCAGCTCCAGCGCAAGGGCACTCTCTCCAGCCCGACCAAGGCGTACGGCGTGGCGAACGCGGCCACCAAGGCCCTCACCACCGACACCGACCTCGGCTCGCTCAACGGCCTGCTCGACTTCGCGCAGAGCATGAAGGGCCTCCAGCCCGAGCGGATGAAGACCGTGATGCTCCCCGTCGTCGCCGACCGGATCGACCACAACCGGGTGGTCGCCGACGAGGCCCGCGCGCAGAAGCTCTGGCAGGCCCTGCGCGAGGACAAGCCGGTCCCGGCCGCCGTCGCCGGCTGACGGAGGAACGGACCATGCTTGCCCACCGCCCCAGGCTGAGCGTCGTCGTGCCCTTCCAGGACGTCGAGACGTACCTCGCCGAATGCCTGGAGTCCATCGCCCGGCAGTCGTTCCGCGACTTCGAGGTGATCCTCGTCGACGACGGCTCGACCGACGGGTCCACCGCGATCGCCCGCGCGATGTGCGCCCGCGACCCGCGCTTCAAACTGATCCGGCAGGACCCGCACGGCCCCGGCCACGCCCGCAACACCGGCCTGCGCGCGCTGCACCCCGACGCCGAGTTCCTGGTCTTCGCCGACGGCGACGACGTGGTGCCCGAGCACGCCTACGAGGTGCTGCTGCGCACCCTGGAGGAGTCCGGCTCGGACTTCGTCTCCGGCAACGTGCAGATGATGAACTCCACCAAGAAGTGGCAGTCCCCGCTGCACAAGGGCCCGATGGCGGCCAACCGGCGCGGCACCCACATCACCAGGTTCGACAAGCTCATCTACGACCGCACGGTGTGGAACAAGCTGTTCCGGCGCAGCTTCTGGGACTACTACTTCATCGAGTTCCCCGAAGGCGTCCTCTACGAGGACTCCTGGGTCAACATGTTCGCCCACTTCCGGGCCGCCAAGGTCGACACCATCACCGACGTCGTCTACTACTGGCGCCGCCGCGAGGGCAACGCCGCCCCCTCCATCACCCAGCGCCACCACGAACTCGACAACCTGCGCGACCGGGTCTCCGCCGTGCTGTCCGTCAGCCGCTTCCTCGGCGGCCACCGCTCCCGCAGCTTCGCCGAGTCCAAGCGCAAGTACGACCTGGCCTGCCTCACCTCCGACCTGATGCTCCATCTGAAGGCGCTGCCCGACGGCGACGAGGAGTACCGGCACTCCTTCGTCCAGTGGGCCAACGAGTTCCTCGACGAGGCCGGCGAGGACCTGATCGACGAACTCCCCGCCGAGGCCCGGGTCAAGTGGTGGCTGGTGCGCCGCCGCAAGCTCCAGGAACTCCTGGACGTCGTCGAGTTCGAACGCCGCGGCGGCCCGATGCCGGTCCAGCGGCGCTTCCACCGCTACCTCAAGTACCCGCACCTCGGCGACCGCCGGGTCGGCATCGGCCGCAAGGCGTACCGGCTCGGCAAGGAGCTCTCGCTGCACGGCTCGATCGGCGAAGTCCGCTGGGACGGCGACCGGCTGGAGCTCTCCGGCAGCAGCTACATCCGCTTCGTCAACGTCCACAAGCGGCACATGTCGGTCAAGGCGCTCGCCCTGCGCAACAAGAAGCAGGGCCGGATGCTGCTGGTCCCCGCCCGCACGGTGTACGCCCCGCAGGCCACCGAGCACTCCAACCAGAACCGGTACTGCTACGACTGGTCCGGCTTCACCGCGACCTTCGACACCGGCCGGCTCAAGCAGAAGGGCCAGTGGGCCGAAGGCACCTGGGACGTCGCCGCCGGCGTGCTCAGCCGCGGCCTGTTCCGCTACCGCGGCCTCGACCGCGGCACCGTCGGCAGCGCCGCCAACCCGCCCTACCGGTACGTCGACAAGAACACCCGGGTGCTGCCGCTGTTCGTCCAGAACCGGCTCAAGCTCCGGGTCGAGATCGTCCGCTGCCGGATCACCGCCCACCGCATCACCGGCGAGCACCTCGAACTGCGCGGCGTCCACCTCGGCCCCACCGTCCCCGAGAGCGGCCAGCTCCGGCTGGTCAGCCTCGGCGGCGCCGGCCGCACCCAGGCGCCCGTCCGGTTCACCCCCGGCGGCGACGGCTGGTGCACCTTCACCGTCCGCGTCCCGCTGCGCAGCCTGGTGCCCGCGCACCGCAGCGAGGACGCCGGCGAGGCCGTCCCGCAGTCCTGGGACCTCGGCGCCAACGGCTGGAAGACCACCTTCCACGTCGCCGGACGGAAACTGACGATGTATCCGGTGATGGCCGAGGAGACCCCCGACGGCCACCACCGCCTCCCCGACAGCCTGCAGACCCCCGAGCGCGACCGCGAACTCGTCGTCCACCGCAACGGCGCCGGCTACCTCGTCCTGTTCGAACGGGCCACCCTGCCGCTCACCACCCGCTACGGCTGGGAGGAGGACGGCACCCTGGAGATCGTCGGCCGCTACCACGCCCTGCACCTGGTGCCCGCCGACCGCCGGCCGGAAGTCCACCTGGTGCTGCGCTCCCGGGCCCAGGGCACCGAGCGCGCCGTCCCGCTGGAACTCTCCGGCGAACACTTCCGGGCCCGCTTCGCCCCCGCCCGGATCCGCACCCTGGCCGGCACCGTCCCGCTCGCCGCCGGACGCTGGGACCTCTACCTGCGCCGCCAGGACCCGGCCCGTACCGCGCCCGAGGACCGGCTGCCCGACCTGATGCTCAAGCTCGACCAGGACGCCATCCCCGGCCTCCCGCAGGCCGTCGAGGACGACGGCCGCGGCTACGACCTCCAGGCCGAGAGCTACGACCGGCTCTCCCTCCAGGTCCACTCCGCGATGCCCGACCACGCCCGCGGCCCCTACCGGCAGAAGCTGCTGCGCACCAAGGCCTACCCCGCCGCCCGCCAGCAGCCCGTGAAGCCCGCCGTCCTGTTCGACGCCTTCAAGGGCACCCAGTACTCCGACAGCCCGCGCGCCGTCCACGAGGAACTGATCCGCCGTCAGGTCCCGCTCGACCACCTGTGGGTGGTCAAGGACGACCAGGTCGACGTCCCCGACACCGCCCGCGCCGTCCGCATGTGGTCGCCCGAGTGGTACGACGCCCTCGCCACCAGCCGCTACATCGTCGCCAACAACCACCTGCCCGACTGGTTCCGCAAGCGCCCCGGCCAGGTCGTCGTCCAGACCTGGCACGGCACCCCGCTGAAGAAGATCGGCCACGACATCGAGGCCGTCCACTTCGCCGACAAGCGCTACCTCGAACGGCTCGCCGTCGAGGTAGAGAACTGGGACCTGCTGGTCTCCCCGAACACCTTCTCCACGCCCATCCTGCGCCGCGCCTTCGGCTTCCCCGGCGAGATCGTCGAATCCGGCTACCCCCGCAACGACGTGCTGCGCAGCCCCGACGGCGCGCGGCGCGCCGCCGCCGTCCGCCGCAGGATCGGCATCCCCGACGGCAAGCGGGTCGTGCTGTACGCCCCCACCTGGCGCGACGACCAGTACTACGCGCCTGGCCGGTACAAGTTCGACTTCCGGATCGACCTCGACGACGCCCGGGCCCGGCTCGGCGACGACCACGTGCTGCTGGTCCGCCGCCACCCCAACGTCGTCGACCCCGTGCCGGGCGCCGGCGACGGATTCGTCCACGACGTCTCCGACTACCCCGACATGGCCGACCTGTCGCTGATCACCGACGTGATGATCACCGACTACTCCTCGCTGATGTTCGACTTCGTCAACACCGGCCGGCCGATCCTGTTCTTCACCTACGACCTGGAGCACTACCGCGACACTCTGCGCGGCTTCTACTTCGACTTCGAGGCCAGCGCACCCGGGCCGCTGCTCGCCGGCTCCGCCGAGCTGATCACCGCGATCCGGCACGCCGACGAGGTCCGCGCCCGCTACGGCGAGCGCTACCGGCGCTTCCAGCGGGACTACTGCGACCTCGACGACGGACACGCCGCCGCCCGGCTCGCCGACCGCCTGCTGGTCGCCGGCGGCGACCTCGACGCGCCGCCCGCGCCCGCCCCGGCCGCGGCCGCGCGGCCGGCCGTGCCCGACAGCTTCGAGGGCGTCCCCTGGCCGCTGCCGGCCCACCTCACCGCCGAACCCGACCCCGAGGGAGCCGCCGCCCGGCTCCGCGACCTGCAGAGCATGCGCAGAGGAACGGAATCCCACCGTGTCTGACCAGACCCGCCCCAGCCGCCCCGTGGTCGAGGGCCGGGACGACAGCGGACCCGTCCCCGTCGAGTACCGCTTCAGCCACGCCCGCAACGGCACCCGGCACCTCGTCGTGGTGTTCGCCAACTTCTCCGCCCGCGACGAGTACGGCTTCTCCAACGGGGTCCTCGACCAGGTCCGCGCCAACATCCTGTGGATCCGCGACCTGTTCGACGGCGGCAACACCTACTACCTGTGCAAGGACATGGACTTCGGCGTCGAACGCTCCGTCGCCGCGCTGATCGCCAGGTTCGCGCACGCCCTCGGCCTCACCGCCGACCAGGTCACCATGTTCGGCGGCTCCAAGGGCGGCACCGCCGCGCTCCAGTTCGCGCTCCGGCACGGCTGGGGCAACGCCCTCGCCGTCGTCCCGCAGTTCCGGATCGGCACTGCCCTGCACGAACGCCGGCCCGCGGCCGCCGCCCTGATGATGGGTCAGGTCACGCCCGAGAAGATCGCCGCCCTCGACACGGTGATGCCCGAACTGGTCGCCGGCACCCCGCACCGGCACACCAACGTCTACCTCGTCACCTCGCCGCAGGACGAGCACTACGGCCGGCAGGTCGCGCCGTTCGTCGACCTGTTCCGCGACTACCCGAACTTCAACCTGGTGTTCAACGACTCCCCGCTGATCACCGGCCACGACACCGTCACCGCCCGGACCCTGCCGCCCATCATGGGCCTGCTCAACCTGCTCGTCGCCGGGATCGCCCCGCGCCTCGGCCAGGTCCGCACCGGCGGCGAACAGCCCGGCCGGGACACCGCGCCCATCGACGCGCTGCTCGCCGCGACCGAACGCTTCCCCCGCCCCCGGGTCGACTTCCCCGCGCCCGGCACCACCGTCCCCGGGCACGCCGTCGCCCTCGGCGGCCTCGCCCCGGCGCGGCCCGGGTCAGCATCTGGCTGAACGGCAAGTACATGGGCTCCGCGCCGACCGACGCCGAAGGCCGCTGGGAGCGCCGGTTCAGCCGCCCCTGGGAAGCCGGCGAGTACACCCTCAAGCTGTTCGGCGTCGCCGCCGACGGCGAGCAGAGCCCCCGCACCCGGCACACCCTCGCCGTCACCGAACCCGCCCCGCCGCTCGACCCGCCCGTGGTCACCGACCCCGCCGACAACAGCTACGTGCCCGGCCCGGCGGTCCGCCTCAGCGGCCACGCGATCGACGCCGAACGGGTCGAACTCGCCATCGGCGACCATGCGTTGGGCGCCGCCCCGGTCGAGGACGGCAGGTGGACCTGGCAGCCCGCCTGGGAGTGGCGCGGCGGCGGCCACACCGTCGACGTCCGCGCCGTCGCCCCCGACGGGCGGGTCTCGCCGCCCGGGCAGGTCACCTTCGTGGTGGCCGGGGCGCTCGCGCGCAACCCCAAGCTCCAGGAGCGGTACGGGGACTGACCGGGGAGCCCGCGCGGGGTCCTGCTGTGGGGGCCTGCTGTGGGCGGTCCTGCTGTGCGGGTCCTGCTGCGCGGGACCGGCTCAGAGCGCGGCGGCGACGGTGAGCAGCTCCGCCCGGTGGTCGGAGAACCCGGTGTCCACCTGCGAACAGCCGTGCCGGGGCAGCGCCGTGAACAGGTAGTCCAGTTTCAGACCGTTCTCGTGGGTGGCCGCGAAACCCGAACGCTGGTCCGCCGACTCCTGGTCGCACTCCTGCACCGAGTCGAAGTAGCCCGCCGGCCAGATCCAGGCGTCCTTGTTGCGCGGGCCCGGCGGCGAGGAGTTGAAGTCGCCGCCGAACACCGAGTCTCCCGGGCCGGCCGCCGCCCGCAGCGCCGCCAGCTGGTCGTCCCGCAGCTCCGCGGGGCGGTCCGAGCGGTCGGAGGGCGGCAGCGAGAGGTGCGCGACGCAGAGCCGCAGCGGGGCCGCCGCCGGATTCGGGCCGGCGGCGCTCGGGGTCGGGGTCGCGGTCGCGCAGAGGATGCCGCGGTGCAGGCCCTGCGCCGGCTGCGGCGACCGCACCGGGGTGACGTCCGTGAGCGGGGCGGCCGCGAGGATGCCGAAACCGGCCTCGCCCCGGCCGTCGCCGCAGTCCACCGGCGTGGCCGTGCCCGCCGCGTCCACCTGCCGGTAGGGCTCGAACGCCAGCTGCCAGTCCGCGCCGAGGCCGGTCCGCGCCCGGTCCAGGTCGCCCCGGCAGGCCTCCTGCACCAGCACCACCCGCGCCCCGTGGTCCTGCGCCAGCGACCGCAGCGCCTTCGCCTTCTGCTCCCCGCCGCCGTACTCGCCGCAGCCCCAGGCGTTCACCCCGCACATGTTCCAGGTCGCCACCGTCAGCCGGGGACCGTCCGGCCGGCCCGCCCCCACCAGCGACTCCGCCCCGTGCCGCACCGCGGGCACCAGCGCCAGCAGCAGCACCCCCGCCGCCGCAGCCAGGAACACCCGGCGGCGGCGCCGCGGCCGCGGCCCCGCGATGCTGGCGTAGTAGGGCGGCACGACATCCCCCGAGCGCTGAACGGTGACGGCGACCAGCATAACTTCGATCCCGAACCACCCCGCCGGCGGTCCTCGCCCCGGCCCGCTGCCCCTGACGACCCGTCAGGTGTAGGCTGGCCGGCCACTGCCGCGCCGACGGATGAGGCCCCCATGCCCCCCACCTGGCAACCCGACCCGTCCGCCCCTTCACCCGCCGCCTCGGCCGCCCCGCCGCCGCCCTGCACGCCTCCGACGGCCGCGACGAATGCCCCGACCTCTGGCAACTCGCCAACGGCGACATCGCCGTCATCGGCACCGACCTGACCGACGCCTACCGCCACCGCCTCCCCCCGGACGTCCGACTCGCCCCCCACGAACGCCTGGTCGTCATCCCGGGCGCCATGCTCACCGCCGCGAAGCCGGACATCCCGGATGCCTGAGCTGCGCGCCCCGGCGCTGAAGCCGGAGTGGGGCTGCCGGCTCGATCGGGAGGCGTACCGGCGCGACTTCCGGGAGCGGGACGCGCGGATCCGTGGACGGGACTCCTGGAAACTCGAGCGCCTCCAGTACTTCGAGGAGCAGAACAGCCCGAGCCGGGACGCGCTCCGCCGCGGCGACTGGGAGGGTGCGCTGCGGCTGCTGGAGGAACGGCGCGGCACGCTGGAGGCGATCGGACGGGAGGACGAGGAACGCGGATCGCACTTCCACCGGGTCCGCGTGGTCGAGCGCCCGCTGACCGGCTACCTGCAATGGGAGCTGCACTCGCTGCGGATGCGCGCCGAATGCGGGGAGCGGGTCCGCATCGTCCCCGCGGAGGACCTGGCGGACGGCCTCGACCCGCTGCCGGAGGTCGTGGTGCTCGGCGGCCGGACCCTGTACCACGTCCAGTACACGCCGACCGGAGTCCCGGACGGCGCCGTCCGCCATGTCGACCCGGAACTCGTCGGCGCCTGGGAGGAGTTCATCGGGTCGCTCTACCGGCTGGGGGAGGACGTGGCGTCCTGGTTCGCGCGGGAAGTGGCACCCCTCGCACCGCCCGGTGCGGAAACGGAGTAGGCGATCAACGGGAGCAGCGGCGGCGGGACGCGCAACGAGCTGTCGGGGACGGCACACCAGGCGGTCCAGGTCGGGTCGGTGAGCGGTGGCATCCATCTGCACGGCCGGACGGAGCCCGAGGCCGGTTTCCCCACGCCCCGTCAGCTCCCGTCGGGCGTCCGGGATTTCGTCAACCGCACCGACGAGCTGCGAGTGCTGGATGCCGTCCCGGACGGCGCCGAGCACGCTCCGGTGTACGTCATCGCGGGTACCGCAGGGGCCGGCAAGACCTCGCTCGCGCTGCGCTGGGCCCACCGGGCCCGGGCGCGCTTTCCGGACGGGCAGCTCTACGTCAACCTGCGCGGGTACGACCCGGGGCAGCCCGTCACTGCCCGGGAGGCACTGGGCCGGTTCCTGGTCTCGCTCGGCGTGCCCGCCGCGTCCGTCCCGGCGGACCAGGACGCGGCGGCGGCGCTCTACCGCTCGCTGCTGGCCGACCGCCGGGTGCTGGTGGTGCTGGACAACGCCGCGTCCGTCGGCCAGGTCCGTCCGCTGCTGCCCGGCGGCGCGGGCTCGCTGGCCCTCGTCACCAGCCGGAGCCGGCTGTCCGGACTCGCCGTCCGCGACGGCGCGCGCCGCCTCACCGTCGGAACCCTCCCGGAACCCGAGGCGGTCGCCCTGCTGCGCACCGTCACCGCCGACCACCGGCCGGACGACGACCCCGCCGACCTGACCGAGCTGGCCCGACTGTGCGCCCTGCTCCCGCTCGCCCTGCGGATCGCCGCCGAACGGGCCGCGAGCCTGCCGCACCTCGCACTGGGCGAGCTGATCGCCGACCTGCGGGACGAGTCCGCGCTGTGGGACGTCCTGAGCGTCGGGGACGAGGAGGAGAGCGACGCCGTGCGCACCGTGTTCGCCTGGTCCTACCGCGCCCTGCCCGAGCCGGCGGCCCGGCTGTTCCGCCGGTTGGGCCTGCACCCGGGGCCCGAGTTCGGACTGCACGCCGCAGCCGCGCTGGCCGAGTCGACCACCGGCCGGACCAGGCAACTCCTGGACACCCTGGTCGGCGCGCACCTGGTCGAACAGACCGCCCCCGACCGCTTCCAGTTCCACGACCTGCTGCGCGCCTACGCCACCGACCAGGCCCGGCACGAGGAATCGCCCGAGGCCCGGCAGGCCGCACTCCGCCGGGTGCTCGACTGGTACCTGCACACCGCCGACGCCGCGCAGCAGTGGCTGAGCCCGGCCGAGGCCCGCCTCCCGCTGGATCCGCCGGCCGACGGCGTCCAGCCCCTCGCCTTCGCCGACCGCAACGCCGCCGCGGACTGGGCGGAGCGCGACCGCGCCAACCTCCTGCACACCGTGCGCAGCGCCGACGGGGCCGGGAAGGACCGCCACACCTGGCAGTTGGCCGCCGCGCTCTGGAACGCCCCCGCCGCCACCGCGCCGGGAGGGGACTGGATCCCGGCGGGCCGCCTCGGCCTGGCGGCGGCCGAGCGACTGCGCGACCGGGCCGCGCAGGCCCTGCTGCTCACCGACCTCGGCATGGCGCACACCCAGGTCAACCGCCTGGACGCCGCGCTGGACCACCACCGGGGCGCGCTCGCGCTCTGGCGCGAACTCGGCGACCCCGTCAACGAGGCCCACGCGCTCAACCTGCTCGGCGTCACTCACCTGCGCGGCCGTCAACTGGACGAAGCCGCACCGTACTTCGAGCGAGCCATGGCCGCGTTCCGGCGGCTCGGAGAGGCCCACTGGGAGACCACGGCCCTTGCCAACCTGGCCGGCGCCCACCAGCACGCCGGGCGGACCGCGGAGGCCAGGGCCGCCGCCGAACGGGCGCTCGCCGCGTACCGCGCCTCGGGCGACCGGCGCGGCGAGGGGAACGTCCTGCGGATGCTGAGCGACATCCTGCGCGAACAGGGCGAGACCGAGCAGGCCCTGACGCTGGCCCAGGCCGCCGTGGAGATCGCGCTGAACCTGCGCAACCACCGGCTGGAGGCGTTCTGGCTGCTCGCGCTCGGCGACAGCCGGCGGGACGTCGGCGAGTACGCCGAAGCGCTCGACGCCTACCACCGCTCCGCCGTCCTGCACCGCCGCCTCGGCGACCGCAGCCGGGAGGCGCTCGCCTGGCACGGCGCCGGAGAGACCTACCTGCGGCTCGACCGGCCGGAGGACGCGGCCGGCTTCTTCCGCCGCGCCGCCGGAAACCACCGCGAACTCGGCGACGGCTGGTACGAAGCCCTCGACCTCGACGGCCTGGCCCGGGCCCTGCACGGCCGGGACGCGGAAGCCGCCCGCCGCCACTGGGCCGCCGCACTCGCCCTGCTGGCCGACCGGAGCGATCCGCGGGCGGTGCGGCAGCGCGACCGGATCGAGCGCAGCCTCACCTCCTGACCGGCCGTCAGCGGGAGAGGCCGGTGTGGGTGGCGAGGGTGTTGGTGAAGGTGGTGGTGAGGCGGTCGGGGCGGGTGCGGGTGTAGGCGGCGAAGGGGCGGTGGATCGGGGGGTGGGGGCGGAGGACGGCGGCGTCGAGGGTCGGGGGGAGGACGGTGGTGGGGACGAGGGCGGGGCCGAGGCCGGCGGCGGCGAGCATGGGGGCGGCGGAGGTCTGTTCGGTGCGGACGGCGGCGCGGGGGTGGAAGCCGGCGCGGGCGCAGGCCTGGTCGAGGAGTTCGGCGAGGCCGTGCCCGGGGGCGTAGTGGACCCAGTCGCGGTCGGCGAGGGCGGCGAGCGGGAGGGTGCCGCCGGGGGAGCCGGCGAGCGGGTCGTCGGCGGGCAGGACGAGGGCGAACTCCTCGATGCCGAGCTCGCGGACGGGTCCGTCCCAGTCGGCGGGGACCGGTCCGACGGCGAGGTCCGCGCCGCCGGCGGCCATCGCGGCGCGCAACTGCTCGGCGTGCGGGTACTCGCGCAGCCGGATCCGGACCTCGGGGTGCTCGCGGCGCCAGGCCCGCAGGACGGGCGGGAGGATGCCGAGGGCGATCGAGTGGATGGTGGCGACCTCGAGTTCGCCGTCCTCCAGGCCGGCGGTGCGGCGGGCCGCCGCGTGCAGGCGTCGGGCGTCGGCGAGGACGGCGCGGGCGTGCGGCAGGACGGCCCGGCCGAGCGGGGTGGGGCGGACGGCGCGCGGCAGTCGCTCCAGCAGCGGGCCGCCGAGCGCGGATTCGAGGGCCCGGACCTGGTGCGACAGCGCGGGCTGGGTGACGTGCAGCTGCTCCGCGGCCCGGGTGAAGGAGCCGGTGTCGACCACGGTGACCAGGTACTCGAGCTGTCGGAGCGTTGCCATGCAGGCAGTATGCACGCAGTTTATGGGAACGGTGAAGAACAAGCCTTGGACGCATGGAACGGCCCCGGCGAGGGTGGAGGGGTACCCGAGAGAAGGAGTTCCCCCATGTCCGAGACCCTCGCAGGCCGCCGCGTCCTCGTGGTCGGCGCAGGTTCGCGCACCGGCCGGGCGGTCGCGCACGCCGCGTCCGCCGCCGGCGCCGAACTGGTGCTGGCCGGCCCCGACCCGCGAAAGCTGGAGTGGACCGCCGGCGAACTGGCCGGCCCGTCCGCCGTGCTGCCCGTCGACCTGACCGACGAGGCGTCCATCGAGGCGCTGGCGGCGGGCGCCGGACGGCTCGACCACCTGGTGTCCACGGCGGGGATGCCCGCCAACGGCCCGCTGAAGGACCTCGAACTCGCCGACGTCCGCCGGGCGTTCGACGCCAAGGTGATCGGCCCGCTGCTGCTCGCCAAGCACCTCGCCGGGCAGTTCGCCGACGGCGGCTCGATGACCTTCTTCTCCGGCGTCGCCGCCTGGCGCCCCGCGCCCGCCCGCACCGTGATGGCCACCACCAACGGCGCGCTGGCGTTCCTGGTGCAGGCCCTCGCGGTGGAACTCGCCCCGCTGCGGGTCAACGCCGTCTCCCCGGGCATCGTCGACACCGGCTCCTGGGACGGCCTCGGCGCCGGGAAGGACGAGTTCCTCCGGCAGGTCGCCGCCCGCAACCCGGCCCGCCGGGTCGGCGCCCCGGAGGACCTGGTCAAGGCCGTGCTGTACGCCATCGACAACCCGTACGTCACCGGCACCGTCCTGCACGTGGACGGCGGCGGCCGGCTGGCCTGAACCGGCCCGGACGCCCGCGCTTGACCCTGCCGTTGGCGGCAGGGTCGGACGATCGGCGGCATGACGAACGAGGAACGGATCGTCCTGGTCACCGGGGCGGGCAGCGGGATCGGACGGGCGACGGCACGGGCCTTCGCCGCGCAGGGCGCACGGGTGGTCGCGGTCGGCCGCGGAAGGCCGGCGCTGGAGTCGACGGCCGCCGGGCACCCGGCGGTCGACGTACTGGCGGGCGACCTCGCGGCGGACGGCGGCCCGGAGCGGATCGCCGCCGCGGTCGCCGACCGGTACGGGCGCCTCGACGTGCTGGTCAACAACGCGGGCGTGGTGCGCAGCGCCCCGCTCGGCGAACTGCGCCGGGAGGCCGTGCACGAGCAGGTGGCGACCAACCTGGTCGCGCCCGCGCTGCTCACCCGGTCCGTGCTGCCGCTGCTGACCGCCGCCCGCGGCGTCGTGGTCAACGTCAGCACCTCGGTCGGGCAGCGCGGCTGGCCCGGCAACTCGGTGTACGCCGCGACCAAGGGCGGCCTGGAGGCGCTCACCCGCAGCTGGGCCGTCGAACTCGCCCCGCAGGTAAGGGTGGTGGCCGTCGCCCCGGGTGCGGTCGACACCCCGATCGTCCGCGGCCTGCCGCCGGAGCGGCTGGCCGCGCTGCGGGCCTGGCAGCTGGCGCACACCCCGGCCGGGCGGATCGGCCGCCCGGCGGAGGTGGCCTGGGCGATCACGCAACTCGCCGACCCCGCGGCGTCGTTCGTCACCGGAGCGGTGCTGGCCGTGGACGGCGGGGCGGTGGTGGCATGATCGGCGGATGCGGATCGGTGAACTGGCCGCCGCGACCGGCACCACCGCCCGGGCGCTGCGCCACTACGAGCAGGCGGGGCTGATCGACTCGGAGCGGGCCGCCAACGGCTACCGGCAGTACGCGGCGGGCACGGCCGTCCGGGTCCGCAACATCCGCGCCCTGCTGGCCGCCGGGCTCACCCTCGACGACGTGCGGGTGTTCCTGCCGTGCCTGGACGGCGACCTGACCAGCGGCCCGCCGTCCGCCCGGGCGCTGGCCGTCGCCCGGGAGCGCCTCGCCGTGCTGGACCGCCGGATCGCCGCCCAGACCGCGCTGCGCGAGCGCCTCGCCGCCGCGCTCGCGCCGCACGCCTGACGGAGCGTCGGATCCCTCAGCCCGGCAGGTCGGCGGGGACCAGGAGCTGGAGGTCCTCCGTGGTCGGGTCGGTGAGCTGGGCGACCCGGGAGGCGTGCCGCTCGATCATGCTCTCGAAGACCTGCCGGGCGGTGCGGCCGTTGCCGAAGCCCGCACCCCGGTCCAGGCCGGCGAAGTGGGCGTGCAGCGCCGCCGCGGTGGCCTCGTCCAGGTGGTACTCGTGCTCGGCGGCCTGCGCCCGGGCGATGTCGAGCAGCTCGTCGGCGGAGTAGTCGGGGAAGGTGACGGTCCGGGAGAAACGCGAGGACAGGCCGGGGTTGGCGGCGAGGAAGCGCTCCATCTCGGCGGTGTAGCCCGCCACGATGATCACCACCTCGTCGCGGTGGTCCTCCATCAGCTTCACCAGGGTGTCGATCGCCTCCCGGCCGAAGTCCCGCCCGCCGTCCTCCGGGGCCAGCGCGTACGCCTCGTCGATGAACAGCACCCCGCCGCGCGCCTTGTCGAACGCCGCGGCCGTGCGGATCGCGGTCGAGCCGATGTGCTCGCCGACCAGGTCCAGGCGCGCCACCTCCACCAGGTGCCCGCGCTGCAGGACGCCCAGCGAGGCCAGGATCTCCCCGTACAGGCGGGCGACCGTGGTCTTGCCGGTGCCCGGGGAGCCCGTGAAGACCAGGTGCCGGCGCGGCGACGGGGCCTTCAGCCCGGCCCGCTGCCGGGCCCGGCCGACCGAGATCATGTCGATCAGCGTCCGCACCTCCTGCTTGACCGTCGCCAGGCCCACCAGCGAGTCCAGCTCGGCCAGCGCCACCTCCGCCGGACGGCAGTCCGGAATCGGCGCGATCACCGCCACGGGCGGCGCGGTCGCGGAGGAGGAGGTCAGCACGGCCGGGGCGAGCGTCGCCAGCGGCGGCGGCACCGGGTCGGTGCTGCGCGGCGCGGGGACGGCGGCCGGGCCGGCGCGGGCGCCACGTCGTCGGAGGTGCAGCCCTCGGCGACCGGGCCCGGCTCGGAGAACTCGAACCCGGACCGGGCGTTGCGCTCCGCCCGGCAGCGCACCAGCTTCGTCCGGCAGCCGTCGATCACGTGGAAGCCGAAACCGCCGCCCTGCGACACCCGCACCGCGTCGAACTCGCCGCGGCCCTGCGCCGACACGTACACCCCGGCCTCGCTCGCGCCGCGCACCGTGCACTCGCGCAGCACCGGGTCCGCGCCCTTGGTGACGATCACACCCGTCGCCACCTCGGCGATCTCACAGTCCGTCAGCAGCCCGCCCGAGCCGTGGTCGCGGAACCACAGGCCGGTGCCCGCCCCCTGGATCCGGCACCCCGACAGGTCCGCGCTCGCCCCGCCCGACACCGACACCGCCGAGGAGCGGATCGCCGTGAACGAGCAGTCCCGGGCCGAGGCCGACGAGCCCTGGTCGAGGACGAACAGCGCGTCCGGCAGGTCGTCCAGCGCGCAGTCCACCAGCTCCAGCGCCGCGCCGTCGCTCACCCACAGCGCCGGGTAGTCGCCCTGCGCGGAGTGGAACCGGCAGCCCTCCGCGAGCACCTTCGTCCCGCCGTCCCACACCGACAGCGCACCCCGCCCGAACGCGTGCACCGTGGACTGGCGGATCGTCAGCTTCGCGCCGCCCCGCAGGTCGGCCGCGTTCTCCGGCACCTCGTGCACCCGGCAGGACGCCAACTCCAGCTCCGCGCCGGTGTCCAGGCTCAGCCCGTTGCCGGCCACCCGGTGCACCGTGCAGTCCGCCAGCCGCCCCACCGCCTGCGCCTCGGCCTGCACGCCCGAGCCGCGCACCTCGTACACCTCGCAGCCGGTCAGCTCCGCCAGCGAACCGGGATCGGCCAGCAGCACGCCCGCGCCGCCGGTGTGGTGCACCCGCAGCCGCTCCGCCCGCACCCGCGAACCGGACAGCACCGCCAGCCCGCTCTGCCCGGCCGCCGAGATCTCGCACTCCAGCAGCTCGGCCTGCGACTGCGCGCGCAGCCGCACCCCCAGCCCGGACGGGTTCTCCACCGTGCAGGAGACCAGCTGCGCCCGGGCGCCGTCGGCGAGTTCGACGCCCACCGCGGACGAGGTCTCGATCCGGCAGTCGGCCAGCACCGCGCCGTCCGCCCCGGCCACCAGCACCGCCGGGGCGCTGCGGTCCGAACCCTCCACGGTCAGGCCGCGGATCGTCGCGCCCGCCGTCACCGTCAGCGCCGTGCCGCCGCGCACCGCGCTCTCCGGCGGCGAGATCCGCACGCTGCCCGGGCCCTGCTCGGCGAGCAGCGTCACCGGCTTGTCGACCACCACGGCCTCGCGGAACAGCCCGGCCCGGACCGTCAGGGTGTCACCCGGCTCGGCCACCTCCAGGGCCTCGCGGAGCGTCGCGTACTCCCCGCTGCGCCGCCGCCACCGGGAGGCGCTGTCCTGCGTGACCCGGACCCTGAGCTCAGCCATGACGATCTGTCATCCCCGCCTTCGTCGTGCGTCGAGACGCTGCGCGATCACCCCCACCGTAGCGCGCGAGGCGGACCGGACCGTCGCCCGGTTCAACGAACGAGCCGGGGGGTGGTTCCGGGTACCCGCCCGGGGCGCGTGCGGGCCGGTCAGCGGCGGTCCGGCAGCGGGGCCTCGACGGCCTCCAGGACCTCCACCCCGTCGCCGACCGCCAGCGTGCCCAGCACCTCGGACGCCGCGGCCGGCCGGACCGGGATCAGGTTCTGGCCGAACACCAGCTTCTGGCCGAAGCGGTGGTGCCGGCCCAGCGCGCGCAGCGGCTCCGGGCCGCGGCGCTCGCCGGTCTCCTGGTCGGTGGTGGTCACCACGCAGCGCCCGCACGGCTTCGCGACCCGGAACTCCAGGCCGCCGACCCGGATCCGCCGCCAGCCGTCCTCCGCCCACGGCTCGGTGCCCGCGACCACGAGGTTCGGCCGGAAGCGCTCCATCGGCAGGGCCGCGCCCTTCCGTTCGTCGCCCGGGTGGTCCTCGGCGATCCGGGCGTTCAGCTCGGCCAGCGAGGCGAGGGAGGTCACCAGCAGCGGGTAGCCGTCCGCCATCGACACCGTCTCGTCCGGGGCCGCGTACGCCGGGTTGATCGGACGGCTGACCTCCGGCCGGTCCAGGTGCACCAGCCGGACCTCGCCGAGCTTCGCGGGGAGCCGCTCGGCCAGCCACGCGGAGGTGTCCTCGGCGGCGGTCGCGGCGGAGAAGACGGTGCCGAAGACCGAGACCGTGGCCTCCGGGGCGCCGCCGGCCAGCGTCGGCACGGCGAGCGTGTGGGTCGCGCCGTCCGGCGCGGTCAGGGTGAGTGACGACCCGTCAGCGGACGGCAGCGGGCGGAACCGCCCGATCGACGGCTCGTCCCGCTGGGTGAGCGCGACGCCCTCCGCGTCCACCAGCATCCAGCGGCGGTCGCCCGCCAGGCCCCAGGGCTGCACGTCGGCGGACGGCGGGCTGAGGCGGTACATCGACTTGACCGGGTACAGGTGGAGGGAGGCGAGGTGCGGCATGCGGCCAATCCTGCCAGAGTCCGTCCCCGGCCACGGGGGCCCGGACGCACGGAACCCCGCGCCCTGGTGGGACGCGGGGTTCCGTGTCGGACCTATGAGACCTTGCCCCTGTGGGGAGGGGTGCTGCCGTTGTTCCCGGATCAGCCCGCCTGGGGGTACTGGCGGTACTGCGGGTACTGCTGCGGCGGGTTCGGCTGGGCCGGGCGCAGGGTGTTGCCGCCGAAGGACTGGTCGGCGAACGTCTGCTGCTGGCCGGCCGGTTGGGCGCCGAACTGCTGGGCGCCGAACGGCTGCGGGGCCAGGTTCGGGGCGAAGCTCTGCGGCGCGGAGGCGAAGGAGTTCGACGGCGCGGCCGGGTACGCCTGGGCCGGCTGCGGGTAGGCCGGGGCGACCGGGCGCTGGCCGGGCAGGAACGGCTGCGGCGGCACGGGCGCGGCCGCGTAGCCGGGCTGCACCGGGATGTGCGGCGCGGGCGCCGGGGCGCTGCTCGGGCCGGGGCCGAGGGCGAGCCGGGCGGGGGCAGGGCCGGCAGGTTCGACCCGGGGGAGTCGAAACCGGTGCCGAAACCGCCGGCGCCGAAGCCGTCGGTCAGGCCGCTGCCGTAGGCGGAGGACCAGGAGGTGGCCGGGAGGGCCGGGGGCACGTTGATCGGCGCGATCTGCGGGATGCCGCGCTCTGCGACCAGGCTGTCGTAGATGGGCGTGCCGGAGGAGAAGGACGGAGAGGGGTAGCCGACTCCGTCGTAGGAGCGGGGCGAGGTCATGGGGCATACCGTAAGCCCACAGCATGCCCGCTGAGGAGAGCGGGACGGCCTGGAGTTCAACTGTTTACAGACTCTTCGCGCGCTCAAATCGGACAATACTGGAGCTAGTTGGGCGAACGGGTGGTCCATTTCGGCCATCCCCGACGTATGGTCCGTGGGCGATCCGCAGGTCGGAGTGATCCAAAAGGTTCCACTGGGCGTAGGAAAAGGATCAGTAAAGGTCGCGTTAAGGCTGAGGCGGGTCGTCAGCGGGCGGTGAACGGCCGGTGGGGCCGGACGCCGGTGAGCTTGCGCCAGCGCTCGCAGGCCGCGTCCCAGGCCGCTTCGGCCTCCGCGATCGCGGGGTCGGCGTCCTGCTCGGCGCGGACCTCCTCCAGCCGCCGGTGCGCCCGGTCCACCTCCTCGGTGTCCGCCCGGACCTCCGCGAGCGCCGCCTCGGCGGCGGGGAGCTTCGCCTCGCGCTCCAGCCGGTCGCGCTTGGCGTCGGCCACGCCGTCGTGCACGGCGATCGCGAAGGTCCGGACCTCGGCCGAGGTGAATTCGCCGCGCGGGAATTCCAGTTCGCGCTGCCGGCCGTCGGGGAGCACCAGGTGGACGTGGGTGGCGCCGGCGGACTCCTCGGTGCGCAGCGAGACCCCGTCGAGCGGATGGTCCGCGGTGCGGCCGTCGGCGGTCAGCACCAGCTTGTGCCCGAACAGGCGCAGCGCGCCGAGGGCGCCGCGCTCGGCGCCCGGCCGGGGTCGCGCAGCCGGTCGACCTCGGCCTGCGCGGCGGCGATCCGGCGGCGGTGCGCCTCGCCGGCCCGGTCGGCGTGGCCGCGGGCGGCGGAGACGGCGCGCCGGGAGGCGTGCAGGACCTCGCACAGGTGGCTGCGGTCGGCGTCCAGGCGGTGCCGGTCGGCGGCGTACCGGGACTCGAAGGCGTAGCGCCACGCCCCGGGGTACTGCAGCCAGCGCCACAGGACCGCCGCCGCCAGCGCCGCCGCGATCACGGCCGCCCAGCCCAGTACGCCCATCGAGCCCTCCCCGCACGGTGGTTGACGCCCCTTCGGCCCGGGCGACGACCGTGACGACTATCGGGATCCGGGCGGCAGCGTCAAGCCGCGGCGATCCGGGGCGTCGGGTTCCGGACAGGCGCCGGCCCGGGCGGCCTGGGGCCGTCCGGGCCGGGGTGGAGCGGGGCGGGGGTTCAGCGGGTGGCGGTCGCGGCGGCAGCGGCTGCCTCCGCGGCGGCCACGGTGGCGGGGGTGGCCTGGGCGGGGAAGCCCGGGCGGCCGGCCAGTTCGCTGGTGCAGTGGGCGCAGCGGGTCGCGGCGGCCGGCACCGTGCTGAGGCACTCGGGGCAGTCGGCCTTGGCCACCGGGGTGTCCTTGACCGGGTTGAAGCGGTTCTGCAGCTTGCCGACCGGCATCACGACGGCGAAGTAGATGACGGCGGCGACCAGCACGAAGCTGATCAGCGCCTGCAGGAAGGCGCCGTAGGGGAAGGTGACGTCGGCGACGGTGAACGCCTCCTTGCTGAAGTCGCCGACCGCGCCGGAGGCGACGCCGACCAGCGGGGTCAGGAAGGCTGCGACGAAACCGGTGACGACGGCGGTGAACGCGGCGCCGATGACGATGCCGACCGCGAGGTCGACCACGTTGCCGCGCAGCAGGAAGCTGCGGAATCCCTTGAACATGCTCGCCATCCTGACGGGCCAACCTCCCTACGGTCCAGCCGAGTTCACCTGATCCGACTAACGGCCGAACCGCCTTGCGAGGCTCGGTCAGACGTCGCGCAGCACGCCCCGCACCTCCGGCGCGAAGGACCGGACACGCACCACCGCGTCGGCGACCCGGCGAACGGTCGCCGCGTTCATGTGCGACCACAGCGGGACGGTCAGCACCGCGTCGGCGAGCCGGTCGGTGCGCGGCAGCTCCTCGGCCTGCCCGAGGTGGGCGTAGGCGCGCTGCCGGTGGACGGGCGGGTGGAAGTAGCGGCGGGTGTCGACGCCCTCGGCCTTCAGCGCGACCGCCAGCTGACGGCTGCTCAGGCCGAACGCGCCGGCGTCCAGGATCAGCGTCAGGTCCTTGAAGGTGGAGGTGTCGCCGTCCTCCGGGAGGGCGAGGCGCAGCCCGGGCAGGCCGGCCGTGGCGCGGGCGAACTCGGCGACCAGCGCGCCCCGGTGGGCGACCCGCTCGGGCAGTCCGGCCAGCCAGGTCAGGCCGACCGCGGCGTGCAGTTCGCTCATCCGGGCGTTCAGGCCGGGGAACAGGGTGTCGTAGTCGCCGGGGTTGCCGTAGTCGCGGGCGGTGCGCAGGGTGGCGGCCAGCGCCGCGTCCCGGGTGGCGACCAGGCCGCCCTCGCCGGCCACCGCGACCTTGGTCGGGCTCATCGAGAACACCTCGGCCAGGCCGAAGCCGCCCACCGGGACGCCGCGCCGGGCCGAGCCGAGGCCGTGCGCGGCGTCGTACACCAGCGGCACCCCGGCGGTGTCGGCGATCCGCTGCAACTCCTCGACCTGGCAGGGCGTTCCGTACACGTGGGTGGCCATCATCGCGGCGGGCGCGTCGGCGGCCTTCAGCCGGGCCTCGGCGTCCGCCGGGTCGAGGGTGATGTCCTGCTCGCGGGCCTCCGCGAACAGCGGGACGCCGCCCGCCCAGTGCGCGGCGTGCGCGGTCGCGGAGAACGTGAAGCCCGGCATCAGCACCGGGCGGCGGCCGTCCACCCCGGCGGCCTGCAGGACGAGCATCAGGCCGGCCGTGCAGTTGGACACCGCGACCACGTGCGGCACGTCCAGCAACTCGGCCGCCCGCTCCTCGAGTTCGCGGACGGTGGGCCCGTTGGTGAGCATCCCGGAGTCGAGCACCTCGGCGAGCCGGCCGAGCAGCCGTTCGCGGTCCGGCACCCGGACCCGGGTGAGTGGCAGGCCGTCGGGGAAGGCGGGCGCGCCGTCGAGGACGGCGGGGCGCAGCTGGTCGGTCGTCATGTGGTCGATCCCCCCTGGGTTCGTGACACGGTGTCCGGTGCGCCGACGGCGACCGGCGGTTCGGGCCCTGGGCCGCCGCCCCACTGGCCGGGCTGCACCCGCCACACCGGCGGACGCCGGCGGCGCGCCACCGGGCCGGCGGCGGCCGGCCGGGGGATCGCCAGGAGCACCAGGACCAGCGGCAGCACCTGCACCCGTTCGCGGGACAGGATGCCCATGTTGTTGATGGTGGAGAACGCCCAGCAGAACAGCAGCGTGTACACCACGGTGAACGCCACGTACGAGCGCTGGACGAACAGCTTCGGGATGCGGGCCAGTTGGGGCCAGGCCCGGACGAACATCACCAGCAGCGCGAAGCACTCCACCGACTGGATCAGGTTCTGCACGTTCGACGCCTCGAACGGGAACGGCCGGAACAGCACGCTGATCACCGACACCGGCAGCCGCGCCGGGTTCAGGCTGAACGCGGGCGCCGGATCCTCCGCCGTCGCCGCGTTGATCACCGAGGAGCCCTGCGAGGTGCGCCGCGAGGTCTCCGACAGCACCTGGTTGACGGCGTCCCCGCCCGTCCCGTTGGTGCCGAAGAAGGTCGACACCTGCTGCAGCATCAGCATCACGCCGACGCCCAGCACCGCCACCGTCAGCACCGTCCGCAGCGGCCCAGCGCCGACACCTGCCGCGGCCGCTTGCGCAGCACGTACGCCACCGTCAGCCCCGCGCCCGCCAGCACCGTGACGTGCGGGCGGACCATCGCAGTGCCCAGCGAGCCCGCCGCGATGCACACGAACGCGCCGAACCGCCGGTCCAGCAGCCGCGCCACGCCGTACGTGGTCAGGCCCAGGCAGAACATCATCCAGGCGTCCTTGCCGATGCTGGACGGCCAGAACAGCAGCGAGGGCAGGAAGAACACCAGCTTCGCGTAGCGCCGCGAGTCGGCCTCCGGGAAGGCGATCTGCAGCGCCCGCCAGAAGAACAGCAGCCCCCAGAAGCCCAGCCAGGAGAACACCAGGAACCCGCCGACCAGGGTCGGCCCGGTGATCGCGTAGACCACGCCGGTGACGATGATGACGAAGCCCGTCCCGGCGACCTTCATGCCCAGGTCGTAGTGCAGGCCGCCGAACAGGTCCGTGGAGGTCAGGTACTCGGCGAGCTCCGAGCCCTTCTGGTCGTACATCTTGGCGTCCGCCGCGCCGCCGTACAGCACGAACGCCATCAGGTAGCGCGGGAACGCGCAGAACAGCTTGGCGCCCATCGCCACGATCAGCAGCTTGAACACGCCCCGCTCCGGATTGCCCGCCGCCACCCGGGCCAGGATCGGCGTACCGATCGCCATCAGCGCCGGCGCGACCAGCAGCGCCCCCCAGGTGTCGTACGTGGTGTGCACCATCGCCAGCACGAACACCGTCACGTAGCCCATCACCAGCGCCCAGGCCAGCGCCGTCAGCCGGCCGCGCCGCACCGCCTCGCGCAGCCGCAGGCCGGCCGGGCGCGCCGCCGCCATCAGAAGACCTCCAGGTCGCCGAGGCTGAACCGCCAGTCAGCGAGGGTGCGTTGGGCCGGCAGCGGGCCGCTCGGGGTACGGGCCGCCAGCACCATCCCGGTGCGCGGCGCGGTCACGCAGCCCGCCCGCAGGCCCGCCGCCGCGGCCTCGGTGCCCGGCGCCAGATGCGTGGCCGCGTGGTCGCAGCCGGAGGCCGCCGCGGCCCGCAGCAGCCCGGCCGCGGCCGCCCGGTCGCCGGGGCGGACGATCAGCTCGGCGAGCGTGAACTCCGCCAGCGGGCCGCGCCGCCGGGGCCGGCCGAACGCCAGCCCGACCAGCTCACCGCCCCGTTCGACCGTCACCACCCGGTAGTCCAGGCCCGGCGCGGCCCCGTACCGCCAGGCCAGGTACCCGGCGGTGCGCACCGTGTGCAGCCGCGTCTCCGCGGCGTCGGCCAGCGCCCGCTCCGCCAGCAGCTCCGGCAGCCGCGGATCCGGGAACGCGAACCAGTCGGCGGCGGTGGTCAGTTCGCAGCGCGGCGGCCCCGAAGGACCGGGCCGGCGGGCCAGCGCGGCCCGCGCGCCCGGGCGAAGGACACCGGCCGGGCCACCCGCAGCGCCACCTGCACCCGGCCGAGCTCCCGCCAGCCCATCCGCAGATAGCCCGGCAGGCTGTTGCCGTTCGGCGTGTTGAACACCAACTCGGCCTCGCCCGCCACCTGTTCGAGCAGCGCCAGGGTGAGCCGGCGGAAGATCCCGCGCCCCTGGAAGTCCGGATGCGTCGCGGTGTCCACCGGCCGCACCGCCGCCACCTCGCGGCCGCCCGCGCCCCGCCACGACCAGCGCAGGAACAGCCGCACCCCCGCGATCCGCCCGTCCGGTGCGACCGCCACCAGCCCCGGGCTCGACCCGAACGGGTTCGCCCGGTGCTTCCAGTCGAAGAAGTCGGCGCTGCGCCGCCCCGTCGGACCGCCCGCCAGCGACGTCGTCAACAGCTCAAGGACCGCCGGAACGTCCGCCGACTCCAGCCCGCGGTACGTCAGTTCAGCGCTCACGTCGTGCTCGTCCCCTCCGGACTCAGCGGGCCAGCACCCGTGCGTACACCCGCTCGATCGCCCGCTGCGCGCCCGCCACGTCGAAGGACTTCGACCGCTCCCGGGCCGCCGCGCCCATCCGCTCCCGCAGCCCCCGGTCGGCCGCCAACCCGTCCAGCGCGGCCGCCAGTTGCGCCGGGTCGCCGGGTGCCACCAGGCGGCCCTCGACGCCGTCGTCCAGCACCTCCGGCATGCCGCCGACCCTGGTCACCACCGACGGCAGGCCGGAGGTCATCGCCTCCATCAGCGCCACCGGCAGGCCCTCCTGACGCGAGCTCAGGCAGAACACGTCCCAGCCCGGCAGCAGCGCCGGCACGTCCCCCCGGGAACCCGCGAACAGCACGCCCTCGCCCGCGAGTTCGCGCAGCCGTGACTCCAGCGGGCCCGCCCCGACCAGCACCAGCCGGGCGTCCGGCCGCCGGCGGCGCAGCAGCGCGAACGCGGCCAGCAGCGCGGCCTGGTCCTTCTTCGCCGTCAGGTTGCCGACCGTCCCGATCACCAACGCCTCGTCCGGCAGGCCCAGTTCGGCGCGCGCGGCGCGGCGCGCGGCCGGGCCGGACGGGGCGTCGCCCAGGTCCGGTCCGTGGTGCACCACCGTCAGCCAGTCGCCGGGGCGGCGGCGCCCGATGCCCGCCGCCACCGCGTGCGAGACCGCGATCACCGCGTCGTTGCGGCCGTAGGTGAGCGCGTTCGCCCAGCGGGTCGGGAGCCGGTAGCGCTCCCACAGGTTGTGCTCGGTGTGCACCAGGCGGGGGGCCCGCCGGCCGGCCGTCAGCAGGCGGGCGGCGACCGCCGGCACCGGCATGTGGGTGTGCACCAGGTCGTACCGGCGCTCCGCCAGCAGCGCCCGCAGCCGCAGCGGCCAGCGCCGGCCCGGCGCGCCGCCCAGGCAGTGCACGGCCACCCCGGCCTCCTCCAGCGCGGGCACCAGCGCGTCCTTGTACGGCAGCACGTACGCCACCTCGATCGCCCAGCGCGAACGGTCCGCGTGGCGGGCGCAGTTGACCAGCAGCTGCTCCGCGCCGCCCCGCCCCAGGCCCTTGGCCAGCCAGAGCACCCGGGCCGGCCCGGTCACCGGTCCTCGCCCAGGCGCAGCTGCAGCGTGGTCTCCACCGGCTCCTCCGGCGGCAGCTCGGCCGGCCGGCGGCCCCAACTCGCCGCCCCGTCCCGGCGGTCAGCGCCCTCGCCGTACACCGGCGGGCGCGCCTCGGCGGGCCGCTGGTGCTCGCCCGGCCGGCGCTGCGGCTCCACCCGGTGCGGCGGCTCGCCGCGCTGCTGCGCCTCCTGACGGTGCGACGGGTCCTGACGGCGCGACGGCTCCTGACGGTGCTGCGGCTCGGCCCGGTGGGACGGCTCGGCCCGGCGCGGTTCCGACCGGGACGGCTCGGCCCGGCGCGGCGCCGACGATCCCGACGGAGCCGGCGGCGCGGCCGGCCCGCCCTTCGCCGCCCCGCGGCCCGGCCGCAGGACGCGCTTGCGCCGCCCCGTGGTGCCCTCCGCGCCCAGCAGCGCCACGCCCGCCACCGGCACGCCGGTGCGGGCCAGCAGCTCGGACACCCGGTCGGCCTCCTCCGGCCGGACGTTGCCCGCCATCACCGTCACCAGCACCGCGTCCGCGTGCTGCACCAGGTCGTAGGCGTCGTTGGCGTGCAGCAGCGGCGAGGAGTCGATCAGCACCACGTCCGCGTGCCGGCGGGCCAGCGTCAGCACCTCCCCGGCGCGCAGCACCAGCGCCGCCGGGTAGGCCGTGGTGTTGCCGCCGGTGATCAGCGCGACGCCCGGCACGTTGGTGCGGCGGATCAGGTCCACCGGGTCCGGCAGCTGCTCGCCCGACAGCAGCTCCGCCATGCCCGGGCCGTCGCCCACCCCGAACTGGCCGCGCAGGTCCGGCTGCCGGAAGTCGCAGTCCAGCAGCAGCACCTGACGGCCCGTCTCGGCGAGCGTCGCCGCCAGGTTCGCCACCGTGGTGGTCCGCCCGTCGCCGGAGCGCCCCGACATCACCAGCACCACCGGTGCCGGCTCGGCCGCCCGCCGGGCCCGCCGGTCGTCCGGGTCCAGGCCGCCCTGGCCGAGCTGCGCCGACAGCGACCGCGGGCCGGTCAGCAGCAGGGTGGAGCGCAGCGAGCGGTAGGCCTCGGTCGCCGGGTCCTCCGGACGGGCCGTCACCAGCGGTTCGCGCAGCCGGCGCAGGCGCCGCGACAGGTGCGGGATCTCGCCGATCACCGGCAGGTTGAACGCCTCCTCGACGCCGTCGCGGGTGCGCAGCCGGGTGTCCATCCGGGACAGCATCAGTGCGGCGACCACGCCCAGCGCCAGGCCCAGCACCACCGCCAGCGCCAGCCGGACGGTGCGGGTGGGCGAGGTCAGCAGGTTGCCGCCGGCCTCCTTGGTGTCGATCGACCCCCACTGCTGGATCGCGTCGGTCTGGCTGTAGTTCTGCAGGTCGGCGATCGCGCCGAGGGTCTTGGTCAGCGCGCCCGTCGCGGTGGACAGCTGCGGCTGGAGCTTGGCCTGATCGGTCGCGCCCGCCCGGCTGAACTGCTTCTGCAGGTCGTCGAGTTGCTGCTGCTGGGAGTCGGCCTGCGCGCGCAGCCGCTTGATCGACTCGTCGGCGCTCTTCTTCGACTCCTGGCTGTAGCCGGTGATGGTGGCCTCCGACAGCGCCGCCGCCAGGTCCGCGCAGGACTGCTGGGTCGGGCCGGTGGTGGTGAACACCAGCATCTGGGTGGACGCGGCCGCCACCGTGCGGCGCGCCGACAGTCCCGCGACGTCCGTGATGTGCAGCTTCTGCGCGGCGGCCGTGGTCACCGCCGAACCCTGCGCGTACGACAGCACCTGGTCGGCCCGGACGGTGTCGGCCGCGCCCGCGACCGGCGTGATCGCCACCTTGCACTGCCACTTGCCGTTGTCCACCGCGTCACCGGCCGGCGTCAGCACGAACCCCACGATCAGAGCGGCGGCCGTACAGCCGGCCAGCAGCCGCCAGTACCGCCGCAGGACGGTGAACAGATTTGCCGGTTCCACCGGTTGGTTCCCCTCGCCTCGTTCCCACGCCCCGCCGCCGCCCGTCGGGCGGCACGCGCCGGCGCGGCCTCGAATCCCCCCGGAAGCGGCGCCGAACAGGATCTGCGCACGGTGCTCCACGGCTGCGGCCACAACAGACCGGACGGTCCCCCCAGACCGACCCCCCGCCGAACGATGCTTCCCGCCCCGGACCTGCGGCGCAAGCACTTTGGCGATTCCGGTACCGAGCCGTGGACGGATTCCGGACGCGCGCACACGATCCGATCACACGTCCCCGGACGGCCGGGGTCGGTGGGCGGACGAACCGCCCGCCCGGCGTCAGGCCAGTGCGCGCTCGTAGAACCCGACCATCCGCGCGGACACCTGCTGGAGCGTGTACCTGGTCAGGAAACGCGCCCGGGCGGCCTTCGCGCGCACCAGCGCCTCGCCGGGCCCGTCCAGCGTCCGCAGCAGCGCCCCGGCCAACTCCTGCGGGCGCTGCGGCGGGACGAGCAGCGCGTAGTCCTCCGAGCCGACCGTCTCGCGCAGCGCCGGGACGTCCGCGCACACCAGCGGCACGCCGACGCCCATCGCCTCCATCGCCGCGCTGCCCAGCCCCTCCCAGCGCGAGGGCACCGCGCACACCTCGGCCGCCGCCATCAGGTCGAACACGTCGTCGCGCGGCCCGAGGAAGCGCACCCCCTCGGTGCGGGCGGCCAGTTCCTCCAACCGGGCCGTCTCGCCGCCCCGGCTGCCCGCCAGCAGCAGCACCGCGTCCGGCCGCGCCGCGCGGACGGCGGGCCAGGCGGAGAGCAGCACGTCCAGGCCCTTCTGGTACTGCTGCCGGGCGGCCGCCAGCACCACCGGCACGTCCTCGGCGAGGCCCAATCCGGCCCGCACCGCCGCCCGCCGCTGCGGGGTCACCGACCCGAGCAGCTGCGGGTCGCGGCCGCGCGGCACCACGTCGATCCGGCGGCGCGGCACGTGCAGGCGGGCCGCCATCGCGTCCGCGACGTGGTCGGTCAGCGCGTGGAAGCGCCGCACGCCCTGCGCGGTCAGCGCGTCCACGGTCTGCGCGGCCCGCACCTTCCACGGGTTCAGGCCGCGGGCCCGCAGGTGCTCGGGCCCGTACGCCGAGTTGACCAGGCTGGACACCACCGGCACCCCGGCGGCGAGCGCCGCGGAGCGGCCCAGCACGTCCGACTCGAACAGGGTGGTGTGCACCAGGTCCGGCCGGCGGCGGCGGAATTCCCCGCGCAGCGCCGCCAGTCGGGCCGGACGGGAGCCGCGCAGCACCGGCACCGGCTCCGCGCCGGCCGCCCGCAACTCGGCCTGGAAACCGCCCGGGGACTCCTTCAGGAACGCCACCTGCAGCTCGACGCCCGCCCGCACCAGCAGCGGCGCCATCGCCACCAGGCCCTGCTCGGCGCCACCCACCCGGCTCACACTGTCGATCACGTACACCACGCGCACCGCAGCAACCCCCTTGCCCAGGCCACCCCCTGACCGCCGCTCAGCATCCCAGCCGGACCGGGCCCGCGTCCGCGAAACCGGAGGAAACCCGGCCGGTCGGCGCCCGGGGGCGGCTGCGGTCGGTCGGCGGTGGAGCTGCGGGGAGGTGGGGCGGTGACGGCGGGTCAGCCGGCGGCGGGTGGCGGGGTGGTGGTGAGCATGCCCGCCAGTGCGAGGTCGAGCAGCCGGTCGGCCTGTTCGGGGGTGTCGTGCTCGCGGCTCCACGCGGCGGCGTTCATCAGCGTGAACAGGTCCGCGCCGGTGGTGTCGCCGCGCAGCACGCCCGCCGCCCGGGCCCGCTCGGTGAACCGGTCGCCGAGCGCGGTCATCTCGGCGCAGGACTCGTTCAACTCGTCGTTTCCCGCCGAGAGTTGGTCGGCCAGCCCCTGGTAGGCGGCGGCGTGCCGGACCACCGCGCGGACCCACTCGGCCAGCGCCGCCGCCGGGTCGGGGCCCTCGGCGAGCTCCGCGCCGTACGCGAACAGCGCCTGGTTGCGCTCCTCCAGCAGCGCGGCGATCAGCGCGGCCCGGGTCGGGAAGTGCCCGTACAGGGTGCCGATCGCGACCCCCGCCCGGCGGGCGACACCCTCCAGCGAGGCTCCCGTCCCCTCCTCCCGGAACACCGCGTCGGCCTCCGCCAGCAGCCGCTGGCGGTTGCGCAGCGCGTCCGCGCGCGGGCGTCGCCGGGCGGGGGCCGGCTGTGGGTCGGACATGGCAACTCCCTTGAGGTGCTTGAGCTCGGGCTTGTGCTCGGGCTGGAGGTCGGGTTGGAGCTCGGGATGGAGCTCGGGCTTGTGTTCGGACTTAAGTCGAGGAATCCTCGGGTTAAGCAGAAGTCGAGGACGCCTCAGTTTAGCGGGGCGCCCGGGGGAAGGGACATGCCATGATTCTGGTGACCGGCGCCACCGGCTCCATCGGACGCCACCTGATCGACCAACTCGCCCACACCGAGGTCGAGTTCCGCGCCCTGGTGCGCGACCGGGCCAAGGGCCGTGACCTGGGCTGCGACTACGTGATCGGCGACTTCGACGACCCCGCCTCGCTCGCCCCCGCCTTCGAGGGCGTCGACCGGCTGTTCCTCAACGGCCCCGGCGCGCAGGCCGTCGACGGCGAGCAGCCGATGGTCCGCCAACTCGGCGCCGCCATCGACGCGGCCGCCGCCGCCGGGGTCGAACGGGTCGTCAAGATCTCGGTCTGGCACGCCGCCCCCGGCGGACTCCTCTCCGAAGGCGCGCACTGGGAGCTCGACCGCCGCCTCGCCGCGAGCGGCCTGCCCTGGACGGTCCTCCAGCCGTCCGGCTTCCTGCAGAACCTGCTCGGACCCGCCGCCTTCACCCCCGACGGCCGGCTGATCAGCCGCTACGGCGACGGCCCGATCTCGCACATCGACTGCCACGACATCGCCGCCTGCGCCGCCACCCTGCTCACCGGCCCCGCCCGGCCTGGCGAGACCTTCGTCCTCACCGGCCCCGAAGCCCTCACCGACGCCCAGCTCGCCGACCGCCTCGCCCTCGCACTCGGCCGGCCCGTCGACCGCACCGTCCTCACTCCCGAGGCCCTCGCCGCCGCCCTCGCCGGCCAGGGCGCACCCCTCGCCTTCGCCAACGACCTCGCCGACCTCCTCCGCGGGGCCGCCGCCGGCTCCCTCGCCGAAGTCACCACCGCCGTCCCCGACCTGCTCGGCCGTCCCGCCCGCACCGTCGACGAATTCTTCGCCGCCAACCTCCCCGCCCTGCGCCGGCTCGCGGACGGCGGGCGGCCCTGAGGTTCAATGGCCCGGTGCTGCTCACCTTCATCGCCGAACTCGCCGACGAGCCCCTGCTGCTGGACCCCGCCGATCCGCCGGCCGAGTGGGAGACCAACACCTGGTGGCTCAGCGCGGAGGTCGAGGACAGGCAGGCCCTCACCACCGCCGACGTCGTAACCGCCTTCGAACGGACGGCCGCGGCGCTGCGCGTGCGCATCCGCGACGAACTCGGCTTCCCGGGGGTCGCCACGTTCTACGTCTGGCACGACGACCTCGCCGGCCAACTCCGCTGCTCCACCGGATCGGTGCCCCCCGAAAGCCTGGCCTTCGGTGGCACCTACCGCCCCACGGACGATCTCCGCCCGATCGTCGAGCCCTTTCTGACGGACCCCAACCCCGGCGTGGTCGAACTCTGCGACGAGGAGGCCGATTTCGAGCCGGAGATCCCGCCCTTCCCGGTCTGGGGCGCCCAGGTCGGGGCCGCGACAGGCTGAGGCGAGGCGCGGTGGCCTCGGGCGCATCGGTGCGGGCTTCCCGGTGGGCACCGGTTTCGGTTCGAACTCCGAGGCACGGAAGCTGACTTCGAGCCGGAGCCGGTGCCGCTTCCCACCATTGTCGTCCACGTCGGGGCGGCGGCAGATTCGCCGCAGCCTCAGCGAGGCGCGCTCGCCGGGCCGCCGGTGCCGGGCGGGGGACCGGCGGCCCACTCCAGGCCCGAACTCCCAACCCGTTCCGCCTGGGTGGTCGCCCGGCCGCAGCGTTGCGAGGTAGCCGGGGCTGCTGCTCGGAGGGTCGTTGCTGCCATCCCGGCGGACGGCAAGCACCGGCATGGTGGAAACTCCGTGCGGGGTGGCGGAGGTCGCCGGCCGCTCCCCGGTCGGCGGGCCGGCCGGTCAGTGACCCTGGGGCGAACGGGCGTTGGGGCCGCAGTTGGGCGAAGGGAGCCCAACGGGGGACGCCTCTCGGTAGGGTCGGGCCATGGCCGAGCCACGGGTACTGCATGTGATCACGGATCCGCGGGCCCGGGGGGCGCAGCGGATGGCCCGGGAGCTGCATGGGGAACTGGTGCGGCGGGGCCAGGCGTCCGAGCTGGTCGCGCTGCATCCGCATCCGGACGACCGAACGGGCGACGGGGTGCGGGTGTTGGGGCCGTCGCGGCACCACCCGACCACCTTGCGGGCGCTGCGGCGGGCCGCCGCCGGGGCCGAGGTGGTGGTGGCGCACGGGTCGTCGACCTTGCAGGCGTGTGCGCTCGGACTGTTCGGGGCCCGCACCCCGTTCGTCTACGTGAACATCGGCGATCCGCGCCACTGGACGGCAACTCCGCTCCGGCGGGCACGAGTTGGGGCGTTCCTGCACCGGGCGGCCGCGGTCGCCGCGATCTCCCCGCACGCCGTCGACCTGCTCCGTACCCGGTTCCGGCTGCCCGCCCGGCGCCTGCACGTGCTGCCCAACGCCCGCTCGGCGGACCGGTTTTCGCCGCCCGGGGACCGGGCCGCGAAGGCCGCCGCCCGGGCGGCTCTCGGGCTGCCCGCCGACGGACCGCTGATCGCCTGGATCGGCGCGCTCAGCCCGGAGAAGCGTCCCGACGTGGCGCTCCAGGCCCATGCCCTGCTGCCCGGGGACGTCCGCCTCGCTCTCGCCGGCGAAGGCCCGCTGCGGCAGGAGGTGGCGGAGGCCGCCGGGCCCCGCACCCACCTGCTCGGTGCGCTCGCCGATCCCGCGCCGCTGTACCGGGCCGCCGATCTGCTGCTGCTCACCAGCGACTCCGAGGGCGTGCCCGGCGTCCTGATCGAGGCCGCTCTCGCCGCGCTGCCCGCCGTCGCCACCGAGGTCGGCTGGGTCTCCGACGTCGTCCGGCACGGCGAGACCGGACTGCTCACGGCCCCCGGCGACCCGTCCGCGACCGCCGAGGCCCTGCGCGCCCTGCTCGCCGCCGACCGGGCCCGCTTCGGGGAGGCCGCCCGCACGCACGCCCTCGCCCACTTCGAGCTCGACGCCGTCACCACCCGCTGGCAGCAGCTGCTGCGCCAAGTCGTCCGGCACCGCTGACGATTGACGTACGGCCGCCCATACTGTCCCCAGGCCGAGGACAGGGGAGGACCCGATGGCTGCGGGGCTGATCGTGGCGGTGCTGGTGGTACTGCTGCTGGCGCGGGCGAGTGTGAAACGGGTCGGGGCCGAGGAACGCGGCGTGGTGTTCCGGCTCGGCAAGGTCCGCGACCGCACGCTGCGGCCCGGAACCGCCCTGCTGCTGCCGTTCGCCGACCGGTTGCAGCGCGTCTCGCTCGCCGAGACCACCGTCGCGCTGCCGCACCTGGGCCGGACCAAGGACGGCCGCCGGGTGCGGATCGAGGCCGCCCTGACCTTCCACGTCGCCGACCCGGTCGCCGCCACCGTCAACGTGCAGAACCACGGACTGGCGATCAGTCACCTCGGCCTGGTGGTGCTCCGGACCGGGGCCGAGCAGCGCACCTTCGAGGAACTCGCCACCGCCCGCGAGGAACTGAGGCTCGCCCTGCTGCGCGAGATCGGGCCCGCCGCGGCAGGCTGGGGCGTCGAACTGAACCGGGTCGAGGTGAAGACTGTCACAGCCGCCAATCCATCTGCACCCGAACCGACCGTGCACTGAACGGAGTTCGCTCCCGCGGGGACCTTCCGCCGTGTAACAGCGCCGTACCGGACGGAAACCCGAGGAACCGTCCGACAACCGGACGCGTGGTGACGCATGCCCGCCGCTCGGCGGGCCGCAGAACCCGCCCCCAGGAGCATCCGATGAACTTCCGCAAGCCCGCCGTCCTCGCCGCCCTGGCCTGCTCCGTCCTCGCCCTGACGGCCTGTGACCCCGACAGCTCCGACTCCGCCGCGCCCGCCGCCAGTTCCGCCGCGAGCAAGCCCGCCGCCGCCCCGTCGGGCGCCGCCTCCGCCGGCGCCACCGGAGGCTCCTCCGCCGCGCCCGGCGGCGCCGCCGGCAGCAAGCCCGCCGCCGACACCCCGGCCTGCGGCGGCTCCGAGAAGGAGAGCGACGTCAAGGCCGAGCTCACCGTCGACAAGAGCGCCGACCCGCGGATCACCGGCGTCATCAAGCTCACCAACACCACCGCCAAGGACTGCGTCGTCTACGGCAAGCCCGAGCTGAAGACCGACCACACCGCGCAGTTCGAGAAGATCACCAGCAGCGTCCTCGGCACCGGCAGCTTCGCCACCGACAAGGCCAACGGCACCGTGCTGCACCCCAACGTGCCGGTCTACCAGGCCGTCACCTGGCTCTCCTCGCCGCCGGTCGCCCCGAACGCCTCCTGCACCACCGGCTCGCTGCTGGTGCTGGTCCGCAACGAGGGCATCCTCACCCTCCCCATGCCGGTCAAGGACGCCCGGTACTGCCCGATGAAGGAGGAGGGCTCCGCCCAGGTCCAGATCGGCGTCCCGCAGGCCTCCGAGGCCGACGCCAAGGCCCAGCTCCGCAACCTCGGCAAGTGACCCCACCCGGTGGGCGGGCGTGCGGGGGCGCGCGCCCGCCCACCGGAAGCCACCGGCCGTCCTGACGCCCCACCAGGCCCGTGCCGCCGGCCGTCCGACAGCGGGCACCCGCCGCACTCCGACGCCCGTTCGAATGGCACTGCTCCGATCCGGCGAATTCCGCCGCCTGGAGCCCGATCGCCTGGCCCGCCGGCCGCCCGTGCTGCGACGCTGCCCCCGTGAAGCCGCTGCTCCGAACCACCGTCCTGCTCGCCGTCGCCGGAGGCCTGCTCACCGCCCCGGCCGCCGCCACCGCCGCGCCGTGCTGCCGACCGCGCCGCACGGCCTCGCCGGGAGCCCGCTGCTGACGCCCGGTCAGTACCTGGCCGCCAAGCCGGCACCCGGTCAGTACCTGACCGCCAAGCCGGCGCCCGGAACGGCCGCCCAGCACCTGCCCGGCGCCCAGAACCCGCCCGCCGCACCGCACCGGCCGGCCGACGGGCCGCAGGCCACCCGCATGCACGAGGCCGTCGAGTTCTTCTGGTACAACTGCTCGCACTCCGCGCTGCTGGAGGCCCCGCTCACCCGGTGGGCCGCCCAGCACCAGGGCGAGGTGACGCTGCGCCGCGTCCCCGCCGTGTGGCCCGGCAGCCCCGGCGAGGCCGAACAGCGCGCCCACGCCCGGCTGTTCTACACGCTCGACCGGCTCGGTGAGGTCGACCGCCGGCAGGCCGCCGTGTTCCACGCCGTCCGCGAGGACCACCTCGACCTGACCACCGAACAGGGCGCCGCCGACTGGGCCGCCGCGCAGGGCCTGGACGCCGCCGCGTTCCGCGCCGCCTACCACTCCGCCGAGGTCGACCGGGCCGTGGACCAGGCACCCAAGCTGTTCGCCGACAACCGGGTCACCGAACTGCCGACCGTGATCGTGGACGGCACCGGCCGCACCTCGCCCACCCGGGCCGGCGGCGTCGAGCAGATGCCCGGCGCCCTCGACCGGATGGTCACCGAACGGGCCGCGAACCCCGCCGGCTGACCGCCGCGCATTCGCCGCGCACCGCATCGACAGCGGCGGCACTCAGACCAGTGCGGCACCGAACGGCTCTTCCCCGCTGGGAAGTTCGGACCGCAACCGTCGACAACCGGCCTGAGCTGGCGCAATCTTCACGGAACCCGCCCGCCGCCCCCACACTCTGTGTCATGGTGGTCGCCCGGGCCGCCGGACAGCACCGGCCGCCCGGCTCCGACACAGTCGACACAGGCACCGGACGCGGCCGCACCGCGCCCGGAGAGGGCGGGAGTCCGTGGGGGGACAGCGCGCACAGGTCATCGACGAACGCGGGGGCCGGCCGGCCCCTCCGGGCGTCGCGATCCCGGCCGGGCCACCGCCCGAACTGGTCTTCAAACGCCGGCTGCGCCCCCTCCAGGTCGCCCACGAGCTGTGGGCCGCACGGGAGTTGGTGCGCGCCCTGGCCGAGCGCGACCTGCGCGCCCGGTACAAGCAGGCCGTCCTCGGCTTCGCCTGGGCGGTGCTCACCCCGCTGGCGCTGTGCGCCATCTTCACCCTGGTCTTCCACCGCGCCGTCAAGATCGAGACCGGCGCCGCCCCGTACACGCTGTTCGCCTACGTCGGCCTGATCGTCTGGCAGTTCTTCAGCAACACCATGAACCAGGGTGCGCTCAGCCTCGCCAACAACCTCAGCCTGCTGAACAAGGTGTACTGCCCGCGCGAGGTCTTCCCGCTGGCCACCATGCTGGTCGCCACCGTCGACATGGCGATCGGCATCGGCGTCCTCGGCCTGATGTTCCTGGTGTTCTGGACCGCGCCCGCCGCCACCTTCCTCTGGGCGGTGCCGCTGCTGCTGATCCAGTTCGCCTTCACCTACGGCATCGCCCTGATCCTCTCGGTCGCCGTGGTCTACCTGCGCGACGTCCGCCACCTGCTGCCGATCATCACCCAGATGGGAGTGTTCGCCACCCCCGTCGCCTACCCGCTGGCCAAGATCCCGCACCGGCTGCAGGAGATCTACGTCGGCCTCAACCCGCTCGGCGCGGTCATCGAGGGCTACCGCAAGGCACTGCTGTACGGCGAGGCGCCCGACGGGCGGATGACCCTGATCGCGGCCGCCAGCTCGCTGGTCTTCCTGGTCGGCGGCTACCTGTTCTTCAAGAAGCTGGAAACGGGGATCGCCGATGTCGCGTGACTACCCGCTGGGCACCATCCGCACCGAGCAGGTCTGGAAGCGCTTCCGCGCCGACCAGCAGCGGATGCTGCTGCGCGACCGCGTCGAACAGGCCGCCCGCCGGCTGCGCGGCGACCGCGGCGAGGACTGGCGCTGGGCCCTGCGCGACATCAACCTGCACATCGAACCGGGCGAGTCCGTCGGCCTGATCGGCTCCAACGGGTCAGGAAAGTCAACCCTGTTGAAGATGCTCACCCGGGTCATGTACCCGTACGCCGGCATCATCGACGTGCGCGGCCGGATCGGCGCCCTGATCGAGATCCGGGCCGGCATCCACCCCGACCTGACGGGCCGCGAGAACATCTACCTGTTCGGCGCGCTGCTCGGCCTCAAGCGCCGCGAGGTCGCCGGACGCTTCGACGACATCGTCGAGTTCGCCCGGCTCGGCGGCGCCATCGACCGGCAGGTCAAGTTCTACTCCTCCGGCATGCAGATGCGCCTCGGCTTCGCCGTCGCCGCCTACCTGGAGCCGCACGTCCTGCTGGTCGACGAAGTCCTCGCCGTCGGCGACGCCGTCTTCCAGCAGCGCTGCCTCGACCGGATGCGCGAAGTCGCCGAACAGGGCACCACCATCGTCTTCGTCTCGCACGACCTGCCCGCCGTCCAGTCCATCTGCCGGCGCGGCGTCTGGCTAGAACAGGGCACCGTCCGGGTCGACGCCGGCATCAAGGACGCCCTGGCCGGCTACCGCGACTCCATCGAAGCCCAGTCCGAGGCCACCGCCCGGGTCGGCGAACCGCTGTCGCTGCTCACGTACGAGGTGCGCGGCGAGACCGGCGAGGAGACCCTGCACACCGACGAACCCGTCACCGTCGAACTCACCCTCGGCGGCGACTACCGCGGCGACGCCACCCTCCACCTCGGCGTCAGCGAAGGCACCTCCAGCCCGATCTTCCAGATCAGCCACGAGATCCGGATGACCGGCGGCGACCACCGGGTGGCCTGCGTCATCCCCCGCCTGCCGCTGCCCCGCGGCCGCTACACCCTGTGGGCCGGGGTCTACTCCATCGGCAAGACCGACGGCGGCACCCTGATGAGCTGGCACTCCGCCGGCCAGTTCGACGTGTTCGGCCCGATGCTGGACACCCCGCCGCGCGCGGTCGTACTCGCCGCGCCCGTCTTCGTACCGCACCAGTGGGAGGAGTGAGCGTGCGTTCGGTCCGCGTCCTGGTCCACCTCAACAACCTGGCGCTCGGCGGCGCCCAACTCAACGCCGTCGACATCGCCCGCACCCTGCGCGACCGGGGCCACCAACCCGTGCTGTTCGCCCAGGGCATCGACGGCCCCGCCCCGCTCGTCGAACTCGCCGCCTCGCACGACCTCGACCTCGTCGTCGCCGGCGACCCCGACACCCCGCACGCCGTCATCCGCGCCCGACTCAGCCGCCTCGCCGACGAACACGGCTCCCAACTCGTCCACGCCTGGGAGGTCCGCGCCGCCCGCAACGCCTACTTCGGCCCCGGCCGACAGGGCCGCCTCCCGATCGTCACCACCTTCTACGGCATCCGGATGCTCCGCGGCATGCCCCGCCACCAGCCCCTGGTCCTCGGCCTCGGCGCACTGATGGCGGACGGCCGGGCCTTCGGCCACCGCGACCTGCGGCTGATCGAACCACCCGTCAACACCGAACTGGACGCGCCGGGTTCCGTCCCGGGCTTCACCTTCCGCGCCGAAGTCGGCGCCGCCCCCTCCCAGTTGCTGCTCTGCATCGTCACCCGGCTGGTCTCCGGCCTGGAGAAGGACGCCGGCGTCCGCCGCACCATGGCCGCCGTCCGCCTGCTCGACGACCCCGACCTGGTGCTCGCCGTGGTCGGCGGCGGCCCCAGCGAAGAGCCGCTGCGCGCCGAGGCGGCCCGCCTCAACGCCGAACTCGGCCGCGAGGCCGTCGTGTTCACCGGCCAGCGCGCCGACCCGCGCCCCGCCTACGAGGCTGCCGACCTGGTCCTCGGCATGGGCGGCTCCGCGCTCCGCGGCCTCGCCTTCGGCAAGCCCGTCATCGTCCACGGCGCGAACGGCTACACCGCCATCCACGAGCCCGGCCCCCTGGTCGAACCGCACGCCTCCCGCTGCATGTACGGCCACGGCGACGGCCCCGCCGACGCGAAAGCCCTCGCCGCCCAGATCCGCGCCCTCGCCGACTCGCCCGACCGCCGCGCGGAACTGGGCAGTTGGGGCCGCGACTGGGTGGTCGGCCGGTTCTCCCTCGACCACGTCTCCACCGCCTTCGAGGAGATCTACCGCGAACTCCTCCGTCAACCCCCCGGCCGCACCGCCTGGCTCCGCGACCTCGAACAGATGACCCGCTACGAATACGTCAAGCCCACCGCCCGCCGGCTGCTCAGCCGCTGACGCGGTCTCGGCCGCCGGCCGTTGGCCGTTGGCCGCCGGGATCAGCGGGGTCGCCCGGCAGGTCGCCCAACAGGCGTAGTCAGCCGGCGAAGAGCAGGTGCACGGGCAGGCACACGGGCGGGTACACGGAAGCGCGTCGGGTGTGGACCGGATCGGGGTGCTTCGTCCGGTGGGCCGTCCCGAAGTGCTGGGGCCGGCAGTTCGGCGACAGTGGGCCCGGTTCTGGGCAGGAGATCGGGCCGACACGGTGGAGGTCAGGTCAACCCTCGTACCGCAGCAGGAGGGTGACGAAGCCGAAGCCCTCGCGGTACTCGTTCAGCCACTCGTCGCGGTGGCGGTCGGCGGCCTCCAGTGCCTGGTCGCGGTCGGGGCCGGGCGGCCGGTCGAGGGCCCAGTCGGCGAGGGAGCCGGTCCAGGCCCACTCGTAGGCGTCGAGCTCGTCGCGGGTGGAGGTGTGCCCCGCGACCGGCCACCAGCCGGCGGCGCGGACAGCGGCCACGGTGCCCGGCAGGTCGGTGAGCTCGTCGCCGAAGAACTCGCGCGAGCGGTCCGTGAGTTGGCCGTCCCAGTACGACTCGCCGAGCAGCAGCGTGCCACCCGGCGCGAGCAACGGACGGACCGCGTCGAGGGTCTGCGACAGCCCGCCGAACGCGTACGTCGCGCCGACCGACAGCACCGCGTCGAACCGCTCGGCGGAGGTGAACTCCCTTACGTCCAGGTGGTGCAGGCCGATCCGGCGCGCCACGCCCGCCCGCTCGGCGGTCTGCCGACCGGCCTCCAGGGCGGCCGCATTGGTGTCCACGCCGACCGCGCGCAACCCCGGGTAGGACGCCAACGCCCGTACCAGCCAGGTGCCTTCACCGCAGCCGAGGTCCAGCACCCGCCCCTCCGGGCAGCGGCGCAGCTGCCGTTCCAGCAGGCGGTGCACCGACTCGTCCGACAGCGGGGCGGCCACGGGATGGTCGCGGTGGGCGATCCGCCCGATCTCCTGACGTTCCATCATCCGAGTATGCCTGTCCGGTCGTTCGCTCACTCGGCCCGCTGCGGGTGCGGGTACGTCCGCCCCTTCCAGGCCGAACCGCGGCCGCGCCAGTGCTGGACGGCCGAGTCGACCGTCATCAGCAGGTACAGCAGCGCGGTGAACGGCAGCAACGGGGCCTCCGCCACCGGCCGGCCGTAGTACCGCAGCATCGGCGCGAACGTCCCCGCCATCACCGCCCAGGCCGCCAGCCCGGCAGCGGCCGTCCACCACTCGCCCGCCAGCAGACCGGCGACGGCGGCGACCGGCGGCACCAGGTAGACCAGCGCCAGGCCGAGGACGGTGCCGAGCAACAGGAGTGGCGAGTACCGGAGTTGGGCGTACGCGCTGCGCGACACCATCCGCCACAGCGGCGACAGGCCCGGGTACGGCCGGACCGAGTCGACCCGGTCGGCGAGACCCAGCCAGGTCCGCCCACCGGAGCGCTTCACCGCGCGGGCGAGCGACACGTCGTCGATCACCGCGCCCCGGATCGCCGCCACCCCGCCCGCCCGCTCCAACGCCTCCCGCCGCACCAGCGAACAGCCACCGGCCGCGGCGGCGGTCCGGGAACCCGGACGGTTCGAACGGCGGAACGGGTACAGCTGGGCGAAGAAGTACACGAACGCCGGAACGATCAGCCGCTCCCATCCGGACTCCACCCGCAGGCGCGCCATCTGCGACACCAGATCCAGCCGGTGCGCCTCGCCCGCGGCGACCAGTGCCCGCAACGAGCCCGGGCGGTGCGCGATGTCCGCGTCCGTCAGCAGCAGCCACTCCGCGTCGCCGGCCTCGGCCGCCCGTTCGACACCGTGCCGCAACGCCCACAACTTGCCCGTCCAGCCCTCCGGCAGCGGCGGGGGAGTGGTCACCTCCAACGTCAGCCCCGGCGCCGCCGCGGCAAGCTCCCGCGCCAACTCGGCCGTCCCGTCCGTACTGTGATCGTCCACCAGCACGACCCTGGCCCGGCCCGGATACTCCTGCGCCAGCAGACTCGGCAGCGACAGCGGCAGCACCCCGGCCTCGTCCCGCGCCGGCACCACCGCCACCACCTCCGGCCACCGCGACGGCTCCGCACCCCCACGCGGCACCCGCTGATCGGTCCGCCAGAACCCGCCGTGACACACCGCCAGCCACACCCACGCCAGCAGCGCCACCACCGACACCCACCACAGGACGGTCACCCCCGCAGTCTGCCCCAGCCGGCCACCGGCGACGCCGAGGCGCGACACGGGGTCGCCCGGCGGGCGTGGGTCGGGCGCGGGTCGGGTGTGGCGGGGCGGGCGGGAAAGCGCTTACCGGTTGGTGGGCGCGCGGGGGTAAGCGCTTTCCCGTTCGGATGGCGGGACGGGAAAGCGCTTACCGGCTGGCGTCTCCGGCGGCGGGAAAGCGTTTACCGCGTCCGCTGCACGTGAATGACTGCGGCGGGAGGCGCGCTGGGAAAGCGTTTACCGTCACCGCCGGAGCAACGGGAAAGCGCTTACCGGCTGCACCTGCCACTGGGCCCGAAAGCAATGGGAAAACGCTTTCCCGCCCGCCGCCCGCGTAAGGCTGGAACGACCGCACGACCGCACGACCGAGCAGGCCGACCGTCAGACCGTGGCGCCGAGAAGCAGCTCGCCCTGCGGGTAGTTGAGGGCGGCCGGCTGGAGGGCGGCGGGACGGCCGGAGTGGAGGACGGTGAGGGTGCCGGCGCCGGGAGTGGTGGGGGCGGCGATGCGGCGGAGGGCCTGCGCGGCGACGGCGTCGGCGGAGCCGTGGAAGCGTGCGGCGGGCGCGGCCAGGGCCGCGGCGATGCGGTCGTCGACCAGCTCGTAGTGGGTGCAGCCGAGGACCAGGTCGGTGGTGGAGGCGGGCGTGCGGGCGGCGGCGAAGGCGATGGCGGCGGCGATCGCGTCCTCGTCGGCGTGCTCGACGGCCTCGGCCAGGCCGGGGCAGGCGACTTCGTGAACCTCGGCGGCGCCGCCGAACTCGGCGATCAGTCCGCGCTGGTAGGCGCTGCCGGTGGTGGCGGGCGTGGCCCAGATGGCGACCACGCCGCCCGCCGCGGCGGCGGGCTTGATCGCGGGAACGGTGCCGATCACCGGGATCTCGGGCTCGAACTCGGCGCGCAGCCGCTCCAGGGCGTGCACGGAGGCGGTGTTGCAGGCGACGACCATCGCGTCCAGGGAGTGCGCGGCGGCCGCGCGGGCGCAGGCGAGGGCGTGCTCGGTGATGTCCTCGGGGGTACGGGGCCCCCAGGGCATGCCGTCGGGGTCGCAGGAGATGACCAGGTCCGCGTCCGGGCGCAGGCGGCGCAGCGCGGCGGTGGCGGCGAGCAGTCCGAGTCCGGAGTCCACGAGGGCGATCTTCACGAGCAACGACTCTACCTCCTGACCGGCTCGGACCCTGGTCCGGTCAGGGGCGCCCGCCCGACCCCGAGCCAGAGTCGAACGCCAAAGTTGAATGTGTTCAAACCCTCTGCCGGGATGCCGCCGGGGCGGGCCGAGCGGCCCGACGGTGGAGGGGTGCGATGAAGGTCTGGCAACGACCGGTGGTGGCAGTGCCGCTGGCGATGGCGGTGCTCACGGCGGGCGGGGGAGTCCTGTACGAGGTCGGGAAGGCGGTGATCGCCGACGACCGCACCTGCCGCAACCTCGACACCTACCTCGGCGGCTCGATCCCCGCGGGTGCGGCGGACTTCCGCTGTGTGGACAGCGGTTTCCAGGAGCGCTGGTACGAGCTCTCGTTCCGCCTGCGGAGCGGGCGGGTCGGCGAGCTGCGCGCCGCGTTCCCGCACGTCTCGCCACGGCCGGCGGAGAAGTGCCGGGTCGCCCTGTCCCTCTCGTTCGAGCCGTACGTGGACTGGCCGCCGGGCATGGCGGGGGAGTTCGACCTGTGGGCTGCCGATCAGGGGGACGGGACGGTGCTGGTGGAGATCCGTGCGCACGGGGGCTGAGGGGCTGAGGTCCGGATCGAGGCGTCCGGTCGATCCGGTTGCGATAGGCAGGTAAACGCCTGCATGATGGAGGAGTGAGTCCGGAACCGATCCCCGCCGCCCCGATGGACGCGGTGTTCAAGGCCCTCGCCGATCCGACCCGCCGGGCGCTGCTCGACCGGCTGCGGGTCCGCGACGGGCAGACGCTGCGGGAGCTGTGCGAGGAGGTGGCGATGGCGCGGCAGTCCGTGACCCAGCACCTGGACCTGCTGGTCGCCGCGCGGCTGGTCACCGTGGTCCGGCGGGGGCGGGAGCGGCTCCACTACCTCAACCCCGGGCCGATCCAGGAGATCGAGCAGCGGTGGATCGCCGACTTCGACCGCCCCCGGCTGGCCGTCCTCGGCGGGATCAAACGACAGGCAGAGCAGGAGAACGCCATGAACAGCGCATCCGAGACCGGTACTGTCCCGACCGTCCCGACCTACGTGTACGCGACCTACATCCGGGCCACCCCGGAACAGGTGTGGAAAGCGCTTACCGACGCCGAGTTGACGGCCCGCTACTGGGGCCATGCCAACGTCTCCGACTGGCAGGCCGGCTCGACCTGGGAGCACCGCCGCACCGACGGTTCCGGCAAGGTCGACGTCACCGGCCGGGTGCTGGCCGCCGAGCCGCCGACCCGCCTGGTGATCACCTTCGAGGACCGGCCGGACCTGTCCGCCCAGGAGGAGGCAGCCACCGTCACCTTCCTGATCGAGCCGTACGAGGACATCGTCCGACTGACCGTCACCCACGAGAAGCTGCGCGACCGCACCGCGCTGCAGGCGATCTCGCACGGCTGGCCGGCCGTCCTGGCGAACCTGAAGTCCCTGCTGGAGACCGGCGAGACACTGCCGCAGGCGCCGTGGGAGATGGCCCCCACCGACAGCTGAGCCACCATCCGAGCCGCCATTCGCAGCCACGACCCGAACCACGGTCCAGTGGCCCGGCCCACGCCTTCGGCCGCCAAGCGAGCCACGTTCCAGGCACGACCCGGCCCACGCTTCCGCCACGGCCCGAACCACGTTCCAGTCACGACCTGAGCCACCCGTAGCGGCGTCATCGAGGTCGCCGCCGTCGCAGAAGGGCACCACGGATGTACGACTCCGCCCCGCTCCACCGCGCCTACCTGGACGTGATCGCCGCCGCCGAGGAGGTGTCCGGCGCCGAGCCCGCCGCCCTCCCGGCGGGGGAGTGGGACGCCGAAGAGGTGCTGGCCCACGTCGGGCTGGTCACGGCCGGTGCACTGGCGGCGGTGGCCGCCGTCGCGGCCGGCTCGCCCGCCACGTTCGACAACCGGGTCTCCCAGGACGGCTGGACGCTCCGCCGGGTGGTCGAGCGGACCGGTGGCGGACCGGAGCTGCTCCGCCGGGTCGCCGCCCAGGGCGAGGCACTGTGCACGTTCGCGGCGTCGCTCGCGGCAGAGGAACTGGAGACTCCGCTGCCGACCCTGCTGCTCTCGCACGGCGAGCCGGTGTTCGAGGGCGCGATGACGGTCCGTGAACTGCTGGACGGGCTGGCCGCCGGCGAGATCCACGTGCACGCCGCCCAGATCCGCGCGACCGCCGCACCGGCCGAAGAGGCCGAGGTCCTCACGGTCTGAGCCCCGCCCGCGCCCCGGCCGCCGCCCGCACCCGGGTCTGCTCCGTCCGACTGACGGTGCGTCGGCGGCCCGGCCGCGTCGGCCGGGGCGGGCCGGGCCGGGTGCCGAGGCTGGGTCTCATGGGACAGCTGACGACTTCGAACGAGCGGGCGCCGGCGAGCGAGCGGGTGTCGGGGACGGCGTACACCAACCTGGTGGTGGCGACGCTGGGGTTCGCGCTGACCTTCTGGGCGTGGAACCTGATCGCCCCGCTGGCCGGCGAGTTCGACAAGACGCTGCACATGTCCTCGTTCGCGCAGTCGTTCCTGGTCGCCGTCCCGGTGATCGTCGGCTCGCTGGGCCGGGTGCCGGTCGGCGCGCTCACCGACCGGTACGGGGCGCGGCTGATGTTCCCGCTGATCTCGGCGCTGACCATCGTGCCGGTGCTGCTGATCATCCCGGCCCGGGAGTCGTACGGGGCGCTGCTGGCGGTCGGGTTCTTCCTCGGGCTGGGCGGCACGACGTTCGCGATCGGGGTGCCGCTGGTGAACTCGTGGTTCCCGGCGCACAAGCGGGGGCTGGGGCTCGGGGTGTTCGGCATGGGCATGGGCGGCGTCGCGCTGTCCGGCTACTTCACGCCGCGGCTGTGGAAGCACGGCCACAACCTGCCGTTCTGGGTGATGGCCGTCGCGCTCGCCGGCTACACCGTGATCGCCGTACTGCTGCTGCGCGACCGCCCGGACCGGGCGGTGCCGACCGCCTCGCTGGCCACCCGGTTGGGCCGCGCGGGGCGGCTGCGGGTCACCTGGGAGCTGTCCGCGCTGTACGCGATCGGCTTCGGCGGGATCGTCGCGTTCGGCGTCTACCTGCCGACGTACCTGAAGACCTGGTACCAGCTGTCGGCGACCGACGCCGGCACCAAGGCGGCCGGCTTCGCGCTGGTCACCGTGGTGTTCCGGCCGCTCGGCGGCTGGCTGTCGGACCGGATCCACCCGGCGGTGGTCACCGGCTGGGCGCTGGCGCTGACCGCCGTGTTCGCCGTGGTCCAGGCGTTCGACCCGGACCTCAGCCCGGTCGGGACGATCGCGTTCCTGCTGATGGCGGCCGGTCTCGGCACCACCAGCGGCTCGGTGTTCGCACTGGTCGCGCAGGTCACCCCGGTCGCCCAGGTCGGCTCCGTGACCGGCATCGTCGGGGCGATGGGCGGCCTCGGCGGCTTCGTCCCGCCGCTGGTCATGGGCGCGATCTACAGCGCCAAGGGCAGCTACTCGATCGGCTTCATGCTGCTGTCCGACCTGGCGCTGGCCGGCTGCGTCTACGCGGTGGGCCGGATGCGCAACATCCGGCCCACGAGCACCGCCTGAAGGGGCCGAGGCCCGGCCGGACCCCGGCCGAACCCGCGTCCGACTGCGGCCCAACCAGCGTCCGACGCCGGTCGAATCAGCGTCCGATCCCGGCCGAACCAGCGTCGGAGTCCGGTCGACCAGGGCCGGAGCACGACCGGGGCCTGGTCGGCCCGGCGGCCGGACCCGTCCCGGACCCCGGTGTTGGACAGGCGAACCGTTACGCCTGCGCGCCCAGCAGGCGCTGAACCGCCGGCTCCAGGCCCGACAGGATGGTGTCGAACCGGCGGGTGGAGGTGGTGGAGTCCACCTGGAGGCGGCTGATCCGCAGCGGGTGGGCGGGCAGCCGGGGCCGAGCCGGTGGTCGGACAGGAAGCCCAGCCGGTAGCCGAGCTGGCGCAGCACCGCGTCCGCGCGCTCGTCGAAGCCGCCGTCCGGGTAGGCGAACGCGGACGGCGCCTCGCCCAGCCAGCGGGTCAGCGCCAGGTGGGCGCCGGCGATCTCCGCATGCACCGTCGCCTCGTCGCAGCGGCGCAGCGACGGGTGCCCGAGCGTGTGGTTGCCGACCGTGACGTCGGCCTCGCGCAGCGCCCGCAGGTCCTCCGGGCGCAGCTGCTCCTGGGCCGGCGGGCGGTGGGACGAGGAGACCCGCAGCTCGGCCAGGCTGCGCCGACGGTCCGGGTCGGGCAGCGCCTTGAGCAGCGCCAGCACCCGGGCCGGGTCGCCGCCGCTCGGCAGCAGCCGGGCCCGGCCGCCGTGCCGGGCCAGGAACGCGGCCTCGTGCCACCAGAACGGCTTCTCGGTGCCGACCAGCTCGGCGATCACGAACGCCGCCGCCGGGATCCGGCGCGCCACCAGTTCCGGGAGCGCGTGGCGGAGCACGGTCCGGTCGGGGTCGTCGAAGGTCACCAGGACCGAGCGCGGCGGCAGCGGCCGGCCCTCGGCCAGCGACCGTTCCACGTCCTGCACCGACACGGGGGTGGCCAGCCGGCGCAGCCGGTCGAGCTGGGCACCGAAGGACCGCGGGTCGGTGATGCCGTGGTAGGCGAGCACGGCCAGCCGCTGCGCGGCCCGGGCCCGGAACAGCGGCTGGGCCGGACTGAACCGCAGCCAGCTGCTCCGGTCCCGTGGCTGGGACGGCCCGGCGGCGACGGCGGGTACGGCAGCGGGCTGGGGCGGGGCGCAGACGGCGGCGGCGGTGGTGGCGTACGACACGGTTCCCCCCTCGGTCGCCGGCATGCGGCGTGGCGGTACCGTCGGCAGGCGGAGCCCGGCCTCCGACCCCGGGCGCGGCGGCTCCGCTCCCGAGTGATCTAGCCCGCGGCGGGTACTCCCAATCCCGCTCGTCGGACGGCTCCTGGATCGCTCAATGTAGTGGAGACCACCGAGGCCCCGGGATGGTTGTACGGCGGACGGCGAGATTTCGCGGGCAGCTCCGAACGGCCGTCCGGAAGCGCCCGAACGGCCGGACGAGAGCGTTCCGGAAGCGTCCGAACGGTGGTCCGGACCCGGTCCGCGCATTCGCCGGTGGGCACGGCGCGCCGGCGAATGCACGGACCGGGGCCGCGGTGGTGCACGGCCGGACGGCGCACGGCGGGGCTCCGCGCCAGGGTCCAAGGGCCGTGGTCCGGCGCCCGGCCCCGGGTTACCGTGGTAGGCATGGCAGACACCCCCCGTGACCGCGCCGCTACGCGCTGGTCCACCGTGTTCGGCGGCTGCGCGCTGCGCCGCCACCAGTTGCTGCTGTCCCTGGTCGGCCTGGGCTGCGTGGCGCTCGGCATCGTGGTGGCCGTGCTGGTCCCGGAGGGCGACGGCCCGGCCTGGGTGATGGCGGTGGTCGGGTGCCTCGCCGCCGGCGTGCTGCTGCTGGTCCGGATCGGCCTGGCGCTGCTCCGCCCGGGCGGCCGCGCCACCCCCTGACGCCGCTGCCCCGCTGCCCCGGGCGGACAGCTCCGGTCAGACCGGCTGATTTTCGGCCTACCTCCGCACTTCTTTCACGTTTCCACGGCACTGGAAGCACACTTCCCCCTACTGTGAAACGCATCGCCCGCGGCAGCCGCGGGCCGGGGAGTCATCAGGTGCGGTGCGGGGGCGCCGCGAGGGGGAGTCATGGCGACCACTGCCGGCGCCGCCACAGGCATCAGGACGAAGGTCAAACAGCAGTTGGCCCGTGCGGCCGGCCGCGTTCCCGGGGAGGGCGCGACCGTCCTCATCTACCACCGGGTCGGCGGCGGGACCGCCGACGAACTCGACCTCGCCACGGCGGACTTCACCGCCCAGGCCGACCTGCTCGCCGAGCTCCCGCCCGGCCGCGTCGTCGCGCTGGACACCGCCACCGACCGGCTCGAAGCCGGCCTGCGCACCCCCAGCACCGTCCTCACCTTCGACGACGGCTTCGCCGACACCTACGACACCGCCTGGCCGATCCTCCGCGAACGCGGCCTGCCGTTCACCGTCTACCTGGCCAGCGGCATGGTCGGCGGCCCGATGCGCTGGGAGGGCTCCACCGCGAAGGGCGCCCCCGCCACCGGGCTCGACTGGGACCAGCTGCGCGAGATGACCGCCTCCGGGCTGTGCACCGTCGCCAACCACACGCGCAGCCACGCCCGGCCCGCGCTGCTCACCACCAGCGAACTCGACGCCTGTGGCGACGACGTCGAGGAACACCTCGGCACCCGGCCGCGCCACTTCGCCTACACCTGGGGAACGCCCGTCCCGCACATGGACGCCGCGCTGCGGGCCCGCTTCCGCACCAGCGCCACCGGACGGGTCGGCCGCAACCTGCCGGGCTTCGACCGGGTCCGGTTCCACCGCGTCCCGGTCCGCCGCACCGACCCGATCGACTTCTTCCGCGCCAAGCTGTACGGCCGGCTGATCCCGGAACGCGCCTACGCCCGGATCGTGGCCGGTGCGAAGGCGGTGGGCGCCCGTGCCTGACCGGCTGCCCCTGCGGCTGCGCGGCGAGGACGGACGCCCCCTGCGGGTCGCCCACCTCACCACCGTCGACATGTCGCTGCACCTGCTGCTGGCCACCGAACTCGCCGTCGACGTCGAGCACGGCCTGGAGACGTACGGTCTCAGCGCCCCCGGCCCGTACCGGCAGCGGATCGAGCAACTCGGCGTCCAGCACCGGCCGTTGCCCTCGCTCACCCGGGCCTGGCAGCCCGCCGCCGACCTCGCCGCCGCCCGCGAACTGCTCGCCGCGCTGCGCGAGATCCGGCCCGACGTGCTGCACACCCACAACCCGAAGACCGGCGTCCTCGGCCGGATCCTCGGTCGGCTCGCCCGCGTCCCGGTCGTCGTCAACACCTGCCACGGACTCTGGGCGCAGGCCCACGACCCGCTCGCCAAGCGCCTGTTGGTGCTCGGCGCCGAAGCCTTCGCCGCCCGGTTCTCGCACGCCGAGCTGTACCAGAACGCCGAGGACCACCGCACCCTCGCCCGCTGGGGCGTCCCCGCGCACCGCGCCCGGGTCGTCGGCAACGGTGTCGACCTCGACCGCTTCCCCGCCCCCGGCCCCGCCCGGGACGAGCTTCGCACCCGGCTCCGGAACCGGCTCGGCGTGCGGGACGGCGAACTGCTGGTCGGCGGAGTCGGCCGACGGGTCGCCGAGAAGGGCATCCGCGAGTACGCCGAAGCCGCCCGCGCCCTGGCCGGCAAGGCCCGGTTCGTGTGGATCGGACCCGACGACCCCGACAAGCCCGACGCGCTGCGCGCCGCCGAGGCCGGACTCGAATTCCTCGGCAGCCGCGACGACATGCCCGCCGTGTACGCCGCGCTCGACGTCTTCGTGCTGCCCTCCTACCGGGAGGGCTTCTCCCGCTCCGGCATGGAGGCCGCCGCCAGCGGCCTGCCCATGGTGCTCAGCGACATCCGCGGCTGCCGCGAGATCGGCGTCCACGACCGGGACCTGCTGCTCGCCCCCGCCGCCGACGCCGCGGCCCTGACCGCCGCGCTCGACCGGCTCCTCACCGAACCACCCCTGCGGATACGCCTGGGCGCGGCGGCCCGCCGCCGCGCCCTCGACCGGTTCGACCAGCGCACCGTCGCCCGGACCTCCCTGGAGACCTACGCCGCCGTCGCCCGCCGACGCGGACTGCCCTGGACCACCGACTGACCCGGCGCCACCCGCACCACCGTCACCGCAGCACCACCGTCACCGCAGCAACGGCACAGCGCCACCGTCACCGCTCGGCAGCAACGGCACAGCGCCACCTGCACCGAAGCACGTGCACCGCCGCACCGCCGCACCGCTCAGCAGCAGCACGGTCGTCACGCCGGCCCGCCGGCGTGCCCGCCACCCGCCCCGGCAGGGGCCCACCACACCACCACGACGCAGCACATCCAGTTGGGGGAGAAATGAAGCGAGGGGGGGACCTCGCGGTCGCCGCACTGGCCGGGATCATCGCCGTCCCGCTCGGTCTGGTGATCGCCCTGCTGATCCGCGCCACCATGGGCGGACCGGTGATCTTCCGGCAGACCCGCTCCGGCCGCCACGGCCAGGAGTTCAGCATCCTCAAGTTCCGCACCATGCGCGACAAGCGCTACGAGGACGAACCCGACGCCCCGCGCATCACCCGCCTCGGCGCGCTGCTGCGCCGCACCAGCCTCGACGAACTCCCGCAGTTGTGGAACGTCGTCCGCGGCGAGATGGCCGTCATCGGCCCCCGCCCCACACTGCCCGAACAGGTCGTCCACTACTCGCCCCGGCAGCGCGGCCGCCTCGCCCTGCGCCCCGGCCTCACCGGCTGGGCGCAGATCCGCGGCCGCAACTCCATCACCTGGCCCGAACGGATCGAACTCGACCTCTGGTACATCGAGCACCGCAGCCTGCTGCTCGACCTGCGGATCCTGGTCGGCACCGCCCGGATGCTGCTGCGCCCCACCGGCATCACCGCCGCGGGCGGGGTGAACCCCGGCTTCCCGGTCCCCGCCGAGACGCCGGCCCCCGCCGAGACGCCGGCCCCGGCCGCGGTTCCGGCCGTGCCCGCCGCGCGGATCGTGCTGCCCCGGCAGGCCACCGCGACCGCACCCCGGCTGGCCCGGGAGGAGCTGCGCGGCTGACGGAACGATTCGCCCGGGCGGCGCGGGGCGTCCCGCGGCCGCCCGGGCTGCCGTAAGGTCCGGAACGGGGCGGCGACGACGGCCGCCTGACGGTGCGTCGGCGAGCGAACGGGAGCGGAACGGATGCTGTGGATCGCGGGCGCCGGGGGAGTCGGCCGGGAGGCCCTGGACGTGGCGATCGCGGCGGGCGTGCCGGTCGCCGGGTTCCTGGACGAGCGGCTCGCCGGCGAGCAGGTCCGCGGACTGCCGGTCCGCACACCGGCCGAACTGCCCCACGGCGCGCCCTACTTGATCGGCATCGCGGACCCGGCGGTGCGGGCCCGGCTCGCCCGGGTGCTGGATGCGGCCGGTGGCCTGCCGGCCACCCTGGTCCATCCGCGGGCGATCGTCGCGCCCGAGACCGAACTCGCCGCCGGCTGCCTGGTGATGGGCGGCGCGCACCTCTCCAGCAGCGTCACCCTCGGCCCGCACAGCCAGGTCCACTACAACGCCACCGTCGGCCACGACGCGCGCCTCGGCGCCCGCGTCACCGTCTACCCCGGCGCGAACGTCTCCGGCGCGGTGCTGCTGCACGACGACGCCACCGTCGGCTCCAACGCGGTCGTCCTCCAGGGCCGCACCGTCGGCCCCGCGGCCTTCGTCGGCGCCGGCGCCGTGGTCACCCGCGATGTCCCGGCGCGCACCACCGTCATCGGCGCCCCGGCCCGCCCGATGCGCTGAGGCCCGCCCGATGCGCTGAGGCCCGACGATGCGCTGACGCCCGATGCGCCGGCCCGATGCGCCGACGCCGGGGGAGCGGCCGGCCGCATAGGCTCGGCGGCATGGGTATTCCTGTGTTTCTCGCCGAGTTGCGCGAGCTGGTGGGCCATCGGCCGCTGTGGCTGTCCGCCGTCACCCTGGTGGTGGTGGACGAGGACGGGCGGGTGCTGCTCGGCCGGCGGGCGGACAACGGCAAGTGGGCGCTGATCGGGGGCATCATCGATCCCGGCGAGCAGCCGGCCGACGCGGCGGTCCGGGAGTGCCTGGAGGAGACCGGGGTGACGGTGCGGCCGGAGGCGCTGGCCGCGGTGACCGTCTCGCCGGTGATCGACTACCCGAACGGCGACCGCGCCCAGTACCTCGAACTGACCTTCCGCTGCCGCCCGTTGGCGGGCGAGGCGCGGGTGAACGACGACGAGTCGCTGGAGGTCGGCTGGTTCCACCCGGACGCGCTGCCGGAGGTCGACGCGTCCGTGCAGGAACGGATCAAGCTGGCGCTGGCCGGAAGCAGCACGACGTACTTCGAGCCGCCCCGGCCGTGACCGGCGACCCCGGGGCGCGCAACGGCGCGCCCCGGAACGGCAGTTCGCGCCGACAGCGCATCAGGGCGCCGCAGAGCGAGCCGATTCAGGCCGCGGTGCGCCTCAGAGCGAGCGGAACCAGGCCGCGGTGCGCCGCAGCCCCTCCGCCAGCGGGACCGGCCGGACCTCCGGGAACAGCTCGCGCAGGCGGGAGTTGTCGGCCTGCGAATCCCGGACGTCCCCCGGCCGCGGGTCGACGTGCTCGGCGGCGACCGGCTCGCCCAGCGCCTCGCCCAGCAGCGCGATCAGCTCCAGCAGCGTGGTGCGGGTGCCGAACGCCAGGTTCACCGGCTCGGCGCTGACCACCCGCCGGAGCACGGCCTCGGCGAGCACCTGCGCGACCGTCCCGACATAGGTGAAGTCGCGGCTCTGCAGCCCGTCCCCGTGCACCGTCACGGGCCGGCCGTGCAGCGCCGCGTCGAGGAAGGCCGGCACCACGGCGGCGTAGGCGTGGCCGGCCGGCTGGAGCGGGCCGAAGACGTTGAAGAAGCGCAGCGGGAGCACGCCCAGGCCGTAGCAGTGGTGGTACGCGCCGAGGTAGGCCTCGGTGGCGAGCTTGGACACCGCGTACGGGCTCATCGGCGCGGTGCGCATCGACTCCCGCTTCGGCAGCTCGCGGTTGGCGCCGTACACCGAGGAGGAGGACGCCGCCGCCACGTACAGGCCGCCGGCCCGGCGGCCGCCTCCAGGACCTCCAGGGTGCCGGTGGCGTTCGCGTGGTGGCTGGCCAGCGGCGCGGCCACCGAGCGCGGCACCGACGGCAGCGCCGCGAGGTGCACCACCGCGTCCGCGCCCGTGAACGCCGCGTCCAGCAGCGCCGGGTCGAGGATCGTGCCCTCGAACAGGGTGACGTCCACCCCCGCGAGGTTGGCCTTGCTGCCGGTGGACAGGTCGTCCACCACGCGGACCTCCGCCACCTCCGGACGGGCCGTCAACTCCCGGGCCAGATTGGCCCCGATGAACCCGGCCCCGCCGGTGATCACCACTCGCACCGCCGCCCACCACCCCTTCGCCGGGCCGGGGATCCCCCCACCGGGCCGATGGCCAGACTCTAGCCGCGGCCCCGCCCCGCCGGGCCGAAAACCCGCCCGGCGGGCCCCGAACCGGCCCATCGGCCGGTTCCGCTACGACGACCGGTCGATGCGCGCCTCAGCGCTTCGGCCGACGCGCGGTCTCCTCCGCCGCGTCCAGCACCGCCGCCAGGTCGCCGCCGGCCGTCGCGGTCGCCACCGCCGCGGCCGCGCCCTCCACGAACGGGGCGTCGGCGAACCGCACCGGGAACGGCAGGCCGTGCTCGTCGGCGTCGGTCAGCAGCGCGAGCACCGTCTCGACCGCGCCGTTCAGGTCGCACAGCACCACCACGCCGTGGCCCTGGTCGACCCGGCGGGCGGCCGTCGCCACCAGCACCGCGCTGGTGCCCAGGCCGTCCGCGATCGAGCCGCCGGTCGACGCGACCGGAGCCGGATCGTCCGACTCCGCCACCGCCAGGGCCAGCGCCCGCACCGCGTCCGCCACCTCGTGGCTGTGCGAGACCAGCACCACGCCCACCCGCCCGTGCCCGGTCGGCCGGGACGGCCGCGGCACCGTCGGCGCGGGAAGCGTGCCCGTGGCGGCGCCCACCGGCGGGGCGGACGGCGCGGTGGTGATCGGGATGACGTCGGCGCGGCTGCCGTCCCGCTGGTCCATCGGCTGCTCCCGGTGCGTGGCTGACTGCTCGTCACCCATCCCTACCCCGAACGGGCCCCGGCGGCCTGCCTTTAGCACAGGTGTCGGCCGGACACGGCCGGATCGGACCATCTCCACCACCCGCGGGGCAGACCCGCCGCGAACCGCCGACCCGGCCGCCCGCCGTCGCTACGCTGGCCACTCGGAAAAACACACCGGCAGCGGACGGAGCGGCAGGATGGCGGCACAGGCGGCGGACCGGCGCAAGATCGAACTGGACGTGAGCGGCGCCGAGTGGCAGTCCGCGGGCGACGACCCGGACGGCGTGCAGATCGCCTTCGTCGACGGGTACATCGCGATGCGCAACGGCGCGGAGCCGGACGGCCCGGCGCTGATCTTCACCCCCGCCGAATGGCGGGCCTTCGTCCTCGGCGCCCGCGACGGCGAATTCGACCCGTACCGGCAGCCGGCGGGCTGAAACCCGCACAGCGGGGGCCGAAATCGGTACCACCCGGGCCGAATCGGCCCCCCCGGTGCCGAAATCGGCCGCACGGAGCCGGATTTCGGCCGTTGTCGAGGTGACCGGTACGCCCGGACTGCCCTGGTCCGCACCCGTCGAAACCGTTCGGGAAGGTGACGGGCGGGCATACGCCGAGGTTACGAAAGAGTTCTGATGGGCCGAAACTTGTTGACTGCTCGACAAGCCTGCCAGAGAGTAAGAGCAGGCAGACGCCGTGCCGACCGCCCCCACGCGGTCTGGCACGGCGCCCGCTTGTGCTGCCCGTCACCGGCGCCGATGACGGGCCCTCCCACCCTGGACCGCACGGAGTGCGGCAGCCGTCGCGACGGGAGCGGGCCCGACCGGGAAGAGCTACCTCCCGACAGGGCCGAGACCCGGATTCCGCACGCCCCCACGCGGCGGTGATCCGGGCAAGGTCCGCGAACGCGACGGCATGAGGGCCCCGCGGACCTGGCTCGGTATTCCATATGGCTTTGTGTGCCGCTTCGACCGGGACTCCGACCGCTCGGGCGCTGCCGCGTCGACCGCAGGCTCCCGCAACGGCGAAGACCCATTGAATCAGCAAATGGTGCTCGTGAGTTCACACGACAGTTCACACGACCGCGTGCGCAGTGAGGGAATGCGCGCAAGGCACGCTGCGACAAACCGCACCCCGTGGATCTCGCCCGGAGCGGCCGTCGTGCTGAACCGAACGTAGCCCGGACGGTTGCTCAGAGTCAACATTGGTCCCTGAGCGTAGATCCCGGCCTGATCGCGGACCCGCTCACCGGCCCCGGCCCACCGGGCACGTACGATGGGCCCATGTCATTTCTCCGCCGTCGCTCCGGACAGCCCGCCGGCCCGGACTTCGACGTCCTGGCGATGGACCCGGGCGACTGGCCCGGCCTGTTCGGGGCCATGATCATGGCCGGCACGGACGGCTCCTGCCAAGGCATTTTCCTGCGCTACGACCTGCTCGGCGGCCGCGGCCCGGCCATGCTGATCGGCAACGTCCCGCAGGGCTCACCCGCCCGCGACAGCGAGGACGGCGTGCCGTTCGAGGTCCGCCAACTGCTCGCCGCGCTGGAGAACGACGAGCCGGTGGAGTTCGTCTCCGCCGAGGACTTCCCGGTCATGCTCGGCGACGACCTGCTGATCGTCCGGAAGGTCAAGGTCAGCGAAGGCCGCCTGTACTGCTCCCAGTTCGGGCGCAGCGACGACGTCCAGGTCACCATCGCCTCCTGGGACCGACCGATTTCGGACGACCTCTACCAGCTTCTCAAGCCGCTTCCGGCGGAGATGTTCCAGCAGGACTAGGCGCCCGATGCCCCGGCCGCTGTTGCTCACCCGCCGCCTGCACGTGGACCTCCGGCGCACCGCCGGCGCGGCCTGTCCGGCGTCCTGAACTTCCCCGGAGACCAGGACCGCCCGACCACCACGCCAGCCCGGAGGCCCGCCGCCATGCCCCGCACCCCCGCGCACACCCCTGCCGTCGAACCCGCCACCGCCACCGTGCCCGCCGCCGACGGACCGGGGGTCGCGACCGCCCTCGACCGGCTGCCCCGCGTGGTCGACCTGCTCGCCGCCCGCGCCGCCGAACACGACCGCGACGGCACCTTCCCGTACCAGGGCGTCGAAGCCGTCCACGACGCCGGACTGCTCACCCTGACGGTCGGTCAGCGCTACGGCGGACCCGGCGCCGGACTTGCCGACACCGTCCGGGTGCTGGCCCGGCTCGGCCGCGGCGACGCCTCCGTCGCCCTGCTCACCGCCCACACCCTGCTGCACCACGCGGAACAGGCCAGGACCGCGCCCTGGCCCGCCGCGCTCTACCGGCGGCTGCTCACCGAATCCCGCCGCGGACCCGCCCTGGTCGGCACCCTGCGCGCCCAGCCCGGCCGCCCGCCCGCCGTCACCGCCCACTGGCACGGCGACGCCTGGCGGCTCACCGGCCGCGCCGCGCACTGTCCCGGCGCCGAGGCGCTCGCCTGGCTCGCCGTCGAGGCCCGCACCGAGGAACAGCAGCCCCGCACCGGCGTGTTCCTGGTCCGCGCCGACAGCCCCGGACTCGAGATCGACCCCGCCGCCGACCAGCTCGGCCTGCGCGCCGCCGCCGGCCACGACGTCCTGCTGGACGCCGCCCGGGTCGGCACCGACGCCGCCCTGCTGCCCCGCGGCACCGCCCCGGCCGGCCGGCCGCTCGCCGCGGCCTGGCGTCAACTCGCCCTCACCGCCGTCCTGCTGGGCACCGCCCGGGCCGCTCTCGACTGGTCCGCCGGCCGCCTGCGCGGCAGCACCGCGCACCGCCGGCCGATCGGCGAGCTGGACGTCCGGCTCACCGGTGCCGAGGAACTCGTGCACGGCCTCGCCGCCCGGACCGACACCGACCCGGCCGCCGCCGAGCGCGCGCCCGCCGTCCAGCTGCTGGCGGCCCGCACCGCCGCCGACACCGTCCAGCAGGCCCTCACCCTCACCGGCAGCGCCGGCCTCGACCGCCGCCACCCGCTGGAGCGCCACCTGCGCGACACCCTCAGCCTGCGCGCCCAACTGCCCGCCGAGGACGCCGTCCTGGACGCCCTCGGCGAAGCACTGCTGGGGGACTGACCGGCCGTCAGCGGGTGCCGACCGCCGCGCGGACCGCGCGGCGGGCCAGCGCCGCGTCGTCGAACAGCCGGCGGATCATGATCCGCTGCTCCTCGCCCGCGCCCGGGAGGTCGTGCAGCCGCAGCTCGCGCATCAGCACCAGGGTCAGGTTCACCAGGAACGCGTCCCGCGCCAAGGTGCCGCCGGACTGGGCGAGTTGGCTGATCTGCCGACGGGCCGCGGTGTCGCCGGACAGCACGCTCCACAGCACCGCCAGGTCGTAGCCCGGCAGGTACCAGCCGGCCTGCTCCCAGTCCACCAGCACCGGACCCGAGGGCGCCAGCAGCATGTTGCCCAGCAGCGCGTCACCGTGGCACAGCTGCCACGGCACCGAGGACAGGCCGTGCAGCAGGCCGCGCATGTCGCCCGCGTCCCGGTCGGTCAGCAGGCCCAGCGAGTGGAACCGGGTGATCTCCGTCTGGTAGTCCATCGGCTTGCCGAACACGTCCGTCGGTGGCCGCCACAGGTTCAGCGTGCGCACCGCGCCGAGCACCGCCCGCACCTCGCCCGGCGTCGGCGCGTTCACCGGGTGCCGCTCCCGGGCCGCCGGACGGCCCGGCACCCGCTCCAGCACCAGCACGCAGCGGTCGTGGTCCGCCGCCACCAGCCGCGGCAGCCGCACCGGCGGACGGTGCCGCACGAACGCCCGGTACACCGCCACCTCGTGGTGGAACCGCTCCACCAGCAGCTCCGCCCCCGGACCGCGCAGCGCCCCCGGCGCCAGGCACTTGGCCACCACCGGGGCCCGGCCGATGGTGCCCGCGACCAGGATGTGCCGACTGCCCTCCCGCAGCACCTGGCGCGGCAGGAACGCGGGACATATCCGCGCGACGTTGGCGAGCACCGCACGCACCGCCGGCGTCTGCAGCGCGGCCGGATCCACCCGGTCCACGAACGCCTCCCCGCCCCGGCCCGGCATCGGACGCCCGAGCCGGCCGAGCTGCTCCGGCAGCGGACGGGTCACCAGAGTGGTGCGCCCGCGCGGGTCGCGCACCTCCGTCCCGCGCGGAGCGGGCCGTCCCGCGCCGGCGGTCGGGGGGCGCAGACCGGGGCGTGACGGGCGCGCGGCCGCGCCGTCCACCCCGGTCGGGGCTGTCGGGCGGGTACCGGTGCTGGCTGTGGAGTACATGGGCGGGTGAGGGTCCTTCCTTGACCGGCGGCAAAGCTTCACGGGGCCCGGACGATCTGGGGTCGGGCCGCCGGGTGGAGCGCGGGCGCCGGGCACGGAGCCGAACCGCCGGACCGTCCGCACCCTGGGGAAATGCGTCCGATCCGACCGTCGTGCCATGCCCGGTGCCGCCGCGCCACCCGGTCGCGCCACCCCCCGAACCGCTCCTGCCGGAACGGCTCCTGACGGGCCGTCGGGTGGACATCCGGGCCGGTCGGGGGCCGTCCCGAAGCGAAGTCGGGGTGGCGCATATCTACCTGACACCCGATCGGCACTGGCACACCATCTGGCGGACCCTGGCGAACCATGGCGAATGGGCTTCTGGCATGTGACAGAGCCACTAGGGTTTTTGCCAGCCGAGGAACCTGGGGGCTTCAGTTGAGCAGGGGGCCGAACACCAGACTGGCCGACCACTTCGCCCTGACCGGATGGTCGAAGGGCGAGCTGGCGAGGCTGGTCAACCGGCGGGGAGCGGCACTGGGCGAGCAGCAACTGTCCACCGACACCTCCCGGGTCCGGCGCTGGATCGAGCAGGGCGAAATCCCGCGCGACCCGGTGCCGAGGGTGCTGGCCGCCGTGTTCACCGAGCGGCTCGGCCGTGTCGTCACCACCGAGGACTTAGGTCTCGAACGACACCGGCCCACCAGGTCCGGCAGCACGGCGGCACCGCCGACGGAGCCAGGGGCACCGGATCGGACGGCCGCGGTCCTCACCGAGTTCACGGGAATGGACCTCATGCTGAACAGACGCGGACTGGTCGGCGCCTCCGCCGCCCTCGCGGCCGGCGCGATGATCGCCGACAACCTGCACGACTGGCTCACCGGCGGCGCGGTCGCCGAAGCCGCCGCCCGGCCCGGCCCCGCCACGTCCTCACCCGCGGCGGCCCCCGCCCGCTGGTCGAGGCCTACGACCCCGGCCCGGTCGGACCCGACGAAGTCGCCGCCCTCGAACGCTCGGTCGAGGTGTTCCGCGCCTGGGACGCCTCCCGCGGCGGCGGGCTCCAGCGCAAGGCCGTGGTCGGCCAGCTCAACGAGGTCGGCGGCCTCCTCACCCACCACCACCCCGCCGCCCTGGAACGCCGGCTCTGGACGGTCGCCGCCAACCTCGCCGTGCTGGCCGGCTGGATGTCCCACGACGTCGGCCTCGAACCCACCGCCCAGCGCTACTTCGTGATCGCCGCGCAGGCCGCCCGGGAGGCCGACGACCGCCCCGGGCCGGCGAGGCCGTCTCCCGCGCCGCCCGCCAGATGCTCCACCTCGGCCGCGCCGACGAAGCCCTCGAACTCATGCAGCTGGCCCGGGCCGGCACCCGCCCCGCCGACGGCGCGCTGCCCCGCACCCGCGCCATGCTGAGCACCGTCGAAGCCTGGGCGCTGGCCTCGCTCGGCCGCTCCGAGGCCACCCGCCGAGCCCTCGGCGAGGCCGAGGAACTGTTCGCCGAGGACACCGACCGGCCCGTCCCCAGCTGGATGCAGCTGTTCAACGAGGCCGAACTGCACGGCATGCAGGCGCTGGTGTACCGCACCCTCGCCGAACACGACGCCCGCGCCGCCCCGTCCGCCGTGCACCACGCCACGGAGGCGATCCGGCTCCGGCAGCGCACCGGCCGGGAGCGCTCCGCGCTGCTCGACCGGATCACCCTCGCCTCCGTCCACTGGATCGCCGGCGACCCCGACGCCGCCCTCGCCCAGGCCGGGCGCGCGCTCGGCTCGATCCACCAGACCTCCTCCAAGCGCACCTGGGACCGGCTGCGCGAGATGCACCGGCTCTCCGCCCGCCACCAGGGCCTGCCCGCCGTCGCCGAACTGCGCGACCGGATCCGCGAGGCGCTCCCCGCCCCCGGCGCGGCCCGGCCGATCTGAGGCCGCCCGGCGGGCGCCCGCCGCGGTGGGCCGGCCGGTGCCCGCCGCGGCGCCCCGCGCGACGTCCGGAACCGGTCGATCCGGTACGGACGGACCCGGCTCGACCTGGCCGCACCTGCGGAAATCCGTTGCCCTGTGTGCGGATCGGCCCCCCAGGCGGTAACCTTCGGTGATTCCGGCGCCCGGGCGCCTGAGCTGTGCCAACCGACCCCGGCGACGGAAATCCCGTTGCCACGACGACCGCCGCAACGGATGCTGACCTCATGTTCGAGCCAGTGATAGCGCCCAGCGCCAGCCTCCTCGGCCTCCTCCAGAGAGGCCGCGGAGACGGGCAGCTGCATGCGTTGGCCGCAGACCGCGACGAGGCGATCGCCGCCGTCGAGAGCTGCGTGACCAACGACCCCCGCGCCGACTGGCAGGTCGAGAACCGCTCCCTGTACTACGCGCGGCTCTACATGGAGTTGGAGGCCCCCCTCACCGGCCTCGAACTCCACCTCACCGCTCCCGAGGACGCCACCGACACCGACGAGGCCCGCACCGGCCTCGCCCTGGCCGTGCTCGGCCACCTCGCCGGCTACGGCCGCCGCGACGCCTCGACCTGCTGCGCGCCTACACCACCACCGGGACCAACTGGGCCTGGGCCCTCGACGAACTCGCCCTGCGCGACACCGACGACGCCCTGCTCGGCCTCGCTCCCGCCGTCCTGAGCCGCTTCCCGACCGGACCGGAGGGCGACGCCGAACTGCGCGAGGCGATCCGCGCCGCGTACGAGCCCAGGGTGTGGCGGCTGTGGGCCGTCCACCACCCCCGGGTCGCCACCGCGAGCGAGCAGTCGCCGTTCGACCTGTGGCAGCGGCAGCTCAACCGCCCCGGCGTCACCCCGGGCTGGTCCACCACCGACGTCCTCGCCTGGGCCGACCAGGGCGAAGGCGCCGAACCCGGAGCCCTCGCCCGGCGCGCCGCCGCGGCCGCCCGCTGCCTCACCGCCGTGGTCCGCCCCGAGGACGCGCCGCTGCTGCGCGCCGCCGCCGCCGGCGGCCCGGCCGGCGCCCGCTGCGCCGCCCTCCGGCACCTGGTCGAGCAGCGCGACCCGGCCGCCGCCGAGCACATCGAGGCCGCCGCCGCCGACCTGGACCACCGGATCGTCGCCACCGCGCTGGAACTGCTCGGCCGGATGCGAGGTCCCGAGGCGCTCGCGCACGCCCGCCGCTGGGCCGACCCGGCCACCGGCAGTGCCGACAGCGCCCTCGGCCAGGCCGCCGTCCGCCTCCTCGCGGACGCCGGCGAACCCTGCGACGCCCCGCTCGTGGTTGCCGCACTCCACCAGTGGATCTCCCTCAACGGCGTCACCGGCACCGCCCTCGGCAGTCTCGTCGACGGCATCGGCCGGCTCCGCGCCCACGCCGCCGTGCCCGCCCTGCGGCACGTCTACGGCGAAGCCGCCTCCTCCGAACTGCGCGGCCGCGCCGCCCAGGCGCTCGCCGTCACCGACCCGTACTTCGGGGAGGGCCCGGCCGTCGAATGCCTCTGGGACTGCGAGGAGACCACCCGGGAGCTCGCCGCCACGCACGTCACCACCACCGGCGACGCCCGGGTCCTGGAACGCCTGCGCCGACTGGCCGCCGACCCCGCCGAGGAAGCCGAGGTCCATGCCGCCGTTCGAGGCCGCCTGACCGCCCGAGACCGGTAGAGTCCCCTCCATGCAGCGACCGCGAGCGCCCCGCCACGTCCTGACGGCCCTCCTCACCCTGGGCCTGGCCCTCGGACGGCCGGCACCGCCGCCGCCCACGTCGAGGTCAACTCCTCGACGGCGCAGGCGCTCGCCGTCGATGCCACCGTCACCTTCTCCGCCGAGGGCGAGTCCTCCACCGCGGGCATCAAGGACGTCAAGGTCACGCTGCCCACCGGACTCACCCCCGCCGACGTCACGCCGGTGAAGACCCCCGACGGCTGGACGTACACCGCCACCGCCGACGGCTGGACGGTCGCCGGACCGGCCCTCGCGCCCGGCGCCGCCGCCGAGTACTCCGTGAAGCTCCGTCAACTCCCCGCCACCACCTCGGTGGTGTTCAAGACCCTGGTCGACTACTCGGACGGCCACACCGACCGGTGGATCGAGATCCCGCAGGGCGACAGCAAGCCCGAGCACCCCGCCCCGTCCTCGCGCTGCGCCCCGCCGCGGCCGGCGCGACCCCGTTGCCCGCCGCGGCGCCGACGGGCGCCGCCACCTCCGCCGCGCCCACGCCGAGCGTCGCCGCCACCCTCACCGTGACGGTCACCCCCTCGCCGTCGCCGGCGGCCGGCGCGACCGGCGAGAAGTCCGACGACTCCGGCGAGAGCACCACCGCGATCGTCCTCGGCGGTCTCGGCGCGGTCGTGGTGCTCGGCGGGCTGATCGTGCTCGCGGTGCGCCGCCGCTCCTCCCGCCCGGGCCGCTGAGCCCGGGCCGTTCGGCCCGCTGTCGCCGACGGCTGCCAGGATGCCGCGCATGAGCATCCTCGGCAGCTACCTCCGGCTCTCGCCCGCCGAAATCGACCGCGCCCTCCAACAGCCCGGCTGGGCCGCCCGGTTCGGCGCGGACCGGGCCGAGCAGGACGAACGGTGCGCGCCCGCCGAACGGCGCTGCCACCGCACCGGGACGGCCTGGCCCGGCCTGGCCCACCTGCTCGCCCGCCACGACCTCCCCGCCGACCTCGTCCACGGCGAGCGGCCGCTCCCCGACGACGAGGACGGCGGCTACGGGCCGCCCCGGCTGCTCACCCCCGAGCAAGTCGCTGCCGTCGCAAGCCGGTTGGCAGACCTCCCGTTCGACGCGCTGGCGGCGGACCGCACCCCCGCCGACCTGGCCGCCGCCGGCCTCGGCCCCGCCTCCCTGTGGACGGACCCGCACGCCTTCGAGCACCTCGCCGCCGAGTACGCCGCCCTGCGCGCCTTCCTCGACCGCACCGCCCGCTACCGGCACGGCCTGCTGGTGCGGTACGCATGACCGGCGGGCACCAGGAGGGGATGGCCGCAGCCCGGTCGGCCCTCACCGGCGCGGCCGGCCCGGCCGGCCACCTGTCGGCCCTGCTGGACCGGTTCGCCGCCGAACCGGCGCGCCACTGGCCGGAGTTGATGGACCACCTGTGCCCGCAGCTCGACACCGTCCACCCGGCGAGCTGGGCGGCGCTGCCCCGGCTGGCGGAGATCGCGGCCGCCTGCGACGGGACGGACCGGCTCACCCCGGTGCTGTCGGCCGCCGCCGCGATCGCCTCCTGCGCCCCCGACACCGACGGACCGTTGCAGGAACTCGCCGGCCCGGTGGGCGAGTTGCACCGGCTCACCGACGGGGCGCTGCGGCGGGCGGCCGACCGGGAGGAGTACGTGCTGCTGCTCCAGTGCCTGCTGTCCTTCGAGGGCGCCGTGTGCTGGGACCGCGCGCTGGACGGCCTGCACACCGGCGAGTTCGAGGCGTGCTGCCCCTGGTGCGGCCTGCTGCTGGAGGTCGAGCTCGGCACCGAGCGGTCGCACTGCGTCGACGCCGAGTACTCGCTGCCCGGCGAACCGGTGCGGGCGCCGATCCGGCCCGCCGCGCTCGGTCAACTCGACGGTGTGGGAGCCCGGTTGTTCCGGCGGGCCACGGCGGACGGGTGGCCGGCGGTGGCGCGGGCGGTGCGGCGGCTGTTCGGGGAGTCGGCGTGCCCGGACTGCGGCACGGGCTTCGTCGTAGCCGTCCGGGTGGCCGCGGCCCGGGGATTCTGACCGGAGGTCAGGCGAGCCTCCCGTGCGGGAGGGTGCGGACGGAGGCCGAGAGCAGCGGGAGCAGGGTCAGTGCGGCCTGGGTAAGGGCGGCGGCGGTGGCGAGGGAGTGGGCGCCGTACTGGGCGGCGAGCGGGCCGCAGGCCAACTGGCCCAGGGGGATGGCGAGGTAGGAGAACACGTCGGCGTGCGAGGAGACGCGGGACAGGACGTCGGTCGGCAGGTGCTCCTGGAGCGAGGTGTCCCAGGCGGTGGCGGCGAGGGCGCTGCCGAGGCCGGCGGTGAGGGCGGCGGCCAGCAGCCAGGGCGCAGGGGCGTGCAGGCCGAGCGCCAGCAGCGGCAACGGCAGCGTCAGGCCCGCGAGTTGGCCGGCGGCGAGCAGGCGGGGGAGGGCCAGTCGGTAGAGGGCCGCGCCCGCCAGCAGCAGGCCGGCGCCGCGGGTGGCGAGCAGGGTGCCCCAGAGGGCGGGCCCGGAGAGCTGCGGGCCGAGGATCTGCCAGGGGCCGGTGAGCAGCAGGTTGGTCGCGCAGTAGGACCAGGTCGTCCACCACACCCAGCGGGTGCGCCGGAACGCCGCCCAGCCGTCTCGCAACTCCGGTAGCAGCGAGGCGCGTCGGCTGTGGATCCGACCGGCCGGGAGGCGGGCGAGGCAGAGCGCGGCGGGCAGGTAGCTGAACGCGTCGCCCGCCACCGCCCAGCCGGGGCCGGCGCTCGCCACCAGCAGCCCGGCCAGCGCCGGGCCGAACACCTTGCTGCCGTTCGAGGCGATGCCCAACAGGGCGTTCGCGGGGCGCAGTTGCTCGCGCGGGACGAGTTCGGGCAGCAGGCCCACCAGCGCGGGCGAGGTGAACGCCGTCAGCAGGCCGTTCAGGAACTCGAGGGCGGCGATCGGCCCGAGCGCGTAGTGGCCGGTCAGCAGCAGGGCCGCGACCAGGCCCTGGGTGAGGCCCGCGCCCAGGTGGGTGGCGAGCAGGACGGTGCGGCGCGGCAGGCGGTCGGCGACCGCGCCGCCGAGCAGCAGGAAGGCCAGCATGGGAACCGTGCGCACGGCGAGCACGACGCCCAGGTCGGCGGCCCGGCCGGAGCCGTCGAGCACCGCGAACGCCAGGGCCACCGGCGCCATCGCGCTGCCGAGCAGGGAGATCGCCCGGCCGGTGAAGAACCAGCGGAAGCCGGAGTGGTGAAGGAGTGGTGGAAGCACCCGCAGAGTGTGCGAGGCCGGGCCGCCGGGCCTCTATTGTTTCGCCGTTCACCGAAACCTGGGGGAAGGGCAGAGCTCGCCATGGTGATGCTGAGGCTGGACTCGCTGGCGCTGTCGCGCTCCCGGTTCGCCCTGTCGCCGTTCGCCGAGACCCTCGCCGCGATCGTTCAACTCGCCCGTCCCGCCGCCGAGTCGTGGAACCCGGAGTGGCACGCCCGGCACCGTGGGGAGTTCCACGCCCGGCTGCGGGCGGACCCGTACGCGCGGGGGCTGGTCGCGCTGATCTCCGCCACCAAGTGGCTGCCGGACCACCTGGTGGTGCCGCCGGGCGGCGGGATGGACACCACCATCGAGTCCGAACTCGCCGAGGTGGCAGGGGTGCCGGACGAGGTGGTGGCGGAAGGCGTGCGGATGTCGCTGGCGCACAGCTGGGAGGAGCGGCAGCTGGACTGGTTCACCGGCCGCGATCACGGTGCCCGGGCCGCCGAACTGTTCCGCGTGGCCTGGGACACCCACGTCGCCGCCGACTGGCCGGCCCGCCGGGCCGTCCTGCTGCGCGACGTCACCCACCGGGCCGGGCTGCTGGCCGCGCACGGCTGGCCGCGCGCCCTGCACCTGATGAACCGTCGCAGCGCGTGGGTCGGCAGCGACGCGATCCGGTTCAGCGACCGCCCCGGCCCCGACCGGACGGTGGGGGCGGACGGCATGCTGTTCGTCCCGATCAGCGCGCACCGCAGCTCCTGGCTCTGCCAGGCTCCGGGCCGCCCGTACGCGCTGGTCTACCCCGCCCGCGGGACGGGTGCCCGGGAAGCCGCGCCGGACGGCGACCGGGCGCTCGCCCGGCTGATCGGCACCGGCCGCGCGGTGATCCTCCGCCACCTCGACACCCCCGCCACCACCAGCGAACTCGCCGCCCTGCTCGACCAGTCCGTCGGCACGGTCGGCGGCCACCTGGCCGTCCTGCGCGACGCCGGCCTGGTTGACCGCACCCGGCTCGGCCGCCGGGTCCTCTACCACCGCACCCCTCTCGGCGACCACCTCGCCGACGGCAGGCCGGGCGCCTGAGACGACGTCAGCCGAACATGCCGGGGCAGTCGGCGGCCCGTCAGGCGACGTCACCCGGACACGCCGGGGCAGTCGACGGCCCGTCAGGCGACGCAGAACTCGTTGCCCTCGGGATCGAGCATGACCCACCAGTGGCCGATGGGGCCCTGGTCGTGCTCCTTGACGCGGGTGGCGCCGAGGGACTCCAGGCGGGCGACCGTGGCTTCGAGGCGGCCGTCGGAGTGGACGTCGAGGTGCAGGCGGTTCTTGCCGGACTTGGGTTCGGGCACGTCCTGGAACAGGATGCGGCGACCCTTGCCGACGCCGCTCGTGGGGTCGTACGGGTCCTCGGGGTGGCGGACGGCCGAGTAGCCGCGGAACTGCTTGCGCCCGTCCGGGAGTTCACGGACCGCGGCGGCGGGCAGGCGGCCGCCGGCGAGCAGGGAGTCGATCAGCGCGGTCGGGTCCTCGACCTCGTACTCGAGGGCGGCGCCCCAGAACTCGGCGATGGCGGAGGCATCGGCGCTGTCCACGACCAGTTTCCAAGCGAGAGTCATGGCACCGCATCCAATCGCACATGAGATCGACAAGCAACGAGGTTCGGCGGCGCGCGGGTGTGACGCTCGGGTGTGTCGGTCGGGGTGTGCCGCTCGGGGTTCACCGCTCCGGTGGGCGCGCGAGAAGGGGCGGGCCGCCGGGAGCACCCGGTGCCCGCCCCTGGGGGAGCGTCAGTGCACCGCGCCCGCGTCCGGGGCGAGGGTGCCCGCGGTGACCAGGGCGATGATGGTGATGCCGAGCAGGACGCGGTAGATCACGAACGGCATGAAGCTGTTGTGCGAGATGTACTTCAGGAACCAGGCGATGGCCGCGTACCCGACCGCGAAGGCGATCACGGTGGCCAGGACGGTCGGACCCCAGGCGGGCGCCGGACCCTCGCCGATCTTGAAGAGTTCGAGCGTGCCGGAGGCGAGCACCGCCGGGATGGCCAGCAGGAACGAGTACCGGGCGGCCGCCTCGCGGCTGTAGCCGAGGAACAGGCCGGCGCTGATAGTGCCGCCGGAGCGGGAGACGCCCGGGATCAGCGCCAGCGACTGCGCCGCGCCGTACATCAGCGCGTGCGGGAAGGTCAGCGAACTGATCGGCCGGGCGTTGCGGACCGCGCGCGAGCGGTCGGCGACGGCGAGGATCAGGCCGAACACGATCAGCGTGGTGCCGATCAGCCGCAGGTCGCGCAGCGTGGTCTCGATGGTGTCCTGGAACAGCTTGCCGATGATGCCGATCGGCAGCGTGCCGACGATGACGTACCAGCCGAGCTTGGCGTTCTGGTCGCGGCGCCACTCCGCGCGGAACAGCGAAAGCGTCCAGGCCTTGATGATCGCGGCGATGTCGCGCCGGAAGTAGATCAGCACCGCGGACTCGGTGCCGAGCTGCGTCACCGCCGTGAACGCCGCACCCGGATCGTCCCAGCCGGCGAGGGCGGAGAACACCCGCAGGTGGGCGCTGGAGGAGACCGGCAGGAACTCGGTCAGGCCCTGGACCAGGCCGAGCACGGCCCCGTGGAGCCAGTCGATCATCGGACTACCCCCGCGGATATCTCCCGGTGGTTCAGCATGGCGTTGGTCCTGTTCGCTCGTGGGGTGGCCCGGCGGCGGCTCGGGGCGCGGTCCGGTGTGGCCGCATGATAGGGGCTCCAGGTGTCGCGGACGTCGTAATCGGGCATGGCCGCTCATATCGTCATCAAAGCGACGTCGACCCCTGGCAGTCGCCCGCTCGGCGTGGCCGATGAGCCGTCAGTTCGCGCGGCCTGCCGACCACTCGGAGCGGGTCAGCTCGTACACCACGTCGCCGTGCTCGCTGCCGGGGATCGGGTCCGGCCAGTCCTCGAAGAACGTCCGGACGTGGCGCAGGCCGGCCCGCTCCAGTACTCGGCGGGAGCCGGAGTTCACCGCCATCGTGGTGGCCACCACCCGATCCGCCCGCAGTTCGGCGAATGCGGCACGCACCAGGGCGAGCGCCGCCTCGGTGGCGTACCCCCGGCCCCAGGCGGCGGGCAGCAGGCGGTAGCCGACCTCCAGGCCGGCGGTCGGCCCGGTCTCCAGGCCCACCGAGTGCGCCGGACGCAGCGCGGCCCAGCCGAGGAAGTCTGCCCCGTCCGTCGCGAGCGCCCAGCAGCCGAGCCCCTCCGGCAGTCGGTCGTACTCGCCCAGCAGTGCCGGAAGCACCTCCTCGGCGACCCGGGTCGGAGTCATCGGGCGGCCGTCGTCCAGGTACCGCATCACCTCGGGGCTGCCGCACAGCTCGGTGACGGCAGGGAGGTCGGCGGAGGAGAGGCGGCGCAAGGTGAGCCGGTCGGTGCGCAGGCGGACGTCCATGGGGTGAGCTGAACACTCGGCGGGGGCGCGCGGCAAGCGCTTTCCGGGTGGGGGCGGCATGCGCCTTCCGGGCGGCCCGGGCAAGCGCTCCGCTCGCTGCACCGTGTGCCGGTCGCCCAACGGGCGCCGCGCGACATGGAGTTCCGCGAGCGGTGAGCCCGAAGCGGCCGGGTCGGGAGGTGGTCCTGCGTGCGCGGGGAACAGAATCGGCGGTCACTGTGTTGGCCTGCTTCGTTCAGCCTGTTGTACCGTTCGGGTGGTTCCGATCCATGGTTGGGGAAGCGTCATGATCGCTCTGCTACTGGCCCTCGGCAGTTCGCTCGCCTACGGCTGCGCCGACTTTCTCGGCGGCCTGGGCGCGCGCCGCGCGCACGTGCTGCGCACGGTGCTGATCGCCGCTCCGGCGAGCCTGGCGGTCGAGTTGGTGATGTGGCCGGTGCTCGGCGCGGAGTTCAGTGCGGGTGCGATCGGCTGGGGTGCGGCGTCCGGCGCCGCCTCCGCGGGTGCGTTCGCGCTGCTGTACCGGACGTTGGCGATCGGTCCGATGAACGTGCTGTCGCCGGTGACGGCACTGGTGTCGGCCGCGCTGCCGGTCGCCGTCGGCCTGCTGCAGGGCGAACAACTGGGCGCCGCCGGGCTGGTGGGCCTGCCGCTGGCGTTGCTCGCCGTGGTGCTGGTGAGCGCGGGCTCGGCGAACGGCCGGGCCCGGGTGACGCGGCTCGCGCTGCTGCTGGCCTTCGGCGCGGGCGGCGCGATCGCCGTGCAACTGGTCTGCCTGCACCAGGCCCCGGCCGGCAGCGGCATCGCCCCGCTGATCGTCGGTCGCGCCGTCACCTCCGCGCTCACCCTGACCGCCGCCGCGCTGCTGCGCCGCCGTCTCGGGCCCGAGCGCCCCGCGTACCGGCTGGCGGCCGCGGCGGGAGTGCTGGATTCGATGGCCAGCGTGCTGTTCCTGCTGGCCGCCCGGAGCGGTGACCTCACGGTGGTCGCCGTGATCACCGCCCTGTACCCGGCCGGCACCGTCCTGCTGGCCCGCGCCGTCCTCGCCGAACGCATCCACCGCGGCCAACTGGCCGGCCTGGGCGCAGCCGCCGTCGCGGTCGGACTGCTGGCCCTCGCCTGACCCCGCCGCCCTCCCGGCCCAACCGCCGTTTTGCGAGCGCTTGTTGAAGGGAGCACCCGGCCAACGACCTCCGAGCACCCGGCCGTCGGGCAGGCGTTCGCCGCCGTCCGGACTGCCGCCCCCGACCTGCTGGCCCCGTGACCTGCCGGCCCGGGCCCAACCCCCGTACCCCGAACGCCTGTTGAACGGAGCACCACCCCCATGACGTCCGTGCACCTGCACCCCGCCGTCGCCGAGGCCTTTCCGACTGCCCGGATCGCCCTGGTCACCGCCCACGGCGTTCGCGGCAGCGAGCCCTGGCCCGCCACCGCTGCCGCGCTGGACCTGCTGGAGCGCCAACTCGCGGGCGGGGACTGGCAGCCGGCCGACGAACAGGATGAGCGGATCGCCGTGTGGCACGCCGCGTACCGGGCGTTCGGGACCAATCCGCGCCGGATCCGTCCGAGCGTGGACGCTCTCGGGCGGCGTCTCGCCAAGCAGGGCGGGTTGCCCCGGATCAACCCGGCGGTGGACTCGTACAACGCGGTCTCGGTCCGGCACGGGCTGCCCGCCGGGGCGTTCGACCTGGCGGCGGTGCGGGGCGAGGTGGTGATCCGGTTCGCCGACGGCGACGAGGAGTTCACGCCGCTCGGGGAGCCGGACGTGGTGGAGCAGCCCAAGGCCGGGGAGGTGGTCTACCAGGACGCGGCGGGAGTGCTCACCCGCCACTGGAACCACCGCGACGCGCACCGCACCAGGGTCACCGAGCACTCGACCGACGCGCTGTTCGTGCTGGAGACGCTGCGCCCGGACGAGGAGCAGCTGGTCGCGGCGGCAGGGGAGTTGGCCGACCTGCTGGGTCCGCACAGTGCGGCGGTCGCGGTGCGGTACCTCGACCCGGAGCGGCCCCGGGCCGAGGTCTGAGGCTGCCTCAGTTCACCGGCGTCCGCTCCCGCCACGCCTCCAGTGCCTGCTGGACGGCTTCCGCGACGCAGGCCCGGACCGGGCCGTTGCCGAGGACGTCGCGGCAGGAACCCTCGAACTCGGGGTCGTCCAGCTTCACCGAGACGACCGCCGTCAGCCGAGTGTCCGGGCCGAGTGCCGCCGTCACGCCGTCCTGGAAGCCCGCGACGTGGCTGCCACCGCGGGTGGGGAGGGAGTTGGCGAACTCCGCGACCTGCGGGCCGCCCCGGCCCGACGGGTCGACGGCGATCTCCATCGAGCCGCCCATCCGGGGGTCCTCGCGTTCGACGAGGATCGCGCCGGCCGGGTCGGCGCCGAGCAGGGCGAGGTACTCCCGGACGCCGCCCGGCGCGTGGAAGCGCTCGGAGTACGGGACCGGGCCGCGTTCGTCGGTCAGGGTCAGGTCCAAGGTCCGGTTCAGCACGGCGAGTTCGCGGAACCGGGCGGCCAGGGCGTTCCGGTCGAACGACACGGCCGGGAAGATCTCCGGGTCGGGCCGGAAGGTGATCGTCGTGCCAGTGCCACTGCCGGTACCGGTACCGGTACCGGTACCGGTACCGGTACCAGGATCAGGACCGGTGCCGCCGGGGCCCACCGGCTCGCCGCGAGCGTACTCCTGACGGCTCGTGACGCCGTCGCGTCGCTCCTCCGCGACCAGCCGGTCGGTGAGCGCGTTGACCACGAACAGGCCGAGCGCGTACCAGCCAATGATCTGCCGCCCGGTCCGCCACGAGGTCGGCATGGTCGTCAACTCGTCGGCCAGGCAGTGCCGGTGGACGCCGTCGTGGGCGACCCGGGCGCTCCCGTCGGCCAGCAGGGTCACCTCCACGGTGCGGGCGCGCCCGTGCAGGACCTCGGCCGCCGCCTTCTCCATGACCTCGTACAGCAGGTGGTGCAGGCCCCGCTCCCCGGTCGATCCGATGTACATCCCGGGCCGTTTCCGGACCGCTTCCACGCCCGTCAGCACCACGATCGAGGTGGCGTCGTACTCCGTCACCGCACTGTCCCCTCCGACGTCTCCGGCAGTGCGCCCAACCCTAGGGGAAATTCGGGAAAACACCAGGTCAGAGGCGGTGTGGCGAGGCTGTGTGGGGCGCGCGGCGGGGGGTTTCGGAGGGGGTCCGCTGCCACGGTCGCGGGTGGGGGCGGGAGGGGCGTGCGGGCCTCGCGGAGGGCCCGCACGGGGTGATTCCGGACGGCTGCGGCGGCGCGAATCCGAGAAATTCTCCGGGCCGGCGCCGGGTGCCGACGAGCCGTCAGCTGAAGGCCTCCACCCGGACGCCCGCGGAGGCGAGCGCGCCCCTGACCCGCCAGGCGAGTTGGGCGGCGCCGGGGGTGTCGCCGTGGACGCAGAGCGAGCGGGCGTGGACGGCGATCGGCTCGCCGCCGACGGCGGTGACGGTGGCGTCGCGGGCGATCCCGACGGCGCGCGCGATGACCGCCTCGGGGTCGTGGACGACGGCGTCCGGGTCGCGTCGCGGGACGAGGGTGCCGGCCCAGGTGTAGGCCCGGTCGGCGAACGCCTCGGTGACGACGGGGAGTCCGACGCCCTCCGCGACGGCCAGCAGGCGGGAGCCGGGCAGGCCGAGCAGCGGCAGCGGGCCGTCGCAGATCGCGCCGGACCGCAGGACGCCCGAAACCACTGCCTCCGCCTGCTCGTTGTCGTGCACCACCCGGTTGTAGAGCGCGCCGTGCGGCTTGACGTAGGAGACCCGGGAGCCGGCAGCGCGGGCGAACACCTGGAGGGCGCCGATCTGGTACGCGATCTCGTCGGCGAGCTCGTCCGGCGGGACGTCCATCGCGCGGCGGCCGAACCCGGCGAGGTCGCGGTAGGAGACCTGGGCGCCGATCCGCACCCCGCGCTCGGCGGCCAGCGCGCAGACCCGGCGCATGGTGGACGGGTCGCCGGCGTGGAAGCCGCAGGCGACGTTGGCGCTGGTGACCACCGACAGCAGGGCCTCGTCGTCGGTGAGGCTCCAGCGGCCGAAGCCCTCGCCGAGATCCGCATTGAGGTCGATCACCGTGTCGGCCACTTCGTCTCGTCCGCCCTTCCGCGCGCGGACCGACCCGGGGCCCGGGCGCCCGCTCCTGGGGGTGATCGTAGGGCCTGATCGTTTCGCCGGGGGCGGCTGCCGGACCCCGGGCGACAGGTTTTACCCGTCAGCTCCCGAACCGCCGGCGCGGGGGCCACCCGCTCGGGTGCGGCGCGGCGGGCGGCGCGAATTGACGCGGGGTCGGAAGAGCGGCCCCGGCAGCGAGCAGGGGGCCGGACGGAGCGTCAGGAGCGGCCCGTCGGAAGCGGGGCAGCGCCTCAGGCGCGCGGCCAGGGCCGGCCCTGGAGCTTCTCGATGTCGCGGTTGAAGCGTTCCAGTATGTCGGCGAACTCGGCGAGGTCCTCGGTCGTCCAGTCGCCGACCACCTTGGCCAGGCCCTGGATCGACCACTCGCGGTCGTGGTGGAGGCGGCGCATGCCCTCGTCGGTGATGCGCAGCTTGCGGGCCACCCCGCCGTCCGGGTCGGGGATCCGGTCGACCAGGCCGGCCCGCAGCATGGCGGCGGTCTGCCGGTTGACGGTGGAGGTGTCCAGGCCGAAGGCCTCGGCGAGCTGGCCGATGGTGAGCGGGCCTTCGGTCTCGATCCGGCTGAGCAGGGTGTACGCGCTGCGCTCCAGCCGCTCCTGGCTGTCGGCGCCGCCGGAGGTGCGGGTGGTGGCGAGCACCTGGTGCCGGCTGAGCAGCATCATCTCCCGCTCGATCAGCGCGAGTTCCTTGGGGTGCCGCATGCTCCTCCGTCCCTTGCGTCACTTTTCGGCAGCATATCCCGCGAGCGCGGTATGTGTATGGTACACATTATGTGCATCATGCATATTCAATGACGAGTCGTACACCGAGCCAAGCCGAGCCGAACCCGGCTACCGATCTGGCTGTCGAGAGATGAGAAGAACCCCATGAGTCAGGCACGCACCGGCCCCGTCGTCGGAGTGCTCGCCGGCGCGGGCATCGTGGTCTCGCTGATGCAGACCCTGGTCGTCCCGCTGATCCCCCAACTGCCGGACCTGCTCCACACCTCCGCCGCCAACGCGTCCTGGGCGATCACCGCCACCCTGCTGGCCGGCGCGGTCGCCACCCCGGTGCTCGGCCGGCTCGGCGACATGTACGGCAAGCGCAAGGTGCTGCTGATCAGCCTCGCCCTGCTCGTCATCGGCTCGCTGATCTGCGGCTTCAGCAGCTCGCTGGCACCGATGGTGGTCGGCCGCGCCCTTCAGGGCGTCGGCGCCGGCGTCATCCCGCTCGGCATCAGCATCATGCGCGACGAGCTGCCGCCGCAGAAGCTCGGCTCCTCGATGGCGCTGATGAGCTCCTCGCTCGGCATCGGCGGCGCGTTCGGCCTGCCGCTGTCCGCCGTCATCGCCGAGAACACCAGCTGGCACGCCCTGTTCTGGATCTCGGCCGCGCTCGGCGCGCTGATCGCCGGCGCCGTCGTCGCGTTCGTCCCCGAGTCGCCGGTCCGCTCCGGCGGACGCTTCGACGTGGTCGGCACGGTCGGCCTCACCATCGGCCTGGTCGCCCTGCTGCTCGCCGTCTCCAAGGGCGGCGACTGGGGCTGGGCCTCCGGCTCCACGCTCGGCATGTTCGCCGTCGCGGTGGTCGTGTTCCCGATCTGGGGCTGGTGGGAGCTGCGCACCGACCAGCCGCTGGTCGACCTGCGCACCAGCGCCCGCCGCCAGGTGCTGATGACCAACGCGGCCTCCGTGGTGGTCGGCTTCGCGATGTACGCGATGAGCCTGGTCTCCCCGCAGCTGCTCCAGATGCCCACCTCCACCGGCTACGGCCTCGGCCAGTCGATGGTCCAGGCCGGTCTGTGGATGGCCCCCGCGGGCCTGGTGATGATGCTGCTCTCGCCGATCTCCGCCAAGCTGTCCCGGGCCAAGGGCCCCAAGGTCTCGCTGTTCGTCGGCGCCGTCATCATCACCGGCGGCTACCTCGCCGCCCTCGCCCTGATGGGCCACGCCTGGGGCGTCCTGGTGTTCTCCTGCCTGATCAGCGGCGGCATCGCGTTCGCCTACGCGGCCATGCCCGCGCTGATCATGGGCGCCGTCCCGGCCTCCGAGACGGCCGCCGCGAACGGGCTGAACGCCCTGATGCGGTCCATCGGCACCTCCACCTCCTCCGCCGTCATCGGCGTCGTGCTGGCGCACCTGACCATCGACTTCCACGGCCGCACGCTGCCGTCGGAAAGCGGTTTCCGCACCGCCTTCGTGATCGGCGCGGGCGCGGCGGTGCTGGCCGCCCTGGTCACGCTGGCGATCCCCGGCGTCCGCCGGGCCGCCGCCGCGAAGGCCGCCGCGGCTCCCGTGCTGACCGTCGTGGACGGCGGGGACGGGACCGCCGCCGGCAAGGGCGCGGCCGAGGGCGCGGCCGTCAAGTAGCCGTCCGCCACTGCTTTCCGAGGGGCCGTCCGCACTCCACTCCGGGGTGCGGACGGCCCGTGGCTTTCGCCCGGGCCGCGGCAGTAGGGTGCGCGAATGGCGACCCATGAGCGTGAGATCACCGAACCCGTCGACCTGTGCGGCCCGGACGGGCAGCTCAACCCCGACGCGGTCGGCTGGTCCCGCACCCCGCTGCACCGGGCCAACCTGCGCGGCTGGGGACGCACCAAGCGGTGGGAGTACTGGTGCGTCACCACGCCCACCCACCTGCTCGCGCTGACCGTCAGCGACCTCGACTTCCTCACCCTCGACGCCGTGTACTTCCTCGCCTGGGACGAGCACGGCGTCCTGGAGGACCACGAGCGGACCGCGATCGCCCCCGGCCTGCCGCACCGCCGCACCGCCCTCCCCGAGGGCATCGCCGGCTCCGGTGGCCCGCACGGCGCGGACCTCGCCGTCGGGCCCGAGCGCCCCAGCCGTCGGCAGGTCCGGGTGACGATCCGTCAGGAGCCCGCCGGCACCCGGCTGCGGGCCCGCGCGCTCACCGCCGACCTTCGGCCGCTCGAAGTCGACCTGCTGGTGGCCCGGCCCGCCGGCCACGAGACGCTGTCGGTGGTCGTCCCCTGGGACGGAAAGCGCTTTCAGTACACCTCCAAGCACACCGCCCTCCCCGCCACCGGCACCGTCCGACTCGGCGACCGCAGCTACGGGTTCGGCGCCGACGCGTGGGGCGTCCTCGACCACGGCCGGGGCCGCTGGCCGCGCTCGCTCGGCTGGAACTGGGGTGCCGCGTCCGGCCGCACCGACGGCCGGGTGGTCGGCCTCCAGTTCGGCGGCCAGTGGACGGCCGGGACGGGCGCCACCGAGAACGCGCTCTGCGTGGACGGCCGCCTCAGCAAGCTCGGCGCCGAACTCGACTGGCACTACGACCCCGCCGACCCGCTCGCCCCCTGGCGGATCACCACCCCCGGCGACGACCAGGTCGACCTGACCTTCACCCCCTTCCACGACCGCCGCACCCGCACCGAGGCCGGCCTGCTCGCGAACCGCACCGACCAGTGCTTCGGCCACTACCGGGGCACGATCCGCACGGACGACGGCGAAAAGGTCGCCGTGGACGGGCTGTTGGGCTGGGCGGAGGACGTGCGGATGCGCTGGTGAGCCCCGCAGGCCGGCCTTCTCGCCCTACGGCGGCGACGGGCGGGCGAGCTGCGGCGGTGGCGGGCGCGGAAAACCGCTGTCCGGTGGGCGGACAGCGGTGGTAGACATCCACGCGTGAAAAAGGATCTTGAGTTCGCCGACCTGCTGCGACTGATCGACGACCGCTCGGCGGCCTTCCGCGCCGCGATCGCCGCCGCGCCCGGCCCGGACGTCCGGGTGCCGAGCTGCCCGGAGTGGACGCTGCGCGACCTGGCGCAGCACGTGGGCGAGGGCCGCCGGGCGTGGGCGGCGACCGTCGCGGCCGGTCCGGAGGCCACCGCCAAGGCCGACCCGGGGGAGGGGGCCGTCGCGCCCGAGGAGCGCGAGGCGCTGCTCGGCTGGCTGGCCGAGTCGACGGGCCTGCTGCTCGACGCGCTGCGCGAGGCCGGCCCGGACCGCGCCTGCTGGGGCTGGTGGGGCAAGTCGCAGACCCCGCTGACGGCCGCCGGCGTGGCCCGGCGGCAGCTGCACGAGGTCGCGGTGCACACCTATGACGCGCAGCTCGCCGCGGGCGCGGCCGAGCCGGTGCCGGTCGAGGTGGCGATCGACGGCGTGGAGGAGTTCCTGTCCACCTTCTGCACCACCACGGAGGCCTGGCCGCACGAGCCCGGCGCCGTCGACTACCACGTCACCGAGGGACGGTCCTGGCGCAACGAACTCTCCGCCGCCGGCGCGAGTTTCGTCGTGCTGCCCGGCGAGCGGACGGACGCCGTGGCCACCGCGCACGGCACGGCGAGCGACCTGGTGCTCGCGTTCTACGGCCGCATCCCGCTGGACGACCTGGAGCTCGGCGGCGACCGGAGCGTCTTCGACCAGCTGGTGGAGTGGGACCCGGAGCGCTGACGGCCGGCGCGCGGCCGACGCGCGGCCGGCTCCGGGGGCGGGCCGCCGCGCCGCCCCCGGAGCCGTCCAGTGGCCGGCCCGGTCCGCCGATCCGCGCTGCCGTGCCACTGGTTGACGTCGCGTCAGGTCGCGTCCGCCAGGGTGCGGCGGATCACCTCGATGCCCCGGTCGACCATCGCGGCGATGGGCCCCGCCAGGTCGGCGGGCCGGACGTCGGTGGTCCAGGCGAAGCGGGCGCGGCCGTCGGGTTCGGCGAACACCTGCATCGAGGCGTGGTGGTGGACGGTCGAGAACGAGCCGCCGACCAGCGTGTAGGCGATGCGGCGGGTTTCGTCGTCCAGCGAGACCACGAGCTCGTGGACGACCGTGCCGTCCTCGAAGGTCACCACCCGGACGTCGCCGTCGACCCGGGTGTCGGTGACGAAGCCGGGCGCGAGCCGGCGGTGGACGGAGCCCCAGTCGCGGATCGCGGCCCAGGCGCTGTCGGGTGCGGTGTCGATCAGGGTCTCGCGGTGGATCGTTGCCATGAACGGGTGCTCCGGGAGGTCGGGGTGGGCGGTCAGTCGGTGGTGGCGGGCGCGAGGCAGAACGGGTGGCCCTCGGGGTCGAGGAGGACCACCCAGGCGCCCGCGCCGGGCTGGAACGCGGGCTTGACGGCGCCGAGTCGGAGCAGGTCCGCGACGGCGCGGTCCAGGTCGGCGACGGCGAAGTCGAGGTGGAGGCGCTTGGCGCCGTCCGGCCACTGCGGGGCGCGGTGGTCCGGGACGCGGACGAAGCCCAGCGCGGGCCCGCCGGCGCCGGCGTCGAGGGCGGCGAACTCCTCGCCGCTGTCGGTCAGTTGCCAGCCGGTGGCCTGCTGGTAGAAGGCGGCGAGCTTGATCGGATCGGCGCAGTCGACGTGGACGGCGGTGAGCCTGGAGAGGGCGGACACGGGCGAACTCCTCGAAGGGATAGGGCTGTTGGCGGAAGCCGAACCGGCTCCGGGGAGCAGCCTCGCCCGGACGCGCCGCCCGGGTCTTGAACATCCTTGCGGGCAGGCGGGGGCCCGGCACTGTCCGACCGGACGTATACGGTTCGGGCCGTGCTCTCCGTCCAAAGCCTCGCTGCCCGGCCCGACTTCGACATCAGCTCCGTCGCCTGCCGCAGCGACCACACCCGGTGGTCGCCGCTCGAAGTCCACGGCTTCCACCGGGTGGTGCTGGTCCGCCGGGGCCGCTTCCGCCGCCGCGCCGACCGGACGGCCGCGGATCTCGACCCGAGCCTCGGCTACCTCGCGGTGCCCGGCGAGGAGGAGTCCTTCGCGCACCCGGCGGGCGGCGACCACTGCACGGCGATCACCGTCGGGCCGGCGCTGTGGCGGACCCTCGCGGGGGACGCGGCGAAGCACCGCCCGTCCGCCGTCTACGTCGATCCGCCGCTCGACCTCGCCCACCGCCGCCTGCTGCGCGCCGCCGGTGCCGGCGACGTCGACTACGCGGCCACCGAAGAGCTGCTGACCCTGCTGGCGAGGGCCGTCGCCCGGACGGCGGACGGGCCGACGCCGTGCGCGGACGGGCCGTCCGCCGTGAAGGACCGTCAACTGGTCGCCGCCGCCCGGGAGGCGATCGCCGCCGACCACCCGGCCTCCGGCACCCTGCTCGCGCTGGCCGAACTCCTCGGCGCGTCCCCGTACCGGCTCAGCCGGGCCTTCCCGCGCGAACTCGGCGTCTCCGTCACCCACTACCGCCACCGGGTCCGGCTGGCCCGCGCGCTGGACCGCCTGGAGGCGGGGGAGAGCAGCCTCGGCGCCCTCGCCGCCGACCTCGGCTACGCCGACCAGGCCCACCTGACCCGCACCGCCCGCCGCCACCTCGGCCACACCCCGAGCGCGCTGCGCCGCCTGCTGGCGCCGCCGAACTCCGCTGCCCGGCCCAGGACTTAGCGGCTGGGGTGTTCAGTCGGTGTTGTCGGGGTGGAGGGCGATGTGGTCGGTGGCGAGGTCGGCGGCGACGCGGTGTTCCATGCCGAGTGCGGTGAGGAATTTGGCGGGGAGTTGGATGCGGCCGGTGCGGTCGAGCATGACGTATTCGCGTTCGGTGACGGTTTCGTGGCCGTGTTCGTCGGTGACGGTGCGGCGGAGGACTTCGCTGCTGGTGCGGCCGTCGCGGATGGCGACGGTGCGGCGGACTTCGCCGGCGACCATGGGGTCGTGGGTGACGAGGACGACGGTGGTGCCGAGTTCGCGGTTGACGGTGCGGAAGGCTTCGAAGATGCCGGTGGCGGTGTCGGAGTCGAGTTCGCCGGTGGGTTCGTCGCCGAGGAGGACGGCGGGGTCGTTGGCGAGGGCGACGGCGATGGCGACGCGTTGCTGTTGTCCGCCGGAGAGTTCGGTGGGGCGGCGGTCGGCGAGGGGGGTGATGTCGAGGGCGTCGAGGAGTTCGGTGACGCGGGTGCGGCGGTGTCTGGCGGCGCGGTGGCCGGAGCGCAGTTGCATGGGCAGGGCGATGTTCTGGGCGGCGGTGAGGAAGGGGAGGAGGTTGCGGGCGGTCTGCTGCCGGATGAAGCCGACGGTGTCGCGGCGGTAGCGGAGGCGGTCCTTGGGGGTCATGGTGAGGAGGTCGCTGCCGGCGACGGTGGCGGTGCCGGCGGTGGGGGTGTCGAGGCCGGCGAGGATGTTGAGGAGGGTGGATTTGCCGCTGCCGGAGGCGCCGACGAGGGCGACGAGGTCGCCGCGGTCGACGGTGAGGTCGAGTCCTTGGAGGGCCTGGACCTCGATGCCGTCGGTGCTGAAGATGCGGACCAGGCGTTCGCAACTGATGGCGAGGTCGGTGCGGGTGGCGCGGGGGGCGGTGGCGGCCAGGGCCCGGGCGCGGAGTTCGTCCAGGCTCGGGGGCGGAGTACTCATCGGGTGTCTCCTGCTCGCAGTTCGGTGGTGATCTGCCGACGGGCGCTGACGGCGGCCTCGGCCACCACCGCGAGGGCCGCCAACACGGCCAGCCCGAGAGCCTGTTGGACGATCGGCAGGGCGATGAGCCGCAGGCCGACCCGGTCCGCCGCGCCGACCAGGGGCGCGACGTCGACGGCCGGGCCGATCAGCAGCACGCAGCCGGCCGCGGCCAGTGCGCCGCCGAGCGCGGCCACCAGCGCCTGGGGGAGCGCCTCGGCGAGGATCAGCGCCAGGCCCTGCCGGGGCCGCAGGCCCATGGTGCGCAGCCGGGCCAGCGTGGCGGCGCGCTCGGGCCCGGCCCGAAGGAGCGTCAGCAGCACGGACAGCACCGCGAACAGCGCGGTGATGCCGACGGAGACCCAGAACATCCGCTCGGCGGCGGTCTGCAGCGGGTCGCTGCCGAGCACCGCGACCACGCCGGTGCGGGTCTTCGCGAGGTGGCCGGCGGCGGAGTCGGTGGCCGCCGGTCCGAGGAACTGCTGGGCGAGCGCGTGCACTTGGGCGTCGTCCAGGTTGCCGGTGGCGAGCCACTCGACCGGGCGGCCGAGCCGGGGCATCAGTGCGGAGGCGGGTCCGGCCGGGAGCAGCACGGTGATGCCCGCCGTCTCGCTGCGGGCGGGGGTGCCGTCGGCGGTGCCGACGGTCCGGATCGGGATCCCCTCGCCGGTGGACAGCCGGAGGGTGAACTCGCCGTTCGGCAGGTCGCTGGTGACCAGGGCGGGTAGCGGCTCGCCCGGCCGGGCGGTGAGCAGCGCCGGGTCGAACCGGCCGCGTCCGGCGACCTCGGCGACCTTCGCGTACCTGACGGGGTCGACCAGCACCACGTTGACCAGGACCGAACTGCCGTTGGGGAGCGGCATGCTGACGTCGTCGTCGATCCACACCGGCAGCGAGACGTCCACGCCGGGCAGCTTCTCGGCGGCGGTGACGAAGGCGTCCGGCAGCGCGCCGTGGGCCTTCGCGCGGACCATGGCGTCGCCGCCGATGAGGTAGCGGGCGACGTCGCCCCGGTCGGCCTTCACCGAACTGAGCACGGCGGCGCCGATCGCGCCGCAGGCGACGGCGAGGACCAGGGCGAGCAGCGGCAGCACCGAGGGCGGGAGCGCGGCCGCTGCCGCGGGCGGCGCGGGCCAGGCCGAGGAAGCCGATCGCTCCGGGGCGGCGCCGGCCCAGCGCGCCGACAGCCCGATCAGGAACGGCTGGAGGCGGGCCAGCAGCAGCGCGCCGGTGAGGGCGAGCAGCAGCGGAGCGGTGACCAGCAGCGGGTCGACGCCCTCGCCCTGCGGGGCGACGCCGCGCCGCAGCACCTGGGTGGCAGCGGCCACCGTGGCCGCCAGCACGGCGAGTTCGGCCATCACGCGCCGGCGGCCGTACCAGCCCCGGCCGGCCCGGTCGCGCAGCAGCAGCGCGGCCCGGAGCGGGAAGGCCAGCAGCGCGAGCAGGGTGACCGAGCCGGCGGCGAGGGCAGCGGGCTGCCAGCGCGGCGTCGGCAGCAGGGTGAAGGCGAGCAGCGCGCCGAGCGCGGCGGCCGGAAGCACCGTCAACGCGCCCTCGCCGAGCAGCAGTCGGACGATTCCGCCGCTGCCGCCGATCGAGCCGCCGCGCGCGCGGAGCAGCCGCAGTTCGGTGGTGCGCCGCTCGGCGGTGAGCGCGGCGGCGAGGCAGAGCACCACGGCGCCGACGCCGGCGGCCCCGGCGGGGCCGATCGCGGTGACAGAGTCGATGGCGCTCTGCCGCTGCCGGGCGCCGTCGATCAGCCGCCGCAGGTCCGAGACGATCGTCATCCGGGGCCGTCCGCTGCCCGCGATCACCCGGACCGAGACCGGCCCGTCGGTGACCGTGGCCAGGTCGAAGGAGGTCTGCCGGAGCCGGTCGGCCCGCAGGGCGTCGACCTGGACGGGCACCCGCCAGAAGTCCTCCTGGCTGCCGCCCCAGGCGGCCAGTCGGGAGATGCTCTCCGGGCCGGCCAGTGCGGTGGCGTACCAGTACAGCTTCGGGATCTCCCCGGGCCCGGGGTCGGTCATCGCCCGGCACACCTTGACCGCGCACACCTGGTCCGCCCAGAGCTGGGCCGACCGGTCGTCGACGGTGTACAGGCCGACCACCCGGAGCTGCGGGTGCGGCGCCCCGCCGGTGGCGTCGACCACCGAGCCGACGTCCGCCTTGACGGCGGCGGCGGCGTCCGCCGACAGCGCGACCGGGATCGGCTCCCCGTCGGCCGAGGCGCCGGGCCACTGACCGGCCGTCAGCCGGGCGTGCTCGGGGAGGCCGTGCAGGTAGCTGAGCGCGAACTCGGGGGAGACGCCCTCCGGGCGGGACAGCCACGGGTTGCTCAGGAAGCGGGTCTTGACGGCCCGGCTGCCGTAGACCGGTCCGCCCGGGGCGAGCGGGAGGACCGTGCCCGCGGCGTCGGCGAGCAGGGCCGCCGTGTCGTCCAGGGCCTTCGCCGGGTCGCCGGCCACCGGGTCGGAGGCGTAGGCCCGCACGCCGGTGGCCAGCTGGCCCTGGGAGCTCAGGTAGCTGCGCAGGGCGCGGTCCGCGCTGCGGTCCTGGGCGCGGGGCAGGGCGGCGGCCAGGAACACCACGGTCAGCGCGAGGACCGCGGTGAGCAGGGCGGCCAGCGGAGCGGTGCGCAGTCGGGTGCGGACCCAGGGGGCCGGGGTGCTCATGTCTCCTCCACGAACCGGAGCCGGGCGGCAGTGGGGCGGCCGGCGCCTGGCGGCATCGTGAAGAGCACCGCGGCGGCCAGCGGCGGGCGGCCGCGCAGCCGGCGCAGGACAGCGCCGAGCATGATGTCCCAACCCCCCGTTCCGGTCGTCCTGTACCGGATAGCGGACGACTTTGTCAGAGTCGGGCAGGAAGGGGAAGGGTTTTGCGCGAACCGGGTTGGGACGGAGCAGGAACGAGCAGGCTCACCCCGGATCGCCAAGGGGGGCAAGGGATTTGACCGGTACACGAAGGCGGGCGGCGGAGCGCCGCCGCGGCCGGAACGGCGCGGGGCCGCCGGCGGTCGGGGTCGCCGCCGGTGACCTGGCGGAGGCTCAGGGGCTGGGGACGACCCGGGCGAAGTCGTGGTGGGTGCGGACGGCCTGGTCCCACTCCAGGGCGCGGATCAGCCGGTGCACGATCAGCAGCGGAACGACGCCGAAGACGCCGAACGACATGTCGACGAATTGCCAGAACAGCGGGATGCCGCGCAGCGGGCCGCAGATCAGCGCCAGCGGGATGACGCCGCCGCAGGCGATCATCGCCCAGCGGATCACCCACACGTTGCGGACCGGGTCGCGCAGCGGGCCCCAGAACGCGACCGCGATGACCAGGTGCGCGAAGGCCAGCCAGTCGGTGCCGTAGGCGAGGAACGGGTGGCGGCCGTAGCCGTCGGCGACGCCGTCGCCGACCCGGCTCACCCAGGCGTCGAGCGCGGGGAGGGCGTCGCCGAGGCCGCTCCGGTTCATCGCCCGGACCAGCAGGGCGGTCTCGGTCTGCAAGGGGAACGCGGTCAGCCCGCTGAGCGCGAGACAGACGATGAACAGCCACAGCCAGCGCCTGATCCGGCGTCGGACGAGCGCGGTGTCGGCGGTGGATACGGGGCCGGGGCCGGCGGTGGTGGAACCGGTCGGGGCGGTGGCGATGTCGGACATGGGGACTCCCCCTCCATGCGCGGGTGCCGGAGACGGCACGCGGTGTCGCGAGAAGGACTCTAGACCTGAATTTGAACGCGTTCAACACGCTGGAACAGGCTGTCCCAAAGGGGACGTTTCGGACCTGTCCGCGGAAAGCCCTAATCTTGTCCCCCGTGACCGCCATCGCAGACCAGCCCACCAGGCCCGCCCCCGGACCGGCCGCCGACGAGGGACTCGCCCGTCGGCTCAAGGCGCTGGCGTGCACCGCGCCGCTGCACGACCTGGACAGCCGCAAGGTCAACCTGGCCGGCGAGTACGCCTCCTACACGATGGCCGAGATCGGCCTCGCCGCCATCGACCTGGTCACCCTGAACATGGACTTCGACACCGGGGCCGACCGCGACATAGTGCTGAGCCGGCTGCAGCCCCGGATCGCCGCCCAGAACCCCGGGCGGGCCGCCACCGAGCACGAGCGGGTGGCCCGCTGGGTGCTGGAGTCGCTGATCAACGTCGGCAGCGTGGACCGCGGCTTCCGCGCCGTCTACGGCACCTTCGGCCCGGACGGCGAATACACCCGCCGCGACTACGACTTCAAACTGATCGAGGAAGTCCCCGGCCAGGACGGCGGGGTGTACCTGCGCACCACCGACGAGGCGGTCAACGTCCTGGTCGGCGCGCTGGACACCGATGTGACGAGCGCTCAGATCGCCGCCGAGGTCAAGCTGGAGGTGCTGATCCGCCGCGGCCGCCTCGCCGACGCCCAACTCGCCGCCGAACAGGCCCGCTACCGCACCGTCCAGTACGCGGAGACGCTGCGCCGCGCCCTGGAGGCGACCCGCCGCAACGTCCGCGCGGTCGACTGGATGGAGACCGTCCCCGACCTGATCGACGAGGCGCTCGACCACATCGCCGACCGGTACCGGCACGAGAACGCCATCCTCACGAACATCCGCAAGGCCCGCGACGAGAGCGTCGACGCCGAGCACAAGCGGCGCGCCGCCGAACTCGTCGACATCGTCAAGGACTGCATCCGCCGCCACACCCAGCTGCAGACCCGACTGCTGGAAGCCGGCCCGCTGTTCCGCGCCGAACAGGACCGGCAGGCGTTCTCCGCACCCACCGCCCGCACCGGCATCGACCTGTACGGTCAACTCCTCGCACCGGTCCTCACCCTCCCGCTCGCGGACGCCACCCGGCCCACCGACGCGTTCTTCGCCCGCGGCACCGGACTGCGCACCCCCGTCTCGGTCCGAGTCAGCGACCTGGTCGACCTGCTGCTCACCCCGCCCGTCGAACGCGAGCACCTCGGCGCCGAACTCCCCGAACCCGACCTGGTCGCCACCCCCGACGACAGCCGGTTCTCCGAAGCCCAACTGGAAGCCGCCCTCGACCTGCTGGACCTGCCCGCCGACGCGCCCCGCCGCCTGTCCGGCCTGCTCGCCGACGCCCGCGCCCGCGGCACCGACCTCGACGAGGACGGCGAGGAACTCGCCTACCTGGTCGCCCTGCTGGCCGTGCACGCCGCCAGCCCGCCGGTCGGCACCGCCTACCGGCAGGGCGAGGAACGCCTGCTGTTCGCCGTCGACGACGGCACCCGCCTGGACGACCCGGGCTTCGGCGGCGCGGACCTGATCGTCGGCAGCGCCCTGCTGGACGCCGCCGGCATGGCCGCCGACCGCAAGGACGCGGTGTGACCGGCCCCGCACCTGACGGCCCGTCGGCCCGCCCCGCCGCCCGCGGCACGCGCGCCGCCCTCACCGCCCGTGGCACCCGCACCGCCCGCAGCACTGGCAGCACCTGCACCGCCCGCACCGAAGGAGCACCCGCATGACCACCAGCACCGAGGCGTGGGCGCCGCAGGACGCCGAACCGGCCGCCGCGCACGCGCCGATCAGCCCGGCCGACGTCGCCGAGGCCGCCCGCCTGGTCTCCTTCGGCCTGCAGGCCAAGCTGCTGCCGTCCCGTGACGCCGAGTACGCCGAACTGGTCCGCCGCTACCGCGACGACCCGCCGTTCGGACGGCTGGCCGACGCCGTCGCCACCGGCATGGGCCTGGTGGTGCTGGAGGTCTCGGCCCGCGCCGGCATGGCGGTCGCCGCCGCCGAGGACTCGGTGTTCGCCGTCCGGATGGGCGACTACTCGCGCCGCGCCGCCTCCGAGTCCACCGACCGCTTCCTGCACGGCCTGGCCCACCTCGCGGTCGCCGCACTCGCCTTCCCCCGCCCCGAGGACCTCGCCGACGACGGCTACCTCGGCCGGGTCACCGTCAACGGCGTGGACGCCTTCGTCCGGCAGGCCTGCCGCCGCCTGGAGGAGCGCGCCGCCGCCGAGGGCAGCAACACCGACCCGGCCAGCGCCGCCCCCGGCCTGGAGGCCGCCTGGCGGGTGTGGGCGCGCCGCTCCGCGACCGGCGCCACCAAGGACGCCCGCCGGCTGTCCGGCTCCACCACCGGCATCGTCTCCAAGGCGGTGTCCTTCCTGCTGGACTCCGGCTTCCTGCAGAAGACCTCCGACGACGCCGGCGGCACCTACCGCACCACCGCCCGCTACCAGTTGCAGGTCCGCGACCTGGCCGGCAGTGCCGCCATGGGCGAACTGCTGGACCTCGGCGTCGTCCCGGTCAGCGACGGCACCGCCACCCTGCTGCCGCCCGACGACAGCGAGGAACTCGTCGCCGACGCCGGACTCCCGTTCCACTCGCTCTGACCCCCCGTCACCACGTTCTGAACTGACCGCTCCAGGAGAACCACCGCACATGTACGAGCTGAACCGGGTCCGCCTGTACTCGATCGGACCGGCGGGCGCCCGCTACGCCGACACGGTGCTCGACCTGCGCGGCGTCGGCGAGCCGGTCCCCGAACCGCAGCCCCAGCAGATCGGCCTGTTCGGCGAGGAGCCCGAGGGCCCGCAGCGCCGCCCCGCGCCCGCCGGCGTGCTCTTCCTGGAGAACGGCGGCGGCAAGTCCGTCCTGCTCAAGCTGATCTTCTCGGTGATGCTGCCCGGCCACCGCAACACCCTCGGCGGCGCGTCCTCCGGCGTGCTGCGCAAGTTCCTGCTGGCCGACGACTGCGGCCACGTCGCCCTCGAATGGCAGCACACCGTCACCGGCGAACTCATCGTGGTCGGCAAGGTCAGCGAGTGGCGCGGCCGCCAGGTCTCCTCCGACCCGCGGAAGTTCGCCGAACTCTGGTACTCCTTCCGCCCCGGCCCCGGCCTCACCCTGGACGGCCTGCCGGTCGCCGAACGGCCCGCCCTGACCGGCGACCAGAAGGCCCGCGGCCGCCGCCGCACCATGAAGGGCTTCCGCGACGCCCTCACCGAGGCCGCCAAGGCCCACCCCTACCTCGACGTCACCTTCGAGGAGATCCACGACCGCTGGAACGAGCACCTCGGCGCGCTCGGCCTCGACCCCGAACTGTTCCGCTACCAGCGCGAGATGAACGCCGACGAGGGCGAGGCCGCCGGCCTGTTCGCGGTCCGCAACGACGCCGACTTCACCGACCTGCTGCTGCGCGCCGTCACCGACACCCGCGACACCGACGGCCTCGCCGACCTGGTCCACGGCTTCGCCGCCAAGCTCGGCCGGCGCGCCGAACTCACCGCCGAACGCGACTTCACCGCCGGCTCCGTCGACCTGCTGCAGCGCATCGTCGACGCCACCGCCGGCCGGGAGACCGTCCGCGAGGGCCACCGCGCCGCCGAACGCCGCACCCGCAGGCTCGCGTTGTCGCTGTCCGCCCGCTCCGCCGTCGAACGCGACCGGGTCCACGACCTCGCCGTCGAGGTCGCCGCCGCGGCGAGCGCCGTCACCGCCGCCGAGACCGACCGCACCCGGCACTCCCGGATCGTCTCCGAACTGACCTACCGGCACGCCACCCTCGGACTCGACGCCGCGACCACCGAAGCCGCCCGACTGCGCCGCGAACTCGCCGACGCCCGCGCCCAGTTCGCCGCCTGGCAGGCCGCCGAGGCGGTGCTCAGGCACCGCGCCGCCGCCGACCGGGCCAGCCGCGTCGCCGCCGCCATCCGGGAGGCCGAACTCGACGCCGCCCCCGCCCTCGCCGCCCGCGACCGGGCCGCCGGCGCGCTCGCCCGCGCCCTCGAATCCGCCGCGCTGAGCGCCGAGACCCGCGCCGACCAGGAAGAGCTGCGCGCAGGCGAGTTGCAGCAGGACGGCTCCGCCGCCCAGGCCGAGGCCACCGCCGCCGCGACCGCCGCGCAGAAGGCCCGCTCCGAGGCCGAACACCTCCGCCAGCGGCTCACCGAGGTCGAGCAGGAGACCGCCGCCGCCGTCGAAGCCGGCTGGATCGACGACTCCGGCGCCGAACCCGACCCGGCCCGCGCCGCCCTGCACGCCGCCGACGC
>NZ_KK853997.1:1689488-1690090 GCF_000696185.1 Kitasatospora cheerisanensis KCTC 2395 | reverse complement strand
CGCGCCGAGATCGCCGCCGCCGACACCAGCACCGAACCCGGCGACACCGACACCCCCACCTCGCTGCCCGCCCTGCGCGAGGCCTACCGGGCAGCCTCCCAGCTCTACGAGAAGGTCGGCGTCGGCGCCGACCTGCGCGCCGAACAGGCCCGCGCCGAAGGCGACGAAGCCGCCGCCGCAAGCGAGTTGGACCGCCTCAGCAACAAGGTCAAGGCCCGCGCCGAAGAACTCCTCGCCAGCCCCGACGGCGCCGACGGCCCCGCCCGCCAGGCCGCCGCCGCCCGCGCCGAAGAACTCGTCACCATCATCGAGGCCCGCTCCGGCGCGGCCGCCGAAGAAGTCGGCCGCCTGCGCGGCGACGCCGAACGCTCCGCGCCCGTCGACGGCGAATCCCACACCGAGCTCCCCGAGGACCTCCTCCCCGCCGACACCGAGCACGCCCAGGCCCTGCTGCGCACCGCCACCGCGCTGCTCGCCGAACGCCGCGAACGCGTCGACGCCGCCCGCACCGAACACGCCGACCTGCAACGGACCTTGGACCAGGCGCAGGCCGCCGCCACCGACTTCGAGGAACTCGCCGGCCAGCTCCGCGACTCGCTGCG
>NZ_KK853997.1:1688831-1689468 GCF_000696185.1 Kitasatospora cheerisanensis KCTC 2395 | reverse complement strand
CCCTCGCCGCCGAGCAGCGCACCGCCGCCCAGCTCGCCGCCGAACCCCGGCTCGCCGAACTGCTCTCCCTGACGCCCTACCAGGACGGCGCCGAGGACTCCCACGGCTTCCTGTCGCCCCGTCAACTCGACGCCTCCGCCGAAGACCTGCGCGAACTGCTCGACCAGGCCGTGGCCAACGCCGAACGCACCCTGTTCGACCTGCGCACCGCCGCCGCCGACGACTCCCGGATCCTCGCCGCCCTCGGCGACGGCGGCCTGCTCCCGCCCGGACCCGACGTCCTCGCCACCGTCGAACACCTCGGCGAACAGGGCATCCCCGCCCTCCCCGGCTGGCGCTACCTCGCCCAGTCCGTCGACCCCGCCGACCACGACGCCATCCTCGCCGCCCGCCCCGAACTCGTCGACGGCGTCGTGGTCACCGACCCCGCCTCGCTCGACCGGGCCCGCGAAGCGCTCGCCGCCGCCGCCCTGCTGCCCCGCTCCACCGTCGCCGTCGGCACCGCCGCCGCCCTGATCGCCCCCATCGACAGCGAACCGGCCTTCTTCCTCGTGCCGCCGAACCCGGCCATGCACAACGAGACCGCCGCCGACGACGAGCGCCGCGAACTGCGCACCCGCGCCACCGCCCGCGAGGA
>NZ_KK853997.1:1680514-1687749 GCF_000696185.1 Kitasatospora cheerisanensis KCTC 2395 | reverse complement strand
CCCCGCCCGCCAGCAGATCCGCGAGCTGCCCGCCGCCGCCCTGCCCGACCACGCCGCCGCCTGGGCCGCCGCGTTCGCACCCCGGCTGCGCGTCCTCACCGACGAGCTCGCCCAGCTGGAGCGCAACCGCTCCTCCATCGTCGACCGCCTCCGCGGCCTGGTCGAAACCTCCCTCGGCACCCTGCGCGCCGCCCAGCGCCTCTCCCGCCTCCCCGAAGGCCTCGGCGAATGGTCGGGCCAGGAGTTCCTGCGGATCCGCTTCGAGGACCCCGACCACGCCGTCCTGGTCGAACGGCTCGGCGAAGTCATCGACGAGGCCACCCAGTCCGCCGTCCGGAAGAACTCCGACCTGCGACGTGACGGCATGTCACTGCTGCTGCGCGGCGTCGCCGCCGCGATCGGCCCCAAGGGCGTCTCGGTCGAGATCCTCAAGCCGGACGCCGTCCTGCGCGCCGAACGGGTCTCGGTCGGTCAGATGTCGGACGTCTTCTCCGGCGGCCAGCTGCTCACCGCGGCCATCGCCCTGTACTGCACGATGGCCGCGCTCCGCGCCAACGACCGCGGCCAGTCGCAGCTCCGGCACGCGGGCACGCTGTTCCTGGACAACCCGATCGGCCGCGCCAACGCGACCTACCTGCTGGAGCTCCAGCGGGCCGTCGCGGACGCGCTCGGCGTCCAACTGATCTACACCACCGGCCTGTTCGACACCACGGCGCTGGCGGAGTTCCCGCTCGTCATCCGGCTGCGCAACGATGCGGACCTCCGGGCCGGCCTCAAGTACATCTCCGTCGAGGAACACCTGCGGCCCGGCCTCCCGGCGCCGCAGGACCCGGACGGGCCGACGATCCACGGGGAGATCACGGCGACCCGGATGTTCCGCAAGCCGGAGTAGGGAGAGCCCGGCCGGGGGCCTCGCCGCTCACATGTCCTTGACCGGCTGGCCCGCCTTGAGGGTGACCGGGATCCGGCCGGCCACGGCCGTGAGGGCGGCGCGGAGGGCGGGCGAGGTCGTGGAGGCCTCGTCCGTCTCGACCACCAGGCCGGTCGCGTGCGGCGCCATGCCCGCGCTGAAGACCTTCGCGGGGAGCTCGGCCGTCATGATCGCGTCCATCGCCCGGTCGATCTCGGCCCTGGTGAACGGGCAGCCCTCCACCCGGACCCGCCCGGTGTCGGCGTCCGGATGGGCCTGCTTCGCGGCGGCGACCAGCGCACGGCCGCGCGCCGGATCCGTCACGGACAGCACGACGACATTCCGCTCATTGTCCAACTCCAGCGTCCCGTAGACGTCCTGGAACGCCCCGCGCCCCTGCTCGCCCAGCGCCGAGGCGAGGTCCGACAGCCCGGGCCGCGACATCGGGGTGCCACTGGGCGACGGCGAGGGCCACGGCGACGGCGAGGCGCCGAGGGTGGCGGTCGCCGGTGCGTTCGGGGCCGCCCCGCCCGCAGTCTGCGTCGCCGAGCCGCACGCCGTGAGCGTGATCAGCCCGGCGGCGGCGAGGCCGGCTCCCCAACGGATGCGTGCTGCTGACATCGGTCCCCCTCGGTCGACGGGCACGGGCGACTCCCGTGCCCCACTGAACGTCCCCCGGTCCGACGCACGCGGACCGGGGGAGGTTCCAGGGGGACGGGCCGTCAGTTCCGGGTGGAGACGGTGACCGAGGCGACCTTCATCGGGTGGCCGGGCTCGGTCGCCGGGGTCGGCGAACTTCCGTGCGCGGCAGGCAGGTTGCCGCCGACGGCGACGTTCAGCACGAGGAAGATCCCGTGGTGGACCGCCTGGTCCCAGGCGGCCGGGTCGACCTGGTCGGAGGTCACCGCGAAGAACTCCCGGCCGTCGCGCAGCCAGCGCACCTTCTCGGGGGTGGCCGTCCGGTCCACCTCCACCGTCCAGGTGTGGAAGGAGCCCCAGCAGTCCGCGCAGGACTGCTCCCCGGAGCCCAGGCCGTTCGGCTCCTGGCAGGGGCCGCCGGGGTGGTGCCGCAGTGCATGGTGCCGAAGACGCCGCGTCCGCCGACCGATTCGAGGACGTCGAGTTCGCCGACGCCGGGCCAACCGGTGTACCCGTCACGGAGCTTGCCGCCGAGTGCCCAGAACGCGGGCCAGTACCCGGCCGCGGCAGGGCCGTTGACGGCGGGCAGCGCCAACTTGGCCTCCACCCGCAGGACTCCGCCCGCCGGGGCGGAGAAGTCCGCGCGCCGGGACTCGATCCGGCCCGAGGACCAGCGGCCGGAGGCGTCCCGGGTGGGCACGATCTCCAGTGAACCCTGGCCGTCCAGGCGGACGTTGGCGGTGGAGTCGGTCATGGTCTCGATCTCGCCGGTGCCCCACTGCGCGGCCGGGCAGCCGGGGTAGCAGGTGCCCAGGTCGTACTGCCAGTTCGCGGGGTCGGGCCGGGAGCCGGCCGGGCCGTCGAACTCCTCGTGCAGCAGCGTGGTCCAGCCGGAGCCGAACACGCCCGCGTCGATCAGGAGTTGGTCGAGGCGCGCGGCGAGGACGACGGCCGCCGCGTTGGTCAGGTGCGAGTCGTCGCGGTACAGCAGGACGTGCTCCAGGACGGCCGGGCAGCTTCGCCCGTCGCCGGGGCAGAGCACCTGGTTGACGCCGATGGTCTGCACGCCGGGCAACTTCCCGGCGGCGATCTCCTCGGCCAGCGGGTCGGCCCAGAGTCCTTCGGCGCGCGGGAAGTCGCAGGCCGAGGGGGTGTCGGGGTGCCCGGAGACGCAGGCGGGGACGTCCCGGCCGGGGATCGGGGTGTCCTGCAGGTAGACGATCGGGACGCCCAATGCCCGCAGCGGGGCGAGGGTCTGCTCCCAGCCGCGCAGCAGCGTCTCGCGGTCGGCGGTGTACCGGTTCAGCGTGGAGACGACGATCAGCTTCGGCTTCGGCCCCTCCTTGAGCCGGGTCAGCGCGTTGGCCCGCCAGGTGTCGCACTCGTGGTAGGTGCGGCCCAACTGCGGGTTGACCACCGTGAGTTCGGGCAGCGGGCAGCCCTGCTTGACGAGTTCCTCGACGGACAGGCGGTGCTGGGCGGCGATGCCCAGCACGGCGGAGAACCACTGGCCGGCGTGCGAGTCACCGAGCAGCACGATCCGGTCGTCGCCGCTGCCGAAGCGGCAGGGCGGGCTGGTGGTGTCGGCGGGGTCGACCTCGCAGGCGCCGTCCGGCGGGAAGTCCTGCCGGGCCTGGACGGGGTTGGGGACGGTCGGGCCGTTCGCCGGCGGGGCGGCGGCGAGCAGGCTGTGACCGGTGCGGGCGCCCGGCGGCAGACCGGACGGGTCCGGGGAGTGGCGGGGCCGAGGTTGCGGATGGTGCCGGTGCCGACGACCAGCGCCAGCACCACCGGCATGACGACCGCGCTGAGGCCCAACGAGAGCCCGCGGCGCGGGATCTCGCCGAGCACCAGGCTGCGGCGCAGCGGCTGCTCAAGCCAGTTCAGGGCGGCGAGCGCGGGCAGCGCGGCGGCCGCCGTCAGGGCGACCTTGACGCCCCAGTGCAGCGTTCCCCACCGGGCTTCGGCGAGCACCAGCACCGGCCAGTGCCACAGGTAGAGGTTGTAGGAGAGCCGGCCGATCGCGCGTGGTGCGGAGAGCGCCAACGCCCGTCCCACCAGGTGCTGTTCGCCGGGCAGGATGATCGCGGCGGTGCCAAAGGTGGGCAGCAGCGCGGCGATGCCGGGGTAGGGGGTGCGGGCGTCGAAGAGCAGCACCGCGGCGAGCACCGCGGCCATGCCGCCCAGGCCCAGCAACTCCCGGATCAGCCTGGGTATTTCGCGGACCGGCAGCAGCGCGATCACGGCGCCGGCGGCGAACTGCCAGGCCCGGGTGGGCGTGGAGAGGTACGCGCCGGCGCTCCAGTGCAGGGAGAGCCAGAACGAGCCGGCGCCGAGCAGCAGGGTCAGGCCGAGGACGGTGCGCCGCTTCCAGGCCCAGCGGGCGGCGAGGGCCAGCAGCGGCGCCCAGAGCAGGTAGAACTGCTCCTCGACGGCGAGCGACCAGAAGTGCAGCAGCGCACTGGGGTCGCGGCCGGCCGCCAGGTAGTCGGTCTGTTCGGCGATGAAGCGCCAGTTGGCGACGGACAGCGCGGAGGCGAGGACGTCGCGCTCCAGGTCGGCGCGGCGCAACGGCGCGGTGAGCAGGGCGCCGAGGACGGCGACCACGGCGAGCACCACGGCGGCGGAGGGCAGCAGGCGGCGGGCGCGGCGGGCGTAGAACTCGGCGAGCCGGACCTTGCCGGTGGCGAGGCTCTCGCCGCGCAGCAGGCCGGTGATCAGGTAGCCGGAGATGACGAAGAAGACGTCGACGCCGACGAATCCGCCGGCGAAGCCGGGGACGGCCGCGTGGAAGGCGAGGACGGCGAGCACGGCGACGGCCCGCAGGCCCTCGATGTCGGGTCTGAACCTGGGCCGCTCGACGGGTGGTTGCCCGAGGACGACGGTGAGCGGGGCGGTGCTGGTGGACACGGGAGGAGGACCTTTCAGCCCAGCCAGGGCAGCATCGGAGCCACCCAGCCGGAGGCGAGCAGGGCGATCAGGGCGAGCGTGCTCGTGACGGCGAGGGCCTCGGGCCAGCGCCGGGGCCGCATCGCCGGGCGGGCCCCGGATTCGGTCGGTTCGGTGGAGCGCGGCCGCAGTTCGGCGTACAGGTCGCGGATCAGCGGGACGCCGAGGTGCAGCTGCACGGCGAGGTACAGGCCGAGGCCCCAGGTGGTGTGCCAGCCGTGCATGGCGGTGGCGGCGGCGATGCCGACGGCGGTGGCGGCCAGGGTGCCGGCCGTCCAGACCAGGGAGACCAGCAGGACCTTGCGGGCCATGCCGCCGGACCGGCCGGGCTTGGCGACGCCGGTGGGCACCCAGGCGGCGCTGCGGCCGCGGGCGGTGTGCCAGTAGGCGGTGGCGGCGGCGAAGCTCATCAGCACGTTGGCGCGCAGCACTTCGGAGCGCCAGCGGGTGCGGCTGACCCGGGGGAGCAGCACGTGCCAGAGCCACAGCAGGGAGAGCATCGGCAGGACGTACCAGGCGCGGACCTCGCCCGGGTAGGCGAACAGCATGACCAGCGGCGGCAGCGGTGCGGTGAGCACGTTCACGGCAGCGGCCAGGTAGCCGATGATGCCCTCGTCGAAGCAGCGGCGCATCCGCCAGGTCATGGCCTTGCGGGTGGCCCGGTCGCCGATCAGGTGCAGGTTGCCCATCGTCCAGCGGTACTGCTGGTTGACGAAGCTGGTGGTGGAGTCCGGCGAGGTGCCCTTGGCGACCAGGACGGGGACGTACCGGGTGGTGAATCCGCGCTGGTGCAGGGCGAGGCCGGTGTACATGTCCTCGCTGTGGTCGAGCCGGGCGAAGCCGCCGGCGGCGTCGATCGCGGCGCGCCGGTAGACGGCGTTGGAGCCGCAGCAGATCGCCGCGTCGGAGGCGTCGCGGCTGGGCTGCACCCAGCGGAAGAACCACTCCTGGGCGGAGCCGGCGGCGCGCTGCACCCAGCCCATCGAGGCGTCGGTGTCGAAGCACTGCGGGCTCTGCACGATGCCGACCTTCGGGTCGCCGAAGTACGGCAGCAGGTGGTGCAGCAGGTCGGCGCGCGGCGCGAAGTCGGCGTCCAGGATGGCGATGTACTCGGCGCTGCTCAGGGTGAGCGCGTGGTTGAGGTTGCCGGCCTTCTTGAACTCGCCGCGGTTCGGGCGGACCACGTAGTGGTAGCCGAACTCGGCTGCCATCGCGGCCACTTCGGGCCGGTCGCCGTCGTCCAGCACCCAGACGTCGAGCTGTCCGGGGTGGTCGAGCCGGGCGACGGCGCGGTAGGCGTTGGCGAGGATGTCGAGCGGCTCGCCGCAGGTCGGCAGGTACAGGTCGACGGACGGCGGCTGCGCGGGCTGCCAGGCGGCGACCAGCAGTTCGTGGCCGGCCCGGGTGAAGCGGCGGCGGCGCAGCCCGTTGAGGCAGGTCAGTGCCAGGGCTACCAGGTTGACGCCGAGGACGGCCAGGAACGGCCAGAGCGCGACGGTGCGCAGGGAGAAGCTGAACATCGTGGCCGCGCTGAGCACGAAGGCGAACGCGGAGAGTAGCGGAACCCAGCGGCGCTGAGGTCCGAAGTACCAGTAGAGCTCCTGATCGGAAGGTGGCGACGGAAGGTGATTGACAGTCATTGGGCCCCCCACGGCCGGTCATTGACACCTGTCGCCGGTCAGATTACCTGATTGGTATAGACCAAATGACCACGTGGGATGAACGCTGGTGCAACTCCGGTGAAGCCCGTGTGACCAGGCATGACCGTGTCAGAAAGCCCGCCCCGGCTACCGCCCCGTGTGGCCTCTGTGGCGGTGGACGTGCACGGTGGCAGGACGGTTGCGAGTGATCCATGGCGGAGGGTCGCCGGAGGCCATGGCGAGTATTCGCCGCAGGAGTTGACGGTCCGTCAGGACTGCGGAGCGTGGGCCCGGTGTTGTGGCGGGCGGGTGCCTAGCGGGCGGCGGGCCTGTCCGCGCGGGTGCACCGTACGGCGGCCGCGAGCACCGCGTCGAGCAGGCCGGGGAAGCGTGCGGCGAGGTCCTCGACGCGCAGGGTGTTCATCTTGGAGGTGCCCCGGCGGTGCTGGCGGATCACGCCGGCCTCCCGCAGGACGCGGAAGTGGTGCGTCAGCGTCGACTTGGTGACCGGCAGTTCGAAGGCCAGGCAGTTCAGCTCGTCGCCGCCCGCCCCCGCCAGCTCGGCGACGATCCGCAGCCGGGTCGGATCGGCGAGCGCGTGCAGCACGGCCTCCAGTCGCAGCTCGGCGGCGGGCGGCTCGGGCAGCAGGCCGGGACAGTCGTGGTCGATGGTCACCAGGCCATGGTACGAGAACTCTCGTAGTTTGACAGATGTCGTAGTACGGCAGCTATCGTACGAAGCGAAGAAGCCGCTGCCGGGACCACAGGAAGGACGGGCCGTCGTGAGCGCCCTGTTCGAGCCGATCACCCTCCGTTCGCTGACCATCCCCAACCGCATCTGGCTCAGCCCGATGTGCATGTACTCGGCCGCGCCCGAAGGCCCCGAGACCGGCGTCGCCACCGACTTCCACCTCGCCCACCTGGGCTCCCGGGCCGCCGGCGGCGCCGGCCTGGTGATGGTCGAGGCCACCGGCGTCCGCCCCGACGCCCGGATCTCCCCGTGGGACCTCGGCCTGTGGAACGACCGCCAGCAGGAGGCCCTCGCCCGGGTCGCCGCGCTGATCCGCTCGCACGGCTCGGTCCCGGCGATCCAGCTG
>NZ_KK853997.1:1678289-1679040 GCF_000696185.1 Kitasatospora cheerisanensis KCTC 2395 | reverse complement strand
CGCTCGCACGGCTCGGTCCCGGCGATCCAGCTGGCCCACGCCGGACGCAAGGCCTCCACCGCGAAGGCCGGCAAGGGCGGCGGCCCGCTCGCCGTCGAGGACGGCGGCTGGCCGGTGGTCGGCGCCTCGCCGCTCCCGTTCAAGGACGGCTACCCGACGCCGATCGAGCTGACGGAAGCTCAGATCGCCGAACTGGTCGAGGACTTCGCGTCCGCCGCCCGCCGCGCGCTGGCCGCCGGCTTCCAGGTGGTCGACGTGCACGGCGCCCACGGCTACCTGATCCACCAGTTCCTCTCCCCGCTCACCAACCACCGCACCGACGGCTACGGCGGCGACTTCGCCGGCCGCTCCCGCCTCGCCCGCGAGGTCACCGCCGCGGTGCGCGCCGTCTGGCCCTCGGAACTGCCCGTCCTGTTCCGGGTCTCGGCGACCGACTGGGTCGCCGACGAGCCCAGCTGGACGGTCGAGGAGAGCGTCCTGCTCGCCAAGGAGCTCCAGGCGATCGGCGTCGACCTGGTCGACGTCTCCTCCGGCGGCCTGGTCCCGGACGCGAAGATCGTCGTCGGGCCCGGCTACCAGGTCCCGTTCGCGGCGCAGATCCGCGAGCAGTCCGGCGTCCCGGTCAGCGCCGTCGGCGCGATCACCGAGCCCGCCCAGGCGGAGCAGATCCTGGCGGACGGCGCCGCGGACGTGGTGATGCTCGGCCGCGAGCTGCTCCGCGACCCGTACTGGCCGCTGCACGCGGCGAAGG
>NZ_KK853997.1:1667174-1677199 GCF_000696185.1 Kitasatospora cheerisanensis KCTC 2395 | reverse complement strand
AGGTTGAGCATCGCGCCCGCCAGCGCCGCGAACACCAGCGGCGCCCACTGACCCGGCGTCACCCGGAGCAGGACCAGCGCGGGGGCGGTGAGCGCCGTCCCCCACTGCGCGGTGCGCACCATGCCGATCCGGTCCGCCAGCCGGCCGCCGCCCAGGGTGCCGGCCACGCCGCCGAGCAGGAAGCAGGTCAGTGCCGCGCCCGCCAGCAGCTGGGAGGCGCCCAACTGCCGCAGCCAGTACAGCTCGACGAAGGTGCTGACCCCGAAGAAGGCGACCGAGCGGACGACCTCCACACCGGTCAGGACCAGGAACGGCCCCCACCTGTCCCGCCCGGTCCCGGCCGCCGCACCGGCCGCCGCGCCGTACCGGCGGCGCCGGGCCCGGAACAGCACCGCCGCCATCACCAGCGCCGGGAGCACGAACACCGCCGTCGCCCGGACGCCCCACGCGGCGAGCAGCGGAGTGGCCAGCACCGGCGCGAGGAAGAAGCCGACGCTGCCGCCCGCCGCGAACACGCTCATCGCGCCCGCACTGTCGCCCGCCGCCTCCCGCGCCGCCCGCCCGGCCGCCGGATGGAACGCGGCGACCCCGAGGCCGGAGAGCAGCACCAGCAGCCACACCAGGGCGTAGCCGTCCGCGAGTCCGCTCAGGCCGACGCCGAGCCCGGCCAGGGCCAGTCCGGCGGCGGCCAGCCACGGCAGCGGCCGGCGGTCCACCAGCAGCCCGACCAGCGGCTGCGGCACCGCGCTGCCGAGGGTCGCCGCGAGCGTCAACCCGCCCGCGGCGACGTAGCCGTAGCCGCGTTCCAGCACGAAGTACGGCACCACCGCGGGCACCAGGCCCTGGTACAGGTCGTCCACGGCGTGCGCCGCACCCCACAGTCCCATCCGGCGCCACACGCCGGCCTGATGCGTCGTCATGGGACCAGCCTGGCCGCCGCACCCCGGGGCAGGCTTCCGCTACTCTGCCAACCCATATCGCCGTCCCGCCAAGCTCCGGCCGACCCGCCGCGGCCGTCACAGCCGTCGTCGCACCAGAAGGAGACCGGCCCCAGCCGCCACCCGCTGGCGCACCGCGCACGCATCGACTGGCACTGGCACGACGTCGACCAGCTGATCACGCCCGGCCTCGGCGTGCTGGAGGTCGGCACGCCGCACGGGCGCCGAGTGGTGCCGCCGCACCGCGCGGTGTGGCTGCCCGCCGGGGTCGCGCACACCCACAGGGCGCACGGGCCGAGCGAGTTGAGGTGCCTGGTCTACCCGGCGGCGACGAACCCGCTCGGGCTGACCGCACCCGCCGTCCTGGCCGTCACGCCACTGCTGCGCGAGATCGTCGCGCACCTGACCGGCCCGGACGCGCCCACCGGACGGCCCGCCCGGACCCTCGAACAGGCCGCCCTGGACCAGCTCGCGCCCGCCCCCGAACTCCCGCTCGGCCTGCCGCGGCCCACCGACCCGCGCCTGCGGGACGTCGCCGCGCTGCTCACCGCCGACCCCGCCGACGGGCGGTCGCTGGCCGAACTCGGCCGCGCCGTCGGCGCGGGGGAGCGCACCCTGAGCCGGCTGTTCCGCCGGGAGCTCGGCCTCGGCTTCCCGCAGTGGCGCACCCAACTGCGGCTCCAGCACGCCCTGGTGCTGCTCGCCCGGGGCCGGTCGGTGACCTCCACCGCGGCGGCGTGCGGCTTCCGCTCGCCGAGCGCGTTCATCGAGGCGTTCCGGCACGCCTTCGGCACCACCCCCGGCCGCTACCGGCAGCACTGACCGGCCGGGCCCGGATCCGCCACCGGACGGGCCGTCAACTCCGCTGCGGCTGGCCGCCGTACGGCGAGGCGCTCCCGCGCCGGCGGGTGCGCTCACGCGAACCGTCCAGCGGGCCCAGCGAATTGGGGGCGCGGCGGCGGCTCGCGGCGACCTGGCGGGAGACCACCACGTCTATCAGGCACCACACCAGGACGAAGACGCCCATCGCCATCATCGCCAGCGCGGGCACGATCAGGGCGGTGTGCGACCAGGAGGCGAGAACGGCGACGATCACCGTCACCACCGTGAACGCGAACGCCAGGCCCGCGCGGACCGCGGCGGCCCGCACCTCGTCCGGCAACCGGCTGCGCCGACGACGCGCCATCGCCCACCCCCTGTCGGACCCCAGGCTGCCCCAATAGGGGTGAAGGTATGCGGCCACCAGGTGGAATTCCACTCAAACCGGGCGTGTCGTGCCGACGGACCGTCAACCCCCCTGTCCAGGATCGTAATCGGCCCGGCAAGAGGGCCCCGGCAGGAGGGCCGGGAGGGAGGCCCGCCGGAGCCGCTGCGGTCAGTGCGGTCAGTCCGTCAGGGTGGCGTCCAGCTCCTCCAGCGCGCCGACCACGATGGTCCGCATCGCCCGCTCCGCCAGCTCCGGGTCGCCCGCGCAGATCGCCTCGGCGACCTCCCGGTGCAGCTGCACCGCGTAGTCGCGCGGCCGGTGCGGCATCAGGTGGTGCTCGGTGCGGCCGGTCAGCACCGCGCCGACGGTGTCCTTCAGGTGCGCGAACATCTCGTTGCCGGAGGCCCGCAGCACCGCGGCGTGGAAGGCGATGTCGTGCGCGAGGAAGGACTCCAGGTCCGCCGCGCGGGCGGTGACGGTCAGCTCGACGGCCAGTGCGCCGAGCTCCCGCCGGTCGTCGTCGCTGGCGTGCCGGGCGGCCAGCGCCGCCGCGGCCGGCTCCACCGCGACCCGCAGCGAGCCCAGCGAGCGCAGCTGCTCGGAGCGGCCGGCGCCGGCCAGCCGCCAGCGGATCACCAGCGGATCGAACACGTCCCAGTCGCCGCGTGGGCGGACGGTGATCCCGACCCGGCGGCGCGGCTCGACCATCCGCATCGACTCCAGGATCCGCACCGCCTCCCGCACCACCGTGCGGGACACCCCGTGCTGCGCCTCCAGCTCCTCGGCGCGCAGCACGGTGCCGGCGGGCAGCTCGCCGGAGGCGATCGCCGGACCGAGGTGGGCAAGCAGACGGCCGGGCAGGCCCTGGATCTCCATTCGGTCAGCCTATCGGCGAGGTCACGGCCGGGCCGGGACCGGGTGCGGGGTGGAGGCCTCCCACCTGCGACGACGTACATAAGTATGACGATTAGGTTTCGGTGGCTTGAATAAGTCATACCTTTGGGTCTACCTTGCCCGTGACCAGGCAAGGACAGGAGCACCACCCATGGCTCTCAGCGTCGAGAACCAGCAGCCGCCCGTCATCGTGGTGATGGGCGTCTCCGGAGTCGGAAAGACCACCGTCGCCCGACTGCTGGCCCACCGCCTCGGCCTTCCCTACGCCGAGGCCGACGACTTCCACCCCGCCGCCAACATCGCCAAGATGAGCGCCGGGATCCCGCTGGACGACCAGGACCGCGAACCCTGGCTGCGCGCCCTCGGCGCCTGGCTCGGCGAACGGGCCGGGGCCGGCACCGGCGGAGTCGTCACCTGCTCCGCGCTCAAGCGCAGCTACCGCGACATCCTGCGGGACGCCTGCCCCGAGGCGTACTTCCTGCACCTGACCGGCAGCCACGACCTGGTCGGCGACCGGATCGCGCACCGCACCGGGCACTTCATGCCGCCCTCCCTGCTGGACTCCCAGTACGCCACCCTCGAACCGCTCCAGGCGGACGAGAGCGGAACCGTGCTGGACGTCGACGCCGACCCCGACACCCTCGTCGAACGGGCCGTCGCCGACCTGTCGCACTGACACGTCCCCACCCCGTCACACCAGCCGCCGCCCACCGGACCCCCGGGCAGTGACGGCCCGTCAATGGAGACTCGCGTGACCCCCACCCTGCTGGCCGCCGCCGCGCCGGCGCTCCCCCACACGTCCAGCAACGGCCAACTGCTGGCCGCGGTGCTGCTCAGCATCGGCGCGATCGTGCTGCTGATCACCAAGTTCAAGCTGCACCCGTTCCTGGCGCTGACCCTCGGTTCGGGCCTGCTCGCCGCCGTCGCCGGCGCGCCCTTCGACAAACTGCTCAGCAGCTTCTCCACCGGCTTCGGCTCCACCGTCGCCTCGGTCGGCCTGCTGATCGGCCTCGGCGCGATGCTCGGCAAGCTGCTCGCCGACTCCGGCGGCGCCAACATCATCGCCGACACGGTGCTCGCCCGGACCGGCCCGAAGATGCTGCCCTGGGCGATGGCGCTGATCGCCGCCGTGCTCGGCCTGCCGCTGTTCTTCGAGGTCGGCGTCGTCCTGCTGATCCCGATCGTGCTGCTGGTCGCCCGCCGCGGCAACGTCCCGCTGATGCGGATCGGCATCCCCGCGCTGGCCGGCCTGTCCGTGCTGCACGGACTGGTGCCCCCGCACCCGGGCCCGCTGGTCGCCGTCGACGCCCTCAAGGCCGACCTCGGCGTCACCCTGGCGCTCGGCCTGCTGATCGCCGTCCCCACGCTGATCATCGCCGGCCCGCTGTTCGCCCGGTTCGCCCAGCGCTGGGTCGGCCCGCTGGAGATCCCGGCCGACACCACCCCGGCCGAGACCGTCAAGCACGAGAAGACCCCGCGCTTCGGCGCCGTCCTCGCCACCATCCTGCTGCCGGTCGTGCTGATGCTCGGCAAGGCCCTCGCCGACGTGGTGATCGACGACCCGAAGGCCACCGTCCAGCGGTTCTTCGACTTCATCGGCTCGCCGCTGATCGCGCTGCTCGCCGCCACCCTGCTGGCCATGGCCACCCTGGGCAGGGCCGCCGGGTTCGACAAGGAGCGGATCTCCGCGACGGTCGGCAACTCGCTCGGCCCGATCGCCGGCATCGTGTTCATCGTCGGTGCGGGCGGCGGCTTCAAGCAGACCCTGATCGACGTCGGCGTCGGCAACGCGGTCAGCGAGTGGTCCGGCAAGTGGCACGTCTCCGCGCTGCTGCTCGGCTGGCTGATCGCCGTGCTGATCCGCCTCGCCACCGGCTCCGCCACGGTCGCCACCATCACCGCCGCGGGCATCGTCGCCCCGCTGGCCGCCGACATGTCCACCACCCACGCCGCGCTGCTGGTGCTCGCCATCGGCGCCGGGTCGCTGTTCCTGTCGCACGTCAACGACGCCGGCTTCTGGCTGGTGAAGGAGTACTTCGGGATGAGCGTCGGCCAGACCCTGAAGTCCTGGTCGGTGATGGAGACGGTGATCTCGGTGGTCGCGATCGCCCTGATCCTGCCGCTCAGCCTGATCATCTGACGACCGATCAGCCCCCCCCCGATACCGCGACGCCCTCCGGATTCCCGCTTCTCTCCCGGAGGGCGTCGCCGCGTCCGCGGACGGGTCAGCGCGCCAGCAGCTCCGCGGTCCGCTTGCGGACCTCCTCGGTGTCCAGCCCGCGCACCGTCAGCGTGGTGCGCCGCCGCAGCACGTCGTCCACCGTGTACGCCCACTCCTGCTCGGCCGCGTACACCACCTGCGCCCACACGTCCGGGCCGTCGGGGTGCACCCGCTCGCCCAGTTCGGGGCGCTCGGCGATCAGCCGGGCGATCTGGAAGGACAGCGTGCCGTAGTGGGTGGCCAGGTGACGGGCCACCAGCGGGTCCATCCGGGAGCCCGGCTCGCGGTCCATCAGCAGGCGGTGCGCGACCGCCTGCGGGGCGCCGATGCCGGGCAGCGGCACGGTCGCCGGGATCGGCGACACGTCCTCGGCCAGGCCCACGCCCGGCGCGTGCTTGAGCTTCTCCAGCACCACCCGGCCGATGTGCCGGTAGGTGGTCCACTTGCCGCCCGCCACCGACAGCATCCCGGCCCGGCCCTCGGTGACCACCGTCTCCCGCTTGGCCGAGGAGGTTCCGCCCGGCCCGCCCGGCAGCACCCGCAGGCCCGCGAAGGCGTAGGTGATGTCCTCGCGCCGCAGGTGCTCGTCGCGGACGGCGTGCCCGGCCTCGGACAGGATCTGGTCGACGTCGGCGTCGGTGGCCCGCACGTCCAGCGGGTCGCCGGTGTACTCCTCGTCGGTGGTGCCCAGCAGGACGTGGTCCTCCCACGGAATGGCGAAGGACACCCGGTAGTGGTCGATCGGGATGGTCAGCGCGGCCCGCCACGGCGCCTGCCGGCGCAGCACCACGTGCGCGCCCTTCGACAGCCGGATCGACGGCTCGGCGCCCGGGAACTCCATCCGCCGCAGGTGGTCCACCCACGGGCCGGTGGCGTTCAGCACCAGGCGCGCGTCGACGCCGAACTCGGCGCCGTCCAGCCGGTCGCGGACCTCCGCGCCGGTGACCCGGCCGCGGGTGAAGCGCAGGCCCGTCACCTCGGCGTGGTTGAGCACCACCGCGCCCGCCTCGACCGCCGCCCGGACCGTCATCACGGCCATCCGGGCGTCGTTCATCTGGTGGTCGCCGTACACCGCGACCCGCCGCAGGCCCTCGGTGCGCAGCCCCGGCACCGCGCGGGCCGCGGCGGCGGGGGAGACCACCCGGCCCAGGCCGTCGCGGAACGCCGACAGCGCCGAGTACAGGAACACGCCCGCGCCGAGCTTGGGCGCCGAGTGCGGGCCGCCCTCGTAGACGGGGACGAAGAAGGTCAGCGGGTTGACCAGGTGCGGGGCCACGTCGGTGGCCAGCGCCCGGCGCTCCTTGTGGTTCTCGGCGACCAGCTTCACCGCGCCGGTCTGCAGGTAGCGCAGCCCGCCGTGGACCAGCTTGGAGGAGGCGGAGGAGGTGGCGTTCGCGAAGTCCCCGGCGTCCACCATGGCCACCTTCAGCCCGGCCTGGGCGGCGGTCCAGGCGGTGGCGGTGCCGAGGATGCCGCCGCCGATCACCAGCAGGTCGTAGCGGGCCCGGCCGAGCAGTTCACGGGTGGCGGCGCGGGAGGCGACGCGGCCGGCGGCGCGTTCGGCGCCCAGGGTCGGGATGGTAGCCATGGTGTGTGCGGCGGGCCCGGTACGCGGCCGGTCCGCGTCTCCTTCCGATCGGGAATGGTGCCTCTGACGGGACGTCAGAGCTGCGGCTGCTCGTCGTCCTGCTCGATCCAGCCCATGGTGCGCTCCACCGCCTTCAGCCAGTTGCGGTGCTCGCGCTCGCGCGTCGCGTCGTCCATCCGGGGCGTCCACTCGGCGGCGCGGTGCCAGTTGGCGCGCAGCGTGTCCAGCCCGTCCCAGAAGCCGACCGCGAGGCCCGCCGCGTAGGCCGCGCCGAGGGCGGTGGTCTCGGCGACGTACGGACGCTCCACGGGGACGTCCAGCACGTCCGCGATGTTCTGCATCAGCAGGTTGTTGGAGGTCATGCCGCCGTCGACCTTCAGCGCGGTCAGCGTCACGCCGGAGTCCTTCTGCATCGCGTCCACCACCTCGCGGGTCTGCCAGGCGGTGGCCTCCAGCACCGCCCGCGCCAGGTGGCCCTTGGTGACGTACCTGGTCAGGCCGGTGATCACGCCGCGCGCGTCGGAGCGCCAGTACGGGGCGAACAGGCCGGAGAACGCGGGCACGAAGTACGCGCCGCCGTTGTCCTCGACGGTGCCCGCCAGGGTCTCGATCTCGGCCGCCGTGGAAATGATGCCGAGCTGGTCGCGCAGCCACTGCACCAGCGAACCGGTGACCGCGATCGACCCCTCCAGGGCGTACACCGGCGGCCGGTCGCCGATCCGGTAGCCGACCGTGGTGAGCAGCCCGTGGTACGAGTTGACGATCCGTTCGCCGGTGTTCAGCAGCAGGAACGTGCCGGTGCCGTACGTCGACTTGGCCTCGCCCACGTCGAAGCAGGTCTGCCCGAACAGCGCCGCCTGCTGGTCGCCGAGCGCCGCCGCCACCGGCACGCCCGCCAGCACGCCGACCGCCTCGCCGTACACCTCGGCGGAGGAGCGGATCTCCGGCAGCACCGCCATCGGCACGCCGATCGACTCGGCGATCCGCTCGTCCCACTCCAGCGTGTGCAGGTTCATCAGCAGGGTGCGGGAGGCGTTGGTGACGTCCGTGACGTGCCGGCCGCCGTCCACGCCGCCGGTCAGGTTCCAGATCACCCAGGTGTCCATGGTGCCGAACAGGATGTCGCCGGCCTCGGCGCGCTCGCGCAGGCCCTCGACGTTGTCCAGCAGCCAGCGGATCTTCGGCCCGGCGAAGTAGCTGGCCAGCGGCAGCCCGGTCTCCCGGCGGAACCGGTCCTGGCCGACGTTGCGGCCCAGCTCGCGGCAGAGCGCCTCGGTGCGGGTGTCCTGCCAGACGATCGCGTGGTGCACCGGCTCGCCGGTGTGCCGGTCCCACAGCACCGTGGTCTCGCGCTGGTTGGTGATGCCGACCGCCCGGATGTCCTCCCGGGTCAGCCCCGCCTTCTCCAGCGCGCCGCGCACCACCGCCTGCACCCGGGTCCAGATCTCCGCCGCGTCGTGCTCCACCCAGCCCGGCTGCGGAAAGATCTGCGCGTGCTCCTGCTGCTCGACGGCGACGATCCGCCCGTCCGCCCCGAACAGGATGCACCGGCTGGACGTGGTGCCCTGGTCGATCGCGGCGATGTAGCTGGCAGTCATACGGTTCCTCGGCTCGGATCGGCTCGGCTCAGGAGGTCAACGGGGGAGCGGGGCTGACCCTTCGTCAGTCCCCGTACGCGCGGGCCCGGCAAACCACACGGACGGCGCGGCGCGCCCGGACCCTCCAGCCGTCGTTCGACAATGTCGACCGACGTTTGGAAGCCAACCGCAGCCGGACGCCCGACGTCAAGGCGTTGTGACGCGCGCCGCCCCCGCCGGCCACGCACCGCCGCCACCCGGTCACCCAGCGGCCCGCCCGCCCCCGCACGGCCGCCCGCCCGCGCTCAGAACCGGTGCGCCCCGAGATCGCGCGAGATCGCCCGCGCCGCCGTCCGCACCGACGCCACCAGCGACGGCCGCACCGCGCCGCCCTCGCACACCGTCTCCACCGGGCCGCTCACGCACACCGCGCCCACCGGATTGCGCCGCCGGTCCTGGATCAGCGCCGCCACCGAGGCCACGCCCTCCCAGGTCTCCTCCACCGCGTCCGCCCAGCCCCGCTCGCGCACCAGCGCGCACTGCGCGTCCAGCGCCGCCGGCTCCGTCACCGTCCGCGGCGTGAACGCCTCCCACGGCCCGTCGCCCAACTCGCCGCGCGCCACCGGGTCGTACGCCAGCAGCACCTTGCCCAGCGCCGTCGCGTGCAGCGGCTGCATCGAACCGACCTCCAGCACCTGCCGCGAATCGTCCGGCCGGAACACGTGGTGCACCACCAGCACCCCCCGCTGGTGCAGCACCCCCAGGTACACCGTCTCCCCGGCCGCCCGCGCCAGGTCGTCCGCCCACACCAGCGCCCGCGCCCGCAGCTCGTGCACGTCCAGGTAGCTCTGGCCGAGCCGCAGCAGCTCCGCGCCCAGCTGGTACTTGCCGCTGTCCGGGTCCTGCTCGACGAACCCCTCCTGCTGGAGCGTGCGCAGGATGCCGTGCGCCGTGCCCTTCGCCAGGCCCAGCCCCGTCGCCACCTCCGACAGGCCGAGCCGGCGCTCCCCGCCCGCCAACAGGCGCAGGATCGCGGCCGCCCGCGACAGCGACTGGATCGCACCGGACACCGGCCCACCTCCACTGACCACCGGTCGGCGATGCCGACCCCTCCACGTCCCCCGACCGTACTACCCGCCGGCCCCCGGCACCTCACTCCGGTCCGGCCGGCTCCGCCACCCAGCCCGCCATCAGCACCAGACCCGACGCCCGGTGCACCGCCAGGAACGCGAACGGCCGGTCGAAGCGGACCGCCGCCCGCCGCACCCGGAACCGCCGCGCCCGCACCAGCGCCGCCGCCCTGACCATCGCCACCGCCGTCACCGCCCCCGCCTCGAAGCCCTCCGCCGAGAACTCCGCCATCGCCACCTGCTTCGCCTGCGCCACCTTCAACGGCATGCTCCGGCTGATCCCCGGGAACCGGTCACCGTCCAGCGCCGCCGTCCGCAGGCCGAACAGCTCCGCACCCGCCAGCAGATCGTTCTCCGCCCGGACCAGGAACCCGGCCGTCTCCACCACCCCGACGTCCCCGGGCGCCGAGGCGTCGACCGACGCCAACTCCAGCCCCGGCCACGCCTCCCCGTCCGGCCGGACCGCCACC
>NZ_KK853997.1:1650851-1664986 GCF_000696185.1 Kitasatospora cheerisanensis KCTC 2395 | reverse complement strand
CGTCAGCTCCACCGCCAGCGACACCGCCGCCGGAACCTCCTGCGGCGCACAGCAGTTGACACCCACCGCCACCACCTCCGGCACCTCCGCCACCAGCGCGAACGCCTCCGACAGCGGCTCCCCGCCCCGGGTCCGACCGCCCGCCGCCCCGAGCGAGAACCACACCGGCACCCCCAACCCCCGTACGCACTCCGCCAGGACGGACGCCTCCAGCAGATCCGGCACCGTCTCCACCGCCAGCACATCCGGCCCGGCCGCCGCCAGCACCTCCAGCCGCGGCCGGTGGAACGCCGCCAACTCCCTGGCGGACAGGCCGTAATGACCCCGGTACTCCGACCCGTCCGCCAGCACCGCCCCGTACGGGCCCACCGACGCCGCCACCCACCGCGCCCGGCCGTCGCCCAGCTCCGCCGACGCCTCCTCGGCCGCCAGCCGCGCCAACTCCACGCTCAACGCCAGCAGCCGGTCCGCCTTCGCCGCATCGACGCCGCGCCCCGCGAAACCCGCCCGACTCGCCTGGTAGCTCGCCGAAGTGGCCACCTGCGCACCCGCCTCGAAGAACGCCCGGTGCGCCGCCACCAGCTGCCGCGGCTCGTCCAGCAACAGCCGCGCCGACCACAGGGCGTCCGACAAGTCACAGCCCTGCGCGCCCAGTTGGGCCGAGAGCCCGCCGTCCAGCAGCACCGGCCCGGCCGCCAGGGCCGCACCGAAACCACCGCCGACACCGTCACCGGACACCGCACCCGACCCGCCGAACACCGTTGCCATCCCTCCAGCCTGCCGCACCACGCGCCGCCGGGCAGTCCGGAACGGCTCAGAGCCCGACGGCCGCCACCGGCCGCGAGCTGACCGCGATCCGGTTGTACGTGTTCACCACCGTCGCCGCCCACGCCACGAACGCCGCCTCCGCGTCCGACAGCACCGCGCGCGCCGCCCGCTGCGCCCGCTCGCCCTCCGCGTGGTCCGGCAGCCGGGTGACCGCCTCCGCGAGCGCCAGCGCGGCCCGCTCGCGGTCCGTGAACAGCACGCCGGACGTGCGCCAGGCCGCCAGCGCCTCCAGCCGCTGGTCCGACTCGCCGGCCTCCCGCGCGGCGCCGGTGTGCAGGCCCACGCAGTACGTGCACCCGTTCACCTGCGAGCAGCGCAGCCGCACCAGCTCCAGCAGCAGCGGTTCCAGCCCTGCCGCGGCCGCCGCCTGCTCGACGGCGCCGTGCAGCGCGTGCACGGCGGCGAAGGCCTGCGGGGCGAGTTCGATCAACGGGAGCGGGGAGAGCGTCTCGGTCACGGAGCGACACTATGGGCCGGCCCCGGCCCCGCCGCGGTCGAATCGCACACCGATCACCCACTCGGGAGACAGTCCGCGAAACAGTTGACCGTGTCCCCAAATCGTGGTTCGAGCCTTGGAGTTCAACGGGCAACTGCCTGACGAACCGTCAAAGACAGGGCTCCGTCACTCGGTTGGTCGCACGGCGGCGATCCGGAGTGCGGCGCGCCGGTAGTGTGACGTTCCGTGGCCGACCGCACCGATTGTGTGATGGCCACTCTGCGAAATCCCGGCGGGCGCCACTCGCCGACCCTGTCCCGGGCCGGCGGCGCCCGCGCCGGAAAAACCACGCATTTCAGACTCACCTGGAGAACTCCGAGATGACCACTTCCGTGCAGCTCGACCGTGCCCAGAAGCGCTTCGACCTTTGGGACGTGAACGGCGACGGCCAGATCGACCGCTCCGACTGGCAGGCGGAGGCCCAGCGCATCCTGCAGGCCTTCGGCGAGGCCCCGGTCTCCCCGGCCGGCCGCCAGCTGACCGAGGCCTACCTGGGCATGTGGGGCTTCTTCGCCGACAAGGCGGGCATCGACGAGCAGACCGGCGCGCTCACCCCCGAGCAGTTCAACCACATCGCCGAGGAGCACGTCTTGGAGAACGGCGGCGCCGGCTTCGGCCGCGTCGTCAAGCCGACCATCCAGGCCATCGTCGAGCTGGTCGACGTGGACGGCGACGGCCAGGTCAACCCGGCCGAGTTCAAGACCTGGCTGGACGCCATCGGCGTCTCGAACGTCGAGCCGGCCGAGGCCTTCCGCCAGATCGACACCAACGGCGACGGCCAGCTGTCCGTCGAGGAGCTGGTCAACGCCGTCCGCGCCTACCACCTGGGCGACATCGACGTTCCGCTGCTGGGCCGCTGAGCCCCGGCGCAGGACCGGCCACGGTCTGACGGCACTCGGGCCCGGAACGGGGAAGGCGCCCCCCGTTCCGGGCCCTCGGTGTGCCGCGAACCGGCAGCCGTCCGGGGTCGGGGTGCGGCCGCTCGGTACTCGGCCCGGTTGGGGCGCGGCCGCTCGGCACCCGTCGGGCTCAGCACCCGGCCCGCTCGGTACTCGGTCGGCTCGGGCGCTCAGAACGCGGTGGGCGCGGGCACGAAGCGCACCGGCAGCTCCGGTCGCAGATCGAGCTTCTCGCCGGTCAGCAGGTGATCGGCCGCGATCAGCACGTTGTAGTGGTTGGGGAAGTGGCAGGCGTCGAAGCCCAGCACCGTCCCCACCCGGTGCTCGCCGACGAAGACCTCGTCGCCCCGGTCCAGCACCCCCGCCGCCGCGATCTCGGCGAAACCCAGGAACCCGACCCGGTCGATCCGCGCACCCGCCGCCGTGTCCCGCTGATCCGTCGTCACCAACTCGTGCACCTCGCCGACCCGCACGCACCGGCTGGCGAACGGCTCCAGGCTCATCCCGCGGTCCGTCCGGCTGTGCAGCAGCACCTTCACCAGCGTGCCCGTCACCGTCCGCTTCGGCCCGTTCTCCCGGACCGTCTCCCGCTCCGCGCCCGCCGGCCGCCCGATCATCCGCGCACCCCCGCCCGCTCGGCCAGGTACGCCGCCTCGACCACCCGCAGCGCGTCCACCCCGTCCGGCCCGCGACCGGCCGATCCGCCGTGGCCCGCACCGGTCAGCAGGCCCGCGAACTCGGCGACGATGCCCTCGTACTCGTGCCACAGCGACTGCTTGAACCCGTCGTGCCCGGCCAGCAGGTCCGCCCGCAGCACCGAGCCGTCCGCCAACTCCACGGCCACGTCCTTCAGTTCACCCGGGTACGACCAGTCCAGCTCGATCCGGCCGCGCACTCCGCCCGCGCCCGACAGCTCCAGCACCGCCTGCCGGTCCACGCCGGTGCCGTCCCGCACCACCCGCGCACCGTCCACCGCCATCGGGCCGGCCAGCAGCCGCAGCAGGTCGTACGCGTTCGGACCGTTGTCGGCGACGCAGCCGCCGCCGCAGCGCTCCGGGGCCAAGTACCAGCGGTCCCGGCCGACATGCTCCTCGATCAGCTCGAAGTACCGCGCCGTCACCGACCGCACCGGCGCCGCACCGTCCAGCGCCCGGCACAGCTCCCGCACCGCCGCGTTGTACCGCCGGTGGAACGCCGTGAACAGCGGCACCCGCCGCTCCGCGGCCAGCGCCGCCAACTCCGCACCCTCCGAGGCCCGCAGGGCCAACGGCTTCTCCACGCACACCGGCAGCCCGGCCCGCAGCGCGTCCCGGCAGATCGCCAGGTGCAGATCGTTCGGGACGGTCACCACGACGGCGTCCAGCCCGCCCGCGGCCAGCATCTCCCGGTGGTCCGTGAAAGCGCCCACCGGGCCCTCCACGGTCCGCAGCACCTCGGCGTCCCGATCGCACACCGCCGCCAACCGCACGCCCGGCACCCGCTCCAGCGCGGCCAGATAGAACCGCGAGATCACCCCGAGGCCGATCACACCCACCCGCAGCCCGCTCATGCCGCCACCTCCGCGGCCACCGGACGGATCCCGAACCGGTCGGCCAGCGCCGCCAGTTCGGCCAGCAGCGGGACCGCCAACGGCACACCGTCGCGGTGCGCCTCGGCGGTCCGGCGCGCCTCGTGCCAGCCCGGATAGACCACCGGCCCCTCCTGCCCCGCCGCCGGCGGGCAGGCCAGCACCGTGGAGAACAAGGTCCGTGCGTCGGCGGCCACTTGCTCCGGATCGCGCAGCGCCGCCGGGGCGATCGCCAGCGCGAACAGGCCGATGTCGTCGTCCCGGCCGGACGGTCCGCCGTCCCCCTCCAGCGCCGCCGGCTCCGGGCCCATGCCCGCACCGGGCAGCAGCGCCGCCAGCACCTCCACCATCAGCCCCAGCCCGAACCCCTTGAACTCCGCGCCCGACCCCGACCCCAGCCACAGCAGGTGCGCCTCGCCCCGGTCGAACGCCGCCGGATCCGTCACCGGGTGCCCCGCCTCGTCGGCCAGCCACCCCGCCGGGATCTCCCGGCCCGCCCGCGCCGCCGCCCGCACCCGCCCGGTCGGAACCGCCGTAGTGCTCATGTCCAGGACGTACGGCGGCAGTTCACCCGCCGGCGCGGCCATGCTCCACGGATTGGTTCCGAGCAGCGCGACCGCCCCACCCGGCGGACGGGCGATCCGCTGCCGACCGCAGTTCGACGCCAGCAGCCCGACCATGCCGCGCCCGGTCACCCGCGCCGCATGGTGGCCCGCACACCCGAAGTGCGTCGCCCGCCGGACCGACACCAGCCCGATGCCGAACCGCTCCGCCCGCTCCGCCGCCAACTCCATGGCCGCGCCCGCCTGCCAGAGCCCCAACGCGTTCCCCGCATCCACCAGCACGGCCGCCCCCCGGTCGGCCAGCACCACCGGCTCGGCCAGCGGATCGGCCCGCCCGTCCGCCAGCAACGGCAGGTACAGCCGGGAGAGGTTCACCAGGCCGTGCGAGTCCATGCCCGCCGCGTCCCCGTAGCACAGGGCCTCCGCCGCCAACTGCGCACGCCCGGGCGGCAGTCGGTGCGCGACGAACACCTCGGTGGTGAAACGGAGCAACTCGGCGTACGGGACGCGAACGGTCCGGGCAGCGGCACTGGGTGCGGACGCCACGGTGGTCATGGGCAACAGCCTCCTGCTGGGGAATGGGTGAGGGGAGCGCGGCACAAGCGCCACACCCCTTGGTGCGTCGAGCAGTTGAGTCGGCGGGTCGGTCTTCGGGAGGAGGTGATCGGCGGGCCGAGTGGCGGAGTTGTCGGCTAGGCGCAGCGGCGGCGGGCGAAGGCCACCAGCAGGCGGGCCACCGCCGAGGCGAAGCCCTCGAGTTGGGCGAGCTCGGCGAACTCCCCCTCCGCGTGCGCCCGGTTGGCACCCAGGTCGCCCGGGCCGAGCACCACGGTGAAGGCGTCCGGGAGGTCTGCCGCCCAGATCGCGTCACAGGTGAACGCCGGTTCCTCGTCCGGCACTTGCGGGATGCCGGCGTCCTGCGTCAGCAGCTCCTCGAACTCCGGGTGCCGGTTGTCCAGCACCGGCAGCCCGCGCTTCAGCCAGTCCAGCCGGGTGATCCGCGTGCAGTCGGCGGCCGTCCGGGCGAACTCCGGCAGCCCGCCGAACTCCCGCCGGAACGCGGCGAGCCCGGCGTCGACCGCCGCCGCCACCGCCGCCTCCGTGCGACGGCCCGAACCGGCATCCCGGTAGGGCAGGTTGAGCAGCAACTCGCCCGCGCCGTACACCCGGTTGTGCAGCGGCCCGGTGCTCAGGCCCGCCACGCACACCGGATCGCGCGGAGCTGCCGCACTGCCCAACTCCCTTGCCAGGTACTGGGCGAGGAAGCCGAGCAGCACGCTCGCGTTGTGGCCCTCGCCCGGGCAGTCGTCGATCGCGTCCTCGCCGCGCACCCGGAGCCGGGCGGTGGCGGCGGCCGTGGACCGGGGCAGGAACCGCAGACCGGTCGGCTCGCAGAACACGTTCAGCGCCCCCACGTACCCCGCCTCGACCAGCGGACGGGTACCGAACACGCCCATCGCGCCGCCCTCTTCGCCGGACACGGCCTGCACCAGCACCCCGACCGACTCGCCCAGCCGGGGTTCCGCCGTGACCGCCGCCCGGATCCCCGCCAGCAGCGCCACCGCGGGACCCTTGGCGTCGATCGCCCCCCGCCCGGTGAACCGCCGCCCGTCGAACCCGACCGGCTCCAGGCCCGCCACCGTGTCCAGGTGCACGTTGAACATCACCGTCGCCCGCCGGGGCAGCGACGGGCCGAGGCGCAGCACCAGGCTCGGCTGGGCGGCCAGGAAGCCAAAGTCGTTCATGAAGTGACGGATAGTCAGCGGCGTGTTTCGGCAGGCGAGTTCGTCGGCAGTCGGTGCACCGCGACGGACCTCCGACAGGCCGATCTCCGCCGCTGCCCGGGAGTACACGGTGAGCGCCTCGGGCAGCAGTGGGGGCGGCGCCCCGGGGCCGGTCTCCAACGGTCCCGCGGTCGGCAGGCGCAGCAGGTCGAGCAGCAACTCCCGGTCGCCCGGCGTGAGTCGGGCATCCGGGGGCGCGCCGTGACGGCCGACGGCGGCATCGGGCCGGGCCTTGCTGTCGGCGGTGAGTGCCGTCGCCGCGTCGCCGCTCATGCGGAAGCGCCCGTCGTGCGGGCGCCGCCGGGCGGTCGAGCCCGCCGGGCACCGGCCGCCACCCCGGCGCGGCCGGCAGCACCTCCCGCTCCACCAGGGCGGTCAACGCCCGGCCGGCGGCGACGAATCCGCTCCCGTCCGCGCCGTCCGCGGCCAGGCCCTGGTGCGGGCGGGTGACGAGGTGCGGTTCCAGCGACCATCCGCCGCTCCAGCCGCGCTCCACCAGGAAGCGCAGACTCTCCCCGAGCCGCGCGGCACCGTCGCCGGGCAGCACGTAGGTGGTGCGGTCGCCGCCGCCCACCGCGTCCTTGATGTGCACGTGGGCGACGTGGTCGGCGATCTGGCGGAGCATCAGGTGGCCGTCGTAGCCGTGCGGGACGCCGTTGCCCGCGTCGAACAGCAGGCGCAGCGCCGGGCTGTCGACGGAGGCCATCAGGTCCAGCTGGCGTGCGGCGGAGGTCCCGGCCCAGCCGCTGCAGTTCTCGTGCAGCAGGGTCAGGCCCTCCCGGTCGGCGAGGTCGGCCAGGCGGGTCAGCCGGTCCAGCGCCTGCCGTCGCCAATCGGCTTCCGGCAGACCGGCGTTGGGGTACGACATCACCCGGATCCGGTCGGTGCCGAGCAGTGCGGCGCGGGCGGTGAGCGCCGCGAGTTCCGCCAGGTCGGGGGCGAAGTCGTCGGTGATCCGGCCCGCCCAGTTCCCGATCCGGGAGGCCAGGCCGGTCACCCGGACGCCCCGGGCGGCGATCGTCTCGGCGATCCGGGCGACCCGGTCGAGCGGCAGATCGGCGATCCAGCTGCCGTCCACCGTGCGCAACTCCAGCTCGCGCCAGCCGAGTTCGTCCAGTGCGGCGAGCTGGCCGGGCAGGTCGGGGGCGGCCTCGTCGCCGATGCCGCCGTAGCCGATGGTGGGCCGGGGGAGCCGCGTCGGCGCGGGTGCCAGGGCGGGTGCGGGCGCTGGTACGGCTGCGGGCGCGGGCCCGGGCCCGGGCGCGGACGAGGCTGCGGCTGCGGGCTCGCCGGTACCCGCGGTCTGCGGGACGGCGGCCGTCATCGGGCGATCACCGCGCGCCGCCGGGCGTCCCGGAGCTGAGCATCCTGGGTCTGGGCGTCCCGGGTCTGGGCGTCCCGGGTGTGGGCGTCCCGGGTCTGTGGGCCTCGGGCCTGGGCGTTCCTGCTCTCGGCGGCGATCGTCTTGGCCTGGTCGAGCAGCCGCACCACCTGGGAGTTGACCGCCAGGTCGGGGTGCGGGTGGTGGGCGCCGCCGACCGCGCCGCCCGCCGCGAAGTAGGCGTAGACGCGGTGCAGGAAGGTGCTCAGCGAGTCGTCGTGGAGGAGTTCCGTGCTCTCGCCGTCGTGGTCGATGACGGTCAGCCGGGCGTAGTCGTCGGCCTCGCTGCCGGGGAAGTGGCCGATCAGGGTGCCGCGGGCGAGCTCCAGGGTGACCCGGCGCTCCCGGACGGGGGAGGTCAGGTCGGAGCGGATCCGGGTCCAGGCACCGCCGTCGTGCTGGAGGTTGAGCCAGGCGGTGCCGAGCCGGGGCAGCACCCGGCCGCCGATCACCATGTCGGTGCCGCCGGCCGCGGTGACCCGGCCCGGCCCGGCCAGGGAGAGGCAGAGGCCGAGCGAGTGAGGCAGTTCGATGTCGAAGGCGGTGGGGTGGCCGTCGCCCGCGAGCGAGCGGGAGAACCGGGGCTTGCGCTGCACCACGTGGATCGTCCGCAGCGGGCCGTACACCCCGCCGGCCAGCGCGCCGCGCAGCCGGTCGGTCAGTCGGCTGCCGAGCCACTGGGCGACGACCACCAGGTCCAGCCCGTGGCGCTCGCGCAGGTCGAGCAGCTCGTCGAGGCCGGTGGCGTCCGCGGCGAACGGCTTCTCCAGCAGGATGCGCCGGTAGCCGAGGCGGCCCAGGGTGTCCAGGGCGGCGACCCGTTCGGTCGGCGGGGTGCACAGGTGGACCACGGTCTCCGCCGGGTCGGACAGCCGGGCCGCCTCCGCGAGGCTGGTGGGACGCAGGTCGGCGGCGGCGTCGGGTCGGCGGTTCGGGTCGACGGCGAGCATCGGGGCGGGGGCGAACAGGTGGGCGGAGTCGGCGGCGGCGCGCAGGCGGCGCAGCACCGGGAGATGGAGTCCGGAGCCCGCCCGTCCCATTCCGACCAGTAAGGTCCCGAGTCCGTTCGACATGGCGAGCCGTCCTTCCGTCCGAGCCGCGGGGATCGCGACGCCGGGTATTCAACCAGCACTTCCGGCGCGCCCCGACTTGGCGTCAACTCGCTTATTCAGAAGTGCATTCGAACGAGTGAAGTCACCTTTGGTCCCGGGTGGACGGTGTCGGTGGCGGCATAGATTCAGCGGGGTGCACCCGGCCGCCGACCTCGCGATTCACTGCTGTTCCGGCCGGTATTCGAATACCTCCGGAAAGCGCTTACCGATACCCGGCGACGCTGCACGGAAAGCGTTTTCCGCCCACCTTCCACCTTCCGCCTCCCGCCACCGGCCTTCCCGCCGCGCATTTCCCGACCGGTCACACCTGCCCGCCGCCGTCACACGATCCGATGAGAGTTCCATGGGTGCCTCCTCCGGCGTCTCCTTCTTCAACCAGACCGAGACCTTCGAATCCCTCTGGCCCACCACCCGCCGCCACCTCGACGAACTGATGGACCGCGGCAAGTACTCGCACGGCCCCAAGGTCGCCGAGCTCGAAGCCGCGCTCGCCGCCTGGACGGGCGCCCGCCACGTCGTCGGCGTGAACAGCGGCACCGACGCCCTGGTCCTGCTGCTGCGCGCGGCCGGGCTGCAACCCGGCGACGAGGTCATCGTCCCGACCTACACCTTCGTCGCCTCGGCCACCGCCGTGGTGCTGGCCGGCGGCCACCCGGTCTTCGCCGACATCGACCCGCACACCTACAGCCTCGATCCGGCCGGCGCCGAAGCCGTCCGCACCGAGCGCACCCGGATGGTCATGCCCGTCCACCTGTTCCACCAACTTGCCGACCTGAGCAGCCTGCTGGGCTTCGCCGCGCGCCACGAACTGACCGTGGTGGAAGACAGCGCCGAGGCGTTCGGCATGCGCTGGGACGGCGTCCACGCCGGCCTGCACGGCGCCGGCGGCGTGCTCTCCTTCTTCCCCACCAAGACCCTCGGCGCGATCGGCGACGCCGGCGCCGTCCTCACCGACGACCCCGCCCTCGCCGAAGCCGTCTCCGCGATGCGCCACCACGGCCGCACCGGCCCCACCGTCGACGACTTCCCCACCATCAACCGGGCCACCGAACTCCTCGGCACCAACAGCAAGATGGACGACATCCAGGCCGCCGTCCTGCTCGCCAAACTCGGCCGCGCCGACCAGGACATCGCCCGCCGCGCCGAGCTAGCCGCCCGCTACACCGAACGCCTGGCCGGCACCCCCGGCCTCACCCTGCCCGCCGTCGTCCCGCGGACCGCCGCCACCAACCCCGTCTGGTACGTCTACCTGATCGAGTCCGACCACCGCGACGAGCTGGCCGCCCACCTCGCCCGGCACGGCGTTCAGACCGAGACCTACTACCCGACGCCGCTGCACCTGCAGCCCTGCTTCGCCGAACTCGGCCACCGGCGCGGCGAGTTCCCGCACGCCGAGGCCGCCTGCGAACGAGCCCTCGCACTGCCCCTCTACCCCGACCTCGCCGACCACGACCTGGACCTGGTCAGCGACCTGGTCCGCGGCTTCCAGCACGGAAAGCACCGATGACCGCCACCACACCCCCGCTGATCCCGTTCTTCCCACCCGACCTCTTCGAGGACGACCGCGACCTGCTCCTCGACGTCGTCCACGAGGTCGCCACCGACCCCGCCCAGCGCTTCATCCTCGGCGACCGCACCGCCCGCTTCGAGGACCTGCTGCGCACCGACCTCGGCGCCGCCGACGTCATCGCCTGCGGCAGCGGCACCACCGCGCTCACCCTCATCCTGCGCGCCATGGGCATCACCGCCGGCGACGAGGTGATCGTCCCCGCGTTCGGCTGCGCCCCGCTCGCCAACACCGTCCTCGGCGTCGGCGCCACCCCCGTGTTCGCCGACATCGACCCGCACACCCTGGTCATCGACCCGGACGCCGCCGAGGCCCTGATCACCGCCCGCACCAAGGCGCTGATGCCGGCCCACATGTTCTCCGTGATGGCCGACATGCCGCGGATGCGCGCCCTCGCCGACCGCCACGGCCTCCGCCTGATCGAGGACTCCGCCGTCGCCCAGGGCGCCGTCCTGGACGGCCGCCCCGCCGGCACCTGGGGCGACGCCGGCCTGTTCTCCTTCGTCCAGGTGAAGTCCTTCGGCGGCCCCGGCGAAGGCGGCGTCGTCGTCACCGACGACCCCGAACTCGCCCGCACGGTACGGATGCTGCGCAACCACGGCCAGGACGGCACCCACCGCTTCCGGCACCACCTGATCGGCATGAACAGCCGCTTCGACGAGGTCCTCGCCGCGTTCCAGCTGCGCCGCCACCCCGGCCTGGCGCGCCGCCTCGCCCGCCGCGCCGAGATCGCCGCCCACTACACCGAACAGTTCACCCCGCTCGCCGCCCACGGCATCACCCCGCCGTCGCCCGGCACCAACGGCCGCTGCTACTACGTCTATTCGCTGCTCTCCGAAGACCGCGACAAGCTCAAGCAGCACCTCGCCGACCACGGCGTCGACAGCCACGTCTACTACCCGCGCCCGCTGCCCCACCAGCCCGCGTTCGCCCTCGCCGCCCCCGCCGACGGCCACTGGCCGAACGCCGAACGCGCCGCCCGCCAGTGCCTGTCCATCCCGATCTACCCCCACCTGACAGACCCCCAGGTCGACCGGATCACCGAAGCAGTCCTCTCCTTCGCCCCCACCCCCGCCCCCGTCGCCTGACCCACCCCACCCCCACCTCCACCCGGGGCCCGCCCACCCCTCACACCGGCGGGCCCCGGCCTTGCGGCCTTGCGGCGTCAGCTGGTTGGTGCGTGTTCGCGGGTGGCTGCTGTCGCCAGCTCGGTGAGGGCCAGGCGGTCCGGCTTGCCCGATGCGCCGAGCGGCAGGCGATCGAGCAGGAGCAGTCGTTCCGGCCACTTGTACTTCTCCAGGCCGCACAACCCGCCCAGATACTCCGTCAGTTCGGCGAGCTCCGGCCCCCCGGCCGCTTGCTCGCGCGGGACGGCGCACACGCACATCCGTTCCCCGAGGTCCGGATCCGGCACCGGCACGCACACGGCCTCCGCCAGCCCGGGGTGCCCCTCCAGCAGTCGTTCCACCTCCGAGAGGCCGATCGACACGCCACCCCGGTTCACCATCTGCTTGATCCGCGCCACCACCCGCAGCGACCCGTCCGCCTCCAGCACGCCCCGGTCGCCCGACCGCACCCACCCGCCGTCCACCCGCAGCAGGGTGTCCAACTCCGGTGCGCCGACGTGGCACAGCGGACTCATCGGCCCGCGCGCCTGCAACTCGCCCGCCACCCCCGCCGGCACCGGCCGCCCGTCCGGCCCGCACACCCGGAACTCCGCCACGGCCGGGTCCGGCCGCCCCACCCGCAGCGCGTCACCGTCCGAACTCGTCCACCTCGCGTGGCAGTTCAGTCCGTCACTGGCCCCGTACACGTTGACCACCGGGCGGCCGAACCGCCGCAACCCCGCCGCCAGCACCGCGGAGGACAGCATCGCCGAACTCGACACCACCGCCTGCAACGACGACAAGTCCTCACCGGGCACCGCCGGTTGTTCGGCCAGCCGCCGCAGCATGGTCGGCACCGCCGCCAGGTGCGTCGGCCGCCAACGCCCCACGGCCGTCAGCGCATCCGCCGGATCGAACCGCTCCCGCAACACCACCGTCGCCCCGCACCGCACCAGCGACACCAAGCCCAACGACCCGTACGCCGTTGCTGGTTGGACCAGCAGCAACACCCGCGGCGGTGTCCCGTCCGCCGTCTCCAGCACCCGCTCCACGTAACGCCCACGGCCCCCGGCCATGGCGTTGTGCGAGTACGCGATCAGCTTCGGCGCGCCTTCCGACCCCGAGGACACCAGGATCCGCGCTGGCGCCTCCGCGTCCACCGCCTCCGGCTGCCAGTCGGCCCGCTCCGGCCACGGCTCCGTGCCCAGCACCACCACCTCGTGCAGCCAGGGCAGTTCGGGTCGCAGTCCGTCCACCAGCCCCTTCCACTCCGGCACTGTCACGACCGCATCCGCGCGTGAGGTCCCGAGCAGCGCCAACAGGTCCCGCCGACCGTGGTCCGGCACGCACGGCAGCACCACCGCCCCCAGCGCCGCCACCGCCAGATCCACCGCGAGGGCCCGCCAGTCCGCCGGCAGCTTCGTCGCCACCACCGACCCCGGCCGCACCCCCGCCGCCGCCAGCCCGGCGGCCAACCCCCGTACTCGCCGGGCCAGTTCCGCGAACGTCACCTCGCCGCCGTCGTCCACCACGGCCACCCGGTCCCCATCGAGCGCCACCCGCTCCACGAACAACTCGTACAGCCCCCGCCCCGGACACCAGCCCCGAGCCACCCACTCCTCCCGCAGCCCCGCCTCCACCTGATCGGGAAACTCGACCCCCGACACCGAGACCCACGCACCGCTCACAATTACCACTCCCATCACCGATCGATCCACACAGAAAGCCCCGGCCGCCGCACCGCGCGAGATATGACCCACCGGCCGGAGCGCCGCGCCGGCCTCGCCCCGGCCCACCGGTCCGGTGCCTGGGTGCTGTGGGCGCGGCCAGTCGTGCAGGCGCTCGCCGCAGCGAGCCTGGTGCGCCGCCGCTGGCACTCCTTCAGGCGCCTTGCTCGGCTGCCAAGGGATCCGGCCGGTGGAGCCTGCGACAATTTCGGCGCGGCACACCGGCATCCGCTGGTACACGGCAGAGCGCCACCGTCCCTACGCCCGGCGGCCGTTGGCGCGGCCTCGCTCCTGCTCTCACCCTCGGACGGACGCACCCCGGCAGCCTGCACATCACCCGACCCAGGCGATTCCTGGACTGCCGGACAGCAGGCCGCCGTTGGGCGAGTCCGCCGTCCGGTCGCCGCTCGTGGCTGATCGCCAGGATGCCCGCAGGGATGGCCGGCTCCTGTTCGCCGTCGCCGACGAGCAGCGTCACCAGCTCGCCCTGGGTGCACGGTTGGCCCACTCAAGCCCGGTCGCCGAGGAACACCCGGCGGCGTCTCGGCCACGTCGGGCTGGAGCTCCCTGGCTCCCGGAGCGCAGGCGTTGCCGCGGCGGATTCCTCGGGTACCGGTCCGATCGTCCGGCACCTCGGCCTGTCGGCCTGGCCGCGAGCCACCATGTGCACGGCGCGTCCGTGGCGGCACATCAGGAGCCGTGGGGCGACGACGCTTCTCCGGCTGCGCGCGGTCGTGAGGCGCGAGGCTGCGGTCGTGGCCCGCTGTCGAGCGGTCCCGCCGTTCACCCTGGGAACGCGACAGGTCAACAGGACTCCCGCTGCGGCAACTTGGCCGCGCACCGGCTCCGCAGTTGCGGCGCGCAGGGAGCACGGGCGCTGCGCCTGGCCGGACGCGCCCGCTCCGGCAGCCTCTCGGAGAACGGGCCGGCCCGTCGGCCCAGCCGGTCCTCCCCGGAAGCGTTCCCCTGCCACCGGCAGCCTGTGGGCAACCGCGACTCCATCCGAAGCGCCTCGGTGGCGAGCCATCAGGCCATCCGCCGCGGTCGGCCGTCCCTCCGCGTGCGCAGCGACGAGGAACACCGCACCACCGCGGGCCACCCGCTG
>NZ_KK853997.1:1632812-1650202 GCF_000696185.1 Kitasatospora cheerisanensis KCTC 2395 | reverse complement strand
GGGAGAGCAGCGCCCCCAACGCCCGTACGCGCAGCGCTTGCGACCCCGACCGCCCAGGCCCCGCCGCCGGGACATCCATCGGCCCGCGCGCCCGCAGAGCGAGCGGTGCCACCGTCCGCGCCACTGCCACCGCCACCGGCTCACGTCCGGAACTCCCACGGCGCACGGACCACGGCACACCCCGCGCCGTCCACCGCCGCGCCGTCCAGTCCCGCACCGTCCGCCCCCGAACGGTTCACCGCCGAACGGTTCACCGCCGAACGGTCCACCGCTGCTGCGAAGCGGGGATCGCCGGCCAACGCCGCCAGATCCGTGCACACCTCGACCCCGACGCTCCGAGACTCCGGTTCCGGAGCACTCACCGCCCCGCTCAGCAGGCGCGCGGCCGACAGCAGCGAGGACTCCACCCGCTGCGCCCGACCCGTCCGGGTCTGCGCGGCCAGACCGGCGACCGTCGCCGTCGCGCAGACCAGCCCGCCCAGGACGTCGCACACCGTCAGCAGTGTTGGCCGCGGCGGCTGCCCGGCGGGGGACAGCAGCGCGGCGAGACCCGAGTACGCCTGCACGGGGTAGTCGGTGGTGACACCGGGCGCCCCACCGGACGCCTGCGCGTACACCAGGCCGGGACGGACCTCGCCGAGCGTGTCCGCGTCCAGGCCCAGTCCCGCCACCTTCGACGGGTCGAGGCTGTGCAGCAGGACATCCGCGTCCCGCACCAACTCCCTTACGGCGGAACGCCCTTCAGCGGATCGAAGGTCCGCCTCCAGTACGTCCTTGCCGCGGTTGAGCGCGGCGAACCGCGCCGACACCGGCTCCCCGTCGATCTCGGTCATCGGGGGAACGCCGCGCAGCGGATCCCCGCCGGCCGGCTCGACCCGCACCACCCGCGCGCCGAGCAGCGCCAACACCCGCCCGGCCATCGGGCCTTGGACGCGCCGGGCGACCTCCACCACCGTGAGCCCGTCCAACGGGCCGCGCCCACCCGCTGGGACGCGGCCCGAGGGCGTCCCCGCCGCGCCCTCTCGCACCCGCCACGGCAGTTCGTCCGCCGGCGCTGCCGGTTGCGCGACCGCCGCCGTCACGGTGACCTCGCACCGGTCCGCGACTCCGACCAAGCGATCGAAGCCCAACCTCGCGGTCGCGGCGAAGAGTTCGTCCGGCAGCGGACACGTCGCCGTCCCGTACCGGGCCTGGAAGGGGAGCCACGCGCGGCCCACCAGCCGCCGCTCGACCCCGAGTTCGGTCCAGAAGCGCAACCAGCCGTCCGCTGTGAGGGTCTCCAGCTCGAACCAGATCCCGTCCGCCGACCGGAACGGCGGACCGCCCACCCCGTCCGGCTCCGGGCACGGCTCCTCGGCGGTCGCCGCGGCCACGTACTGCGACAGACCGAGCAGCGCGGCCTGCGCCACCGAGACCCCCACCTCGCGGTACGGCACGCCCAACTGCCTTGCCCGCAGCGCCGCGAGAGTGCCACCGGCGGCCAACACCCCGGCGGCGACCGAGGCGAAGTCCACACCCACCGGCCGCGGACCGCCGTACCTGCGCCCGTGGACGTGCATCACCCCGCAGGCCGCCTGCACGTCCGCCTCGCTCCGCAGCGGGAGCTCCACCGGGCCCGCCCAGGACAGCCGACACGCCAGCTCCTCGCCGACCTTCAGCAGCCCGCTCCCCGCCTCGGCCGCCCGCGCCCCGGCGCCCCGCAGCAACTCGGCCGCGACCCGGACCGCCACCCGGGGCCCGGAGGCACCCAGGTCGCCCTGATCCGCTTCCCGTACGCCGAGCACCAGTTGATCGATTGTCATTCAGACCTCCCAGAACCGTTGCGAGCCAGCCGCGCCACCCCGCCCCGCCTCACCGAGAGGCCGCCACGTCACACCCGACCCAACCGCCCGCCCACCCGGACCGGGCGGCGGGAGCCAGCACCACCACCACCGTCACGGCCTCCGGCCGTGCACCGCGTACACCACGTTCGAGCAGGCCCGGAACCTCGGATCGGCGAACACCGCGCGCAGCTCGGCGAGTTCGCCGTCCGTCAGGCCCTCGCGCAGCAGGGCGTCCCGCAGGTGCCAGGTGTTGTGCACCTGCATCTCCAACTGCGGGGTGCCGGGCGCGAGCATGTCCACGTGCGGCGACGCCTCCACCCCGACGAACCCGGCGCGCACCATCGCGGCGGCGCACTTCCGGCCCCAGCCCTGGTCCGAGCCGCGCGCGCAGAACGCCCGCAACTTCGCCTGCCGGTACCGCTCGTAGAGCTCGCCGGACCGCTCGTCCGGGACGGTGAGCACCGGTGCGTACTCGGCATCGAACTCCAGCAGGTGCAGCACCCCGCCCGGCCGCAGCGCCGCGAACAGGCGGGCCAACACCGCCTCCCGCTCCGGCAGATGGGACAGCACCAGCCGCACGTGCACCAGGTCGAACGCTTCCTTCGGCAACTCGTCCCGCACCACGTCGTGCCGGCGTACCGTCAGCGCGGGCCGCTCGGCGATCGGCAGCGGGGCCAGATCGGTCGCCAACACCGAACCGGCGGGCCCGACTTGGTCCGCCAGCCAGAGCGCGATGCTGCCCGCCCCCGCCCCGACCTCCAGGCAGCTCATCCCCGGCCGCACCCCGGCCCCGATCAGGCCACTCACACTGATCGGGTCCAACCAGGCCGACAGGCAGCGGTGTTGGCCACCGGCGTGCGCACTCCCGTTGTCGAACAGGTACGACCCGCCGCCGGCCCCGGCCGCCACCTCCCGCACCGAACCGCCCATCACGCCGTCCCGGCCGTCTCGACCGCCTCACCGGCCGGCGCATCGGCCTTCGCCGAGCCCCCGCGGCCGTCGTTCCGTCGGCGCTTGCGGAGATCCCTTCCACGACCGGCTCTCCGGTCTTCGCGGAGCCTCCCGCATCGGCCGACTCTCCGGCCGCTGCCGAGACCCCCGTATCGGGCCCCGAGACCGCCACCGCCCCGGACCGCTCCGCCGCTGCGAACCGCTGCGCCGCCCCTGACCGCTCCGCCGCCCCGAACGCGAGCACCCGCTCGGCGGCCAACTTGCCCGAACGGACGGCGCCTTCACTGCTCGGCCGGAGCATCACCCAGTCCCCGGCGTACTCCACCGCCCGGGCCGGCCGCGCCAGGAACGCGGCCCGCTCCCGCACCGCCGCCGGCGCACCCTGCGGCAGGCCGAGCCGGAAGCGGTGCACCAGCGTGCGGACCGTGGCGTCGCGCAGGCCGGGCACGAAGCGCTCCGCCTCCGCGCAGACCGTCTCCACCACCCGCTCGTCCGGCTCGTCCATCAGCTCCGGCGAGATCCACGGCGACGCGAACACGCTCGCCAGCCCCCGGCCTTCGGGCGCCCGGCCCTCCGCCTTCAGGTGGTCGAGGATCACGCCGGTGCAGATCCGGCTCTCGCTCTCCGGCACGGACATCGCGTAGCTGGGGGAGCGGGTCGGACTCGGCAGCGGACGGTCCAGCAGGCAGGCGACCTTGAGCATCGGCGTGTACGTGCTCGCCGCCAGGTAGGACCGCGCGTCGTCCGCGGCGGCCGCGTGCAACTCCAGCGCCAGCGGCGCGGGCACCGCGAGCACCACCTGCCGGGCCGACACCCGCGTACCGTCGGCGAACTCCAGCCGCGCACCGGCCGTACCGGTCTCCTCGTGGACCGCCACCACCCGCGCGCCGAGGTCCACCCGGAGGCGCTCCGCCAGGCGGCGGGCCAAGGTGTCCATGCCGTCCCGGTAGGTCATCCAGCGGGCGCCGGCCCCGCCGACCGACATCAGCGTGGCCACCATCGGCGCCATCGCGGAACTCTCCGGCCGCCAGCCGAAGCAGTGGCTGGAAAGCGGTTGCAGCATCGCCGCGAGCAGCTCCTCCCGCCCGGCCGAGCCGGCGCAGAACTGGCTGAGCGTCAGGTCCCGGCAGGGCGCGGTCTCCGGCCGGTCCGGGTCGAAGCCGCGCCAGGAGGTGGACAGCTCCGCCGCGAACCGCAGCCACGCCGCCCGGCCGCGCCAGGACAGCCCGGCGCCCGTCAACAGGCCCTTCGGATGGCCCAGATGGGCGTGCGCCCGGCCGGCCCGCCAGAGCGCGAAACCGGGCTCGATCACCGGCACCTCGGACTCCGGGATGCCGACCGCCCGAATCAGCTCCCAGGTCGCCTCGTACCCCGCGCCCGCGATGGTCTCCGCACCCTCGTCCAGCAGCCACCCGTCCACCCGGCTGGACGCCATCCGCCCGCCCACCCGGTCCGCGCCCTCGAAGACCCGTACCTCACGACCGGCGGCGACCAGGTGGTGCGCCGCGGACAACCCGCGATCCCCGCACCCACCACCGCAACATCGAGCTTGTCCACGCCCAACTCCTCATCCGTTCCACATCCGCAGCACCCCTGCGGCCCCGCCCCTGCACCACCGACCACCCGTGCCCCCGCCGGATCTCGCACCGGCGGGCGGGCCCCCGAAGGCCCACCCGCCCGGAGAGCGGTCGCCGGCTACCGGCTCAGGTCCACCGACCCGTCCCGATCGGCGAACTCCCCGCCAGCACCTGTTCGCGCAGCTCGTGCCGCCGCACCTTCCCGGTGGCGGTGCGCGGCACCGCGTCCCAGGCGACGAGCAACGGATCGGCCAGCGGCGGCAGATCGCGCACCGCGTCCTGCCAGCGCTGCGGGTCCAGGTCGCCGGCGGCGGTGACCAGCACCGGCTGCGGACGGCCGTCCGCCACCGAGAGCAGCACCGCCTCCTCGACGTCCGGCAGTCGCTCGTGCAGCACGTCCTCGATCTCGACGCAGCTCAGCCCAGGCACCATGTCCACCTCCCGGTCCAGCACCAGCACCCGGCCGTCCCGGGTGTGCACCCCGAGGTCACCGGTGTTGAACCACTGGCCGTGGACCTTCTGCGCCCAGCGCTCCGGCTCGCCGAGGTACCCGAGGCACAGTGCCCCCGTGCGGGCGTACAGCATGCCCGTCTCACCTCGCCGCACCGCCCGCCCGGGCTGCTCCGGATCGGCCACCTTCACCCGCACCCACCCGGGCACCGGACGCCCCAGATCACGGGTGGTCGGATGCCGACCGGCGGATGCGGAAAGCGTTTTCCGGGTCAGGAAGCGGAAGCTCAGCGGACCGGTCTCGCTCTGCCCCCAGCCCTGCATCCACAACGGCCGCCGCCGCTGACTCGCATTCAGGAAGGCCCGCACCGTCGGCGGATGCATCGCGTCGAAGGTCGAGATGAACAAGCGCACGTCCCGGAACGGATTCCCCGCCGCCCCGCCCTCGTCGGCCAGGTGCTGCCACCGCACGTAGGTGGACGGCATCGCCTCCAGCACGGTCGGCGGATGGCTGCGCAGCAGCGCGGCGGCCGTCGACGGATCGGAGTCCGGAAGCAGCGCGAGGGTCCGCGGCGCCCGCCAGAGCGCACTGACGGTCCAGGTCAGCGCCCGCCCGTGGGCGAAGGAGATGGCACTGGCCACCGTGTCGTCACCGCGCACCGACAGGACCGGCCAGGGCCGCGCCTCGAACGCCGACAGGCGGCGGATCAACGTCCTGGTGGAGTGCACCACCAGCTTGGGCACCCCGGTGGTGCCCGAGGTGTGAATGACCGCCAGCGGCTCGTCGTCGCCCCGCGAGTGCACCGGGGGCTCCGCGCCGCCCCGCAACTCGTCCGGCGTCAACGCGCCCTCCGCGGGCCCGTCCAGGCACACCGTCCGGCCGGCGTGCCCGCCGAGCTCGTGCCCGGCCGCCCGCGCTCCCGCCAGGACGTCCCGCTGGGTGACCAGGACGTCCGGACGCAGTCGGTTCAGCAGCGCGACCAGCCCGTCCGGCGCGAGCCGGTCCGACAGTAGCGCCGGCACCGCCCCGAGCCGCGCCGCCGCGCACGCCAGCAGCACGTAGTCCCAGTGGTTGCGCTTCACGATCGCCACCGACGACCCCGGACGCGCACCCGCCGCCGCCAGCCACGCCGCCGTCTCCCGCACCAACTCGGCCAGGCCGGCGGTGTCCCAACTGGTGCCACCCTCCGGCGCCAGGTCCAGCGGCCGCCCCAACCGGACGTCCACCGAAGGCCGTTGCTCGGCCAAGGTGTCGAACAGCGGCCCCAGGTCCAGCGGCAGCCGCCGCGCCAGGGAGGCCAGGCCGCCGCCGCGCCGGTCCGCCCGGCCCGCGCCCGTCACAGCCCGCCGCCGAACACCGCCACCGCCAGGTCCACGCCCACCAGCAGCGCGCAGCACACCCGGTGCAGGTGGATGCCCAGCCGACGGGCGATCAGGATGTCACCCCGGACGAAGCCGAGCACCCACTGCCGGGCCCGCAGCGCCATCACCGGAGACATCACCACCGGGAACCACCACGGCGCGATCCCGGCCACCGCGGAACCCACCAGCAGCGCCGCCTCCAGCGCCGAACACCCGGCCACGAACGCGGCGTTGCCGCGCGGCGACACCAGCACCGCCACCGTCTTGCGGCCCACCGCCCGGTCGCCCGGGATGTCATTGGTGTTGGAGTACACGCCGAACAGCAGCGGACCGAGACCGAACACCAGCGCCTGCACGGCGACGAAGCCGTCGAACCGGCCGGTCAGCAGCCCGTACAGGGGCAGCACGAAGAACCAGCCGAGCGCGGCCAGGAAGAACTCCTGGAAGCCGTTGTAGCTGATCCGCAACCACCACGAGTACTGGAAGCCGCAGACCGCCAGCGCCGCCACCCCGGCCACCGCCCACACCGGCCGGGCCGGCGCCAGCGCCACCGCCGCGAGCCAGCACAGCACGCAGGCCGCGACCGTCGCCCAGCCGAACCGGATCGCCTGCGGCTCCGTCAACGTGCCTGCCACCAAAGGCTTTCGGGCCAGCCGCCGAGCCGGCGCGTCCGGCCCGTAGTTCACCGCGTCGCTGCCGTCCCGGTACCCGGTCACGTCGTCGAAGGTGCACATCGCGGCACTCATCGCGACCTCGCCGCCGAGGAACAGCACCAGCACCGCCAGCGTGACGCCGACACCCGCCCCGGCCGCCGCGCCCGACCCGGTCGCCGCCACCATCGCGACCACCAGCGGAACGCTCAAGTAGTAGTCGTAGATGTCGAGTTTGGCCAACCTGGCGTACGCCCGCCAAGCGGCCGGGGCCGCCCCACGAGCGGTTGCCGCCCCCGAGACGGCAACCGCCTCGGGGCGGCGACACCCGCCTCCCGGGCAGCGGACACAGCGACGTGCTCCACGGAAACGCAGTCCTCTCAATGGCGGCCGCAACCCCGGGACGCCACTGCGCCGGGGGGCCTCAGACAACGAGCCGACCGCACTGGCGATGCGTCAATTCACCACCGCAGGCGAGAAGTCGGCGTTGACCATGATGGCATAGCGCCACCGATTGGATGCATTTCTGTGATAAGCGCAAAAAGCGGGCGCCCGGCCATTTCGCCGAACGCCCGACCGAATTCAGCCCCGCCCGATCAGGCGGAGAAACTCCCCGCGCCACCGGGCACGTGCGTCCCGTACCCGGGCTGCACCGTCACCGACGGGCCCAGACAGAACGGGTTCCCGTACACCTGCACCGGGCCGTCCGTCTGGTTGTTCAACACGTGCGCCAGAGTGGGGAGTTGCTTGCAGCCGGACGGGTCCTGGTAGACGTCCAGCGGCAGCAGCTCGGTGGAGAAGACCACTACCTGGCCGCTCGCCGCCCGAGTCGTCGCAGGTGCGGGGGCCGCCAGGCCGATCACCGAGGCCGCGGCGACCATCGAAACCAGAATTGCTCGCACAATCATCCTTAAACGCACATCAATGGCCCGTGTCCGTCACGAGCTCCATCCCATCGCTATCGTGCGCACGCCCCCGAATTCCAACACCGCACCCCGAATTCACCCGCCCAGCCGGACTCCGACACCCCCCGACCGCCCCACCCACACCCCGCGCGCCCCCCACCCGTGGCCGGCCCGTCCACGACCGCTGCGCCCGTTCCGGCTTTCCGCTTCCCGCCCGACCCATCACCCGATCGAACTACCATCCCCTCATGATGACCCAGCCGTCCGCCCGTCCCGCCCCCTTCGGCCCCAACTCGCACTGCCACTGGTGCGGAACGCCCTACCCGGCCGGCACCGAGACCTGGCCGCGCAGCTGCCCCGGCTGCCACGAACTCAGCTACCGCAACCCGCTGCCGGTCACCGTCGCCCTCCTCCCGGTCCACCACCCCGACGGGGACACCCGGCTCACCGTCATCCGCCGCACCATCGAACCCGGCTACGGCGAACTCGCCCTCCCCGGCGGCTACGTCGACTACGGCGAGAGCTGGCAGCAGGCCGCCGTCCGCGAACTCCGCGAGGAGACCGGCATCCTGGCCGACCCCGCCGACGCCCGCCTGGTGTCCACCGACTCCGACACCCTCGGCGGCTTCCTCTGCCTCTTCGCCCTGCTCCCCGCCCGCAACCTCGCCGACCTCCCCCCGTCCGTCCCCACCGACGAGACCGAAGGCTGGCAACTCGCCACCGCCGACACCCCGTTGGCCTTCCCCTTCCACACCCGCGTCGCCCACTCCTGGTTCAACGGCGAGTTCACCCTCCGCTGAGCACGCGGGTACCGCCCGCCGGGGCCGGACGGGCGGCGAGGCGGGGGAGTCGGATGGAAAGCGCTTACCGTGCGCGGGATCCGGGCGCGAGCCGACTTGCGGTAAGCGCTTTCCCGTCGCTCCCGCCGCCCGCCGTGGAGCAGAAGTCGCAGCCCCTGGGGTCGGGTAAGCGCTTTCCCGCCACGGCCCGACGGACGGTCGATCAACGGGAAACCGCTTTCCCGCCGCTTCCACCGCAGAAGCCGAAGCCCGGTTGGTGTGGGTAAGCGCTTTCCCGCCGACTCCGGAAAGCGTTTCCCTCCTCCCTCCTCCCTCCTCCCACCGGCCGCTACCGCCCCAGCACCGCCATCGCCGCGTTGTGCCCCGGAATCCCGCTCACCCCGCCGCCCCGCACAGCACCGGCCCCGCAGACCAGTACCCGGGGATTCGCGGTCTCCACGCCCCAGCGCCCGACCCCCTCGTCCGCCCGGAACGGGAACGCCAGGTCGCGGTGGAAGATGTTGCCGCCCGGCAGCCGGAGTTCGGCCTCCAGGTCCAGCGGACTCCGCACCTCCAGGCACGGCCGCCCGTCACCGTCGACCGCCAGGCAGTCCGCGAGCGGCTCCGCCAACACCCCGTCCAGCGCGGCCAGCACGCCCTCCAGTGCCGCCTGCCGCACACCCTCCCGATCTCCGGCGAACAGCCGCGCCGGCAGCTGCAGTCCGAACAGCGTCAGCGTGTGGAACCCGACGGGTACGCCGGCGCCCAGGATCGAACGGTCCGCCAGCGAGTGGCAGTAGATCTCGGACGGCGCGGGGGAGGGGAGCCGCCCCTCCGACGCCGCCCGGTAAGCGCTTTCCAACTCCCGGTACGACTCCGCGATGTGAAAGGTCCCCCCGAACGCGTCCCGCACGTCCACCGCCTTGTCCCGCAGCCGGGGGAGCCGACGAAGCAACATGTTGACTTTCAGCTGCGCCCCCTCCGGCAACCCCGAACTGGCGCCCACACCCACACCCGCGCCCAAACCCAGCTCCGCACCCGCCCCGGCACCCGCCCGCGCACCCGTGTCCGGCCCCTCCGCCGTACCCCCGCCCACCAGCCGTGACAGTTCCGCCGGCGCGGCGTTGGACAGTACCCACTGCGCCCCGACCCGCCGCTCCACCCCGTCCGCGTCCAGGTACCCGACCTCGGCCGGCCGTCCGGGCCCGCCCGGATCGACCGCGGTGACCTCACACCCCGTCAGGAACTCCACCCCGCCCGGCCCGGGCCGCATCCGCCAGGGCGCCCGTCACCGCGCCCATGCCGCCCACCGGAACGTCCCAGTCGCCCGTCCCGCCGCCGATCACGTGGTAGAGGAAGCACCGATTCTGCCGCAGCGCCGGATCGTGCGCGTGCGTGAACGTGCCGATCAACGCGTCCGTCAGCACCACGCCCCGCACCACGTCGTCCGCGAACCGCCGCTCCAGCGCCTCGCCCAACGGCCGCTCGAACAACTCGCCCCAGGCCACCGGATCGTCCACCAGCGTCCGCAGCTCCGTCCGCGACGGCAACGGCTCCGTCAGCGACGGAAAAACCCGCTCCGCCACCCGCCCGGTCATCCCGTAGAAATCCCGCCAGGCAGCGAACTCGCGCTCCCCGCCAGTCAGTTCACGGAACGACGAGGCCGTCCGCCGCTCGTCCGAGGCGTCGACCAGCAAGCTGCCCGCGCGCCCGTCCCGCTCCCACGGCGTGTACGAGGAGATCCGCCGGCGCCGCAGCTCCAACCGCACACCCAGGTCTGCGAGGATCCGGCGCGGCAGCAGGCTCACCAGGTACGAGTAGCGCGACAGCCGCGCATCCACCCCGGGGAACGCCCGCTCCGAGACCGCCGCCCCGCCCAGGTGCCCGAGCCGCTCCAGCACCAGGACCCGCAACCCGGCGCGCCCCAAGTACCCGGCCGCCACCAGCCCGTTGTGCCCGCCACCCACGATCACCACGTCATAAGCCACCGTCATCCCGCCGTCCTACCACCGCCCGCCCCCGCCGACCACCCTCCGCGCACGCGCACCACCCACGCCCCGCGCCGCCTCGATCGCCTGCCCCACGCCCCAAGATCCCGCGATCCCGCCCCAAGAGCCCGAGATCCCGCCCCACCACCCCGCCCCGACCACGGCAGAACCAGCCCCACCCACCACACGAGATCGCCCCAATACCCGCCGCCCCGCTCCGCACTGTCCACCAGCAGGGCAAACCCTGGACCCCCGGACGATCACGTGGCATGGTCAGCACCGTCAACACCCACGGACGGCCCGCCACAAGCCCATCCGTCCCACCACCGGCCTGGAGAACACCACGTGAGCACCCCTCCGACCCCCCAGGACCAGCAGTATCCGCAGCCCGAGCCGCTCTGGCGCCCGGACTCCGCCCGCGCCGCCGCCAGCCGCCTGGTCGCCTTCCAGCGCTGGGCCGCCGAGCACCACGGCGCGCCCGCCGCCCCGCTCGCACCGGCCGCCACCGACGCCGAGGCCGCCACCCGCTACGCCGACCTCCACCGCTGGTCGACCGAGGACCTCCCGCGCTTCTGGGCCGCCGTCACCGAGTACTTCGACGTGCGCTTCCTCACCCGACCCACCACCGGCCTCGCCGAGCCGGCCACCATGCCGGGCGCGGACTGGTTCCCGGGCGCCACCCTCAACTACGCCGAGCACGCCCTGCGCCCCGCCGAGGACCCGGCCAACGCCGACCGCCCGGCGATCCTCCACCTCGACGAGCGCACCCCCGAACCCGTCGCCACCAGCTGGGCCGAACTGCGCCGCCAGGTCGGCTCGCTGGCCGCCGCCCTGCGCGCCAACGGCGTCCGCCCGGGCGACCGGGTAAGCGCTTACCTGCCGAACATCCCGCAGGCCGCCGTCGCCCTGCTCGCCTCCGCCGCGGTCGGCGCGATCTGGACCAGCTGCGCCCCCGACTTCGGCGCCCGCAGCGTCCTCGACCGCCTCCAGCAGATCGAGCCGACCGTCCTGTTCGCCGTCGACGGCTACCACTACGGCGGCAAGAACCACGACCGCACCGAGGTGGTCGCCGAGCTCCGCCGCGAACTCCCCACCCTCCGCACGGTCATCCACGTCCCCCTGCTCGGCACCCCCGCCGCCGACGGCGCCCTGCACTACGACGACCTGGTCGCCGCCGACACCGCGCCGGTCTTCGAACCCGTCCCGTTCGACCACCCGCTCTGGGTCCTCTACTCCTCCGGCACCACCGGCCTGCCCAAGGCCATCGTGCAGAGCCAGGGCGGCATCCTCGTCGAGCACCTCAAGCAGGCCGCCCTCCACCTCGACCTCGGCCCGGACGACCGCTTCCTCTGGTACACATCCACCGGCTGGATGATGTGGAACTTCCTCCTCGCCGGCCTGCTCACCGGATCCACGATCGTCACCTACGACGGCAGCCCCGGCCACCCCGACACCGGCGCCCTCTGGTCGGTCGCCGCCCGCAGCCGCGCCACCGTCCTCGGCACCTCCGCCGCCTACGTCATCGCCAGCCGCAAGGCCGAGCTGCACCCCGGGCGCGACCTCGACCTGTCCGCCGTCCGCTGCATCGGCACCACCGGCTCCCCGCTCCCGCCCGACGGCTTCCAGTGGATCTACGACGAGGTGAAGTCCGACGTCTGGCTCGCCTCCGTCAGCGGCGGCACCGACGTCTGCTCCTGCTTCGTCGGCGGCGTCCCCACCCTCCCCGTGTACGTGGGCGAGATCCAGGCCCCCTGCCTCGGCGCCGCCGTCGAATCCTGGGATCCCAGCGGCCACCCCCTCACCGACGCGGTCGGCGAACTGGTCGTCACCAAGCCGCTCCCGTCCATGCCCACCGGCTTCTGGAACGACCCCGACGGCATCCGGTACCACGACAGCTACTTCGACACCTACCCCGGCATCTGGCGCCACGGCGACTGGATCACCGCCACCAGCCGTGGCACCGTCGTCATCCACGGCCGTTCCGACTCCACCCTCAACCGGCAGGGCGTCCGGATGGGCTCCTCCGACATCTACGAGGTCGTCGAACGCCTCCCCGAGATCGCCGAGTCCCTGGTCATCGGCCTCGAAGAGCCCGACGGCGGCTACTGGATGCCGCTGTTCGTGGTCCTCGCCCCCGGCGCCGTCCTGGACGAGGACCTCACCGCCCGCATCCGCACCTCACTGCGCACCGAACTCTCCCCGCGCCACGTCCCCGACGAGGTGATCACCGTCCAGGGCCTCCCGCACACCCTCACCGGCAAGCGCCTGGAGGTCCCCATCAAGCGCCTGCTGTCCGGCACCCCCCTCACCAAGGCGGTCAACCCGGGCTCCGTCGACAACCTCGACCACCTGCGCTTCTTCGAGCAGCTCGCCACCACCCGCAAGCACTGACCGCCCGGCAGCGCAGACAGAAAGGCCCCGAGGGGCCGCCGCCAACCCCCACGGTGGCAGCGACCCCTCGGGAGTCGAAGGTCCGGACGCGTCCTACACGCCGGACAACACCTGCTGCGCCGCCGCCCGCGCCTCCGCCGCCGAGTCAGCAGCACGCGCCGCCTCCGCGGCCTGCCGGCACTGCGCCAGCGACACCTGCGCCAACGCCCCCCGCACGTACGGGATCGCCGCCGCGCCCATCGACAGGCTGGTCACCCCGAGGCCCGTCAGCACACACGCCAGCAGCGGATCCGACGCCGCCTCCCCGCACACCCCGCAGCTCTTCCCGACCGCCTGCGCCGCCCCGGCCGCCGACGCGATCAGGTCCAGCAGCGCCGGCTGCCACGGATCCTGCAGCCGAGCCAGCGAACCGACCTGCCGGTCGGCCGCGAAGGTGTACTGCGCCAGGTCGTTCGTCCCCAGCGACAGGAACTCCACCTCCTGCAGCAGCGACCCGGCCCGCAGCGCAGCCGACGGAATCTCCACCATCGCCCCGTACTTGGCGTCCAGGCCGGCCTCCCGGCAGGCAACGGCGAAGGCCCGCGCGTCCTCGCGGTCCGCAACCATCGGCGCCATCACCTCCAGGCCCACCGACAGCCCCTCCGCCGCCCGCGCCAACGCCCGCAACTGCGAACGCAGCACCTCCGGGTGCTCCAGCAACGTCCGCAGCCCCCGCACCCCCAACGCCGGATTCGGCTCGTCCGCCGGCGTCAGGAACTCCAGCGGCTTGTCCGCGCCGGCATCCAGCACCCGCACCACCACCCGGCCGTCCGGGAACGCCTCCAACACCTTCCGGTACGCCTCGACCTGCTTGTCCTCACTCGGCGCCTTCGCCGAGTCGTCCAGGAACAGGAACTCCGTCCGGAACAGCCCGACCCCCTCCGCCCCGTGCTCCAACGCCGCCGGCAGATCCCCCGGACCGCCCACGTTCGCCAGCAACGGCACCATGAACCCGTCCGACGTCCGCCCCGGCCCCGAGGACGCCGCCAGCGCGGCCTGCTGCTCGGCCGCCAGCCGACGCAACTCCTCCTGCCGCTCCGCCGACGGTTCCACCAGCACCTCGCCGCTGGACCCGTCGACCGCGACCACCACCCCCTCCGCCAGCTCCGTCGCCCGCGGCAGCGCCACCACCGCCGCCACCCCCATCGCCCGCGCCAGAATCGCGCTGTGCGAGGTCGGCCCGCCCTCCTCCGTCACGAACCCCAGCACCAGCGACGGGTCCAGCAACGCCGTGTCCGCCGGCGCCAGGTCCCGCGCCAGCAGTACATAAGGTTCGTCGCTGTCCGGAACCCCCGGCATCGGCACGCCCAGCAGCCGCGCCACGATCCGGTTCCGCACGTCGTCCAGGTCCGCGACCCGCCCCGCCAGGTACTCGCCGGCCGCGGCCAGCAGGGTCCGGTACGCCGCGAACGCGTCGTACACCCCGCGCTCCGCGCTGTTGCCCTCCGAGATCCGCCGGTTCACGTCGGCGATCAGCTCCGGGTCCTGCGCCATCAGCGCCTGGGCCTCCAGCACCGCCTGCGCCTCACCGCCCGCCAGGTTCCCGCGCGCGATCAGATCCGCCGCCACCGCCTCCACCGCGGCCTGCGCCCGGGCCTGCTCGTGCGGCGCCTCGGCGGCCGAGATCTGGGTGGTCGGCGGCTCCAGCACGGCGGTCCCCATGTGCCGCACCGGCCCGATGGCGACCCCGTGACTCACTCCCACGCCGCGCAGTGTCCGCTCCATGGTCCGAACCCCTTCGCCCGTCGTCGCCGTCAGTTCCAGATGAACAGCTCGCCGCCGGCCGTCACGTCACCGGACTCAGCCACCCCGCTCAACTGCTCCGCAGACGCCTCCAGCGCCACGATCGGCGAGATCGGCGACTTCCCGGCCGCCTCCACCGCCGCCGGGTTCCACTTGATCACCGGCTGCCCCCGCTTCACCCGGTCCCCCTTGTGCACCAGCAGCTCGAACCCCTCCCCATTGAGCTGCACGGTGTCGATCCCCAGGTGCGTCAGCACCCCGTGCCCGTTCTCGTCCATCACCACGAACGCGTGCGGATGCATCGACACCACCTGCCCGTCCACCGGCGCGACCGCCTCGATCGGCTCCCGCAACGGGTCGATCGCCGTACCCGGCCCGACCATCGCTCCTGCGAACACCGGGTCCGGCACATTGGCAAGGCCGACAGCGCGCCCGGCGAGCGGCGACGTGACAGTGGTCATGGTGGAGCCTCCCAGGTACGGAGTACATCGCGTGCGACCGCACGAGAGCGGCCCGTCGATCGACTGAACACAAATTACGTCAACTTCGGACATTTCATGCCGTAACGCTCACGAGTCGCCCGAGTGAAGATCGCTCCAGACGTCCACCCCGCCGCACACGAACCGACCTTCGCGCACCCTCGCCTCCGAGCCCGCCACCCTCAAGTGGTCTAGTCCTCTTGGCCAACCTGCCGCACTCTACGGCATCCGGGTGACCCCCCACCGGCCCGCCCGCAGCCCACCCGCACGGGCACTCAACCGCTGTCCGAGTGACAGCACCCCGCCTCGATTAGGCAGTCGGCCACGGACCCGCTATCGTTGCTCAGGTCGCCGCGCAACGGCGGTAAACAGAGCAAGTCGAGAACGTAAACACTCGGTCAACACCGAGAAAACGATCTGCTAAGCTGGAAACACGAAAGAACGAAGCGCCCGGAGGGTCCGCAGGAATGCGGCTCGAAGGAAGCGTCCGTTCCTTGAGAACTCAACAGCGTGCCAAAAGTCAACGCCAGATATGTTGACATCCCCGGCCGGTCCGCATGGATCGGTTGGAGATTCCTTTATGAAGTAACACTAGCGAGGACGCAGTGCGCAGGACCGCCCTTATTCCGGTGGTTGCTGTGCCGCTCCCCGTGGAGACATTCACGGAGAGTTTGATCCTGGCTCAGGACGAACGCTGGCGGCGTGCTTAACACATGCAAGTCGAACGGTGAAGCCCTTCGGGGTGGATCAGTGGCGAACGGGTGAGTAACACGTGGGGAATCTGCCCTGAACTCTGGGACAAGCCTTGGAAACGAGGTCTAATACCGGATACGACCTTCTCCCGCATGGGGGTTGGTGGAAAGCTCCGGCGGTTCAGGATGATCCCGCGGCCTATCAGCTTGTTGGTGGGGTAATGGCCTACCAAGGCGACGACGGGTAGCCGGCCTGAGAGGGCGACCGGCCACACTGGGACTGAGACACGGCCCAGACTCCTACGGGAGGCAGCAGTGGGGAATATTGCACAATGGGCGAAAGCCTGATGCAGCGACGCCGCGTGAGGGATGACGGCCTTCGGGTTGTAAACCTCTTTCAGCAGGGAAGAAGCGCAAGTGACGGTACCTGCAGAAGAAGCACCGGCTAACTACGTGCCAGCAGCCGCGGTAATACGTAGGGTGCGAGCGTTGTCCGGAATTATTGGGCGTAAAGAGCTCGTAGGCGGCCTGTCGCGTCGGATGTGAAAGCCCGGGGCTTAACCCCGGGTCTGCATTCGATACGGGCAGGCTGGAGTGTGGTAGGGGAGATCGGAATTCCTGGTGTAGCGGTGAAATGCGCAGATATCAGGAGGAACACCGGTGGCGAAGGCGGATCTCTGGGCCATTACTGACGCTGAGGAGCGAAAGCGTGGGGAGCGAACAGGATTAGATACCCTGGTAGTCCACGCCGTAAACGTTGGGAACTAGGTGTTGGCGACATTCCACGTCGTCGGTGCCGCAGCTAACGCATTAAGTTCCCCGCCTGGGGAGTACGGCCGCAAGGCTAAAACTCAAAGGAATTGACGGGGGCCCGCACAAGCAGCGGAGCATGTGGCTTAATTCGACGCAACGCGAAGAACCTTACCAAGGCTTGACATACACCGGAAACGGCTCAGAGATGGGCAGCCCCCTTGTGGTCGGTGTACAGGTGGTGCATGGTTGTCGTCAGCTCGTGTCGTGAGATGTTGGGTTAAGTCCCGCAACGAGCGCAACCCTTGTTCTGTGTTGCCAGCGAGTAATGTCGGGGACTCACAGGAGACTGCCGGGGTCAACTCGGAGGAAGGTGGGGACGACGTCAAATCATCATGCCCCTTATGTCTTGGGCTGCACACGTGCTACAATGGCCGGTACAAAGGGCTGCGATGCCGTGAGGCGGAGCGAATCCCAAAAAGCCGGTCTCAGTTCGGATTGGGGTCTGCAACTCGACCCCATGAAGTTGGAGTTGCTAGTAATCGCAGATCAGCATGCTGCGGTGAATACGTTCCCGGGCCTTGTACACACCGCCCGTCACGTCACGAAAGTCGGTAACACCCGAAGCCGGTGGCCTAACCCGTAAGGGGAGGAGCCGTCGAAGGTGGGACCAGCGATTGGGACGAAGTCGTAACAAGGTAGCCGTACCGGAAGGTGCGGCTGGATCACCTCCTTTCTAAGGAGCACATGGCCGCTTGCGAGCGAATGTCTCGCACGGTTGCTCATGGGTGGAACGTTGACTATTCGGCAC
>NZ_KK853997.1:1598922-1631093 GCF_000696185.1 Kitasatospora cheerisanensis KCTC 2395 | reverse complement strand
GATCCTATGCTGTCGAGAAAAGCCTCTAGCGAGTTTCATGGCGGCCCGTACCCCAAACCGACTCAGGTGGTCAGGTAGAGAATACCGAGGCGTTCGGGTGAACTGTGGTTAAGGAACTCGGCAAAATGCCCCCGTAACTTCGGGAGAAGGGGGGCCATTGCTGGTGATGGGACTTGCTCCTTGAGCTGGTGGTGGCCGCAGAGACCAGCGAGAAGCGACTGTTTACTAAAAACACAGGTCCGTGCGAAGCCGTAAGGCGATGTATACGGACTGACGCCTGCCCGGTGCTGGAACGTTAAGGGGACCGGTTAGTCCGACTTCGGTCGGGCGAAGCTGAGAACTTAAGCGCCAGTAAACGGCGGTGGTAACTATAACCATCCTAAGGTAGCGAAATTCCTTGTCGGGTAAGTTCCGACCTGCACGAATGGCGTAACGACTTCTCGACTGTCTCAACCACAGGCCCGGTGAAATTGCATTACGAGTAAAGATGCTCGTTTCGCGCAGCAGGACGGAAAGACCCCGGGACCACTATAGCTTGATATTGGTGTTCGGTTCGGCTTGTGTAGGATAGGTGGGAGACTTTGAAGCAGCAACGCCAGTTGTTGTGGAGTCGCCGTTGAAATACCACTCTGGTCGTGCTGGATGTCTAACCTGGGTCCGTGATCCGGATCAGGGACAGTGTCTGGTGGGTAGTTTAACTGGGGCGGTTGCCTCCTAAAGGGTAACGGAGGCGCCCAAAGGTTCCCTCAGCCTGGTTGGCAATCAGGTGTTGAGTGTAAGTGCACAAGGGAGCTTGACTGTGAGACTGACGGGTCGAGCAGGTACGAAAGTAGGGACTAGTGATCCGGCGGTGGCTTGTGGAAGCGCCGTCGCTCAACGGATAAAGGTACCCCGGGGATAACAGGCTGATCTTCCCCAAGAGTCCATATCGACGGGATGGTTTGGCACCTCGATGTCGGCTCGTCGCATCCTGGGGCTGGAGTAGGTCCCAAGGGTTGGGCTGTTCGCCCATTAAAGCGGTACGCGAGCTGGGTTTAGAACGTCGTGAGACAGTTCGGTCCCTATCCGCTGTGCGCGTAGGAGTGTTGAGAAGGGCTGTCCCTAGTACGAGAGGACCGGGACGGACGAACCTCTGGTGTGCCAGTTGTCCTGCCAAGGGCATGGCTGGTTGGCTACGTTCGGGAGGGATAACCGCTGAAAGCATCTAAGCGGGAAGCCTGCTTCGAGATGAGCACTCCCACCTCCTTGAGAGGGTAAGGCTCCCAGTAGACGACTGGGTTGATAGGCCGGATATGGAAGCCCTGTGAGGGGTGGAGTTGACCGGTACTAATAGGCCGAGGGCTTGTCCTCAGTTGCTCGCGTCCACTGTGTTGTTCTGAAACAACGACCCCCACGAACACTCGTGTGGGTGGTGACAGTTTCATAGTGTTTCGGTGGTCATAGCGTGAGGGAAACGCCCGGTTACATTCCGAACCCGGAAGCTAAGCCTCACAGCGCCGATGGTACTGCAGGGGGGACCCTGTGGGAGAGTAGGACGCCGCCGAACAATTTTTCTGGAGAAGCCCCCTGACGGGATGTCAGGGGGCTTTTCTGTTGTAAGGTCAATCCCGCACACTTTGTCGTTGGTACCACAGGAGGCTCCGCACCGTGGAGGTCCAGGAGACGCGAGTCCAGACCGACCGGATCTTCACGATCCCCAATCTGCTGAGCATGGCTCGGCTGGTGGGCGTGCCGATCTTTCTGTGGTTGGTGTTGTGGCCGGTCTTCGGGGGCCGAAGAACGACGGGTGGGCGATCGTCGTCCTGATGCTGAGCGGGGTCAGCGACTACCTGGACGGGAAGCTGGCGCGGCGGTGGGGGCAGATCAGCCGGCTGGGGCAGTTGCTGGATCCCGCGGCGGACCGGCTGTACATCGTGTCGACGCTGGTGGGGCTGACCTGGCGGGAGATCCTGCCGTGGTGGCTGACGGCGTTGCTGGTGGCGCGTGAGGCCTTCGTCGGGGTGGTGCTGCTGCGGCTCAACCGGGCGGGGTACGGGCCGCTGAACGTGAGTTTTCTGGGGAAGGCCGCCACGTTCAATCTGATGTACGCGTTTCCGCTGTTGCTGCTGAGTGTCGGTGTGGGATGGGTGCACCAGGTTGCGGGAGCGGTGAGTTGGGCGTTCATCTGGTGGGGGACGACGCTGTACTGGTGGGCCGGCGCGCTGTATGCCGTGCAGGCTCGGCAGATGCTGAAGGCGGAGCGTACGGCTGCCGTTTGAGATCGGCCTGAGACGTTTCACACGGCCGCCACGGTGAGTCGGATCATTTCTTCCGGGTAGACATGCGTCGGACCGGTTTGATGGACCCGCAGGGGTTCACCACCGCGAAGGAGGACGCACCCGTAATGAAAGCCGTTGTGATGGCGGGCGGGGAGGGCACTCGACTCCGCCCCATGACTTCCAGCATGCCCAAGCCACTGTTGCCGGTCGCCAATCGGCCGATCATGGAGCACGTGCTGCGGTTGCTGAAGCGGCACGGCCTCACCGACACGGTGGTGACTGTGCAGTTCCTGGCCTCACTGGTGAAGAACTACTTCGGTGACGGTGAGGAACTGGGGATGCACCTCACCTATGCCAACGAGGAAACGCCGCTGGGGACCGCGGGCAGCGTGAAGAACGCCGAGGACGCGCTGCGGGACGATTCGTTTCTGGTGATCTCCGGTGACGCGCTGACCGACTTCGACCTTTCCGAGCTGATTGCCTTTCACCGGGAGAAGGGCGCACTGGTGACGGTGTGCCTCACCCGGGTGCCGAATCCGTTGGAATTCGGCATCACCATCACGGACGACGAGGGCAAGGTCGAGCGCTTCCTGGAGAAGCCGACCTGGGGGCAGGTGTTCTCGGACACCGTGAACACCGGCATCTACGTGATGGAGCCCGAGGTCTTCGACTACGTGGCGGCCGGAGAGTCGGTCGACTGGTCGAGCGACGTGTTCCCGCAGTTGCTCAAGGAGGGCAAGCCGGTGTTCGGCTATGTCGCCGAGGGCTACTGGGAGGACGTGGGCACCCACGAGAGCTACCTGAAGGCGCAGGCGGACGTCCTGGAGGGGAAGGTCCAGGTCGAGCTCGACGGGTTCGAGATCTCGCCCGGCGTGTGGGTGGCCGAGGGCGCCGAGGTGGACCCGGAGGCGGTGCTGCGCGGGCCGCTGTACATCGGCGACTACGCCAAGGTCGAGGCCGGCGTGGAACTGCGCGAGCACACCGTGCTGGGGTCGAACGTGGTCGTGAAGCGCGGCGCGTTCCTGCACAAGGCGGTGGTGCACGACAACGTGTACGTGGGGCCGCAGTCGAACCTGCGCGGCTGCGTGGTCGGGAAGAACACCGACGTGATGCAGGCGGCGCGGATCGACGAGGGGGCGGTGATCGGTGACGAGTGCCTGATCGGCGAGGAGTCGATCATCGCGGGCAACGTCCGGGTCTACCCGTTCAAGACGATCGAGGCCGGCGCGTTCGTCAACACCTCGGTGATCTGGGAGTCCCGCGGCCAGGAGCACCTGTTCGGGGTGCGCGGCGTGTCGGGCATCCTGAACGTGGAGATCACGCCGGAGCTGGCGGTGCGGCTGGCGGGGGCGTACGCGACCACGCTGAAGAAGGGCGCGACCGTCACCATCGCGCGTGACCACTCGCGTGGTGCGCGGGCGTTGAAGCGGGCGATGATCTCGGCGCTGCAGACCAGTGCGATCGACGTCCGGGACCTGGAGAACGTGCCGATGCCGGTGGCCCGGCAGGCGACGGCGCGGGGGAGCGCGGGCGGGATCTTCCTGCGGACCACGCCGGGAGTGCCGGACTCGTTGGACATCCTGTTCTTCGACGAGCGGGGCGCCGACCTGTCGCAGGCCGGACAGCGGAAGCTGGACCGGGTGTACGCGCGGCAGGAGTTCCGGCGGGCCTTCCCTGGCGAGATCGGCGACCTGCTGCACCCGGCGAGCGTGTTCGACTCGTACGCGACGAACCTGCTGCGGGCGGTGGACACCACCGGGGTGCGGGAGGCCGGGCTGAAGGTGGTGGTGGACGCCGCGCACGGCAGTGCGGGGCTGGTGCTGCCGAGCATCCTGGGCCGGCTCGGGGTGGAGACGCTGACGGTGGCCGGCGGCCTGGACGAGGCGCGGCCGACCGAGGGCGCCGACGACCGGCGGGCGGCGCTGGCCAGGCTGGGCGAGCTGGTGGCGTCCTCCAGGGCGGCGTTCGGCGTGCGGTTCGACCCGGTGGGTGAACGGGTGTCCTTCGTCGACGAGCTCGGTCGGGTGATCGAGGACGACCGGGCGCTGTTGGTGCTGCTGGACCTGGTGGCGGCGGAGCGCCGCGCCGGGCAGGTGGCGCTGCCGGTGACGACGACGCGGATCGCCGAGCAGGTGGCGGCGTACCACGGCACCCAGGTGGTGTGGACGACGACTTCGCCGCACGACCTGGCGAAGACCGCGGCGGCGGACGGCACGATCTTCGGCGGCGACGGGCGCGGCGGTTTCGTGGTGCCGGAGTTCTCCGGGGTGCTGGACGGCGCGGCCGCGTTCGTGCGCCTGGTGGGCCTGGTGGCGCGGACGCAGCTGACGCTCAGTCAGATCGACGCGCGGATCCCGCAGGCGCACATCCAGAAGCGCGACATCGCGACGCCGTGGGCCGCCAAGGGCATGGTGATGCGTTCGGTGGTGGAGGCGGCGGGCAACCGCAAGCTGGACACCACGGACGGCGTGCGGGTGGTCGAGGCGGACGGCCGCTGGACGCTGGTGCTGCCGGATCCGGCGGAGGCCGTGACGCACCTGTGGGCGGAGGGCCCGGACGACGAGGCGACGGAGCGGCTGCTGGACGAGTGGGCCGCGGTCGTGGACGGCGCCGGGAGGTAGTGCGGAGATGTTCTGGTGGGGGCGGGCCCGCGGGCCCGCCCCCACCGGGCATTTGTCACGATCGTGTGCCGATAGGGCCGGACGCGGCCGGGGCTGGTCGTGGGCCGGCGCGTGGTCGTGAAACGATGTGGCGCATGCCAGCAACGTCGACGCCGAGTGACCCGGAGGGGCGGTTCCGCCGCCCGGACGCCTCGATGTCCCTGCTGACCACGGTGATGGACCACTCGCTGGACGACGGGTACGCGGAGGCGGCCCGGGCGCGCGGGGCGGAGGGCCGGTCGCGGCTGCCGTCGACGGCGAAGGGGCGGCTGGTGCTGGCCCTGGGGCTGGCGCTGGCGGCGGCGGTGGTGACCGTCGGGGCGGTGAACACGCAGGAGGCGGCGCCCGTCCTGGCGCAGGAGCGGGACGCCCTGGTGAGCCGGGTGAACGAGGCCAACAAGGCGGCGGACGCCCTGCAGCGGCAGGTCGAGCAGGACCGCGTCAAGGTCGAGGAGGCCCAGGCGCAGGCGCTGCAGTCGGACGACGGCGGGCTGGCGCTGCTGGCCGCGCAGGCCGGGACCGGGGCGATCACCGGGCCGGGCGTCAAGCTGGTGATCGAGGACGCGTCCGGCACCGGGACCGGCGGCAACGTGAGCGATCCGCGGAACGCCGAGGGGTTCGGCAACAAGGGCCGGGTGCAGGACCACGATCTGCAGTACGCGGTGAACGGCCTGTGGCTGGCGGGCGCGGAGGCGGTGTCGGTGAACGGGCAGCGGCTGACCGCGCTGTCGGCGATCCGGGCGGCCGGTGACGCGATCCTGGTCGACAACCGTCCGCTGGTGCCGCCGTACACGCTGCTGGCGATCGGGGACGGGCCGCGGCTGGCGCAGGCCTTCCAGGACAACGAGGCCGGCCACTATCTGAAGGTCATCCAGGACAGTTACGGGATCCGGTCGACGGTGTCGGCGCAGAAGTCGCTGACGCTGCCGGCCGCGGCCGGCGTGACGCTGCGGGTGGCCGGGACGGAGTCGCCGGAGCCGGCGCCGCAGTCGGCCGCGCCGCAGTCGTCCTCGTCGCCGTCGCCGTCGTCCTCGCCGTCGTCGTCCGTGAAGCCGAAGTCGCCGGCGCCGTCGGCGTCCGCGCGGTCGACCGTGAAGTCCACTTCCACCGGAACAGGAGCTGCTACACCGTGATTGCCGTACTGGGTCTCGTGATCGGCGTGGTCGTCGGCATCTTCGTGCAGCCGGAGGTGCCGAACGCGGTGGTGCCGTACCTGCCGATCGCGGTGGTGGCGGCGCTGGACGCGGTGTTCGGCGGCGTGCGGGCGATGCTGGACGGGATCTTCGACGACAAGGTCTTCGTGGTGTCGTTCCTGTCGAACGTGGTGGTGGCGGCGCTGATCGTGTTCCTCGGCGACCAGTTGGGCGTCGGCTCGCAGCTGTCCACCGGCGTGGTGGTGGTGCTGGGCATCCGGATCTTCTCGAATGCCGCGGCCATCCGTCGGCACGTGTTCAGGGCGTAGGGAGCGGTGTGAGCGAGGAGAAGGAGCCGCAGGGCCCGGAGCGGCCGGCCGGGTCCGAGCAGTCGGCGGAGAAGCGGCCCGAGCAGCCCGTCGAGAAGGCGGACGACGGTGCCGCGGCCGATGGAGCGGCGAAGGAGCCGGAGCCCGCGCCGGCGGCGGAGGAGCCCGTCCCGGCGGAGCCCGTGACGGCGCGTCAGGGCGCGCCGGTGCCGGTGGCGTTGCCGTCGGACGGGCGGACCCGGTTGAAGGCCGCGGTGTGGCCGCCGCGGGTGTCGCGGGGCCAACTGGTGGTGGCGCTGCTGCTGTTCGCGCTGGGGCTGGCGCTGGCGATCCAGGTGCGGTCGACGAACGACCACAGCCAGCTGCGCGGGGCGCGGCAGGAGGACCTGGTGCGGATCCTGGACGAACTGGACGGCCGCCAGCAGCGTCTCCAGTTCGAGAAGACGCAGCTGGAGCAGTCCTTGGCGCAGTTGGAGAACTCGTCCAACCAGGCCAAGGAGGCGCAGGAACAGACCAGGCGGAAGGCCGCGGAGCTGGGTGTGCTGGCGGGGACGGAGAAGGCGACCGGTCCGGGGATCGTGCTGACGATCGATGATCCCCAAGGGCAGGTGAAGGCGGATATGCTGCTGGACACCCTGCAGGAACTCCGAGCGGCGGGGGCGGAGGCGATTCAGATCAACGACGTGCGCGTGGTGGCCGGGACGTACTTCACCGACAACGCGTCGGGCGGCGGTGTGCGGATCGACGGGAAGAACGTGTCGCAGCCGTTCCGTTTCACCGTGGTGGGCAACCCGCAGGATCTGACTCCGGCGCTGAACATTCCCGGTGGTGTGGTGCGCAGCCTGGAGAAGCAGCAGGCGCGGGCGACCATCGCCCAGCCGCAGAAGGTGGTGGTGGACGCGTTGGCCACCCCGAAGCCGTTGCAGTACGGCAAGCCGGCGGCGAAGTGACGGGGCGCGCTCCGTACGGTTCGTCAGCTGCGGGTCGCCCCCGGTGGTGGGTGCCCGCAGGGCGTCGGCGACACTGGGTCCTACCGATCGTCAGTCCCCGGCCGGATGCCGGGTTTACCGCCACACCGAGCCTTGAACCCTGCCCCGCGGGCGGTTCTGTCACACGCAAGGGGATTCGCCCGTGAGTTTTTTCTCGAAGCTTTTCGGCCGTAAGAAGCAGGCGGCTGCGGAGGCGCCGACCGCCCGGTACCGGCAGGACGACGCCGGGGTGCCGCCGATGCGTCCGGCGTCGGACGGGCAGCGCGCGCTGTACCGGGACGACGTGACGGAGGGCGCCGGGGTGCCGACCGGGCAGTTCGACGCCGGTTACGGCGCGTCGGTTGATTCGTCGGGCGGGCCGCGCATAGGTTTCCCGTCAGGACCCTCAACCTCCGGTGGAGGGTTTGCCCCGGACCCCTATGCCGGGCACCCCCAGTCGGGCGTGCCGCGCCAGGAGGCTGTGAACATGGCTGGCACCAGCCCGTGCCCGCGGTGCGGGAACCAGAACCCGGCGCAGGCCCGGTTCTGCTCGAACTGCGGTACTCAGCTGCGTGGCGGTGGCGGTTTCCCGGAGGGCGCGGCGGAGACCACGTCGACCATTTCGATCTCCGGCATCGAGTCGTACGACCCGACCGCGACGTCGACCGGCGCCACGCCGACGCTGTCGGCCGAGGTCATGGCGGCGATCGACGCGCTGCCGCCGGGCTCGGCGCTGCTGATCGTGCAGCGCGGCCCGAACTCGGGCAGCCGGTTCCTGCTGGACTCGGACGTCACCACGGCGGGTCGCCACCCGCAGGGCGACATCTTCCTGGACGACGTGACGGTGTCGCGTCGGCACGTGGAGTTCCGCCGGCAGCCCGACGGCGGCTTCTCGGTCGCGGACGTGGGCAGCCTGAACGGCACCTACGTCAACCGGGAGCGGATCGACGAGGTGCTGCTGAGCAACGGCGACGAGGTGCAGATCGGTAAGTACCGGCTGGTGTTCTTCGCCAGCCACCACCGGGGGTACTGACCACTTCTCCGTTTGGAGCCCGAGTGACCCCACAGACTCCGACCCCGTCCCTCGGGACCTCGCCCGTGCCGGCCTCGCGCCGCGCGGGCGAGGCGCGCCGGCGGGGTGACGAACTGCTGTCCATCGGCGCGGTGCTGGCCTTCCTCCGGGACGACTTCCCGGAGGTGACGATCTCCAAGATCCGCTTCCTGGAGGCGGAGGGCCTGGTCGAGCCGCAGCGCACCCCGTCCGGCTACCGGAAGTTCTCGGCGGCGGACGTGGAGCGGCTGGCGTACGTGCTGCGGATGCAGCGCGACCACTACCTGCCGTTGCGGGTGATCCGCGAGCACCTCGACGCGATCGAGCGCGGTGAGCAGCCGCCGGCGCTGCCGGCGGCGGAGGCGCGCCCGGGGCCGCTGGAGGAGGCGGACCGGGAGCTGGCGGGGTCGCCGTCGACGGGCGGGGTGCGGCTGGGCCGGGCCGAGCTGATCGCGGCGGCGGAGGCGCAGGAGCGGGAACTCGTCGAATGGGAGTCGTACGGGCTGGTGCAGCCGGGCCCGGACGGCGGGTACGACGGGGAGGCGCTGCAGATCGCGCGGCTGGTGGCGGAGCTGGGCCGGTTCGGCCTGGAGCCGCGGCACCTGCGGGCGATGAAGGCGGCCGCGGACCGCGAGGTTTCGCTGGTGGAGCAGGTGGTGGCGCCGCTGCGGCGGCACCGCAACCCGCAGACCCGGGCGCACGCGGAGGCGACCGCGCGGGAGCTGGCGACGCTGTCGGTGCGCCTGCACGCGGCGATGGTGCAGGCGGGTCTGCGGGCCCGGTCCTGAGCGGGCGGCGGGCGGGCGGCGTCCGGATCGCGGTGGCCGCTGCCTGCTGCGCTTTCCTATCGGGAGCGCGCGCCATAGGGTTGCTGGTGTGAATGAGCTCGACGTCGTGGGTGTCCGGGTGGAGATGCCCTCCAACCAGCCGATCGTGCTGCTGCGGGAGGTCGGCGGGGACCGCTACCTGCCGATCTGGATCGGGCCGGGGGAAGCCACCGCGATCGCTTTCGCCCAGCAGGGCATGACTCCGGTGCGGCCGCTGACGCACGACCTGTTCAAGGACGTGCTGGAGGCGCTCGGCCAGCAGTTGACCGAGGTGCGGATCAACGACCTCCGGGACGGTGTGTTCTACGCGGACCTGGTCTTCTCCGGGGGTGCCGAGGTGAGCGCGCGCCCCTCGGACGCGATAGCGCTGGCGCTGCGCACCGGCACGCCCATCTACGGGAGCGAGGAGGTGCTGGCGGAGGCCGGCATCTCGATCCCGGACGAGCAGGAGGACGAGGTCGAGAAGTTCCGGGAGTTCCTGGACCAGGTCTCGCCGGAGGACTTCGGGGGCAGCGGCCCGCAGTAGCCGGCCGGGCCGGGTTTCGGCCGTTCGGCGGCGGCCGGTGGCGGTTGGTGACCGTCGGCCGACGTTCCGCTAGCGGGGCAGGTCACGGGCCGCAACTCGGCTGTGGTAGAAATCCATTCCGCTACCCGCACCAGGGGCACGAATAACCACTCGATGGGGTGAAGTTTGCCGGAGGCCCCGGCGTGGCGATCGTTGACGGTGCTTTGGCGACTGCCTACCGTCAGGTGATGGCCCGCCGGACGGGCCGCCCGCAGCCGGACCCCCGGGGTTCGTGCGGGGCCACGGGGGCCTTGAGGCGGAATGGACGGAGGTTGGCGATGAGCGGCACCGGCGACGAGACGCGTTCCGGAGCCCTGTGCGCGGTGCACGTGCCGCGCGCCGGCCGCGGTCCGATCGGGCGCCCCTGGCGGCCCGAGCCGGACGGCGAGGAGCTGCCCCGGCTCGGCCGTTTCCCGGCCGTCCAGCCCGGGCAGCCCGCGATCGAACGGCTCACCCCGAGCTCCTCCCTGGTCGGCTACCGCGGCCCGACGGCCTGCGCCGCCGCCGGCATCACCTACCGGCAGCTCGACTACTGGGCGCGCACCGGCCTGCTGGAGCCCTCGGTGCGCTCCGGCCACGCGGCGGGCACGCAGCGGCTGTACAGCTTCCGGGACATCCTCCTGCTGAAGATCGTGAAGCGGCTGCTGGACGCCGGCGTGTCGCTGCAGAACATCCGAGTGGCGGTCACCCACCTGCAGTCCGCCGACCCGGCCGACCTGACCGGGCTGACCCTGATGAGCGACGGCGCCACCGTCTACGAGTGCACCTCCCCGCAGCAGGTCGTCGACCTGCTGAACGGCGGCCAGGGCGTGTTCGGGATCGCGGTCGGCGCGGTCTGGCAGGAGCTCGACGCCACCCTCGGCCGGCTGCACGGCGAGCGCACCGACACCGGCGAGACGCTGATCGGCCACGACCCGGCGGACGAGTTGGCGCAGCGCCGCAACCGCGCGGTCTGACGGCCCGTCCGGCTCCGGGAACCGGCCGGGCGGACGGTTCGTCACCTTCGGTGTGTGGACGATCATGCAGGGCCTGGGGCGACGCTGTCGGTGGCTGCTGACCCGGCGGCCGCCCGGCTGGGGCACCCGGCGCGGTCAGCGGCGCTGGTTCCAGGCGCTGGCGGTGGGCACGGCGCTGGCGCTGACCCCGAGCGCCTGGCTGTTCATGACGCAGTCCCACAAGATCGGCACCGTGCAGAGCGTGCCGGCCGCGCCGGTGGCCGTGGTGTTCGGCGCCGGCCTGATGGACGGCAAGCCGTCCCCGTACCTGGCGCACCGGCTGGACGCCGCGCTGGAGCTGTACCGGGCCGACAAGGTGCAGGCGATCCTGGTGACCGGCGACAACGGCACCGTCGCGTACGACGAGACCGACGCGATGCGCGGTTACCTGATCGAGCGCGGCGTGCCCGAGGTGCGGGTGGTCGGCGACTACGCGGGCTTCGACACCTGGGACTCCTGCACCCGCGCGCACCGGATATTCGGCGTCGACAGGGCGGTGCTGATCAGTCAGACCTTCCACGTGCGGCGGGCGTTGGCGCTGTGCCGGGCCGCCGGGATCGACGCGTCCGGGGTCGGCGTGGAGGAGTGGCACGACACCACCTGGCACTACGGCGAGGTGCGGGAGATCGGCAGCGCGGCGAAGGCGTTCCTGAACGTGCTGGTGCGGCCCGACCCGGCGCTGCTCGGGCGGCACGAGGACGGGGTGACGCGGGCGCTCGCCGATGCGGCGCTCGGCGGCGCGGCGCGGGGCTGAGCGGGGCCGCTCCGGCGGGGGATTGTCGGTGGTGCGCGGGATGATCGTGCGGTGCGGTCCGTGCCGAGCATCATCCACCTCGACATGGACGCCTTCTTCGCGGCGGTGGAGCAGGCGTCCAAGCCGAGCCTGCGCGGAAAGCCCGTCATCGTCGGCGGCCTCGGCGGGCGCGGCGTGGTCTCCACCGCCTCCTACGAGGCGCGGAAGTTCGGCGTGCACTCGGCGATGCCGATGGCGCAGGCCCGCCGGCTGTGCCCGAACGCGGCGTTCCTGACCGGCCGGTTCGAGGCCTACCGGGCCAACAGCGAGATCGTGATGGCCCTGCTGCGGGAGCGCTCCCCGCTGGTCGAACCGCTCAGCCTGGACGAGGCGTTCGTCGACCTGGAGGCCGGGCCGTACGGGCCCGCGCTCGCCGGGGCGACGCCCGCCGAGGGCGCGCAGCTGGTGCTGGCGCTCGCCGAGGACCTGCGGGCCGACATCGTGGCGCACACCGGCCTGACCGCCTCGGTCGGCGCCGCCGCGTCCAAGCTGATGGCGAAGATCGCCTCCGAGCAGGCCAAACCGGACGGGCTGGTGCTGATCGAACCGGGCTCCGAGCGGGCGGTGCTGGCGCCGATGCCGGTGCGCGCCCTGCCCGGCATCGGGCCGGCCACCGAACAGGCGCTGCGCCGGGCCGGGTTGACGACCGTCGCGGACCTGGCGGACGCCGGGTTCGAGGAACTGGTCGCGCTGCTCGGCAAGGCGCACGGCGCGGGCGTCTTCCAGATGGCGCTGGGGTGGGACGAGCGGCCGGTGGTGCCGGACCGGGACGCCAAGTCCGTCTCGGTGGAGGACACCTTCGAGGTCGACCTGGCCGACCGGGACCGCATCCTGCGCGAGATCGACCACCTGGCCGCGCGGTGCGTCCGCCGGCTGCGCGCGGCCGGGCGCTCCGGGCGGACGGTGGTGCTGAAGGTCCGCCGCTTCGACTTCTCCACGCTGACCCGCTCCGAGACGCTGCGCGGGCCGACGGACGACCCCGAGGTGATCGGCGCGACCGCCCGCCGCCTGGCCATGCAGGTGGACGTCACGGGCGGGGTGCGGCTGCTCGGCGTGGGCGTCGCCCAGCTCGCCGACTACACCCAGGAGGACCTGTTCGCGCAGCTGGAGCGGGAGGAGCGGGGGCGGTTCCGGAGGAGGCCGAGCGGGAGGCCGAGGAAGAGGCCCCGACCGCCGGACCGGCCGTCCGCCGCTGGTGGCCGGGCCAGGACGTGACGCACCGCGAGTTCGGCCCCGGATGGGTGCAGGGGAGCGGCGTCGGCCGGGTGACGGTGCGCTTCGAGACGCCGTACTCGGGGCCGGGGCGGGTGCGGACCTTCGCGGTGGACGACGAGGAGCTGGAGGCCTCGGGGGCGCTCCCGCTCAGGCCCCGGCCGAGCAGTGCGTGAGCACCCCCGGACGGACGGACACCCCCCGCCGATGCCCGTGGCGGGGGGTGTCCGTCGTACTCGCGTGTGTCCAGTACGCGAGGGACGCCGTCAGGCGTCGGTCTTGGCGAGCGCCGGCGCGGGCTGCTCGGAGGGGGTGGCGGCGGCCTTGATGCGGCGGATGCCGAACGGGACGACCGCGGCGACCAGGCACATCACGCCGGCGACCCAGAAGGCGTGCTGGTAGGCGTCCAGCGTGGGCAGCTGCACGGGGATCGGCAGCTTGAGGGTGTCGCCGGTGAGGATCGCGGCCATCACGGCGGTGCCGACGGCGCCGCCGACGGTGCGCAGCACGGCGTTCATGCCGTTGGCGATGCCGGACTGCTCGGCGGGCACGGCGCCGTTGATGTAGGCGGGCATGGCCGCGTAGGCCAGGCCGACGCCGAGGCCGAAGACCGCGGAGGAGAAGTAGACGTCGAACTCGGCGTCGTGACGCACCGCCAGGTAGGCCATCGCGACCGCGCCGAGCAGGCCGCCGAGGACCAGCGGCAGGCGCGGGCCGCGGCGGGCGATCAGCAGCGCGCCGAGCGGGGCGGCGACCATGGAGCCGATCGCGGAGGGCAGCAGCATGATGCCGGCGTGCAGCACGGTGGCGGTGAAGCCGTAGTGGGCGAGCTTCTCCGGGGTCTGCGCGAAGTTGCTGATCACCATGAACGAGCCGTACATGCCGAAGCCGATCAGCAGGCCGGCGATGTTGGTGAACGCGACGGCCGGGCGGGCCATCATCGACAGGTCGACCAGGGGGTGCGAGACCTTCGACTCGACCAGCAGCCACAGCAGGGCGACGACCGCGGCGACGGCGAACAGGCCGAGCGTGCGGGTGGAGGTCCAGCCCCACTCGTTGCCGCGGCTGACGGCGATCAGCAGCGCGGACAGCCAGCCGGCCAGGGTGAGCGCGCCGAGCGGGTCGGCGCCGCCCTCCTTGTCGACGACCGGGTCGGCGGGCACCCGCACGATCACCAGGACGACCGCGAGCAGGGCGAAGACCAGGCCCATCCAGAAGATCGACTTGTAGCTCCAGTGCTCCAGCAGCAGGCCGGTGGCGACCAGGCCGAGGCCGGAGCCGACGCCCATGGAGGCGGAGATGGCGGCGACGCCGCCGGTGACCTTCTGCTTGGGCAGTTCGTCGCGGACGATGCTGATGGCCAGCGGCAGCACGCCACCGCCCGCGCCCTGCAGGACCCGGGCGACGACCAGCCAGCCGAAGGAGTGGGTGGCGACGGCCAGGCCGGAGCCGATGACCAGGCCGGCCAGCGAGACCAGCAGCATCGGCTTGCGGCCGCGCAGGTCGCCGAAGCGGCCGAGCAGCGGGGTGAGGACCGCCGCGGACAGCAGGTTGGCGGTCATCAGCCAGGTGATGTCGGAGCCCGAGACGTTCAGCTCGCGGGCCAGCCCCGGCAGGATCGGGACGACCGCGGTCTGCACCACGCTGTAGGCCAGCATGGCGAGGATCAGCGCGGGCAGGACCCTGGCGCTGGTGGGCTGGGCGGCCGTGGCGGTGGGCTGTGGTGCCTCACTCACGGGGAATCCTCCGGGTGCTTCAGTCAGGCGATAGTGCAGGAACTGAAGTAACGATGTCGGCAGATGCTTCAATATGTCAAATATCTAAAGGTGAAGCTTTGGCAAAGTCGAAGCCCCGGCCCGCAGAAGCGGACCGGGGCCGGGAGTTGGCGCACCGTCAGGCGTGTGACGGACGCCTCGGGACTCCTCAGACCGAGCGCATCGGCTCCGGACGGGCGTGCCCCGAGCCGTCGCCGTTCGCCGCCCCCGCCGCCCCCGCCGCCTCCGGAGTCGCCGGCGTCGACGGGCGGTGCGGCTGCGGGTGCTGGTCGGCGTGCGCGGCCGCCGGGGACTGCGGCTGCGCGTTCCACGGCTGCCGCTGCTGCGTCCGGCCGTCCGCGCCGTCCGCCGCGTCGTGCACCTCGACGTGCTCGCGGCGCAGCTCCTCGCGGATCACCTCCTCCTCGGTGTACCGCTCCACCACCAGCCGCACCCGCTCCACCGGCGCCAGGTACTTGCGCACCACCGGGCGCTCCTCGTGCAGCGTGACCTCCTCGACCGCCTCGGCGATCTCCTGGTCGGACAGCGCCGCCCGCTCCGCGTCCGACACCGGGATCCGCTCCACCCGCACCCGCTCGCGCACCACCGGCACCCGGCGCTCCACCGCCTCGGTGGTCACGTACTTGCGCAACCGGGCGGTGCCGACCGGGTGCCACTCGGTGGTGACGTCCAGGCGTTCCTCGCGGCAGGTGATCTCCACCGGCGGCGTCCGATCCGCCTGCGCGGCGGCCCCGTCGGACCGCTTCTGCTCCGCCTTCGGGGCAGAGTCCTTCGGGGTGGTGTCCTTCGGCGCGGTGTCCTTCGGGACGGCAGCCTCCTTCGGCGCGCTCTCCTTGGACTCGCTCTCCTTGGGGGCGGTGTCCCTGGGGGCGCTTTCCTTCGGGCCGGTGTACGGCGTGAATGCGGCAGGCGCGGCCGGGGCGGTGTGCGTGGGGGCCGGGCGGTGCACCGGGTCGGGGGAGGAGGCGACGGTGCCGAAGTCGCGGTCGGCGGCCGGCCCGCCCTTCCCGGCGGCGGCGGTGGTGCTGGCGGGCGGGGCCGGTGCGGGCGCCGGCCGGACGCTCTCCGCGGAGTCGTCGGCGCTGCTGTCCAGCCCGTAGTAGCGGTACAGCTGGAGCTCCTGCGCCGGCGACAGGTGCTGGCCGACCCCGAAGTCCGGGGACTCCTTGATCAGTGACTTGTCGTACGGGACGCGCAGCTCGTCGCCCGCGAACTCGCTGGTCGTCAGCGGGACGAAGGCGTCCCGGCCGAAGATCCCGGTACGGACGGCGGCCCACTCCGGCTCGCCGGTGGCGTCGTCCAGGTAGACCTCGTCGACCGTGCCGATCTTGTCACCGTTGCGGTCGACCGCCTTGTGCCCGATCAGGTCGCGCGGATCGATGTCGGTCTGCACGCTGTCCTCCAGTGCTGCTGCTCCTGAGGGCCGTCGGAGGAGCGGTCGGAGGAGCGTGCCGGGCCGCCACTTCACACCAAAAGGCACGTAACGGACGGTGGCACTCCGGGCGCGGCCGTCCGGGGCGGATCACACGGCCGTACCGGTGATTGCGCAGGTCCGCGCTGGTACCCTGGGCGGCGACCGCCGAGCCCGCTCGGGAGAGTCCCGGCCCCGCCCAACAGGGGGTTGCGGGACGCCGAAGGAGCAACCCCTCCCCGGAATCTCTCAGGCATCCGTACCGAGCAGGATCAGGTCACTCTGGAAAGCAGGGCAGACCGTCGGCACCGAAGCCGACGGGCACTGACCTCGCCGACGGTGCAAGCCGACCGGGCCACCTCCCGGGCGCGCGAAGCTCTCAGGTACCGATGACAGAGGGGGAGGCTGACGGGTTCGTACGCCCGGACGCTCCTGCGGCGGCCGGCCGGCGTGCGTCCCACCGCCGGTCCGCGACCAGGAGGCCCGACCCCCATGAACGCCCAGCCGACGCTCAGCGACCTTGAGCAGGCCAGCCCCTTCGAGCACCGCCACATCGGTCCCGACAGCGACGCCCAGCAGAAGATGCTGGCCCAGGTCGGCTACGGCTCGCTGGACGAACTGTCCGCCGCCGCCGTGCCGGACGCCATCCGCAGCCTCACCGCACTCGGTCTGCCCGCCGGCCGCAGCGAGGCCCAGGTCCTCGCCGAACTGCGCGAGCTGGCCGGCCGCAACCAGGTCCTCACCTCGATGATCGGCCTCGGCTACTACGGCACCTTCACCCCGCCGGTCATCCTGCGCAACGTCCTCGAGAACCCCGCCTGGTACACCGCGTACACCCCGTACCAGCCGGAGATCTCCCAGGGCCGCCTGGAGGCCCTGCTCAACTTCCAGACCATGGTCTCCGACCTGACCGGCCTGGCCACCTCCGGCTCCTCGCTGCTCGACGAGGGCACCGCGGCCGCCGAGGCGATGGCCCTCGCCCGGCGCGTCACCAAGGTCAAGGGCGGCGTCTTCCTGGTCGACGCCGACACCCTGCCGCAGACCCTCGCCGTGATCGAGACCCGCGCCGAGCCGACCGGCGTCGAGGTCGTCACCGCCGACCTGTCGAACGGCATCCCCGCCGAGATCGCCGAGCGCGGCGTGTTCGGCGTGCTGCTCCAGTACCCCGGCGCGTCCGGCGCGGTGCGCGAGATCAAGCCCGTCATCGAGCAGGCCCACGGCCTCGGCGCGGTCGTCGCCGTCGCCGCCGACCTGCTGGCCCTCACCCTGCTGCGCTCGCCCGGCGAGCTCGGCGCCGACATCGCCTGCGGCACCTCGCAGCGCTTCGGCGTCCCGATGGGCTTCGGCGGCCCGCACGCCGGCTACCTCGCCGTGCGCGCCGAGTACGCCCGCAACCTGCCCGGCCGCCTGGTCGGCGTCTCCGTCGACGCCGACGGCAACCGCGCCTACCGGCTCGCCCTGCAGACCCGCGAGCAGCACATCCGCCGCGAGAAGGCCACCTCCAACATCTGCACCGCGCAGGTGCTGCTCGCCGTGATGGCCTCCATGTACGCCGTCTACCACGGCCCCGACGGCCTCGCCGACATCGCCCGCCGCACCCACCGCTACGCCGCCGCGCTCGCCGCCGGCCTGCGCGCGGGCGGCGTCGAGCTCGCCCACGACGCGTTCTTCGACACCGTGACCGCCGTGGTCCCGGGCCGCGCCGACGAGATCGTCGCCGCCGCGCTGGCCGCCGGCGTCAACGTCCACCGGGTGGACGCGGACCAGGTGTCCGTCTCCTGCGACGAGACCACCACCCGCGAGCACCTGGCCGCCGTGTTCGGCGCGTTCGGCGTCACCGCCGAGATCGCCGAGGACGCCGACGCGCTGCCGGCCGGCCTGCTGCGCCAGGACGAGTACCTCACCCACCCGGTGTTCCACAGCCACCGCTCCGAGACCGCCATGCTGCGCTACCTGCGCCGCCTGTCGGACCGCGACTACGCGCTCGACCGCGGCATGATCCCGCTGGGCTCCTGCACCATGAAGCTCAACGCGACCACCGAGATGGAGCCCATCACCTGGCCCGAGTTCGGCCAGCTGCACCCGTTCGCGCCGGTCGACCAGGCCGCCGGGTTCCTGACCCTCATCCGCGGGCTGGAGCAGCAGCTCGTCGAGGTCACCGGCTACGACGCCGTCTCCATCCAGCCGAACGCCGGCTCGCAGGGCGAGCTGGCCGGCCTGCTGGCCGTCCGCGCCTACCACCGTGCGAACGGCGACACCCAGCGCGACGTCTGCCTCATCCCGTCCTCCGCGCACGGCACCAACGCGGCCTCCGCCGCGATGGCCGGCATGCGGGTCGTCGTGGTGAAGACCCTCGCCGACGGCGACGTGGACGTCGAGGACCTGAAGGCCAAGATCGAGCAGCACCGCGAGCAGCTCGCCGTGCTGATGGTCACCTACCCGTCCACCCACGGCGTGTTCGAGACCCAGATCACCGACATCTGCGCGCTCGTCCACGAGGCCGGCGGCCAGGTGTACGTCGACGGCGCCAACCTGAACGCGCTGGTCGGCCTCGCCAAGCCCGGCAAGTTCGGCGCGGACGTCTCGCACCTCAACCTGCACAAGACCTTCTGCATCCCGCACGGCGGCGGCGGCCCCGGCGTCGGCCCGGTCGCCGTCCGCGCGCACCTCGCGCCGTACCTGCCGAACCACCCGATGCAGGCCGAGGCCGGCCCCGCGACCGGCGTCGGCCCGATCTCGGCCGCGCCGTGGGGCTCCGCGGCGATCCTGCCGATCTCCTGGTCGTACGTGCGCCTGATGGGCGGCGAGGGCCTCAAGCGCGCCACCCAGGTGGCCGTCCTGAACGCCAACTACATCGCCAAGCGGCTCGCCCCGCACTTCCCGGTGCTCTACACCGGCCCCGGCGGGCTGGTCGCGCACGAGTGCATCATCGACCTGCGCCCGCTCAGCAAGGAGACGGGCGTCAGCGTCGACGACATCGCCAAGCGGCTCATCGACTACGGCTTCCACGCGCCGACCATGTCCTTCCCGGTCGCCGGCACGCTGATGATCGAGCCGACCGAGTCCGAGGACCTGCACGAGATCGACCGCTTCTGCGAGGCGATGATCGCCATCCGCGGCGAGATCGAGAAGGTCGGCACGGGCGAGTGGGCGGCGGAGGACAACCCGCTGCGCAACGCCCCGCACACCGCGGCCATGCTGACCGGCGAATGGGCGCACCCCTACACCCGTGAAGAGGCCGTCTTCCCGGCGGGCGTCAACCCGGCGGACAAGTACTGGCCGGCGGTGCGACGCATCGACGGCGCGTACGGCGACCGCAACCTGGTCTGCTCGTGCCCGCCGCTGGACGAGTACGACGCGTAGTCCGCGCAGGTCGCGTAGCGCGAGCCGCCCGCTCGGGGGAGATCCCCGGGCGGGCGGCTCGGCGGGGCGTGAAGAGCGGCTGGAAGCAGAAAGGCCGCCCGTGGAGGGGAATCCCTCGGCGGGCGGCCTTTCTGCGTCGGGGGTCTTCCGCTTCGCGCGGTTCCCCGCGCCCCTGGCGGGGCGTGTCACTCGTGCAGCTTCCCGCGCCTCTGGCGGGGCGGGGGAGGGGCGGGCGGGGTCAGGAGTAGACGGGGCCCGTGAACTTCTCGCCGGGGCCGGAGCCGGGGGCGTCGGGGACGAGGGAGGCTTCGCGGAAGGCGAGCTGGAGGGAGCGGAGGCCGTCGCGGAGGGGGGCGGCGTGGAAGTTGGAGATCTCGGGGGCTCCGGCGGTGACCAGGCCGGCGAGGGCGGTGATCAGCTTGCGGGCCTCGTCGAGGTCCTTGTCGGCTTCGCCGCCCTCGGCCAGGCCGCACTTGACGGCGGCGGCGCTCATCAGGTGGACCGCGACGGTGGTGATCACCTCGACGGCGGGGACCTCGGCGATGTCGCGGGTCAGGTCGTCGAAGCCGACGCCCTCGCCGGACTCGGGGGTGTGGTCGTGGTCGGGCTGGCTGGTCACGGTGTCACTCCGGGATGCTGGTGCGAAAGCGCAGTACAAAGGGAGGGTACAAGGCGGGCGGAGGCGGGTCGGAATACCGGTCGGCCCCGGAACGCTGGTATGCTTCGAGACTGACCGGCCAGGAATCCGTTCGAGGATGCCCGGCCAGCAAGTGGAGGCTCCACTTCAGGAGGCCCGAGAGGGCAACCGCGACAGTCTCCCACCCGCGCGGCCGAAGGGCCGACGGGTCCGGTCCGTGGCGAGCGCCGGAAGGATTGCCCGCCGCCAGTGGTGTCCGTCAGGGCATCCCGGAACGTGTGGAGCCCCGCCTGTACCGTGCGGGGCTTTTTTCGTGCGTTCGGTGCTCCTGCCAGACGGCAGTGGCAGCGGAGCATGAATGAAGCCCCGCCCAGTGGTCGAAACCACTACGTGCGACCGCCGTCCGACGGCCGCATCGAAGAAGGTGCAACCGAGGAGGCCCCATCAGCACCGAGCCCCGCATCAACGACCGGATTCGCGTCCCCGAGGTGCGACTCGTCGGTCCCAGCGGCGAGCAGGTCGGCATCGTCCCGCTCGCGAAGGCGCTGGAGCTTGCCCAGGAGTACGACCTGGACCTGGTCGAGGTCGCCGCCACGGCGCGCCCGCCGGTGTGCAAGCTCATGGACTACGGCAAGTTCAAGTACGAGTCGGCGATGAAGGCCCGTGAGGCGCGCAAGAACCAGGCGCACACGGTCATCAAGGAGATGAAGCTCCGGCCGAAGATCGACCCGCACGACTATGACACCAAGAAGGGTCACGTCGTCCGGTTCCTCAAGCAGGGCGACAAGGTCAAGATCACGATCATGTTCCGCGGTCGTGAGCAGTCCCGCCCCGAGCTGGGCTTCCGACTGCTGCAGCGGCTCGCGGAGGACGTCCAGGAGCTCGGCTTCGTGGAGTCCGCGGCCAAGCAGGACGGCCGAAACATGATCATGGTTCTCGGCCCGCACAAGAAGAAGACCGAGGCGATGGCCGAGGCCCGCGCGATCGCCGACGCCCGCAAGGCGGAGCGACTCGGTCGCGGCCCGGCCGCGGAGCAGGCGGACGACGAGGTGGAGACGGTCGAGGAGACCGAGGCCGCCGAGCAGCCCGCCGAGACCGCCGAGGTCGAGCAGCCCGCCGAGACCGCCCAGGACGCCTGAGCCTTCGGGCTCGGAATCCGGACGGGATCGGCACCGGAACCGGGGCATCCGCCCCGGCGACGAGATCCATCCAGTTCCGGCCCGCACCCCCGGGTGCGGGCCGCGAACGGACCGACGAGGAGATACGGCGACATGCCGAAGCAGAAGACGCACAGCGGCGCCAGCAAGCGCTTCAAGATCACTGGCTCCGGGAAGGTGCTGCGCGAGCGTGCCGGCCGTCGCCACCTGCTTGAGCACAAGCCCTCGACGCTGACCCGCAAGCTGGCCGGCAACGCCGAGATGGCCCCCGGCGACGCCAAGAAGATCAAGAAGCTTCTCGGCAAGTGATCGCCCGCCCGCGGCGCCGCTGCGGGCACAGCTGATCCTTACCGACCGAATCGAATAACGGACCGGCGGCACGAACCGGGGGTCCGGAACCAAGGAGTTATGAAGTGGCACGCGTCAAGCGGGCAGTGAACGCCCACAAGAAGCGCCGGGTCATCCTGGAGCGCGCCTCCGGCTACCGCGGCCAGCGCTCGCGCCTGTACCGCAAGGCCAAGGAGCAGGTCACCCACTCGCTCGTTTACAACTTCAACGACCGCAAGAAGCGCAAGGGCGACTTCCGTCAGCTGTGGATCCAGCGCATCAACGCCGCTGCCCGCGCCAACGGCATGACCTACAACCGCTTCGTGCAGGGCCTGAAGGCCGCCGGCGTCGAGATCGACCGCAAGATGCTCGCCGAGCTCGCGGTCAACGACACCGTCGCGTTCCACGCGCTGGTCGAGGTCGCCCAGAAGGCGCTGCCGGAGGACGTCAACGCCCCCAAGGTCGCCGCCTGATCCAGGCCGTGCCCTGACTTGCTTTTCCCGGACCCGCAGGCCGACCGGCCTGCGGGTCCGTGCGTGAGCGCGACTTGTCCGCCCGCCCCTCCGTGACGAAGAACGTGAGCATGAGCACCGAGACCCCCCTGCTGACCTCCCTGCGCTCCCCGCGCGTCGTCGCCGCCCGCCGTCTGGCCAAGCGCAACCAGCGGAGCAAGGAGCGGCGTTTCCTGGCCGAGGGCCCGCAGGCCGTGCGGGAGGCGGTGGCGTTCGGGCGGCTGCCCGACGGGGAGCACACCGTGGTGGAGGTCTACCTGACCCGGGAGGCCGCCGAGCGGCACGCCGAGATCGTCGCCACCGCGCGCAACGAGGGCCTGCCGGTGCTGACCGCCACCGAGGAGGTCATCGCGGAGATCTGCGACACCGTCACCCCGCAGGGCATCGTCGCGCTGTGCCGGTTCATCGACACCCCGTTCGAGCAGGTGCTGGCGGCCCGGCCGAAGCTGGTCGCGGTGCTCGCGCACGTGCGCGACCCCGGGAACGCGGGCACCGTGCTGCGGACCGCGGACGCGGCCGGCGCGGACGCGGTGGTGCTGACCGACGCCTCGGTGGACCCGTACAACCCGAAGGCGGTGCGGGCGTCGGTGGGCAGCCTGTTCCACCTGCCGGTGGCGACCGGGGTGCCGGTGCAGGAGGCGGTGGCGCGGCTGCGCGAGGCCGGGGTGCGGGTGCTGGCCGCGGACGGCGCCGGGCAGCGCGACCTGGACCAGGAACTGGACGAGGGCTCGCTGGAGGGCCCGTGCGCGTGGGTGTTCGGCAACGAGGCGTGGGGCCTGCCGGAGGAGACCCGGGCGCTGGCGGACGAGGTGGTGCGCGTCCCCATCCACGGGCACGCGGAGAGCTTGAACCTCGCGACCGCCGCCGCCGTGTGCCTGTACGCCTCCGCGCGCGCCCAGCGCTCCCCCGGCGGGTGTCGCGGCACGGCCTGAGCGCGCTAGGGTCGGTCCTCAAAGCCGGTGCGGGGCGGGGGAGGACACCCATGGGCGGCGACGACGGCTTGGCGACCCTGGAACCGGACGACCTGCCGGACGGGCTGGTGGTCGCGGACGAGCAGGGCCGGGTGGTGGTCTTCAACCGGGCCGCCGAGCGGATCACCGGCCGCTCCGCGCACTTCGCGATCGGCGTGGCGCTGGAACGCGCACTGCCGCTGGAGGACCTCGACGGCCGGCGCTGGTGGCAGCTGACCGACCCGTACGGGGGACTGGCGGTGCGCAGCGGGCAGCCGGAGCGGAACCTGCTGCTGCCCGGCGGCCGGGAGGTGCTGGTGTGCGCCCGCTACGTGCGGGAGCGGCCGGGCGGGCCGGTGCGGCGGGTGGTGGTGTCGCTGCGCGGCACCGAGGCGCGGCGGCGCACCGAGCGCAGCCACGCCGAGCTGATCGCGACCGTCGCGCACGAGCTGCGCTCGCCGCTGACCAGCGTGAAGGGGTTCACGGCGACGCTGCTGGCGAAGTGGGAGCGCTTCAACGACGGCCAGAAGCGGGTGATGCTGGAGACCGTCGACGCGGACGCGGACCGGGTGACCCGGCTGATCGCCGAGCTGCTGGACATCTCGCGGATCGACGCGGGCCGGCTGGAGATCCGTCGCCAGCGGCTGGACCTGGCGGCGGCGGTGCGCCGGCACGTGCAGGGGAAGGTCGCGGCGGGCATCCCCGAGGAGCGGTTCGACATCCGGGTGGCGGCGCCGCCGGCCGAGCAGTGGGGCGACCCGGACAAGATCGACCAGGTGCTGGCGAACCTGCTGGAGAACGCGGTCCGGCACGGCGAGGGCACCGTGACGATCGAGGTGGGGGCGGCGAAGGACGTGGTGGAGGCGGCCGGGTCGCCGCCCCGGACGATCGAGGGCACCGCCGTCACCGTCAGCGACCAGGGCGCGGGCATCGCGGAGGAGGCGATGCCGCGGGTGTTCACCCGGTTCTGGCGGGGCTCCAAGCGCGGCGGGACGGGGCTGGGCCTGTACATCGTGAAGGGCATCGTGGAGGCGCACGGCGGGGTGATCCGGATCAGCCGGGCGGAGGGCGGCGGCGCCAGGTTCCGGTTCGTGCTGCCCGCCGGCGTCCCGGACTTCATGCTCTGATCGTCTCTCGCCCGGTGGTCGCCCCACGTGGCCGGGTGCGGCCTGCGACTACACTCGACCCTTGGCGTTCTCGCGGACGCCCGGCGAGGCAGCAGACCTGATCACGAGCAGGAGCACGGGAAGCATAGAGATGTCGGCACCCAACAAGTCGTACGACCCGGTCGAGGTCGAGGCCCTCAAGCCCGAGGTGGTGGAACAGGCCCGGGACGAGGCGATCGCCGCCTTCGCCGCCGCCGCCGACCTCGACGAGCTCAAGCAGGCGAAGGTCGCGCACACCGGCGACCGCTCGCCGCTGTCGCTCGCCAACCGTGAGATCGGTGCGCTCCCGCCGCAGGCCAAGGCCGCCGCGGGCAAGCTGATCGGCCAGGCCCGCGGAGCCGTGAACCAGGCCCTCGCGAAGCGGCAGGCCGAGCTGGAGGCGGAGCGCGACGCCCGGGTGCTGGTCGAGGAGGCGGTGGACGTCACGCTGCCCTTCGGCCGTGTCCCGCGCGGCGCCCGGCACCCGCTGACCACGCTCGCCGAGCGCATCGAGGACACCTTCGTCGCGATGGGCTACCAGGTGGCGTCCGGCCCCGAGGTCGAGGCGGAGTGGCTGAACTTCGACGCCCTCAACCTGCACGCCGACCACCCGGCCCGTTCGATGCAGGACACCTTCTTCGTCGAGGCCCCGGACGGCTCGGCCGACTCCGGCATGGTGCTGCGCACCCAGACCTCGCCGGTGCAGATCCGGGCGATGCTGGCCGGCGAGCCGCCGCTGTACGCGGTGTCCCCGGGCCGGGTGTACCGGACCGACGAGCTGGACGCCACGCACACCCCGGTGTTCCGCCAGGTCGAGGCGATCGCGGTGGACGAGGGCATCACCTTCGGCCACCTGAAGGGCACCATCGAGGTGCTGGTGGAGAAGCTGATCGGCGGCGGCCTGGAGCTGCGCTGGCGGCCCTCGTACTTCCCGTTCACCGAGCCGAGCGCCGAGATCGACCTGCAGTGCTTCGTGTGCCGCGGCGCCTCGGTGGGCAACCCGGACCGGCCGTGCCGGACCTGCTCCTCGGAGGGCTGGATCGAGCTGGGCGGCTGCGGTGTCGTCAACCCGCGGGTGCTGGTCGCCGCGGGCATCGACCCGAACCGCTACAGCGGGTTCGCGTTCGGCCTGGGCCTGGAGCGGATCCTGATGAACCGTCACAACGTCGCCGACATGCGCGACATGGTCGAGGGTGACGTCCGCTTCACCCTCCCGTTCGGGATGGAGATCTGATGCGCGTCCCGCTTTCCTGGCTGCGCGAGTACGTCGACCTGCCGGCGGGCGAGACCGGACGCGACGTCGCGGCCCGGCTGGTCCGCGCGGGTCTCGAGGTCGAGACGGTCGAGCAGCTCGGCACCGACATCAAGGGCCCGCTGGTGGTCGGCGAGGTGCTGTCGATCGACGAGCTGTCGGGCTTCAAGAAGCCGATCCGGCACTGCTTCGTCAACGTCGGCAGCGCCAACGGCACCGGTGAGCCGCAGGAGATCGTCTGCGGCGCGACCAACTTCCAGGTCGGCGACAAGGTCGTGGTGATCCTGCCCGGCGGCGTGCTGCCCGGCCCGTTCCCGATCTCCGCCCGGCAGACCTACGGCCACACCTCGGCCGGCATGATCTGCTCGGCCCGCGAGCTGGGCATGGGCGACGACCACAACGGCATCATCGTGCTGCCGCCGGAGTACGAGCCCGGCACCGACGCGATCGAGCTGCTGCAGCTGGTCGACGAGGTCCTCGACATCGCCGTCACCCCGGACCGCGGCTACTGCCTGTCGATGCGCGGCGTGGCCCGCGAGGCCGCCGCCGCGTACGGCCTGCCGCTGGCCGACCCGGCGCTGCTGGACGTGCCGCCGGCGAACTCGTACGGCTACCTGGTGAAGGTCGCCGACCCGGTGGGCTGCGACCGCTTCGTGGCGCGCACCGTGACCGGGGTGAACCCGGCCGCGCAGTCGCCGATCTGGCTGCAGCGCCGCCTGCAGAAGTCCGGGATCCGCCCGATCTCGCTGGCCGTCGACATCACCAACTACGTGATGCTGGAGGTCGGCCAGCCGCTGCACGCGTACGACCGCGAGCGGGTGGACGGGCCGATCCAGGTCCGCCGCGCCGCCGAGGGCGAGACGCTGACCACGCTGGACGGCGTCAAGCGGAAGCTGTCCGCCGAGGACCTGCTGATCTGCGACAACAGCGGTCCGATCGGCCTGGCCGGCGTGATGGGCGGGGCGACCACCGAGATCCTCGACCCGGTCACCGACCCGGAGACCGGCGTCGTCACCGGCACCACCGAGATCATCGTCGAGGCCGCGCACTTCGAGCCGGTCGCGATCGCCCGCGCCGCGAAGCGCCACAAGCTGCCCTCCGAGGCGTCGAAGCGCTTCGAGCGCGGCGTCGACCCGGAGGCCGCCCGGGCCGCCGCGCAGCGCGCCGTGGACCTGCTGGTGCTGATCGCCGGCGGCACCGCCGAGGCCGGGGTGACGGACATCGCCGCCCCGCACCCGGTGCGCACCATCTCCATCGACGCGGGCCTGCCCGACCGGGTGGCCGGCGCCGAGTACGGCCGCGAGACCGTCACCCGCCGCCTGCAGGAGGTCGGCTGCACGGTCGTCGGCGCGGACGTCCTGGAGGTCACCCCGCCGTCCTGGCGGCCCGACCTGACCGACCCGTACGACCTGGTCGAGGAGGTCGTCCGGCTGGAGGGCTACGACAACGTCCCCGCCCGGATGCCCACCACGCCGCCCGGCCGCGGCCTGTCCGAGGCGCAGCGCTTCCACCGCCGGGTGGGCGTGGCGCTGGCCGGGGCCGGCTACGTGGAGATCAACGCGTACCCGTTCGTCGGCGAGGCCGCGTTCGACGGCCTCGGCCTGGACGCGGACGACGCGCGCCGCCGGGTCGTGAAGCTGGTCAACCCGCTGAACGACGCCGAGCCGGCGCTGCGCACCACGCTGCTGCCGGGTCTGCTGGGCGCGCTGCGCCGCAACGTGGGCCGCGGCAACACCGACCTGGCGCTGTTCGAGACGGGCACGGTGTTCCTGCCGAAGGCGGAGCGGAAGGTCGCGCCGCGGCTGCCGGTGGACCGCCGGCCCACCGAGGAACAGCTGGCCGAGCTGAACGCGGCGCTGCCGGACCAGCCGCGCCGGGTCGCCGTCGCGCTGACCGGTGAGCGGCTGCCGTCGGGCTGGTGGGGCAAGGGCGCGCCGTCCGGCTGGGCGGACGCGATCGAGGCGGCCCGCACGGTCGCCGCGGCCGCGGGCGTGGAGCTGACGGTCCGCCAGGCGCAGTACGCGCCGTGGCACCCGGGCCGGTGCGCGGAGCTGCTGGTCGGCGACGAGGTCGTGGGCCACGCGGGCGAGCTGCACCCGCGGGTGATCAAGGCGATGCACCTGCCGGAGCGGACCTCCGCGATGGAGCTCGACCTGGACCTGGTGTTCGAGGACGGCCGCCGGGTGTCCGGGCCGCCGGTGTCGGCGTACCCGGTGGCGACGCAGGACGTGGCGCTGATCGTGGACGCGGGCGTGCACGCGGCGGACGTGGAGTCGGCGCTACGCGAGGGTGCGGGCGAACTGCTGGAGTCGCTGCGGCTGTTCGACGTGTTCACCGGCGAGCAGGCGGGCGCGGGCAAGAAGTCGCTGGCGTACACGCTGCGCTTCCGGGCCACCGACCGGACGCTGACCGCGGACGAGGCGTCGGCGGCCCGCGAGTCGGCGGTCGCGGTGGCCGCCGAGCGCACCGGCGCGGTGCTGCGCGGGGCCTGACGGTACGACAGGAGCCTCGCCGGGCCGGGACCTTCGGGTTCCGGGCCGGCGGGGCTCCGTCGTTGCCGGGGCGTTGCCGGCTACTTGCAGGTGGTGTCCTTCAGCAGGGTGACGATCTTGTCGCCGTCCTCGGCGGTGAGGCCGGCCTTCACCTCGGCGAACTTGGCGGCGGCGACCTGGCCGAGGCCCGCGCCGTCGCCCTTGGACTTCTTGATCTCCTTGCAGACCTCGGCGGCGGCGTCGATGGCCTTCTGCTGGTCGTCGATCAGGTCCGGGTCGATCTCCTTCAGGCCGGAGATCATGTCGATCTCGGCGCCGACGGCCTGGTCCCAGTTGTCGTCCGAGGGGGCCGCGGTGGCGGCGGGCTTCTTGGCGTCCTTGGAGCCGCTGCCCGGGAAGTCGCACGAGGTGAGGGAGAGGGCGAGGCCGAGGGCGAGGCAGCCCAGGGCGGTTCGCGTGATGACGGATCGCATGGGGGACACTGTGCCAGACCGGCGGCGGGCGCCGGGCCCGGTCCCGAAAAGGTGTGCGGGGCAACACGGTTGACGTGCCGGGGGCGGCGTGCTGCCACGGTCCCCGGGTCGGCCTTCGAACGCGCCCGCGGCAGCGTCGGAGGCTCTTTCCCGACCTCTGACACGGTGTCGGGTACGGGGCGCGGCCGGGCCGCGCCCGCGCTGGGCCATCGGGAGCCGCTGCGGCGGCGCGAGTTCGCGGGCCTGTACGCGAGCTTCTCGCTGACGGCGGCGGCGGGGACGACGGCCGGTTTCGCGCTGGGTGCGCTGGTGCAGGGGCGGACCGGCTCGCCGCTGCTGACGGCGCTCAGCATGCACGGGGCGTCGTTCGCGGCGGTGCTGGGCGCGACGACGCTGATGTCGCGGACGGCGGCTGGCCGCGGCGGACGCTGGTGGCGCTGCACGGCCTCTCGCTGGCGGCGACGGCGACGGCGGCGCAGGCCGTGCCGGGGCTGCCGCTGCCGGCCCGGTTCGGGCTGCTGCTGGTGGTGGGTGCGGCGGGGATGCTGCTGGGCGACCTGACGGTGGGCCGGCTGCTGGAGGCGCAGGCGGGCGCGCTGGGCGTTCGGGCTGCGGCTGCCGCTGGCGGGGCCGTTCCTGCTGCTGGCGCTGAACCCGCCGCCGGCGGTGGGCGTTGCCGGCGGTGGGCGTTGCCGGGACCGGGTTCGCGGCGACGCTGCCGTTGCAGGAGCAGTTGCCGGCGCCGACGCCGGACGCGGAGCGCGGCCAGGTGCAGGGGGTGGAGTCGGCGGGGCGGCTCGGCCGGCGGGGCGCGGGTGCGGCGCTCGCGGGTGCGCCGGCGCACGCGGTGGGTGATCGCGCTGCCGACGGCGGTGACGGCGGCCTCCCGCCGGGCGGTGCGGCGGGAGGCCGGGGCGGTCAGAGCGGGCGGTGCATGACGTGCAGCCCGACCAGGCCGTGCACGGGGTGGCGGAAGCCCTCGGGGACGGTGCCGAGGACGCGGAAGCCGAGTGACTCGTACAGGTGCACGGCGGGGGTGTTGGTGGCGACCACGGCGTTGAACTGCATGGCGCGGAAGCCCTGTCGGCGGGCCCAGTCGAGGGTGTGCTCGCACAGGGCGCGGCCGATGCCGCGGCCGGCCCGGTCGGGGTCGACCATGAAGCTGGCGCTGGCGACGTGCGCGCCGTTGCCCCACTGGTTGTTGTTCATCTTGGCGGTGCCGACGACCGTGCCGTCGTCGTCGACGGCGACGACGGTGCGGTTGGGGGCGCGGAGCAGCCACCAGTCGCGGGCGGTGTCGGCGGTGAGGTCGACGGGGTAGGTGAACGTCTCGCCGGCGCGGACGATGCGGTGGAAGAACGGCCAGATGGCGGCCCAGTCCTCGGCGGTGGCTTCGCGGATCATCATCGCCCCCAGGATGACGGTCCGTCGGCGGCGCGGCCAGCGGTTTTCCGCCGCGCCCGGTGGCGAGTACCTGTCAGTTCCGGTCGGACGTCTTGCGGACCCGCGCCCCCGACGCTTCAATCCCTGTTAGGAAACTTTCCTAACCCTCTCCTGCGGGCACCCCCGTGCCCGCAGCCGGCCGACGGAGCGTCAGATGCAGACCAAGCACCGCACCACCCGCGCCGCCCTCGCGGTCCTGTTCGCCGCCCTCCCGCTCACCCTCGCCACCGCCGGAACGGGCACCGCCGCCGCGGCGACCGTCGGCCTGGACGACGCGCACAAGAAGGAGATCGCCATGCAGCTGGTCTCCTCCGCCGAGAACTCCTCGCTCGACTGGAAGGCCCAGTACAAGTACATCGAGGACATCGGCGACGGCCGCGGCTACACCGCCGGCATCATCGGCTTCTGTTCCGGCACCGGCGACATGCTGGAACTGGTGCAGCACTACACCGACCTCAAGTCCGGCAACGTGCTGGCGAAGTACCTGCCCGCGCTGAAGAAGGTCAACGGCAGCGACTCGCACTCCGGCCTCGGCAGCGCCTTCGTCAACGACTGGAAGACCGCCGCCAAGGACACCGTCTTCCAGACCGCGCAGAACGACGAGCGCGACCGGGTCTACTTCAACCCCTCGGTCAACCAGGGCAAGTCGGACGGGCTGCGCGCGCTCGGCCAGTTCATCTACTACGACGCCATCGTCATGCACGGCCCCGGCAACAGCAGCGACTCCTTCGGCGGGATCCGCGCCGCCGCCATGAAGAAGGCCAAGACGCCCGCCCAGGGCGGCGACGAGGCGACCTACCTGAACGCCTTCCTGGACGCCCGCAAGGTCGTCATGAAGCAGGAGGAGGCGCACGCGGACACCAGCCGGGTCGACACCGAGCAGCGGGTGTTCCTCAACGCCAAGAACTTCGACCTGAACCCGCCGCTGAAGTGGAAGGTCTACGGCGACCCGTACCAGATCAACAGCTGACCGGCCCGCCCGTCGTGCCCGGCCCCGCACCCGCGCGGGGCCGGGCGCGAGCGTGCCGCCGGCGCTCTGTTGTCGACGGTTCGTCAACACACTTGCTCCGTGCAGTTATTACAACTTGGACACAACTGGCCCGCCCGGCCCGCGGCGGTCGGTAGCGTCGGCCCCGACCGCGCCCGCCCGGAGGGGGAGCCATGCGCACCCGAGCGTTCGTCACCGCCGCCTGCCTGGCAGTCGCCCTCGCCGTCGGCGGCTGCGCACCGGCCCCCGGCAGCGGCACCGCCCTGGGCTTCGGGGCGGACCGGGCGGCCGGCGACGTCGAACTGACCGCCTGCGCCGTCGACGACGAACTGCACTGGCCCGCCGCCACCGTCCGGATCACCAACCACTCCGCCACCACCAGCAACTACGTGGTGCAGATCGCCTTCCTCGACGGCGCCGGCCGCCAGATCACCGAAGGCGTCGCCGCCGCCAGCACCCTCGCCCCTGCCCAGGACGCCGTCGAACAGGCCCAGGGCACCGCCGACCCGCAGGGCCCGGTCAGCTGCCGGGTCGTCGACATCGCCCGCTACGCCACTCCGTGACGGGCCCGGCGGCGGGACGCGCCCGAGACGCCGACGGCCGCCGCCGGTGCGGAACCGGGGGCGGCCGAACGGGGTTGACGAGGCGTCAGTTCTACGCGGTGTAGTCGTAGAAGCCGCGGCCGGACTTGCGGCCCAGCAGGCCCGCGTCCACCATCCGCGACAGCAGCGGCGGCGCCGCGTACAGCGGCTCCTTGTACTCCTCGTACATGACGCCAATGCATAGTGACGTGCAGTGATGACCTGGTAGGCGCTGTGACCTGGGCAAGAGGATTCCTCAGGTTTCCCTACGATTCCTCGGACGTCCTCATACTCAGACTCCCCATGCGCTCCCCAACTCCCCGTGCGCTCCCCGGGGAGAAGCGGCTGAGTCGCCCCGTACCCCCTGCTTGGGGGATACGGGGCGACTCGGAGGATCAGTAGGATGCCGACACGCCTCCCGAGCGAGGTGCATCCATCCGATCCATGCTCCCGTCCGCGCAGCGCCCGTTTGGGTCGGGCGCTGCCCGGCGGGCGTCCAGGGGCCCGGCCGCGAAAGCGGCCGGGCCTAGCCTCTGGTCAGTCCCAGGTCGAGTCGTTCACGCGGAGAGCGGCTGCATCGGACGGAGCCGGTGCCGGCGTCGTCGAGGTGGCGGGCGCCGGTGAGTCCCACGTCGAGTCGGCGGAGGCCGATGTGGCGATGACGCCCTGCGTGGCGGTGAGCGCTGCGGCAACCGCAACGACCGCGACAGCGGCGCGAGTCCAAGCCTTCATGCCTCTCCTTGAGGGGTTGCAGGGTCGTGCGTAGGGGAACGTTTGCAGGTATCGCTCTGCGGGCGAATCACAGCCTCCCGCCTGGACAGCCGCCAGTCCAGCCTTCTAGGCTGCCAGTAATAGCAACTGCTAGAAATTACAG
>NZ_KK853997.1:1595777-1598902 GCF_000696185.1 Kitasatospora cheerisanensis KCTC 2395 | reverse complement strand
CAGCCTTCTAGGCTGCCAGTAATAGCAACTGCTAGAAATTACAGGCGGTTTGGTGGCTGACACCCTCTCGCGTACTGCTCGCCTTGAGGCAGTGGATCGGCAGCGATACCTGGAACTGCTGCACGACGGCAACGCCCCAGCTCCCGATGACCCTGCCATCGACGAACGACTTCGCGCCGCCGGCCTCATCGCGCCGAACCCTGATGCCCCCGGCACGATGTTGGCGCTCGAACCCGGCCTTGCGGCTGCCCGCCGCCGGGACACCCTGCTGGCTCAGGCCGGCGCCGCACTGCAGGAAGCGGCGTCGCTTGAGACCGAGTACCGCGATCTCGCCGTCGCGTTCTCCATCGCCGACCCCGACATGGTCGATGGAGCAGTTGAGTACCTGCAAGGCATGGAGCAGATCAACGCTCGAATTGCTGACTTGATCGCCAACGGCACGCAGGAGCTGCTGACGGCTCAACCGACCGGGCCTCGGGTGGCTGAGCGGCTGGCAATCTCGGAGAACCGCGACACTGACGCGATCCGCCGGGGCATGGCGATGCGCACCATCTACCGCACTACTGCCCGATCCGACGCGACGACAGGGGAGTGGGTGGCACACAAGACGGCCCTGGGTGCCCACATCCGCACCCTTGACGAGCCGTTCTCCCGTGCCATCGTGGTCGACCGCTGCCGCGCCGTACTGCCGAACCTGCGGCCGTGGACGGGGGCGGGCCCGGAGCCGCTGCGGGCAATCGTTGTGCACGATGAGGCACTCGCCCGTCATGTGGCTGAAGCCTTCGATCGAGACTGGGACCGTTCGACTCCATGGACGGGTGCCGAAGAGCCCAGGGCGGGGCTCACGGATCTGCAGGTGGCGATCGGTCGGCGCCTCGCGGAGGGAATGCTTCAGCCGGCCATCGCGCGGGATCTCGAGGTGTCCAGCCGCACCGTGACTCACCAGATCGCGCAGATGAAGGTTGCCGCCGGCGTCACGACGTTGTTCCAGTTGGCGATCTGGTGGGAGCGGCGATCAGGCCGTGCAGCCTAGCGGTTGTCACGGAGGCGCTGCGACAACCGCTTCGCGGCATCACGAGCGGCACCGGTGGCAGCGGCGTGCTCGCGAGTGCCGTCGTCGGTCTGGGTGAGAGTGGCAAGCAGCTTGACGGCCTGTTGCAAATCGGTGAGCGTGGCCTGGCGGTCGAACGGCTGCTTGAGTGACCAGCCGGGTTCGTGAGGGGTGTGCTGGGTGCTCAGTGTGTGCTCCGGTGCTCGGTCCCCCCGAGGCGGACGGGCATGCTATCGAACAGATGTACAGAAATGTGCATGGCTGGGTACAGACTTTTGATCATGATCAGGCAACCGTCAAGGGGTGCCGCACGATCCCGATGACCAGCAGTTACAGGCTCGCCGCGAGGTCGGCGCGATCATCCGGCGGCTCAGGTGCGATGCCGGGATGACGCTCGAACAGCTCGGCGCCGCGACCGGGCGCGACCGGCGCACGATCAGTCGCTGGGAGTACGGCACTGCGGCACCTGATCTGGACGATCTGTCAGCGCTGGCGCGAGCACTGGGAGTCGAGGCGTGGCGGCTGCTCTACGGATGACCTCCGCTTCCAGCACGCGCACTCCTGCGCGATGCACTGGCAGTACAGCCGCACGACCTCCCCGTGGACCAGGCCGACCCGCACACCACCCGGGCAGCCCCAGTGCGCGCCGAACTGGCACTCGGCCGAGCGGTAGTCGTCCGGGTCGCGGTGGATGCGGACGACGACCGGGTGCGTCGTGGCGTCCTGGATGCGTCTGGCGAGTGCCGCGTCAGTCGTCATCGTCGTCCCCCGTGTTGTCGGTGCTGGTGATGTCGGCCCAGACGGTGCTGCCGGCCATCTGGTGGAGGTGCCCCCACCGGTCGGCCTGGCGCAGCGCCGCGAGGAGTGCGGGCCAGCCGGGGTGCCCGGGGGCCGGGAGGTCGATGCTGATCCGTGTCCGCCAGGGGTACACCTGGACGGTGGCGACGGTGTCGACGGCTGCCTCGATCGCGGCACGTAAGGCGGACGCGCGCGTGCTGGTCTGCACAGATCTCCCCTATCGGCACGGCGGGACTGTATCGATAGAGTAGGGCCATGCTCGATAGCCTGTCACGTAGGTCACCCCCGAAATGCAGCCGAAAGGATGGCAAAGTGCCCGAGCCCTCCTACCTGCGCGTGGCCGATGCGCTGCGGGCAATCATCAGCGGCGCCGACCCCGGCACCCAGCTCCCCTCCATCACAGCCCTCACCGCCGCACACGACGTCTCCACCGGCGTGGTGCAGCGCGCCTACGCGGTCCTCATCGAGGAGGGACTCGTCCTCGCCCGGCCCGGCGCCGGCTACTATGTGAGGTCCGCAGCCGCGCCCGAGCGCCTGGTGCGCCGTCAACGGGTGCCGCGCGGCGAAGGGTCGCCCACCGCGGTGACGATGGCCCGGCAGGGCGTGGCCGGCTCGTGGCGGTCGGAGACGGCCACCGCCGCCGCGACGGAGACCGTGGCCGCGCGCCTCTGCATCCAGGCGGGGGACCCGGTGATGCACACCAGCTACGTCTACCTGGCTGACGGGCAGCCGTCGTACCTGGCGGAGTCGTGGGAGCCGATGGCCGTCACCGGTGCCACCCTGATCGTGCTGCCCGAGGCCGGCCCGTACGCCGGGATCGGCGTGGCGGACCGGATGGCCGTGATCGGTATCGACGTCGGGGTGCCGGTAGAGCGGGTGACGGCGAGGGCGATGACCCGCCAGGAGGCACACGCGCTGGGCGCCGCGCCGGGCGGGCCCGTGCTCGCGATCGAGCGCACCTACTACGACCAGGCCACTGGCCGCGCGGTGGAGACCGCGGACATCACCCTGCCGGGTGACAGGTGGATCGCGGAGTACGGGCTGCGGCCCGGCGGTTCTACGGTGCCACCATGCCAACCCTCGCCGCACTCGCCGCACGAGCCCGGGCCGTCCTCGGTACCGGGCCAGACCTGATCCGCCTGATCGAGGCCGACGCGATCCGATCCGCTGCTCGGCTGGCGCGCGCCGAGCCGCGGCCGGCTGGGCTGAGCCGGGTGGAGGCGGCGGCGTGGCGGCTGGCCCGGGATCAGATCGCGGCGGCCCTGGAGGCGGAGTC
>NZ_KK853997.1:1586912-1591842 GCF_000696185.1 Kitasatospora cheerisanensis KCTC 2395 | reverse complement strand
GGGATCGTGCCCGAGAGCGAGCCGCTCTTGCCGATGTAGTCGTCGTACGACACCCCGCTGATCGGCAGGACGTCCATGACGACGTCGGTGCGCAGGTCCGCGACGACCAGGCGGTACGCCTCGTCCATCAGGCGACCCGCTCGACCATGATGAACGAGCCGGCCTTGAGGGTGGAGGGGGTGGCGTCGGCGGTGCCCTGGGCGATCAGCATCCGGAAGGACCCGGCGGCGGCGGCGACGAGCAGTCCGTTGATCAGCGCGGTCATGACGGTGCCGGTGCCGATGGTGCCGAGCTGCTGGGACTGGGCGACGGTGGACCGGTCGGTGATGACGCTGCCGACGGTCGCCGATCCGGACGAGGGCTGCATCGTCGGGGTCCAGTCGAAAGTACTCGCGCCCGGCGCGAGCCAGCCGATCTTCAGGTCGCCGACGGTGCTGCCTGTTCCGCCGATGAGGCCGCGCACCACATACACCCCGCCCGACACCACGGGGAAGGAGAATCCCGTGGCGTCCACCAGGCTGGTGCTGTTGGTGACGGATTGTTCGGCGCCCACCGCGACCCGCGCGAACTGCCGCTGGCCGACGCCCGCCACGTTGAGGTTGCCGTCGACGGTCAGCTGGTCGGGCGTGCGCAGGCTGTTGGGGGCGTCGCGGTACAGCTCGACGTCGGAGCCGATGACGATCCGGCCGCTGGTGCCGAGGTACAGCCGCGACTCCCAGGCCGCGCTGCCGCCGTTCCACCTCTCCAGGCCCGTGGTGGTGCCGCGGTCGCGGTACTGGGCGTCGTGCGCGCCGGTCGCGCTGTCCGGGCCGACGCCGATGCCGCCGGCGGAGACGGTGTACTGGCGCCGGTCGGTCCGGGACGCCCAGTTGATCGGATTGCCAGCCGAGTTGGTGGCGGTGACGGGGATCTCCCACAGCGCGAGGCTGCCGGCCGGAGCTGCCGGGGCGACCGGAGACGCTGCTGGCGTTCCGGGGACGCGCTCCAGCACCACCTGCGCGGACGGCGATCCGTCGATCTCCGGGTCGTACACCCGGATCACGAGGAGGTCGATCCTGGGGTTGACGCCGTTGCCGTCCGGGATGAGCAGCGACTGGGCCACGTCGAACGCCACGCTGTAGGCGCCCTGCGCGGTGGTTCCCTGGACGACCGCCCGGCCGACGCCGACGGTCGCGGTCATGCCCGACCCGGACAGCCCGAACGGGTCGCCGCCGGGGACGACCCCGGAGCGCAGGGTGATGGGCCCGGTCGGGGTTCCGTCGCCCGGGGCCGCCGCGAGGCGGGTTTCCTTGCGGGTCTGGCCGCCGCCGGCAGCGCGCGGCTTGAGCCATCGGGACAGGCCTGCCATGGGGGCCTCCTACCAGTACGCGGAGCGGAATCGGACGGTCAGCGACGCCGCAGGGTCAGCGACGCCGGGGGCGGAGCGAAAGGCGAGCGTCGAGGTGCTGAGGCGCGGGAGGACGAACGCGCCCTCCGGCGCGGACCGCGCGGTGGCGGTGTAGAGGCGGGTGGCGCCGGAGGCGAGGGTCACGGTGCCGCCCCAGGTGTCGACGGTCAGCACGTCGGACGCGGCCAGGGTGATGTCGTACTCGAGTACCTGGCCGGTCTCGACGACGGTCACCGACGGCAGGGTGACGGGGCCGCGGATCTCCAGCAGCGGATGCGCGGGCGCGTCGCCGGCGTTGACGCAGGTGACGTTGCCGGTCGAGGTGTCAGCTCCCCAGTCGAGGCCCGGAGGTGACTCGCCGTCGTGCCAGTCCAGGCCGGCCGGGGTGCCGCCGTCCGCCCAGTCCAGGCCGAGGCCGGGCTGGGGCAGGGCGGTGGTGACGACCTGCTCGGTCAGGTCGTAGCGGCGCGGGTCGGTGGCCTCCCAGGCGATGGTGACGGCCGGGGTGCCCTGCGCCGCCTGGGCGTCGTCGGGCAGCCGCCGGGCGAACACGCGGGCGTGGACGAGCTGGGTCTCGCCGGCGAGCCGGATGACGAGCGGCTGCTCGTCCTGGACGAAAGCGGTGGCGGTGAGCAGGGCCCGTCGTGCGGCGGGGTACTCGTCCGGCCAGGTGGTGAGCTGGAGGTCGGCTGTGATGATCCGGGACTGGGAGAGCAGGCCGCCGAGGTAGCTGCCGTGCTGCTGGGCGCGCGGGACGGTGCGGGAGTCGACGGCGGGGAGGGTGTCCCAGCCGTCGACGTTCACGACCTGCACCGCGGTGCCGTCGCCCCACAGCTGCCCGGCCCACTCGATCTGGAGGTCACGGGTGATCAACTCGCCCGCCACGAACTCACCCCCTGCCCTTGGACAGCATCTGCAGCTCGACAGCGGTCCGGCGCACGTTCCCGCCCTCGGCCTCGTGGTAGTGCTCGATCTGCACCGCCGCCGACGGGCCGCCCGTGCCGGGCCCGGTGCCCGGGATCGTCGCGGAGGCAGCGACAGCGCCGACCTTGACGGGGCCGACTTCCTGGAGCATCCAGTCGGGGATCGTGGGCGGGACGACCAGGCCGGCCATGACCGCCTCCAGCTGCGGCGTGCCGGCGTCGATGCCCGCGACGATGCCGGCGGGGATCCACCGGCCGACCTGATCGCGCATGACGGTCGACGGCGAGTGGATCCCGAGGGCGTCGGCGATCGGCCCGGGAATCACCGCCTTCGCCCAGCTCATGACCTTGTCGCGCAGCCAGCCGCCCATGCGCTGGATGCCCTCCCAGATGCCGCGGGCGGTGTCCATCCCGACCTCGATCATGCGCACGTTCAGGTCGGACACGGCGTCGACGATCCAGCCGGGCACGCCCCGGATCCAGTCGATCGCGGCGTTCCATCCGTCGATCGCGCCCTGCTTGATGTCCGACCAGTACTTGATCAGCAAGCCGGGCAAGGTGAAGTTCAGGAAGATGTTCCACAGCCGCCCCGGGATGGCCTTCACGAAGTCCACGACCCAGTCCCAGGCGGCCTGGGCACCGGACTTGATGTCGTCCCAGTGCTTGAGCAGCAGGCCGGGCAGGGTCCAGTTCATGAACAGGTCGAGCAGGAACTGGCCGACCCACTTGACCTTGTCGACCACCCAGTCCCAGGCGGCGAGCGTCGCGGCCTTGATCTCGTCCCAGTACGCGATGATCAGCGCGACGATGGCGATCACCGCGACCGTGATCCAGCCGATCGGGCCCATCGCCATGATCCACGCGGCGGCCATCCGGGCCGCCTGGATGAGGGACTGAGTGCCCATCAGGATCCAGCCGCCGACGACGCTCGCCGCGGCAGCCACCTGCAGGGCCATGCCCCACGTCGCCCGGGCGCCGGTCGCGATCCAAGCCGCGACCTGCTGGGCGCCGGAGACGATCGCGGAAGTGCCGGCGGCGATCCAGCCGCCGACGGTCTGGTAGGACGCGGCGACGGACAGCGCGCCGTTGCGCACTGCCGAGACACCGGAGGCGACCCACGCGGCGACCTGCTGGGCGCCGGAGACCGTCGCGGCGATCCCGGCCTGCGTGTAGCCGACGGCGGTGGTGATCAGTACGGGCAGCAGCACGGTGCCGATGACCCCGGCGACGACCTCGATCGTGGTCTTGTTGTCGTCCAGCCAGCCGCCGAAGTCGCGCAGGGCGGGCACCACGTCGTCGCGGACGAAGCGCGCCGTGTCGGCCAGCACGGGGACGAGGTTGTCGCGCAGCCAGCCGCCCGCGTCCTGGACGGCCGGCAGCAGGTGGTCCTTCACCCACCCGGCGGCCTCGCCGACCGACGGCCCGAAGGTGCTGACGAGTTGCCCGGCGACGTCGGACAGGACGGGCAGCACCTGGCCGCCGACGACGTTGACGAACCCCTGCTGGGTCGTCCGCCAGAACTCGGTCAGCTTGGTCTGCGCGTTGTCGCGCAGCGAGTCGCCCATCGTCGTGGCGGCGCCGCCGACCTGACCGAGCGTCGCCACCGCAGAGGACGGGTCGAGGGCCAGCAACGCTTTCTGGACGTCCTCGTTCTTCGTGCCGAACAGGCCGAGCGCGGCCGTGTTCCGCTCCACCGGGTCCTTGATCGCCCGTAGGCGGTCGAAGACCTGATCAAGCGCAGCTGCGGCACCCGGCCCGCCCTCGATGAACGCCTTCTGCATCTCCTTGCCGGAGAGCCCGACCGCCTTGAACGCCTCGTCGACGGCGTCGCCGCCGCCCTGCGCGATCAGGACGAACTCCTTCAGGGAGTCGGCGACGACGTCGGTGTCGCGGGCGCCGGCCTTCATGCCCTGCGCGAGGAGCCCGGTGGCTTGCTCCGCAGACAGGCCCATCTGCCGGAAGATCGTGGAGTACTCGTTGAAGGTGTCCGCGATGTCGTCGGCGCGCGGTCCCATGACCTGGAGGCCGCGGGTGATGACGTCGAGCGCGGACTCGGCGTTCGGCGCGAGGCCGGTCTTCATGAGCTGGCCGACGGCGTTCGCGGCCTGCCCGAGGTCCAGCTCGAAGGTGCCCGCGAGGTCGGAGACCTTGGTGGCGATCGACTGGATCTGCTGGTTGGTGGCGTCGGGCGGAAGCAGCCCGGCCGACATCGTCGAGCGGATCGCGTCGGCGGCTGACGCGACGTCCTCGGTGACTGCCGAGGCGTACAGCTGGCCGGCGATCTGTCCGTACCGCTTGGCGTCGTCGGCGGTCGCGCCGAGCTGGGCTTTCAGCTTGCCCGCGATGGCCTGCTGGTCCATCGCCTCGCCGAGGCCGGCGATCAGGGCGGCGCCGCCGAGCGCGCCCGCGCCCAGCAGGCCGACCTTCAGCGCGCCGCCGAGCTTCCCGACGAAGCCGTCGCCGGCCTTCTCGCCGGCGTCCGCGACGGGCCCGGCGAGCTGCTCGCGGATCTCGGAGCCGATGCCCCGCACCGAGGGGATGATCTGCAGGGACGCGTAGCCGACGGTGGGCACGGGCTGCCTCCCCTCGGTGCGCGGGCGGTCAGCCGGTGTACCGCGTC
>NZ_KK853997.1:1583457-1585437 GCF_000696185.1 Kitasatospora cheerisanensis KCTC 2395 | reverse complement strand
CCCGGGCCTGGTCCGTGGCGGCGTCGGCCTGGGGGTCTCGGACGGCCGGCCGCGGGTACGGCCGGGGCCGGGCGGCGCTCTTGTCGCCGGCGCGCTGCCAGTTCGCTTGCGCGAGGACGTCGAACACGTCGGCGAGCAGGTACTCGGTCGTCCCCCAGGCGGGGCGGCCGGCGATCGCGGTCCGCAGCCGCGAGGTGGGCGGCAACCCCCGGATCAGGGACCGCAGTTCGCGCCAGGTCAGCTCGCCGGTGAACAAATGTTTCAGGCGCACGCCCGGGTAGTGGGCGGGCAGGTCGGCCTCGATGGCCTCCCCGAACTCGGCTAGGAGTCGGCGGAGGCCGGCGATTCCCCCACCGTCATGCCGCAGTGCTTCTGGTAGGCGTCGAACAGCGCCTTGACCTTGAAGCCGGGCAGCGGTGTCTTCTGGAACTCCGCCCAGTTGTCGTCGCTGCCGAGCGCGATGCGCAGGGTGCCCATGATGGCCTCGATGCCGGGGCCGCCGGTGACCTTGAGGCCCTCCCAGATGTCCAGGCCCTGCAAGTGGGCGAACGACCAGCGGCGGCCGGCCCAGTGGACGACGAACGGGGTGAGGTTGACCTCGGCCTGGACGGCGTCGAGGTTGAAGTCGAAGGGCTGGTCGTCCGGCCGGACGGTCTTGGTGCTCATGCGCGGTGTCTCCTCGTCGGTGCGCGCGGTGGGGTGGTTGTCCGGGGCGGGCGGACCGCGCAGCTCGCCCGCCCCGGGGTCTGGCAGGGCGTCAGGACACGGTGACCGCGCAGGTCCCGGAGACGCCCATGTAGGTGGCGGTGATGGTGGCGGTGCCAGCCGCGACGCCGGTGACGTAGCCGTACCGGACCGTCGCCTTCGCGGCGGCCGACGTCGACCAGATGGTGGACGGGTGCAGGGTCACGTCCCGAGTCGTGGTGTCGGTCAGTGTCGCGGTGGCGGCCAGCGAGCCGATCTGTCCGGCCGTCAGCGACTTCGTGGCCGGCGCGATGGCCAGGGAGGCGACGGCCAGGGACGTCTGCTGCACGAACAGCGTCGCGGGGGTGGTGCTGGTGTCGGGGTAGATGACCGCGGCGAGCGTCACCTTCTGCAGGTCGGTCTCGTTCTGGTCGACGTCGCCGTCCACGGCGACGATCGCGTGCCCGGCGGTGATCTTCCGGTAGACGATCCCGACCTCCGGATCGCGGGTCTCGAAGGCGACCAGCACCGGGACCGGCTTCGGGACGACGATCGCAGTCGGCGTTGAGCCCGGCCAGATCAGCGACCGGGTGGTGGGGTTGTCCTCCAGCACGGAGAACTTCTTCGTGAACTTGAAGTGCGTGCGCGAGGAGCGCACGATGTCGCCGCCCCAGGCGAACTTGTCGTTGGTGTCCTCGTCGCGGGTCTCGGGGAAGCCGTCGTCGCCGTCGAGCAGGCCGACGAGCGACCAGCCAGCGCCGAAGGCGGTGTTCGCGTCGGCGGGGAGCGCGGTGCCGAGCGGTGCGATCCAGACGTCGGCGTTGGCCCAGAGCCTCGCGTTGCTGGTGTCTCCGGACATGCCGGACCTCCTGATCGTCAGGTGAGTTGGACGGGACGGACGTTGGCCGTCACCGTGCACGTGGACAGGTCCACGGCGGAGTCGGGGTCGAGCGCCGGCACCGGGCCGAGCGCGGGCCGCACCGAGCGGATGACGGGCCCGTTGTGGACGACCATCAGGCCCTGGACGAGCTGGGCGAGGTCGTGTGCCTGGTCCGGGTCGGCGTGCCACATGGTGAGCCGCAGCGTCACCCTGCTGTTGGCCATCGACGGATCCGGGATCGCGCCGTCGAGGCGGACCAGGACGTAGGGCAGGTGCGGGTCCTCGGGTCGGCGGCCGTCCGGGACGCGGGTGCCGACCGTCGCCCCCGCCGCGTACGGCTCCGCGCGCCCGGCGAGGGCGGCGCGCAGGTACGTAATAACTTCGTATAGCATACATTATACGAAGTTATACGACGC
>NZ_KK853997.1:1575327-1583437 GCF_000696185.1 Kitasatospora cheerisanensis KCTC 2395 | reverse complement strand
GTACGTTGCGGCGGCGGCCTGGGCGTCGCCGAAGACGACCAGCGGCGCGGTCACCCGCCGCGCTCCTTCACCTCGGCGCCGATGCTCGCGGCGGCCCGGGTGAGGATGCCGTCCCTCGCCTGCCAGCCCATCGCGCGCCGGTCCGGGACGGCGACCGTCGCCGCCTCGCGGTCGGTGGTGTAGGCCCGGACCTCGACCTCAACACCGGCGGGGACCTCGGCCTGGACGTGCCGGGCGATCTGCTCGGCCGCGCCGTCGACCATGGCCTTCACCTCGGGAGCGCGCAGCACTTCGCGGATGCCGGCCGGGTCGAGTTCGAAGGTGACGCGCTGACGCGCCATCACGGCCTCCCCTCTACCCGGTGGCCCGGGTCATCTGCCATTCGACGTGGTGGACGGCGCCGGTGACCGGATTCGCCCAGCGGGCGACCTCGCCGACGACCTCGCAGGTGAGGCTGTCGTACTCGACGCGGTCGCCGGAGCGGACGTCCGGCGCGGTGCCGGGCGCGGACAGGACGTGCCAGCCGGTGACCACCTCGGTCCGGTCGGGCCCCGGCCGCTCGATCTGGACGGCGGGCTGCACCGACAGCCGGCCAACGGCGAGACGATCGACGGCGCCGGGCGACCAGTCCGGCACCGTGTTGCCGCCCCGGTCGGTCCTGGTGCCGGGCCGGAGCCGAACGACCTGCTGGTGGAAGATCGCCATCAGGATCCGGCGATAACGCCGCGGGTCCGCAGCGCGGCGAGCAGGTTGTTGTAGGCGGTGGTGACGGCGGCGAGGCTCGCGAAGTCGGGGCTCTGGTTGTTGATGACCGGGGCGGTGCCCGGCAGCGGAGCGGCCGACCCGGCGACGACGACCAGGTCGAGGACCTGCTGCGCGGGATTGGCCGCGGCGGCGTTGCGGAGCTTGGCGTACATGGGTGCGGGTCCGGGCAAGGGGGGCCTCCTCAGGTTCGGTCGCCGTGGGCGAGCTGGTAGTTCGCGACGGCACTGGCCCACTGGGCGGTGATGCCGGTCGTGGCGGCGGCGCCGTAGGTGATGGACTCGCCGCCGGCCTGGACGGTTTGCACGCCGGGCTGCACCGCGTAGACGGTGCGGGCCTGGTCGATCACGGCGTCCTGGATCTCCTGCGGGATCGGGTCGTAGCCGTGGTCCCAGAGCAGGACGACCTCTGCCCAGTCCGGCCATCCGCATGCCGAGGACCGGCGAAGGATGCCGGCGTCCCGGCGCGCGCGCCAGTCGGTGACCGCGACGCCGTCGACGGTCAGCGAGTGGATCGCGCGCACCGGCACGGCCGGCAGCAGCAGCCGGTCAGTGCCGTCCCCGTACAGCGTCGTGGTGTCGCCCATGACCAGGCGGACCGGGTGCCCGACGTCCGAGACGAAGCGGCTGCTGGCCGACCGGAGCGCAGCCAGCAGTTGCGGATCGTCGGCCGGTACCCCGAGCCACACCGCCAGGGCGGCAGGGTCGGCCAGCAGGCCGTCAGGAGGCAGCGCCACCGGACGCCCCCGGCGGGGTGAGGACGCCCTTGCGTGCCTTGCCCGCAGCCTCGGCGGCGAGCACCCGCTCCCGCTCGGCATCGTCGGCGGCGGCCAGGTGTGCGAGGACGTCCTGGGCGGTGTGAGCGCCCGGGTCGAACGTCTCGCCGTGGCCGTCGTCCGGGCCGTCGAGCTGCTGCTCGGGCGCCCGCGCTGCTTCCTCGGCGGGCTCGGGCAGCGCGGGGGCGTCCTCGGGGCGGTAGCGGATGCCGTCGATGACGACCATCTTGTGCTGCGGCATGCTCAACTCCCTTACGCGGTCAGGTCGGTGACGGCCAGTTCGGCCGGCTTGAAGATCGCCTGCGCGGCACGGAGCTCGCCGCGGACGTAGACGAGGTTCCTCGCGGCGTAGTCGGCGTGCTGGTTGAACGCGAGGACGGACAGGCCCTCGCGGTCCAGCAGGGTGATGGTGCGCAGGTTGCCGACGATCGCGGTGCCGGCGGGCAGGCGGTGGCACACGACCCGGGGTCGGCCCCAGATGGTGTTCGGGCCGGACGACCACGGGCCGCCGGAGTAGTAGCGGCCCTCGGCGTCCTTGAGCAGGTCGAACATCTCGTCGTCGTCCGGGCTGACGAGGACGCCGGTGACGGTGCCGCCGATCTTGGTGACCTTGCCGATCGCGCGGCGGATGGTGGTGACGACGTCGGTGTCGAACGCCTGGTTCTGCACGCCGGAGGTGTTGAGGATGCCGGTCGGGTTGCCGCCCGTGCCGGTTCCGTTGATCAGCTTGTCCTCGACGACGGCCTTGATGTTGAAGTCGATCTGGCCGTCCATGTAGCTGGCGAGCGCGGGGGCGTCGGCCAGCATCATGTTGGTGACGGTGAAGCCGTCGGCGTAGGTGTACGCGTCCGCTCGCGCCAGGTTGGTCGACAGGCCGGAGGTCGGCTTGGTGGTGCTGTCCGCCGGGAGGATCTCGTTGGGGACGATCGCCGCGTTGCGCGTGACGGCGGTGATCTGCAGGTACTCGATGCTCTGGCCGGCCATCTGGCCGCGGCTGATGACGTCGAGCAGAGTGATCGGCGCCGGGGTGGTGAGGTCGACCATGGGCAGGCGGATCGCCTGGGTGTGGTCGAGGACGGCCTGCAGCGGCGCCGCGGTGGCCTTGCGGCCGAGGTCGCGCAGCGTGCCGACCTTCACCCGGTCGAACTGGATGGGCGTGCCCTCGCCGAAGCCACCCGGGTTCGCCTTCCGGAACGCCTGGTACGCGCTGGACTTGACGAACCGGTCGCCGAGGCTGTCGGCCAGGGCCTGCTCGGTGCGGTCGACGACGTCGTCGAGGACCGGGGCCGGACGGTCGCCGCTCTTGACGAGGCGGGCGATGGAGGCCTGCGCGTCGTCGGCGGCCTTGATCTGGGCGTCGAGGTTGTCGGCGGTGGCCGACAGGTTCGCGACCTCGGTGATCTCCTCCTCGGTGAAGTCGCGGTTCTCGCTCTTGGCGAGGGCGGCGATCTCGGCGAGGCGGTCGAGGGCGGTCTTCAGCTGCTGACGCAGGTTCATGCGGGCTCTCCGATCAGGTGCTTGCGGGTGAGTGCGCGAGCGAGCACCTGGGCGGGCGCGGGGGCGGAGGTGCCGGCGGCGGCCTTGGCGGCGGGCGCGTCTTCCTCGGCCCGGCGGCGGCCGGACTCTCCAGCGGTGGTGGTTTTGGCGTCGCCGTCGGCGGCCTGCGCGGCGGCCAGGACGTCGCCGATCGCGGCGTGTGCCGCGGTCAGGGTGTCGATGTGGCGCTGGGCCAGTACGCGGCCGGCCTTCACGCCGCGGGTCAGCTGCTCGGCCTTCGCGGCGATCAGCTCCGTCTGCTGGTTGCAGCCAACTAGGCATGGCCCGACCTCGTAGAGTTTCAGGCGCCGCAGCTCGTACCAGCCTTCCCAGTCGCCTTCCTCGTCGGTGCCCTCCACCCAGGCGCCCTCTTCGACGTCGTAGGCGAAGCTGAACTGGGTGACGCGGCGGCCCTTGAGGAGGCGGTAGACCTGGGCGGCGGTCGGGTTGGTGTCGATGTCCTCGATCTGGCCGGTGACCAGCAGCCCGTCCGGGGTCTCCTCGGCGGCCAGGACCACGCCGACGTGGGCGAAAGGATCGCCCCAGTCGTGCGACCAGATCACCGGAATCGGGTCGCCCTTCGCGGCCCAGTCCGCGAGCGTCTGCGTGAACGCACCCGGGACGACGACGTCGCCGGCCGAGTCCTCGGTGCCGAACACCGAGACGAGCGCGGTGAACTGGCCCTCGCTCAGGCCGTCGGCGGGTCCGGCCGCCTTGACGCGGGCGGCGCACTCCTTGGTGCGGGGCACGAGGTCACTCCCCTCGCTCGTAGGTCAGGTGGCAGTTGCAGTTCGCGGTCTCGGCGTCCTTGCCGCGGGCGTCGCCCGGCCAGCGCAGCCCGTTGGTGAACACGTCGCCGAGCTCGACGCGGTCGCCGTTGAGCGCGGCGTGCGTCGAGCGGGCGTTGGAGCCGGTGTTCCAGACCTTGTAGACCAGGCCGGAGGCGCCGGCCGCGTCGTGCCCGCCGAAGGAGCGGGACTCGGTGGAGGCGGTTACCGCGCGGATCGCCGCGTTGGTGACCCACCCGGCCATCGCCGCGGTGAGCCCGGCGTGCCAGCCATCGGGGGAGGCGAGCGCACCGACCGCGGCGGCGTACCCGGCCTGCTCGTACTGCGCGGCGTGCGAGGCGGCGGCTGCGGCCAGCCAGCCCTCCATCACCCCGGCGTCCCAGCCGTCCGCGTCCGGGTTGTAGGTGCCCAGGACAGCCCAGGCGCCTACCTGCGCGATGCGCCAGGTGTGGCCCTGGATCAGCGCAGCGAGGCGGGCCTGGCGCTCCGAAGAGGACTCGCCCCACAGGCCGTACAGGTCCGGGGCACCGGCGTCCGCCGGGCCCGCGCGGCGCACCAGCGTCGCCGCCTCCGTGTCCGCCCACGTGGTGAGCGAGGTGGTCAGGGCGTCGCGCTCGACCGCGAAGGTGCCCAGGTCGTCCGGCCGGGACTTCACTCGTCGTCCCGGCCCGACGCTTTTCCCGGCCCCCGGCCGCCCTTCGGCGCGGTGTCCCGGGGCGAGGCCAGGCCCCCGGTGACCACGTTCAGCGGCGTCACCAGCTCGTCGGTGCCCGAGACGTACGGCAGGTTCTGCACCGCCCGGGCCTCCGAGCGCAGCATGTACGGCGCGCCGACCGCGGACTGCAGCACCGCGGCCTGCTCCAGGAAGCTGCCGCGGAGCTTGGAGGCCACGTCCGCCTCGATGTACAGGTCGCTCTCGCCCGGAGCGACGACGGGCAGCAGCAGCAGGTTCAGCACCTGCTCGACCGCGGCAATCGTCGGCCCGAGGGCGTGGGTGTAGAGCATCTGCCGGAACGCGTCGACATTGCTGTAGGTGCCCTCGCGGGCGCCGACCAGCTCGGGCGGGATGTGGTAGGCGGAGGCGACCTCGGCGTCGGTGAGCTGACGGCCCTCCAGGTCGCCGGTCTCGCGCGGGTTGAACGCGTTGACGGTGACCAGCCTCATGCCGTCTTCGAGGATCGGCGTGCCGCCGGCCGCGCCCGCCCGGCCGACGAACCGGGAGAACGACTCGGAGAACCGAGACTTCGCGGTGGGCGACCACTCCGGCGCGTCGGCCGGGCGCTCGATCACGGCCGGCACCCTGGCGCCGTTGCGCCACACCTGCCGCCGCCACTCGACCGCCTCCGCGGACTCCATCAGGATCTCCCGCAGCGTCTCCATCGGGCTGGTGCCGTTCACCTGGCCGTGCGCTGCGTAGCCGTGGTCGAACAGGTAGCCCAGGGGCGGAGCGCCGACCTGCTGTCCGTCCGAGCTCCGCACGACGACCTCTGCGACCCGGCCCCAGCCGTCGGAGACCAGGCGCATGCGCGGCGCCGGGATCCGCAGGATCTCCCACCCCGAGGCGGTGTCCGCGCTGGGAAGAACCCGCGCGCACCACCGGTCGTAGAGGAGGTAGTCGGCGATCAGCGAGTGCCACAGCCGGTAGGCGCTGGTCGTCGTCCCCGGCTTGGCCAGAACCTGCGCGACCGGGTGGTCGGTCACCCGCTGCCGGTCCGTGTCGGACACCCTGCGGTAGACCTTCCACGGGATGCCGGCCGTGCTGCGGGCCACGAAGTCGACGACCTTGCGCACGCTCGGCTGGGACTTCCAGATGCTCATCGGGTCGTTGGCGTAGTCCAGCAGCGGAATCCCGGGGTCCGGGACGATCACATGGCCGTCGTACACCCACGGCTCGGCGAGCGACGGGAACGTGGCCAGCACGCCGTCGGTGACCGGCGAGGCCTTCGCCGCGACGGGCAGGCCGTCCGGGGTGATGACCAAGCCGGAGCCGACGGCCTTGGTCCTGCGGCGCCAGAACGCCATGACCTCACCCCCTGTCAGATCGCTTCGAAGTCGGTGTCCTCGTAGACGGAGCGGCGCTTGGGCGGGCGGGCCATGAGCTCGGACATCGCGGTGGCCGCGGCCGAGACGGCGTCGATCTTCTCCGCCGAACTGGCCTTGTCGGGCTTGACGTTGCCCGCCGGGTCCATCGCCACCGCCAGGTTGTCGACCATCCAGCGGACCACCGGCGAGCCGCCGTGCCGGAACACGGGCTGCGCGGGGGTGCCCTTCAGCAGCAGCCGCTGCATGCCCTTCAGCGCGGGCGACATGGTGATGAAGCCCTGCCTCACCTGGACCATCGGGGCCCTCTCGTTCGAGAGGTCGTTGGTCAGCTGCGTGGCGTTCCAGGGGTCGTAGCCGATCGACTTGACCCGGAACGCCTGCATGTCGCGGCAGATCTGATCCTTGATCCACTCGTAGTCGGCGACGTTGCCCGGCGTCGCCGTCAACAGGCCCTCGCGCACCCACCTCGACGCGGCGCCCGCGGTCCGCTTGTCGAGCGCCGCCAGGTTGTCGGCCGGCGTCCACAGCCGCCAGATCGCCGTCAGCGCGTCGCCGTCGTCGTCCGGGAACAGCCAGCACAGCGCCAGCAGGTCGGACGTCGAGGCGAGGTCGAGGCCGCCGTATGCCTCCCGGCCCCGCAGCGACTCCTCGTCCACGATCGTCGCGTTCGCGTCCCACGAGGCCAGCGTCAGGAACTTCGTCTCCTGCTTGGTCCGCACCCCCAGGTGCAGGCGCAAGAACTTGGCCAGGTCGGCCGGCGACTGCTTCGCCTCGTCGGACTTGGCCTGGAGGTAGGCCCGGGTCGGCGAGATCCCGAACCCCGGGTTCGCCCTGGCCCAGGTCGCCGGGTCGTGCGGATCGTCGTCCCTCTCCGCCGCCCACACCACGCCGTATACCGACGGCGCGGTGAACACCCTGCGGGCCAGCTGCTCGATGCGCTGCCGCTTGCGGTCGTAGACCGTCTCCCGCTTCCCGGAGTCCGCGGTCGTGATGATGACGATCAGCGGCTGCCGGCGCGAGCCGGTGCCGGTCTCGATCGTCTCCACCAGCTCCGGATCGCGGTGGACGTGCAGCTCGTCGATGATCCCGCAGTGCAGGTTCGCGCCGTGCTGGGCGCCCGCGATCGAGCTGATCGGCTGAAAGTACGAGCCGCTCCTCGGGTGGAGGATCTTCTCCTTCAGCGCGATGACGTGCTTCTTCAGCGCCGGGCTGTTCTCCGCCAGATGCTTGATCGGGGCGAAAACGAACCCGGCCTGCTCCTTCGTCGTGGCCGCGGCGATGACCTGCGCGCCGGGCTCGCCGTCCGCGCACGTCATGTAGATCGCCAGGCCGCCCGACAGGGTGCTCTTGCCGTTCTTGCGCGGCACGTCGACGTACAGCTCGCGCACCACGCGCACGTAGTCGCCAGCATCCTCGTCCCAGCGGACCCACCCGAACGCCGGGGCGAGGATGTAGGCGACCTGCCACGGGTCCGGCCGCAGCGGGCGCCCGGCCCACTGCCCCTGGGTGTGCCGCAGCAGGCTGAACGCGGCGATGACCCGGTCCACCCGGTCCGGGTCGAACGCGGCACCCGGAGCCTCGCCAGGGCTCGGGGTCTGGATCAGCGGCGGGCAGTCCGGCAGCGGGATCCCGCGGCTGGTCAGGTACCAGGCCACCTCCGGGCTGAGCTTGAGGCGCTCCAGCTCGGCGGCGTCCGGCAGTTCGGGCTCAGGCGAAGGGGTTGTCCTCGTCCTTGCCATCGTCGGCCCCCCTCGCCAGGGCCTGCTCGGTCGAGGGAGTCAGCCCGAAGTGCGCCGCCCAGGCCCGCAGTTCGCGGCCGGCCGCGCGCTGGATGCCGACCGCCGGGTGCGGCAGCAGGCCCTGCTTCGCCTCGATGGTGAGGCCCTCCACCTTGAGCAGTGCCGTCGCTTCCACGAACTGGGACCACGCCTCGCAGTAAGCGCTCAACGCGCCCCGGTCCTCCGGCTTGAGCAGGCCGAGCCGGGCCAGGCCCGGGACGACTCGCCGCCACTCCGCCGCCGCCTCACGGGTCAGCCAGGTCGGCGGGTTCGGCGGAACCCGGACGAACGCCGGTCCCGGGTTCACCTCGCGGCCGGCCGAGTCCTTGCCGTCGCCGCGGCCCTTCAGCAGCCGCAGGGCGGCCGGTTGGGCGATCCTTCCCACCGGGGACCCCCCTTCGCAGATTCTGTGCAGACGCGTTCGGAGT
>NZ_KK853997.1:1567141-1575307 GCF_000696185.1 Kitasatospora cheerisanensis KCTC 2395 | reverse complement strand
GTACACGGCGGCGGGCCCCGGGGCCGAGGCTCCGTGATCCGGACTCCCCTACCCCCCGGGGTGCCGGGCCGCCCGGGCGGCGGCCCGCTCGCGGCGCCGCTGGTTGCCCCGCAGCGCTTCCGCTGCGCTCTTGACCGTGTCGCACGGCCCGCACGCCAGCCCCAAGTTGTCGAGGCTGGTCGGCGATCCGCCCTCGCTGATGGGGACCTTGTGGTCGAGCACGTACGCGTCGGCCTGGTCGTCGCCGCACATCCAGCAGCAGCCGTTGTCGCGCCGGTCGACCGCGGCCTTGAGCGCGCGCCACCGGCCGGAGCTGATCCCGTACCTGCTGGCCTTGTCGTCGCGGCCGGCCCACGGGATGGGCTGGTGCTGGTCGCAGCGCCCGCGTTTGGTGGCGAGGTCGGGGCAGGTGGGGTCGGAGCAGCGGGACGGGGGCGGTGGGCACCGGGGGGTCACCTCCCTCCGGGCGGGTGGGTCAGTCGGTAGCGTCGGCCGGTGACCAGGTCCAGACGCGTTCGCTCGGCTGCTCGGCCCGGCCAGCCACCAGGGCGGCCAGGCCCTGATCCGTGATCACGTGGTCCTCGGCGATCCACCGGCGGCCGTCGGGCAGCAGATGGACCTCATAGCCGGTCATCATCGTCGGCCTCCGTCCGGTCGGTGGTGGGGAGTTCAGCGCGGATGATCGCGGCCGTTCCGTGGAGGAGATCGGCGACCTGGTGGCGTACGTGCTCGTCGTCCGGGCCCAGGCTGATGCTGCCGATGCAGTACTCGTCCAGGTCGCCGATGCGCAGGTGCACGAGAAGTTCGGCCATGGTCACCTCCGGGTGCGGCCCGCCGTGGGGGGATGGCGGCGGGCCGCGGTCTATGCGGCGGTGCGGCTGTCGAAGACGCGCTGGGCGCGGACAGCGACGTGGCCGGCGGCGGCGCAGATGTCCGCGAGGAGGTAGACGCGGCGGCCGTGGTCGTCGGTCATGCGGGGGGCGATGAGGCCGCGCCGTTGCCAGCTGTAGATGGTCTGGATGTTCCGGCCGGTGATGCGGGCGGCTTGGCGGGCGGTGACGCAGTCGAGGCCCTCGGGGTCGGTGTACAGCTCGTCGTCGTCCACGGCGGCACCTCCCCGGGGATGGCGAGAGCCCCGCGGCTGCTGCTCTGCCGCGGGGCTCTCGGGTGTCTGTGGGCGCACGTGTGGCGCTGTCGCCATTATGCGCACTGGGCGGATCTTGTGCAAGCGGCTCTACGCGGCGGCCCGTGCGGGGTTCCGGATCTGGCTGATGCGGGAGGCGCCGAGGCCGGTGTACTCCTGGATGGTCTTGGGCTGGACTTCGCCGGCGAGGTAGCGGCGGATGAGGGCGTCGCGGGCGGCCTCGGCATCGAGGGCGGTCTGGCGAGCGATGGCCAGGTCAATTACGGCGCGGGCGAGTTGGGGCAGGTGGTGGTCGGTGAGGGGGCCGTCGGGGGTGAGGGAGCGGTGGAATCCGTTCAGCGCGCTGTATGCGGTGTCGACGTCGGCGGCGGTGATGTGGTCGCGGCCGGCGGGTTCGTCGAGGGTGATGGCGGCGGGCTGGATGCCGTTGGTGACGGGCTGTCGGACGGCCGGTTGCTCGTCGTTCAGTTCGGTGCGCAGGGGGCCGTAGGCGTACAGCGGGGTGGACCCGGCCGTGTTGGTGATGCGGAGGAGCAGGTAGGGCCGGTGGAGGGGGACGATGTCGAGGATGGTGGCGGTGCCGGCGAGGGTCCAGCCGCTCAGGCCGGGGACGCCGGCGAGTTCAACGCGGAGCCAGTCTCCAGTGCGGTGCATGGGTTCTCCTGGGTGGTGTTCAGCGCGCTGAAGGTCAGGCGGCGTTGAGGGCGTCGGCGTAGGCGGTGGCCCGCTGGTCGTACTCGTCGGGGCGGAGGATCGTGCCGCAGCCGGGGGTGGCGCACTCGATGTCGTGGCCGTCCTCGCGGACGAGCGCCTGGAGGCGGCAGCGGGGGCAGGGCAGCTGCATGAGGCGGCGGCGGGGCCGGAGGAGCGCGAGGGGGCTGCACCGGCGGTGGAGGTCGGCGATCTCGGCGGCGTACTCGTCGGCCCAGGGCTGGGCAGCTGCCCAGGGCAGGAGGTGGGCGAGGTAGGCGAGTTGGGTGCCGAGGTTGGTGTCGGCGGGCTGCTGGCCGTGTTCCTCGGCGTGGATGCGGGTCCAGGCGGTGATGGTGCCGGCGGCGGGGATGAGGCCGTCCTGGTCGCCGTAGGGGTCGCGCACGGTGTCGGTGGCGGCGGGGCCGAGGAGGCTGAGGACGTCGAGTCGGGCCGGGGTGGGGGCGGTGCGGGTGGCGCCGGTGACGTAGCCGCTGCGGGTGTTGCTGCTGGGGAGGATGGCGAGGTGGGCGTACGCCAGGAGCTCGGGGAGGTCGAGGAGCTGGCGGCGGAGGCGGGCGATGGCGGCGGGGGTGAGCACGGCGGTCTCCTCTGGCGCAGGTCAGCGGGCGGGGTAGTGGGGCGGCGGGCCGGCCGCCTGGTGTGGGCGGCCGGCGGGTGGGGTCAGCGGTGGGTCTTGGCGATGTCGTCGGCGATCAGCGTGGCCAGGGCGACGATGATGCGGTCGGGCACGTCGCCGTTCAGGGAGATCGAGTAGCTGGGGCCGTCGATGCCGGAGTCGCCGGACCCAGCAGGGGCCCAGAGGACGCCGGGGGCGTCAGACCGGCGCAGGATGCCGTAGCTGTCCTCGGTCCAGCCGCGCATGAGCAGCATGCGGCGGGTGCGGAGGCGTTCGGACATGGTGCTGCTCCTGGGTGGTCAGGTGGTCGGCAGGGTGGCGGCGTTGATGGCGTCAGCGGTCGGGCAGGGCCAGCCGACGAGGACGTAGCGGGACGGGCCGTCACCGCGGCGCGGGGAGCAGGCGTCGCAGATCGTCATGGCGCCGCGCTGGACCGGGCGGTGCAGGGCGAGGACGGTGCCCAGCACTGTGCTGGCTTCCTGCGCGGCCTCGGCGATCGGCAGGCCTTCGGCGAGGAGGGCGTGGAGTCGGGTGTTCTCGGTCTCGGCGGCGGCGAGCTTCTTGCGGAGCCGGGTGATCTCCTCGCCGAGGCGCATCGTGTTCCAGGCGGAGTCCACTGCCCGCTGCTCCAGTTCGTCGGCGCGGCGGGCCTGCCGTTGGGCCTCGACGACGGTGGATTCCCAGCGGCGCTCGTAGTGGCCGGCCTGGAGGGCCATGGTGGCGTGCGCTTCGCGGAGCCGGGCGGTGTCGACGTCGCGGGCGGTCAGGTCGTCGCTCACGACGTCGAGCATCGCGTTCACCAGGCCGCGGCGTTCGGCCCGGGGCCGCATCGCATCGGCGTCGAGGGCGTCGAGCAGACGCTGGCGGAGGTCGGCCTGCTCGGGCGCGGTCACCGGGTGCCCGCCTCGGCCCGCTCGACCGACCAGGCGCCGTCGGTGAGCACGATGGTGTCGCCGAAGTAGGCAACAGTCCGGGTCGGCACGTGCGGCGGCATGAGCGTGATGCCGTCGATCACCGTGCTGGGCGGGATCCACTCAGCCGAGCCGTAGTGCATCTTCGCGGTCCACAGGCCGGCCTGGTCGGTGGCGTCGAGGACGTCCCACACGTTGTCGGCGGTGACGGTCCAACGGGTGGTGGGCGGGTCGAGGGCGATCAGCGGCGCGAGCGGCTCGTCGGGGGTGGCCATGAGTCAGCCCTCCTGCACGGCGCGGGCGGCGTGGCGCAGCACGTCGTTCACGTGGTGGTCGACGTCGTCGAGGGGCTCGCGGACCTGGAGGCCGAGCACCCGGGTGGCGGCCTCGGTGAGCACCTGGTCGCGGCGGGCGTACTCGGCCGGAACGGCCTTGAGGCGGCCGAGGACGGCGTCCCACAGGTCGTCACGGGCGATGGTGCCGTCCGCGGGGCAGTCCGGGTCGTCGACGATCGTCTCGCCGATGGCGTTGTCGAGGATGTCGGTGATGTTGGTGAGGGCGTAGGTGATGAGGCTGGCGGCGATGCGGTCGGCGGCGGCGGTCAGGTCGGGCGGGGTGGTCATGTGGGTCTCCGTGGTGAGGTCTGGTGTGGTGGCGGGCCGTCAGCGGGCGCGGAGGCGCTCGTTCTCGGCCTTCAGCTCGCGGACGCGGGCGAGCGCCTGGTCGCGCTGCTGGGTGGTCTTGGCGAGTGCGGGCCGGATCTCGGAAGCGACATCGCGGGCGATCAAGCGGGGGGTGCGCTCGTCCTCCCAGTCCCAGCCGGGGCCCCACAGCGCGTTGGCGATGGTGTCCTCAACGTCGATGTCGGTGTCGATGTCGTCGCGGTGTAGCGCACGAAGCGCGGCGTCGCGGCAGTGGGTCATCTCGGTGAGGTCGGTGGCCAGCTCCCGGATGCGAGCGATCAGCGCGGGCACGTCGACGCGGGCGCGGGCGATGAAGGTGGCGTTCGGGTTCGGGTCGTTCACGGTGGTCTGGGCCACGAAGCGGCCCTCGGAGTCGTGGATCACGCCGTCGACGTAGTCGGGGTACCAGGGGCCATCGGTGGCGGCGTCGGCTCGGGCCTGGATGGTGTCGAGGTCGAGGTGCTGGGGCATCGCGGGGTCTCCGTTCGGGCGGTGGCGGTTCGTCAGGCGGCGTGCTGCCGAAATTCCGGCGGGTCGACGCGGACGCGCTCAGCGGCGACGGCAGTGGCGGCCTGCTCGGGGGTGTCGTAGGTGCCGAGGTGGTGATCGCGGTAGTGGCGCTTGAGCTTGGCCGCGTACCGCTTGCTGCGGGTCCGGTAGACGCCGGGGGGCAGGTCGCGGGCGGCGATCGTGCGGTTGAGGTTGGACTCGGCGGGGGTGACCAGCCGCAGGTTGGCCCGTCGGCAGTCGAGCCGGTTCCGGTTGATGTGGTCGACGATCCGGTCCTGCTGGTCGCCGACGGCGATGCCCATGACCCAGCGGTGCAGGAGGGTGCGCGTGCCGCCGGCGTAGATCTGGGCGTAGCCGTGGGAGCCGATGGAGATGCGGCGGCCGGCGAGGCGGACGGCGTCGGCCTGGTCGACGAGGACGGTGGCGGTGGTGCCGGGGCCGGCGCTGGCGGGGAGTTCGACGGTGTCACCGGCCATGGGTGGTCTCCTTGCTGGTGGTGCGGGTGGGGGTGATGTCCCAGCCGTCGGCGGCGAGTTGCTGGACGATGGCGTGTGCCTGGTCGGCGGCCCAGTCGCCGAGCCGGTCGTGGAGGGCTGCGGCGAGCGCGGCGCGGGCGGCGGGCGGGGTCATGCGGAGTACTCCTGGCTGATCCAGGCCTCCATCCGCGAGGGGTGGCTGCCCTCGGCGAGGGGCTGGCCGGTGGTGCGGGACCGGCACGGGAGGCCTGGCTTCGCGGTGCAGTAGTCGAGGGGGCAGGGGATCTGCCACTCGGGCGGGCCCTGGCTGCGGAGACCGGGCGGGACGGGGGCGCCCATCACGCGGCCCGGACTGCGGTTCGGCGCGCGCTGTGGGGTGCGCGGGGCTTCTGGCTCGGGGTCTTGCACGGGCGGCCGATGGCGGCCTTGCAGGTGTCGCAGCGGACGCCGAGTGCCCCGGGCCGGCGGACCGCTGCGAGTTCCGTGGGGACCGGCTGGCCGACGCCGGCCAGGAGGGCCAGGACGGGGCGCTGCTTGAGGGCGCCGCCTTCCGCTCCGCGGGTCCGCTGGGTGCGGAGGGCGGCGAGGTAGGCGGGGATGTTGTCTGGGTCGGCGTCCGGGACCTCGGCGGCCTGGCCGGGCCCCTGGATGTCGCGGGCGGCGTCGGCGCGGTGCGCGGCGACGCGCCGCTTGATGTCGGCGGGCATGATCCAGTCGCGGGTGTCGCCGTAGTGGGCGACGACCGCGGCTTCGGCCTGCTGGTGGTCGACGTCGGCGAGGACGAGCTGCCAGGCGCGGACGTCGGCCTCGCCGACGGTGCGGCGGTCGTAGGAGGCGCACAGGGCGAGCAGGAGTGCGGTTTCGGAGCGGTTCATCAGGCGGTCTCCTCTCGGGCGAATCGGGCGGCGAGGTTGAGGGCGTCTTGGACGCGCTGGTCGGTGGTGGACGGGCGGCCGAGCTGGCCCACGGTGGCGGGGAGGTAGGCGACGCCGTTGTCGGGCGTAGGTTCGAGGGAGCGCCAGCCGTCGACCCAGGCGCCCGCTGTGGCCGGGGGGCCCTTGAGTCGGGAGGAGTTGACGGCGAAGGCGACCATCGCGGGAATGCCGACCTTCTCGACGGCCTGGCGGGTGTACTCCCACTGCGACTCGCGCAGGGACCAGCCGATCCCGGCGAGCCCGGCGGCCGCGATCGCCGCCTTCAGGTCGCCGAGGCGGTCGGGGTGAGCTGCGGGCCGCTCGGCAGCAGCACCGGTACTTCCGAAGGAAGTACCGGGGTACGGCATGGCAGCGGCATGGGCATGCGCAGCACCCTCAGCAGGCGTGCGGTGTGACGTGCTGTCCTGACCTGCGGCGGAGTCCGGAGACTGGGGTTCGTTTCGAGCAGGATTCGTTTCGTTTTCGCCTGCGAATCGAGCGCGATTCGCAGCGTTTTCGCCGGCGAATCGGTTGGCGTTTCGTGCCGCCCGGCTCTTCGCGGCCCGCTCAGCGGCTGCCCTCCGGTTCGCCTCGTCCTGGGCCTTGGTGGTGTTGCGGTTGTTCTCGAAGAAGTCGTGGATGACGTAGTCGCCACCACGCGGCTGCGGGCAGCGGGGGCAGTCGTGGTCGCTGGTGTGCCACAGGCCGACCTTGACGAGCTTGGCGGCCTGCGTGGCAGTGCCGTACAGCTGGGCGACCGCACCGGGCACGATGCCCTCGGTGAGGTGCTGGGCGGAGTAGGAGCCGGCACGGACGAAAAGACCCACCGCGGCGTTGCCAGCCCTCAGCCACTTCGGGTGGCTGTGGGCCTTGTCGTCGATCTTGAACCACGGCATGCGCGGGGGCCTCTCAGGCAGTTCGGGGTGGTGAGTGGTGGCCCGGGGCGGGGGCGGTGTCATCCCCGCCCCGGGCGGTCTGGCGGGCCGTCAGGGCTCTACGCGGCGGTCAGCTCGGCGTGCAGGGCCCGGCAGTTGTCGCAGGCGCACGCGGGGCGCGAGTACCCGGCGCCCTTGCCGATCTGCTGCCCGGGTCCGGTGACCGTGGGGACCTGGCGGCCCTTCAGGTCGAAGGTCGGCACGAGGATCGACGCCGAGATCTCCCGGCAGCCCTTGCCGCAGCGGACTCCGCCGACGGCCTCGCAGTGCTCCCGGCCGGCGGAGTCGGCGCGGTGGTGGACGTCGAGGTGGCCGCAGGCGCAACGGTGGCCGATGTAGCTCATGGGTCAGTCCTCCTGGTCTCGGGTGGTGAGGTCGAGGGTCAGCGGGCAGATCAGCCAGCCGCGGCCGTCGGGGCGCACCAGTTCGAGGGCGGGGTACGGCCAGGTGGTGCGGACGATTCGCAGGGTGAGCAGGTCACGCAGCACGGCTGGCCTCCTTGTTGGCGGCGCGGTAGGCGGCGACGATCGGCGCGGGGATCATTCCGAAGGTGCCGACGGTGTGACCGTGCTGGTTGGCCCAGGCCCGGATCGCGGCGGCCTCGGCGCGGTCCGGACGCCCCGACGCGGCGGGCGCTCCCTTGGCGGCGCGCAGTTCGTCCCGAGCGGCGGCCAGGGCCTGCTCGGCGGCGTGCACCTTCTCCTCGGCCGCGGTGACGACGGCCTCGCGGCGGCTGGCCTGCTGGAGGTCGGCCAGCGCGGTGCGGGCCTGGTCGGCGAGGCGCTGCATCCGCGCGGAGGAGTGCCGCATCCCCCACGCGATGAGGGTCTCCGCGGTGTCCGCGGCCGGGTCGGTCGGCTCGTCTCCCGGGGCGTCGGGTGCGAACTTGTAGCCGGCCTCCTCAACGGCGGCGGCGATCTCGTCCTGGCCGAGGCCGGTGGCCTGGGTGATGGTGGCGATGTACTCGCCGGTCTTGTACATGGAGACCGCGATGGCGCGCTCGGTGTCCACGGCCGGTCCTCCTCGGGGGCGGTTGGTGGGGCGGATTCGGGGGGCGGTGGGGCGCTGGACGTCCGGGAGTTCGGCGTCGACCAGGGTGCGGAGGGCGGCGATGGTCACGCGGCGTCTCCCGTCGTGGTCGGGTGCGGCCGGCGGCCGGTCGCGGCCTGCGCGAGGCGGTAGGCGGCGGGGGTGGAACGCCGCTTGCCGGACGCGATGGCGCGGGCGTCGAGGAGGGCCGAGGCGGAGTCCGGGGTGGGCAGG
>NZ_KK853997.1:1536305-1566488 GCF_000696185.1 Kitasatospora cheerisanensis KCTC 2395 | reverse complement strand
GATCGCCCGAACGTCGACCAAGGCCTGCGCGTAGGTCGCGCACCAGGTCCGGCAGTACCGGCGCTCCGCGCCGTCGACCACCGCGGCGACCCATCCGTCCGGGGCGGTGCCCTCGCTGCCGCAGTCCGGCTCGGTGCACGCGGCCGGCACCGGCGAGACCCGGACCGGCGACGTCGGCTCGCCGACCATGCCGCGGTTCCACGCCTGCGCGCGCCGGTCGCCGCGCGGCTTCCGGTACTTGGCGGCGTCCTCGCGGTTCGCGGCCCGGCACGGCTCGCACACCGGGATCTCCCGGTACCGGTGCTGCCGGTACCCGCGCATCGTGCCGTGGCTGATGCCGTCGTCGACGCCGCGGACGCGCGCGCGCTCCGGCTGGGTGGCGGTCATCGGCTCTCCTCGTTGCGCTGACGGGGCAGGCGGATCGGGGTGTTGGAGCGGATCTCGGTGTGCAGGCGGCGGGCGGCCAAGCGCTGCTGGAGACGCGGCCGGGCGAGCAGGCCGGCCATCACGGCCAGCGCGGCGGAGGCGATGAGGGCGATCACAGGGCACCCCCGGCCCGCAGGTGGGCGAGTGTGTTGGCGTAGGTGAGGCGGGTCTCCTGCGACCAGTCGGCCGGGTCGCCGTGCTCGCCGATCCAGGACGCGCACAGCTGCTGCTCGGCGTCGGTGTGCAGCTCGCGCACCGGCAGCGGCACGACCAGCTCGTCGGCCTGTGCGGCCTTGGCCCGGTCGTACTCGCGGAAGTCCCACTCCCACGAGTCCTCGAAGCGGAAGGCCTGCTCCTCGCGGGCCACCGGGTTGTGCCCCTTACGCCGGTGGGTGCCGGCCCAGAGCGCGGCGGCCACGCACCCGTCCGCCGAGAACTCCTTGCCGGCACCGCAGTCGCACGAGGCAACCCACTTCCCGCCGAACTCGAACTCCTCCAGCTCGGCGCGGGCCGCGACTTCGCTGGTGGTGTCGACCTCGGACAGGAACCGGGTCACGGCCCGGCCGATGCCGCGCGGCGCCCAGCCGTCGCGGATCGCGCCGACCGTGTACTCCTTGACGCGCCGGACGAACCGGTCCTCGTCGAAGGCCTTGACGCTGTCGCGGTCGCTGGTGAGCTTCTCCGCCCAGTAGCTGGGGTTGACCCGGCCGGACGGGCTGCGGAAGAACTCGAACATGTCGGGCAGCCTGGCGAACACGAAGGACTCGCCGTCGCCGCGGAAGATCAGCGTGCCCGGGGCGGTGATCAGCTCGAACCAGTAGTAGTCGCTGGTCTTCGGGGAACGGGCACGCAGGTGCCGGTACAGGCCGTCGTCGTGCAGGACGGTCAGCACGTGGTCCTTGGCGTCGGCCGCGAACCGCTCCTTGCTCTGCTGCTCGGCGTTCATGCGGCCACCGCCTCTCGGCGCGGCGCGGCGGCGGCCGGGATCGACGCCGACAGGTCGATCGCGACGTCCGCGATCACCGTGGTCATCGTCCACACGCGGCGCGGGCCGGCCGGGGTCTCGTCGGTGGTGACCTCGACCCGGGCGACGCCCAGGACGAGCCGGAGCCAGGCGTCGAGGGCGCGGAGGGCGGAGTCGTCGGCGGACCGGAGCCGGCCCGTCACTCGGGTACCGGCGATGCACCACGTCGGGGTGAGGTGCTGCGGCACGCCGGCGACGGCGGCTCGACGGACCAGGTCGGAGAGGACGCTCAGCGCCCCGGCCTGGAGCTGGAGTTCGGTGGGCTGCTGCGGCAAGGCGGTCACTTCGCACCACCGATCTGGTTGCGGCGGATGGACTTCTTGCCGTTGCGACAGGCCCGGCACGCCCTGGCCGTTCGACCGGGCGGGCGGTAGGTGTTCGCCTCGTCGTACGGGTGGCCCTGCGGGCAGTGGGTCTTGCGTCGGTTCGCGGAGGTGCTGCGCTGGACGTTCACCTTGGGCGTGACCGCCTCCAGGTGCGCCGGGTTCACGCAGTGCCGGACCTTGCACAGGTGGTCGATCTGGAAGCCCACGGGGATCGGGCCGACCAGCGCCTCGTAGGAGAAGCGGTGGACAAGCCGGTGGTGACCCGCGGCGTGGGTCCAGGCGTATCCCTCGGCGTTCTTGTGCCCCTTCCAAAGCCAGCAGTCGCCGGTGCGGTCGGTGCGGTCGAAGACCCTGGTGGCGAACTCAGCCAAGGGCGGGATGGCGATAGGCTGCATGGGCGGCCTTGCCTCCTTCTCGTTCGGGTTGGTGTTGATCGGCGGGTCGCTGGGCTCTCGCACGGGCTCCGGTTGGCAGACCGGGGGATTCGCCGGCGGGGGCCCGACCCATTTCTGCGGGTCGGTCAGGCGGCGAGCGGCTGGCGGCGCTTGGCGCGGCGCGGCTCGGGGGCCTGGCGGGTGGGGTCGAGCTCGGGGTTCGACCGGGAGTCCCTCGCCTCGTGCTCGGCCAGCCACCGGTCGAGTTCCTCGATGCGGTACATCACCCGCCCGTCGGCCCGGAAGCCCGCCGGGCCGCGCCGGCGCTCGCGGAGACCGCGGAGGGCCTTCTCAGTGCGCCCGATGTAGGCCGCAGCCTGGTCCAGCCGCAGCACCGGGGGCATCGGGACCTGCAAGGCGTCCATGATTTCCCTTCGTTTCGCATGCTCAGGGGTCGGAAATGTCGGCGACCGGGACGTTCAGCGCATCGGCGATCCGCTTGATCACCTCAGGCTGTGCGCCTCTTTGGCCACGCTCGACCCGGGACAAGTGCGCTGGAGACACGTGGACTTGACTCGCGAACCGACGTAGGCCGTAGCCCATCTGTTCACGCTTGCGTCGTATGTCTCGCCCTCGCGCTCTCACATGACCAACGTTATGGGTAATGATGGGAAACAGCAAGGCACTGTGAGGAATCAGATGCGAAACAGTGTCGGACCTGCGGGAATGGCGAGAACCCCACTGCGCGCACGTGGGGCCCTTCTGCGATGCTGTTGCCTAACGTTGTCCAACGAGGCGAGCAGGGGCAGTCATGGGGAAGTCCGCCGAGGAGTCAGTACTCGACTGGGCGCACCTGGGCGAGGAGATCCGCCGGGCGCGTCTCACCCGGAATCTCAGCCAGCAGCAGCTCGCCGAGGCGGTCGGCCTCGACCGCAAGACGGTCGGCCACTACGAGAACGGTCGCGTGCCGGCGCCGGGACGGATCCCAGACGGCTACTACGCGGTCTCCAACTTCTTCGGATGGTCGGCCGGCACGCTCGCCCGTGTTCTGGCGGGCGGGGAGGTTGTGGCACCAGCGCAGACCGTTGCAGCCGGCCAGCCGCCTGCCCCGTTCCACGGTGCGACCCCGGCGGAGCTGTTCCCAGGCGTCGGTCGGTTCGCCCGGGCGGCGGTGGCGGCCGGCGGAGACCCGCGATTGCGGGACCTCCTGGAAGACGTGGCCGACCAGCTGCTGCAGTCGGTTCCGCAGCGCGGCACGGCGCTGGCCACCTCTCAGTCCTCGTACGGGCTCGCGGCGTACCGGCCGCACGCCTGGGCCGAGGGTGACGCCGGCGTGCCGGAGGACGACGCCGAGCGGATCCACCAGGCCCTCGAGGAGCACGCCCGCAGCAAGGGCGAGTAGCTCCCCAGCGCAGGCGCAACACGCCCATCTTTACGTGCGTTTTTCCTCACAGTTCCTTAAGGCATATGAAAGACTGACCATCCGACATGCCTCCCACACCTGTCAGGAACCAGGGGGAGACGCATGCCTGTAGCCGCTGCCGTCGCCGGGCTGTCGTACGACCCGCACGCCGAACTCGACCGGATGGGCATACCCGTCCTCCGCCGATGGCTGCGGGACACCTGGGGGATCTGGTCCCCCACGCACCGAGCTGTCGTCGTCGCAGACGGACTGACGCCGGTCGAGGAGCGATGCGTCCTCGCCCACGAGCTCGAGCACATCCTCGCCGGAGATTCCGGCTGCGGCGGTGCCGCCGGCCTGCACGCCGAGCGGCTCGCCGAACTCCGGGCCGCCCGCAAGCTCATCGCCCTCTCCGACTGGGCACGCGCCCGGCAGTGGGCCGCCGACGAGTACGAGCTGGCCGCCGAACTGAACGTCACGACCTGGGTGCTGAGGGCCCGTCACGCCGACCTGCAGGGGGGTGCCCAGTGGCTGCCGGGTACATCGAAGATCGCTGGCTGAACAAGAGGCCCGACCCGGAAACGGGCAAGAGGAAGCGGACCGCCCGCTGGGGCAAGGGCAAGCGCTACCGGGTCGCGGGGATCCCGGGTGTGCGAGACGCGTCTTTCGACACGCTGGAGGACGCCAAGACCTGGAAGTCGACCGCTGAGACCGACTCGCGTCGGCTGACCTGGATGGACCCGCGAGCCGGAGAGATGACGCTCCGCACGTACGTCGAGGACATCTGGTGGCCCGGCCGGAGTGACCCGACCAACACTGCCGGCCCGATGAGGTCGAAGATCTGGAACCACATCCTCGACCCGATCGGGCACCTGCAGCTCCGCCAGATCGACGAGGAGGCGCTCCGGCAGTGGCTCAAGGGGCGCCGTGAGAAGGGCAGGCTCGGGGAGAGCACTCTGGAAGTCGTCTGGATCCACCTCGGGTCGATCCTGGGCTCGACGGTAGGCAAGCGCCTGGCGGCGAACCCGTGCCAGGCGCACATCCACCTGCGGCCGACCGGCGGGGGAGAGACGAAGGCCCGGGCTTGGTCGGCGGACGAATTCACGGACATCCGGAGCCGGATGCGGGAGCGCTACCGGATCACGGCTGACCTCGGACTGCACGCCGGCCTGCGCCAGGCCGAGATGATCGGGTTCAGCCTGGACGACATTGATGAGGCCGCCATGGTCATCAACCTCCGGCGCCAACTGCTGTGGGCGAACGGGACCACGCCCTACCTGAAGCTGCCCAAGGGCAAGAAGGAGCGGCAGATCCCGTTGTCGCCCGGGCTGCTGAAGTTGCTTCGGGAGCACGAGGAGCGGTTCCCGCCGGTGGAGATCACGCTGCCGTGGGAGGGGCCGGGGAACGGGAAGCGGGAGACGGCCACGGTCCCCCTGCTGGTGACGACGGAGTGGCGCAACCGGCTGAACCCGAGCGGCTACAACCAGCGCGTCCTGAAGCCGGCGCTCGCGGCGGCCGGCCTCATTCCCGCCAAGGGCGAGGAGGGCTGGGGATGGAGCGGAAGCAGGGAGGAGATGTTCCACCGGTTCCGGCACACCTACGCCAGCGTCCAGCTTCGGACGGAGCCGCCAGTGGCCGTGTCGAAGTGGATGGGGCACGCCTCGCCGGAGATCACATACAGGGTCTACGCTCACTTCATTCCCGACGACGGCTGGCGTGGCCGAGCGGCGGTCGACGACTGGCTCGGTGCGGGGAAGAGCCAGAACTCCCCAGATTCTCCCCGGATTGACCGCTCCGGCCGAAGTGACTGAGTGTCATGGGCCGGGTGGTGCCGGTCGACTCACCCCAGCGGAGGGTCGACCGGCACGAAGCAGCAGGTCAGGCCTACGCGGTGTAGTCGTAGAAGCCGCGGCCGGACTTGCGGCCCAGCAGGCCCGCGTCCACCATCCGCGACAGCAGCGGCGGCGCCGCGTACAGCGGCTCCTTGTACTCCTCGTACATCGACTCGGCGATCGAGACGATGGTGTCCAGGCCGATCAGGTCGCACAGCCGCAGCGGGCCCATCGGGTGGGCGCAGCCGGCCTCCATGCCCTTGTCGATGTCGGCGGCCGTCGCCACGCCCGACTCGAACATCCGCACCGCCGACAGCAGGTACGGCACCAGCAGCGCGTTGACCACGAAACCGGCCCGGTCGCGGGCCCGGATCGGCTCCTTGCCGAGCACGTCGACGGCGAACTGCTCGGCGCGGGTGGTGGTCTCCACCGAGGTGGTCAGGGTCGGGATGACCTCGACCAGCTTCTGCACCGGCGCCGGGTTGAAGAAGTGCAGGCCGATCACCTGCTCCGGGCGGCTGGTCGCCGCCGCGAGCTTCACGATCGGGATCGACGAGGTGTTCGACGCCAGGATCGCGTCGCGGCGGGCCACCACCTGGTCCAGCGTCTGGAAGATCTTGACCTTGATGTCCTCGCGCTCCGCGACCGCCTCGACCACCAGGTCCCGGTCGTGGAAGTCCGCCAGGTCGGTGGTGAACGCCAGGCGGGACAGCGCCTCGTCGCGCTGCTCCTCCGTCAGCTTGCCGCGCCGAACAGCGGTCTCCAGGGAGTTGGTCAGCCGGGTCCGGCCCAGCTCCAGCGCCTCGCCACTGGCCTCCGAGACCAGCACGTCCAGGCCCGAACGGGCGAAGACCTCGGCGATGCCCGACCCCATGAGGCCGCAGCCGACTACTCCGACACGCGCGATGTCACTCACTCAGTTGCCCTTCACGTGGAGCTGGGGGTCACCCAGCCGGTGGTGTCACGGCCGCCGCACCCCGGTCGGGCCCGGCAGTCCGCCCGGACGACGGTACTACCTGCCTTAACGCTCGTTCACCCCGGCTCGGTGCCGGGGTCGGTTCCGGGCCGGTTCCCGGGCCGGTTCGCGGCCCGGCTCGCGGGCTGGCTCCCGGGCCGGCTCCCGGACCGGCCTCCTCGAACGGGTGAGCATCGGCGGTGCGCCCGCGTCCGGCCCGCGGCAGGGGACCAGAATGCGAACGTTCAGCCGCAGGAAGCCGCCGGAGGGAGCAGGCAGATGGGGACCGGATCACTCGCCGGGCAGGTCGGACTCGTCACCGGAGCCGGACGCGGCATCGGCCGGGAGATCGCCATCGGCCTCGCCGCCGAGGGCATGGCCGTCGGACTGGTCGGCCGCACCCAGGACGCCCTGATCGACACCCTCAAGGAGTGCGTCCACCACGGCGCCCGCGGCGTCGCCGTCACCGCCGACGTCGGCCACCCCGGCGCCGTCCGCGAAGCCGTCCGCTCGATCGAACGCGACCTCGGCCCCGTCGACCTGCTGGTCAACAACGCCGGGCAGGTCGACCGCGCCGAAGTCCCGATCTGGGAGACCGACCCCGCCCAGTGGTGGCAGGTCGTCGAGACCAACCTGCGCGGCCCCTACAACATGCTGCGCAACGTGCTGCCGGGCATGGTCGAACGCGGCCGCGGCCGCGTCATCAACCTCAACAGCGGCTTCGCGCTGCGCCCCGACGGCCACTACACCGCCTACGCCACCTCCAAGGGCGCGCTGCTCCAGCTCTCCGACAACATCGCCGACTCGGTCGGGCAGCACGGCATCGTGGTGCTCGACATCAGCCCCGGCGCCGTCGAGACCGGGATGACCGCCGACATGCCGATGTTCCGGGACAAGAAGGACTGGGGCTCCATCCCCTACATGGTCGCCGTCACCGTCGACGCCGCCCGCGGCCGCTTCGACGGACTGCACGGCCGCTTCCTGCACGCCGGCCGCGACAACCTGGAGACCCTGGTCACCTCCGCCGCCGCGATCCGCTCCGCCGACGCGCGCACGCTGCGCCTGCGGCCGTACGGGCCGGACGACCCGATGGCCTGACCGTACGTCACCTCGCGCTACGCGCCGGGGAGATCGAGCAGGGCGGCGAGGTCCGTCCCGGGCAGCGAGCCCGCCGGGCGGCCCTCGCGGGCGAACACGCCCGCCAGCCGCTGGAGGGCGGCGTTGACCGGCGTCGGCACGCCGTGCAGGCGGCCCAGCAGGACCACCTCGCCGTTCAGGAAGTCCGCCTCGATGTCGCCGGTGCCGCGCGCCAGGCTCTGCCAGGACGACCCGCCGCCGCGCTCCTCGCCGTCCAGCGGCACCAGCGTCACCCGGTCGCCGCGCTTCGCCCGCTGCTCCTCCTCCGACGGGTGCCCGATTCCGGCTGCCGCCAGCACCGCCCGCCCCTCCGCCTGCACCCGCTGCCACAGCTGCGTGCGCAGCTCGCCGTCGATCGGGCCGGCCACCGCCTCCAGCGCGTTGCCGAGGTTGCTCAGCAGCTTCGCGTACTTCCACGCCATCACCCGGTCCGTCACCGGCGCGTCGAAGTACGAGGACGTCAGGTCGGCCGAGATCCGCTCAGCGAGGTCGTCCGCGCCGTGCGGGTAGCGGCCCAGGTGCAGCATGCCCGAGCGCGGCGAGCCCGCCGCCGAGACCCGGCCCGGCTCCAGGTGCGTGGACGGCAGCCACACGCACATCCCGTACACCCGGGCGAACCGGCGCAGCGCCAGGCGCTCGTTCTCCACCCCGTTCTGCGCGCAGACCAGCGGCAGCCGCTCGCCCGCCGTGCCGCCGCCCGCGACCGGGCGGGGCGCCCACTGGTCGAGCAGCTCCGCCGAGTGCTGGGTCTTCACGGCCAGCACCAGCACGTCGTCCGGCATCAGGTCGATCTCGTCGGGCCCGCCGACCGCAGGGACGGGCAGCAGGTGCGAGCCGTCCGGCGTGGTCAGCCGCAGGCCGTCCTTGCGCAGTGCCGCCAGGTGCGGGCCGCGGGCGACCAGGACCACGTCGTGGCCGCTCTGGTGGAGACGTCCGCCGATGGTGCCGCCGACCGCGCCGGCGCCGAGGAAGAGATAGCGCATGGGTCGAGCATGGCACGGCGGCCGGGCGGGAAGTGAGGGCGGGTCAGGCCCCGTGCGGGTGCGGATTCGGACGGCTTCCGGCGCTTGCGGCGCTTCCGGCGGGGCGGGTTCGGACGGTTCGGGAGGGTTCGGCCGGGGCGGGCTCCGGGCTTCGGCTCCGGGTTCGGGTTCGGCCGGGGCGGGCTTCGGGTTCGGGTTCGGTGGTTCCCGGTGGGGTGGGGGTGGTTCAGGCGCAGAGTTCGGAGGCGGTCACCGCGTGCAGGCCCTTGGCGGCGAGGCCGTCCAGGATCGCCGGGAGGGCCGTGACCGTGCCCGGGTGGCCCATGTGCAGGGCGACCACCGAGCCGGCTGCCGCCGCCTTCAGCACCCGCTTGGCGACGACGTCCGGGCCCGGGTCCGTGTAGTCCCGCGGGTCGATGTCGAAGGACAGCACGTGCTGGTAACCCACTTGCTGCGCCTGCTCCTTCACCATCCGGGTCGCGTACTGGGCCGCGGACGGCCGGAACCAGCGGCCTATCGACCCGGTCAGGCGCTCCAGCCGCTGCGCGCACTGGGCTATCTCGTCGCGGGCCCGGTCCGCCGGGAGGGAGGAGATGTCCAGGTGGTTCTGGGTGTGGTTGCCGAGCTCGTGGCCGCCGTCCAGGATCCGCCGGGCCATCTGCGGCTGCTCGTCCAGCCAGCTGCCCACCACCATCACGGTCAGCCGCGCCCCGCGCTGCTCGGCGGCCGTCAGCAGCGCCGTCGCGATCGCCGGATCGCCCTGCCCGTGGAAGGTCAGCGCGAGCTGCGGGCGGGTGTGCGGCCCCGTCACCACCTCCAGCGGGGTGTCCGGGGCGACCGGCGGCAGGACCATCGGGGACGGTGCGACGCCCTCGGCCGTCGCCGCGCCGGACGGGGCGGCGGTGGACCCGGAGGAGGGCAGGGCCGGATCCGTGCCGGGGTCCGTGCCCTCCGCGCCCTCGGCGAGGTGCGAGGGCTGCGGACGGGCCGCCACCGCGGTGGCCGAACGGCCCCGGCCGTCGGTGGCGCCGCTGCACGTGGCGGTGAGCCCGGCGGTGGCGGTGATCGCTGCAAGCCGGGCGGAGGAGCGCAGAAGACTGCGGCGGTCGACTCTCATCGCGGTCAGCCTAAGCCGAGGCTTCGGCCGGGCGACAACGGCCACCGTCCGGACGAGTGGGGTTCCGCCACCGGGCGCTGGTCCGGCCCCAGCTCAGCCGGTGACGCTCCGTTCGGCGGGGCGGGGCGGGCCGAGCAGGAGAGCGACGGTGACCAGGGCGGCCCCCAGGAGTTGCAGGGCCGTCGGGGCGGTGGCGGTGAGAACGGCCCCCGAGAGCGTCGCCGTGAGCGGGATCAGACCGCCGAACAGGCCGGCGTGCTCCGGGGTGAGACGGGTCAGCGCCGAGTACCAGAGCAGGAACGCGACGCAGGTCATCACGAGGGCGAGATAGAGCAGGGCGAGCAGTTCGGTGCTCGTCGGCGCGCGCAGGGGCGCGGGGGAGAAGGCGGCCGTCACGGCGAACAGGGGTACGGCGAGGGCGGTGGTGTACGCGGAGACCCGGACGGGGCCGAGACGCGGAAGGAGCGGCACGGCGAGCAGCGAGAACGCCGCCTCGCAGAGCAAGGTGCCTGCGGCGCACAGGAGTCCGACGGTGTCGCCCGAACCGAAACCCTGGGTGAGGGCGGCACCGGCGACGACCAGGGCTGCCGCCGCGAGCAGGCGGGCCGCCGGGCGGCGGCGGGCCAGCAGCGGGCCCAGGACCCCCAGGAGCAGGGGCGTGCAGCCGACGATGCTGCCGACCACCGCCGGGTCGGTGTGGCGGAGGGCGGTGACCATCAGGAGGTTGAAAGCGAAGAGGCCGGTGGCGGCGAGGGCGAGAAGGAGGACGAGTTCACGGGGCGTCAGACGGGGTGCGGGCCCTCGGCGACGGGCGAGCGGGAGGAGGACGGCGGCGGCGAGGGCGTAGCGGAGGGCCTGGCCGGCGGCGACGGGATAGGAGGAGAAGGCGGCGGTGACTCCGGTGGAACAGCCGAGCATCGTCATGGCGGTCGCCGCTCGCAGTGAGCCTGCAACACGAGACGGTACGGACGCCGGAGCTGACGGCCCGGCAGGGGCGACGGTGGTGGGCATGAACGCCACGCTAGGGGCGGGGTGGTCCACTTCCCAGGGCCACTGACGGGCCGGCTGAGAGGACCACTTCGTTCCCATCGGGGCCTGTCACGGAGCCCCGCCAGGGGGACCCGAAACGGCGGGACCTTTTCGCGCCCTGTCGGTCCTCCGCAGACTCGGCCCCGCCGTTCCCCGGGCCCCTGATGGGGCTCCCGCCGTTTCCCAGGTCCGGGAGAGGGTCCTGCCATGATGGGTGGTATGCGGGAGTTGCTGGTCGAGTGGGGTGAGGGGGGCGGGGACCTCGCGGGGCGGTTGACGCGGGGGTTGCGGGCGGCGGTGCGGGACGGGCGGTTGGTGGCGGGGAGCGGCTGCCGGGGAGTCGGGTGCTGGCGGGGGAGTTGGGGGTTTCGCGGGGGGTGGTGGTGGAGGCGTACGAGCAACTCGCCGCCGAGGGCTATCTGGTGGGGCGGCGCGGGTCGGGGACGCGGGTCGCGGCGGGGGTGGCGGGTGCGGGGCCGGGCGGGTGGAGCGGGCGGCGCCGGCCGCGTCGCGGTACGACCTGAAGCCCGGCACCCCCGATCTCGGGGCGTTCCCGAGGGCGGCGTGGGCGGGGCGGTGCGGCGGGCGTTGCTGGGGGCGGCGAACAGTGAGTTGGGGTACGCGGATCCGGCCGGACTCCCGCAGTTGCGGGGGAGTTGGCGGCGTACCTGGGGCGGGTGCGGGCGGTGGCGGCGCGGCCGGAGCGGGTGGCGGTGGTGAGCGGGGTGGGCCAGGGGCTGGCGCTGCTGCTGCAGGTGCTGGCGGCGGAGGGGCGGCGGAAGCTCGCCGTGGAGGATCCGGGTTCGCCGGGCACCCTGGAGCTGCTGCGGGCGCACGGGGTGCGGCCGGTCGGCGTCCCGGTGGACCAGGAGGGCCTGGTGGTACGGAAGTTGGCGGCGTCCGGGGCACAGGCGGTGCTGGTGACTCCGGCGCACCAGTATCCGACGGGGGTCGTGCTGTCGGCGCGGCGGCGGACCGAACTCGCCGCGTGGGCGCGGGCCGGCGGGCTGGTGGTGGAGGACGACTACGACGCGGAGTTCCGGTACGACCGTGAACCCCTGGGCGCCGTCCAGGGGTTGGCGCCGGAGCGGACGGTGTACCTGGGTTCGCTGAGCAAGACGCTGGCACCCGGGCTGCGGCTCGGCTGGGCCGTGCTGCCCGGGGAGCTGGTGGAGCCGTTCGCGCACGCCAAGCGGTACGCCGATCTCGGTACCGGCGCGATCGACCAACTCGCCTTCGCCGCCCTGCTGGAGAGCGGCGGCTACGACCGCCACCTGCGCGCCGTCCGCCCGCGCTACCGGGCCCGGCGGGACGCGCTGGTGGCCGCCCTGCGCGAGCACCTGCCGGAGGCCGAACTGCGGGGCGTCGCCGCCGGGTTGCACCTGTACGCGGACCTGCCGGACGGCGTCGACGAGCAGGCGGTGGCGGAGGCGGCGCTGCGCCGCGGGGTGCGGGTGGCGACCGTCGCACCGGGCCGGCTCTCGCCCGGTCGGGCGGCAATCGCCCTGGGGTACGCGGGAGTTGCCGAGCAGCGGCTGCGGGAGGCGGCGGCGCTGCTCGGCGAGGCGGTGCGGGAAGTGAGGTGACGGTCCGTCAGCTCATGCCCGTGGCGACGTGCAGGTGGTCGGTGGCGGCGTAGATCAGGGTGGCGAGGAGCAGCAGGACCGCGCCCAGGCTGATCAGTTGGACCAGTCCGCGCTGCTGGCGCGGGGCGTAGGCGATGGCCGCACCCGAGGCGATGCCGGTGAGCAGCCCGCCGAGGTGGCCCTGCCAGGAGGCGAAGCTCGCCGAGACGACCATCCACACCACCAGGGTGACCATCATCTGGTTGCCGCCGAGCGGGTCGTAGCCCTGCTTGCGGCTGAGGATCCAGTAGCCGCCGGCCAGGCCGAAGATCGCGCCGGACGCGCCGACCGTCAGCGTGTGCGGGGCGACCAGGTAGACCAGGACGGCGCCGCCGAGGGCGGACAGCAGGTACAGGCCGAGGAAGCGCAGCACGCCGAGGCGGTCCTCGACGACCCGGCCGAGCGACCACAGCCAGTACATGTTGAAGACGATGTGGGTGATCGCCATCGGGCCGAGGAAGGTCTCCGAGTTCGGCGACAGGTGCAGGAACGCGCCGGTGAGCAGCCGGTACCACTCGCCGTGGGCCACGCCGGCCAGCTGGAACGAGGAGATGTCGGTGGGGTCCTCGCCCGGGTTGCGCAGCATCAGCGCCGAGCCGAGCATGCCGAACCGGTGGACGGTCTCGGGCCGCACCAGCTCCAGCACGTACGCGGCGATGTTCAGCGCGATCAGCGTGATGGTGGCGTACGGCCGGGCGGTGATCCGTCCGCCGAACGCGGTGCGGGCCTGGCGCACGGTCCGGTGGCCGTCCTTGACGCAGTCGAGGCACTGGTAGCCGACCGCGGCGTCGCGCCGGCAGTCCGGGCAGACGTTGCGGTCGCAGCGGGTGCAGCGCACGTACGACTCGCGGTCGGCGTGGCGGTAGCAGACCGGTGACTGCGCCTCGGGAGCGGCGGCTCCCGGGGCGGGTTGTGCGGCGTCCATGGCGGGCCTCCCCTGGGCGGTGGTCCTCGGCCGCGGAGGCGTCCACGGCGATGATCCACGGCGAAACGGCGCTCACCCTAGAGCACCGGCCGGACAGGTTCGCCGTCAGCCCTGCCCGCTGCCCGGGCGGTTGTGCGCGGCGGACGGGGCGCGGACCGGGGCCGCCCCGGCGGGGTGCGCCGGGGCCGCCTCAATTCCGCTCGGCCGCAGGTGAGTTCGCGCCGGGAGGTGCCGGCCGGCTGCCGGGAGGCCCGGACGGGGGCGCCGTCGGAGGCCACGTTCGGCTCCACGGCAGAGCTAGCGGCGGACCGCGCCGAGGACGGTGAACTTCGGGCTGCCCGCCACCGTGCGGCAGTTGCCGAACAGGCGGCGGAGCGTGACGTGGTAGCCGAGGTGCCGGTTGCCGACCACGCGCAGTTCGCCGCCCGGGCGCAGCACCCGGCGGGCGCCGGTGAACATCCGCCGGGCGATGGCGTCCGTGGTCGCCTGGTGGGAGTGGAACGGCGGGTTGAGGAGGACGACGTCCACCGAGGCGTCGGGGATGTCCGCGAGGGCGTCGCCGACCAGGAACTCGGCGCGGGCGTCCGGTCCGAGGTTGCTGCGGAAGGTCTCCTCGGCGGACGCCACGGCCTGGAACGACTCGTCCACGAAGAGGAGTTCGGCGTCCGGGGCGGTGAGCGCGGCGGCGGTGCCGACGATGCCGTTGCCGCAGCCGAGGTCGACCACCCGGCGGGCGTCGTGCAGGTCGGGCAGGTGCTGGAGGAAGAAGCGGGTGCCGATGTCGAGGCGGTCCGCGCAGAACACGCCCGCCTGGTTGGCGACCTGACGGCCCGACAGCACGCCGATGCCGTCCGGGAGCCGGTACCGCAGGGGCCACGGGTTCGCGGGCCGGTCCAGTGCCGGGTCGGGCGCGGTGTGGATCAGGCGGGCCTTGCGGGCGGCCAGCGAGGTGCGGGTCGGGCCGAGGAGCCGCTCGAACAGCTGGAGGGTGGAGGTGTGGATCTCGGTCACCATCCCGGTGCCGACCACCACCGTTCCCTCGTGCAGCGCGGGCGCCAGGCGGTGCAGCTGGTCCTCCAGCAGCGCCAGGCTCTTGGGCACCCGGACGAGCAGCACGTCGATGCGCGGCGGCGGTGCGTCCTGCGTGCTGCGGACGTCCACCGACGCGGGGTCGAGGCCGTTGCGGGCCAGGTTCGCGGCGATCGCCCGGGCGGACAGGTACGAGTCGGTGACCGCCGTCAGCGAGCCGGCCGCCGCCGCGAGCGCCGTGGACAGGGCACCCCAGCGGTCGCCGAGCACCGTCACCGCCGCGCCGTCCAGCGGCACCGGCGCGTCGCTCTCCGGGGTGACGCCCGTCGGGCCGCCGGTGGCCGGGCCCTCCTTCAGGTGCCGCAGCAGGTACTCGTCGGCGGCGTCCCAGGCGCGCAGCTGCTCGCGCGGGTTCTCCGGGAATCGGGCCAGCTCGAAGGTGCCCCAGGCGGTGGTGAAAGAGTTGTTCATCGTGCCCCCAGGCTATCGGAGGGGGTGGTGGTCGCCGGACGGCGACGGGGGAGGAGACGGCATGCGGCGGCGGGACAGGGCGGTCGGGCGGTGCTCGGGTCGGCGGTCGGCGACGCGCTGGGCGCACCCTTCGAGTTCGGTCCGGCCGAAGCGTTCGGAAAGCGTTTTCCCGGCGTGCCCGGAGAGCGCTTTCCGTACGCCGCTGCGATGTGCGGGGGCGGCGGCTGGGCCCCCGGCGAGGCCACCGACGACACGCAGATGGCCGTCCACCTCGGCGAGGCGCCCCTCGATGCGGGCGGGCTCGACCTGCCCGAGATCTTCGACCGGTTCCGGGCCTGGGCCGCCGGGGATCCCAAGGACATCGGCATCCTCACCGAGTGCGTCCTCGGCAGCGGCCTCCCGTGGGACCTCGCCGCGCAGATCCACTTCCAGACCGAGGGCCGGGCCGCCGGGAACGGCGCCCTGATGCGCGCCGTCACCGCCGCCGTCCGGTTCGCCCCGCAGGGCCGGGACGCCACCATGGACGCCGCCCGGCGGATCAGCGCCCTCACCCACGGCGACGGCGCGGCCTGGGAGGGCACCGCGATCCTGCACGAACTGCTGCGCCACGCCCTCGACGGCGAGGACCCGCTCGGCGCCGTGCCGTCGACGCTGGCCGCCGTCCGGGCCGAGCACCGCGCACGCTGGGCGACCGTGCTGGCCCCGGACTGGCACCCCGCCCTGGCCACCGAGAACAACGGCGCCGTCTGGCCCTGCCTCGGCTCCGCGCTCTGGGCGCTGCGCGCCACCGCCGACTTCCCCGCCGCGCTGCGCGCCGTCGTCGACCTCGGCGGTGACACCGACACCACCGCCGCCGTCACCGGAGCCCTGGCCGGCGCCGTGTACGGCGTCGGCGCGATCCCCGCGGAGTGGCTGGCCCCGCTGCACGTGCCGTTGCCGCCGGCCGAACGGGTTCTGTGGGTAGGCGAGTTGACGGTGCTGGCGGAGGCGCTGGACGCGGCGGGGCGGGCGGCTGGTTCCGGCTGAGGGGTGATCAGGCCGTGGTGAAGACCAGGCTCGCGTTGTGGCCGCCGAATCCGAAGGCGTTGGTGAGGGCGGCGCCGGTGGTGACGGTGCGGGCGGCGCCGGTGACCAGGTCGAGGTCGGCGGCCGGGTCCGGGGCGGTCAAGTTGCGGATCGGCGGCACCAGTTGGTCGTGCAGGGAGCGGACGGTGGCCAGCGCGGCGAGGGCGCCGGCCGCGCCGAACAGGTGGCCGGTCATCGACTTGGTGGCCGTGACGGCGGGCCGGTGCGCACCGAACACCCGGGCCAGCGTCTCCGCCTCGGTGAGGTCGCCCTTCGGGGTGGAGGTGGCGTGCGCGTGCACCATGCCGATCCGCTCGGGCGCCAGGCCGGCCTCGGCGAGCGCGCGCCGTACCGCGCGGCTCTGCCCGTCGGGGTGGCCGGCCGTGATGTGGTGGGCGTCCGAGGTGACCGCCGCCCCGGCGAGCGTCGCGTAGGCGTGCCGGCCGGGCCGCAGCGAGGCGCGCTCCAGCACCAGGACGGCCGCGCCCTCCCCGATCACGAAGCCGTCCCGGTCCAGGTCGAACGGGCGGGAGGCGTGCTCCGGGTCGTCGTTGCGCAGCGAGTGCGCGCGGGCCTGCGCGAACCCGGCCAGCGGGAGCGGGTGCAGGCAGGCCTCGGTGCCGCCCGCGATCACGACGTCGGCGCGGCCGAGCCGGATCAGGTCCAGGCCGAGCGCGACCGCCTCCGCGCCGGACGCGCACGCGCTGACCGGGGTGTGCGCCCCGGCCTTCGCCCCGAGGTCGATCGACACCCAGGCGGCCGGCCCGTTCGCCATCAGCATCGGCACGGTGTGCGGCGAGACCTTGCGGACGCCGGAGCGCTCCAGCACGTCGTCCTGCTCCAGCATCGTCACCGCCCCGCCGGTGCCGGTGCCGATCACCACCGCGATCCGCTCCCCGTCCACCTCCGGACGCCCCGCGTCGGCCCACGCCTCGCGGGCCGCGATGAGCGCCAACTGCTCGCTGCGGTCCAGTCGTCGGGCCTCGACCCGGTCCATCACCTCGGACGGTTCGACGGCGAGCTGGCCGGCGATCCGGATCGGCAGTCCGGCCGCCCACTCCCGGTCGATCGTCCGGATGCCGCCCCGGCCCTCCAGCATGGCCTGCCAGGTGGCCGGGGCGGTGCCGCCGAGCGGGGTGGTGGCCCCCAGGCCGGTGACCAGAACGCGGTCGGTGTCCATGTCGGTTTCCGTGCGCACAGCAGCGCTCCCTTTGTAGCGATGGCACAACGATCTCCGCCGCGGCGATCGGCCGGGGCGGTCGGTGACAGTCACTCTGCCAAGGTCGACGGGCGATTCCGGGTAGCGGACGGAACGGAGTCGGGTCCGAAGATTTTGGAGGAATCGGACAGGTTGAGCTGACGGCCCGTCGGGAAGGCGGAGCCGCTGCGCCCGGCGTCAGGCCGGGGTCTTCCCGGTGCCGTCCGGGTGGTCGAGGTAGGCGTGCAGGGCGGCCGCGCCGGAGAGCAGGGCGCGGCCGCGGGCGGTCAGGCGGTCCTGCCAGGCGGCCAGGGTGGGGCGGACGGCGTCCGGGCTCCCGGCCGTGCGCAGGCGGTGCAGGATCTCCGCGGTGCGGGCCAGGCCGTGGCCGCCGCGCCGGAGCTGCTCGGCGATCCGCAGTTCGCGCACCTGCTCCGGCAGGTACGTCCGGTAGCCGGTGCGGGCGTCCCGGGACGGGGTGACCAGCCCCGCGCGCTCCCACTCGCGCAGCGTGGCCGGGTGCAGGCCGAGGCGGTGGGCGAGCGGCCCGATGTGGGTGAACCCGGCCTGTTCGTCGGCAGGTTGCCCGGCCGGCAGGTGCTCCAGGGCGGTGCGCACCGCGTCCAGGGTGCGGTGGTCCTCGGCGAGGCGCAGGTGGCTCTCGTCGATCAGCCGCAGAGCCTCCTCCGGCCGGCCGGCGTTGACGGCGCAGAGGATCGCGGTGGCCGCCCGGTGGCCGTGCCCCGGCACCAGGGCCAGGAACGCGCGCAGTGCGGCGGCGTGCCGCTCCCCGTACCGCCGGTACCCGTGCGGGGACCGGTCGGCGGGCGGCAGGACGCCCGCCTGCTCGTAGTTGCGCACCGCCTGGGTGGACAGGCCGTGCTCGCGGGCCAGATCGACGGGCCGCAGAGCCATGGTTGAGACTTTTCTGCTCGATTCGCGGGCTGAGAACGGAAAAGTCTACACCGATCCTTCAACGATACGGTGGAAGTCATGACTGCCTCGCCCGCGCTCCGGGACGCCGCCCGTCCCTTCTCCCCGTCCGCCGTCACCGACCTGCTGCCGCCCCGCACCCGGGTGCTGGCCCTCGGCGAACCCACCCACGGCGTCGAGGCGTTCCTCGACCTGCGCAACGAGCTCTTCCGCCACCTGGTCGCCGAACACGGCTACCGCTCGATCGCCGTGGAGAGCGACTGCCTGGCCGCACTGGGCATCGACGCGTACCTCGGCGGGGCGGACGGCGACCTCGACACGGTCGTCCGGGAGGGCTTCGGCCACGGCTTCGGCGATTTCCCCGGCAATCGCGAACTGGTGCGCTGGATGCGGGAGTTCAACAGCGGCGTGGCGGAGTCGGAGCGGCTGCGCCTCTACGGCGCGGACGGCCCGCTGGAGATGACCGCCGCCGCCCCGCCCGGGCCGTCCCTGCTCCGCCTGCACGAGTTCCTGGCCGCCCATCTGCGCCCCGAACTCCTGCCCCCGCGCGAGGAGTTGACCCGACTACACGGACCGGACGCGCGCTGGACCGAACCCGCCGCCGCGCTCGACCCGGCGCGGTCCGTCGGACGCACCGATGAAGCCGTGCAACTGCGGCTGCTCGCAGACGAGTTGACCACCCTGCTGGCGGCGAGCGCGCCGCAGCTCGCGGGCGAGGCGGAGCCCGAGAAGTACTGGCAGGCCGGGCTGCACGCCCGGACCGCGACCGGCCTGCTGCGCTACCACGCGGCGATGGCCGGCGCCGGGCCGGACCGGTTCAACTCGCTGATGCGGCAACGCGATCTGATGATGGCCGACAACCTCGACGCGATCGTGCGCCGCGAGGCGGAGCGCGGACCGACGCTGGTCTTCGCCCACAACCGCCACCTCCAGCGGGAGGCCGGCCGCATCCGGCTCGGCGCCCACGACCTGCTCTGGTGGAGCGCCGGTTCGCTGCTCGCCACCCGCCTCGGCGACGGCTACGCCTTCGTCGCCACCGCGTTCGGCCACCGCGGCGCCGACGACCACCCCGCCCCCGACACCCTCGAAGGCCTGCTCGCCACCCTCCCCGAGCCGCGCCTGACGGTCGATCCCCGGCTGCTGGCCGCGGCGACGGAGGGCAGGGCGAAGGCCCGGGTGCCCGCCGACCACACCTACTTCGGGCTCGACCCGGAGGCGCTGGAACTGGTGGACGGGGTGGTGTTCGTGCGCGAGATCCCGCGCCAGTCGGGGCCGTTCGGCGGCTGACACGGTCGTCCCGTGCGCCCACCGCCCGCGCCGCCGAACCCTGCCGGGACCGGCGGCGCGGGCGGCGCGAGCGGTGCGGGGGAGCGGGTCAGTCCACGACCTCGGCGCTGACCAGGACCACGTCCTCCTTGGGGACGTCGGCATGCCCGCCCTTGGAGGTGGTCGGCACGGCCTTGATCGAGTCGACCACCTCCTGGCCCTCGACGACCTCGCCGAACACCGCGTAGCCCCAGCCCGGGCCGGACTTCGCGGTGTGGTCCAGGAAGGCGTTGTCGGCGACGTTGACGAAGAACTGCGCGGTGGCCGAGTGCGGGTCCGAGGTGCGGGCCATCGCCACCGAGTACTTGACGTTCTTCAGACCGTTGTCGGCCTCGTTCTGGATCGGGGCCCGGGTCTCCTTGCGGCGCAGGCCCGGCTCCATCCCGCCGCCCTGGACCATGAAGTTGTTGATCACCCGGTGGAACACGGTGCCGTTGTAGAACCCGTCCTGGACGTACTGCAGGAAGTTCGCCACCGTCGCGGGCGCCTTCTCCGCGTCGAGGCGGATCACGATGTCGCCGTGGTTGGTGCTCAGCTTGACCTTGGACAAGACAACCTCACTTCTGACTTTCTGACACTGTGCTGATCACGGAATGTCCCGCTCATCCTCGCAGGCCGCCGACGGCCCCGGGATCCGCCACACGGCCACGGCCCGGCGCCGCAGCCCGGCCGGGTGAGCGCCGCCGGCCCGGGCGGCGGGTGGGCGGCAGGCAGGCAGCAGGCAGGCGGCGGGTGGGCGGCAGGTAATTCGCGGCGGTGGCCGAGGCGTTCGGGGAGGATGGCCGGATGCGACACGTATGGGCCGGGCTGGCCGCGAATCCCGCGCTTCCGAGCGAGGCGGTCGACCGGCTGCTGGCCCTGGCGGAACCGGACCTGTCGACGGAGCTCGCCGAGCGGGCCGACCTGACCGACCGGCAGGTCACCGCACTCGCCGAGCGGGACCTCGTGGCGGCGGGAACGCTCGCCGAGGCCGGACGGCTGACGGCCGCTCAGGTCAATCCGCTACGGCAGCCCCTCGCCGCCCTCGCCCTGCTGCGGGCCGGGCTCGCGCCCGTCCAGTGGGCCGACGTCCTGCTCGAACGGCCGGAACTGCACGCCGAGTTGGCGGGCTGCCCGGTGCTTCCGCCCGAGGTGTCCCGGAGGTTGGCAGCCGCACCGGACCTCGCCGTGGCGACCGAACTCGCCGAGGCGACCACCGATCCGGCGATCGCCGCGCTGCTCGCCGCCCACCCGTCCGCGCACGTCCGCGCGGCGCTCGGCAGCAACGAGCACACGCCCGCGGCCGTCCTCTCCGACCTGATCAACGACCTTCCTCCGCTGGAGAGTTGCGAGGTCTGCGAACGGCACCCCGTCCCCTGGGTGCATCCGCCGGACTGCCCCGACCCCGACTGCACCCTGCACCCCGGGGCGGCCTGCGACGGCAGCCACCAATTCGCCCGGGAATCCGTCCTGCAAGCCACGCTCCAGCACCCCGCCGCGCCCGCCGCCGACGTCCTCACCCACCTCGACGCCGAGGCGCCGAACCTCCGGGCCCAGCTCGCCGGGCGCACCGACCTCCCCGCCTCCGCGTACGCCACGCTCGCCGCGGACCCGCAGATCTGGGTGCGCGAGCCACTCGCGAGCAACCCCGCCATCGGCGAACACCTGCTCCGCCGGCTGGCCGCCGACCCGTCCGAGGACGTGCGTCGCAGCGCCGCCCAGCACCCGCGCATCCCGCTCGACGTGCTCGACCGGGTCTGCACCACCGTCCGGCTCGGACCCCTGCCACCGCCCCGGATCGCCGCCGCCACGCCCGCCGAACTCGACGCGCTCGCCGGCTCCGCCAACCGCGAGCTGCGCCGCCTCACCGCCCTCCGCCGCGACCTCCCCGCCCCCGTCCGGGACCGGCTCGCCGACGATCCCGACCCCAGGGTCGCCGCCGCGATCGCACCCCATCCCGGCCTGGACGAACGGCAGTTGCGCACCATGCGGAAGCGTCACGGCCGCGCCGTCGGCGCCGGCATCGCCGCCAACCCCGGCGCCCCCACCGCTCTGCTCGCCGAACTCGTCCGCACCGAGCACAACGTCGCCACCCTGCGCGCCCTCGCCACCCACCCCGCCGCCGACGGCCCCACCCTCGTCGCCTGCCTCCGCGACCCCGCGCCCGCCGCCGGGCCGCCGCCCACCCCGCCCTCCCCCTCACCCACCTCCGCCCCTGCTCACCGACCCCGACCCCACCACCGCCCACAACGCCGCCGCCAACCCCGCCCTCCCCCCGGCCGACCAGCTGCGCCTCCTCCCACCGCCCACCACGGCCTGAGGACCGGAGAGCAACCGCGGTACACCACCGCAGATCTGACGGCCGGTCTGTTGCGCGCCCAGGTAGAGTGGCTTCTGCCGACCGCAGAGGGGCGGGAGTCTCAGGCGCGCAGTGCCCGGTGCTGCACGTGGCGACTCGAGGGTGCGCAGCGCACCTGCTCTGTGAGAGTCCGTCGTCGTCAGGCATGCCAGCTCTCGCGTCAGTACCGGGTTTCGCGGGGCGGAGAGATGTCTCGTGCAGCCGACACGCGCAGCAGGCAACCGGAGCTCGACCAGGCTCACGGCAGCCCACGACCGGAAGCGTTTCACCGGCGAGAGCCTGGACGCAGCCCTCGCCGGCCTCGGGCGGGACAACGCCCTTGCGCTGGACACCTGTTCACCGGGCCAGCGATCGCTCAGGGCGCTCCTCGCGCTCGGGCTGTTCAACGAAGGCCTGATCGGCGGGCGAGGCGCTGCCTGGGGATGGAGCCGACTCAGCGTCTACGACCCGGTGATCTCGCCGCGCTGGGACGAGCTGGTCGTCGTGGCCGAGCGTGCGCCCGGCAACGTCGCAGACCTCCTGGTCCCGAAGCGGGACCGGGGCCACCTGCACGTGCCTGGCCTCCGGCTGCTCGGGCGGTCGACCGGTCGGCCCGAGACCTTCCACCTGCGGCACGAAGCCACCGGCGCGCGACTGGTCGTCACCGGACGCCCGGGCGGTCCGCGCCGAGGCGCAGCACTGATCACCGAGCCGCGGGGCGACCACCGGATGTTCGGCGAGGAACTCACCGGTGCCGAACGGGAAGCCCTGGACGGCTTTCCGCCCATGACCCCGGACGCGGAAGTGCTGCTCGCCGGGCTGGTGTCGCGGTACACGCTGGAGGACCACGAGGAGAACTGGGCCACCAGTTGGGACTGGGATCCGCTCGGGCGGCCCGGTGACCGGCGTCGGGACGCAAGGCGGGACGGCCTCGGCGTGCAGCGCCGCCTGTCCGGGCGAGGCGACGTGTGGGAGCTCCGCTGGACGGGTTACCCCTACCCGGCCGACCTTGCGAGGGCGCTGACACATCCTGTGGTGGGGATCGCGGGAGCGGAGCTGAGCCGGCACCGCGAGACGTTCGAGGTGACGTACGGAGCCGCCTGCCTGGAGTTGCGGGAGTGGGTCTGACGGGGCGGAGGCTGTTCGGTGATCGAGTTTCCGTCGGCCTTGGTGGAAGGCGTCCCCCCGTGGGTCCGGGCGGCGCTGCTGGGGTGCGTCGTCCTCGGTGTGCTGGCGCTCCGGCTGGCGCACCGACTGATCCCGCAGAACTCGCGGGACCGGCTGTTCTGGTGGCACGCCGTCCTGCAGCACCTGCGCGAGCGCGCGGACCGTCGACGTGATCAGTCGCTCGAAGGGAATCGGCCCGGCGGCACGGTCGAAAGGTCGGAGGCTCGGCGACCCGAGGGCGGGTGAGTGTGATGGAGGCCCGGCCCCTCTCTCTCAGATTCCGGGATGCGGCGGGCGAGAACAAGACTGCAATTTTCGGGCCGGCGAGCCGACCATGGCAGCCATGGGGAATCAACTTCCGGGTGGGGTGCGGGCCGGCGGGATCGGGCGGGTGCGGTGGATCGTCGGGGGGAGTGCGGCGGGGAAGAGCACGGTGGCGCGGGTCCTGGCGGGCGGGTGCGGGGTGGAGGTGTACGACGGGGACCGGGCGGAGCACGGGTGGGTGGCGCGGTGTTCGGCGGAGGGGCAGCCGCGGTTGGCCGCGTTGCGGGGGCGGCACCGGGCGGGATGTGGGAGGGGCGGACGGCCGAGGAGGTGTTCCGGTCGATGGCGGGGCTGTACGGGGAGACGGCCGGGTTCCTGGCCGAGGACCTGCGCGACCGGGCGGGCGAACGGACCGTGCTGGTCGACTACTTCGGGATCCTGCCGGACCATCTCGCGCCGCTGCTGACCCGGCCCGAGGACGCGGTCTTCCTGGTGCCGACCCCGGAGTTCCGCGCCGCCGTACTCCGGGCGCGCTTCGCCGATCCGGGCCGGGTGCGGGCCAACTGGGGCAGCGCGGACCCGGAGCGGATGTTCGCGCTGCGCTGCGCCCGCGACGCGCTGTGGGACCGGGAGATCCGGCGGCAGGCCGCCCGCCACGGCCTCGACGTGGTCACGGTCGACGGCAGCGTCCCGGTCGCCGAGCTGGCGGAGCGGTTGGCGGTGCGCTTCGGCCTGGCCCCGGGGGAGGGGCGCCCGGGAGCGGTCAGCGGTCGTGGCGGGGCAGCGGCGGAGTGAGCAGACGGTCCGTCAACTGCCGGGCCGCCGAAGCCGCCACGTCGGCGTCGGGACGGGGAAAGGGGACGCGCGGCCCCTGGAGGCGCCGGTCGGGGACGGAACGGGCGGCGACGGCCGTCCAGTCGGGGCGTTCCAGGACGACCAGGTGGGCCTCCTCGTGGGCGGCGTCGTCGCGGTCGTCGTCGTGCGGGGCGAGGTGCAGGCGCAGCCGGGTGCCGTCCTGCCAGTGCACGGCGAGCACCTGACGGCCCATCCGCTCGGCGAGCAACTCCCGTTCGCGGCCGCCGTCGAGGGGCACCATCAGCAGTTGGCCCTCGAAGAAGTAGCCGCCGTCGTAGGCGCCGGTGCCCACCGCGAGCAGCGGCAGACTCGGGTGGAACGCCAGCGCGTTGATGTGGTGCCGGCAGCGGATCCGGCGCAGCGGCCGGGGCTGCTCGCCGATCTCGAACAGGCCGAGTTCCAGGGCCTCGCCGTACTTGTCGGCGCAGGCCACGGCGAGCAGCCGGCGGTCGGGGTCGGCGACGGCGAGGACGGGGCGGTCGGCCTTGCGGCGGTTGGCTTTGGGGCGGTCGGCTTTGGGTCGGGCGGTCATGCGGCAGGGCTCCGGGGCGCGGGTCGCGGGTCGAGGGTCAGCGGGGCGGTGCGCCGGTCCAGACCACGTCCTTGCGGTCGAGTCCCGAGCCGTGGGTGAACTGGAGGGTGAACGGGTCGGAGGTGGCGTTCGGCAGGCCGTAGGTCTCCAGCGCGGTGGCCTCCTGGCCGGGGGCGAGGGACTTGGGGAGCGGCACGTACTGGCCGCTGCCGACCAGCGGGTGGAGCAGCGTGCCGCGGGAGTCCTTGACGATGAGCAGCGCCGAGCCGTACAGCGACAGTTCGGTGGGGCCGGTGTTGACGGCGGTCACCCGCACCTGGACGAAGGTCGCGTTCTCGGGGAGCGGCGAGCCGGAGGCGCTCGGCGTGACCGGGGTCGGCGCGGCCATCGTGACCTTCAGGCCGTCGGGGAAGGTGTACGTCCCGCCGACCGGGAGGCGGCGGGCCCGCTCGTCGGCGGCCCTGGCCTCCTGCTCCGCGGCCGCCTTCTTCGCCCGTTCGTCCGCGAGCCGCTGCCGTTCGGCGGCGTCGCGCCGCTGTTCCGCGACCGCGCGGTCGTGCGCCCGGGCGGCGTCGCGGATCTCGGAGACGACGAAGCCGCCGGTGACGACGGAGATGGTCAGGCCCACCACGCCGAGGACGGTGCCGGTCAGGGCCATCGCCCGGTTGGTGGCCAGGCCGCGGCGGGCCAGCCGCAGGCCGACGGCGCCCAGGATCACCGCGAGCAGGGCGGGCAGCCAGGAGAACCAGAAGAGGATCAGCGGCAGGCTGAGCATCGCGCCGATGATGCCGAGCACCAGGGCGGCGATCCCCTGCGCGTTGCGCGGCTGCGGCACCGGCGCCGCGAACGGCGGCCAGTACAGGCCGGCGGGCGGCGGGCCGGGCAGCTGAGCAGCCGTCAAGTCCTGCTCCGGGTCCGGCGGGGCCCACGGGTTGGCGGGCGCGGGCGCCGGCGCCTCCTCGGTCTCCGGACTGTCGGACGGGACGGGCACGGTCATGCGGCACCTTGAGCTCGGGGAGGGCGAGGACCGGACGGGGCCGGTCGTGACCGGAGTATCTCCTGACCGGCAGCCGGAAGGCGAGCACGTTTTCGTCTCACCGGCGCACCACCGGCCTGCCACCGGCGCCCCCGCCGGACGACCGACCGGACGACCGACCGGACGAATGATCGGCAGGCGGGAATGTCCGTGCCCGCACGGAAGTTGACGACTCGCGGCCGAGGGACGGCCGGACGATCGGGAGCGGGGGAGCAGACCATGGCGAACCGGGACGATGCGGTGCAGGGCAGCGTGGCGGCGGGCTTCGAGGGCGTGCGGGAGGCGTTCGCTGCCGTCGCCGCGGAACGGGCGGACTCGCCGGAGGCGCAGCTGGTGGTGCACGTCGGCGGGCGGCGGGTGGTCGACCTGTGGGCCGGGCCCGGGACGGACGCGGACACCCTGATGAGCCTGTTCTCCATCACCAAGGGCGCGGCGCACCTGGTGACGGCGCTGCTGGTACAGGACGGCGTGCTCGACCTCGATCGCGAAGTGGCCTCGTACTGGCCGGAGTTCGGGGCGCACGGCAAGGACCGGCTGACGCTGCGCGAGCTGCTCGCGCACCGCTCGGGCGTGGTCGGCGTGGACGGCGGGTTCACCGACGAGGAACTGGCCGACGACCGGGCGATCGCGGCCCGGCTGGCCGGCCAGCGGCCGTTCTGGGAGCCCGGAACGGCGTACGGCTACCACGCCTTCGTGATCGGCGCACTGACCGGCGAGGTGGTGCGGCGGGTCACCGGCCGCACCGTCCAGGAGACCTACGAGGAGCGGATCCGCGCCCCGTACGGGCTGGACTTCTACCTCGGCCTGCCCGAGGAGCTGGAGCCGCGCCGGGCCGAGACGCTGCCGCTGCGGCCGACCCCGGAGGAGGCCGAGCGGCTCGCCGCCAGGAAGAGCGACGCCCCGGACAGCATCGTCGGCGTCGCCGCCAACCGGAACGCGCCCGTGGCGACGGACCTGCTCGCGCTCTCCAACACCCGCCTGGTGCGGGCCCTCGGCTCGGCCTCGTCCGGCGGCGTCGGCAGCGCCCGCGGCGTCGCGGGCATGTACGCCGCCGCGATCGGCGAACTGGACGGCCGGGCACCGCTGTTGAAGCCGGAGACGGTCACCGAGTTCGCCCGCCCGCAGTACCGCGGCACCGACCTGGTCACCGGCAACGAGGACGTCTTCGGCCTCGGCTTCGAGGAACTCTCCGGCCTCTACCGCCCGCTCGGCCCCGACGCCTTCGGCCACAGCGGCGCCACCGGCTCGCTCGCCCTCGCCGACCCCGGCGCCGGGCTCGCCTACGCCTACACCCGCCGCCGCTTCGGCCTCCCGTCGCGGTACGGCGCGGGCCCGGAGAACCACCGCCTGCTCGAAGCGATCTACCGGGCGGTCCACGGTTCCTGAGGCACCATCAGGCGGGCCGGCCCCTCGGCGGAGGGGCCGGCCCGTCGGCGGGGGAGGTCAGTTGGAGCGGGACTCGTCGCGGGACTCGACCTGGACGGCGGGCTCCAGCGGGGAGGCGATGCCCTGGGGCTTGCTGCGGGAGGCCCAGTCGCGGATGCCCATCAGGACCATGACGAAGAAGATGCCGTAGACGATGCCGGAGAAGTACAGCTCGGAGTGGATGGCGAGCGGCACGCCGACCAGGTCGACGGCCAGCCAGACGAACCAGAACTCGATGTAGCGGCGGGCCTGGCTGTACATGGCGAGGATCGAGCCGATGAAGATCCAGGCGTCGGCGAGGACCATCCACCACGGGGCGCCGGGGTAGAAGGACGCGTCGGTCCACTTCAGCAGGCCGCCGAACGCGGCGGTGCCGAGCACCATCGCGGCGATCAGGACGCCGCGCTCGTTCCAGTTCGCCCAGCGGACGTTGATGGTGCCTTCCTGTTCGCGGCTGCGCTTCCAGGTGGCCCAGCCCCAGGCGGCCGACACGATGATCACGACCTGGCGGGCGGCGTTGCCGCCGAGGTGCACGTTCAGGCTGGCGATCAGCAGGAACACCGAGCCGAGGATCTGCACCGGCCAGGCCACCAGGGAACGGCGCAGGGCCAGCCACACGGTGGCGAGCGCCAGGATGTTGCCCAGGAAGTCGGACCAGTAGACGGGGAGACCGAAGAAGCTGAACTGCTCGTTCAGCCACTGGAATGCGCTCATTACTCACACCTTTGTTCGTTCGGAGCGAGGCGGGGGAGGGGCGGTCGGCCCTGCGGGGGCGGGGAAGCGAGGCGGGGCCGGCCGGGCACGCGGGTGTTGGGCGCAGATGTGGGGGTGGGGGTGGGGGTGCGTGCCGTGCAGAGAAGGGGGACGGGGGACGGTCGGCCCCGCCGGAAGCGGGGGGAGGCGGGGCCGACCGGGCTGGTGGGGGAGGGGAGTCAGCGGGCTGCCGCGGCGAGGACGCGTCGCCCGCGCGCGGAGTCCAGCAGGGCCTCCGAGCGGCGGACGTCCGCCTCCACGGCGAGCAGCAGCTCGTCCACCGAAGCGAACCTGACGGTGTCGCGGATCCGGGCGACGAACCAGAGCGCGACGTGCTCGCCGTACAGGTCGTCCGAAGTGTCGTGGCAGTACACCTCGGTGTGGACCTGCGGGCCGTCCTCGAAGGTGGGGTTGGTGCCGATGCTGATCGTCGCGCGGTGCACGGCGCCGGTGGCCGGGCGGGTCAGCCAGCCGCTGTAGATCGCGGGCGGCGGGACGTCCGAGCCGGGGTCGGGGGCGATGTTGGCGGTGGGGAAGCCCAGCCCCGGCCCCGCCCGGCACCGTGAACCACGGTTCCGGACAGTCGGGGTGACGTGGCGTCAGGCATGGGGGGACAGCTCGCGGAACTGGCTGGTGTGGAAGACCAGCGGCTCCACGCCGGGGAACAGCTCGGCGGTGAGCAGCTCCATCAGGACGATCTCGTGGTCGCCGCCGTCGTACACCGCGCCGACCCGGGCGGTCAGCCACAGCGCCGCGCCCTCGATCAGCACCGCGCCCTCCGGCGTCGCCTGCCAGTCGGTGCCCTCGAAGCGGTCGCCCGCCCGGGAGGCCAGCCGCCGGCACTGCGCGCCCTGGCCGTGGCTGAGCACGCTCAGCCCCAGCACCGGCAGGCCGGACAGGCGCGGCCAGGTGGTGGAGGTGCGGGCCACGCTGACCGCGATCATCGGCGGCTCCAGCGAGATCGACACGAACGAGCTCGCCGCGAAACCGTCCGGTGCGCCGTCGCGCAGCGCGCCGATCGCGACCACGCCGGTGGGGTACGCCCCGAAGGCCTGACGCAGCGTCGCCGCGCTCAGGTCCGCCGACGGAGCGGTGGGGTGGTGGGCGGGAGTGGCCATGGCCGTCGCCGTCCTCTCGTCGCGGGTGGGGTGGGTCAGTGGCGGTGCCGGGCGGCCGGGTGGCTGGCGGGCAGCGCCCGGCCGTCGGCGCCGGTCAGCCGCTCGCGCAGCGACTCGCCGTCCGCGTACTCGCCGCGGAACACGCCGCGGGCGCGCAGGATCGGCAGCACCGACTCGACGAACTCGACGGTGGAGGCGGGCTGGACGGGCGGCGACAGCAGGAAGCCGTCCAGGTCCGCGCCCTCGGCGAGGGCGCAGATCTCGTCGGCGATCTCCTCGGCGGTGCCGACCACCGGGCGGGCGCCGACGCCGTGGGTGTGCCAGTCGGCGAGCACGTCGCCGACGGTCTTGCCGGCGAACCGGGCGACCTGGGTCTGCGACATCTCGGTGGACAGCTCGCTCATCGGGGTGTCCGGCGCGTACGAGGACAGGTCCAGGCCGGTGAACATCGCGTACGAGGCGACGGTGACCTCGGGGCGCTGCGCGGCCAGGATCCGCTGCCAGCGGCGCTCCGCGTCCTGGGTGGTCGCGCCGACCACGCAGGAGAACGCCGACATCACCTTGACCTGGTCGGCGGCGCGGCCGGCCTGCACCGCCTCCTCGCGGATCGCCTTGGTGTGGGCCGCGAGTTGGGCGACGCTGCCGCTGCCGACGAACATGCACTCGCCGTGCCGCCCGCCGACCCGGCGGCCGGCCGGGGAGGCGCCCGCCTGGAACAGCACCGGGGTGCCCTGCGGGGAGCGGGCGGTGTTGCCGTAGCCGTGCGAGCGGAAGTAGGGGCCCTCGTGCTCGACCAGGTGCACCTTCGCCGGGTCGGCGAACCAGCCGGCCTTGTCCTTCTCCAGCGCGTCCGGCTCCCAGGCGCCCTCCCAGTACTTGTAGACCAGGTCGAGGAAGTCCTCGGCCATCGCGTACCGGTCGTCGTGCGCCACCATGTCCATCCCGAAGGCCTTCACGGCGGTGTCGGCGGTGCCGGTGGTGACGATGTTCCAGCCCAGCCGGCCGCCGGACAGCTGGTCCAGGGTGGCCAGCCGGCGGGCGAACGCGTACGGCGGCTCGACCAGCACCGAGCCGGTCACCACCAGGCCCAGGTCGGTGGTGGAGGCGAGCAGCGCCGAGGCGATCACGAACGGGTCCAGCCGGGGCAGGTCGAGGGTCTCCTCGGTGGCGATCGGCGGGCGCACGCCGTTGATCTCCGACCAGCCCCAGGCGTCCGCCAGGAACAGGAAGTCCAGCTTGGCGTCCTCGCAGAGCTGCGCGACCTCGCGCCAGTAGCCGAGGGTGTCGAACTCGTGCCGGCGGCTGTCGGGGTGGCGCCAGGTGGCGGTGCCGCTCGCGTTGGTCTGGGCGTTCTCGAACAGTCCGAGCTTGAGGCTGCGCATGGGTGTTCTCCGTTGAACTGTGGTGCCGGGGTGCAGGTGGGGCGGAGGGCTCGTCAGGAAACGGCAGAGGGGGAGCGGGAGTTGGAGATGACGGTTCGTCAGGCCGCAGCGGGGGGTGCGGGGTCGAGCTGCGCCGCGGTCGGCATGGAGGACTGGG
>NZ_KK853997.1:1465482-1535912 GCF_000696185.1 Kitasatospora cheerisanensis KCTC 2395 | reverse complement strand
TCGGACGCTCGACGCCGAGCAGGGTGGCGAGCTCGCCCAGGTTGGGGACCAGGACGTCCACGGCCGCCAGCACCTCCGGCGCGACCGGCCGGGCCGGGGCCGGGTTGAGGACGACGGTGCCGCCCTGCTCCCGGGCCCGCAGCACCGCCGCGGCCACCACCTCGGGCGCGATCTCGTGCTGAACCAGCACCACGTCGCCCGCGCCGCCCGCCAGTTCGGCCGGCAGGTCGGCGACGGCGAGCGCCGCGTTCGCGCCCGGGTTGACCACGATGGTGTTCTCGCCCGCGCGGTCGACCACCACCGAGGCGATGCCCGTGGTGGCGTCCGCGGTCGGGAGCACCGTCGTGACGTCGACGCCCTCGGCGGCCAGCGCCCGCAGGATCGTCCCCGCGTCCGCCCCGACCCGGGCCACCAGCCGGACCCGGGAACCGAGCCGGGCGGCCGCGACGGCCTGGTTGGCGCCCTTGCCGCCGACGCCCTCCACGAAGCCCTCCGCGAGCACGGTCTCGCCCGGTCGCGGCAGGTCCTGAACGGTCAGCACGAGATCGCGGTTGACCGAACCGACGACGGTGATGGACGGCATCTGTGCTCCTCGGGAGCTCCTCGGGAGATCGATTTCCCACACTCTGGCCCAGCCCCCGGCACCCGTCAAGTACCCTCGTGCTGCGCATTCCGCCGACTCGGACCCGCCGGCCCGGAGGCCCACCGATCCGTGACCGCGCCGACACCCCTTCGACACCGCAGCCGGGTCGGCGCCGCGCCGACACCGTTCCCGACCGGGGAGGACCCCACGTGACAGCGCCCCGACTCCTCGACGTGGCCGCCGCCGCCGGCGTCTCCCGCGCGACCGCCTCACGCGTCCTGGCCGGCACCCCGCGCAACGTCGACCCCGAACTCGCCCGCCGCGTCGAGGACGCCGCCCGCGAACTCGGCTACCGCACCAACCACTCCGCGCGGGCGCTGCGCACCGGCACCACCGGCACCGTCGGCGTGGTCGTCCCCTCGCTCGCCAACCCCTACTTCGTCCAACTCGCCGACGCCATCGCCCAGCAGGTCCGCGCCGCCGGCGGGCAGCTGGTGGTCTCCGACGCGGCGAACTCCGTCGAGATCGAGGCCGAGCAGATCGAGACCCTGCTCGGCGGACGGGTGGACGGCCTGGTCGTGGTCCCGGTCTCCGCCACCGCCTCCGGCCCCGCCGTCCGGGCCGCCGCGAAGCGCGCGCCCGTGGTGCTGTTCGACCGCTGGGCGAGCGGCTCCGGGACGGTCGCCGTCACCCTCGACAACGCCGCCGCGATGCGCCTGCTGCTCGACCACCTCGACGACCTCGGCCGCCACCGGATCGCCCTGGTCGCCGCCGACCAGGCCTCCTCCTCCGGCGCGGAACGCCTCGCCGCGTTCACCGCCGCCCGCGGCGAGGACGCCACCACCGTCCTGCTCCCCAGCTTCACCACCGACGCCGGCCGCACCGCCGGGCGGCGGATCGCCGAACGGCGCGCGGCGATCGACGCCGTGGTCTGCGGCGCGGACGTGCTCGCCGTCGGCCTGGTCTCCACCCTCCAGCGCTCGGCGGTGTCGGTGCCCGGGCAGATCGCCGTCACCGGCTTCGACGACACCGAGATACTCGAACTGCTCGACCCGCCCATCACCTCCATCCGCCACCCGCTCGCCGCGATGGCCGAACGCGCCCTGACGCTCCTTCAGTCCACCGCCCGGGACCGCGCGGAGACCGTGGAACGCTTCGCCCCCCAGCTCGTCGTCCGGGCCTCCACCGACGCGGCCGCCTGACCGCCCGTCAACTGCCGTGGCGCGGAATAGCGGTGGCCCGGCCGGAGGCGTGCGGGCCACACTGGCCGGCATGACGCCCGAGGAGCTTGCCGAACTGCTGACCGGCGACCGGACCCCGGCCTTCGGTCCCGCCCGGGAGGCCCTGCTGTCCGGCTGGTTCTTCCAGCTCTTCCTCGACGTGACCGCCTCCACCGTGCTCCTGCCTCCGCTCCGGCCCGCTCGGCCAGCACGACCCGGCGGACCCGGACCCGGGCCTGGAGTCGTGCGCGGTGGGGAGTTGAGTACCCGTACTCAGGCGGCGGCTGTCAGTGCCGCCCGAGACTGTTCGGGTACGTCGGGCCTCCGGGTGGTCCGGCGATGAGGGAGGGGACGACGATGAGGCGTTCGACTTTCGCGTGGGCGGCCGCGGCGGCGGTCACGGTGGCGACGACGGCGGTGGCGGCGGGGCCGGCGGTGGCCGATCAGGGGGCTCCGGCCGCGGTGGCTTCCGACATCGGGAGGGAGGGGACCGGTGAGATCCTGCCCTACCCCGGGCCCGACGGCCTGATCTGGATCAAGGACTGGATCGGCAACGGCGGCGCCGTCACCGGCGGCGCCTACCAGGCCGGGCCGCCGGTCACCGTCACCGTCGGCTGCCAGGGCAGCGGCGTCGCGGGCGAGGCCCACGTCACCTTCACGCCCTACTACGGAGACCCGACCCCGGTGGAGTTCACCGTCGCCTGCCCGGCCGACACCGTCGGCCGGGGCACGGCGGTGGTGACGCCCGAGCAGGGCCGGTCCTTCCACGTCGGGGTGCAGACCTCGGGCCCCGACGTGCACTGGGGCCTGACGGTCACTCAGCCCGACGCCTGACAGGCGGCGTTCGTCCCCCGCCGGCTCAACCGCGCTGCGCCCGGGCCCGGTTGATCGCCGCCTGGAGCTGCAGCCAGGTCGGGTCGGCGGGGGACGCCTCGGTCACCGCCTCCAGGGCCTCGGTGTCCCAGCTGTCCGTGCCGTCGGTGAAGACCAGCTGCTCCTCCAGGTCGGCGTCCGGCGGCAGCAGCTCCGTCCCGGCCAGGAACACCGCGGCGTCCTCGTTCGGCGCCGCGGCGGGGGCCTCGGGCCGCACCGCCAGCAGGACGAGTTCGCCGTTCTCGCGGGCGGCCAGCAGGTCGCCCGCGGCGGTGGCGACCAGCGCGGAGACCGGTACTTCGTCCGGGGACGCGTGCTCGACGGCCTCCTGCGCCTCGACGTCGAGTTCGATCAGGGCGCCGGAGGGCGTGCCGATCCAGATCACGCCGGGCCGGGCGTCCCACGCGAGGTTCTCCCGGGGCCACTCCTCGGCGTCGTCCTCCGCGAGCGTCGTCGACAGGACCTTGCGCAGCGAGGGGAAGGCGAAGACGTCCAGTGACTCGACGTACGCGTTGCCGCGGACCGCGAGGTGCCGGCCGTCGGCGCTGAACAGCGGGGTGCCGTAGCCGTCGACGTCCAGGATCAGCGCCTGCCGCAGCGTCCGCATCGCCGTCCCCGGCCCGTCGCCGGGGCGGGCGAACAGGCAGAAGGTCGCGCCCTGGTCGCTGACCAGGGTGGCGACGAGCTCGCCGGACGGGTGGACGGCGACACCGGTGTCCCAGTACGGGGCCGGGGCGGCGGCGCCGGTGGCGGGGTCGAGCGCGGCCGAGCTCTCCTCGCCGGACGGCGCCGCCCACAGCGTGCGGCCGTCCGGGCTGAACGCCAGGTAGTGGTGGGCGGCCGCGGCCGGTTCGGCGGCCGACGGGCCGTCAGGCGTCCAGCGGGTCAGGGCGGTTCCGTCGGCGACGACCAGCAGCGGGTCCTCCGGGTGCCAGGCCACCGCGGGCGGGGCGTCCGGGCGCCACCAGTCGGCCGGGTCCGGCTCCCGGGCCGGGCCGAGGTCGACGGGGGCGAGCTCGCGCAGCCGCCCGCCGCCGCAGTCCCAGATCCGGACCAGCCGGCTCCCGGTGGCGGCGCCCGCCACCAGGGGGAGCCGGGGGTGGGCGGTGAGCCGCTCGACGGGGTGCTCGTCGTCCGCCGAGATGCGGGCCAGTACTGCGAGTTCGGTCATGCCGACACGGTAGGGGCCGGGGGTGTCAGCGGGCCGGGGTGTCGCCGGGGGCGGGCGTTCAGTGGAGCGCGAGCACGCAGAACTCGTGCCCGTCCGGGTCGGCGAGCACCGTCCACGGCACCTCGCCCTGCCCGAGGTCGACGGGCGTCGCGCCGAGACCGCGCAGCCGGGCGACCTCCGCCGACGGGTCGTCACCCGGGTACGGCAGCAGGTCGAGGTGGATCCGGTCGGGCGCGGCGCGGCCGTCGGTGGAGCGCAGGAACTCCAGGTAGGGGCCGGTGCCGGTGGCGGCGCGCAGGGTCGCGTGGTCGTCGGCGACCTCGTGCACCGTCCAGTCGATCGCCGCGCCCCAGAACCGGGCCGTCTCCCGCGGATCCGCGCAGTCGACCACGATCGCGGCGATCGGCCCGGTCTCCCGGTAGACCTCGCGCGGCTCCAGCACGCAGAACTCGTTGCCCTCGACGTCGGCCAGCACCGTCCACGGCACCTCGCCCTGCCCGAGGTCGACGGGCGTCGCCCCGAGCGCCAACAGGCGCTCCACCAGCTCCTGCTGATGCTCCGTCGAGGTGCTGGCGAGATCGAGGTGCGTCCGGTTCTTCGCCGTGCCCTTGCTCTCCGGCACCGGCACCAGATCGAGCGCGACCGCCACCGGATCCGGCCACACCAGCTCGCCGGGCGGCGCGACGTAGGTGGTCACCCCGGGGTGGTGCGCGGTCCAGCCGAGCGCCTCCGCCCAGAAACGACCGACCGCCACCGGGTCGACGGCCTTGATGTTCACCTGTACGGGATGCAGCGCCATGCCGGTGATCCTAGACAGCCCGTCAGTGGGTGGACGACCGCCCGCACGGTAGGTTCCTGCCACGATTCGCCGCACGTTCAGGGGGAACGCATGGGCTCCGCACAGATACTCACCGGCCGCGACGGCCACGAGGCGCTGCTCGACGGCGCCGTGCTGCGCCTGGAGGCCCCCGGCGTCCACACCCGGATCCCGCTCGCGGTGGTCCGCGAGGCCCGGGCCGAGGGCAGGGAGGTCGCGGTCGAACTCACCGACGGCGCGGTGCACCGGCTGGACGGCGGGAACCCCACCGCCGCCGGGGCGTTCGCCGCCGCACTGACCGCGGCCCTGCCGGCCGAGCGCGACCCGGCGGGCAGCGCGAAGGTCGTCGTCAGCAGGGACAAGCCCAACGAGCCGCTGCCGCCGCGCTTCTGGGTGCTCGTCGTGGTCCTCGGGCTGCTGGCCGTCGGCTACCTCGGGTACCTGGTCTTCGCCGGCGTCACGCACGGCCCGTCGGTGATTCTGGGGATCATCGGCATCGTGCCGCTCGGCGCGGGCCTCGCCGTGCTGGCCTACGCGCTCATCAACGCGAAGGTCTACACGGTGCTGGCCCTCCGCGGCATCACCGTGTCGGCGCAGCTGGCCCGCCGGTACCGGAAGAGCGCGTCGACCTACGAGTACGTCGACGCCCACGGGGGCGTGCACACGTACTCCGCGAGTTACCGGGGCGAGCAGGTCAAGGTGGTCTACGACCCGAAGCAGCCCGACGACTGCTCCCGCATCAGGTCGCGCATGGTGGCGCTGCTCGCCGTCCTGGCCCAGCTGCTCGCCGCGCTGGTGATCACCACCGTGGGGCTCTCGCTGGCCGCGCTGGCCGTGGTCGACGGCTGAGCCACCGGCCTCACCCGGCAGGGAAGTTCGAGGCCTCGCCGACGGCGGCCAGCAGCTGGAACGGAAACTCCGGGTCGGCCTGGCCGACGGCCGGCGCGAGCCGGCGGTCGCCGCACGGCAGCGGCCACACCCGCATGCTCCCGGCCACGTTGCACAGGAAGCCCAGCGGCTCCGCGGCGTAGCACTCCGGGTCGGGGTGGTCGAAGCCCAGGTACGGCCCGAGGTCGACCGACAGGTGGCGGTCGGTGGGGTCCGTCGACCGGTGGCGGCGCAGCATGGGCAGAGCGTAGCCGGGGGAGCGCAGCGTGCACGCATTCTTGCATGATTTTGCTGGGCTGCGTATATTCATGCTGGGCTTCAGGAGGGAATGCCATGGTATTGCGAGTTGCCGTCGCCGGTGCGAGCGGGTATGCGGGCGGCGAGGTGCTGCGGCTGCTGCAAGGGCATCCGGAGGTGGAGATCGGGGTGCTGACCGGCGGCTCGAACGCGGGGCAGCGCTTCGGCGCGCTGCAGCCGCACCTGATCGGGCTGGCCGACCGAGTGCTGGAGCCGACCAGTGCGGAGACGCTGGCGGGGCACGACATCGTGTTCCTCGGGCTGCCGCACGGCCAGTCCGCGGCGATCGCCGCCCAGCTGGGCGAGGACGTCCTGGTGGTCGACCTCGGCGCCGACCACCGACTGAGCTCGGCGGCGGACTGGGAGCAGTTCTACGGCTCCCCGCACGCCGGCACCTGGCCCTACGGCCTGCCCGAACTGCCGGGCCACCGGCAGGCGTTGAAGGGAAGCAAGCGGATCGCGGTGCCGGGCTGCTACCCGACGGCCGTCACCCTGGCGATGTTCCCGATGTTCGCCGCGGGCCTGGCCGAGCCGGACGCGGTGATCACCGCCGCGTCCGGCACCTCCGGCGCGGGCAAGGCCGCCAAGGCGCACCTGCTGGGCAGCGAGGTGATGGGCTCGATGAGCCCGTACGGCGTCGGCGGCGGCCACCGGCACACCCCGGAGATGGCGCAGAACCTCACCCCGCTCGCGGGCGAGCCGGTCACCGTCTCCTTCACCCCGACGCTCGCGCCGATGCCGCGCGGCATCCTCGCCACCTGCTCCGCCAAGGCGAAGCCCGGCACCGGCAAGGAGGACCTGCGCGCCGCGTACGAGCAGGCGTACGGCGCCGAGCCGTTCGTCCACCTGCTGCCCGAGGGCCAGTGGCCGCACACCTCCTCCGTCTACGGCTCGAACGCGGCCGTGCTGCAGGTCGCGCTGGACGAGCACGCCGGGCGGATCATCGCGATCAGCGCGATCGACAACCTGGTGAAGGGCACCGCCGGCGGCGCGGTGCAGAGCATGAACATCGCCCTCGGGCTGCCCGAGGAGCTCGGTCTCCCGCTGAATGGAGTCGCACCGTGACGAACGGTCGGAACAGCAACGTCGGCGTCACCGCGGCGAAGGGCTTCCGCGCGGCGGGCGTCACCGCCGGCATCAAGGCGTCCGGCACCCCGGACCTCGCGCTGGTCGTCAACGACGGGCCGCTGCGCGCCGCCGCCGGCGTGTTCACCTCCAACCGGGTGCAGGCCGCGCCGGTCAAGTGGTCCCGGCAGGTGCTGAAGGACGGCGAACTGGCCGCCGTCGTCCTCAACTCCGGTGGGGCGAACGCCTGCACCGGCCCGGAGGGGTTCCAGGACACCCACGCCACCGCCGAGAAGGTCGCCGCCGAACTCGGCGTCGGCGCGATCGAGGTCGCGGTCTGCTCCACCGGCCTGATCGGCGTCCGGCTGCCGATGGAGAAGCTGCTGCCCGGTGTCGAGCTGGCCGTGAAGGCGCTCGCCGACACCGGCGGCGAGAGCGCCGCGATCGCCATCAAGACCACCGACACCGTGCACAAGACCGCCCAGGTCAGCAGCCCGGCCGGCTGGACGGTCGGCGGCATGGCCAAGGGTGCCGGCATGCTCGCCCCGGGCCTGGCCACCATGCTGGTCGTGGTCACCACCGACGCCGTCGTCGAGTCCGCCGAACTGGACGCCGCGCTGCGCGAGTCCACCCGCACCACCTTCGACCGGGTCGACTCCGACGGCTGCATGTCCACCAACGACACGGTGCTGCTGCTCGCCTCCGGCGCCTCCGAAGTCGCCCCCGACCGGGCCGAGTTCGCCGAAGCCGTGCGCACCGTCTGTGCCGACCTGGCCCGCCAGCTGATCGGCGACGCCGAGGGCGCGTCCAAGGACATCCGGATCGACATCGTCAACGCCGCCACCGAGGACGAGGCCGTCGACGTCGCCCGCACCGTCTCCCGCAGCAACCTGCTCAAGTGCGCCATCCACGGCGAGGACCCCAACTGGGGCCGGGTGCTGTCCGCGATCGGCACCACCTCCGCCGCCTTCGACCCCGACCTGCTGGACGTCGCCATCAACGGCGTCTGGGTGTGCCGCAACGGCGGCGTCGGCGACGACCGCGACCTGGTCTCGATGAAGGGCCGCGAGGTCGTCATCACCGCCGACCTGAAGGCCGGTCAGGCCTCGGCCAGCCTCTGGACCAACGACCTGACCGCCGAGTACGTGCACGAGAACAGCGCCTACTCCAGCTGACGGGGGACCCCACCATGCAGATCGCACCCAAGGGCGAACAGGCCCGCAGCAACGCCGCCCTGCCCAAGGCCCGCACCCTGATCGAGGCGCTGCCCTGGCTGGAGCGCTTCCACGGCAAGACCGTCGTCATCAAGTTCGGCGGCAACGCCATGGTCGACGAGGACCTGAAGGCCGCCTTCGCCCAGGACGTGGTGTTCCTCCGCTACGCCGGACTGCACCCCGTCGTGGTGCACGGCGGCGGCCCGCAGATCAGCGCCCAGCTCGACAAGCTCGGCCTGGAGTCCTCGTTCACCGCGGGCCTGCGGGTCACCACCCCCGAGACCATGGACGTGGTCCGGATGGTGCTCGCCGGCCAGGTCCAGCGCGAACTGGTCGGCCTGCTCAACACCCACGGCCCGTTCGCCGTCGGCATGACCGGCGAGGACGCCCACACCATGACCGCCGTCAAGCGCTACGCCGTGGTCGACGGCGAGCAGGTCGACATCGGCCTGGTCGGAGACATCGTCAACATCGAGGCCGGCGCGGTGAAGGCGCTGATCGCCGACGGCCGGATCCCGGTGATCTCCTCGATCGCCCGCGGCGCCGACGGCCACGTCTACAACATCAACGCCGACACCGCCGCGTCCGCGCTGGCCGCCGCGCTCGGCGCCGAGATGCTGGTCGTGCTCACCGACGTCGAGGGCCTCTACAAGGACTGGCCGAACTCCGACGACGTGATCAGCCAGCTCACCGCCTCCGAACTGGAGGAGATGCTCCCGACCCTGGCCAGCGGCATGCTCCCCAAGATGGAGGGCTGCCTGCGCGCCGTCCGCTCCGGCGTGGGCACCGCCCGCGTCCTGGACGGGCGGGTCCAGCACAGCCTGCTGCTGGAGATCTTCACCGACGAGGGCATCGGCACCATGGTCGTGCCCGACGACGACACCACCGTCCTGGGGGGCCTGGCATGAGCAACGAAGCAGTCAGCAGCAACGCGTCCATCACCGAGCGGTACCGGCACACGCTGATGCACAACTACGGCACCCCGCGCATCCCGCTGGTGCGCGGCGAGGGCGCCCTGCTGTGGGACGCCGACGGCAACGAGTACCTCGACCTGGTCGGCGGCATCGCGGTCAACGCGCTCGGCACCGCGCACCCCGCGATCGTCGGGGCCGTCACCGAGCAGATCGCCACCCTCGGCCACGTCTCCAACCTGTTCATGGCCGAGCCGACCGTCCAACTCGCCGAGAAGCTGGTCGAGTTGGCCGGCCGCCCGGCCCGGGTGTTCTTCTGCAACTCCGGCGCCGAGGCCAACGAGGCCGCCTTCAAGATCTCCCGGCTGACCGGCCGCACCCACCTGGTCTCCGTCCAGGGCGCCTTCCACGGCCGCACCATGGGCGCCCTCGCGCTCACCGCCCAGCCCGCCAAGCAGGAGCCGTTCAAGCCGCTGCCCGGAGACGTCACGCACGTCCCGCTCGGCGACGTCGAGGCGCTCCGCGCGGCCGTCACCGAGGACACCGCCGCCGTCTTCATCGAGCCGATCCAGGGCGAGAACGGCGCCGTCCCGATGCCCGAGGGCTACCTGCGGGCCGCCCGCGAGATCACCCGTGCCACCGGCACCCTGCTGGTCCTGGACGAGATCCAGACCGGCATCGGCCGCACCGGCCACTGGTACGCCCACCAGGCCGAGGACGGCGCCGACCCCGACATCGTCACCCTCGCCAAGGGCCTCGGCGGCGGCCTGCCGATCGGCGCCGTGCTCGCCTTCGGCGAGACCGGCGAACTGCTCGCCCCCGGCCAGCACGGCACCACCTTCGGCGGCAACCCGGTGGTCGCCGCGGCCGGCCTCGCCGTGCTGCGCACCATCGAGGAGCAGGGCCTGCTGGAGCACGCCGCCAAGATCGGCGAGCGGCTGCGGCAGGGCGTCGAGGCGATCGGCGACCCGCTGGTCGCGGAGGTGCGCGGCAAGGGCCTGCTGCTCGGCATCGTGCTGACGCAGCCCGTCGCCGCCCGGGTCCAGGCCGCCGCGCAGGACGCCGGCTTCCTGGTCAACGCCGCCGTCGCGGACGCCGTCCGGCTCGTTCCGCCGCTGATCCTCACCGAGGAACAGGCCGACCGCTTCCTCGCCGCGCTGCCCGCGATCCTCCGAACGGTCCGCGAAACCGCCCCCGGCGCGAACAGCTGAGCGTCTTTCAGGAGAATCTTCAGTTATGACCGAACCCCGCCCCGAGTCGACCACGGCAGGACCCATGCCGCAGGTCCCGCAGACCCGCACCGCGCGCCACCGCCGCATCGTGGATCTGCTGACCCGTCAGCCCGTCCGCTCGCAGAGCCAACTGGCGAAGCTGCTCGCCGACGACGGCCTCGTGGTCACCCAGGCCACCCTCTCCCGGGACCTGGACGAACTCGGCGCGGTGAAGATCCGCAACCGGGACGGCGCGCTCATCTACGCCGTCCCGGCCGAGGGCGGGGACCGCACCCCGCGCGCGCCCATGGGCGAATCCGCCAGCGAGGCCCGGATGGCCCGGCTGGCGGGCGAGCTGATGGTCTCCGCCACCGCCTCCGGCAACCTGGTGGTGCTGCGCACCCCGCCCGGCGCCGCCCAGTTCCTGGCCTCCGCGATCGACACCGCCGAGGTGTTCGAGATCCTCGGCACCATCGCCGGCGACGACACCGTGCTGCTGATCAGCCGCGACGCGGCCGGCGGGCAGGCGCTCGCCGACCACCTGATGCAGCTCGCACAGGCCAAGTCGCAGTAAGCCCTTTCGCCCGGTTCGCACGCCTTCCGTGCCACCGGTTTGGCAACTCATACGCGGTCGTGCATACTTATGCCTAACGCCGCATGAAACCTGTACTGAAGGAGAAAGCCGTGACTGAGCGCGTCGTACTCGCCTACTCGGGCGGTCTGGACACGTCCGTCTGCATCGGCTGGATCGCCGAGGAGACCGGCGCCGAGGTCATCGCCGTCGCGGTCGACGTCGGCCAGGGCGGCGAGGACCTGGACGTCATCCGCCAGCGCGCCCTCGACTGCGGCGCCGTCGAGGCCGAGGTCGCCGACGCCCGCGACGAGTTCGCGAACGAGTACTGCCTGCCGGCCCTCAAGGCCAACGCCCTGTACCAGGGCCAGTACCCGCTGGTCTCCGCGCTGTCCCGCCCGGTGATCGTCAAGCACCTGGTCGCCGCCGCGCAGAAGCACGGCGCCACCACCGTCGCCCACGGCTGCACCGGCAAGGGCAACGACCAGGTCCGCTTCGAGGTCGGCATCCAGTCGCTGGCCCCGAACCTGAAGTGCATCGCCCCGGTCCGCGACTACGCGATGACCCGCGACAAGGCGATCGCCTTCGCCGAGGCCAAGAACCTCCCGATCGTCACCACCAAGAAGAACCCGTACTCGATCGACCAGAACGTCTTCGGCCGCGCCGTCGAGACCGGCTTCCTCGAGGACATCTGGAACGCCCCGATCGAGGACGTCTACGAGTACACCCAGAACCCGGCCACCCCGCGCGAGGCCGACGAGGTCGTCATCACCTTCGAGGCGGGCGTCCCGGTCGCGATCGACGGCCGCAAGGTGTCGGTGCTCCAGGCCATCGAGGAGCTCAACAAGCGGGCCGGCGCCCAGGGCATCGGCCGCCTCGACATGGTCGAGGACCGCCTGGTCGGCATCAAGTCCCGCGAGATCTACGAGGCCCCCGGCGCGATCGCCCTGATCACCGCCCACCAGGCCCTGGAGAACGTCACCGTCGAGCGCGAACTCGCCCGCTACAAGCGGCAGGTCGAGCAGCGCTGGGCCGAGCTGGTCTACGACGGCCTGTGGTTCTCCCCGCTCAAGCGCGCCCTGGACGGCTTCGTCAACGAGGCCAACCAGGCCGTCTCCGGCGAGATCCGGATGGTCCTGCACGGCGGCCGCGCCGTCGTCAACGGCCGCAAGTCGGACCAGTCGCTGTACGACTTCAACCTCGCCACCTACGACACCGGCGACACCTTCGACCAGTCCATGTCCAAGGGCTTCATCGAGATCTTCGGCATGTCCTCGAAGATCGCCGCCCGCCGCGACCTGGCCTGATCACCCGTCAGTTCCACCCGCCCCGGCCGCACCCCGCGGCCGGGGCACCGCCGCAGCACTCGAAGGAGCCCACGCGATGACCGCCGACCAGCCCGCAGACGTCCGCCTCTGGGGCGCGCGCTTCGCCGACGGCCCCTCCGAGGCCCTCGCCAAGCTCTCCGCCTCCGTCCACTTCGACTGGCGGCTCGCCCCCTACGACATCGCCGGCTCCAAGGCCCACGCCCGCGTCCTGCACCAGGCCGGCCTGCTCAGCGACGCCGAACTGGACGGCATGCTCGCCGGACTGGACCAGCTGCTGGCCGACGTCGAGTCCGGCGCGTTCGTCGGCACCGTCGCCGACGAGGACGTGCACACCGCCCTGGAGCGCGGCCTGCTGGAGCGCCTCGGCGCCGACCTCGGCGGCAAGCTGCGGGCCGGCCGCTCGCGCAACGACCAGATCGCCACCCTGTTCCGGATGTACCTGCGCGACCACGCCAAGACCATCGGCGCGCTGATCCTCGACCTCCAGCACGCCCTGGTCGGCCTCGCCGAGGCCCACCCGGACACCGCGATGCCCGGCCGCACCCACCTCCAGCACGCCCAGCCCGTGCTGTTCGCCCACCACGTGCTCGCCCACGTCCAGTCCCTCGGCCGGGACGCCGAGCGGCTGCGCCAGTGGGACACCCGCACCGCGGTCTCCCCGTACGGCTCCGGCGCGCTGGCCGGCTCCTCGCTGGGCCTCGACCCGCAGGCCGTCGCCGCCGAACTCGGCTTCGAGCGCGGCTCGGTGGGCAACTCCATCGACGGCACCGCCTCGCGCGACTTCGTCGCCGAGTTCGCCTTCGTCACCGCGATGATCGGCATCAACCTCTCGCGGATCGCGGAGGAGATCATCATCTGGAACACCAAGGAGTTCGGCTTCATCACGCTGCACGACGCCTTCTCCACCGGGTCGTCGATCATGCCGCAGAAGAAGAACCCCGACATCGCGGAGCTCGCCCGCGGCAAGTCCGGCCGCCTGATCGGCAACCTGACCGGCCTGCTCGCCACCCTCAAGGCCCTCCCGCTCGCCTACAACCGCGACCTCCAGGAGGACAAGGAGCCGGTCTTCGACTCCTGCGACACCCTCGAGGTCCTGCTCCCCGCCTTCACCGGCATGATCGCCACCCTCACCGTGCACCGCGAGCGCCTCGAGGAGCTCGCTCCGGCCGGCTTCTCGCTCGCCACCGACATCGCCGAGTGGCTGGTCAAGCAGGGCGTCCCGTTCCGCGTCGCGCACGAGGTGGCCGGCGCCTGCGTCAAGGTCTGCGAGGCCGAGGGCATCGAGCTGTCCGACCTGACGGACGAGCAGTTCGCCGCCATCTCCGAGCACCTGACCCCGGACGTCCGCGGCGTCCTGTCGGTCCACGGCGCCATCGCCTCCCGCAACGGCCGCGGCGGCACCGCCCCGTCCGCCGTCGCCGTGCAGCTCGACGAGATCAAGCAGGACCTGGCCGTCCAGCAGGCCTGGATCGGCTGACCACCGACGCGAGCCGGGGCCGGACGGAGACCGTCCGGCCCCGCCGCCGTTGCGGCCCGGGCGAGCGCGCCCGCGGCGTGCGGCACGTCACCCGGGCACCCGGTTCCGGCGGAGCGGGGGGCGGGCACCCCGCCTACGCTGGATCCATGGCCGACGCAGCCGTGGCGCTTGCCGAGGGGTTCCGGGGTGAGATCGTGCTGCCCGGGGACGAGGGGTACGACCGGGCGCGGGGGGTGTGGAACGCGGCGGTGGACCGGCGGCCCGAGGTGATCGCCCGCTGCACCGGCGTCGCCGACGTGCTGCAGGCGGTGGCGGTGGCCCGCGAGCACGGCCTGCCCGTCGCGGTGCGCGGCGCGGGGCACAGCCTGGCGGGCCTGGGCACCGGCGAGGGCGCGATGCTGATCGACCTGTCCGGCCTCACCGGCGTCCGGGTGGACCCGGAGCGCCGCACCGCCCGGGCGCAGCCGGGCGCGACCTGGGGCGGCTTCGACCACGAGACGCAGGCCTTCGGGCTGGCGACGCCCGGCGCGCCGTACTCGGCGGCGGGCATCGCGGGCACCACGCTCGGCGGCGGCAGCGGCTGGCTGTCCCGCGCGTACGGGCTGACCTGCGACAACCTGGTGGAGGCCGACGTGGTGACGGCCGAGGGGCGGCTGCTGACGGCGAGTGCGGCCTCGCACCCGGAGCTGTTCGCGGGGCTGCGCGGCGGCGGCGGCAACTTCGGGGTGGTCACCTCCTTCACGTACCGGCTGCACCGGGTGGGCGCGCACCTGCTGTGCGGGGCGCTGTACCTGCCGGGGGAGCGGCTGGCGCCGACGCTGGCCGCGGTGCGGGACTTCATGGCGCACGCCCCGGACGGGCTCACGGTGTGCTGCGAGTTCGGCGCGCCGCGCGGGATGCCGCAGCTGCCGGCGGCGACGGCGGTGCGGATCGGCCTGTGCTGGGCCGGCCGGGCCGACCGCGGCCGGGAGGTGATCGCCCCGCTGCGCGCCCTGCCGGGCGTGCTCGCGGACACCGTGCAGACCCGCCCGTACCCGCTCTGGCAGCGGATGCAGGACGAGGGCCGGGGGCCGGGCGCGGCCGTGTTCGGGCGTTCGGAGTTCCTGTCGGTGCTGGACGGCGCGGCGATCGACTGCCTGGCGGAGCAGGTCGCCGCCCTGCCGTCGCCGGACGCGCACGCGCAACTGGCGTTCCTGGGCGGCGCGGTGGCCCGGGTGGGCGCGGAGGACAGCGCGTACACCTACCGGCAGGCCCCGTACCTGCTGAGCGCGGTGGGCCGGTGGAGCACCGGGCCGGCGGAGCCGCAGGTGGCGTGGGTGCGGCGGTGCTGGGAGGCGATGCGGCCGTTCTCCTCGGGCGGCGGCTGCGTCAACCTGATGGGCCTGGAGGGGCAGGGCCGGGTGGTGGAGGCGTACGGGCTGGCGAAGTACGAGCGGCTGGTGGCGCTGAAGGACCGCTACGACCCGGGGAACCTGTTCCGGGTGAACCAGAACATCCGTCCGAGCGGGCGGCGGGACGGGCCGGCGGGCGGCGCGTGACGCTCGCCACGTCGGGCGTCCGGAAGGTTGAGAACAGCCATCGGCTGGGTAGAGCGGTGGCGAACGTCTCTCTTGACGGTCGTCCGGCCGTCCGGATACTGAGCGTGAGCGCGCCAGTTCCGTGACCGGGCCACCGTCCGGCGGGACGTGTCGCGCTTTTCCCGGGCCGGGCCGATCCCCGTCCGGGCACACCTCGGACAAGGCCGGTGCCAGACCCTCACTCGTGCGCGCCGGGCGATTGACGATGGAGGCCCCCGCACATGGGCATGAGTGTGATCATCGCAGCGGCACGACCTGATGAAGCGGAGCAGATCCTCAAGCTCCAGTACCTCGGCTACCAGAGCGAGGCGGAGCTGTACAGCGACTGGAACCTCGCACCGCTGACCCAGACCCTGGAGAGCCTCAAGGCCGAACTCGCCGAGCACCGCGTGCTGGTGGCCCGCCTGGGCGACGAGGTGGTCGGCACGGTGCGCGGCTGGGTCGACGAGGACGGTGTCGGCCGGATCGGCCGCCTGGTGGTGCACCCCCGGATGCAGCGGCACGGCCTGGGCCGCCGGCTGCTGACCGCGCTGGAGGCGCAACTCGCCGAGGACGGCGCGAGCGGCGGCTACCGGCTGTTCACCGGCCACCGCAGCCTGGGCAACCTGCGGCTGTACCGCCGTCTCGGCTACCGCGAGACCGAGGTGCGCGAGGTCTCCCGTCGGATGTCGATCGTCACCCTGGCCAAGCCGGGGGAGACCTCCCTGGCGGCCTGAACCACCCCTTGCGGCGCCCCGCCCGGACCACAGGCGGGGCGCCGCTGCCTTGTCCCGCAAGGGTCGTGTCCGCATGTCGGACGGAAGGTCCTGAGCATTGGGACGTGGACCAATTGTCTGATTTACTGGGTTCATGACCACGACGACGACATGCATCCCCACCGGCGCGACGCCGGCAGGTGAGCGACGCATGTGCCGTCGAATGTGTTGTCGCTGAGAGCCTTCGCCCAGCACCCGCTGACGTCCCGTCCGCCGATGACTCGTTAGGGCCACGCCCCCGCGCGGCCCGTCCGACCGGCGGCCATGATCGACACGACGGCAGCACCCACTCTTCCTCCCGGCACCAGGTGCCGTCCCCAGCCATTGGCGCACGCCCCCGTGGCAGTCCGCCGATGACCATCCGCCGACGAACAACGGAAGCAGCTGTGATCACCACCAAGGGCCTGACCAAGGTCTACCGTTCCCGGGGCCGCGACGTCGTGGCACTGGACGACGTCGACCTGCACGTGCGGCAGGGCGAGGTGTTCGGGGTCGTCGGCACCAGCGGCGCCGGCAAGTCCACCCTCATCCGGTGCGTCAACCTGCTGGAGCGGCCCACCGCCGGCACCGTCACCGTCGACGGCGTCGAACTGACCGCGCTGGCCGGCAGCGAGCAGCGGGCCGGCCGCGAACTCCGCGAGGCCCGCCGCCGGATCGGCATGGTGTTTCAGCACTTCAACCTGCTGTCCTCGCGCACCGTGCAGCAGAACGTCGAACTGCCGCTGGAGATCATCGGCCTCGACCGGCACGACCGCCGCCGCAAGGCCGCCGAACTGCTCGACCTGGTCGGCCTCGCCGACAAGGCCCGCAGCTACCCGAGCCAGCTGTCCGGCGGCCAGAAGCAGCGCGTCGGCATCGCCCGCGCCCTGGCCGGCGACCCCAAGGTGCTGCTCTCCGACGAGGCCACCAGCGCCCTCGACCCGGAGACCACCCGCTCCGTCCTCAAGCTGCTGCGCGAGCTCAACCAGCAGCTCGGCCTCACCGTGCTGCTGATCACCCACGAGATGGACGTCATCAAGTCGGTCTGCGACTCCGCGGCGCTGATGCGCGGCGGCAAGGTCGTCGAGACCGGGCAGCTCACCGACCTGCTCGCCGACGGCCGCTCGCAGATCGCCCGCGACCTGTTCCCGCTCGGCGACTTCGGCACCGGCCGCGAGGACCGCACCGTCCTGGAGATCACCTTCCAGGGCGACGCGCCCGCCCAGCCGTTCGTCTCCCAGCTGGCCCGCACCTACCAGATCGACATCAACATCCTCGGCGCCGCCGCGGAGACCATCGCCGGCCGCCTGGTCGGCCGGATGCGGGTCGAACTGCCCGGCAGCCACACCGACAACGTGGTGCCGATCGGCTACCTGCGCCAACAGGGACTCCAGGTGGACGTCCTCGACCTGTCGAACGGAGCGGCGGCATGACCTGGGACCGGATGCAGGAACTCATGTGGCCCGCCACCTGGGAGACCCTCGGCATGGTCGGCATCGCCGGCCTGGCCACCCTGGTGATCGGCCTGCCGCTCGGACTGCTGCTGGTGCTCACCGACAAGGGCGGCCTGCTGCAGAACCTGGCCGTCAGCCGGGTGCTCGGGGTGATCGTCAACGTCGGACGCTCCATCCCGTTCATCATCCTGATCGTCGCGGTGATCCCCTTCACCAAGGCGCTCACCGGCACCTCGCTCGGCTGGCAGGCCGCCAGCGTCCCGCTCGCCATCGGCGCCATCCCGTTCTTCGCCCGCCTGGTCGAGACCTCGCTCCGCGAGGTCGACGGCGGACTGATCGAGGCGCTCAAGGCGATGGGCGCCGGCACCGGCACCATCGTCCGCAAGACCCTGCTGCCGGAGACCCTGCCGTCGCTGGTCTCCGCCGTCACCACCACCCTGATCGCGCTGATCGGCTACTCCACCATGGCCGGCACGGTCGGCGGCGGCGGCCTCGGCGACCTCGCCATCCGCTACGGCTACCAGCGCTTCGAGACCACCTTCATGTGGGTCATCGTCGCCGAACTCGTGATCATCGTCACCGCGCTGCAACTGCTCGGCGACCAGATCGCCCGCCGACTCTCCCACCGCGGCAACTACCGCAGCCCGCTGAGCTTCTTCCGCTCCGCGAACGCCGCGCCGCGCGCCGAGGAGATCGACGAGGACCTCGCGTCCTCGCACTGAACCACCGCTCCCCACCGGAGCGGCTCCCGGCCCGACAGGGCCGTTCGCACCCCGCAGAAAGGCACTTTTCGTGCGTAACGTTCTGAAGACCACCGTCCTGACCGCCACCGCCGCCGGCCTCGTCATAGGCCTCACCGCCTGCTCCAGCGGCAGCTCCGACTCCGCCGCCCAGGCCGACCCCAACAAGCCCCTGGTGATCGCGGCCAGCGCCACCCCGCACGCGCAGATCCTCAAGTTCGTGCAGGACAACCTGGCGGAGAAGGCCGGCCTCAAGCTGGACGTCAAGGAGGTCAGCGACTACGTGACCCCCAACACCTCGGTCCAGGACGGATCCGCGGACGCGAACTTCTTCCAGCACCAGCCCTACCTGGACGACTTCAACAAGAAGAACGGCACCGACATCGTCTCCGTCGAGGCCGTCCACCTGGAGCCGCTCGGCGTCTACTCCAAGAAGGTCAAGGGCATCGCCGACCTGAAGGACGGCGCCCAGATCGCCGTCCCCAGCGACGCCACCAACGAGGGCCGGGCGCTCAAGCTGCTGGCCGACAACAACATCATCACCCTCAAGGACGGCGCCGGGACCACCGCCACCGCCGACGACATCGCCTCCAACCCCAAGCACCTGAAGTTCAAGGAGCTGGAGGCCGCCCAGCTGCCGCGCTCCCTCGACGACGTCGACGCCGCCGTCATCAACGGCAACTACGCTCTCGGCGCCAACCTCAAGCCGGCCACCGACGCGCTGGTGCTGGAGAAGGCCCAGGGCAACCCGTACGCCAACATCCTGGCCGTCAAGAAGGGCCACGAGAGCGACCCGCGGGTCAAGAAGCTCGCCGAGCTGCTGCACTCCGACGAGGTCAAGAAGTACATCACCGACAACTTCCAGGGCGCGGTCATCCCCGCGTTCTGAGCCACCCGCTGACTCACGCTCGGCCCGCACGGTGCCCCCGGCCTCCCCTCCGGGGGCACCGTGCTGACGAGCCGTGAGGTCCGGAACAGGTACGCTGACACGCCCGACGAAGGGGCGGGGCGTACGGTGTGTCCACGACCCGGCGAGGAGAGACGGCATGGTTGCGAACTTCCCCGAGACAGCCATCAGCACCGAACGGCTGCTGCTGCGCCCCCTTGAGGAACAGGACGCCCCCGGCCTCGCCACGATGCTCTCCGACGAACTCGTCCAGACCTGGACCGAGTACCCCCGGCCCTACACCCAGGCCGACGCCCGCGACCTGATCGGCCGTCAGGCCCCCGAACGGCGCGCGCTCGGACGAGGCATAGTCTTCGCCGTCACCGAACACCTCACCCAGCGCCTGGTCGGACTCCTCGAACTCGACCGCACCGACTGGCGGTTGCGCGCCACCGAGGTCCGCTACGTCACCGCCCCCTGGGCCCGCGGCGAGGGCTACGCCCCCGAGGCCCTCCTCGGCACCGCCCAGTGGCTGTTCGAGGACCGCGGCTTCCAGCGCCTCGAACTGCGCACCGCCGCCGGCAACACCGCCGCCCAGCAGGTCGCCCAGAAGACCGGCGCGATCAGCGAAGGCGTCCTGCGCAACGCCGCCCTCGTCCGCGGCGGCGAATGGGGCCCCGGCCCCGAGGAGCACACCGACCTCATCGTGTGGAGCCTGCTCCCCGAGGACCTCGACCCGCCCGAACCCGCCCACCCCGCCGACCGCCACCACGCCCTGCGCCACTGAGCACGCCCCCGGCGCGCGCCACTGCTCCGCACCACCCCGGCCAGGCGGTAGCCTCTGCCCAGGGAACGCCGGCGGCACCGCACACCACCGGCACACCCACCAGGGGCGGAACACGGCGTAGGGAGAACAGCCGCAGATGGCTGACCGGATCACGGTCATCGGGTGGGACGGCACACCACTGACCCAGGCGGCCGCGGGCGCACTCGCCGCAGCCACCCTCGTCGCCGGAGCGGGCTACCAGCTCGCCGCCCTCCCCGTCCCCGAACGCGCCGAACGCATCGGCCTCGGCGACCTGCGGGCCGCCGCCCGCCGCCTCGCCGACCACCGCGGCACCGCCGTCGTCGTCGCCGAGGGCGACCCCGGATTCTTCGGCGTCGTGCGCACCCTGCGTCGCCCCGAGTACGGCCTCGAACTCGAAGTGCTGCCCGCCGTCTCCTCGGTGGCCGCCGCCTTCGCCCGGGCCGGCATGCCCTGGGAGGACGCCCAGGTGGTCTCCGCGCACGGCGGACGGCTGCGCCGCGCCGCCAACGTCTGCCGCGCCCACCCCAAGGTCGCCGTCCTCACCACCGGCGACGCCGGCCCCAGCGAACTCGCCCTGATGCTCCGCGGCGTGCCCCGCACCTTCGTGGTCTGCGAGGCCCTCGGCACCCCCGAGGAGGACGTCACCGTCCTCACCTCCGAACGCGTCCCCGACCACGACTGGCGCGACCCCGCCGTCGTCCTGGTCATCGGCAACGTCCCGGCCACCGAGGCCGCCGCCGGCTGGATGGCCGGCAAACCCGTCGACCACCCCGGGGCGCAGCGCGGCTGGGCCCTCCCGAGCCGGGCGTACGCCGGCGCGGACGCCGACACCCGGCGCCCCGCGCCCTGCCCCCGCACGTCCGCGCGCTGGCGCTGGCCCGCCTCGCACCCGCCCCCGGCGACCTGCTGTGGACCGTCGGCGCCGGGGACGGCGCACTCGCCGTCGAAGCCGCCCGGTTCGGCGCCGCCGTCGTCGCCGTCGAAGCCGAACCCGCCGACTGCGCCCGGATCACCGCCAACGCCCGCAGGGCCGGCGTCGAGATCGAGACCGCCACCGGCTCCGGACCCGAGGTCCTCGGCGCCCTCCCCGAACCCGACGCCGTCGCCGTCGAACACGGCGGACCCGCCATGGTCAGAGCCGTCGTCGCCCGCAAACCCGAACGCGTCGTCGCCGTCGCCCGCAGCCTCGCCGAAGCCGGTGAGACCCGGCAGATCCTCGACGCCGCCGGCTACCGCACCGACGGCCTGCTGCTCCAGTCCGCCCCGCTGCGGGCCGAACAGACCAGCGGCGCCGGACCCTCCTTCGGGCGCGGCGACTACACCCTGCTGATCTGGGCCGAACCGCACGACTGACCGTCAGACCCCGCCGGTACGGTGATCCCCGTCGCATCCGGACAGGGTTTCGAGAACGGTCCGGCCGCGGCCGGTAGGGTTTTCCCCCGGGGCGCAATCCGTCACGGCAGCACCGTGTCCGATCCGGCATGATTACCGCCGATTTGACGCGCTGCAACCCGAACAGCCCGCTTCGCGGGCATTCGACGTGGTGCGCACCCGCCCGGAAGAATGCCGTGAGGGTCCGAAAGCGGCCGCGCCGTCGTGCCGGTTGCCCGGGGCTGTCGTTGTTTCTGATGGCGCGCCACCCCTGTGGGTGACGACCGATGGAGTAAGGGACGGGTCGGTGCGGCTCCGCCCCGGCGAAGTGGGCGGGACCTCCGGGACACCCGCCGAGGACGCGCAAGCGGCCTGGAAGGAGCATTGACATGACCGACGGCGGCCACGCCCCAACGCCGGTCCCCTCGCGCCCGAACCCGGGCCCGGCGGACCCTGCCGGAGCACCACCTCGGCGCGCCCCTTCCGCCGGCCGCGGCCGGATGGCACGGCGAACAGCGCCCCGCGTACACCTTCCTCGACCAGCCCGACGGCGACGAGGAGGACGACGTCCTGCTGATGCCCGCCCCCCAGACCGCCTGGGGCGACGCCGTGCACGGCACCGTCGAAGCGGCCGACACCGCCGACCCGGCCGCCGAGCCGGCCGTCGGCACCCCGTCGCGCCCTCCTGGCCCCCGCTCGCCCCGCCGGTGCTCACCGCCGAGACGGCCGCGGACCCGACCGCCGCGGGCGGCCCGCAGGCGCAGCCCGTCGCCCCGCCGCTGACGGCGCCTCAGCCGCGCCGCCCGCTGCACGCCGGCCCGCCGATCCCGGACCCGTCGCTGATGACCGGTCACGTCCCGGTCCGCTCGCTCGCCGACCGCGGCCCGTCCACCCCCGGCGGCACGCCCGCCTTCGGTGTGCCCGCGATCCCCGCCGAGGCGGCGCCGCAGCAGCAGGCCGCGCCCGTGGTGCAGGCTCCGCCCGTCCAGACCGTGCCGGCGCAGGCCGCGCCCGTCCAGGCCGCGCCCGTGCAGACGGTGCCGGCGCAGGCCACGCCCGTGCCGACCGCGGTGCAGGCCGTGCCGGTGCCCGCGCCTGTCCAGCCGCAGGTGGTGGAGGCCGCCGCGGCGGCTGTCGTCACCGAACCGGCCGCGCCGGTGCAGACGGTGGCGCCCGCCGACGCAGCGCCCGTTGCCGAGGCGGAGGTTGCCGCCCCGCAGCCGATCGCCGTGGAGCCGGTCGTCGCCGAGCCGGTGGCGGCGGAGCCGGTCGCGGCCGAGGCCGTCGTGGCCGAGCCCGCTGCGACCGTCGCGCCCGTCGAGGGTGAGCCGGTGGCGGCGGAAGCCGTTCCGGCGCAGCCGGTCGTGGTGGCCGCGCCCGCCGCGAGCCTGACGCCCGTGTTCGTGGAGCCCGTCGAGGCCGCTGCTGCCGGGGCGGCCCAGGGCGCGCCGGTGCCGGCCGTCGAGGTTCCGGTCGCTGAGGCCCCGGCGGTCGAGGCTCCGGCAGTCGAGGCTCCTGCGGCGGAGGCCGTGGAAGCCCCGGTTGCCGAGCAGGCCGCCGTCGATGCACCCGTCGTGGAAGCCCCCGTGGCCGAGGAGGCCCCGGTGGCGGAGCCGGTCGCGGACGCCCCGGTGACGGAGGCCCAGGCGGCGGAGGCTCCGGCCGCCGACGCTCCGGCCGCCGACGCTCCGGCCGCCGACGCTCCGGTGGTCGAGCAGCCCGAGGCCGTGCCGGCCGTCGAGCCCGTGGCGGCCGAGGCCGTGATTGCCGAGCCCGTCGCCGCCGAGGCGGCTGACGCTCCGTCGGAGGCTGCGCAGCCCGAGGCCGCTGCCCCCGCTGCTGACGCTCCGTCCGCCGAGCAGCCGGAGGCCGCGCCCGCCGAGCAGGCCGTGCCGGCCGAGCAGCCCGCGCCCGTTGCCGAGAACGCGGAGGCCGCCGAGGCTGCCGCGCAGCCGATCCCCGAGCAGGCCGCGAAGCTGGCCGGCCGGGGCGCGCACCGTCGCATCTCGGCGTTCCTCGCCGCGCCCGCCGGACTGCCGCTGCTGGAGCCCGAGAAGCCCGCCGCCGAGAACGCGGAGGCGCCGGAGGCCACGGAGGCCACGGAGACCCCCAAGGCCACCGAGGCCACCGAGCCCGCCCAGGCGGTCGAGGCCGAGGCCGCTCCCGTCGCCGAGGCGCCCGAGGCCCCGAAGGCACCGAGGCTGCCGAGAGCACGGAGCCCGTCGCGGAGACCGAGCCCCAGCCCGAGGCCGCGCCCGCTGCCGAGGCCGTCGCACCTGCCGAGCCCGGCGAAGCCACGGAAGCGACCGAGACCGAGGCCGAGCCCGCCGAGGCCGAAGCCCCCGAGTCCGCCGAGTCCGCCGAGGCCGTCGACGTCCCCGAGGAGGACCGCGGCCCCGCCGCGCCCGGGTACGACGACGCGGGGCGGGAGGCCGTGCACCAGGTGATCCGGGAGCGGCGGGACGTCCGCAACGGCTTCCGGCCGGACCCGATTCCGCATGAGGTGCTGATCCGGGTGCTGGAGGCGGCGCACACCGCGCCCAGCGTCGGCTACTCGCAGCCGTGGGACTTCGTGGTGATCCGCTCCGCGAAGACCCGCCGGAAGATGCACGAGCTGGCGGAGCGTCAGCGCGAGGCGTACGCGGACTCGCTGCCCAAGGGCCGGGCGAAGCAGTTCAAGGAAATCAAGATCGAGGCGATCCTCGAGACGCCGGTCAACATCGTGGTGACCGCCGACCGCACCCGCGGCGGCCGGCACACGCTGGGCCGGCACACCCAGCCGCAGATGGCCCCGTACTCGGCGGCGCTGGCCGTCGAGAACCTGTGGCTGGCGGCCCGGGCCGAGGGCCTGGGCGTCGGCTGGGTGAGCTTCTTCGACGAGGAGGAACTGGTCCGCGAACTCGGCCTGCCGGAGCACCTGGAGGTCGTCGCCTACCTGTGCGTCGGCTTCGTGGACGCGTTCCCGGACGAGCCGGAGCTGCAGCAGCAGGGCTGGGCGAAGAAGCGCCCGCTGTCCTGGGTGGTGCACGAGGAGCAGTACGGCAACCGTGCGCTGCCCGGCGAGGAGCCGCACGACCTGCTGTCCGACACGCTGCGCGGCATCCGCCCGCTGGACGCCAAGGCGCTCGGCGAGGCGTGGGACCGGCAGAAGCGGATGACCAAGCCCGCCGGGTCGCTCGGCGTGCTGGAGATCATCGCGGCGCAGCTCTCCGGGCTGGCCCGCAAGTGCCCGCCGCCGATCCCGGAGCCGGGCTGCGTGGCGATCTTCGCCGGTGACCACGGGGTGCACGCCCAGGGCGTGACGCCGTGGCCGCAGGAGGTCACCGCGCAGATGGTCGGGAACTTCCTGGCCGGCGGCGCGGTGGTCAACGCCTTCGCCGCGCAGGTCGGCACCGAGGTGTGCGTGGTCGACGTCGGCGTCGCCTCCGAACTGCCGGACGCCATCCAGCAGGGCCGCACCACCGGCCTGCTGCCGCGCAAGGTCAAGCCCGGCACCGACGACATGACCCAGGGCCCGGCGATGAGCCGCGACGAGGCGGTGCGCGCGATCGAGGTCGGCATCGAGACCGCCCGCGACCTGGTCGCGGCCGGCAACAAGGTGCTGATCACCGGCGACATGGGCATCGCGAACACCACCGCGTCCGCCGCGCTGATCTCGGTGTTCACCGACACCGACCCGGCCGAGGTGACCGGGCGCGGCACCGGCATCGACGACGCCACCCACACCCGCAAGGTCGAGGTGATCCGGCAGGCCCTGGAGCTGCACAAGCCGGACCCGGCCGACCCGATCGGCGTGCTCGCCGCCGTCGGTGGCCTGGAGCACGCGGCGATCGCCGGCTTCCTGCTGGGCGCGGCCTCGCTGCGCACCCCGGTCATCCTGGACGGCGTGATCGCCGGCTCGGCCGCGCTGGTCGCCAAGGCCATCGCGCCGGAGGTGCTGGCCGCCTGCATCGCCGGACACCGCTCCGCCGAGCCGGGTCACCAGACCGCGCTCGCCAGGCTCGGCCTGCGCCCGCTGATCGACCTGGACCTGCGGCTCGGCGAGGGCACCGGTGCCCTGCTCGCCCTGCCGCTGGTGCAGAGCGCCGCCCGGGCGATGCACGATGTAGCCACCTTCGACTCCGCCGGAGTCACCGAGAAGTCCTGATCCACCACCGGCGCGAGCCGCCCCCGCCGTGTGCGGCGGGGGCGGTCCGCCGCCGCCCGTCGCCGGCTCAAGGGCGCGCCGGCCACGGGGCTCCCCGCACCGCCGCCCACCCAGGAGCTCCCTCGATGACCGCGCTCACGCCGCACCCGCACCCGTCCACCCAGGGCCTCACCCCGTACCCCGTCGGGCTGCTGCTGTCCGGCCGCCGCGTCGTGGTGATCGGCGGCGGCCAGGTCGCCCAGCGCCGACTGCCCGCGCTGATCGCCTCCGGCGCCGAGATCCACCTGATATCCCCGGCCACCACCCCCGCCGTCTCCGCGATGGCCGACGCCGGCGAACTGACCTGGCACCGGCGCCCGTACGCGGACGGCGACCTCGCCGACACCTGGTACGCGCTGGTCGCCACCGACGACCCCGAGGTCAACACCGCCGTGTCCGCCGAGGCCGAGCGCCTGCGGGTGTTCTGCTCCCGCAGCGACGACGCCGCCGCCGCCACCGCCTGGACGCCCGCCTCCGGCCACGACGCCGGCGCGACCGTCGCCGTCCTCACCGGCGACCCCCGGCACTCCGCCGCCCTGCGCGACTCGATCGTCGCCGGCCTGCGCGACGGCTCCCTCGCCGCCCGCCAGTACCGCGCCCGCGGCGCGGGCGTCGCCCTGGTCGGTGGCGGCCCCGGCGACCCGGACCTGATCACGGTGCGCGGCCGCCGCCTCCTCGCCGACGCGGACGTGGTCGTCGCCGACCGGCTCGCCCCGCGCGAACTGCTCGCCGAACTCCCGCCGCACGTCGAGGTGATCGACGCCTCGAAGATCCCCTACGGCCGGTACATGGCCCAGGAAGCGATCAACCAGACCCTGATCGACCACGCCAAGGCCGGCAAGTTCGTGGTCCGCCTCAAGGGCGGCGACCCGTACGTGTTCGGCCGCGGCGGCGAGGAACTGCTCGCCTGCCTGGACGCCGGCGTGCCCGTCACCGTCGTCCCCGGCATCTCGTCCTCGATCAGCGTGCCCGCGGCCGCCGGCATCCCCGTCACCCACCGCGGCCTCACCCACGAGTTCACCGTCATCTCCGGCCACGTCGGCCCCGGCGAGCGCTCCCTCACCAACTGGCAGGCCGTCGCCGGCATGACCGGCACGCTGGTCCTGCTGATGGCCGTCGACAAGATCGCCGCGATAGCCGCGGAGCTCATCTCCCACGGCCGCGACGGCTCCACCCCCGTCGCCGTCGTCCAGGAGGGCACCACCGCCGCCCAGCGCCGCATCGACGCCACCCTCGCCACCATCGGCGAAACCGTCCGCACCGAGGGCATCAAGCCCCCGGCGGTCATCGTCATCGGCGACGTGGTCAACATCCTGGGCGAGTAGCCCGGGGAGCGGCGGGAGCCCGACAGGGGTTGGGAGAACGGCGGGAGCCCCGCCAGGGGCTCGGGGAACGGCGAGGCCGGGTCTGCGGAGGATCAACAGGGCGCGAAGCGTTCCGCCGTTTCCGGTCCCCATGTCCCACGAGCCCTGTCGGGTCCTCCCACGTGCGAAAATCGTCCGGTGTCTGAGCCATCCACCGTCACCGACGCCGCCGACCCCCGGCTGAGCGACTACACCGACCTGACCGACGTCGAGCTGCGCCGTCGGCGCGAACCGGCCGAGGGCTTGTTCATCGCGGAGGGCGAGAAGGTGATCCGCCGTGCTCTCGCGGCGGGCTTCCGGATGCGGTCGATGCTGCTCACCGCGAAGTGGCTCGGCGTGATGGGCGACGTGATCGCGGAGACCGACGCGCCCGTGCACCTGGTCGAGCCGGCTCTCGCGGAGCGGGTGACCGGCTACCACGTGCACCGCGGCGCTCTCGCGTCGATGGAGCGCAAGCCGCTGCCGTCCGCGGCCGAGGTCCTCGACGGGGCCCGGCGGGTCGCCGTGCTGGAGGGGCTGGTGGACCACACCAACCTGGGCGCGATCTTCCGTTCGGCGGCGGCCCTCGGGATGGACGCCGTGCTGCTCTCCCCGGACTGCGCCGACCCGCTGTACCGACGGGCCGTCAAGACGTCGATGGGCGCGGTGTTCTCCGTCCCGTACGCCCGTCTTGACCCGTGGCCGGACTCGCTCGCCGCGGTCCGCGAGGCCGGGTTCGAACTTCTCGCGCTCACCCCGTCCGGCGCCGAGGACTTCACGGTCGCCAAGTCGCACCTGCTGGACAAGGCCGCGCTGATGCTCGGCGCCGAGGGCGACGGTCTCACCCCGAAGGCGCTCGCCGCCGCCGACCAGCGGGTACGCATCCCGATGGCGCACGGCATCGACTCGCTGAACGTCGGCGCCGCCGCCGCGATCGCCTTCTACGCGGTGAACCACGGCTGAGTCCCGCTCCCGCAAAGGAAGTTGAGGGTACCGGGGCGGGCCGTCCTCCGGTAGAAAGGGCGTCATGATCAATGATCGCGCCCTCGCGCTGCGCCGCCTCTCGTTCGAGGGCTACCGGGGCCCCTTGCTGGCGGGCGCGGTGCTCGCCGCACTCGTGGCGCTGCCGGACGGGAAGCTGCACAGCTGGTTCCAGGGGTTCCCGGTGTTCCTCGTCATGGCGGCGGTCCCGCTGCTGCTGATCGCCGTCGTGGTGGTCGGTGCGACGGTGACTACGAGGTCAAGCCGGCCGCGCCGCCCCGGCACCAGCGTGCTGCTCGGCGTCGCGCTGGGCTGCGCCGCGATCCTGCTGGGCCTGAGCGTCCCCGGCGGGGACGTCGGGCTGATCGGCTTCGGGGCGTCGATGCTGCTGCTTCTGCCGTTCGCCTGGCTGATGTGGCAGGCGTGGGTCTCCGCCCGGAACGGCCGGAACCCGTCCGGCCGTTGGCGCTGGGCGGTCGGCCCGCTGCTGGTGGCCGTCACGGTGCTGACGGCCACACAGGTCGACCTGGCCGAGGTCCGCTTCGGGCTGGCCCGCCCGGCGCTCACCGACTGGGCCGAGCACGCCGTCGCCACCGGCGCGGCCGGGCCGGAGTGGGTGGCCGGCTACCGGGTCACCGGAACCGAACTCGTCGACGGCGGAGTCAAGTTCGCGATCGGCGGCAGCGGCCTGTTCGCCCCGCACGGCTACGCGTACTTCCCGGCCGGCACGCCCTCCCGCGCCTCCGGTTACTCCCCGCTGGGCGACGGCTGGTACGCCTGGGAGGGCCCCGACCACTTCTAGAAGGCCGCCGGCAGCTGCTGAAGGGCCCTAGAGGGCCGTCAGCACCTGCTCGTCGGCCCCGTCCAGCACGAACCCGTTGTCGAAGCGCACCCGCACCGACGAGCGTGGCCCCCGCACCTGGAACGCCTCCCAGTGCGGGGTCAGCTTGGCGATCTCGGCCTCCAGCCGCTTGAGGCTCTCCCCGGGCATGGTGTGCCCGTAGTCGTCGCGCAGCGCCCGCAGCCGCTCGTACTCGCGGACCTCGTCGGGCGGCGCCACCTCCCCGGTGACGTGCTCGACGGTGCCCTCGACGCCCGCCCCCAGCAGCAGGAGGCCCACCGGCTCCCCGCCCCCGGAGGCCTCGGTGGCGTCACCCAGCACCAGATCCGTCACCAGCTTGACGCGCACTCCTGCGACCAGCGCCATTGCTCCCGTACCTCCCGGTTCGCCCGACTCCGCGACCATTATCCGCGGTGCACGGCCGATGACCCGTCAGGCCGCCCGACGCGCCGCGGGCGGCGATATCGGCTGCGGGGCCGGCCGGCGCGGATCGTGGTGCCGACGGCCCGTCAGGTCGCCGACGCGCAGCACCAGATCGGGGGACGGGGGAGCGGGCCAGATCGTCAGCCGGTGCTCCTCGACGGGGCGGGCGGCGGTGTCGGTCTCCCTGCCGCGGTCCCGGCCGCGGGTCTGCACCCGGATCCGGTACCAGCCGCGGCCGGCGTGCGCCAGGTTGCCGGCCTCGGCGAGGTCGACGCCGTCCCAGGCCCGGACGCGCAACTCGCCGCTGCTGTACAGGGACAGCTCCACCGCGCTCTCCCACTCCGGCCCGGGCTCGGCCGGCCGGGCGGCGGCCCGTTCGACGCCGAGCCGGATCAGCCCGGTGTGGGTGCCGCACAGCACCGTCAGGTGGTCCGGGCAGCCGGCCGCCACGCCGTTGCCGTGGAACAGCCGGGCCAGCGCGTGCGCGTCCCAGCCGTCCGGCAGCTCCGGCCCGTACAGGAAGTACTGGCAGTACGCGACGTGCATCGCGTCGGTCGTCCACATCATGCGGCACATGCTCCCGCCGGGCACTGACAGACCGTCACCGGCAGTTGAGCGGGCGGGCGTCAGTTCGTCGAGCCGGAGACGCCCGCGCCGGGCCAGGACTCCTCCAGGCTGCCGTCCGGGCGGACGGTGTAGCGGGTCGAGGAGACCGCGCCGGTGCGGTCCACCCGCTCCTCGCGGACCAGCGCGCCGTTCTCCACCCGCCACACCGCCCCGGCCTCCGGATTGGCGGTGGACGCCCGGCCGGCGATCAGCGTCGGAGCGGTGCCGGTGAACGCGTACAGCTGCACCAGGTCGACCGGGACGGCGCCCTCGACCCGGCGCAGCACCACCAGCGTCGCCGGGGCGTCCCGGTAGCGGGCGGGCAGCACGGCGGAGAGCGTGACCGGCGCGCCCCCGTCGGTGGAGTGCCCGTCGTGCAGCTGGATCGTCGGACCGCCCGCCGGGTCCGGGTAGCTGCGGTTCGGCCAGTCCACGGCCGGCGGGTTGCCGAGCGCGGGGCCCAGGCCGGAGTCGCTGTGGCCGACGGTGTTCAGGCTGTCCACCGACAGCGTCGCGCCCGAACTCGGCCTCGCCGTGGCCGTCGTGCCCGGCGCCGGGCCGAGGCCCTGCGCGTCCCGGTTCTCGCAGCCCTGCGCGACGGCGATGGCCAGCGCCACCCCGAGCGTCACGGTGACGAACACCACCAGCCGCTGGCGCAGCAGCCGCTGACGGGCCGTCGGCCGGCTGGCCGGTGGGTGCGGGACGCGGCCGGGCGGGGGAGTGCGGTCGCGGCCGGGCAGCGGGGTGCGCTCCCGCCCGGCGGGCGCGGCGGGCCGGCGCTCGCGCACCGTGTCGCCGTCCCGGACCGGGCGCCGCACCCGCTCGGTGCGGGCGTCCGGGCGCACCTCGGGCCGGGGCACCGCAGGCGCGGCCACCGGGCGGCCGGGCGCCGACGCGCCGTCAGCAGCCGCGGCCGGGGCGGGCGCCGGACGGACGGGCGCCGGCCGGGCGGGCGGCGGACCGGCCGGGCCGCGCTGGCCCTCGGCGACCGGCCGGCGGACCGCACCGGGCACCGCGGCGCCCGGCCGGGACCGCCCGGGCGGCGCACCGGCGGACCGTCCGCAGTCCCCTCCGCCGGGGCGCCGGCGGCGGGCCGCTCCGCGGGGCGCACGGCGGAGCGGGCGGCCCGGCCGCCGACGCCGCGCGCGGCGAGCTCGCTCAGGCGCTCGTGCAGGGCGGCGGCCGGCGGACGCTCCGAGGGCTCCTTGGCCAGGCAGGCCCGCACCAACGGGGCCAGCACCGGCGGGATTCCGGACAGGTCCGGCTCCTCGTGCACCACCCGGTACAGCATCACCTCGGAGGAGGCGCCGGACCCGAACGGCGACTCCCCGGTGAGCGCGAACGCCAGCGTCGCCCCGAACGCGAACACGTCGGTGGCGGGCGTCACGGCCGCGCCGCGCACCTGCTCCGGCGCGAGGAAGCCGGGGGAGCCGACCGCCGTGCCGACGTGGGTGAGGGTGGACGCGCCGCGCGACCAGGCGATGCCGAAGTCGATGATCCGCGGGCCCTTGGGGGAGAGCAGGATGTTCGACGGCTTGAGGTCGCGGTGCACCACGCCCGCCTCGTGCACCTTCACCAGCCCGTCGGCCAGCGCGGCGCCGATCCGGGCCGCGTCCGGCCAGGCCAGCACGCCCTCCTCGGAGACCTGCTTGTACAGCGAAGGCCCGGGCACGTACGCGGTGGCCAGCCACGGGCGGTCGGCCTCGATGTCGGAGCCCATCACCCGGGCCGTGCAGCCGCCGCGGATCCGGGAGGCCGCCGCGATCTCGCGGGCGAAGCGGGTGCGGAACTCGGCGTCCTCGGCGAGCTCGGCGCGGATCAGCTTCAGCGCGACCCGCTGCCCCTTCCGGTCCGAGCCGAGGAAGACCACGCCCATCCCGCCCGCGCCCAGCCGCCGGTGCAGCCGGTACGGGCCGACGATGCGGGGGTCCTCACGCCGCAGCCGCATCATTGCCATTTGCCCGTACCCGTTCCCGTTCCGTCAGCCTGTGGGGTGAGGCCCCGTCGGTCCGGGGCACCGTCAGACAACTGTCTCGGCACAGCTTACGGACAGGTAGCGGCCCCGTGCTGACACGCAACACACGAACCGCCGGTCGGATTGTCAGACCGGCATCCGTGGCGCACCGTCAGACACCCTGCCCCACCAGCGATCCCGCCGTCCCCCAAGGGGCGCCCTCAGGGTCGCCTAAGGGGTCCGCGCACTCCCGTGTCCGACCTCAGGCGTACGCGCCCGCCCCCCGCCTCCTACCAGCGGAGGCGATCGGAACGGTACGCCGGCATGACGACCCCGACTGCCGTCCCGCCTACCGTTGTTCACAGCGAGGACGGCCCCGCTCGTCCCCCGAGAAATGACCGTCCTCGCTGCCAAGCGAGCACCACCCGTCCCCGACCCGACCGCAGCACCGCAGCCCGGCAGGAGCACAGCAGACATGGCACCGCTCAGCAGAGCCCCCCGCCGTCGGCCCCTGGCCCCGCACCCCGCGGAGACCAGGCACCCGATGGTGGCCCTCGCCATCGCCCTGCCCTGCGCGATCCTGCTGATGGCCCTGTTCGGGGCGTGGGACCAACTGGCGACCCAGACCAAAGCGGTCGCCGATCTGATCGGGCGCTGACCCCCAATGGGGTAGGGGTCTTCGCCGGCCGGAGCAACCCTCATGTAGTCGTGGACGGACGAAATGAGTGGCGCAGGCTGCAGCTCCGGCCTCACCCGGTGGCCGGGAACGACACGTCGGTGAGGGCGTGCCGTTCCCGGCCACTCCCATGTCCGCGGGCAGTACCGTCCGTTGCCGCCGCAAACGCCGAGAGCCGCCGTCCGGATCCGGACGGCGGCTCTCAACTGCGGTGCGCGATACTGGGATTGAACCAGTGACCCCTACCGTGTCAAGGTAGTGCTCTCCCGCTGAGCTAATCGCGCGGGACGGTGCCGAGGTGCTCCGGGGAGCCCTCCCTGCGTGCGCGATACTGGGATTGAACCAGTGACCCCTACCGTGTCAAGGTAGTGCTCTCCCGCTGAGCTAATCGCGCGGGGGGTGCCAGGGACTTCGAAGAGCCCTGCCTGGGTGCGCGATACTGGGATTGAACCAGTGACCCCTACCGTGTCAAGGTAGTGCTCTCCCGCTGAGCTAATCGCGCGGGGATGCTCCGATGATCGAAACCCGGAGACCGAAGTCCGAAGACCAGTGCGCGATACTGGGATTGAACCAGTGACCCCTACCGTGTCAAGGTAGTGCTCTCCCGCTGAGCTAATCGCGCGGGGAGGGCCCGCCGGTCGGAACCGGAAGGCACCTCTTGGAGGTGGAGACGGGATTTGAACCCGTGTACACGGCTTTGCAGGCCGTTGCCTCGCCTCTCGGCCACTCCACCAGGCAACTTCTGAAGAACGATCTTACCCGTTCCCCATCGAGCGGACGACGAGATTCGAACTCGCGACCCTCACCTTGGCAAGGTGATGCTCTACCAACTGAGCCACGTCCGCCTGTCTCCCTGGGGGCCCTTCCGGTTTTTCCCGGCTGCGCTCCCTGGCGACGTGTTGAACTCTAGCGGATTCCCGGCCCAGCTGAAAAATCCGTTCCCGCAGCGTGGCGCGGGGGTGGCCGCCCGATGCCCAACCGTCGGGCCCGGTCGGACCGTTCCCGCAGGCCCCCGACCTAGACTTTCGGTACCGGGGCGAACCCCCGGCGCCCACGCCCCGCCCGCGCGACCGCAACGGGCAGCACCACAATCCGCGCAGGAGAACCGTGTCCGGCCGCACCGCCCCGCTCAGCCCCCACCAGCCGATGGCCCGCTTCGCCGGACGCCTCGCCACCGGCCTGCGCGAGGTCGGCCACGACCCGGCCGTCCTCGACCGCGGCGGATTCTGGGCCGTCGCCCACGACTTCGAGGGCCGCCTCACCTGCGCCCGGTTCGACGAGGTCCGCCCCGACCCCGGCCCGCCCGCCACCGACGCCTGGCGCGGACCCGCCCCCGACAGCTGGCACACCTCCCTCGACGTGGACGCCTACCGCGCGGGCGTGCGCCGCATCCGCGAGCACATCGCGGCCGGCGAGGTCTACCAGGCCAACCTCTGCCGGGTGTTGAGCGCACCGCTGCCCGACCCCGACCGCACCGACATCGACGCCCTCGGCGGACTCCTCGCCGCGCACAACCCCGCGCCGTACGCAGGAACGATCCGCCTCCCCGAGCACGGCGTCGAGATCGCCACCGCCTCGCCCGAGCTGTACCTGAGCCGCCACGGCCGCACCGTCCGCTCCGGCCCCATCAAGGGCACCGGCCGCACCGAGGACGACCTGCTCGACAAGGACCACGCCGAGAACGTGATGATCGTCGACCTGGTCCGCAACGACCTCGGCCGGGTCTGCGACACCGGCACCGTCACCGTCCCCGACCTGTGCGCCGTCGAGAAGCACCCCGGCCTGGTCCACCTGGTCTCCACCGTCGAGGGCCGGCTGCACGCCGACGCCGGCTGGCCGCAGCTCTTCGACGCCACCTTCCCGCCCGGCTCCGTCACCGGCGCCCCCAAGAGCAGCGCCCTGCGCATCATCCGCGCGCTGGAGACCGCCCCCCGCGGCCCCTACTGCGGCGCGATCGGCTGGGTCGACGCCGACCGCGGCGAGGCCGAACTCGCCGTCGGCATCCGCTCGTTCTGGATCGAACGGGACACCGGCCGGCCCGTCCTGAAGTTCGGCACCGGCGCCGGAATCACCTGGGACTCCGACCCCGACCGCGAATGGCGCGAAACCGAACTCAAAGCCGCCAGGCTGGTGGCGATAGCCTCCACCGGCACCCCCGCCTGACCGCAAGGAGCACGACGCCGATGATCTGGGTCAACGGAACCCTCAGCACCGAGGACGACGCCGCACTCTCCGTCCTCGACCACGGACTCACCGTCGGCGACGGCGTGTTCGAGACCGTCAAGGCCGAGAACGGCGAACTCTTCGCCCTCACCCGCCACCTCGACCGCCTCAGCCGCTCCGCCCGCGGCCTCGGCCTCCCCGCCCCGACCACGACCGGGTCCGCGAGGCCTGCGCGGCCGTCCTCGCCGCCAAGCCGCTGCCGCTCGGCCGGCTGCGGATCACCTGGACCGGCGGCCTGGCCCCGCTCGGCTCCGAACGCGGCGACTCCGACCCCACCCTGGTCGTCGCCCTCGGCACCGCGAAGCGCCGCCCCGACGCCACCGCCGTGATCACCGTCCCCTGGCGCCGCAACGAACACTCCGCCGTCACCGGCCTGAAGACCACCTCCTACGCCGAGAACGTCGTCGCCCTCGCCGCCGCCCACCGCGCCGACGCCAGCGAAGCCCTGTTCGCCAACACCGCCGGCCGGCTCTGCGAAGGCACCGGCTCCAACGTCTTCCTGGTCCTCGACGGCCGCCTCCTCACCCCCACCCTGGAATCCGGCTGCCTCGCCGGCATCACCCGGCAGCTCGTCATCGACTGGACCGGCGCCGAGGAGACCGACGTCCCCCTCGAAGCCCTCGCCGACGCCGAGGAGGTCTTCCTCACCTCCACCCTGCGCGACGTCCAGGCCGTCACCCGCATCGACGCCCGCACCCTCCCGGCCGGCCCGGTGACCCGCAAGGCGATGGAGATCTTCACCGAGCACGCGGTCCGCGACAACGACCCGGTCTGAGCACCGCCCGGACGGTAGAACCGGGCCGCGGAAGGGAAAAGGGGCCGGTATGACAACCACGCTGCGGCCGGACGGCGCCGAGGAGGCCGCGGCCGACCACGGCCGGACGCGGCGCTGGCACATCATGGTCAACGGCCACCCGGTGGGCGGCCTGCGGACCACCGCCTGGCCCCGGACCGGCTTCTGCCCGGGCGAGATCAGCGAACTGGAGGTCACCGAGGGGCGGCGCCGCGGCCGGGGCACCATCGGCGTGCTCGCCGCCGAGGAGGTCCTGCGCTCCTGGGGATGCACCCGGATCGACGTCACCGTGCCCGCCGGGGCGGAGGCCGGCCTGCGGCTCGCCGAGAACCTCGGCTACACCGAGCGGATGCGCAACCTGATCAAACCGCTCACCGAACTCCCGGAGGCGCCGGGCGGGTTGACGGTCCGTCGGATCGGGCCGGCGGAGTACCCGGCCTGGGAGGAGCAGGCCGTCGAGGGCTACCGGCAGGAACTGGTCGACTCCGGGGTCGGCGACGCCGAGGCCGCCGCCAAGGCCGAGCACGACCACCGCCGCGCCCTGCCCGGCGGCCCGCACACCCCGGACACCGTGCTGCGCCAACTCCTCGACGCCGACGGCCGGGTCCTCGGCTGCCTCTGGGTCACCCTCCACCAGGACCGCCTGCCCGACGGCAGCCCGGTGGCCTGGGTCATGCTGGTGGAGGTCGCCCCGGAGCACCGCGGCCGGGGCCACGGCCGCACCCTGATGCACCTCGCCGAACGCGAGTGCCTCGCCGCCGGCGTCCACCACCTCGGCCTCAACGTGTTCGCCGACAACGGCACGGCGATCGCCCTGTACGACTCGCTCGGCTACCGGGTCACCCGGCGCGTCCTCAGCAAGCCGCTGCTCTGACGGGCCTCGACCGCCCCGCCGTCGCCGACGACCGGGCGGGTCAGCCGCCGAGCAGCTCCACGATGCGATCGAACAGCCCGTCCTGCGACTGCCCGCCGTCCAGCCGCTTGCCGGCCACCACGTACGTCGGAGTGCCCTTGACGCCGATCGCCCGGCCCTCGGCGACGTCCGAGTCGACCAGCAGCATGTGACGGCCGTCGATCAGCGCGGTGTCGACCTCGTCCGCGTCCAGCCCCACCGAGCCGGCGATCTCCACCAGCGCCTGCGCCCCGCCGCGCTCCACGTCCTCCAGCCGGGCCAGCAGCGCCTCGGCGAACTCCCAGCCGCGCCCCTGCTCGAACGCCTCGGCGGCGGCCTCCGCCGCCGGGTACGCGTACTTGTGCTTCTCCAGCGGGAAGTGCCGCAGCTCGATGGTCAGCGCCTCACCGAAGCGGGCGCGCAGCGCGTGCAGGTCGTCCAGCGAGGTACGGCAGTCGGGGCACAGCAGGTCGCACCAGAACTCGACGCGGGGCAGGGGGGAATCGCTCATGCCCCCCAGTCTCCCAGCTCCGCCGCCCCGACCCGACCAGCCGGGCCCGGCCTCAGCGCCCGGCCGCGGCCACTGCCCCGGCCTCCGCCGAGCGCTGCCGGGCCCGGTACGCGGCCACGTGCAGCCGGTTGCCGCAGGTGCGGCTGTCGCAGTAGCGGCGCGAGCGGTTGCGCGACAGGTCGACGAAGACCCGGGCGCAGTCCGGCGCCTCGCAGCGGCGCAGCCGCTCCAGCTCGCCCGCCATCACGATGAACGCCAGCGCCATGCCGAGCTCGGCGGCCAGGTGCCGCCCGACCGCGGCGTGCGGCGCGAAGTAGTGGATGTGCCAGCCGTGGTGGTCGTGGTTGGTCAGCCGGGGCGTGGTGCCGGCCTCCGCGACCAGCGCGTTGACCAGCTCCGCGGCCCGCTCGACGGTGCCGGCGGAGAACACCTCGCGCAGCCGGGCGCGCAGCTCGTGCACGGCGGCCAGGTCGGCCGGGCCGAGCGAGTCGATCTCGCTGATCTCCTGCCCCACCACGAAGGCGCTCAGTGCCGCCACATCGGGCAGCTGCTCGCTGCCGCAGGCCTCCGGCGCGGTGTTCAGCAGCTCCACCAGGATGCTCAGCGCGCATTCGGTGTCATGGGTGATCAGCACGTGGGAACTCCTCACGCGGCGGCGGTCCGGGGACCACCGCGTCGGTCATCGCGGGGGCCGACTCTACCGGCCCGGGCCGTGGTTCGGGCCCGTACGCGGCGCGTGCGCGGCCGGTACGGGCGCTGGACGCGGCTTAGCCCCGGGCGTCCGCTCCGCTGGGAGAGGACGCCCGGGGCCGGGCCCCGAGGCCGCCGGTGGGCGGCAGTGAACTGCGACCGTGCCCCCGAGTAGGACGGTGCGCATCGAGGCGATCCCGCCGCCGCGCGACGGCGGGCCGGACTCGTTCGGTGTTCAGCTCTCGGCGAGGATGTGGGACAGCTCCCGGTCGAGGTCGAAGTGACGGTGTTCGGTGCCGGGGGGCACCGCGGCGTCCGTCCGCTTGAGGAAGGACTCAAGCGCCCGGGCCGGGGCCTCCAGCAGTGCTTCTCCTTCCGGAGAGCTCAGGGCGATGCAAACCACGCCTTGACCGTGGCTGCGGGACGGCCACACCCGGACGTCGCCGGTACCGGTGGGTCGATGCAGCCCCTCCGCGAGGAGGTCGCGGGCGAACACCCACTCCACGGTCTCGTCGGCTCCGGTGTGGAACGTCGCATGCACGGCATAGGGGTCGGCAGTGTCGTAGCGCAGGCCCGCGGGGACGGGCAGTGAGGACTCGCTGGACACGATGAGGCGCAGGTGCAGCTCGCAGCTGACCGTGGTGTTCATAAGCGCCAGGGCCTTTCGCTCAGTGTGCGCTCGGGGAATCGCACGTCGGCGAACGGACCATCCCACCTGAAAGCCCGGTGTAAACCCGTCTGTCCCGATTCCGGTGCGAGTCGTACCCCTTCCGGCGCATTGCGGAATCCCCCGAACGGCCCGCCCGGGCACCGGCCGGGCCGGTAACGGCAGGGGATTACCGGCGGTCGCACCGGACCGGCTCCCCGGCGGCTGGAGGAACGCACGAACCTGCCGCCGCCGGCCCCGCCCGGAGCACCGGCCGTCCCGCGGCCCCGCCGCCGACCCGCCGACGCTGCTGGTCGGGGAGCCGGGGCGGGGCCGGGCGCGACGAGGGGGCGGGGTGGTCGGAGCACCCGCGCGGATGGGGTAATGTTTTCCCTGCAGCCGGGCGATTAGCTCAGCGGGAGAGCACTTCGTTCACACCGAAGGGGTCACTGGTTCGATCCCAGTATCGCCCACCGGAATGCAAAGGCGCAGGGCCCCGACTTGTTTATCAGGTCGGGGCCCTGCGCCTTTTCCGCGTTCCCCGGCCGGAGTTCTGACGGACATTCAGCGGGCGTGCCCGGTACGGGAACTGGGGGGCCGTCGGGGAACGGATTGGATCCGCGGGCCCAAGTGGTGCTACTGTTCATCTCGTTGCCCGGGCGATTAGCTCAGCGGGAGAGCACTTCGTTCACACCGAAGGGGTCACTGGTTCGATCCCAGTATCGCCCACCGAGCACACGACGAAGGCCCCGACCACCAGGTCGGGGCCTTCGTCGTTCCGCCGTTCCCGGCCGGGCCGTCAGGCCGCCAACTCGCAGGCGTGGCCCGGCTCCAGGCGTTCGCCGCAGCGGCAGCGGGCCGGCCGCATCGGCCAGGCCGTGTCCACCCGCTCCGGGGTGCCCGCCCGCTCGAACCAGCGCTCCAGCCCGCGTGCCTGTGCCGCGTGCCACATCGCCTGCCGCAGGTGCAGCTCCGCCGGGGACATTCCGCCCAGCCGCTGCGAGTGCCGCGCGGCCACCGCGCGCACCAACTCCATTGCGGCCAGCGCGTCCGCCGCCGCGTCGTGCGCGCCGAGCAGCGGGACGCCGTAGTGCGCGCACAGGTCGGTCAGGGTGCGGCGGCCCTTGCGGTAGCGGTCCAACTGCTTGTCCAGCACCCGCGGATCGAGCACCAGCAGCTCCGCGCCGCCCAGCACCTCCGTCAGCGAACCGGCCCCGTGCCGGCGCAACTCCCGGTCCAGCAGCGTCAGGTCGTACGGCGCGTTCATCACCACCAGCGGCACGCCCGCGCGGGACTGCTCGGCCAGGGCGAGCGCCACCTCCACCGCGACCGCCCGCGGCGGGCGGCCGTTGGCGCGCACGTGGTCGTCGGAGATGCCGTGCACCGCCCGGGCCTGCTCGGGGATGGGCACGCCCGGATTCGCCAGCCAGCTGCGGACGTTGGCCGCCCCGCCCGGGCCGGACTGCAGCACCAGGGCGGCCGAGACGATGCGGTCCCGCTCGACGTCCACACCCGTCGTCTCGGTGTCGAAGGACGCCAACGGACCCTGGTACCAGGAACGGAGCTGTTGCATGACGCCCCCTCAGACGCCGCGCGGTCCCTTTGCCGGGCGGCGCTCCCACCGAGGACCAGTGGGGCGCCGCGCCGTGTCCAAGTGATACCGCAGTTGACGGACGGTCAACCGTGCGGAGCGCCCCCTTTGTGGCAGAAAGTGACCGAACGATCACCGGGGCCGCCGCGGCCCTTGGCAACGGGTACCGGGCCCGGCTCGGTACCATGCACAACGCAGCGGTCGTGCTGCACCCCATAGCCAGAACGTCAGGAGAGACCGGTGACGGACGTCCGGATCATCATCAACCGCGAACCCGATCGGGAAGAGCGCGTGGTGACCACGGGCACTACGGCCGCCGAGCTCTTCGCCGACGACCGCGCCGTGATCGCCGCCCGCGTCGGCGGCCAGCTCAAGGACCTCGCCTACGCCGTCCAGGACGGCGACGAGGTCGAGCCCGTCGAGATCTCCAGCCCCGACGGCCTCGACATCCTGCGGCACTCCACCGCGCACGTGATGGCCCAGGCCGTCCAGCAGGTCTTCCCGGAGGCCAAGCTCGGCATCGGCCCGCCCGTCCGCGACGGCTTCTACTACGACTTCGACGTCGAGAAGCCGTTCCACCCGGACGACCTCAAGACCATCGAGAAGAAGATGCAGGAGATCATCAAGCGGGGGCAGAAGTTCTCCCGCCGCGTGGTCACCGACGAGGCCGCCCGCGAGGAGCTCGCCAAGGAGCCCTACAAGCTGGAGCTGATCGGCCTCAAGGGCTCCGCCGCCACCGCCGGCGAGGGCGCCGACGTCGAGGTCGGCGCCGGCGAACTCACCATCTACGACAACGTCGACCCGAAGACCGGCGAGGTCTGCTGGGGCGACCTCTGCCGCGGCCCGCACCTGCCCAGCACCCGGCACATCCCGGCGTTCAAGCTGATGCGCTCCGCCGCCGCGTACTGGCGCGGCAGCGAGAAGAACCCGATGCTGCAGCGCCTCTACGGCACCGCGTGGCCCACCAAGGACGAGCTGAAGGCCCACCTCGACTTCCTCGAGGAGGCCGCCAAGCGCGACCACCGCAAGCTCGGCACCGAGCTCGACCTGTTCTCCATCCCCGAGCAGATCGGCTCCGGCCTCGCCGTCTTCCACCCCAAGGGCGGCATCATCCGCCGCACCATGGAGGACTACTCGCGCAAGCGGCACGAGGAAGAGGGCTACGAGTTCGTCTACACCCCGCACGCCACCAAGGGGAAGCTGTTCGAGACCAGCGGCCACCTCGACTGGTACGCCGACGGCATGTACCCCCCCATGCAGCTCGACGAGGGCACGGACTACTACCTCAAGCCCATGAACTGCCCGATGCACAACCTGATCTTCGACGCGCGCGGCCGCTCGTACCGTGAACTGCCGCTGCGCCTCTTCGAGTTCGGCACCGTGTACCGGTACGAGAAGTCCGGCGTGGTGCACGGCCTGACCCGCGCCCGCGGCTTCACGCAGGACGACGCGCACATCTACTGCACCCGCGAGCAGATGGCCGAGGAGCTGGACCGGACGCTGACCTTCGTCCTGGGCCTGCTGCGCGACTACGGCCTGAACGACTTCTACTTGGAGCTGTCCACCAAGGACCCGGAGAAGTTCGTCGGGTCGGACGACGCGTGGGAGGAGGCCACCGCGGTCCTCGCCGGCGTGGCCGAGAAGCAGGGCCTGCCGCTGGTGCCGGACCCGGGCGGCGCGGCCTTCTACGGCCCGAAGATCTCGGTCCAGGCGCGGGACGCGATCGGCCGCACCTGGCAGATGTCGACCATCCAGCTCGACTTCAACCTGCCGGAGCGCTTCGAGCTCGAGTACACCTCGGCCGACGGCTCGCGGCAGCGGCCGGTGATGATCCACCGTGCGCTGTTCGGCTCGATCGAGCGCTTCTTCGCGGTGCTGCTGGAGCACTACGCGGGCGCCATGCCGCCGTGGCTGGCCCCCGTCACCGTGACCGGCATCCCGATCACCGACGAGCACGTGCCGTACCTGCTCGACGTGGCGGCCGAGTTGAAGAAGCACGGGATCCGGGTGGACGTGGACACCTCGGACGACCGGATGCAGAAGAAGATCCGCAACGCCCAGCGCAGCAAGGTGCCGTACATGCTGATCGCGGGCAACGACGACGTCGAGGCCGGCGCGGTGTCCTTCCGGTACCGCAACGGCGAGCAGAAGAACGGCGTGCCGCGCGACCAGGCGATCGCCGAGATCGTCGAGGCGGTGCGGAGCCGGGTCCAGGTCTGACGCCCGGGGCAACCGAGATCGACGTGCGGGGCAGGCTCCTCCGGGAGTCCGCCCCGCACTGCTTGGTTCGCGAGGTGTGGCGGCGCTTATGCTGGCGGGCATGACGAGTGAGCCGGAACTGCAGCGGGGCGTGGGGGAGCCGGACGGCTTCCGTCGCCTGTGGACACCTCATCGGATGGCGTACATCCAGGGCGAGAACAAGCCCACCGGCCCGGCTCCGGACGACGGTTGCCCGTTCTGCTCGATCCCGAAGCTGAGCGACGAGGACGGGCTGATCGTGCAGCGCGGCGAGTCGGTGTTCGCGGTGCTGAACCTGTACCCGTACAACGGCGGGCACTTGATGGTGGTGCCGTACCGGCACGTCGCGGACTACACCGAGCTGGACGGGCCGGAGACGGCCGAGCTCGGGGAGTTCACCAAGAAGGCGATGACGGCGCTGCGGGCGGCGTCGGGGGCGCACGGGTTCAACATCGGGATGAACCAGGGTGCGGCGGCGGGCGCGGGCATCGCGGCGCACCTGCACCAGCACGTGGTGCCGCGCTGGGGCGGGGACACCAACTTCATGCCGGTGGTGGGGCACACGAAGGTGCTGCCGCAGCTGCTGGCGGACACCCGGAAGGTGCTGGCCGAGGTGTGGCCGGCCTGACGCGGTGAGCACGTGACGCGGCAGGGGCCGTGCGGGAGCGACTCCCGCACGGCCCCTGCCGCGTCACCTGCCGGCGGGCCTACCCGGCGTCGTACTTGTCGGCGCGGAAGGGGCGGCTGCCCTGCATCTCGGCGCGGATGATGTTGGAGCGGTTGGCGATCCGGTCGGTGGCGACGTCGTGCTCGTCGAGGAACTCGACCACCGCGGCGTGGATCAGGCCGACCACGGGGGTGGGGATGTAGAGCGCGTCGTCGGACTTGAAGCGGCTGTTCCAGGTCGGGTCGGCCCAGGCCTGGCGCAGGCAGAGGGGTTCGGGGAGGCCGATGGAGCCGCCGAGCCACTTCTGCAGACCGGGGACCTTGTGGAACGGGGCGCGGACGGCCTGCCGGACGATCTCGTCGTCGGTGACGACGGGGAGTTGGACGGTGCGGTTCTCCCAGAACCGGAGGGTCTTGGGGACGTCCTTCTCGGGGGTCTTGGGCTTCCCGGTGAAGTAGCCGGCGATCGGGCCGAGGGCGTGCGCGGTCGCGGTGACCTGCAGGCTGTGCGACAGGACCATGATGCTGACCACCACGGTGGTGACCAACTGGCCCTTGTGCAGCACGAATTGGACGGCGATGCGGTGCCGGGTGTCGGTGCCGACGCTCTGCTTGTTGGCGACTTCCTGGACGGCGAAGTCGCGCATCCGGTCACCGTCCATGTCGGCGCCGGAGGGGCGGCCGATCTCGTCGGCGCCCTCGCCGGTGTCGAGCACCACCCAGTGGCTGATCTGGGGCTTGGGCAGGCCGCCGTTGGGGACGTCGCTGCCGCTGAGCGCGCCGAGGCGGTCGGTGATCCGGCGGGCGAGGTCCCAGACGTGGAAGCTGCGGAAGTCGGGGTGGCCCTCGGCGGGGCGGAGGTCCTCGCGCAGCGACCACTCGGCCCAGCGGGCGCCGATGCCGAGGATGCCCTTGGGGCCGGCGTAGTGCTGGACGTTGGTGCGCTGCTCGTTGGTGAGGCGGTCGAGTCCGGCCTTGAGCTCGTTGGCCTTCTTGTCGAGGTGGTCCTTCGGGACGGCCTTGGGGACGACCGCGGCGACCGGGCTGCCGCCGACCAGGTCGCCCCAGCGGGCGCGCTGCTGCATGACGGAGGTGACCACGGTGCGCTTGGCGAGGTACCAGCCGACGACCGGGCCGAGCATCACCACCCGGCAGTACAGTCCGAGCAGGCCGTCGGCCGGCGGCCGGACCAGCAGGAACAGCGTCAGCGCGACGGCGGCGAGCAGGGCCAGGGTGCCGATGAAGCCGTCCCGGGCGGCGGACTTCTTCGTGCCGAGCCAGGCGCGGGCCTGGTACGCGGCGAGCCAGATCAGCGTGCCGGGCAGGAAGAGCACGCCGCAGACGGCGCTGAGGGTGGCGAGCCGGCGGTCGCGGGCCTCGCGCAGGTCCTGGGCGGCGAGGCAGTGCTCGACGACCATGCGGATGTCGGTGCCGTGCGAGGGCACGATGGGCTTGCGGCCGCCGCCGAGGGTGCGGTCGATCAGGGCGCGGCTGAACGCCTCGCCGGCACTGGGCCGGAACAGCGCGAACTTGCCCTTCTTGACGCTCACTCCGGCGAGCGCCTCGAGTTCGTTGTAGTCGCCGGTGCGGTAGGCGGCGGAGGAGAACGCCTGGGTGACCGCGGTCTGATGACCGACGTCCGTCCGTGGTACCTGTGCGCCCGGCGTCATGTCGAGCTGAGTCACCTGAGCAGCTCCTCCTCCCCTGATGGTCTGCGGCAGGTTACCGCGCGGCGGCGCGCCTGTGCGGATCATCAGCTGATCCTGGGTCACATCTCGGCCGTGCGCGGCGGTTTCGGGGGAATGTTGCCCCGTCGTGGGGACTTCGACGCACCCGGTTTGCCCGCGGGTGCGGGCGGGCGAGAGGATCGCGGTATGACGAGTGCGTTCGCACCGGAGCCGGTGCTGGTTTTCGACGGTGATTGCGCGTTCTGTTCGAGCTGCGTGCGGTGGGCGGAGCGCTATCCGCGGCAGAGCCTGTCCTCGGCGGGCTGGCAGGCGGTGGCGTTCCAGTTCGCGGACATGGCGGCGCTGGGTGAATTCACCGGCGGCGAGGTGACGGAGGAGCGGGCGTCCCGCGAGGTGCTGTGGATCACGCCGGACCGCAAGGTGTACGGCGGCTCGCAGGCGGTGGCGCGGCTGCTGATGCGCTCGGGCGGCCTGTGGGCGTGGGCGGGCGGCCTGTTGGCGCTGGCGCCGGTGCGGCCGCTGGCGGACGTGCTGTACCGCTGGGTGGCGCGGCACCGGGACCAGATGCCGGGCGGCACCAAGGCGTGTGCGCTGCCGCGCCGTTCCTGAGGCTCCTGACGCCTCGTCAGCCCGTGGTGGCGTACTGGGCGGCGAGGTGGGCGGGCATGGGGGCGTGCCGCAGGTAGCTGCGGGTGAACTGGCCGGTTCCGTGCGACAGCGAGCGCAGGTCGAGCGGGTACCGGGCGAGTTCGAGTTCGGGGACCTCGGCGCGGACCAGGCTCAGGCCGGGGCCGCCGATCTCGGTGCCGAGGACGTGGCCGCGGCGTGCGGACAGGTCGGTGAGGACGGCGCCCTGGTACTCGTCGGGCAGCAGGACGCGGACTTCGTCGACGGGTTCCAGGACGCGGACCTCGGTGTGGTCGGCGGCCTCCTTGAGGGCGAGTTGGGCCGCGGTCTGGAAGGCGGCGTCGGAGGAGTCGACCGAGTGCGCCTTGCCGTCGGTGAGGGTGACCCGGACGTCGGTCATCGGGTGGCCGTGCAGGCCGTGGGCGAGCTGGGCGCGGACGCCCTTCTCGACCGACGGGACGAAGTGCCGGGGGACTGCGCCGCCGACCACCCGGTCGACGAACTCGAAGCCGCCGCCGGGCAGGGGTTCGACGGTGAGGTCGCAGATCGCGTACTGGCCGTGTCCGCCGGACTGCTTGACGTGCCGTCCGTGGCCGTTGGCGGGGGCGGCGAAGGTCTCCCGGAGCGCGACCTCGTAGGGAACGGTCTCGACGTGGACGCCGTGCCGGGCGGTGAGCCGGTCGAGGGTGACGGCGAGGTGGGCCTCGCCGGTGCACCACAGGACGAGCTGGTGGGTGTCGGGGTTCTGTTCGACGCGCAGCGCCGGGTCCTGGGCGGCGAGCCGGCCGAGGGCCTGGGAGAGCTTGTCCTCGTCGGCCTTGGAGCGGGCCTGGACGGCGGTGGGCAGCAGCGCTTCGGGCAGCGGCCAGGGCGGCAGCACGGTGCTGTCGGCGGTGAGGGTGTCCCCGGTGCGGGCCGCGGTGAGCTTGGCGACCGTGACGAGGTCGCCGGCGACGGCCTGCGGGACGGGGCGCAGCTGGTGGCCGAAGGGGCTGTGCAGGGCGGTGAGGCGTTCCTCGGTGCCGTCGGGGAGGTGGGCGGCGGTGTCGGGGTGCAGGGTGCCGGTGAAGACCCGCAGCAGGCTGAGGCGGCCGAGGTAGGGGTCCTCGCCGGTCTGGACGACCTGGGCGGTGAAGGGCGCGTCGGGGTCGGCGGCGGGAGGCCGTCGGCGCGGTCGGCGGGGGACGGGAAGGCGGTGGCGACCAGGTCGAGCAGGGCATCGCAGCCGGTGCCGTCGGGGCGGTGGCGAGGACGGGGTGCAGGGTGCCGGCGAGGATCTCGCGGCGCAGGCCGGCGGTGAGGGCGGCGGTGTCGAGCTCGGCGCCGTCCAGGTAGCGCTGCATCAGGGTGTCGTCCTCGCCGGCGAGCGCCTCGATCAGGCGGGCGCGCTCGGCGCCGAGGTCGCCGGGGTCGTCGGGCTTGCCGTACGAGCGGCCGGTGAGCAGGTCGGTGGTGCCGTGCAGGTGGCCGTCGCGCAGGTCGGGGTGGTGCAGCAGGCGGACGGTGTCGGGGGTGCCGAGGGTGTCCTGGAGCATCCGCAGGACGTCGTCGAGGCGGACCCGGGCGGTGTTCAGGTGGGTGAGGGCGACGGCGCGGGGGAGGCGGGCCTCCTCGCACTCCTGCCAGAGCGCCCGGACGGGCCGGGGGACGCTCTCGTCGGCGGCGGAGTGGACGAAGACGGCGGCCTCGGCGGCGCGCAGGGCGGCGTGCAGTTCGCCGGCGAAGTCGGCGTAGCCGGGCGCGTCGAGGACGTTGACGGTGAGGTCCTGCCAGGGGAGCGGGAGGAGCGCGAACTGCACGGAGCGCTGCTGCTGGTGCTCGATGTCCTCCCAGTCGGCGGCGGTGGTGCCGTCGGGGACGGTGCCCGGCCTGGTCAGGGCGCCGGCGGCGACGGCGAGTGCCTCCGCGAGGGTGGTCTTGCCGGCTCCGCCGGCCCCTACCAGGGCGATGTTGCGGAGCCGGCCGGGTCGGTCGGCGGGCGTACTGGGGGAGTGGGCTGTCCGGTCCGGCATGGCTGGCCTCCTGCCGCTCGATCAGCGTGGATACCATTGTCCAGCCGGGCGGGGCCATCCGCGCGGCCGCCCGGCGGGCCAGCGGCTCGCGGGTGCCATTCCGAGGAGCGGAGCGGACCGGAAGGCCATGCTCAACAAGTACGCGCGTGGCTTCTTCACACGTGTCCTCACCCCGTTCGCGGCGATGCTGCTGCGGTGGGGTGTCAGTCCGGATGCGGTCACGCTGATCGGAACGGCCGGCTCGGTGGCGGGCGCCCTGGTGTTCTTCCCGCGCGGGGAGTTCTTCTGGGGCACGATCACCATCACGCTGTTCATCTTCTCCGACCTGGTGGACGGGAACATGGCCCGCCAGGCGGGCCGGTCCAGCAAGTGGGGTGCGTTCCTGGACTCCACGCTCGACCGGGTCGCCGACGCGGCGATCTTCGGCGGCCTGGCGATGTGGTATGCCGGGAAGGGCGACAACGACATCCTGTGCGCGGTGTCGATCTTCTGTCTGGCGAGCGGCCAGGTGGTGTCGTACACCAAGGCGCGCGGCGAGTCGCTGGGCTTCCCGGTGAACGTGTCGGGGCTGGTGGAGCGGGCCGAGCGGCTGGTGATCAGCCTGGTGGCGGCCGGTTTCGCGGGCCTGCACAAGTTCGGGGTGCCGTACATCGAGTGGCTGCTGCCGATCGCCCTGTGGGTGGTCGCGGCGGGCAGCCTGGTGACGGTGGCGCAGCGGATGCTGACGGTGCGCCGGGAGTCGGCGGAGCTGGAGGCGGCGGGCGCCGCCGAGGGGGTCAAGTGAAGGAGCGGTTGGTCGACACGGCCTACGCGGCCGGCTGGGCGGGGCTGAAGCACCTGCCGGAGCCGGTCGCCCGCGGCCTGTTCAACGTCATCGCCGACGTGGCGTGGCGGCGGCAGGGCAAGGGGGTGCGGCAGTTGGAGGCCAACCTGGCCCGGGTCCATCCGGACGCGGACGCGGCGCGGCTGCGGGAGCTGTCCCGGGCCGGGATGCGGTCGTACCTGCGGTACTGGATGGAGTCGTTCCGGCTGTCCACCTGGAGCCCGGAGCGGATCGCCGGCGCCATAACGGTGAAGAACCTCGAGCAGTTGAACGAGGCGATGGCCGCCGGGCGGGGCGCGGTGCTGGCGCTGCCGCACATGGCGAACTGGGACCTGGCGGGGGCGTGGATCGCCTCGGCGGGCGGGTTCCCGTTCACCACGGTCGCGGAGCGGCTGAAGCCGGAGTCGCTGTTCGACCGGTTCGTGGCCTACCGGGAGAGCCTGGGGATGGAGGTGCTGGCGCTGACCGGTTCCCAGGTCTCGGTGGTGGGGACGCTGGCGCGGCGGCTGCGCGAGGGCAAGCTGGTCTGCCTGGTGGGCGACCGGGACCTCTCGGAGGCCGGGATCCAGGTGGACTTCTTCGGCGAGCCGACCCGGATGCCGGCCGGTCCGGCGGCGCTGGCCCAGCGGACGGGGGCGGCGCTGTTCCCGGTGTCGCTCTGGTACGACGGGCCGCTGCTGCGCGCGGAGGTGCACCCGGAGGTGGCGCCGTCCGGCGAGGGCACCCGGCAGGAGCAGGCGGCGGCGATGACCCAGGCGATGGCGGACGTGTGGGCGGAGGCGATCCGCGAGCACTCGGTGGACTGGCACATGCTGCAGAAGCTGTGGCTGGCGGACCTGACGCCCCGTCGGGAGGCGTCGTGAGGATCGGCGTGGTCTGCCCGTACGACTGGGACGTGCCGGGCGGTGTGCAGTTCCACATCCGGGACCTGGCGGAGCACCTGATCCGGCTGGGCCACGAGGTGTCGGTGCTGGCCCCGGCGGAGGACGAGGAGGCGCTGCCGCCGTACGTGGTGTCGGCGGGGCGGGCCGTCGCGGTGCCGTACAACGGGTCGGTGGCGCGGCTGAGCTTCGGCTTCCTGTCGGCGGCCCGGGTGCGGCGCTGGCTGCGCGAGGGCCGGTTCGACGTGCTGCACGTGCACGAGCCGAACTCGCCCTCGCTGTCGATGCTGGCGGCCTGGGCGGCGTCCGGGCCGATGGTGGGGACGTTCCACACCTCGAACCCGCGCTCGCGGGCGATGATCGCGGCCTCGCCGATCCTGCAGCCGGGCCTGGAGAAGATGTCGGGGCGGATCGCGGTGTCGGAGTACGCCCGGCGCACCCTGGTCGAGCACCTGGGCGGCGACGCGGTGGTGATCCCGAACGGCGTGGACGTGCGGTTCTTCGCGGACGCCGAACCGGACCCGAGGTGGCAGGGCGGCGCGGCCGAGGGCGGGCCGGGCACCATCGGCTTCATCGGCCGGATCAACGAGCCGCGCAAGGGCCTGCCGACGCTGCTGGCGGCGCTGCCGCGGATCCTCGCCGAGCGCCCCGGGGTGCGGCTGCTGGTGGCCGGCAAGGGCGACGAGGAGGAGGCCGTGGCCGGCCTGGCGCCCGAGGTGCGGGCGCAGGTCGAGTTCCTCGGCATGGTGTCCGACCGGGACAAGGCCCGGCTGCTGCGCAGCGTCGACCTGTACGTGGCGCCGAACACCGGCGGCGAGTCCTTCGGCATCATCCTGGTCGAGGCGATGTCGGCGGGCGCCCCGGTGCTGGCCAGCGACCTGGACGCGTTCCGCCAGGTGCTGGACGGCGGCGCGGCCGGCGAGCTGTTCCCGGTCGAGGACGCGGACGCGCTGGCCGCCTCCGCCCTCAAGCTGCTCGGCAGCCCCGACCGGCTGCTGGAGCTGCGCGAGGCCGCGTCGCGGCACGTGCGCCGGTTCGACTGGGAGACCGTCGGCGCGGAGGTGCTGTCGGTGTACGAGACGGTCACCGACGGCCGTCCGCCGGTCGCCGAGGCCGAACCGTCCGGCCGGCACACGCGTCTTGGCCGCTGAACCCTGCTCGCGAGAGGTACCACCATGCCGCTGATCACCGTCGACTACACCGACCGGCTCGCCGACTGCTTCGACCGGCGCGGCTTCGGGCTGGCCCTGAACCGGCTGGCCGTGAAGCTGATCGACGCCAAGCCGGAGGGCTGCAAGACCCGGTTCCGGCGCACCGAGGAGGCGGTGATCGGCGCGGACGCCGAGACCTTCGCGCTGGTGGCGATCGACTTCGAGATCTTCCCGGGGCGCAACCCGCAGGCCAAGGCGGCGCTCGCGGAGGCGGTGCTGGCCGCGCTGCCGGAGTACCTGGGCGCGGACCCGGGGGCGGTGCAGGCGACCGTGTCGATCGCCGAGACCGACCGGGAGTCCTACCGCTCGGCGGCGTTCGGCGGCTGAGCCGGTACCGTAACGCCCCGTGACTACCTGGATTTGGGCCCTCGCGGCCGTCGTACTGTTCGCCGTCTACCTGAGCTGGACGGCGGGCAGGCTCGACCGGCTGCACGCCCGGATCGACGCCGCCCGGGCCTCGCTGGACGCCCAGCTGCTGCGCCGGGCGTCGGTGGCGGTGGAGCTGGCCACCTCCTCGCTGCTCGACCCGGCCGCGTCGATCCTGCTGCTGGAGGCCGCGCACGGGGCCCGGCAGGCGCAGGACGAGCAGCGCGAGGTGGCGGAGAGCGAGCTGAGCGAGGCGCTGCGCGCGGTGCTGGACGAGCCGGAGCAGGTTGCGGCGGTGCGGGCGGCGCCCGGCGGCGAGGACGCGGTGCGGGACCTGGTGGAGGCGGTGCGCCGGGTGCCGATGGCGCGGCGCTTCCACAACGACGCGGTGCGGGCGGCCCGGGCGGTGCGCGAGCACCGGCTGGTGCGGTACTTCCGGCTGGCGGGCCGGGCGCCGTTCCCGATGGCCTTCGAGATGGACGACGAGCCGCCGGTGGCGCTCACCCCCGAGGGCGCGCCCGCGTAGGCTGGGCGCTGCTTTTCACCACCGTCCGCCCCCCTTCGTGCGCTGGCCTGATTGTCGTATGCCGTGAGCGGCCCTGGACCATGTGGCGTATGGGTCCACACCCCCTCGGGCCTACGATAGGTCGATAGCACCGGTTCATTCCTGAGTGAGGTCTTACGTGTCCATCACCCCCACCACCGCAGACCAGCCGCAGGTCGGCACCGCCCGGGTCAAGCGCGGCATGGCCGAGCAGCTCAAGGGCGGTGTGATCATGGACGTGGTCAACGCCGAGCAGGCGAAGATCGCCGAGGACGCCGGCGCGGTCGCCGTGATGGCCCTGGAGCGGGTTCCCGCCGACATCCGCAAGGACGGCGGCGTGGCCCGGATGTCCGACCCGAACATGATCGAGGAGATCATCGGCGCGGTCTCCATCCCGGTGATGGCCAAGTCCCGCATCGGCCACTTCGTCGAGGCCCAGGTCCTGCAGTCGCTCGGCGTCGACTACATCGACGAGTCCGAGGTGCTGACCCCGGCCGACGAGATCAACCACTCCGACAAGTGGGCGTTCACCACCCCCTTCGTCTGCGGCGCCACCAACCTGGGCGAGGCCCTCCGCCGGATCGCCGAGGGCGCGGCCATGATCCGCTCCAAGGGCGAGGCCGGCACCGGCAACGTGGTCGAGGCCGTCCGCCACCTGCGCCAGATCAAGAACGAGATCGCCAAGCTGCGCGGCTTCGACAACAACGAGCTGTACGCCGCCGCCAAGGAGCTGCGCGCCCCGTACGAGCTGGTCCGCGAGGTCGCCGAGCTCGGCAAGCTGCCGGTCGTGCTGTTCTCCGCCGGTGGCGTCGCCACCCCGGCCGACGCCGCGCTGATGCGCCAGCTCGGCGCCGAGGGCGTGTTCGTCGGCTCCGGCATCTTCAAGTCGGGCGACCCGGCCAAGCGCGCCGCCGCCATCGTGAAGGCCACCACCTTCTTCGACGACCCGAAGATCATCGCGGACGCCTCCCGCAACCTGGGCGAGGCCATGGTCGGCATCAACTGCGACACCCTGCCGGAGTCCGAGCGCTACGCCAACCGCGGCTGGTGAGCCCCGGGCCGTTCCGGCCCCCCTCGGCCCGCCGCGCGAGCAATCGGCGCGGCGGGCCGCTCCGTGGGCTTACCCGGCCCGTAGTTCGACATCGAAGAGGTAGTGACCGTGAGCACCCCCACCATCGGCGTCCTCGCGCTGCAGGGCGACGTCCGTGAGCACCTGGTGGCGCTGGCCGCCGCCGACGCGCTGGCCCGGCCGGTCCGCCGCCCCGAGGAGCTCGCCGAGGTCGACGCCCTGGTGATGCCCGGCGGCGAGTCCACCACCATCTCCAAGCTGGCGGTGCTGTTCGGCCTGATGGACCCGCTGCGCGAGCGCGTCCGCGCCGGCATGCCGGTCTACGGCACCTGCGCCGGCATGATCATGCTGGCGGACAAGATCCTGGACGGCCGCGACGACCAGGAGACCGTCGGCGGCATCGACATGACGGTCCGCCGGAACGCCTTCGGCCGGCAGAACGAGTCCTTCGAGACCGCGATCCCGTTCGCCGGCATGGCCGGCGACCCGGTCACCGGCGTCTTCATCCGCGCCCCCTGGGTCGAGTCGGTCGGCGCGGGCGTCGAGGTGCTCGCCGAGGTCCCGGCCGCCGACGGCCCGGACGCCCGGATCGTGGCGGTCCGCCAGGGCAACCTGCTGGCCACTTCCTTCCACCCGGAGCTGACCGGCGACCACCGCGTGCACGAGTACTTCGTGCGGATGGTCGAGGCCGCCGCGCAGTAGCCGCGACGCGGTGACCGTGTGCCACCCCGCAGTGCGGCACCGGTAAGATCTCCCCTGTTCATTTCCCATTGGCGACGAAAAGGAGCTGGCGATGTCCGGCCACTCTAAGTGGGCTACCACCAAGCACAAGAAGGCCGCGATCGACGCCAAGCGCGGCAAGCTCTTCGCCAAGATGATCAAGAACATCGAGGTGGCGGCGCGCACCGGCGGCGGCGACCCCGCCGGCAACCCGACGCTCTACGACGCCATCCAGAAGGCGAAGAAGAGCTCCGTCCCGATCGACAACATCAACCGGGCCGTCAAGCGCGGTTCCGGCGCGGAGGCCGGCGGCGCCGACTACTCGACGATCATGTACGAGGGCTACGGCCCGAACGGCGTGGCCGTCCTGATCGAGTGCCTCACCGACAACCGCAACCGCGCGGCCTCCGACGTCCGCGTCGCGATGACCCGCAACGGCGGCAGCATGGCCGACCCGGGCTCGGTGTCGTACCTGTTCAACCGCAAGGGCGTCGTGATCGTCCCCAAGGCCGACGGCGTGGACGAGGACAAGGTCCTGGACATCGTCCTGGACGCCGGCGCCGAAGAGGTCAACGACCTCGGCGAGGCCTTCGAGGTGATCTCCGAGGCCACCGACATGGTGGCGGTCCGCACCGCCCTGGTCGACGCCGGCGTCGACTACGACTCGGCCGACGCCAACTTCGTCCCCAGCATGCAGGTCGAGCTGGACGCCGAGGGCGCCCGCAAGATCTTCAAGCTGATCGACGCGCTGGAGGACAGCGACGACGTGCAGAACGTCTTCGCCAACTTCGACGTCTCGGACGAGATCATGGCCGAGCTGGACGCCTGAGCCGCTCCCGCTCCCTCCGCCCGGTGGCTGCTCGCGGCCGCCGGGCGGAGGCGTGTCCGGGACCGGTTGTCCGTGGTCGGGGGTAGCCTTCGCAGGTCGGAGAGAGGTGGGGCGGGCAGGTGCGCGTACTGGGAGTGGACCCCGGGCTGACCAGGTGCGGCGTCGGAGTCGTCGACGGGCTGCCCGGGCGGCAGCTGAACATGCTCGGCGTGGGCGTCGTCCGGACGCCGCCGGGCGACGAGCTCGGCCCGCGGCTGCTCGCCGTCGAACGCGGGCTGGAGGAGTGGCTCGACCGCTACTCGCCCGAACTCGTCGCCGTCGAGCGGGTGTTCGCGCAGCACAACGTCCGCACCGTGATGGGCACCGCGCAGGCCTCCGCCGTCGCGGTGCTGTGCGCGACGCGGCGCGGCATCCCCGTCACGCTGCACACCCCCAGCGAGGTCAAGGCCGCCGTCACCGGCTCCGGCCGGGCGGACAAGGCCCAGGTCACCGCCATGGTCACCCGGATACTCCGGCTCGACGCCCCGCCCAAGCCCGCCGACGCCGCCGACGCCCTCGCCCTGGCGATCTGTCACATCTGGCGCGGCGGCACCACCAACCGCCTGACGGCGGCCATCCGCGCCCACGAGAGCGGCACGTGGCACACCCCGTCGGCGGACGACCCGCCCGAGCAGCGGGCGGCCGCACCGCGGGCGGCGTACGGCAGAGCGCCCGGTCGTCCGCGCAGTTCCTCGCGCCCCTCGTAGGGCCCACGTTCACCAGAGAAGGAAGTGTGGCGGCCATGATCGCCTTTGTGCAGGGCCCGGTTGCCGTGGTGGGGGCCGGGGTGGCCGTGGTCGAGGTCGGGGGAGTGGGGATGGCGGTGCAGTGCACGCCGTCGACGCTGTCCGGGCTGCGGGTGGGGGAGGTGGCGCGGCTGGCGACCTCGCTGGTGGTCCGGGAGGACTCGCTGACGCTGTTCGGTTTCGCGGACGACGACGAGCGGGCGACGTTCGAGGTGCTGCAGGCGGCGCCGGGCGTGGGGCCGAAGCTGGCGCAGGCGATCCTGGGGGTGCACTCGCCGGAGGCGCTGCGGGTCGCGGTGGCGGCCGGTGACGAGAAGGCGCTGATCGCGGTGCCGGGCATCGGCAAGGCGAAGGCGGCGAAGCTGCTGCTGGAGTACAAGGACAAGCTGGGCGCCCCGCACGGCACGGTGCCGGCGCAGAAGCCGGTCGCGTCCGGTCCCGCGCCGTGGCACGAGCAGCTGCATTCGGCGCTGGTGGGCCTCGGCTACGCTCCGCGGGAGGCGGACGAGGCGGTGTCCCGGGTGGCGCCGGACGCCGAGGCGCAGGCCGTGCCGGACGTGGGCGCGCTGCTGCGCCTCGCCCTGCGCGGCCTGAACCGGGCCCGCTGAGCTGCGCGAACACCAATTTGACGATCCGTCACCATGTCGACAATGGGGAGCCGTTTTCCGATGAGTCCGTACGAGTCCGAGCCCGTTGACCGCCTGGTGACGGCGTCCGCCGACGGCGAGGACCAGGCGGTGGAGGCGGCGCTGCGGCCGCGCCTGCTGGAGGAGTTCATCGGCCAGGAGCGGGTGCGCGAGCAGCTCTCGCTGGTGCTGCAGGCGGCCCGTCAGCGCGGCGCGGCGCCCGACCACGTGCTGCTGAGCGGCCCGCCCGGGCTGGGCAAGACCACGCTGTCGATGATCATCGCGGCGGAGCTGAACGCGCCGATCCGGATCACCTCCGGCCCGGCGATCCAGCACGCGGGCGACCTGGCGGCGATCCTCTCCTCGCTGACCGAGGGCGAGGTGCTGTTCCTCGACGAGATCCACCGGATGTCCCGGCCCGCCGAGGAGATGCTGTACATGGCGATGGAGGACTTCCGGGTCGACGTGATCGTCGGCAAGGGCCCGGGGGCGACCGCGATCCCGCTGGAGCTGCCGCCGTTCACGCTGGTCGGGGCGACCACCCGGGCCGGCCTGCTGCCGCCGCCGCTGCGCGACCGCTTCGGCTTCACCGGCCACATGGAGTTCTACGCGCCGGCCGAGCTGCAGCGGGTGGTGCACCGTTCGGCGGGCCTGCTGGACGTGGAGATCGACCCGGCGGGCGCGGCGGAGATCGCCGGCCGCTCGCGCGGCACGCCGCGCATCGCCAACCGGCTGTTGCGCCGGGTGAGGGATTTTGCGCAGGTCCGTCACGACGGGCTGGTCACCCGGGAGATCGCCGCGCAGGCCCTGGAGGTGTACGAGGTTGACGCGCGCGGACTGGACCGCCTGGACCGGGCGGTGCTGCAGGCGCTGCTGAAGCTGTTCGGGGGCGGACCGGTGGGCCTGTCCACGCTGGCGGTGGCCGTGGGCGAGGAGGCGGAGACCGTGGAGGAGGTCGCCGAGCCGTTCCTGGTAAGGGAAGGACTGCTCGCGCGCACCCCGCGCGGGCGGATCGCCACGGCGGCGGCCTGGCAGCACCTCGGGATGACCCCGCCGCAGTCGGTGCGGGCGCCGCGCGGGGCGCAGTCCGAACTCTGGGCGGACGGCGAGGCGTAACTCGGCTTCCTTATCGGCGGTTTATGTCCATGCCAAGGCTCGCCACTTTCGGCGGCACACTGGCATGCTTGGCGTTGTCCGTTCAGTGCGGGTCGCCTAGACTCCGCCGGACCGCCCCTCTCGCCCGACGGGCCGACGTACACGCACTGGCCGCCTGCCGGGCGGCCGACAAAGGACCCTGGCTGTGAACTTCATCATCCTCCTCCTCCCGCTCCTCGCGATCTTCCTGATGTTCCGCTCGCAGAAGAAGCGGCAGGCGCAGATGCAGAGCATGCAGACCGCTCTGCAGCCGGGTTCGGGCGTCCGCACCATCGGCGGCATGTACGCCCTGGTCAAGGCGGTCAACGACGAGACGGTCGAGCTCGAGGTCGCTCCCGGCGTGGTGGCCCACTACACCAAGGGCGCCATCGCGGCGGTCCTGGAGCCGCTCGAGTACGACGCGATCATCAACGGCCGTCCGGCCGAGGACGAGTCGACCGAGGACGTCGAGGCGATCGAGGACGCCGACGAGAAGCCGCTGAGCCTGTCCAAGGACGAGGCGAAGGCCGACGCCGAGGCTCCCGAGAGCAAGTAGTACGGCCGGGGGGCACTCTCCCTCCGACCAGCGGCACCCGCCGCAAGCCCACAGGACCTCTTGGGCCGCCGTGCGTCCGCCGCTCTCCGGCCCCCGCCCTGCGCGGGGCCGGGGGCGTGGCCGCCGGGCGGCATGGACAGGGAGAAACGAACAAGGTGGCAACACCCAAGTCGCGGTCGCGCGACGGATACCCGGGGAGGGCGCTGGCGCTCATCCTGGTGGTCACCGTCGGCCTGGTGGCCCTCATGTTCGGGACGGGCTACACCAAGCCGCGTCTCGGTATCGACCTCGCCGGTGGCACCAGCGTCACGCTGACCGCCAAGTCGGACGATCCCTCCGCGATCAACAAGGCCAACCTCGACACCGCGGTCGGGATCATCCAGAAGCGCGTCAACGGCATGGGCGTCTCCGAGGCGGAGGTCCAGACCCAGGGCAACAGCAACATCATCGTCAACATCCCCGACGGTGGTAACACGCAGGAGTCCATCGACAAGGTCGGTGACACCGCGAAGCTGTACTTCCGTCCGGTCCTGGCCACCGCGCCGACCGGCGTGAGCGCCCAGCCGCAGCCGAGCACCGCGCCGTCGACGGCGCCCAGCGGCTCGGCCAGCCCGGCCGCCTCCGGCAGCGCCTCCGCGCCCGCGCCGAGCGCCTCGGCCAGCAAGGCCGGCCGTGCCCTGTCCGGCGCCCTGCAGGCCGACCCGAGCACCGCCCCGAGCGGCGCCGCCTCGGCCGCCCCGAGCGCCGCCGCCAGTGCCGCCCCGAGCGCCCCGGCCTCCGCGGCCGACATGACCGCCGCGCTGACCCAGGGCACCGTCCCGGCCGAGCTGCAGCAGCAGTTCGCCGCGCTGGACTGCTCGGTCAAGGAGCAGCGGCAGAACTACCAGAAGACCGACCCGTCGCTGCCGGCCGTGGCCTGCTCGTACGACGCGGAGCAGGGCCTCTGGTACAAGTTCGCGCTCGGCGGCGTCGCCGTGAACGGCCAGGACGTCTCCAAGGCGCAGGCCGTGTACGACACCCAGAGCGGCAAGGGCTGGATGGTCGACCTGTCGTTCAACGACGCCGGCTCCAAGGCCTTCGCAGACACCACCGGCAAGCTCGCCGCCCAGCCGACCCCGGCGAACCAGTTCGCCATCGTGCTGGACGGCCAGGTCGTCTCGCACCCGTACGTCTCCGAGTCGATCACCGGCGGCAGCGCGGTCATCTCCGGCACCTTCACCCAGAACGACGCCAAGTCGCTGGGCAACGTGCTGAGCTACGGCGCCCTCCCGCTCGACTTCGTGAAGAGCGACGTCACCACCGTCTCCCCGCAGCTCGGCTCCGAGCAGCTGGACGCCGGCCTGGTCGCCGGTCTGATCGGCATGGTGCTGGTGGTCATCTACTCGCTGGTCTACTACCGCGGCCTGGGCCTGATCTCGATCGCCGGCCTGGTGGTCTCGGCGATCCTGACCTGGTCGATCATGAGCCTGCTGGGCGCCGGCGTCGGCTTCGCGCTGAACCTGCCCGCGGTCTGCGGCGCGATCGTCGCGATCGGCATCACCGCCGACTCGTTCATCGTGTACTTCGAGCGCATCCGGGACGAGGTTCGCGAGGGCGCCCAGCTGCGCCCGGCCGTGCAGCGCGCCTGGCCGCGGGCCCGGCGCACCATCCTGGTCTCGGACTTCGTGTCCTTCCTGTGTGCCGCGGTGCTGTACCTGGTGTCGGTCGGCAAGGTGCAGGGCTTCGCCTTCACCCTGGGTCTGACCACGCTGCTCGACGTCGTGGTGATCTTCCTGTTCACCAAGCCGCTGATCACGCTGCTGGCCCGCACCAAGTTCTTCTCGAGCGGCCACCCGTGGTCCGGTCTGGACCCGAAGCGGCTCGGCGCCCGGCCGCCGATCCGCGGCTCGCGCCGCCGCTCCGCCCCCTCCCAGCAGACCCAGGAGGTCTGACCCATGTCGCTCCGCAACATCGGTCACCGCCTCTACCAGGGCGAGGTCTCGTTCGACTTCGTCGGCAAGCGGAAGATCTGGTACTCGATCTCCGCGGTGATCGTCCTGGTGGCCGCGATCGGCCTGGCCATGGGCCTGCACCTGGGCATCGAGTTCAAGGGCGGCTCGGTCTACACCGTGCACAAGCCCGGGCTGTCGGTGTCCCAGGCGAAGGACGCCGCGAACAAGATCACCGGCTCCAACACCGCGCTGGTGCAGACCACGGACAAGGGTGACGTCCGGGTCCAGATCAGCGCCGAGGAGTCGGTGCCGGCGGCGACCTTCACCAAGGAGTTCTCGCAGGCCGTCGGGGTCGAGGAGAAGGACATCAACGCCCAGGTGATCGGCCCCTCCTGGGGTGCCGACATCTCCAAGAAGGCGCTGACCGGCCTGATCATCTTCATGGTCCTGGTCACCGTCTACCTGGCGATCGCCTTCGAGTGGCGGATGGCGCTGGCCGCGCTGGTCGCGCTGATCCACGACCTGCTGATCACCATCGGCGTGTACGCGCTGGTCGGCTTCGAGGTCACCCCGGGCACCGTGATCGGCTTCCTGACCATCCTCGGCTACTCGCTCTACGACACGGTCGTCGTCTTCGACACCGTGAAGGAGAACACGAACGGCCTCGCCAAGCAGTCCCGCCGCACCTACAGCGAGGCTGCCAACCACGGCCTGAACCAGACCCTGGTGCGCTCCATCAACACCACGGTCGTCGCGCTGCTCCCGGTCTCCGCCCTGCTGTTCATCGGCGGCGGCCTCCTCGGCGCGGGCACCCTCAACGACATCTCGCTGGCCCTGTTCATCGGCCTCGCCGCCGGCGCCTACTCCTCGATCTGCGTCGCCACCCCGCTGCTCGCGCAGCTCAAGGAGCAGACCCCGGAGATGAAGGCACTGGCCAAGCGGGTCGCGCAGCGCCGCGCGTCCGAGGCCAAGGCGGCCGAGGAGGCCGCGGCGCGGGGCGAGGACGTGATGATCGACGAGGAGGTTCCGGCAGGTATGGTCGGACAGCGCAACCAGCCGACCAGCCGTACCCGGGGCAAGGGTCGGCCGTCCGGCAAGCGCTGAACCCCGCCTCGTTAAGGAACCCCCGTGACCTCCACCACCGACCCCGCCCTGACCGAGCTGCTCAACAGCCGGATCCGGGACGTGCAGGACTACCCGAAGCCGGGCGTCCTGTTCAAGGACATCGCCCCCCTGCTGGCCGACGCCGAGGCGTTCGGCGCGCTGACCCGGGCGCTGGCCGAGCGGGCGAAGGAACTCGGCGCGACCAAGGTGGTCGGCCTGGAGGCGCGGGGGTTCGTGCTGGCCGCACCCGCCGCGGTCGCGGCCGGACTCGGGTTCGTCCCGATCCGCAAGAAGGGCAAGCTGCCCGGCGACGTGTTCTCCCGCTCGTACGACCTGGAGTACGGGTCGGCGACGCTGGAGGTGCAGTGCGACGCGTTCGAGCCGGGCGAGAAGGTGCTGGTGGTCGACGACGTGCTGGCCACCGGCGGCACCATCGCGGCCTCGCTGGACCTGGTCCAGGAGGCCGGCGCCGAGCTGGTGGGCGTCGTGGTGCTGATGGAGCTCGGCTTCCTGACGGGGCGTGAGAAGCTCGTCCCGCACCTGCACGGTGCGCCGCTGGAGACCCTCGTCGTGGTCTGAGCGCCCACCTGCGTCGGAGCCGCCCGGGAACAGATTCCGTTCCCGGGCGGCTTTCCGCTGTGGGGGGTCGGCCAATCGCGGAAGCCCGTGGTGCCGCCGGTACGATGAAGGTTGATCCGTCTGCACGTAGGAGTGTCCTTGCCCGACGAGGTTGTGCCCACGGCTGCGACTGCCAGTTCCCGTCCCTCGCCGGGCGGGATGCGGGCTCGCCTCGCGCGGCTGGGCGGTCAGCGCAGTTCGATGGTCAACCCGGTCCTGGAACCGCTGTTCCGGACGATCCGGGCCAACGACCCCAAGGCCGACCCGGCCCTGCTCAAGGACATCGAGCGGGCGTACGCGGTGGCCGAGAAGTGGCACCGCGGGCAGAAGCGCAAGAGCGGCGACCCGTACATCACGCACCCGCTGGCGGTGGCGACCATCCTGGCCGAGCTGGGGATGGACGCGCCGACGCTGATGGCGGGGCTGCTGCACGACACCGTGGAGGACACCGACTACGGGCTGGAGACGCTCCGGCAGGACTTCGGCGACTCGGTGGCACTGCTGGTCGACGGCGTCACCAAGCTGGACCGGGTGAAGTTCGGCGAGGCGGCGCAGGCGGAGACCGTCCGCAAGATGGTCGTGGCGATGGCCAAGGACCCGCGGGTGCTGGTGATCAAGCTCGCCGACCGGCTGCACAACATGCGCACGATGCGCTACCTGAAGCGGGAGAAGCAGGAGAAGAAGGCCCGCGAGACGCTGGAGATCTACGCCCCGCTGGCGCACCGGCTGGGCATGAACACCATCAAGTGGGAGCTGGAGGACCTGGCGTTCGCCATCCTCTACCCCAAGATGTACGACGAGATCGTCCGGCTGGTGGCCGAGCGCGCCCCGAAGCGGGACGAGTACCTGGCGACCGTCATCGACCAGGTGCAGGGCGACCTGCGCGGGGCGCGGATCACCGCGCAGGTGACGGGCCGTCCGAAGCACTACTACTCGGTCTACCAGAAGATGATCGTCCGGGGCCGGGACTTCGCCGAGATCTACGACCTGGTGGGCATCCGGGTCCTGGTCGACACCGTCCGCGACTGCTACGCGGCGCTGGGCACCATCCACGCGCGGTGGAACCCGGTGCCGGGGCGGTTCAAGGACTACATCGCGATGCCCAAGTTCAACATGTACCAGTCGCTGCACACGACGGTGATCGGCCCCGGCGGCAAGCCCGTCGAGCTCCAGATCCGCACCTTCGACATGCACCGGCGCGCCGAGTACGGCATCGCCGCGCACTGGAAGTACAAGCAGCGGGCGGTGGCCGGCGCGTCCAAGGTGCGCACCGACACGCCGACCCACAAGCGGCAGCACGACAAGGCCGACGCGGTCAACGAGATGGCCTGGCTGCGGCAGCTGCTGGACTGGCAGAAGGAGACCGAGGACCCGAGCGAGTTCCTCGAGTCGCTGCGCTTCGACCTGTCCAGCAACGAGGTGTTCGTCTTCACCCCCAAGGGCGACGTGATAGCGCTGCCCGCGAAGGCCACGCCGGTCGACTTCGCCTTCGCGGTGCACACCGAGGTCGGGTACCGGTGCATCGGCGCCCGGGTGAACGGCCGGCTGGTGCCGCTGGAGTCGACGCTGGAGAACGGCGACACCGTCGAGGTGTTCACCTCCAAGGCGGAGAACGCCGGCCCGTCCCGGGACTGGCTGAGCTTCGTCAAGTCGCCGCGGGCCCGGAACAAGATCCGCGCCTGGTTCTCCAAGGAGCGCCGCGAGGAGGCGATCGAGCAGGGCAAGGAGGCGATCGCCCGGGCGATGCGCAAGCAGGGCCTGCCGATCCAGCGGATCCTCACCGGGGACTCGCTGGTCACGCTGGCCCACGAGATGCGCTACCCGGACATCTCCTCGCTGTACGCGGCGATCGGCGAGGGCCACGTCGCCGCGGCCGCGATCGTGCAGAAGCTGGTCCAGGCGATGGGCGGCGAGGACGGCGCGGTCGAGGACCTCGCCGAGACCGCCACCCCGTCCCACCAGCCGCGCTCGATGCGCCGCCGGGCCAAGGGCGACCCGGGCATCATCGTCAAGGGCGTCGACGAGGTGTGGGTGAAGCTGGCGCGCTGCTGCACGCCGGTGCCCGGCGACCCGATCGTCGGCTTCATCACCCGCGGCAACGGCGTCTCGGTGCACCGCGCGGACTGCGTCAACGTGGAGTCCCTCCAGCAGCAGCCCGAGCGGATGATCGACGTGGAGTGGGCGGCCACCCAGTCCTCGGTGTTCCTGGTGGCCATCCAGGTCGAGGCGCTGGACCGCTCCCGCCTGCTGTCGGACGTCACCCGGGTGCTCTCCGACCAGCACGTCAACATCCTGTCGGCGGCGGTGCAGACCTCCCGCGACCGGGTCGCGATGAGCCGGTTCACCTTCGAGATGGGCGACCCCAAGCACCTCGGCCACGTGCTGAAGGCGGTGCGCGGCGTCGAGGGCGTGTACGACGTCTACCGGGTCACCTCCGCCCGCAAGTAGCCCCTTCGCCCGGCGCGTCCCGGGCCCCGCGTGCAGGCCGCCCCCGCCCCGCCGACACTGGCCGGGTGGGGGCGGTCGGCTATCTGCGGGAGGCACCGTGCGCGGGACTCGGACGATGACGGCGGCGGGCGCGGCGGCGGCCGCCGTCCTGGCGGCGGGCTGCGGCGGATCGGGCGGCTCCGGCGGACCGGCCGCCGCCGGCAGCCCGGCCGCGGCGACCGCCGCCGCCTCCGACAACGGGGTGGCCGCCCTCCCGGCCGCGGAGATCCTGCAACGGGCCGTGCAGGCGCTCCGGGACGCCAGGTCGGTGCGGGAGACCGGCACGGTCGGCGGCAACGGCATGACGATCACCGTGGACCTGCGGCTGGACGGCGCGGGCAGCTGCGCCGGCACGCTGCGGCAGGCCGGCGTCGGTGGCTTCCAGGTGGTCAAGGCCGGACAGGAGCTCTGGGTCAAGCCCGACCACGCCTTCTGGGAGAACAACGGCGACCCCGCGCTGGCCGAACTGGTCGGCGACCGCTACCTGAAGACCACCAGCGACAACCCGCAGTTCGCCGAGGTCGTCGACCTGTGCGACCTCGGCGCACTGGCCAACCGGCTCGGCTCCGGCGGGAGCGACCTCGCCAAGGGCGCCGCCACCACCGTCCAGGGCCACCGCACGATCCCGGTGACCGGGCACTCCGACACCGGCTCCGGCACCCTGTACGTGGCCGCCGACGGCCCGGCCGTGCCGCTGCGGATGGAGCGGGACACCGGCGGCAGGGTCGACCTCGGCGACTTCGGCACCCCGGTGCCGAGCGCCACCCCCGGACCCGACCAGAGCGTCGACCTGGACCAGTTGCAGCCCGGCGCCTCGCCGTCCGCGCCCGCCTCCGTCTGACCCCCCGGACACGAGCCCCGGGCCCTGGCTCCGGCAAACGCGGAGGGGCCCGGTCGCCGTACGGCGACCGGGCCCCTCCGTGCTGACGTCAGGTCAGGAGCTGAACTCCTGCAGCGACTTCTGCGCCTGGTCGAGCAGCGCCTGACGGCCCGCCAGCTCGGCCTCCAGCTTGGCGGCCCGGGACGCGTTGCCGGCCGCACGGGCCTTGTCCAGGTCGGCCTGCAGCTTGTCGACGGCGGACTGCAGCAGCGCGGTCATGCCGGTGGCGCGGGCCCGGGCCTCCGGGTTGGAGCGCTGCCACTCGGCCTCCTCGGCCTCGCGGACGGCGCGCTCCACCGTGGCCAGCCGGCCGTCCAGCTTCGGACGGGCGTCGCGCGGGACGTGGCCGATGGCCTCCCAGCGCTCGGCGATGTCGCGCAGCGCGGCCTTGGCGGCCTTCAGGTCGGTGATCGGCAGGATCGCCTCGGCCTCGACCAGCAGCGCCTCCTTGGCCTTCTGGTTCTCGCCCTGCTCGGCGTCGCGCTCGGAGAACGCGGCGGACCGGGCCTGGAAGAAGACGTCCTGGGCGCCGCGGAAGCGGGCCCACAGCTCTTCCTCCGCCTCGCGCTGGGCGCGGCCGGCGGCCTTCCAACGGGTCATCAGATCGCGGTAGGCGGCCGCGGTCGGGCCCCAGTCGGTGGAGTCGGCGAGCTGCTCGGCCTCGGCGACCAGCTTCTCCTTGACCGCGCGGGCGTGGTCGCGCTCCGAGTCCAGCGCCGCGAAGTGCGCCTTGCGGTGCTTGGAGAAGACCGAGCGGGCGTGCGAGAAGCGGTGCCACAGCTCGTCGTCGCTCTTGCGGTCCAGGCGCGGCAGCGCCTTCCAGCTGTCGACCAGGGCGCGCAGCCGGTCGCCGGCCTCCCGCCACTGGTTGGAGTCGGCGAGCTGCTCGGCCTCGGCGACCAGCGCCTCCTTGGCGGCGCGGGTCTCCTCCTGGGCCTTCGCCCGGGCGGCCTTGCGCTCGCCCTGCCGGGTCTCGATCTCCCCGGCCAGCGTGTCCAGGCGCTTGGCCAGCGCGGCCAGGTCGCCGACGGCGTGCGCCTCGGCGACCTGCGCCCGCAGGTGGTCCAGCGCGGTCTGCGCCTCCTTGGCGGCCAGGTCGGTCTTGCGGACCCGGTGCTCGAGGAGCGCGGTCTCCGCCTCCAGGCCCTGGAACTTGCGCTCGAAGTAGGCGAGGGCCTCCTCGGGGGAGCCGGCCTGCCAGGAGCCGACCTGGCGTTCGCCGTCGGCCGTCCTCACGTAGACGTTCCCCTGCTCGTCGACACGGCCCCACGGGTCGCTGCTCACAGCGCCTCCTCCACATGACGCCACGCCCACGGGCGGGAGCGTCGTCCACAGTTGATGTGCGGCGGACCGATGGAGTCCGCCGTCCCGAGCCGTCGTTGTCGTGCCGAGGGTGACGGCCGACGGTCTGGGCACCCTATACAACAGCAACATAGGCGACCAGCGCCGGTGCTGTCCGCATCCGGCACCGGTCGATTTTCGCGGCGGGTCAGCCCTTGGCCGCGGTGATGGCCTTGATCTCGACCGGGGTGGCGGGCGCGCCGTCCGAACCGCCGCCCTGCACGCCGGCCCCGGCGATCTTCTGGAGCACGTCCAGGCCGCCGGTGATCTTGCCGAACGGGGTGTAGTTGGGCGGCAGTTGGGTGTCCTTGTAGACCAGGAAGAACTGGCTGCCGTTGGTGTTCGGGCCGGCGTTCGCCATCGCCACGGTGCCCGCCGGGTAGGTCGCGCCGGTCAGGTTCTCGTCCGGGATCTCGTAGCCCGGGCCGCCGGTGCCGGTGCCGGTCGGGTCGCCGCACTGCAGCACGAAGATGCCGTCCGTGGTGAGGCGGTGGCACTTGGTGTTGTCCCAGAAGTGCTCACCGGCCAGGAACACGAAGGAGTTGACGGTGTGCGGGGCCTTCGCCGCCTCCAGCGAGAAGGTCACCTTGCCCGCCGAGGTGTCCAGCGAGGCCGTGTACGGGGCGGCGGTGTCGATCGACATGGCCGGCTCGGCCGTGTACTTGCCGGTCTTCGACGGGGCCGGGGTCGGCGCGGCGGACGCCTTCTTGTCGTCCTTCTTGTCCGAGCCGAACACGCCGGCCGCGGCCGCGCCGGCACCCGCCAGCACCACCACGGCGGCGACCGAGGCCACCACCGCGTTGCGCTTCTTGCGCTGCGCCGCGGCCTTGGCGCGCGCGTCCATCTGGCGCTTGTACTTCTCGCGGGCGAGCTCCCGCCGCCGCTGTTCGCTGCTGACCACCGGGTGTGTCTCCTACTGCGCTCTGGGAGGTGGGGAGTTGTGACTGTCGTGTGCGCATCGTCGCACCCGTCGGCGGCCCAGTGTAAGGACCCCGCGCGTCAGCACGGGATCAACGGCACATGAGAAAGGCCTGAACGCGCGCGGGAACCGGTTCGCCCGCGGCCCCGTGCCGCCGGTAGGCTGCGGGGGAAACAAGACCGCCACCGCATGAAACGAAGGACTCGCGTGTTCGTCGCCGGATTCCCCGCCGGGGCCTGGGGCACCAACTGCTACCTGGTCGCTCCCGCCGCCGGCGAGGAGTGCGTGATCGTCGACCCCGGGCACGAAGCGGCAAGCGGCGTCGAGGAGTTGATCCGCGAGCACCGGCTCAAGCCGGTCGCGGTCCTGCTCACCCACGGGCACATCGACCACATCGCCTCGGTTGTCCCGGTCTGCGGCGCCCAGGGCGTCCCGGCGTGGATCCACCCCGAGGACCGGTACATGATGGCCGACCCGGAGAAGGCCCTCGGCCGCTCCCTCGGCCAGCAGCTGATGGGCTCCCTCACCGTCGGCGAACCGGACGACGTCCGCGAACTGACCGACGGCAGCGTGCTCGAACTGGCCGGCCTGCGGCTCACCGTCGACCACGCGCCCGGCCATACCAAGGGGTCGGTGACGTTCAGGACGCCCGCCGTGACGGACATTCCTCCGGTGCTGTTCTCGGGCGACCTGCTGTTCGCCGGCTCCATCGGGCGTACCGACCTCCCGGGCGGAGACAGCGGAGCGATCATGCGCTCGCTGGCCCGGGTGTGCCTGCCCCTCGACGACGCGACCGTGGTGCTCTCCGGCCACGGCTCCCAGACCACCATCGGCCGAGAGCGCGCCACCAACCCCTACCTCCAGCAGGCAGCGGGGGCGGCCGACGCCCCGGCCTTCCCGCGACGAGGAATGTGACGGAAGAGAAGTTGAGCACCTTCACCGCCCCCAAGGGCACCTACGACCTGCTGCCGCCCAGTTCGGCGACCTTCCTGGCGATCCGCGAGGCGATCGCCGCCCCCGCGCGCCGGGCCGGCTACGGCTACATCGAGACCCCGGTCTTCGAGGACGTGAAGCTCTTCTCCCGCGGCGTCGGCGAGTCCACCGACATCGTCACCAAGGAGATGTACAACCTCACCACCCGCGGCGGCGACGAGCTCGCGCTGCGCCCCGAGGGCACCGCCTCCGTGCTGCGCGCCGCCCTCCAGGCGAACCTGCACAAGCAGGGCAACCTCCCGGTGAAGCTCTGGTACTCCGGCAACTACTACCGCTACGAGCGGGCGCAGAAGGGCCGGTACCGCCAGTTCTCGCAGGTCGGCGCGGAGGCCATCGGCGCCGAGGACCCGGCGCTGGACGCCGAGTTGATCATCCTCGCCGACGACGCGTTCCGCACGCTCGGGCTGTCGAACTACTCGCTGCTGCTCAACAGCCTCGGCGACAAGCAGTGCCGCCCGGTCTACCGCGCCGCGCTGATCGAGTTCCTGTCCGGCCTGGACCTGGACGAGGACACCCGCCGCCGCGCCGAGATCAACCCGCTGCGCGTGCTGGACGACAAGCGCGAGTCCGTGCAGGCCCAGCTCACCGACGCCCCCATGCTGCGGGACTTCCTCTGCGAGGACTGCAAGGCGTACGACGAGAAGGTCCGCGAGCTGCTCACGCTCGCCGGGGTCGCGTTCGTCGACGACCCGAAGCTGGTCCGCGGCCTGGACTACTACACCCGCACCACCTTCGAGTTCGTGCACAACGGCCTCGGCGCGCAGTCCGCGATCGGCGGCGGCGGCCGCTACGACGGCCTGTCCGAGATGATCGGCGGACCGGCCCTGCCCTCGGTCGGCTGGGCGCTCGGCGTGGACCGCACCTTCCTGGCGCTGGAGGCCGAGGGCATCGCCCTCGACCTGCCCGCCGCGACCGCCGTCTACGCGGTGGCGCTCGGCGAGGCGGCGAAGGACCTGCTGTTCGCCAAGGTCGTGGAGCTGCGCCGCGCGGGCGTGCCCACCGACCTGGCCTTCGGCGTCAAGAGCATCAAGAACGCCATGAAGTCCGCCGACCGGTCGGGGGCGCGCTTCGCCCTGATCGCCGGCGACCGGGACCTCGCCGAGGGCGTGGTCCAGCTCAAGGACATGGAGTCCGGCGAGCAGACCCCCGTCGCCCTCGAGGCGCTCGTCACCACCCTGAAGGAGAAGCAGCTGTGATCCGCACGCACGACGCGGGCACGCTCCGACCGGAGCACGCCGGCACCACCGTCACCCTGGCCGGCTGGGTGGCCCGCCGCCGTGACCACGGCGGCGTGGCCTTCATCGACCTGCGCGACGCCTCCGGCACCGTGCAGGTCGTGGTCCGCGACCTGGAGTCGGTGCACGGGCTGCGCTCCGAGTACTGCGTGAAGGTGATCGGCGAGGTCCGGGTCCGCCCCGAGGGCAACGAGAACCCGGACATCCCGACCGGCGCCGTCGAGGTCGTCGTCGAGTCCATCGAGGTGCTGTCCGAGGCCGCGCCGCTGCCGTTCCAGGTCGCCGAGTACGAGCCCGGCTCGGTCAACGAGGAGGTGCGGCTCCGCTACCGCTACCTCGACCTGCGCCGCGAGGGCCCGGCCCGCGCGCTGCGGCTGCGCTCGAAGGTCAACCACATCATCCGCTCGGTGATGGAGGAGAACGACTACCTCGACATCGAGACCCCGTACCTGACCCGCTCCACCCCCGAGGGCGCCCGCGACTTCCTGGTCCCGGTCCGCCTCCAGCCGGGCCACTGGTACGCGCTGCCGCAGTCCCCGCAGCTGTTCAAGCAGCTGCTGATGGTCGCCGGCATGGAGCGCTACTACCAGATCGCCCGCTGCTTCCGCGACGAGGACTTCCGCGCCGACCGGCAGCCGGAGTTCACCCAGCTCGACGTCGAGGCCTCGTTCGTCGACCAGGAGGACATCCTGGCCCTCGGCGAGAAGATCATCGCCCGGATCTGGAAGGAGGTGCACGGGTACGAGATCCCCAACCCGCTGCCCCGCCTGTCCTACGCCGACGCGATGTCCCGCTACGGCTCCGACAAGCCGGACGTCCGCTTCGGGCAGGAACTCACCGACCTGACCGAGTACTTCAAGGGCACCGAGTTCCGGGTCTTCCAGGCCCCGTACGTCGGCGCGGTCGTCATGCCCGGCGGCGCCTCGCAGCCCCGCAAGCAGCTCGACGCCTGGCAGGACTGGGCGAAGGCCCGCGGCGCCCGCGGCCTCGCGTACGTGCTGGTCGACGCCGAGACCGGCGAGCTGCGCGGCCCGGTCGCCAAGAACCTGTCCGAGGAGCACCTGGCCGGCCTGGCCGCCGCCGCCGGCGCCAAGCCCGGCGACGCGGTGTTCTTCGCGGCCGGCAAGAAGACCGCCTCGCAGGAGCTGCTCGGCGCCGCCCGCCTGGAGATCGGCCGCCGCTGCAACCTGATCGACGAGTCCCAGTGGGCGTTCCTCTGGGTCGTGGACTTCCCGATGTTCGAGCCGATCGAGGACGACAAGGGCGAGTTCCAGGGCTGGCACGCGGTGCACCACCCGTTCACCGCGCCCACCGCCGAGTCGCTCGCCACCTTCGACACCGACCCGGGCAGCGCGCTCTCCAACGCGTACGACCTGGTCCTCAACGGCTCGGAGCTGGGCGGCGGTTCGATCCGTATCCACCAGCGCGAGGTGCAGAAGCGGGCGTTCGACGCGATCGGCCTCTCCGAGGAGGAGGCGGCCTCGCAGTTCGGCTTCCTGCTGGACGCCTTCAACTACGGCCCGCCGCCGCACGGCGGCATCGCGCTCGGCCTGGACCGCGTGGTCACCCTGCTGGGCGGCTACGACACCATCCGGGACGTCATCGCCTTCCCGAAGACCTCCACCGGCGGCGACCCGCTGACCGGCGCCCCCACCCCGATCACCCCGGCCCAGCGCCGGGAGGCCGGCGTGGACGCCAAGCCGAAGGAGAAGGACGCCGCCAAGGCGGAGGCCGAGCCCACCGCCTGACGCGCCGTCGGAAACTGACGGCACATCACAAAGATCACGATTCGTTCCGGCCCCGGCCGGTGCGCGCCCACCAGGAGTAGGCTCGCACCGCCCGGGGCCGGATCGCTGCACAACGGGGTGCAGGGCGCAAGAAGGGTCAAGGATGACCGTACGAACCAGAGTCGAACTCCCCACCGACACCGCCGAGACCCGGCGCGTCCACATGGCGGCCTTCCCAGGCCCCGAAGAGGCGGACCTGGTGGACGCGCTGCGCCGCGACGCCGCCTGGCTGCCGGACCTCTCGCTGGTCGCCGTCGACGCCCGGGAGGTCGTCATCGGCCACGCCCTGCTCACCCGGCTGCGGATCGGCAACGGCAAGGGGCTCGCCCTCGCCCCGGTCGCCGTCGCCCCCGAGTGGCAGCGCAAGGGCGTCGGCACCGCCGTCGTCCGGGCCGCGCTGGCCGCCGCCGCGGAGGCCGGCGAACGCGTCGTGGTGGTCCTCGGCGACCCCGGCTACTACGGCCGGTTCGGCTTCGCGCCCGCCTCCGGGCACCGCATCACCGGACCGTTCGACGTCCCCGAGGCGTACTTCCAGGCGCTCGCGCTGCCCGGCGCGGACAGCGTCCCGCACGGCGTGTGCCGCTACCCCGCGCCGTTCACCGAGGTCTGACGCCCCGTCCCCGCGGGCGACCGGCCGCCACCGGCCGCCCGGGACCGCGCCGCTAGGGCCCGTCTTCAAACCCCCGCCTGCCCCACGACGCCCGGCACGCACTCTCGCCGCACCGGGCGAAAGACCAAGTACATCCAGTACGAGGCCTTCCACCCGGCACGCCGAGAGCACGCACCGGACGCCGCGGGCCTGCGACGC
>NZ_KK853997.1:1463844-1464440 GCF_000696185.1 Kitasatospora cheerisanensis KCTC 2395 | reverse complement strand
CGGTGTTGATGTAGGCGCCGTCCGCCAGGACCGTGGCACCGGCGCATCGTGCGGGCAGGTCGGAGGCCCGCCAGACGTGTGCGTCGGCCTTGTTGCCCGGAGCCGGTCGGGCGGCGGCGACCACGAGACGGGTGTCCGCGTCGATGACGACCTGCACGTTCGCCGAGAACCGGTAGTTGCGACTCGAGGCGCCCACACCGCGGTCGCGCACCGGGACGAGGGTGCCGTCCACGATCCACAACCGGTCCGCGCCCGGAGCCGGCGGCCTCACGGGCTCCAGCGCCAGCAGCGGACCGAGTCGCCGGACGACCCGGCACACCGTCGCCGTCGACACCCCGAACAACGGGGCGAGCTGCCGCATCGTCAGGTTCGTCCGGTAGTACACCGCCACCAGCAGCACCCGTTCCGCCAACGGCAGGCACCACGGGCGACCACCACCGGGCCCGTTGCCGCCCCGCTCCCGCACCACCTTCACCAGGCCCTCGAACTGCCGCATCCGCAGACCCGTGAACGTCTCCACCCACAACGGCTCAGCCCGCAACACCCCACCCATACCGGAGAAATTCCCCGATCCAGGCCTTACGGAACAACCTTTA
>NZ_KK853997.1:1352755-1463003 GCF_000696185.1 Kitasatospora cheerisanensis KCTC 2395 | reverse complement strand
CACCGGCAGGCAGCGCACGTCCGGGCGCCCCGCCAGCCGGGACATCGACTGCGGGGCGAAGCCCACCCCCTGCCCGCACGCCACCGCCGCCAGCCACTCGTCCGGGCCGTGCGCCACCGCGCCGATCCGGACCGGACGGTCGCCGCGCTCCGGCGCGCCCAGCCAGTAGTCCCGCCACAGGCCGGCCTCCTCCGGTATCGCCACGAACGGCTCGTCCCACAGCTCCTCGGCGTCCACCTCGTGCCGGGCCGCCAGCCGGTGGTCGGCCGCCAGCGCCACCCAGCGCTCCTCCCGGCCCAGCAGCGCGTGCGCGTAGCGGTTCGCGACCTCCGCCGGGGCGTGCCACAGCGCCAGGTCCAGCTCGCCGGAGGCCAGGCCGGAGGACTCGTCGAACCAGTTGTTCTGCCGCATCCGCACCCGCCAGCCCGGCATCCGCTCGGTGAAGTCCGCCATCACCGCCCGGCCGACCAGGTTGATCGTCGAGCCCTCGAAGCCCACCCGCAGCTCCCCGCCGGCCTCCGCCGCCACCCGCCGGACCGCCCGCAGCGACTCCTCCCAGCGGGCCAGCAGCTGCGAGCCGCGCGCCGCCAGCTCCATGCCCGCCTCGGTCGGCAGCATCCCGGCCCGCGAACGCCGGAACAGCTCCACCCCCAACTCCCGCTCCAGCGCCAGCATCTGCTTGGTCAGCGTGGGCTGGCTCACGCCGAGCCGGGCCGCCGCCGCGGTCAGCTGGCCCTCCTCGCACACCACCGTCACGTACCGCAGCAGCCGGGTGTCCACATCCATGCCCCAAGGCTATGGAGCAAAGCATTGGACCCCGCGCCCGGGGGTGTACCACAGTGGTCCGGCCGACCCGCCGGGTCCGGCACCGGTGGGTCGGGGGACTGCCGGTGCCGGACCCGGCGGGTCGGCCTGCCGTGCCCCTGCCGTGCCCCGGCCGCCGCCCGGCCTGCGCCGCGACCTGACGGACCGTAGCCTGAGAGATCGTCAGCGGCACGGTGATCGGAGGGCACACGAAGTGGCGGACCCCAAGCGCGGCAAGCGGACCGGCAGCCCCAAGAGCGTCAAGCGCGTCCCCAAGCGGATCTACGAGCCCGAACTGCTCCGCCTCCAGTACGAACTGGTCAAGATGCAGGAATGGGTGCGCAGCGAGGGCATCCGGATGGTCGTGATCTTCGAAGGCCGGGACGCGGCGGGCAAGGGCGGCGCCATCAAGCGCGTCACCGAGTACCTCAACCCGCGCGTCGCCCGGATCGCCGCCCTCCCCGCGCCCACCGAACGCCAGCGCGGCCAGTGGTACTTCCAGCGCTACGTCGAACAACTCCCGGCCGCCGGCGAGATGGTGCTGTTCGACCGGTCCTGGTACAACCGGGCCGGCGTCGAGAAGGTGATGGGCTTCTGCACCGACGAGGAGTACTGGCAGTTCCTCCACCAGTGCCCCACCTTCGAACGGATGCTCGTCGAAGCGGGCATCCTGCTCCGCAAGTACTGGTTCTCGGTCAGCGACACCGAACAGGAACGCCGCTTCCGCGACCGCCTCGACGACCCCATGCGGCAGTGGAAGCTCTCCCCGATGGACGTCGAGTCCATCACCCGCTGGGAGGACTACTCGCGGGCCAAGGACGAGATGTTCGTCTACACCGACATCCCCGAAGCCCCGTGGAACGTCGTCGACAGCGACGACAAGCGCCGCGCCCGCCTCAACATGATCGCCCACCTGCTGTCCACCGTCCCGTACCACGAGGTGGTCCGCCCCGCGATCACCCTCCCGCCCAGGCCGGAACCGCGCGGCTACCAGCGGCCCCCGCGCGACCTGCAGAAGTACGTCTTCGACCACACCGCCACCCTGCTCGCCGAGTGACCGCCCCCGGTTGACCCCCGCGACGGCGCGGGCGTGCGATGGAGGAAGTCCCGCAACGGCTCCCGCAAGGGCTGGAGGCACCCCATGTACGTCCGCACCGTCTACGCCACCGGAGACCCGGCTCTGCTGGAGGACAGTCTCGACGCGCTGCGCGGCGAAGCCGTCGAACTCCTCTCCGGCCAGCCCGGCTACCGCGGCTACGGCCTGTTCGCCAACCGCCGGGTCGGCACCCTCACGATGGCCTCCTGGTGGGACACCCCCGAACACGAGTCCGCCAGCGACAACGCGCTCGCGGACCGCCGCGACACGCTGCTCGTCCCGTTTGCCGCCACCGTCGCCGTCGACCGCTGGGAGGTCGCCGCCGCCAACCCCGGCCCCGCCGTCGAGAACGGCGGCTTCCGGCTGGTCCGCTTCGCGTTCGACCCGGGGACCGTGGACGAGCTGGTGCGCGGCTTCGAGGAGAACAGCCTGCCGGCGATGCGGGAGGTCGACGGGTACGTGGGGTCCGCGATGCTCATCGACCGCCGGCGGTCGATCGGGGCGGTCGGAGCGATCTTCGCCGACCGCGGGGCCTTCGAGGCCTCCCGCGGACCCCAGGCCGCGGTCCGCGCCGCGGCGAGCAGGGCGGCGGGGACGGTGGTCTACGGGCTGGAGGAGTTCGACGTGGTGCTGATGGACGGGCCCGGGTAGCTCCCCGCGCCGCTGGAAGCGCACCCCTGGTTGTCGTCCGCCCGCTATAGGGTTGCGTGTCGTGGACGAGCCCGACCTTTTCACCCATGCCGCCGAGGAACGCCAGAGCGCCGAGCCGGGGCGCGCCCCGCTCGCGGTGCGGATGCGGCCGCGGACCCTGGACGAGGTGGCCGGCCAGCAGCAGCTGCTGAAGGACGGGTCTCCGCTGCGGCGGCTGGTCGCGGGCGCGAAGGGCCCGGCGGCGACGAGCTCGGTGATCCTCTGGGGGCCGCCGGGGACGGGGAAGACGACGCTCGCGCACGTGATCAGCCAGGCGGTGGAGGGCCGGTTCGTCGAACTCTCCGCGATCACGCACGGGGTGAAGGAAGTCCGGGCGGTGATCGACGGCGCCCGGCGGGCGGTCGGGATGACCGGCCGGGAGACGGTGCTGTTCCTGGACGAGATCCACCGGTTCTCCAAGGCCCAGCAGGACTCGCTGCTGCCCGCGGTGGAGAACCGCTGGGTGACGCTGATCGCGGCGACCACCGAGAACCCGTACTTCTCGATCATCTCGCCGCTGCTGTCGCGCAGCCTGCTGCTCACCCTGGAGTCCCTCACCGACGAGGACATCCGCACCCTGCTGCGCCGGGCGACCACCGACGAGCGGGGGCTGGGCGGCAGCGTGGAGCTGGCGGAGGAGGCCGAGGACCACCTGGTGCGGCTGGCCGGCGGCGACGCCCGGCGGGCGCTGACCATGCTGGAGGCGGCGGCCGGGGCGGCGCTGGAGCAGGGCGGCGGCGTGCTGACGCTGGCGGCGACCGAGACCGCGGTGAACAAGGCCGCGGTGCGGTACGACCGGGACGGCGATCAGCACTACGACGTGGCGAGCGCGCTGATCAAGTCGATCCGGGGCAGTGACGTGGACGCCACGCTGCACTACCTGGCGCGGATGATCGAGGCGGGGGAGGACCCCCGGTTCATCGCCCGGCGGCTGATGATCTCGGCGAGCGAGGACATCGGCCTGGCCGACCCGACCGCGCTGCCGACGGCGGTCGCGGCGGCGCAGGCGGTGGCGCTGATCGGCTTCCCGGAGGCGCGGATCATCCTGTCGCAGGCGGCGATCGCGCTGGCGCTGGCGCCGAAGTCGAACGCCGCGTACCTGGCGATCGACGCCGCGCTGGCGGACGTCCGGCAGGGCCTGGCGGGCGCGGTGCCGCCGCACCTGCGGGACGCGCACTACGGCGGGGCGAAGAAGCTCGGCCACGGCAAGGGCTACCAGTACCCGCACGACCTGCCGGAGGGCATCGCCGCGCAGCAGTACGCGCCGGACGCCGTGCACGGCAAGGAGTACTACAAGCCGACCCGGCGCGGGGGAGAGGCCCGGTACGCGGAGATCGCGGAGTGGACCAGGGCCCGGCTCAAGGGCGAGTGAACTGCCTGTAGACTGTCCGCAGTGTGTCCCGGGCCCGGGGTTCCGCGAGGAACGACCGGCCGCACCAGCGGGGCAACACAACGGAGGCCTCCCGCAAGGGAGTTCTCCAGGAGCGGCGCGCACCGGTCTTCGGTGTCGCGGGCAGCCCACCACCTCTTCCGGGTCGGTGGGCCTCTCGTGTGCAAGCACATAGTGCCCGGTCGCGGAGAGCGGCTGACCATCCGGCGACGGACGGTTTTTCTCCGGGCCGCGAGAAGCGTCCTCCGTCAACACCTGGTGACAGCCGTATCTGAACAGGAAAAGGAAACATGGCGAACCAGAAGCGCCCCAAGGTCAAGATCGCCCGTGCTCTCGGCGTTCCGCTGACCCCGAAGTCCGTCAAGTACTTCGAGGCCCGCCCGTACCCGCCCGGCCAGCACGGCCGTGGCCGCAAGCAGAACTCTGACTACAAGGTCCGTCTGACCGAGAAGCAGCGTCTGCGCGCGCAGTACGACCTCAGCGAGAAGCAGATGGCGCGTGCCTTCGAGGCCGCCAAGAAGGTCGAGGGCAAGACCGGTGAGGCGCTCGTCGCCCTGCTGGAGGTCCGCCTCGACGCCCTGGTCCTGCGTTCGGGCATCGCCCGCACCATCTACCAGGCCCGCCAGATGGTCGTGCACGGTCACATCGAGGTCAACGGCTCGAAGGTCAACAAGCCGTCGTTCCAGATGAAGCCGGGCTACGTCGTCACGGTCAAGGAAAAGTCCAAGGAGAAGGTCCCCTTCCAGGTGGCTCGCGAGGGCGGCAACGCCGGCGAGGGCCAGACCCCGAAGTACCTCGAGGTCAACCTGAAGGCCCTGGCCTTCCGCCTGGACCGCGCGCCGCAGCGCCGCGAGGTTCCGGTCGTGTGCGACGAGCAGCTGGTCGTCGAGTACTACTCGCGCTGACCCGCGAGCGGAACGCCCCCTCGGTCCTCGGACCGCGGGGGCGTTTCCCGTCTCCGGGCCCTGACGGGGCGTCAGGCGCCGAGCGCGCGGTGGACGGCGGTGTCCAGGTCGAGGCGGGCGCCGAGCCGGAAGGCCTCCTCGTACTGCTGCCCGGTGAGGGCGGCGCGAGTGCGGCGGGCGCAGGCGTGGTGCGGGCCGGTGAAGGTGCGGGAGCCGAAGAACGGGGTGCCGACGCCCGTCCAGAGGCGGTGCGCGGCGCCCTGCAGGACGCGGGCCTCGTACGGGTCGGGGTCGGGCTCCTCGGCGGCGAGCAGGGCCAGCAGGTCGATGGCGAGGACGAGGGCGAGCGGGTCGCGCAGCGGGTGGTTCAGCCGGACCGACTCGCGGGCGAAGGCGCGGGCCGCCCGGGGCTCGCCGGACTGCCGGCGGGCGTGCGCCATGGCGTACAGGCAGTAGCCGTGGGCCCACCGTTCGCCGTGCTGCTCGCAGAGTTCGCGGGCGCGGGCCGCCCAGGGGGCGCCGCTCGGTCCGTCGCCGAGGAACAGGTGGGCGAGGGCGAGTTCGACCATGGCCAGCAGGACGTGGGAGTCGAGCTCGCCGAGGGCGGTGTAGTGGCGCAGGGCCTCCTCGAAGAGCGCGGCGGCGCGGGCCGGGTCGTCGCCGACCAGGGCGGCGCAGCCCTGGTGGTGGACGGCGCGGGCGAGGGCCCGGTCGTCGCCGGTGTCGAGGGCCTGGCGGCGGCACTCGTCCAGGGCGGTGCGGGCGCGGCCGGGTCGCCCTGGAGGGCGGCGAGGTGGCCGGTGGCCCACAGCGCCTTGGCGCGGGCTCCGGTGGGTTCGGGGGCGAGCGCGAGGGCGCGGTCGAGCCAGTGCCGGCCCTCGCCGAGCCGGCCGGTGCCGGCCCAGAAGTACCAGAGGGCGGCGGCCAGGGCGAGGGCGGGCTGCTCCTCGCCGGGTTCGGTGAGCGAGAACTCGAGGGCGGCGCGCAGGTTGGGGTGGGCGAGCCGGGTGCGTTCGGCGGTCTCGGCCTGCTGGGGGCCGAACCACTCGACCTCGCCCCAGTCGGCGACGCCCAGGTACCAGTCGCGGTGGCGGCGCAGCAGCCGGGGGCCTTCGTCGCCGGCCCGCAGCCAGTGGGCGCCGTACTCGCGCAGGGTGTCGAGCATCCGGAACCGGGCCGGATCGCCGTCGAGGCGTTCCAGGACGGACTTGTCGACCAGGGCGTCGAGGAGGTCGAGGACGTCGTCGACGGGCAGTCCGGCGCCGGCGCAGACGTACTCGGCGGCGTCCAGGTCGAAGCCGTCGGCGAAGACCGACAGGCGCGCCCAGAGTAAACGTTCCTGCACGGTGCAGAGTTCGTGGCTCCAGCCGATCGCGGTGCGCATCGTCCGGTGCCGGGCCGGGACGGCCGGGCCGCCGCCGGCGAGCAGCTGGAACCGGTCGTCCAGCCGGGCCGCGAGCTGCTCCACGGACAGCGCGCGCAGCCGGCCGCCGGCCAGCTCCAGGGCCAGCGGCAGGCCGTCCAGCCGGCGGCAGAGCCGGGCCACCGCGGCCCGGTTCGCGGGCTCCAGGCGGAAGCCCGGGCGGACGGCGGCGGCCCGGTCGGCGAACAGCAGCGCCGCCTCCGAGTCGGCCCGGCCCGCGGCCGGCTCGACCGGCAGCGGGGCCAGCGGCAGCAGGTGCTCGCCGGCCGCCCGCAGCGACTGCCGGGAGGTGGCCAGCACCCGCAGGCCGGGCGCGGCGCGCAGCAGGGCGCCGACCAGCTCGGCGCAGGCGTCGGCCAGCTGCTCGCAGCCGTCCAGCACCAGCAGCAGGCGGCGGCCGGCCAGCCGCTCGGCCAGCGCCTGCGGCGAGGGGCGGGCGGTGCGGCCGGCCGGGTCGAGCGCGGCCAGCACGGCGGGGGCGAGCAGCCGCGCGTCCCGCACCGGGGCGAGGTCGGCGAGGTGCGCGCCGTCCGGGAAGCCGGCGGCGAGCCGGGCGGCGGCCCGCAGCGCCAGCCGGGACTTGCCGACCCCGCCGGGCCGGTCACGGTGACCAGCCGGGAGTGCTCCAACAGGCGGGCCAGCGCGTCGAGTTCGGCGGACCGGCCGACGAAGCGGGTGGTCTCGGCGGGCAGCCCGCCGGGCCCTCCCGGCATGTCCTCGCTGCTGTCCAAGGGACGCCCCCGTCACTAGGAACCCGTTCAACCGGCCGACCCGTACTCCGCGAGCCAACTCCCCAACGAGGTGACCGGGCGGTAGGTTACGCGCGGTGCTCGCACATCCGACCGGTTCGGAGCCGGGCGTACCTGCCGATATCCGGTCGGGGAGCGGTCGGCAGTCACGGTAGGGTTCAACCCTGGGATTGCAAGAGTGTGACTGGCACAGGCGAGGGAGCGCGCGAAGGTGTCCGTGGGAGAGCTGGCCGGGCTGCTGGTCGCCGTCTTCTGGGCGGTCCTGGTCACCCTGCTCGCCGTGGTCCTGGTCCGGCTGTCCAAGGTGCTGCGGGAGGCCACAGTCCTGGTCTCCGCCGTCACCGAGCAGGCCGTGCCGCTGCTGCAGGACGCGAACGCCGCGGTCCGCAGCGCGCACGAGCAGCTGGAGCGGGTCGACGAGATCACCGCCAACGTCCAGGACGCGGCGGCCGACGCCAAGGCGCTGTCCTCCACGGTGGCCGCCACCGTCGGCGGGCCGCTGGTGAAGCTGGCCGCGTTCAGCTACGGCGTGCGCCGGGCCGTGAACCGGCAGCAGGCCGGGCCCGCCGTCCCGCAGCAGAGCGGTGAGCGCGAGGAGCTGGCCCGGCTGATCCGGGCCGAGGTGCGCGCCGCGACCGCGCCGCGCGGCGGGCTGCTGGCCCGCGTGCGCCGGGCCGTGAGGGGCTGACCGGCGATGGTACGCAGGATCTTCTGGATGGCGGTCGGCGCGGGCGCGACCGTCTGGGCCATGAACAAGGCCAACGAGGCGGTGCACCGCCTCACGCCCGACTCGCTGTCCGGCACCGCCGCCCGCGGCGCCCTCCAACTCGGCGACGCCGCCCGGCAGTTCGCCCGGGACGTGAAGGCCGGCATGGCCGAGCGCGAGGAGCAGCTGCGGGCCGATCTCGGCCTGGACGGCACCGCGGTCGTCGAGCCGCCCCGCCGCCGCACCCTCAGCGGCGCGGCCGGGGCCGGCGGGGACCGAGCTATCTCGGCGGCGCCGGGCTCCCCGGCCGCCGCCCTGCCCACGCCTCGCGGCACGCGCCGCACCCCACCCCAGACCATCGTTGCCAAGCCCCGTCAGCGCGAGCTGCCGGGCAGCACGACCGATCGGAAGGACCCCCACTGATGGAGTCGGCAGAGATCCGCCGCCGCTGGCTGCGCTTCTTCGAGGAGCGCGGCCACACCGTCGTACCGTCGGCCTCGCTGGTCGCCGACGACCCCACCCTGCTGCTGGTCAACGCCGGCATGGTGCCGTTCAAGCCGTACTTCCTCGGCGAGGTCAAGCCGCAGTTCTCGCGCGCCACCAGCGTGCAGAAGTGCGTCCGCACCCTGGACATCGAGGAGGTCGGGAAGACCACCCGGCACGGCTCGTTCTTCCAGATGTGCGGCAACTTCTCGTTCGGCGACTACTTCAAGGAAGGCGCCATCAAGTTCGCCTGGGAGCTGCTCACCAGCCCCGTCGCGGACGGCGGCTACGGCCTGGAGCCGGAGAAGCTCTGGATCACCGTCTACAAGGACGACGACGAGGCCGAGCAGATCTGGCGGGACGTCATCGGCGTGCCCTCCGAGCGGATCCAGCGCCTGGGCATGAAGGACAACTTCTGGTCCATGGGCGTCCCCGGCCCGTGCGGCCCGTGCTCGGAGATCAACTACGACCGCGGCCCCGAGTACGGCGAGGAGGGCGGCCCGGCGGTCAACGGCGAGCGCTACCTGGAGATCTGGAACCTGGTCTTCATGCAGTACGAGCGCGGCCACGGCGACGGCAAGGACGGCTTCGAGATCCTCGGCGACCTGCCGAGCAAGAACATCGACACCGGCCTCGGCCTGGAGCGCCTCGCCGCCGTCCTGCAGGGCGTCGACAACCTGTTCGAGATCGACACCAGCCGGATGATCCTCGACCGCGCCGCCGCGCTCACCGGCCACACCTACGGCGCCGACCACAAGTCCGACGTCTCGCTGCGCGTGGTCACCGACCACTTTCGCACCGCGCTGATGCTGGTCGGCGACGGCGTCACCCCCGGCAACGAGGGCCGCGGCTACGTGCTGCGCCGCATCCTGCGCCGCGCGATCCGCAACATGCGCCTGCTGGGCGCCACCGAGCCGATCGCCAAGGAACTGATCGACGTCTCGATCAAGGCGATGGCCCCGCAGTACCCGGAGCTGGAGACCGACCGCAAGCGCATCGAGACGGTCGTGGTCGCCGAGGAGAACGCCTTCCTGCAGACCCTGCGCTCCGGCACCAACCTGCTGGATGCCGCGGTCACCGAGACCAAGCAGTCCGGCGGTGTGGTGCTCTCCGGCGAGCAGGCGTTCAAGCTGCACGACACCTACGGCTTCCCGATCGACCTCACCCTGGAGATGGCCGAGGAGCAGGGCCTCCAGGTCGACGAGGCCGGCTTCCGCCGCCTGATGCAGGAGCAGCGGGACCGCGCCAAGGCCGACGCCAAGGCGAAGAAGATGGGCCACGCCGACGTCGCCGCGTACCGCGAGGTCGCCGACACCGCCGGCGCGTCCGTCTTCACCGGCTACAGCCACACCGAGGGCGAGGCCACCGTGGTCGGCCTGCTGGTCGACGGCGTGCCGTCGCCGGCCGCCTCCGAGGGCGACGAGGTCGAGCTGATCCTCGACCGCACCCCGTTCTACGCCGAGGGCGGCGGCCAGCTTGCCGACCACGGCCGGATCCGCCTCGACTCCGGCGCCGTCGTGGAGATCCGCGACGTGCAGCAGCCGGTGCCGGGCGTCATCGTGCACTCCGGCGGGGTGCTGTTCGGCGAGGTGGTGGTCGGCGCGTCCGCGTACGCCACCATCGACACCGAGCGCCGCAAGGCCATCGCCCGCGCCCACTCGGCGACCCACCTGACCCACCAGGCGCTGCGCGACGCGCTCGGCCCGACGGCCGCCCAGGCCGGCTCGGAGAATGCGCCGGGCCGCTTCCGCTTCGACTTCGGTTCGCCCGCCGCCGTGCCCGGCAGCGTGCTGGTCGACGTCGAGCAGAAGATCAACGACGTGCTGACCCGCGAACTCGACGTCACCGCCGAGGTCATGACGATGGACCAGGCCCGCAAGCAGGGCGCCATCGCGATGTTCGGCGAGAAGTACGGCGACTCGGTCCGCGTGGTCACCATCGGCGACTTCTCCAAGGAGCTGTGCGGCGGTACGCACGTCGGCAACACCGCCCAGCTGGGCCTGGTGAAGCTGCTCGGCGAGTCCTCGATCGGCTCCGGCGTGCGCCGCGTGGAGGCCCTGGTCGGCGTCGACGCGTACAAGTTCCTGGCGCGCGAGCACACCGTGGTCTCCCAGCTCACCGAGCTGGTCAAGGGTCGTCCGGAGGAGCTGCCGGAGAAGATCTCCGGCATGCTCAGCAAGCTCAAGGACGCCGAGAAGGAGATCGAGAAGTTCCGCGCCGAGAAGGTGCTGCAGGCCGCCGCCGGCCTCGCCGAGGGCGCGCAGGACATCAAGGGCGTGGCGCTGGTCGCCGCCCGGGTCGGCGACGGCACCGGCGCGGACGAGCTGCGCAAGCTGGTGCTGGACGTCCGCGCCCGGCTCGGCAACCGCCCGTCCGTGGTCGCCGCGTTCACCGTGGCCAATGACCGCCCGCTGACCGTCATCGCCACCAGCGAGGACGCCCGCGCCCGCGGCATCAAGGCCGGCGAGCTGGTCCGCGCCGCGGCGAAGACCCTCGGCGGCGGCGGTGGCGGCAAGGACGACGTGGCGCAGGGCGGCGGCAGCAACCCGGCCGCCGTCGGCGAGGCGATCGAGGCCGTCCGGGCGCTGGTGGCCGAGCGCGCGTGAGCGAGGAGCACGTCGAAGAGAAGGTCTTCCGGCGCGGTCGGCGGATCGCCGTGGACGTCGGCGACGCCCGGATCGGGGTCGCGGTCTGCGACCCCGACGGGCTGATCGCCACGCCCGTGGAGACCGTCCCCGCCGGGGGCCGCTCGCAGGCCCGGCTCAAGGCGATCGTCGAGGAGTACGACGCGATCGAGGTCGTCGTCGGCCTGCCGCGCTCGCTGAACGGCAAGGAGGGCCCGGCCGCCGCCAAGGTCCGCGACTACGCGGGCCGGCTGGCCATGCTGCTCTACCCGGTCGGCGTGCGGCTGGTCGACGAGCGGATGACCACGGTCACCGCCGCCGCCGGGCTGCGCGCCTCCGGGCGGTCCTCGAAGAAGGGCCGCTCGGTGATCGACCAGGCCGCCGCCGTGGTGATCCTGCAGGCCGCGCTTGAGACCGAACGGGTGAGCGGACGCGCGCCCGGCGAGAGTGTCGAGCCGGTGGCCTGACCGGACCGGTCCAGGATCGATCGGGGGCCCGTGCGGACGCGCGTCCGCACGGGCCCCCGATCGCATGCCCGCCGCCGGAAGGCCCTGCCTTGACCGACCCGTACACCGCACCCGGACTGACCCCCGGCCACCTCGGCGCCCCGTCGCCGAGCCCGAGGCCGCCCCGCCCGGCCTGCCGTACGGCGTCGAACCGCCCGACCCCGACCGGCTCCGCACCGGCGCGGCCTGCTGCCTCAGCGTGGCCGGGCTGCTCGGCGTGGCGATGGCCGCCGCGCTCGCCGTGTTCCTGCTCTGGCCCGAGGGCAAGCAGCCCGCCCCCGACTACACCGGCAACGGCACCGGCCGGGTCCAGGTCTCCGTCGCCCAGGGCGCCAGCATCACCCAGATCGGCAAGACCCTGACGGCCAAACACGTCGTCGCCTCCGTCCGGGCGTTCACCGAGGCCGCCGCCAAGAGCCCCGCCGGCGACCGGATCCACCCCGGCACCTACACCCTCAAGGAGCGGATGCCGGCCGTCGCCGCGCTCAACGTGCTGCTCGACCCGTCCAACGCCAACGCCCTGACCATCCCCGAGGGTTGGCGCTCCACCCAGATCTACGCCGCCGTCGACGCCCGGCTCGGCCTGCCCGCCGGCACCACCAAGGCCACCGCCGAACAGCACCTCGCCGACCTCGGCCTCCCCGCCGACGCGGCCGGCCACCCCGAGGGCTACCTGTTCCCCGCGACCTACCCCGTCACCGGCGACAGCACCGCGCTCGGCCTGCTCCAGGAGATGGTGAAGGAGGCCACCACCCACCTCGACGGCGCCACCCTCGCCGAGGCCGCCGCCGCCAACAACGTCACCCCCTACGGCCTGCTCGCCGTCGCCAGCCTCGCCCAGGCCGAGGCCGACAACCCCGAGGACATGGCCAAGGTCGCCCGCGTCGTCTACAACCGGCTCGCCAAGAACATGCCGCTCCAGCTCGACTCCACCATCAACTACGCGCTCGGCCGCTCCACCCTCACCACCACCGTCGACGACACCAGGCTCGACTCCCCGTTCAACACCTACGCCCACCCCGGCCTGCCGCCCACCCCCATCGACAACCCCGGCCGGGACGCGCTGCGCGCCGCGATCCACCCCGCCGACGGTGACTGGCTGTACTTCGTGACCGTCCAGCCCGGCGACACCCGCTTCACCGACAGCGCCGACCAACAGCGGAAGAACGTCGACGAGTTCAACGCACACCGCGCACAGAACCCGTCGCCGACCGCCTCCGGGTCCGCGCTTTCCACCCCGTGAACAACAGGGAGTGACGCCCGTTGGCTACGCTGCGGTACGGTAACGTCTCCCAGCACGGGCGGCGCTAGCACGCCGGTTCGACAGACACCCTGGACGCGGTAAGGGGATCAATGACTGATCAGAGCGGGCGCTACGGCGCCCAGGGCGACCAGGCGTGGTTCCCCGGAGAACAGCCCGAGTACGGCCAGCAGCAGTACCCCCAGGGGTACCAGCAGTCGCAGCAGCCCGGCCAGGTCCCGGCCCAGGGCATGCCCCAGCAGGGCTTCCCGACCGGGCAGTTGCCGCAGCAGCAGATGCCGATGGGCGCCGCCCAGGGCTACCCGCAGCAGCAGGGCTACGGCCAGCAGCAGGGGTACCCGCAGCAGGGCATGCCCCCGCAGGGCATGCCCCCGCAGGGCATGACGCAGGGGGGCCAGCAGCAGTTCGTACCGCAGCAGCAGGCCTACGGCCAGCAGCAGGGCTTCCCGCAGGGGCAGCCGGTGCCGCAGCAGATGCAGCCGCAGCAGCAGATGCCGATGGGCGGTCAGGGCTACCCGCAGCAGCAGGGCATGGGCACCCAGGGCGGCCAGCAGCAGATCGGCCAGCAGCAGTTCGTCCAGCAGCAGGGCACGCCGCCGCACGGCTTCCCGGCCGCGCAGCAGCCGATGCCGCAGCAGGGCGGACAGCAGCAGGGCACGCCGCCGCACGGCTTCCCCGCCATGCAGCAGCCGATGCCGCAGCAGGGCGTGCCGCAGCCCGTACAGCCCGGGATGCCGCAGGGCGGCCGCCCCGGGCCGCAGCCGCAGGCCCGTCGCGGCCGGCCGGCCGCCGGCCCCGGCCCGGACGGCATCGACTGGGAGGCGGAGGCCGCGGCCCTCGACAACCCCGGGGCCGCGCCGGCCACCGAGCCCGACGAGTACGACGAGCACGCGGACGACCCCGAGAAGTGGGCCGAGGACGAGTACGAGGAGGAGGAGCGCAGCTCCTTCCTGTCCGAGCAGGACAACTCCCGCGAGGCCGAGCGCAAGCGCAAGGAGAAGGGCAAGAAGTCCGGCCGCCGCAACAGCGGCGCCTGCCTGGTGGTCGCCCTGGTGCTGCTCGGCGCGACCGGCGGCGCCGGCTGGTGGGGCTACGGCATGTACCAGGAGCGCTTCGGCCCGCCGCCGGACTTCAAGGGCGACGGCAACGGCTCCGTCAACATCACCGTCGCCTCCGGCGCGGGCGGTGGCGACATCGGCAAGACGCTGAAGGACGCCGGCGTCGTCAAGAGCATCAAGGCCTTCTCCGCCGCCTACGAGAAGAACCCGAAGGCCCGCGGCATCCAGCCCGGCATCTACACCCTGAAGCACGAGATGTCCGCCGCCGCGGCTGTCCAGGAGCTGGTGGAGTCCAACGGCGGCAACGTGCTGATCCTGCCCGAGGGCATGAAGGCCGTCGACATCTACACCAAGATCGACGAGAAGCTGAAGCTCGACAAGGGCGCCACGGCGAAGGTCGCCCAGGCCCAGGCCGGGAACCTCGGCCTGCCCGCCTACGCCAACAACAACCTCGAAGGCTTCCTGTACCCGACCCGGTACTCCATCACCGACGGCATGAAGCCCGAGGAACTGCTCAAGCAGATGGTGACCAACGCCGTCAAGCACTACAGCGACCTCAAGCTGGACGAGGCCGCGCAGAAGGTCGGCCTGAAGAACGCCTACGAGGTGATCACCGAGGCGTCGATCCTGCAGGCCGAGGGCAACAACGACCACGACTTCGGCAAGATGGCCCGGGCACTGAGCAACCGTCTGACGACCAACGCCACGCAGCACAAGCTCGGCCTGGACACCACGCTCCAGTACCAGTTGGGCCGCACCAAGCTGACCAAGCAGGAGATCAACGACGGCTCGCTGCCGTACAACACGTTCATGCGTCCCGGTCTGCCGCCGACCCCGATCGGCAACCCCGGCGACTCGGCGATCCAGGCGGTGCTCAACCCGACGCCCGGCGACTGGGTCTTCTGGATCGCGATGAACCCCTCGGAGACGCGCTTCGCGGCCACCGGCGAGGAGCACAAGAAGAACGTCCGGGAGTACTGCACCGCCCACGGCCAGACCCTCGACGAGAGCACCACCACCTGCAAGTGAGGCACGGGGCGCGGCCGGTCTGCTCGACCGGCCGCGCCGCCGTGTCGGTGCTACCGGCACCCGCCGCCGTTGAAGTACAGGAAGTGCATCGCGTTCCGGGTCTGCGGGCCGTAGACCCCGTCGGCGCTCACCCCCAGACGGCTCTGCAGCCGGACGAGCGCGGCCTTGGTGGCGGGGCCGAAGACCCCGTCGATGGAGACGCTCTCGCCGTTGCAGTAGGTCATGGCGCTCTGCAGGACGTTGACCGCCTCGCTCTGGTTACCCACGCCGAGCACGCAGTCGGTCGAAGCGCTCGACGTGCCGGGGAAGAAGACCCCCAGGTTGGGCACGGCGACGGTGCAGGACGGCAGTGAGGCCGCGGAGGCCTGGGCGGTGCCCAGCCACAGGCCGGACAGGGTCAGAGCCGCTGCGGCGACGAGGCGTGCTGTGCGCTTCATTCCGAATCCTCCAGGTGTCAGAACCGTTCGACTGCGGTGAATCCTCTTCCGGTCGGCACGCGGTGTACGGCCGATCGCCGGGCATGACCGAAACCGCCCGTGCGGCTGGCCGAATCGCTCGGCCGACGCTTCCGGGGGCGGGGCGTCCGGTGGCCGATACGGCTTTGCGGGGCGGGCGGGGGGTGCGGGTAGCGTGGGCCGGATGGAGACCTTGGAGCATCCGGAGCCGGCGCTGCTGGAGGCCGCTCGGGTGGATGTGGTGCGTGGTGGGCGGCAGTTGCTGAAGGACGTGTCGCTGACCGTCCGGGCCGGGGAGCACTGGGCGGTGCTCGGGGCGAACGGGGCGGGGAAGAGCACGCTGCTGTCGTTGCTGGGGGCGGTGGAGCATCCGACGGCGGGCACGGTGAAGGTGCTGGGGAGGCAGCTCGGCAAGGTCGACGTGCGGGAGTTGCGGGCGCACCTCGGGCACGTCAATCCGCGGCATCCGCTGCGTTCGCCGTTGACGGTCCGTCAGGTCGTGCTGACGGGGACGACGCAGTCGATCGAGCCGGATCCGTTCCGCAAGCCGACCACCGAGCAGCTGGACCACGCCGAGGAGTTGATCCGCACGCTGGGCGTCGCGCACCGCGCGGACAGCGCGTGGACGACGCTCTCGCAGGGCGAGCGCGGCCGGGTGCTGATCGCCCGGGCGCTGATGCCGGAGCCGCGGCTGCTGCTGCTGGACGAGCCCGCGACGGGGCTCGACCTGACGGCGCGCGAGCAGTTGCTGGAGAGCCTGGACGGGCTGCGCCGCCGGTTCCCCGAGGTGGCGTCGGTGCTGGTCACGCACCACCTGGAGGAGTTGCCGGAGACCACCAGCCACGCGCTGCTGCTGCGCGACGGACTGGTCACGGCCGCCGGGCCGGCGGCCGAGGTGCTGACCACCGAGCTGGTGTCCGACTGCTTCCGGCACCCGATCCGGATCGGCCACAGCGAGGGCCGCTGGACGGCGCGCACCCGCCGGGGCGCCGCGTGACGACGGCCCCGGCCCGGACGCTGCGCCCCGCGACCGGCGCCGACCTGGAGCCGCTGGTCGAGCTGCGGGCGGCGGCGATGCGTCCCGACCTGGAACGGCTGGGCCGGTACGACGAGCACCGGGTCCGGCAGCGGATGCGGGACGCGTTCCGGCCCGCGCACACCTCGGTGCTGGAGGTGCCCGGCTCCCCGCCGCCGGCGGGCTGCCTGACGGTCCGTCCGGACGGGGAGCGGCCCGGCACGCTGGTACTGGAACACTTCTACCTGGCCCCCGCGCTGCACGGCCGCGGCCACGGCACCGCCCTGCTGCGCGCCGCGCTGGACGCCGCCGACGCCGAGGGCCTGGCCGTCCGGCTGACCGTGCTGCAGGGCAGCCCGGCGCGGCGGCTGTACGAACGGCACGGCTTCGGGTACGAGTCCGAGGACTCGATCGACGTCCACCTGCACCGTCCGCCCCACCTTCCGTCCCACCCTCGAAAGGCCACTCCGTGACCGCTCCGCACCGCGCCGCCGTGCTCGGCTCGCCGATCGCCCACTCGCTCTCGCCCGCCCTGCACCGGGCCGGCTACGCCGCGCTGGGGATGGACGGCTGGAGCTACGACCGGTACGAGATCGACGAGGCCGGGCTGGAGGCGTTCGTCACCGGCCTGGACGCCGCGTGGGCGGGCCTGTCGCTGACCATGCCGTTGAAGCGGGCGATCCTGCCGCTGCTGGACACCGTCAGTGACGGCGCGCAGGCCGTGGGCGCCGTCAACACCGTGGTGTTCGGCCCGGACGGGCGGCGGCACGGCGACAACACCGACGTCCCGGGCCTGCTGAACGCGCTGCGCGAGCGCGGCGTCGAGCGGGTCGAATCGGCGGCGGTGCTGGGCGCCGGGGCCACCGCCTCCTCCGCGCTGGCCGCGCTCGGGCAGATCTGCGACGGCGAGGTGACGGTGTACGTGCGCAGCGCCGAACGGGCCGCCGAGATGCGGGAGCTGGGGGAGAAGCTCGGGGTGGCGGTGGGCGTCGCCGACTGGGCGGACGGCGTGCGGGCGCTGGCCGGGCCGCTGACCGTCTCCACCACGCCGGCCGGAGCCACCGACGCCTTCGCGGCGCAGCTGACCGGCACGCCCGGCGTGCTGTTCGACGTGCTGTACCACCCGTGGCCGACCGCGCTGGCCGGGGCCTGCCTGGAGCGCGGCGGCACCGTGCTGGGCGGGCTGGACCTGCTGGTGCACCAGGCGGTGCTCCAGTTCGAGCGCTTCACCGGCGTCGAGCGCGGGCCGCTGGCCGAGATGCGGGCCGCGGGCGAGGCGGCGCTGGCGTCCTGAGCTGCGGTTTCGCCCGCCGTTGCGGTGCGCGTCGGCGGACGTTCGCTGTCCGCCACGCGGACCGTGCCCCCGGCGGCCCCCCGGACGTGAAAGGATCGGTGCTGCCCCCGCCGCAGTCCGCGTCCGGGGCAGGACGAGACGCCGGGTCGGCCGCCGTTCACGGCGTGCGGGCCGCTGACGAAGGAGCTTTTCGGTGGGTAGCTTGCGCTGGCTGACGGCGGGGGAGTCGCACGGCCCCGCTCTGGTCGCGACGCTGGAGGGCCTGCCGGCCGGGGTGCCGGTCACCACCGCCATGGTGGCCGACGCGCTGGCCCGCCGGCGGCTCGGTTATGGCCGCGGCGCGCGGATGAAGTTCGAGCAGGACGAGGTGACCTTCCTCGGCGGTGTCCGGCACGGGGAGACCATGGGCTCGCCGGTGGCGGTCATGGTCGGCAACACCGAGTGGCCGAAGTGGGAGCAGGTCATGTCGGCCGACCCGGTCGACCCCGAGGTGCTCGCGGGCCTGGCCCGCAACGAGCCGCTGACCCGCCCCCGCCCCGGGCACGCCGACCTGGCGGGCATGCAGAAGTACTCGATCGACGAGGCCCGGCCGATCCTGGAGCGCGCCAGCGCCCGGGAGACCGCGGCCCGGGTCGCGCTCGGCGCGGTCGCCCGCTCCTACCTGAAGGAGACCTGCGGCATCGAGATCGTCAGCCACGTGGTGGAGCTGGCCGCCGCCAAGGCCCCGGCCGGCGTGCTGCCGCTGCCCGCCGACGAGGCCCGCCTGGACGAGGACCCGGTGCGCTGCCTGGACGCCGACGCGTCGAAGGCGATGGTCGCCGAGATCGACCAGGCCCACAAGGACGGCGACACCCTCGGCGGCGTGGTCGAGGTGCTGGCGTACGGCGTGCCGGTGGGCCTCGGCTCGCACGTGCACTGGGACCGCCGGCTGGACGCCCGGCTGGCCGCCGCGCTGATGGGCATCCAGGCGATCAAGGGCGTCGAGGTCGGCGACGGCTTCGAGCTGGCCCGGATCCCCGGCTCGCAGGCGCACGACGAGATCCTGCCGACCCCCGACGGCGTCAAGCGCGCCTCCGGCCGCTCCGGCGGCACCGAGGGCGGCCTGTCCACCGGCGAACTGCTGCGCGTCCGCGCCGCGATGAAGCCGATCGCGACCGTCCCGCGCGCCCTGCAGACGCTGGACGTGCGCACCGGCGAGCCCGCGAAGGCGCACCACCAGCGGTCCGACGTGTGCGCCGTGCCGGCGGCCGGCATCGTCGCCGAGGCGATGGTGGCGCTGGTGCTGGCCGACGCGGTGGCGGAGAAGTTCGGCGGCGACAACGTCTCCGAGACCCGCCGCAACGTGCAGTCGTACCTCGACAACCTGATCGTCCGATGACTCCGGTCGTCGTGCTGGTCGGCCCGCCCGGCAGTGGCAAGTCCACGGTCGGGCGGGTCCTCGCGCAGCGGCTCGGCCTGCCGTTCCGCGACACCGACGAGGACATCGAGCGGACGGCCGGCAAGCCCATCCCGGAGATCTTCGTGGACGAGGGCGAGCCGCACTTCCGGCAGCTGGAGCGGGACGCCGTCCGGGCCGCCGCCTCGGAGTTCGCCGGCGTGCTCGCGCTCGGCGGCGGCGCCGTGATGGCCGACGCCACCCGCGAACTGCTCGCCCCGCTGCCCGTGGTGTACCTGGAGGTCGCCCTCGCCGACGCGGTCAAGCGGGTCGGCCTGGACGCCCCCCGCCCGCTGCTCGCGGTCAACCCCCGGGCCCGCTGGCGCGAGCTGATGGAGGCCCGCCGCCCGCTGTACCTGGAGGTCGCCACCGCCGTGGTCGACACCCAGGACCGCACGCCCGAGCAGGTCGCCGACGCCGTACTCGAAGCACTGGAGCTGAAGAACCCCCATGACTGACAGCATCGTCCGGATCCAGGTCGCGGGCAGCGACGGCCACGCCCCGTACGAGGTGCTGATCGGGCATCAACTGCTCGGCGAGCTCGCCCCGTTGATCGGACCGAAGGCCAAGCGCGTCGCCGTCATCCACCCGGAGGCGCTGGAGGCCACCGGAGAGGCGATCCGCGAGGACCTGGTCGCCCAGGGCTACGAGGCGATCGTCCTGCAGGTCCCGAACGCCGAGGACGCCAAGAGCGCCGAGGTCGCCGCGTACTGCTGGTCGGTGCTCGGGCAGACCGGCTTCACCCGCAGCGACGTGATCGTCGGCCTGGGCGGCGGCTCGACCACCGACCTGGCGGGCTTCGTCGCCGCCACCTGGCTGCGCGGGGTGCGCTGGATCTCGGTGCCCACCACGCTGCTCGGCATGGTGGACGCCGCGGTCGGCGGCAAGACCGGCATCAACATCGCCGAGGGCAAGAACATGGTCGGCGCCTTCCACCCGCCCGCGGGCGTGCTGGCCGACCTCGGCACCCTGGAGACCCTCGGCAAGCACGACTACGTCTCCGGCCTGGCCGAGGTGATCAAGGCCGGCTTCATCGCCGACCCGGTGATCCTCGACCTGATCGAGCAGGACCCCGAGGCCGCCACCACCCCCGCCGGCCCGCACACCCTGGAGCTGATCCGGCGGGCCATCCAGGTCAAGGCCGACGTGGTCTCCGGCGACCTCAAGGAGTCCGGCCGCCGCGAGATCCTCAACTACGGCCACACCCTCGGGCACGCCATCGAGCGCAACGAGCGCTACAAGTGGCGGCACGGCGCGGCGATCTCCATCGGCATGGTGTTCGCCGCCGAACTCGGCCGCCTGGCCGGGCGGTTGGACGACGCCACCGCCGACCGGCACCGCACCGTGCTGGCCTCCGTCGGCCTGCCGCTCACGTACCGCGCGGACGCCTGGCCGAAGCTGCTGGACGCCATGAAGATCGACAAGAAGTCGCGCGGCGACCTGCTGCGCTTCATCGTCCTCGACGGCCTCGCCAAGACCTCCGTCCTCGAAGGCCCCGACCCGTCCCTGCTGGTCGCCGCGTACGCGGAGGTCTCCGGATGACCGCCGTCCCGGTGCTGGTGCTGAACGGCCCCAACCTGGGCCGCCTCGGCTCCCGCGAACCCGACGTGTACGGCTCCACCTCGTACGCGGGCCTGGTCTCCCGCTGCACCGCCCTCGGCGCGGAACTCGGCCTCGCGGTCGACGTCCGGGAGACCAACTCCGAAGCCGAGATGGTCGGTTGGCTGCACGAGGCAGCGGACGCCAAGACCCCCGTGGTGATCAACCCCGGCGCGTTCACGCACTACTCGTACGCGATGCGGGACGCCGCCGCGCAGCGCACCGCCCCGCTCATCGAGGTGCACATCTCCAACCCGTACACCCGCGAGACCTTCCGGCACACCTCGGTGATCGCCGCGGTCGCCTCCGGCACCATCGCGGGCTTCGGGCTCGGCTCGTACGAACTCGCCCTCCGGGCGCTGGCCGAACAGCTGACCACCCGCTGACCGCGGAGCGGCCCGGTGGCGGACTTGTGCCCGCCACCGGGCCGACGTGTACATTCGGCGCAGGGAGGTGACGGTGAGCCAGTACGCGCAGAACCACCAGCCGGGGGGCCAGGTGCCACCCCGACCCGGGGCGTCCCCGTACTTGACGGCCCCTCAACCGCCGTACCCCGCACCGCCGCTGCCCACCGCCACCCAGGCCGTCCCCACCGTCGGGCCGATCGCGGGCCGTCCCGACCGGCCGACCGTCCCGCTGACCGCCGTCGCCCCGGTCGCGCCCGGCGGCACCGGACACTTCCTGCTCGCCACCGGCGGCACCGTCCAACTCCCCGCCGCGCCACCGCCGATGCCCTCACTGCCCGCCCCGCTGCCCACCGGCCCGATCGCCGTCCTGCTGATCGGCCCCGCCGGCGCCGGCAAGACCACCGTCGCCCGGCACTGGGCGGAACGCCGCCCCACGCCCACCGCGCACATCAGCCTCGACGACGTCCGCGAATGGGTCCAGTCCGGCTTCGCCAACCCGCAGTCCGGCTGGAACACCGCCTCCGAGGCGCAGTACCGGCTCGCCCGCCGCACCTGCGGCTTCGCCTGCCGCAACTACCTCGCCAACGGCATCTCCTGCATCATCGACGACGCCGTCTTCCCCGACCGCCCCGCGATCGGCCTCGGCGGCTGGAAACGCCACATCGGCCCCGGCATGATCCCCGTCGTCCTGCTCCCCGGCCTCGACCGCGTCCTCACCCGCAACGCGGAACGCTCCGGCAACCGCCGCCTCTCCGACGACGAGGTCGCCCGCATCCACGGCCGGATGGCCGGCTGGCGCACCTCCGGCCTCCCCATCATCGACAACTCCAACCTCACCGTCCCCGAAACCGCCGCCGCCCTCGACCAAGCCGTCCTCACCCGCCTCCACCAGGGCTGACCACCCCCGGCCCGCTTCCGCTGCGCGGTGTCGCTGTCGCTGCGCTGTGCTTCCGCTGCGCGGTGTCGTTCGGTCGGCGTGGGGTGGCGGCTTTCGGGTCTGCCGGGGTGTCGGTGTGGGCTGGGAGAATGGGGTTGTCGGGTCGGAACGGACGAGGGGTTGGTGCGGGTGCCCGAGGGGCATGTGGTGCATCGGTTGGCGCGGGTGAACGGGGAGGTGTTCGGGGGGCGGGCCGTGCGGGTCTCCTCGCCGCAGGGGCGCTTCGCGGAGGGGGCCGCGCTGCTGGACGGGCGGGTGCTGGACGTCGCGGAGGCGCACGGGAAGCACCTCTTCCTGGGGTTCGGCGAGTCGTGGCTGCACGTGCACCTGGGGTTGTACGGGAAGTACGACTTCGGGGTGGGGGAGGCCCCGGAGCCGGTCGGGCAGGTCCGGTTGCGGATGGTGAACGACGAGGGCTACGCCGATCTGCGGGGGCCGACGGCGTGCGAGCTGCTGACGCCGGCGGAGAAGGCGGCGGTGCACCGGCGGCTGGGGCCGGATCCGTTGCGGGCGGGGGAGAGCGGCGAGGCCGCGTGGTCGCGGATCTCCCGGAGCGGGACGACGGTGGCGGCGCTGCTGATGGACCAGAAGATCCTCGCGGGGGTCGGCAACGTGTACCGCGCGGAGGTGCTGTTCCGGCTGGGGATCAGCCCGCACCGGGCCGGCCGGGACGTGAGCCGCGCGGAGTGGGACGCGATCTGGGCGGACCTGGTGGCGCTGATGCACGACGGCGTCACGGCGGGGCGGATCGACACCGTCCGCCCGGAGCACACGCCGGAGGCGATGGGCCGCCCGCCGCGGGTGGACGACCACGGTGGCGAGGTGTACGTGTACCGCCGGCAGGACCAGCCGTGCCTGGTGTGCGAAACCCCGGTGCGCACGGAGGAGTTGGCGGCCCGGAACCTGTTCTGGTGCCCGCGCTGCCAGCAGTCCTGACGCACCGTCACCACGGGAAGCCTTGACGGAAGGTTGACCGGGTCTTGGTCGAGGCTCCCCGGAACGCGCTCCTATTGTCGGGTCCATGTCCGCACAACCGTTCCGGGGCGCCCGCCCGGCCCCTGCCCTTCCGGTCCTGCCGTACCGCAAGCCCACCAAGGGGCGCGACTACTGGGTGCTGGACGACGTCCTCCCGGATCCGGACGCGGTGCGCGCCCGGCACCTGGCCCGGACCGACTGGGACGAGGGGTATCCGCACAAGCCGGAGTCGTGGCCGGGGCTGCGGGCGATGCCCGGGCTGGAGGCGGAGGAGCTGGCGCACGTCGAGAAGCTGGTGCGGGAGACCGTGCAGGCGCCGCGGATCTGGGCGTTGAGCGAGGCCGAGGGCGGCACCTTCAACCACAACTGCGTGCAGGTGGTGGGCGAGGGGGAGTGCGAGCCGCGCCCGCACACCGATTCGCGGTCGCTGTGCCGGTACGCCGCCGTGCTCTACCTGAACCCGAACGTTCCCAAGCGATGCGGGACGAGCTTCTACCGGCAGAGCCTGCCGGGGGGCCGGCTCGGCGGCAACACGGTGGTCGCCCCGCACAACAACCTGGTCGACGCGCTCGGCACCCGTTTCGTCCCGCCGGACTCGTTCACCGAGGACCTGGCCGTGCCGCACCGCTACAACCGGCTGCTGCTGTACACCGCGAACCTGATCCACACCGCGACCGAGTACCACGGTGCGACGCTCGACGAGAAGCGGATGACCTGCGTCTTCTTCTGGATGGCCTGACGTACTGTCAAATAGACGTCCCAGCAGGGGGATTGGCGCATCCGGGCCGCCGCCCGGCCCGGTCGGCGTGATCTTCGACACCCGACGGCACGCGTGCACGCCCTTGCCGGTGTCCGCCCGCCGGTTCTACGGTGGGCGGGCCGTGGTGTTCGGGAAGCCGGTGCACTGTGCTCGTCACAGGAGTCCGGAGCGGCCCTCGCCACTGTGATCGGGGAGTCGTCGGCTCCCACCTCGTGCCACTGGCCTCGCGGCCGGGAAGGCCGGGCGCCGACGCCGAACACCCCGTCAGCCAGGAGACCGGCCACGGCATCTCACGAAGTGATCCACGAGGTGCTGGAGCGTGATGCGCGGATGACCGCGTCCGATTCGACCGTGCCCGGAAACATTCCGGGCTCCCCCCTGCCGTCCTTCCGCTGGCGACGCGAGGACACCTTGCGCACCGCCGGCCTGATGGCCGTGATCCTGGCCCTGCACGTGGCCGCGTTCGGAACCCTGTTCTTCCTGGTGGTGCCGGAGAAGTACCAGGTCGGCACCCAGGTGTTCGGCGTGGGCCTGGGCATCACCGCCTACACCCTGGGCATGCGCCATGCCTTCGACGCCGACCACATCGCGGTGATCGACAACACCACCCGCAAGCTGATGGCGGACGGCCGCCGCCCGGTCTCGGTGGGCTTCTGGTTCGCCCTCGGGCACTCCTCGATGGTGGTCCTGATGGCCGCCCTGGTGGCCGGCGGCGCGGCGCTGGCGGGCACCCTGATGGACGAGGACTCGACGACCCATCAGGTGCTGGGCACCATCGGCACCACCGCGTCCGGCGCCTTCCTGTACCTGATCGCGGCGCTCAACCTGGTGGCGCTGCTGGGCATCCTGCGGGTGTTCCGGGCGATGCGGGCCGGGCAGTACGACGAGGCCGAGCTGGAGAAGCACCTGGACTCCCGGGGCTTCCTGGCCCGGGTCCTGAGCCGGGCGACCCGTTCGATCACCCGGCCCGGCCAGATGTTCCCGGTGGGCATGGTGCTGGGCCTGGGCTTCGACACCGCCACCGAGGTCACCCTGATGGTGATGGCGGGCTCGGGCGCGGCGTCCGGCCTGCCCTGGTACGCGATCGTCTGCCTGCCGCTGCTGTTCGCCGCCGGGATGAGCCTGTTCGACACCCTGGACGGCACGTTCATGAACTTCGCCTACCAGTGGGCGTTCTCCAACCCGGTCCGCAAGGTGTACTACAACCTGACCATCACCGGACTGTCGATCGCGGTGGCCTTCGTGATCGGCACCATCGAACTGGTCGCCGTCCTGCACGACAAGCTCGGCCTGGACGACCCGGTCTCCGGCTGGATCGCCGGACTCGGCCTGGACAACGTGGGCTTCGTGATCGTCGGCCTGTTCGTGGTGGTCTGGGCGGCGGCGATCGCCTATTGGCGGATCGCCCGCCGCTCCAAGGCCTTCGCCGGGGCCTGAGCCGGCACGGCGGCCGGTACCGGCGCGGTGTGACGCCGCGTCAACCGGCCGCCAGGATCAGCGTTCCGGCCACCGCCAGGCCGGCGCCGACCACCTGGACGCGCAGCAGTCGCTCCTTGAGCAGGCCGCGTGCCATCAGCGCCGTCACCACCGGGTACAGCGAGGCGAGGACGGCGGCCACCGCCACCGACCCCAGGTGGGTGGCGGTGGCGTACATGCCGTTGGCGGCCACGTCGGCGACGCCGACCGCGGTCAGCGCGGGCAGGGAGCGGGCCGCGCCGCGCAGTTCGAGCGGCTCCCGGCGGGCCGCCGCGGCCAGCATGCCGACGCCGACGGCGGCGTTGGTCAGCCGCTGCACGCACAGCATCAGCAGCAGGCCGCCGCCGGCGCTGGCGTGCGCGATCAGCGCGAGCACCGCGCCGAACGCGAACGCGGCGGACAGCGTGAGCACCAGCACCCGGCGGCCGACCGCCGGTCCGCCGCGCTGCGGGCCGCCCGCCAGCGCGACGCCGGCGATCGCCACCAGGATGCCCAGGCCCTGCACCGCGCCGGGCCGCTCGCCGAGGAACAGGCCGACGCCGATCGGCACCAGCACGCCGACCGTGGCCAGCGGCGAGACCACGCCCATCGGTCCGAGTGCCAGCGCCCGGTAGAAGGCGAGCAGCGCGACCGGCCCGATCACCCCGGCCGCGACGGCGTACCAGAGCGCGGGCCCGGCGTCCGCCCAGCCGCCGGTGGCGGTGACGGCCACCGCGAGGACCGCGGCGGCCGCGGTCTGCGAGAGCACCACGACGCCGAGCGCGGGCAGCCGGCGGGTGATCGCGCCGCCGCCGTAGTCGGCGACGCCCCAGAGCAGGCTGGCCAGCAGCGCGAGGGCGGCGCTCATGAGGCGGTGACGAGGGGGACGGAAGGGGGCAGCATGGTGTACTCCGCAGTACAGTCGGTGGATCTCTCGTGCCGCCGCAGCATAGTTCAACCCATTGAACCGCCCCAACCAGAATATTGGACTCAAGCGTGCCGGAACCCGACCTCGTCACCCAGGCCCTCGCCCGCAACCTCAAGCGGCTGCGCACCGAACGCGGCCACACCCTGGACGCCCTCGCGGCCCGCTCCGGCGTCAGCCGCGGCATGGTGGTCCAGATCGAGCAGGCCCGCACCAACCCCAGCGTCGGCACCGTGGTCCGGCTGGCCGACGCGCTCGGCGTCTCGATCGCCCGGCTGCTCGACTACGACGAGACCTCCCAGGTGCGGATCATTCCCGCGGACGAGGCCGTCCGGCTGTGGAACGGCCCGGACGGCGGCAGCGGCGTCCTGCTGAGCGGCATCGAGGCCCCCGGCCCGCTGGAGCTGTGGACCTGGCACCTGCGCCCCGGCGAGACCCACGCCTCCGACCCGCACCCGGCCGGCACCGTCGAGATCGCCCGGATCGACGAGGGCGAACTCACCCTGGTGCTGGACGGCCGCGCCCACCGCATCCCGGCCGGCTCCACCGCCTCCTACGAGGCCGGCACCGCCCACAGCTACCGCAACGAGGGCGCCGTCGACTGCCGCCTCACCCTGGTGGTCTCCGTCCCCCCGCCGGGCAAGTGACAGCGGCGGAGGGCCCCGGGATCACCCGGGGCCCTCCGCGCCGTGCCCGTCAGAGGCCGTACCGGCGCCGGTACAGCTCCACCCTTCCCGCCGTGTCCAGCAGGCGGGCCTTGCCGGTGTAGAACGGGTGGCTCGCCGAGGAGGTCTCGACGTCCACCACCGGGTACGTCCGCCCGTCCGTCCACTCGACCGTCCGGCCGCTCGTGGCCGTGGACCTGGTCAGGAACGACAGGCCGCCCGTCCTGTCCCGGAACACCACCGGACGGTACTCGGGGTGCACTCCCTGCTTCATCTGCTCCTCCTTCAAGTCCTTCGAGCCCTTGAACTCCCCGGACGTCAGCGGGTCTCGCGGAACTCCACGTGCCGCCCGGCCACCGGGTCGAACTTCCGCAGCACCATCCGGTCCGGGTCGTTCCGCCGGTTCTTGCGGGTGACGTAGCCGAAGCCCGTGCCCGCCGTCGACCGGAGCGTGATCACCGGTCGCAGCTCGCTGCGCGCCATCTCAACCTCCCGATCCCGGCAACGATTGCCGTTTTCATCAAGCCTTAACGCACCCCCGTCCGGCGGCATTCCCGCCCGTCCGACGGCCCGTCCCGGCGCGCGTCCGCCCGGCCCCGTTCGTACGCTCGGAGCATGTCCGACGCGCACGCCGCCCGACGCGAACGCCTCCGCGAGTACTGCAGCGCCTCCGGGGCCGACGCCGCGCTGATCACGCGCGCCGCCAACGTCCGCTACCTCACCGGCTGCCCGCCCTGCGGCGCCGCGCTGCTGCTCACCCGTGAGCGCGCGGTGCTCGCGCTGCCGGAGGACCTGCCGCCCGAGGAGGCCGTCGAGCGCGAGGTCGACGAGGACGTCACCCGGCTGCCGGCCCCCGCCGAGACCGACGCGGCGGCCGCCGCCGCCGAGGCCGCCGCCCGGCTGCGGGTGCGGGACCTCGCCGTCGAGGAGCACGACCTGACGGTCGCCCGGCACCGCGCCGTCGCCCGGCTGGCCGCCCCGGCCCGGCTGCTCGACCTGGACCGGGCGGTCGAACGGCTGCGGGTGGTCAAGGACGAGCACGAGCTCGCTGACCTGCGGATCGCCGCCGAGATCGCCGACCAGGCGCTCGGCGAGCTGCTCGAATCGATCCTGGTCGGCCGCACCGAACGCCACCTGGCGATGGAGCTGGAGCGCCGGATGATCGACCACGGCGCCGACCGGGCCGCGTTCCCGGTCTCCGTCGGCACCGGCAGCCACTCCGGCCTGGAGCGCCACCAGCCCACCGACCGCCGGGTCGAGGAGGGCGACTTCCTCACCGTCGCGCTCGGCGCGCAGTACCGCGGCTACGGCATCTCCACCGCCCGCACCTTCGTGATCGGGGCCGCCCCGGCCGCCTGGCAGGTCGACCTGCACCGCCTGGTCTTCCGCGCCCAGCGGGCCGGCCGGGAGGCGCTCGGGCCGGGCGTCGAGCAGCACGTGCCGGACGACGCGGCCCGTTCGATCCTGCAGGCCGCGGGCCACACCGAGCACGCCGTCCACCCGCTCGGGCACGGCATCGGCCTGGAGATCAGGGAGGCACCGCGCCTGGGGCCCGCCGACATGGGTAAACTGGACAATCGCGTGCCGGTCACCGTCGGTCCAGGAGTGCATCTCCCGGGCCGGGGCGGGGTCCGGATCGAGGACACGCTCGTGGTGCGGCCTCCCGAGGAGGGCGGGCCCGAGCTGCTCACCATCACCACCAAGGAGCTCCTCGCGCTGTAGCCCACGGGCCGCGGCGGCGCACTGCTTGGTGCTCTTTGACAGCGGACATATCAGGAGTAAGTGCGCCCGTGGCTACCACGAACGATCTCAAGAACGGCATGGTCCTCAAGCTGGACGGCGGCAAGCTCTGGTCCGTCGTCGAGTTCCAGCACGTCAAGCCCGGCAAGGGCCCGGCCTTCGTGCGCACCAAGCTCAAGGAGGTCCTCACCGGCAAGGTCGTCGAGAAGACCTTCAACGCGGGCATCAAGGTCGAGACCGCCAACGTCGACAAGCGGACCATGCAGTACTCGTACCGCGACGGCGACGCGTTCATCTTCATGGACATGGACACCTACGACCAGGTCCCGGTCGACTCCGCCACCGTCGGCGACGCCGCCAAGTACCTGCTCGAGGGCTTCGAGGCCCTGGTCGCCCAGAACGAGGGCGTCCCGCTGTACATCGAGCTCCCCGCCGCGGTCGAGCTGGTCATCTCCGAGACCGAGCCGGGCCTGCAGGGCGACCGCTCCACCGGTGGCACCAAGCCCGCCACCCTGGAGACCGGCGCCGAGATCCAGGTGCCGCTGTTCGTCACCACCGGCGAGAAGGTCAAGGTCGACACCCGCGACGGCAGCTACCTCGGCCGGGTCAAGTAATCGTGGCCGCTGCTCGTAGCAAGGCCCGCACCCGGGCCTTCCAGATCCTGTTCGAGGCGGACCACCGCGGTGTGGCCCCCGAGCGGGTGCTCGCCGACTGGATCGCGCGCTCGCGCGACCCCCGTCCGGACGAGGGCATTCCGCAGGTCGCGGAGTACACGATGCAGCTGGTCGAGGGCTACGCGCAGCACGCGCGCACCATCGACGACCTGATCTCCACCTACGCGGTGGGCTGGACGCTCGACCGGATGCCGATCGCCGACCGCAACGTCCTCCGGCTCGGCACGTACGAGCTGATCTGGGAGGACGGCACCCCCGACGCGGTCGTCCTGGACGAGGCCGTCGAGATCGCCAAGGAGTACTCCACGGACGAGTCGCCGGCCTTCGTGAACGGCCTGCTCGCCCGCTTCCTGGAGCTCAAGCCGACCATTCGTCGCTGAGCCCGCAGCACCTCGTCGAAGGCCGCCGGACCTGTTGGTCCGGCGGCCTTCGCGCGTAAGCTACCGGCAAGTAATGTTTTGGCGTCTGCGCAGAAGGGCCCCAGCCATGCCGGAGACCACCAGCGAGTTCGACCGCGGCATCGCGCTCACCCCGCACCCCGAGGAGCCCGGCCGCTACGACGGCGAACTCGGCGAGGGCTGGCAGATCGGCGGCGGCGTCAACGGCGGCCTGCTGCTCGCCTTCGCGGCGCACGCCCTCGCCCTGGAGGCCGGGCCCGGCCACCCGCACCCGCTCACCGTCAGCGGCACCTACGTCTCGCCGTCCCGGCCCGGTCCCGCCACCGTCCGCACCGAGATCATGCGCCGCGGCCGGACCCTGGCCACCGGCAGCGCCGTCCTCTCCCAGGACGGCGAGGAGCGGCTGCGGGTCACCGCCGCGTTCACCGACCTCGCCGCGCTGGACGACGAGGTCGCCACCACCGCCGTGCCGCCGGTGCTGCCCGCGCCCGAGCAGTGCATCGGCATCGAGCACGCGCCGAAGGAGCTCATCGCCCAGGCCGCCCTGCTGGAGCGGATGGACCTCCGGCTCGACCCGGCCACCGTCGGCTGGGCGCTCGGCCAGCCGTCCAAGGAGGGCCGCATCCAGGGCTGGTTCAAGCTGGCCGACGGCCGCCCCGCCGACCCGCTGTCGCTGCTGCTGACCGCCGACGCGCTGCCCCCGGTCACCTTCGACCTGGGCCGCCCCGGCTGGGCCCCCACCATCGAACTCACCGTCCACCTGCGCGCCCTGCCCGCCGACGGCTGGCTGCGCGTCTCGCACGCCACCCGCAACGTGGCCGGCGGCTACTTCGAGGAGGACTGCGAGATCTGGGACGCCGACGGCCGCCTGGTCGCCCAGTCCCGGCAGCTCGCCAAGACCCCGCGCTGACCTTCCCCGCGGCGGGGCCCGAATCGGCAGGTCGGGCCCCGAACTTGACGGTCGGTTGCAGAGTTGTGACAGTGCGTGTGTGTGGGACGGGTGTGGGAGGGGAGGAGTGGGGCAGCAGTTGCTCGACCGAGATCCCCCGGGAGCCACCGATGTCCAGGAACAGCCGCCGGCCGCGCCGTTGCAGTGCCGAGTCCCCGCGCCGCAGCGACGAGGCCTTCGTCACCGGGATCCTGACCAGCGAGGACGACTTCGCCCGGGCGCTGGAGTGGCAGCTCACCGACGCGCCGGACTACGACACCTACCTGCGGGAGACCGCCGAACTGCTGACCGACGCCGTCGAGGCGTACGCCACCGTCCGGGCCCGGATGTTCCACCCCGACGACTTCGCGGACTACTGCCTGCTGCACGGCCTCGACCCGCACGAGCAGGCCGCCCGGGACGGCTACCTGGTCAACCCGCCGCTGCAGACCCAGCTGGTCGGCTACCGCGGCGAGGAGCTCGCCGACTTCCTCCCGCGCCTGGTCCGGGCCCGCGAGGGCGGTCTGACGCTCCGCCACGCCGACCTGGTGATGGACGGCGCGCTGTGCGGCGCCGAGCGGGCCGCCGCCGACCCGCGGGTGCGCTGGACGTACCAGCAGGCCTCCGAGGTGTTCCGCCGGGTGCTGGTCGGCGCCGGCTGCGGGGCCTACGAGTTCCGGGTCGCGGTGGACGCCCCCGGCGGGCCGCTGGAGGCCGGCGTCCGGGTGCTGCACTGGGACGACGGCGCGGTCCGGATCAACGACGAGGACCTCGACCTGGTCACGGCGGTGCTCTGCGCGGGCCTGTACGGCGAACTGCCGGGCGCGGCGGTGCTGCACGGCACCCAGGGCGCGGGCGCGCTGTGCGGCGAGTACCGGCAGGTCGCCTGGGCCTGGCGCAGCACCGGCTTCGACTGGGCGCCGGCCGAGCTCGCGGTGGACGGCGTGGCCGCCGGCCCGGGCTTCAGCCTCGGCACCGTGGTCTGAGCGCCCCCGTCCGGACGTGCGACAGCGGGGCGGACCGCCGGAGAACCGGCCGCCCGCCCCGCTGTGACGTTTCTTCAGAGCGAGCGGCTCAGCTCGCGTCCTCCTCGCGGACGGCACGCCGCGCGTCCGGGTTCAGCACGCCCCAGCTGATCAGCTGCTCGGTGAGGATCGAAGGGGACTGGTCGTAGATCACGGCGAGGGTGCGCAGATCGTCCTGGCGGATCGAGAGCACCTTGCCGTTGTAGTCGCCGCGCTGCGACTGGATGGTCGCGGCGTAGCGCTGCAGCGGGCCGGCCTTCTCGGACGGGACCTGGGTCAGGCGCTCCAGGTCGAGCACCAGGCGCGGCGGCGGCTCGGCCGCGCCGCCCGGGGTGCCGCCGGGCAGCAGCTCCTGCACCGGGACGCCGTAGAACTCGGCCAGCTCGGCGAGGCGCTGCACCGTGACGGCGCGGTCGCCGCGCTCGTAGGAGCCGACGACGACAGCCTTCCAGCGGCCCTGGGACTTCTCCTCGACGCCGTGCAGGGAGAGACCCTGCTGAGTGCGGATCGCACGGAGCTTGGCCCCGAGCTGCTTCGCGTAGTCGCTGGACATGGATCTCCCCGGACGAGATTGCTTCGCGTGCGCTGAAATGGGAGCGACGAGCGCCCCCTGCGGAGCACCTTCGTAACTCACTGTGAGGTTACGTAGAGTGAGGGTGGCGCGTCAAGCCGAATGGGGCACTCGTGCGAACGCGTGGCGAACGGGCGGAGATCAGCGCACTGCTACCATGGGCGAGGCTCCGGCTGCGGCCGGAAACCCTTCCCGACATCCTTTAAGACCCGTCCTGTGAGGCGGGGAAGGAGGTCCGCTTCGGCATGACCACACCCAGTTCCGCCCCCCGCGCCCCGCACCAGGTGCTGGACGCCACCGACGTCGCCCGGATCGTCACCCGGATCGCCCACGAGATCGTGGAACGCGCCAAGGGCGCCGAGGACGTCGTGCTGCTCGGCATCCACACCCGCGGCGTCCACCTGGCCCACCGGCTGCGCGCCAGGCTCACCCAGATCACCGGCCGGGAGATCCCGTTCGGCACGCTGGACATCACGATGTACCGGGACGACCTGCGGCTGAAGCCCGCCCGGGCCCTGGAGCACACCGAGATCCCCGCCGACGGCATCGACGGCAAGCTGGTGATCCTGGTCGACGACGTGCTGTTCTCCGGCCGCACCATCCGCGCCGCGCTCGACGCCCTCGGCGACATCGGCCGCCCGCGCGCCGTGCAGCTGGCCGTCCTGGTCGACCGCGGCCACCGCGAACTCCCGATCCGCGCCGACTACGTGGGCAAGAACCTGCCCACCTCGCTGCGCGAAGCCGTGCAGGTCCAGCTCTCCGAGACCGACGGCCGCGACGCCGTCCTGCTCGGCGACCGCGACTACGCCGCACGCTCCTCCCAGGCCCTCGCCGCCGATCCCCAGCTCCCGGAGTAAACCCGCGTGAAGCGCCACCTCGTCTCCGCCGCCGACCTCAGCCGCGACGACGCGCTGCTGATCCTGGACACCGCCGAGGAGCTCGCCCAGCTCTCCGGACGGGCCGTCAAGAAGCTCCCCACGCTGCGCGGCCGCACCGTCGTCAACCTGTTCTTCGAGGACTCCACCCGCACCAAGACCTCCTTCGAGGTCGCCGAGAAGCGGCTCAGCGCGGACGTCATCAACTTCTCCGCCAAGGGCTCCTCGGTCTCCAAGGGCGAGAGCCTCAAGGACACCGCGCTGACCCTGCAGGCGATGGGCGCCGACGCCGTGGTGATCCGCCACCACGCCTCCGGCGCGCCCGCCCGCCTCGCCGACTCCGACTGGCTGCACGGCAGCGTCATCAACGCCGGCGACGGCACCCACGAGCACCCCACCCAGGCGCTGCTGGACGCGTTCACCATGCGCCGGCACCTCAACCCCGGCGCCGGCCGCGACCTGGCCGGCCGCAAGGTCGCCATCGTCGGCGACATCCTGCACAGCCGGGTCGCCCGCTCCAACGTGCACCTGCTGACCACGCTCGGCGCGGAGGTCACCTTCGTCGCCCCGCCGACCCTGCTGCCGATCGGCATCGAGACCTGGCCCTGCCAGGTCTCCTACGACCTGGACGCGGTGCTGCCGAAGGTCGACGCCGTGATGATGCTGCGGGTGCAGCGCGAGCGGATGAACGCCGCGTTCTTCCCCACCGAGCGCGAGTACTCGCGCCGCTACGGGCTGAACGGGCTGCGCCTCGCCACCATGCCGGAGCACGCCATCGTGATGCACCCCGGCCCGATGGTCCGCGGCATGGAGATCACCGCCGACGTCGCCGACTCGCCGCGCTGCACCGTGGTCGAGCAGGTCGCCAACGGCGTCTCGGTCCGGATGGCCGTCCTGTACCTGCTGCTCGGCGGAGCCGTTTTTGCCGATGGCTCAGCCGACTCCGCCCGCACCACCGAACTCCTGGAGGCCGCCCAGTGACCACCTACCTGATCCGCAACGCCCAGATCCTCGGCGGCTCCCCCCAGGACATCCACCTCGTCGACGGCGCCTTCGCCGCGATCGGCGAGAACCTCGACGTCCCGGCGGACATCGAGATCGACGCCACCGGGCTGGTCGCCCTGCCCGGCCTGGTCGACCTGCACACCCACCTGCGCGAGCCCGGCCGCGAGGACGCCGAGACCGTGCTGACGGGCACCCGGTCCGCGGCCATGGGCGGCTACACCGCGGTGCACGCGATGGCCAACACCTTCCCGGTCGCCGACACCGCCGGCGTCGTCGAGCAGGTCTGGCGGCTCGGCCAGGAGTACGGCTACTGCGACGTGCAGCCGGTCGGCGCCGTCACCGTCGGCCTGGAGGGCAAGCAGCTCGCCGAGCTCGGCGCGATGCACGACTCCGCCGCCGGCGTCCGGGTGTTCTCCGACGACGGCAAGTGCGTGGACGACGCGGTCATCATGCGCCGCGCCCTGGAGTACGTGAAGGCCTTCGACGGCGTCGTCGCCCAGCACGCCCAGGAGCCGCGGCTGACCGCCGGCGCCCAGATGAACGAGGGCCTGGTCTCCGGCGAGCTCGGCCTCGGCGGCTGGCCCGCCGTCGCCGAGGAGTCGATCATCGCCCGCGACGTGCTGCTGGCCGCGCACGTCGGCTCCCGGGTGCACATCTGCCACCTGTCCACGGCCGGCTCGGTGGAGATCGTCCGCTGGGCCAAGGCCAAGGGCTGGGACGTCACCGCCGAGGTCACCCCGCACCACCTGCTGCTCACCGACGAGCTGGTCCGCAGCTACGACCCGGTGTACAAGGTCAACCCGCCGCTGCGCACCGCCGCGGACGTGGAGGCGCTGCGCGAGGCGCTGGCCGACGGCACCATCGACGCCGTCGCCACCGACCACGCCCCGCACCCGGCGGAGGACAAGGACTGCGAGTGGGCGGTCGCCGCGATGGGCATGGTCGGCCTGGAGACCGCGCTGTCGGTCGTCCAGCAGACCATGGTCGACACCGGCCTGCTGAACTGGGAGGGCGTCGCGGACCGGATGTCGCACCGCCCCGCGCGGATCGGCCGTCTCACCGGCCACGGACGTCCGATCTCGGTGGGTGAGCCCGCCAACCTGGTGCTCTTCGATCCCGCGTACCGTGGTGTCGTGAACCCCGAGACCTTCGCCACCCGCTCCCGCAACAGCCCGTACAAGGGCATGGACCTGCCCGGACGGGTGCACGCCACCTTCCTGCGAGGCGAGGCCACCGTGCTCGCCGGCGAACTGGTCGAGCGCTGATGCTGCTCGCCACCGAAAAGGGCCGGGTGACCGACTGGCCCGGGTACATCGGGGCGACGGTCGGCCTGCTGATCCTGGTCGCGCTGGTGTACTGGCTGATGCGGCAGGGCTGGAACTGGCGCCGGACCATGCAGTCCGACCTGCCGGAACTGCCCGCCGCGCCGGACGCCCCCGGCGACGCCCTGCTGGCCGGCCCCGGCCGGTACCACGGCTCCACCACCGCCGGGAACTGGCTGGACCGGGTCGTCGCGCACGGCCTGGGCACCCGCAGCCTGGCCGAGCTCACCCTCACCGAGCAGGGCCTGCTGGCCCGCCGCCCCGGCGCGGACGACCTGTGGATCCCCGCCGCCGCCCTCACCGCCGCCCGCACCGACTCCGGCATCGCCGGCAAGGTGGTCCCCTCGGGCCTGCTGGTGGTCGGCTGGACGCACGGCGGAAAGCAGTTGGAAAGCGGTTTCCGGTTGGACTCCGCAGCCGATCACGACGCCTGGGTCGAGGCCGTCGAGGCACTGGTAACACGTACGAAGACGAAGAAGACGGAAGAGGCCGCGACATGACCGCACCTGCCCCCACCACGCAGCGCACCAGGCGGGAGCGTGTGCCCGCCGTGCTCGTCCTGGAGGACGGCCGGACGTTCCGCGGCCAGGCCTACGGCGCGGTCGGCGAGACCTTCGGCGAGGCGGTCTTCAACACCGGCATGTCCGGCTACCAGGAGACCCTGACCGACCCGTCCTACCACCGCCAGGTGGTCGTGATGACGGCCCCGCAGATCGGCAACACCGGCTGGAACGACGAGGACGACGAGTCGCAGCAGATCTGGGTGTCCGGCTACGTGGTCCGCGACCCCTCCCGGGTCGCCTCCAACTGGCGCTCGAAGCGCTCGCTGGACGAGGAGCTGGAGCGCCAGGGCGTCGTCGGCATCAGCGGCATCGACACCCGCGCGCTCACCCGCCACCTGCGCGAGCGCGGCGCCATGCGCGTCGGCATCTTCTCCGGCCCGGCGCTCGCCGACCAGGCCGAGCTGCTCGCCAAGGTGCAGTCCGCGCCGGAGATGAAGGGCGCCGACCTGTGCGCCGAGGTCGCCACCAAGGAGGCCTACGTCGTCCCCGCGATCGGCGCGAAGAAGTTCACCGTCGCCGCCGTCGACCTCGGCATCAAGGGCATGACCCCGCACCGGATGGCCGAGCGCGGCATCGAGGTGCACGTGCTGCCCGCCAACTCCACCGTCGAGGACATCTACGCCGTCCAGCCCGACGGCGTGTTCTTCTCCAACGGCCCGGGCGACCCGGCCACCGCCGACCGGCAGGTCGAGGTGCTGCGCGAGGTGCTGGCGAAGAAGACCCCGTTCTTCGGCATCTGCTTCGGCAACCAGATCCTCGGCCGGGCCTTCGGGTTCGGCACCTACAAGCTCAAGTACGGCCACCGCGGCATCAACCAGCCGGTGCAGGACCGCACCACCGGCAAGGTCGAGGTGACCGCCCACAACCACGGCTTCGCCGTGAACGCGCCGCTGGACAAGGTGAGCGACACCCCCTTCGGGCGGGTCGAGGTCTCCCACGTCTGCCTCAACGACGACGTGGTCGAGGGCCTGCAGGCACTCGACATCCCCGCCTTCAGCGTGCAGTACCACCCCGAAGCGGCAGCCGGCCCGCACGACGCCGCCTACCTCTTCGACCGCTTCGTGAGCCTTATGGAGGCCCAGCGTGCCTAAGCGCACCGACATCAAGTCCGTCCTGGTGATCGGCTCCGGCCCCATCGTCATCGGCCAGGCGGCGGAGTTCGACTACTCGGGTACGCAGGCCTGCCGGGTGCTCAAGGCGGAAGGGCTGCGGGTCATCCTGGTCAACTCCAACCCGGCGACCATCATGACCGACCCGGAGATCGCCGACGCCACCTACGTCGAGCCGATCACCCCGGAGTTCGTCGAGAAGATCATCGCCAAGGAGCGCCCCGACGCGCTGCTGCCGACCCTGGGCGGCCAGACCGCGCTGAACACCGCGATCTCCCTGCACCAGGCCGGCACGCTGGAGAAGTACGACGTCGAGCTGATCGGCGCCGACGTCGAGGCGATCAACAAGGGCGAGGACCGCGAGCTGTTCAAGGGCGTGGTCGAGGCCGTCAACGCCAAGATCGGCCACGGCGAGTCCGCCCGCTCGGTGATCTGCCACTCCATGGAGGACGTGCTCGCCGGCGTCGACACCCTCGGCGGTTACCCGGTCGTGGTCCGCCCCTCCTTCACCATGGGCGGCGCCGGCTCCGGCTTCGCCCACGACGAGGAGGACCTGCGCCGCATCGCCGGCCAGGGCCTGGCCCTCTCGCCGACCACCGAGGTGCTCCTGGAGGAGTCCATCCTCGGCTGGAAGGAGTACGAGCTGGAGCTGATGCGCGACAAGCACGACAACGTCGTGGTGGTCTGCTCCATCGAGAACTTCGACCCGATGGGCGTGCACACCGGTGACTCGATCACCGTCGCCCCGGCGATGACGCTCACCGACCGCGAGTACCAGATCCTCCGCGACATCGGCATCGCCGTGATCCGCGAGGTCGGCGTCGACACCGGCGGCTGCAACATCCAGTTCGCGGTGAACCCCGAGGACGGCCGGGTCATCGTCATCGAGATGAACCCGCGCGTCTCCCGCTCCTCCGCGCTGGCCTCGAAGGCCACCGGCTTCCCGATCGCCAAGATCGCCGCGAAGCTGGCCGTCGGCTACACGCTGGACGAGATCCCCAACGACATCACCGAGCAGACCCCGGCGTCGTTCGAGCCGACCCTCGACTACGTCGTGGTGAAGGTGCCGCGGTTCGCGTTCGAGAAGTTCCCGTCCGCCGACGCCACGCTGACCACCACCATGAAGTCGGTCGGCGAAGCGATGGCCATGGGCCGCAACTTCCCGGAGGCGCTGAACAAGGCGCTGCGCTCGCTGGAGAAGAAGGGCTCGCAGTTCACCTTCGTCGGCGAGCCCGGCGACAAGGCCGAGCTGCTGGCGAAGGCGGTCGTCCCGACCGACGGCCGGATCAACACCGTCATGCAGGCGATCCGGGCCGGCGCCACCCCCGAGGAGGTGTTCGACGCCACCCGGATCGACCCGTGGTTCGTCGACCAGCTCTTCCTGATCCACGAGATCGCCGCCGAGCTCGCCGAGGGCGACAAGCTCGACCCGGAGCTGCTCCGCCACGCCAAGCGGCACGGCTTCTCCGACCAGCAGATCGGCGAGATCCGCGGCCTGAAGACCGACGTGGTCCGCGAGGTCCGGCACGCGCTCGGCATCCGCCCGGTGTTCAAGACCGTCGACACCTGCGCCGCCGAGTTCGCCGCCAAGACCCCGTACTTCTACTCGTCCTACGACGAGGAGACCGAGGTCGCCCCGCGCACCAAGCCCGCCGTGATCATCCTGGGCTCCGGTCCGAACCGGATCGGCCAGGGCATCGAGTTCGACTACTCCTGCGTGCACGCCTCCTTCGCGCTGGCCGACGCCGGGTACGAGACCGTGATGGTCAACTGCAACCCGGAGACCGTCTCCACCGACTACGACACCTCCGACCGGCTGTACTTCGAGCCGCTCACCCTGGAGGACGTGCTGGAGATCGTCCACGCCGAGCAGCAGGCCGGCCCGCTGGCCGGCGTCATCGTGCAGCTCGGCGGCCAGACCCCGCTGGGCCTGGCGCAGGCGCTCAAGGACAACGGCGTGCCGGTGGTCGGCACCTCGCCCGAGGCGATCCACCTCGCCGAGGAGCGCGGCGCGTTCGGCCGGGTGCTGAAGGAGGCGGGCCTGCCCGCGCCCAAGCACGGCACCGCCTTCTCCTTCGAGGAGGCCAAGGCCATCGCCGACGAGATCGGCTACCCGGTCCTCGCCCGCCCGTCCTACGTGCTCGGCGGCCGCGGCATGGAGATCGTCTACGACGAGGCCTCGCTCGCCTCCTACCTGGAGCGGCACGCCGGCCTGATCTCCGAGCACCCGGTGCTGATCGACCGCTTCCTGGACGACGCGGTCGAGATCGACGTGGACGCGCTGTACGACGGCGAGGAGCTGTACCTCGGCGGCGTCATGGAGCACATCGAGGAGGCCGGCATCCACTCCGGCGACTCCGCGTGCGCGCTGCCGCCGATCACCCTCGGCGGGTTCGACATCAAGCGCCTGCGCTCCGCCACCGAGGGCATCGCCAAGGGCGTCGGCGTGCGCGGCCTGATCAACATCCAGTTCGCGCTGTCCGGCGACATCCTCTACGTGCTGGAGGCCAACCCGCGCGCCTCCCGCACCGTGCCGTTCACCTCCAAGGCGACCGCCGTGCCGCTGGCCAAGGCCGCCGCCCGGATCTCGCTCGGCGCCACCATCGCCGAGCTGCGCGCCGAGGGCCTGCTGCCGCGCGAGGGCGACGGCGGCACGCTGCCCGCCGACGCGCCGATCTCGGTCAAGGAGGCCGTGATGCCGTGGTCGCGCTTCCGCGACGTGCACGGCCGCGGCGTCGACACCGTGCTCGGCCCGGAGATGCGCTCCACCGGCGAGGTCATGGGCATCGACCGGGTGTTCGGCACCGCCTACGCCAAGTCGCAGACCGGCGCGTACGGCGCGCTGCCGACCAGCGGCAAGGTGTTCGTCTCGGTCGCCAACCGCGACAAGCGCAACCTGGTCTTCCCGGCCCGCGCGCTGGTCGAGCTCGGCTTCGAACTGCTCGCCACCACCGGCACCGCCGAGGTGCTGCAGCGGGCCGGCATCCCCGCCACCGTGGTGCGCAAGCACTCCGAGGGCGAGGGCGAGGGCGGCGAGAAGACCATCGTCCAGCTCATCCACGAGGGCGGCATCGACCTCATCATCAACACCCCGTACGGCACCGGCGGCCGGATGGACGGCTACGAGATCCGCACCGCCGCGGTCTCCCGCGGCGTCCCCTGCCTGACCACCGTGCAGGCGATGGGCGCGGCCGTGCAGGGCATCGACGCGCTGCACCGCGGCGAGGTCGGCGTGATGTCGCTGCAGGAGCACGCGGCGCTGATCAACTCCGGCCGCAACTAGGCCGACAACCGTGGGGGGCACACCGCGCGCCGGGTGCCCCCCACGTCCATGCCCGCTCCCAGCCAGCCGTCGGAGGCGCCACGTGTACAAGCTGCTGTTCAACCTGCTGTTCAAGAAGATGGACCCGGAGAAGGCCCACCACCTGGCGTTCTTCTGGATCCGGCTGGCCCGCTCGGTGCCCGGCCTGCGCTCGCTGGTGCGCGCCGTCCTCGCCCCGCGCGACCCCAAGCTCCGCACCACCGCGCTCGGCCTCGACCTGCCCGGCCCGTTCGGCCTCGGCGCGGGCTTCGACAAGAACGGCATCGGCATCGACGGCCTGTCGATGCTCGGCTTCGACTACGTCGAGATCGGCACCGTCACCGGCGAGCCCCAGCCCGGCAACCCCGCGCCGCGACTGTTCCGCCTGGTCGAGGACCGCGCGCTGATCAACCGGATGGGCTTCAACAACCAGGGCTCCGCCCGGGTCGCCGCCCGCCTGGCCGCCCGCCCGCACACCAGCAGCACCCCGGTGATCGGCGTCAACATCGGCAAGACCAAGGTCGTCCCCGAGGACGAGGCCACCGCCGACTACCTGAAGTCCGCCAAGGCGCTGGCCCCGTACGCCGACTACCTGGTCGTCAACGTCTCCTCGCCGAACACCCCCGGGCTGCGCAACCTGCAGGCCGTGCAGGTCCTCGGCCCGCTGCTGTGGGACGTCCGCAAGGCCGCCGACGAGGTCACCACCCACCACGTGCCGCTGCTGGTGAAGATCGCCCCCGACCTCGCCGACGAGGACATCGACGAGATCGCCGACATGGCGCTGCACCTGGGCCTGGACGGCATCATCGCCACCAACACCACCATCGGCCGCGAGGGCCTGCGGACCCCCGCCGCGCGGATCGAGGAGATCGGCATGGGCGGCCTGTCCGGCGCCCCGCTCAAGGCCCGCTCGCTGGAGGTGCTGGAGCGCCTGCGCAAGCGCACCGACGGCCGGCTCGCGATCGTCTCGGTCGGCGGCATCGAGACCGCCGAGGACGCCTGGCAGCGCATCCTGGCCGGCGCCGACCTGGTCCAGGGCTACTCCGCGTTCATCTACGAAGGCCCGTTCTGGATGCGCAAGGTCCACAAGGGCCTGTCCGCCCGCCTGCGCGCGGCCGGCTACGCATCGATCGGCGAGGCGGTCGGCAAGGGCATCCGCTAGGGCCCGTCTTCAAACCCCCGCCTGCCCCACGACGCCCGGCACGCACTCTCGCCGCACCGGGCGAAAGACCAAGTACATCCAGTACGAGGCCTTCCACCCGGCACGCCGAGAGCACGCACCGGACGCCGCGGGCCTGCGACGCGGGTTTGAAGACGGGCCCTAGGCCCCTATCTGCCGACCCCACTTGAGACTTGAGGAAAGACACCGATGACTGACACCACGCCCTTCGGCACCCGCCTGCGGACCGCCCTCGACACCCGCGGCCAGCTCTGCGTCGGCATCGACCCGCACGGCTCGCTGCTCACCGCCTGGGGCCTGAACGACGACCTGGCCGGGCTGGAGAGCTTCTCCCGCACGGTGGTCGAGGCGCTGGCCGACCGGGTCGCCGTGCTGAAGCCGCAGTCGGCGTTCTTCGAGCGCTTCGGCAGCCGCGGCATCGCCGTGCTGGAGCGCACCGTCGCCGAGGCCCGGGAGGCCGGCGCGCTGGTGCTGATGGACGCCAAGCGCGGCGACATCGGCTCCACCATGGCCGCCTACGCGGAGACCTTCCTCTCCCCGGACAGCCCGCTGTTCTCCGACGCGCTGACCGTCAGCCCGTACCTGGGCTTCGGCTCGCTGCAGCCCGCCGTCGACCTGGCGCACCGCAACGGCTGCGGCCTGTTCGCGCTGGCGCTGACCTCCAACCCGGAGGGCCACGAGGTGCAGCGCGCGGTCGGCGCGGACGGCGAGAGCGTCGCGCAGGCCGTGCTGCGCCGCCTCGCGGCGGAGAACTCCGGTGCGGCGCCGCTGGGTTCGTTCGGCGCGGTGGTCGGTGCGACGCTCGCCGACGCCGGCGTGGACCTGGCGATCAACGGCCCGCTGCTGGCCCCCGGCGTGGGCGCGCAGGGCGCCACCGCGCAGGACCTGCCGCGGGTGTTCGGCGACCAGGTGCGCAACGTGGTGCCCAGCGTGAGCCGTGACGTGCTGAAGTACGGGCCGTCCGTCGCGGCGCTGCGACAGGCCGCGCAGGTGTTCGTCGACGATGTGAGGGCCGTCACAAACGCGTGAGCCCGAAGCGGTCAACTCGGCTGATTTGCCCGGAAAAGTCCCGGGTCAGCCCCTGCTGACCTGGACTTTTCGTGTTCTTTTCCTGACGCGGCGGCCCAAGTTGGGTAGTGTCCGGCGGTAGGACGCCAGTTGGCGGTGGTTCCGGCCACCGTCGCAGGTCAGAGCCTGTGGCGTCCGGGCACAACCCAGTCATGGCTCATCCCTTCCATCCACACCTGAGGTGAACGGCGTGGCTCTTCCGCCCCTTACTCCCGAACAGCGCACCGCCGCGCTCGCCAAGGCCGCCGAGGCTCGCCGGAAGCGTGCCGACGTCAAGAACCGGCTGAAGCACTCGGGCGCCTCGCTGCACGACGTCATCAAGGCCGGCAAGTCCGACGACGAGGTCATCGGCAAGATGAAGGTCTCCGCTCTGCTGGAGTCCCTGCCGGGTGTCGGCAAGGTCCGCGCCAAGCAGATCATGGAGCGCCTCGGCATCTCCGAGAGCCGTCGTGTGCGGGGCCTCGGTACGAACCAGATCGCGTCCCTGGAGCGGGAGTTCGGCGGCGCCGCCTCCTGAGCGGAGGCCGGTGTCGGCGGAACCTCCGCGATCCGGGATAATCGGTACATGAGTGAGCGTCCGCGGCTGACCGTGCTCTCCGGCCCCTCCGGGGTCGGCAAGAGCACGGTCGTCGCTCATATGAGGAAGCAGTTCCCCGAGGTCTGGCTGTCGGTGTCGGCGACGACCCGCCACCCGCGACCCGGCGAGCGCGACGGAGTGCAGTACCACTTCGTCGACAACGAGCAGTTCGACAAGCTGGTCGCCAACGGCGAACTGCTGGAGTGGGCGGTGTTCGCCGGCAACCGGTACGGAACGCCCCGGCAGATGGTGCTCGACAAGCTCGACAAGGGCGAGCCGGTGCTGCTGGAGATCGACCTCCAGGGCGCCCGGCAGGTCAAGGAGTCGATGCCGGAGGCCCAGCTGGTCTTCCTGGCCCCGCCGAGCTGGGACGAGCTGGTGCGCCGGCTCACCGGCCGCGGCACCGAGCCGCAGGACGTCATCGACGAGCGGCTGGCGGCGGCCAAGGTCGAACTGGCCGCCGAGTCGGAGTTCGACACGACGCTTGTCAACACCTCCGTCGAGCAGGTAGCGGCCGAACTGCTAGCCTTGCTCGGTGTAGCCTGACCGGATCGGCTGCATCCAGCCGATTCATGAAAACCACTTCGGAAGGTTCAGCGTGTCCTCTTCGATGACCGCGCCCGAGGGCATCATCAACCCGCCGATCGACGAGCTGCTCGAGGCCACCGACTCCAAGTACAGCCTGGTGATCTACGCGGCCAAGCGCGCCCGCCAGATCAACGCGTACTACTCCCAGCTCGGCGAGGGCCTGCTGGAGTACGTCGGCCCGCTGGTCGACACCCACGTGCACGAGAAGCCGCTGTCGATCGCGCTCCGCGAGATCAACGCCGGCCTGCTCACCGCCGAGGCGGTCGAGGGCGCCTGAGCCCCGCGTTCCCTGTCGAGGGCCCGTCCGATGCCACTGGCACCGGGCGGGCCCTCGGCGTGTGTCGGCGCGCCCCGGGGCCCGCGGGCCTGTGCGGGCCGACACGTCGCAGCGGCCCGGCGGCGGGTCGTAAGGTGGGCGGGTTGACCCGTCGTTAGGAGAATCGACCGCCATGACCGCGCCCCGTGTCGTCCTCGGTGTCAGCGGCGGGATCGCCGCCTACAAGGCCTGCGAACTGCTGCGCCGCTTCACCGAGTCCGGGCACCAGGTGCAGGTGGTGCCGACCGCCGCCGCGCTGCACTTCGTCGGCGAGGCGACCTGGGCGGCGCTGTCCGGGCGGCCCGCGGCCACCGAGACCTGGGAGCGGGTGCACGAGGTCCCGCACGTGCGGATCGGGCAGCAGGCCGACCTGGTGGTGGTCGCCCCCGCCACCGCCGACCTGCTCGCCAAGGCCGCCCACGGCCTCGCCGACGACCTGCTCACCAACACCCTGCTGACCGCCCGCTGCCCGGTGGTGTTCGCGCCCGCCATGCACACCGAGATGTGGGAGCACCCCGCCACCCAGGAGAACGTGGCCACGCTGCGCCGCCGCGGCGCGATCGTCATCGAGCCCGCCGTCGGCCGGCTGACCGGCGTCGACACCGGCAAGGGCCGGCTGCCCGACCCCGGCGAGATCTTCGCCGCCTGCCGCCGGGTGCTGACCCGCGGCGCGCAGGCACCGGACCTGACGGGCCGTCAGGTGGTGGTCTCCGCGGGCGGCACCCGGGAGCCGCTCGACCCGGTGCGCTTCCTCGGCAACCGCTCGTCCGGCAAGCAGGGGTACGCGCTGGCCGCCACCGCCGCCGCCCGCGGCGCCCGGGTCACCCTGATCGCCGCCAACACCGCGCTGCCCGACCCGGCCGGGGTCGACGTGGTGCGGGTCGGCACCGCGCTCCAGCTGCGCGACGCCGTGCTGGAGGCCGCCGCCGGGGCCGACGCGGTGGTGATGGCCGCCGCCGTCGCCGACTTCCGGCCCGCCGAGTACGCCACCGGAAAGATCAAGAAGGTGGACGGGGTCGAGCCCGCGCCGGTCGCGCTGGTCCGCAACCCCGACGTGCTGGCCGAGATCTCCGCCGACCGGGCCCGCCCCGGGCAGCTGGTGGTCGGCTTCGCCGCCGAGACCGACGACGTGCTGGCCAACGGCCGCGCCAAGCTCGCCCGCAAGGGCTGCGACCTGCTGGTCGTCAACGAGGTCGGCGACGGCAAGGCGTTCGGCCAGGACACCAACAGCGCGGTGCTGCTCGGCGCCGACGGTTCGGAAGTCCACATTCCGGACGGTCCGAAGGACGTGCTGGCCGACGCGATCTGGGACCAGGTCGCCGCCCGGCTGGCCGGCCCGCAGGCCCCCTGACGTCCGCAACGCCCCGGGCCGTTCCGCCAGTTGGGAGCGGCTCCGAACATGCCCGGAATGTTTCCGTCGGTTTCGCGCAGATGTGATCCGTATCGCGGACACGTCGGAACCTCTACGGAGAGTGCCCGCGATCGGTAGCCGACCGTTACACTCCACACCAGGAATCAAGTCTTTCCGGATGCCTCGGGACTTCCGAGCGCATTCAGTCAGCAGCCGCTGCAACCCCAGGGAGCGCTGTGTCTCGCCGCCTGTTCACCTCGGAGTCCGTCACCGAGGGCCACCCCGACAAGATCGCTGACCAGATCAGCGACACCATTCTGGACGCCCTCCTCAAGGACGACCCGACCTCCCGCGTCGCCGTGGAGACCCTGATCACCACCGGCCTGGTGCACATCGCCGGTGAGGTCACCACCAAGGCGTACGCGCCGATCGCGCAGCTCGTCCGGGAGAAGATCCTGGACATCGGCTACGACTCGTCGAAGAAGGGCTTCGACGGTGCCTCCTGCGGCGTCTCGGTGTCGATCGGCTCGCAGTCCCCGGACATCGCGCAGGGCGTGGACACCGCGCACGAGCACCGTGTCGAGGGCGACGTCGAGGACGAGCTGGACCGGCAGGGCGCCGGCGACCAGGGCCTGATGTTCGGCTACGCGTGCGACGACACCCCCGAGCTGATGCCGCTGCCGATCACCCTGGCGCACCGGCTCTCCCGCCGGCTGACCGAGGTCCGCAAGAACGGGACCATCCCGTACCTGCGCCCCGACGGCAAGACCCAGGTCACCATCGAGTACGACGGCGACCGCGCCGTGCGCCTGGACACCGTCGTGGTCTCCTCGCAGCACGCCTCGGACATCGACCTGGAGTCGCTGCTCACCCCGGACATCCGCGAGTTCGTGGTCGAGCCGGAGCTCAAGGCGCTCGCCGACGAGGGCATCAAGCTCACCACCGAGGGCTACCGCCTGCTGGTCAACCCGACCGGCCGCTTCGAGATCGGCGGCCCGATGGGCGACGCCGGCCTCACCGGTCGCAAGATCATCATCGACACCTACGGCGGCATGGCCCGCCACGGCGGCGGCGCGTTCTCCGGCAAGGACCCGTCCAAGGTCGACCGCTCCGCCGCGTACGCGATGCGCTGGGTGGCGAAGAACATCGTCGCCGCGGGCCTCGCCAAGCGCGCCGAGGTGCAGGTCGCGTACGCGATCGGCAAGGCCGAGCCGGTCGGCCTGTTCGTGGAGACCTTCGGCACCGAGACCGTCCCGGTCCTGAAGATCCAGGAAGCCGTCACCAAGGTCTTCGACCTTCGCCCGGCCGCCATCATCCGCGACCTGGACCTGCTGCGCCCGATCTACTCCCAGACCGCCGCCTACGGCCACTTCGGCCGTGAGCTGCCGGACTTCACCTGGGAGCGCACCGACCGCGTGGACGCGCTGAAGGCCGCCGTCGCCGGCTGAGTGCTCCGCACCGTCGCCGCCCGTCGAGGGGATTCCCTCGGCGGGCGGCTTCGTTCTCCGTGTCGGCGGGGTCCGCTAGGTTTGGGGGCGTGAGCAGCGCGGACGGGGCCGGGGAGCAGTTGGCGTTCATCCGGGAGACGGTGCGCCGGGCGAAGCCGAGAGCTGCGCGCGGGGTCGTCATGGCGGAGCGGCAGCCGGTGGCCCGGGTCCTGGTCGACAAGGGCGTGCTCAGCCTCGACCAGTACTTCGACTACGCCGTCCCCGAGGCGATGTCCGAGGACGCCCGGCCCGGCGTCCGGGTCCGGGTCCGCTTCGGCGGGCGGGTCGGCGCGCACGGGCGGCGCGAGGGCGGCGCCCTGCACGACGGGTACATCGTCGAACGGCGGGACGACTCGGACTACGCCGGCCCGCTCGCCCCGCTGGCCCGGGTGCTGTCCCCCGAGCAGGTGCTGACACCGCGGCTGCTGCGGCTCTGCCGGGCCGTCGCCGACCGCTACGCGGGAACGCTGGCGGACGTGCTGCAACTCGCGATCCCGCCGCGCCACGCCGGAGCCGAGGGCGAGCCCTCGCCGCGGCCGCTGCCGCCGCCGGGTGCTCCGGCGGCCGGGAGCTGGGAGCGGTACGCGCACGGCGCGGACTTCCTCGCCTCGCTGGCGGGCGGGCACGCCCCGCGCGCCGTGTGGACGGCACTGCCCGGACCGGAGTGGCCGTTCGAGATCGCCCGGGCGGTCGCCGCCACCCTGTCCTCCGGACGCGGGGCGCTGGTGGTACTGCCCGACGGCCGCTCGGTCGCGCGGGTGGACGCCGCGCTGCGCGGCGTGCTCGGCGAGGGCCGGCACGCGGTGCTCGCCGCCGAGGCCGGGCCGCAGGAACGCTACCGGCGCTGGCTGGCCGTCAGCCGGGGCTCGGTGCACGCCGCGATCGGCACCCGGGCGGCGGTCTTCGCACCCGTCCGCGACCTCGGCCTGGTCGTCGTCTGGTCCGACGGCGACAGCAGCCACGCCGACCCCAACGCGCCCTACCCGCACGTGCGGGAGGTGGCGCTGCTGCGCGCCGCGGAGGAGGGCGCGGCGATGCTGCTCGGCGGCGTCTCGACCACCGTCGAGGCCGCGCAACTGGTCCGCAGCGGCTGGGCACGGCCGCTGGCCGCCCCGCGGGACGTGGTCCGGCAGGTCGCGCCCAGGGTGCGGACCGTCACCGAGCACGACCAGGCGCGGGACGCCGCCGCGCAGGCCGCGCGACTGCCCTCGGTGGCGTGGGAGACGGCGCGGGAGGCGCTCACCCGCGGCCCGGTGCTGATCCAGGTCCCGCGGCGGGGCTACGCGCCCCGGCTGGCGTGCGGGCGCTGCCGCGAGCCGGTGCGCTGCCGGGCGTGCGGCGGGCCGCTGGAGTCCCCGGCGGCGGACACCGCGCTGGTCTGCGCGTGGTGCGGGACGGAGGAGCACGACTGGCACTGCCCCGAATGCGGGTCGTTCCGGCTGCGGGCCCAGGTGGTGGGCGTCCGGCGGACGGCCGAGGAACTCGGGAAGGCCTTCCCGCGCATCCCCGTGCGGACCTCCGGGCGGGACGCGGTGCTCGCCTCCGTGCCGTCCGCCCCCGCGCTGGTGATCTCCACGCCGGGCGCGGAACCGGTCGCCGAGGGCCCCGGGTACGCGGCGGCGCTGCTGCTCGACGGGTGGGCCCTGCTCAACCGGCCCGACCTGCGGGCCGGCGAGGAGACCGTGCGGCGGTGGCTGACGGCCGCGTCCCTGGTCCGCCCCGCGGGGGAGGGCGGGACGGTGGTGGTGGTCGCGGAAGCCGCGGCGCGCGCCGTGCAGGCGCTCGTGCGCTGGGATCCCGCCGGGCACGCGGGCATGGAACTCGACGAGCGGGAGGAGCTGCGCTTCCCGCCGGTGTCGCGGATGGCGTCCGTGACCGGGCCTCCGCAGGCCGTCGCCGACCTGCTGGGCCTGCTGCGACTCCCCGAAGGGGCGGACGTGCTCGGGCCGGTGCCGGTGTACGGCGGGCCGAAGGGCGAGACGGCGGAGCGCGCGCTCGTCCGGGTCGCCCCGGGCAGGGCGCGGCGCTGGCTTCGGCGTTGAAGGCGGCGCAGATTGCCCGGCTGGCGCTGCGGGGGGCGGAGACGGTGCGGATCCGGGTGGACCCGACGGACATCGGGTAGCGGCGGAGGGCGCGAGACCAGGGTCTGGGAAGTGCCCCCACGCGCCCCTGGTTTCGCACCCGCGCCCGCCTGCTCGCTAGCGGGCTCGTTGGGGCATCAGGGGGCTGGCCTGGCGGGCCTGGGGGATCGGGGGCGGGGGCCGGGGCCGTGGGGGCGGTCTCGGTTTCGCGGGGGCGGGGAGGAGCTCGGTGGAGGGGCGCCGGACGCCGTACCGGCGGTGGACGGCCTGCTTGGTGACGCCGAGGGCCGAGCCGACGGAGTCCCAGGAGAAGCCGAGCGCGCGGTCGAACTCGACGGCGGCGGCGACCAGGGTCTCGACGCTCTCGCGCAGCTCCTGGGCGAGGCGGACGGTGGGGGCGGGGGCCCGGCCGTAGACCACGAAGCCGGCGGAGGTGCTGGGGCGGCGGGGACGGTAGACGTTGCCCAGTTGTGCGGTGAGCGTGCGCAGGGCGTCGACCTGGCGCCGGACCCGCTCGATGTCCCGCACCAGCAGGTGCAGGGACGCCCGGGCCCGGGCGTCGTGATTGATCTGCTCGGCCATGGCCTCGTTGCCACCTCTCGGTCGGGTCGCGTGCTCGGGGCGCTCGCGCGTCCCGGTCAATTCGCATTGACCAACGCACGTCGGGTCGTTGGGTCACGCCCGGAGTGCGAGTCGGGATATGCCGGTGACTGCTCCGAACAGGTGGCGGGTATTGCATAGACTTCCCGGTAGGTCGTTGTTTCCGTCCCGTTCGGGTGGCAGAGGGAGTCGCAGTCTTGGCAGTTCAGCCGATCCGGATCTTCGGTGACCCGGTGCTGCGGTCGACCGCGAAGCCGGTGGAGACATTCGACAAGGAACTGCGGAGGCTGGTGAAGGACCTCACCGACACCATGCTGGAGGCTCCGGGCGCGGGGCTCGCGGCGCCGCAACTCGGCGTCTCGCTGCGGGTGTTCACGTACAACGTGGACGGGGTGGTGGGGCATCTGATCAACCCCGACCTGTCGTTGACCGAGGAGGAGCAGGACGGCCCGGAGGGCTGCCTGTCGCTGCCCGGGCTGCGGTTCGACACCAAGCGGGCGTTCGGCGTGGTGGCGAAGGGCTTCAACATGTACGGGGACGCGGTGACGGTGGAGGGCACCGAACTGCTGGCCCGGTGCATCCAGCACGAGACGGACCACCTGGACGGGATCATCTTCATCGACCGGCTGGACCGGGAGACCCGGAAGGCGGCGATGAAGGCGATCCGGGAGGCGGACTGGGGCGGGGCTCCGGCGCCGACGGTGAAGATCTCGCCGCATTCCACGTTCGGTGTCATTCGCTGACGGTCCGGCGCTGACGGAGCGTTCGTTCCTGCCGGGTGTTCCGGCGGGATTGTCGGAGGGTCGACGAAGCGAAGACCCGGTCGAAGGACGATCATTTTCCGGCAATCCGATGTTCTGACCAGTGCGGTTTCCCGCTGGTCGGTTGGACTTCAAGAAAGGCCCATGCCCGTGCGTCTCGTCTTCGCCGGCACCCCCGAGGTTGCTGTTCCCGCCCTGGACGCCCTGCTGGCCTCCCGGCACGAGGTGGTCGCCGTGGTGACCCGCCCCGACGCGCCGTCCGGGCGCGGGCGCAAGCTGGTGGCCAGCCCCGTCGCGCAGCGCGCCGAGGAGGCGGGCATCGAGGTGCTCAAGCCGGCCCGGCCGAGCGAGCCCGAGTTCATGGCCCGGCTGGCCGAGATCGCCCCCGACTGCTGCCCGGTGGTCGCGTACGGCGCGCTGATCCGGCCCGGCGCGCTGGAGATCCCGGTGCACGGCTGGGTCAACCTGCACTTCTCGCTGCTGCCCGCGTGGCGCGGCGCGGCCCCCGTCCAGCACTCGATCATGGCGGGCGACGAGGTCACCGGCGCGTCCACCTTCCGCATCCAGGAGGGCCTGGACGACGGCCCGGTGTTCGGCGTCCTCACCGAGACGGTGAAGCCCACCGACACCAGCGGCGACCTGCTCGGCCGGCTCGCCCACGCGGGCGCCGAACTGCTGGTGCGCACCATGGACGCCATCGAGGACGGCACCGCCCGGCCCGAGCCGCAGCCCGTGGACGGGGTGTCGCCGGCGCCGAAGATCACCGTCGAGGACGCCCGGATCGAGTGGACCCACCCCGCGCTGCGGGTCGACCGGGTGGTGCGCGGCTGCGCGCCCGCGCCCGGCGCGTGGACCACGTTCCGCGGCGAGCGGCTCAAGGTGACCGGCCCGGTGCGCCTGCTGCCGGGCGAAGTCGGCCTGGCCGCAGGCGAGTTGGCCGTCAGCAAGAACAGCGTCCGGGTCGGCACCGGCAGCCACGAGGTGGAGCTCGGCGAGGTCCGCCCGCAGGGCAAGAAGGCGATGCCGGCCGCCGACTGGGCGCGCGGCGCGCGGATCGAGTCCGGCGAGCGCTTCGAGGGCTGAGCGCCCCCCCACCGGGCGGCGGATGCCGGGTTCGGGAGGGTCTCACCCTAGACTTCAGGGTGAGACCCGGCCGCGCTGCCGGGTCGGACCTGATCCGCAGCACTTTGTTTCGAGGCACCCGTTGAGCACCCCCGCCCCCGGCGCCAAGCGCGCCCCCGTCCGCACCGCCGCCCCAAGAAGGACCCGGCCCGGATCGTCGCGTTCCGCGCGCTGCGCGCCGTCGACGAGCGCGACGCGTACGCCAACCTGATCCTGCCGTCGCTGCTGCGCGAGGCCGAGCGCAAGGGCATGGACCGCCGCGACGCCGCCCTCGCCACCGAACTCGTCTACGGCACGCTGCGCGGCCAGGGCACCTACGACGCGATCATCGCCGCCTGCGTGGACCGCCCGCTGCGCGAGGTCGACCCGCCGGTGCTCGACGTCCTCTCGCTCGGCGCGCACCAGCTGCTCGGCACCCGCATCCCCAGCCACGCCGCGGTCTCCGCGACCGTCGAACTCGCCCGCGTGGTGCTCGGCGACGGCCGCGCCAAGTTCGTCAACGCCGTCCTGCGCAAGATCAGCGCGCAGGACCTGGCCGGCTGGGCCGCGCAGGTCGCCCCGCCGTACGAGGACGACGCCGAGGACCACCTCGCCGTCGTCCACTCGCACCCGCGCTGGGTGGTCTCCTCGCTGTGGGACGCGCTCGGCCGCTGGCAGCCCGAGGACGCCGGCCGCTCCGCGATGGAACGGCTGCTGGACGCCGACAACGCCCGCCCCGAGGTCACGCTCGTCGCCCGCCCCGGCCGCTCCAGCGTCGCCGAACTGCGCGAGGCCCTGCCGGAGGCCGAGGACGGCCGCTGGTCCCCGTACGCGCTGCGGCTCGCCGAGGGCGGCGACCCCGCCGGGCTGGACGCGGTCCGCGAGAACCGGGCCGGCGTCCAGGACGAGGGCAGCCAACTGGTCGCCCTCGCCCTCGCCAACGCCCCCGTGGACGGCCCCGACCGGCTCTGGCTGGACGGCTGCGCCGGCCCCGGCGGCAAGGCCGCGCTGCTCGGCGCGCTGGCCGCCGAGCGCGGGGCGGCCCTGGTCGCCTCGGAGAAGCAGCCGCACCGGGCCCGGCTGGTGGCCCGCGCGCTGAACGGGAACCCCGGGCCGTACGCGGTCATCACCGCCGACGGCACCCGAGGGGCCTGGCAGCAGGGCGCGTTCGACCGCGTCCTGGTCGACGTGCCGTGCTCCGGCCTGGGCGCGCTGCGACGCCGCCCCGAGGCGCGGTGGCGCCGCCGGCCCGAGGACATCGCCGGATTCGGGCCCCTGCAGCGGGACTTGCTGCGCAACGCGCTGGACGCGGCGCGGGTCGGCGGCGTGGTCGGCTACGCGACGTGCTCGCCGCACCTGGCCGAGACGCGCGCCGTGGTCGACGACGTGCTGCGCGGCCGCGAGGACGTCGAGTGGGTCGACGCCCGGCCGCTGCTGCCCGGCGTCCCGGAGCTGGGGGACGGGCCGGACATCCAGCTGTGGCCGCACCTGCACGGGACGGACGCGATGTACTTGGCGCTGCTGCGGCGTACGGCGTAGGGGGCGAGGGGAGCGCATCCCATCCGCACGGTCGCGATCACGTGCAGGTCATTGTCCTGCGTCGCGATCTTCCCGGCGGGTGCGTTCCCTCTCGCGCAGTTCTCCCCCAGCCCTAGCGGGCCGGGAGGTGCCCCCACGCGCCCCTGGTTGTGCTCCTGCCTGCCCCCTTGCGCCTTACGCGTCGACGAGGACGGTGAGGAGGCGTTGGAGGTCGCGTTCGAAGATGGTGTCGGGGGCGGTCGGGGTGGTGTTCTGGGCGAGGGCGGCGGCGAGGTGGGGGTACCGGCCGGTGGCGGTGACGGACTGGAGGTAGCGGATCAGGTCGCTGAGCCAGCGGTGGCCGGCGGCGGTGGAGCGCTGCTGCCAGTCGGTGAACTGGCAGACGAAGCCGGTGAGTTGGGCGAAGGCTTCCATTTTCGCGGTGCCGTCGAGGGAGGTGTCGGCGAGGGCGGAGAGGTGGAACTCGGTGACGCGCAGGCCGTTCGGGCCGAGGCCGGGGCGCTGGACGATCAGGGTGGTGGCCCAGGCGTGGCGGGTGAGGATCGCGCGCAACTGGCGGGCGAGCAGGGTGAGATCGGCGCGCCAGTCGCCGGACGGCTGCTCGGGCAGGTCGTACTCGCCGGCCAGCAGGTCGAGCATCAGGTCGAAGAGGTGTTCCTTCTTCGGCACGTAGTTGTACAAGGACATGGTGCCGGCGCCGAGTTCGGCCGCGACCTTCCGCATGGTCACCGCGTCCAGGCCGTCGCGGTCGGCGATCTCGACCGCTGCCCGGGCGATCGACACCCGGTTGTGGGCCGGGCGCGGCCCGCGGCCGGAGTGCTCCGGGCGCAGCCAGATCAGCTCGGATTCCTCGCCGGACGACATTGCTCGATCACCTCGGCGGTCAGTCTACGCAGTTGACGGGAGAGCCGGTCCGCGGGCCGCTCCGGTGGCCTACCGTGGTGCCTGCGGGGACGGCAGAACGTCGAGAACAAGGGGTTGGGGATGGACATTCCGCTGGTGGATGCGGTGGCGGCGGTGCGGGACGAGCTGCTGGAGGCGGCGCGGGTCGGGGGCGCGCACCCGGATCTGGTGTTCGCGGTGGGGCCGGTGGAGATGGAGTTCGAGGTCGAACTCCGGGCCGACGCGAAGGCGAAGGCCGGGTTCAAGATCTTCGCGGTGGGCGCGGAGACCGAGGGCGCGGTCTCGCGCGGCCGCACCCACCGGGTCTCGTTCACGCTGACGCCGCGCGCGGCGGGCGGCGGTGACCTGCTGGTGAGCGGCAGTCCGTCGCGTCCGGCGGGCCCGGGCGACACCTCGGACCGCATTCCGGACTGACGGCCCGTCGGGTCGGGGGGGATCAGCCGCCGGTTCCGGCCGGGGCCGGCGGTACGCCTGGGCGAGGGGAGGGCCGGGGTGGACCGGCGTCGGGTGGTGGGGGTGGACGCGCCGGCCGGTCCGGCGTCCGGCTGTGCGATCGGCGGGCGGCTGGTGCTGACGTCCGCGCACGCGGTGGGCGGGGGCGCGGCGGCCGTCGGGGTGCGGGTGCGGGTGTTCCGGCCGGGTGCGCCGGGGCGGTTCGGCGCGGTCGTGGTGTGGTGCGGCCGCGCGCGCGGCCGGGACGACGCGGCGCTGCTGCGGGTGGACGAGGACCCGGGGTGGGTCGAGCCGCGGCCGGTGCGCTGGGGGCGGCTGGTCACCGACCGGACGGGCGTGGACTGCCAGGCGTGGGGCCTGCCCGAGCACGCGCAGCGCGACGGCTGGGCGGCGCAGGTGGAGCAGCCGTCGGGGTGGCTGAACCCGGGCAGCGGGTACGTCGCCGACCGGTACGTGATGACGGTGCGGGAGGCGGCGCCCAACTGGGCCCGGCCGGAGGCGCCGTGGGGCGGCATGTCGGGCGGGGCGGTGTTCTGCGGGCCGCTGCTGACGGGCGTGGTGGCGGCGGAGCGGGCGCACACCGGCAACGGGCAGTTGGTGCTGTCGCCGGCGTACGCGCTGCACCACGAGCCGGCGTTCCGGGCCGCGCTGGTGGCGGGCGGGCTGCCGGCGGCGGAGCTGGAGGCCGTGGAGCTGCACGAACTGGCGGACCCGGCGGCCCACCCGGAGCGGCACGGCACGCCCGCGCGGTCGCCCGTCGCGCTACTGCACGCGGCCCGGCGGATCGTCCCGTTCCACGGCCGGGACGCGCTGCTGGAGGAGTTGCGGGCCTGGTCCGCCCCGGCCGGGTTCGACGCCGGCCTGGTGCACGGGCCGGCCGGCCAGGGCAAGACCCGGCTGGCGCAGGAGTTCGCGGGTGAACTGTCCGCGCGGGGCTGGGCGGTGCTGTGGCCGCAGCCGTCGGCGGAGGGCGAGGAGCTGTACGGCCTGCGGGAGGTGACCCGGCCGCTGCTGGTGGTGCTCGACTACGCGGAGAGCCGCACCGAGCAGCTGGTCGGGCTGGTCCGGGCGGCGGCGGACCACTCGGGGAGCCGCCCGTTCAAGGTGCTGCTGCTGGCCCGGGCCTGCGGCGACTGGTGGGAGCGCGACCTGCGCAGCCGGATCGGCGAGCAGCTGGACGGCGCGCCGGAGTGGCCGCTGGGCGGCCTGGAGGACGACCTGCCCCCCGACCGGTCGGAGCCGTACCGGGCGGTGGCGGCCCGGTTCGCGGCGGCGCTGCCCGCGCTGCCGGAGTGCGAGGGCCCGGACTGGGCGGCGCTCGCCGCCGCGCTCCCCGGCCCCGGCGGGCTCGGCGACCTGCGGTACGGCAATCCGCTGACCCTGCACATGACCGCCCTCGCCGACCTGCTGGACGCGGCCCGGCCGGGCGCCCGCCAGGGCGGCACGCAGCAGGTCGAGGACCGGCTGCTCGACCACGAGCGCCGCTACTGGCTGCGCGCCGCGCAGGCGCGCGGGCTCACCGCCGTGCTGTCGCCGGACACCCTGGAGGCGGCGCTCGCGGCCGCCCACCTGACCGGCGCCGCCGGGCTGGAGCAGGCGCGCGAGCTGTGGCTGCGGGTCCCCGTGCTCGCGGACCAGCCGGCCGACGTCCGCGACCGGGTCACCCGCTGGCTCGCCGGTCTGTACCCGGCCGTCGCGCCGCAGCCGTTCGGCAGCCTGCAGCCGGACCGGCTGGCGGAGCGTCAGGTGGCCCGCGTCCTGCAGGCGGACCCCGCGCTGGCGGGCGGGCTGGTGGCGGGCGCGGACCGGGCGCAGCGCGGGCAGCTGGTCACCGTGTACGCGCGGGCCGCGGCGGATCCGCTGCTGGCCGGCGGCCTGGACGCGCACCTCACCGAGCTGTGCGTCCGTCACCACGGCCTGCTGGCGCGGGCGGTGGTGGACGCCGTCACCCGCAGCGCCCGGCCGGCGCCGCTGGTCGCCGCGCTGCGCACCGTCATCGAGGACCGGTCGGTGCCGCTGGCGGACCTGCGGGCGCTGCACGGGCTGTTCCCGGCGGCGAGCGTGGCGCTGGCGGACACGGCGGTGCGGCTGGGGCAGCGGATCGTCGAGGGGTGCCGGGCGGAGGCCGCGGCCGATCCGGGCGCCGGGCTGCCGGTGCTGGCGGTGGCCCTGGGGGAGCTGGCGGAGGCGCTGGGCGAGGCCGGGCGGCCCGGGGAGGCGGTGGCGACGGCCGCGGAGGCGGTGGAGCTGCACCGGCGGCTCGCCGAGCACGACCCGGAGGAGCAGTTGCCGAGGCTCGCGCTGGCCCTGGGCACGCTGTCGAAGGTGCTGCTGGTGGCGGGCCGCAACGAGGAGTCGCTGCCGGTGCTGCGGGAGGCGGTCGAGGTGAGCCGTGGCCTGACCGGGCTGGACGGCGGCTACCTGCTGGACGCGGCCGGGCCGGGGCGGGCGGTGGCGGTGCGGCCGCCGGACGCCGAACTGTCGCAGGCCACCCGGGAGTCGGTGGGCCGGTTCCGGCTGCTGGCCGGCGCCGACCCGCTGCGCTACCTGCCGCACCTCGCGCTGATGCTGGTCCTCCAGGCGGCCGGCCTGGCCGCCGTCGGGCAGGCCGGGGAGGCGGTGGAGCCGGCCCGCGAGGCGGTGGATCGGCTGCGGGCACGGCCGGAGCCCGGCCCGGACGAGCTGCTGGTCCTGGTGCTGGCGCTCGGCGTGCTGTCCGGGTGCCTCGGCGAGGCGGGCCGGGCCGAGGAGGCGGCCGGGGCGGCCCGGGAGGCGGTGGCGGGCCTGCGGGAGCTGGCGGAGCGGGGCAGGACGGCGGAGCTCGGCCTCGCCCAGGCGCTGGCCGGCCTGTCCCGGATCCTGGGCGAGGCGGGCCGCCACGGGGAGGCCGTGGAGCTGGCCCGGGAGGCCGTCGACCGGCTCCGGCCGCTCGCGGCCGACGACCCGGACGCTCAACTGAAGCACCTGGCACAGGAGTTGAACAACCTGGCCATTCAGCTCGGCGAACTGGAGGAGTGGGACTCGGCGTTGGAGACCGCGGCCGAGTCGGTGCGGCACCACCGCCGCCTGGCGGGACTGGGCGGCGGAGGGCGCCGGCAGCCACTGGCACTGGCCCTGGTCGCACTCGCCAAGGCGCTGGGCGACCAGGGCCGTTGGGAGGACGCCCGGGCGGTGGCCCGGGAAGCGGTCGAGCTGTTCGACCCGGCCGCGGAGCAGGACGCTGCGGACCGGGACGCCGCGGACCGGGACGCCGCGGAGCAGGACGCCGCGGAGCAGCCGATCGGCTTGGCGGCGGCGCTGATGAGCGAGGCCCGGGCGCTGAACGCCCTGGACCGGCACGCCGAGGCGCTGCCGGCCGCCGAGCGGGCGGCCGCCGGGTTCCGCGCCGGCCGCCGGCAGCAGATGCTCGAAGAGGCGCTCGCGCTGCGGGCGGCGAGCTTCTGCGCGCTGGGCGAGTGGGAGGCGGCGGAGCGGGCGAGCCGGGAGATTCTGTCGGCCGGCCGCGAGGCCCTGCCCGGCCGGCGGCACCGTTCGGCGACCGCCCTGCTCGCGCTGTACGGCGTGCTGAACGACACCGGCCGGTTCGAGGAGGCGCTGCGGGTGATCGCCGAGGCGGTCGACGGGCGGCGGGCCTCCGGGCGGCGGTCCGGGCTCGGCGTGGTGCTGACCTTCCACGCCAAGGCGCTCGCCGCGGTCGGCCGGACCGACGAGGCGCTGACGGCGGGGGAGGAGGCGCTGGCGTGCTGCCGGGAGCTGGCCGCCCGCAACCCGGGCGCCCACCGGCAGGGGCTGTTCCTGGCGTTGAACGTCCAGGCGGCCAACCTCGGCGCGGCCGGGCAGTGGGAGCGCTCGGTGGAGCTGGCGGGCGAGGCCGTCGCACTGTGCCGGAGCGGGCTGGCCGCCCAACCGGTCGGGTGCACGCCGCAGCTGGCGCACGCGCTGGACACGCTCGCCCGGGGCCTCGGCGAACTCGGCGACACGGAACGGGCGTTGGCGGCCCGCGAGGAGGCGGTGGCGCACTTCCGGACGGCCGTCGCCCGCCGGCCGCGGGTGTACCGGGACGGCCTGGCCACGGCCCTCGGCGGCCTGACGATCGACCTGGCGGAGGCCGACCGGCCGGCGGAGGCCGCCGCCGCCGGGCGGGAGGCCGTCGAGCTGCGCCGCCGGTCGGCGGCGCTGTCCCCCGTGCACCTGGCGGCGCTGGCCGGGAGCCTGGTCGTGCTGGCGGCGGTGCTGGACCGGATCGACCGGCCGGAGGAGTCCGCGGCGTTGCGGGACGAGGCGGTCGGGCACCTGCGGGAGCTGGCCCGACAGGATCCGGAGCACCGGCCGGACCTGGTGGAGGCGCTGTGCGAGCGGGCCGAGGGCTCGCGTGCGGCGGGCCGCCCGGACGAGGCGACGGCCGACCTCCGGGAGGCGGTCGACCTGGCGTCGGCGCTGGCCGGGTCGGCGCCCGACCTGCACACGGCGCTGTACGTCCGGGCGGTGAACGGGTACGCGGCGATGCTCTCCTCGTCCGGCCGCTGGGAGGAGGCGCTGGCGGAGGGCGCCGAACTGGTGCGGCGGCTGCGCGCGGTGGCGGCCGACGGGCGGAACCGGCCGGAGCTGGCCGACGCCTTGGCGGCGCGGGCGGGCGGGCTGCTGATGGTGGGCCGCTGGGAGGAGGGGATGGCGGACTGCGCGGAGGCCATCGGGCTGCTGCGGGAGCTGCCGGAGCGCCCGACGGAACTCGCCCTGGCGCTGTCCAGCATGTCCGCGGCGCTGCTGGCGTCGGGGCGTCCGGCGGAGGCGCTGCCCGTGGCGGCGGAGGCCGTCGGGCTGCTGCGGGCGGCGGCCGGCCCGGACGGCGGCGGGTCGGCGGAGCTGGGCGGGGCGCTGGGCAGTTGGGCGGGGGCGGCGGCAGCGCTGGGGCAGGTCGCGGAGGCGGTCGCGGCCGGCGAGGAGGCGGTCGGCCTGCTGCGGGCCGCGGCGGCGGACGATTCGCTCACCCACCGGCCGACGTTCGTCCGGGTGCTCGGCGCCCACCTGATCCAACTGGGCGTCCTGGGGCGGTGGGAGGAGGCGCTGACGGCGAGTCGGGAGATTCCGGAGCTGTTCGGGCCGCTGCCCGAGGACGCCCCGTTCGCCGATCGGGCGCTGGCGGCGTTCGTCCGGCTGGTGCCGGCCCGCGCGCTGGCCGAGTCCGGCCGCTGGGAGGAGGCCGCGGAGCACTGGGCGGCCGGGGGCGAGCTGCTGGAGACGCTGGCGGAGGACCGGCCCGAGCTGTTCCTGCCCACGGTGGCCGAGACGGCCGGCCTGCTGGCGGGCGCGCTGGTGGCGCTCGGCCGGCTCGCGGAGGCCGAGGAACTGGACGCCGGGGCGGCGGACCGGATCCGGTCGGCGGAGGCGCCGGATCCGGCGAACCTCTGTTCCGCGCTCGCGAGCGGGTGGAACGTGGCCGCCGCGGCGCTGTACCGGCAGGGCCGCTTCGAGGCGGCGGGGCAGTCCTGGTGCGTGGTCGTCGAGCACCGCCGGTGGGCGGCCGAACAGGACCCGGACCGGTACCTGCCGCTGTACGCCGACTCGCTGCGCGGACTGGCCGACGCGCTGCTCGCCGTCGAGCTGCCGGAGGAGGCGCTGACGGCCGTTCAGGAGGCGGTCGCGGTCGGCCGGGAGCGCCTGGCGGAGGAACCGGGCAGCGCCGAGCGGACGGCGTGGCTGGCGGGCGTGCTGGACAGTCGGGCGGTGGTGCTGCACCTGCTGGACCGCTTCGCCGAGGCGGCCGAGACCGCCGAGGAGTCGGCGGGGCACTGGCGCGCGCTGCTCGCCGGGGATCCCGCGGCCGGACCCGCGCTGGCACTGTGCCTGGTCCGGCTCGGGCTGTGGCGGGAGGCGGTCGGCCGGGACGACGACGCCCGGGAGGCGCTGCAGGAGGCGCTCCTGCTCCACCGCGCGCTGGCCGAGGAGGACCCGGGGGAGTTCGGCGAGGCGCTCCAGGACGTGGTGGACCTGCTGGCGGAGTTCGACACCGAGGACTGACCCGCGCGGGTCGGCGGCCGGCCGCCGCGCACCCCTTTTCTCCGTACGTCGTACCTAGTACTCTGCTGTGCAGCGGTACTACGTACGATGTACTCAGAAAGGGCCTGCCATGAGCGACCCGGTCATTGCCGTCCGCGGCCTGGGCAAGACGTTCGGCGACACCCGCGCGCTCGACGGACTCGAACTCGACGTCCCGGAAGGGGCGGTGTGCGGTCTGCTGGGGCCCAACGGGGCCGGCAAGACCACCCTGGTGCGGATCCTCGCCACGCTGGTGCGGCCCGACCGCGGGGAGGCGCGGGTGTGCGGGCACGACGTCGCGCGGGACGCGGCGGCGGTGCGCCGGGTGATCGGACTGGCCGGGCAGTACGCGGCAGTGGAAGAGGGGATCACCGGCCGGGAGAACCTCGAACTGCTCGGCCGGATGCACCACTTGGGCGCGGCGAAGGCCCGGGCCCGGGCGGCGGAGCTGCTCGCGGAGTACCGGCTGGAGGAGGCCGCCGACCGCCTGGTGCGCGGCTGGTCGGGCGGCATGCGCCGCCGCCTCGACCTGGCGGCCAGCCTGATCACCCGCCCCCGGGTGCTGTTCCTGGACGAGCCGACCACCGGGCTCGACCCCCGCAGCCGGCGCGAGATCTGGTCGGCCGTACGGGAGTTGGCCGCCCAGGGCTCCACCGTGCTGCTCACCACCCAGTACCTGGACGAGGCCGACCGGCTGGCCGACCGGATCACCGTGCTGGACCGCGGGCGGGCCGTCGCCGACGACACCCCGCAGCGGCTGAAGGCCGCGATCGGCGCCCTGGTCGAGGTCACCCTGCCCGAGGACGCCGACCTGGAGCGGGCCCGCGCCGTACTGGCCGTGCTCACCGGCGGCGCGCCCGTGGTGGACGCCGAGCAGCTCCGGGTCAGCGCCGTCTCCGACCCGGCCCGGTCGCTCGTCCTGCCGCTGCTGGTACGGGAGTTGGACGCGGCCGGGGTGGTCGCCGTGGACGTGGCGGTGCGCACGCCCTCGCTGGACGACGTGTTCCTGGCGCTGACCGGCGCCGAGCAGAAGGAGTTGGCCGCATGAGCACGATGACGATGCCCGTGGACGCCGCCGCGTCCGCCCGCCGGATCCTGCTGGTCTACCGGCACTCGCCCGGGCTGCTGCTCTCCTCGCTCGCGGTGCCGGTCGCCATGGTCGGCGTGTTCGGGTACGTGTTCGGCAGCGCGATGAACGTACCGGGCGGCGGCGACTACCGGGAGTTCCTGATGCCCGGACTGTTCGCGATGGTCGCACTGAACGCCGTCATGCCCGCCATGGTCGGCGGCGCCCGGGACGCCGGACGGGGCGTCACCGACCGGCTGCGGTCGATGTCGGTGTCCCGGCTCGGGCTGCTCACCGGGCAGGCGCTGGCGGACCTGCTGGTGGCGGCCGTCGTCCTGGTGCCGACCGCGCTGGTCGGCCTCGCGGCGGGCTGGCGGATCCGGCACGGGCTGGGCCCGCGCTCGGCGCGTTCGGACTGCTGCTGCTGTTCCGGTTCGCCTGCGGCTGGCTCGGCACCGCGCTCGGCCTGGCCGTCGGCAAGGAGGAGACGGCCGGTCAACTCGCCGTCCTGGCCATCCCGTTGTCGATGCTGACCAGCGCCTTCGTGCCGACCGGCGGGATGCCGGGCTGGCTGGCCGCGGTCGCCGAGTGGAACCCGGTGAGCGCCGTGGTCGAGGCCGGCCGGCAGCTGTTCGGCAACCCGTCCGCGCCCGGCGGGGCCTGGCCCGCACAGCACCCGGTGGCCGCCGCGCTCGGCTGGTGCGCCCTGCTGCTGCTCGTCGCGGTGCCGCTGGCCGTCCGCAACTTCGCCCGCTCCGGGCGCTGATCCGCCGTCAACCCGACGGCCAGCGTCGCCTACTGGACATCCGGGCCGGTGCGGCAGAGGGTGGCGCCATGGAGTACACCCACCTCGGCCGCACCGGCCTGTCCGTGTCCCGGCTCTGCCTGGGCACCATGAACTTCGGCGTGCACACCGAAGAGGCGGACGCGCACCGGATCATGGACGCCGCGCACGGGCACGGCATCAACTTCTTCGACACCGCCAACGTCTACGGCTGGGGCGAGAACAAGGGCCTCACCGAGACCATCATCGGCAACTGGTTCGCCAAGGGCGGCGGCCGGCGCGAGAAGACCGTGATCGCCACCAAGCTGTACGGCGACATGGGCGACTGGCCCAACGAGGGCCGGCTCTCCGCGCTCAACATCCGCCGCGCCGTCGACGCCAGCCTGCGCCGCCTGCAGACCGACCACATCGACCTCTACCAGATGCACCACATCGACCGGGCGACCCCCTGGGACGAGATCTGGCAGGCGATGGAGGTGCTCACCCTCCAGGGCAAGATCGTCTACGTCGGCTCGTCCAACTTCGCCGGCTGGCACCTCGCCCAGGCCCAGGAGGCCGCCAAGGCCCGCCACTTCCTCGGCCTGACCAGCGAGCAGTCGCTCTACAACCTGATCGAACGCAGCGTCGAACTCGAGGTCGCGCCCGCCGCCCAGCACTACGGCCTCGGCCTGATCGCCTGGTCGCCGCTGCACGGCGGCCTGCTCGGCGGCGTGCTGCGCAAGGAGCGCGAGGGCGTGCGCCGCACCCAGGGCCGGGCCGTCGACACGCTGAACGAGCGCCGCGAGCAGATCCAGGCGTACGAGGACCTGTGCGAGGAGCTCGGCCACGAGCCCGGCGACGTCGCGCTCGCCTGGCTGCGCAGCCGCCCCGCCGTCACCGCGCCGATCGTGGGCCCCCGCACCGAGGAGCAACTCGCCGCCGCCGTACGGTCCCTGGACGTCGAGCTGGACGCGAAGACGCTGGAGCGGCTGGACGAGATCTTCCCCGGCCACCGCACCGCGCCGGAGCACTACGCCTGGTGAGCCCGGGGGCGCGGCCGCCGCGGGACGGTCAGAACCAGACCGTGCAGCCGCGCCCCTCCAGCCGCTCCACCAGCCCCGGATCCGGCGCGGACGGCACCCAGCGCAGGTCCAGCTTCTCCAGTGCGGGCAGGTCGGCCAGCCACTCCGGCAGCGACGTCAACGGGCAGGCCCGCAGGTCGAGTTCGCGCAGCCGCGGCAGCGCGGCGAGCGAATCCGGCAGCGCCGTCAGGGCGTTGTCGCGCAGCTCCAGGCAGCGCAGCTCGCGCAGCGCGCCGAGCGAATCCGGCAGCGTGGTCAGGGAGTTGCCTTGCAGGCGCAGCTCGCGCAGCCGGGCCAGCGCGCCGACGGTCTCCGGCAGGCTCTTCAACCCGCAGTTCTGCGCCCGGAGTTCCACCAGCGAGGCCAGGTCGCCGATGGTGCCGGGCAGTTCGGCGAGCGGGTTGTCGCCGACGTTCAGGTAGCGCAGGCGGTGCAGGCGGCCGAGCGAGGCGGGCAGCGCGGTGAGCCGGTTGTCGTGCAGGTAGAGGAAGCCGCCGAGTCCGGTCAGGTCGCCGATCCGCTCGGGCACGGCGGTGAGCGCGTTGTGGCCGAGGTCCAGGGTGCGCAGCGCGGGGAAGTCGCCGATGGCGTCCGGGAGTTCGGTCAGCCGGTTGTCGGCGAGGATGAGCACCTCGGCGTCGGTGCGCTGCCAGACGTGCTCCGGCACGGTGGCGAGGCCGGCCCGCCACAGGTTGACCACTGGTCCGGTTCCGTTCATGGGGCGCTCCGTTCGCCGGGGAGACGGCGATCATCGCACAGCCGGGACGGCGCGGGGCCCGGCCCGGCTGGGGAACCGGGGGCGCGGGGTGGACGGCGCGGGCGCAGGGGTGCGGGGGTGCGGGCGCGACGGTGCGGGGCTGTCGGCGTAGGGCTGTCGGCGTGGGTGCCGGCGTGGGGCTGTCGGCGTGGGGTGTCGCGGGCGGACGTCCGCGGGATCGGGATGAAAGTACGTCAGGATGACCGGGTGAAGCCGATCAGCCATGCGGTGCCCTACTACTCCCAGTGGGAGTCGCCCGAACTCGTGCCCGACATCCTGGACGGCACGCTGCGCGCCGCGGACGACCCGCTGTGGGAGCGGTCCGGCGCGGCCGACGAGGCCGAGTACGAGTACTGGTCGTGGCGGCTGTGCGGCATGGCCTGCCTGCGGATGGTCCTCGACCACTGGTGGGGCGTCGCCCCGGCGGCGGTGCGGCTCGCCGAGGAGTGCGAGCTCGCCGGCGCGTACGTCCGGCACCCCGACGGGCGGCTCGACGGCCTGATCCACTCGCCGTTCGCCGACTACGCCCGCACCCGCTGGGGCCTGGACGCGCAGGCGGTCAGCCCGCTGCCCGCCGACCGGCTGCCGGAGGAACTCGCCCGCGGCGTGCTCCCGATGATCTCCGTCCACCCCGGCATCCGGACGCTCGCCGCCGACGTGCCCCGCCCCGGCGGCCACCTGGTGCTGGCCGTCGGGGCGGACGACGACGCGCTGTACATCCACAACCCGTCCGGCTTCCCCGACGGCTCGCAGCGTGCCGCCCGCGTCCCCTGGGCCGACCTCGACCGGTTCTACGCCGGCCGGGGCATCCTGCTCGGCCCGCCGCCGTACTGACGCGCTGATGCGCTGTGGCGCTGACGCGTTGCCGTACTGATGCGCCGCCCGTACTGGCCCGGTGCCGGTGCCGGGCCGACGGGTCGTCAGGAGGCGTTCGGCAGGCCGATCGGCGTGGTGGGTGGCAGGTCGGCGCGACAGAGGGTGGAGATCGGGCGGAGCGCGGCGGCGAGCTCGTCGAGCTCGGAGCGGTGGAAGTGCGTCCAGACCCGGGCCGCGGCCAGGTCGGTGGCGGCCTCCAGGGCGAGGTGGCGGCGGCGGCCCTCGGGGGTCAGCGAGCCGTCCGGGGCCAGCCAGTGACGTTCGGTCAGGCGGGCCGTCGCCTCGTCCCATTCGGCGTCGGTCCAGCCGCGGTGCGGCTGGAGGGTCTCCCGGCGGGTGTCCAGCGCGCAGCGCACCACCAGCGCCTCGCAGCCGTCCAGGCCCTCGGCGACCAGCGCCGCGACGTGGCCGTCGCCGCGGTGCTCGCGCAGCACCGTGGTGGCCTGCCACAGCCGGGCCAGCGACCCGTCCGGCCGGGGGAGCACGGCGTTCGCCGCGGCCAGCACCCGGCCGGCGCAGTCCAGTCCGTCCACGGCGCGTTCCAGCAGTTCCACCGAACGGTCGATCAGGTCCGGCTTGACGTCGACCAGCACCCGGCCGAGCGCGCCCGTCGCGCCGTCCAGCCGGGCCTGGAGGGCCAGTTCGGGCGCGGCCCGGTCCCACAGCTCCGGCAGCGCCCGTTCCACCATCTGCGGCGCGAAGTTGAAGAACGCGGCGACCACCGGCGCGGCGTCCACCGCCCCGAGCGGCGCCGACCGGCCGCCGAAGTAGCCGCGCCAGTAGCCGCGCAGGCCCGCCGACTCGTACGCGGCGCGGGCCTCGGGGGAGAAGTAGGTGAGGGCGTGGACGGGTTCGAACAGCCACCACAGGGCACGGGCGGGGTGGACGACCTGGGTCATCGGACGCCTTTCGGTGAGGGTCGGGCTGCGGGTCCAACGGCGTGGTCCGACTGCGCGGGCCGAGCGCGTGGGGTCCAACTGCCCCGTGAGCCTGCCAGAGCGGGTCGGCGGCGGGAAGGGCGGACATTGCGGGCGTGTGAACAGTTCCGCCGGGGCGACGGGTCAAGAGGTTCCCACGGTGTGGGGACAGGTCACGGTTCGACGGGCGGCATCGCCAGCGGGTTGATCGGCATCCGGGCCCGGCAGATCGCCGCGATCGGCCTCAACACGGCCGTCAACCGGTCGAGTTCGGGCTGCGACAGCCCCTCCCACACCCGGCCCGCGGCCAGGTCGGTGGCGGCCTCGACGGCCTGGTGGCCGCTCCGGCCGAGCTCGGTCACGGCGCCCTCCGGGGTCAGCCAGCCCCGTTCGGCCAGCCGTGCCGCCGCGGCGTCCCACTCCTGGTCCGTCCACCCGCGCATCGGCTGGAGCACCCTGCGGTCGGCGTCCAGCGCGCAGTGCAGCACCGGCGCCTCGCAGCCGTCCAGCCCGGCCGCGACCAGTGCCGCGACGTGGCCGTCCCCGCGGTGCTCGCGGAGGTCGTTCGCCGCCTGCCACAGCTGTCCGAACCGGTCCGCCGGCCGCGGGAGAGCGACGTTCGCGGAGGCCAACACCCGCCCCGCGCAGTCGAGTCGGGCCACCGCCTGCTCCAGCGCGGCCGCCGCCTCCGCCACCTGCCCGACGTCCACCGGCTCCAGCAGCCGGGCCAGCGCCGCCGCCGAACTCTCCACCCGGGCGGCCAGCGCCTGCTCGGGGCTCGCGTGCTTCCACACCTCCGGCAGGGCCGACTCCACCATCCGCGGCGCGAAGCTGAAGAACGCGGCGATCACCTGCGGCGCGTCCACCGCGCCCAACGGGGCCGAGCGGGCGGCGAAGTAGCCGCGCCAGCTGCCGTCCAGGCCGATCCCCTCGAAGGCCGCGCGGCTCTCCGGCTGGAGGAAGGCGACGGCGTACACCGGCTCGAAGAGCCGCCACAGGGCGCGGGCGGGGTGGACGGGTTCGGACATCGGGACCTCCCACGGGACTGCCGGACGGACGCGGACGGCCGTTGGCGCGGGAGGCCGTCCACGTGCTGATGACCACGGCGACGGCCCCGGTAACCCCGGCCGGGGTGTGACGACGATCACCCGGGGGCGGGGCGCGGGGAAGCCGGTGCCCCGGCACGGGATGATGGGACCAGGCACGCGGCCCGCGCTGCCCTCCACCCCCTCGCACGAAGGCAGTCGGTCATGGCGCAGATCAACCCCAGCATCCTGTCGGCGGACTTCGCCCGCCTCGCCGAGGAGGCCGAGGCGGTGCGCGGCGCGGACTGGCTGCACGTCGACGTGATGGACAACCACTTCGTCCCCAACCTCACGCTCGGCGTGCCGATCGTCGAGTCCCTGGCCCGGGCCACCAGCACCCCGCTGGACTGCCACCTGATGATCGAACAGCCCGACCGCTGGGCCCCCCAGTACGTCGAAGCCGGCGCCGGCTCCGTCACCTTCCACGTGGAGGCCGCCGCCGCGCCCGTCCGGCTGGCCCGCGAGATCCGCGCCAAGGGCGCCCGCGCCTCCATGGCGCTCAAGCCCGCCACCCCGATCGAGCCCTACGAGGACCTGCTCCCCGAACTCGACATGCTGCTGATCATGACGGTGGAGCCCGGCTTCGGCGGCCAGTCCTTCCTCGACATCATGCTGCCCAAGATCCGCCGCACCCGGCAGCTGATCGACAAGCACGGCCTCGACCTCTGGCTCCAGGTGGACGGCGGCGTCGCCCCCGCCACCATCGAGGCCTGCGCCGAGGCCGGAGCGGACGTCTTCGTGGCTGGCTCGGCCGTGTACGGCGCGGCCGACCCCGCCGAGGCGGTGCGCGCCCTGCGGGCCCAGGCCGAGACGGCGACGGCCGCGGCCGGGTGGGGCTGCCGCCACTGACGGCGGAGCCGTGCCGGGGCACCGGCGCGGTCGGTGCGGTCGGTGGGTCGGTGCGGTTCGGCCCGGGGTGAAACCGGACCGACCCGGCGGGCGTCCTGTGATGCGCCTGACGAGTCTTCCGGGCGTTCAGCGGTGACGGCACGTCACGGCCGAGGTGGGTGTCACGAATGGCGGCGACTCGCAGGTGACGGCGGGTCATGGGCGGAGCGGAGCAGAGGTGCGGGCGAGGGGGCGGTCAGGCGTGCGGTCAAACGTGCGGCCGACGGGGGTAGTTGACGTTGCGACGGTTCGCCCGGGCACGGACGGAGCGGGCGGGGCGGCCGGCCCTGGGGAGGGTGGCCCGCGGACGACGGACGTGCCGAGCCTCGGACGGCGGCGGCTGCTGGGTGCGCTGGCCGTCTCCGTGCTCGGTGCGGGCGCGGTCGGCGGCGCGATGATCGAGGACGTGCTGCCCGGCGGCGCCCGGCTGCGTCGCGCCGTCGGGCTGACCGGCACCGACGGCAAGGTGCCCGCGGTGAGCCCCGGGCGGGTGCGCACCGAGACCGAGCGCTCCCGGGCCCGCGGCCGCGACGTCCGACTGGTCGTCATGGACCCGCCCGGAGCGGACCGTTCGGACCTGCCGGTCTGCCTGGCCCTGCACGGGCACGGCGGCGACGCGACGAACTTCGTCGACCTCGGCGTCCCGCAGTTCCTGGCCGAGGCGGTCGGCGCCGGCGCCGCGCCGTTCCGGGTGGTCGCGGTCGACGGCGGCGACAGCTACTGGCACGCCCGCACCCCGGCCGACGACCCGATGGCCATGCTCACCGCCGAACTGCCCGGCTGGCTCGCCGCGCGCCGACTGGCCGCCCCCAGCGCCGTGCTGGGCATCTCGATGGGCGGCTCGGGGGCGCTCCAGTACGCCCGCGCCCACCAGGGGCGGCTGTCCGCGGTCGCCCTGCTCAGCCCCGCGCTGTTCCGCAACTGGGGTGACGCCCGCACCGTCGACGCCTACCGCGACCAGGCGGACTGGCAGGCGCACGAGCCGCTCCAGCACCTCGACCAGCTCGGCCGGGTCGACCGGATCGGCGTCTGGTGCGGCACCGAGGACCCGTTCTGCCCCGCCGCCCGCAAGCTCTCCGGCCCGCCCGCCACCCGCACTTCCTTCCCGCGCGGCGAGCACACCGCCGGGTTCTGGCGGCGCGTCATGCCGGACGCGATGGCGCTGCTCGCGGGCCGCTGACCGCCGGTCCTCCAGCGGTGACCCGGCGACGTGTCGGGACGCCGCAACCGGGGCGGGCGGGGCGGCGGGCCGATACTGGCCGCCATGAGCAACCTCGATCTCAAGCCCGCCCCGGCGGTGTGCGGTCAGCAGGCCGCGGCCGGCCCCGTCAAGGACCTGCTGACCGGCCGTCAGGTGCCGCTCGGGGAGTCCACCGTGGTGCGGCGGCTGCTGCCCGGCCTCGGGCGGCGGATGGTCGGCGCCTGGTGCTTCGTCGACCACTACGGGCCCGACGACATCGCCGACGAACCCGGCATGCAGGTGCCGCCGCACCCGCACATGGGCCTGCAGACCGTCAGCTGGCTGCACGAGGGAAGCGTGCTGCACCGCGACAGCCTCGGCAGCCTGCAGACCGTCCGGCCCCGCGAGTTGGGGCTGATGACCTCCGGGCGGGCCATCTCGCACTCCGAGGAGTCGCCCCGCGAGCACGCCCGCTACCTGCACGGCGCCCAGCTGTGGGTGGCCCTCCCCGACTCCCACCGGCACACCGGACCCGCCTTCGAGCACCACCCCGAGCTGCCGGTCGTCACCGCGGACGGGCTCACCGCCCACCTCATCCTCGGAACCCTCGACGGCGCGACCTCCCCCGGCACCACCTACACCCGCTCACCGGAGCCGACCTCACCCTCCGGGCCGGCGCCGCCCACCGCCTCCCCGTCGAGGAGGGCTTCGAGTACGCCGTCCTCGCCATGTCCGGCAGCGCCGAGGTCGACGGCGTCCCCGTCGAACCCGGCTCGCTGCTCTACCTCGGCTGCGGCCGCCGCGAACTCCCCCTCCGCGCCCGCACCGACGCCGCCGTCCTCCTCCTCGGCGGCGAACCCTTCACCGAACGCCTCGTCATGTGGTGGAACTTCATCGGTCGCACCCACGACGAGATCGCCCAGGCCCGCGAGGACTGGACCACCGGCACCCGCTTCGGCGAAGTCCACGGCTACCCCGGCCCCCGCCTGCCCGCACCACCCCTCCCCGCCCTCCCCCTCAAGCCCCGCGGCCGGGAGCGCTGAACTGCGGTGCGGTGGTGCGGGTGGTGAGTTCGACGAGGCCGTTCTTCAGGCCGTGCGGGCCGACGGCGACCTTGCCGCGTCGGCGCCCGCCGGGTCCAGGGACTGGACGGAGGAGAGCGTCGGCCCCATGCAGGGCGTCCACCCGATGCCGAAGACCAGTCCGAGGACGGGAGCGCCCAGGAGGCCGACGGCCGGGCGGTGGTGGCTGCGGAACTCGCGCTGCGCGAAACCCGGGAGGACTCCGGCGAAGGAGAGTCCCATGAGGATGGTGAAGACCCCGGAGATCTGCTCGATGAGTCGCTGGTGGTTCTGCAGGGTCTGCCCGAAGTAGCCGAAGAGCGCGCCTTCCGAGACGAAGACGGCGGTGAAGCCCAGGACGAAGAGCGCCGCCCCGGTCAGCAGGCGGCCGCGCCGTCGGCCTTCCGCGTCGGCCAGGTCCCCGGCCGAGAGCCCGGTGACGTAGGAGAGGTAGCCCGGAACGAGGGGCAGGACGCACGGCGAGAAGAAGGAGACCAGGCCGGCGAGCAGCGCCACCGGCACCGCCACGACGAGCGCGCCGCTGAGAACCGTCCGTCCGCCGTCCACGGCAAGCGTGGTCGCCACGGCCCCGGTCACGGGTTCACCTGCCCTGCGCGGGTCCCGGCTGCCCGCGCATTGCCCATGCCGGACTTGCGCGCCCACGTCCTCGCAGGTCGCGCGAGCTTGCCCAGCGTCCCGCTGAAGGCCTTGGAGAAGCACATCCGAGGAGCTTCGCACAGCAGACGTGCGGCGCGGCACGGCCCCTCCTTGTTGCGCAATGGCCCGGCCTGCCATGCGGTCTGAGTGGGCGTCACCACCTCGGTGGCCTGCTGGACGACGTCGGTGGCCCGCCCCGGTCGGTGCGGGCCGCCTGTTCATGGAGTGGGGCTTCGAGGAGATTCGAGGGTGTCGGCGTCAGCTCTCGGTCGACTCTTCGGCGTCTTCGTCTCTGATCTCCTCCGGGGCGAGGCGGCGACTCCTGCTCGGTTCGGCGGTGGTCGCGTCGCCCTGCTCGCCGGAGTCCGGTTCGGTGTCTTCGGCGGGTGTGTTGAGCGGGTGCTTCTGGTCCTGGTCGTCGAGCGGAGCGCCACCGGCTCCGCCCTGAGGAACGTCGTCCACGGGTCCTCCTCCGGTTCGCCGGGTGATCGGCTGTCGGCGCGTGTACCCGGCCTGCGGCGGTGAAACCCGGGTGGGAGTCCGGCCCTACGGCGGTCCCGCCGCGTACGCCGGGAGTCGGAGGGGCGGACCGTCCCCCGGCCGTACGGGACGCGGGGGCAGCGGACCGGAGACTGGGAGGCACGGCGAGAGGCCGGTTCGAAGCAAAGGGGAGCGGCATGCTGGTGCGGTACCGGCGGACGAGGTCCGTGCTGACGGTGGGGGCGGTGACGGCCGCGCTGGCGGCGCTCGCCCCGGTGGCGGCGTTCGCCGCGGGGGATCCGCTGCGGCGGTACGCGCAGCAGGAACTGCGCTGGGAGCGCTGCGAGGCGGGCGGTCCGGCGGGGTTCGAGTGCGCGAAGGTGCGGGTTCCGCTGGACTACGCGGACCCGGCCGGCCGGAGCATCGAGCTCGCCGTGTCGCGGGTCCGGGCGGGCAGCGCGGCGAAGCGGCACGGGGTGATGCTGATGAACCCCGGCGGCCCGGGCGTCCAGGGGCTGACGATGCCGGTGGAGATGGAGCCGCTGCTGCCGGCCGAGGTGCGGGACCGGTTCGACCTGATCGGGTTCGACCCGCGCGGCGTCGGCCGGAGCTCCCCGGTCGGCTGCGGGCTGACGGCCGACGAGCGGACCGTCCACCACCCGTACCGGGACAGCACCTTCGCGGCGGACACGGCCCGGGCCCGGTCGGTCGCCGACAAGTGCCGGGAGAAGGCGGGGGACGTGCTGCCGCACCTCACCACCCGCAACACGGCGCGGGACATGGACGTCCTGCGGGCGGTGCTGGGGGAGCGGAGGATCTCCTACTTCGGCTACTCGTACGGCACGTACCTGGGTGCCGTCTACACGCAGCTGTTCCCGCAGCGCGCGGACCGGTTCGTGCTCGACAGCGCGCTCGACCCGGCGCTGGCCTGGCGGGGGAGCTTCCGGGGCTGGGCGCCGGCGGCCGAACTCGCCTTCACCCGCTGGACGGAGTGGGCCGCCGCCCGCGACGCCGGGTACGGCCTGGGCGCCACCGCGGCCGAGGTCCGTCGGGCGTACTGGGAGCTGATCGCGCACGCCGACGCCACGCCCGTGCCGACCGACGGCGGGCCGCTCGACGGCGATGCGATCCGGTCCGGGTACGGCGCGTTCGTCCACCCGGAGGCCGTCACGCCCTGGATCGTCGCGCTGCGGGCCGCGGCTGCGGGCGGGCCGGCCGCGCCCGCGTTGCCGGCGGGCGAGGTGTCGGACAACGCGGCGGCCGTCACCTGGGCCGTCTTCTGCGGGGACTCCCGCAGCTGGCCGCGCGACCCCGAGCAGTACCGCCGGGACGCCGTCCGCGACCGGGCCCGCTACCCGCTGGCCGGCGACCTCGGGGCCACCGTCCAGCCGTGCGCGTTCTGGAAGCCGGCGGCCCGCGAGCCGGCCACCGCCGTGAACAACGACGTCGGGGCGCTGATCGTGCAGAACGAGTGGGATCCGCAGGCGACCCTCGCCATGGCGCAGGGCATGCGCCGCGCGATGCACGGCGCGCGGATGGTCACCGTCGCCGGCGGCGAGGGCCACGGCGTGGTGGTGGCCGGCCCGTCCTGCGCGGACGCCGGCGTGACGCGCTACCTGACCACGGGCCGGCTGCCCGCCGCGGACCTGACCTGCGGCGCTTCCTGAGGCGCGGCCGGCCGGGGCGCCCCTCGGTTCACCGGAGCGCGGCGACCTGCTCCCGTACCGCCGCGGCCTGGTGACGGCCCGCCCGGAAGGTGGCGGCCCAGCCGGAGAGGTCGGTCGGGTCCGGGCCGAAGATGGCCGCCGCGGCCTCGTCGGGGAACAGCGTCAGCAGGGTCTGCCCGTCGGCGGCGGCCGGTGCGTCGGCGGCCTGACGGGCCATCGGGTCCAGGAGGAGCACGGTGCGGGCGCCCGCCGCCAGGTCCAGGTTGGCGCCGGAGCGCAGCGCGCCGTCGACGTAGTGGAGCGCGCCGACCGTGACGGGCGGCGCCGCGCCGGGGAAGGCGCTGGAGGCCGCGACGGCGGTGGCCAGCGGGACGCCGCTGTCGCCGTCCCGGACGACGCTCTCGCCGGTCTCCGCCGCCACGGCGGGGACGAGCAGGCGGCGGCCGGCCGGCCAGGCGTCGGTGCCGACGAGCCGGCGCCGGGCGGCGACCAGCGCCCGTTCGGCGTCCGGGTCGGCCGCGCCGAGGGCGATCCGTCCGACCCGGGCGCGGGCCTCCTCCGGCGGCAGGCCGGCGCCGAGCACCGCGAAGACCTCGCCCATCAGGCGCCGGTCGGGCGGCGGCGGCGCGGAGCCGTCGGCACCGCCCGGCTCGGCGAGGAGCGCGAGGTCCCGGCCGGTGGCCAGCGCGGCGCCCACGATCGCGCCGGCCGAGGTGCCGACCACCAGGTCCGCGGCGGTCAGGTCGACGCCGAGGCCGCGCAGGCCGTGGGCGAGACCGGCCATCCAGGCGGTTCCGACGGGCCCGCCCGGGCCGAGTACGAGCGCGCAGTCCGGTGAGTGCACCGTTCCCCCTTCCTCGCTGTGGCGGTCACAGCGGTGATCACACCCCTCCGACGAACGGGCGGCCGGAGTCGTTCGCCGGCGCGGGCAGCTGACGGTCCGTCAGTCCGGTGCGGGCGGGCGGGTGGTGTGGAGGGTGGCGTGCAGGATGCGGGTGGTGTGGTGGATGTGGTGCGGGGCGGGCGCGGGGGAGAGCCGGGTGGTGCCGTGCAGGACGGCGAGGATCAGGTGGGCGTGGGTGTGCGGCGGGCGCGGGGTGGCGGGGTGGCCGGCCCGGATCGCGGTGGTGAGGTGGTGGTGGAGGCGGTGGTACAGCACCGGCGGCCGGTCGGGCGTCCAGTCCGGGTCGACGGTGAGGCGCAGCGCCGCCCGGAACCGCGGGTCGGTGTGCAGGCGGGTGACCAGGTCGTGCAGCAGGTGGGTGAGGGCCGCCGGCGCGGGCGGCTGCTGCCAGTGCGCGGCGGTGTCGTCGACCAGGGCGGTGGCCAGGTGGTGCTTGGACGGGAAGTGCGCGTAGAGGGCGCCCTTGGTCATGCCCGTGCGGGTGATGACGTCGTGGAGTTTGGCCGACTGGTAGCCGTGGAGGGCGAATTCGTGCGCGGCGGCGTCCAGCACGCGTTCGTGGGTCCGTTGTGCCCGTGTCTGTTTCACCGCTGAAGCAACCTCGCACTCCTCTGCCGTCGGGTGACAGATAACATACCTTCCAATAGGTATGTTATTGGCGCAAGGGCAGCGACAGGTGCTTCTGGGGTACCGCGGGGCGCACGGCCGGCGCGGGGCGGCGCGTCCGGCGTCGGACGGCCGCCCCCGGCACGGCGGTCAGCCGAGCGGGGCGCCCAGGGCGAGGTGCCCGGACAGCGCGCGCAGGAAGTCCGGGGCGTCGAACATCGCGCCCGCGGAGGCCACGCCGGCCGTCCTGGCCCGGCCGGTGAGCAGGCGGTCGACGGCCTCCACCGCGAGCGGCGCGCTGACCGCGTAGATGTCCTGCCCGGCGGCGACCGCGCGGCGCTCGGCGCCGCCGGAGCGGACCAGGACGTCCACCACGAAGGTCTGCGCGGAGCGGCCGCGCCCGTCGACGGCGGCCGGCGGGGCCGGGGCGGGCGCCGCCAGGTCCGCGGCGGCCTTCACGGTCATGTACGAGCGCACCTCGGGGACGTCCAGGTGGCTGGGGACGGTCACCACGTCGGCCATGGCGAACTCGCCGAGGACCGGCTGCGGGCCCAGCGGGGCCGGGAACGGCCACACCAGGGTCGGCAGCGGATCCTGGTGGTACGCCAGCCCGCCGCCGGTGAACCGGACCCGGCGCCCGCCCCGCCGCCGCCCCGACACCGCGCCCGCCGCGAGCGTGCCGGCCGTCGGGTGCCAGCTGCTCAGGCCGTAGGCGACGTGCGCCTCGTCCGCCGAGGTCCACTCGGCCATCGCCGCGGTGACCAGCAGGTCGCCGAGCGCGCCGAAGAACGCCATCGCCGGGACCACCGGAACGCCCGCGGCCCGGGCCCGCGGCCCGAACCGCGCGAAGGTGTCGAGGTTCGCCTCGATCTCGGCCGCCACGTCCACGTACGGGACGCCCGCGCGCAGCGCCGCCTCCACCAGCGGGGCGGCCGTGTCGGCGAACGGCCCGGCGCAGTTGACCACGGCGGCCGCGCCGCGCAGCGCCCGGTCCAGCGCGGCCGGGTCGTCGACCGCCGCCCGCCGCGCCTCGAAGCCCGGCCCGGCCTGCGCCAGCGCCGCCAGCCGGTCCGCGTCGCGGCCGACCAGCAGCGGGACGTACCCGCGCTCGTGCAGCTCCGCCACCACGAACCGGCCGGTGTGCCCGGAGGCCCCGTAGACCGCCACGACCCGTCCCGAATCCATTGCCTGCTCCCGCGTGCTCGACGACCCGGCCGAGGTGCTCGGCCGGGAACGATCCTGTCCGCTCCGGGAGCCGCCGCCCAGTGTCCGGAACGACACGACCCGTACAATTCCCGACATGGATTCCGCGCCGCGCTCCGTCGCGATCGCCGCCACGGACGGCATGCTGCACCTCGAACTCGCCCTGGCGTACGAGGTGTTCGGCTCGGCCCCGGCCGCCGTGACGGTCCCCTGGTACCAGGTGAGGGTGTGCGGCCCGCACGCCGTCCGGGTCGGCCGCTTCCTGCTGGAGCCGGACTGCGGGCTCGACCGGCTCGCCGAGGCCGGCACCGTGATCGTCCCGGCCCTGGCCGACATCGACCGGGACCCGCCGGCCGACCTGGTCGAGGCGGTGCGCGCGGCCCACCGGGCGGGCGCGCGGGTGGTCTCGCTGTGCACGGGCGCGTTCGTGCTCGCCGCCGCCGGCCTGCTGGACGGGCTGCGCGCCACCACGCACTGGGCGCACACCGGGGAACTGGCCGCCCGCCACCCGCTGGTCGAGGTCGACCCGGACGTGCTCTACGTCGACAACGGCAGCGTGCTCACCTCCGCCGGCAAGAGCGCGGCGATGGACCTGTGCCTGCACCTGGTCCGCCGCGACCACGGCGCGGCGGTCGCCAACGTGGCCGCCCGGCGGCTGGTCGTCCCGCCCCACCGGGCCGGCGGGCAGGCCCAGTTCGTCGTCACGCCGGTGCCCGAGCAGGACGGTCACCCGCTGGCCGAGCTGCTCCCGTGGGTGATGCGCCGGCTGGACCGGCCGCTCACCGTCGAGGACCTGGCCCGCCGCGCCAACCTGAGTTCGCGTCACCTCGGCCGCCAGTTCCGCGCGGTGACCGGCACCACCCCGCTGCAGTGGCTGCTGACCCAGCGGATCCGCCGCGCCCAGGAGCTGCTGGAGTCCACCGACGACAGCATCGAGGCCGTCGCCGAGGCCTCCGGGCTGGGCACGGCGACCACGCTGCGCCGGCACTTCCACCGCACCCTCGGCGTCCCGCCGGACGCCTACCGCCGCACCTTCCGGACCTGAGGCCCGGTCAGGACGGGGCGAGCGCCTCGGCGTACGCGGCAGCGGCGGCCCGGGCGTTGAGCGCGTGGTGGGTGGCGGCGGTGGTGATGTCCCGCCAGTGCCGCTGGAGCGGGTCGTGCGGATGGTGCACGCGGGCGCCGGACGCGTGGAACAGCCCGTCGGCGGTGGCCACGGACCAGGCGGCGGCGGTGGCCGCGTCGCGGCGGCCGCGCGCGGTGAGCAGCGGGGTGGGCGCGGTCCGGTCGGCGGTGCGGGCGGCGCGTTCGAGGAGCAGCCGGGCGGCGTCGATCCGGGCGGAGCTCTCGGCCAGCAGGCGCTCGGTGTCCGGGTGCGGGGGAGCGGCGGCCCGCCAGGCGTCGAGCGCGCCCTGCGCCGCTCCGACGATCGGCATCGCGAACATCGGGGCGCCGACCATCAGCGAGGGGACGCGGTGGCACGGGGCGGCGCCGTCCTCCAGCGGCCGCTCCAGCCGCTCGAAGGCGAAGGTGAGGTGCCGGGGGACGTGCACGGGCGCCAGCTGGACGCTGTGGCTGCCGGTGCCGCGCATGCCGAGGGTGTGCCAGCTGTCGAGGATCGTCCAGTGGGCGCGCGGGACGGCGAAGACGCGGTGCTCGGGCCCGCCGGGCCGGGGACGAGGGCGCCGAGCAGGATCCACCGCGCGTGGGTGACGCCGCTGGCGGTGTTCCACCGGCCGTGCAGGCGCCAGCCGCCGTCCTCCTCGACGGCCGTTCCCTGCGGGGCGATCGAGGTGGCGATCAGGGTGTCGGGGCCGTCGGCCCACAGCTGCTGCCGCCCCGGTTCGGGCAGGTAGGAGGCGAGTCGTCCGTGCGCGGCGTAGAGGGTGGCGCACCAGGCGGTGGACAGGCAGGTCCGCCCGAGTTCGGTGGCGGCGTCCAGCAGGGCGGAGAAGGAGCCGGCGCTGCCGCCGAGGTGCCGGGGGACGAAGTGCCGGGCGAAGCCGGCCCGGACGACGGCCGTCGCGGCGCGGGCGCTGATGCGGCGCCGGCGGTCGGTGGCGAGGTGCTCGCTGCGGGCGATCCGGGCGATGTTCCGCACCGCGGCCTCGTCGAAGCCGGTGGCGGTGGAGGCCGCGGCCGGCAACCGCGGCGCGGCGTCGGCCGGGGCGGGCAGCAGGGTGTCGACGCGGTTCACGGGGCCACCTGGAACGGGACGGTCGGGCGCGGGGCGCTCCGGCGCGCGGCGGGGACGTGGGGGAGGCGGGGGAGGTGGGTGAGCTGGGCCGTGGCGAGGGTGGTGGGGCCCTGGGCGGCGGTGAGCCGGGTGGCGTGCAGGCCGGCGGCGGTGGCGCCCGGCTGCGCGGTGAGCAGGACGGGGGCGTCCGGCTCGCCGAAGGCGTTGAAGGTCGCGGCCAGCCGGGTCAGGCCGGCCCGGGCCGCAGCGCCGGACGGGGCCGCGGCGGTGGCGGCCTGCAGGAACGCCTCCAGCAGCACCATGCCGGGGGTGTGGTCGCACGGGTGGTCGTACAGCACCGGGTGGGTGGTGTCGACGTCGAGGCGGAAGGCGCCGGGGGCGTCCTCGGGGGTGCGGGCGAGCAGCACGTCGCGCTGCCGGGCGCAGCCGGCCTCGTGGGCTGCGAGCCGGCGGGGGGCGAGCGCCTCGGGGTGGCGGCGGCGGCCAGGGCGTCCTGGCGGGCGCGGGTGCGGGCGAGCGCGTAGAGGCGCGGGTCGAGGATCTCCCAGCGCATCCGGACGCGGGCGAGGGCGGCGCCGTCGGCGAGCACGGCCGCGTCGAGGGTCAGGCCCTGGCGGCGGGGCGTGCGGGCGTTGCGGGTGCAGGTGATGTCGAGCAGCACCGGGCGCGGGGCGGGGGCGGCGGGGGCCCCGGTGGCCAGTTCCAGTTCGAGGGCGTTGAGCACGAACGGGTGGTTGCGGGGGCGCCGTAGACCTGGTGCGACAGGTGGATCAGGCTCTGTCGGACGGTTTCCACCACCAGCAGCGGGTCGGCGGGCCGGCGGCGGAGGGGGCGCCGGGGGCGGGGAGGAAGCGGTCGCGGTGCCAGCGGGCGGCGACCGCGACGTGGTCCTCGGCCAGGCGGACCGCGTCGGTGAGGAAGACCTCCCCGGCGGCACTCTTGTGGACGGCGTCGGGCGACATGAGCGACGAGAAGGAGAGCCCGCGGACGGGCTGGGCGGGTATGTGGTGCGGCGGTGCGACGGTGCTGGTGGTCATTCCGATCTCCCCATTCGGGCCGTACCGAGCGGTGGCCGCCGACGCCTCGGAAGCCCTCGGAGGGGCCTGGCCGGGCGGCCGTTTGAGCACGATGAGAAAATATACCTCTGGGAAGGTATATTGCTAGGGGGAATCGAACGTAAGGAAGGATCAGTGAGCTGTGACTCAGAGACAGGCTGACGCGACCCCACCGCTGTGGTCGACGGCCAGGACCGGAGCGTCCGCGGTGCCGCAGGGGCCCGACTTGCGGCAGGACCGGGCGGTGCGGACCCGCGCGGAGATCCTGCGCTGCGCGGCGCGGCTCTTCGCGGAGCGGGGCTACCAGCAGACCGGCATCAAGGACGTCGCCGAGCAGGTGGGGATGACCAAGGGCGCCGTCTACTTCCACTTCCCCAACAAGCAGGCCCTGGCGGTCGCGGTGGTCGAGGCGCTCTACGCGACCTGGCCCCGCACGCTGGAGGCGGTCCGGGCCAAGGGCCTGTCCCCGCTGGACACCGTGATCGAGATGTTCAACGAGGCGACCTCCGCCTTCCTGAACGACCCGATCATGCAGGCCGGCACCCGCCTGCAGAACGAGCGCGACGTCATCGACGTCGAACTCCCGCTGCCGTACGTGGACTGGACGACGCTGATCTCCTCGCTGCTGCGCGAGGCCGCCGCCCAGGGGCAGCTGGCCGAGGACGTGGACCCGGAGGTCGCCGCCCGGGTCGCGGTCGCCGCCTTCTTCGGCGCGCAGCACATCTCCAACAACCTCTACGACCGGGCGGACTTCGCCGAACGCTGGAGGGAGGTGCGGGACCTGCTGTTCCCGGCCCTGCGCGCCAAGCCGCGCGGCCCGGGCAACGGCTGACCCGCGAACCCCCTCCGCGGAGGGGGTGACAGCCGCCCTCCCCGGCCGCCCGCCCGCCGGGGCCGGGGCGCGGGCCCGGACCGGGCCCGCCGGGCGGCGGTTCGGCCTGCCCGGCGCGCTCCGGGCGGGCCCGGTTCGGCCCGCCCGCTCGGGGCGGGCCAGGTCTTCGAGGAGCTGGTGGTGTCAGTGGCCGCGCGCCTGGTGTTCAGCGACGTCGACGAGACGCTGATCGACTGCAAGAGCATGTTCGACTTCCTCGACTTCCACCTCGGGCGCCGCTACGGGCCGGCCGGGCTGCGCCGGGCCCGCGCGGTGCGCGCGGACCTGGCGGCGGCGGTCGCCTCCGGGGTGCCGCGGGAGCGCGCGAACCGGACGTACTACCGGGCGTGGGTCGGCGAACCGGCCGCGGCGGTGGGGGAGTCGGGCCGTGCCTGGTTCGCGGAGCGGGCGCGCGAGGACGGCTTCTGGATCGCGTCGGTCCGCGAGGCGCTGGCCGCGCACCGGGCGGCCGGCGACCGGATCGTGCTGGTGTCCGGCTCGTTCGCGGCGATCGTCAAGCCGCTCGCCCGGCACGTCGGGGCGGCCGTGCTGTGCAGCCGCCCGGAGGTGCGCGGCGGGGTGTTCACCGGCGGGCTGGCGGGCGCTCCGGTGATCGGCGAGGAGAAGCGCAGGCTGGTGCGGGGGGTGCTGCGCGCCCTGCCGCACGTCGATCCGGCGCGCTGCTACGCGTACGGCGACCACGTGTCCGACCTGCCGATGCTCGCCGAGGTCGGGCACCCCGTCCTGGTCGGCGCCCCGCAGCTGGCCGCCCGCCTGCCCGGGGCCCGGCTGCTGCCCGGGGCGCCGGCTCCGGCCGAGCGCCCCGTGCTCAGTCGGATGTTCGTCTCCGCTTCCGGCGCGTGGCTCTGACCTGCGCGGACAACCCTGATCGGGTGTCGAAGGACAGGCACTCGAACGGGCTCCGAAGAAAATACCTTCCCAAAGGTATGTTGCCTGTGGCACGATCGGATCATCGCGGTGAACCCCGCTCTCGGGAGAATTCCTACCCGTAGGAATCTTCTTCGGGCGGTCGAGTGCAGACGTCCACGCTGAGACGAGGTTGGATTCGATGAGCAGGTCCTCATCCGTAACTCTGGAACGCCCGGAACGCTCCGACTCCCCGCTGCGGGGGGAGGGGCCGTCGTCCGTCGAGATATCGCTGCGCTGGGGCGACGTGGACTCCTACGGGCACGTCAACAACTGCGAGATCGTGCGGATCATCGAGGAGGCCCGGGTCCGGTGGCTGCTCGCCGGCGGGGTCTTCGAGGGTGAGGCCGCGGTGGTGGCCTCGCACGAGATCGGGTACCTGCGGCCGCTGCGGTACTCGGTGGAGCCGGTCTCGGTCGAGCTGTGGACGTCGAACATCCGGCGGTCGAGCTTCGAGTTCAACTTCCGGATCCTCGACGACCGGAAGCAGGTCAGCGTGAAGGCGGTGAGCCGGATGGTCGTGTTCGACCTCGAGTCCCAGGAGTGCCGCAGCATCGGTCCGAGGCTGCGCGAGCACCTGGGCCGGTCGAGCGGCGCCCGTCTGTAAGTCCCCCGTCCCCCCACGGTCGCGCGGATCGTCCGCGCGGCGGCTGTCCGGTCCGCCGGTCGGCGCGGGGCCCCCGGCAGGTGCGGGTCACCGGGCCTGCGGGGGTGGCCCGGTCGGCGCGGTCGCGGGCCCGGAGCGGAGCCGTCGCCACTTGATTGACCGTGGCCCGTCAAATTTCTTCTCTTCTCTCATGGCAGGAGTGTTCTCGGTGCAGCTCGACGCGGATCGCTTGTCCGCCCTCGGTGTGTATTTCGACCGCCAGGTCGAGGAAGGCCGGTTGCCCGGCTGGACGTGCGTGGTCGCCCAGCGCGGGGAGGTGAAGTACGCGGCGTCCGGCGGGATGGCGGACATCGCCAAGGGCAGCCCGATGAAGACCGACAGCGTGTTCCGGGCCTGGTCGCTGAGCAAGGCGATGACCTCGGTCGCGTTCATGACGCTGGTCGAGAAGGGCCTGGTCGCGCTGAACGACCCGGTCGCCGACTACCTGCCGGGCTTCGACCGGATGCGGGTCTACCGGACGGGCCTGGCGGAGGCGCCGATCACCGAGGGCCTGGTCGAGCCGATGCGGATCTGGCACCTGCTCACCCACACCTCCGGCCTCGGCTACGGCTCCCACCAGTCCCACGCGGTGGACTCGCTGTACTCCGGCGCCGGCTACGCGCTCGGCGTGCCGCCGGAGACCGACCTGAAGGCCGCCACCGAGGCCTGGGGCTCGTTCCCGCTGCGCTTCCAGCCCGGCACCGCCTGGAACTACGGCGTCAGCACCGACGTGCTGGGCCGCGTCATCGAGGTGGTCTCCGGCCGCAGCCTGGACGCCTACCTCGCCGAGGCCCTGTTCGAGCCGCTCGGCCTGCGCGACACCGGCTTCCACGTCGCCGAGTCCGAGGCCCACCGCTACGCCGAGATCTACACCCCCGGCCCGGAGGGCGGCCTCGCGCCGCTCGGCCTGCCGGTCGACACCAAGGCGCCGCTGTTCCTCTCCGGCGGCGGCGGCATCTACACCACCGCCGAGGACTACACCGCGTTCCTCGGCATGCTCGCCGCCGACGGCCGCATCGCCGGCACCGACGACCACCTGCTGTCGCCGATGACCGTCGCCTCGATGCGCTCCAACCACCTGCCCGGCGACACCGTCCTCGGCTCCGGCTACGGCTACTGGCCCGTCCCCGCGATCAACGAGCTGATGACCTCCGTCGGCTTCGGCCTGGGCTTCATGACCGTCAAGACCCCGCACCAGAGCCACTGGCTGACCCGCGAGGGCGAGTACGGCTGGCTCTCGGCGAGCAGCACCAACTTCTTCGTCGACCCCTCGACGGGCGTGACCGCGGTGATCGTGCCGCAGCTCTTCCCGTCGCGGACCCTGCCGATCGCGAACCGGCTGCGCCAGTTCGTCTACCAGTCCTACCGGTGAAAGGAAACCGCCCCATGACCACCGTGACCGCCAAGGCGCCCCCCGCGGCGCCCGCGACGGAGGGCTTCAGCGGATTCGGACAGGCGACACTGCTGGTCGCCGCCGCCCTGACCACCGTCGACGCGTTCATCGTCAACGTGGCCCTGCCGTCCATCCAGGACTCCTTCGAGGTCTCCGCGTCCACCTCGCAGTTCGTGGTCAGCTGCTACGGCATCACCTACGCCGTGCTGCTGGTCCTCGGCGGCCGCTTCGGCGACCGCTTCGGGCGCCGCCGGCTGATCCAGATCGGCATCACGGCGTTCACCCTCGCCTCCGCGGCCTGCGGCCTCGCTCCGAACATCGGCACCCTGATCGCCGCCCGCGTCGTGCAGGGCGCGGCCGCGGCGCTGCTGCTGCCGCAGGTGCTGTCCACCATCCAGGCCGCGCTGGTCGAACCCGCCAGGACCCGGGCGGTCAGCCACTACGGCGCGGTCGGCGGCCTGTCGGCCGCGGTCGGGCAACTGCTCGGCGGCCTGTTCGTCTGGGCCGACATCGCCGGCCTGGGCTGGCGGCCGATCTTCCTGGTCAACGTGCCGCTGGGCGTCCTCGCCGTGCTCGGCACCCGCCGCTGGGTGCCCGAGACCAGGGCCCAGCAGCGCCAGGGCGCGGACCTCGGCGGCACCGCCCTGTTCGGCGCGTTCGTGCTGGCGCTGCTGATCCCGCTCAGCATGGGCCGGCAGTCGCACTGGCCGCTGTGGTGCTGGGCGCTGCTGGTGCTGGCCGCCGTCGCCGGCGTGGTGCTGTGGCGCTACGAGAAGGGCGTGGAGGACGGCGGCACCGCCCCGCTGGTCTCGCCGGCCCTGCTGCGGCAGGCCGTCATGCGCCGGGGCCTGCTCGTCCTCGGCAGCGGCTTCCTCGCCTTCGGCGGCTTCATCTTCGTCTTCGCGCTGGCCCTGCAGGGCGGCAACGGCATGGACGCCTTCGAGTCCGGCCTGTCGATGGCGCCGATGGCGCTCGGCCAGTTCCTCGCCGCGGTGCGCGCCCCCAAGCTGATCGGACGGATCGGCGTGCGCACCCTGCAGGCCGGCGGCGCCGCCCAGGTCCTCGGCCTGGTCTGCCTGATCGTGCCCGCCCTGGTGTGGTGGCCGCACCTGCGCTTCTACCACCTGATCGTCGGCATGTTCCTGATCGGCGTCGGCAACGGCCTGTTCGTGCCGACCGTCTACCGCACCGTGCTGTCCTCGATCCCGCCGGAGCGGATCGGCGTCGGCAGCGGCATCGTCACCACCACCCAGCAGACCACCCTGGCCCTGGGCGTCGCCCTGCTCGGCGCGGTCTTCGCCGGGGTGAGCGCGGCGAGCGGCACCCGGGCCGGCTTCGTCGCGGTGGCCGCCGCCTTCCTGGTGGTCGCCGCCCTGTTCACCCTGTTCGGCAACCACCTGCAGGGCCGGCGCGAGAACAAGGAGGCCTGATGCGCATCGACGGCCTCTACCTCAACGGCTGCGCCACCGCCTACCCCGCCACCCGCGTCCCGCTGTCCCTCGCCGTCGAGCAGGGGCTGCTCCACGACGCCGACGAGTCGCTGGGCGACCCGCAGGTCCCGGTCCACGACGAGGACCGCCCGGCCGCCGACCTCGCCGTCGACGCGCTGGAGCAGACCCTCAAGGAGACCGGCGCCGACCCCCGGGAGATCGACCTGCTGCTGCACTGCGGCTGGTGGCACCAGGGCTGGGACATCTGGAGCGCCGCGCACTACGTGGCGCACCGCACCGACGCGCTCGGCGCGCTGCCGGTCAACCTGTCGCAGGGCTGCAACGCCCCGATGGCGGCGCTGGAACTCGCCACCCGCTCGATGCTCGCCGACCCCGGCGTCCGGACCGCCGCCGTCACCGCCTCCGACGCGATGCTCGCGCCCCGCGTCGACCGGTGGAACCTCAACTACGGCTGCGTGCACGGCGACGCCGGCACCGCGCTGCTGGTGCAGCGCGGGCCCGCCGCCGGCAACTCCTTCCGGATCCTCTCGGTGGCCTCCACCGCCGCCCCCGAACTGGAGGAGATGAACCGCTCCGGCCTTCCCCCCACCAGCGGCCCCGCCCTGCGCGGCGACGGCACCGTGGACCTCAAGGCCGCCAAGAAGGCCTACCTGACGCAGTACGGCATCCAGGGCTTCACCAGCCGCTCCGGCGCCTCGCTCACGGCGTGCGTCGGCCGGGCGCTGGAGGACGCCGGACTCACCGGCGCGGAGGAGCGGATCCGCACCGTCACCGTCCCCCGGCTGAGCCGGAAGATCTTCGACCAGGTCTACCGGCCGCTGCTCGGCCCGTTCTTCGGCGAGCACAAGCTCCGCTGGCAGGGCGGCGAGAGCGCCCACCTGGGCGTCGCCGACGTCGGCGCGAACATCGCCGACACGCACGCCCGCGGCGAGCTGAACCCCGGCGAGGTGACCGTGGTCGTCAACGCCGGCGGCGGCTACACCTGGTCCTGCCTGGTCCTGGAGGCGGCGTGATCGACGTCCTGATCGTCGGCGCCGGCCCCACCGGCCTGACCGCCGGCTGCCTGCTGGCCCGGGCCGGGCTGCGGGTGCGCGCCGTCCGCAAGCACCGGCCGTTCAGCGGCCACTCCCGGGCCTCGGTGATCTGGCCGCACGCCCTGGAGATCCTGGCGGACACCGGCGCCCTGGACGCCGTCGCCGCCACCGGCGGACGGGTCACCGCCCTCGGCTACTACTCCTCCGGCACACCCATCGCCCGGTTCGAGCTCGACCGGCTGACCGACACCCGCTTCGGCTACGCCCTCGGAGCCTCCCAGCACGACACCGAGGCCGCCCTGGAGGCGGCGTTCCGGGCGGCCGGCGGCGAACTGGAGGACGGCGAAGTCGTCGACCTCGAACAGGACGACGGCCAGGTCCGGGTCCGGGTCCGCGCCGACGGCCGCGACCTCCAGCACAGCGCCCGCTACCTGATCGGCGCCGACGGCGCGTCAAGTACCGTGCGGGACCTGCTCGGCATCACGATGGCGGACGTCGGGCCCAGGGTCCGGTTCCGGATCGCCGACGCCCTGGTCGACGGCCTGCCCGGCGACGAGGCCGGCTACTGCTGGACACCCGGCGGAGGGCTGGCCATCGGCCCGCACGACCGCCACGCCTTCCGGCTCGCCCACCGGCTGGCGCCCGGCTCGCCGGACGCCGCCGCACCCGCCGACCCGGCGGCCTTCCAGCGCATCCTCGACGAACGCGGCCCGCGCCACGCGCGCCCCGTCGTCCGGGAGATCCTCGCCACCGCCGACTTCGACACCCGCTTCGCCGTCGCGGACCGCTTCGGCGCCGGGCGGTGCTTCCTCGCGGGCGATTCCGCCCACCTGATGGCACCGGCCGGCGGTCAGGGAATGAATGCCGGAATGCTTGACGCGGCAGCCCTTTCCCGGCGTATTGTCGAGGCACGGAAGAACGGCACGGAAGAAGATTTCCTGCCGGACTACGACACGGAACGGCAGAATGCGATCCGCCTGATCATGGCGACCGCCGTCGAGCACGCGAAGGACGGCGGGCTCGGCGCCGAGGCCGACATCGCCGACCGTGACCGCCGCTACGCGGCGATCGGCTCCGACCCGCAGGCCCACCTGGAGCGGGTCGCCCGGATGTGCCAGCTGCACGTCCCCGGCCACCGGCCGGCCCGGGTCTGACCCCCGCCTCCGGGCCCCGCCCGGGAGGAACCTCCGGAGTATTCCGCAGAGAATCCCGGGGCGGCCCCCGAAATGCGGGGAGAAATCCCCGCCGCACGTCATCGCATGAATTCCAGGAATTCCCGAAGAAATGGATGAAAAAGTGATCACTGTCGTTTCCGACGAGGTCGTCCGCACCACCACCCTCGACATCATCGTGGACGAGCTGGAGCTCGACATCGAGCCCGCCGACGTCGACGTGGACGCCGACCTGATCGACGTCTACGGCGCCGACTCGCTCGGCCTGATCCAGGTGCTGGCCCGGGTGAACAAGCAGCTGTCGATCCGGGTGCCGCGCGAGCAGGTCGTCGACCTGCGCACGGTGACCCTGCTGGTGCAGCGGATCATCGAGATCCGTGACGGCAAGGGCGCCGACCAGTGAGCCGGGCGCGCCGGGTCGTGGTCACCGGCCTGGGCTGCGTGAGCAGCATCGGGACCGGGGCGAAGGAATTCACCGAGGGCATCCGGGCCGGCCGCAGCGGGATCGGCCCGATCACCTCCTTCGACAGCAGCGAGCTCCCGTCGCACCTGGCCGGCGAGGTCCAGGGGTTCGACCCCGCCGGGATCGTCCGCCGCATCGATCTGGCGGAGTGGGCCGCACCGCGCACTTCGCGGCCGCCGCCGCCCGGCTGGCCGTCGAGGACGCCGGGATCGAGTTCGACGAGGACACCCGCGCCACCACCGGCGCGATCATCGGCACCACCAACGGCGAGGCGCCCTCCGTGGACACCCTCACCCGGCAGTGGCTGGAGGGCGGCCCGGCGAGCATCTCCGCCGACCTGGTGGCCAAGATCCCCGCCGGGAACATCGCGGCGGCGGTCTCGGTCGAACTCGGACTGTACGGCGAGACGGTGGTCATCCCGACCGCCTGCTCCGCGGCCAACTACGCGATCGGCAGCGCCGCCGACAAGATCATCGCCGGCGAGTCCGAGGTGATGGTGGCCGGCGGCGCGGACAGCGTCAACCGCTTCACCCACGCCGGCTTCCACAGCCTGGGCGCGGTCGCCGACGAGGTCCCGCAGCCGTTCGACCGGGACCGCACCGGCATCGTCACCGCCGAGGGCGGCGCCGTCCTGGTGCTGGAGGAGCTGGAGCACGCCAAGGCCCGCGGCGCCCACATCTACGCCGAACTGCTCGGCTACGGACTCAGCTGCGACGCCCACCACATCGTCCACCCGGACGCGGAGAGCATCGCCGACTGCATCCGCCGGGCGCACGCCAACGCCGGCATCGCCGCGGAGGACGTGGACTGGATCAGGCGCCCACGGCACCGGCACCCCCACCAACGACATCACCGAAGTCACCGCCACCCGGCTGGTGTTCGGCGACCGGCACCCCCCGATGAGCTCCCTGAAGTCGATGCTCGGCCACACCATGGGCGCGGCCAGCGGCTTCGGCGCGATCGCCTGCTGCAAGGCCATCGAGGAATCGTTCCTGCCGCCCACCATCAACCTCCGCACCGCGGACCCGGCCTTCGGCGAGGGCATCGACTTCGTCGGCGACGGCGCCCGGACCGCCGACGTCCGGATCGCCCAGAACCACGGCTTCGCGTTCGGCGGCAACAACGCCATCACCATTTTCGGCGCCTACACCGACCGCGAGCCGGCCGGAGCGCAGGAGGAAGGACGATGACCACCCAGGAACTCGGCATCACCCACGCGGCGGTGCTCTCCGCCGCCGGCGTCGGCCTCGACGCGCTCCGCGAGCGCCTGCGCGAGCCGCCGCCGCCCCGCTCGGCGCCGACCCGGCCCCCGCCGACGCCGACCAGTACGCCGGACTGCCGGGCCGCGTCGCCGCCGTCCCGGCTTCGCGATCACCGACTACGTGCCGCGGAAGGGCACCAAGAACCTCGACCGCAGCACCGCCCTCGGCCTCGCCGCCAGCACCCTGCTCAAGCAGGAACTCGGCGCCAGGCCCGGCACCACCGACGCCTCCTGGGAGACCACCGGCATCGCGATGGGCACCACCGTCGGCAGCCTGCGCAGCAGCATCCAGCTCGACATCGACGTCATCCGAGGGCAAGGGCATCGACCTGGTCAACCCCGCGGTCTTCCCCAACACCACGATGAACTGCTGCGCCAGCCAGATCGCCATCTGGCACCACTTCCGCGGCCCCAACGCCACCGTCGCCAACGGCACCGTCAGCGCGCTGTCCGCGCTGCGCTACGCCTCCCGGCTGATCCGCTGCGGGCACGCCCACCGGATGCTGGTCGGCGGCGTCGAGGAACTGTCCCCGCACACCGCGTGGGGCACCCGCCTCAAGGGCGAGGTCGACGAGACGGTGGCGATCGGCGAGGGCGCGGCGCTGCTCGCCCTGGAGCCCGCCAGCGCCGACGGCCCGCCCGCGCTGGCCACCGTCACCGCCTGCGAGGTGCTGTTCACACCCGAACGCGGCACCGAGGGCCGCGCCACCGCCCTGCGCCGCGCCGTGGACCGCGCCACCGCCGCCGCGGCCGACGCCGGCGTCGACATCCGCCTGGTGCTGCCCGGCAACGTCGGCACCGCCCTCGCCGCCGCCGAACAGGCCGCCCTCGACGGCGCCGACGCCCTGGCCGGCGTCGAACGGGTCGACGTCCGCACCGCGGTCGGCGAGTGCGGCGGCGCGCTGGGCGCCATGCAGCTGGCCGCCGCGCTCGCCCTCGGCGAGCCCGGCAGCGGGGTGCTGATCACCGGCATCGACGCCTCCGGCGCGGTGGCCGCGGCGGTCCTCACCCTCGGGGCCGCCTCGTGACCCCGGCCGCGGCCCCGGTCCTGGCCGGGGCCCCGGCCCCGGCCGGCGCCCGGGTGCGCCGGGAGCTGGTGCACCGCGCCAACGAGCAGGAGGTGCTGGTCTCCCCGCCCCGGCGGGAGCCCGGCGGCGGCTACCGCAGCACCACCGCCACCGACGCCGTCAGCCCCTACTACCGCGACCACCCCGGCCCGCCGCTGCTCGACGCGCTGCTGCTGGTCGAGGCCTGCCGGCAGGCCGCGCTCAGCGCCGCGCACGAGTACGAGGGCCTCTCCACCGGCATCGCGTTCTTCTTCAACTCGATCGACCTGGAGCTCACCGACCCGGCCGCGCTGGCCGCCGCCGGCGGCGAACTGGCGATCACCACCGGGTTCGAGGCGCTGCGGCTGCGGTCCGACGGCTCGCCCAAGCAGATCGCCTACACCCAGCACTGCACCACCCCCGGCGGGGAGCCGGCCGCCCGCGCCTCGATGGCCGTCCAGGGCGTCCCGAAGGACCGCTACCAGGAGCTGCGGGCCTACCAGCGGGCGGGCTCGCCCCCGCCGACCACGGCCGAACTGCGCGGCGCCGCGCCCCGGCCGGGCACCCTGGCCGCCCCGGGCAGTGTGGCCCGGACGCTGGCCGCCAACGTCGTCCTCGCCGACCTCCGCACCGGCGCGGACACCGTCGAGGCCACCCTGGCCCCCGACCTGGCCAACGCCAGCCTGTTCGACCACGACTACGACCACTTCCCGGCGATGGTCCTGATCGAGGCCGGCCGCCAGCTCGCCCTGCACGCCACCGGCGACCCCACCGCCCACGTGGTGACCGCGGTCCGCGCGACCTTCCCGCAGTTCGCCGAACTCGACGCCCCCACCAGCGTGGTGGCGGCGCGCCGGGAGCAGTGGGTGGACGTGGAGTGCCTCCAGCACGGGCTGCCCGTCACCCGCATGTCGTTCCGGGTCGCCCCGGCGGGGGAGGCGCGGTGACCGGCCACGCGATCTGGACCGACTTCCGCGGCGTCCTCACCCCGCCGCTGCGGGAGGGCCTGCGCCGCTACTGCGAGGGCAAGCCGTTCACGCCCGAACAGCTCGGCCCGTGCCTGCGGGCGCTCGCCGACGCCCACGGCTGCCCGGACGGCATGGCGGTGCTGGACTCCGGGATCCTCGACGAGCGGCAGTGGACCCGCCGGATCGCCGAGGAGCTGTCCGCCCGGTACGGCATCGACGCCGACCTGTCCGGCCTCGGCGCCGAGTGGTGGAGCGACCGCCGGGTCGACACCGAGTGGATCGGCGCCCTGCTGCGCTGGCGCTCGGCGGGCGTCTTCGTCGGGATGATCTCCAACCTCCCCGCCGACTGGAAGGAGCACTTCGCCGGCTTCGGCCCCTGGGAGCAGATGTTCGACGAGGTGCTGCTCTCCTGCGACGTCGCCGCCCGCAAGCCCGACCCGCGGATGTTCCGCCTCGCCGAGCGCCGCTCCGGCCTCCCGCCGCAGGCCAACGTCCTGGTCGACGACCTGGACGACAACCTGGCCGGCGCCCGCCGCGCCGGCTGGACCGCGATCCCCGGCGGCGGGTCCTCCACTCCCGCCGCCGTCGCCCGGATCGACGCCCTGCTGCGCACCCCCGCCACCGTTTCCGCCGCAACCGACACCCACCACTACCAGGGAGCAGCACGATGACCAGCCGAGGAGTGTTCGTCACCGGTGCCAGCCGAGGCATCGGCGCCGCGATCGCCGCCGACCTGAACAAGCGCGGCTACCGCGTGGTCGGCACATCCCGCACCACCACCACGCCCGACGTGGAAGGCGTCTCCTTCGTCCACTGCGACGTCCGCGACGCGCAGTCGGTGGCCACCGCCGCCGCCCAGGCCCGCGAGATCCTCGGCGAGATCGACATCGTCGTCAACTGCGCCGGCATCATGAACGACGGCCTGCTGCTCACCCAGACCCACGAGGCCGTCCAGGACGTCCTGGACACCAACCTCACCGGCTCCATCAACGTCGCCCGCGAGACCGTGCCCGACATGATGGGCAACAAGTGGGGCCGGCTGGTCTTCGTGTCCTCGATCGTCGCGCTGTGGGGCTCGCCCGGGCAGGTCAACTACGCGGCCTCCAAGAGCGGCCTGATCGGCCTCGCCCGCTCGCTGGCCTGGGAGCTCGGCCGCGCCGGCATCACCTCCAACGTGGTGCTGCCCGGCCTGGTCGAGACCGACATGATCGCCGACCTCTCCGAGGCCCGGCGCAAGGAGATCATCTCCCAGACGCCGCTGCGTCGGACCGGCCGGCCCGAGGAGGTGGCCGCCCTGGTCGCCTACCTGGTCTCCGAGGACGCCGGGTTCATCACCGGCTCGTCGATCCCGATCGGCGGCGGCGTCGGCATGGGCGTGTGACGCCGTGGCCACCGCGTTCCCGATCCGCCGCGACTCCCGCCGGCTGCCGCTGGTCGCCGTGGACCACATCGAGGCCGTCGAGGGCGGCTTCACCGGCCGCAAGCGGGTCACCGCCGACGACCCGTACCTCGCCGGGCACTTCCCCTCGCTGACCGTCTACCCCGGCGTGTTCCTGATCGAGAGCCTGCAGCAGATGCTCGAACTGCACCTCGACGGCGCCCTCGGCGGCGTCGAACTGGTCCGGATCGACTCCGCCAGGTTCAGCAGCCCCGCCCTGGCCGGCGACGACGTCCGGTTCGACGTCACGCTCACCGACGACGGCACCCACCTGACCACCCGCGCGGACTGCAGCACCGGCGGCCGGCGCTGCGCCCGCATCAACGCGACGTGGAGGCACCGGACATGACGCAGCACCACCCCGACCCGGGCGACCTGCTGCCCTACGGCTACCCGGCCCTGCACGTCGACCGGATCGTCCGGCACACGCCCGGCGCGCTGGAGGCCGTGAAGGCCGTGACCTACCACGAGCTGGACAGCCACCTGGGCAGCGCCCGGCCCGGCCGGTTCCCCGCCACGCTGGCCCTGGAGTCCTTCCTCCAGGCCTGCGGGCTGCTGGTCCTCCAGGAGTCCGAGGACGCCGGCGGCCAGCTGCTGATCTTCGGCTCCGCCCGCGGCGTGCGGGTGCTCGGCGCGGTCGGCGCCGGCGAACTGCTGGTGCACAACGTCGAACTCGTCGACCGCGACGAGGAGACCGCCACCTTCACCGGCCGCTCCCGGGCGGCGGGCGACGGCCGGGTCGTCCTGGAGGTCGACCGCGCCATCACCCTGATCCGCCCGGCCGGCTCGCTGGACGCCGGCGCCGCCTGAGCCCCGGGCCCGACGGCCGTCCGTCCGGCCCGGGGCCCCACCCGCCCTTCCCCGCAAGCCCGTTCGACCCGCACCACCCGCCCGTCCGTCCGCTCGTGAAGGAGAACCGATCGTGTACCGCTACGTGGTGACCGCTCCCGGACAGGGAGTGCAACACCCCGGGATGCTCGACCCCTGGCTGGACGGCGTCCCCGGGGCGCACGCCCTGGTCGCCGACTGGTCGCGGGCGGCCGGCTTCGACCTGGCCGAGGCCGGCCGGGACGCCGAACTGCTGGCCGACACGGCCTACGCGCAGCCGCTGATCGTCGCCACCTCCCTGCTGTCGTACCGGCTGCTGCGCGAGCGGCTCCCGATGGCGGCCGGCGAGGTGCTGTTCGCCGGGCACTCGGTGGGCGAGCTGGCCGCCGCGTCCGCCGCCGGGTACCTCAGCCCCGGGGAGGCGGTCCGGCTGGCCCGGGTCCGCGGCGCGGCGATGTCCGCGGCGTGCGCCACCGCGCCGACCGGCATGGCGGCCGTGATGCCGACCAGGCGGGCGGGCGCGACCGACGCCGAGATCGCGGCCGCGATCACCGCCGCCGGCCTCACCGTGGCCAACTGGAACGGCAGCCACCAGTTCGTGGCCGCCGGGCCGCTGGAGCGGGTCGAGGCGCTGGCCGCCGTCCCCGCGCCCGGCACCCGGGTCTCGCCGCTGGCCGTGGCCGGCGCGTTCCACACCTCGGCGATGGCGCCCGCCGTGGACGCGTTCGCCCGCGCCGCCCGGCAGGCCCGGTTCGTCCCGTCCGCCGCGACGCTGCTCGGCAACGCCGACGGCGCGCCCGTCACCGGCCCCGACGAGCTGCGCAGCCGGTTGATCACCCAGATCATCGCCCCGGTCCGCTGGGACCTGTGCGCGGCGGCGATCGCCCGCCTCGCCCCGGGCGCGCTGCACCTCGAACTGGCCCCGGCCGGCCCGCTCACCCGCCTGCTCCAGCGCACCGACCCGGACGCCCGCACCCTCGCCGTGCGCAGCCCGGGCGACGTCCTGGAGCTCGCCGCCCCGGTGCAGGTGGCGGCGTGACGGCCGACGCGCGCGGCGGCGTGCAGGAACTGCACGAGCTGCGGGAGCAGGTCCGCCGGGGCCCCAGCGAGAAGGCCACCGAGGCGCAGCACGCGAAGGGCAAGCTGACGGCGCGCGAGCGGATCGAGCTGCTGCTGGACGAGGGCTCGTTCCACGAGGTGGAGCCGCTGCGGCGGCACCGTGCGCAGGGTTTCGGCCTGGAGGCGAAGAAGCCGCACACCGACGGTGTGGTGGTGGGCTGGGGGACGGTGCACGGGCGGACGGTGTTCACCTACGCGCACGATTTCCGGATCTTCGGGGGTGCGCTGGGTGAGGCGCACGCGCAGAAGATCCACAAGATCATGGACATGGCCATTGCGGCGGGTGCGCCGCTGGTGTCGCTGAACGACGGCGCGGGCGCCCGCATCCAGGAGGGTGTGACGGCGCTGGCCGGCTACGGCGGGATCTTCCAGCGCAACACGCGGGCGTCGGGGGTGATCCCGCAGATCTCGGTGATGCTGGGCCCGTGTGCGGGCGGTGCGGCGTACTCGCCGGCGCTGACGGACTTCGTGTTCATGGTCCGTGAGACCTCGCAGATGTTCATCACCGGTCCGGACGTGGTGCAGGCGGTGACGGGCGAGAAGATCACCCAGAACGGTCTGGGCGGCGCGGACGTGCACTCCTCGGTGTCGGGCGTGTCGCACTTCGTGTACGACGACGAGCAGTCGTGCATCGAGGAGGTCCGCTACCTGCTGTCGCTGCTGCCGCAGAACAACCGCGAGATGCCGCCGGTGGTGGCGAGCGACGACCCGGTGGAGCGCCGCAACGACTCGCTGCTGGACCTGGTCCCGGCGGACGGCAACCGGCCGTACGACATGCGCAAGGTGATCGAGGAGATCGTCGACCACGGCGAGTACCTGGAGGTCCACGAGCGCTGGGCGACCAACGTGATCTGCGCGCTGGCGCGGGTGGACGGGCACGTGGTGGGCATCATCGCCAACCAGCCGCAGTCGCTGGCGGGCGTGCTGGACATCAACGCCTCGGAGAAGTCGGCGCGGTTCGTGCAGATGTGCGACGCGTTCAACATCCCGCTGGTGACCATGCTCGACGTGCCCGGGTTCCTGCCGGGCGTGGACCAGGAGCACGACGGCATCATCCGGCACGGCGCGAAGCTGCTGTACGCGTACTGCAACGCCACCGTGCCGCGGATCCAGCTGATCCTGCGCAAGGCCTACGGCGGCGCGTACATCGTGATGGACTCCCGCTCGATCGGCGCGGACCTGTCGTTCGCGTGGCCGACCAACGAGATCGCCGTGATGGGCGCCGAGGGCGCCGCCAACGTGATCTTCCGCCGCGACATCAACGGCGCCGACGACCCCGAGGCGATGCGCGCGCAGAAGATCAAGGAGTACAAGAGCGAGCTGATGCACCCGTACTACGCGGCCGAACGCGGCCTCGTCGACGACGTCATCGACCCCGCCGAGACCCGCGCCGTCCTCGCCTCCTCCCTCGCCATGCTCCGCACCAAGGACGCGGCGCTCCCGAGCCGCAAGCACGGCAACCCGCCGCAATGACCCCGCCCGCCGGCCCCGCCGCCGCCCCGCCGGGGACGCGGAGCCGGCCGAACCCCAGGGAGCCCCGATGGACCTGCGCATCGAACACGGCAACCCCACCGAGGAGGAACTCGCCGTGCTGACCGCCGTGCTGATGGCCCGTGCGGCCGCCGCCCGGCAGGCGCCCGAGCCGCGCTTCGCGCACAGCGGAGGCCGCCTGCGGTCCCGCTGGCGGCGACCCGAGCGCCTCGTCCAGTACCGCAACCCCGTCAGCTGGCGCTGACGCCGCCCCACCGCCGGCCGCGCCCGGCTCGGCGTTCCCGCGAGAGCAAGGACCGATACGGTGACGCCACGTCAACAAGCTTTTCTTGCAAGACCGTTCGCCTTGGGGGCGGAGCCCGCCCCGCAGTACCCGCCGGTGCCGGTGCCTACGCTGCTGCTGGCCTCCCTGCTGCCGCCGCACGTGGTGGCGGTCGAGTCGTTCGGCGCCCGCGGCGGCGACTGGCGGGCCGGACTGCACCCGGCCGAGATCCGGGCGATGGCCCACGCCGGCGACAAGCGGCGCCGGGAGTTCGCCGAGGTGCGGGTCCGCGCCAGACAGGCGCTGGAGGCGCTCGGCGAACCGCCGGTCGCGCTGCTGCCCGGCCCGCGCGGGGAACCGCGCTGGCCGCACGGAGTGGTGGGGTCGATGACGCACTGCGCCGGCTACCGGGCCGCGGCGGTCGCCCGCCGGTCCGACGGCACGGCCGGGCTCGGCGTCGACGCCGAACCCCACGCGCCGCTCGCCGACGGGGTGCTGGAGATGGTCGCCGACCCGGCGGAGCGCGCGCACCTCGCCGCGCTGGCCCTGCTCCGGCCGGACGTCTGCTGGGGGCGGGTGCTGTTCAGCGTGAAGGAGGCGATCTTCAAGGCCTGGTACCCGCTGGCCCGCCGCGAACTCGACTTCCTGGAGGCCCGGGTGCGGCTGTCCGTGGACCCCGGGCCCGAGCCCGCCGGGGGCTTCCGCGCCACGGTCACCGTGCCCGGGCCGCTCCCGGCCGCCGCCGGCCGCTGGCGGGTCGCCCACGGGGTGATCGCCTCGGCGGTCGAGGTTCCGGCGGCCGGGCCGTAGCGCCGAGCCGTAGCCCCGGCGCTCCGAATTCCCCTTCCGCCGTCGGCCGGTGACACCCTTGCAGGGCGACCGGCCCCGGCGGGCCGCGGCGCAAGCCGACACGATCGACACGAGAACAGGAACGAGGCAACAGTGCGACTCTCCGACGAACCCGGTGTGGTGGTCGAGGTGACCATCCCCGCCCCGCCGCAGCGCGTCTGGGACCTGGTGGCGGACATCTCCACCTCCCCCCGCTTCAGCCCGGAACTCCAGCGCACCGAGTGGCTGGACGGCGCGGACGGGCCGGCCGTCGGCGCCCACTTCGCCGGGCACAACGCCCGCCCGGACGGGCAGCGCTGGCGGACCGTCAACCGGATCACCGAGTTCACCCCGCTGCACCGCTTCGCCTGGTCGGTCCTGCCGGACACCGCCACCGCGCAGGGCGACGCCTTCGCCCGCTGGCACTACGAGCTGGCCCCCGACGGCGACGGCACCCGGGTCCGCCACGGCATGCGCCTGGGCAACCTGCGCACCCCCATCCACGCCTTCGTCGAGAGCCACCCGGACCAGGAGGAGGCCGTCCTGGAGGCCCGCCTCAGCAGCCTCCGCAACGGCATCGAGGCGGTCCTCCGGGGCATCGGCGAACAGGCCGCCCAGGCCTGAGCCGCCCCCGCGCACCCCCGCCGGCGGCGCTCAGGCCCCGGCGGGGGTGCGGTGTCCGGTCAGCCGGTCAGCCGGTCAGCCGGTCAGCCGGTCAGCCGGTCAGCCGGCCAGCCGGTCAGCCGGTCAGCCGGCCAGTCGGTCAGCCGGTCAGTCGGCCAGCTCGTCGGGCCGCCCGTGGCCGAGGCGGCGGAGGTCGAAGGACCAGATGCCGCGGCCGAAGGTGGCGGCGTAGAGCCGGCCGTCGGGGCCGGTCTTCAGCTGTTGGACGGCGGTGGTGGGGAGGTTGCGACCGAGGACCCGCCAGTCGGTCTCGCCGGGGGCGCGGTAGAAGGCGGCGAGGTCGGTGCCGAGGGCGAGGCCGCCGTTCGGCAGGACCTTGACCGAAGTGGCGGGCACGTCGGGCAGGTTGGCCGAGACGTCGGTCCAGGTGGCGCCGCCGTCGCGGGTCTCGAAGAGGTGGCCGACGCCGGCGCCCGGGCCCTCGGTCCACGTCCGGGAGAAGCCGTTGAAGGCGACCAGGACGTGCTGCGCGTCGTTCTCGTCGACGGCGAAGGAGGAGATGTACCGGTTCGGCAGGGTGCCGTCCACGGGCAGGTCGAGCTGGTGCCAGCCGGTGCCGTCCGACCTGCCGACGGCGATGCCGCGGCTGAAGCCCTGGTTGTTGCAGGGCCCGCACCAGCCCGCGTACACCGTGCCGTCGACGGTGGCGACGGCCGTGGCGACGTGCCCGGCGCCGAGGTCGTAGGCGCTGGTCCACTCGTCGCCGCTGCGGATCGCCCAGCCGTGGTGCTGCACCCACACGTGCCGCCCGCCGGCGACCCAGGTGTCGACGTCCTTCGGGTCGGTGGTGAGCGGCGCGATGAAGCGGGCGGCGGAGTCCTCCTTGTCCGGCGGAGCCACCTCGAAGGAGGTGGCGCGGCTCGGGTCGCTCTGCCAACTGCCGTCGTTGACCGCGCAGTTCTGGGTCACCCAGACGTCGAGGTAGACGTACTCCTCGGCGATGTCGCAGCCGTTGGCCGGGTTGACCAGGGTGTCGGCGCCGTCGCCGCCGAAGTTGGAGCCCATCCCCCTGTCGTGGGCGCGCAGGACCGATTCGCCGTTGTCCTGGAGGCCGCCGCTGACCACGACGCCGCGGCCGGAGCGGTCCGCCGGGTCCTTGCCGACGCCGACCGAGTAGTACTGCAGGGTGTCGATGGTGCCGTCGGCCAGCGACTTCCAGTCGGTGGCGTGCCCGGCGGCGTCGGCGGCGCCGTTCACCGGGCGGCTGTAGATGCCGCCGTCGTTGCCGACGTAGACGGTCGGCCTGCCCTGGTAGGCGCCGATGGCGACGGCGTGCTGGTCGGAGTGCGTGGTCGGCGAGCAGTCGCCGGTCTGCTTGGCCGGGTCGATGCTCCAGCAGGAGAAGCCGAAGTTCCAGTACGGGCCCGGGACGGTCCAGGAGGCGCCGCCGTTCTTCGTCTCCATGACCTCTTCGAGGCCGGCGTACACGTGCTCCGGGTCGGCGGGGTCGACCTGGAGGAACTGGTTGTACCAGGACTGGATGCCCGGCTGGTAGCCCTCGTCCTGGAGCGCGGAGCCGGAGTCCTTCAGCTTGTCCTTGTCCGCGATCTGCGTCCAAGGGCCGAACGGGGAGCCGGACTTGGAGACGTAGATGCCCTTCAGGCCGCTGTCCGGGTCGGTCGCCGTGAGCAGCGGCGACTGGTCGATCGCGTAGTAGCGGGAGCCGTCGGCCGAGGCGGCGAAGGTCACGTTGCCGACGTTCGCGGCGTCGCCCGGCAGGTCGCCCAGCGAGCCGACGCGCTGCCAACTGCCGTCCGCGGCCTTGCTGTAGAAGCCGTTGTAGGTGTCGCCGCCGCGCCAGCCGACCGCCAGCACCACCCTGCTCGGGTCCTTGGGGTCGATGGCGATGTCGTTGGCGATGTTCTTGTACGGCGCGGCCGGGTCGGCGGCCTTCGAACCGCCGGGCAGGTACGCGGGGTTGGGCGCGAACTCCAGCGTCCACGGGCCGGCGAGGGCGGTCGCCGAGTGGCTCCACACGCCGCGGCTGGTGGCCGCCCACACCTTGCCGCCGCCGAAGCGCAGCGCATGGATGATCGTCGACTCCAGTTCGGCGCCGCCGACCCGCATGCCGGGCTGGAACTCGCCGTGCTGCGGGTCGGCGAGCACGTACACGCCGGTGCCGACGTACGAGGTCGCGCCGGTGTTGGACTCGCCGGTGGCGTACCAGAGCCGGCCGGACGGGTCGAGGTCCAGGGTGCCGGTCGACAGCGACGGCAGTTTGTCCGAGATCGACTGCCACCGGCCGCCGCCGGTGCGGGAGCGGAACACGCCGCCGTTGGCGCCGCCCGCGTACACGTAGCCGTCCCGGTCGGCGGCGATGCCGGTGATCCGGCCCGTCACGTAGCCCGAGCCGCCGCTGGAGTTGGACTCGGCGTCGCGGTAGCGCGGGTCGTCCGAGTTGTACGGCTTGTCGGTGACGTGGTCCCAGTCGCCGCCGGTGCGCGGCATCGACTGCAGCTGCGCCCAGGCCGCGCCGTACGCGCCGGGCGCGACCACGCCGGGGGCGGTGCGGGCCTCGGTGTACTGCGCGGTGCCCTCGGCGGAGTTCTCCGCCTCGTCGCCGTCGTCCTCGCCGGGCGCGTCGGCCCCGGCACTGAACGCCGGCCCGGCGGGGCCCTTGATCTTCGCGGCGTGCTTCGCGCCGATCTCGGCCAGGTGCCGGGCCTGGTGCGGGCGCGGAGCGTCGACGGGCGCGGCCAGGGCCTGAGTGGTGGTCAGCCCGAGCGCGGTCAGGGTAACGGCGGGAAGCAGGAGCCGTCGGCGTTGCCTGTTGGGCACGGTGGTGGGTCCTCCCCATACAGCGCCGGCGGCGCGGTCGCGCGTTCCGGCGGAGACAGAGCGAAAGCTTCGCCGCTCCGCCCGTACCGAGGAAGGAGGGCGCGCATAAAGACTTATTAAAAGCCCCTCAGTGGCTGATGCCCCGTCAACGGCGAACGGCCAGCAGTCATCGACGCGCGACGCCCGACGCGGGAGGCCGGGACTGCCGGACGGCCCCGGGTACCACGTCCCGGTGGCTGGCGGAACCTCTGAGACCAGAGGTCCCGTGCGGGCCCGGGTCCGCCTACCGTCGGACGGGCCGGTCGGGGGGCAGGTCGCCGTGACCCGTCCTCGACGACCCGAAGGGGGAACCATGGAACGACGTCTCAAAGGCACCCTGCGGCGCACCGGGCTGGTCGCCGCCGCCGCCGCGACCGCCCTGCTGGCGTCCGCCGGAGTCGCCTCGGCGGCTGCCCGCGGCGCGGCCACCGCGTACGGCCCGGAGGTCTACGGGTCCGCGAACTGGCAGTGGACGACGACCGGTTGGACCGACGGCAACGCCGCGGTGCGGGACACCCTGTGCGACGGCAAGAACGCCTACGTCCACTTCGAGGTCAGGTTCAACGGGGTGGTCGTCCCGACGAAGGACCGGAAGGACCCGGACGGCTGCGACCCGACGGACGGCTACTGGTCCGGCCTCACCTACGACGCCGGCTACTACGTCGGCGCCGTGCGGGTGGTGACCTGCATCGACGGCGGCCGCTGCTACTACAGCCCCTGGCAGGACAACCCGCTCACCTGAGCCGCTCGGGCCCGCGTCGAGGTGTCGCCCCGCCGTCAGCGGGGCGGCTCCTCGGCGGCGGTGCGCAGGCGGTGGACGACGTCCGGGCTCCAGTGCGGGATCTCGGGCCAGTCGCCGTCGTCGTCCTCCACGGGGAGGGACTTCAGGACGGCGGCCAGCCGTGGCGGCAGTCGGGGGACCATGCCCTGCTTGCAGAGGGCGAGTATCTCGGCGCGGACGCCGCGCGGCACCAGCGGCCGGTCCGGCGAGGCCAGCCGCCAGGCGGGTTGGGGGAGTTCGGCCAGCGACTCGGCCTGGACGCGCCAGAACCGGGCGTCCCCGGGCTCGCCCGGGACTGGTGCCAGAACCACAGGCAGGAGGCGGCCAGGTGGTTTCCGCCGCCCGCCGCGAACTCCCACCAGAAGCGCGCGCCCTCCTGGTAGTCGGCCAGGTGCAGCAGGACGCCCAGCACCAGGGCGCCGTCCGGCCGTTCCACCTCGCTGTCGACCAGCCGGGCCAGCGAGGCCGCCGAGGCCGGGTTCGCCAGGATCAGCGAGCACAGCATGGCCAGTTCGTGCCGGGCCTGACGGTGCGCCAGCCGCAGCGGTGCGGGCGCCGCCCCGAGGGCGTGCTCCGGCGCCGCCTCCGCCGCCGGGGACGGACCGTTCACGCGTTCCTCCGGCCGAGCTTCTCGCCGAGGCGGGTTCTCGCGTGGCGCGCGTGGGAGCGCACGGTCGCCACCGTCGAGTCCAGGTAGTCGGCCACCGTCTCCTCGGGCAGGTCCAGCGCGAAGCGGAGCATCACCACGTCCTGCTGGCGTTCGGGCAGCGAGCGGATCGCCTCGTGGACGCCTTGCAGGTCCGGCGCGGACCCGACGGTCAGGTGCATCCGGTCGACCACGGCGCCGATGGCGGCCCGCCAGGGCTCCGGAGGCCCGTGCTCGCCGCGGGCGGCGGCCGCCGCCAGGTCCGCCTGCGCGATCCGGTCCTTGAGCACCCGCCAGGCGGAGGCCGCCGGGACAGGTTCCCGCAGCAGCAGCTGCCAGTCCTCCCACAGCTGGTCGCGGACCGTGTCGACCACCGCGAGGGCCTGCTCGTCGGACAGCCGGGACGCCCGCGCCGTCGCGAGCCACGCGCGCTCGTGCGTCTCGCAGAACGCGTCGAAGGTCAGCTGGTCACGCCGCTGCGGTGCCATCAACCCGAACTCGGGGTCCACCGTCATCCCTCCCGGCGGGAGTGGGGAGCTCCCGCGCCGACCGGACCGCGACCGGCGTCCCCGTCACGCCACACGCCGATGCCCCGACGAGGGGGGCCGCTGTCCCCTCGCACCACCATTTCAGCGTATGGCGGCGGTCCGTGGTGAAAACGGAAATCTGCGAACATCCGGCGCACAAAAGTGTAAGCCAGGCGGGCAGTTGGGGTGGCCGGGGCGACCGGCTCCGGTCGATGCGCCTCGCCGGGGGTTGGCCCGGGCGTACGCGGGCAAGCACTGCGGGGGTCGCACGCCCGTCTGGTCGCCCGGTCGTTTCCGGGGCATGATCGGACCGGTTCCGTGCAAGGGGCGCAGCATGCGCGCCCGAAGGTGTGCCGGAACCGGAGGACGTTCAGCGACCAGGGGGACGCGCGATGGCTGACGAAACCGCTCACCAGACGCCGCAGATCGGCATCAACCTCAACATCCACCAGGCCCATTCGGCCCGGATGTACGACTACTACCTGGGCGGTGTGACCAACTTCCCGGCCGACCGCGAGGCCGCCGGCCGGGCGCTCGCCGCCTTCCCCAACGCCCGGCTCGCCGCGCACGCGAACCGGGCCTTCATGCGCCGCGCCACCCGGACCATCGCCGAACTCGGCGTCGACCAGTTCCTGGACATCGGCACCGGCATCCCGACCTCGCCCAACCTGCACGAGGTCGCCCAGGGCGTCGACGCCGGGGCCCGGGTGGTCTACGCCGACAACGACCCGATCGTGCTCACCCACGCCGAGGCGCTGCTGGAGGGCACCGCCCAGGGCCGCACCGCGTACGTCCAGGGCGACGTCCGCGACGCCGGGACCATCCTGGACGCCGCCGCCCGGACGCTCGACCTCGACCGGCCGGTGGCGCTCAGCATGGTCGCGCTTCTGCACTTCGTCGCCGACCGCCCCGGCGAGAGCGCCCTCGACGTGGTCGAGGCGTTCACCTCCCGGCTCGCGCCCGGCAGTTACCTGGTCATCACGCACTTCACCGCCGACTTCGACCCCGAGGCCACCGCCCGGATGGAGAACGTCTACCGCAGCTCCGGCACCGACCTGCAGGCGCGCACCCGGGCAGAGGTCACCTCGCTGTTCGGCGACTGGCGGCTGCTCGACCCCGGGGTGGTCGCCAGCCCGCGCTGGCGCCCCGAGGCCGGCGCCGCGGCCGTCACCGACGCGCAGGCGGGCTGCTACGGCGGCGTCGCCCGGCTCGGCTGACCGGCCCGGCCCCGGGCCGGCAGGCCGTCGGCGCTCAGCGCCCGAGGCGGAGGAACGCGGCCGTCTCGGCGCGCCGGTGCCAGGCGACGACGGCCAGCGGCACCATGAACAGGAACGGCGTCCCGGCGTTCTCGCCGTGCATGGCGGTGAGCTGGGTGACGAACGCGCACAGCAGGAACCCGATCAGCGCCGTCGCGGCCGGCCCGGCCAGCCGGCGCAGCAGCAGGCCGACGGCACCGGCCAGCTCCACCGCGCCGGTGAGGTACATGAACCAGTCGCCGGCGCCGACGGCGTCGAACACGGAGGTGGCGGCGGGCAGCGCGAGCAGCTTGGGCAGCGCGCTGGCCAGGGCGAAGAACAGCGCGAGCAGGATCCGCAGCGTCAGGACCGTGCGGCCGAGCGCCTTTCCGGACGTACCGGACGCGCCGGGGGCGGGGGCGGAGGCGGAGGGGCGGCGGCGGAAGCGGTGGTGGTGCTGGACATCTGTGGTCTCCCCGGTGGGCGGTCGTTGCTCTCACCGGGTTCGACGACCGCGGCGGCCAGGACTCATCGGTCGCGGGGGAAGAAGTTCCGGGGCCCGGCGACCCGCGGGACGTCGACCCCGGAGCGGGCCCGGAATCCGCCCGAAGCGCTGCCGGGCCGGGCGCGCCGGGCATACACTCGCCCCCACGCGCGGCGTCGCGCGGTGCGTCTCACCGGGGGAGGGTGGATGCCGATCGGGCCGCTGCCCGCGCTGCCCAAGTACCGTACGGATCTGGTCAGTCGGCGGATGTGCCGGACGGCCCAGCTGGATCCGGGGTTCGCGCGCGAGGTGCTCGCCGAGTACGCGGAGGACGGGATCCGGGCGGCCGGACTGCCGGTCGGGGTCAACGTCGTCGCGGTGGTCCGGCACGCCCGGCAGGCCGAGGCGCGGGTGCTGCGCCGGGACCGGGTGCTGGCCGGACTGCTGACCCTGCTGCTGGCCCTGCTCGCGCTCGCGGGCTGGAGCCTGACGCACGGTCACGGCGGACCGGCGGCCGCGGCCGCCGCCGCGCTGCCGGCGGTGCTGCTGGCCGCGCTCGCGGTGGTGTACCGGGAGCTGTGGACGTCCTGGCGGATCGCCCGCGAACTCGGCGAGGGCCCGGGCGCCGCCGCCGTCCAGGCGCCGCCCGTGGAACCCGAGCTGGAACGGCAGCTGGAGCAGCTCAAGCGCGCCAACCTGGTGGTCTACCACGAGGACGTCGCGGGCGTGAACCCGTTCGTCGGCAGCGGCTGGCGGATCTACGAGCAGGTCTGGGCGCCGATCAACACCGCCCGCCCGGCGAAGGACCCGGCGGGCAACCCGCTCACCCCGGTCCCGTTCAACGCCGCCGACATCCACCACCAGGTCGCCCGCTGGATCATCAAGGACAGCGGCCTGGACGGCATCTCGGTGCGCAACCGGCTCTACGCCCGCGGCACCTTCCTGGGCAACCTGCCCTGGGCGCTGCCCGACCCGACCGGCCGCCCGCTGACGGTGGTCGACAGCCAGTGGGTGAAGTCCGGCGCCGCCAACCCCACCACGGGCCTGGAGACCTACCTGTGCCTGCGGATGATCGGCGACGGCGGCCGGGTGGTGGTCTCCATGCACCTGCGCGCCCAGCTCACCCGCACCTCGCTGACCTGGAACGTCAACGCGTACGTCCTGCCGCCGCTCGGTCCCCGCTTCGACCTGCCGGACCGTCAGGTCGCGGGCCCCGTCCGGCTGCGGATGCGGGCGCTCGCGGACGCCGCGCACGCCACCCCCGGCCTGCTGTTCGGCTCGGTGGGCGCGCTGCTCGGGCGGGCCGCGGACGCCGCCGGGAAGGCCCGGCGGCTGGAGCGGACCCGCCGGGAGATCCGCAAGAACTACGGCACCATCGACTACGGCACCACCAACAGCCTGCGCGAGCGGGCCTCGTTCTGGCCGTACATGGAGTTCGCCGAACGCCGGGACTCCTCCACCTACTTCAAGCTGATGGTGCAGGCCGTGCTGGATGCCACCGAGCACTTCCTGACGGCCCACCACATCGACACCGCCGACCTCACCGCCCAACAGCAGCAGCAGATCTTCAACACCCAGACCACCATCTTCAACGGCGCGATCCAGAACGCCGTGATCGGCGGCGTCGGCAACGTGCAGAACAACTACGTCGCCCCGCCCGGCGGCGGCAGCAGCGCCGGCGGGCCCAACCCGCCCGCCGCACCCAGTCCTTGACCCGCGAGCGACCCGAGGAGTGCCCCGTGTCCGGTGGCGACCAGTTCACCTTCAACGCCCCGATCACCCAGTCGGTGATCGGCGGCACCGGCAACGTGCAGAACAACTACGCCGGCCCGGCCGCCGACCAGGCCCCCGCGGTGCGCGAACTCGCCGCGGAGCTGGCCCGGCTGGTGCAGCAGGAGGCGCCCGCGCTGGCGCCCACCGCGGACGCCGTGCACGGCGAACTGGCCACCGCCGAGGACGAGGGCCGCACCGCCGAACCGGGACGGCTGCGCGGCTGGCTGGGAGCTGATCGTCCGCGGCGTCACCGCCGGCGGCGCGGCCGCCACCGCGGCCGAGGGGCTGGTGCGCGCCCTCGGCCTGTGACAGGCCGGCCGCCCACCGCGGCGCGGCCAGTGACGGCCGGCCGTCAGTCGGTGTGCACCTCGGCCTCGACGCCGTCGCCGAGGTCGAGGCGCAGCCCGTCCAGCAGCGGCACGGTCTCCGCGGCGGCACCTGCAGCTGCCGGCCGTCGGTGCGGCGGCCGGTCCACTCCCGGGCGGTCTCGTTGGTGAGGCCGAACTGCCCCGGCCGCTTCGGGTTCTCGCCGATCCGGGCGATCACCGCGCCTCGGTGAAGTCGTGCCGGGGCGGCTCCGCGACCAGGTGGTGCCGGAACAGCCGGGCGGTGCGGCCCAGCCGCACCGTGCGGGCCACCGCGGGCTGGCCGTGGTCACCACCAGCCGTGCCGGGAGCACCAGTTGGGCGCCGCAGCTCCAGCATGCCCGGGCCCGGGTGCTGGTCGGCTCGGTCATGTTGGCCCGCCCGCAGGACGCGCAGTCGACCACCGTGTCCAGTACCTGGCCGAGCGCGTCCCGCCACTGCGACTCGCGGACCCGGCGCCCGGGTCGTGCAGCCCCTCGGTGAAGCTCTGCTCGAACAGCCGGCGCAGCACCGGCGGCGTCACCGACCAGTTCGCCCGCACCCCGGCCTGCTCGTCCTCGTCGGGCAGGTTGGCGCGTCCGCCGGGTCGAAGACGAACACCGGCCGCTCCCCGTACAGCCGCCGCTCGGCCGCCTCGTCCAGGCAGCGGATCGCCAACGCCAGCCGGCCCTCCAGCGGGTGGTGGTTCATCAGCAGCATGAACAGCAGCACCGCCAGCGAGTGCAGGTCGGTCTGGGTGGACGGCCGCGCCCCCGGATCGCGGCGGATCAGCTCCGGCGCCATGAACTTCATGGTGCCGCTGATCCCGGCCGCCGCCGTCTCCGGGACGGCGTTGTCGTTGTCGCAGATCAGGATCGAGCCGTCGGCCGGGTCGATGAAGACGTTGCCCCAGGAGATGTCCCGGTAGGCGACGCCCTGCGAGTGCAGCGCCTTGTAGCCCTCCACCATGTGCACCGCCGCCATCAGCAGCGACCGCACCGTGAACGGCACCTGACGGCGGAACAGCTGCGGCAGGGCTCCTGAACCGCTCCGGCCGCAGCCCCATCAGGTAGCCGAACGCGCCGCCGGCCCGTCCTCCACCAGCTGCTCCGGCCACAGGAACCGCGGATCGTCGAAGTCCGGGAGACCAGGTCCTCCACGATCCGGCGCTGCTGCTCGGTGCCGGACGCCGGGAAGTACCACTTCAGCGCGTACTCGCCACGGCCGGTGCGGGCCCGGTACACCTCGCCCTGGCCGCCCGCGCCGAGCAGTTCGACCACCGTGACGGCATCGCCGTCCTCGGTGCGCAGGACGGTGGGGATCGAGCATCCCGTTGCTCATGACGGTTCCTCCGGGGTGGCGTTCGGGTCCGGCGGTGCGCGCCGTCCGGCGGCGGTCGGGGCTCCCGGGCGGCCGGCCGGTGCGGGTCGTGCCAGGCGAGCGCCACCGAGGTGTCGTCGCCCGAGAACGAGGCCGCCCGCTCCAGCCAGCCGCCGAGCTGCTCGACGACCGCCGCGTGGCCGTCGTCCCGCAGCCGCTGGTACAGGCCGGCGGCGAAGCCGTCGAAGCCCGAGGGCTCCGCGAAACTCTTCGACAGGCCGTCGGTGGACAGCAGCAGCAGGCCCGGCGGCTCGGCCGCGCCGACGATCGGCGACCAGTGCGTCCGCACCAGCCGGCCGCGTCCTTGCTGCACAGGGAGTCGGTCTCGTCGCCGAGTTCGGGCGCGGCCGGGGCCAGCGGCAGCACCCCGCCGCTCGAACGGTCGACCAGCACCAGGTCGCCGTCACCCAGCTGCCAGGCCACCAGCAGGCCCGGCAGCAGCGCCGCGCCCAGCAGCGTCGTGCCGTACGGCACCAGCTGGGAGCGGTCCCGCAGCTGGCCGGCGGCGGCTCCGGGAAGCCCTCCAGCGGCTCCGCGCGCAGGTGGCCGGCGCACCGGTCCTCCCACTCCCGGACCAGGTTCCACGGCAGCCGCTGCTGCGCCTCGGCGCGCAGCGCCGGCAGCGCCGCCCGCCCGGACAGCGCGGCCGCCGCGAACCGGCGGGCCAGCCGCAGGAACACTCGACCGCGAACTCCGCGCCCAGGTGGCTGCGGCTGTGCGGCGCCGAGCCGTGGCCGTCCGCACCGCGAGCAGCACGCCCGCCGGCCGCCGTCCGGCTCGGCAACTCCGCGGCGACGGCCCGGTCCTGGCAGCGCGCCTTGCGCGGGCCGCGGACTGTCGGGCCGTCAGCCGCCAGCCGTCGCCGCCCGGCTCCGGACCGGCGCGGTCCGGGCCGGGCCGGCGCCGTCCGACGGTTCCTCAGGTGCCACCGGGCTCACCAGACGTCGTCGTCATCGTCGTCCGCGGCCACCGGCGGCGGCGCGTACGGGCCGTACCCGCCCTCCGCCGAATCGGCCTGGGCGAGCGGCGTCGAAGCGGCCTTCAACGCCACCGTGGACGCCCAGCGGATCGCCGCCGCGAGCTTCTTGGGGGAGTCCGCGTCCAGCGGTTCGAGCTCCGGGTTGCCGAGGAACTCCTTCAGCTGCGCCCGGTCGGCGTCCTTGCCGATCGCGATCGCCACCCGCACCGCCCGCGCCCCCACGGGGTGGCGTCCACCGCGCGCAGGCCCGCCCGCCAGTCGTCCGTCGGCTGCCGTCCAGACCAGCGCCAGCACGGCTTCAACGCCCGCAGCGGCATCGCGGCACCTCCAGCTCCGGGCCACCAGCTTCAGCGCCTCGCCGAGGTTGGTCGCGCCGTCGGTCTGCACCGGCTGCCAGCGGAAGTCGTTGATCGGCGTCGGCGTGGGCTGCAGCCAGCGCGCCGTGGACGAGAACGTCAGCACCCGGACCAGCAGGTCGGCGGACGGGTTGTCGTCCGCGACCGAGCGCATCTCCGGCAGCGCCTCCTGGATCGCGTAGTTCAGACTCGCGATCTTCCCTCCAGCTCCATCGAGTACGAGCAGTCCAGAATCCAGAAGAAGTGGACCGGGCGGGTGGCCATCGGCCCGCCGGGCATGTCACTCATGGTGTCTCGCTCCCTGGTGAAGGTCCGGGCCGGCGCGGACGCGGCGCCCCGGGACGAATGGATCGACGGCTCAGCGCAGTCCGGCGCCGAGCAGCCACAGCGCGCGAGCGCGCCGAGACCCGCCGCGGTGGCGGCGACCGCGAACAGCGCCACCACGACGCGGCGCTGCCGTACGACGTGCGGGAAGTCTCACCGCACCACCCGGATGCCGTGGGCGGGGTGACGGGGCGTCATGCCTTTCCTCCGATCGTCCGGGGTCCTCGGCCAGGCGCAGGCCGCGCCGGGACAGCAGCCACAGCAGCGCCGGGCGGCCCAGGCGGGACTCCTCCGGGCCGCGCCCGGCGCGGTCGCCGCCCGGGCGCTCACCGCCCAGGCGGTGGCCGCCGAACTCGTTGGCCAGCAACTGCACCAGGTGCGCCAGGCCGATCCGGCCCAGCCACTCCCGGACGTCGCCGCGCGGCGCGACCGGCAGCGCCGACAGGCGTCCAGCACGTCCCGCTTGGTCACCACCACGGCCACCGGGGTCGCGCCGCGCGCCCGGCCGAACTCGCCGACCAGCCGCCCGGCCGTGTCGCGGGCCCTCCCGGGCGGGCGGGCGCACCGGCCAGCGCCGCGTCGGCGGGCGCCAACGACCGCCGCACCTCCGGCTCCGCGAGCACGTCGCACACCAGCACCAGGGCGTCCGCGTGCGCCAGGTAGCGCTGGTCGCGCAGCGAGGCCTCGTTGCGGACGGTCTCGCCCATCGGGTCGTACAGGTACACCAGGCGGCGCCTGCGCCCCGGGACACCACCAGCAGGAAGGCCTGCGGCAGCGGGTCCGCGGTGGAGTTCACCCACGGCCCGCCCCGCAGTTGGCGCTCCGCGTGCTCAAGCGGTCCCGGTCCTCGGCCGTGCCGAACCCGACCGTCACCCCCGGCCCCGCGAGCGCCCGCAGCCCGCCGACGGCCGCCATCAGGAACATCGTCTTGCCCGCCGAGTCCGCGCCCAGCAGCGGCAGGTGCACCAGCGGCGCGCGCCCCAGCACGTCCGGCAACCGCCGGTTCGCCAGTGCGGACAGTTACGCGTCCAGCTCCGCCGGCCGCCGAACCGGCCAGCGGCACCCGGGTGCCGCACTGGCACACCCGGCGCAGCACCCCGTACGGCCCGGCCGCAGCGCCCGGTGGGTGCGCGGGGCAGTTCGGGCACCGTACACCGGCAGCGGGAACGGCCTCCCAGCAGCCCGGGTACGGGCAGCGCGGGACGGATCCCCGCGCCTTCGGCAGCACCCGGCCCGCCCGTTCAGGACACCGCCAGCGCCCCCGCGCCGAGCCACGCCGCGCCCCAGCAGCAGGCCGAACAGCGCGGCCATCACCAGCACGACGGCCGCCGCGAGCAGCGCACCCAGGACGCGCCCAGCGCCACGCCCGCGCCGACCAGGCGGACCAGCTTGCGGCCGAGACCGTTCCGGACCGGACCGCCTTGGCGCTGCGGCCCAGCATCATCCCGCCAGGCGCGCTCGGGGAGCCAGTCCTCGGTCAGCCGCTGCCACGCCTCCGCGACGCCGGCTCGGCGAGCCAGTCCTCGGTCAGCCGCTGCCACGCCTCCGCGACGCCGGCCAGCAGCGCGTGCCCGGCGTCCACCCACACCTGCCGCCACCAGTACGACCGGTGGGCCGGCTCGCCCGACCCGCCCGGCAGCGGCACCCGCGGATCGTCCCGCCCGGCCTGCCACGGCCCGAGCGCCCGACCCGCCGTCAACGCCGCGACCCCGTAGAACTCCGGGCCGGTCCGCAGCACCGTCAGCGCGGCCGTCACCGAGACGAACCCGCCGAGCCCGATCCCGGCCCACTGCACCACCTGACCGACCTGGATCACGGCTGTCTCCTGCGTTCGGGGCGGGTCACCGGGGCCTCCGGTCGTCCTGGTCGGGGGTCAGTTCGGTCGCGCCGCGGCGGGGCGGGCCGGTGCGGGGCCGGCCGAAGAGGCGGCCGACCAGGCCGGTGCCGCGGCTGTGGTGCCAGTCGGCCCAGAGGGTGGACCAGGTGAGCTCGGCCGGGGCCGGTAGGGGGTGGCGGCGACCAGGGAGCCGATGCGGTCGCGGGCGTCGGCGGGGAGGGCGCGGAGGCAGGGGCGGAGG
>NZ_KK853997.1:1111694-1351388 GCF_000696185.1 Kitasatospora cheerisanensis KCTC 2395 | reverse complement strand
CGTCCGGTGGCGAACTCGCCCTCGGGACCGGCCGCGCGGGCGAACAGCTCGACCCGCCCGGCCAGCCAGACGGCCGCGGCCAGTTCGGCCCACAGGTCGTCGGCGACCGGGCTGGACGGCCCGCCGAGGCCGTGCCGGACCCGGTAGTGGTGCTGCAACTCGACCGGTCCGAAGGAGAATTCGGCGTCCGGCCGGATCCCCAGGACGGACTGCCCGCAGCGGTACGGGCGGCGGGTGTAGGTGGTGAAGGTCAGCTCCGCGGCGTGCCGGGCGGGCAGCGCCCCGGTGGCCAGTGCCACCCAGCGGGCCACTGCCTCCGGATCGCGCTCGACCAGGACCAGTTGCGGGCCGGGCGGGTCCGCGAACAGGGCCCGGACGTCGGCCAGGAACGGCGCCAGCCCGTCCGCGCGCTCCGCGGCGAACCGGCACAGCACCTCCCGGCCGAAGGCGAACCCCTGCTTCAGGAAACCCAGTTCGGGCGGGGCTTGGCCGACCGGGGCGTCCTGCCGCCAGGACGGCGACTCCCACAGCTCGATCGGCCGCAGCTGCTCGGCGGGCCGGTCCGGGTGCGGCAGGAACTCGCCGGGCGCCAGGTGCACCGCGTGCGCGTGGAAGTTGCCGTAGCGGCCGGTGTAGTCCACGCCGGTGTACACCGTGCGGCTGACCAGGGAGCTGCCGTCGGGCAGCCGGGTGTGCGCGAACGCCACCGGGAAGTCGGCGAGTTCGGCGTCGGTGGGGCGCAGCGGTGCGTCCCGGGGCGGCTCGTAGCCGAGCACCGGCTCGGCCAGCCGAAGCACCTCGGGGCCGACGCCCGGGCTGACCGAGGTGAACCGGAAACCGGAGCCGTCCGGGCCGGGCGGCGCGGACGTGTAGTGCAGTTGACGGAGTGTCACTGTGCCTCCTGTGCGCCGGACTTCGGCCGCCGGACCTTCAACACCCCGTGCCGGCCCAGCAGCCAGAGCAGCGGGTCGGCGACGCGCAGCGGCTGCGGGCCCTGCCCGGGCGCGTCCGCCGGGGCGTCGTCCGGCGGCGGCGCGCCCAGCGCGGAGAGCGCGAACAGCGAGAACGTCCGGAAGTCGGCGGACAGTTGGGCGTGCAGTGCGCCGCCGTCCCACTGCGCGAGCAGCGCCCGGACCTCCTCGTGCACGGCGATCCGGTCCGCCTCGTCCAGCTCGCCGCCGTCGTGCCGGGCGGCGCGGGCGATCGGCGAGCCCGGGTGCAGCTGCCCGAGCAGTTCGTCGCTCTTGGTGAGCGCCACCGCGAGCGGGGTGGAGACCAGGCCGTGCCGGTCGCGCCGGCGGTGGCCGCGGAGCTGGGCGGCCAGGTCGGCGGCGATCTGGTCCGGCGGGGCCTCCAGGTCCGGCAGGCGTCGGCCGAGGTCGGCCAAGGAGTCGCGGACGGACCGGAGTTGGAGCGGGTCGACCATCAGGATGATGCCGTCGGCGGCGGCCAGGTAGGCGGTGTAGCGGTCCATCGCCTCGGCGCTGGCGAGGTTCTCGCCGGCCGCGTCGAAGAACACCAGCGTGGTGGCCCGGCTGCCCCGGCGGGCCAGGCCGTCGCGTTCCAGGCTGAGCCGGAAGATCAGCGGATCGTTGAAGCTCATCGCGGCGCTCTGGGTCGGCGCGGGCAGCCGCAGGCCGTCGTAGAGGTCGTCCTCCAGCTCCTTGAACCGGCTCTGGGTGGCCGCGCCCATCGGCGTCAGGGTGGCCCGGAACGGCCGGCCCGCCGCGCCGCGCAGCTCGTGCAGCAGGACCGTCATCGCGGTGCTCTTGCCGGCCGTCTTCGGCCCGACCAGGGCGATGATCCGGGTCGGCTGGTCGCCGTAGTCGTTCGGCAGGTCGCTGTGGCAGGTCCGGCAGACCCGGACGGGCGTCGCCACCCCGCAGTTCGGGCACTCCTCGCGGAGCCGCGGCGGCCGGCCGATCCGGCGGGCGGGCGCGAACAGCGGCCCGCGCATCGCGGTGTGCCGGCTGCCGCCGTGGTTGGCGAACGCCGCCCACACCTCGTCGTACTCGGCGCCGCACGGCGCGGCGCCGCGGACCCGGGAACCCTGCGCCAGGCAGCGGAACAGCAGCCGGGACGACCGGTCCCGGGTGAAGCAGTACGGGCAGACCACGTCCGTCATCTCAACGCACCACCAGCGAGTCGGGGTCGGGATCCTGCAGTTCGGCCGCCCCGGCGTGCGGGCCGACCAGGAAGCCGCGCAGCACGGCGGGCCGGGCGATCCGGTGCGGGTCGAGCTCGGCCCGGTGGGGGAGGCCGTCGGCCAGCTCGGCGCCGGGCACCCGGAGCAGCTCCTCGCCCTGTTCGGGCCGCAGCGGGCGCACCGTGCCGGCGGCGGCGACCAGCAGGAAGTCCGGGCACGGCCAGGGGAGTTCGCCGTCCGGGGCGGGCGGGAGCTCGGTGTGCAGGCGCAGCTGCCAGGGTCGGCGGCGGCCCAACCGGGGCGGGCGCTCCAGCCGCCAGGCGACCCGCAGCCGGGCGGGGACGGCGAGTTCGAGGGGCGTGCTCAGCACCAGGTCGGCCGAGACCCGGCCGACCGGGGTGAGGGTGACGGTGCAGGGCCGCCGGTCCACGGGCAGCACCAGGCCCTCCCGCAGGTAGCTGCTGCGGGCCACCACCCGGTGGTCCTGCTCGCCGCCCTGCGACCAGCGGACCTCGGTCAGGACGGCCGGTTCGGGCCAGCCGAAGGCGAGTCGGACCCGGCCGTCGGGCGTCCGCTCGGCGGTCGCCCGCTCGATGCCGCCGACCGCGTCCACCACCACGCCCGGCCCGGCGACGGCCCGGCCGCCCAGCGCGGTGACCAGCAGGCAGCGGTTCAACGCGCGCGGCGCGACGGCGAGTTCGGCCCGCAGCAGGCCGCCGCCGAGCTGCTCGGCGGCGGCCGCCTCCGGCCGGGAGACGTCCGGCAGCTCCTCGCCGGGCGGCGGCAGCGGCAGGCCGTCGGGCCAGGCGACCAGCGCGGACCGGCCGTGCGCGGGGGCCGGCCACTCCACCGTCACCGTGCCGTCCGGCCCCGGTGCCAGCCGCACCGAGGCGACCTGCTCCGGGTACCGCTCCACCACGGCGGCCGACGTCACCTCCTCCGACCAGACCCGGGCGCCGTCCGCGGCCCGGTACCCGGCCGCCAGCGCGTACCGGTGCGGGCCCGGCTCGACGCCCCGGTCCACCAGCGCGCCCTCGCCCGCCGGATGCGTCCACTCGGCGCGGGCCGGACCGTCCGGGGCGGTGCGCACCACCCGGATCTCCTCGGCCGGCGCGGGGGCCGTCCAGGACAGCGCGACCGCCTTCCGGCCCGGGACGAGTCGCAGCGCCGACGGCGGCGGGGCCACCACCACGGGCGGGCCGAGCGCGGCCGCGCCGACCGGGCGGCCCGCTGCCACCGGCACCACCGCGTACCGCACCCGGTGGCCGAACGGGACGGCGGCGTCCCGCAGTTCGGGCCGGTCGACGGTGGCGAGCGGGACCGGTTCGGCGGCCCGGACGCCGGGCGGCCGAACCGTCGCGTCCAGCCGGAGCACCTGGTACCCGACCGGCTCGCCGCCCGGGGTCCGGCGGGCGGCCGGCGTCCAGCTCAACTCGACACCGGCGGCGGTCGGTTCGGCCCGCACCCGGGGGCTCCCGGGCGGGTGCTCGTCGGCCTCGGCGATCCGGACCAGCTCCAGCAGGGGCCGCCGGTCGGCCCGGTCCAGCCGGGCCGCGCGCAGGCAGCAGCGCACCGCCGTGACCCGCTCGCCGCGCCGGGCGGAGGCCGCAGCCTCGCGCAACAGCCCGTCCCGGCCCGCGAGTTCGCTCCGGTGATGGTGGCGCACCGCGTCCAGCACCTGGTCGCCGCTGGGCGCGCCGGGCAGCCGTGCCAGCAGCGCGCCCGTCTCGTCCAGCCGGCGGTCCGCCCAGACGTCCCACAGCCCCTCGGCGGCCGCCCGGTCCACCCGCGGCCGGGCCGCGGTCGCCGCGGCCAGTTCGGCCGCCTCCGCCGGATGCACCCCGAGCCGGCGCAGCGCCTCCTCGGCCGATCCGCCCTCCGCGTCGGCGAGTTCGGCGAGCCGGTAGAGCGTCAGGCGGCGCAGCGCCATCGGGTCCAGCTCCAGGGCCAGGGCGGCGCGGCCCAGCAGGGCGAGCACCGTCGCGGCCCGGGGATCCGCCGACTGCCGCCAGTCGGCGGCGAGTTCGGCCAGGTAGCCGGCGTCGGCGCGGCGCCAGCGGTGGCCGCGCACCGGGAACCACAGGCCGTCCAGCACCCGGAACTCCGGCGGCGCGTCGATCCGCCCCGGTGGCAGCAGCGCCCGCGCCGGATGGGCCACCCCGAGCGACGCCAACCCGCCCTGCCAGCCCGGGAAGTCCCGGACGGCCGGTATCACCGGAAGGAGCGCCGGTGCGCCGTGCACCAATGCCCTCGCTGCCAACGTGATCCCCCGCACGAAGAGGGCCGGACCGCGGGCGGCCGGGCCGATCGAGGGAACCATTTGAGCAGACCCGTACAGCTCCTGTCCGCCGCTGACGGAAGCTCCCGGGAAAATCTCCGCACCCGGGCGGGCAGCAGGCCGGGGGTCAGTCGCGGCGGGCGGTCACCAGGCCCGATTCGTGGGCCACCACGACGAGTTGGGCCCGGTCGCGGACGCGCAGCTCGGTCCTCGCCCGGTGGAGGTGGCGCTTCGCCGTCACCGGGCTGATCACCAGCCGCCCGGCAAGCTCCTGGGTTCGACGGGCCCTGCGCGACCAGTGCCACCGCCTCGCGCAGCCGCCGGGTGATCGGCTGCGCGAGGTGACGGTCGATCAGCCGCCGGGTGATCGGCTGCGCGAGCGGCGCGTCGCCGCGGGCCGCGACCCGGACGACGTGCAGGAAGTCGTCCAGGCCGTAGCCGGTCAGGACGACCACGTGCACGCCGGACAGCGCGAGGTCGGCGGCGATCCGGCGGGACGCCTCGATGCCGTCCGCGCCGGGCACCCGGATGTCCACCAGGGCGACGCCGGGCAGCAGGTCACGGGCCCGGTCCACGGCCTCCTGGCCGTTCGCGCCTCCGCCACCACCTCGTGCCCTGGCGGGCCGTCCGGCTCAGGGGAGCCGGATCTCCGCGTAGGCGGTGATGGCGTCGCGCTGGTACGCGGCCAGACCGGCCGCGATCCGCTCGTACGCCGCGCGCCACTGCTCGTTGGCCACGCAGGCCGCGCCGGTCGCCGTGAAGTCCGCCGCGGCCATCGGGGTGAGCTGTCGCAGTGCCTCCAACCGGTCCGCCTGGCTGCTGAGGATCTCGCCGATCTCGCGCAGCCCGAGCCCCAACTCCCGCAGCACCAGGATCTGCCGGAGCCGCAGCAGTTCGTCCTCCGCGTAGTGGCGGTGTCCGTTGGCGCCGATCCACGCGGGCCGCAGCAGCCCGATCTCGCTGTAGTGCCGCAAGGTCCGGGCGGTCACGCCCGACATCCGGGCGACCTCCGCGATCGGCCAGGCCACCACCCACCCCTTCCCGCCGTGGGCCGGTCCGTTCCGTCCCGGCTCCGCCGACCGGGCCGGGCGGTCCGGAAATCGGTTCGACGAGGAGTGCGGCGTCGGGCAGACTGCGCGCGATGACTGAGCGAAACGACACGCCTCCCAGCTGGGACGAGCGCACGCAGCTGACCACCTTCCTCGACTACGCCCGGGCCACCGCGCGCGCCAAGTGCGAGGGCCTCTCGGCGGAGGACGCCCGCCGTTCGCCGCTTCCCGGCTCGCCGCTGATGACGGCGTGCGGGCTGATCAGCCACCTGCGGTGGGTCGAACACTGGTGGCTGGAGGTGGTGTTCCTCGGGCAGGAGCTGGTCGGCCCGCTGGCCGACGCCACCGACGACGACCCGGACCCGGAGATGCGGACCGCCGTCGACGTCCCGCTGGAGCAGCTGCTCGCCGAGTACGAGGAGCAGGCCGAGCGGTTCCGGCAGCTGATCGCCGACCACGACCTGGACGCGAAGGCCGAGCGCCCGATCCGTGACGGGCGGCACGTCGACCTGCGGTGGATCTTGCTGCACCTGATCGAGGAGACCGCCCGGCACAACGGCCACCTGGACATCGTGCGCGAACTGCTGGACGGCCGGACCGGCTCCTGACCGGCCCCTGACCGGCGGTGCGCCGCCCCGGCGTCCCCGGCCGGTAACCGCCGGTATGCCGTCCCGGTCCCCCGGCGTGACATGCTCGTCCCATGACCGACCGTGGAGACGTGGCAGTGTTCGGGCCGGGCCCCGGCGACGGTTCGGACGCCGGCCGGGCGTCCTCGCCCGGCCGCTACCCGCAGCAGCGCCCGGCGTCCGCCCGCCCGGCGTCCGGCCCCCCGGCCGCCTGCGGCGGGGAGGGCCCGCACGCCGCCGTCCAGGAGGTGCTGGACGGCCTGCCCGGGTCGGTGACCTTCCTGGTGCCCGAGACCGGGCCGGACGGCCGGGTCGCCGACTTCCGGATCGCCGCCGCCTCGCCCGAGGCGACCGACGTCGCCGGGCGGCGCGGCCGCGAACTCGTCGGCCTGCGCATCCTGGAGGCCTACCCGGGCGTGGCCGGCAGCGAGTTGTGGCGCGGCTACCTGGACGCGCTGGCCACCGGCGTCCGCTACGAGGGCGAACCGTTCGAGTACGCGGAGGAGTCGGAGGGCGTGCCGCGGCTGTCCCGGTTCGCGGTCCGGGCCGCGCCGTCGAGCCAGGGGCTGACCGTCTCCTGGGTCCGGCTGGACAGCGGCGAGCGCGACCGGCGCCGACTGACCGTCATGCAGCGGTTGGCGCAGCTCGGTTGGGCCGACTGGGAGCTGACCCGGAACGAGACCACCTGGTCCGAGCAGGTCTACACGATCTTCGGCCGGGCCCGCCGGCTCGGCCCGGTCGCCCTCGCCGACCTCCCGCGGCACGCGCTCGCCGAGGACGCCCCCGCCCTCGAAGCCGCCGTACGGCGCCTGCTCGGCACCGGCGAGGCCGTCGACCACGCCTTCCGCCTCACCACCCCGGACGGGCAGGTGCGGCACGTGCGGATCGTCGCCGAGGGCGAGACCGACGCCCACGGCACCCCCGTCGAGGTGCACGGCTTCTTCCAGGACCGCACCGCCGTCGCGCACGCCGAGCAGCAACTGCTCGAACACGAGCGGACCGCCCTCGCCCAGCGCAGCCAGCTGGCCGCCGAACGCGAGCTCGCCGCCGACCTCCAGCACGCCCTGCTGCCGCTCCCCGAGCAGTCGCTGCGGCTGGCCGGCCTCACCGTCGACGTCGCCTACCACCCGCTCCAGGAGGGCCTGAACGTCGGCGGCGACTGGTACAGCGCCATCGAACTCCCGGACGGCAGCGCCCTGCTGGTCATCGGCGACGTGGCCGGGCACGGCCTCGGCGCGGTCGCCACCATGGCCCAACTCCGGTTCACCGCCAAGGGCATGGCCGTCACCGGCAGCTCGCTCCCGACCATCCTGGCCCGCCTCAACGCGCTGCTGCTGCACAGCTCGGACCGCAGCTTCGGCACCGCCACCATGATCATGGCGCGCTACCACCCGGCCACCTCCACCCTCGACTGGGTCCAGGCCGGCCACCCGCCGCCGCTGCTGCTGCGCGACGGCACGCCCCGCTACCTGCCCGCCCCCGGTGGCATCCTGCTCGGCGCGACCAACACCCCCGACTACGCGCAGTCCACGCTGCGCCTGCTGCCCGGCGACCACTTGCTGCTCTACACCGACGGACTGGTCGAGTTTCCCGGCGAGTCGCTCGACAGGGGCCTGGACCGGCTCGCCCGGGTCGCCACCGAGAGCGCCGGCCGGGAGCGCTTCCTGGACGGCGTGCAGGACGCCCTGGTCGCCCCGCAGCAGCGCCGCGACGACATCTGCGTGCTGCACATCGCCCGCTGAGCGCCCCGGGGGCGCCGCGCCCACCGGGCCCCCGGGGCGCAGCGGGGCCGTTCGGCGGACTTCGGGCCGCCCGCAGGCCGTGTCGGCGGGGCGGCCGGGCGGTTCCGGGGTGGGCTGGGGGGATGCCCGACGAGACCCTGCCGTTGAACCACGGCGAGCAGCTGCTGGAACGGTTCCTGGTGACCGGCCGCACGCTCGACCCGCGCGAGGCGCCGCGGATCGCCGAGGAGTACACCCGCGCGCTCGGCCTCGGCGCCAGCACCGTCTACCTGGCCGACATCCAGCAGCACCGGCTGGTGGCGATGGGCGACGGCATCGACCTGCCGATCGACCACACGCTGGCCGGCTGGGCGTTCCGCACCGGCTCGATGCGGGTCACCGACGACGGCGGGGCCGGCCTGGTCGCCTGGTTCCCGCTGGTGGACGGCGCCGAACGGCTCGGCGTACTGGGCCTGCGCACCGCCGCCCTGGACCGGGAGACGATCCGCCGCTGCCGGCTGCTCACCGCCCTGCTGGCCATGATGATCACCTCGAAGCGGGACACCAGCGACAGCTATGCGCACGGCACCCGGTCCGACACCATGACCCTGCCCGCCGAGATGCTCCGGGCCTTCCTGCCGCCGCGCACCGTCTGCACCGAGCGGGCGATCTCCACCGCCGTGCTGGAACCCGCCTACCAGCTCGGCGGCGACGCGTTCGAGCACTCGCTCGCCGACGGGGTGCTGCACGCGGCGGTGCTGGACGCGATGGGCCACGACCTGGCGTCCGGCCTGACCGCCGCGCTCGCCCTCGGTGCCTGCCGCAACGCCCGCCGCAACGGCGCCGACCTGCCCGACCTGGTCGCCTCCATCGACCGGGCCATGCACGACTGGTACCCCGACCGGTTCGCCACCGGCGTGTTCCTGCGCCTCGACCTCGCCACCGGCACCCTGCACTGGGCGAACTGCGGGCACCCGCCGCCGCTGCTGATCCGCGCCGACCAGGTGGTCACCGACGCGCTCGCCGGACCGGGCGAACTGCCGCTCGGACTCGCCCACCTGACCGACCGTCCGCGCACCGTCCGCACCGTCTCGCTGCAGCCCGGCGACCGGCTGCTCATCTACACCGACGGCGTGGTGGACGCGAAGGGCGCCAGTCACGAATTCTTCGGGCTGTCCCGCTTCACCGACTTCGTGATCCGCGCCACCGCCGCCGGCGAGCCCGCCCCGGAGGCGCTGCGCCGGCTGATGCACGCCGTCCCGGAGCACCAGGACGACCGGCTCACCGACGACGCCACCATCATGATGATCGAGTGGCAGACCGCCACGCCGCCGCTGCTGGACAGCCTCGGCCTGTCCCGGACCGCCGCCTGGTGAGCCGTCAGGCCGCCTCGGGCGCCGGGTCGTTGTCGTTGGGGTTCTCCTCGGCGTCGGCGTCGGTCCACGGCCGGAGCTTCTCCGGGTTGCGCACCCCCCAGATGTGGGTGATCCGGCCGTCGACGACCCGGAACGCGAACACCGTGGAGGTGACGCCGTCCACCCGGGCGATCAGGCCGGGCTGGCCGTTGACGGTGCGCTCCAGGAACGTCGTCGCCGGCACGAAGCGCGAGGTGTCCAGATAGGCCCGGACGATGTTCTCCCGGCCGGTGAGCGGCTCCAGCAGGGCGCCGACCAGGCCGCCGCCGTCGGCGATCACCGTGGCGTCCGGGTCGAGCAGGTCCATCAGCGAGCGGACGTCCTTCGCCTCCCAGGCCCGCTTGAACTCCCGCACCACGCCCGCCTGGGTGCTCGGCGGGCTGACCGGGGCCGCCGAGGCGCGGATCCGGCGGCGGGCCGAGGTGGCCAACTGGCGGCAGGCGGCGGCCGACCGGCCGAGGATCTCCGCCACCTCCGCGAACGGGTACTGGAACACGTCGTGCAGCACGAACGCCACCCGCTCCGCCGGGGTCATCGACTCCAGCACCACCAGGAACGCCATGTGCACCGACTCGTCCAGGGTGATCCGGTCCGCCGGGTCGGCCGTCGCCCCGCCGCCCTCCCCGCGGTGCGCGGGCAGCGGCTCGGGGATCCACTCGCCGACGTAGCGCTCCCGGCGCGCCCGGGCCGAGCCCAGCAGGTTCAGGCAGATCCGGCCCGCCACCGTGGTCAGCCACCCGCCGGGCGACTCGATCGCGGCCCGCTGCCGCTCCGACTGCGCGTACCAGCGCGCGTACGTCTCCTGCACCACGTCCTCGGCGTCGGCCAGCGAACCGAGCAGCCGGTACGCCAGGTTGGTCAGCCGGCGGCGCTCGCCCATGATCGCGCCGTCCGGGCCGCCGTGCTGCTGCTGAAGGTCCACGGTGCTTCGTCTCCTCGGTTCGGTGAACGGTCCCGCCCGGTACGACCGGACAGCGCGGCGGAATGTGACGTCACCCGCCGCCTCACATTCCGCGCCGCCGTTCTGTCGTACCGGTACCGGCACCGGCCGGAAGACGAACGGAGAATCCGATGACCACGTTCCAGGCGATCGCCGACCGCGTCGAGATCCAGGCGCTGCAGGCCGAGTTCACCGACGCCGTGATGATGCGCGACCGCGCCCGGCTCGCCGCCCTGTTCACCGCGGACGGCGTGCTGCGGATGCCCAACATCCCGATCGAACTGACCGGACCCGAGCAGATCCGGCTGGGCGGCGAGAAGCTCCAGGAACAGTGGGTGTTCTTCGTCCAGAACACCCACCCCGGCGCGATAGCGATCGACGGCGACACCGCCACCGGCCGCGCCCACATGCACGAGATCGCCCGCACCCGCAACGGCCTCGAAGGCCTCAACTACGCCATCTACCACGACACCTACCGGCGCACCCCGGACGGCTGGCGGTTCGCCGAGCGGGTCTACGAACTCCGCTACCTCGACACCACCCCGCTCGGCGGCTCCGCCCCCGGCGAGAACGCGGGGCCCGCCGAGCACTCTGCCGAGCAGCCCGCCGAGCGGCACACTGAGCGGCACACGGAGCCGGCCGCCGCGGAGAGCCTGGAACGCGCTGCCGAGGCGCTCGCCGCCCGCGGCTTCGCCGTCGAGGTGCTCGCGGACGCCGCGGCCGCCCGCGCCCGGGTCGGCGAACTCGTCGACGAGAAGGACGCCGTGTATGCCTACTCCAGCGAGACCCTCCGGCTCTCCGGCCTCGACGAGGACCTCGCCGACGACCGGTACCCCCGCGCCGTCAAGCCCCGCGTCCTGACCATGGACCGGGAGACCGAGGCCGACGGGATCCGGCAGCTGCTCGGCACCCCCGACGTGGTCGTCGGCAGCGTCGTCGCCGTCACCGAGACCGGCTCCGTGGTGCTCGCCTCCGGCAGCGGCAGCCAACTGCCCGCCACCACCGGCGGCGCGGCCCGGGTGATCTGGATCGTCGGCGCGCAGAAGGTCGTCCCCGACCTGCCCGCCGCGCTGCGCCGGCTGGAGGAGCACGCCCTGCCGCTGGAGAGCGAGCGCACCGAGGCCGCCTACGGGGTGCCCAGCGCCGTGAACCAGCTGGTGGTGTTCAACGCGCCGACCCGGTTCAGCCGGGCCACCGTGCTGCTGCTGCGGCAGGCCATCGGCTACTGACCGGTCGCCCGACCCGCCGGCCACTGACGGACCCTCAGGGGCGGCGGGTGGCCAGCAGGGTGGCGAAGTCCGGGGCGAGCCGGACCTCGGTGGTGAGCAGCGACGGGTGGTCGTACCAGACGGTGCGGCCGGTGTCCGGGCGGCCCTGATGGGTCGGCGGCCAGGCGGTGAGGGGCGTCAGGTCGTCGACCACCAGGGTGCCGCCCGGGTTCAGCAGCAGGTCCGGATCGGCGGGCACCGACCGCTTGCCGTTGCCGCCGCCGTCCAGCACCAGCAGGTCGAACGGGCCGTGCCGCCGGATCTCCGTCCAGTCGCCGTGCACCACCTCCAGGTCGGCGACCTCGGCGAACAACTCCCGGACGGCCGCGACGCGTTCGGCCTCCCGCTCGACGCTCACCACCCGCACGCCCGGCCGCCGCCCCGCCAGCAGCCAGCCCAGGCCCACCCCGCACCCCGTACCGGTCTCGCCGATCGGGCCGTCGCGCCCGCCGCCAGCGCCCGGAGCAGCCGGCCCTGCTCCGGGCGGCAGGACTGCTCGAAGCCCAGACGCTCGGCCAACTCTACGGCGCGGAGCACCGTTTCGGGCAGGGCGGCGCGGTCGCGGTAGGCGGCGGTTCCGGAGATCGACATGCGGGTCAGCGTAGGCGCTGCGCGGCTTGACGGGGAGTCAGAGCGAACGGCGCAGCAGCACACCGCGACTGCCCGGGGCCGGGCGGCGGGTCGCGGCGCGCGGAGCCGCGAGATCGATCTCCTCGACCAGCAGCCAGCCCTGCTGCGCGGACATCCACGGCCGCAGCCTGCCGTCCAGCGCGGACGGGGCGAGCGCGACGAACAGCAGGTCGGTCGGCAGGGCGTGCAGCAACTCCAGGTCCTGACCGGCCTGTAGGGCCTCGATCAGCAGCACCGCCCCGAAACGGCGGCGGACCGGCGGCGGGGCGGAGAGATCCGCGGCACTCAGCCGTAGGCGGGTGCGGCGGCCGAAAGCGGAACGCAGCCGCTGACGCAGCGCCGGGTCCGGCTCGGCGGCGTGCACGGTGTACCCGGCCCGCAGCAGACGGCCGGTCAGCGCGCCGTCCTTTGCCCCGAGTTCGGCGAGCGCCCCACTGCCGGGCGGACGGTGCCGGGCCACCCAGGCGGCAGTCGCGTCCAGCCGGTCGGCCTCGTAACGGGCGCCGTCGGCGTCGGGTGCCGTCAGAGTGTCGGTCACGAACATGTCCCGTCGCAGGTTCCAGGGTGCGGGCCGAGACGACCCTAGCCACCGCCTTCGTTCGTGGTCCATACCACCATGGGGGCAAAGTTTACCGTTCACGGTCAATTCAAGGGAAGTAGTACGGAAGAAACGGAAGTTGACCTCCCGGGGCGACGACTCGGCGGTAGGGGAAGAAACGGAAGCTGATCTGCCAGGGCCGCGAACCGCCGGGGCGCGGCAGGCGAGGCGGACGACCCGCCGGAGGGGGCGGGAGGCGGCGCGGAGATCCGGAAGTCGCCCTGCCGGGGCCGCGGAGCGGCGGGGGCGGGTGCGCGGTGGCAGGGAAGAAGCGAGAGCTGATCTGCCAGGGCGGAGGGTGGCGACGCGATGGGTCCGCCGGGGCGGGATGTGGTGCGGCGATCTGGAAGTTGCGCTGCCGGGGCGTGGAGCGGCGGGGGTGGGCGAGCCGCCGGGGCGGGAGGGGGCGCGGGGTGATCCGATGGGGTGTCAGGGCGGGGGTCGGGGATGCCGAAGGGCCCCGCTCGGGTGGTGGTGCGAGCGGGGCCCTTCGGGGGGTGAGGTCAGGCGGGGTCGCTGAACTCGGTGAACTCCGGGAGGTCGGAGAGGTCGGCGTCGAAGTCGTCGTCGAACTCGCCGTCGTAGCGGTCGTCGCGCTCGGTGGCCGGGTCGCGGCGGACCGGGGTGACCCGGCCGAGCTGCATCGCGGCGTAGCCGGCCGCGGCGTTCGGGTCGGCGATGACGCCGTCCGCGGGGTTGGTCTCCCCGTTCTCGCCGTTGTTGCCGCTGCCGTTGCCGCCGCCGGTCGGGCCGCCGCCGCGGCGCTGCGCACCGCGGATGCCGCTGCCGCCGACCGGGCCGTAACCGCCGCCCATGTGCATGCCGCCCATGCCCATCATGCCGCCGCCCATCGGGCGGGCGCCGACGCCGGCGGTGCTGGTGCCGGTCCCGCCGCCACCGCCGCCGCCGGAGGCCGACCCGGTGCCGCTGTGGTCGCCCTCCAGGCTGGTGCCCAGGCGCATGCTGCCGTTCTTGGAGCCGCTGCCGCCGGGCGTCGCGAGCCGGGTGGCGAAGCCCGCCCCGCCGCCGACGCCGCCGGAACCGCCCGACTCGGAGCCGCCGCCTCCGCCACCGCCTCCGCCGTGGCCGCCGCCGGAGCCGCCGAGGCTGCCCAGGTTCGGGCTCTTGAGGCCCAGCGTGTCGATGCCGTTGCCGCCGGAGCCGCTGCGCGAGGATCCGCTGCCGACCGGTCCGAGCTTGGGCATCAGGGCGGCGAACGCCCCGAGCCCGGCGTCCGCCGAGCGGCCGGTGCCCGTCGAGCCGACCGAGTTGAGGCCGGTGCCGACCGCGGAGTTCGGGCTGAACGGGTTCGCCACCGTGGAGGCGATGCCGTTCAGCGTCATCCGGTTGCTGTCCTCGTTCTCGTTCAGGTTGCCGGCCAGCTTGTCCATCTTGCCGGCGGTGTCCCGGAACGAGCCGAGGATGCGCTTGAGCACGTCCTCGACGATGGTCTGCAGGATCTTCTCCGCGACCTGGATGGCCAGCTTCGCGAACGGGTCGCTGCCCTCGCCCAGCTTCAGGCCCGACACGATGCGCCGGAAGTCCATGCCGTGCGACTCGATGTCGTCCGCGCCGCGGCGCAGATCGGCCGCGCAGGTGGCGAGTTGGGCGAGATCGATGTTGAAGCCCTGCCCGTTGGAGTTGTTCGACGGGGTGGGGACGATCTGCTGCGCCGTCTTGAAGATCATGTCCTCGATCGGCTGGAGCAGGGTGTGACCGAGCCGGCTGACGGCCTGGGACAGCAGCTGGTTCATGAGCTCGCGGCCGAGCCGCAGGACCGCCGCGGAGCTCCACGGACCGGTCGAGGAGGCGGCCGCGAAGCTCGCCTGGATGCTGGCCAGTTGGACGATGGACGCGGTCTTCGCGCCCTCGATCACCAGGGCCGCGGCCCGCAGGACCTTGGCGATCGTCTGGCAGGCCTCGACGATCACCTTGGAGTACTTGGTGATGGTGCTCCACAGCTCGGCCAGCCGGTCCGCCGAGGCACCCTGGTAGACCTCGTGAAGCATCGTCAGAGCTTTGTCGGCCGTCATCTGGGCGGAGTCCAAAGCGCCCGAGAACTTCTCCAACTGGTCTGCCAGCCGGTTCAGTTCGTCTTCGTTGGCACCGGGAAAACGTACGCCCAGCAGGCCTACGATGGCATTGAGCCCCGGTGGTAGTTGGATTGCCATGGCCGCCCCCAGCTGTTCCCCGTGGTAAGTCCCTGATAGCGCATTGCGACGATACACATACCGCACGCCGCCGACCACCTGCCAAACCGACTGTTTGACGCATTGTCGGCAAACCGGTACCTCGTTACGGTGTGCGCATGGCATGGGGATCTTGGTGGCGCGGCCGGTCGGGGACCGGACCGGAGGCCGCCGTACGCAGCGCTGAACGTCAGTCCGCGCAGGTCGTGCTGGGTGCGGTGGCAGACGAACTGTCGGCGCTGCACGGCGAGGTGTGGCGGGTCGAGGGCGGGGACGAGCCGGAAGTGCGCGGGCCCGGGGCCATGGCGGTCCGGCTCGGAAAACCGCACAATACGCATCCGCACCATTTCGATCTGGTGTTCCTGGCCGATCGTGACCGTCCGGAGACGGCCGTCCCGGACTGCGTGGTCGGCATCGACGGCGGCGACCACGACCCGGTGCGCCGCGGCGTCGAGGTGTGGGCGGCCACCACGGGCGTGTCGCTGATCGAACTGGTCGCCCACAACGGCCGGTTCGCGGGCCACCTCGACCCGCGCGACCCGGACGGCATGCCGGGCTGGCACGCCATCCACGGCGGCATGGTCGGCTGGGGCACCGGCGACCGCTACCACGCCGTCCAGGACTGGCTGGTGCGCAACCCGCTGCCGCCGGCCCTCGCCCCTGCGCTCGGCGGGGACCTCGGACGGGACCAACTGGTCGGCGTCAAGGCGCTGTTCGGCAGCGGCGGTGGCGAGGAGACCGCCGAGGTCCGGGTGAACGGCGAACCGCACCCGGCCGCCTCCGCGGCCCTCGCCGCCCTGGACTGGCCCCGCGTCGCCGCCGGCCACGCCTACGCCCGCACCTTCGTCCTGCTGGTCCGCCGGGAGCGGTGAACCGGGCGGCGGGTCAGAGGCGGTAGTGCGAAGTGCCGCCCGGGGCCCGGTAGTCGGGGAGCCAGGCGGACAGCACCTGCGCGGAGGGGTAGAACATCGGCTCGGGGAGCGCGTCGACCGCGACGCGCTCCCAGCCGGCGCAGGCGTGCGGCTCGGTGACCAGGGCCTCGGCCAGGCTCGGCGGGGCCAGCACGGCTGCCGTCACCCGGGTGCGGCCCAGCTCGTGGTCGAGCAGCACCGCCAGCACCCGCATCCGCTCGGCGGGCAGCACGATGCCGGTCTCCTCGGCCAACTCCCGGGCCGCGGCCTGCTCGAACGACTCGCCGGGGTGGTCGACCTTGCCGCCCGGCAGGCTCCAGCTCGGCGACTCACCGGCCGTGGTGCGCCGTCCGATCAGCACCCGGCCGTCCCCGGTCGGCACGATCACGCCCGCGCCGACCAGCGGCGGCAACGGGTGCGGGCCGGCCGGGAGTTGAGCGTCCGTCACCACTTGCCCTTCTGGTAGTCCTTCAGGAAGCAACCGTACAGGTCCTCGCCCAGCTCGCCGCGGACGATCGGGTCGTACACCCGGGCCGCGCCGTCCACCAGGTCGAGCGGGGCGTGGAAGCCCTCCTCGTGCAGGCGCATCTTGTCCGGGTGCGGGCGCTCGTCGGTGATCCAGCCGGTGTCCACCGCGGTCATCAGGATGCCGTCGCTCTCGAACATCTCCTGCGCGCTGGTGCGGGTCAGCATGTTCAGCGCGGCCTTCGCCATGTTGGTGTGCGGGTGGCCGGCGCCCTTGTAGCCGCGGTCGAACACGCCCTCCATCGCGGACACGTTCACCACGTACTTGCGGCGCGCCGTGGACGCGGCCAGCGCCGGGCGGAGCTGGCTGATCAGGATGAACGGGGCGGTGGAGTTGCACAGTTGCACCTCCAGCAGCTCGATCGGGCCGACCTCGGAGACGGTCTGCACCCAGCTGTTGGTGTCCGCCAGGTCCGGCACCAGGCCGCCCGCGTCGATCGCGGTGCCCGCCGCGATCCGCTCCGGCGAGGCCGAACCCGTCACCAGCGCCAGCGAGGTGACCTCCTCGGCGCTCACCGCGGGCTGCTCGGCGCGGCTCTGCCCGGGCAGCGCCGGCACGTCCACCGCGCCCGAGCCGAACCGGCCGATCACCGTGGACGCGGGCAGCGCCCCGGCGGGCAGCGGCGCCGACTCGGCGGCGATCAGCTCCCGGTACGCGGCGGGGGAGCGGCGCACGGTCTGCGCCGCGTTGTTGATCAGGATGTCCAGCGGGCCGTCCGCGGCGACCTCGTCGGCCAGCGCCATCACCTGCGCCGGGTCGCGCAGGTCGATGCCGATCACCTTCAGGCGGTGGATCCAGTCGGCGCTGTCCGGCATCGCCGAGAAGCGGCGGATCGCGTCGTTCGGGAAGCGGGTGGTGATGGTGGTGTGCGCGCCGTCCCGCAGCAGGCACAGCGCGATGTACATGCCGATCTTGGCGCGGCCGCCGGTCAGCAGCGCGCGCTTGCCGGTCAGGTCGGTGCGGGCGTGGCGGCGCTCCCGGCTGAGCTTCGCGCAGTTGCGGCACAGCTGGTGGTAGAAGGCGTCCACCTCGGTGTACCGCTGCTTGCACATGTAGCAGGAGCGGGCCCGCTCCAGGATGCCCGCCAGCTCGGTGGTGGTCTCCGTGCTCAGGCCGAACACGCCGGCCGTCTCGTCGTCGATCCGCCCCGGCGCGCCGGTCGCGGTCCGGGCCGTCACCGCACGGTCGTTGGCGGTCTTGCGGGCCCGGGTCTCCTGGCGGCGGCGCTGCTTGAGGGTGCGGAAGAGCCCGCCGACGGCCATCCGGACCCGGATCGCGTCCGGGTGGTCCACGTGGATCTCGTCGAGCTCGGCGATCACGCTGAGGCACAGCTCCAGGCGTTCCGGGTCGATGCCCTTGCCGTAGTCGATGTCGTCCTCGACCGGGGCGGCGCCCGGCTCGGTCTGCGCGTTCGTCACTGCGGATGCTTCCTCAATCTCCCCATGGGTACCGCCGAACTCTACGTGAGCGGGCCCGGCCGGGGCGAAGCCTGTGATCTGCCGCACAGGCCCCCACGGGTCAACGCCCGCCCAGCGCCCAGGCGATGGCCGACAGCGTCAGCATCGACAGCACCGTGGACACCAGCACCGAGGACCGCGCCAGGGCCGGCGCCGCCCCGTACAGCCGCGCGTACACGTACACGTTCTGCGCCGTCGGCAGCGCCGACAGCAGTACCACCGCCAGCAGCTGCGGCCCCGGCAGGTCCAGCAGCAGCGCACCCACCGCGAGCGCCGCCAGCGGCTGGACGGCGGTCTTCAGCAGCACCGTGACGGCCAGCTCGGTGCGGTCCGGGCGCTGCGCCGCCGCGCCCGGCGGGGTGTGCAGCGACAGGCCGAGGGTGACCAGCGCGGCGGGCACGGCCGCCCCGCCCAGCAGGTCCACCGAGTGCGCCAGCGGGCCGGGCAGGTGCCAGTCGGCCGCCGAGAACACCGCGCCCAGGCCCGCCCCGAGGATCACCGGGTTGCGCAGCGGCAGCAGCGCCAGCCGCCGCAGCCGCTCGGCCGGCCGCGCCGCGGAGCCGGTCGCGGAGTCCAGCAGCGCCAGCATCACGGGCGTGACCAGCAGCACCTGGAACAGCAGCACCGGTGCGACGAACGAGGCGTCGCCGAGCACCTGCGCCGCCACCGGGATGCCGAGGTTGCCGGAGTTCACGTAGCCCGCCGCCAGCACGGCCACGGTCCGCTCGGCCGGCGTGCGCCGGAACAGGCGGCGGCCCGCCAGCAGGCCCAGCAGCGAGGCGGCCAGCGTCCCGGCGGCGAACGCCAGCATCGAGGTGTTGGCGAACCCCGCCAGGTCGGTGCGGGCGACCACCGTGAACAGCGCGGCCGGCATCGCCACGTGGAACACGAACCGGCCGAGCACCGACTCGGCGTCCGCACCCAGCAGCCCGGTCCGCGCGGCGAGCCACCCGACCGCCGTCAGCACCCAGATCGGCGCGAACGCCGCGACCAACGCTTCCACCCTGACCTCCCGGCGCAGTCAACCAGGCGTGCCCGAACGGTCGTTCGGCGGGGTCCGGCGGTGGCCCCGTCACAGCCCGGCCTCGGCCGGTGGCCGGGCGGCTGCGGTGGGTGGCCGGGGCGAGAGCCGGGTCACAGCGGACGGCCGGTGGTCGGGGTCACAGGGCCGGCCGCGGCGCGGCGCGCCGACGGCCGCCCGGCGGCGGCCCGGAGGCCTTGCGGGGACTGGGCGCAGGCCCAAATTCCGTGGCACCGGGCGGGGTTGGCGCTTCCTGGGAGCCAGCTGTGAGGTCCCTCATAGGCGGCGGCCGGCGGCGGCCCCGGCGGCGGGCCGAATCCCTTGGCGCACAAGGGAAGCAGGCCGGTCGAGGGGTCCGATCCGCCCCATCTCGGGGTGTTTGCCGCCGGATTGGGGCTCCGGCAATCTCGTGGTTGTGCCCCGAGCCGTTCCGAGTGCTCACGGGGCTTCACGGCGCAGCAGGCCGCGTGACCGACGCGGCGCAGCGTCCCCGGTGAGCACGAGCCGCCGGGCCGGCCGACCCGGGCCGATGGACACCCCGCAGTGCTGCGGCGGTCCCCCCTTGCCGGAACCGGGTTCGGCGTGACCTGGAACACGACTCTCGGAGGTACTCGACATGCGACGCATCAAGCACAACCTGGGCCGACTTCCGCAGATCCGCCAGATCCGGATGGGCCACCACCGGATGCCGGACGCCTTCCTCGGCGTGGGCCTGGCCGGCGCCATCGCGGTCGGCGCCCTGCTGCCCGCGACCCAGGCGATCGCCGGCCCGTCGCACGCCCGCGCCGAGAGCGCCGCGGTCGCCACCGACGGCCAGAACGCCGAGCACGGCACCGACGCCGCCGCCTCCCGCAGCGAGGACCGCCAGCCGGTCCAGCAGGAGCAGCAGCCGCAGCAGGAGCAGCCCGCCGCGCAGCCGCAGGAGCAGCAGCCGGCCGAGCAGCCCCAGCAGCAGGAGCAGCCGCAGCCCGCCGAGCAGCCCCAGCCCCAGCCGCAGCCCGAGCCGGCCCCGCCCCGGCGCCGCAGCCGGAGCCCGCGCCGGAGCCGGCCAAGCCGACCTACGCGAACAACCTGGACGGCTGGATCGCCGAGGCCCGCGACGTGCTGGCCGCCGCCGGCAAGCCCGTCCCGTCCGCCAAGGCGATGCGCGCCGCCGCGATCGCGGAGTCCTCGGGCAACCCGAACGCCGTGAACAACTGGGACTCCAACGCCAAGAAGGGCACCCCCTCGATCGGCCTGACCCAGATGATCGAGCCGACCTTCCGCGCCTACGCGCTGCCCGGCCACAAGGACATCCGCAACCCCGTCGACAACCTGATCGCCAGCTCGCGCTACTGCGACGCCCGCTACGGCAGCATGGACAACATGGCCGCCGCCCGCGGCTACGGCGCCTACTGGCGCGGCTACTAAAGAGCAGCCCCACTGCCACTCCCGGCCCCCGGCGGATCCCACGGATCCCACCGGGGGCCGAGGCGTGCCCGGGGTGGGGAAGGGCGGGGTGCGGAAACCCGTAACCGGGTCGGGCGGGAAACCGCGTACCGCCGCTGAGCTGCGGATTCCAGGATGAGTGACGACCCCGGACGAACGCTCCGGGGAGTGTCCGACCGGAGGGGAATCCCGTGACGCAGTTCATTTCCTTGGCGGCCGAGCAGGCGCCGACCGAAGGCGTGGCCGGCTGGGCGGCAGGCCTGGTGGACACCCTCGGCGGGCCCGGCGCCGGGCTCGCCATCGCCCTGGAGAACCTGTTCCCGCCGCTGCCCAGCGAGGTGATCCTCCCGCTCACCGGCTTCGCCGCCGGGCGCGGCACCCTCAGCCTGTTCTCCGCACTCGGCTGGACCACCGCCGGCTCGGTGGCCGGCGCACTCGCCCTCTACCTGCTCGGCGCGGTCTTCGGCCGCGACCGGATGCACGCCCTGTGGGCCCGGCTGCCGCTGGTCAAGGTCTCCGACCTGGAGCGCACCGAGGCCTGGTTCGTCCGGCACGGCACCAAGGCCGTGCTGTTCGGCCGGATGATCCCGATCTTCCGCAGCCTGATCTCGGTCCCCGCCGGCGTCGAACGCATGGCCCTGCCCCGCTTCCTCGCCCTCACCGCCGTCGGCAGCCTCGCCTGGAACAGCGTCCTGGTCCTGGCCGGCTACGTCCTCGGCGACCGCTGGGACGTGGTCGAGAGCTACGTCGGCATCTTCTCCAAGGTCGTCCTGGTCCTCGCCCTGATCGCCATCGCCGCCTACCTGGCCGTCCGCCTCCGCAGCCGCGGCTCCCGGCACCGCCGCACCCGCTGAACCACCGACCCAGGAGCGGATCATGACGGCCAGTAGGCTCTCGCCCATGGGGGAGAGCGACACCGCCGCGAGGCAGCGGACCGCCGCACCGGGCGGGATGACGGACGACAGTGCCGCACCGGTCCTCGCGGAGCACGCCGCGGTGCCGGCTCCCTGGGGGCGGCGGGCCGTCGGCGGGGTGCTGGGCATGCTGAGCGCGCCGGTCGGGGCGGGGTACCTGGCGGTGGCGGGACTGCTGCTGGGGCCGTTGGCGCCGTGGCCGGGGGTCGGGCCGCGGGCGCGGCGGGCGCTGTACGGGGGTGCGGCCCGGCTGGCCGGGGTGGAGCGGGCACGGCGGGCGGTCTGGTTCGGCGACCGGTTCCCGGAGCGGTACCGGGCGGGGGAGCGGGAGTTGCTGCGCTACCTGGCCCGGCGGACCGGTGCGGGGCTGGTGGCGGGGCTGGTGCTGGGCCTGATCGGGTTCGGTCTGGTGCTGGCGGTGCTGCTCGCGGCCGGGGTGCTGCGCGGCACCCTGAGCCTTGCCGACCTGCTGGGCCAAGTGCTGCTCGGCGGCGTCCTGTTGTTCCTCGCCGTGCAGGGCCTGGCCTCGCTGGCGGAGCTGGACGCCCGGCTGGCCCGCGACTGCTTCGGCCCGTCCGAGGCCGAGCTGCTGCGCCACCGGATCGCCGAACTCGCCGACAGCCGGGCCGCCGTGCTGCACGCCGTGGACGCCGAGCGGCGCCGGATCGAGCGCGACCTGCACGACGGCGTCCAGCAGCGCCTGGTCGCGCTGCGGCTGCTGCTCGGCCGGGCCCGGCGCGGCGGCGACCCGCAGCGCACGGACGAACTGCTGCGCCAGGCGCACCGGGAGGCCGCCGAGGTGCTGACCGAGCTGCGCGAGGTCGCCTGGCGGGTCTACCCGTCCGCGCTGGACACGCTGGGCCTGGACGAGGCGCTGGCCGGCCTCGCCGAACGCTGCCCTGTCCCGCTGCGGGTGCGCTGCTCGGCGGCTGGGCAGCTGCCCGGGCCGGTGCTCACGGCCGCGTACTTCGTGGTCAGCGAGTGCGTCACCAACGCCGCCAAGCACTCCGCCGCCGGCCGGGTGGAGGTCGCCGTGGAGCGGAACGCGGCGCGGCTCACCGTCCGGGTCGAGGACGACGGGCGGGGCGGTGCGGATCCGGCGGGCGGCGGCCTGTCCGGGCTGCGCGGCCGGGTCGCCGCGCTCGACGGAACCCTGACCGTCCACAGCCCCGCCGGGGGCCCCACCGTCGTCACTGCGGAGCTGCCATGCGGGTGATCGTCGCCGAGGATTCCACCCTGCTGCGGGAGGGCCTGGTCCGGCTGCTCGCCGAGGAGGGGCACCAGGTGCTGGCCGCCGTCGGCGACGCCGAGGCGCTGCTCGCCGCGGTCGAGGCCGACCCGCCGGAGGTGGTGGTGGTCGACATCCGGATGCCGCCGACGCACACCGACGAGGGGGTGCGCGCCGCGGTGCGGATCCGGGCGGCCCGGCCGGAGATCGGCGTGCTGGTGCTCTCCCAGCACATTGAACGCGGTTACGCCGCCCAGCTGTTGGCGTCCGGCGCGGAGCGGGTCGGCTACCTGCTGAAGGACCGGGTGGCCGAAGTGGACGAGTTCCTGGACGCGCTGGCCCGGGTCGGCTCCGGCGGCACCGTGATCGACCCCGAGGTGGTGCGCCGGCTGGTGGTGCGCACCGAGCACGCCGACCCGCTGGCCCGGCTGACCCCGCGCGAGCGCGAGGTGCTGGAGGCCCTCGCCGAGGGCCACACCAACACCGCGATCGCCGCCCGCCTGCACCTGTCGCTGAGCGCCGTCGAGAAGCACCTCAACTCGCTGTTCGACAAGCTCGACCTGCCGCGCACGGCGGGCTACAGCCGCCGGGTGCTGGCGGTGCTCCGCTACCTCGGGGCCTGAGACCGGCCGCACCGGGCCGGTCGCCGCCCCTGGCCCCGGGCGGCACCGCGCAGGAGGATGGCGGTATGGACGCGCAGCGTTTCGCCCGGGCCCGCACCGCGTTGCACGCGGTCGCCGAGCACCTGCTGGCCGGCCCGCAGTACCGGGCGGCCGGCACCATCCGGCTGCGCGCCTATCCGGGCGGCTTCGCCACCCGCTTCGAGCCCCGGCTGCGCGTCCGCGGTGCCCAACTGCTGAGCGCGGGAAGGGCGTTGGACCTTCCGGGGGTGAGCTGTGCGCAGCTCGGCGCGGCCGCCGGCATCACCGCCGGCCGGCCGCCGGGCCTGTACCGGGACGGCTCGGGCGTGGCCGTGGACCAGCCGCTGGAGCTGGACGCGGAGGGCGCGGACGCCGTCGCCGCCTGCTTCGCGCACGGCGACGCCGCGCTGCGGGCGCTGTTCGCGCAGGCCGACCCGGTGCTGTGGCCGGAGCACTTCGACCTGGCGGTGAGCGTGGACGGCGTGACCTACGGACTCTCGCCCGGCGACGCCTTCCGGCCCGAGCCGTACGCGTACGTCGGCCTGCCGGCGCCGCGCGCCGGCGCGTTCTGGAACGCCCCGTTCGGGGCCGCCCGGACCCTCGCCGAGCTGGGCGGACTCGCCGGGACGACCGCGTTCCTGGCGGAGGGGCGGCGGCTCGCCGGGACGGCTTTGTAGCTTCCTCCAAGCCGGTTCCGGACGGGACTCCGTCCGCTTGTGTCGATCTTCAGGATTCCCCCGCGGGCTGGCCCCCGACCGGGGAATCGGTGAGGATTGAACGTTGGGTGCGGCGCGCCCGAGAGGCCGTACGGCACAGCTGTATTCCCGCTCCATCACCCGCTCCCCGGTGAAACGTTCCTCCCCAGCCAGAGAGCCCTTTCCATGCGCTTCCTGAACGACCTCAAGCCTGCGTACGACCTGACGTACGACGACGTCTTCATGGTCCCCAGCCGCTCCGCCGTGGGCTCCCGGCAGGGCGTCGACCTCTCCGCCCACGACGGCACCGGCACCACCATCCCGCTGGTGGTCGCCAACATGACGGCGATCGCCGGACGCCGGATGGCGGAGACCGTGGCCCGCCGCGGCGGGCTGGTCGCCATCCCGCAGGACATCCCGATCGAGGTCGTCGCCGAGGTGATCGGCTGGGTCAAGCAGCGCCACCTGGTGCACGACACCGCGCTCACCCTGACCCCGGGCGACACCGTCGCCGACGCGCTGGTGCTGATGCCCAAGCGCGCCCACGGCGCCCTGGTCGTGGTCGACGGCGGCCGGCCGGTCGGCGTGGTCACCGAGGGCGACTGCCAGGGCGTGGACCGGTTCACCAGCCTGTCCGAGGTGATGTCCCGCGACCTGCTGCTGCTCGACGAGGGCATCGACCCGCGCGCCGCGTTCGACCGCCTCAACGAGGCGCACCGCAAGCTCGCCCCCGTGGTCGCCCCCGACGGCACCCTGGTCGGCATCCTGACCCGCAAGAACGCGCTGCGCGCCACCCTCTACACCCCCGCCGTCGACGACGAGGGCCGGCTGCGGATCGCCGCCACGGTCGGCATCAACGGCGACGTGGCCGGCCGCGCCGAGGCGCTGCTGGCGGCGGGCGCCGACGTGCTGGTGGTGGACACCGCGCACGGCCACCAGGAGTCGATGATCTCCGCGCTGCGCGCGGTGCGCGCCCTCGACCCGCAGGTGCCGATCGTCGCGGGCAACGTGGTCTCCGCGGCCGGCGTGCGCGACCTGGTCGAGGCCGGCGCGGACATCCTCAAGGTCGGGGTCGGCCCCGGCGCGATGTGCACCACCCGGATGATGACCGGCGTCGGCCGGCCGCAGTTCTCCGCCGTCCTGGAGTGCGCCGCGGAGGCGCGCAGCCTGGGCAAGCACGTCTGGGCCGACGGCGGCGTCCGGCACCCGCGCGACGTGGCGATGGCGCTGGCCGCCGGCGCGTCCAACGTGATGATCGGCTCCTGGTTCGCCGGCACCCTGGAGTCGCCCGGCGACCTGCAGACCACCGCCGACGGCCGCCAGTACAAGGAGAGCTTCGGCATGGCCTCGGCCCGCGCGGTGCGCAACCGGACGGCCGAGGAGTCCGCCTACGACCGCGCCCGCAAGGCGCTGTTCGAGGAGGGCATCTCGCACTCCCGGATGTTCGTCGACCCGGCCCGCCCCGGCGTCGAGGACCTGATCGACTCGATCGTGGCCGGCGTCCGCTCCTCCTGCACCTACGCGGGCGCGTCCGACCTGGAGGAGTTCCACCGGAACGCGATCGTCGGCATCCAGAGCGCCGCGGGCTACGCCGAGGGCAAGCCGCTCCACTCCAGCTGGTCCTGACGGTCCGTCGGACCGCTGCGGGCGGGCTCCCCGGCCGGGGAGCCCGCCCGTTCGTCCGGGCCCGAGCGGCCCGAGCGGGCTCAGCGGGTTCAGCGGGCTCAGCGGGGCTCAGTTGGGCGAGAGCGGGGTGAGCAGTGCCCGGCCCACCATGCCGACGGATCCGGACAGCGCGTCCGCGACCAGGCGGAAGGCCGGCGGCAGGCGGTGCAGCTCCCACAGGGCGAGGACGGAGGCCCAGGCGGCGTCCCGGGCGCGGTCGATGCTCCAGACGCCGACGATGTGCAGTAGCGGGTCGCCGGCCGGCAGTGGCAGCAGGGCGGCCCGGACCTGGGCCTCGACCTCGGCCAGCAGGCTGTTGATCCGCAGGTAGTCGGCGTGCAGCCGCTCGGGTGCCCGGCCGGTCAGCCGGCAGGTCTCCAGGACGGCGAGCGGCAGGTCGTTCTCGATGTGGGCGTTCATCCCCGCCAGTGCGAACTGTAGCGGGTGGACGTTCGGGGCGGCCCGCAGCTCGAACAGCGGCCGCCAGCAGGCCGCCGGCCGCCGGCCCGCCCGGTCGTCGTCGACGGCGGCCAGGTAGCGGGCGGCGAACACCGCGTCGAGCTCGGCCATGGTGGCCGGGTCCTCGAAGTACGCGCCCGCGAGACGCTCCTGGACCAGGCGGGTCACGGTCAGGTACATCGCGTTGAAGACGGCGACCCCGTCGGCGGCGGGCCACCCGGCCGCCAGCTCCGCCATCCGGTCGACCACCTGGTCCACCGTCAGCACCGGTGCGGTCATGGGCATCTCCCTCGGTGACGATCCGACAAAAAGATGATGCGACCAACGATGGCAGGGGGCCGGGGGACTGCCAAGGCGAGGCGCGTGCCGGGGACCTGAAGCCGCGTCAGCCGGCGGCGGCTAAGCCCAGCAGCAGGTCCGCGGTCGGAGCGGGCGCTTCGAGCATGGGCGCGTGCCCGACGCCGGGCAGCAGCTCGACGCGCGCCCCGGGCACCGCCGCGTACCGGTGCGCCGAGGCCGGGTCCCAGCGCGGGTCGGCGGCGCCGAAGACCACCAGCAGCGGGAGGCCCAGCGCGGCGAGCCGCTCGGGCACGGCGCGCTCGGCGAGGTACGCCCGGTTCGCGCGCATCACCGCCCGGAAGGTCCGGTACCCGATCCGCCGCACCCCGGCCACCACCTCGTCCGGGATCTGCACCGGGCGCGCGGTGATGGACGCCAGGCTCCGGCGGACCACCGCGTCGGAGCGGACCGCCCAGAGCAGCGGGCCCAGCGGCGGGGCGAGCAGCAGCCGCAGCAGCAAGGGCTCCGGCAGCAGCGCGTCCAGGCCCGGGCCGGTGCTGACCAGGGCGAGCGAGCGCACCAGGTCCGGGCGCTGCTCGGCGAGCGCGGTGGCGAGGTAGCCGCCGCTGGAGTGCCCGGCCACGAGCACCGGCCCGAGGCCGAGCCCGTCCAGCGGCGCCGCCACCCGCCCGGCCTGCACCGGCACGTCGTAGGGCGGCGCGGCGGGGGAGCGGCCGCAGCCGGGGAGGTCGACGGTGATCACGCGGTGGCGGGCGGCGAGGGCCGGGACGATCGGCTGCCAGAACGCGCCGGAGGCCCCGGAGCCGTGGACGAGCAGGATCGGCGGCGCCTGCTGCGGGCCGTCGAGGGCCACGTGCAGGCCGTACGCCTGCGTGGACAGGTAGTCGGTCATGACGGCAGGATGCGCGGCCGGCCGGCGGCCGGTCTTGGACGAATGTCCGCGGCGGCGGGGCGGCGTGCGGGAAAACCGGGTGCGGCGGAGCGGCCGGGTGGGGGAGCATGGGGTCAGTGGTGGCGCCGAGGGGTCCTGCCGCTTCCTGTTCCCGGAGGTTTCGCGTGGTGAAGCGATATTAGTGGCGGTCCCCACCGCCCTCCGGCCTGCCTGACGTGACGGCGGCCGGGCCTCCGGATTCCCCTGGACGACCCGTGGTGCTGCCCGCCCTTGTGCGGGCCCGGTCGTCGTTTCTGCTGGTGGTGCCTTGTGCCGGGCGGGTGTGTCCGACGTCCCGTTATTCCCGTACGCCCGAGAGGATGGCCATGGCCGCCGCCGCATTCGACCGCAGCATCGAGCTGATGAGTGAACTGATCGAAGAGGACCGCGAGTTGCGGGAGGGGCCGGCGCTCGGCCGGTGGCTGGAGGTGCTGGCCGAGCGGCAGCGCGCCGACCTGTCGGGGCTGGCGCCCGAGCGGCAGGCCGAACTGCTCGGGGCGCGCGCGGCGGCGGTGCTGCCGGGGGACGGTCAGCTCGCCGAACTGCTCGCTCAGGGCCGGGTGCTGACGGTGAAGTACGGCATCGACCCGACCGGCGCGGAGGTGCACCTCGGGCACGCGGTGCCGATGATCCTGGCCAGCCGGCTGCAACGGATGGGCCACCGGGTGGTGTTCCTGGTCGGCGACGTGACGGCGCGGATCGGCGACCCCTCCGGGCGCAGCGCCGAGCGGCCGCCGCTGACCGCGGAGGACGTGGCGCGCAACGTCGCGACGTACCGCCAACAGGTCGGCCCGTTCTTCGACTTCGAGCGCGCCGAGTTCCGCTTCAACAGCGAGTGGCTGGGTTCGATGGAGCTGCCCGACTTCCTCGGCGTGCTGTCCCGGCTGCCCGCCTCGGCGGCGCTCCAGCGGGAGGACTTCCGGACCAGGCTGGCCGAGGGCAGCGGGCTGACGCTGGCCGAGCTGGTGTACTCCGTGGTGATGGCGCTGGACTCGGTCGAGCTGGTCGCGGACGTCGAACTCGGCGGACTGGACCAGCTGTTGAACCTGCAGATGTGCCGCCGGGTGCAGAGCGCGCACGGGCAGCAGCCGGAGGTGGTGCTGGCGACCGGGCTGATCGAGGGCACCGACGGCACCGGCGCCAAGATGAGCAAGTCGAAGAACAACTACGTCGGACTGGCCTTCCCCGCCGAGGAGATGTTCGGCCGGCTGATGGCCTGCGCGGACCGGCTGCTGCCGGACTACCTCCGGCTGCTCACCGAACTCCTCGACGGGGAGGTGGAGTTGCTGCTCGCGCAGGCCGCGGACGGCCGCCGCCACCCGATGGCGGTGAAGACCCTGCTGGCTGCCGCCGTCACCGCCGCCGTGCACGGCGTCCCCGCCGCGCTGGCCGCCCGGGACGCGTTCCGGGCCCGGTTCTCCAGGCGCCGCTTCTCCGAGGCCGGCCCGCTCCCGGGCGTGGAGGCGGGCCGGCACGGCGCGGCGACCCCGGCCGAACTGCTGGTGCGGGTCAGCGGCGAACTGCCCAGCCTGAACCAGGTCCGCCGGGTCGCGGAGGCCGGTGGCCTGAAGCTGGTCGTGGAGACCGCCGACGGCGGGCAGCGCACCCTCCCGCTGACCCGCGGCGACGCCGACGAGCGCCTGCTCGTGCTCCTCGGCGCCCACGACCTGACGCGCGCCAGTGCGTCCCGGCGGGTGTTCCTGCGCTGCGGCCGGAAGGTGCTGGAACTGACCTGACGGGCCCGCCGCCGGCCCGACGCCCGGTCAGGAGGCGTGCAGCACGATCGGATTGGTGAGCGCCGCCATGGGCCCCCACGGCAGGTCGGGGCCCATGGCGTTGCCCTTGCCCGGGGTGCCGTCGGGCCGGGGGTGGCGGACCTCGGCGCGGACGTAGGCGGCGAGCGAGGCGGTGGTGCGCCAGACGACGGTGCCGGAGCCGTCGGCGGGCAGCGACTCCTGGTGGAGCTGGCCCTCGTCGGTGATCAGCCGGACGGTGCCGTTCGGGACGCCGGCGACGGTGAGCGTGACGTCGACCGGCGCGTCGGCGGGGACGGTCAGCCGCTCGCCGATGCCGGCCCGGCGGCCGTGCCCGGTGGCGGTGAACTCCAGTTGCACGGAGGCGGATTCGGCCAGCCAGGTGCGGCCGGCCCGCAGGCCGGCGAGGATCGCGGTGCGGCTGAGGTCGTCGGCCAGCACCACGTTGTGCGGGGCGCCGACGACCTGCGGGGCGCTGTGCGCGTCGCTGTTGCCGAGGGCGGGCAGCCAGTCGCGGCCCTCGCGCAGGGCGGCGGCCAGCCCGGCGTCCCAGGTGTCGACCGCGGACTCGTCGTCGTACGTCCACGGGCCGTTCCAGACCTCCACGCCGTCGGCGTCCTGGTAGCCGAACTTCCACTGGCAGGCCACGTACGGGCGTTGGGGGCACCTCCCGGCCCGCCAGGGCTGGGGGAGGGTGGGCGGCCACCACCAGGCCGCCGACCTGGCGGACCTGGCGGGCGAAGCGCGGGAAGCGGTCGTCGCGGGCCCGGTAGCGCCAGTCCACGAACTGGCCGGGCTCCAGGCCGAGGGCCAGCCAGTGCCCGTTGCGGGTGGTGACCTCCTCACCGGCCACGATCAGCAGGTCGGGGCCGGCCAGCGGTCCCCAGGCGCCGTGCGAGGACGAGGTGTTGTGGTCGGTGGAGACGATGAAGTCGAGGCCGGCGGCGCGGGCCCCGGCGGCCACCTCGGCGGGCAGCCGGCGGCCGTCGGAGTGCACGGTGTGCAGGTGGCAGTCGCCCCGGTACCAGGCCCGGCCGCGGCCGCGGGCCCGCTCCGGCGGGTAGGCCGGGGTGAACGCCGGGCCCGGCGCGCCGATGCGCAGGGTGACCTGCACGGTGTAGGACAGCCCGGCCGGGGCGACCTGGTACGGGCCGAGGACGACGTGCCAGGTGCCGGGGTCGACCGGCCCGGGCAGGTAGCCGGGCGTGGCCGCCTCCCGGGACAGGCTGAACTCCGTGCGGAACCCGCCCGACCAGCCGCGGAAGCCGTCGCCGCCCAGCGCCGTGCCGCGCTGGTCGAAGATGCCGATGTCGCAGGAGTTTCCGGGCGTGCCGGCCGGCACGGCGGGCCGGTCGTACTGGTAGGAGACGGCGATCTCCCGCACCCCGCGCGGGACTTCGAACGGGAGGTGGACGAAGTCGGGGCAGCCGGTGGGCAGTCGGCCGGTCAGGGTGATCACCCGGTCGGCGGGCGCGGCGGAGTCGGCGGAGTCGGCGGCGTGGGCCGGCCGGCGGCGCCGGCCAGCGCGACGGCGGCGGTGGCGCCGGTGGCCAGCCCTGTGCGAAGCAGCGTGCGACGGTCGGTCAGGTTCGGTTCTTCGGCCGGGTGTTGGTCGTTCCTGGGCACGGCGAGGTCTCCGTCGGGTCGGCGGGCGGGTCGACCGGCTGCCTACCCGGTGCGGTGAACCGGCGATGAGGTGCGGCCCACCGGCGGGCGGAGGATCGGTGAAAGTCGTCCGGACGTCTCGGGCGGGTGCTTCGCGTGCCGAGTGAATATTCTGAGCGAATATGACGAACTGAGGCACCGTCAGTAATATGGTGACCACGGCCCGTTCCTCCTTCGGGGGGTGCGGGCCACGTCGTTGCCGTCCCCGACCCGGGCCCTAGCACCATCCGCGGGCCGGGGCCGGAGGATCGCCGCGACCGCCGCTCGTCCGGGTGAATCCGGGGCGGGAGGCCGCTGTGGGGTGCTTGATGCGACAAGCCTAAGAGTCCGGCGCGGGAGGGTCGGACCGTCCCGCAGGGTGTTCGACACCTCCCTTCACCAGGGCAACTTCGCTGGTGAGAAAGGATGCTGACGAACCGTCGGAGCTGTCGTGCACCGGCTATGCTGCTTCGCGCCCGGGCCCCGCCGCACCGCCCGGCCCCGCGTTCCCATCCCTTTGACCGTATGAGGACACTGATGCTTCGACCCGGATCGTCGCCAGGAAACCGGCTGCCCGCAGCCGTACTCGTCGGCCTGCTGCCCGCGGTCGTGATCGGCGCGACGGTGGCCCTCGCCGCCTCCGCCGGGCCCGGGCAGGCGATCTCGGGAATCCTGCTGTGCGGTCTGGTCGGCGCCGCGGCCGTGGCGGCGGCCGGCCTCGAAGCGGCGCGCCGCGGCCGGGCCCTGGACCAGGCCCGCGCGGCCGGCGTCCAGCAGGAGGAGGAACTGCGCCGACGCCTCGCCCGCCAGCAGGCCGGCATGCTCGACCTGGCCAAGAACGAGCTGCCCGAGGCCGTGAACCGGCTCCAGCGCGGCGAGTTCATCACCGACGTGCTCCGCTCCTACGAGCAGCGCCACGTCGCCGAGGTCGGCGAGGACTTCCACGAGGCCCGGCACGCCGTGCTGCGCTCCGCCCTCGACGCCGTCGACAACGAGGAGGCGATGCGCGAGTCCGCCCAGCGCGCGTTCGTGAACATCGCCCGCCGCGTGCAGGCGATCGTCCACCGCCAGGCCGTCGACCTGCGGCAGATGGAGGACCGGCACGGCGACCTGCCCGCGGTCTTCGACGACCTGCTGATCCTCGACCACGGCAACGCGCTGATCGGCCGCCTCGCCGACTCCATCGCCGTGCTCGGCGGCGCCCGCCCCGGCCGCCAGTGGAACCGGCCCGTCCCGCTGTACAGCGTGCTGCGCGGCGGCATCTCCCGGATCCTCGACTTCCGCCGGGTCGAACTGCACCCGGTCTCCGAGGTCGCCATCGTCGGCCCCGCCGTCGAACCCCTCATCCACGCGCTGGCCGAACTGCTCGACAACGCCACCCGCTACTCGCCGCCGCAGACCGACGTCCACCTCACCGCGGTCGAGGTGCAGACCGGCATCGCGATCGAGATCGAGGACGGCGGCCTCAGCCTCGGCGAGGAGGGCCGGGCCCGCGCCGAACGGATGCTGGAAGAGGCCCAGTCCGGCATCGACCTCAACGACCTCGGCGAGACCCCGCGGCTCGGCCTGGCCGTGGTCGGCCGGCTCGCCCGCGCCTACGGCTTCCAGGTCTCGCTGCGCCCGTCCGCGTACGGCGGCGTGCGCGCGGTGCTGATCGTCCCGCAGCGCTACATCACCACCGCGCCCGCGCCCAGCCGCGCCCACGGCATCGGCCGGATGGCCACCGAGCACCCCTCGGCGGTCAAGCAGCACCCCACCGAGCCGGAGAACCGGCTGTGGACCGAGCCGGCCGAGCCGGCCGCGACCCACACCCCGTCCGGCGGCTTCGCGGCGGCCGCGGCCTTCCCGTCCGCCGGGGCGCACCAGCGCACCGTGCCCGCGCCGGCCCCGGCCGAGGACGACTACCCGGTGGTGACCGAACGCACCGCCAACGGCCTGCCGCAGCGCCGCCGCCACGCCGCGCCGCTGCGCCCGAGCACGCCGGCCGCCCGCGGCCGCGACAGGCCCCGGCACCCGCACCCGCACCCGCCCCCGAGCCGGTCCAGCCCGGCCTGTGGCTCGCCGCGTTCACCGAAGGGGTCAACGGCTCGACGCCGGGCGCCCCGTCGACCGGCCGCCACGCCAGTGAAGATTCAGCAGGGAAAGGCGAGAAGTGATTCAGCAACGGACCAACATGGACTGGATGCTCAGGGACCTCGCGGAGAGCGTCCCGCACGCACGGCACGCCATCGTCCTGTCGGCCGACGGCCTCCGGCTGGCCCAGCACGGCACCGACCCGGACACCGCCGACCGGCTGGCCGCGGCCTGCGCCGGCCTGCAGAGCCTGGCGCACGCCGTCGGCAGCGAGTTCCCGCACGGTGACGGCCGGATGCGGCTGGTGGTGATCGAGGTGGGCGGCGGCTTCTTCTACCTGATGGCGGCCGGCTCCCGGGCCTACCTCGCGGTCCTCGCCGACGAGGGCGTGGACGCCGGACTGGTCGGACAGCGGATGCGCGACCTGGTCGCCCGGATCGGCGAGCACCTCACCACGCCGGCCCGGACCGGCGAGCAGTTCGCGTGAGTCGGGGATCCCACCCGACGGACCCTCAGATGAGCGGCTTAGCAGCCGGTCAGACGGACTGTCGGGCGGATCGTCCGACAACCGGAACGCCGCCGGCGCGCCGACCGGACGCCGGCCACAACGAGGTGCGGGGATGAGCAACCAGGACTGGGAAGAGGGCGGGCCCGAGCGGCTCTTCGTGATCACGCGCGGCCGCGACCGACAGCAGGCCGCGGCGACCTTCGACCTGGTCACGCTGATCGTCGCCCGGTCCCGGCCCGTGCCCACCATGCAGCCGGAACACGCGGCGATCCTGCGGATCTGCGGATCCCCGCTGTCGGTCGCCGAGATCTCCGCGTACCTGAGGCTGCCGAACAGCCTGGTCATCGTCCTGCTGGCCGATCTGCTCGCCGACCACAAGATCGAGGCCCGCGCGCCCATCCCGCTGGCCACCCTTCCCGACCTTTCCCTGTTGGAGGCAGTGATCCATGGACTTCAGCGGCTCTGAACCGGTGCGCGGGCCGCGCGAGGCCGAACTGCTCCCGGCGACGGTGGCGACGGCCGTCAAGGTCGTCATCGTCGGCGGCTTCGGGGTCGGCAAGACCACCCTGGTCGGGTCGGTCAGCGAGATCCGCCCGCTGACCACCGAGGAGACCATGACCGAGGCCGGCGTCGGCATCGACGACCTGGCCGGAGTGGAGCGCAAGAGCTCCACCACGGTCGCGATGGACTTCGGCCGGATCACCATCAGCGACGAACTCGTGCTGTACGTCTTCGGCACCCCGGGCCAGGAGCGGTTCTGGTTCCTGTGGAACGGCCTGTTCGAGGGCGCGCTCGGCGCCGTCGTGCTGGTCGACACCCGCCGCCTGGAGGTCAGCTTCGACGTCCTCGGCCGGCTGGAGGACCGCGGCGTGCCGTTCGTCGTCGCCGTCAACTCCTTCCCGGAGTCGCCCGGTTACCCGCTCGACGAACTGCGCGGGGCACTCGACCTGCCCCGCACGTCCCGATCGTCGAGTGCGACGCCCGCTCCCGGGACTCCAGCCGCGACGTGCTGATGGCGCTGATGCGCTACCTGTACGAACTGGCTGCGCAGCCCGTCGGCTGACGCCCCCTCACCGCCCGACCTTCCTCCCCCGGAGCCCTCCGTGATCCCCGAAGAGCGCACGTACCACGGCGCCGTCCCCCCGCCCGGCTGCCCGGCCCACGGCGCCACCCCCCTCCACCAGGACGACCTGCGGCGGCTGTTCGGGCCCGAGGCCGAGGCCGACCCGGCGGGCCTGTACGAGAAGCTGCGCGCCGAGCACGGCGAGGTCGCGCCCGTGCTGCTGCACGGCGACCTGCCGGCCTGGCTGGTGCTCGGCTACTCCGCCAACCTGACCGCGATGCGCACCCCGTCCCGGTTCTCCCGCGACTCCCGGCGCTGGACCGAGTTCCAGGAGGGCCGGGTCGCCCCCGACTCCCCGGTGCTGCCGGTCATCGCCTGGCAGCCGACCTGCTCGTTCGTCGACGGCGAGGAGCACCGCCGGCTGCGCACCGCCGTCACCGACGGCCTCAACAGCTTCGACCGGCGCGGCATGCGACGCTACGTCACCCGCTTCGCCGACCAGCTGATCGCCGAGTTCGGCGCCGCCGGCCGGGTCGAACTGGTCTCCCAGTTCGCCGAGCACCTGCCGATGCTGGTGATGACCCAGCTCGTCGGCATGCCCGAGGAGTACGGGCCGCGGCTGGTCGAGGCCGCCCGCGACCTGGTCCGCGGCACCGAGACCGCCGTCGCCTCCAACGAGTACGTGGTCGAGTCGCTGCGCCGCACCATGGACCGCAAGCGCACCGAGCCCGGCCCGGACCTGGTCACCCGGCTGATGCAGCACGAGTCCGGCCTCACCGAGGACGAGGTGCTCCAGCACCTGCGCTCGGTGCTGCTGGCCGCCAACGAGACCACCATCAACCTGATCTCCGAGACGCTGAAGATGGTCCTCACCGACCGCCGCTTCCGCGCCCACCTGTCCGGCGGCCAGATGACCCTGCCGGACGCGCTCGACCAGGTGCTGTGGGACTCCCCGCCGTTCATGCTGGTCCCGGGCCGCTGGGCGACCGGCGACACCGAGCTCGGCGGCCGCCACATCAAGGCCGGCGACATGCTGCTGATCGGTCTGGCCGCCGGCAACGCCGACCCGGCGGTGCGGCCCGACCTGAACAAGCCGCTGTTCGGCAACCGTTCGCACCTGGCGTTCGGCAGCGGCCCGCACGAGTGCCCCGGCCAGGAGATCGGCCGGGCCATCGCCGAGACCGGCATCGACATCCTGCTCACCCGCCTGCCCGACCTCCAGCTCTCGGTTCCGGAGGAGGAGCTGGTCTGGCGCGGGAACTGGATGTCGCGGCACCTGACCGAGCTGCCGGCCCGCTTCACGCCGCGCGGCGCGCTCCAGCCGCAGGACCGCACCACCACGGCCAGCGCCCCGGTGGTCTCCACCCCCGCCCCCACCGCCTTCGTCCGGTCCGCCGGCGCCACCGCGCCGTCCGCGCCCGCGCGCCCCGTGCCGGAGCAGAGCCGCGGCTGGTGGGGCAACCTGGTGGCGAAGCTCAAGGGCTGACGCCCCGTCGACGAACGACCGCCCGGCGGCCCTCCCCCACAGGGAGCCGCCGGGCGGTCGCGTGTTCCCGCCGCTACGGGCGTGTCCGGGGTGCTGCCCGGGGCTACTTGCAGGCCCCGAGGTCCTCCCAGACGCCCCACTGGCCGGTGGAGCCGGGCTGCTCGCCCTGGGTCCACCACTTGGCGCGCCAGTTGTGGCCGCCGTAGGAGACGCTCTCGCCGCCGTTGTAGACCCGGGCCGGATCCCAGGCCGCGGCCGTGCAGGTGCCGTTGCCGCCGCCGTTGTTGCCGCCGCCGGTACCGCCGATGTTGACGTCGATGCAGGAGTAGAAGGCGTTGTTGGTGTCGGAGACGTTCCACACCGCGAGGACCTTCTGGCGGCCGGTGTAGCTGCCGAAGTTCACCTGGTGGCTGACGTCCGCCGGGGGCTGGGCGTTGTTGCCGGAGAACTGGGCGATCAGCTGGCTGCCGATGAAGTACTGCCAGCTGGCGGTGGCGTGACGCGCCGTCAGGTGCCAGCTGAAGGTCTGGGTGGAGGTCACGTTGGCGACCTGCCAGGCCTTGGAGTCGTCGTCCAGCTCGGCGTACTCGGAGTGGCCGCCGCTGCAGCTGAACAGGCCCTTCGGGCCCTCGACGCTCTGCGGCTCGTACTTGATCTGCCCGCACACCACGACGCCGTTGGCGCACTGCGCCTGGCGGCTGGCCGGGTCGGTGACCCAGCCGTGGGCGCTGGCGGTGCCGGCCGAGAGGGTCAGCCCGAGCAGCGGGGCGACCAGCGCGCCGATCGCGGCGGTCACCTTTCTGTTTGCCTTCATTTCCGTGTGCCTTTCCTGATGTGGGGTCAGGGCGATCCTCCCGACGGCCGATGGGGCGGCTCGGGGAGGCGGCCATAGGTCTAGACCGGATGCCGAGGGAGACGATAGCGGTGTACCGGTCACGGTCAAGGGGGCGCGCAGGACGGGTGCGCGGCGAGCGGCCGAACGTGGTAGCTTCCGGGCGTGCCGCAGCGACTCTTCCTGACCACCCGGGGTCACATCGACCTCCTCCGGGTGTGTTCCGCTGCCTGTCGCCGCTCCTGAGCGACCAACCCCCTTTCCCCCCGCCTGCCGCGCGACCGTCCGCGGCGGCGTCCCCTTGGCCGCCCCACGGCCGTGCCAAGTCTCGTTTCGCAGAAGAGGATCGAGCCCGTGTCCCGCCACGCCCCCGTGTTCCACTGGTTCCTGCCCACCGGAGGGGACGGCCGCGACCCCGGCGGCGTCACCGCCGTGCAGGCCCGCACCGGCGCCGCCACCCGGCGGCCCGCCGACGTCGGCTACCTCGCCCAGGTCGCCGCGGCCGCCGAACAGGCCGGATTCGTCTCGCTGTTGGCGCCGGTCGGACTCGGCTGCGTCGACCCGTGGATCCTCGGCGCGGCGCTCACCCGGCACACCAGCCGGATCGGCTTCCTGATCGCCTTCCGGGCCGGCCTGGCCAGCCCCACCCTGATCGCCCAACAGGCCGACGCGTTCCGGCGGTTCGCCGGCGGCCGGCTCCGGTTGAACGTCGTCACCGGCGGCGACCCCGCCGAGCAGCGCGCCTACGGCGACCACCTCGCGCACGACGACCGCTACGCCCGCACCGACGAACTGATGGGCGTGCTCCGCGAGTTGCTCGACGGCAAGCGGGTCGACCACGACGGCGCCCACCTGCGCCTGGAGGACGCCCGGCTGGTCGACCCGGCCGTCGAGCACCCCGTCCCGCTGTACTTCGGCGGCGCCTCGCCCGCCGCCGAGCAGGTCGCCGCCCGCCGCGCCGACGTCCAACTCCTGTGGGGCGAACCGCCGGCGGCGATCGCCGAACGTGTCGGACGGCTGCGCACCCTGGCCGCCGCGCACGGCCGCACCCTGTGGTACGGGCTGCGGCTGCACGTGATCAGCCGGGACACCGCCGAGCAGGCCTGGGCCGAGGCCGACCGGATCCTGGCCGGCATCGACCCGGCGGCGGTGCGGGCCAGCCAGGCCAGGTTCGCCGCCATGGACTCCACCGGCCAGGCCCGGATGGCCGCCCTGCACGGCAACGGCACCGCCGCGGACCTGGTGGTCGCCCCGAACCTGTGGGCCGGCATCGGCCTGGTCCGGGAGGGCGCCGGTACCGCCCTGGTCGGCTCGCACGAGGAGGTCGCCGCCCGCCTCGCCGAGTACCACGCCCTGGGCATCGAGGAGTTCGTGCTCTCCGGCTACCCGCACCTGGAGGAGGCCTACCGGGTCGGCGAGGAGGTCGTGCCCCGGGTGCGGGCCCTGCTGGCCGCCGCCGGCTAGGTGGGTTCCGGCCCCTCGGTGTGCAGCTGCCAGACCCGGGCCGGCGGCAGGTTCGCCAGCACCGTCCGGCACTCGGTGGTGCGGCCGCGCAGGCGGGCGGCCAGCGCGCGTTCGACCATGGCGTGCCGGTGGACCTCGGCCCGGGTGGCGACCAGCGCCCGGGCCCGCCGGGTGCCCAGGTAGGCGAACCAGGTCAAGGTGCCGCCCGGGTGCAGCAGTTCGAGGTAGCGGGCGATGATCCGGTCCACCTGCGCGGGCGTGAAGTTGGTCAGCGGCAGCCCGGACACGATCACGTCGTACCGCCGCTCGGTGGCCAGCTCCTCCACGTACGCCTGATGCACCGTCACCCGGCTCGCCGGGTGCCCGGCCACCAGCTCGCGCAGCCGGGCCGCGAACCGAGGATTGGCCTCCACCACGTCCAGCCGGGCGCCGCGCGGCAGTTGGCGCAGCAGGACGCGGGTGACGGCGCCGGTGCCCGCGCCGGCCTCCAGCACGTCGATCGGATGCGGGGCGCGGGCCCAGACGGGCGCGGCCAGGGCCTGCGCCAGGGCCCGTCCGCTGGGGGCGACCGCACCCGTGGTGCGCAGGTCGCGGACGGCTTCGCGGAGGAACGCCCAGCCGTCGGCCCGGAGCCGCGGCGGGGGAGTGGTCTGCTCGCTCATGCCCTCGACGCTAGGAACCGGGCGCGCGGCTTCGAACCGCCGTCCGGCGCTCCTCCGCCGCTACGAAAGTCGGTGGTGGACAAGGCCGTTCGTCGCTCCGGCGGGCCGGGAACGCTGCCTAGCATGGACGGCGTGACATGGTGGAGGAGCCCGGCGTGGGCGACCGTCGGGCGGGCGGCGTTCCTGGCCTTCCTGGTGGTGACGATCCACCACAACAGCGCCCGGCTCGACGACCCGGGCGGGCAGTGGGCGGTCACCGTCGCGGCCGCGCTGTGCGCAGCGGTCCTGACGGTTCCTCAACTGCGGCTGTCCGCCGCCCCCTTGCTGGTCTCCGCGGCCACCGCCTGCTGGGGCTGGCTGCTCGACCTGCTGCTGGCCGTGGTCCTCTTCGACCTGGCCGTGGCCCGCCGCACCCGGACGGCCGTGCTCTGCGCGGCACTCGCGCTGGCGGGCAACCTTGCCGGGGTGCGGGCCGCCTCGGTCTGGGTCGGGCAGCGCTGGGTGTCCACCCTGACGGTGCTGCTGTTCGGGCTGGTGGTCGGCCTGTGGCAGGGCAACCGGCGCCGCCTGGTGCACACCCTCGCCGGACAGGTCGAACAGCTCCGGGTGGAGGCCCGGCTGCGCGAGGACGCGGCGCGCGCCGCCGAACGGACCCGGATCGCCGCCGAGATGCACGACGTCCTCGCCCACCGGCTCAGCCTGATCGCCCTGCACGCCGGCGTCCTCGCCACCCGCGGCGGCGGGCTGCCCGGCCCCGTCGCCGACCGGCTCGCCCTGCTGCGCACCGCCTCCGTGGAGGCGCTCACCGACCTGCGCGAGGTGCTCGGCGCACTCCACGACCCGGGGGCCGCACCCGCCGGAGCACCCGCCGTCCGGGACCTCCGGGCGCTGGTCGAGGACGCCCGCGAGGCCGGCCAGCAGGTCGAACTGACCGTCACCGGCCGCGCCCCCGACGCCCCCACCACGCACCGGCTGGCCGCGTACCGGATCGTCCAGGAGGCGCTGACCAACGCCCGCAAGCACGCCGCGGGCGCGCCCGTCGAGGTCCGGGTCGACTACCGGCCGCCCACCACCCTGGTCCACGTCGCCAACCCGGCCGGCGCCGCCGGGCCCGCCGCCGTCGACTCCGGCTACGGACTGGTCGGCCTGCGCGAACGCGTCACCGCCCTCGGCGGCCACCTCGACGCGGGCCCGGCCGGCACCGGCTCCTGGCGGCTCTCCGCCCGACTCCCGCACCCCGCCCCGAAGGACGGTCCCGCATGATCCGCACCCTGATCGTCGACGACGACGCGCTGGTCCGCCTCGGCCTGGCCGACCTGCTGGGCGGCGACCCCGGCATCGAGGTGGTCGCGCAGGCGGCCGACGGGCTCCAGGCGATCGAACGGGCAAGCGCTTTCCGGGTCGACGTCGCCCTGGTCGACGTCCGGATGCCCGTGATGGACGGCATCACCGCCACCGCCCGGCTGCGGGCGCTGCCGGACGCGCCGAAGGTGATCACGCTGACCACCTTCGACCTCGACCGGTACGTCTACGACGCGCTCGCCGCCGGCGCGGACGGCTTCCTGCTCAAGGACACCGACCCGGCCGAGATCCTGCGCGCCGTCCACCTGGTCGCGGCGGGCTCCGCGATGCTCCACCCCGCCGCCGCGCGCCGGGTCATCGACCGCTACCACGCGAGCGGCGGGCCCGCCGCGAGCGCGGCCCGGGCCCGCCTGGAGCGGCTCACCCCGCGCGAGCGCGAGGTGCTCGCGCTGCTCGCCGAGGGCCGGGCCAACGCCGACATCGCCGAGCGCCTCACGATGCGGGAGAGCACCGTCAAGGCGCACGTCAGCCGGATCCTCACGGCCCTCGCCGTCACCAACCGCGTCCAGGCCGCCCTGCTGGCCCGCGACGCGGGACTCGCCGGCTGACGGCCCGTCAGGCCGGGCGCGGGGCGTCGGCTCAGCTCTCCGGCCTGCTGTCGTCGTAGGCGCTGGTGCCCTCGTCGAGCAGCGGGCCGTTGCCGTTGGCGGGGCTCGGGTGCTTGAGGTGCGCCGGGGCCATCGCGCGCAGGCCGTGGTAGCCGATCAGGACGATCAGGGTGCCCAGGGCGATGCCGCCGAGCTCGAAGTTGTCGGTGATCTTCAGGTTGACGTTGCCGATGCCGACGATGACGCCCGCCGCGACCGGGACCAGGTTCAGCGGGTTCGTCAGGTCCACCTTGTTGTGGATCCAGATCTGCGCGCCGAGCAGGCCGATCATGCCGTACAGCACCACGGTGATGCCGCCGAGCACGCCGCCCGGGATCGCCGCGATCACCGCGCCGAACTTCGGGCACAGGCCGAACAGGATCGCGAAGCCGGCCGCGCACCAGTACGCCGCCGTCGAGTAGACGCGGGTCGCGGCCATCACGCCGATGTTCTCCGCGTAGGTGGTGGTCGCCGGGCCGCCGACCGCGGTGGAGAGCACGGTGGCCGCGCCGTCCGCCATGATCGCGGTGCCCATCTTGTCGTCCAGCGGGTCACCGGTCATCTCGGAGACGGCCTTCACGTGGCCGGCGTTCTCGGCGATCAGCGCGACCACGACCGGCAGCGCCACCAGGATCGCCGACAGCGAGAAGCTCGGGGCGTGCAGCGAGGGCAGGCCGATCCAGTCGGCCTTGCCGACGCCCGACAGGTCCAGGCGCCAGTGGTCGACGGCCGCGCCGCCGCCCACCGGGGAGTTGATCCGGCCGAAGATCCGGTCGAGCAGGAAGGACACCAGGTAGCCGAAGACCAGGCCCAGGAAGATCGCGATCCGCGACCAGAAGCCGCGCAGCACCACCAGGGCCAGCGCCGTGAAGAACATCGTCAGCAGCGCCGTCCACTGGTCCTGCGGCCAGTAGGTGCCGGCCGCGACCGGCGCCAGGTTGAAGCCGATCAGCATGACGACCGCGCCGGTGACGATCGGCGGCAGCACCGTGTGGATCACCTTCGCGCCGAAGCCCTGCACGACCGCGCCGCAGGCCGCCAGCACCGCGCCGACCACCAGCAGCGAACCGGTCAGCGTCGCCGCGTCCCCGCCCTGCGCCTTGATCACGGCCGCGACGCCGACGAAGGACAGGCTCGACCCCAGGTACGAGGGGATCCGGCCGCTGGTCGCCAGCAGGAAGAAGATCGTGGCGACACCGGAGACCATCACCGCGAGGTTCGGGTCCAGCCCCATCAGCACCGGCGCCACGAAGGTGGCTCCGAACATCGCCACGACATGCTGTGCGCCCAGCCCGATCGTCCGCCCCCACGACAGCCGCTCGTCCGGCTTCACCACCGCCCCGGGCTGCGGGGAGCGACCGTCCCCGTGCAGCTTCCACCCGAACGCGACCTTCATGTCCCTGCCTCGTCTCTGTGCTCTGCCGTGCGAAACCCTGGTGGGCGACCATGCAACCGGTCGCGCCATGATCTCCTACCGCCCGCACCGCCCTGACCTCGGGGGATCACCCGACCGGCCGAGTCACCCAGCGCGACCGGGGCGCTCCGCAGGGGAGCGTCCCGGGTCGCTCGCGAGGCCGCTCCGTCACGGCCGGGCCGTCGCCTCCCGGGGCTTCCACTCCTCCGCGAGCAGGCCGAGGACGGCGCCGTCCGCCCAGCTGCCGCAGGCCCAGGCGGAGCGCCGCAGGGTGCCCTCCCGGGTGAACCCGGCGCGGGCGGCCGCGGCGAGCATCGGGGCGTTGTCCGTGAGGGTCTCCAGTTGCAGGCGCTGGAAGCCGCGGACGGTGAACCCGTACGCGCACAGGGCGTGCAGGACGTCGGCGGCGAGCCCGCGGCCGCGGAAGGCGGGGCGCAGCGCGAGGCCGAGGTGCGCCGTCCGGTTGTGGGTGTCGATGCCCCAGAGCAGGGCCTCGCCGGCCAGGTCCCCCGAGGCCAGTTCGACGACGGAGAAGCAGGCCGCCTCGTCCGTGGGCCCGGCCACCACGAAGGGCGAGTGGCCCGAGGCCGCCGAAATGGGCTGCCAGGGGCGGGAGTCGGCGCGCGACCGGGTGGCCACGTCCTCGTACAGCTCGGAGTGCAGGACCGGGATGTCGTCCTCGTGCCGGGCGCGCAGCCCGATCGTTTCACCGTGAATCACGGGCAATTGCTATCGGAGGGGCGGCAGTTGATCAACCGAGTTCCCTCCACTGCTATGGCGGGCATGCGGCCCGGCCGGCCGGGGGTCAGCGTTCGCTGTCGAGCTGGTCCATGAAGGCGGCGGCGTAGCGGGTGCCGGCGGCGGAGCCGGCGGGGACGGCCGCCTCGACGGCGGCGAGGTCGGCGGCGGTGAGGGAGAGGGTGTCGGCGGCGAGGGCCTCGGCGAGGCGGTCGCGGCGGCGGGCGCCGACCAGCGGGACGACGTCCTTCCCCCGGGCGGCGACCCAGGCGACGGCGACCTGGGCGACGGTGGCGCCGCGGGCGTCGGCGACGGCGCGCAGCGCCTCGACCAGGGCCAGGTTGTGGTCGAGGTTCTCGCCCTGGAAGCGCGGGCTGAAGCCGCGGAAGTCGCGGGCGCCTAGCTCGCGCTGCCTGCTCCAGTGGCCGGAGAGCAGGCCGCGGGAGAGCACCCCGTAGGCGGTGATGCCGATGCCCAACTCCCGCGCGGTGGGCAGGATTTCGGCCTCGATGCCGCGGGAGAGCAGCGAGTACTCGATCTGCAGGTCGGCGATCGGGTGGACGGCGTGGGCGCGGCGCAGGGTCTCCGCGCCGACCTCGGACAGGCCGATGTGGCGGACCAGGCCGGCCTGCACCATCTCGGCGATCGCGCCGACGGTCTCCTCGATCGGGACGGCCGGGTCGAGGCGGGCCGGGCGGTAGACGTCGATGTGGTCGGTGCCGAGGCGGCGCAGCGAGTACGCGAGCGAGGCCTTGACCGCGGCGGGGCGGGCGTCGTAGCCGAGCCAGTTGCCGAACGCGTCGCGCTGGGCGCCGAACTTGACGCTGATCACGGCGCTGTCGCGGTCGCGGCCGCGCAGGGCCTCGCGCAGCAGCAGTTCGTTGTGGCCCATGCCGTAGAAGTCGCCGGTGTCGAGCAGGGTGACGCCGGCGTCGAGGGCGGCGTGGACGGTGGCGATCGACTCGGTGTCGTCGGCCGTGCCGTAGGCGTCCGACATGCCCATCAGGCCGAGGCCGAGGGCGGAGACGACGGGTCCGTCGGTGCCGAGGGTGCGCGTGTCCATGGGGTTCCCCGTCCGGGTGGCGGTGGCGCCGCGCTGTTAGCGGCGCTATTGATAGAACAGTAGCACTGATAATCCGGTGCTAACAAGAATCCGGTAACGTTGCTCCGCATGAGCGCAGAGAGCCCCACCGACCCGCGCGAGCGCATCCTCGCCGCCGCCGCCGAACTCCTCGCCCGGGGCGGGAGCGAGGCCATGTCGACCCGCGCCGTCGGCGCGGCCGCGGGCGTGCAGGCGCCGACCCTGTACCGGCTGTTCGGCGACAAGCAGGGCCTGATCGACGCCGTGGTCGGCTACGGCTTCGAGCGCTACCTCGCGGAGAAGTCCTCCCGCGCGCCCGGCCCCGACCCGGTCGAGGACCTGCGCCGCGGCTGGGACCTGCACGTCGAGTTCGGGCTCACCCACCCGTCCTTCTACGTCCTGATGCACAGCGCCGACCGCCCCGGCACGGCCGTCGAGGCCGCCGAGCGCGCGGGCCGGGTGCTCACCGCGATGCTGGAGCGCGCCGCCCGGGACGGCCGGCTGCTGGTGCCGGTGCCGATGGCCGCGCAGATGATCCGGGCCACCGCCCTCGGCGTCACCCTGACGCTGATCGCCGAACCGCCCGCCGCCCGCGACCTCGCGCTGTCCACCCGCACCCGGGAGACCGTCCTCGCGGCGATCACCGGTGCCCCCGCCCCGAGGTGCACACCCCCGCCGCCCTCGCCATCGCCCTGGACGCCGCCCTGCCCGGCGAGCCCGCCGGGTTCACCGCCGCCGAGACCGCCCTGCTCCGCGAGTGGCTGAACCGCCTGATGGACGAGAACGTCAGTCCGGCGGCGGGTTGAGCGCCAGCATGATGCGGGCGGTGAGCTCCTGACGGCGGGTCACCCCGGTCTTGGTGAACACCGCCTTCAGGTGGTCCTGCACCGTGTACGGCGTCATCGCCAACTGCTGCGCGACCTCCCGGGTGTCGGCGCCCCGGATCAGCAGCAGTGCGACCTCCTGCTCACGGGCCGTCAGCCCGTACGCGGCGAGGTGCAGCGGGATCACGTGCGCCGGGGACGCCGGGGTGGCGACCACGGTGACCTCGTCCGCTGCGCCGCCGCCGGCCGTCTCGCGCAGCGTCGCGGCGTGCAGCAGGTACCAGTGCCCGTCGTGAGTGCGGATCCGCACCGGGACGTGCGGGGTCGGCAGGCCGTGCGCCGCGCGGCGGGCGTGCTCGGCGGCCATCGCGATCGCCGTGGGCACGCGCAGCGAGGTGGGGGAGGGGTCGGCGAGCCGGGCGAGCAGCTCCTCCGCCGGGCCGGACAGGGCGCGCGGACGGTTGTGCCGGTCGAGCAGGAAGACCGCGGGCGTCGGGTCGGTGCGGGCCGGCTCCTCCGGCGGCAGGTGGCTGGCCCGGAGCAGCTGGCCGAGCAACCGGGCCGCGGTGTCGGCGAGTTCGCGCTGCCGCGCCGGGAACGGCCCGCGGTCGGTGGCCCGCATGAAGGCGGCGCACCCCCACATGCCGCCCGCCGCGTCGAACACGGCACGCAGCTCGTCGCCGAAGCCGTACCGGGAGATCTGCTCGCGGAACCGGATGCTGTGCTGCGGCGCGCCCCGGCTGGCCCGGCTGAGGGTCTCGGCGTGCACCCCGCTGCGGCGGATCTTCGGGAAGGTGGCGAGGTCGTCCGCCCACACCTCCAGGTGCACGGCGTCCTGGAACTGGCCGAGGTTGAGGTCGTCGCTCTGCACCGAGTTCACCAGCCCGGTGGCCGGGTCCGTGGTGTGCCAGCAGACTGCGTCGAACTCCAGGACAGGGCGCAGGAGTTCGTCGGCGCGTCGGAAGAGCTGACTGGTGGTCAGGCGCTGGGCGGAGAGTTCCCGCAGTCCTTCGATCGCGGCGCGTGCGGCGGCGCGGTGCGTTCCGCGTAATCCCATGCGCGGACGCTAGCACTTGTGTTCGGGTTGTGGCGACGGTGTGTGCCCGGGTGCTCACGGCGCGGCGGCGGTGGCCTCCTCGGCGGGGCCGGGCCCGGCTCCGGGCGCGGCGGTGCGTGGCGGATCGTGCGCAGGGCCAGCGGCGCGGTCAGCAGCATGACGGCCGCGGAGACGCCGGCCAGCATCCAGATCGCGGGGCGGATGCCGAACCGGTCGCCGAGCAGGCCGCCGGTGAGCGCGCCGACCAGGCCGAGCGCGCCGGCGTAGACGTGCAGGGTCGCCATGACGCGGCCGAGCGCCTCCTCGCTGGTCCCGTCGACCAGCACCGGGCTGAGCGCCACATTGGCGACGGCGCCGAACAGCGCGGGGACACCGAGGCCCAGACCGGCCAGAACCAGCGCGAGCGGGAGCGGGCCGCCGGCGGCGGGGTACAGCAGCGCGCCCAGCGAACTCGCCGCGTAGCAGAGCACGACGACCCGCCGGGCGTCGCGGGGCGGGGCGAGGACCCGCCCGGCCAGCGTCGAACCCAGTAGCCCGAGCAGGCCGGCCACCATGCCGACCAGGCCGAACACGCCGGTCGGGACGCGCAGGGTGTGCAGCAGGTAGATGCCGCCGAGCGCGCCGGTGCCCGCGCTGGTGAAGACCGGGACGGCCAGCAGCAGCATCAGGGCCCGGTAGAACGGCGTGTCGAACAGGATCCGGGCGCCGGCCAGCGCGTCCCGGACGAAGGCCGACGGCCCGGTCCGCGGCGTCCGGTCGAGCGGTGCGACCGGCGTCATCACCAGCAGGGCGGTGGCGCTGAGCAGGTAGCTGGCGGCGTCGACCGCCAGCGCGGTCGCGGTGCCGAAGGCGACGATCGCCGGGCCGGCCGCCAGGCGGCCGACCAGGCCCGCGCCGAACTGGCCGGCCTGCAACCTGGCCCGGGCCCTGGTGAGCTCGCCGGCCTCGGCGAGCTGGTTGAGGTGCAGGAAGTACACGACCTCGGTGACCACCGACACCGAGCCGGTGACCAGGGCGAGGGCGATCAGCCACGGGATCGACACCACGTCGCCCGCCACCGCGGCGGCCACCGCGGCGATGGCCAGCGCGGAGACCGTGTCGAGCAGCACCAGGGTGCGCCGGGGCCGGCTGATCCGGTCGGCCAGCACGCCGGCCGGCAGGCCGAACAGCAGGGCGGGCAGGGTGGCCGCCGCACCGATCAGCGAGATCTGCCCGGGCGTCGCGTCGAGGTGGACGACCGCCACCACGGGCAGGGCGACCGCGGTGAACAGGGAGCCGACGGTGGAGGCGGTCTGCCCCCACCAGTAGAGCGTCAGATCGCGGGCCACGGGCTCACTCCACCGGTGCGTCGAGGGTGAACAGCAGGTCGGCGCGGGGCGCGAGGACCTGGTCGAGCGCGAGCAGGACGCCGGCCGCGCCGCTCCACAGTTCGGTGCTGAACCGCAGCAGGCCCATGCCGAGGAAGCGCACGGTGCCTTCGTGCGGGACGGCGTGCTTGTACAGCGCGCGGGCGGCCCGGACGGCCGCCGTGCGGGAGGTGCCGTCCCCGGTGAGCAGGCCGTGCTCGGCGAGCGTGAACGCGTACCCGGCGGTGCCCGCGAACAGGGCGGGCAGCACCGTGTACGTCCCGTGCAGCGGGGCGAGCAGGCGCGGCATCACGGCGCTCAGGCGCTCGTCGGCGACGGTGCGCAGGTAGCGCGTCGCGACGTGGACCAGGCCGGCCGATCCGCAGTACAGGTACGGCATGGCGCGCCTGTCCTCGGTGGAGACCGGGAAGAGCAGGCCGGCCGCGTCCGGGTCGGTGGCCCGGTCGAGCTCGGCGTGCAGCAGTGCCACGCCCCGCCCGAGCAGCGAGCGGTCCCCGGTGACCTCGGCGAACTGCTGGTACGCCAGGGCCAGTCCGGCCCGCCCGTGCAGCAGGCCGGTGGCGTCGTCGCGGCCCAGCCGGGGCACCAGCTCGTCCCCGGCCGGCTGGGCGGTCAGCAGCGCGTGCGCCCGGTCGGCGTGGTGCGGGTCGCCGGTGCGGCGGTACAGCGCGAGGTGGCCCATGGCGAGGCCGGCGGCGCCGCCGAACAGGGTGGCGCTCCGCTGCGCCAGCGGGTGCCGGTCGGCGGTGTCCAGCAGGCTGCGGGCCTCCTCCGGCAGACCGTGCTCGGCCAGCACCCAGGCGATCCCGGCCAGGCCGACGTGCAGGCCGGGAGCGAGCTCCCCGGCGCTGGCGAGGGCGTCGCGGCGCAGCCGCTCCAGCGCGCCCTCGGGCGCGGGGACGCCGCAGCGGTTCAGCGCGTGCAGCACGCCGGCCGCGCCGTGGGCCACGCACAGCGTGTTGGTGGAGTGTCCGAGCGGGACGGTCGGGAAGGTCCGCAGCGGGTGCGCGGCGTCGGCCGCGGCCAGCACCCCGGCGGCGACGGCCTGCCGCAGGTCGGCGAGGTGGCGCAGCGGATCGGCGGCGACCTCCTCGGGCGACGGCAGCACCGGCGCCTCGCTCGGCGGGTGGTAGCGGGTGCTGCGCTTCCACAGGGCGTCGGGGACGGGGGCCCGCTCGGTCAGGTCGCGGTGGAAGTGGGTCAGCGCGTCGGGCGTGTGGCCGACGGTGTGGAGGACCGATCCGAGCAGCGACTGGACCAGGCTGCTGAGCCCGTAGTCGTCGTACGCGGAGGGCCCGTCGCGGTCGACGACCTCCTGCGGCGGGTAGAAGCCGGGCGTCCCCATGTGGACCGGGGCGTCACCCGGGCCGTGGGCGGTCTCGAAGTCGATCAGCCGGATGCCGTCGCCGGGGGTGACGATCACGTTCGTCGGGCTGACGTCCATGAACGTCCAGCCGAGGCCGTGCAGCCGGTCCAGGGCGTCCTCGAGCGCCGTCACGACGCGCTCGCAGCGGGCGTAGTAGGCCGCGTACTCGGCCGGCCCGGTCCCGGCCTTCAGCAGCGGGTGGGAGGTCGGCGGGAGGTGGTTCAGCGGCTTGCCCTCGATGAACTCGGTCACCATGAACTCGTGGCCGCCGGCCCGGAACCGGGCGATCGGTTCGGGGGCGAGGCCCGGTGCGAGGGCGTGCAGGGCGGTCAGGGTCCGCCACTCGCGGTGCAGCCGGGCCACCGAGTCGGTGTCGCCGCTGCCGAGCCCGTGGTGGGGGCGGGCCTCCTTGAGGAAGACCCGGCGGCCGGTGGCGACCTCCTCGCCCTCATAGGTGCTGCCGCCGCTGGAGTGCACGATCGCGGTCGTGATCGCGAACCCGCGCACGACGACCGGGCCTTCGGTGCGCGCGGCCGGGCCGGGCGCACCGTCGGAGAACGGATCGGTGATGCCCTCCGGCAGCCGGAACGACACGCCGCGCCGGTCCGGCACCGCCGCGCCGCTGCCGTCCCGGGTCAGCGGGGTGCGGGTGCCGTCGGCCTCCAGCAGGTCGTCCCCGCGGAACGCCCCGTACCGGTAGTGGACCGTCGCGCTGCCCCGGTAGCGGCGGTCGGAGAGGATCAGCGGCCCCTGTTCTCCGTCCAGCGCCTCGCGCAGCGCCTCCATCAGCCGGCGGGCGGCCCCGGCGTCGACCGGGTAGGCGGCGATGAACTTCCCGCTCTGCGGCCGCGAGGCGTGCTTGCGGTGCGTCCACCAGTAGATCCGGTCGGTGGAGAGGTGCTTGAACGCCACGTCCTGGGCGAAGCAGATCTCCGCCACGGTGTCCAGGACCGCCCCGAGCCGCGGCAGCCGCGCCGAGACGTGCACCTTCCAGCCGTCCTCGGGGAGGGCGGGCATCCCCGGCCGGTGCCACATGGTCCACACTCCGCCCGGGTTCCCGAGCCACCCGGCGGCGGGCCGGCCGGGCGCGAGGACGACCCCTTCCGGGGCGGCGCTGTCCAGCGGCGCGTAGTACTCCGGGTCGGCTACGGCGAATTCCGCCAGCGCGTCGGCCATGGGCGTCTCCTGTCGGGTGGTGGCGGCACACCCGTCCTGGGCCGGCGGGTGGGGAGGCGGTGCGGCCCGCACCGGGCGGGCCGGTGCGGGCGTGCTCCGTGCGGTCCTACTCGGTCTTGTCCCCGACGGGGCTGCAGATGTGGACGCTGCTGGTGCTGATGTGGGCCTGGACCTCGTCCTCGCTCTGCGCGGTGGGCGTCTCCTGGAGGGAGAGGACGGCCTCGGTCTCGGTCGCGCTGTCCTCGGGGGTGTTGCTCACGGCGGTCTCCTGTCTGTGGTCGGACGGGCCCCGGCGCGTCGCCGGGGCGAAAAACCGATCGGGCCCGCCCCGTGTCCGGCGCGGGCCCGTGTCCGGCAGGTCAGATCCGGGTCTTGGTGCCCTGGTTGCTGCACTGCTCGAGGCTGGCGGTGCTGATGTGGGCCTGGACCTCGTCCTCGGTCTGCGCGGTGGGTGCCTCCTGAAGGGAGAGGACGGCCTCGGTCTCGGCGGCCTTGTCCTCGGGGGTCTGGTCGGCGCTCATGGCGGTCTCCTGCTCTCTTCGGGTGTGCGGCTCAACTGCCGTTGAAAGAAAGCTAGTTGGCGTCGCTTCAGGCCCGGTACGAGCCCGGTTCAGGGCCGGTACAGCCCGGTGGTTCACCAGTCGCCGCGGTCGCCGATCAGGCGCTGGACCTCCGTCAGCAGGCGGACCGCGCGGTCGCGTTCGTCGGTGCCGAGGACGGTGGTGGAGCCGTCCAGGGCGACCCGCAGGGCGACCGCGGCCTGGCGGGCGAACAGGGCGAGGAGTTCGAGTTCGGGGAGGAGACCGGTGCGGAGCGGGCCGGGGGCCGGGTCGAGGACCTCCAGGACGCCGAGGATCCGGCCGCCGTGGATGAGCGGGGCGGCCATCAGCGCGTCCGGGACGTAGCCGGTGGACTCGGCGACCGTCCGGTCGAAGGACGCGCTGCGCCGCAGGTCGTCGACGATCATCGGCTCGCCCGAGCCGGCCACCCAGCCCGCGATGCCCTGGCCGGCGGGGAAGCGGCGGCCGATCAGGAACTCCTGCCCCTGGCCGGACACCGCCTGGAAGACCAGTTCGAAGGACTGGTGGTCGAGCAGCAGGATCGAGCCGGCCTGCGCGCCGAAGATGGCGCGGGCCACATCGACCACCGACTGCAGGAGCTCCGCCACCACCGGATCGGTCGATGGCACAGCGGGGGCGGTTGACTGGGTCATCTCGACCACGGTCCCTTTCTCACGACGCGCGGGCCGGCGCTCACCGGGCGCCGCCGACATGGACGTTGGCTGCGGACAGGTACAGGGCGTGCTTCAGCTGGAACGGCGTCAGCCGCGGCCGCTCGGACAGGATCCGCGCGCACAGGCCCGCGACGAACGGCGTCGCGAAGCTGTTGCCGCTGGTGCGCACGGTGGTGCCGCCGAGCCAGGCCACCTCCACGTTCACGCCGGGGCCGAAGAACTCCACCGGCGGCTCCGGGTTGTACAGGTGCAGATCGGGGTCGTCCTCCGGGTGGCTGCCCACCGACACCACCGAGGAGAACCGCCAGGGGAAGCTCTCCACCGGCGTGTTGTGCGCGGACGCGACGATCACGCTGCGCCCGAAGTACGCCTCGTCGGCGAGCACGTGCAGGTCCTCGAAGAACCGGGCGCGGGTGGTCGACAGGCTCAGGTTGATCACGTCGAAGCCCTGCCGGATCGCCCACCGCAGGCCCGCCAGCAGCACGTCGCCGGTGCCGGAGAAGCGCTCGCCGAGCACCCGGACGCTGTGGATCTCGCAGTCCGGCGCGGCCCGCCGGACGATGCCCGCGCAGGCCGTGCCGTGGCCGCAGGTGTCGCCCGGGTCGGCGTCGTCCAGCGGCTCGACCCGGATGCTCCCGGCCTCGTCCTTGCGCACCGCCCACGCGCTCGCCACGCCGCCGACCAGCGGGTGCGCGAGCTCCACCCCCGAGTCGACGACGCAGACCCGCACCCCCCGGCCGGAACCCCCGACGAGCGTGCCCGGCGCGGGCCGGGCGGGCAGCGCGTCCGCCTCCAGCCGGACGTCCTCGGGAGTCCTGCCGCTCAGGCGCCAGGTCAGGCCGCGCGGGGGCGCGGCGTCGGGCACGGTCGTCATCAGGAGACTGCCTCTCTGCGGGAGTGGTGGCCGGCCAGGGCGCCGGCGAGCCGCACGCCCGGACCGTGCCCCTTGGCCGCGAATCGGCCGCCGGCCGCGGCCGCGGCCAGCGAGCGCTCCCGGTCCAGGCCGAGCAGCGCGGCGGTGCGGGCCAGGTCGGCGGCGGCCAGGCCCTGAAGGATCGGCGAGTCCGTCCGCCCGGCCTCGGCGACCGCGCCGCGGGCCAGCTCCAGCGCGCCGTCCCGGTCGCCGTCGGCGGCCGCGAGCCGGGCCCGCAGGCCGTCGCGTTCCGCCAGCGCCGCGAACGACAGCCGCCCGCCGGTGCGGGCCCGCTCCTGCTCCAGGGCGGCCAGCGCGGACCGGGCCGCGCGCGGCTCGCCGAGGTCCAGGTGCAGCCGGGCGGTGTCCAGCAGCGCGCCGCTGAGCAGGGCGCCGCCGCCCAGCTCCCGGGCGGCGGCGGACGCCGCGCCCAGCAGCTCCAGCGCCTCCCGGGCGCGACCGCCGAGCGCCGCCACGGTCGCGCCGAACAGCGGCAGGAACGCCGCCGCCTCCGCGTAGCCCAGGCGTTCCGCGTGGTGCCCGGCCTCCGCCAGGCAGGCCGCCGCGCCGGGCTCGTCGTCGGCCAGCGCCAGCAGCACCGCCAGCGGGCAGTTCAGCGTCACCGCCACCGCCCGCCGGCCCGGGCCCTGCGCGGCCAGCAGTTCCCGGCAGCGACCCACCGCGGCCGGCGCCGGGACGGGGCCGCGCCACAGCGACACGCCGATCGCGCCCAGCGCCGAGGCGCGTTCCTGCTCGCCGCCGGCCCGCTCGGCGTGCCGCACCGCGCGGCCCAGCAGCCGGGTCGCGGCGGCGTGCCGGCCGTCGGTCTGCTCCTGCTGGGCGAGCCGCAGGCAGGCCCGGGCCTGGCCCAGCTCGTCGCCGGCCTGCTCGAACACCGGCAGGGTCTGCCGGGCCACCGGGGCGGGCGCCTGCTGCTGGCCGACGGCGGCCAGGCTGAGCCGGGCGTGCGCGGCCTCCACCGGGTCGTCGGCGCTCGCGCCGACCTCGGCGAGCAGCGCCCGGCCGGGCTCGATCCGGCCCAGGCCGAGCAGCGCCTCGCCGAGCCGGCGGGCGGCCGGGAGCCGGCCGTCCTCGCCGGGGCGCAGCAGGCCGGTGGCCCGGGTCAGCAGGTCGACGGCCCAGCCGAGGTCGGTGCGGGCGGCGGCCCGGGCGCCGGCCTCGGCGAGCGAGCCGGCGGCGGCCACCCGCAGGCCCTCGGTGCGTTCGCCGTGCAGGCCCAGCTCGGCCCGGTACCGGTGGGCGCGCTCCAGGTGCCCGCCGACGGCCGCCGGGCCGCCGGAGCGGACCGAGCGCAGCCCGGCCGCCCGCTCGTGCCGTTCGGCGCGGCCCTGCTTGGACAGGCACTCGTACGCCACCTCCTGGACGACGCCGCTGGCGAAGCGGAACGCCGCGCCGTCCGGCACCACCAGCCGGTGGCGGCCCAGCCGGCGCAGCGCCGCCGACAGGTCCGGCCCGCCGGTGTCGAGCGCGGCCAGCTCCTCCGCCGCGAACTCCCGGCCCAGCACGCAGGCCAGGTCGACGGCCCGCCGCTCGGCCGGGTCGAGGGCGTCCAGCCGGGCCCCGATCAGCGTCTGCAGGGTCAGCGGCACCCCGTCGCCGCCCGCGCCGGCCGGGGCGGCGAGCAGCTGCTCCAGGTGCAGCGGGTTGCCGCCGGCCCGCTCCAGCAGGTGGGCGGGCGGGGAGCCGCCGAGCGCCGCGACGAGCCGCAGCGCCTCCGGGTCGGGCAGCCCGCCGAGGGTCAGCACCCGGTGCGCGCCGGCCGGGCGGGCGTCCAGCAGTTCGGGCCGGCCGAGGACGGCGACCAGCACGGGGGCGCCGGCGAGCGCGGCCACCACCCGCTCCAGCAGGTCGAGCAGCAGCGCCGCCGCCCGGTGCGCGTCGTCGATCACCAGCACCAGCGGCGTGGCGGCGGCCAGCGCGCCGAGCAACTCGACCAGGGCCGCGCAGGTGTCCGCCAGGGACGGGGTGGGCGTGCCGTCGGCGAGCAGGCCCTGGCCCAGCACGTCCAGGCCGGGCGGGTGCGGGCGCCCGGGGGAGGCGGCGAGCACTGCCGCGACGGCGTCGGCCAGCGGTTGCAGGCCCGCCCGCTCGCCGGGCGGCCGGCACCGGCCGACGCCCACCGCCCGTTCCGGGCCCGGCCGTTCGAGCCAGTGCCGGAGCAACCGGGTCTTGCCCTGGCCGGGTTCGCCGCCCAGCACCAGCAGCCGCGCCGAGCGGTGCCCGGTGACCAGCCCGAACTCGGCGTCCAGCACGGCCAGTTCGGCGTCCCGGCCGACGAACGGCAGGTCGGCGCGGGGCCCGCCGCCGGCGTCGCCGCCGTCCAGGCCGAGCAGCCGGTGCGCGGTCACCGCCCGGGCCTTGCCCTTGAGGTGCAGCGGGCCGACCTCGGCCGTCCGCACCCCCGGGCCGGCGGCCCGCAGGGTGTCCGGGCCGATCAGCACCTCGCCGGCGCCCGCGTTCTGCTCCAGCCGGGCGGCGACGTTCACCACCTCGCCGGAGACCAGCGCCTGCCGCGCCGAGGCGTCCGAACCCGTCACCACCCGGCCGGTGTTGACGCCGATCCGGACGGCCAGCCGGATGCCCAGCTCGGCGTCCAGCTCCTCGTTCAGGGCGCGCAGTGCCGCCAGCATGCCGAGCGCCGCCGCCAGCGCCCGCCGGGCGTCGTCCTCGCGGACGGACGGCACGCCGAACACCGCCATCACGGCGTCCCCGATGAACTTCTCCACCGTGCCGCCGTGCTGCTCGATCGCCGCCCGCATCGCGTCGAAGTACCGCAGCGTCACGCCGCGCAGCGCCTCCGGGTCGAGCGTCCCGGACAGCGCGGTGGAGCCGACCAGGTCGCAGAAGAGCACGGTGACGATCTTGCGGCCGGCGGCGTCGGCGCCCCGCGGGTCGGCGCGCGGCGTGCCGCAGGACGCGCAGAACCGGGCGTCGCCGGGCAGTGGACGCCGGCAGCCCGGGCAGCGCTCGTCGGGCCCGGGGCCGAAGCCGTCAGAAGAGAGCACCGCCCGCCACCTCCGCGTGTCCCTGGACCTCGGGCCCGGCCTCCTCCAGCCGCGCCTTCAGGTCGGCCAGCAGGCTCAACTCCTGGTCGGTGAGCGAGCGGAGCACGGCGTGCTGCTCCTCGGTGAGGCCGCTCAGGTCGAACCCGGCCGCCGTCAGGGCGGCCAGGGCCGGGTCGGGGCCGATGGTGCGGTCGGTCATCGCTGTCCTCCGGGGTCCGCGGCGAGCTGGTGGAAGAGCCGGGCGAGGATGCCCGCGGTGTGCAGGGCGCTGACGGCCACCTCGGTCTGCTGAGCGGCCGTCAACGGGAGCCGGTCGAGCTGGCGTTCGAGTTCGGCGACGTGCCCGGCGTCCAGGTCGGCGTGCTCGCGGACGGTGCGGAACGCGGCCGGCGGCAGCCCCGTGCGGGTAGCCAGCACCCCGGCCAGGGCGGGCGACGGGGCGTGGCCCTCCAGCACGGCGAGGTAGCCGAGCAGCGCGACCGGATGCCGGTGCTCGATCCGGTAGTACTGCGCGCCCGCCAGCTCCACGACCAGCGGCGGCGGCAGCGGCCGCGCCCGCCCGGCCGGCCGCCCGCCGCGACCAGGTCCTCCAACAGCCAGGCATCGTGACCGCGTTCCTCCTGTGCGTGGCCGGCGAAGTAGGCCGCCAGCCGCGGCGCCCAATCATCGTCCAGCCGTGCGCAGTTGGCGGCGGCCCGTTCAAGGAGTGGGACGGACGCGGTGGTCAGCGCGTGCATCGCCCACAGGTAGCGCCGGTAACGGCCCGTCAGATCGCCTTCTGTGCGCCACAGTTGGGCCGTGGCACGCTCCACCGCGGGGGCGGCCAGCGCGAGCCGGGTGCGCAGCGCACGGGAGAAGCCCGGTCGGTCCTGATGTGCCGTCACCGTCGGTTCGCCGACGATCAGTTGGTCGGCCTCGTGGCTCATGTCGCAGCTCCGGGCCGCACCAGGTGCGCGTACGGGGCGCAGCCGTGGTGGCGGAGCAGGGCGGCCGGGCCCTCGGCGCGGCGGCGGGCGGCCGTCAGCTGGTCCAGCAGCCGGCCGGCCGGGCCGGCGGCGGCGAGGTCGTCCGCGCCCGGCCGGTCCGGGAGGGCGTGGCAGCCGCCGCAGTAGCCGCCGGGGGCGGGTTCCGTGCCGTGGCGGGCGCGCAGCCGGTCCGGGCCGAGGGTGCGGATCAGCCGCAGGCGGGGCGAGTCAAGGGTCCGGCGGCGGACCGTCGGCCAGTCGTCCTCGGCGAGGTGGCCGAGCCTCAGGTGCGGCGGTACCGGCCGCCGGTCGACGGCCCGCTGGTTGCAGCAGGCGACCACCGTGCCGTCGGGGGCGATCACCGGCCAGGCGGCCATCGCGCACGGCCCGCCGGGCCCCGGCGCGAAGGCGCGATCAGGCCCAACGGCCGTCGGCAGCAGGCCTGTTGCGCGGCCGACCGGGCGGACTTCGTTGACCAGCATCGGCACCCGGGCGCCGAACTCGCGCAGCACCGCGTCCGTCGCCTCCGCCAGGTACGGGTCCTCTGGACCGGTGCCGGTCAGGTGCAGGCTGACGGGCACGCCCGCGTCCAGCACCTGCGCCAGCACGCGGAACACCGCGGCGCGCGGCACCTCGCGTTCGTGCGGGGCGTCCAGGCTGGCCGAGAAGTGGTCGAGGGCGGTGATCGCCCGCAGGATCGTCGCCGGGACGGGCCCGCCGTCGCGGGCGAAGAACAGCCCGCTGAGCAGTGCGACCCGTGACCCGGCGGCCTGCGCGGCGCGCGTCAACTCGTGCGCCAGGCCGGGCAGCAGGAGTGGTTCGCCGCCCGTCAGCAGCACCGCCTCCGGGCGCTGCGCGGGCGTGAACGAGCGGACGAAGCGCAGCAGTTGGGTGCGCCGGGTGCCGTCCGGGTGGTCGGGCGAGTCCATCGAGGAGGCGGTCGAGCAGTGCGCGCACGCCAGCGGGCAGCGGCGGGTCAGGGCGACCAGCAGCCCGGCCGCGGGCTCGGGGCGCAGATCGACGATCTCCGACAGTTCCACGTCCGTCCCTCCCGGTCCGAGCACCCGTCGGCTCCGACTGTGGCGGCGGCCGCTTGCGACCCGGTACACCGCTGCCTAAAGGGCGGTACAGGAGGTGTCCGGCGATCCGGCGCGGAGGCGGGCGTGCAGGTGGGTGAGGCGGGGCAGGGTGTAGCGGGCGGCGTGGGCCGAGACCTCCTCGGCGGGGCAGAGCAGCACGCCGGCCACGATCAGCCGTTCCAGCGCGTCCAGGGCGGGGCCGGCGGGCAGGCCGAGGGCGTCGGCGGCCTGGTCCAGGTCGAAGGCGCCGGTCCACGGGCGGCCGGACAGCCGGGCCAGGGTGCGGCGCTGCCCGTCGTCCAGGGCCTGCCACTGGGCGTCCAGCCGGTCGCTCAACCGGGCTTCGCCGGCGGCGAGTTCGCCGAGGACGCGGTCCGGGTCGGCGAGCCGGTCGGCGAACTCGCCGAGCGGCAGGTGGCGCAGCGCCGCCAGCTTGTACCCGGCCAGCCGGACCGCGGAGGGCAGCAGGCCGCAGGAGGTGACGATCCGTTCGGCGGCGGCCGGGGCGGCGTCCACCCGGCGCGCGCCGACCAGCAGCGACAGCAGGGCCAGCGCCTCGGGGACGCCGAACGGCGCGAGGTCGACGCGGTGCGCGGCGCCGAGGCAGGCCAGCGGGGTGCGGCCGGTGACCAGGGCGGTGGCCGGGCCGCCCGGCGGCAGCAGGGCGCGGGCGGTGCGCTCGTCGGGCACGCCGTCCAGCACCACCAGCACCCGGTGCTCGGCCAGCCAGTCCCGCCAGCGCGCCGCCGTCCGCACCGGGTCGGCGGGCGCGGCGGGCCGGTCGCCGTCCAGCAGGCGGGCCAGGTCGGCGGCGAGCTCCCGCGCGGCGCGGGCCCGGCCGGACGCGTCCCGCAGGCGGACGAACAGGCGGCCGTCCGGGAACTCCTCGCGCAGTGCGTGCGCGGCCCGGACCGCGAGCGCGGTCTTCCCCACCCCGACCGGACCGGCCAGCACCACCGGCCCGGCCGCCGCCGCAGCGCGCCGAGCAGCTCCGCCGACTCCCGTTCCCGGCCGACGAAAGCGGTGGTGTCCGGCGGCAGCACCGTGCGCCCCGGCCGCCGGGCCGGCGGCTGCGCGGCCCGGTCGGCCAGCAGCTCGCGGTGGCAGGCCGCCAACTCCGGGCCCGGCGACAGGCCCAGCTCCCGGGACAGCTGCCGCCGCAGCTCGGCGAACGCCGCCAGCGCCTCGGCCCGCCGTCCGGACCGGTGCAGCGCCAGCAGGTGAACGGCCTGCAGGCGCTCGCGCAGCGGGTGGCGCTCCGCCAAGTCGCCCAGCACCTGCACCACTTGGCCGGCCTGGCCGAGCCGCAGCTCCACCTCCGCCCAGTCCTCGACCGCGCCGAGGTAGCGGCCCGTCAGCCGCTCGGCGACACCCCGCAGCACCGAGGAGTGCCGCAGCTCCGGCAGCGGCGGCCCCTCCCACAGCCGGAGCGCCTCGCCGAGCAGCCGGGCCGCCGCCCCGTCCTCCTGCCGGGCCGCCGCCTCCCGCCCGGAACGCACCAGCCGCTCGAACCGCAGCGAGTCCAGCTCCTCGTCCGTGACCCGCAGTTCGTAGCCGCCCGGGCGGTGGAGCAGCCGCTCCGCGCCGAGCGTGCCGCGCAGCCCCGAGACGTACACCTGCAGGTTCTTCCGGGCCGAGCGGGGCGGTTCGTCCTCCCACACCGCCTCGGTCAGCACGTCGGTCGACAGCAGCGTATTGGGGTGGCCGAGCAGCGCCGCCAGCACGGACCGCTGCTTGAGCGAACCGAGCGCGAGCGGCCCGCGATCGCCGTCGGCGGCGAGCTCGCCCAGCAGCCGGAACCGCAGGTTCCGGCCCTCGGCGGGGAAGACGGTGACGGAGCGGCCATTCAGCCCGGCGACCACGAAACCTCCTCGTACGCACGACGCACTCGCTGCGCGCGTCCATGACAGGTCAGCCTGTCAGAGCCGCCCGGACCCGGGATATCCCAGGTTTCTGGGGGATGTCGGCGACCGGCCGCGGGTCCGGCGGCGGGACGCCCGGCCGGGCGGGGCACGGGAGTTGACGGACGGTCAGGCGCCGGCCGAGGCGGGAAGGTGCATGCGCAGCAGCGAACCGCCGTGCGGGGCGGGGGAGATGGTGAGGGCGCCGTGATGGGCGTCGAGGACGGCCCGGACGATGGGGAGGCCGAGGCCGGTGCCGGAGAGGCCGGCGGCGGGGGAGTCGGTGAAGCCGATGCCGGTGTCCTCGACGTCGAGTTCGGCGCCGTGCCGGGTGGACCGGCAGCGGAGGGTGATGGTGTCGCCGGGCGAGGTGAACTTGACGGCGTTCTCCACCAGGGCGTCGAGCGCGGCCTCCAACCGGGATTCGTCGCCGTCGACCCGGACGGCCGGCGCGTCCAGCTGCCAGCGGCGGTCCGTCGCGGGGCGCCAGCGCTGGGCGGTGCGGTGGACGAGTGCGCCGAGCTCGACCGGGCCCCGGTCGAGCTCGTTGGGACGGCAGGCGTCGGCGAGCAGCAGCAGCCGGCCGGCGAGGCGGCCGAGCCGGTCGAGTTCGTCGAGCACCACGTCGAGGTCCTCCCGGCCGTGCTCGGCGGGCAGTCCGTCGCGGACCAGTTCGGCGTAGCAGCGGGCCACGGTGAGGGGGGTGCGCATCTCGTGCGAGCAGGTGCGGACGAACAGTTCCTTGTCCTGCTGGGCGCGGCGCTCCCGTTCGGCGAGGGCGCGGAGTTCGGCGAGGGCGGCGGCCCGGCGGCGGACGTGCCAGACCATGGCGAGGAACACCAGGGCCATCAGCGGGACTTCGGCGAGTTCGTCCCAGCCGAGGTGGCCGCGGCGGGCGTAGTCGGCCAGGGTGCTGCCGGTGACCAGGGTGACGGCGGCGAGCACCGCGGCGGTCCGGCGGGGCGACCAGGCCTGGAAGCCGTAGACCACGGACATGCTGATCCACACCAGGTGGAAGGCCACCGTCTCCAGGTCGGGCACGACCAGCAGCGCCAGGTGGCTGCACCCGGCGAAGGCGACCCAGGCCGCGAACAGCAGCCGGCCCCGCCCGGCGGGCGGGGAGTCCGGGCAGGCGGGGAGTCCGGGAGGGCGGGGCGTGCCGGCGGGGCGGGCCGACGGGCCGTCAGCAGCGTGGCGGCCCGGGCCCGGCCGGTCAGCGGGCGGCACTGAACGCGTACCCGACGTTGCGCACCGTCTCGATGATCGGGCGCGGGGCCTTGCCGCGGATCCGGCGGACCGTCACGTCGACCACGTTGCTCGCCAGGTCGTCGTCGTAGCCCCAGACGCCGGCCAGCAGCTCGTGCCGGCTGCAGACCTGGCCGGCCTGCCGCATCAGGTGGCCGAGCAGCATGAACTCCCGGTGGGAGAGCGGGATCTGCTGCCCGTCGATGCCGAGCGCCTGCCGTTCGAGGTCGAGCGCGACGTCGCCGACGCGCAGCCAGCGCTGGGGTGCGCCGGCCGGTGCGGTGCGCAGCCGGGAGCGGACCCGCTCGACCAGTTCGGCGGTGGCGAAGGGCTTGCCGAGGAAGTCCACGGCGCCGATCCGCAGGCAGCGCACCCGGGTGGCGACGTCCACCACGGCGGACAGCACCAGGACCCGCTGCTCGGGCCGGAGTTCGAAGGCCTGGCGCATCACTTCGAAGCCGTCGAAGCCGGGCAGCATCAGGTCGAGCACGACCAGGTCGAAGGCGTCCTCGCGCAGGCGGTGGACGGCCTCCGGGCCGGAGCCGACGCCCCGGACCAGGTGGCCGTCCGCCCCCAGGGCGCGGATCAGGTAGGCGCGCAGGCGTGCCTCGTCCTCGACGACCAGCAGTCGGGCCATGCTGGTGCTGCCTCCCCGCGCCCCGGAAACGGACCGGGGCACGCGCCCCAAGTTGCGGATGATTATCGCACTTTGTGTGTGCACTGCGGAGCTGATGTGCCGTCATGACGCCTTCATGACAGGACTGTCATCTTCGCCGGCTCGCCCACCCCCCGTCCGCACACTGGGGGCCGCATCCGCCGCAGCCCGAGGCCGGCCGGCGGCACGGCCCCGCACACCCCCGCGGCCCCCGCCGTCCCCGCCGCGCCGGAAGGGACGGACCCGCGCCCGGGCGGCCGGGTGCCGACAGGGAGGAGAACGGCGTGTTCACGCGCCACACCACGAGGCCGCCGGGCCGGACGCGACGGCGCCTCGCCGCGACGGCCGGCGTCTGGGCGGTGGTGGCGGCCCTGCTCGGGCTGCCGCCGACGCAGCCCCAGCAGGCGGCCGCCGCCGCGCCGGCCGGGCCCACCGACGAGAGCAAGGTCCCGCACTACTTCGGGCCCTGGCCGAACTGGGCGAACAGCCCGCTGACGCTGTCCCGGGCCGAGGTCGCCATCAGCAGCGACACCGCCCAGCAGGTCGGCAACCCGCTCACCGCCCGGGCCTACGCCACCGACTACGCCACCCCGGCCGGCCAACTCGCGCCGGTGTTCGTCCTGCTGACGGGCACTCCGCTGCCCGCCGGCACCCTCAAAGCCTTCCGGACCTGGAACCAGACCACCCCCGGCGGCAGCCCCGGCACCTCCGCCGGCGGCCTGTTCCACGGCTACGTGCTGCGCCCGACCGGCACCGCCGACCAGTACACGGTGGTCGCCGACAGCGGCCTGCGCACCGTCCCCGCGCCGGGCGCCGCCGGCGGCGAGGTCACCGCGTACGACATGCCCGACACGCCCGTGCAGGCCGGTGACCTGATCGGCTTCTACGGCCAGGGCGTCCCCGTGGACACCGGCGTGGCGCACCCGACCGACACCCTGGTGTACCCGGCCGGCGCGGACGGCAGCAGCAGCCCGCCGACCGGCACCGCCCCCGCACAGGGCGCCACCGTCACCGTCGGCGCGCCCGGCTGGGAGCGCTACGCCGTGCAGGACCGGACGTACTCCTTCGGCGCGCAGCTCGCCCTGGCGGGCGGCAGCGGGGCGGAGGCCACCGCCACCGTCGACCCGCGGACCGGCGGCATCTCCGCCATCGAGGTGACCGCGCCCGGTCACGGCTACGTCGAGGGCGCGACCACCGTCACCGTGCGCGGCGGCACCACCGAGGCGACCGCCACCGCCGCCGTCCAGTCCTCCCGCAGCGTGGTCGGCTACACCGTCGGCGCGGGCGGCAGCGGCTACGGCGGCTTCGCGGTCGCCGTCACCGGCGGCGGCGGGACCGGGGCCGCGGCCACCGCGTCCGGCGGCGTCGCCGCCGTGACCGTCACCGACGCCGGCGCGGGATACACCATGCCGACCGTCGACTTCGACCTGCCGTCCCAGCCGGACGGCACCGTCGCCAAGGGCCACGTCGAACCGGCCGACCTGACGCCGGGCGGCGGTATCGCCAAGGTGACGGTCGACGACCCCGGCAGCGGCTACACCGCCGCGCCCGGCGTCACCGTCCGCAACGGCACGCTGGCCGACCCGATCCCCGGCGCCACGCCGGCCGCCGCCGCCAGCGGACTGAAGCTGCTCTCGGTCGCCGTCGACACGCCCGGCTCAGGCTACGCCTCGACGCCCGACGTCACCGTCAACGACCCGACCGGCAACGGCGGTTCGGGGGCCGCGGTGACCGCCGTGACGAACATCGGGGCGATCAGCGCGATCACCGTCACCAGCCCCGGCGCCGGATACCTGTCGCCCGGCATCAAGAAGTTCCAGGACGCGCTGCCGACCACCTGCAACCCCGGTGCGAACGGCACCGGCTGCCCGGACGTCCGGCAGCTCGCCGACCCGACCACCGACCCGGCCGCGAAGTTCATCCCCGAGGCGGTGCCGGAGACCGTCACCACCGGCGGCAAGCAGGCCGACCAGTACGTCATCGGCCTGGTCCAGTACCGCACCCGGTTCTCCTCCGACCTGCCGCCCACCCTGGTCCGCGGCTACGTCCAGCTGTCCACGGACGCCGTGCCGGGCCGTCAGGTCCCGCTGTACAACGAGCTGATGGACGGCACCCGGCAGCAACTGCCGTACACCGGCGTCGCCGCACCGCAGTGGATGGGCCCGCTGATCGCCGCGACCAAGGACCGGCCGGTGCGGATCGTGTTCCGCAACCTGCTGCCCACCGGCGCCGCCGGCGACCTGTTCCTCCCGGTGGACAGCACCGGCATGGGCGCCGGCATGGGCCCGATGGCGATGCCCGCCCCCGGCAACGACTCCACCGTCACCGACCAGGTCCGCAACCCGCCCTGCACCGGCGCCAAGTCCGGCTGCTACCAGGACAACCGGGCCACCCTGCACCTGCACGGCGGCATCACCCCGTGGATCAGCGACGGCACCCCGCACCAGTGGATCACCCCCGCCGGCGAGCAGACCGACTGGCCGCAGGGCGTCGGCGTGCAGAACGTGCCCGACATGGTGGACGGCGCAGGCGCCACCCTGTGCGCCGCCGCCGACGACGGCTGCTCGACGTTCTACTACGCGAACCAGCAGAGCGCGCGGCTGATGTTCTACCACGACCACTCCTACGGCATCACCCGCCTGAACGTGTACGCGGGAGAGGCCGCCGGCTACACCATCACCGACGACACCGAGAAGGCGCTGATCAGCAGCGGCACCATCCCCGACGCCGCGTCGACCCTCCCCCTGCTGGTCCAGGACCGCACCTTCGTGCCCGACGACTCCCAGTTGAAGGACCGGTTCGACGCGGGCGGCGGCCGGGTCTCCTACGGCCAGGACCCGACCTGGGACGCCGCCCGCTGGGGCGGAAAGGGCAGCTTCTGGTACCACCACGTCTACATGCCCGCGCAGAACCCCGGCGACCCGAGCGGCATGAGCTCCTACGGCCGCTGGATGTACGGGCCCTGGTTCTGGCCGCCGGCCGGCGACACCACCTACGGGCCGATCCCCAACCCGTACCACGACCCGCACTGCAAGCTGGACGACCCGACGACCTGGCAGTACCAGGCCGCCCCGTACTGCGAGCCCGAACAGATCCCCGGCACCCCCAACATCTCCATGGGCATGGAGCAGTTCAACGACACGCCCCTGGTCAACGGCGTCGCCTACCCCAGGCTGACCGTCCAGCCGAAGACCTACCGGCTGCGGCTGCTCAACGCCGCCAACGACCGGTTCTTCAACTTCCAGTGGTACACCGCCGACCCGAACCAGGGCGACGGCACCACCGAAGTCGCCCTCAAACCGGACGAGTTGAAGGCCGCCCGGACCGACCCCAACGTGTCACCCACCCCCGTCGACGCGCACAACGCCGCGGCCGGACCGAGCTGGATCCAGATCGCCAACGAGGGCGGCTTCCTGCCCGCCCCCGCCGTCATCGACGGCCAGCAGCCGACCACCTGGATCACCGACCCGACCCGCTTCGACGTCGGCAACGTCGACAAGCACTCCCTGGTCGTCGCCCCCGCCGAACGGGCCGACGTGCTGGTCGACTTCTCGAAGTTCGCCGGCAAGACCCTGATCCTCTACAACGACGCGCCCGCCGCCTACCCGGCCCGCATCGCCTCCTACGACTACTACACCGGCGGGCCCGACCTCGCCCCCGCCGGCGCACCCACCACCATGCCCGGCTACGGCCCCAACACCCGCACCGTGATGCAGGTGACCGTGGCGAACACCGCGCCCGCCCCGGCGTTCAACCTGGCGAAGCTCCAGGCCGCGTTCCGGCACCACGCCGACGGCTCCGGCGTCTTCGAATCGGGCCAGAACCCGATCATCGTCGGCCAGGCCGCGTACAACTCCGCCTACGGCACCGGGTTCGCCAACGGCAGCAACTGCAACACCGCCAACTCCACCGTGAACACCTGCGACGGACTGGTCCGGGTCAACGACACCACGAGCTTCAACTTCAACACCCTCAAGGCGCCGACCGCGAGGAGCACGCTTCCCCTGCAACCCAAGGCCATCCACGACGAGATGAACGCCACGAGCTTCGACGCCTACGGCCGCATGCAGGCCACCCTCGGCGTCGAGGCCCAACCACCCACCCCCGGAGCCCAGAACGTCACCCTCTACCCCTACATCAACCCGCCGACCGAACTCGTCGACGGCACCAATCTGCCCCGCGGCGACATGAAGGTCACCCCGATCGGATCCACCGCCGACGGCACCCAGATCTGGCGCTTCACCCACAACGGCGTGGACACCCACCCGATGCACTTCCACCTCTACGACGTCCAACTGCTCAACCGGGTCACCTGGGACAACATCGTCCTCCGGCCGGACGCCAACGAACTCGGCTGGAAGGACACCGTGCGGATGAGCCCACTGGAGGACACCGTCGTCGCGCTGCGCCCGGTGGTGCCCACCACGCCCTTCGAAGTGCCCAACTCGGTACGGCTGCTGGACCCGGCGATGCCGGCCGGCGACACCTCGATGTTCAACAACGTCGACCCGCAGGGCAACCCGACGCCGGCGATCACCAACCAACTGGTCAACTACGGCTGGGAGTACGTCATCCACTGCCACATCCTCAGCCACGAGGAGATGGACATGATGCGGCCCGAATCGCTCGCCCTGCCGCCCGCCAAACCCGACGGCCTGAGCGCTACGGTGGCCGGCCAGGGCGGCAACGCCAAGGTCCAACTCCGGTGGCGGGACAACTCGATCACCGAGACGTCGTTCACGGTCCAGCGTTCCGCCGACGGCACCACCTGGACCGACGTCGGGACGATCGCCTCGCCACTGGACCAGCCCAATACCCACCAGGACCGCGTCTTCGTCGACATGACCTCCTCGCCGGCGAACGCCTACACCTACCGGGTGGTCGCGCTCAACACCGTCGGCCACGGCGGCCCCTTCCCGAGCCTGACCGCGAAGTCCGTCTCCGACCCGCTCCAGGTCCCAGCGGCGGGCACCGGCCTCCGCCGGATCCCCGACTGAGCCCACGCGTCCGGGAGGGCGGCCCCGCCCTCCCGGGCCCTCAGCGGATCCCGTTCTCCGGGTGCGCCGCGTCGTAGGCGTGCCGGGCCTCGGCGATCACCCCGCGGTGCGCCAGCGACCAGTCGGCGAGCGCCTTCACCAGGTGCGTCAGGCCCGCGCCCGTCTCGGTCAGCCGGTAGTCGACCTGCGCCGGGACGGTCGGGTAGACGGTGCGCCGAACCAGCCCGTCACGCTCCAGCCGGCGGACGGTGAGCGTCAGCATGCGCTGCGAGATGCCCTCCACGGCGCGCTGCAACTCCCTGAACCGCCGTGGCCCGCCCGCGAGTTCGACGATCACCAGGACCGACCACTTGTCGCCGATCCGGTCCAGCACGTCCCGGATCCCGCAGTCCGGATGGTCGTGCCGCCCGCACGGGTCGAGCGCGGCCGGGGTGGTTACTCCGGTGTGCGTCGGTGACATCGAACTGCCTCCTTGTGGGCGATCGGCGCGCGGTCGAGGATCAACCGTAGCCACTGGTTACCGAAGAGAACCAGTGCGGACGACGGCGAAAGGCTGGGACTGATCATGATTCTGGTGACCGGAGCGAGCGGGAACCTCGGTGCGGCGGCCCTCGCCGCGCTGCACGCCGCGGGCGTCCCGGCCGAGGGCGGCAGCCGCACCCCCGGTGAGGGCATGCGCCACCTCGACTTCGACGACCCCGCCGGCCTCGACCTGCACGGCGCCGGCACCCTGCTGCTGATCTCGGCCGGCTACGCGGAGGACGACGTGGTCCTCGCCCGCCACGCCGCCGTCCTCGACGCGGCCGTCCGCGACGGCGTCTCCCACGTCGTCTACACCAGCCTCACCACCGCCGGCGACCACCTCGCCTTCGCGGCGGCCCACCGCGCCACCGAACGACTGATCCGGGACACCGGCCTGCCCTGGACGATCCTCCGCAACGGCCTCTACGCCGAACTCTTCGGCAGCCTGCTGGCCCCCACCCCCGACGGCCTCCAATCCCCCTTCGCCGACGGCGCGTTGGCCGCCGTCGCCCGCGCCGACCTCGCCGAGGCCGCCGCCCGGGTCGCCGCCGACCCCGCCCCGCACACCGGACTCGTCCACGACCTCGTCGGCACCCCGATCACCGCCGCCCAGGTCGCCGCGGCCCTCGACCTCACCCACCACGACGTCGACCTCGCCACCTACCGCACCCGCATCCTCGCCGCCCCGGGCCTCCTGCCCTTCCAGCCCCCGATGCTCAGCTCCCTCGCCACCGCGATCCGCCACGACTTCCTGTCCGCCACCGACCCGACCCTGGAGAAGCTCCTCGGCCGCCCCCTCACCGACCCGCTCCCCGTAGCCGCAACTGCCGCGCGCGGCTGATCGAGCGCTGCCGATCAGTCGGCCCATCAGGCCGCGTTCGTCGGGCGGTACCAGGTGCGGACCGCGGCCCGGGCCCGCAGCTGCAGTAGGTGTGAACTCCCTTGGGTGGGAGGCGAGTTGGGCCACGGTGCGGCGGCAATCGGTCTGGTTGCTCACTGGTAGCGGGTGCGACGGCGGATGCTGCCGACCGGCGGGCCGCCCGTCAGGCCGCGTTCGCCGGGCGGTACCAGGTGCGGACCGCGGCCCGGGCCCGCAAGATGCGGCGGGTGTGAACTCCGGTGGGCGAGAGCCGGGTTGGGCCGGGGCGGCGGCAATCGGTCTGGCTGCTCAGAGGCAGAAGACGCGATGGTGGATGCTGCCGACCAGGCGGCCTGCGCGCCAGGCGGCGTCGAACCACCAGCGTCCGTAGAGTTCGGGGGAGGCGATCTCGGGGATCCGCCGGGCCAGTCGGTACCAGGTGCGGGCGGCTGTCAGGACGGTGACCGGGGGCAGGCCGTGGGTGCGGAAGTCGCGCATCAGGAGGGCGTCGCCCCGGCCGTAGCCGAAGCCCTGGCGGGCGACTGCCCGGGCCTGCTCGCGGACCCGGTAGCGCATCACGGCGTCCGGTGCGAAGTCGATGGTGTACGAGGCGAGTTGGGCCCGCCAGCAGAACTCGACCTCGTCGCCGCCACCGGCGTACTCCTCGTTGAAACCGCCGAGCGCCCGCAGCACCTCCGCCCGGACGCCGAGGGTGGCGCCCAGGGCGACCGGAAGGAAGCCCATCTTCTCGGGCAGCCGGTCGGGCGGGTGGACCGGCGCCCGCCAGGAGCAGGCGCGGTGGTGGCCGACGGCGTACGGCTCCGGGTAGCCGCCGACCAGGTCGGCCTCGCGGGCCGCCGCGGTCATCGCCCGCAGCCAGCCGGGGGTGGCCGCGTCGTCGGCGTCGCAGAAGACCAGGTAGTCACCGCGGGCCGCGGCCGCCCCGGCGTTGCGGGCGTGGTTGATGCCCTTGCGTGCGGCGGCGTCGACCACCCGCAGCCCGGGCAGCCGGTGCTGCCAGCGCAGGGCCACGGCGGCCGTCCCGTCGGTGGACCCGTTGTCGGCCACCACGACCTCCCAGGGGCCGGAGTAGTCCTGCCCGGCCAGGGCCGTCAACTGGTCGGGGAGGACCGGGGCGGCGTTCAGCGCGGGGATGACCACGCTGACCAGTTCCGGTGTCCACGGGGCGCCGTTCATCCGGGCCGCCCGCCCGCCAGCAGTTCGGCCTCCCGGATCGCCCGGCCGGGTGTCGACGCGAAGTGCACCTCGGGCCACCGGTGCCGGCTCCAGGTCTCCCAGTACCCGCGCACCTTGCCGTACCGGTCGTCGAGGAGGACGTGCGGCAGGCCGAGGAGTCCGGACAGCAGATGGGCGTGCAGCCGATCGGTGACCACGGCGCGGGCACTGCTCAACAGCCGGCAGCCGCGCAGCAGTTGGAGTGCGGCGTGCCGGTCGTAGCAGCGCAGCAGCTCGGCGGCGGTGCGGGCGGCGGTGCGGTCGGCCGACCGGTCGGCGGTGCGGTCGGCGGTGCGGTCCGCGGTGCGGCGGAGGCCCGTCGTGGCCGCGTCCAGGTCGCGGGAGACCGCTCGCAGCGCCGCGATCCAGCTGTCGTCCGCGCCCTCCTGCGCCCGCCAGTCGGTGCGGTGCACCTCGATGCCCGGGCCGGTGCCGGTGCCGGCGCCGAGGTCCGGGCCGGGGTGCGGCGCGGCCTCGTGGTCGGTGCGGCTCAGCCAGAGGATCCGCCGCTCGGGCCGACCGGGCCGGGGCCGGAGCGGCGGGAGCGCGAAGGCGGCGTCGGGGCAGAGCACGGCGGGCGTCCGGAACGCCCGGCGGGCCGCGCGCAGGCTCCGGTGGTCGCGCAGCAGCAGCGTCAGGTCGGGGTGGGCGTCGAAGACCCGGCGGGCCCGGTCGAGCGCGTCCGGGTCGCCGAAGTGCACGGACTGCGGCAGTTGGACGATCCGGTGCCGGGGGAAGGCGCCGATGACGCGTTCCCGCAGCCGCTGGTGGTGCGGCCAGAGGTCGCCCAGGTTGCCGCCGCCGTGCAGCAGGACGGTGCCGCTGGGCAGTCGTTCGCGCAGCGCCGTCTCCGAGAAGCTGTCCAGGTCGGCGGTGTAGACCAGGTCGACGTCCAGTTCGTTCAGCAGGGTGCGTTCGCCGAGCCAGATCGCGCTGTCGCCGACGTTGGCGTGGTGCGGGAAGTCGATCAGCGCGCAGCGGCTCCCGGGCTCGATCAACTCCCTTACGGCGGAGCGCAGTCGGAGTCCGGGGTTGGAACCGGCCGGGGCGGTCACCGGGCGGCCGTCCCGGACGGGTCGGGCAGCGGGCGGGCGAGGGCGTGTTCGGCGGCGTCGGCGATGTCGTGCCGCCCGCGCGCCCTGGCGTCGAGCGCCACCTCGCGCATCGAGACCCGGGCGTCCTCCGACTCGATCGGGACGGTGCGCAGTTGCCGGAGGTCGAGCACCGGGGGCAGGGTGCGGCAGTGCCGGAGCGCGCCGGCCAGTTCCAGCGCGGCCATGGTCCGCAGGCACTTCTCGCACGTGCCGCAGTTGTGCCCGGGCCGGCTGCGCCAGCACACCCCGAGGTTGTCCAGGGCCAGTGCGGAGCGGGTGAGTTGACGTTCCACCTTGCCCGTCCTGGTGGCCTCGGCGCCGTCGTGGACGATCTCCAGGCGCTCGGTGGACCAGAGGTGGTCCAGGAGGGGGTGCGAGCCCAGCGGGGGCAGGTGGCGGTACTGGTCGCTGGCCGCGATCAGGCAGCGGCCGAGCAGGCCCTGCACGGCCAGCGCGACGGCGCCGAGCGCCGCACCGTGGTAAGTGCCCCACGCGGCCAGCGGGTTGGCGAGGGAGCGGATGTCGGTGTCGACCACCACGGCCCGGCACCCGGTCCGGTCGGCCACCTGCCCGATCCGCTCCACCAGCCGGTCGTGGTCGGCGCCGGAGTGCTGTTCGAAGTTGGCGAACAGCAGCTCGGTGACCGGCTGGTGGTCGGGCTCGGCGCGGCGCTCGCCGTCCTTGAGCAGGCTGTAGAAGCAGTCCACTCCGGTGGTGAAGAACAGTCCGACGGCGTCCTCGCCGCCGGTCGGGGCGGCGGTCTCGGTGGCGGTCACCCGGACTTCGCGGAGCCGCTCCCACCAGGCGGAGTAGATCTCCATCACGGTGCGGGCGGACCTGAGCAGCCGGGGGGAGACCGGGGCGTCGATCAGCAGCTCCTCGCCGAGGCTCATCGCGGGCATGACGAGCGCGGCGAGGAACGCGTCGCCGCGCTCCGGCACCCGGTCCGGTCCGCCGCCGCGCACGGTGAAGCGCAGCCGGTCCACGTCGAGCGGGGCGGTGGCGCGCACCCGCGCGGACAGCTCCCAGCCGTGCGCGGTCGCGGTCCGCCTGATGTCCTCGGCGATCAGCACGACGGCCCGCTCAGACGATCAGCATCGAGTCGCCGAACTCGTGGAAGCGGTACTTCCGGGGGATCAGCTCCCGCCGGTAGACCTCCAGCAGCGGCTGCCGGCCGGTGAACGCGGAGGTGAGCAGCAGCTCGGAGCTCTTCGGCCGGTGGAGGTTGGTCAGGAACCCGTCGCAGGCGCGGAACCGGTGGCCGGGGACGATGTGCAGCCGGGTGAAGCCGGTGGCCGCCGGGACGCGCCCGTCCTCGCCGGTGACGCTCTCCAGGGTGCGCAGCGCGGAGGTGCCGCACACCATGATCCGGCCGCCGCGGGCGCGGCGTTCGTTGATGGTCCCGGCGGTCTCGGCGGTGACCTCGTAGCGCTCGGCCTGCGGGAAGTCGAAGCCCTTGGTGCGGGTGGCGCGCTCGACCCGGTCCTCCGCCTCGACGTCACCGGCCCCGCCGGCGGCGACCTGCTGCCGGAACACCTGCCGGACGAAGTGGTGCGACCGGGCCGCGAGCAGGAGCGTCACCTCGGCGACCGCCACGCCGCGGGCCCGCAGCTCGTCCAGCACGGCGGGCGTGAAGTGGCGTCCGGCGGAGGGGAACAGGACCGCGCCGGGGCGGGAGGCGAAGGTGTTCTGGTAGTACTCCGGGTCGGCGGGGGCCTGCTTGAGGTAGCCCGGGTAGATCGGTTCGGCGAGCCGGTAGAGGGTGTCGCCGTCGGCCGGGTCGAGCTCGATCCGCCAGACGCCCGGGTCGGCCTCGGCGAGCAGCCGGCCGGTGACCTGCCGCCCGGGGCCGAGCACGAACCGGGCGCCGGGCCGGCAGACCGCTTCGGGCGCCACCAGACAGTGCCAGGTGCCGTCCTCGTTCGGCGAGTGGATGCTCACCGCGACCACCCGGCCGTCCTGGTCCTCGCCGTGCAGCAGGGTCGGCACCACCCGCGCATTGTTGAGCACCAGCACGTCGTCGGGCTCGAAGAGTTCGGCGATCTCGTGGAAGCCGCGGTGGTCCACCTGCTCCGTGCCGCGCCGCAGCACGGCCAGCCTGGCGTCGGTGCGCCGGCCACCGCGCGCCTCGGGCGGCTCCTGCGCCACCAGCGTGTCGGGGAGATCGAACTCGTAGTCCCCGGGGTCGTGCGTGTTCTCCACGGTGGCCTCGCAGCGGCGGAAGGACGTATGCGGACGGATCGACGGTATCCCGGGCGGGGGCGCGGGCCGTGCTGTGACACGCGCAGTCCGCCGGGTGCGGGCGGCGGGCCCGCGGAAAATGGTTTCGCGGGGCGGGCCGGCGCCAGCGATGATCGGGCGGGTGTGCGAACCGGGTGGGCCGGCGGCACCGTTCGAGCCGGAGGAAATTGCGTGCATGCGGACCTCGCCAAGGCGTGGGAACTGCTCGATGCGGACGACCCGCAGGGGGCGGTGCGGGAGTTGCGGCGGGTGGTCGACGGACTGACGGCGGGTGAAGTCGCCCCGGTGACACGCAGATTGGCGGAGGCGGTCGGCATCGAGGACCTCGCGGGGGCGGCCGCCGCGCTCGCCTCGCGCCCGGCGGACGCGGGGGCGCTGTACGCGTACGGCTACGCCTGCATCGAGCACGGGCTGTCCGAGTTCGCGGTGCCGGCGCTGCGGGAGGCGCTGGCCGCCGGGGCCGCTCCGGTGAAGCGGAAGCTGTTCGGGCGCGGCGGCGCGGCGCAGGCCGCCCCGCGGCAGGTGCTGCTGGAGCTGGCCGTCGCACTGGAGGACGGCGAGCGGCACGCGGAGGCCGTCGCCGTGCTGCAGGAGCACCGGGCGATCGGCGGCGACTGGCCGGACGGCTACCTGCTGGCGCACAACGCGCTGATGGACGGCCGGGTCGAGCTGGCCCGCGAGGTGTTCGAAGGGCTGGCGGCGCCGGACGGCGACACCTGGCAGCCCGCCGCCGACCGGATCCGCCGCTCGCTGGCCCGCGCCGCCGCCGTCCCGCCCGCGGGGCCGCAGGACCTGCGCGGCTGGCACTACACGCTGACCGGCGGTCTGCTGGCCACCCTCTCGCCGCACGGCTACGAGCAGGGCATGACCGGCCGCTGGGCGTACCTCGGCGACAGCTGGGACAACTGCCGGCGCGGCCTGGAGCGGCTGCGCACCGTGCTGGAGGCCGCCGGCCGCCGGCCGAGCTCGGTGGCGCTGCTGCCGGACCGGGGCAGCGAGGCGCTGGGCCTGGCCGCGGCGGCGCTGCTGGGGATCCCCGCCGCCCCGTACCGCCCGGGCGGCGGCGTCGCGGACGCCCTGGTGGTGGCGTACGACCTGAACGAGTGCGACCAGGAGCTGGTGGGGGCGCTGTACGAGCGGGCGCCCGGCGAGGTGCTGTACGAGCACGCGACGTGCTGGACGGACCCGCCGGCCGTCTCGGCGGACGTCTCGGGGCTGCTGGTGCAGCACGTGGTCGCGCCGTGGGAGCCGAACCTGCGGGTCGGCGAGGACGGCGAGGTCGAGCGGGGCCGGCCGACGACGGCCCGCCGGCGGAGCTCGCGGAGCGGATCCGCGCCGCGTCCGCCGAGCCGGACGAGGGCGACGGGCGGACCCCGCCGGACCCGGACGAGGCGCTGGCCGCCTTCGCCGCCCGGGCCGCCGCGACCTGGGCGACCGGCAGCCGGGACCGGGTCCGCTCGCCGGGCCCGGTGCGCAGCTCCCGGTTCGCCTGACGGGGCGCCGCCGGACACGCCGCCGCCCGCCGGGCGGACTGCTCGACGGGCGGCGGCGGGGCGGTGCCGGGGGTGTCACCTGCCTGGGTGGGACTTGCTCCAGGCGGGGGCGACGAAGGCCACCAGGGCGACCGCAAAGGCGACCTGGAGCAGGTGCCTGATCCAGTCGATGCCGGAGGTGTGGCGGACGCCGATCCAGCCGGCCACCAGGTTGCCGATCAGGGCGCCGGCCGCGCCGAGCAGCATGGTCAGCCACCAGGGGATGGCCTGCGGTCCGCGCAGGATCAGCTTGGCCAGCACGCCCAGCACGAAGCCGATCAGCAGAATCCAGAGGAGTTGGAACATCGAATCCCAGCCTTTCCGGTGAGGGCGCCGGTCGATCGGGTGGTCAGCGCGATCCGGGGCGGTACCGCCTTCGGGCGGTCCGCACCTGCCATGATCGCGCGCCCGGCGGGCCCCGGCATCTCGGCGAAAGGCCCGCTCAGGTGGTTTGCCGGGGCCGTCCGGCGGGTAGCTGCGCGCGCGGCGGGGGCCGGTGATTGCCCCGGGGGGCCGTGTGGTGGGATAAACGACTGAACGGGCGTCAGGTTCGACGGGGGAGCAGACAGAACATGACAGTTGGTTTCGGCGTCAGGCTGGACGAGCTCGCGAAGATCCAGCGGGACTTCCACGCGCTCCAGCAGCGGATGAACGAGATGACCAAGCAGACCGGTCGGATCAAGGACGTGATGGCCAAGGCCGTGGCCACCGACCTGGCGGCCGGCGCGCTCGGCAACGTGATCGGGTTCGGCGCCGTGGTGGCGCAGGTCGAGCAGCAGGTGAGCGCGATCAACGCGCAGGTCGCGGCGCTGGAGGCGACCAAGGAGAAGCTCACCAAGGGGCTCGCCGAGGACACCCAGAAGATCGGCACCGTGATCAAGCGGTACCAGGAGGCCGAGAAGCGCGCCCACGAGGGCGTCAGCAAGCCCGGCTCCACCAAGCCCGCGCCGAAGAGCCCCGGCAAGGGCGGCGAGCACACGCCGACGAACAAGCCCGGCAGCAAGAAGCCCGGCTCGTCGATGCCGAAGAGCCCGAACAAGCCCGGCCAGCACGGCGGCGGCGACCACGGCGGCGGCAACAACAACGGCAACGACCCGAAGACCGAGATCTCGCACGCCGGAGCGATCAAGACCAGCGAGGTCACGTACGGCGGCAAGGGCAAGTACAAGAGCGGCGAGGCCGCCTGCCGCGAGTACATCGCGCAGGCGCTGGACGCGATGGGCGTCACCGACCCGGCGGCCCGCGAGGCGTGGACCAAGGGCATGCTGACCATCGCCAAGCGCGAGTCGACGTACAACGCGGCCGGCTCGCAGGTCAACATGTGGGACAGCAACGCGCACGGCGCGAAGCAGGCCGACGGCGCGCCGCTGAACAGCTCGCGCGGCGGCTGGCAGACCATTCCGCCGACCTTCGCGGCGTACCACGTCAAGGGCACCTCCACCGACATCTACGACCCGGTGGCGAACGTGGCGGCGTCGATGAACTACATCCGCAGCCGGTACCACGTCTCGGCGGACGGCCACGACCTGGCGTCCAAGGTGCAGCAGGCCGACCCGAACCGTCCGGCCCGCGGCTACTGACCGGCCGTCACCCCGCGTGCCGCGTCCGTCCGTTCGCCGGGCGGGCGCGGCACGCGGCGCTCCGCCCCCTCCCACCGTCCGCCCAGAACCCGGGGATCCACGTGCGTCCGCTCCGCCTCGCCGCCGCCGCGGTGGCCTGCCTGTCCGCCGTCGCCGTCCTGACCGCCTGCGACCCCGAGGGCGCGGACGGGGGCTCCGCCGCGAAGACCTCCGCCGCGCCGCCCGCCGCCTCCGGGGCGCCGTCCTCCGGCGGCGGGGCGTCCGCGCCGGCTCCCGCGCCGAGCGCGACCGGCGGCGGCGGGAAGGGCTCGGCGGTGCCCGCCGCGGCGTGGATCGCGCCGCAGCAGGTGCCGCTGAACGCGGCGCTGCACTGGACGGCGCCCGCCTCGTCCGCGAAGAGCCTCGGCGCCAAGGGCCGGTTCCTGATCGAGCAGCTCTGCCACGGCACGCGCTCCGCCGACTGGACGGACACCGTCCCGGGCGTGGACACCGCCTCGCTGGGCGGCGCGGACGGCGACTGGAAGGCCGACCAGAGCATCGTCAGCTTCGGCGACGCGAGCAAGAGCAGCGCGGCCGCGCAGTCCGCGTTCGGCCTGCTCGGCGCCGTCAAGGACGAGGTGCGCGCCTGCGCCGCCACCGCGTCCGGCGCGAAGGCCGAGATCACCGGCGACGACAGCGAGTTCCTGGTGGCGACCGTGACGCTGCCGCAGCCGGACGGCGGCACCGTGCAGGTCCACGAGTACCTGACCACCTCCGGCGGCGCGCTGGTCGAACTCACCCTGCACGCCCGGCTCGCCAAGGGCGGCCACCCGAAGACCGCCTGGTCCGCGCCCGCCGACGGCGCCGTGCTGAGCGCGCTCGCCAAGCCGGTCTGCACCGCGTACAAGGACTGCTGACCGGCACCGTCGGGCAGGCCCACGGCGCGTTCCCGGCCGGGGTTCTGCGCGTCGGGCCGCCCCGACGGCTCCCGACTGCCCGGCCGGCCGGTGCCGCTGACGGTCCGTTCGCACGGCCGCGCCCGCGGTGGCAGGAGCCCGCGGCGTCAGGCGTCCGGGGCGCCGTTGGCGGCGAACAGGGCGTCGAGGGCCCGGTCGACCCGGAGGCGTTCGGCGGGGCTGCCCGGCGGGACCAGGCGCAGCGTGTGCCGGACCCAGGCCGCCAGCCGGGCCGCCGGGGCCTGCAGGAAGGCGTCCCCGTCGGGCGAGCAGAGCATCAGGGTGACGGTGCGGCGGCCGTCCGCGGCGGTCGGCCAGATCCGCACGTCGCCCAGGCCGGTGGGCCGCAGCAGGCCCTGCACCAGCAGCTCCCGGGCGAAGTACCAGCCGATCGGCTGCGCCGCGTCGACGTGGAACGCGATGTGCACCGCGTACGGGTCGTCGACGGAGTACCGCAGCCGCGCCGGGACCGGGAAGGCCTCCTCCGGCGACAGCAGCAGATCCATCACCAGATCGAGGCACAGCTCGGCGGGGCTCTCCATCGCGAGTGCCTTTCCACTCGGTCCGCGCCGGCGGCTCCGGGCGGGACTGCACCGAGCGTAGGGCCGCCCGGTGCGCCCGACGCGCCCCGGAGCACCAACGCTGTCGCGGCCGACAGCCCCGGCCCGGCCCCGCCTGTGGGCCGCAACAAAACGTTGAGCCGAGCGCCTGACGCACGGTCAATCCGCGCCGCCGCGCTCACCCGTGGAACGTCCGTGCGGCGGTCGCCCGTCGTGGCACTTGAGGGCGTGCCCGGCTCCGCCTGCGCCCCCGCGCCGAGCGAACGCGCCGCTGTGCGCCGCCTAGGCTCACCGCATGGGCACCCGACTCACCGACGCGCCGGTGGATTCCGCCGCGCGACTGGCCGGCCACCTGCTGGAGCGACTCCCGTGGCTGACCGAGGAAACGGTCCGGCGGATCCGCGACAACATGAGCGTCTACCGCTCCGCCGGGCCGCTGCCCGCCGGCGACCTCAGCGAATCCGTCCGCAGCAACATCGAGTTCACCCTGCGCCGGCTCGCCCACGAGGAGGGGCTCAGCCTGGAGGCCCCCGGCGCACCGGGCGGCTGCGCGCCGAACAGGGCGTCCCGCTGGCGACCGTGCAGTCCGCGTTCCGGATCGGCTTCGCCCACCTCTGGGAGACCATGGCCGCCGAGTCGCTCCGGCACGGGCTCGCCACCAGCGGGGAGCTGGTGCAGATGGCCACCGACGTCTGGCGGTTCAACGAGGAGTCCACCACCGCCATGATGAACGCCTTCAACCGGGCCACCGCCCTGCTGATGGTCCGTCGGGACCAGGAGCGCTCGGCCCTGGTGGACGTGGTGCTGCGCGGCGGCATGGGCAACCCCGGCTCCGTGCTGGAGGCCGCCGACATGCTCACCCTCCCGTACGACGGCACCTTCGCCGTGGTCGTCGCGCACGCCCCCGGGCTCGCCCGGCAGGCGCTGCCCGACATCGAACCCACGCTCCGCGAACACGACATGGGCTCCGCCTGGCGGCTCACCCCCGACGCGCACATCGGCATCGTCTCGATGCGGGCCGCCGCCGCGATCGACCAACTCGTCGACACGCTGCGGCAGCAGACCGTCCGCCGGGCCGGCGTCAGCCCCTGCTACACCCGGCTCGACCAGACCCCGCAGGCCCTGCACCTGGCCCAGGTCGCGCTGGCCAGCTCGGCCCGCCCCGACGAGACGGTCACCCTGTTCGACGCCAACCCGCTGCCGATGCTGGTCGCCTCCGCGCCGTCCACCGCCTCCCGGATCGGCAACCAGGTGCTCGGCCCCGTCATCGAACTCCCGGACAGCCAGCGCGAGCAGCTGCTCACCACCATGTCCACCTGGTTCGCCGTCGACGGCTCCGCCGACAAGGCCGCCAAGCTGCTGTACTGCCACCCCAACACCATCCGCTACCGGCTGCGCCGGATCGAGCAGCTCTCCGGGCGCTCCTTCGAACGGCGCCTGGACTCCGCCGAGCTGTACATCGCCCTGCAAGCCGTGCTCCACCTGCCCGAGGTGGTGCGCGACCCGCTGGAGTGAGCCCGCCCGGCGGCCGGCGGCGGGCGAAGGACGACCGCACCCGCCGTCAACTGTTCGGCCGCCACTGCCAGATGGTGACACCCCCGCCGTGGGCGACGGGGTGGTAGCCGGCGGCGGGGAGGGCGGCCTGGGCGGCCAGTTCCTGGGCGGGGGAGACGGGGAAGCCGTCGGGGGTGTCGAGGGTGGCGATCCGCAGGTCGGCGACGGCGAGGGCGGCGGGGCGGCCGGCGCCGCCGCGGCGCAGCAGGGCGCGGAGGCGGGCGGTGAGCACCACGAAGGAGAAGGGTTTGGACCCGCACCGAGCGCGGCCCCGAGCGCGCCGCCGGCACCGTCGACCTGCACGGGCTGATCGCCGAGCAGTTCGCCGAACGCGCCTTCGGCGAACCGGCGCTGCTCTTCGAGGGCGAGCTCGCGGACGCCGTGCTGACGGGCCGTGAACAGCTGCCGTCCCGGCTGGTGCGCAACCTGCTCGACAACGCCGCCCGGTACGCGCACGGCCGGGTCGCCGTCACCCTCACGGCCGCCGACGGGTGGGCGCGGCTCACGGTGGAGGACGACGGGCCGGGCATCCCGGCCGCCGACCGCGAGCGGGTCTTCGAACGCTTCGTCCGGCTGGACACCGCCCGCGACCGGGCCGCCGGCGGCGCGGGCCTCGGCCTGGCCCTGGTGCGCACCATCGCCCACAGCCTCGGCGGGACCGCGACGGCCGAGCCACCCGGTCGGCTGCCCGGCGCACGGCTGGTGGTCCGGCTGCCGCTCGCCGACGGCGGCTGACCGGGCGGAGCGGGAACGCGATCGGGCCGCCGGCGCCGCCCCGGTGGGGGCGGGCCGGCGGCCCGGATGCACCGCTCACCCCAACGCGCGCCACAGGCACCGCGGTTGGCGTCGAGCGGGGTTGCTGCGGCGGTTACGACAGGTCGTAGGCGCCGCCGCCGACCGCCGTGCCGACCGGGCAGGTCAGGCGCACGCGGAACAGGCCGGAGAACTCGACCGTCGACACGTACCGGTAGCCGTCGGAACAGTCGACGAACGGCTGCCAGAGCGGGCCGTTGCAGGTCTCGGTGAAGCTGGCCCCGCTGAACGAGAAGTTCCCGCAGGAGAGGTTCAGCGGCCTGATGCTCGTGACCGTCCCGTCGGAGTGCACGGCCGGCAGGTTGGACGGCTTCGCCATGGTGACCGAGGCCTCGATCACGGTCTCCCCGGACGCGGACGCGGACGCGTTGTTCGTCACGACGGGCGTGGTCGCGGACTCCCCGAGGGCGGGAGCGTTGTTCCCGATGGCCGGGGCGTTGTTCAGCGCGACGGGCTTGATCGTGGTGTTCGCGTACGCGACGGAGCCGACCGTGCCGACGGCCGTGAAGGCCAGCGCCGAGACGGTGCCGACGGCGGCGAGCATCTTTCCGAATGCCATGTCATTCCACTTTCGCTGAGTCGGAACTACTGCTTGGGAGGGTCTGACAGGGGGGCGCCCGCCTGCGGATTCGCCCCGGATCGCCGGGGCCGAGAGTCACGTTAGGTCAGCCGCCGGGGCTCGGCATCACCAGAACCCGGACTTCCCTCCGTATACGCTCCAGTGGCTCTACGGCCGGTTTGAACCCGGCCCGCGACCCGTCCGGACCGCGCCGCCCCGGCCGGTGCGGGGCACGACGGGCCGGCCGGCCGTCACGGGGGCGGTAGCGTGGAGTCATGGGCGCGACACGCGAGTTGACGGACGACGAAGGCCACCCGGTACGGCTCGGCGAGGTCCGCCGGATCGTCTCCCTGGTTCCCTCGCTCACCGAGGCCGTCGCCGTCACCGCCCCCGGCCTGCTGGCCGGCGCCACCGACTGGTGCACCCACCCCGCCGGCCTCGACGTCCCGCGGATCGGCGGCACCAAGAACCCCGACGTGCCACGGATCCTCGCGCTCCGCCCCGACCTGGTGATCGCCAACGAGGAGGAGAACCGGGCCCCCGACCTTGCCGCGCTGCGGGCCGGCGGCGCCGCCGTGTGGACCACCCGCATCCGCGACCTCGACCAGGCCCTCCACTCGCTGCGCCGGCTGCTGGTGGACGCCTGCCGGCTGCCCCGGCCGGACTGGCTGGCGGCCGCCCGGCAGTCCTGGGCCGAGGTGCCCGGCCCGGCGGCCGCGGTGGGTGCGGTGGTGCCGATCTGGCGGCGGCCGTGGATGGTCCTCGGCGCGGACACCTTCGCCGCCGACCTGCTCCGCCGCCTGGGCGTCACCGTCCTGACGGCCGGCCACCCCGGCCGGTACCCGTCGGTTCCACTGCCCGAACTCCTGGAGTCCGGAGCGGAGTTGCTGGCCCTGCCCGACGAGCCCTACCGCTTCACCGACACCGACGGGCCCGACGCCTTCCCCGGCCTCCCGTACGCCCTGCTGAGCGGCCGTCACCTCACCTGGTACGGGCCCTCGCTCGCCGAAGCGCCCGCCGTCCTCACCGCGCAACTCGCCGCCCGGCGCTGAGAACTCTCCTGGCGGGGATGTCGAGAACGCGGCCCCCGGCGCCGACCGTCGGGTGAGCGGCGCCCACCGGCGTCGCCGCCGGACAGCGGAGAGGTGCGACAGTCATGCAGCAGCAGGTGCAGCGGATCATCGACGAACTGGTGGAATCCGGGCAGGAGTCGGGCATCCAGGTGGCGGTCCACCGGCACGGCGAGCTGGTAGTGGACGCGGTCGCGGGCCTCGCCGACCCGGCCACCGGCCGCCCGGTGACCTCGGACACCCCGTTCTTCAGCGCCTCCACCGGCAAGGGCGTGACGGCGACCCTGGTGCACGTCCTGGCGGACCGCGGCGTGCTCGCCTACGACGAGCCGATCGTCGACCTGTGGCCGGAGTTCGGCGCCCACGGCAAGGGCGGCGCGACCCTGCGGCACGCGCTCACCCACTCGCTCGGCGTCCCCGCCGTCCCCGCCGGCCTCACCGTGGCCGACCTCGCCGACTGGGACGGCATGTGCGCGCTGATCGCCGACACCGTCCCCTGGTGGGAGCCCGGCACCGGGACCGGCTACCACGCGGTGACCTGGGGCTACGTGCTCGGCGAGATCGTGCGCCGGGCCACCGGGCGACCGATCTCCCGGGTGCTCCGCGAGGAGCTGGCCGGGCCGCTCGGCATCGCCGACGAACTCTTCTTCGGCGTACCGGAGTCCGCGCTCGGACGGGTCGCCAGGCTGGAGGACGCGCCCGGCGCCGCCGAGCTGCTGGCGGCCATGCCCGCCGACCTCCCGCTGTTCAGGGCCACCCCGCCCGCCGTGACCCCGTGCGCCGCCTACGGCAACAACCCCGCCGTGCTCACCTCCGACATCCCCTCCGGCGGCACGATGTCCGCCCGCGCGGTCTCCCGGATGTACGCGGCACTGCTCGGCGAGGTGGACGGCGTCCGCCTGCTCCCGGCCTCCCGGCTGCGGGAAGCCACCGCCCTGGCCACCGCCGACCTCGACCGGATGGTCGGCTTTCCGCTCCCCCGGGCCCTCGGCTACAACCTCGGCCGCCCCGGCGCCGACCCCGGGCGAACCCCGACCGTCTTCGGCATGCCCGGCATGGGCGGCAGTACCGCCTGGGCCGACACCGCGACGGGCACCGCGTTCGCCGTGACCCGGAACCGCTTCTTCCCGGGCCCGGCCACCACGGCCGACCGGCTCGGCGCGCTGGTGGCGGAGGCCGTCGCGGGCTGAGCCCGGGTGAACTTCCCCGTCAGCGCCGGGGCTTCGGGGCGCGGGGGAGGACGCAGTCGCCGCAGAGGCCGCCGGCGGGGGTGCGGTAGTAGAGGCAGCAGGAGGTGCGGCGGAAGGCGAGGGGACGGGGTGGCGGGGTGGGGGCGCCGGTGGGGGCGAGGTCGGGGAAGGCGAGGAGGGCGCGGGCCAGCGCGGCGGCGGGGGCGCGCAGGGACGGGACGGTGCCGAGTTGGCGGGCGGCGCCGACCAGCGCGGAGGCGGCGTTGCCGGCCAGCAGGCCCGCCGCGAGGGGGGTGCGGGCGCGGACGGCGTCGGCGAGCGGGTGCAGCTGACGGGTCATCACCAGCGCGTGCAGGGCGGCGGGCGAGGCCTCGGGACCGGGCTCCGCGGGGAGCCAGAGGTCGAACGGGCCCTGCGGGGGGAGGGCGAAGCGGGCGCCGTCCAGGTCGGGGAGCCGGCCGGTGGTGACGACCGTGCCGAGGGCGACCGACCAGAGGCGGGCCGCCAGGCCCAGGTGCGCGGTGGACGCGGCGACCCGCGGCTCGTCCGTGCGCAGCACCCGGGCGACCTCGTCGATCCGTCCCGTCAAGGGGCCGTCCGGGGCGGACAGTTCGCGCAGCGGCCGGAAGCCGGCGGGCGGGGTGCCGGTGCGGGTGGCGAAGTAGGGGCCCAGCGCGGCCAGGGCGGTCGGTCGGTCATGGCGCGGAGTGTAGCCCGGCGCAGGTCGGGCGGGGCGGGCGCGGATGTCCGCTACCGGACCCCGGAGGCTCTGGCCACCGGGTGCCCGCGCCGCCTATCGTCGCGGGCGAAGGACGTACACCCACCACGGAGACCGGGAGGAACGGCCCATGGAGTACCGGACGTTGGGGCGCAGCGGGATCGAGGTCTCGGAGATCGGGTTCGGCGCCTGGGGGATCGGCGCCTCGGGGTGGATCGGGGCGCGCGAGGACGAGTCGCTGGCGGCGCTGCACCGGGCCATCGACCTGGGGGTGAACTTCGTCGACACCGCGCGCGGCTACGGGGAGAGCGAACGGCTGGTCGGGCAGGTGGTGCGGGAGCGGGCCGCGGCCGGGCAGCAGGTGCGGGTGGCGACCAAGGTGCCGCCGTTGAACCGGCAGTGGCCGGCCCGGGCGGGGGTGGACCCGGCGGAGACCTTCCCGGGCGCGCACATCCGGGAGAGCGTGCAGACCTCGCTGCGGGTCAGCGGGCTGGAGCGGTTCGACCTGGTGCAGTTCCACGTCTGGCACGACGAGTGGCTGGGCCGCGGCGACTGGCTGGAGACCGTCGGCCGGTTGAAGCAGGAGGGCCTGATCGGCCTGTTCGGCGTGTCGGTCAACGACCACGAGCCGCACACCGCCGTCGAGTTGGTGCGCAGCGGGGTGGTCGACGCGGTACAGGTGATCTTCAACGTCTTCGACCAGTCGCCGCTGGAGGAGCTGTTCCCGGCCTGCGAGGAGCACGGCGTCGGGGTGATCGTCCGGGTCGCGCTGGACGAGGGCGGCCTGACCGGGCGGCTCACCGCCGACACGGTGTTCCCGGACGGCGACTTCCGGCAGCGCTACTTCCGCGGCGACCGGCTCGCCGAGGTGGAGCGGCGGGCCGCCGCGATCGCCGCCGACCTGGGCATCGGCACCGACGGGCTGGCCGAGGCGGCGCTGCGGTTCGTGCTCAGCGCCCCGGCGGTGTCCACCGTGATCCCGGGGATGCGCTCGGTGCGCAACGTGCAGCGCAACGCCGCCGTCGGGGACGGAGTGCCGCTGTCCGAGGGCGAGTTGAAGATCCTGGCCGGGCACCGCTGGGACCGGAACTTCTACTCCTGAGCCACTGCGGCGCCGCGTGGGGTGCGTGCGGTTGTCGGGGTTCGGTGGCAGGGTGGGGCGCATGTGCGGTCGCTTCGTCTCCACCACCGAACCCGGTGACCTGGTCGCCCTGCTCGACGTCGCGCGCTGGGATCCCACCGAGGCGCTCGCGCCGAGCTGGAACGTCGCGCCGACCGACCCGGTCCCGGCGGTGCTGGAGCGGGTCGACCACGACACCGGCGAGGTGGTGCGCCAACTGCGGCCGCTGCGCTGGGGCCTGGTGCCGTCCTGGGCGAAGGACCGGTCCGGCGCGGCGCGGATGATCAACGCCCGCTCGGAGACCGTCGACCAGAAGCCGGCCTTCCGCAAGGCCTTCGCCGCCCGGCGCTGCGTGATCCCCGCCGACGGCTACTACGAGTGGCGGCCCGTCCCGGCGGCGGACGGGCGCAAGGCGTACAAGCAGCCGTACTACCTGAGCACCGGCGAACTGATGCTGATGGCCGGGCTGTACGAGTTCTGGCGGGACGCGAGCCTGCCGGAGGACGACCCGGCGGCCTGGCTGGCGACCGCGACCATCCTGACCACCGACGCCACCGACCGCGCCGGGCGGGTGCACGACCGGATGCCGCTCACCATCGCCCGCGCGGACCTGGACGGCTGGCTCGACCCGGCGCACTCCGACCGGGCCGACCTGCACCACCTGCTGCACCGCCCCGCGGACGGCAACATCCGGGTCCGGGCGGTGCCCACCGCCGTCAACCGGGTCGCCGAGAACGGGCCCCGGCTGCTCGCCGAGGCCCCCGACCCGCTCGGGCTGGCCGACTGACCGGCCGGCTCGGGAAGGGCGGCTGACGGGGCGTCAGCCGCCGTCGCCCAGTCCGGCGTCGTGGATCCGCCGGCGATCCTCCCGCCGGCGACGGCGCGCGTCCCGCCGGACGAACTCGCCCAGGCCGAGCGTCACCCGGGAGACCGCCCGGACCCAGCCGGGCCCGCCGCGATCCGCCCACACCACGCAGACGCAGCCGCCCGTCACGAGCAGCAGCACCACCACCAGCACCGCACCGGTCATGAGATTCCCCTTCCCCGACGTTCGCTGCCGATCCTCGCAGCAAGCGGCCCCGGAACGGGGCGGCGCGACGGCAGTTCAGTGAAGTTCAGCAGCTCGTGCGGGGTTCAGCGGCGCGCGGCGGCCCCCGGGGCGGTCAGCCGCGCCCCAGGCCGAGCCGGACGGCGCGCTCCACCGGCGAGTACGCCCCGTCGGGACGGTCCAGCACCAGGTCCGCGCCGGACAGCAGCGGCGGCTGGGCGAGGAAGCGCGGCTCGGTGCCGTGGTGCGGCTGCGCGGCGTGGATCAGGAACGGGTGGCACAGGTACACGTCACCGGCCCTGCCGGTGGCGAGCGCGGTCTCCCGCTCCGGGTGGTCGAGCAGCCCGGCCCGGTCGAGTTCGGCGCAGAACGCGAACATCTCCACGCCCTGGTCGCCGGCCGGCTCCAACCGGCGCGGCACGTCCAGGTGCGAGCCGACCTTGATCCGGGTCGGCGCGTTCGCCTCGTCCACGTCGGACAGCAGGAACAGCATCAGCAGCGCCCGGCCGCGGGAGACCAGGTTGAGCCAGTAGCCCTGCTCGCCCTCGGGGGTGAAGCTCGCGTCCAGGTGCCAGCCGTCGTCGCCCGGTTCGTCCGGGTGCGGGAAGCGCACCGGGAAGGTGCCCAGCCACGGCTGCGGACTCCACCGGCCCTCGCCGACCAGCTGGTCGAACGCGCCGTGCAGCCGCTCGGAGGTCGCGGCCCGCCGGAACGGCTCCTGCCCGTACCCGCCGAGCCGGACCACCGGCTGCGTCCAGCCCGCCGGGTCGTCCGGATCGAGGCCCATCTCCCGCCACAGGAACTCCCGGCACTCGGCGGCCACCTCGGGATCGAAGGCGCGCTCCACCCGGACGAAGCCGTCCGTGACGAAAGCCTCGATCTGCTGCTGCGAAAGAACGGCACCCATGAGGACGGATTGTCGGCCGGGAACCCGACCCCGGCAAACGAATAAACCGAGGGAGAACGCGACTTGACGCGGCGACACCCCGCGCGCTTCGGTGGTGGCCATATGAACGTTCCGCTCTCGCACGTCGGGCCCGCGCTCGACTCCCCCTCCAGGGCCTGTCCGTCGGCGACGCCCTCGGCGCCCAGTTCTTCGTCCCCGAGACCGCCCGCACCCACTTCGCCGCCCGCACCGAACCGCCCGGCCCGTGGCCGTGGACCGACGACACCGAGATGGCCTGCTCGGTGTACGCCGCCCAGACCGAGCGCGGCGCCGTCGACAGCTACGACCTCACCCACGCCTTCGCCGTCCGCCACGACTTCGACCGCGGCTACGGGCCCGCCGCGAACCGCCTGCTGCGACTGATCCGCGAGGGCGGCGACGCCCCCCGGCTGGCGGCCGAACTCTTCGACGGCCAGGGCTCGTTCGGCAACGGCGCGGCCATGCGGGTGGCGCCGCTCGGCGCCGCGTACGCCGACGACCCCGCGGCCGTGGTCGGCCCGCCGCCGCCACCGCCGTGATCACCCACACCCACCCGGACGCCGTGGACGGGGCGATCGCGGTGGCCGTCGCCGCCGCCCTCGCGGTCCGCTGCCGCACCCGACCGCTCGGCCCCGCAGCCTGGTTGCGCGCCGTCGCCCGGCTCACCCCGTACGGCGTGGTCCACGACGGCCTGCACCGGGCGGTCTCGCTGCTCGACCGGACCGACGCCCGCGAGGTCGCGGCCGTGCTCGGCAACGGCAGCCGCACCAGCGCCCTCGACACCGTGCCGTTCGCCCTCTGGTGCGCCGCCCGCTGGCTCGACGACTACCCGACCGCCGTCCGCTCCGCGATCAGCGGCGGCGGAGACATGGACACCGTCGCCGCGATCACCGGCGGCGTGGTCGCCGCCCGCACCGGCACCGGCGGCCGCGGCGGCATCCCCGCCGCCTGGCTCGCCGCCCGCGAACCGCTGCCCGACTGGGCGTTCCCCGCCCCCGGCAGCATCCCGCCCGCACTGCCGCACCTCACCCCGATGCGGCTGCCCCGGTCCTACCCCTTCCTGGGCCGGATGCACTTCACCGAGGAGCAGTGGAACCGCTACCGGGCCGGGTACCGGGCGGCCCGCTGGGTGGCCCGGGCCGAGGAGGGCGTCCTCCGCCTGCACTTCGCGGTCTCCGGCCACCAGGCGTTCGCGGTCCGCGTCGCCCCCGAGGGCAGCGGCCAACGGGCCGTCGCCGCCGAGGTCGAGGCCCATCCCGCGTACTACAACGGCGCCCACCGGAGCGGCACCCTGCTGTCGAACATCCTGGAGCTCGAAGGCACCATCCAGACCAGGGGCAGCGAACCCTCCGGCCCCTGGTGACGGAGGTAGGCTGAACGTTCCCAGCAGGACGGCGGAGGAGCAGCGGGATGCGGATCGAGGTGGTGCTGTTCGACCTCGACGGCACGCTGCTGGACCACGACGGCGCCGCCGAGGCCGCCGTGCTGGCCGGCGCCGCCGCCGAACTCGCCGGACAGCCGCTGGACCGGGACGGCGTGCTGCGGTTCTGGCGCGAACTGGAGCAGCGCGAGTACGACCGGTACCTGACCGGCGAACTGACGGTGCAGCAGATGCGCCGGGTCCGGGCGGCCGGCCTGGCCCGCCACCTCGGCCTGGGGGAGTGGCCCGACGAGCGGGCCGACGCCTGGTTCGCCGGCTACCTCCGCCGCTACCGCCGTTCCTGGCGGGCCTACCCCGAAGTGCCGCGCGCCGTACGGGAACTGGGCGCCGGCCGGCGGCTCGGCGTGATCACCAACGGCGAGGGCGACATGCAGCGGCAGAAGCTGCACGCCGTCGGCCTCGGCGCACTGGCCGCGCACACCACCACCGCCTCCGCCGAGGCCGGCTGCGCCAAACCCGACCCGGCGATCTTCCACCTGGCCTGCCGCGCCCTCGGCGTCGCCCCCGAACGCGCCGCCTACGTCGGCGACCGGCTGGACGTGGACGCGCAGGCCGCCACCGAGGCCGGCCTGCTCGGCATCTGGCTGGAGCGCGAGCCCACCGGCGCGAGCACCGCCGTCCCCCGGGTCCGCACGCTGACCGAGGTCGCCGCGCTGCTGGCCTGAACCCGTCCGGCGTGGTGCGGGCGGCCCGGGCCCAGCTCCGCGTACCGTCGGCCCGGAGGCTGACGGTTCGTCAGCGAAGCGACTGAGGGAGGCCGGTATGGACGCACGACGGCGGGTGGCAGTGCTGGTGGCGGAGGCGGGAACGACGCTGGCCGAACAGGCGGGCATCGACATCGCCGACCGGCCCGCGGAACTCTGGCAGCTGCTGATGCTCAGCAACCTGGTGTCGGCCCGCATCCAGGCCGACATCGCCGTCACCGGCACGGCCTCGCTGGTCGCGGCCGGCGCCGGCACCCCCGCCGGCACGCTGGAACTCGACTGGCAGCAGCGCAAGGACGCGCTGATCGCCGGCCGCTACCAGCACTTCGCCGACGGCACCGCCACCCGGCTCGGCGAGTGCGCCCGGCTCGCCCAGGACGAATACGGGGGCGACCTGCGAAAACTCGCCGCCGCCGCACAGGGGCGCCCCGAACGCACCCGGGCCCTGCTGCAGCGCTTCCCCGGCATCGGCCCGGCCGGCGCCGCCGCGTTCTGCCGCGAGGCCCAGGCCGTCTGGCCGCACCTGCGCCCCGCCGTGGACGCCCGCGCCCTCACCGGCGCCGAGCGCCTCGGGCTGCCCGCCGACCCGGCCGAACTGGCCGCCCTGGTCGACCCCGCCGACCTGCACCGGCTCGCCGACGCCCTGGTCCGGGCCGCCCTCGACCCCGCCATGGTCGAGCGGATCCTCGCCGACAGCGCGGAGACCGCACCGGTCTGACCCCGGACGCGCGGGCGCCCCCGCCCTGACGGTGGGCGGGGCGCTCGGTGCGGGGGCCGTCAGCCGCGGCCGAACAGGCGGTTCAGCCAGGAGCCGGAGGCGGCCTTGTCGGCCAGGGTGCAGGAGCAGCGCTGGGACTTGGGGATGCCCGCCAGGACCTGCTCGACGTGCATGCCGCAGCCGGCGTAGGAGGGCTTGTTGCAGGTCTTGCAGGTGACGCGACGACACATGGTGGTGGGTCCTTCCGGGGTGAGGGGGTGTCAGGAGTGCGAGAACGGAATGTTCGGGAGGATGCGGTCCAGCCAGCGCGGGGTGTGCCAGGCGGCCCGCCCGGTCAGCCGGAGCAGCACGGGCAGCAGCACCAGCCGGACCAGCGCGGCGTCCAGCAGCACGGCGACGCCGAGCACGATGCCCATCTCCTTGGGCGGCAGCGGGCCGGAGATGGCGAAGGTGAAGAACACCGCGACCATCACGGCGGCCGCCGCGAAGATCACCCGGCCGGAGTGGGCCAGCGCGCCGACCATCGCCTTGCGCGGGTCGCCGGTGCGCTCGTACTGCTCCTTCGCCGAGGCCAGCAGGAAGACGGTGTAGTCCATCGCGATCGCGAAGATCATCGCGAAGAAGAACACCGGCGCCCAGCCGTCCAGGAAGCCCTGCGGGGTGAAGCCCAGCAGGCCCGAGCCGTGGCCGTCCTGGAAGACCAGCCGGGCGACGCCGAAGGCCGCGCCGGTGGACAGCAGGCTGGCCGCGGTGCCGAGCGCCGCGATCAGCGGGGCGCGCAGCGCGAACAGCAGCAGCACGAAGCCGAGCACCATCACCACGCCGATCACCAGCGGGGTCTTCTCGGTCAGCAGGTGCTGCAGGTCGAGGTTCTCCACCGAGGCGCCGCCGACCAGGGTGTGGTCGGGCAGTTCGGCGCGCAGCGTGTCCACGGTGTGGCCGAGCTGCGGGTCGGACGGGTCGACGGACGGGACGGCCTGGATCATCGACCAGTCGGCGCCGTCCGCGGCGGGCATCGCGGGCATCACGCCGGCGATGCCGGGGGTGGCGGCGACGGTCTGCGCGGTGGCCGCGGCCTGGTCGGTGGGGGTGAGGATCTGCAGGGTGCCGGGGGCGCCGTCGCCGAACGCCTGCTGGACGGCGGTGTAGCCGGATCGGGCGCTGGCGTCCTCGGGCAGCACGTTGATCGACGGCATCGCGGTGCGCAGCCCGATCACCGGCGCGGCCAGCGCCAGCAGTGCGACCAGGGCGAGCGCGCCCCAGCGCAGCGGGTGCTTCCACAGCCGCTCGCCCCAGGCCCGGAACCGCGGCGAGGTCTGCGCCTCGCGCTTGGCCCACGGCAGCGACAGGGCGTCGACCCGGTGGCCGAGCCGGCCGAGCACGGCGGGCAGCAGGGTCAGGGTGGCGGCCAGCACGAACAGCACGGCCAGCATGATGCCGCCGGCCATCGAGCGGAACGCGGGGGACGGGACGAGCATCACGGCGGACAGGCTGACCAGCACGGTGGCGCCGGACAGCAGCACGGCCTTGCCGGCGGTGTCCATGGTCTCCGCGACGGCCCGTGAACTGTCGCTGCCCCGTTCGGACTTGGCGCGGGCGGCGCGGAAGCGGACGACCAGGAACAGCGCGTAGTCGATGCCCAGTGCGAGGGCGAACATCATGGCGAAGTTCATCGCCCAGATGGAGACCGGGAACAGGTGGCTGATCAGCACCAGCGAGCCCGCCGAGGCGGCCAGGCCGGCCATGGTGAGCAGCAGCGGCAGTCCGGCGGCGACCAGCGAGCCGAAGGCCAGCACCAGGATGGCCAGGGTCACCGGCCAGGACATGATCTCGGACTTCATCATCGCGTCGTGGTTGGCGGTGTTGAAGTCGCTCCACAGCACGGACGCGCCGGTCGCGGTGACGTCCACGCCGCCGCCGGACAGTGCGTGCAGCGGCTCCTTCAGATCGTCGGCGGCGCGCACCATGTCGTCCGGCGAGGCGGCGGCGCCGGCCAGCAGCACGGCGGTGCGGCCGTCCTGGCTGATCGTCGCGCCGGGCTGCGGCGGGACGACGGTGGAGATCCGGGAGTCGGCGGCGGCCAGCGCGGCGGCCCGGTCGACCACCTGCTGCACGGCGGGGTCGCCGACGGGGCGGTCGGCGGAGACCACGATCTGGATCGCGGAGGAGGCGTTGCCCGCGAAGTGCTCCTCGGCGAGGGTGCGGACCTTCACCGAGTCGGAGCCGTTGGCCTGCCAGCCCGCGCCGGACAGCGCGGAGGTGACCTGCGGGGCGAAGGCGCCGAGGCCGATCACCACGATCAGCCAGCCGGCCAGCACGGTCTTGAAGTGGTGGACCGACCAGAGGCCGAGGCGGCCGAGCAACCCGGGCCGGGGTGGAGCTGCGGCGGCCGGGGCGAGGGCGGCCGGCGCGGGGGCGGAGCGGTTCACGGGTGTTTCTCTCCAAGCGGGCGGGAGGTCCGCCGATCCAAGGGTAATACCTAGGGGGGTATATGCGGACGCAGGCGGGGGCCAGGGGGTGCGGCGAACGGGGGGCGTCCGGGGACGCCCCTGCCGGGGGTGGGGTCAGGCGGTCAGGGCGGCCATCGCGGCGCGCAGCTTCACGGCGGCCTGGTCGGCCACCTCGGCGAGCTCGGGCCGGCCGGTGAACTGCATCATCAGCTGCGGGTCCATGGCCTCGACCCGCACCGCGCCGTCCACGGCGCGCAGCACCACGTTGCACGGCAGCAGCAGGCCGACCCGGCGGTCCACCTCCAGCGCGCGGTGCGCGATCGGCGGGTTGCAGGCGCCGAGGACCAGGAAGTCCTCCAGCTCCACGCCGAGCTTGGCGCGCAGGGTCGCCGTCATGTCGATCTCGGTGAGGACGCCGAAGCCCTGCTCGGCGAGCGCCGCGCGGACCCGGTCGGCGGCGTCCGCGAACGGGATGCCGGTCAGTGTGGCGGTGAAGTCGTCGGTCATGTCGTCCCAAGCCTCTCCGGTCGATACCCCCCTGGGTATTTCAGCGTACGTCGGTTGGAACCCGGCCGGTGGGAGGTCCATTCCCGGGCGCGGCGGGTGACCTCCGTCTCAGTGCCGGCCGGCCCGCCGCCGGCGCGGGTCAGCCGCCGTAGCGGTGGCGCAGGTTCGGGTCGTCCAGCCACCACGGGCGCTCGCCCGCCGGAGGCTCCTCGCCGTGCGCGGCGGCGACCGTGCGGGCCTGCTCGGCGGCGTCCAGTGCCGCGTCCACGGCCGCGGTCTCGGCCCGGCCGGTGACGATCAGGCGGCGGATCAGCGCCGCCAGGAACGGCACGCCGACCAGGTCGCCGAGGATCCAGATCGCGTTGCCGCCGACGAACTGGTCCCGGGCGAGCGACGGGCCCCAGTCGCGGGCCAGCGAGGCGTAGTACGGCTCGGCGACCACGTGGCCGCCGTACAGCAGGACCAGGGCGAGCGCCGCGTCGAACACCACCTCGACGAAGCCGATCACCACGCCGATCAGCAGCGGGTACGCGTGCGCCACCGGGTCCAGTTGCAGCCGCGGCCAGAAGTACAGCAGGCCGAGCAGCACCAGCAGCAGGTGGAAGCCGATGTTCCCGGCGGTGCTGGAAAGCGTTTTCCCGTACCACGGCGTGAAGTACAGCAGCCACGGCGGGGCGATCAGCAGCACCGTGGAGACCAGCGGGAACATCAGCACCCGGGAGACCCGCCCGCCGAGCGCCGCCCGCAGCCGCGCGCGGCCCGCCGCCGGCAGGTTGTCCGCCAGCAGCGACACCGGGGCGCCGAGCGCCAGCAGCAGCGGGACCAGCATCAGCAGCAGCACCAGCTGCACGGCCCGGTCGGTGAACAGCACCCGCTCGTACGCGCCGAGGCCCGAGCAGGTGGTCCACACCCACACCGCCAGGCCGCCCAGGAACGCCGCCGTGCGGTACCAGGGCCAGCCGCCGCGGCGGCGCGCACCGACCAGGTAGCCGCCCGCCAGCAGCACGGTGAGCGCGGCGACCGCCGGCTCCAGGGTCCAGGTGTCGGCCAGTGCCGACCAGTGCCAGGGGACGGCCGCGGAGTGTGGCATGGGGGTGGCTCTCCTTCGGACGGGATCCGGCCGCGCCGCCCGCCGGTGGAACCGGTGGCGGGCACCCGGCGTCGTCGCAGCGTCGGGTCCGTGCGAGGATCCGACCACAAAGTTCTACACGCATGTAGAAACCGCCGAGTTGGGGGGCCCGGTTGACATTCGCCGCGCGCAGCGCGGGCCGGCGTCACGCCGCGCACCGCCGGAACGTCGAACTGGGCCTGCTGGCCCTCGCGGTGACGGTGTGTCTGGCCGGCTGGGGATCCGCCGGCCTGGCCCTGCGCGGCTCCCTGCCGCCCGGCCTGCTGCCCTACGGCGCCGGCCTGACCGCCCTCACCCTCGTCCTGCACCTCGCGGTGCGCCGGTTCGCCCCGTACGCCGACCCGCTGATCCTGGCGCTCGCGGTGCTGTTCACCGGCTTCGGCCTGGTGCTGCTGGACCGGCTCGACCACTCGTACGCGATCTGGCACGCCGCCAAGGGCGACTGGCAGAAGATCCCCGCCGCGCCCAGCCAGGTGCAGTGGACGGTGATCGCCACGGCCGTCGCCGTGGTGCTGCTGGTCGTGGTCAAGCACCACCGGCTGCTGCAGAAGTACGTCTACCTGACCATGACGGGCGCGATGATCCTGCTGGCCGCGCCCGCGTTCTTCCCCGGCGACGTGCTGGGCGCCAAGCGCTGGATCCGGATCGGCGGACTCTCCTTCGAACCCGACGAGTTCGTCAAGGTCGCCATCGCGGTGTTCTTCGCCGGCTACCTGACCGCCAACCGGGACGCGCTCGCGCTCACCGGCCGCAAGGTGTGGGGCCTGCAACTGCCGCGCGGCCGCAACCTCGGCCCGGTGCTGGCGATCTGGGTGGTCAGCCTGCTGGTGCTGGTCTTCGAACGCGACCTCGGCACCTCGTTGATCTTCTTCGGGGTGTTCGTGGTGATGCTCTACACCGCCACCGAACGCACCGGCTGGGTGCTGATCGGCCTGCTGATGGCCGTCGTCGGCGCGGCCGTGGTCGGCGACCTGGAGCCGCACGTGCACGGCCGGGTCGCCGCCTGGCTGCACCCGCTGGACTACTACGAGCCGGTGCACGACCCCGCGATCGTCTCCGAGCAGCCCGCGCAGGCGCTGTTCAGCCTCGGCAGCGGCCACCTGCTCGGCAGCGGACTCGGCCAGGGCCGGCCGTTCCTGATCGGGTTCGCCGGGCGCAGCGACTTCATCTTCACCACCATCGGCGAGGAGCTCGGCCTGGCCGGCGGCATGGCCGTCCTGCTGCTGTACGGCCTGTTCGTGCAGCGCGCCCTGCGGACCGCCGTCGCCGTCACCGACCCGTTCGGCAAGCTGCTCGCCACCGGCCTGGCCTCCGCCGTCGCGCTCCAGGTGTTCGTGGTCGTCGGCGGCGTCTCCGGGCTGATCCCGCTCACCGGCAAGGCGCTGCCGTTCCTCGCCGCCGGCGGCTCCTCGCTGACCGCGAACTGGCTGCTCACGGCCGTGCTGATCAAGCTCTCCGACGCGGCCGGCCGGGCCGAGCTGGAACCCGCTCCGCCGCCGGGGCGGAGCGGGCGCGGGCCGGCCCAGGCCCGCTGGGCGTAGCGCTCTCTAGGCGTAGCGCTCCAGCAGGGCCTGGAGGTAGTCCTCCAGCCGGGCGGCCACCAGCCGGGGCGTCAGGTCGGTGCGGCCCAGCTCCCGCCAGGGGGCGGCGACCTTCTCCGCGTCCGGGGCGAAGGCCAGCGCGTCCAGCAGCCGCCAGTACAGGTGCGCGGCGGGGTCCTCGGCCGGGGCGCCGCCCGCCGCGACGTAGCGGTCGACGAACTCCATGCCGGCCGGGACGCCGTGCAGCAGGGCCAGCGCGGTCGAGCAGTGCGCGACGTCCAGGTCGGCCGGGCCCCAGGAGGTCTCCACCCAGTCGACGACGCCGCTGATCCGCAGCTCCGCGCCCTCCCCGTCGAACAGGACGTTCCCCGGGTGGAAGTCCCGGTGCAGGAAGCACGGCCGGTGGGCGGGGGGCTCGCGGCGGATGACGTCCACCGCGCGCCGCCACAGCCCGGGGCGCCCGGTCGCCTCCGGCACCCGCACCCGCTCGGGCCCGGTCCACGCCTGGTAGGCCCGCGGCCGGCTCTGCTCGTCGACCTGCACCCGGTGGATGTCCAGCAGTTGACGGGCCAGCAGGTCGGCGCGCCGGTCCGCCCCGAGGTCGGCCAGCCGGACCGTCCCGGGCAGCAGGGTCATCAGCAGCGAGGGGTGGTCGCAGTGCTCCGCCGTGGCGTCGACCGCCAGCGGCCGGGCGGCCGGCACGCCCGCGCCGGCGAGCAGGTCCTGGACCCGCGCCTCGCGGGTCAGCAGGCCCTCGGCGTGCTGGACGAAGAACTCGTCCACGAAGGAGCGCAGCACCAGCGAGCGCTTTCCGTCCGGGCCCGAGACGTCCAGGCGGCGCATCTGCGAGGTCCACCCTCCGCGCAGGCGCTCCGCGTTCTCGATCCGCTCCGACGGGGGGAGGGCCCGCTCCGCCCAGGCCCGGGTCGCCGCCCAGCTCGCGCCGTCGACGTCCTCGGTGTCCGCACTCCGGTTCATGGGGAGCAGACTACGCGTCAACTCCCGGACGGCCGCAGGGCGGTGAGGGAGGCGACGGCCAGCGCGGCGGCGCGCGCGGTGGTCGGCCCGTACGGGGCGCCCGACTCCAGCGCGGTGACCGCGGCGTTCACCAGGCCCTGGATCAGCTGTGCGGTGAACTCCGGGGTGTCGTCGCCGAGTTCGGCGAGCGCCGCGACCAGCGGGGTGAGCAGCTCGCGGTGCGCGTCACCGGCGGCCGCGCGGAGCGCGGCGGCGTCCCGGTCGCCGGCCAGTGCGCGGGCGATCCGGTGCTCGCCGTCGCGGACCAGCTCGCACTGGGCGCGGACGTACGCGGCGACCCGCTGCTCGGGGGTGGTCGCGGCGGCCATCGCGGCGGCGATCCGCTCGGTCCAGCGCGGCGCGGACTCCCGCACCACCGCCGAGAGCAGGTCGGCGCGGTCCGCGAAGTACTTGTAGACGCTGTTGCGCGCCAGGCCGGCCTCGCGGGCGACCGCCGCGAAGGTGACCGCGGCGCCGCCCTCGCTCTCCAGCAGCGCACGGGCGGCCGCGACCAGGGCCCGGCGCTGCTGGGCGCGGTGGTCGGCGACCGTGGCGGCACTGATCTTCGGCACCCCGACAGTCTAGGAGCGCCGCCACCCCAGGTTGGGGACGCCGCGTCGCCATGTTCTATCTTGGGGACGCACTGTCCCCATCTTGTCCCCCGTCGGAAGGAGCACGGTGTACCTCGCCCTGCTCGAACTCAAGGCCGCCCGCGGCCGCTTCCTGCTCATGGGCTGCGTCGTCCTGCTGGTCGCCGCCCTGGTCGGAATCGTCTCCGGGTTCACCACCGGACTCGGCGACGACACCGTCTCCGCCCTCCGCCGCCTGCCCGCCACCCACCTGGCGTTCTCCCCGGACGCCAAGTCCGACCAGTTCGCCCGCAGCCTCGTCCCCGCCGACACCCTCACCGGCTGGCAGCAGCGCCCCGGCGTCCGGGCCACCCCGCTCGGCGTCGCCATCACCCGCGGCACCACCGACCGGCACACCGAGGTCGACCTCGCCGCGTTCGGCGTCGAACCCGGCTCCTTCCTCGACCCCGGCGCGGCGGAAGGCCAACGCCTCGGCGGCGAGGACCAGTTGGTGATCTCCCGGAAGCTCGCCGACGAGGGCGTCGCGATCGGCGACACCCTCACCGTCGACCGGCTCGGCATCGCCCTCAAGGTCACCGGCATCACCGACCGCGCCTCCTACGGCCACGTCCCGGCCGGGTACACCACCCTCGGCACCTGGCAGCGGATCCGCTTCACCACCCCCGGCGCGAAGACGCCCGCCGCCGAACTCCCGCAGCAGTACAGCGCGATCGCCCTGCGGGCCGCCTCCGCCGCCGACCTCGCCGCCGCCGACCGCGAGCTCGGCACCCGGACCGTCGCCCTCACCGACGCGTACGCCGCCGCGCCCGGCTACACCGGCGAACGCGTCACCATGACGTCCATCCAGTTCTTCCTGTACCTGATCGCCCCGCTGGTGGTCGGCGCGTTCTTCGGCGTCTGGACCGTCCAGCGGCAGCCCGAACTCGCCCTGCTCCGCGCGATGGGCGCCTCCCGGCGCCGGCTCCTCGGACACACCCTCGCCCAAGCCGCGGCCGTCGTCCTCGGCGGCACCCTGGCCGGCGCGGCCCTCGCCTCCGCCGTCGGACTGCTGGTCGGCGCCGAAGTCCCGTTCAGCCTCCCCGCGTCCACCCTCACCACCACCATGGGCGCCGTCGCCCTCGCCGCCCTCGCCGGCGCCGCCCTCACCCTCCGACGGGTCGCCACCGCCGACCCGATGACCATGCTGGGAGCCGGACGATGACCTCACTCACCCTGCGCGGCATCACCGTCTCGCTCGGCCACGGCGACGCCAGGACACCCGTGCTGCGGAACGTCGACGCGGCCTGCCGGCCCGGCGTCCTCACCGCCCTGGTCGGGCCCTCGGGCTCCGGCAAGTCCACCCTGCTCGCCGTCGCCGGCGCCCTGCTCAGGCCCGACAGCGGCCAAGTGCTGCTCGGCGGAACCGACTTGGCCGCGCTGGGCGACGGCGAACGGGCCAGGGCCCGGCGCGAACGGATCGGCTACATGTTCCAGAGCGGCAACCTGCTCGGCGGCCTCACCGCCGTGGAACAACTGCTCGCGGCGGCCTCCGTCGCGGGCCGCCCCGCCGGGCGGCTGCGCGCCGCGGCGGAGGCGGCGCTCACCGAGGTCGGCCTCGGGCACCGGCTCCGCCACCGCGCCGACCGGCTCTCCGGCGGCGAGCGGCAGCGCGTCGCGCTCGCCCGGGCCCTCTTCCTCGAACCCGAGCTCCTCCTCATCGACGAACCCACCGCCGCCGTCGACCGCGAACAGGCCGGCGCCCTCACCGAGTTGATCGCCCGCACCGCGACCGCCCGTGGCTGCGCGGCGCTGGTGGCGACCCACGACCCGGTGGTGGTGGACGCGGCGGGGGCGACGATCTCGATGTGAGGGCGAACAGCGCTACTGCTCGTGCGAACGGGGCCGGTGCGCCGTCGGTCAGTGCGGGATACCGGCGATGATCTCCCGCGCGCCCTGGCGGAGGAGTTCGGCGGCGACGCGGGCGCCGAGGACGGCAGGGTCGCCCTGGTGCTCGTCCCACATCATCGCGTTGGCGAACTTGCTGCCCTCGCGGTCGAACACCATGCCGCGCAGCGACATCTGTCCGTCTGCCTCGGTGGTGCAGTATGCGGCGATGGGACTGTTGCAGTGGCCGCGCAGGTTGTGCAGCAAGACGCGCTCCGCGGTCACCTCCCGCTGTGTCCTCGGGTGATTGATCTTCTCCAGCAGCGCCGCCGTGGCGTGGTCCTCCTGGCGGCACTCCAGCCCGAGGACGCCCGCGCCGACGGCGGGCAGCATCTCGTCCATGCCGAGCACGTAGCCGGACCGCTCGATGCCGAGCCGGGCGAGTCCGGCAACGGCGAGGATCATGCCGTCCGCGTGGACGTCGATCTTCTTCACGCCGTCCAGCTTCTCCAGCAGGCTGCCGATCGCGCCGCGCACCCGCACCACCTTGAGATCGGGGCGGGCCCGCAGGATCTGCGCCTTGCGGCGGACGGCCGACGACAGGATGACCGCGCCCGGCGGGAGGTCGGCCAGCGTGCGGTACTCGGACCCCTCGGGGAACAGCAGCACGTCCCGTACGTCCGGCCGTTCCATGTACGCGGCGAAGACCAGGCCCTTGGGCAATGGCACGTCGCCGGGCACGTCCTTCACGCAGTGGACGGCCATGTCCACCGCACCCGCTTGCAGCATGGCGTCAATCTGCTTGGTGTACAGGCCCTTGCCGCCGAGCTGCGCAAGGTCGCCCTGCCACAGGTCGGCCTCCGTGGTCACGGGCACCACCTCGGGCACCAGGTCGGGGACGTGCTCCCGAAGTGCCGCAATCACCATGTCCACCTGCGCGAGGGCGAGCGGCGAACTACGGGTGCCGATCCGCAGCGTCCTGGCGGGGTACTCGGCCGTCGTCATGGCGGGCCGTCCTCTCGGTTCGGGTCTCTTGATAGGTAACGCTTCCGGGCCACTGGAGAGGCGCCCGGATCCGGGCAGCAACCGAGGGGTGGAGCAGTCGGCGGGCGTCATCCGGACCGGCCCAGCGCCACGCCGTCAACTCTCCTGACTGCAATGCGATTTGATCAGTGTCAGCGCTGCTGAGCATCGGCCCGGACCACAGGAACACGATTCGGTTCCTGGCGCCCTCGCGGCGGCCCTGGGCCCACTCGATCCCCAATAGGTCATCGGACAACAGGTGGAGTTCCAGGCCGAGTTCTTCCCGCGTCTCGCGGCGAACGGCGTCGAGCGGGGATTCCCCTATCTCCACCACGCCGCCGGGAAGGTGCCACGTGCCGATCCCGGCTGCCTGCACGATCAGCAGGCGCGACGCGGGGTCGGTGCACAGCACGTAGGACGTCACGGGGTGTCCGGGGGCTCTGCTCATCTCACTCCCTCGGATCGAACGGACATGCCCGCCTCGGCCGGAGAGGTGGCAACGGCCGGGGCGGGAGGTGGGAGCGCGTTACGCCGCGCTCTTGTCGTCGCCGTCGGGCTCGGATGCGGGGCGCGTCTTGTCGTATAACGCCTGATGCAACTCCCGGCGGCCGCACGCTTGTTTGTTCTGGTTCTCGCTGGCCTTCTGGTCCACCTTGTTCGTGGTGGCCTGCTTGGTGCGCTGGCCTCGAATACCCATTGAGGTCCTTCACAGAGTCGTGACCGGGTGGGCCCCGCCCCGGTCGAGTGATGGAGTGCCGCCGAATTGGCGCTCGACCGGGACAGGGAGACGGGAGGGGCCGCCCCGGTCCGATCTGCCGGGGAACCGGGACGGCCTGGTGCGCCCCTTCGGGCACACCCTTCCTGCCGGGATCTGGACCGGCAGGGCCTCGAAGCGCGGTGGTCGCCCCGGAAGATCAGGGGCAGTCGGTCGTAGTTCGGCGTCGCGGTGCTGCGCGCCGCCGGCGCTGCCACCCCTCCACCCAATCCGGGCCGAACGCGCCGCCGATCATGGCGAGCGCCAGGGCGACGAAGAACGCCACCCATCGGCGACCGTCGTTCGGCGCCGCCAGTGCGAGCCCGAGCACCACGCCCGACGGCACCGCGCACACCCCGAGCACCAGCACGCCCGTCACCAGCGTCACCCGGGTCATTCCGGCTCCGTCTCGGGCACCGCCACCATCGGCACGTCCGCGATCATGCGGAACGACCGGCGGTCCGGGTGGCGCATCATGTGCACGCACGCCCAACCCTGCACCTCTGCAAGGCCGTTGAGTTCGACGGAAACGGCCACACACCGGGTGCCGTCCTCGTCCTCACCCTGGCAGACCAGAGTGTAGATCGGCGGGTCGACGTCGCTGCCGGAGTCCGGGACCAGCTCGGCCAGGATGACGGGCGCCGGAACCGCGCCCGTCACGCCGCCGACTCCGACCGGTGCGGGCACTTCGGCCGGGAGCACCGGCGCGGGCCGGCCGACCGGCCGCCGAGCACCAACCCGTGCCTTGATCTCCGGGTCGTAGTCGTCCATCGGGCTGCGACCGGCGGCCTGCGTTTCTGCCGCCTGGTGACGAACCGCCATACCCTCGGGCACCGCCCTTGCACCGCCCGCCTCTGCCGCCATTGGTAGCTCCTCCCGCCAAGTAGCACCAAGATCTGGCAGCCACTCAGGACGGTGAAACCTCCCGCAAAGGACACTTCAGAACGTCCCATGCGCGGTAGAACGTCCCTACACGGGTCCGGGTCGTGCGGGGAGACAAGCGGAATGCCGAACGAGAGACTGAAAGCTGTTATGGCGTCGGGCGGTTGGACGTGCTCCGCCCTGGCGGAGAGAGCCGGCGTGGACACCAAGTCGGTCGAACGATGGGCCAATCAAAACCGGACACCCCGACTGAGAGCGGCCCGTCTGGCCGGCGAGGCACTGGGAGCGGACATGTTCGACTTGTGGCCGAGCCTGCGGCAACCACGTGCTGCCAGGGCGATAAGCCCCGAGCTGGTGGCGCTCTACGAGCAGCGTGCCGACCTGCCCGTGTCCGTGTTCGTGGAACTGATGGAGCGTGCCACGGAGCGCATCGACGTGCTGGTCTACGCCGCGGTCTTCCTTCACGAGGCGTATCCACGCCTGAACGACCTACTTCGGGAGCGCGCTGCCGAAGGGTGCGCGGTCCGGATCGCACTTGGCGACCCCGACAGCGAGAACGTGAGGCAACGTGGGGAAGAAGAGAAGTTCGGTCACGGTATCGAATCCCGTTGCAGGCTCGCTCTCCTGCACTACCGACCACTGCTCGGCACGCCGGGGATCGAGATCCGCACCCACGGAACCACGCTCTACAACAGCCTCTACCGGGCAGACGACCAAGTGTTGGTGAACGCGCACGTATGGGGAGCCAATGCTTTCGCGGCCCCTGTCTGGCATCTGCGGCGGACCGGCGCGGGCAAGCTGTTCGACACCTACGCTGCCAGCTTCGACGCAGTATGGAACGCCGCCCTGCCAGTGGAGGAGAGCTGATCACATGGCACGTACCGAGTTCTACGACGACCCCGACGCACCCAAGCCGAACAGGTTGGTGGTGGCGGCATCCGCAGTGGTGACCGACAGTGAGGGGCGCGTCCTGCTCCAGCGGCGGACCGACAACGGCCTGTACGCGCTGCCGGGTGGCGCCATGGATCTCGGCGAGTCGCTTCCGGGAACAGCCGTCCGGGAGGTCCGTGAGGAGACCGGCCTCGATGTGGAGATCACCGGGCTGGTCGGCACGTACACCGATCCCCGCCACGTGATCGCCTACTCGGACGGCGAGGTGCGGCAGCAGTTCAACGTCTGCTTTACCGCGCGCATCACGGGTGGGACGCTCCGAATCTCTGACGAGTCGACCGATCTCCAGTTCGTAGCACCAAGCGGCTTCGCAGACCTGCCGATGCACCACACCCAGCGGCTCAGACTTCAGCATTTCCTGGAGAAGCGAGCAACTCCTTATCTCGGGTAACAGGCACCAACAACGAAATCCCCGCCCCGGCCACCCGGCGAGGGGAGGGCAGGGCGGGGCGGGTATCCGGTCCAGACGTCGGATTCGTCGCCCGACTCCGGTGGCTCAGCGGCAGGCCGGATTCTCGGAAAGAGACCCCACCTGGCATGGGCAAGCAAGTCACTCTCCGCAAGAATGGCTTTATTAGCCATCAGGGTTTTCCCTCCCTGCCGGTCTTTTGGCCCCGGGAGGAGAGTCACCCCCCTGGGCATCACCGCAGGTCAGGGCCTCGGACGGGCTTGACGCGCTCGCTCGCCCAGCCTCCGGGCTGGTGCTGTGCCGTCTCGCGGTTGTGACAATGCATACAGAGCGGGCGGAGACGGTGCCAAGCGTCCGGATCGGCGACGCCTCGGGCCGTGCCGGGCGTCGTACCCGCGCCACCCGCAGTTTGAACTTCGTTACCGGGAAGGCTGCTGCTGCTCAAAGTCCCCACGCTGCGGTGGGAGTGGGACGATCTCCCGTCGCTGAAAATGGTCACACTGGTTGGGGAGGCCAGAGATTCCCCGTTGCTGAAGTTCTCCACGTAAGTAAGAGAGGGGGACGATTGCTTTCCGCTGGTCAGGGGCGCGGGTGTGGTCGACCCGGGGCTCACTCCAGAGGTGTGGACCCGAATCACTCGGCGGGCGCGGTTCCCCGCGCGCCTGGTGGCGCAGCTCAACTGCTACCGCGGGTTGCGCTCCGTCGCCCGGTCGCTCGCGGAGGCGTCGAGCATGGCGACGCGGTCGACGACCTTGACGCGTTCGCGGCCCTGGGACTGGCCGAGGGCCTTCTCGTGGGCGTCGAGCCGGTGCCAGCCCTCCCAGGTGGTGAAGTCGACGCCGCGGGAGCGGAGGAAGTCGATCACGGCGGATTCGGCGGGCTCGGCGGCGGGCCGGAGCGCGCCGGCCGCGTGGTCGGCGACGAGGCAGGCGACGGTCTCGTTGGCGTCGCCCTTGGTGTGGCCGATCAGGCCGACGGGGCCGCGCTTGACCCAGCCGGTGACGTAGACGGACGGGAGGTGGGCGCCGTTCTCCTGGACCCGGCCCGCCTCGTGCGGAACCGTCGCGGAGAGGGCGTCGAACGGCAGTTTCGGCAGCTCGTCGGAGCGGTAGCCGACCGCGCGGTACACGGCCTGGACGGGCCACTCGCGGAAGGCGCCGGTGCCGACGGTGTTGCCGGTGCCGTCGAGTTCGGTGCGCTCGGTGCGCAGGGCGACGACGCGGCCGTCCTCGCCGAGGATCTCGACGGGGTTCTCGAAGAAGTGCAGGTGGATGCGGTGCGGCCGGTCGCCGATGTCGCGGATCGCCCAGTTCTCGAGGGTCGAAGCGACCATGTCGGCCTGCTTGTTGGCACGCCGGGTGGCTATCGAGGCGTCGTCGTAGTCGATGTCCTCGGGGTCGACGACGACCTCGATGGTGGGGGAGTGGTCGAGCTCGCGCAGCTCCATCGGGGAGAACTTGGCCTGCGCCGGGCCGCGCCGGCCGAACACGTGGACCTCGACGGCGCGGTTGGCGGCCAGGCCGGCGTGCACGTTCGGCGGGATCTCGGTGGTCAGGAGCTCGTCCGCGGTCTTGGCGAGCACCCGGGCGACGTCGAGCGCGACGTTGCCGACGCCGAGGACGGCGACCTGCTCGGCCTCCAGCGGCCACTCGCGCGGGACTTCGGGGTGGCCGTCGTACCAGGAGACGAAGTCGGCGGCGCCGTAGGAGCCGTCGAGTTCGATGCCGGGGATGCTCAGGTCGCGGTCGGCCTCGGCGCCGGTGGCGAACACCAGGGCGTCGTAGAAGCGGTGGAGCTCGTCCAGGGAGAGGTCGCCGGGGTAGTCGACGTTGCCGAGCAGCCGGACCTGCGGCTTGTCCAGGACCTGGTGCAGCGCGGTGACGATGCCCTTGATCCGGGGGTGGTCGGGGGCGACGCCGTAGCGGATCAGGCCGAAGGGGGCGGGCAGCCGCTCGATCAGGTCGATGGAGACACCGGGGGCGGTGGCCAGCTCGGACTTCAGCAGCGCGTCGGCGGCGTAGATCCCGGCGGGGCCGGCACCGACGATGGCCACCCGGACGGGGCGGGACATGGGCAGGTACTCCTGTTCGGCTCTGGGCGCGTACCGCCAGCCTTCCGGCGGACGGACGCGCCCGGTACGGTGCTCCGGCTTATGTCGTCATAAGTCGAAGCTATGACCCCTCAAAGTTCCGCCTATGCGGCGTTCCCGTGCCTTCCAGCATGCACGAGTCCCCGGCCCCTCCCGGCGGACCGGCGGATCACTCGTAGCGCAGCCGCAGCGACTCCTCCTCCGCGGCCACGATGTGATCCAGCGTCAGCGACGGGTCGCCCACGTGGGAGAGGGTGATCTCGGCCGAGCTGGGCGTCGCGTCGGCGGGCAGCCACTGCGCGGGACGCCAGGCCGAGCCGCGCAGGAAGGCCTTCGGGCAGTGCCCGTACACCTCGTCCGCGGACACCACGATCGCGGTGCGCGGCGGCTTGCCGACCGGGGTCAGCCGCTCCAGCAGTCGCGGGTCCGCGCTGACGCAGGCCCGGCCGTTGACGCGCAGCGTCGCCTCCCGGCCGGGAACGACGAACAGCAGTCCGGCCTTGCCGGTCGCGGCGATGTTGTGCAGCGAGTCGAGCCGCCGGTTGCCGGTGGCGTCGGGGACGGCGAGGGTCCGTTCGTCCAGCACCGCGACGAAGCCGGGCGGGCCGCCGCGCGGGGTGGCGTCGCAGTTGCCGTCGGCGTCGGCGGTGGAGACGAAGACCAGCGAGGAGCAGCCGATGAACCGGCGCGCCGCGTCGTGCAGGTGGTCGACCTGCTTGCGCTGCACCAGCGGGCTCGGCTGCTCGTACAACTCGCGCAGCCGGGCCGGGTCGTGGATCGCCTCCGCGGCGAGGGCATCGAAGATCACGCGGCCCGACCCTACCCGCGCTCACCGCCCCGGCGGGCAGCGGGATCGCACCTCGCTGAATTCTCGGCCCTGTCAGACCTGGAGCGGAACGGCGTGCACCTCGTCCGCCGGGTGCCCGGTGCGCTCGTGCACGCGCTGGACGGCTTCCCGGGACGGGCCGGAGGACAGGCAGTACACGGTGCCGGAGTCGGGGTCGGCCCAGGCCTGCCGGAACTCCACACCCTCCTCGGCCTGCACCGCGAGGTCCGCCTCGTGCGCGGCCTTCAACTGCTCGGCGGTGATGCCGGCCATCCCGTGGTGGACGTCCATGAAGATCGCCATCGCTGCTCAACTCCTCGGCCGGGAGCCCCCGTACGGGAGCCCGCTCCCCTCCACCCTGCGACCGCCGCGTGAAGCAGGCCACAGGACGCGTCCTTGCCATCGGAGCGGATGCGCGTGCAACAATGCTGGTGCAGTAGCAGTGACGTTCAGCGCACTCCGGGGTCGGTGAAATTCCGAGCCGGCGGTTACAGTCCGCGACCCGTCCGCAGCCAGCGGCCGGTTGACCAGGTGAAATTCCTGGACCGACGGTTAAAGTCCGGATGGGAGGCGTGCGCGCGGACAGGTGTGTTCACACCACGGCCCACCCGAGGGCCGGGGTGCGGAAGCACGGCATTCCGGCAGCGGAACCCGTGCCACGACCGTTCGGTCGGGGCTTCGCGGGGGCGCTCCCGGCACGCCGCGTCCGCAGTCAACTCCCGATCGCCGCCCCGGAGTCCGCGCCCCAAGCGCGAGGAGAACCCGGGTGTTCACCGGCATCATCGAAGAGCTCGGCGAGGTCGTCTCCATCGAGGAGATCGGCGAATCCTCGCGAATCCGCCTGCGCGGCCCGCTGGTCACCGCGGACGCCCGCCACGGCGACTCCATCGCGGTCAACGGCGTCTGCCTGACCGTGCTCGACGACAACGACCGACTCGCGGAACGCGACGGCGAGTTCAGCGCCGACGTGATGCGCGAGACGCTCCAGCGCTCCAGCCTCGGCGCGCTCCGCCCCGGCTCCCGGGTCAACCTGGAGAGGGCGATGGCGCTCGGCGCCCGGCTCGGCGGCCACCTGGTCCAGGGCCACGTCGACGCCACCGGCACCCTGCTCTCCCGCGCCCCGGGCGACCTCGACGCGGACGGGAATCCGCGCTGGGAGGTGCTGCGTTTCAGCCTGCCGCAGCCGATCTCCCGCTACCTGGTGGAGAAGGGGTCGATCACCGTGGACGGAGTGAGCCTCACCGTCGTCGAGGCGGCCCACGACACCTTCACCGTCTCGCTGATCCCCGCCACCCTCGCGCTGACCACGCTCGGCGCGAAGGCCGTCGGCGACCCCGTCAACCTGGAGGTGGACGTGCTCGCCAAGTACGTGGAGCGGCTGCTCGACACCCGTGCCCTGCCCGACACCCTGGGGGAGTCCAAGTGAGCGTGATGACCGACAGCTTCACCGCCTTCGGCGAGCAGGTGAAGATCGCCGACATGGTCGGCAACCTGATAGGCCTCGGCGCCCTCGCGCTCGGCTGGCGCCGCTCGGTGCTCACCTGGCCCGCCCAACTGCTGGCCGGCGCCGTGCTGATCACCGCGTACCTCGGCGCCCAGATGCCCGGACTGATCGGCAAGCAGGTGATCGTCATCGTCACCGCGCTCTGGGGCTGGACCCAGTGGAACCGCGGCCGCCGCGACACCGGCGAGGTCACCGTCCGGTTCGCCTCCTGGACCCAGCGGGCCGTGCTGGTGCTCGCCCTCGCGGCCGGCACCGCCGCCGTCGCCGCGCTGTTCGCCGCCTACCCGAAGCTGTCCTGGAACCCGCTGCTGGACGCGTACATCTTCACCGGCACGCTCGCCGCGATGTACGCCCAGGCCCGCGGCTGGGTGGAGTTCTGGTTCGCCTGGATCGCCGTCGACGTGATCAGCGTGCCGTACAGCTACGCCCACGGCTACGTGTTCTCCGCGCTCACCTTCAGCATCTACTTCGTCCTGGTGCTGGCCGGCCTGGTCAGCTGGTGGACGAAGGCCCGCACCGTCCGAACCGCCCCGCGCGCCCAGGGAGTTGCCGCATGAGCTCCGACCGGTCCGAAGAACCGCCCGCCGCCGGCGAGCCGCTGGCCCTCGACCCGGTGGAACGCGCGATCGCCGACATCGGGCTCGGCCGCGCCGTGATCGTGGTCGACGACGAGAACCGCGAGAACGAGGGCGACATCGTGTTCGCCGCGTCCGCCGCCACCCCCGAACTGATGGCCTTCACCGTCCGGTACAGCTCCGGCGTGATCTGCGCCCCGATGACCGGCGCCGAGCTCGACCGGCTCAAACTGCCGCCGATGACGCAGGTCAACGAGGACCGCAAGGGCACCGCCTACGCCGTGTCGGTGGACGCCCGCGACGGCGTCGACACCGGCATCTCCGCCGCCGACCGGGCCCGCACCGTCAAGCTGCTGGCCTCGGCCGGCACCGAGCCCGGCGACCTCACCCGGCCCGGCCACGTCTTCCCGCTGCGCGCCGTCGACGGCGGCGTGCTGGTCCGCCCCGGCCACACCGAGGCCGCCGTCGACCTGGCCCGGCTGGCCGGCCTCGCCCCCGCCGGGGCGATCGCCGAAGTGGTCAACGACGACGGCACCATGGCCCGGCTGCCCGAACTGCACGCCTTCGCCCGCCGGCACGGCCTGGCGATCATCTCCATCGAGGACCTGATCGCCTACCGGCGCCGCACCGAACTGCACGTCGACCGCGCCGCCGTCACCGGACTGCCCACCGCCCACGGCGAGTTCACCGCCGTCGGCTACCGCGGCACCATCGACGGCGTCGAGCACCTGGCCCTGGTGGCCGGCGGCCTCGGCGCCGACGGCAGGCTCCCCGACGGCGAGGACGTGCTGGTGCGGGTGCACTCCGAGTGCCTGACCGGCGACGTGTTCGGCTCGCTGCGCTGCGACTGCGGCCCGCAGTTGCAGGCCTCGCTGCGCGCCGTCGCCGACGCGGGCCGCGGCGTGGTGCTGTACCTGCGCGGCCACGAGGGCCGCGGCATCGGCCTGGCCCACAAGCTGCGCGCGTACGAACTCCAGGAGCAGGGCCGCGACACCGTCGACGCCAACCTCGACCAGGGGCTGCCGGCCGACGCCCGCGACTACTCGATCGGCGCGCAGATGCTCGCCGACCTCGGGGTGCGCTCGCTCACCCTGCTCTCCAACAACCCGGCGAAGCAGGCCGCGCTCACCGAGCACGGCCTGAAGGTCGCCGCCCGCCGCCCGCTGCCCACCGCGGCCGGCGCCCACAACCTGCGCTACCTGCGCACCAAGCGCGACCGGATGGGCCACGACCTGCCGTGGCTCGACGACGACGCCAAGTAGCCACCCCCGCAAGCGTTCCGACGCACCGTCGAAAGAGGATCGAGCCATGGCCGGCCACGGAGCCCCCGTCCTGTCCCCGAAGAACTGCGCCGACCTGCGGGTCGCGGTGATCGCCGCGCAGTGGCACGAGCAGGTGATGAACGGACTGCTGGACGGCGCGCACCGCGCGCTGAAGGAACTCGGGATCGAGGAGCCGACCGTGGTCCGCGTCCCCGGCACCTTCGAACTGCCGGTCGCGGCGAAGCAGTTGGCCAGCCGCGGGTACGACGCCGTGGTGGCGCTCGGCGTGGTGGTGCGCGGCGGCACCCCGCACTTCGACTACGTCTGCCAGGGCGCGACGCTCGGCCTGACCCAGGTGTCGGTGGACACCGGCGTCCCGGTCGGCTTCGGCGTGCTCACCTGCGACACCGAGCAGCAGGCGCTGGACCGGGCCGGGCTGCCCGGCTCCGCCGAGGACAAGGGCCACGAGGCGGTCACCGCCGCCGTCGCCACCGCCGCCGCGCTGCGCGAGGTCTCCGAGCCCTGGCGCTGAGCCGCGCCGCGCCGGGCCCGCGGGCCCGGCGCCGGTCGGACGACCGCACCGCGGACGGGCCGCCGGATGTCCAGCGGACTGTCCACGGTGCGGAACCGTTTACCGCCCGTCCGTCCGCACCCCGTAAGGTGAGGTCATCATGGCTTCCAAGACATTCGAGGAGCTCTTCACCGAGCTCCAGCAGAAGGCCGCCACCGGCGACCCCACGACCTCCCGCACCGCCCAGCTCGTGCAGCAGGGCGTTCATGCCATCGGCAAGAAGGTCGTCGAGGAGGCCGCCGAGGTCTGGATGGCCGCCGAGTACCAGTCGCCCGAGGAGGCGGCGGAGGAGATCTCCCAGCTCCTGTACCACGTCCAGGTGATGATGGTCGCTCGCGGACTGACGCTCGAAGACGTCTACAAGTACCTGTAATTCCACCCCGTACCGCACAACCGACGAAGGGCCCGCCTCTCATGCTCCGCATCGCCGTCCCCAACAAGGGTTCGCTCTCGGGTCCCGCGGCGGAGATGCTCCATGAGGCCGGCTACCGGCAGCGCAAGGACGCCAAGGAACTCGTCCTGGTCGACCCGGACAACCAGGTCGAGTTCTTCTTCCTCCGCCCGCGCGACATCGCCGTCTACGTCGGCTCCGGCCGCCTCGACGTCGGCATCACCGGCCGCGACCTGCTGCTCGACTCCGCCTCGGACGCCGAGGAGGTGCTCGCGCTCGGCTTCGCCGCCTCCACCTTCCGGTTCGCCAAGCCGGTCGGCGCCGAGATCTCCTCCGTGCAGGACCTCGACGGGCTGCGCATCGCCACCTCCTACACCGGGCTGGTCGAGCAGCACCTCGCCGAGCACGGCGTGAAGGCCACCGTCACCAAGCTGGACGGCGCGGTCGAGACCGCCGTGCACCTGGGCGTCGCCGAGGTCATCGCCGACGTGGTGGAGACCGGCACCAGCCTGCGCAACGCCGGCCTGGAGGTGTTCGGCGAGCCGATCCTGATCTCGGACGCCGTGGTGATCCGCCCCAAGGGCGCCGGCGAGGACCCGGCGGTCGAGCAGTTCCTGCGCCGCCTGCAGGGCGTGCTGGTGGCCCGCCGCTACGTGCTGATGGACTACGACATCCGGGCCGAGAAGGTCGGCGCGGCCGTCGCGCTCACCCCCGGCCTGGAGTCGCCGACCGTGTCGCCGCTGCACACCGAGGGCTGGGTCGCGGTCCGCTCCATGGTGCTCCGCAAGGAGGCCCAGCGGATCATGGACGACCTCTGGTCGATCGGCGCCCGCGCCATCCTGGTCACCAACATCCACGCCTGCCGCCTCTGACCCTCCGTCAGAACGGGGGCCGCCCGCCGCGGCGGCCCCGCCTTTTCCGGGAGCCACCGCATGTCCACCCCCGCCGCCCTCCCCGTCACCTGGGCGCCCCGCCGCAACCGCGCCGTGCTGCTCACGCTGTGCGGCGTGATGGTGCTGCTGTTCACCGTGCTCGCCGTGGCGCTGCCGGAGAACTGGCAGCTCAGGGACCGGGTGATGATGGTGATCAGCGGGCTGCTGTTCGCCGCGGTCGGCCTGATGCTGGCCCGCCCCAAGGTGGTCGCCGACGCCGACGGACTGACCGTGGTCAACTTCGTCCGCAGCCGCCGGCTGGCCTGGGCCGAGGTGGTCCGGGTCAACCTCAAGCAGGGCGACCCGTGGGTGATGCTCGACCTCGCCGACGGCACCGCGCTGGCCGCCGTCGGCATCCAGCCCGCCGGCGGTCGCGAGCAGGCCGTCACCGCGGCCCGCACGCTCCGCGACCTGGTCGAGGAACGCGGCGCCACCGGGCGCTGAGCGCGCTCCGCCCCGTTCGGGACGGCCGGGTCGAACAGGCCCCGGGAAAGCGTTCGGGTATCGTCTACGCTGGTAAAACCGCGGCAAAGCCCACCAGTGTCCGGCTTTCCGCGCCGACCCGCGACCTGAGGAGTGACACCTCCCCTCGATGGACGATCCGTCCGGTAGTACCCGCGCCGCCATGCCCATCCCGAGCCAGGGAAGGCGGGCGGCCCGATGACCACCGCCTGGCTCATGCTGTTCGCGGCCTTCCTGCTCATCCTCGCCAACGGCCTCTTCGTGGCCGCCGAGTTCGCGTTCGTGACCGCCGACCGCGGCGCCGTGGAACGCGCGGCGGCCGCCGGCGACCGCCGCGCGAAGAGCCTCTCCAAGGCCCTGCACAAGCTGTCCTTCCAGCTCTCCGGCGCCCAGCTCGGCATCACCATCACCTCCCTGGTGGTCGGCATGCTCGCCGAGCCGGCGCTGTCCACGCTGCTCTCGCCGGTGTTCACCGGCCTCGGCCTGCCCGACTCGGCGGCCCGCGGCACCGCACTGATCGTCGGCCTGGTGCTGGCGACCGTGCTGCAGATGGTGATCGGCGAACTCGTCCCGAAGAACTGGGCGATCTCCCACCCCATGCAGGTCGCCCACGCCGTGGTCGGCCCGCAGCGGGTGTTCTCCGCGGCCTGCCGCCCGCTGATCGCGTTCCTGAACGGCTCCGCCGACCGGATCGTCCGGGCCTTCGGCGTGGAACCGCAGGAGGAGCTCGGCCACGCCCGCACCGCCGACGAACTGGTCGCCCTCGCCCGGCACTCCTTCCAGGCCGGCGCGATGGACGAGGAGTCGACCGTGCTGTTCGTCCGCACCCTGGGCCTGCGCGAGCTGACCGCCGAATCCGTGATGACCCCGCGGATCGACGTCGCCGCGCTCCAGCAGGACGCCACCGCGAGCGACGTGCTCAACCTCACCCGGGCCACCGGCCTCAGCCGCTTCCCGGTGTACAGCGACAGCCTCGACGAGGTCACCGGCACCGTCACGCTCAAGGACGCGCTCGCCGTCCCCGCCGACCGGCGCGACCACACCAAGGTCCGCCACCTGGCGTCGCCGCCGCTGCTGGTCCCCGAGACGCTGCCCGTCGAGCGGCTGCTCGACCTGCTGCGCCGCCGCGAACCGATGGCCGTGGTGGTCGACGAGTACGGCGGCACCGCCGGCGTCGCCACCATCGAGGACATCGTCGAGGAGGTCGTCGGCGAGGTCCAGGACGAGCACGACCCCGCCGACACCCCCGACCTGCGCCCGCTCGCCCCGCGCGACGGACTGCCGGTCTGGGACGCCGACGGCCGGGCCCGGCTCGACCAGCTCGCCAAGATCGGCCTGAACGCCCCCGACGGCCCGTACGAGACCCTCGGCGGGCTCCTCTCCGACCTGCTCGGCAAGCTCCCCGCGGTCGGCGAGAGCGCCGAACTGCCCGGCTGGGAGATGACCGTGACCGCCGTCGACCGCCACCGCACCAGCCGGGTCGAGGTGCGCCGCACCCGCCCCGAGCACGACCATGACGACGACCAGGACGGTCACCGATGAGCGCCCTGCAACTCGCCTTCTCGCTGCTCCTGCTGCTCGGCAACGCGTTCTTCGTCGGTGCCGAGTTCGCCGTCATCTCGGTGCGCCGCAGCCAGATCGAACCGCTCGCCGAGGCCGGCGACAAGCGCGCCCGCACCGTGCTGCACGCGCTGTCCAACGTCTCCGCGATGCTGGCCGCGGCCCAACTCGGCATCACCGTCTGCTCGCTGCTGCTCGGTGCGCTCGCCGAGCCGACCATCGCGCACCTGCTGGAGCCGGCCTTCCACGCGCTCGGCGTGCCCGCCTCGGCGATGCACCTGCTCAGCTACGCGATCGCGCTGAGCCTGGTGGTCTTCCTGCACATGGTGATCGGCGAGATGGTGCCGAAGAACCTGGCGCTGGCCGGACCGGAGAAGGCCGCGCTCTGGCTCGGCCCGCCGCTGGACCGGCTCGCCCGCTGGCTGGCCCCGGTGATCGCCTTCCTGAACGCCTTCGCCAACGGCGTGCTGCGGCTGTTCCGGGTCGAGCCCAAGGACGAGGTCAACTCGGTGTTCACCAGCGAGCAGCTGCTGCACCTGCTGGCCGACTCCGGCGAGGCCGGCCTGCTGGACGACACCCGCCGCGAACGGCTGGAGGACGCCCTGGAGATGGGCAGCCGCCCGGTCACCGAGGTGATGCTGCCCGCCGACCAGCTGGTCACCGTCGACCGCGCGGTCACCGGCGAGCAGATCCAGCAGCTCGCGGTGCGCACCGGCTTCTCGCGCTTCCCGGTCGCCGACGAGCAGGGCGCCGTCCTCGGCTACCTGCACGTGAAGGACTCGCTGGAGGTCGACGACCTCACCGCGCCCGTCCCGGACCGGCTGTGGCGGCCGATCACCGTGCTGCGCTCCGGCCTGCCGCTGGACGACGCGCTGGCCGCGATGCGCCGCGCCGCCGCCCACCTGGCGGCCGTGGTCGACGCGGACGGCCGCCAGCTCGGCCTGGTCGCCCTGGAGGACGTCCTGGAGGAACTGGTCGGCGAGGTCCACGACCCCGACCACCGCCCGCCGGCCGCCACCGCCCGCTGACCGACCCCCGGCCCCGCCGCAGCCACTGCGGCGGGGCCGACGCGTGTCACCGGGTCGGCCGGAGCGGCGGGCGGGTGCGGGGGAGCAGCGCCAGGCCGAACAGGCTTCGTGCCGGCGGGCCCGCCCCGTGGTCGTCGTGCCGGACGCACCGCAGGACGCCCCCGGCGGGGACCGGCGGCGCCCACCACGCCTCCCGGACCGGGCCGGCCGCCAGGCAGGCGACGGCGAGCGCGCCCGGCAGGCCGCAGACCGCCACCGAGCCGCCGCCGCGGGTGGACCGGCCGGCCGGGCCGACGGCCTGCGCCAGGACGCCGGGGACCAGGAAGGCCGCCAGGGTGCGCCACCGTCCGAGCACCGGCTCGGCGACCGCGCCGACCACCGGCAGCGCCGGCAGGTCGACGGCGATCTGCGTCGCGCCGGAGGACTGCACCGGCAGCGCCGTCCCGGCCCGCCTGCACTGACCGTCCGTCAGCGCGCCGGGCCGGCGGCCCGGTCCGTCGATCACGCCCGGCGTCGCGTACTGCACCACGGCCGCCACCGCCGGCAGGGCGAACGGTGCGAGCGTCACCCACGGCTGCCGCCCGGTCAGCGCGGCGGCCGGTTCGGGCGGGCCGGCGTCCGGGCCGCCGGGGCGGCCAGGGCCAGGTGCGCAGCCCGGCGCCGACCACCGGCGCGGCACCCGCGTACAGCCCGACCCCGTGCGGGGCGGCGCCGCAGCCCGGTCGTTCACGGATCCGCCATGGCAACTGTCACACCGCGGTCGGCAGTTCCACCGGGTAGGGCTCGGCGAAGTCGGCGGAGCGGCTGACCTGTTCCCAGGCGCCTGCCTCGGCGAGTTGGCGGCGGGAGTAGTCGAGCGCCATGGTCACGGCGTTGACGCCGAGCAGCAGGTGGCTCGGGACGTCGCCGCGCTTCACCGTGCGGACGATGATCCCGGCGGCTCGCGCGGGGTCGCCCGCGGCGCCGGACTCGCCCTGGCGGACCCGCCGGTTCATCGCGCCGACCGTCGCGTCGTACGCCTCCGGGACGGGGTGGGCGGTCATCGAGGAGCCGGCCCAGTCGGTGGCGAAGCCGCTCGGCTCGACCACCAGGTACCGGATCCCGAACGGCGCGGTCTCGGCGGCCAGTACGCGCGTGAAGCCGTCGACCGCGAACTTGGCGGCCTGGTAGGAGGCGATGCCGGGGGAGCCGCCGACCCGTCCGCCGACCGAGGAGAACTGCACGACGGTGCCCGACCCCTGGCGGCGCAGTGCGGGCAGCGCCGCCTTGGTGACGTGGTAGACGCCCCAGAAGTTGGTCTCGAACTGGGCGCGGACGTCGGCGTCGTCGGCGGTCTCCACCGGCGCGACGTTGGCGTAGCCGGCGTTGTTGACCAGGACGTCGATGCGGCCGAAGTGGGCGACGGCGGCGTCGATCGCGGTCCGCGCGGCCGCCGGGTCGGTGACGTCCAGCGGGAGGGTGAGGACGCGGTCGCCGTGCTCGGCGAGTTCCTTCGCGAGCGGCTCGGGGCGGCGGGCGGTGGCGACGACGAGGTCGCCGGCGTCGAGGGCGGCGGTGACCAGGGCGCGGCCGAAGCCGCGGGACGAACCGGTGATGAACCAGACCTGCTGCTGGGTGGTGCGCGCTTCTTCGCTCATGCACTTAGTACAACACCGTTCTCTTAATAGCGCAACGCCGTTGTGTTAGCGGCTTCTATGATGGGCCCATGACTGAGCCAGCCTTCCGACGGGCCCGCAGTGCCGAGGCCAAGCAGGCGCGCGAGGGCGCGATCCTGGACGCGGCCCGGACGCTCGGCGAGGGGCGCGGCATCCGCGACGTCACCCTCACCGACATCGCCGCCGAGGTCGGCATGCACAAGTCCGCGCTGCTGCGGTACTTCGAGACCAGGGAGCAGATCTTCCTCGAACTCACCGCCCAGGGCTGGCGCGAGTGGTCCGCCGCCCTGCGCGCCGAGCTCGCGGCCCGCACCGCCGCCACCCCCGCGGAGGTCGCCGGGCTGCTGGCCGCGACGCTGTCGGCCCGCCCGATGTTCTGCGACCTGCTCGCCCAGGCCCCGCTCAACCTGGAACGCAACGTCTCGCTGGAGGCGGTGCGCACCTTCAAGCTCGTCACCCTGGACGAAGTCGCCCTGATCGGCGCCGAGTTGCACCGCCTGCTCGGCCTGACGGAGCAGCAGGTGCTCGACCTGGCCGCCACCGCCACCGGCATGGCCGGCGCCCTCTGGCAGATCGCGACTCCCGGCCCCGCCATCCGCGCCCTCTACACCTCCGACCCCCGCCTCGGCCACGCCGTCGTCGAGGTCGAGCCCCGCCTCCGCCGCGTCCTCACCGCCTTCCTCCTCGGCCTCGAAGCGGACGCCCCGACCCCCTGACGGCGGTCAACGGGGCGGCCTTCGCCGCTGCGGGCACCGGCCCTCCTCCTGCGAGTTGACGTCTCGTCAGGCCCGGCCGTCCGCACGGAGGAGATCGTTCTCGTCCGGCGTGCGGACCCGGGCTCGTCCGCCCGGCGGACGGCGGGAGGGGACGCGGACGGAAGGATGAAGGACGTCGGGCGAACGTCCGAAGTCCTCTTGGGTGATGGAGAGTTGACGATGCGAAAGGTCAACCGTGCGGCCGCCGCCGTGGGCGTGGCGACCGTGGCGCTGGTGGCCGGAACCGTCGGGGCGGCGGGCAGCGCGGTCGCCGCGCCGGCCGCCGGGCGGCACCTGAGCGTGCACAGCTGGACCCTGCTCAACCAGAGCGGCCCCGGCCCCAATCCCGGGCAGCGGTTCACCGCGCAGGTGGAGGCCCGCACCGAGAACGGCCGCACCGGCGGCCACGCCGTCGTCCAGCACGTCTTCGACGGCGAGGGCACCGTCCGGGTGGAGTTCGACGTGGACTGCCTGGTCATGGACGGGGGTGCGGTGACCGTCACCGGTCCGGTCGCCGCTGCCGTCGTCACTCGCGCCGACGGCAGCGCGCCGACCACCGGCCCGGCCGGGTGGCACCCCGAGACCGGGCTCACCTTCTACCCGGCCGATGCGCAGGGCCAGTTGCGGGTGGGCTGGGCCGGGGCCGACCTGCTGCACCCCGAGAACCCGCCGCGCGGCACCAAGTGCACCCCCGTCCCGGCCTCGGCCTGGGTGATCGGGGGCCGCACCGTCGTGCACGGCTGACGGTCCGCCGGGGGAGCGCCGGGCGGCGGAGGGCGCCGGTCAGGCCACGGTCACCGTGACCGAGGTGAAGCCCAGCGAGCCGAGCAGGCCGGTCAGCATCGCCTTGGTGTTGTTCTCGGCGGTGGTGGTCAACTCGGTGTCCTTCGCCGCCTGCTGGATCTTGTCGACGGCCAGCAGTTCCACCTTGTGCTGGTCCTCGCCGGAGTCGGAGGAGAAGAAGTCCCCGATCCGGTCGAACAGGCCGCGCTCCTGCGAGAACAGGTAGGAGCGCTTCACGTCCAGCGCGGCGTCGGCGAGTTGGGCGTGCGGGATGACGATGCTCGCGGTGCGCCGGTCCTCGGAGACCTTCACCGCGTCCGGCCCGAGCCGGCTCAGGTCCACGTACGCGCCGACGCTGCCCGCGCCGACGTACAGCGAGCGGGTGCCGAGCAGCGCCGACGGCAGGAACTTCGCCTCCTGCGCGAGGTCCACCACGACCTGGAAGTTGCCGGTCGCCGCGGTGTAACGGCTCATGTTCTGCACGGACTTGAGGACCACCGGCTGGCTGCGGTCGACCGTCCGCTCCTCGAACGGGTCGACCACGCCCGGCAGCCAGCCGAGCTTCGCCGCCCCGAGGAACACGGCCGCGATCACGGCCAGGGTGATCGGCAGGGACAGGTACCAGGGCACACGACGCACGGCCGCTCCTCCTCGCGGGGACGGGTCCTCCACCCGACCCTCGCGCGGCACGCTATCGCCCGTCACTGACGTCCGTCGATCAGTTCGCCGTACGCCTGGAGCAGATCCGGCAGCCGCAGGGTGGCCAGGTCCTCCCGGGAGGGCACGCCGCGCTGCCCGGACAGCCTCAAGTCCCGGTAGGCGCACGACTTCTCGTACAGGGTGCGGACGAAGCGGCCGTTGCCGAGCTGGTCGATCCAGCCCTCGGCGACCACGTGCCCGCAGATCGACGCCAGCTCCTCGGCCGCGTCCACGTCCCAGCCGTCGCCGTCCGCCTCCGCCAACTGGACGCCGATGTCGGCGAGTTCCGCCGGGCGGTAGGACGGGAAGTCGACCCGGGTGGTGAACCGGGAGTTCAGGCCCGGATTGGTCGCCAGCAGCCGGTTCATGCCCTCCGGGTAGCCGGCCAGGATCACCACCAGCCGGTCCCGGTTGTCCTCGGCGCGCTTCAGCAGCACCTGGAGCGCCTCGTCGCCGTACGCATCGCCCTTGCTGTAACCGGAGTTGGCCAGCGAGTAGGCCTCGTCGATGAACAGCACGCCGTCCAGCGCCGAGTCGATCAGCTCGTTCGCCTTCACCGCGGTCTGGCCGAGGAACTCGCCCACCAGGTCTGCTCGCTGGGCCTCCACCAGGTGGTCGCCGGAGAGCAGGCCCAGCGCGTGGAACACCCGGCCGAGGATCCGCGCCACCGTGGTCTTGCCGGTGCCCGACGGGCCGGAGAACACGAAGTGTCGTTTCGGCGGCTGCACCGGCAGCCCCCGGTCCGCGCGCAGCCGGGCCATCCTCAACTGCGCCGACAGCGCCCGGACCTGACGCTTCACCGGGTCCAGGCCGACCATCGCCTCCAGCTCCGCCAGCGCCTGGTCCAGCTCCAGCCGGGCGGCCGGCGCCGGGTTCGGCCCGGTCGGCGGAATCGCCGCCGCCGCCGGCCAGTTGCCCAGCCGCAGGGGTAACGGCGAGACGCCGGACGCCCGTTCGGCCAGCTGCCCGCCGCGCGGCTCCCCGCCCGGCGGCTGCGCCCGCTCCGGCTCCGGCGCCCCGTCCTCCACCAGGTCGACCGCCGTCTCCACCGCGGCGCCCCGGTACTCCCCGTACGACTCGCCGTAGCCGGTGCCGTCCAGCAGCCCGTCCTCGGCGGAGATCGCCGCCAGCCGCTGCTCGGTGTCCATGAACGCCGGATCCGCCCGGTGCACCGCCCGGTACAGCGGCAGCGCCGCCGCCGTCCGCCCCGCGCCCTCGTACGCCCGGCCCAGCCAGTACCGCAGCTCCTTGCGCTGCGGCTGCTCGGAGCGGCAGCGGGCCAGCGAGGCCGCCAGCGGGCGCTGCGCCTGCGCGCACATGTCGAGCCGGACCCGGGCCATGCCCGCGAACAGGCCCGCCTCGATGCCCAGCACCGGATCGTCCAACAGCCGGTCGGTGTCCCGGATCAGCTGCTCCCAGTCCTTCAACAGGTAGGAGCGGCAGGCGTGCAGGAAACGCACCGCGGGCTCCTGCTCCGGCGCCGGGCAGGCCGCCAACGCCTGGTCCAGCTCGCTGAGATGACGGCCGTCCAGCCAGTGCGAGGCGTGCGCCAGGGCCAGGTCCTGCGCGCTCTCCAGCACCGGCTGCACCCACCAGCCCAGCCAGTACCAGGAACTGAGCGGACGGCGGTGCCGCTCGCGCTGCTCGCCGAACCGCTCCCGGTGCCGGTGCATCGCCAGCAGCGCGCCGGCCGTGTCGCTGCGCAGCGCGTGCAGGCCCAGCCAGGCGTCGGCCATGCCGGGGTCGACGCGCACCGCGTCCCGGAACTCCTCCTCGGCGCGGGCGTACGAGCCGGCCGTGTAGGCGTCCATGGCACGCGACCAGGCGCGGTCGGCCTCCGGATCCGGCCCCGCCGCGGCGGACCCCTTGCCGCCGGAACTCTCCACCGTCACTGACGCCCCCCGCCAGACCTCGGGGCGCTGATACGCGCCTGCGGGCATGGTACCGGCGCAGAGCTGATCCGTAAGGGTGCCGCGCGGGTCAAATGGCGCGAGACGATCGGGTGTTGGGGTGCTGAACGGACCCCGCCGGGAAGGGGAACGGCGCCTCCGGCTCACGGGGGAACAAGCCGGAGACGCCGTGTCTGTGGTTGCGGATTCAACTGATTTCCGCGACAGGCTGAACTTAGATCCTGACGACGTCGCAGGTCAAGACCGGTTCAAACGGCTCACTCAGGGTGTCCCCGGCGATCCGCCCGGTGATCCCGTCGACCCGCAGCGAGGCGTGCGGACGGCTCGGATCGGCCGCGAAGTGCGCCCGCTCCGCCGCCGCCCAACCCGCCCAGAACTCGGCCAGTTCCGGACCGTCCCGCAGCTCCCCGCGGGCCCGCGCCGCCGCCGCGTCCAGCTCCATCCACAGCAGCGCCGCGAGCGCCGGACGCACCGCCCGCCGGCCCGCGCCCACCCCCTCCAGCAGCACCACCGGCGCCGGCGGCACCTGCCGGACGCCGCGGAACTCCCGCGCCGTCCAGTCGTACACGCCGTGCCGGGCCGGCTCGCCGCGGGACAGCGGCGCCAGCACCTGCTCGCGCAGCCGGCCCACCCAGCCGAACGGCTCCTGATGGGTCGCCAGATCGTCCAGGTGCACCACCGGGGCTCCGCCCAGTTCCGCCGCCAGCCGCCCCGCGAACGTGGTCTTGCCGGACCCGGCGTGCCCGTCCACTGCGACCAGCCGCACCGGGCCCAGGGAAGGCGGCAGCGCGAGCAGGCCCGCGGACAGCGCGGACAGGTCGGGGAAGGCAGCGGTCATCCGGCCAGCCTACGTGGACCGGGCGGAGCACCCGGAGGGCACCGGAACGCGGCGCCCTCGACAGGACGTGCGGCTCAGGCCGCCCGGCGGTCGCGCTGCGCGGGCAGCAGTGCCCGCACCGCGCGGTGGGCGCCCGCGTGCGAGAACGGCTGGGTGCGCCAGTCCAGCGCCGTCGGCAGCGCCACCAGGTTGTCCAGGCCGTCCTGCTCCGGCTGCTCCACGCACTCCGGCAGGTCGGCGGTCGGCGCGCCGGTGCCCCGGCAGATCGCGGACTGGAAGGGGTTCCACGCGGACGGCAGCACCGCGTGCTGCGGCAGCCGCTCCTCGTCCCCGATCAGCGCGATCGGGCGGTCACAGGCCGGGCAGTGCACCCGGACGATCTCCCAACTGTCGGCCGCGCCCGGGTCCGTCCCCAGGGACGGCTCGAGCGCGCCGGGTTCGTCCTCGACGTCGGGACGCTGGTCGGTGGAAGGCATCTGATCCCCCTCGGATCGGGCCGGAGTCACTCGTTGTCCGGGCCACCAGCAGCACTTCCCCCTGACGACACGTCATAACCCTGCACTCGGGCGCACGGTGATGCACCGCGTGTGTTCCTCGCCACATTCCATTGGCATGTGCCCCCCGGATGCGCCCCCAGTGAGCTGTCTGCACAGCCCCGCCGTCATCGAGTAGGTTGACGACTTGTGGAGGAACTCGACCAGCGCATCGTCCAGCTGCTGCTGCAGGACGGACGGATGAGCTACACCGACCTGGGCAAGGCCACCGGCCTGTCCACCTCGGCCGTGCACCAGCGGGTGCGGCGGCTCGAACAGCGCGGCGTCATCCGCGGCTACACCGCCATCGTCGACCCGGAGGCGGTCGACCTGGCGCTCACCGCGTTCATCTCCGTCAAGCCGTTCGACCCCAGCGCGCCCGACGACACCCCCGAACGCCTGGTCGCCCTCCCCGAGATCGAGGCCTGCCACAGCGTCGCCGGCGACGAGAACTACATCCTCAAGGTCCGCGTCCCCGGCCCCGGCGACCTGGAGGACCTGCTCGCCCGGATCCGCTCCGCGGCCGGCGTCTCCACCCGCACCACCGTCGTCCTCTCCACCCCGTACGAGGCCCGCCCCCCGAAGCTCTGACCCCGGTGTTCGTGGTGCGAGACTGGACGCCATGACCGAACGCACCGACCGGACCGTCCTGCTGCGCGGCGGCAACGTCTACAGCCCCGCCGACCCCTTCGCCACCGCCATGCTGGTCGAGGGCGAACACATCGCCTGGGTCGGCAGCGACGGAGCCGCCGAGGCCTACGCCGACGTCGCCGACGAGATCGTCGAACTGGACGGCGCCCTGGTCACCCCCGCGTTCGTCGACGCCCACGTGCACGCCACCTCCACCGGCCTCGCCCTCACCGGCCTCGACCTCACCGACAGCGCCTCGCTCGCCGACGCGCTCGCCGCCGTCACCGCCTTCACCGCCGCCGGCCCGACCGAGGGCATCCTGCTCGGCCACGGCTGGGACCAGACCCGCTGGCCCGAGCACCGCGCCCCCTCGCTCGCCGAACTCGACGCCGCCGCCGGCGGGGCCGCCCTCTACCTCTCCCGCACCGACGTCCACTCCGGCCTCGCCACCAGCGCCCTGCGCGCCCTCGTCCCGGCGCTCGCCGACCGCGCCGGTTACTCCGCCGACGGCCCGCTCACCCAGGACGCCCACCACGCCGTCCGCCGCGCCGCGCTCGCCCACCTCACCCCCGCCCAGCGACGCGACGCCCAGCACGCCACCCTGCGCCGGGCCGCCGAACTCGGCATCGGCGCGCTGCACGAGTGCGCCGGCCCCGACATCTCCTCCGCCGAGGACCTCGCCGCGCTGCTCGCCCTCGCCGCCGAGACCGAAGGCCCCGAGGTCTTCGGCTACTGGGGCGAACTCGGCGCGCAGGGCGTGGAGACCGCGAAGCGCCTCGGCGCGGTCGGCGCCGGCGGCGACCTGTTCGTCGACGGCGCGCTCGGCTCGCACACCGCCTGCCTGCACGACCCCTACGCCGACACCGACCACACCGGCGTCGCCTACCTGACGGCCGATCAGATCGCCGAGCACGTCGTCGCCTGCACCGAGGCCGGCCTGCAGGCCGGGTTCCACGCCATCGGCGACGCCGCGATCGGCGCCGTCCTGGACGGCGTCCGCGCCGCCGCCGACAAGCTCGGCGCCGAACCCGTCAAGGCGATGCGGCACCGCGTCGAGCACGCCGAGGCCCTCACCCCCGAGACCATCGCCGCGTTCGCCGAACTCGGCCTGACCGCCTCCGTGCAGCCCGCCTTCGACGCCGCCTGGGCGGACCCGACGGCATGTACGTCGAACGCCTCGGTGCCGAACGCGCCGCGCAGCTCAACCCGTTCGCCGCGATGCTGCGGGCCGGCGTCCCGCTGGCCTTCGGCTCCGACGCGCCCGTCACCCCGCTCGACCCGTGGGGCGCCGTCCGCGCCGCCGCCTTCCACCGCACCCCCGAGCACCGCATCTCGGTCCGCGCCGCGTTCACCGCCCACACCCGCGGCGGCCACCGCGCCCTCGGCCACGACCAGGACGGCGTCCTGGTGCCCGGCGCGGTCGCCTCCTACGCGATCTGGGCCACCACCGACCTGGTCGTCCAGGCCCCCGACACCCGCATCGCCGACTGGTCCACCGACCCCCGCTCCGGCACCCCCGGCCTGCCCGACCTCACCCCCGGCGAACCCCTCCCCACCTGCCTGCGCACCGTGGTCCGCGGCCGGACCGTCCACACCCACCGGGACCCGGCGGACCGCCCCGGCGAGTGAGGTACCTTTCGGGGGACGTCGTACGAGGTAGAGAGGTGGTGCGCAGGTGGCACTGCCCGTTTCGCAGGAGCGCCCGGTGGCCGAGGGGAAGCCGGACGAGGCGCCGGAGCGCCGCGGCCGCGGCGCGTGGTGGGCCCGCACCGGGCTGGCCGCGCTGGCCGGGACGGTGATGGCCTTCGCGTTCCCGCCGTACGACGTGTGGCCGCTGTCGATCCTCGGGGTGGCGGCGCTGACGCTGCTGACCCGGGGCCGGCGGGCCCGGCACGGCGCCTGGCTGGGCTTCGTGTTCGGGGTGCCGTTCTTCGTGGTGCTGCTGTCCTGGCTGCGCGTGGTCGGCTGGGACGGCGTGGTCGGGCTCTCCGCCATCGAGGCGCTGTTCCTCGCGCTGATGGGCGCCGGCCTGGCGCTCACCTCCAAGCTGCGCGGCTGGCCGCTGTGGGCCGCGATGCTCTGGGTCACCCAGGAGTGGGCGCGCGACCGGCTGCCGTTCGGCGGCTTCCCGTGGGGCCGGCTGGCGTTCGCCAACACCGCCAGCCCGTTCACGCCGCTCGCCGCGCTCGGCGGCGCCCCGCTGGTGACCTTCGCCGTGGCGGCCTGCGGCACCCTGCTGGCCTGGGCGCCGCTGTGCGTGCTGCGGGCCCGCCGGGCCGGCACCGCCGTCCTGCCCTGGCGCACCGTCGCGGGCGGCCTGACGGCCGTCGCGCTGGTGCTGATCGGCTACGCGGTGCCGGTGCCGACCACGGCCGCCGACACCGTCCGGGTGGCGATCGTCCAGGGCAACGTGGACCGCCCCGGCATGGACTTCCTCGGCCGGCCGATGCTGGTGCTGAACAACCACGCCGGCACCACCGAACGGCTCGCCGCCGACGTCGCCGCCGGCCGGACGCCCAAGCCCGACGTGGTGATCTGGCCGGAGAACGCCTCCGACCTGGACCCGTTCACCGACCCCGCCGCCTACGCCCGGATCGACCAGGCCGTCAAGGCGATCGGCGTCCCCACCCTGGTCGGCGCCCTGGTCGACGGCCCCGACCAGCAGCACGTCCGCAACGAGGGCATCGTCTGGGACCCGAGCTCCGGCCCCGGCGAGTCCTACACCAAGCAGCACCCCGTGCCGTTCGGCGAGTACGTGCCGTTCCGCTCCGAACTCTCCAAGGTGATCACCCGCCTGCAGCGGGTCGCCCGGGACTTCTACCCCGGCACCGGCAGCGGCGTCATGCACCTCGGCCCGGCCCGGATCGGCGACGTCATCTGCTTCGAGGTCGCCTACGACGAGATCGTCCGCGACACCGTCAACCAGGGCGGCCGGGTGCTGGTCGTGCAGACCAACAACGCCACCTACAACCGCACCGGCCAGACCGAGCAGCAGCTCGCGATGTCCCGGCTGCGCGCCGTCGAGCACGGCCGCGCCGTGCTGATCGCCGCGACCAGCGGCGTCAGCGCCGTCATCACCCCCGACGGCGAGGTGCAGCAGCGCACCGAGGAGCTCGACCAGGAAGTGCTGAACGCCGTGGTGCCGCTGCGCGACAGCCAGACCGTCGCCGACAAGGTCGGCGCCGGGCCCGAGTGGGTGCTCGCCCTCGGCGGCCTGCTGGCCTGCGGCGTCGCCGCCGCGGCCGGGTGGCAGCGCCGCCGGGCGGCGAAGCGCTCCTGACACGGCAGCACCGGGCCCCGGACCGCCACCCGACGGCGGCGGTCCGGGGCCCCGTCGTACCCGGTGCCGGCCGGTCCGCGCGCGGGCGGCGGAACACGCGGGCGCGGCGGGCCGTTGTGCAGGGTGGTGCCGTGAACGCGGCCGGAGCCGCCGGCCGCCGCTGAGAGCACCGCGATGGAGTGGATCCGTACCGTGTCCCAGCAAGCAACCCCGGCCCCCCAGGCCCGTCGCGGGCGAATCGCCCGGGCCGTGCCGCTGCTGATCGCCGCCTGGCTGGTGCTGGAGATCTGGCTGGTCACGGTGGTGGCCGGCTGGGTGGGCTGGTTCCTGACCCTGGTGCTGCTGCTGGCCGGAGTGTTCCTGGGCGGCACCGTGATCAAGCGGGCCGGCGCCCGGGCGTTCCGCGCCGCCGTCGAACTGTCCAAGGACCCGCAGTCCGCGCAGCCGCAGACCGGCACCTCGATGACGGTGCTCGCCGGCGTGCTGCTGATCCTGCCGGGCTTCCTGTCGGACCTGCTGGCCGCCACCCTGCTGATCCCGCCGACCCGCGCCCTGTGGCGCGCCGCCGGCCGCCGGATCACCGGCTCGGTGCTGCGCTCCACCGCCCCCGTCGGCGCCGACCGCTTCGCGGACGCGATGCGCCTGCAGGAGCAGCTGCGCATCCACCGCCCCGACGGCAAGGTCGTCCAGGGCGAGGTCGTCGACCCGCCGACCCGCCCGAGCGGGCCGGACACCGAGTACCGCCCGCCGATCGCTCCCTGACCGGGGCCGGGCGGGGCACGACGCCTGACAGACAGTAGGAAGAGGAAAGGGGACGGCCCGGCGGCCGTCCCCTTTCCTCTTCTCCTTCCGTTCAGCGGTACCGCACGCGGGCAGCCGAAGGGCCCCGGAACTTCCGGGGCCCTTCGGCAGTGGTGCGGGGTTTCCGCCCGTCGGTCCTTCGGTCCGTCAGGCGGACTTGCGGGAATCGCGCGGGTGGACCGCCAGGTTCATCCCGCCGGAGCGGAGAACGGCCAGGCGCTCGGCCAGGACCTCCTCCAGTTCCTCACGGGTCCGGCGCTCCATCAGCATGTCCCAGTGGGTGCGGGTGGGCTTGGTCTTCTTCTCCTCGGGCTCCTCACCGTCGAGGAGCGCGGCCTCCTGGCCGCAGAAACGGCATTCCCACACCATGGGGATTTCCGCCTCGACCGAGAACGGGACCTCGAAACGGTGTCCGTTCTGACATGCGTACTCGACGGTCTGGCGCGGTGCCAGATCAATGCCGCGGTCGGTCTCGTAGCTGGTCGCCCCGAGTCGCGTGCCGCGGAGAGCTCGCTCGCTCATGAATCGTGCCTCCCGGGCTTCTTGCCCACAGGACTAGTGGTCGCTGTTCTTCGTCGATGGGTCCAACGCTCGACCTCCGACGAAGATTCCCGTCCGGGACATACGTCGCCTGTCGTGCCGCCCCTGTTTGTACCCATGGTCGCCCGATTTGTCACATCTGAGCGGTGATATCACCCGGCGTGTCACATTTTGTTCACTTCTGGTCGGCGGGATGGGGCGGGTGCGATCCCCGTCACCAGGCCGGCCGGGGCTGGGCGGAGGCGACGTCCTTGGACAGCTCGACCTGGGCCGGCTCCGCCTCGGCGGCCACCGGCTCCGGGGCGAGGGCCCCGACGGCGTCCACCGGGTCGACCGCCCCGGCCGCGACGGCCGCGTCCACCGCGTCGACCGGCGCGGGCGCCTCGGTGCGGGTGTCGCGGTGCGGCAGCAGCGCGATCACGGCCTCGCGCAGCGCGGGCGCCGCGTCCTCGTCCAGCGGGTCGACCGTCACCGGGACCTGGACCCGGACCGGGGCGGCCGTGCCGATCCGGGCGTAGCCGCGGCCGGGCGGGGTGTGCGCGGCGGGCGCGATGTCCAGCGGGACGCCGAGCCCCGCCGAACCGGAGTCGGCGGTGACCGGGCCGAGCACCACCCGGGCCCGGGTGCAGGTGTGCACGGTGGGGGAGATCCGGTCGCGGGCCTCCAGGTCGTCGACGAACACCACCGTGACGCGCGCCGCCCGGCCGTGCCGCAGCGGCACCTCCAGCAGCGCCTGCGGGTCGGTGCGGTCCTCGGCGTGGGCGAGCTCGGACAGCTCGGTGAGGTGGTCGAGCAGGATCCACAGCGGCCGGGTGACGTCCGCCGGCGCGGCCACCCCGTGGTGGCGGGCCGAGTTCAGCGCGATCAGCCGGCGCTCGGTCTCCTTCGCCACCCACTCCAGCGCGGCCAGCGCCCCGTGCAGGCTGGTCTCCACGGTGTACACGCCCGGCCGGTTCACCAGGCAGGCGTGCTCGCCGGTGCTCGCCCCGTCCACCACCACCAGGTCGCCGTGGGGCAGCGCCTGCAGCGCGATCGAACGCAGCAGCGTCGACGTCCCGTACCCGGCCGCGCCCAGCGCCAGCAGGTGCGGCTCGGCGGAGCGCGGGCCGACCCGCCACACCACCGGCGGCTGCTGCTCGGTCACCCCGCCCTGCTCGACCGGGATGGTGCGGTGGCTGCCCTCGCCGTCGGTGAAGCCGAGCACGATCTCGCCCGGCGCGGTGACGAAACGCTGCGCCACGATGTCGGCGGGCAGCGGGGCGAGCGCGCTCACCCGCAGCCGGTTGATCTCCTCGTCCCAGTCGAAGCGGTACTCCCGGGAGCGGCCCGCCTTGCCCTGCACCACCTGCTCGATCCGGGCCCGGGCGGCCGGCTCGGTGTCGGTGAAGTACGCCGGGTAGGAGATCTCCAGGGTGGCGAGCCGCCCGTCCGCGTCGAACTCCCAGCCGGAGAACGCCGCCCGCCACTCGCCGTCCATCCGGTACAGCGCGAACGGGTCGTCGAAGCCGCCGAAGTACGGGGTGAGCGCCGCGTACAGCGCGGTCAGCTTGACGTCGGCGAGGTCCGGCTCCGGCTCGGGCGCGGACTTGGGGCTGCGGCCGACCCAGGCGGCCGAGGCGACCAGGGCGACGATCGCCAGCAGCGGGCCGTGCGGCAGCAGGAAGATGCCGACCGTGGTGGCCGCGCCGACCAGCAGGGTCGGGCCGCGCCGCTCCTTCGGCAGGGCCGTCCAGCGGCCCCTGGCCCAGTCGGCGTGGCGGCGCAGGCCGCGGCCGATCAGCGTCAGCGGCGCGAACACGTCGGCGGCGTGGTCGCCGGCCGTGCGGGCGAGGTCGCGGCCCCGGTTGAAGTGGCGGTTGAGGGACATGCGGACTCCGGAGGCGGGAGGGGTGCTGACGGGGGATCAGGAGGTGCGGGCGGGACGGGCGCCGGGCGGGGACGGCCCGGACGGGCGAACGGCCCGGGGCGGTGGGAACTCCGCGCCCGGGCCGGAGCCGCTCAGAACTTGAGCCCGCCGATCAGGCTGGCCAGGCTCGCGCCGCCCGCCTGGATGCTCGGGGCGATCGAGGAGCCCGCGACGTAGAAGCCGAACAGCGCGCACACCAGGGCGTGCGAGATCTTCAGCCCGTCCCGGCGGAAGAACAGGAAGGCGATGACGCCGAACAGAACGATGCCGGAGATGGAGAGAATCACGGGATGCTCCTCACGGGGCGGGGGACAAGGTGACAGAAAGTGCCTTTATGGTGACAAAAAGTAAATGGGGATGGGGTGCGGCGAACGGGTGGTTCTCACCGGGCCGGCCGGGTGGGCAGTGGACCTCCGGGGTGTCCCGCGGGGCAGCGCCGGTGGATCGCACCGGCGCACTCAGGCGTCCCCGCGCCCGGTGCGCCCGCGACCCGAACGCCCGGAATTCGCCCGAACGGCTGGCCGGAACCACCCCCGGGCGGCCCCGGCCCCGGCATCCCCGGCACCTCCCGGGAGCGCGGCACGTTCACACGACCCGGCGGCACCCCGGGCCACACTCCATCGGAAGGCGGACCACCCCATGACCGAACCCACCACGCCCGACGCCGACGTCATCGCGTTGGCCGGCCGGCTCTTCGACGCCGCCCGGGCCGGCGACACCGAACTGCTCGCCGCCCACCTCGACGCCGGGGTGCCCGCCGACCTCACCAACGACCGCGGCGACACCCTGCTGATGCTCGCCGCCTACCACGGCCACGCCGCCACCGTCGGCGCGCTGCTGGAGCGCGGCGCCGAGCCCGACCGGGTCAACGACCGCGCCCAGACCCCGCTGGCCGGCGCCGTCTTCAAGGGCTCCACCGACGTCGTCGACGCCCTGCTCGCCCACGGCGCCGACCCGCACGCCGGCACGCCCTCCGCACTCGACGCCGCCCTCCTGTTCGGCCGCAGCGACCTGGTCGCCCGCCTCACGGCCGCCCGCTAGCGGCCCGTACCCTTGACCGACATGGAGATCCGCACCACCGGCTTCGGACACCCCGACGCCCAGAAGCTCGCCGCCGACGTCCAGCAGGAGTACGTCGTCCGGTACGGCGACGGCGACCAGACCGTCATCCACGCCGACCACTTCGACCCGCCGGTCGGGCTGTTCGTGATCGGCTACCAGGACGGCGAGCCGGTGGCCTGCGGCGGATGGCGCGTCAAGGAGCGCGACGAGGACGGCCTGCGCGACGGCGACGCCGAACTCAAGCGGATGTACGTCGTCCCCGCCGCCCGCGGCCGGGGCTACTCCCGCATCCTGCTGCGCCACCTGGAGCAGGCCGCGATCGCCGCCGGCCGCACCCGGCTGGTGCTGGAGACCGGCACCCTGCAGCCCGAGGCGGTCGGCCTGTACCAGTCCGAGGGGTACGCCGAGATCCGCAAGTTCGGCTACTACAAGGACCACGAGCTCAGCATCTGCATGGGCAAGGAACTCGTCGGCGCCGAAGCCGAACTGGTTGCTGACGCACTGTAACTTTCGCACCCGGCAGGCCCCTCGGAGCGGCCGCCGACCCGGCACCACCGGGCGGCGGCCGCTCCGTCGTTCCCCCACCCGCCGCAGGTCGGGACACCGGTGCGCCCGCGCACCGGCCAACCCCCTGGAAACCGCGCCCGTGGCCGCCGCCGCCGACCGCCCCGGCGGTCCGTTGCCCGGGGCGCGCACCCGACCGTACGGTCCGTGCACCCCACCCACCCCCCGGAAGGACGGACCATGGCTGCACAGTTGCGCGCAGCAAACCGGCGCGGGCGCGCCCTCGCGGCGTTCGCCGTCGCCGCGGCCGGCGGCCTGCTGGCCGCCGCCACCTTCGGCAGCGGCCCCGCCGGAGCCGCCGGCACCACCCTGCGCGACCTCGCCGAGGCCAAGGGCAGCTACTTCGGCACCGCCGTCACCCAGAACGACCTGAACAACTCCGCGCTGACCGCCGTCGCCGGCACCCAGTTCGACATGGTCACCCCCGGCAACGAGATGAAGTGGGACACCACCGAATCCTCCGCCAACAACTTCAACTTCGGCCCCGGCGACAAGATCGTCAGCTTCGCGAAGTCCCACAGCATGCGGGTCCGCGGCCACACGCTGGTCTGGCACAGCCAGCTGCCGTCCTGGGTGAGCAGCCTGCCCACCGCCCAGGTGCAGGCCGCGATGGAGAACCACGTCACCACCCAGGCCACCCACTACAAGGGCCAGGTCTACTCCTGGGACGTCGTCAACGAGCCCTTCAACGAAGACGGTTCGCTGCGCACCAGCGTCTTCTACAACGCGATGGGCAGCGGCTACATCGCCGACGCGCTGCGCACCGCGCGGGCCGCCGACCCGAACGCCAAGCTCTACCTGAACGACTACAACATCGAGGGCGTCAACGCGAAGAGCGACGCCATGTACCAGCTGGTGTCCTCGCTCAAGTCGCAGGGCGTGCCCATCGACGGCGTCGGCCTGGAGGCCCACTTCATCGTCGGCCAGGTCCCCAGCACCATGAAGGCCAACATCCAGCGCTTCACCGCGCTCGGCCTCGACGTCGCCATCACCGAGCTCGACGACCGGATGCAGGTGCCCGCGAGCGCCGCCAACCTCGCCCAGCAGGCCACCGACTACGCGACGGTGATCAGCAACTGCCTGGCCGTCAGCGGCTGCGTGGGCGTCTCCCAGTGGGGCGTCGGCGACGCCGACTCGTGGATCCCCGGCGCGTTCAGCGGCTACGGCGCGGCCACCATGTACGACGACAACTACCAGCCGAAGGCCTCCTACAACTCGGCCGTCACCGCGCTCGGCGGCACCGCGGGCTCGCCGTCCCCGTCCTCGTCCCCGTCCTCGTCGCCGTCCTCCTCGTCCTCGCCGTCCACCCCGCCGAGCGGCGCGGCGTGCAAGGTCAGCACCCAGGTCAGCTCCTGGAACACCGGCCTGACCGAGAACATCACCGTCACCAACACCGGCGGCAGCGCCGTCAACGGCTGGTCGGTGAAGTTCACGCTGCCCGGCGGACAGACCGTCAGCAGCGCCTGGAACGCCACCGTCAGCCCCGCCAGTGGACAGGTCACCGCCACCAACCTGACCTACAACGCGGCCATTCCCGCCGGCGGCAGCACCAGCTTCGGCTTCAACGCCAACCACACCGGCAACACCGCCGCCGCCACCGGCTTCAGCCTCAACGGGGTGGCCTGCAGCATCGGCTGACCCGCCGCCGGCAACGGCCGACCGTCTTCGGAGCCGGCCGGGCACGGGCCGACCGCCCGCGGGGGACCGGCCGATGCCGAGAAGGCCGGCCGCCGGAGCGGGCGGCGGCCGGCCGGCGCGGTGGGGGTGGAGCGGTGCCCCCACCGCGCCCTTTCTGCCCTGCCGCACCGGCCCGGATCCCGTCGAAAACGCCTGGCGGGGGCCGGGCCGGTGCGGCATCGTGGCGGACGATGAACGAGAACAGTGGAAACGGCGGACCGAGCGAGGCCGAGCTCGGGCAGCTGGCCTCGCACCTGGCGAAGATCGGCGGCATCGTCGGCGTCTGCCTCGGCGGCAGCCGGGCCCGCGGCGCACACGCCCCCGGCTCCGACTACGACCTCGGCCTCTACTACCGGGCCGGCGAACTGGACACCGCCGCGCTGCGCCGCCTCGCCGCCGAACTCTGCGGCCACCCCGTCGACGTCACCGAACCCGGCGGCTGGGGCCCCTGGGTGGACGGCGGCGCCTGGCTGGACCTCGGTACGGCCCGCGTCGACTGGATCTACCGGGACGTCGCCCGCGTCCGCGACTACGCCGCCGAGGCCCGGGCCGGCCGCTACCTCAGCGGCCAGCAGCCCGGGCACCCGTACGGCGTCCCGTCGTACGCGTACGCGGGGGAGCTGGCACTCGGGCGGGTGCTCGCCGACCCGACCGGGGCGCTGACCGCCCTCCGGGCCGAACTGGTCGACTACCCGCAGGAGTTGGCGCGCCGACTGGAGGCGGACGCGGCGTGGGAGGTGCCGTTCACGCTGGCCAACGCGCGGAAGGGCGCGCGGCGGGGCGACGCCGGATACGTGCAGGGCTGCCTGTTCCGCGCCGTCGGCCTGCTGGTGCACGCGCTGCACGCGCGGCCGGGCGGTGGCTGGTCAACGAGAAGGGCGCGATCGCCTCGGCCGGTGAACTGGGCTGCACACCAAGGGACTTCGAACGCCGGGCGCAAGAGCTGTTCGCTCCGGGGTCGACGGATCCGGCGGCGCTCGGTGCGGTGCTGGACGCGGCGGAGACGTTGGCGGGCGAGGTCCTCGCCGGAGCGGAGAACTGAGATGAGTGCTGCTGTCGAACTCACCACCCCCCGGCTGCTGTTGCGCCAGTGGCAGGACGGCGACCTGGACCGCTGGGCCGCACTCAACGCCGACCCCGAGGTGCGCCGCCACCTCGGCCCCGTGATGACCCGCGAACAGTCCGCCGGCTCGCTCGCCGCCTTCCGCGAGGAGCTCGCCGAACGCGGCTGGGGCTGGTGGGCCGTCCAACTCCGCAGCGAGGGAACCTTCCTGGGCTTCGCCGGCCTCGACCCGGTCGACGAGGAGACCCCCTTCGACGGCATCGAGGCCGGCTGGCGCCTGCACCCCGACTCCTGGGGCCACGGCTACGCCACCGAGGCCGGCCGCGCCGTACTCCAGTACGGCTTCCAGGAGTTGGCCCTCCCCGAGATCCTCGCCCTGATCGCCGCCCCCAACACCCCCTCCCGCGCCGTCGCCGAACGCCTCGGCATGACCCACGACCCGGCCAGGGACTTCGACGACCCCACCCTCCCCCCGGGGCCCTCCCGCCGCACGGTGGTCTACCGCATCGCTCGATGACCTCCCCGACTCCCGTGCCGGGCCGTCGACTTCTGTCCTCCGGCCCGAGCCCGGTCGCAGCGGGCGTCTGGGGTGCGCGATCACGGGCGCGGGCTGCTGGAGAGGTGGGGCATCGGGATGGGCTGGTGGAACCGGGAGCCCGGTGAGCGGGCGCGGTCCGGTTCTGCGTGGAGGAGTGGGACTACGGGAGCTGACCGGGCTCGTCGAGGTCCGGCCGACGCCGGTTCGTCTCAGGGGAGTTCGACCGGGCGGTACGGCTGCCCGTCGTGGCTGAGGTGGAGGCGGCGGCCGGGGAGCTTCCAGGAGATGGTGTGCCGGCTCAGCGCCCAGGCTTCGGATCCGGTGCGGGCCTCGTCGATCCACTGCCGGAGCCCGGGGAGGGCCTGCTCGCGCAGGAGTTTCCGGGCGGCCGCCCGCTCGCCGCTCGGGACGGGGGCGACGAGGATCCAGACGCTCGACCACCAGCGGGGGTGCGGGCCGTTGCCGTAGTTCGAGCCGAGGGGCGGCGTCCAGGAGGCGGTGAGGAGAGTCCCGTCCGTCGGGGCGAGACTGCCGAAGTCGAACTGGAGGGCGTCGGACGGCGCCTCTCCGAGACCGGAGGCGAGGTCCGTCGACGTGAGAGGCCACGACAGGTGCCGCGGCAGGCGGCGGTTACGAGCGGGCACGCGCCCGAGGATGGCAGATGAACGGGCCGGAGTGCCCGGGAATTTCGCGCCGGCTCCGCCGATCTCGCAGGCCGTGGCCGACTGATCAGGGCCGGGCAGGCCGAACGCTCAGGGCCGGGCAGGCCGAACGCTCAGGGCCGGGCAGGGGGTTCGGGCTGTTCGACAGTGGCGCGGAGGCGGGCGAGAGTGGCGCGCATGCCGTCACGGTTGAGGGCGGCGCGGTCGGTGGGGCGGGTGCCGGTGAAGACGCGGCCGAGGAGTTCGGTGACGCGGGAACCGGGGCCGGTGCGGAGGTCTTCCCAGTACTCGGTGACGCGGACGGCGTCGGGCGTCCCGGCCGCCTCGACCAGGTAGCCCCAACGGGCCACCGGGAGCCCGAAGACGACGACCCGGAAGGCGAACTCGTGCGGGGCGCGGGCCGTGGTGACGCGGCAGTCGGTGAACCACAGGAACAGGCCCTTGCGGTTGAAGCCGAGGAAGCGGGTGCCCTCGGCGACCGGTCCGCGGCCGAGCCGGCGTATCCCGATGCACTCGGGGCTCCAGCGGGCCATGTTCCGGAGGTCGCGGAGCGCGGCGTACACCGACTCGGCGGAGGCGTGCACCGTCACGCTCTCCCGAAGGGTCCATTGGCGTTCCACGCGCTGCCTCGCTTCGACGGTCCGGGTCCTGGGAGTCCCGGACTGTAGCCGGGCCGCGGAACGCGGCGCAAGGGGCCCGTGGACGACAAAAGTGCTCGTCAGGGCGGTACTTGACGGCTCGTGAGGGGGCTCGCTAGCGTGGAACGAGACGACTCGTTCCGTCCTGGCGGGCGGCACTCGGGCGGCTCGCGGGCCGCGGCCGGGCTGTTGTCGGGAACGGGGGCTAGGGTGCGCCGCTGTGGATGCTGCTGATCTTGACTACCGGGCCCGGACGCTGACGGGCTGTGTTCCTCCGCCGCTGGTGAAGCGCCTGCTCGCGCTCGGCCACGAGCGGGAGGTGGAGTTCCAGGCCGGCCGCGGGGAGTGGTTCTGCGCGCTCGGGTGGGCGCGGCGGCTCGGTGGCGAGGGGCGGTGCGAGGAGGCGTTGCAGGTGCTCGCGCCGTACCTGGCGACGGGGTGGTGGCGGGCGGCCGAGGCACAGGCGGAGTTGCTGGAGGGCTGGGGCCGGGCGGAGGAGGCGATCGCGCTGGTGCTCCCGTTCGCGGAGGCCGGCGACCGGTTGGCGCTGGTGTCCGTCGGGCGTCTGCTGGCCCGGCACGGCCGGGGCGGTGAGGCGTTCGAGCTGTTGAAGGGCGGGATCGGGGAGTGGTACCTCGCCGCGTGCCTGGTCGAGGTCGCCGCGGAGGCGGGCCGGGACGAGGAGGTTGCGGCGCTGCTGGAGGCGCGGATCGCGGCGGCGGTGCCGGCCTGCGACGACCCCGAGTGCGGCAACGTGCGGGTGGAGCCGTCCAACGCGATCGACCTGCTGGCTGCCGTCCGGGAGCGGCAGGGCCGGATCGACGAGGCGGTCGCGCTGCTGCACACCCGTCGCGTCACCTCCGTCAACGGGCGTGACCAGCTGGCCGACCTGCTCGCCCGGCACGGTCGGATCGAGGAGCTGCGGGCGTACGCGGCGACGGAGCACCACGGTCATGCCGTCCGCAGCCTCGCCGAGGTGCTGGAGGGGCGCGGCGACCTGGAGGCGGCGATCGACGTGTACCGGACGTTCGGGGCCGTGCCGGGCGGGCGGTGGCACGTGGCCGTTCCGCTGGCGGAGTTGCTGGCCAGGCACGGGCGGGGCGAGGAGGCGATCGAGGTGATGGGCGCGCTCGCGGACTCGCCCGGCGGCTGGGAGGACTGGATCGTCGACACGCTCTGCACCCTGTACGCCGACCAGGGCCGGGCCCGGGAGGCGCTGGCCCGGCTCGATGCCGTGGCGGCGCGTCAAGGGCGGGCAGAGGACTGGGAGTTCTTCAGGATCCGGCTCTGGCTGATGGGCCGCCTCGGACTGCACGAGGAGGCGATCGACCTGGCCCGCCGGCACCCCGAGGGCGACAGCTGGTACGGGGTGTGGAGCCGCTCCGGCCTGCTCGCCGAGGTCGGCCGCACCGAGGAGGCACTCGCCCTGCTCGAACAGGACCCGAACTCGCTGCGCTCCCTCCGCGCCGAGTACCTCGTCGACCTCGGCCGGATCGAGGAGGCCGTCCGCGTCCACCAGGAGGAGAAGGCGGTACCGGTGGAAGTCCCCTGGTCGGGCGAGTGCTCGGTCGAGCCGCCGTTCTGACTTCCGGTTCCGACCGGTTTCCCGCGCGAACCGGTCCGGTTCCGGTCGGGGCATGGCCAAATGGCGCAGAGTTTGATCGAATGCGGTCGAGACAGGTCGTTCCGACCTGCGGCCAGTGCGGAGACGGACCGGAGGAGCGATGGCGAGCGGGGCGGAGAGCGTGCGGATCCCGGTATCGGGGGCGGAGGCGTTGGCCGCCGCGGTGACGGCGCCGGACGGGGAGCCGGCGGCGGTGCTGGTGCTGTGGCCCGCGCTCGGGGTGCCGGCCGGCTACTACGCGCCGTTCTGCGCGGAGTTGGCGGCGCGCGGGGTGGCCGTCGTCGCGGTGGACCTGCGCGGGCAGGGGGAGAGCGGGCCGCGCCCCTCGCGGCGCTCGACGCACGGCTACCACGTGTTGGCGTCCCGGGACTTCCCGGCGGTGACGGCCGCGGTGCGGGAGCGGTTCGGCACGGGCGTGCCGCTGTTCCTGCTGGGGCACAGCATCGGCGGGCAGGCCGCGGTGCTGGCGGCGGCGCGGGAGCCGAAGGCGGTGGACGGGCTGGTGCTGGTCGCGTCCGGGTCGGTGGACTTCCGGGGCTTTCCGGGCGTTGGCCGCTGGCGGGTGCTGGCGAGCAGTCAAGCCCTGGCGCTGATCGCGACCTTGTGGGGTTACTGGCCCGGCCACCGGCTCGGCTTCGGCGGCCGCCAGCCGGCCCGGCTGATGCGCGACTGGGCCCGCCTCGGCCGCACCGGCCGCTTCGCGCCCGCCGGGGCCGACCTGGACTACGAGCAGGCCCTCGCCGCGCTCGAACTCCCCGTCCTCGCCGTCTCGTTGCCCGGAGACCGGCTGGCCCCGCCCGGAGCCGTCGACCGCCTGGTGGCCAAACTCCCCGCCGCCTCGGTGGACCGCCACCACCACACCCCGGCCGACGGCGAGTCCGCCGACCACGTCCGCTGGGCCCGCTCCGGCGGCGGGATCGCGGAGCTGATCGCCGGCTGGCTGCCGGGCCGCTGATCCATACGCACGGAGCCGACCGACACGCACGGAGGAGAACACCATGGGGGAGAAGCGGACCCTGACCCCGGTCACGGACGAACAGGGCGCGCCGGTCCGGGACTTGGCGGCCCGCGAGCGGATCCTCGCCACCACGCTGCGGGTGCTGTCCCGGGTCGGCTACGCGAAGGCGACGGTCGGCGGGATCGCGCAGGAGGCGGGCGTCGGCAAGGCCACCGTCTACCGGTCCTGGCCGCACAAGGCGGCACTCGCGCTGGACGCCGTCCGCACCCGGTTGCCGGACATCCCGGTGGACGACCTCGACGACAGCCCGCGCGAAATCCTCGCCGTCGCCCGGGCGTTGGCGGGCCTGTACGGAGCCCCGCAGGTGCGGGCGATCCTGCCCGCGCTGATCTCGGACGCCGCCACCGACCCGAACTCGCCCTCCGGCTGCGCACCGAGCTGGTCGAGCCCCGCCGCGACCGCTCCGCGACCGTCCTGCGCCGCGCCGTCACCCGCGGCGTCCTCCCGCCCGACACCGACGTGCTCACCCTGCTCGACCTGTGGGCCGGCCTGATGCTCTTCCGCGGCGTGGTCCTCTCCGGCGGGGTGGACGACCGCACGGTCCGCGCCCTGGTGACGGCCGCCCTGGACTCCCCGCCCCGCCTCCCCTGAAACCCCGTCAGGGCCGACCCGAACGAACGGGCCGGCCCTGACGAGAGAGGGAAGCGGATCAGAGCAGGGTCGACCAGTAGTACCAGAAGCGGGTGAGGATCAGCAGGGCGATCACCAGGAAGCCCGCGACCGGGACCAGCCATTGGTGGGGGAGGGCGGCGAGGCGACGGACGGAAGCGGGGGCGGGGAGGACGCCGGTGCGGAGGTTGTGGACGGTGGTGGACCAGAAGAGGGTGATGACCACGGCCCACACGACCATGCAGTAGGGGCAGAGCGCGCCGATCTCGTACAGCGCCTGGTCGATCAGCCAGGCGACGAAGCCGAGGCCGAGGAGGGCGCCGCCCTGGAGGGAGAGCCAGAGCCAGCGGCGGTAGGAGGCGCCGGCGAGGAGGCCCGCGCCGATCGCGGCGAGGGCTCCGAACGCGGCCAGTCCGATGATCGGGTTGGGGAACCCGAACGCCTCGGCCTGGTCGGTGCGCATGATCGAGCCGCAGCTGATGATCGGGTTGATGTTGCAGTTCGGCTGGTAGGCCGGGTTCTCGATCAGCCGGATCTTGTCCAGGGTGAGCTGCGCGGACGCGGCCAGGCCGATCAGTCCGCTCAGCAGGATCAGCCAGGACAGGCCGCGACTCGCCCCGACGGGGGCGCTCGGTGTGGTGCGGGCCGTGGTCATCGCGTCACCCGCCGATCGTCTGCTTGACCAGCGCGCCGAACTGCTCGCCGGTGAGGGCCTTGCCGTTCTGCCCGATCACGTTGAGGGTCTGACCGTCCAGCTTGACGGTCGGGGTGCCGGAGACGCCGCTCTTGTTGAACGCGGTGGCGACCTTGTTCGCCCAGCCCTTGTAGGTGCCCTCGGTGACCGCCTTGGTGAACGCCTCGGTCTTCAGGCCCGGGACCTGATCGGCGAGTTCGAGGATGTGGTTGACGTCGCCGAAGCCGTCCTCGCTCTCGGCGGGCTGGTTCGCGTACAGCACGTCGTGGAACTGCTTGAACTTGTCGACGCCCTCGTTGAGCGCGGCGCCCGCCGCGGCCAGCGCGGTCTTCGAACCCTTGCCGCCGAGGTTGTTGTCGAGGAACGCGGCCAGGTGGTACTCGATCTTGTACTGGCCCTGGTCGGCGAGTTCCTTCACGGTCGGGCCGGCCGCGGTCTCGAAGGACTCGCAGACCGGGCAGCGGAAGTCCTCGTACACGGCCAGGGTGTGCGGCGCGTCCGCCTTGCCGTACACGATCACGGTGTTGTCGGGGCCGCTGGTGTTGGCCGGGATCGCCACCGTGGAGCTGCCGGAATCGGAGTCCTTCGAGGCGTTCACGGCGAGCGTGGCGCCGCCCGCGATCACGGCGACGGCCGCGACGACCGACACGCCGATGGTGATCGCGCGGCGGCGCTTGGCGCGCAGCGCCTCCGCCTGCTGGGCCTGCTTCAGGCGCTCGCGGGCGGTGACGGTCTTGGCGGACTTGTGGGTGCTGGGCATGGTGATCCGTCTCCTCTGCACCCGGCGGCCAGCGCGGCGCGGCACCCGTCAGGTGGACTCACCTGGACGGGAACGGCGGCGGGCGGCCCGGCGGGATGCGGGGTCGATGAAGAAAGGGAGTGGGCAGCGCGGGGTGCCCGGAGACGGCCGCGATACGCGCGTCGAGCGGAGTGACGGGCCGTCAGCAGGCGAAGGCCGGCTGCGGCGGTCCGCGACGCGGGGCGGGGGAGTGGACGGCGTCCTGCGGGCGGCGCGGGCGGGCTCGGTGCCCGCCGACGGCAGCAGCGCCGCCGGGCAGCCCGGACGGGCGGCCAGCAGCAGGGCACGCCAACGGCCGGGCAGCGCCCGGGCCATGGTGCGCAGCGCCTCGCCGACGCTTTCGAGCGCGGCGTCGGCCAGCCGCAGCCAGGCCGCGGCGATCAGCGCCACCGCCAGGTGCACGCCGAGCACCAGCAGGCGCAGCGTGCCCGCCGAGTTGTGCGTCCACTGCGCGAAGAGCTCGGAGCCGCTGACCCGGTCGCCGCCGCAGACCAGCAGGTCGACGCCGTGGACGGGCCGGGAACAGGCGTCCTGGCCGAGGTTGAACGCGGTGTTCAGCAGCAGTTCCACCGGTACGAGGACGGCGGACAGCAGCAGGAAGCGGCGGCGAGCGCCGTCCAGCAGGACCGCGAGCAGGAACACCGCGACGCAGGCCGCGGCGACCAGGGTGAGCGGCAGGGCACGGCCGGTGATGACCACCTGGCCGAACGCGGCAAGCGGCACCGCGAGCGCGGTGAACACCGCGCCCCGCAGGGCCCTGGTCGCGTGAATGCCGGTCATGGCTCCGGAGTATGTCACGCCGAAGGTCCCGGGCACGAGGGCCGCCCGGCCCCCGCCCGGCCCGTCCCACCTGCGGATAAGCCCTGGATAAAGGGGACTTCGGCCCGCAGTGGAGCGCCGCCGGGCCGGCAGCCCGCCCACCCGGCGGCGAACGCGGCGTGGGACTTGTCACGCACCCGCTGTGGCCCGCGCCACACCCTGGGTCGGGCGGACGGGAGTTCACGACGGGGGATGAGCGGCGACCGCAGCAGGTCGACGGGATGGGGCCCGCGCCGGCAGCGTCCCGGTCGGGGGGCGTGGGGCCTGTCGTGTCCGTGCCGTGGGCCGTGCCATATCCCCGGTCCGGTGGGGGTGGGGTCACCACAGGTCGACTGCGTGCGCGCGTACGTTCGCGTGGATCCGTTCCAGTACCTCGCCGGTCGGCAGTGGGGCGAGTCGGCGGCCGTCGCGCAGTCGCACCGCGAGCGCGCCGTCGGCGATCTCGCGGGGGCCGAGCACCACTTGGTAGGGGGCGAGCCGGGCCTCCCGGACGCGCGCGCCCAGTGAGCCGCGCTCCGCGCCCAGTACCTCGGCCCGCAGGTCCAGCTCCAGGCAGCGGGCCGCCAGCTCCCGCGCCGCGCCGTCCTGCTCCTCGCCGAGCGGCAGCACCGCCAACTGCACCGGCGCCAGCCAGGCCGGGAACGCCCCGCCGTGCCGCTCGATCAGGTGCGCCACCGCCCGCTCCACGCTGCCGACGATCGACCGGTGCACCATCACCGGCCGGTGCCGCGCCCCGTCCGGCCCGATGTAATGCAGGTCGAACTGCTCGGGCTGGTGGAAGTCGACCTGCACGGTCGACAGGGTCGACTCGCGGCCCGCCGCGTCCACCACCTGCACGTCGATCTTCGGCCCGTAGAACGCCGCCTCGCCGACGCCCTCCTCGTACGGCACGCCCAGCTCGTCCAGCACCCGCACCAGCAGCGCGGTCGCCCGCTCCCACAACTCCGGGCGGGCCACGTACTTGCCGCCCGGGCCCGGCAGTGACAGCCGGTAGCGGGACGGGACGATGCCCATCGCCCGGTACGCCGCCGCGATCAACTCCAGTGCGCCGCGCGCCTCCTCGGCGACCTGGTCGAGGGTGCAGAAGATGTGCGCGTCGTTCAGCTGGATCGCCCGCACCCTGGTCAGCCCGCCCAGAACCCCCGACCGCTCCGAGCGGTACATGCCGCCCAACTCGGCCATCCGCAGCGGAAGTTCGCGGTAGCTGCGGGAGCGGGAGCGGAACATCAGCGCATGGTGCGGGCACAGGCTGGGGCGCAGGACCAGCTGCTCCCCGCCCATCGACAGCGGCGGGAACATGTCCTCCCGGTAGTGCGCCCAGTGCCCCGAGCGCTCGTACAGCTCGCGTTTGCCCAGCACCGGCGAGTACACGTGCCGGTAGCCCGCCCGCCGCTCCAGGGTGCGGACGAAGTCCTCCAGGCTCTGCCGCACCACGGCGCCGTCCGGCAGCCAGTACGGCAGGCCCGCGCCGATCAGCGGATCGGTGTCGAACAGGCCCAGCTCGCGGCCCAGTCTGCGATGGTCGAACACGGCGGTCTCCTCACCGGAAGGGGGACGAGCCGCCACTGGCCGCAGACACGCGAAAGCCCCGGGCGCTCGGCCCGGGGCTTGAATCAGAACAGCAGTCAGCGCGCCGGGACACTCTCCGGCGTCGTCGTCAGCATCGCAGCGCGCTTCATGCCCCCCACGGTAACAGCGCCGCCGCCCCGCCGCACCGCAATTACGCGCCAACCCGCGTGCCACCATGGGCCGGTGACCACCACCGAGCCGCTGCTGCGCGGACTCGCGGCCAACCCCGGCGCGCCCGCCGCCGTGCTGCGCCGCCTGCTCGCCCCCGAAGCCCGGCCCGCCTGGCGGGTGTTCGCACAGCGGCCGTTCCCGGACGCGTTCGTCGACGCGGCGCTGAACAGCCCCGACCCGGGCGTGCGACGGGCGATCGCCTCCAACCCGTGGCTGAGCGACGCGCACTGCCTGCGGCTGGCCGCCGACCCCGACGACCTCGTCGCCGTCAAGACCGTGGCCGGCCCGCTCGTCGCCGAGCGCCCGCACCCGCTGCCCGACGCCGCCCTCGAACTGGTCCTGCTCGGCGCCGGCCGCCGCACCGGCGGACTCCTCGGCGCCAACGAGATCCTCGGCGAGGTGCTCCACGGGCTCCACGGCGGCGTCACCGGCGGCTTCCGGCGCCGGATGGCCACCCACCGCGAACCCGAACTGCGCCGCTGGGCCTGCACGTTCATCACCGCCCTCGACGAAGGACGACGCGCCGCGCTGCTCGACGACCCCGATCCGGACGTCCGCGCCGCCGCCCGTCACACCCTCACTCCCGCCACCCTCACTGCCGAGGAACTCGCCGCCGCCGGCTCCGACCGCGACCGCGCCCACCTCCACGGCATCCGCCGGATTCCGTCCGACCTGTTCGACGCCGGCCTCGCCGACTGGGCCAGGTACCTCGCCGGCAACCCGCACCTCCACCCCGACGCCGTCCGCCGCCTCGCCTCCCACCCCGACCACGAGGGGCGCCACCGCCTCGCCCACCGCAGCGACCTCACCCCCGACGTCGCCGCCCTGCTCGCCGCCGACCCCGAACCGTGCGTCCGCCACCGCGCCGGCGCCGAACCCGCCCCGCGTCACCCCGCCCGCACCGCCGCACTCAACGGTGTCGACGGCAGCGAACCCAGCGACAGCCCCTGGGTCGGCCGCGAACCCGTCGACCACCCCGGCCTCGACTGGTACCACGCCTGCGCCCGCTCCCCGCACCCGCTGCTGCGCCGCGCCGCCGCCACCTGCCGCGAACTCGACGCCCCGACGGTCCGCCGCCTGGCCGCGGACGAGGACCGCGAGGTCCGGCTGCTGCTCGCCCTGCACCACCCCGACGCGCCGCCCGCCCTGCTCCTGGAAGCCCACCTCGCCCGCCCGCGCCACCGCCGTCGGCTGCGCCTGCGAGCCGCTTTCCCGACCCGCGGACTGCCCGCCGCGCTGGCCGCCCACGAGGACCCCGAAGTACGCGAACTCGTCGCCGCCGAGCCGGAGTTCGACGGCGACCTGGCCGCACTGCGGGCCGACCCCGCCCCGGACGTCCGGCGCGCCGCCGCTGCCAACCCCCGCACCCCCGCCACTACCGTCCACGACCTGCTCGCCGACCCGGACGCCGACCCCGACCTGCGCGAAGGGGCTGCCGCCAGCCCCCACCTGACGGGCGATCAGTTGCACGCGCTGCTGGACCGGCTGGGCGTCCCGCGCTGAGCCGATCGCCGACCGCCGTCGGGTGCGCACTCTCCGTTAGGCTGGGCGCCGTCCGATCGGGCAGGCGAGCGCAGCAGGGGAGATCGCAGTGGTGACGGCAGCGGACAGCACCCTTCCGGAACTCGACGCCGAGGAGCTGGTCCGCTGGCGGGCCGGCGGCGGGCGGCTGGTCGACCTGCTGACGGCCGCTCAGCGGCTCGGCCCGGTCGCCGGGTTCCGGCTCGGCGAGCGGCAGGTGGTGCTGGTCACCGGGCCGGAGGAGGTCCAGCGCGTGCTGGCCCGGAACCCCGACACGTACGTCAAGCACGGCCACCGGGCGAAGGTGCTGCTCGGCGACGGCCTGCTGTGCGCCGCCGGCGAGCCGTGGCGGCGTCAACGCAAGCTGCTCCAGCCGCAGTTCACCGTCCGCGGGATCCGCACCTACGAGCCGCAGCTGCGGGCCGCGGTCGCGGCCTTCGCCGAGCGGTGGCGGACGGCCGCCGACCACGGCGAGGCCCGCGAGATCGACGCCGACCTGCGGTTCTTCTCGCTGGACGTGATCTGGCGCTCGCTCACCGCCCAGGCCCTGGACGAGCCGACCTACCGCCGGCTGGTCGCCGCCGGCGACAGCCTGGCCGCGATCCCCGCGTTCGCCCCCGCCACCGGCGAGACCACCGCAGACTTCAGCCGGGCCGTCGCCGATGCCGACACGGCCGCCGAGCACGCCATCGCGCTCGCCCGGCAGGCCGAGGAACCCACCCTGATCGGGGTGCTGCTCCGGGCGGCCCGCGAACTGCCCGAGTACGACGAGAAGTTGGTCCGCGACGAGCTGCTCACCCTGATGGTGGCCGGCTACGAGACCACCGCGACCACCCTCGGCTGGCTGTTCCTGCTGCTGGACGCCCACCCCGAGCAGCGCGCCTGGGCGCTGGCCGCCGGCCCGGCCGGCTCCGCCGAACGGGCCGCCGCGATCCGCGCGCTGATCGACGAGACGCTCCGGCTGTACCCCGTCGCCTGGCTGATGCCCCGGCACGCCGCCGAGGCCGACACCGTCGGCGGCGTGCCCGTCCCCGCCGGGGCGACGGTGCTGCTCTGCCCGTACCTGACGCACCGTGACCCGGCGCTGTGGGCCGATCCGGAGACCTTCCGCCCGCAGCGCTTCCTGGCCGCCGAGCGGCGCCCCGCGCCCGGCACCTACTTCCCGTTCGGGCTCGGTCCGCGCGCCTGCATCGGCGCGCAGTTCGCCGTCCGCGAGATGACGCTGCTGCTGGAGGAGGTGCTCCCCGCGTTCCGGCCGGAGATCCGGGAGCAGCCCGCGGAGGCCGGCTACCGGTTGACCGTGCACCCGACGGCCCGGTCCGGGCCGTGCTGCACGAGGGCTGACGTCCGTTCGCGCGAGCCGCGGGCCGGTGGCGCGGATATCCGATTGCGCGAGGCGGTGACGGGTGGTCAGGATCGGTGCCGATGAAGCCTGAACCGCACGCCCCGGCCGCCCGTCCGCTCGCCCTGGTCACCGGGGTCGGCCGGACGGCCGGCATCGGCGCCGCCGTCGCCGAACGACTCGCCGCCTCCGGGTGGGACATCGCCCACACCCACTGGACGCCCTACGACGCCCGGATGCCCTGGGGCGTGCAGGAAGGCGACGTCGAGGCCGTCGGCGCGGCGATCCGCGCCCGCGGCGCCCGGCAGCTCGCGCTGCCCGCCGACCTCACCGACCCGGCGACGCCCGCCCGGCTGTTCGACCGAGTGACCGCCGAACTCGGCCCCGTCACCGCGCTGGTGATGAGCCATGCCGAATCCGTCGACTCCGGCCTGCTCGACACCAGCGTGGACAGCTTCGACCGGCACTTCGCCGTCAACACCCGGGCGAGCTGGCTGCTGATCCGGGAGTTCGCGCTGCGCTTCACCGGCGCGTTCGGCACCGGCCGGATCGTCGCCCTGACCAGCGGCCACACCGTCGGCAACCTCCCGTACGGCGCCAGCAAGGGCGCGCTGGACCGGATCACCCTGGCCGCCGCCCGGGAACTCGCCCACCTCGGCATCACCGCCAACGCCGTCGACCCCGGCCCCACCGACACCGGCTGGATGGACGACGCCGTCCGCGCCGAAGTGCTCGCCCACACGCCGCTCGCCCGCCTCGGCACCCCGCAGGACGCCGCCCGCCTGATCGACTTCCTCTGCTCCCCGGACGGTCAGTGGATCAACGGCCAACTCCTGCACAGCAGCGGCGGATTCCAGTAGGCGGCTGGCTCCGGCTCTCGGACCGTGCGCGCAACTCCCGAGTGCGTTACGCCAGTTCGTCCAGGGTGAGGGTCTCGGTGCCGTCCGTCAGGCTGCCCCGGGTGGAGCCGTCCGCCCGTGCGCAGGCCGGGAGGCCGGGGTCGGCGACATCGAGCGTGGCAGAGGCGAGCGTCCCGCTGAGCGGACCCGGGTCGAAGGTGCGCAGGCCCGTCACGCCGGTGCCGTCGGCGAGGGTGGCCGCCCCGCCCGGGGACCAGCCGCCGAGCAGCCGGGTGGCGGCCTGTGCGGCATCCGGCACGGGGCCGTTCACCGCCACCGCCAGCAGCTGCGCCCCGGCGAGACCGGTCGCGCCCGGCTGCCTGTACCCCGCCCCCTCGATGCTGCGTGGAACGTACCGCTTGGCGTTCTGCGGTACGTACTCGGTCCGGAGGCGCGTCAGGCCCTGATCCTCCGTCACTCGGGCCAGATCCGAGAACTCCGCCGGCAGGGCGACGGCCGGCAGTGCGCCGAAGCCGAAGCCGAAGCCGACGCCGAGCACAGGCCGTCCGCCACCGAGGCTGGCGGCTGCTCAGTGGCGGCAACGGGCTCCCCCGGCTGAAACGAAATCAGAAGGTTCAGCCGGACGGTGGTGAGCCCGCTGACCGGCGGCGACGCTCAGCCCTTGGCCGGTGCCCCTGCCCGGGGCAGCAGCCCGAGCAGCACGGCGGCCACCGTGAGCGCGGCGGCCGCGCGCAGCGGGCCCGTGGGGGAGGGGAGGGTGGCGGCGGCGAGCAGCGGGCCGGTGGCGGCGCCCAGGTTGAGTGCCGCGGTGGCGTACGCGCCGGCCATGGTGGGTGCGCCCGTCGCGGTGGCCAGGGCGCGGGTGATCAGGGTGCCGCCGACCGCGAAGGACAGTGCGCCGAGCAGCGGCACCAGCACGAGCAGCGCCGCCGGACGGCTCGCGAACGCGGCCAGCGCCGTCCAGCCGAGCGGCAGCAACGGGCCCGCCACGGCGAGCAGTCGGCCCGGATGCCGGTCCGCGAGGCGTCCGGCGACGGCCACGCCCAGCATCGTGCCGGCGCCGAACAGCACCAGCACCGGCGGTACCCAGCCCCGCCCGAGCCCGGCCGGGCCGGTCACCACCGGGGCGAGGAAGGTGAACGCGGCGAACGTCCCCGCGTTCACCAGGGCGCCCAGCAGCAGCACCCGCAGCAGCCGGGGCCGACCCAGTTCGGCGAGCTCGGCCCGCAGCGCCGGACGGCCGCCCTCCGACCCGCGCCCGCCCGGCACGCCCAGCAGCACTCCGACGGCCGCCGGTGCGCACAGCACCGCCACCGCCCAGAACGAGGCCCGCCAGCCCAGCAGTTGACCGAGCAGCGCCCCCGCCGGGACGCCCGCCACGGTGGCCGCCGTCGTCCCCGACAGCAGCACACCGACCGCGCGCCCCGCCGGTCCGGCGCGACCAGCTCCGCCGCGGCCGTCACCGCCAGCGCCAGGAACCCGGCATTGGCGAATGCCGCCACCACCCGGGAGGCGCACAGCAGGGGGAACGAGCCGGTCGTGGCGCCCGCCACGTGGGCCGCCGCGAACAGGAGGAGGAACGCCAGCAGGCCCGACCGGCGCGGCCACCGGCGGGCCAGCGCCGCCATCGGTGGCGCCCCGGCGACCATGCCGACCGCGAACGCCGAGGTCAGCAGGCCGGCCGTGCCGACCGGCACGTCCAGGTCGGCGGCGAGGTCCGGCAGCAGGCCGGACAGCATGAACTCCGAGGTGCCCATGGCGAACACGGCCAGGGCGAGCAGGTACAGAGCGAGAGGCATCGCACGGAACTCCGGGGTGAGGAGCGGAAACGGACAGCCGTCTCGACACCAGGAGGGCACGCACCGGCACCGCACGGCCCGCGACGGGGCGGTGCGGCAGAGAAGGGCGGACTCAGGTGTTCAGGGGCCGACGGCGGGGCCGAAGACCCCCACCTCGTCCGACTCGGGGCTCACCACGCTCCGCACGCTACCGGACTCCGCCCGCCCGGTCGCCCGCATTTCCGCGACGGCCCGTCAGATCTCCTTGTGCAGCGACATCGCCGCCACCCGGTAGCCGCTCGCGCGGTAGAGCGCGATGGCCGCCTCGTTGCCGCCGAATACGTTCAGGCCGAGGGCCGTCCAGCCCTCGCGGGCGGTGAGGGCCTCGGCGGCCCGGAGGACGGCCGAGCCGTAGCCGCGGCGACGGACCTCCGGCGACACGTAGAGGTCGTACAGCCAGGCCGAGTTGCCGCCGGTGAGGGCCTGGCGCGGGTCCGGCCCGATCCAGGCCTCGCCGACCACTCGGCCGTCGGCGTCCTCCGCGGCCATCAGGTGGTGGCCGGCGGTGTCGGCCCCGTTCGGCAGGAACTGGGCGGAACCCTGCCGGGCCCGCTCCAGTGCCAGGTCCTCCGGCAGGAACGCGGCGAGCTCGCGTGCCATCTCCGCCTCGCGGCGCTCGGTCGAAGCCCGGTACTCGGCGGGTGTCATCCGGCGTAGCCGTACGGTCTTCGCGTCGTCCATCCGTTCATCATCGTCCGCGCAACCGTGCTCCTGCCAGGGGTTATTGACGAGGCGTCAGGCTTGCTTGCGGTGCCACTCGGTGACGGCGGCCTCGATGTCGACCGGCGCGACTCCGAGCGGCGGGCCCTCGATCGGGCGGCGCAGGGCGGCCTCGATGCGGGAGTTGACCTCGGCGAGCCGGGTGCGCAGCAGCGCCTCGGTGGGCGCGAGGCGGGCGGCGTCGAGCGCCTCGTGCAGTTCGTTGCGCAGCACGAGTGAGGGCGGCAGGAAGCTCAGCCCCTCGCGTTCGAGCTTCTCCCGGATCCACCACATCTCGTGGTAGGGCCGGTTCTCGTGCGCGAGCGGCTTCCCCGCGCCCGGCAGGTCGTCGAACGCGCCGCGCTCGGTGGCCTCCCGGATCTGCCGGTCGACCCAGCTCTCGAAGCTGACGCCCGGGGGTTTGCGGTCGGTCATGGCGTGCTCCTCCCGTGGTCCTTCCGCGGTCCGTTCGCAGGCCTTCCGTAGTCGTTCCGCGCACGGACGGCTGTACCCACGAGCCTACGTCACCGGCCAACTCGCCGACCGCGGGGCCGAGATGGGGCAACGGTCTCTTGCCGCAACTGGTTTGCTGTGCAAACCTGACGGCATGACAGACGCCTCCGTGCCCGCGAACGGCACCCCGCACGAAGTCCTCGCCGGACTGGGCGAGTTGACCCGCAAGGTGCGTGCCGCCCAGCGCGGCACCTGGTTCCCGCTGCTACTGCTCGGCGCGCTCACGCTCGGCGGGATCCTGGTCAGCCGCCTCACCTACCGGATGCTCACCGTCCCGTGCCCCGACCCCGGCGGCTGCACCCTGGTCAGGCAGGGCTCCCCGCTCTACTGGCCGATCGGCCTCGGGCTCGCCTACCTGGCGACGGCGGTGTTCTACGTCCGCCGCGCCCGGCGCCGGGGCGTCGGCACGGCCGTCCGGCCCTACGTCCTCACCGGAATCGCCCTGCTCGCGGTGGTCGCCGCCACCTCGCTGTGGGTCACCCGGCACGGGATGCCGCAGCCCGGCGAACCGCTCGACCTCTGGGGCCTCCACCTCGACCCCGCCTCCCCGGCGACGCGGTTCGTCGCGCGGCTGACGGGCGGAGCGCTCGCCGTCGGACTCCCGCTCCTGGTGCTGGCCCGGGTGGAACGCAGCCGCGCGCTGCTGCTGCTCGCCGTGCTGTACCTGGCCGTCGAACTGCTGCCCCCCGGCACCGGCTGGGCCGGGATCGCGATCACCTCGCCCTGGGCGTTCCTGCCGCAGTACGCCCTCCCCGGCGCGGTCCTGCTGCTCGGCGCGCTCGGCTTCGCGCTGGCCGAACGCACCCGGGGACGCGCCGCGTGACGAACGATCAGCCCGCACAGCACCCCGTCACCGCACAGCACCCCGTCACTGCACAGCACCCCGCCACTGCACAGCACCCCGTCACCGCGCTGGACGACGTGGTCCACCAGCGCGTGCGGCTCGGCATCCTCACCGTCGCCCATCAGGCCCGCCGGGTCGAGTTCGGCTTCCTGCGCACCGCCCTCGGCCTCACCGCCGGCAACCTCAGCCAGCACCTCACCGTGCTGGAGAAGGCCGGCCTGATCGCCGTCGAGAAGGGCTACGAGGGCCGCCGTGCCCGCACCTGGCTCACCCTCACCCCCGACGGCGACCGCGCCCTCCGTGCGGAGGTCGCCCAACTCAAGCGCCTCATCCATGAGTTCGAGCAGGAAGGCCCGGCCCCGGCCTCCTGAGGCGGTCGCCCTGCGGATCTCGGGTGCGGAGCGCGCAAGCGCGGCACGATGCCTGCGGCGACGCACCCGACGGGCCGTCAGCGACCGGCTGGCGTGGCGCGGGTGGCTCACTCGAACGGCCGGGGGAGGACGTGTTGTCCGGGGAGCGGCGGGCGGTGGCGCATACGGTCGGGGCATGCGCATTGTCATCGCTGGTGGTCATGGTCAGATCGCGTTGCGGCTCGAACGGCTGCTGAGCGCACGGGGGGACGAGGTCGCGGGCATCATCCGCAAGCCGGACCAGGCCGGCGCCCTGCTGGCGGCGGGGGCCGAGCCCGTCCTGTGCGACCTGGAGTCGGCGACGGTCGCCGACGTCGCCCGGCACCTGGAGGGCGCCGACGCGGCCGTGTTCGCGGCCGGGGCGGGACCGGGCAGCGGGGCGGCCCGGAAGGACAGCGTCGACCACGCGGCCTGCGTGCTGTTCGCGGACGCCGCCGAGGCCGCGGGCGTGCGGCGCTTCCTGGTGGTCTCCAGCATGGGCGCGTCCAGCCGGCCGCCGGAGGGCACGGACCCGGTCTTCGCCACCTACCTGCGGGCCAAGGCCGCGGCGGACGACGACGTGCGCGCCCGCCCCGGCCTCGACTGGACGATCCTGCGCCCGGGAAGCCTGACGAACGACCCGGGCACCGGCCGGGTGCGGATCGCCGAGTCCACCGGCCGCGGGGAGATCCCGCGGGACGACGTGGCGGCGGCCCTCCTCGGACTGCTCGACGAGCCGAGGACGGCCGGGATGACACTGGAACTGATCGGCGGCGACACGGAGTTGACCGCCGCCCTGGCGGCGCTCGTCGGCTGACCCGACGCGCGCCGCCCGGGCGGACGGCCGGAGGTCGTCACTGGTCGATGCGGGTCCAGGTGCCGCAGACCGAGCACTCGAAGCTGCCCGCGTCACCGCCGACCGGGGTGGAGGCCGTCGCTCGGACGGTGCGGAAGTCGGCGGAGAGCTCCAGGCTCAGCGTGCTGTTGCCGATCGCCGGGCCGCACGAGCCGTACTTCGTGTTGTGCACCGGGAAGGTGGCCCGGTAGCTGCTGCCGCTGCCGGTGATCCGGATCGGGGTGCCGCAGTCGGTGATGGTGAAACCGGAACCGGAGGAGTCGACGACGGCGGCCCCGGCGGGCGTGGACCACGTCCCGGCGATGCTGTCCGGGGACTTGGCGAACAGGTCGTGGAGCAGCTCGGGCAGGGCCTCCCTGGCGAGGTACCCGCCGCCGACCAGGACGGCCAGTACCAGGAGCACCTTCGCCCCGGAGAGCCCCGCCGCGGCCGTGGCCGTCCCGGCCGCGCCGGTGGCCGCGCCCGCACCGGCCGTGTGCGCGGCGGTGTGGGCCGCCGTATGGGCCGCAGTGTGGGATGCCGTGTGGGTCGCCGTGTGCGCGGTGGTGGCGTGGGCCGTCGTGGCGTGGGTGGTGGTGGCGTGGGTGGTTGCGGCGTGGGTGGTGCCGGCGTGCGCGGCCTGGCCGGTGTGGGCGATCGGGGTGGCGGCGTGGTGGGCGGCGCTCGCGGCCTGGTGCGGGAGCGCTGCGGTTCCGGTGTGCGGGGCCGGGGCGAGGCCGCTCATGTGGGTGGAGACGGTGTGCGCGGCGGTGGCCGGGTCCGGCGTCGGGGTCGGCAGCGCGAGGTGCGGGGCCGCGGGCGCCGCCGGTGCGGCGAGCGGCTGGACGGCGGCCGGGGCGTAGTGCTGGGCGTTCAGCGCGGCGGAGGCCGCGTGGGTGTCGCCGAGCCGCTGCCAGAGCAGGACGGCCTGCCCGAGCAGGACGCCCGCCATCACCCGACGGCCCGTCAGCAAGCTGCGGATGCCCTCCTCATGGGTGAAGTAGGCCTCGGCCTGCCGGTCCTCGGTCTGCTGGGCGGCGTTCCAGCCGTGGCCGAGCAGGCGCCCCCAGGCGCCGAAACGGAGCGACCCGGCCATCGCGGGCGACGCGGCCCGGGCCACGGCGACGGCCAGCTCGGGACGATCGGTGGCCTCGGCGAGAGCGGCGACCCGCTCCAACGCCGCGCTGTGACGGGCGACTTCGGCCGGCGTGGTGGCCGGACGGGCGATCCACTCGGTGAAGTGCTCGCAGATCAGGTCGAGGGAGTACAGGCCGCCGGCCCGGTCGAGGGCGACCTGCGCGGCGTCCGGCACGCAGCGGAAGCCGTCGTCCTCGGCGAGCAACAGGCCGAGCCGGGTGAGCCGTTCGCACGCGGCGGCGGTGTCCGTCCGGCCGGTGATCACATCGAGGTGGCGGGGCGTCAGGTCCGCGCCGTCCAGCGTTGCCAGCAGGTGCAGCACGGCGGTGGCGGGCTCGTCGAGACCGGCGACCAGCGGCGGCAGCAGCTCGGCGATCCCGCCGGGGCGGGGCAGCCGGCTGCCGGACCGGTCGGAGCGGGCCAGGCCGGCCGCCCGGAGCAGATGCAGCGGGCTGCCCTGGGCGGTCCGCCACAGGTCCTCGGCGGTGCTCCGCTCGTCGGCGCCGATCGGGCGGTCGAGTTCACGGGTGAGCAGCAGGTCCGCGGACTCCCGGTCCAGGCCGGTGAGTTCGAGTGCCGTACCGTCGCCGCTGGTGAGCGAGCGGTGATGCCCGGCGAACACGAAGGTGGCGTCCCGGGCGGTGTCGGCGAGCGCGGTCAGCTGCTCACGGCCGAGATCGGCGTTGTCGACGTAGACGGTGGCGCGGACGCCGGTCATCAGACGGCGCAGCTCGGTCTCCGACGGCGCGTACCCCGCGGAGTCGTAGCAGGCCTCGAAGATCTCCTGGGCGAGGTCGGCGGGTTCGCGGCCGGCCGCGTTGAGATAGACCACGCCGTGCCGACCGGACGGCAGGCGGTGCGCGGCGTGCCGGAGCAGCGCGCTGGTGCCGATGCCGGGCGGGCCGAACAGCTGCACCAGGCCTCCGTCCCGCACCGCCCGTTCCAGCGCGGTGAGTTCGGCGGACCGGCCGATCGGCTCGGGCAGGCGGCGCGGCAGCAACGAGATCTGCTCCCGCCGGGTGGGAGTCGGCCGCCGGCCCTGGACCAGCAGAGTCACGGAGGAGCCGTGCTGCGCATCGACCAGCAGGTTGTGGTCACCGACGACCACGCTGCGGTGGGCGTCGCCGCCGATGTCGACGCGGTAGTCCCGGGCTTCCCGATTCTCAGGGGCGGACGGCGTTGGCTGTTCGGTCATCGTGCTGCCTTCCCGACCGCGAGCGAGACGGTCGGTGTTTCGGGCAGGCCGCGGTCGGCGGCCGCTGCTGCGGAAGGTGCGGGTCCGTGCGGTCGTCCGGGGGAACGCCGAGAGCCGGGATCGCCCTCGAACGACCCCTGGGCGGCCAGGCTAGTCGCGCCACCACGCCGAGATGCCGTCAAATGACGGATTCACGGCAAGAGTTGCGGAACGCGGGGCCGATGTGCGAGGCGGGCGGCCTTGGGTGCGGGGCGGTGACGCGAGAGCCGTTGCCGGCCGGAGGGGCGGGTCCCGGACAGGCGACAGCAGCGATGGTGACGAGCGCGCTGCGGGTGGGGCGGATCAGCGGGCCGGTGTGAGGCGACGTGCCGCTGCGGCAGTCCTGACCGTCGAAGGGGCCGTGGGCCTGTCGCGCGCGGCGGGTGTGCCGGGCGATCGCCGGGGCGGGACACGGGGCCGTGGCTGCCGGTGGAACGACCTTGTTGCGAGGGCCAGTTGGTGCCGGAGGTGGTGGGCACTTGCCGACAGGCGCCGGTCACTGTCGAGCGACGGAGGCGGTGGGGGCGAGACGAGCGGGGCGAGGGTGGGACGGTGAAGGGGATGCGGCCCGCAGCTTGTGTGCAGGGTGGGTCCGAGCGCAGGCGGTGGCGCGTAGCCGCGGGTGGTCGAAGAGGCCTGTGCCGAGGGCAAGTCGGTGCTGGCGGCCAGGCGGTTGCCGTTGCGCGGGCGAGAGATGGAGCGAAGGTGGGCCCGGACGCAGCCGGGGCAGCGGGTGACGCGTAGCAGCGGCAGCCCTGGCCGGCCGAACTGGCGGTTGCCGGCGGCCAGTTGCTGCCGGAAGCGCCGACTGCTCGCCGTCAGGCGCTGACGAGGCGGGTCGGGGGCGGGCTTTCGGTGGTCGAAGGGGCCGTGGCCGGGGGCGAGTTGGTGGCGGTGGTGGTGGGGTTCGCTGTCAGGGGGTGGGCAGGGTCGGTCGGGCGAGGGCGGCGGCGCCGACGAGGCCGGCGTTGGTGGCGAGGTGGGCCGGGTGAGGGTGAGGTGGCGGGTGAAGGGGAGGGTGGCGTAGGAGGAGAGGTGGCGGGCGAGGGGGGTGAAGAGGATCTCGCCCGCGGTGGCGACGCCGCCGCCGATCACGGCGACGTCGAGTTCGACGAGGGTGGCGGTGGCGGCGATGCCCGCCGCCAGGGCGCGCGCGGCGCGGTCGAAGGCGGCGAGGGCGAGCGGGTCGCCGGACTTCGCGGCGCGGGCGACGGCCGCGGCGGTGGTGTCGCCGTCGGGGCCGGGGCGCCAGCCGCTCTCGGCGGCGGTGCGGGCGATGGCCGTGCCGGAGGCGAGGCCTTCGACGCAGCCGCGGGAGCCGCACGGGCAGGGGCGGCCCTCGAAGTCGACGCTGATGTGGCCGAGATGGCCGGCGTTGCCGGTGGTGCCGGTGTGCAGGCGGCCGTCCAGGACGAGGCCCGCGCCGACGCCGGTGGAGACCACCAGGCACAGCGCGTTGCGGTAGGGGCGGGCCGCGCCGAGCCAGTGTTCGGCGGCGGTCATGGCGACCGCGTCCCCGCCGAGGACGATCGGCAGGCCGCGGACGGCCGGGTGCGCGGCGGTCTCCGCGCAGAGCGGAAACTCGCGCCAGCCGGGCAGGTTGACGGGGCTGACGGTGCCGGCGGCGATGTCGACCGGTCCGGCGCTGCCGATGCCGAGGGCGCGGACCCGGTGCCAGTCCGGCAGTTGGGACAGTTCGTCGAGCACGCCCCGTACGGCGGCCATCAGTTCGTGCCGGTCGCCGTCCGCCGGGGTGGGGACCTGGAGGCGGTGCAGCAGGGTGCCGCGGGTGTCGACCAGGCCGCCGGCGATCTTGGTGCCGCCGATGTCCAGGGCGGCGAGGAGCGCTCCGTCGGGGTCGGCCCGGTGCTGGTTCATCGTGACGTCTCCGCAGGTGGGACGGGGAGCGCCGTGGTGCGTGGCAGGGCGCCGTCGGATCGGTCCTGTGATTCTTGCCCGCTTTGACAACGTTGTCCAGCAGGGCCCGACACGCCCCGCCCAGCTCAGCGGCAGTTCCGGTCGGAACCGGCCCGGCGCGGTGTCAACGCCTCCGGGACGGGTAGTCGACCGGTCGGCGGGCCACGCCGCCACCACGGTCCGCCTGCTGACGGGCCGCACCGCCTGCCGACCGGCCGCACGGTCGAAAGACCGCACAGCCGAGAGGCCGACTGACCGCACGACCGACCGGCGGACCGATCGACCGCCGGCCCGCCCCGCGAGGAGAGAGCGCATGCAGCCCGAGGCCATCGTCCTGTTCCAGGGCGACAGCATCACCGACGCCGCACGCGACCGCACGTGCCCCGCCGATCTCGGCCACGGCTTCGCCGCCCTCGCCGCCACCGCGCTGCGCTCCCGCCGACCCGACCTGACGGTGCTCAACCGGGGCGTCGCCGGGAACCGGATCGGCGACCTGCGGGACCGCTGGGAGGCCGACACCCTCGCCCACCGTCCCGCGCTGCTCACGGTGTTGATCGGCGTGAACGACACCTGGCACTACTACGAGGGCGGTCCGCACAGTCCCGTCGAGGTGTGGGAGGAGGAGTACCGGGGGCTGCTCGCCCGGCTGCACGGGCACTGCGCGCCCCGGCTGGTGCTGATCGAGCCGTTCCTGGTCCCGGTCACGCCCGAGCAGTGGACCTGGCGCGGCGACCTCGACCCGCGGATCCATGCCGTGCGCCGCCTCGCCGCCGAGCACGACGCCCTGCTGCTGGCCGCCGACGGACTGCTCAACCAGGCCGCCCGCGCCGCCGGCCGCCCGACCCTGATCGCCGCCGACGGGGTCCACCCCACCGCCCTCGGCCACCGCCTGCTCGCCGAGGCGTGGCTGCGCCTGGTGGACGACGCCGTGGGCGGCTGACGGAGCGCCGGGCGGAGCGTCGGTCGCAGCGCCGGGCGGAGCGTCGGACGGGCCGGGCCGCGGCCCGGGCGGGAGGGGCCGGGAGTACCCGCACTATTCTCCCTGCCATGACCAGCAGCCTCCGTACCGGTGCCCGACCGACCATGAAGGACGTCGCCGCGGCGGCCGGGGTCGGGCTGAAGACCGTCTCCCGGGTGGTCAACGAGGAGAGCGGGGTGACGCCCGAGACGGCCGGGCGGGTGCGGGCGGCGATCGAGGCGCTCGGGTTCCGGCGCAACGACAGCGCGCGGCTGCTGCGGACCGGGCGGACGGCCAGCGTCGCGCTGGTGCTGGAGGACATCAGCGACCCGTTCTCGTCCGCGGTGTCCCGGGCCGTCGAGCAGGTCGCGGCGGCCCAGGACTGCCTGCTGTTCACCGGATCGAGCGGCGAACAGGCGGACCGCGAGCGGGAGTTGGCGCTCGCCTTCTGCGCCCGCCGGGTGGACGGGCTGATCGTCGTGCCGGCCGGCGACGACCACCGCTACCTGCTGCCGGAGATCGCCTCCGGCACGCCCGTGGTGTTCCTGGACCGGCCCGCCGGCGGCATCGACGCGGACGTGGTGCTCAGCGACAACGCGGGCGGCGCCCGCGCGGGCGTGGCGCACCTGATCGCCCACGGCCACCGCCGGATCGGCTTCGTCGGCGACCTGCCGGGCATCCACACCGCCGTCGAACGCGAACGCGGCTACCGCACCGCGATGGCCGAGGCCGGACTCCCCGTCGACGAGCGGTGGGTGGACCGCGGCCCCACCGGCCGGGCCAGGGTCGGTGAGGCGGTGCGCCGCCTCACCACCGGACCGGACGCCGTCACCGCGCTGTTCACCGCCAACAACCGCGTCACGCTGGCCGCCCTGCACCACCTCCCGGCCGACCGCCGCCCGGCGGTGGTCGGCTTCGACGACCTGGAACTCGCCGACCTGCTCACCCCCGCCCTCACCGTGGTCGCGCAGAACCCGGCCGCCCTCGGCGCCCTCGCCGCGCAGCGCCTGTTCGCCCGCCTGGCCGGAGACGCCGGAGCGCCGGCGCGGCTGGAGCTGCCGACCACGCTGATCGTCCGCGGCTCGGGCGAAGTCTCGCCCTGACAGCCCATCACAAGGTCGTGGTGGAGAGGGAGTTGACGTACACAAGGGTCTGCTGACGATCCGCGCCGATCCGCTCCACCGGGAGGGCGAACAGCCATTCCGTCAGCTCGGCCCCGACCTCGAGTTCGCCGTGCAGACCGAACCTCAGCTCGGCGAGAGCGCCCTCGTACACCCACCCGTCCGCGGCGTCGGCGAGGTGCCGGTCGGTGGTCGGGGTCGCGGTGTCGGCCCAGGTGCGCAGCCGGGTGGCGACCACCCAGCCCTCCACGAGGGACCGACCGGTCGTCAGCTTGCGCAGGACGACCGGCGTGAGCCGCCGGTACAGGGCCGGGAAGTCGTCCCAGAGGTCGGCGCTCTTCGCGGCCGCCGACTGCAGCAGCCGGTCCGGAAGCAGCGCCGGCGGCCCGGCCAGCAGGGTGAACTCCTCGGCGGTCCAGCAGTGTTCGCAGCCGTGCACCGGTGGGCCGGGGCGGGCGGTACCGGCACGGTCGAGGGCGTCCAAGGCGTGGTGGAGGCGCTGCTGAGCGGTCGTCACGGCTCCTGCCAGGGGTACTCCGCCGCCGCGGACGGCGAAGAGCGCGACGCTACCAGAGGTTCCCGGAAGGCGGCGTGTTGATGATCACACCGCTTGGGGTGATACGCGCGCCGAGTTCAACACGTCGAGAGTCTGCGGGAGAGATTTGCCAGTCGAGCAGATCGGGGAACGCATGGTGTCCGACGAGCCGAGCAACGCGGTCGGGGAAGAAGCAGCGGACCGACCGGGCAACGCGGCCGGGGAAGAAGCAGCGGACCGGCCGGCGGGGCGCACGAGGCGGTGGCCCGCCCGGACGGGCGGAAGGAGACCGCGCCCGGAGGGGAAGCGCCGGCTGTCCGTGCTGCGCCCGGACTACCCGCGCAGCGGCCGCCGCGGGTTACGCCGCTGGATCCCGTCGTGGCGTCAACTGGTGCTGCTGGCCACCGGAGGGCTCGGCGTGCTGGTCGCCGCGGGCCTGGCGATGTACGCGGCGACGGACATCCCGAAGGACCTCAACTCCTTCGCCACCCAGCAGAACAACGTCTTCTACTGGGCCGACGGCACCGAGATGGCCCGCACCGGCCTGGTCAACCGGCAGGACGTGCCGCTGGACCAGGTGCCCGAGCACGTCCGGTGGGCGGTGCTCGCGGCCGAGAACGCCACCTTCTACTCGGACCCGGGCATCTCGGTGAAGGGCATCGGCCGCGCGGTCTACCAGATGGGCTCGGGCGGCGACACCCAGGGCGGCTCGACCATCACCCAGCAGTACGTGAAGAACGCCTACCTGAACCAGCACCGGAGCTTCGGCCGCAAGATCGACGAGGCGTTCATCGCGCTCAAGCTGGACCGGCAGGTCGGCAAGAACGAGATCCTCAGCGGCTACCTGAACATCAGCTGGTTCGGCCGCGGCAGCTACGGCATCGAGCGCGCCGCGCAGGCTTACTACGGCAAGGACGTGTCCCAACTCGACCCGAGCGAAGGGGCGTTCCTCGCCGCGGTGCTCAAGGGGGCCTCGCTGTACGACCCGGCGCTCGGCGCGGAGAACCGGGCCCGCGCGGTGGAAAGGTGGTCGTGGATCCTGGACCGGATGGTCGAGATCGGGAAGCTGTCCGCCACCGATCGCGCCCGCTACACCGTCTTCCCGGAGCCGCAGGCCCCGCCGCAGCAGGCCGGCCTGAGCGGGCAGACCGGCTACCTGGTCGACCTGGCGCGGAGCTACGCGCAGAGCCACGCCGACATCTCGCCGGCCCAGTTCGACCTGGGCGGCTACCAGATCTACACCACCTTCGAGAAGCCCCGGCAGACCGCGCTGACCCAGGCCGTCCAGGACGCCGCGAAGACCCTCGACCCCGAGCACCGGCCCGCCGACCAGAACGTCCACCTCGGCGCGTCCTCGGTCGCCGTGGACGGCCGCATCCTCGCCGTCTACGGCGGACCCGACTACCTGAAACAGGGCTTCAACAACGCCAACACCGTGAACGTGCCCGCCGGTTCGGCGTTCACCCCGCTGGTGTACGCGGCCGGCCTGGACCAGGGCGTGCAGCGCGAACGCCAGGGCAAGCGCACCCCCGTCCAGCCGTCCACCAGCTACAACGGGGACAACGGCGTCGACCTCCAGACCCCCGAAGGACCGTACTGGGGGCGGGACGGCAAGAAGGCGAAGGCCGCCAACGACGGAGGCCGGAGCTGGGGGCCGATCAGCCTGCGGACCGCGATCGAACAGTCCGTCAACGGCCCGATGCAGCAACTCGGCATGGACGTCGGCCTGGACAACGTCCGGCGCAGCGCGCTCGGCTTCGGCCTGCTGCCGGAGAGCATCGGCGACCTCGTCCCCGCCTTCTCCTTGGGCAACTCCACCCCGAGCGCGATCCGGCTGGCCGACGCCTACACGGCGTTCGGCGGCGGCAAGGGCATGCGCACCGACCCGTACTCCGTCACCCGGGTCAGCCGCAACGGCACCGACGTCCCCGTGCAGCGGCCCGCCGCCGTCCGGGCCGCCGGGGAGGCCGTGGCCGCCAACGTCGACGGCGCGCTGCGCGGCGCCGTCAAGGAGGGCACCGGGAGGGCCGTCGGACAGGCCGTCCCCGACGCGGCCGGGAAGACCGGCGTCAACCAGGCCCGCACCGCCGGCTGGTTCGTCGGCTACCGGGGCGCCGTCAGCACCTCCGTCACGGTCTTCCGGATGGACCCGAAGAACCTGGACCTGCTCCCGCTGACCGGGGTGGCCGGCGCCGATCCGGCCACCCCCGACTCCGCCCTGCCCGCCGCGATCTGGGCCGCCTACATGAAGGCGGCAGGGTGAAGTCGCTTACCGCAACGGCTACTTGAGGTAGGTCGGCCAGTCCGGTGCCTGGGCCGGGTCGAGCCGGCGGAGCTGCTCCAGGACCTTCGGGTCCTGGGCGTCCAGCCAGTCCGCGAGCTCCTTGAACGAGACGCAGTGCACGCCGTCCTTCTTGCAGACGGTCTTCACCACGTCCTCGATCGCCTGCATGTAGATGCCGCCGTTCCAGGTCTCGAAGTGGTTCCCGATGAACAGCGGCGCCCGGCTGCCGTTGTAGACCCGCTCGAACCCGTCGAGGTAGCCCTCACGGGTCTGCTTCTCCCAGGCGTTGTACTTCCGCGGATCGCCCTGGGTGCTGTCGCCGGACTGGTTGGCAAGGAAGTTGAAGTCCATCGACAGCACCTGCTGGTCACCGAACGGGAGCAGTTGGAGCGGGAAGTTCCACACCCCGTTCGTCTTCGACGGCCAGACCTGGAACTCGCCCGGGGAACTCGCGTCGTAGCGCCAGCCGAGGTCCTTCGCCGCCGCGATCAGGTTCTTCTGCCCCTCCAGGCACGGGGCCCGGCCGCCCGCGAGGTCCTTCCGGAAGTCGAACGGCAGCGGGGCCTCGCCGGCGAAGCCGGTGTTGGTCTTCCAGTTGGTGACGAAGGAGTACGCCTGCTCGATCTCGCTGCGCCACTCGTCCACGCTCCACTCGCCGCCGCCCTTCGGGCCGCAGAAGTGGCCGTTGAAGTGGGTGCCGATCTCGTCGCCGTCCTGCCAGGCCAGCCGCAGCTGCTCCAGTGTCTCCTTCACGTGCCGGTCCGTGGGGAAGGAGATGGCGGCGCTGCCCTTGTCGTGCTGCGGCGGTCGGTAGAGGTCGTGCTTCTCCTGCGGGAGCAGGTAGATCCCGGTGAGGAAGAACGTCATCGTCGCGTCGTTCTCCTTCGCCAGCTTCCGGAACCGGGAGAACAGGTGGTCGTCGTTCTCCAGCGCGCCGTCCCAGGAGAACACCACGAACTGCGGGGGTTTCTCCCCGGGTTTCAGCTTCTCGATCTTCAGCTGGTTGGGCTGCGGCCCCGTGTCGGAGGTCGAGCCGTCGCCCAGCACCTTCACCTTGCCGTCCCAGCCGGGGGAGGGCGAACCGCTGGGTGCGGACGGACCGGTGGAGCCGCTCGGGGTGGCGGTCGGAGCCGGATCGGCGGCGGAGAGGGACTGCTGCGCCGGGGTGGAACTGCCGCCGGTGGTCAGGCTCACCGCGAGCGCGGTGACCGCGCCGGCCGCGACCACGCCCGCCGCGACCTTGACGGCTCTGCTCCGCGACCCGCCGCCCGTGCGCCTCTCGTCCGTCATCGCTCGCCGCTCCCCTCCGCCGTACGGCCGGCCGGATGGCGGACCGTTCGCACAGTATGACGATCTGGATGATCGGATTGGTTACTGCGAGATGGCTGCAATAGACGGGAATTGAGGCACCGTCGGCTCCTGCCGAGCCGCCGGTCAGGTGGCGAGCAGGGTGAGGGCGAGGGTGCGGAGTTCGCGGTCGGTGTGGCCGCCGCCGGTGGGGGTGAGGGGGTGGTCGGGGCGAGGCGGTGGGGGGAGAAGGCGAGGGCGCGCAGGTGGGGGCGGAGCGGGTCGGGGAGGGGCCCGCTGGTGGAGAGGGCGCGGAGGGCGGCGAGGCCGAGGTCGTCGGGGGCGACCAGGGTGGCGAGGACGGAGACGGCACGGTCGGGGGAGCCGGTGAGGCGTTGGTGGGTGTCGGCGGCGGCGAGGCGTTGGTACGCGCGGCGGCTGGTGAGGAGCGGTTCGATCAGCGGGAGGAGACCTGCGGCTGCCGGGCCGAGGGAGGCCAACTCGGCAGGGTCCCAGGAGGGTTGGGGTGCAGCGGTGAGCAGCTCGTGGAAGGCGGCGAGCGCGGGGCCGGCGTCGCCGGTGAGCCGGTGGTGGGTGACGGCGGCGGCGAGGCGCAGGTCGAGGCGCTCGGAGTGGAGCAGCTCGGGTATGGCGACGCCGAGTCGGCGGAGGGCGCGGACGGCGGCGACGGCGGAGCGGTGGCGTGCGCAGTGCAGGAGTTCGGGTACGGCGGCGCGGGCGGGCTCGCCGAGCGTGGGGAGAAGGGCGATCACGGACGCGTCGGGGTGGTCCGCGGTGGCCAGGTGACGCCGGATCAGGGGGACCAGCCGGTCGGCCGCCGAGGGCAGCAACCGGGCCGCCTCGGCCAGGAGGTGCGGCTCCGGATCCTCCGGCAGCAGGTCGATCGCGCGGGGGTCGCGGGCGCGGAGCAGGCCCAGGAGCGCGGAGGGCGAGGTGGCGGCGCGGACGTGCAGGGTGTCGCGCAGGGCCGCGTGCGGGGCGGGCAGGTGCTCGATCCAGTGGGCGATGGTGCGCAGGCGGGCGCCGCCGCCGTCGCCTTGGTGCGGGAGGGCGGCCAACAGGAGGTCCAGGACCTCGAGTTCGCGGTCGCGCCAGGTCTCGACGATCCGCTCGGCCAGCCAGCAGCCCCGGGTGCCCTGGTCGCCGGCGGCGATCCAGCGGGCGGCGACGGTCAGCGCCGCGTCCGGGTCGAGGGCCAGCAGTTCGGTCAGCCGGGCGTCCACGTCCCGGCCGTCCGCCCACGGCATGGTCCACGGCGGGCGCGCGCCGTCGGCGGACAGGATCTCGACGAGCTCCGACGGGTACGGCGGCCCGCCCTGCTCAGCGAGCAACACTGCGGCGGCCAGCCGTACTTCGGGCAGCGGGTCGTGCAGGGAAGCGTCGTGAGGAGAAGCGACGGGGCGGCCCAGGGCACCGAGGGTCAGCAGGGCGTCCGCCCGGACGGACGGCACCGGGTCGGACGCGTGCAGCGCGGAGACGCGGGAGGCGGTCCCGTCGAGGTCCGGCAGCAGGTCCGCGACGGAGGCGACCACCCGGAGCACGGCCTGCCGGACCTCCGGGTCGGGGTCGGCCAGGCAGGGGAGCAACTCGGGCAGGGCGCCGGTCAGTTCGGTGCAGACGGCGGACACCGGGCTGCGGGCCCAGCGGGCCGGGCCGACCTGGTCCGGTTCGTGATCGGCCATCAGGGCCAGGAGCAGCAGCAGGTCCGCCCGGCGGGCGGTGGCGTGCCGGGCGGCGTGGGCCAGGTACGGCACGGCGGGGCCGGAGGCCGGGTAGACGGTGCCCTGGTGGTAAACGGTGCCGAACAGGTCGTGCACCGCCTCGTCGACCGCCGCCGCGTCCGGCAGGTACAGGGCGCGGATCAGGTCGGGGACGTCCTCGGCCGGCCCGTAGGCGTGCGAGAGGGCGGCCCAGTCGACCTGGTCGAGTTCGTCCGGCGACGGCATGCGGCGTGCTCCTCGGGGATCGGATGCCGACGACCCTATCCGCAGGTCAGGACAGTGAAAGTTTCACCGCCGGGCACGGCGGGCCCGGCTCGCGGCCGAGTTCCGAGCCCGTCACCGGGCAGGAGCCCTGACGGGCCGTCGGGTCTCGTTGACAGTGCCGGAGGGCGCCCGTACGGTCGGCGCACCTCTTCCTCGGTCGACCGGTCGGGCCTGTCGGGGCCTCGTGCCGCCCCGCCGGAGCCGCAGGAGCACCCCCACCCCACCCCAGGGACGAAAGGGACAAGCGTGCACCACGGACTCCGACCCCGACCGCCCGTTCGACGCGGGGCGCGCGCCGGGCGCCTCGCGCCGCTGGCGTTCCTGCTCGCCGCCGTCCTCGCCGTCACCGGTCTCGCGGTCGGCCGCGCCGGGACCGCGCAGGCGGACACGGCGGACGCCTTCGCCACCCGCTGCGGCATCCACTTCTGCCTGAACGGCAAGGAGTACTACTTCGCGGGCGCCAACACCTACGACGTGTTCACCTACGGCGGCAGTTACGGCGACACCGAGACGCAGTTCATGGACAAGGCGCGGATCGACGCCCAGTTCGCGCACCTGCAGGCCGACAAGATCGACGTGCTGCGGCTGTGGATGTTCAGCCACGAGGACTGGCACGGCTTCGAGAAGTCCAAGGGCGTCTACGACGAGCAGGAGTTCTCCGAGTTCGACTACATCATCCAGTCCGCCAAGGCCCACAACGTGCGGCTGGTCCCGGTGTTCGAGAACTACTGGGAGGCGTACGGCGGCATCGACACCCGCCTCCAGTGGGAGGGCCTGACCGGCGGACAGCCCGGCCGGGCCGCGTTCTTCGACAAGACCCGCTGCCCGGGCTGCTTCACCTCGTACAAGAACTACCTGAACTACGCGCTCAACCGGGTCAACCACTACAGCGGCGTCAAGTACAAGGACGACCCGACCATCTTCGCCTGGGACCTGATGAACGAGCCGCGCTACCAGGACCAGAGCGCTGCCGAGAACCTCAACGGCACCACGCTGCGCGCCTGGGTCGACGAGATGGGCGCGTACGTCAAGTCCATCGACTCCAAGCACCTGCTGGGCGCCGGACTGGAGGGCCACGGCAGCGCGTACGGCTTCGGCGGCAACGAGGGCAACCCGTTCGTCTACGTGCAGCAGTCGCCGTACCTGGACTACACCTCGGCGCACCCGTACCCGACCGAGTCCTGGGCCAACCTGAGCGTCGACCAGACCAAGACGCTGATCCGGGCCTGGATCTCCGACTCGCACGACAAGGTCGGAAAGCCGTTCTTCCTGGGCGAGTTCAACGTGAACGGGGTGGACCGGTCAGCCTGGTGGTCGCAGCTCTACCCGGACTTCGAGGCGGCCGGCGGCGACGGCAGCGCCTTCTGGTGGTACGAGGACAGCAACGTGGACGGCAAGTTCGGCGTGCAGTCCGGGGCGGCCGAACTCTCCGTGTTCCGCGCCCACTCGGACCGGATGCGCGCCAAGTCCGGCCTGGGCGGCGGCACTTCCAGCCCCGGCCCGTCGGCCAGCGCGAGCCCGAGCCCCAGCAGCAGCCCGAGCAGCAGCCCCAGCGGCAGCCCGAGCCCGAGCGCCAGCAGCCCCGCGCCGAACGGGAGTTGCGCGGTGCACTACGGACTCGCGGACTGGGGCAGCGGCTTCAACGGGGACGTCACGATCAAGAACACCGGCAGCAGCGCCGTCAACGGCTGGAAGCTGGTGTTCTCCTTCCCCGGCGCCCAGCAGGTCACGAACATGTGGAACGCGGTGGGCACGCAGTCCGGCAAGCAGGTCACCGCGAGCAACCCGAGCGGGTACAACACGGTGATCCCGGCCGGCGGCAGCGTCGCCTTCGGCTTCAGCGGCAGCTCCACGGCCGGCACCAACGGCGTGCCGGCCGCGTTCACGCTGAACGGCTCGGCCTGCACCACGTACTGACGGCCGATCGGGCCGCGACCTGCCCCGCCCCGCCCGGCGGGGCGGGGCGGGCGGCAGCCGAACCGGTTCGTGCACACGCCCTTCCGGGCGGGGTTACGGGGCCGCTCGCGCCGCACACCTGCCACCGAGGAGCTGCCGGACGAAGGGCACCACCCCGCTCGACCAGGGCTGGAGCCTGCACCACGACGGGGAGCCGGTGCCCGCGACGGTCCCGGGCTGCGTCCACACCGACCTGCTGGCCGCCGGCCTGATACCGGACCCGTACCTGAACGCCAACGAGCTGGAGGTGGCCCGGGTCGGCCGGCAGGACTGGACCTACACGCTCGACCTGCCCGCGCACGGCAGCGAGCACGAGCGCACCGACCTGGTCTTCGACGGCCTGGACACCGTCGCCACCGTCACCCTCGGCGGCACGGAACTCGGCACCACCCGCACCATGCACCGCCGCCACCGCTTCGACGCGACCGGCCTGACGGGCGAGTTGACGGTCCGTTTCACCAGCGCGTGCACCGAGGCCGAGCGGGTGCGCGGACTGGTCGGCGAGCGGCCGAACGCGTACCCGGAGCCGTTCCAGTACCTCCGCAAGACGGCCAGCAGCTTCGGCTGGGACCGGGGCCCGACCCTGCCCACCGCCGGAATCTGGAAGCCCGCCCGGCTCGAACACTGGTCCGTCGCCCGGCTCGCCGAGACCCGAGCGGGTCAGGGCCGCGCTGTACTGCGTGGAGCCGTCCTGAACCGGCCGGTGCCGCCGAAGAGCTGACGGTGCGTCCGGCCCCGGCCCGCCGCCGTGCGCGCCGGGGCCGGCTGTGCCTTGATGGGCTGGGCGCGCGCCGTCCCCGGACGCGCGGGCCCGTCGAAGCCGCCGGCGCCGCCGGCCGGCCCCGGCCCCGGAACGGAGACCCGCATGCCCTCCTGCACGACCCGCGACGGCGTGGAGCTGTACTACAAGGACTGGGGCCGCGGCCGCCCCGTGGTCTTCCTGCACGGCTGGCCGCTCAACGGCGACGCCTGGCAGGACCAGCTGAAGGCCGTCGCCGACGCCGGGTACCGCGGCATCGCCCACGACCGGCGCGGCCACGGCCGGTCCACCCCGGTCTGGGACGGCTACGACTTCGACACCTTCGCCGACGACCTCAACGACCTGCTCACCAGCCTCGACCTGCGGGACGTCACACTCGTCGCGCACTCCATGGGCGGCGGCGAACTCGCCCGCTACATCGGCCGGCACGGCACCTCCCGGGTGAGGTCCGCCGTCCTGCTCTCCGCCGTCACCCCGCTGATGGGACAGGGCCCCGACAACCCCGGCGGCGTGCCCGACAGCACCTTCGAGGAGCTGAAGGCCGGCATCCTGCGCGAACGCTCCCAGTTCTGGAAGGACACCGCCGTCGCCTTCTTCTCCGCCAACCGCATGAACAGCCGCGCCACCCAGGGCAACCTGGACGCCTTCTGGCACATGGCGCAGTCGCAGACCGTCCAGGGCGCCGTCGCGTGCGTCGACGCGTTCGGACACACCGACTTCCACGCCGACCTGAAGAAGTTCGACGTCCCGCTGCTGGTGGTGCACGGCGACGACGACCAGATCGTCCCGATCGACACCACCGGCCGGAAGGCCGCCGCCCTCGTCCCCGGCGCGGAGCTCAAGGTGTACGAGGGCGGCTCGCACGGCCTGGCGATGGTGGCCGGTGACAAGGACCGCTTCCAGCAGGACCTGCTCGAGTTCCTGAAGATCTGACGGCCCGTCGGGCAGCGGCGGAAATCCGGTGGGGAGGCGGCGGAACGGGTGCCAGGATGACCCGTATGACGACCACCACCACCGCCCGGCAGGCTGCGCGCGACGCCCTGGAGGGGGTGGCGCTCGGCGACGCCTTCGGCGAACGCTGGTTCAAGCGGTTCCGCCCGCCCGCCGAGGCGATCGAGCAGATCAAGGCCCGCCGGACGCCCGAGGAACCGCACTGGCACTGGACGGACGACACCGCGATGGCGCTCGCCGTCCACCGCGCCCTGATCGACCAGGACGGCATCAACCGCACCCAGCTGGCCGCGATGTTCGGCGCCACCTTCCTCGCCGACCCGGCCCGCGGCTACGGCCACGGCATGATCCGGCTGCTGCCCGTCCTCGCCGAGCACCCCGAGCGGTGGGCCACCGAGGCCCGCGAACTCTTCGACGGGCAGGGCAGCCTGGGCAACGGCGCCGCCATGCGGGTCGCCCCGCTCGGCGCCTGGTTCGCCGAGGACCTCGACGAGGCCGTCGAACAGGCCGGCTGGTCCGCCGAGGTCACCCACACCCACCCCGAGGGCGTCGCCGGAGCCGTCGCCGTCGCGGTCGCCGCCGCGCTCGCCGCCCGCGGCCGGCTGCCCGGCGAGGGCCCGGGCGGCGCGGACCTGCTGCGCGAGGTCGCCGCCCGCACCCCGGACGGGGCGATCCGCGACGGCGTGCTCGCCGCCGTCGCCCTCTCGCCCGGGACGGCGCCGTGGCGCGCCGCCGACCTGCTCGGCAACGGGCAGCGGATCCGCGCCTCCGACACCGTCCCGTTCGCGCTGTGGTCCGCCGCCCACCACCTGGACAGCCTCACCGACGCGCTGTGGACCACCGCCGAGGGCCTCGGCGACGTCGACACCACCTGCGCCATCACCGGCGGCGTGGTCGCCGCCCGCACCGGCCTGGCCGGCGTCCCCGCCGACTGGCTCCGCCGCCGCGAGGCCCTCCCGGAGTGGGTGTCGGCCGGCTGAGCTCAGCCGGTGGGGCCGTCCAGCAGCGCGAGCTGAGCGTCCGTCAGGCGCAGCGCCGCCGCGGCCAGGTTCTCGGCCAGGTGGGCGGGGTTCACGGTGCCCGGGATGGCGAGGACGTGCGGGCCGCGGTGCAGCGTCCAGGCGAGGCGGACCTGCGCCGGGGTGGCGTCCAGTTCGGCGGCCACCGCGGCGACCCGGCGGTCCCGCTCGGCGGCCGCCGCGGCCTCCCGGTGCAGGCCGGAGATGGCGAAGAACGGGACGAAGGCGATGCCCAGTTCGGCGCAGAGGCCGAGCACCCCGTTCTCCTCCGCCCGCCGCCAGTCCAGGCCGAAGGAGTTCTGCACGCACACCACCGGCGCGATCTCCCGCGCCTCCCGGACGTGCTCGGCCCGGACGTTGGACAGCCCCAGGTGCCGGACCAGCCCGGCCTCCCGCAGCTCGGCGAGCGCGCCGAAGTGCTCGGCCACCGAGTCGCAGTCCGGCCCGTTGCGGCGCAGGTTGACCACGTCCAGGCAGTCCCGGCCGAGCTGGCGCAGGTTCTCCTCGACCTGGCCGCGCAGCTCGTCCGGCCGCGCCATGGTCAGCCACTCGCCGGACGGGGCGCGCCCCGGGCCGACCTTGCTGACCACCGTCACCGCGGGCCCGCGCCAGGAGGCGAGCGCCCGGTTGATCAACTCGTTGGCGGAGCGCAGCGGCGAGAAGTAGAAGGACGCCGTGTCGACGTGGTCCACGCCCTGCTCGAACGCGGTGAGCAGCAGCCGGACGGCGTGCTCGCGGTCGATCGGCGGGCCGTCCGAGTTGCCCATCATGCCGTTGCCGGTGAGCCGCATCGCGCCGTAGCCGAGCCGGTTCACCGTCAGGTCGCCGAGCCGCCAGGTGCCTGCCGCCGCCGCTGCCGTGGTCATGGTTCCTCCCCGAGATCCGTGCTGTCCGGTGACGGAGTATGGGGTCCGCCCGGGGCTCGGGAACAGGCCCGGCGGGTGCGCCGAACGTCACCCGCGGACCGGGAACGAACCGGGCCGGGTCGGGAGTTGGATCCAGAGCGGGTGAGCGGGTGGGGAACCCGGTGGAAGCGGCCGCCGAGGGCGGCCGGGGGAGACGCTCGGCGTGCGCGCCGGGAGCGGCTAGGCTGGCCCGGCCTCGGCTCTTTACCGAAGCTTTCCCGTGCGCCGCCCGCGCGCCGGCCGCCCGTCCCTGCCCGCCTGTTCCTGCCCGACTGTTCCTGCCCCGACGGAGGTACTCCGCCTTGCACCTCGACCAGTGGATCGAGAGCGTTCCGCCGACCTCGGTGTACGTGATCATCGGACTGATCATCGGCCTGGAGAGCCTCGGCATCCCGCTGCCCGGAGAGATCGCCCTGGTCTCCTCCGCGCTGCTCGCCGCCAAGGGCATCGTCAGCCCGTGGGGCGTCGCCGGCTGCGCGATCGCCGGCGCCATCATCGGCGACTCGATCGGCTACGCGATCGGCCACAAGGGCGGACGGCCGCTGTTCGAGAAACTCGGCCGCCGCTTCCCCAAGCACTTCGGACCGGACCATCTGGCCACCGCCGAGCGGGCGTTCCACCGCTGGGGCATGTGGGCGGTCTTCTTCGGCCGCTTCATCGCGCTGCTGCGGATCTTCGCGGGCCCGCTGGCCGGCACCCTGCGGATGCCGTACTGGAAGTTCCTGATCGCCAACGTGCTGGGCGGCGTGGTCTGGGCGGGCGGCACCACGCTGCTGGTCTACCAGGTCGGCAAGGTCGCCGAGGAGTACCTGAAGGGCGCCTCGTACATCGGCCTCGGCGCGGCCGCCGTGTTCGGCGTCGGCTCGGCGCTGGTGCTCAAGTGGCGGGCGAAGAAGTCGCGCGCCGCGCACCCCGAGCAGTCCGGCGGCAAGAGCGGCGAGCCGCTCGCCGAGACGCTCACCGACTGACCGCCGGCGAGACCCCGGTTCGGACCGCGGTCGAGAGCCCGATCGAGACCGCCGCGTCCCCGAGGACGCGGCGGTCTCGTCGTGTTCGGGGCCACCGGACGCGGGGCAGGGAGTAGGGTCGCACCGCCAAGCGATCACGGAGGTGGGGAATGACCGTGCAGGAGAACCCGATGCAGCTGTGGACCGCGGTGGACGACTACGTCGCCGCCCGGCTGATCGGCGAGGACGAGGTGCTGGACGCGGCCGTCGAGGCCGCCGACCGGGCCGGGCTACCGCAGATCGCGGTGGCCGCCAACCAGGGCAAGCTGCTGAACCTGCTGGCCCGCATGCAGGGCGCCCGGCGGATCCTGGAGATCGGCACGCTGGCCGGCTACAGCGCGATCTGGCTGGCCCGCGCACTGCCCGCCGACGGCACCCTGACCACGCTGGAACTCGACCCGGCGCACGCCGAGGTCGCCGTCGCCAACCTGGAGCGGGCCGGCCTCGGCGACCGCGTCGAGGTCCGGATCGGCGCGGCCCGCGACACCCTGCGGCAGCTCACCGAGGAGGGCGTCGAACCGTACGACCTGGTCTTCGTCGACGCCGACAAGGCCAACATCCCGCACTACGTCGAGGCCTCGCTGGCCCTCACCCGGCCCGGCTCGGTGTTCGTGGTCGACAACGTGGTGCGCGACGGCGAACTCGCCGACGAGCAGAGCACCGACGCGGCCGTCCGCGGCGTCCAGCAGCTGCACGAGCTGATCGCCGGCGACAAGCGGCTGGACGCCACCACCGTGCAGACCGTCGGCAGTCGCGGCTACGACGGCTTCACCCTGATCCGGGTCGAGGGCTGACCGTGCGGATCGGACTGCTCGGCACCGGCCCCTGGGCGGGCCTGGTGCACGCCCCGGCGCTGGCCGCCCACCCGGACGTCGAGTTCGCCGGCGTCTGGGGCCGCCGCCCCGAGGCCGCCGCCGAACTCGCCGCCGCGCACGGCGTCCCCGCGTACCCGACCGTGGACGAGCTGCTCGCCGCGGTCGACGCCGTCGCCATCGCGCTGCCGCCGGACGTCCAGGCCGAGTACGCGGCGCGCGCCGCCGCGGCCGGCAAGCACCTGCTGCTGGACAAGCCGGTCGCCGCCACGGTGGACGCCGCCCGCGCCGTCGAGGACGCGGCCGCCGCGTCCGGCGTCGCCTCGGTGGTGTTCTTCACCGTCCGGTTCGGCGGCAAGCAGGCCGAGTGGATCGACGAACAGTCCGACCGCGGCGGCTGGTTCACCGCCCACTGCCACTGGATCGGCTCGGTGTTCACCACCGACAGCCCGTTCGCCGCCTCCCCCTGGCGGCAGCAGAAGGGCGCGCTCTGGGACGTCGGCCCGCACGCGCTGTCCGTCCTGCTGCCCGTCCTCGGAGACGTCGAACGGGTCACCGCCGCCCCCGGCCCCGGCGACACCGCGCACCTGATCCTCCGTCACACCGGCGGCGCGTCCAGCACCGTGACGCTCAGCCTGACCGCCCCCGGCGAAGCCGCCGCGGACGGCGCGGGCGCCGAGCTGCGCGGCACGGCCGGCGTCACCCGCCTGCCCGACCGGGACGGGCCGCCGACCGCGGCGTTCGGGCGCGCGATCGACGCGCTGCTGGCCGCCGCCGCGACCGGCACCCCGCACCCGTGCGACGTCCGCTTCGGGCGGCGGGTGGTGGAGGTGCTGGCGCAGGCGGAGGAGCAGCTGCTGGGTGTGTCCGGACGGAACTGACCGGCCGTCAGGGTCGGCACCCTCAGGGCCGGCACCCTCGGGGCCGGCCCTGTCAGGGTCCGGCTCCGTCAGGGGTTGGCGGGGCGGCGGTCGGCCGGGCGGCGCGGCGGGATCGGGGTGGCGGGGAAGTCCCGCGGCCCCGTCCACAGCGCCGGCACCGCGTCCGCGCGGCGGGCCAACTCGTAGGCGACGGCCTCGTAGTTGACCCGCCAGCCGCGGAAGTGCGGCCAGGCGTCCCGCACCGGGCGCTCCGGCCGCAGCCCGGCCGCCGTCACCATCGCCACCGCCGCGTCGAACTCCTCGAAGGTCAGCCGGATCGGCTCGTCCGGCTCCGGGTCCGCCTCGAACGGGATACGCAGCGCCGTCGCGATGTCCCGCAGCGCCGTGAACCCGGCGCGCAGCAGCAGCCGCGCCTCCGGCGGGGCCGACCGCGGGTTCAGCGCCAGCTGCATGGCCGCCGCGTCCATCACCGCGATCAGGCCCACCACCCAGCTGCGGTACGGCTGCGGGGAGCGGAACGAGATCAGCACCGGGTAGTTGGAGTGGCCCTCGCCGAGGTCCGCGGCCAGCCGCTCCCAGTCCCGGTACAGCTCCGGCAGCTCGCTCTCCGTCCCCACCAGCGTCTGCCGGGCCAGCAGCTCCGGCCCCCAGGCCGGCTCGCCGGCCCGCGACTGAAGCAGCGTCACCTCCAACTCCCGCCGGTTGTACGCCCCGTACAGGGTCGGCAGGTAGGCGATCAGCAGGGCGATGATCAGCGGGCCGTTGGCCGCCGCGAGGAAGTCGATCACCGACAGGTGCAGGCGGTCGCCGCTGGCGAAACCCAGCGTGAACAGGCTCGACCCGGCCTCCCGGAACGCCACCCTCCACGGCAGCTCGGACGTCCCCACCAGCAGCATGGTGTACGCCACCAGCGTCGACAGCAGCCAGCACCCCAGCATCCCCAGCAGGATCAGCGGCGCCAGCCAGGTCTGCGCCCGGTCGATCGCCCGGTACCCGCCGAACGGCGCCGCGACCGTCCGCACCAGCCGCCGCAGGACCGACCACAGCCGGATCACCAGCACCGAGTACAGCCCGCGCGGCACCACCAGCGTCCGCAGAATGCTGCCCGCCGTCGCGGCCAGCACCGCCGCCCCGGCCACGGTGAAGATCACTCTCATGTCGGCCATTGTGACGCCCCGCAGGAAGGGGTGCGCGGAGGCCCTCGAGAAATGCGGTAAGCTTCTCAGCAGGTCGAACGAAGCGAACCGGCGGAGAACGACCAACACCCATGCGCGGGTGGCGGAATAGGCAGACGCGCTGGATTCAGGTTCCAGTGCCCGAAAGGGCGTGGGGGTTCAACTCCCCCCTCGCGCACAGCGAAGCCCCGCAGATCCTCGGATCTGCGGGGCTTTCTCGTTCCCCGGGCCGGGGCACGACGGCGGGCCGGGAGGCAGTGCATCCGGTCGAGAGGTTCCTGCTCGGGCTGCTGATGCGGCGTCAGAAATCGCTTCTCCTGGTCGGCGGTGCCCGGGCATCATGGTCCGCCGGACGTCGGCAAGGTGAGAGGGCGTGGCAGGTGGCCGGGACGGAGCAGGCGGCACTGACGGAACTGTGGCAGCAGCAGTGGCCGGACTGCCCTCCGGTGGGGTACCGACTGCGCGGCCCGTACGGGGGAGTGTGGGTGCGCTTCCACAGCCTCCCGGAGTCGAAGCGGTACGCGGAGGACGAGAGCGAGTACGCCGTCGTCCTGGACCGCTACAACACCGTCCTCGACGAGCTGTTCGCCGGCACGGACGTGTACGTGATCGTGCCGACGTGGACCACCGAGCCCGGCGTCCCGCCGCACCGACCGGACGCCGGCTACTGGCAGAGCTTCCTGGCGGAGGACGACCCCGACCCGGCGTACCGCACGTACTACCACCTCTTCACCACCAGGCGCCCTTGGCAGCGCGGCTGCATCGACGACCTGCTGCGCGCCGTCGCCGACGACGAGACGGCGGACGTCCTGATCACAGACGTCCGGTTCCGGCGCATCCACCATCCCTACGACGGCGGCGCCGACGTCTTCCTCACCACGCCCGAAGAACGCGACCGGCTACGGGACCGGCACGCCGACTGGCTCTCCCGCCACCCGGCCGGTCTCTGACCCCGCCGAGAGAGCGGAGATGCTCACCGCGCCGAACGTCCGCAGGTAGCCGCCCCGTTCGGTTCCTCGCCGTCGGGCCGGAACCCGGTGGTCGAGGGGGCTTCGGCGACGGTGCGGGGGACGGTGGATACGCTGCCCTGCCGGATCCGCCGCCCGTGTCCTGACCTCGTGTCACGGCCCGACCGAGGGAGTACGCTCCGATGGTTCGCACCACCCCGCCCCGTCCGGTCGACGTGGAGGCGCTGTTCCCCGAGCTGCGGGCGCTGCGGCGGGAGGCGGTGCGCCTGCATCCCAGGCGGGGGAGGCCGGGGGCGGGGGAGAGTTCGCTGGGCGGCCCGGTGCGGTGGCCGCGGGCCGAGGCGTGGCCGCACTGTGCGGACGAGCACCCGCGGACCGCGTACGCGCCGCCGCGCGGGGCCGGCCCCGTCCCGCTGGTGCCGGTCGTGCAGCTGCTGGCCGCCGACGTGCCCGAACTGCCGTGGCCGGACGGCGCGGACGTGCTGCAGGTGCTGTGGTGCCCGTTCGACCACGAGCAGGGGTACGCGCCGCGGCCGGAGGTGTACTGGTGGGACGGCTCCCGCGCCGACCTCGGGCCGGCCGACCCGCCCCGCCCGGACGGCGCACCCTCCTGCTACCTGCCCGAGCCGTGCGTGCTGCACCCGGAGCGGATCGCCGAGTACCCGTCCTGGGACCTGCCGGAGCGCCTGTCCGAGGAGTTGGAGGAACGGTTCGAGCAGGTCGAGGAGGAGACCGGCTGGTCGTACGAGTACCACCTGTCGGTCGCCGACGGGACGAAGGCGGGCGGCTACCCCGCCTGGGGTCAGGACCCGGACTGGCCCGACTGTCCGGGGTGCGGGCGGCGGATGGACCACCTGCTGTCCGTCGCCGCCGCCGAGTTCGACGGCGAGAGCTGGCGCACCTGGCTCCCCGTCGAGGACACCCCGGCCACCGGCGAGATCTGGGACCTGCCGTACGAGGAGCGGAGTTCGGTCCAGAGCGCGGCGGGCCTGATGATCGGGGACATGGGCGGCCTGCACCTGTTCGCCTGCCCGCACTGCCCCGACCGTCCGTACGCCCACCGCGCCACTGCCTGACCGGCCGGTCCTCGGCGGGCAGCGGGCACGAGGCCGGTACGGTCCTGGCAGGTCGTCCCTGCCGCTCCCGTCGTCCGGACGCAAGGGCGGCCTTGCTGCCGCGCCGCCGCTGCCGTGAAAAACCGCTTGGGGCAAGGGCGTTGAAACGGGTAGAAAGGCCAGGTTTGCCACCGGAGTCGACTGTGAAGGAGGGGGACATGGCACTCCCGGAGGGAATGACCGTGCGGCCGGCGGTGCTCGGCGACGCCGAGGCCGTGTGCGCGCTGCTCAACCAGGTGGACGAGATCGAAGTGGGCCGCGCGTTCACCGAGTTGCACGAGGTCGAGGAGGACCTCGGCCACCCGTCGGTGGACCTGGAGCGTGACTCCTGGCTGCTGTACGACGCCGCCGGGCAGCTGGTCGGGTACGGCATCGTGCGGGACCGCTCGGCGGGGGAACGGATCAACCTGGACCAGTACCTGCTGCCGGGCCACACCGCGTCGGGGCTGCACCTGTTCGGGCTGATGGAGGCGCGCGGCGCCGAACTCGCCCGCGGCAACGGTGCCGACCGGGCCGTGCTGCACCTGATGCTGACGACCGAACCGACCATCGACACCGGGGCGTTGGCCGGCCGCGGCTGGCGGCTGGAGCGCCGGCACCACGTGCTGACCCGCGCCGTGGACCCGAAGACCGACCCGTTCCCGGAGGCCCCGGCGGGCCTGCGGCTGCGGTCCTGCGCCACCGAGGAGGACCGGCGCACCGTGCACCGGCTGCTGCACGAGACCTTCGCCGAGCACTACGACTTCCAGCCGCGCAGCTACGAGAAGTGGTGCGAGGACACCGGCGCGGACAGCGCCGACTGGTCGCTGGTGTGGATCGCCGGCCTCGACGGGCACGGCGACGTCGCCGTGCTGCGCACCCGGGCCGACCGGGCCGACCAGGCCTGGGCCTCCCACATCGGGGTGCTCGCGGAGCACCGCGGCCGGGGCATCGGCGGCTACCTGCTGCGGTACTTCTTCGCGGTGTACGCGGAGCGCGGCCACACCCGGGTCGGCCTCGGGGTGGACACCGAGAACGCGACCGGCGCGCCCGCGCTGTACCGGGACAACGGCATGGAGCTCGACTTCGCCGTCGACACCTGGGAGTTGGTGGTCCCGGCGCGCTGAGACGCGGGGCCGCCCGCGGCCGGAGCGGGGTGGATTCCGGCCGCGGGCGGGAGTGCTGACGGGACGTCAGCCGTTGGCGAGGGCCTGGACGCGGTCCAGGGCGCCGTTGAAGTAGTTCTGGTCGCCGGGCAGGGTGCCGGAGTCGGCGTACTGCCAGATGGTCTGGTAGGACCAGCCGGCCGGCAGGGTGCCGACCGCGGAGGCGTAACGGGCGATCCAGAGCGGGTTGGTGGCGCCGAAGGAGCTGTTGTTGCCGGTGCAGGTGGTCCACCAGTCGGTGGTGGTGTAGATCACCGGGTAGCGGCCGGTCTTGGTGTGCACGGTGTTGGAGAAGTCGCGGATCCAGCTGACCATGCCGGCCTGGCTCAGGCCGTAGCAGGTGGCGCCGTACGGGTTGTACTCGATGTCCAGCGCGGGCGGCAGGGTCTTGCCGTCCTTGGACCAGCCGCCGCCGTGGGCGACGAAGTACGCGGCCTGGGTGGCGCCGGAGGAGGCGTTGGGCAGCGCGAAGTGGTAGGCGCCGCGGATCATGCCGACGTTGTAGGAGCCGTTGTACTGCTGGGCGAACGAGGGGTTGGTGTAGGTGGTGCCCTCGGTGGCCTTCACGTAGGCGAAGCGGCCGCCGTTGGCGTAGGCGGTGCTCCAGGCGACGCTGCCCTGCCAGTTGGAGACGTCCATGCCCTTGGTCTGGGTGACGGCCAGGGCGGCAAGGGAGTTCGCGGTGGAGGCGGAGGTGTCCTTGCCCTCGTGCGCGGCGACGGTGGAGCCCGCGTAGTCGAGCTCGGGGTGGAAGTTGGCGGGGGTGCTCGGCTTGGCGGCCTGGGCGGGGCCGGCGGCGGCGATCGCGCCGACCAGCAGGGCGGCGGACGCGACCGCGGTGGCGGTGCGGCGGAGCATGCGGCTGGTGCCGTAAGCAGGCATGACGGGTCCTCAGTGGGGTGAAGAGCGGCCGGGTTTCGGCCGCTGCGGAGAAGATATAGTCATGGACCCGTCAGTCAACAGAGTGTTGAATCAACACATCGTCAGAAAGTATGTAGAGCGAACAGACATAGGTGCGTCCACCGAACACCTGGGGTTCCGACGGACGTTGACGGAGCGACAGAAAGCACGTCCGCTGGCGCCGCGGCGGCGCCCGGAGGTAGCGTGTCAACGCGCGTCCCACTGCCGGGATGCGCCGGCGGACGGAACCGCTCCAGCGGCGGACGGAAGTGGCGCGCCGGCGGAGGCGGAACCTGGGGGGAACGATGACGGACGGACGCCTGCTCGCGGTCAGCGACCTCCACGTCGGCGTCGCCGACAACGGGCCGGTGCTCGACCAGCTGAAACCGACCGGCCCGGACGACTGGCTGATTGTCGCCGGTGACGTCGCCGAACGCGTCGACGCCGTCGAAGCCGCCCTGCGCGTCCTCGCGGACCGCTTCGCCAAGGTGATCTGGACCCCCGGCAACCACGAACTGTGGACCACGGCGCAGGACCCGGTCGCGGTCGACGCGCCCGAGCGCTACCGCCTGCTGGTCGAGCGCTGCCGCGCCCTCGGCGTCGCCACCCCCGAGGACCCGTTCCCGGTCTGGCAGGGCCCCGACGGCCCGTACGCCGTCGCCCCCGTGTTCACGCTGTACGACTACAGCTTCCGGGTGCCGGGCGTGCACACCAAGGCCGAGTCGCTGGCCCGGGCCCGCGACAACGGGGTGATCTGCACCGACGAGTTCCGGATCGACCTCGGCCCGTACGCGGGCGTCGAGGACTGGTGCCGGGAGCGCGTCGCGGCCACCGAGAAAGCGCTTTCCGCGCACGATCCGGAACTGCCGCTGGTGCTGGTCGGCCACTGGCCGCTGGACCGCCGCCCCACCGACGTCCTGCACTACCCCGACTTCGCCCAGTGGTGCGGCACCGAACTCACCGCCGACTGGCACCGCCGCTTCAACGTCGCCGCCGTCGTCTACGGACACCTGCACATCCCGCGCACCACCTGGTACGAGGGCGTCCGGTTCGAAGAGGTCTCGCTCGGCTATCCCCGCGAGTGGCGCCGCCGCGGCCACCCGCGCGGACTGCTCCGCCAGATCTTCCCCTACCCGGGCCCGCCCGAGCGGCCCGTCCCCGCCCCCTGACCGTCCCCGGGGCGCAGGAGCGGATCGGCGCCCGCCTGCCCGTCCGGTGACGCGGGCTCCGGGAGGCGCCCGCCGGCCTCCAGGACCGGCAGGGCCGTGCCCGGCTCGGGCAGCACCCGGTCGGTCACCACCGCCGAATCGGGCTCCAGGCCCATCTCGCGCATCGCGGCCGCCGCATTGAGCCGGTCCCGCGTCTGCGGATCCGCGACCCGGTCGATCCAGCCCCGCAGCTTCTCGATCACGTGGTCCCGCTCGATCTGGGCGTCGAGCCGGTCGTCCTGCTCCGCGAGGTGCCGGCGACTCCGGTTGGTGTGGACGGCCAGCGCTCCGCCGACGGTGGTGATCAGCGCGCCCGCGAGGCTGGTGACCAGCGGCACCGAGACGGCCTCCCCGTTGCTCGCGCGCAGAACGGTGAGGACGGCCCCGGTGAGCACCACGCCCGCACCGCTCGCCATGGCCACCACGCTCAGCAGGAACATGATCTCGTTGTGCCGGAGCGCCTGCCGGTAGGCGGACATGCGAAGCCGCTGGCGCTCGACGGCGAGACTCGATCGGACGGCCGCCGCCGTCTCGTGGTGCGGGGCGTGGTTGACGATGATGTCCCCGCGGATGTCGCCACCGACGGCGACGCTCCCGCCGGCCGCGTGAATCCCCAGGTCGCGACCGACCGCGAGACCCGTGCCGTCCGCGTCGGCCTCCACGCGGATCCCGGGGGCCCGATTGACGGCCCTCTCCCGGCGCCGGCCGAAGAATCCGGGCATGCCCCTCCTTGGTCGCCTGCGAACGCCGCACGGACAGCAGCCCGGCGCGCCTCAGCCGGGACATTGCCGGTGACCCGGGGATCGAAACCCCGCCCCGGCAGGCGGAGTTCGCGGAACAGGACCCCCCATCGGACGAGCTCCCGGTGGACGCGCGTACCGGCCCGGCCGGCGCCCCGACGTTCGGGCGCGCCAGGGCCGTTGTGGCACGATGGCCGTTCGAGCACCCGAACCGCCGCGGCCGACCGGCCCGAAGGAGCGCACCCGATGACCGCCGAGCCGACCGCCGCCCGCACCGCCGACCCGGCCGCCCCCGTGCCGACCTTCCGCCCGGCCGGGGCGCGGGACGTGGCGGCCGTGGTCGCGCTGGTGGAGTCGGCGTACCGGGGCGAGGCCAGCCGGGCCGGATGGACCACCGAGGCCGACCTGCTGGACGGGCAGCGCACCGACGAGGCCGCCGTGGCCGAACTGCTGGGCCGCGCCGAGTCGGTGGTCCTGCTGGCCGAGCAGGACGGCCGGCTGCTGGCCTGCTGCCACGTCGAACGGCGCGGCGCCACCGGCTACTTCGGCATGTTCTCGGTCTCCCCGACCGCCCAGGGCGGCGGCCTCGGCCGCCGGGTGCTGGCCCGCGCCGAGGAGTGGGCCCGGGACGCCTGGGGCGTGACGGCGATGGAGATGACCGTCATCGAGCAGCGCGCCGACCTGATCGCCTGGTACGAGCGCCGCGGCTACGCCCGCACCGGCGTGTACGAGCCCTTCCCGTACGGCGACGAGCGCTTCGGCATCCCGCTCCGCCCCGACCTGCGCTTCGAGAAGCTGCTCAAGTCGCTGTAACCGCAAGGGCGGTGGCACCGGCCGTCGGCCGTCTGGGGACGGCCCGGGTCGGCGGCGAGCGCGGTGGCGTCAGCCGTCGGCCGGCAGCTCGCCGATCGCGCCGCCCTCGCCCCGGCGGGCCCACTCGACGTACCGGCCGGACTCCCGGGTCAGGCCCATCAGGAACCACAGCAGCAGGCCGGTGTCGTCGCTCCAGCCGAGCACCGGGATGAAGTCCGGGATCGCGTCGATCGGGCTGACCAGGTACACCGCGACCGCGAACGCGAACACCAGCAGCTTGCCCGGGCCCACCCCGGGGTAGCGGCGCAGCAGCACGTCCCGGCACAGGCGCGGCAGCGCCCACACCCGGGCCGCCAGCCCGGGCGCGCCCGGCCGCCGGGTCTCCCGGTACAGGCCCCATGCGGAACGCGACACCGCCAGGCCGTCCAGCCCGCGCATCCGCGCCGCCGCCGTGCCCTTCGACGCCCTGCCCTTGCCCACGCGGTCCTCCCGGAACCTTCGACGTGCTTCCACGGTACGGGACCGGGCAGGTGGCACCAGGTCCCGTACCGGACCGCTACCCATCCGTGACGCGCCCGGTGCGCCCGCCGCCGAACGGTGACATCTGCGCCGGCACCGGCGGTGCGCCGTGCACGGCGGGGGAGCGGGTCCGAAGCTGGCCGCATGACTTCCAGCAGCAACACCGGCACCGGCGGTGCGGCCGACGAACCCCTGGTGCGGATCGCGGAGTTCCGCACCGACAGCCGCTACCGCCTCGTCCACTTCAAGGACAGCGGCTGGATGCCGCTCGCCCCCGAGGAGTTCGAACCGGAGGTGAGACGGCACTTCCCCGACCTCGACCCGCACGACCCGGTCCGGGTGCACTGGGACGACCGCCCCTGGCAGTGGCCCAGCTGGCACCCCGGCGAGGCCTGAGCCGGGAGCGGAACCCGCCCGCCCGGCGGGTTCCGGCGGGTTCCGGCGGGTTCCGGCACGCCCCGGCGGGTCAGCGGGACTTGTCCAGCAGGTCGAGGATCTCCTCGGTGGTGCCGGTCTCGCCGAGGCGCGGGAAGATCCGCTCCACGCTGTTGCGGTGCGCCTGCGCGTCCATGTCGGTCATCGCGTCGACCGCCAGCGTCACGTGGTAGCCGTGCTCGAACGCGGCCCGGGCGGTGGACTCCACGCCGATGCTGGTGGCGACGCCGGTCAGCACGAGCTGCGTCACGCCGCGGCGGCGCAGCTGCACGTCCAGGTCGGTGCCGTGGAAGGCGCCCCAGTTGTGCTTGGTCACCACGGTGTCGGACGGGTCGTGCAGCTCGGCGGCCAGCGTGTCCCAGCCCTCCGGCGGGGTCGCGCGGGGCCGGGCCAGCTCGGTGCGGCCGGGCACCAGGTCGGCGCCGTCGGGCGCGAAGGACACCCGCACCAGCACCACCGGCAGCCCGGCGGCGCGGAACGCCGCGGCGAGGCGGACGTTGCGCGCCAGCACCTCGCTCGTGGGGTACGGGTCGCCGGGGGCGGCGAGGATGCCCTGCTGGAGGTCGACGACCACCAGGGCGGTGGCCGGGTCGAGCGCGGTGACGGACACGGAAGTGCCTTTCGTCGTGACGGGGGCAGCCGGAGGGGCCCGGACTGTCCAGTTCCACTGCGCAGGTTACCTGTACAGTTTCGGCCGCCCCGCGGCGGCCACCGGACAACCCGGGCCCCTCCGTCCCGTCAGCCGCGCAGCTGCGCCTCGATCGCGCCCACCAGCTCCGCCGACTCCGGCTCGGTCCGCGGCCGGAACCGCCCGACCACCTCGCCGTCCGCACCGATCAGGAACTTCTCGAAGTTCCACTGCACGTCCCCGGCCTCGCCCGCGGCGTCCGCCACCTCGGTCAGCCGGGCGTAGATCGGATGCCGGCCGGCCCCGTTCACGTCCACCTTCTCGAACAGCGGGAACGACACCCCGTACGTGGTCGAGCAGAACTCCTGGATCTCCTCCGCCGAGCCCGGCTCCTGCCCCGCGAACTGGTTGCACGGGAACCCGAGCACCGTGAACCCGCGCTCCCCGTACGCCTTCTGCAACCGCTCCAGGCCCGAGTACTGCGGCGTCAGGCCGCACCTGGACGCCACGTTCACCAGCAGCAGCACGTTGCCCCGGTAGTCCGCCAGCGACGACTCCTCGCCCGCCAGCGTCCGGATCGGAAGCTCGAACAGCGACTCCATGCCCCACCTGCCTTCTGTGCGCCGGACCCCGGACACCCCGGGACACCGGACGGGAACACCAACACCCCGAACCTACCCCGCCCGCCCCCGGGCCGGGGGACCCCACCGCCCGGGACCGACGGCCCTGGCCGGACCGGCGCGGCAGAGGTGCACTGGAAGGAGGAGCCGCCGAGCGAGCGGAGGAGACCCCCATGGCACCGCACACCGCACCCAGCGAACAGGGCGGCGCCCGACGGCTGTTGAGCGGCGGCGGAATCGAACCCGTGCTGCTCGGCGTGGTCGCCGCCGCCACCGCCGTCGGACTCCTCGCCTGGGCGGCCGGCGCCCACGGCTTCGCCGACCAGGCCTGGATCGCCGCCACCGCCGCCTCCATCCCGCCCGCCCTGATGTGGGTCGTCCAGGCGCTGCGGCGCGGCCGGGCCGGCGTCGACCTGATCGCCGTCCTCGCCCTGGCCGGCACCCTCGCCACCGGCGAGTACCTGGCCGGCGCCCTGATCGCCCTGATGCTCGCCAGCGGCCGCTGGCTGGACGCCGCCGCCGAAAGCCGCGCCACCCGCGACCTGCGCGCCCTGCTCCGCCACGCCCCCCGCAGCGCCCGCCGCCGCACCGGCGACGGCGTCGAGACCGTCCCGCTCGCCGACGTCCGGATCGGCGACCGCCTCGTCGTCGGCCCCGGCGAGACCGTCCCCGTCGACGGACGGATCACCGGCAGCCGCGCCGTCCTCGACGAATCCGTGCTCACCGGCGAATCCGTCCACGTCGAACGCGAACCCGGCGACCCCGCCCGCAGCGGCGCCGTCAACGCCGGCAGCGCCTTCGAACTGCGCGCCACCGCCACCGAGGAACACAGCACCTACGCCGAGATCGTCCGCCTCACCCAGCAGGCCGGCGCCGAACGCGCCCCCGTGATCCGCCTCGCCGACCGCTACGCCGCCTGGTTCCTGCCGGTCGCCCTCGGCGCCGCCGGCCTCGCCTGGATCCTCACCGGCGACGCCGTCCGCGCCGTCGCCGTCCTGGTCGTCGCCACCCCCTGCCCGCTGCTGCTCGCCGCACCCGTCGCCATCGTGTCCGGCATCTCCCGCGCCGCCCGCAAGGGCGTCGTGGTCCGCGACGGCGCCGCCCTGGAGACCCTCGGCCGGGCCCGCACCGTCGCCCTCGACAAGACCGGCACCCTCACCTCCGGCCGCCCCCGCGCCTTCGACATCGCCACCGCCCCCGGCCGCACCCCCACCGAGGTCCTCGCGCTCGCCGCCGCCGTCGACCAGTACTCCCCGCACGTCCTCGCCGAAGCCATCACCGCGGCCGCCGCCGAACGCAGACTGACGCTCCCCCCGGTCCACGACGTCACCGAACAGCCCGGCCACGGCGCCGCCGCCACACTCGCCGACGGCCGCACGGCCACCGTCGGCCACCACGACACCACCGACCTGCCCGCCTGGGCCCGCGCCGCCGACAACCGGGCCGCCCTCGACGGCGCCGCCATCGCCTGGGTCACCGTCGACGACCGGCCGATCGGCGCCGTCCTGCTCCGCGACCCCGTCCGGCACGACGCCCCGCGCACCGTCCGCCGCCTGCGCGAGGCCGGCGTCACCCGGCTCGTCATGCTCACCGGCGACCGGCCCGAACCCGCCCGCGAGATCGCCGCCGTGGTCGGCCTCGACGACGTCCGCGCCCGCCAGACGCCCGCCGACAAGGTCGCCGCCGTCCGCGCCGAACGCGAACGCGCCGTCACCGTCATGGTCGGCGACGGCGTCAACGACGCACCCGCCCTCGCCGCCGCCGACGTCGGCGTCGCCATGGGCGCCCGCGGCGCCAGCGCCTCCTCCGAGGCCGCCGACATCGTCCTCACCACCGACCGCGTCGACCGCCTCGCCGACGCCGCCCAGATCGCCACCCGCTCCCGCCGGATCGCCGTCCAGTCCGCGCTCGGCGGCATGCTGCTCTCCCTCGCCGCGATGCTGCTCGCCGCGCTCGGCCTGCTCCCGCCCGCCGCCGGCGCCCTGCTCCAGCAGCTCATCGACGTCGCCGTCATCCTCAACGCCCTGCGCGCGCTGCGCCCCGGCCGCGGCACCGGCCCCGAGATCGACGCCGGCACCGAGCAACTGGTGCGCCGCTTCGCCGCCGAGCACGACGACCTCCGCGACGTCCTGGAAGCCGTCCGGGAAGCTGCGGACCGGCTCACCGAAGCGGACTCCGCCGACGCGCTCGACGCCGTCCGGCACGTCGACCACCTGCTCACCACCCGGCTGCTCCCGCACGAGGAGGCCGAGGAGCGCGAGCTCTACCCGGCCCTCGCCGACGCCCTCGGCGGCCCGAGACCACCGCCACCATGAGCCGCGCCCACACCGAGATCCACCGCCTCGCCCGCCGAATCACCACCCACCTCGCCCACACGGAACCCACCGGCGCCCTCGCCCCCGAACAGCATGAGGACCTGCGGGCCTGCCTGTACGGCCTGCACTCCGTCCTGCAACTGCACTTCGCCCAGGAGGAGGAGAACTACTTCTCGCTGGCCGCCGCCTGACGGGCCGTCATCCGCCGCCGTCCGGCGCGCCGGGGCCGCCGCCCCGGCGCGGGCGTGGTGCGATGGGTTCCCCCCTGTCACGGGCGCACGGAACGGACGGCGATGACCACCTACACCGACCTGCGGGCGGTCTTCCTCAACTGCACGCTCAAGCGCTCGCCCGAGCGCAGCAACACCCAGGGCCTGATCGACATCAGCGCCGGCATCCTGCGCCGCCAGGGCGTCCAGGTCGAGGAGATCCGCGCCGTCGACCACGACATCGCCACCGGCGTCTGGCCCGACATGACCGAGCACGGCTGGGACACCGACGAGTGGCCCGTCCTCTACTCCCAGATCATGAACGCCGACATCCTCACCCTGGCCGGACCGGTCTGGCTCGGCGACAACTCCTCCGTCATGAAGCAGGTGATCGAGCGCCTGTACGCCTGCTCGGCGATCCTCAACGACCGCGGCCAGTACGCCTACTACGGCCGGGTCGGCGGCTGCCTGATCACCGGGAACGAGGACGGCGCGAAGCACTGCGCGATGAACGTCCTCTACAGCCTCCAGCACCTCGGCTTCACCGTCCCGCCGCAGGCCGACGCCGGCTGGGTGGGGCCGGCCGGCCCCGGCCCGTCCTATCTGGACGAGGGCTCCGGCGGGCCGGAGAACGACTTCACCAACCGCAACACCACCTTCATGACCTGGAACCAGCTCCACCTGGCCCGCCTGCTCAAGGACGCCGGCGGCATCCCCGCCCACGGCAACCAGCGCTCCGAGTGGGACGCCGGCTGCCGCTTCGACTTCGAGAACCCCGAGCACCGGTAGGGCCCTTCGCCGGACCTGTGGTGGTCCGGCCCGCCCGGGCGGTCGGCGGGCCGGACGGCGTCGTACGGCGGTCGGCCGTCAGTCGGGGCGGCGGCGGTCGGCGGGGGGCGGCCAGGGGACGTCGGCCTCGCCGGGGCGAGGCGGTTCACCACCTCGGCGAGGGCGATGCACGCCTGCTCGATGGTGGCGAGGGTGTTCTCGCGTTCGGCAGTGACCGCGGCGAGCAGCAGTCCGGTCAGGGCGGCGACGCCGTTGAGGGCCTGCAACTGGACCATCACGGCGAGCAGGCTGTGGTCGGCGAACGGGCCGACGTGACCGACGGCGGCGGGAACGGCGAAGACGGACACCACCAGGACGCACGGCGCGGCGCCGAGCAACTGGAAGCGCAGCGCCGCCCACATCACCACCGGCAGCACCAGGAAGAGCAGGGAGAGCGGGCTGCGGGTCGCCGTGAACACCGTGACGGCGGTGACCGCCACCAGGCCGAGGGCCTCGGCCCAGCGGCGCAGCGGTACGTCGCGGGGCATCCGGGCGGCGCGCACCGCCAGCAGCAGCGGGGTGACCACCAGCACGCCCATCGCGTCACCCGTCCACCACGCCGTCCAGGCGGGCCAGAACTGGTGCGCGGCCAGCGCGCCCTCGGACACCAGGATCAGGCAGGCGGCGCTCGCACTGATCAGCGTGGAGGCGAGCGCGCCCAGGAAGACCAGCGCCACCCCGTCCCGCAGCCGGTCGAGCTCGACCCGGAAGCCCACCCGGGCCAGCAGCAGGACGGCCACCACCGGGGCGAGCGTGTTGCCCGCCGCGATGCCGAAGGAGGCGGGGGTGATCGCTCCGAACCCCGCGATGACCAGCAGGGCGCCGAGCGCGATCCCGGGCCACACGCGCAGGCCGAGCAGCAGCAGGCCGGCCACGGCGACGCCGGTCGGCGGCCACAGCGGGGTGACGTGGACGCCGCCCACGACGACCTGCGTCAGCAGGCCGAGCCGGCCCCCGCCCAGTACACGAGCGCGACGCCGAGGATCGACAAGCCGGCCACCGCGGTCTCTCGGGCCTTCGCGTTGCGCAGCACAGCAGCCATCTCATCGCACGCCGCCGCCGGGCCCGGCCGTGACACGCCCGGAGGGCGGGCCGGGACGGTCGGATCCGCTGCGGTCACCCGCCGCTGCCGGGCGCCGTCACGGTCCGCCGTGGCAGAGCACCAGGACGGCGGCGTCGTCCTGGTGCCCGGTGAGGTCGGCGACCTCCAGCACCTGGCCGGCCAGCTCCCCGGGCTCCGCACCCACTCCCGCGCGCACCCGCCGCAGGACGTGCTCCAGCCCGGTGTCGAGCGGGAACGCGGGCCCTTCCACCACGCCGTCGGTCACCAGGACGACCGCTTCCGTCCCCGACAGGCGCCGCCGCGTCACCGGGTACACCTCGCCGGGTTCGATGCCGAGCGGCAGCCCCACCTCGTCGGCGTTCTCGGTGTCCTCGATCCCGGACCGGCCGTCGGCGGTGGCCCAGATCGCCGGGACGTGGCCGGCCCGGGCGACGGACAGTTCGTGGGTGGCGGGGTCGAAGCGGAGGAAGCAGCAGGTGGCGAAGAGGCTGTCGGGCAGGGACAGCAGCAGTTCGTTGGTCCGGGCCAGCACCTCGCCGGGGTCGCTCGCCGCGGTGGCCAGCGCCCGCAGGCCGATCCGGACCTGGCCCATGAACACGGCCGCCTCGACGTCGTGGCCCTGCACGTCGCCGATGGTCAGCCCGAGCGTCCCGTCCGGCAGCCGGAAGCCGTCGTACCAGTCGCCGCCGATGTCCAGGCCGTTGCGCGCGGGCGCGTACCGGGCGGCGGTCCGCAGCCCGGGCAGGCTCGGCAGCGCGGCCGGGAGCAGCTCGCGCTGGAGCGCCATGGCGAGTTCGACCCGGGCCCGCTGGAGTTCGGCGTGCTCCAGCGCCCGGGCGGTGAGCTCGCCGAGCTTGCCCAGCAGTTCGTGCGCACCGGCCGGGTGCGACGGGGGACGGCGACGGCTCACGGGCGGCTCCAGCACGGCCTCGGCTGACGGGCGGCGGACAGCGGGCGGCGGTCCTGCCGCCGCGTGCATCCATTGTCCCTTCACCCGATCGGACCCGCCCCCGCGATCGCCGGCGGCCTACCGGGGGCGGGAGGGGGAGGCGGCGGCAGGCCGTGGGGGCATGACGGGCGTCCGGGAGATCCCCGCGGCCGTCGACGCGAGCGAACGGCTGCGCTCGGCCGGCCGCGACGTCGTCCTCGGCACCGGTTCGTCGGCGGCATCCCCGCCCACGGCAACCAGCGCTCCGAGTGGGACGCCGGCTGCCGCTTCGACTTCGAGCCCCCGGGCACCGCCGAGCCGCCGGACGGTTGTGGATGCCGCCGGGCGCGAAGCCGCCGACGTCACTTCTGGTTCTCGCAGTACGCCCCCTTCTCCTTGAGCTCCAGCAGGATCCTGTCGATGGTCGCCGTGGGGATGTCCTTCAGGTCCTTGTCCTGCTTGGCCGCGCTCTCGATCCGCTTCAGGAGCTTCTGCTGCTCCTCGGCCGAGGTCTTCCCCAGCGGGCCGTTCATGACTTCGGCGTCGACGATCCGCTCGAGCGCCCTGAGCTGGGCAGCGGTGAGGTGCCCTTCCCCTTTCCGCGCGGCGTTCTCCTTCTCCATCTCCGCGTTGACGCAGGTGACGACCTTTTCCCGCTGCGCCTTCCCGTCGTCCGCCGAGGCGTGGGCGGGGCTGCAGAGCAGCAGGGCAGTGGCCGCCATGAGTGTCGCGGCCGGGCGATGCAGATTCATTCAGTTCCTCCGAGGGCGCCGGATGGTGCCGTCCGGGCATTTTCGCGTCCCAAGGGGGGCGTCGGGCGCCGACCGGGCCCGAGGCTGGTCCGTCCGTGTCGGATCTTCCTCCTCGGCACGGTCCACCGGATCGGAGCCCGCTGGGCGCTGTTGTCGGTGCACGCGCCTCGGGTGACCGACAAGATCATCGGTAGAGCCGGTCGGGAGTTCACCGCGCTGTGCGAGCGGGTCCTCGCAGGTGATCCGGAACTCGCCCACGGCCGGACGGAGGAGGTGTCCGGTTTCGCTCATGACCGTCCGGACGCCGGCTGGGTGGGGGAGAGGGCCGGCGGCCCCGGCGGGGCGAGGAGGGTGTGCAGGGAGCGGTTGTGGCGGTCCAGCCAGGCGCGGTAGGCGGGGTTGCCGGAGGCCAGGTCGAGGTAGGCCCGGCAGAGGTCGACCCAGAGGCCGTCGAGGGTCGGGCTGCCGACGGTGTCGGGGCGCCAGGTGAGCAGCAGCCGGACGGCGAGCGGGTCGCCGTGGACGGGTCGCAGGACGGTGCCGGGGCCGGGCGGTGAGGTGGGCTGGCAGGGGCGGACGGCCTCGCCGGAGGCGACGAGTTCGGCGGCGGTGGCGTTGTCCCGGACCTGGACGACGTGGGGGTCGAGTCCGGCCTCGGCGAAGACCCGGCGCAGCGCGGCGTACTCGTGGTCGGCGGTGGGGTCGACCATCCAGGTGTCCTGGGCGAGGTCGGCGAGGGCGACCACCGGCCGGCCGGCGGCGGGGTGGGTCTCGGCGAGGGCGACGAACTGGGGTTCGCGGGCGACCAGCACCCGCTGCTCGGTGCCGGCCGGCACCTGGAGCGGGAAGCCCTCGCTCTCGTGGACGAAGGCGATGTCGAGCTGTTCGGCGGCGACCAGCTGGATCAGGGCGATCGCCGAGATGTCGATGTGGATGGTGGTGTCGGTCTCCGGCAGCCGCTCGTGGATGCGGCGCAGCCAGGCGGCGACCGCGCGGCTGCCGACGCTGCCGATCCGCAGTCGGCGGCGGCCCGGTCCGGCGGCCTCGGCGCGGGCGGCGGCGACCAGGGCGTCCATTCCGGTGATCACGGGCCGGGCGCGGGAGAGCACCGAATGGCCGAGCGCGGTGGGCCGGCTGCCGGTCTGTTCGCGGGTGAACAGCCGTCCGCCGACGGAGCGTTCGATGCGGAGCAGCTGGGTGGTCAGCGACGGCTGGGTCATGCCGAGCCGACGGGCGGCCTTCCGGACGCTGCCGGTGTCCGCGATCGCGCACAGCACCCGGAGGTGTCGGACGTCGAGCTCCATCACGGGAGGATAGCCAGGGCTTCCATGAACTGCCAAGAGCATGTCAAATTCTGTCCACGTTCCGTCAACTCAAGGGCTGCGCAAGGGTATTGCCCCGGGCTATCGCCGGTTGCCATCTCCGCACCCCGCCCGCCCTGCCCCAAGCTCGGTGCAACACCTCGTCACCGCGTCCCGGCCGGCCTCCCCACGGCCCCGGGACCCGCGAATGGAGTCCCCACATGAACCGCTCCATGACCGTGCTCGCCGCCGCCCTCGGGCTGGTCCTCGCGGCCGGCACCGCCGCCGTCCCCGCCGCCGCGGCCACCACCCAGGGCTACACGCCGTCCGCGGGCATCGCCGCCAACTCCACCGAGGACGCCAACAACAAGGCGTTCTTCGAGGCCGTGATGAAGTCGGCCCGCGCCAAGCAGGCCGCCAACCCCTACCTGCTGGCCGTCACCGTCACCTACGACGCCAGCCAGGCCCCGACCTTCCGCACCGTCATATCCCAGAGCGCGCAGATCTGGAACTCCTCGGTCGCCAACGTCCAGCTCCGCTCCGGCACCAACGCCGACTTCCGCTACTACGAGGGCAGCGACTCCCGCGGCTCCTACGCCTCCACCGACGGCCACGGCCGCGGCTACATCTTCCTCGACTACGCGCAGAACCAGCAGTACAGCTCGCTGCGCGTCACCGCCCACGAGACCGGCCACGTGCTCGGCCTGCCCGACCACTACTCCGGCCCGTGCAGCGAGCTGATGTCCGGCGGCGGCCCCGGCACCTCGTGCACCAACCCGTACCCGAACAGCACCGAGCGGAGCCGGGTCAACAGCCTCTGGCTGTACGGCGTCGCCGTCGCCGGCTGATCCCGGAGCACCCGCCCCGCAGCGCAGGACCCGCAGCCCAGGACCCCCGTCGACCGCCCCCGGTCGGCGGGGGCCCGCGCGCGTCCGGCGGCCCGTCAAGTCCGTTGGTGGGGCCGCGAATCGACGTCCGGGGCCCGCGCGCGTCCGGCGCTCAGTCGTGCGGGACGACGACCACCGGCGCCTGCGCGTGCTGGACGACCGCGTGCGCGACCGGGCCCAGCCGGCGCCGGCGGCGGCCCGCCACCACCAGCGCGGCGCCGGCCGAGGCCGCCACGACCGCGCCGGCCGCACCGCCGGTCCGGCTGTCCTCCACCACCGCGACCTCCGGGTACTTGGCCCGCCACACGCCGAGCGCCTGCCGCAGCAGCCCGGCCTCCAGGACGCGGAACTGCTCCGCCTCGGCCGCCGGCGCCACCCAGCCCGCGTAGCCCCAGACGGGGGGCGGCGTCCAGCCGTGCACCGCGCGCAGCACCGCGCCGCGGGCCGCGGCCTGCCGGAACGCGAAGTCGAGGACCTGGTCCGCCGGGGCGTGCGCGTCGACCGCCACCACCACCTCCGCCGCGCCCGGCCCGTCCTGCCGGGCCGGCTGCCCGGCCCGCACCAGCACCACCGGAACCTCGCAGCGCGCCGCCGCGAACAGGCCGACCGAGCCCACCAGCAGCCCCTCGAAGGCGCCCAGGCCCAGCGAGCCGAGCACCAGCAGCTCGGCCTCCGCCGCGGCGGCGACCAGCGCGGCCCCCGGCTCGCGGCCGGCCAGGATGCCGGTGCGCACCTCCAGTCCGGGACGGGCCTCCCGCACCTGCCGCGCGGTGTCGGCCAGCGCGCGCTCCGCCAGGCTCCGCACGGACGCCGACCGGTCGGCGTCGACGTGCAGGTCGTCCTCCCAGGTCCAGGCGTGGACCAGGTGCAGGGCGTGGCCGCCGCGCAGTGCCTCCTCGGCGGCCCAGCCGACCGCGGCGGTGCTCTCGGCCGAACCGTCGGTGCCGGCCAGGACGAACGTGCTCATCGCGGTCTCCCACTGCTCGGGCGGCCCCGGCACGCCAGCCGGGGCTCGCCTCCAGCCTCGCCGCCCGAGCGCCCCGGCCCCAGGGCCGGCGGGCCCGCCCGCCGGGCCGAAGGTCCCGAAGCCCCGGCCGCGGGACCTTCGGGACCGGTCGAGGGCTGCCCGGCCCCTGTCCGGCGCCCCCGGCGGGGACGACGCTGCTCGGAGTACGAGCCGGGCGCCCACCGCCCGGACCACCCGCACCCCCTGGAGGTCCCCCATGTGCGATTCCGTCGTGGCCGGCGTCGACGGCTCCGAGGAGAGCGCCGCCGCGGCCCGCTGGGCGGCGGCCGACGCGCTGCGCCGCGGCGTCGCCCTCCGGCTGGTGCACGTCGCACCGCTCGGGCGGCACGGAGCCGCCGGGCAGCCGGCGCCCGCGACCGCCCTCCTCGCGGAACTCGCCCACGCCCTGCCCGAGTTGGACGTCGAGTGCGAGACGCTCCCCGGCGAGCCGTGGTCCGTGCTGGCCGCCGTCGGCGAGAAGCAGGGGCTGCTCGTCCTCGGCACCCGGGGTACCGGCCGGCTAGCCGGCCGGCTGCTCGGCTCCGTCGCGCTGCGCACCGCCGCCGAGGCCCGCTGCCCCGTCGTCCTGGTGCCGGAGGGCGCCGCCGCCCCGGACGGCCCCGGCGAGGTCGTGGTCGGCATGCGGGCCGAGCGGCCGTCCGGCGCCGTCCTCCGCTTCGCCTTCGCGGAGGCCGCCCGGCGCGGCGCCGTGCTGCGGGCCCTGGAGGGCGGCGCCGAACCGCACGGCACGCTGCGGACCGACGCCCCGATCGAACCGCAGGAGATCCGCCGGGCCCTGGTGGAGGCGGAGACGGTCCGCCTCCAGGACGCCCTCGCCCGCTGGCAGGAGACGTACCCCGCGGTGCGCACCGTCGCCGAAGCGACCGGCTGGGGCGCCTCCCGGGCCCTGCTGGAGGCCTCGCAGCGCGCCGCCCTGGTGGTCCTCGGCCGCCGCGCCCCGGCCTCCCGATGGCCGCGCCGCACCTCGGACACCTGGCCCACGCCGTCCTGCACCACGCCCGCGGCCCGGTGGCGGTCGTCCCGCACGACCCGGCGCGGTGACCGAAGGCCCGCGGGCCGGGGACCTTCAGCCCGCCGCGGATGCCCCGCCCGGCCCCTGCGCACGGCCGGGCCCGGGCGGTGGGATGGAGACACAGCGAAGCCGGCGCGGACGGGAGACCTCCGCGGCGCCGTACGAAGGGCAGGAAACACCATGAAGGCCGCCGTCGTCCGCGATTTCACCGCACCGCTCGTCATCGAGGACCGGCCCGTGCCGACTCCCGCGCCGCACCAGGTGCTGGTCCGGCTGGAGGCCTGCGGACTGTGCCACACCGACATCCACGCCGCCCGCGGCGACTGGCCGGTCAAGCCGACCCCGCCGTTCGTCCCCGGGCACGAGGGCGTCGGCGTCGTCGAGGCGACCGGCGAGCTGGTCCGGCACGTCCGGGTCGGCGAGCGGGTCGCCATCCCCTGGCTCGCCGACGCCTGCGGCCGCTGCGACCACTGCGTCGACGGCCGGGAGACGCTCTGCCCGGCCCAGCACAACAGCGGCTACTCGGTCGACGGCGGCTACGCCGAGTACGCCGTCGCCCACGGCGACTACGTCGTCCCCGTCCCCGACGGCATCGACCCGCTGGACGCCGCACCGCTCACCTGCGCCGGCGTCACCGCCTACAAGGCGCTCAAGGTCTCCGGCGCCCGCCCCGGCACCCGGGTGCTGGTCTCCGGCATCGGCGGCCTCGGCCACCTCGCCCTCCAGTACGCCCGGATCTTCGGCGCCGAGACCGTCGCCGTCGACGTCACCGACGACAAGCTGAAGCTCGCCCGGGACCTCGGCGCCGACCACGTCATCGACGCCCGCACCCAGGACGTCGCCGCCGAGGTGCAGAAGCTCGGCGGCGCCGACGCGGCGATCGCCCTCGCCGTCAGCAACGACTCCTTCCGCGCCGCCTACGCCGCGCTGCGCCGCGGCGGCACCCTGGTGCTGGTCGCGCTGCCCGCCGAGGGCGAGCTGACCCTGCCGGTCTTCGACACGGTGCTGAACGGCACCGGCGTGGTCGGCTCGATCGTCGGCACCCGCCAGGACCTCGCCGAGGTCTTCGCCCTGCACGCGCTCGGCCGCACCCGGGTGATCCGGGAGAGCCGCCGCCTGGACGACGTCAACGCCTGCATCACCGAGGTGCTGGACGGAAAGGTCGCCGCCCGCCTCGTCTTCGACCTGCGCGGCTGAACCGCGCCACCCGACCACCCCACCGATCGGAAGGACACCACCATGAACGGGACCGGCAGCACCGCGGAGCGGCGCATCGTGACGGGCGTGGACGGCTCGGACTCGTCCCGGGCCGCCCTGCGCTGGGCGGTACGGCAGGCCGCCCTGACCGGGGCGACCGTGGAGGCGGTGATCACCTGGGAGTACCCGGCCGTCTACGGCTGGGGCCTGACCCTCACCGACGCGGACTTCACCGCCGCCGCCGAGCAGACCCTCGCCAAGCTCGTCGAGGAGGAGAACGACCCCGCCCACCCGGTCACGATCAGCCGCCGGGTGCAGTGCGGCAACGCGGCCCGCGTCCTGCTGGACGCCGCCGAGGGCGCCGAACTCCTGGTCATCGGCAGCCGCGGCCACGGCGGCTTCACCGGCGCGCTGCTCGGCTCGGTCGGCCAGCACTGCGTCCAGCACGCCCCCTGCCCGGTCGTCGTCGTCCGGGACACCGAGCACCGCGGCTGACCGCCGGCCGCGGTCAGGCGGGCGGGCCGGGCGGGACCAGGCCGCACTGGTAGGCCAGCGCGACCAGTTGGGCGCGGTCGCGGACGTCCAGCTTGGCCATCGCCCGGTGGATATGGGTGCGGACGGTGAACGGGCTGACGAAGAAGCGCTCGGCGATCTCCTCGTTGGCCAGGCCGGTCGCGGCGAGCGCCATCACCTCGCGCTCGCGGGCGGTCAGCACGTCCAGCCGCCCAGCCGCGGCGGGGTCGGCGGCCGGGCCCGGCCGGGCCAGGAAGCGGTCGATCATCGCGCGGGTCGCGGCGGGCGAGAGCAGGGCGTCGCCCGCCGCGACCGCGCGGACCGCGGCGAGCAGTTCCGCGGGGGCCGCGCCCTTGCCGAGGAAGCCGTCGGCGCCCGCGCGCAGCGCCTGCGCGACGTACTCGTCGATCTCGAAGGTGGTCAGGATGAGCACCCGGGTGCCGGACAGCTCCTCGCTGCCGCAGATCTCGGCGGTCGCGGCGAGGCCGTCGCCGCCCGGCATCCGGATGTCCATCAGGACCAGGTCCGGCCGGGTGGCGAGGGCCCGCTCGACCGCCTCGCGGCCGTTGGAGGCCTCGCCGACCACCTCCATGTCGTCCTCGGCGTCGATCAGCATCCGGAAGGCGCCGCGCAGCAGGGCCTGGTCGTCGGCGAGCAGCACGCGGATGGTCATCGCAGGGCGTCCTTGTCCTCGGGTTCGGCGAAGGCGGGGGTGTCGCGGCTGCCGGTGCGCAGCGGCAGGTCGGCGGTGACCAGGAAGCCGCCGTCCGGGCGGCGGTCCGCGCTGAGCCGGCCGCCGACCGCGCCCGCCCGCTCGCGCATGCCGATCAGCCCGAAGCCGCCGGGACCGTCCCGGCGCGGCGCGGCCGGCAGCGGGCGGTTGCCGGTCCGCCCGTTGGCGACGGACAGCGCGATCCGGCTGCCGGTGTACGCGAGGGTGACGTCGGCCTCGGCGCCGCGGGCGTGCTTGGCGACGTTGGTCAGCGCCTCCTGCACGATCCGGAACGCCGTCAGGTCGACGCCGGGGGACAGCGGGCGCGGCTCGCCGGTGACGGTCAGCCGGACCGGCAGCCCGGCCTGTTCGAAGGCGTTGACCAGGTCCGGCAGCCGGTCGAGGCCGGGGGCCGGCTCCAGCGGGGCGGGCTCCTCGGCGCGGCGCAGCAGGCCGACGGTGGCGCGCAGCTCCTGGAGGGCGGCACCGGTCGCGTCGGTGAGGTGGCTGAGCACCTCGCGGGCCCGGTCCGGGTGACGGTCCATCAGGTGGACGGCGATGCCGGCCTGGGCGTTGGCGAGCGCGATGTGGTGGGCGACCACGTCGTGCAGGTCGCGGGCGATCCGGATCCGCTCGTCGGCGACCCGGCGGCGGGCCTCCTCCTCGCGGGTCCGTTCGGCGCGTTCGGCGCGCCGCTCGATCGCGGCGAGCTGGGCGCGGCGGTTGCGGACCGAGTCGCCGAGCGCCCCGGGCAGCAGCGCCCAGGCGAGCACGCTCATCCGCTCGCCGATCGAGCCGTCCGGGCCGAAGACCAGCGTGGTCGCGGTGAGCAGCACCGCCGAGGCGACCGAGGCCCGGAACGAGGTGGTGCGGTCGGTGCGGACGGCCAGGCAGTAGAGGGTCACCAGCAGCGGCCAGGCCAGCGCGGCGGTGAGCCGCACGCCGGTCGCGGCGAGCGCCACCGTGCACACCAGGGTGACGGCGACCACCGCGCGCGGGTGCCGGCGGTGGAAGAAGACGGCGGCCGTGGAGGCTGCGGCGAGCAGCAGGGTGGACAGGGTCGGCACGGCGCCGTGCTGGTCCGGATAGACGCCCTGGGTGACGACCGCGAGCAGGGCGACGCCGCCGGCGGCGTTCAGCAGCCGGGGGTGGTCGCGGCGCAGGCGCTGCCACAGATCGGTCATCACGGGGCCTTGGCTCTCGAAGCGGAGGGGGTGCGGCGGCGGGGCCGCCCGGCCGGGCGGCCCCGCTCTGCAACGGTAACGGTCCGGGCCCGAACGACCGTCCGGGCCCGGAGCGCGGCGGCGCAGGTCAGACGGTCACGGGCTCCCGCTCCGCGGCCGGTTCGGCGTCCAGGGCCTGGAGCTTGCTGCCCTCGACGTCGACGTCCGGCAGGACCTTGTCGAGGCCCTTCGGCAGCCACCAGGCGCGGCGGCCGAGCAGCGCCAGCACCGCCGGGACCAGTGCCATCCGGACCACGAAGGCGTCGAATGCGACGGCCGCGGCCAGGCCCAGACCCATCATCTTGATCATCGGCTCGTTCATCCCGATGAAGCCGGCGAACACCGAGATCATGATCAGCGCGGCGGCGGTCACCACCCGGGCGTTGTGCCGGAAGCCGGTGACGATCGCCTCGGCCGGGCTCTCGCCGTGCACGTACGCCTCGCGGATCCGGGTGACCAGGAACACCTCGTAGTCCATGGCCAGGCCGAACACCACGCCGATCATGAAGATCGGCATCATGCTCATCACCGGGCCGGTCTGGTCCACGCCGATCAGGCCGGCCAGCCAACCCCACTGGAAGATCGCGACCACGGCGCCCAGCGCGGCGGCCACCGAGAACAGGAAGCCGAGCGCCGCCTTCAGCGGCACCAGCACCGAGCGGAACACCAGCAGCAGCAGGACGACGGCCAGGCCGACCACCAGCGCCAGGTAGGGCAGCAGCGCGTCGCTGAGCTTCTGCGACACGTCGATGTTCATCGCGGTGGTGCCGGTGACCAGCACGGTCGCGCCGGTGTCGGCCTTCAGGCCGGCCGCCTGGCCGCGGATGGTCTTCACCAGGTCCGTGGTCGCCGCCTCGGCCGGGCCGGTCGCCGGGATCGCGTTGACCAGGGCGGTGTCCCCGGCCGGGTTGAACACCGGCGGGGTGACCGCGACCACGCCGGGCACGCCGTGGACCGTCTCGACGACCTTGTCGGCGGCTGCCTTCGGGTTCGGCGTGCCCTTGGTGTCGACCAGCACGGTCAGCGGGCCGTTGAAGCCCGGACCGAAGCCCTCCGACAGCAGGTCGTAGGCGCGCCGCTCGGTGGTCGAGGTCGGCTTCGCCTCGTCTCCCGGCAGACCCAGGCGAAGGTCCAGCGCCGGCGCGGCGAGCACGCCCAGGCCGACCACGCCGCCGACCAGCACCAGCAGCGGGCGGCGCAGCACGAACCGGGCCCAGCGGGCGCCGCCGTTGTCGCCGGCCGCCCGGCGGGCGCCGCCCGCGGGCGCCTTGCGCACCTTGCGGGGCAGCACCCGGCGGCCGATGAAGCCGAGCAGCGCCGGCACCAGGGTCAGCGCCACCAGCACCGCGATCACGACCGTCCCGGCCGCGGCCAGGCCCATCTTCGACAGGATCGGGATGCCCACCACCGACAGGCCGGCCAGCGCGATCACCACAGTCAGACCGGCGAACACCACCGCCGAGCCCGCCGTGCCCACCGCCCGCCCGGCCGCCTCGCGCGGGCCCGGCCCTCGGCGAGCTCGGCCCGGTAGCGCGAGACGATGAACACCGCGTAGTCGATGCCGACCGCCAGACCGAGCATCATCGCCAGCGTGCCGGTGGTGGCGGACAGGCCGAGGGTGCTGCCCAGCGCCGTGATCAGCGCCATGCCGAGGCCGACGCCGACCACGGCCGTCAGCAGCGGCAGCCCGGCGGCGACCAGCGAACCGAAGGTGATCACCAGCACGACCGCGGACAGCGCCATGCCGATCGCCTCGCTGCTGCCGCCGGCCTCGCCCTTGGACATCAGCGCGGTGCCGCCGATCTCGACCTTCAGCCCGGCGTCCCGGCCGTGCTGGGCGGCCTGCTCCAGGGTGGCCTTGGCGCTGTCGGACAGCTCGCCGCCCTTGACGGAGTAGCTGACGGTCGCGTACGCGGTGGTGCCGTCCTGGGAGACGGCGTGCGCCTGGAACGGGTCGACCGCGGCGGTGACCTGGTCGGCGTGCGCCAGCTCGCCGACCGTCCGCTGCACCGTCTGCTGGTTCGGCCCGGCGGTGATCTGCTGGCCGTCGGGTGCGACGAACACGATCCGGGCCTGCGCGCCGTCCGCGTGGCCGCCGGGGAAGCGCTCGTTCATCAGGTCGAAGGCCTGCTGCGCCTCGGTGCCGGGCATCGCGAAGCCGTCGTCGGGCGCGGCGGGCGCCTTGGCGGCCAGCACTCCGCCGACGGCCAGCACGGCGACCCACAGCAGGGTCACCAGCTTGCGCCGGTCGAAGGCCCATCGGCCCAGGCGGTACAGGAACGTGGCCACGGGGGAGCGGCCTCCTTCGGGTTCGGTGCACGGTCGCGGAACACGCCGAGGGCGGCCCCGCGCCGGATCCGGCGCGGTCCGCCCGCAGCATCCCCATCCTTGGTGACCGGCCCCGCCCGCGTCGTCGTCCCTGTGCAGGCCGCCGCGTACTGCATCCGCAGTAGGCCCCCGGCAGGCGGCCGCGCCCGGTCAGAGCCGCCGGGGGCCGGCGCCGTCCTCGCCGAGGGCGTCGCCCGGGCTCAGCAGGGCGCAGGCCCGCATGGACCGGCAGCCGCAGCCGATGCAGCCGGTCAGCTCGGCCTCCAGCCGCTCGACGGTCCGCCGGCGCTCCTCCAGGCGGAGCTTCCGGCCGCGCGAGGCCGACTGCCACTGGCGGCTCGGCGGACGGGCCGGCGGCACGTCCGCGAACGCCTCCCGCAGGTCCTGCAACGGGATGCCGATGTGCCGGGCCACCGAGATCAGCGCGATCCGGCGCAGCATGTGCCGCGGCTAGCGCCGCCGGCTGCGGGCGTCGCGCTCGGAGGCGATCAGCCCGGGCTCCTCGTAGAACCGCAGCGCGGACACCGCCGCCCCCGTCCGCGCACTGACCTCGCCGATGCCGAGCCGGTCGTCCGGTCGAAAGCCCGTCATGGGATCCCCCCTCGGCGCCCACCCCGCGGGAGGCCCCACGGCGGTCTCCCCGCCGTCCGCGGGAGCTGAGCCGGCGTCAGAACGGGCCTGTCGGACCGTCCGACTAGCGTGGAACCGGGGCCTCCGCGGGCGGGGCCCGGGCTCGTGGGAGGGCGGCGGACTTGCCGGTGCAAGGTGACGAGGGGCGTCCGGACGGACGGCACGCGCGCGAACTGCGGACGTACAGCGAGACCGTGCTTCGCGAGTGGCAGGGAACGCCCACCTGGCGGCCGGGCCAGCAACTGCGCGCCGTCTCGCTGATGAGCTCCCGGGACTACGCCGGCCGGTTCCTGCTCGAACTCCTGCAGAACGGCCACGACGCGCACCCCGCCGACCGCACCGACGGCCGGGTGCACGTCCTGCTCGACGAACGCGAAGGGCCGCACGGCACCCTGTACGTCGCCAACGCCGGCCGCCTGTTCGGCTGGGAGCAGGTCACCCGGGTCTGCAAGCTCGCGCAGAGCGACAAGCGGGTCGGCGACGGCATCGGCAACAAGGGCCTCGGCTTCCGCAGCGTGCTGGAGATCACCGAGTCGCCCGAGATCTACAGCGACGACCGGCCCGACGGCCCGGCCGGACGCCTCGACGGCTACCGGTTCCGCTTCGCCACCCCCGCCGACCTGCGGACCCTGCTCGGCGACGAAGCCCTCGCCGCCCAGGCGGAGAAGGAGTTCCCGCCGCTCCAACTGCCCTTCCCGATCGACGAACTCCCGCCCACCTGCCGAGAGTTGGGCGAGGCCGGGCACGTCACCGTGATCCGCCTGGCGCTGCGCTCCAAGGCCGCCCGGGACCAGGCCGCCCGGCGGCTGAAGGAGATGGCCCGCGCCCGGACGCCCGTCATGCTCTTCCTCGGACGCCTCGGCCGACTCGTCCTGGAACACCGGCAGGCGACGGCACCACCGACCTCACCGAACTGCTCCGCCACGAGGAGCCGGTCACCGCGCAGCCGACGCGGCCGAACGCCCCGCTCACCCCCGCGCTCTCGACGGCCCGGGTCAGCCTCGGCGCGCTCGGCGAGTTCCTGGTCGCCCGCGGCGCGCTGCCCGAACGGAGACTGCGCCGCACCCTCGCCGACGCCGTCGAGAACGGCAGCCTCGACGAGACCTGGCTCGACTGGCAGGAGGAGGCGGCCGTCGAGATCGCCCTCCCGATCGGCGCCGACAGCGACCGCCGCGGCCACTACTACACCTTCCTGCCGCTCGGCGACGACGTCGCCGCACCACTGCGCGCCCACGTCAACGCGCCGTTCTTCACCAAGATGGACCGCACCGCGCTCGACCGCGAGCACCCGCTCAACGCGATGCTGCTCCACGCCCTCGCCGAAACCTGCCTGCTGGCTGCCGAGTTGTGGCGGACGACCCCCGGCGACGGCCACCGCCACGCCGCCGTCGACATCCTCGGCTGGGAGCCCAACGCCCAGTCCGCCGGCCTGCTCGCCACCGCCGCCGGCCACGTCCACCGGCGCCCCTTCGCGGAGGTCCCGCTCGTCCCGGTGCTGGACGGGGACACCGCCGACGCCTGGCGCAGCCCGAGGAAGCGGTGCTCTGGCCCGCCGACGAACTGACCACGCTGACCGCCGCAGCCGCCGGCGCCGCCGGCATACCCGTCGCCGACCCGGGCGTCGGCCCGGCCGGCTGCGCCGCCTGGCACGGATCTGCGCGCAGCTCAAGTGCCCGCTGGAGCCCAGCACCAGAGACCGCGCCGACCACGTGGAACGCATCGCCGCCACCCTGCCGCTGCCGGGCGAGGGCGAGTCCGTCGAGATCTGGGACGGGCTCTACGGCGACCTGGCGTCGCTCTTCCGCTTCGACCACGCCGCCCTGCGCGGGCGCAGACTGCTGCTCACCGACGACGGAAGGCTCGGCCGCTGCAACGGCGGGCCGCCACCGGCAAGGGCAGCGCCCGCCGCGAGGCCTTCCTCCCGCCCGCGCCGAGCGCCGACGGCGGGATCACGGTGCCCGACGCGCTGCGCAGACGGCTCTTCCACCTGCACCCGGGCCTGGCCTGCGTCACGGAACGCGGCGAACGCGCCCTGAGCGTCCGGGAGTTCCTGACGTGGCACGACCTGGTGCGCGCCTTCGACCCCCAACCAGCTGCTGGAACACGTCAAGTTGGCGCTCGCCGAGAGCAACTCCCAGCGCCTGCGCGCCCAGGCGCTCAAGTTCGTCTTCCGACTGCACCGCGCGCACCCGTCCACCCGGTACCTGCTCGCGGGCCTGGGACTGCACGTCCCCAGCGCCGCCGGCCCCACCGTCGCGGCCAACACGGCGGTCTTCGGGGCCGGTTTGGAGGGCACCCACGGCGACGACCTGGCCGCGGTGGTGGGAGGAGGGACGCGGAGGTCTCGCCGAGTCTGCGCCTGACGGCCGGGTGGCTGCTCGCGCCGCCGTCGGAGTTCGTCGGCCGCAAGGAGGGACCGCCGAGGAGTGGCGCGCCTTCCTCACCGCCGTCGGCGTCCGGGACGGCCTGCTGCCGGTGCGCACCGCCGGGGCGACCACCACCGCGAACGGCAACAGTTGCCCCTGGTGAACCTGGTCCGGATGGCGAAGGTCCACCGCCGAGATCGTCGAGCAGGTGGGCCCCGCACCTCACGAACAGCCGCTACGACGCCCAGTACCCGCAGACCCCGTACACCGGAACTCCCGCCTGGCGGCTGCCCGGTCAGGACGTGGTGGGCCCAGTTCAGCGAACCCGGCCGGCTCGCCTACGCGCGGCTGGTGCTGCACGGACTGTCGCACTGGGACGACGAGAGGTTCGCCAGCCGGTGGACCCGCGACCGCTCCGGCAACCAGGACCCGCAGCACGTGCTCACCCGCTGGCCGCGTTCGTCCGCGAACAGCCGTGGCTCCCCGTGCGCGGCCGCGACCGCGCCACCGCGTTCGCCCGCCCGGCCGACGCCTGGCACTACCGGGGCGCGCCCCGGAGGAGGAGCCCGCGTTCCTGCGGACCGTGGCCCGCCCGCTGCGCGGCCGGCTGGACACGGCACCGTCCTGGACCGGCTGCGGAAAGCTCGGCCTGCCCACCTGGACCGGGCCGAGGACAGCGCCCGGATGCTCACCGAACTGGGCCGGCTGGCCGCCGCGGGCGAGCTCGGCGCGGAGGACCGGCCGGTCGCCCAGCGCGCCAACCAGCGTGCCTGGAAAGCGCTTACCGGGCTGCCCGAGGCGCACCGCGCGCCCGCAGACGCTGGTTCGCCGGATCCGGGGCGAATCCCTGCTGATCGAGACCGGCCGGGGCATGGCGCCGTCCCCGTCGACGAACTGCGCAGCGGCGACCGGCGGATCTACGTCACCGAGCGGACCGAGTCCCTGACGGTCCAGCTGCTCCGCGGAGACCGAGCACGAGCCTGCTGGTCGTCCCCCCGGCGCGGCCAAGGAGGCCGCAGGCCTGCTGCGGCACCTCGACCCGAAGGCCGCCCTGCTGGTCGAGGAGGCCAGGCTCGCCGTCGACGTGGACGGCGCCGCCGCCCTCCGGCAGCTCGGCCGCCCGCTGGCCGAGCGCCTGCCCTGGCTGCCGCTGGCCCTGGCCGCCCTCGCCGACCACGCCGGCGGCGGCATCCGGGCCCACCCGACAGCCACCCTGACCGCCCCTGGTCACGGCCGTCCGCGCCGTCCGCCTGCACGGCTACCGCGACATGACCCTCGCCTTCGACGGCCACCCGATCGAGCTGCCCAGGCGCCTCGCCGGAGTGCTGCCGCTCGCCGACCGCCGACGGCCGCTGATCCTCGCCCCCGCCGCCCTCGCCGACCCGCTGGAGTGGGACGGCGTCGGGGCGCTGGCCGACGCCGCCGCGCACGCCGTCCGGCGGCAGCCGTTCGCCGTCCGGCTGCGGCTGGCCGCCCACGAGCTGCGCGCCGCCCACGCCGACCTCGCCGCACCCGACGACCACGCCCTCGCGGCGGCCCTGCACCTGACGACCGCTCAACTCCAGGAGACCCGGCAGCGGCTGGACGGCTCGGTCGCCGGACTCCTGGAGCGCTGCCTGCCCGTGCTGGTCCACCTGCTCGGCGAGCAGCGGGCCCGCGGGCTCACCGACCCGCCGCCCGCCGACCTCCGCGACCTGCGCGCCCTGTTCGCCGCCCACGAGGACGAACTCCCGGTCGACGCCGACAAGTTGCTCGCCGCCGTGCGCACCGCCCGGGGCGTCGACGAGCTGCGCGCGGCCCTCGGCATCGGCTTCGCCGAGTTCAACCGGACGCTGGCCGCGCTCGCCCCGCAGTACCGCCCGACCAGCCGGGCCGAGGAGCACGAGGAAGCCGTCCGCAGCCACGTGGACCTGCACCGGACCGGCCTGGTGGACCGCCTGCGCCGGGCGCACCTGGCGGCCTTCGACCGCCGCGAGCCGATACCCGGCTGGGCCGACCTGCGCTCGCTGGCCTGGCTGACGGCCCCCGAGGAGTGGGCCCTGACGGTCGATCAGGTGGACGCGGCGGCCCTGCGCGCGCACGTCGAGGCGGAGCTCACCGCCAGGCTCGGCCGCCCCGCGCCGGGCAGCGGCGAGCGCCTGCCCGCCCTGGAGGCGCTGCGCACCCGCAACGGCGCCCTGGCCCGGCGGCTCGCGGCGCCGATCGCCACGCTGCTGAAAGCCGCGGGCAAGCCGCTGCCGCCGGCGCTGGCCGCCGCCGACCCCGCCGCGGACGTCCTCGCGCTGCTGGACGGCGCCGGCGCCCTGGACTTCCGGCAGCTCGACGAGACGGACCTGGCGCCCTGGCTGGCGGTGCTCGGCCACTGGCCGGCCGGTATGCCCGAGTCGCTCGACCCGGCGGACCACGGGCTCACCCAGGAGGACCTCGACCGGGCCCGCGACAGCGCCGCCCAGGCCCGGGCCGAACGGGTCCGCCGGCAGCGCGTCATCACCTTCGCCGGTACCGAATTCGACGTCGCCGCAGGCGACTTCACCGAACTCGTGGAGGCGCTGGAACGCATGGTCGCGCAGGACCCGGGCAGCGTCCGCGGCCGCAGGTCCTTCGCCGTGCTCCAGGAGCCGAGGGCCCCGCGCCGGAGGGGAGCGGCCGGCCCCGCCCGGCCCGGAGGGTTCGCGGCGGCGGACCGGGGCCTGTCGGCCGCCCAGCGGGAGGCCATCGGCTTCGTCGGCGAGTGGATCGCCTACCGGTGGCTGCGGGAGAACCACCCGACCACCACCGAGGACAGCTGGATGTCCGCCAACCGCCGGAACGTGTTCCCGGGCGCGCCCGGTGACGACACGCTCGGCTACGACTTCTCCGTCGGCACCGGCCGCCACCCCCTGCTCTTCGAGGTGAAGGCGACCCAGGGCGACGGCGGCGACTTCGAGTTGGGCCCCAGCGAGGTCAAGGCCGCCCAGCGCTACTGCGGCAGCGACCGCTGGCGGATCCTCGCCGTCACCAACGTCCTCGACCCCGCCGCGCTGCGGGTCGACGTCCTGCCCAATCCGTACGGCCCGCGCGGCCGCGGCCGCTACCGCGAGGAGGGCGGCGCGCTGCGTTTCTCCTACCGGACCTGAGGGCGCCGCGCACGGAAGGCCTGTGCGGTGCGCGGCGGGGGCGGCGGTTCGACGACGGAGCGCCGGAGCCGGAGCCGGGTAATGACGGTGATATCAGCAATGGGATCGTCGTTTTTCGGCTTCTTTCCGGGATCACCCGATCGGGGAGTGGCATTGTTCGATTTCTGGGCGCAATGATTCACTTCGCCGCCCCGGGCAATTGCACGTGGGATTGCACGGGCCGCTGACCTGCGGGGGCCCAAAAAAGTATGACCGGTGGGCCGGCGGTCGGTTTTCGTGGACGAGGAGACGGGCGTGGATGTCGCTGACGAGTTCTACAACGGGATGCCGGCGGACGGCATCGACTCGCCCCACCCCTGGCAGGTGGCCCGCAAGAGCCAGGGATCAGGCGAGTGCGTGGAGCTGCGCCGCCTGACGGACGGTCGGGTGGCCGTGCGGCACAGCAAGGATCCGTCCGGCCCGGCGTTGATCTTCACGAGGGGAGAGATCGACGCCTGGCTCGACGGTGCGAAGCGTGCCGAGTTCGACCACCTGCTGGCCTGATCGACGGGGGTTTCCCAATTCCGGGAAACCCCCGGCATGACGCAGTGGCCCTCCTTGTGCCAAGCTGACCGAACTGATCGGTTATTTGCAAGGGGGGCCATCGTGGTCGTCGACGTCTCCGACGGCGAATATTCGAACGAGAATGTGATCGCGATTCGCCGGGGCCGTGACCCGGGCGCGCCGGAGTGGTCCGTGCCCGCCGCGCAGCTCGGGAACGAGCTGCGCGACCTGCGCGGCGGGAAGACGCTGTCGTGGGTGGCGACGCGGGCCCTCGTCTCGGTGTCGAAGCTCAGCCGGATCGAGAACGGCCAGCGCCGGCTGCACAACCCGCAGGACGTGGCCCGCATCCTCGACGCGCTGGAGGTCGAGCGCGGGCCGCACCGGGCGCGGCTGATGGAACTCGCCGCGGCCGCGTCGCAGAAGAACCAGACCGGCTTCCACCGGGACGCCGGGGCGGGCGCGCAGCAGCGGCTGTCCGGGATGGTGCAGCACGCCTGCCGGATGATCGCGGTCGACTCCCAGGTGATCTCCGGGGCGCTGCAGACCAGGGCGTACATGGAGGCCGTCACCAGGGCCACGCTGGTGCGCAGCCGGCAGCACGAGGCGCCCGGGGTGATCAGGTCGCGCCTGGTGCGGCAGCGGGTGGTGCTCGAATCGGGGATCCGCGCGGTGTTCTGCGTGCAGCAGGCCGCGCTGTACCGGGTGATGGGCAGTCACGAGCTGATGGTGGAGCAGCTGGAGAAGCTGCTGGAGTACACCGAGACGCCGAACATCGGCGTCCGGATCGTCCCGGTCGAGCTGCCGCTGGCGCTGCACGTGACGAACCTGACGAAGCTGGACTTCGAGGCGCCCGGCACGATCACGGAGCTGATCTACGTGGAGACCGGGGACCGCGAGGGGCACTACTACTACCCGGACCGCGAGGAGGACCCGACGGGGTTCGAGGACTACAAGGAGATCCTGAACGACGTCGTGCTGAGCGCCCGACCCCGCGAGCCCAGCCGGGAGTTGATCCGGGCGGCGATCGTCTGGCACACCGAGCGGATGCGGGGCCGGCCGCCGCAGTGAGCGGCGGCGGGGAGGCGGCGGGCGGCGGTGCGGGGTCACCGGACGGTGGCGAGTCCGCCGAACTCGATCCACTCGTCGGTGCGTTGCCGCGGGTAGACCTCGCGGTCCGGCCGCCAGTGGGTCACGTCCAGCAGGCCCGGGTCCTCGATCCGGAGCCGGTCGAGGTCGAAGAACGCCCGCACCTCGCTCTCGGTGCGCACCCGGCCCCACCTGTTGCCGGTGCCGTCCCGCATCAGCCGGGTCACGTCCTCGCGCACCTTCGCGTCCTCGCTGACGAGTTGGCACACCACGACGACGCTGCCGGCCGGGAGCGCGTCGACGGTGCGCCGGATCATGCCGAACGGATCCTGCTCGTCGGTGAGGCAGTGCGTCACCGACACGAACAGCGCCGCGGCGGGCTCGCGCAGGTCGATCAGGTTCCGGAAGCCCGGGTCGGCGAAGATGTCCTCGGTCCGCGTCATGTCGGCCTGCACCAGGGCGACCCGCGGGTTCTCGTCCAGCAGCAGGCCGCCGTAGGCGTGGACGTGCGGATCGTTGTCGATGTAGACGACCCGGCAGGACTCGTCGACGCGCTGGGCGACCTGGTGCACGTTGTCCTGGGTCGGCAGCCCGGAGCCGTGGTCGACGAACTGCCGGATGCCGTACTCGCGGGCGATGATCTCGACGACGCGGCACAGGAACGCCCGGTTGTTCAGGGCGAGTTCCTTGGTGCTCGGGGCGATCTTCAGCAGCTGCTCGACGGCGGCCCGGTCGGACGGGTGGTTGAAGCGCCCGCCCAGCAGATGGTCGTACATCCGGGCGGCGGTCGGTCTGCTGACGTCGATCCCCGCGGGCACTGACTCGCTCACGCGTCCCCCTTCGCGTCGCCCCGGTGCGCCGCCCTCGTCGAATGTGACGGTCCGTCATGCTAGCGGCAGGGCATGGCGCAGCGGCATCACCCGCTGAGGTGGTGCCTGGCGCAAGCATGGCGCGCCCGGGGCGGACGGTGGCGCGTTCCGCGCCGGCGCACCTCCGGGGGCGGAGGGCGCGCGCGGCGACGGGCGGGTCCGGCGGGGGCTGTTGTCGCGGGTCAGGGGGTGGGGCGGCTCCTCGTGGCGGCCAGCAGGCGGCGGGCGGTGCGGAGTTCGACCTGCAGCTCGGGCTCGGCGAGTCCCATCAGCTCGGCGGCGGCGCCGGCCGGCATCCCGAGCCGCTCGTGCAGGAGCGCCGCGTCCGCCGCGCGGGCGGGCAGGGCGCGGTGCAGCGCGTCCGCGCCCTGGCGGGCCGAGCGCGCCAGGGCGTCCGCGACGCTCTCGCCCAGCACCCGCCAGGCGAACACCGCCGGATCGGCGGCCAGCACCGCGGGCCAGCTCAACTCGGTGCGGCGCAGGGCGTGTTCGACGACCCGGCGGCTCAGTTCGCAGTCGCCCAGCCGGGCGCGGACGTACTGCTCGTAGGGGCGGCGGCGCAGCTGGACGAACGCCGCGTACCCGATTGCTATCGCGGGCCGGTGACCGGGCACCGTGACTCCTTCGACGTCAACTCGGTGGGACGGGGCCGCCGTTCGGGCGGGGCGCGGGGGTGCACGACCGGCGCGCGAGCGGCGGCGGGCGCGCTCCGGGCATGCCGGGGCGCAGGGCCGGCCGGGCGGGAGGCCCGGCCGGCCGCCGGACCGGTCAGCGCCGGCCGAGCAGCACCCCGCTGACCTGCGCGTCCTGCGCGATCCGGAGCAGCGCCAGGATCAAGGCCACGCGCTCCCAGCCGATCGGCCCGTCGCCGAGGGTCGCCCACAGCAGCACCGGAACCACCAGCAGCGCGCCCAGCCGCGCCGAGAAACCGGCCGCGCACAGCCGGGGCAGGTCGTCACGCAACCTCCACACCCTGCTAGCGTGGGGAGCCATCGACGGCATGATCGCTCGATCCCGAGCGGGTCGTTCAAGCATCTTCGGATTCCTTGCTTCGAATCGGCCCTTCGTCGTGGTCGGTGTTCGCATCACCGGCCACGACAACCCACCCACGCGGTGAGTCGCGGCCCGGACACGGAACGCTACCTCCGGCGCCTCGGCCGATCGCGCGAAAAGGCCTCCCGTGCAAACGCAGGCAAAAGAAGGCCCGGAATGTCGGGCTTGTCCGGGTCTTCAGTGGGTCAGCCTGAGCACCAGGGTCGAGTCGAGCGCGGTCGCGCCGGCCGGGGTGCCGCAGCCGGTCGCGGAGCTGGTGCCCACCGCGTGGACGGTGTCGGCCGGGAAGCGTGAACTCTCGTCGGTGACACGGCCGTTGACGACGAGTGAGGCGGTGCCGCCGACCCTGGTGGGCTCGGGGTCCGCGAAGCGGAGGGTGGAGGCGGTCCCGTCGCTCCAGCGGATGGCGGTGCCGTCCCCGTACTCGTCCCCGTACCCGTCGCCGGTGCACGCGTCGGCGGGCACCGCGGCCGGCTCGAAGGTCCCGGTGAGGCCGGGTGCGCCGGCGGCGTCCAGGCAGGTCACCGTCCCGGTCGTGGTCGACGTGTCCGCGCGGTGGGCACCGCCGGCGGCGGCCCGGTGGGCGTGCAGGACGCAAGTGGCGTCAACGGTGGGGACGAAGGCCTCGAAGCGGGCCGAGGCGTCGACCATCATCGGCGCGGCGGCGAACAGCGGAGCGGTGACCAACAGGGTGCCGCGGGCAGCGGTCTTCATCGACGGAGGCCTCCTGAGGTCCCGGTTCGGGGGTGGCGGATTCGCAGCAACAACGGCGTTCGCGGGCGCCGGTTTCCGGAACTCCTCCGTACGGGTGGCGGAATGGGCCGATCGGCGGCACGGGCGGGCCGCCGGGGCCGCCGCCCGTCCCCGGCTCCGGCGCGCCGTCGCGGTCCCACGAACGAGTGGGATCCGCCGCCGGTCCCGCGCTCTCCGGGGCTTTCGGGGCGCCGGCCGGGCTAGAGTCCGTGACCGGGCGGTCGGGCCGGCGCCACTGTGCCCGTCCCCTGTCGACGCCCGTTCCGCTCCGACGTCCGCTCCCTTTCGTCGAGACTGCCTGTGAGGCGCCATGTCCGGTGCGAAGTCCGACAACTCCGTTCCCCCGTACGTCGATCCGACCAGACCCAGCATCGCCCGGGTGTACGACGCGTTCCTCGGCGGCACCGACAACTACGAGGTGGACCGCGAGGTGGTCCGGCGGGTGCGGACGGTCGCGCCCGACGCCCCGGACCTGGCGGTGGAGAACCGCCGGTTCCTCATCCGCGCCTGCCGCTACCTGGCCGAACAGGCCGGTGTCACCCAGTACTTGGACTGCGGCTCGGGCCTGCCGACCGCGGAGAACACCCACAACGTGGTGCAGCGGGCCAACCCCGGCGCGAAGGTCGTCTACGTGGACAACGACCCGATGGTGGTGGCGCACAGCCGCGCGCTGCTGGCGCACGACCGGAACGCCGTCATCGTCTCCGCGGACATCTTCCGGCCGGAGCACCTGCTGGAAAACACCGTCGTGCGGACCGAGTTGGACTGGAGCAGGCCGATCGCCCTGCTCCAACTGGGCACCCTGCACCACTACAACGGCGAGGCCGAACGCACCCGCCGGGACATCGTGCGCGCCTACACCGACGCGCTGCCGCCCGGCTCCTACCTGGCGCTCAGTCACTTCCTGGACCCGGAGGACGAGTACAGCGCCGCCGCCCGGGCGATGGAGGAGATGTTCCTGCACAGCATGATGGGCAGCGGAACCTTCTCCACCGCGACCGAGATCGCCGGGATGTTCAACGGTCTGGAGCCGGTCGAGCCGGGCCTGGTGCGGTGCGTCGACTGGCGGCCCGACCGCCCGCCGGGCCGGGAGCTCACCACGGCCCAGCGGTGCATCGCCGGCGGCGTGGCCCGCAAGCCGTAGTCCGCCCTGCGGCCCGGATCCGGCGGAGCTGCTCAAAGGCGGTACGCGCGCAGGCTGTTGCGGGTGACGGCCAGCACGCGGCCGGGGCCGAGCGGACGGACGGCCGTGATCCGGGTGCCGAGGCGGACGGTGCTGCCGTCGGGCCGGACGGCGGTGCCCGCCGCGGTGACGAAGGAGGCCGGCGGGAGGACGCCGCGGGCGAGGTGGATGCGGGCATCGGCCCGGTGGACGGTCGAGCCGTCGGCCGGGTCGACCGCGAGACCGCCGAGCGTCCGGTACCGGCGCAGCCAGAGCAGGCCGTGGGCGAGCAGGGGCGCCTCGGGGTGCAGCGGGTTCTCGTCGGCGATCAGCAACTCGGCCCGGCCGGTGGTGCGTCGGAGGACGGCGACGGCGGAGGGTCCGCAGCGGACGGCGCAGCGGTCGGCGTCGAGGACGGTGAACAGGCCCCGCAGGTCGGCGTCCGCCATGGCCTCGGCCAGTTGCCAGGACTGCCGTTCGTGGCCGGTGCGCGGATCGATCAGCCACGCCCGGGCGCCGTCGCCGAGCAGCAGGCCGCCGGCCCAGGCCACCGGGCGCTGGGTGACGGCCCGTTCGGGCGTCTGCCACAGCAGCCGGCCGTCCGTCAGGTCGAAGGCGCGCAGCGGCGTGTACCCGCGCCACCCGCCGGTCAGCACCGCACCGTCCGCGACCGTGACGTGCCCGGTGAACCTCGCCAGGTCCGCCTGCCAGCGGGTGGCCCCGGTGGCGAGGGAGAGGCAGGACAGCGCCGACCGGTCCTGCGGCAGCACCAGCACGCGCGAGCCGGCCGCCACCAGCGCACGCGGCCACGTCCGGACCGGAACGTCCCAGGCGACCGAACCGTCGGCCGGGTCGAGGCGAACCAGCCGGGTGCGCCGCTCGTGCACCAGGATCGATCCGTCCGTCACCGCCAGCGCCGCCTGCTCGCCCCGCTGGTGCAGCACCCGGTCCCACAGTTCCGTGACCACGTCGGCCTCCCGCCACTCGGCCGACACTCCCGTCGGCGTGCGCCCCAGTGGCGAACCGGACAGGATACGCCAGACCGTGAGAGCGAGTTGACGGTGGCGTGACGGCGGGCTGACGGCGGCGGGCGGCATCGTTCCGGTCAACGGGACGACCGCACCGGGTGGTTGGCCGCGAGGGAGGGGAAGACACCATGGACGAGGCACTGGTCGGGCGGATGCGGGAGTACCTGGCGGCCGGGCTGGAGATGGACGTCGAGACGCTCGACGCGCTCTACGACCCGGAGTTCGAGAACGTGCGGGTCGACGAGGCGGGGCAGGTGGTGGTGCTGACCAAGGCCGACTTCATGACCCGCTTCCGCGGCCTGCGCGAGCGGGGCGCGCGCGTCGGCGACAGCACGGACGACGTCCGGTTCGTGGCCACCAGCCGGCACGGCGACCAGGGAACGGTCGTCATGTACCGCGAGGAGGGCGGGATCCAGGCCCGCTACAGCTACGTGTGGCGCTGGGAGGGCGGCCGATGGACCACCCTGCTCCGGGAGTTCACCTTCGAGAAGGACCTGTCCGGGTTGCTGCGGATGATCGCGGCGGCGCGGGGCTGAGCGGTCGGCGGGCCTTTCGGGACCAGGCTGCGGGGGATTCGCGGCGTCAGGGGAGCACGGAGGGGCGCGGGTCGGTGGGGTCGGCGAGGCGGCGGAGGAAGGTGAGGACGCCGGCGGTGCCGGTCGCGTGGGGGAAGGACTGCCGGGTGAGGCCCGCGTCCGGGAAGACGGGGCGGGACGGCGGGCCCGCGGCGCGGGTGAGGAGGAGGGTGGCGACGGTGCCGGCGGCATTCCGGAACTCCTCGTCGGCGGGGGCGAGTTCGAGCATCAGCTCGCCGACGCCGGCCAGGCCGCAGCACCTCGTCACCAGGGGCATGCGCGGGGCGAGGGCGAGGCAGGTGCGGGCGGAGCCCTCGGCGAGGGTGCGGTAGGCGGGTTCGGCGAGCTGGTCGGCGGCGCGGGCCAGGACGGTGCCGATGCCCGCCAGGCCGCGGCACCAGGAGCCGTAACGGCGGGTGGCCGCGGGGTGGTTGGCGGCGTCGATGATCGCCGGGACGGCGGCGGCGAGCCGTTCGCAGGCCCGGTGGGCGTGGGCCAGGGCGGTCGGGTCGCCGGTGGTGCGGGCGTACGCGAGGAGGAAGTACGCCACCCCGGCGTCCCCGTGGGCCAGGCCCTGTGCGAGGGCGGCGTCCCCGGGGCGCGGGGCGGTGGTCGGGGTGAGCCGGGCGCGGCCGGTGGTGAGCAGCTGGTGGCAGGCGGTGGCGGTGGCGAGCCGGCGTTCGTCGAACTCGGCGAGCAGCAGGTGGCCGAGGCCGATGCCCGCGAGGCCGTCGATCAGGTCGGCCTCCGGCGGGCCGCCGTCCGGGCCGCACTCGGGGAGCGCGAGGGCGGCGGCGGGCGGCTGTCCGGCGGCGGCGAGGAACAGGTCGACGCCCGTCCGGCCGGAGTACAACCCCGTTGACAGCGTGCGGGATTGGCGGGCCGTCCAGGCGGCGAGCGCGGCGACGGCTTCGGGCGCGCCGGGGCGGTCGAGGTGGTGGAGGAGTTCCAGGCCGAGGCCGGCGCTGCCGCCGTAGAGGTCGATCGGGGTCGGGACGGCGGCGCGGGCGGCGAGTTCGGGATCGGCGATCCGGCGGGCCTCGGCGAGGCAGTACGCGGCGGTGTGGTCGAGGACCTCGGCGAGCAGGTCGGGGGAGAGGCGCGGCCCGGAGCGGATCAATCCGGGTGCGGGGGAGGGGCGTTGGTCGGAGGCGCGAAGGTGTTCGGCGCCCGCCGTGCGCGCGTCCGGGTCGAGGTCCGTCAGCTCGGCGAGCAGGTCGGGGGAGAGGCGCGGCCCTGGGCGGATCAATCCGGGTGCGGGGGAGGGTCGTTGGTCCGAGGCGCGAAGGTGTTCGGCGCCCGCCGTGCGCGCGTCCGGGTCGAGGTCCGTCAGCTCGGCGATCAGCGTGCGGAGCCGGCGGTGTTCCGGCCCGGGGAGGGCGAACTCCAGCGCGGCGAGGGTGCGTTCGCGGTTGACGGCCGGGTCGGGGTCGAGGATCACCGGGTCCAGGCCGGTCGCCGCGAAGGACAGCGTCATGCCCAAGCCGTAGTAGTCGTCGGCGGCTCGGGCCGGCACCCCCGGGTGCACGACGGGGTCGGAGTAGCCCGGGGTGGAGCCGGCCGGGCCGGTGCCGTGGACGGCGCTGGTGCCGAAGTCGACCAGCCGGCAACGGCCGTCCGCGGCGAGGACCACGTTGTCGGGCTTGAGGTCGCGGACCACCACGCCCCGCCGGTGGATCCCGTCCAGGACCCGGAGCAGCTCCCGCCCGAGCGGCAGCGCGCCGCGCGGCCCGAACTCGGCGTCGCGGTACGGCCCGTGGGTGTGCACCTCGCGGCGCAGGTCGCGGTCTCCGCAGCTGGTCATCACCAGGTACTCGTCGTCGCGGTGCCGGAAGTAGTCGAGCGCGCGCGGCACCCCGGGGGTGTCGGACAGCAGGGCGAGGACGGCGTGTTCGTGGCGCAGGCGGTCCCGGGTGTCGGCGCCGTGCTCGTCCTCGGCGACGTACGCCCGGGCCTGCTTGACCACCACGGACGCGCCGGTGGCCCGGTCGAGCGCCCGGTAGAGGTTGCCCTGCGGCTTGCGGGTGATGCCGCCGGTGACACGGTAACGGCCGCCGCCGAAACCGGAGTCGGTCGGCCGGGCGGACGGCGCGAACGGGTCCTCGGCCCAGGGCGGGCAGCGGTAGGCGGTGCCGGCCAGGCCGTCGAAGACGCGGCCGTCCGGCCCGGTCATCACGGACTCCAGGCGTCCGCTGCGTCCGGTGCGGTAGTCGCCGGTGAACGGGCCGTACCGGTAGTAGACCGGGGCGTCGGGGTCGAGGCGGCGGTCGCTGACGATCTGCGGGCCGGGCCGGCCGCGCAGGGCGGCGACCAACGCCCGGGCCAGCGGCACCAGGTCCTCCGGCGCCGGGTAGAGCGTGAGCGCCTTGCCGACCGAAGCGGCGTTGACCGTACCGGAGTTGAGGGCGCGCAGGGTGGCCGCGTCACGGGCCCACTTGGCGTGGCAGACGTGTCGCTCCAGCACCGGAAGGACGGCGGCGGTGACGGCGTCCAGGGAGTCGGGGCGGGCGGAGACGTGCAGCTTCCAGCCGTGCTCCATCGCCGGCATCCGCGGATCGTGCAGGTACGACCAGGTGTCGTCGGACCAGGGGCGGCGGCCGGCGATGGGCCCGGTCACCGTCAGCGGTCGCAGGCGATGCGGGTGGTGGCGGTCACCCACGGCTCGACCAGGCAGGCGGTGGGGTCGTGGTCGGCGCGGTCGTCGTCCTCGAAGACGAGGATCTCGTCGTCGACCAGCAGCGGACCGGCGTCGCGGATCTCGGCGAGGGTGGCAACGGGCATGTGACGCCTCCAGATCGTGTGGTGCTCCGTCGGGGCCGCGGGTGGGCGGCCGCCGCGGACCGCCGGCCCGGGTGGGGGCAGGCGTCCTGGACCACGAAGGTAGGGAGCAACGGTGGGGCTGACAAGAGGGCGGGCCGCATCCGTTTCACAGAACGCTCACAACTGGGAGGCCGGCGTGCCGTTCGGATGCGGCGCGTCAACTCCTTTCCACGGGCGCGGTGTTGTCGCCCTCGGCGTCGATGTGGGGGAGGATCCGGTCCATCCACCGGGGCGTCCACCAGGCGGCCCCGCCGAGCAGCGTCATCGCGGCGGGCACCATCAGCAGCCGCACCACGGTCGCGTCGATCAGCACGCTCACGGCCAGGCCCAGGCCCATCATCTTGATCACCACGTTGTCGCTGACGACGAACGCCGCGAACACGCTCACCATGATCAGCGCGGCGCAACCGATCACCCGCGCCGTGGTCTCCAACGCGTGCGCCACCGCGCCCCGGCTGTCACCGGTCGCCTGCCAGCGCTCGTGCACCCGGGACAGCAGGAACACCTCGTAGTCCATGCTGAGGCCGAACACGATCGCGAACATCATCATCGGCACGTAGCTCTCGATCGGGACCTTCCCCGACACGCCCAGCGCCGGCCCGCCCCACCCCCACTGGAACACCGCGACCAGCACCCCGTACGAGGCGGCGATCGACACCAGGTTGAGCACCGCCGCCTTCAACGCGACCAGCGGCGCCCGGAACACCACCAGGATGATCAGGAAGGCGAGCGCCACCACCACCGCGATGATCAGCAGCAGGCGGCTCGCCACCAGGTCCAGGAAGTCCACCTGCGCCGCCGTGGTGCCCGTGACGTACGTGGCGGCGGCCGTGCCCTTGACGGCGTCCGGCAGCACGGTGTCCGCCAGGTGCCCGACCAGGTCGGTGGTGGCCCGGTCCTGCGGCGCCCGGGCGGGGACGACGGTGGTGAACAGCACCGCGCCGTCGCCGCTGGTCTGCAACGGCGCGGTGGACGCCGTGTTCGGCACGCCCGTCAGCGCCTGCTGCACGGAGGAGGCCAGCGCCGGCCGGTCCGCGGACGGGACGGCCGTCTGGTCGACCACCACCGTCAACGGACCGTTGGAACCCGGGCCGAACGCGGCGGACATCAGGTCGAACGCCCGCCGGTCGGTGAACGAGGTCGGGTCCGCGCCGTCGCCGATGTGCCCCAGCTGGATCGACGGCAGCGGCACCGCCAGGACCACCACCGTGGCCAGCCCCGCCGCCAGGTACCACCACGGCCGGTGCTCGACCCGCCGCGCGTAGCGGTGCCACATGCCGCCCCCCGACGGCCCGTCAGAATCCGTGCTCGCCCCGGCGGACGTGCCCTCGGCGACCGGAGTGCGCACGGTGAAACGATCCATCCGGCGGCCGATCAGGCCCATCATCGCGGGCAGCAGCGTCAGCGCGCCGCACACCGCCGTGACCACCGTGACGCCCGCCGCCAGGCCGAGCTTCGCCATGAAGCCGATGCCCGACACCGACAGGCCCGCCAGCGCGATCACCACCGTGCAGCCGGAGATCAGCACCGCCCGGCCACTGGTCGCCACCGCGTGACCGGCCGCCGCCGGCGGATCGGCGCCGTCCATCAGGTTCTGCCGGTGACGGGTCAACAGGAACAGCGCGTAGTCGATGCCGACGCCCAGACCGATCATCGTCGCCAGGGTCGGCGCGACCGTGGCGAACGCGGTCAGCGCCGCCAGCAGACCCAGCAGGCCGAGGCCGACCACCACCGCGACCAGTGCACTCACCAGCGGCAGCCCCGCCGCGACGACACTGCCGAACCCGGCCAGCAGCACCAGCACCGCGACCGCGAACCCGATCAGCTCACTCACCCGGTCGTCCGCTGCCGGACGCGCCAACTCGCCCAGCGGGCCGCCGTATTCGACCTGCACCCCCGCCTGCCGCAAGGGCGCCACCGCGGCATCCACCTGCGACAGGTAGCCGGTGCCGAGGGTGGACGGATTCTCGTCGAACCGGACGGTGATGTACGCCGTACGTCCGTCCGAGGAGAGGGCGCCGCCCGGCGGCGCGCTCTGCCCCGGCGGCGGCAGCGGATCCTGCGCCGACAGCACGTGCGGCAGGTGCTGGAGGGACGTCACCGCCTGGTCGACCTGCGCCTGAAAGGACGTCAGCGGCTGGCCGTCGTGCAGCACCACCTGCGCGCTCGTCCCGCCCGCCGCCGGCTCGTGCGCCTGCAGCACGTCCCGGCCGTCCTGCGCCTGGGAGCCCGGCAGCGAGAAGTCGTCCGAATACCCGCCGCCCACGGTGCGGTTCGCGGCCTGCACACCCGCCAGCACCAGCAGCCACCCGACGATCACCAGCACCGGATGCCGCGCGCACCACCCGCCCACCCGCCACAGCCACCCGCGGCGCGGCGCCGCCGCACGGTGCTCGGACCGGTCCGACGCGGACATCAACCCTCCCATGGGCGCACCGTCACCACGCGCAGTGACCGGGAGCCTCACGGTAGGCGGACCGGGACCGCGCCCCCGCGTGTGCCTGCGGTGCGACACTCCCGAACCACCCGAACGCCGGGTCCGCGACCGGGAAGCGGCGCTCAGACGGGGAGGGCGGTGGTCCAGGCGCGCTGCTCGGCGGTGTCCGGGACGGCCAGGCCGCGGCGGCGGGCGATCCGCTCCCAGGCGGTGTCGCCGTCCATGCCGTCCAGGATCAGCACGGCGGCGCGAGCAGCGAGGACCGGCCGATGCCCGCCCGGCAGTGGAACACCAGGTGGCCGCCGGCCCGCAGCCTTCCGGTCAACACGTCCAGCGCCGGGCGGACTTGGGCATGCGCGGGAACGGTCCGGTCCGGTATCGGCAGGGAGTGGAACCGCAGCCCCGCCGCGACGGCCAGCTCCGGCTCCTCGGCCAGCACGAGCTCGGCGCACTCCGGCGGCGTCAGCGCACTGACCAGATCCGTGGACCCCGACCGTGGCCAGCCCCGCCAACTCCTCGGCCAACCAGTCGCCGCCGCGCGGCCGGGCCATCGTACTGACCCGACCGGGCCCGGACCGCTCAACGGTGAACAGGGCAGGACGCATACGGAACCTCTCGGCTGGGCCGACGACTCGGCTGGGCGGCTTTCTCGGCACTGCGGGCGCGGACGGCCGGGCGGGCTCGGCCGGGGCGAGAACGCCGGCCGGCAGCAGGAGTCCCGGGGGACGGGCACCCGGAGAGACGGGTGGGGTCCGCACCGCGCGGTGCGCACCGATGCCGTCGGGCATCGGATCGACCGCACCAGCATGCCAGGGCCGGGTGACGCAGACGCCATCGGGGCCGGCCCACGCGCCCCGGCGGGGCACCCGGACTGACGGAAGGTCAGCGGACGTGCGGGCGGTCCGACTCGGGGAACTGCCCGACCGTCAGGCAGTCCCGGGCCGAGAGGCGCGCGTGGCGAGGGCGTGAATGCGGTGCTGCGCCCCGGCCCGGGGGAGTGGTCCGTGGGCCGGAGTGCAGTCCGGGAGTCGTGCGGCAGCGGCGTAGCGGCGTAGCGGCGGGTCGGCGGGCGCCGGCCAGCCGCGTCGCCGCGGCTCAGCGGGCGCCGAGGAGGTGCTCCAGGGCGAGCTGGTCGAGGCGCTCGAAGGCCATGCCGCGCTCGGCGGCGGTGGTGACGTCGAAGTCCTCGAACGCGGTGCGGTCGGCGAGGAGGGCCGCCAGGCCGTCCTCGGCGGTGGGCAGGGCGAGCTGCTCGAGGCGGGCGGCGAGCAGCGCGGCCTGGACCTCGGGGTCGGCGCGGAACGCGAGGGCGCGCTCCTTGAGCAGCAGGTAGTTGCGCATGCAGCCGGCCGCGGAGGCCCACACGCCGTCGAAGTCCTCGGTGCGCGGCGGCTTGAAGTCGAAGTGGCGCGGGCCCTGGTAGCCGGCCGACTCCAGCAGGTCGACCAGCCAGAACGCCTGCCGCAGGTCGCCCGCGCCGAACCGGAAGTCCTGGTCGTACTTGATCCCGGACTGGCCGTTCAGGTCGATGTGGAACAGCTTGCCCGCCCACAGCGCCTGCGCGATGCCGTGCGGGAAGTTCAGGCCCGCCATCTGCTCGTGCCCGACCTCCGGGTTGACGCCGACCAGCTCGGGGCGCTCCAGGCGCTCGATGAACGCCAGCGCGTGGCCGATGGTCGGCAGCAGGATGTCGCCGCGCGGCTCGTTCGGCTTCGGCTCGATCGCGAAGCGCAGGTCGTAGCCCTGCTCCACGACGTAGTCGCCGAGCAGGTCGAACGCCTCCTTCAGCCGGTCCAGCGCGGTGCGGACGTCCTTGGACGCGCCGTGCTCGGCGCCCTCGCGGCCGCCCCAGGCGACGTAGACGGTGGCGCCGAGCTCGACCGCGAGGTCGATGTTGCGGATGGTCTTGCGCAGCGCGTAGCGGCGGACGTCGCGGTCGTTGGCGGTGAACGCGCCGTCCTTGAAGACCGGGTGGTTGAACAGGTTGGTGGTGGCCATCGGCACCCGCAGGCCGGTGGACTCCAGGGCGGCGGCGAACCGCTTGACGATCGCCTCGCGCTCGGCGTCCGAGGAGCCGAACGGGATCAGGTCGTCGTCGTGGAAGGTCACGCCGTAGGCGCCGAGCGCGGCCAGCTTCTCGACCGTCTCGACCGGGTCGAGGGCCGGGCGGGTGGCGTCGCCGAACGGGTCGCGGCCCTGCCAGCCGACCGTCCACAGGCCGAAGGTGAACTTGTCGGCGGGGGTGGGGGTGAGCGGGCTCATCGCGTACTCCAAACGCTGGGAGTCGACCAGGGGATCGACAAGGGGTTCGACGAAGAGTCTATTCGTCAGGCCGGAAGACAAATTAATATGGGTCGGCCCGCGAGGGAAGCCCCGCGCGGAAGCCCGCTCCGGAACCAGTCTCCGGAAAGCGCTTTCCGCCAGTCCCGGCAAGCACCGCCCGCCGAGAACAAACCCGACCGGCCGCAGCACAAGGCCACAGCGCCAGGCCGCCGCACAGGGCCACAGCACAGAGCCGCAGCACCAGCCGCAGCACCAGACGCGAGAACAGGAGCACGCCCATGGCACACCCCCAGGTGGTGATCGGCGTCGACAGCTCGACCCAGTCCACCAAGGCCCTGGCCGTCGACGCCGAGACCGGAGAGGTCCTCGGCGAAGGCCGCGCCCCGCACCGCGTCGACTCCCGGCAGGGGCAGGAGAGCGACCCCGAGCAGTGGTGGGACGCCCTCAACACCGCCGTCGCCGCCACCGGTTGGGCCGACCGCGCGCAGGCGCTGTCGATCGGCGGTCAGCAGCACGGACTGGTCACCCTGGACGCCGAGGGCCGCCCCGTCCGGCCCGCGCTGCTCTGGAACGACGTCCGCTCCGCACCCCAGGCGGCCGAGCTGGTCGGCGAGTTCGGCGCCGACTGGTGGGCGGCCGAGCTCGGCAGCGTCCCCGGCGCGTCCTTCACCGCCGCCAAGTGGGCCTGGCTGCGCGCCAACGAACCCGCCAACGCCGACCGCACCGCCGCTGTCCGCCTCCCGCACGACTACCTGACCGAGCGCCTCACCGGCCACGCCGTCACCGACCGCGGCGACGCCTCCGGCACCGGCTGGTGGACTCCCGACGGCCCGCACGCCACCGTGCTGAAGCGGATCGGACTGGACCCCGCCCTGCTCCCCGCCGTCGCCCCCGCCGGCTCCGCCGCGGCCTGGCCCGCCCGGGCGGCCCGCTGCGCCCCGGCACCCCGGTCGCCACCGGCACCGGCGACAACATGGCCGCCGCGCTCGGACTCGGCCTCGCCGCCGGCACGCCCGTGCTCAGCCTCGGCACCTCCGGCACGGTCTACACCGTCGCCCGCAACCGCCCCGCCGACCCCACCGGCACCGTGGCGGGCTTCGCCGACGCCCTCGACGGCTGGCTGCCGCTGGCCTGCACCCTGAACTGCACGCTGGCCGTGGACCGGATCGCCGCCCTGCTGGGCCGCGACCGCCAGGCAGTCGAACCCGGCGGCACCGCCGTCCTGCTGCCCTACCTGGACGGCGAACGCACCCCCGCCCTCCCGCAGGCCAGCGGACTGCTGCACGGCCTGCGGCACGACACCACCGCCGGCCAGCTGCTCCAGGCCGCGTACGACGGCGCCGCGTACTCGCTGCTCGCCGCCCTCGACGACGTCCTCGCCGTCGACGCCGGCCCGGCGGCCGGCGCGCCCGACGTCGCGCAGCCGCTGCTGCTGATCGGCGGCGGCGCGCAGGGCCGGGCCTGGCAGGACACGGTGCGGCGGCTGTCCGGCCGGCCGGTCCAACTGCCCGCCGCCGGCGAGCTGGTGGCCCTCGGCGCGGCCGCGCAGGCCGCCGCGCTGCTGACCGGCGAGCGCGCGGACGCCGTCGCGCGCCGCTGGGGGACCGCCGACGGCCCCGTGCTGCCCGCGCTCGAACGCGACGAGGCGGCGCTCGAACGGATCGCGACTACCATTTCGCAGGCGGCGGACCTGCTGGGCAGCGGTCCGCGGCAGTGAACGGCTGAAGGTCGGACAGCCCCGGGCCGCACACCAGGCGGCCCGGGCGGCAGCGGAGCGGAGACGAGGGAATCGTGGCAGCGGACGGGCAGCAGCCGGCCGACAGCGGGCCGGCGGCGCGGCGCGGCCCCGCGTCCCAGCAGGACATGCGGCGGCAGAACCTGGCCCTGGTGATGCGCACGGTCGCCGACGCCCACCCGCTGTCGCGCGCCGACGTGGCCGGGCGGACCGGGCTGACCCGCACCGCCGTGTCCAGCCTGGTCGACGAACTCATCGGCGGCGGGCTGCTGGTGGAGGGCGAGCTGGAGCGCAGCGGCCGGGTCGGCCGGCCCGGCCGGGCGCTGGTCCTGAACGACCGCGGGCCGGCCGGGCTCGGCCTGGAGGTCGGCGTCGAGCACCTCGGCGCGTGCGTCCTGGACCTGCGCGGCGAGGTCCGGGTGGAACTGCACCGGAGCGCGCCGAACACCGAGCGGTCTGCGGACGAGACCCTGGCCGAACTGGCCGAACTCGCCGCGCAGGCCGAGGCGGAGGCCGTCGCGCTCGGACTGCGCGTGGTCGGCCGGGTGCTCGCCGTCCCGGGCAGCGTGCGCGTCCCGGTGGACGGGCCCGGCCGGTACCTCGAACACGCCCCGAACCTCGGCTGGCACCAGCTCGACCTGCCGGCCGCGTGGCCCGGCCCGGGCACCGCGCCCGCGCTCGAGAACGAGGCCAACCTCGGTGCGCTGGCCGAACTCTGGCAGGGCGTCGGCACCGGCACCTTCGTGCACATCTCGGCGGGCGAGGGCATCGGCGGCGCGCTGGTGCTGGACGGCCGGCTGTTCCGGGGCGTCCTGGGCTTCGCCGGCGAACTCGGCCACCTCACCGTCCGCCCGGGCGGCCGGGCCTGCTCCTGCGGCGCCAGCGGCTGCCTCGAACCGTACGCGGGCCTCGCCGCCGTCCTGCACGCCGCGGAACTGACGGACCATCAACCCGAGGACGCCGTGGCGGCGTTGGCCGCCCGCGCGGCCGCCGGCGACCCGGTGGTGCTGAGCGCCCTGCGGCACGCCGGCACCGCCCTCGGCACCGCGCTCGCCGCGGCCGTCAACCTGGTCGACCCGGCCACTCTGGTCCTCGGCGGCGCCTACGCCGACCTCGCGCACTGGCTGCTGCCCGCGATGCGCACCGAACTCGCCGCGCTGATCCGGGTCCGCCCCTGGCCCGAAGACGCCCTGCGCGCCTCGCCGTTGGCCCGCCGCGGCCCCGTCCTGGGCGCCGCGCTCACCACCGTCCACCGGCTGCGCACCGACCCCGCCTCGCTCTGGCAGCCGGACGCCGCCTGAGGATCCGGGGCCGCTTCGAAAACGGGGCGATCATTCGGCCGGACTGTGCGACGCTCACGCCCATGACCGAAGCGGAGGCCGGCAAGCGGCACATCGTCCTCGACCCCGACGGCTGCGGGGCGGACCAGGGCTGGATGTTCGTCATCGTGGCCGCCCCGACCGGCGTGGTCTACCAGAACCAGGGCGGCGGGTACGGGTGCCTCCAGTATCAGCAGGAGGGCTACCTGATACCGCTGTTCGGGCCGGACCTGGACGAGGCGCTGCAGGAGATCTTCGTCGGCGAGCTGAAGGGCTGCGGATCCAGGCGCCTGGACTGGCCGCCCGCCCTGCTCGACCGGCTGCGGATGGCGGTCGACCAGTACGGCGTGTACGGCTCCGGGCGCCACGAGGACACCTTCCCCACGCCGCTGGTGCTCGACGAATCCCGCCTCTCCGAGGTCGACGAGGCGTGGGTGCCGGTACTGACGCCGGACGGACCCGGGGTGCTCGTGTGGGAGAACTCCGACTAGCGCCCGCCCCGCCGAACCCCGGCCCGGGCCTGCCGGAGCGAGGCGCCTGCGGGAACGAGAACTCGCCGCCCGCCGGAAGGAGAACTCGCGCCTGCGGCAGCGGGGTTCATGATCTCGCCCGGCCGACCCCGCAGGCCCGGCCGGGGGCGGGCAGCAGGGCCTAGCATGGGGCGACTGCGGAGCGAGGGGGGCCGATGGCCGAGTGGGACGGCGTGGCGGAGCGGGCCAGTACAAGGAGCAGCACCAGGCCCAGTTGGACGAGGTGGCCGACGCGGCCTACCGGGGCGACTGGACGGCGGTGCTGGCCGCCGTCGAGAAGTCGCCCGGCCTGGTCAACACCCGTCGTACCGGCGGGCGCAGCGGCTGGGCCCCGCTGCACCAGGCCGCCTGGCACGGTGCTCCGGGCGCGGTCGTCCGGCAGTTGGTGGACGCCGGTGGCTGGCGGACGCTGCGGGCGGCGGACGGGGAGCGTCCGGTGGACGTCGCCACCCGGCTGGGCCGCCGCGACCTGGTGCCGCTGCTGGAGCCGGAGCCGGTGCACCCGTTGCAGGACAGGGCCCAGCGGGCGATGGAGCAGTACCTGCACGCCCTGGTCCGGATCCGCACCGCGGACTTCGGGGTCGAGCTGAAGCTGAACCTCCCGCAGATCGGCGTCCTGACGGAACTGCCGGACGGGAAGCTCTGGTTCGCGGTGCCCGGCATGTACGGCGGCTTCGCGATCGTCCTGGAGGAGGCCGCGACCTCGCCGCGGCTGCGGGTGAGCAGCCACTGCCGGGTGGTCGGCTACTCGGGCCAGACCCATCACATCACCGCGGACGGCTGCGCGCTGATCGAGTCCGGCTGGTAGCGGTCCGGTCGACTCCCGTACGAGAACGCCGGGTTGACGGCCGGTCGGGTGGCAGAGCTGCCGGTGGCCGGGCGTCGTGCCGGGCGGGTGTGCCCGGCCACCGGAGCGGGTGGGGAGCGGGGCGCCGGGTGCGGGGTGCCGGCTGCGGGGACGAAAGTTTCGGGCTGTCGGCGAATGTTCCGGCGGGCTCCGGACGACGACGGTAGGGGAGGCGGGCGGTGGCGTCAACCGTTCGGCGACTGCCGGAGCTGACGAATCGGCAGGCTCCGGGCGGTCGGGAAGCTCGGGCGGTCGGAGGAGTTCCGGCGGTCGGGGAGTTCCGGCGGTCAGGGCAGTTCGGGCGGCGGCGCGGTGGAGGCGCGGACGACCAGGCTGGTGGCGAGGTCGACGCGGGTGGTGGCGGGGTGCTCGCCGCGGCCGAGTTCGACGGCCAGCCGGGCGGCGGTCTCGGCCATCTCCACCAGCGGCTGCCGGACGGTGGTCAGCGGCGGGCCGACCCAGCGGGCCAGCGGCAGGTCGTCGAAGCCGACCACCGAGAGGTCCTCGGGCACCCGCAGGCCGAGTTCGCGGGCGGCCTCGTACACGCCGAGCGCCTGGAGGTCGTTGCCGGCGAAGACCGCGGTGGGCCGGTCGGGGCGGGCCAGCAGCGTCCGGGCCGCGGCGTACCCGGCCTCGTGGTGGAAGTCGCCCTCGTGGATCAGCTCCGGGTCGACCGGCAGCCGGGCGGTCTCCAGCGCGGTGCGGTAGCCGTCCACCCGGGCGCGGCTGCACATCATGCCGGACGGGCCGGAGATCATCGCGATCCGGCGGTGTCCGAGGTCGAGCAGGTGGCGGGTGGCGGCGAGGCCGCCCTGCCAGTTGCCGGTGCCGACGGCGGGCACCCCGTCGGCGGGGTCGCCGGCCGGGTCGAGGACGACGAACGGGATGTCGCGGCTGGTGAGTTGGTCGCGCTGGGCGGCGTCCAGGTCGGACAGCACCAGCACCACCCCGGCGGGGCGGCGGGCGAGCACGCCGTCCACCCAGGTCTGGCCGGGGGTGAGCCGCCCGGCGGACTCGGACAGCACGATGCTCAGGCCCTCGTCCCGGGCGACGTTCTCCACGCCGCGGATCACCTCCACCGCCCAGGCGCTGTCGAGCTGGTGGAAGACCAGGTCGAGCAGCCGGGACGGCGGCGCGGTGGTGCGGCGGCGCTGGTAGCCGGTGCGGCGCAGGATCGCCTCGACCTTGGCGCGGGTCGCGGGCGCGACGTCGGATCGTCCGTTCAGGACTTTCGAAACTGTCGGCGCCGAGACGCCGGCCGCCCGGGCGATCTCCGAGAGGGTCGGCGCGGGGTCGGGTTCGAGTTCTGCGGCGCTCATGGCACGGATAGTAGCGCCCCCGGCCGTCGGCGCGGAGCGGCACGGGGCGCGGAGACCGGTTCGGTCGGAAGCCTTGACTTGCCTGCCGGGCCGCCGTAGCTTCCTCGCAACATTCGAACAACAACCGAAACATTCGGCTCGTTCGACCCGTCCCGCGCTGCGCCCCCGCGCGGCGGGACTCTCCGCAGCTCAGCACCACCACGCCGACGTCGGCGATGTCCCGCCCGGCACCGCCCGCGTCGCCGTCACCGAAACTTTCGAGCAGCTCCCTGCCCTGGAGGCCCCCACCATGTTCGTCCGCAGACGCCTGCCCATTGCCGCGCTGGCCGCCGCGACCGCGCTCACCCTGCTCACCGCCTGCGGCAGTGACGGCTCGGGCAGCGGCGGCGGCGCGCTGACCTGGTGGCACAACGGCAACCAGGACCCGCTGAAGACCGTCTGGGACCACGCCGCCGCCAACTACCAGAAGGACCACGCCGGTTCGAAGATCGACGTGGTGCCGATGCAGAACGAGCAGTTCCCCACCAAGATGCCGCTGGCCCTCCAGTCGAACACCCCGCCGGACATCTACTTCAACCAGGGCGGCGGCCTGCTCGCCACCCAGGCGCAGTCCGGCCGGGTCGCCGACCTGACCGCGCTCACCGCCGACTGGATCAAGGACCTCGGCCCCGCCGCCCAGGGCTGGGCCGCCGACGGCAAGCAGCTCGGCGTCCCCTACGACTCGCACGTGGTCGGCTTCTGGTACCGCAAGGACCTCTTCGCCAAGGCCGGCATCACCCAGCCGCCCGCCACCATGGACGACTTGAAGGCCGACATCGGCAAGCTCAAGGCGGCCGGCAGCACCCCGATCGCGGTCGGCGGCAAGGACCGCTGGCCCGACGCCTTCTACTACGACTACTTCGCCGTCCGCGAGTGCTCCGTCGACACCCTCAAGTCCTCGGTGAAGGCCGCCAAGTTCACCGACCCGTGCTTCACCAAGGCCGGCCAGGACGTGCTCGACCTGATCGCCCTCAAGCCCTTCCAGGACGGCTTCAACGGCACGCCCGCCCAGCAGGGCACCGGCAGTTCGGCCGGCATGGTCGCCGCCGGGCAGGCCGCGATGGAACTCCAGGGCGACTGGAACCCCAGCGTCATGCAGGCGCTGGCCACCGACCCGTCCTACAAGGACCAGCTGGGCTGGTTCCCGTTCCCGGCCGTCACCGGCGGGCCGGAGACCCGAGCGTCGCCCTCGGCGGCGGCGACGGCTTCTCCTGCACCGTCAAGCGCGCCGCCGACTGCGCCCAGGTGCTCAAGTACCTGACCAGCGCCGACGTGCAGACCGAACTGCTCAACTCCGGCGCCGCCACCATCCCGGTCAACCCGGCCGCCGTCGGCGCCATCAAGGACCCGCTGGTGAAGCAGATCTACGACTACAACGCCAAGGCGAGCTACGTGCAGGTGTACTTCGACGTCGCCCTGCCGACCGCCGCCGGCCAGGCCCTCAACGACGCGGCCGCGGACCTGTTCGCGGGCAAGGGCGACGCCGGCTCGGTGGCCCGCGCGGTGAACTCGGCAGGCTGACCGTGAGCACCGTCGAGGAGGAGCGGGCCACCCCGGCCCGCTCCGCCGAACCTCCCCGCAAGCGCCCCGTCCGGCGGCGCACCAGCACCCGCACCCGGGCCGAACTCACCCTGCTGCTCGGCCCCGCGCTCGCGCTGTTCTCGCTGTTCGTCCTGGTGTCGATCGCCGCCGCCCTCTACTACAGCTTCTTCGAGTGGAACGGCTTCGGGCCGCCCAGCAAGCTGGTCGGCTTCGCCAACTACCGCAAGGCCCTGGCCGATCCGGTCTTCCAGGGTGCGATCCGGCACAACGTGGTGTTCGCGCTGCTGTCCGTGGCGGTCCAACTGCCGCTGACCGTCGCGCTCGCCCTGCTGCTCAACGGCCGCATGCGCGGCCGGGCCGTGCTGCGGCTGATCGCCTTCACCCCGTACGTGCTCTCCGAGGCGATCACCGCCGTTGCCTGGCTGGTGATGCTCCAGCCCGGCGGCGCCGTCGACCAGGGACTGCGCTCGGTCGGCCTGGACGGGCTCGTCCACCAGTGGCTGGCCGACCAGAACCTGGTGCTCTACACCCTGTTCGTGGTCTCCACCTGGAAGTACCTGGGTTTCGGCATCATCCTGTTCCTCGCCGGACTCCAGGGCGTGCCGACGGAGTTGCGCGAGGCCGCCGCCCTGGACGGCGCCTCCGCCTGGCAGACCACCACCAAGGTGGTGCTGCCGCTGCTCGGCCCGACCATCCGGATCTGGATCTTCCTGTCGGTGATCGGCTCGCTGCAACTCTTCGAACTGGTCTGGATCATGACGCTCGGCGGGCCGGCCGGCTCCTCCGCCACCATGGCCACCTACGTCATCGACCGCGGCTTCCGCCGCTACCAGTTCGGCTACGGCAGCGCCGTCGCCGTGGTGCTGTTCGTGGTCTGCTTCGCCTTCGCGCTCGCCTACCAGCGGTTCGCGCTGCGCCGCGACACCGACGGCGCGCTCACCGGAAGGGTGGACTGACCTGTGACCGCACACCCCGCGACCACCCGGCCGCGCAAGCTGTCGGGACGGCAACTGGCGATCCCCGGGCGGTACTTGGCCGCCCTGCTGGTGGTCGGTGTGACGCTGGTGCCGATCGCCTTCGTGGTGCTCGGCGGCTTCCGCACCAACGCGCAGCTGAACGCCGACCCGACCGGGCTGCCGCACCCCTGGGTGCTCGGCAACTACCGCACCATCCTCGGCTCCTCGCTGTTCTGGCGGCTGATGGGCAACAGCGCCCTGATCGCCGTCACCGCCACCGTCCTCACCTGCGGACTCGGTGCGATGGCCGGGTACGCGCTGGCCCGCTACCGCTTCCGCGGCCGGGAGGGTGTCTACACCCTGTTCTCCGCCGGGCTGCTCTTCCCGCTCGGCGTCGCCTCGCTGCCGGTGTACCTGCTGCTGCGTCAACTGAACCTGCTGGAGAGCTGGTTCGGCGTGGCACTGGCCGAGGCGGCGTTCGGACTGCCGGTGACCATCGTGATCCTGCGGCCGTTCATGGCCGCGATCCCCGCGGAACTGGAGGACGCCGCCGCCGTGGACGGCTGCACCCGGCTCGGCTTCCTGTGGCGGATCATGCTGCCGCTGGCCCGCCCCGCCCTGGTCACCGTCGCCGTGCTCGCCTTCCTCGGCTCCTGGAACGCCTACCAGCTGCCCATGCTGGTCTTCAACGACCAGTCGCACTTCACCCTGCCGCTCGGCGTCGCCACCTTCCAGTCCCAGTACTCGCAGGACACCGCCAGCATCCTCGCCTACACCGCACTGTCGATGCTGCCCGCGCTCGGCTTCTTCGTCTTCGCCGAACGCCGCATCGTCGGCGGCATGGCCGGCGCCGTCAAGGGCTGAGAACCCGGCCGGCGGCCTTGCCCGCCGGGCCGCCGCCCGACGGCGCGTCACGGCCCGCCCGCGGAACCGCCCGAGGGCGGCCCCCGGCCCGCCCGCCGAACCGCCCGGCGGCGCCCTTGACGACGCACCGACGCGACGTCAACCACCCAGCACAGGAAGGACACCAGCCGTCCGATGACGACCCACCCCGCCCCGGCCGCCACCGACCCGCACCGGGCCGCCCCTTGGCGCGACCCCGCGCAGGCCCCGCACCTCCGGGTCGAGGACCTGATCGGCCGGATGACCCTGGAAGAGAAGACCGCCCAGCTGTACGGCGTGTGGGTCGGCGCCGACGCGGGCGGCGACGGCGTCGCCCCGCACCAGAACGAGATGTGCGACCCGGTCGACCTGAAAGCGCTTTCCGCGCACGGTCTCGGCCAGCTCACCCGCCCGTTCGGCACCGCCCCCGTCGACCCCGCCGTCGGCGCCCTCGCACTGGCCCGCGCCCAGCAGCAGCTCGCCGACGCGGGACGCTTCGGCATCCCCGCGCTCGCCCACGAGGAGTGCCTGGCCGGCTTCACCACCTGGGGCGCCACCGCCTACCCCGTCCCGCTCGCCTGGGGCGCCACCTTCGACCCCGCACTGATCTCCGAGATGGCCCACCGGATCGGCCGCGACCTGCGCGCCGTCGGCATCCACCAGGGCCTCGCCCCCGTCCTCGACGTCGCCCGCGACCTGCGCTGGGGCCGCATCGAGGAGACCATCGGCGAAGACCCCTACCTGGTCTCCACCATCGGCACCGCCTACGTCCACGGACTGCGCTCGGCCGGCATCGTCGCCACCCTCAAGCACTTCGTCGGCTACTCCGCCTCCGCCGGCGCCCGCAACCTCTCGCCCGTCCGGGCCGGGGCCCGCGAACTCGCCGACGTCCTGCTGCCCCCGTTCGAGATGGCCGTGCACGAAGGCGGCGCGGACTCCGTCATGCACTCCTACGCCGAGATCGACGGCCTGCCGGTCGCCGCCGACCCCGCCCTGCTCACCGAACTCCTGCGCGACACCTGGAACTTCACCGGCACCGTGGTCGCCGACTACTTCGGCATCGGCTTCCTGGAGACCCTGCACCGGGTCGCCGCCGACCGCGCCGACTCCGCCCGGCTCGCCCTCACCGCCGGCATCGACGTCGAACTGCCCACCGTCCGCGCCTACGGCGAGACCCTGGTCGAAGCCGTCCGCGACGGCCGGATCCCCGAACGGCTGGTCGACCGGGCGCTGCGCCGCGTCCTGCTGCAGAAGTGCCGGCTCGGCCTGCTCGACCCCGACTGGAGCCCGCTGCCGGCCGCCCTGCCCGCCGACTGCGGCACCGACACCTCGCCCGAGGACGTCCGCGGCAGCATCGACCTCGACCCGCCCGTCAACCGCGCGCTCGCCCGCCGGATCGCCGAACAGTCCGTGGTGCTGCTCGCCAACCCGGCAGGCGCGCTGCCGATCGCCCCCGGCACCCGCCGGATCGCCGTGGTCGGCCCGCGCGCCCACGACCCGTTCGCCATGCTCGGCTGCTACTCCTTCCCCAGCCACGTCGGCACCAGCCACCCCGAGGTGCCGCTCGGCCTCGACATCCCCACCGTCCTCGACGCCCTGCGCGAGCAACTCCCGGACGCCGAACTCGACTTCGCCCCCGGCTGCGAGGTCGACGGGACGGCCACCGACGGCTTCGCCGACGCCGTCCGGGCCGCTGCCGGCGCCGACCTGTGCCTGGCCGTTCTCGGCGACCGCGCCGGACTGTTCGGACGCGGCACCTCCGGCGAGGGCTGCGACGCCGCCGACCTCCGACTCCCGGGCGTCCAGGGGGAACTGATCGACGCCCTGCTCGCCACCGGCACCCCCGTGGTCCTGGTCCTGCTCACCGGACGCCCCTACGCGCTCGGCCGCTGGGACGGCCGCTGCGCCGCCGCCGTGCAGGCGTTCTTCCCCGGCGAGGAGGGCGGGCCGGCCTCGCCGCCGCCCTCACCGGCGCCGTCAACCCGTCCGGCCGACTGCCCGTCAGCATCCCGCGCGAGCCCGGCGGCCAGCCCTGGACGTACCTGCAGCCGCCGCTCGGCCTCGCCAGCGGCGTCAGCAACCTCGACCCGACGCCGCTCCACCCGTTCGGCCACGGCCTGTCCTACACCGCCTTCGAGTGGACGCCCGGGCCCGACCCGCTGCCCCAACTCCCCACCCACGCAAGCACGGACCTCCAGCTCACCGTCCGCAACAGCGGCGACCGCGCGGGCATCGAGACCGTCCAGCTCTACCTGCACGACCCCGTCGCCCGCACCACCCGCCCGGACGCCCGGCTGGTCGGCTACGCCCGCGTCCCGCTCGCGCCCGGCGAGAGCCGCCGGGTCCGGTTCCGCTTCCACGCCGACCTCGCCTCGTACACCGGCCCGGACGGCCGGCGGATCGTCGAACCCGGCGAGCTGCAGCTCCGGCTGGCCGCGTCCAGCGCCGACGTCCGACACACCGTCACGCTCGAACTCACCGGCCCGGAACGGCAACTGGACCACCGGCGGCGGATGAGCTGCGCCGTGACGGTGGACTGACAGCCCGCCGCCCGTGCACCCGCCGGGCCCCGGGAGCCGCTCCCCGAGGCCCGGCGGGCCCATTCCCGGCCGCCGCGCCGCCCCGCGCCAACTCCGGGCCGCCCGCCGGGAGATGGCGCCTAGAAGGCCGATGAGCTGCCCCGTTGCCGCCCGCCGGACGGCGAGCAGGCAGACTGGACCCCATGAGCTCCGTCACCAGCGCCGCCGCCGAACAGCCCGCCCCGACCACCGGACCGGACGGCCGGCCGCTCACCGACACCCGGCGGGCCGAGCTGCTCGACTCGCTCAACGAGGCCGTCCGGCAGCCCGAACGCTTCGGCGGACCGGCGGCCGTGGTCGAACTGCTCGACGCGCTGGCCGCCGCCGACCCGGACGGCGACCGCAGCCCGGCGTGGACCCCGGGCACCGACGCGCCCACCGTCTCCGCCCTGCTGCGCGGCAGCTTCGGCGACGCCGACCCGCCGCTGGTCGCCTCCCAGTACGGCGAGGACGCCCACCGGCGGGGCTGGCTGCGACTCGACCGGACGCTGAGCGGCGAGGAACTGCGGGCGCTGCTCGACCGGGCCCTCGACTGGTCCGAGGACAGCCGCCGACTGGCGGAGGTGCTGGCCGAGTTCGGCGACCCCTCGGTGGTGTACGGCGACCCCGCGCCGGACGCCCCGAAGACCCTCGGCTACGCGGGCGGGGACCGCGAGGCCCCCGTCGTCGCGTTCCACTTCGGGGCGCGCGGCGTGCTGTACGCGGTGCGGATCGGCGAGAACCCGCTCGGCGACTGGGCGCTCACCCCGGCCGGCCGGAAGCTGTTCGACTGATCACCCGAGCCGGCTGCGGTGCGCCAGCGACCAGGCGGCGACGCCGACCCGGTTGCGGGTGCCGAGCTTGCGCTCGATGGCGGCCAGGTGGCTCGCGACCGCGCCGGGGGAGAGGAGCAGCTCGGCCGCGATCTCCGGGTCGGTCGCGCCGTCCGAGACCAGTGCCGCGATCTGCCGCTCCAGCGGGCTGAGCGCCTCGCGCGGGGCCTGCTGGCTGGGCTCCGGCGGGGCGTACTGGCGCAGCAGACGGAGCGTCGGCTCCGGGCCGACCAGGGCGTCGCCGGCCACCGCGGCACGGACCGCCTCGACGAGCAGCGCCGGACCGGAGCGCTTGAGCAGGAAGCCCGCGGCCCCGTGGCCGAGCGCGGCGTGGACGTACTCGTCGAGCTCGAAGGTGGTGAGGAGGACCACCCGGAGCGGGTCGGCGACCTCCGGGCCGGCCAGCTGCCGGGTCAGGTCCAGGCCGTCCAGCTGCGGCAGGCGGATGTCCGCGAGGACGACGTCCGGCCGTAACCCGCGGGCGAGTCGGAGCGCGGTGCGGCCGTCGGGCGCGTCGCCGACGACCCGCAGGTCCGGCTGGGCGTCGAGGACGGTCCGGTACCCGGAACGGAGGTCCGGGTGGCCGTCGGCGAGCAGGATCCGGATGGTCACGGCTTCTCCGCGGGGCTGGTCGGGGCGGGTGGCAACGCTACGGCGAGCCGCCGTTCGCCGGCGGCGGCACCGGCCCGGACGGTTGTGGTGCGTGCCCGCCCCGCCGGACGGCCGCGCGCGCCTGAACGTTCCCCCGTGTCCCCGGTCATGGCCTCACCCTAGGGAGCGGGTTCGCCCGTGATCAAGGAGAGTTCCGTGACGTCCTGAAGTCGCTCTGCCGGACGGGAAATTCGGTGGCGGCGGGCGCTGCTCGCGCATACGGTCCGGGGGTGAGCCACAGCTACCCCCCGCTGAACCTCGAAGTGCGCACCCCGCGGCTGACGTTGGCCGGGGCGAGCGACGAACTGCTGGAGCGGCTGGTCCCGACCGTCCGGGCCGGAGTCGCCGACGCGGAGCCGTGGCCGTTCGACGACCCCAGCTCGTTCTACCAGGACAGCCCCGACCGCGAGTGGCGCTGGCTGCGGGCGGTCTGGGCGGGCCGCGGCCGGGTGAACGAGAGCTTCTGGCGGCTGTACTTCGTCGTCCTGCTGGACGGCGAGCCGGTCGGCATGCAGGACCTGATCGGCGTCGACTTCGCCAAGTACGGGACGGTCACCTCCTTCTCCTGGCTCGCCCCGGGCCACCGCGGCCACGGACTCGGCGCGGAGATGCGCGCCGCCGTCCTGCACCTGGCCTTCGCCGGGCTCGGCGCCCGCGAGGCCGAGAGCGACGCCTTCGCCGACAACCGGGCCTCCAACAAGGTCTCCCGCAGCCTCGGCTACCGCCCCAACGGCACCACCTGGGACACCCGCCGCGGCGAGGCCGCGCCCATCCAACGCTGGCTGCTGACCCGCGCCGCCTGGGAGCAGGCCCGCCGCACCGACATCGAGCTGCTCGGCGTCGAGGAGTGCCTCCCCGTCCTCGGCCTGGCCTGACAGCCGCCCGCCGGTCCTGCTCGCCCCCGCGTTCGGGAGCCGCAGGGCCCTGGGAGCACGGTCCCGGGTGCGGGGCCGGGGCGGGGCAGGTTCCCGGGGGCGATCTCGTCCTCCGCGCGGACGGATTGACGGGGCGTCAGGTGATGGTCTTGGAGGGCGCCGGGAAGACTCCGGCGCCCTACCCAGAGGGGCATTCCTGTGAACGTGAACGCATCGCAGCACGACCGTCCGAGCCGTCTCCGCGGTCGCCGGCGCGCGGTGGCGGCGACGGTGACCGCCGTGGCCGCGGCCGTGGTGGCCGGGGTGCTGGCGCCGGCCACGGCGTCCGCCGGGCCGCGGCCGGACGTGGTGCAGCAGCGGCTGGACGCCTTGGTGCAGCAGGACGGCGCGCCCGCCGCCCTGGCCACCGTCAAGGACCGCGACGGCCGGGCCCGCACCTACACCGCCGGTGTCGGCGACGTGGCGACCGGGGCCAAGGTGCCGGTCGACGGGCAGCTACGGATCGCCAGCAACACCAAGCCGTTCACCGCCGTCGTCGTCCTGCAACTGGTCGGCGAGGGCAAGGTCGACCTGGACGCGAGCGTGGACACCTACCTGCCCGGCCTGGTGCGCGGCGACGGCTTCGACGGCCGGAACATCACGGTCCGTCAGCTGCTTCAGCACACCAGCGGCCTGCCCGAGTACGTGGACACCGCGGCCGTGCTCCGCGAGCCCAAGCGGTACTTCGAGCCGCGCGAACTCCTCGACGCCGCACTGGTGCAGAAGGCCCACTTCGCGCCCGGCACCCAGTGGGAGTACAACAACACCAACTACCTGCTGGCGGGCCTGATCGTCCAGAAGGTCACCGGCCGCCCGCTCGGCGAGGAGATCACCAAGCGCATCGTCGACCGGGTCGGCCTGCGCCACACCTACTTCCCCGCCCCCGGGGACATGACGATCCACGAGGCCCACCCGCAGGGCTACCTGCGGGCCGAGGACGGGTCGCTGCGCAACTACACCGAGCTGGACCCGTCCTGGGGCTGGGCGGCCGGCGCGATGGTGTCGACCAACACCGACCTCACCCGCTTCTTCGAGGCGCTGCTCGGCGGCCGGCTGCTGCCCGCCGCCCAGCTCGCCCAGATGCGCACCACCGTCGCCGCCGACGCGCTCGGCACCGGCGTCCGGTACGGTCTCGGCCTGATGAGCCGCCCGCTCTCGTGCGGCGGCGTCGCCTGGGGGCACGGTGGGGCGATCCCCGGTTACGAGACCTTCGGCGGCGCCACCGAGGACGGCCGCACCGTGAGCCTGTCCGTGACCGCGTTCCCGGGCAAGGGCGGCGCCAGCGAGCACGGGGACCAGGCCGTGGACGCGGTGCTCTGCCGCTGACCGCCGCCGGGTGGCCCGCGCCGGTCGCCGGCCACCCGGCCGCACCGCCTCCCCTTCAGTTCCGAGCAGTTGGAGTTCCGATGCACGAACACACCCAGCGGCGCACGGCGCGCCGCACCCGCACCGCGCGGTACGCCACGGCGGCCACGGTCGCCGCCGGGCTCGCGCTGACCGCCCTCACCCCGACCGCGGCTTCCGCGGCCCCGCGCCCGGACGTGGTGCAGCAGCGTCTGGACGCGCTGGTGAAGCAGGACGGGATGCCCGCCGCCCTCGCCACCGTCAAGGGCCGCGACGGCCGCAGCCGCACGTACACCGCGGGCGTCGGCGACCTGGCGACCGGGGTGAAGGTGCCGGTCGACGGGCAGATCCGGGCCGGCAGCAACACCAAGGCGTTCACCGCCGTCGTCGTCCTGCAACTGGTCGCCGAGGGCAAGGTCGGCCTGGACGCCACCGTCGACACCTACCTGCCGGGGCTCCTGCGCGGCGAGGGCATCGACGGCCGGAACATCACGGTCCGTCAGCTTCTCCAGCACACCAGCGGTCTGCCCGACTACATGGACGCCCCGGCGATGGCCGACTTCACCACCATCCAGTACCGCTACTTCGAACCGCGCGAACTGCTCGACGGGGCGCTGGCCCAGAAGGCGCTGTTCGCCCCCGGGACCGACTGGATGTACAGCAACACCAACTACCTGGTGGCCGGCCTGCTGATCCAGAAGGTCACCGGCCGCCCCTACGGCGAGGAGGTCACCAAGCGGATCATCGACCGGATCGGCCTGCGCCACACCTACGTCCCGGCCACCGGGGAGACCGCCCTCCGCGAGCCGCACCCGCACGGCTACCTGACCACCGGGCCGGACGTGCCGCTGATCGACTACACCGAGATGGACACCTCGATGGCCTGGGCCGCCGGCATGGTCGTGTCCACCAACACCGACCTCAACGCCTTCTACAGCGCGCTCCTGACGGGCCGTCTGCTGCCCGCCGCCCAGCTCGCCCAGATGCGCACCACCGTCCCCACCGAGCTCCTCGGCCCCGGTGTCCGCTACGGCCTCGGTCTCCAGAGCAGGCCGCTCTCCTGCGGCGGCCTGGTCTGGGGCCACGGCGGAACCATCGTCAGCTACCGATCCCGCGGCGGCGTCACCGAGGACGGCCGCGCCGTCAACATCACCGTCACCACCATCCCGGACGCCCAGACCGCCCAGCACATGACCGACGCGGTCGACGCGGCCCTCTGCCGCTGAGAGCGTGCCGACGGGGCGTCAGGAGGCGGGCAGGGGCGGTGCATTAACAAGGGAGAACTTCGGGGCGAACAGAGGCAGCTCGGGACGGATTCCACTTCCGGACATTGTCCGTGCACACATAGCGTTCGCGGCGTGACGATGTGCGTCCGGATCGTGAAGTGCCCGGGCCGGTCGGGCATGCGGTGCTGCGGCCGAGGACGGGCCTCGGGCCGGCGGAGACCCGGGGGGTAGCGGGCGGTGCGCGGGGAGGGCCTGTTCACGGAGCGGGCGCCGAACGGACGGTTCCAGTGGCAGCTGAAGGCGATGAACGGGCGGGTGGTGGCGGTGTCCGCCGCCGTCTACGAGAGCGCCGGGGACGCCGAGCGCGCGTTCGCCGAACTGCTCGCGCTGGGACCGGCGTTGGTGGCGCGGATCACCCATGTCCGGGACGGGCTGGGCTGGACCTGGGTGGTGCCCGGGGCGCGCGGCAATCCGCTGGTCAAGTCGAGCCGGGCGTACGAGCGTTACGCGACCTGCCAGAACGCGTTCCGCCGGTTCATGGCGCTGCTGGCCCGGCTGTCGGAGGCCGCGGCGGTGGCCGGCGGCGCGCCCGGGGCCGGGCGGTGAGGGCGGTGGGCGGCGCCGAGGCCGGGCGCGGCCCGCGGCTGGTGCCGCTGCGCGGTGCGGACGGGCGGGCCGGCTGGTCGCTGGTGGCCGCCAACGGGCGGCGGCTGGCCGCCGCCGTCCGCGGCTACCGCTCGGAGCATGAACTCGTCTCGGGCGTGGCCGAGTTGCTGGCGGAGCGGGCCGCACTGCGGTTCGTGCTGAGTCAGCGCGAGGACCGGCAGTGGACCTGGACCGCCTACCTGCCGGCCCGCAGCACCCGGGCGGGGGCGGGCGGCGGCGAGGCGGTCGCCCGCAGCGCCCGCGGCTACCTGCGCCGGGACCAGTGCCGGCAGAGCGTGACCGGGTTCCTCCAGGGCGTCGAGCACGTCCAGCGGATGCGGCGAACGCCCGGCAGCCCGTGGTGAGTCGAACCCCCTCCCAAGGCGGCGGGCCCCGGCCCGGAGGGTTCGTACACGTCCGAGCGGTGGCGGGTGGTGCGGGGGTGAAGCGGAGATGGCCGAGGTGCCCCCGTGAGCACACCTGGAGAAGAACGTGTCCATGGCGGGGAGAGCGCGTGAAGGGCGGTCAATCCGCCGCCCCACCAGCGGGGTTGAGGCCGAAGCAGGCGGGTGGGCGGGAAGCCGGGGGAGCGGGACGAGCCTTCCGGGCGGCGGGCGGCGGCATGCAGGATCGCTCCGCCGGGACGCCGCGGAGCCTCCCGGTACCGGACCCCGCCAGGACCGGTCCAGCGAGGCACGATCCCCCTCGGAGGAAGAGGACCATGCGTCACACCGCTGCCAAGGCGCTCGCGGCCGTTGCGTTCACCGCCGCCCTGACCACTGTCGCCGCCGTTCCCGCCATGGCCGACCCGGCCGCCCTGCCCGCCGCGAAGGACATCGTGGGCGTCGGCTCGGACACCACGCAGGCGCTGTTCACCAAGTTCTCCGCCGACTACAACGCGACCATTCCGGCCGGCGACACCACCACGCCGCGCCTGTACAGCTGGGACGCCACCGGCACCAGCCCGATCACCCCGAAGGCCGGCGGCTCCACGATCGCCCGCCCCAACGGCTCCGGCGCCGGCATCGGCGCGCTGAACACCACCACCAAGACCACGCTGGACTTCGCCCGGTCCTCCCGCGCGGCCCAGGCTACCGACCCGACCGGCCTGGACTTCATCGCCTTCGCCAAGGACGCCGTCACCTGGTCCGCGGTGAGCGGCGGCCACGCCCCGGCGAACCTGACCACCGCCAACCTGGTCGACATCTACACCTGCGCCAAGACCAACTGGTCGCAGTTCGGCGGCACCGCCGGCACCATCCAGCCGTTCCTGCCGCAGAGCGGCTCCGGCACCCGCTCGTTCTTCCTGCAGGCCCTCGGCAACATCACCCCCGGCTCCTGCGTGGTCTCCGGCCCGGAGGAGAACGAGGGCACCGACCCGCTGCTGCTGACCAACGTCGACGCCGTCATCCCGTACTCCGTCGGCCACTACGTGGGCCAGCTGAACGGCCACACCACCGCCACCGACGCCCCCGGCAACCTGACGCTGCGCAACCTGAACGGCGTCTCCCCGCTGACCGCGACCAACACCCTGAACCCGGCGTTCGCCGGCGGCAGCTTCGGCCGCGTGCTGTTCAACGTCGTGCGGGACGCCGACTACACCGCCGCCACCACCCAGGGCACCGCGCTGCGCAACATCTTCAGCAACACCGGCTGGATCTGCTCCACCGCCGGTCGCAACGACATCTCCAGCTTCGGCTTCCTGAACCTGCCCACCACCGGCTGTGGCGTGATCATCCACTGACGTCCCGTCAGTCGCGCCCTTCCCTGCGCCACCCCGCCGCCCGTCCCGCAGTCACCGGGGACGGGCGGCGGCCCCTTGGCGGCACACCCGCCGTGCACGACGCACCCCGCGCCCCGTACGACGCACCCCGCCCGACGCACCCCGCACCCCGCACCTCGCACCGACCAGCCCCGCACCCAGCTCGAAGGAGCCACGATGTCCCGCACGTTCGCCCGGATCGCCGCCGCTGCCGCCGGCCTCGCGCTCGCCCTCACCGCCGCCTCCGCGACCACCGCCTCGGCCGCGCCCGCCGCCGGCAACGCGGTGATCCACGAGAGCAACGCGTTCTTCCAGCAGGCCGCCCAGGCCGGCATCGTGGCCGTGCCGCTGCCCACCGCGACCGCCGGGTACGACCCGAGCACCGGCCTGTCGGCGAGCTTCCCCGTCACGGACGGCTCCGGCAGCATCGCGGAGTTCTGGGGGAGCGTCCAGTTCGGCGGCGGCCTGCTGTTCGTCGACGCCCGCACCGGCAGCGCGGTCGCCTTCCACCAGTTGGCGTTCTCCTCCGAGACCTACCAGGTCACCGGCGTCCCGGACGGCACCACCACCCCCGTCGCGCTGTTCGCCCCGGCCGGCGAGACCGTGGTCACCCGGACCGGCGCCACCCAGAACCTGTCCGCCGCCTCGCTCGCCCTCGACCCGGCCGGCGCGCAGTTCCTGGACGGCAAGCTGCGCACCTCCTTCTTCGCCGCGGGCCAGAGCGTCGGCTCCTTCAGGGTCAGCTACACCCCCGCCTCCTGACGTCCGATCACCCCGCCGTCGCCCCGCCGTCGCCCCGGCGGCACTCCCGGCACCGGTCGGCGCCGGACCGCCCCAGCACCAGGCGCCACACCCGCACCGCCCGACCCTCCCGGTCGGGCGGTGCGCGCGTTCCGATGACTGATGGAGCGTCAGTTCTCTTGATTCGAGCACCAATTGGGGCCTCGTACACCTGGTGGACAGCACCCGGTCAGACGTCACTGGCCGAATATCGTCGGAGCCGCCGAACGCCGCAGCTCCGCTCCCTGTCATCCGTGCGTGCCTGCTCCGGTGCGCCCGTCGCCGGAGGTGCCGTGCCCATGAGAGTCCGCCCGTCGGGGCCGAGAACCGGATCACGCCCGTGGCAGGCCTGGCTGGCGGCCGTCCTGGTGTGGACGCTGGGCGCCGCCGCCGTGTTCCTGCCGCTGGCGGGGCCGGGCGTCCGGCCGGCACAGGCCGCGTCCGGCACCACCGTGCCCGGGCCCGCCCGCTGGGATCCGCTGACCTGGTCCAGCGGCCCGCTCGGCTCCGTCACCGTGTCGCCGACCAGCGGCCTCGGGAACCAGGTGCTGCACGTCAGCTGGTCCGGGTTCACGCCGACCGTGGACGCCGACTTCCAGCCGGTCCCGGTGGTGCTCAACCCGCACGGGAACTCCGGCTTCGACAAGGTCGCCCGCTACCCGGTGCGGGTCTACCAGTGCCGCGGCGAGCAGCCGAAGGTCACCGACTGCTACGGCTCCAGCCTGTACAACGCCGACCCGGCCAAGGGCTTCCTGCAGCCGTTCCCCGCACCCGGCACCACCACGCCCGAGTTCCCGTCCAACATGGTGATCGCCGCGACCCGCCCCGACGGCACCGGCGAGGCCGACATCGAGGTGTGGACCGCGCAGCAGAGCCAGACCCTGGGCTGCGACCCCACCCACAAGTGCTCGCTGGTGATCGAGGCGAACTACGGCGGCGACTCGGTCGGCGCCTACCAGGCGACGCCCGGCGAGATCAACTGCGAGGACCACTCGGCCGACTCCGACGGCCTGTTCAACACCGCCAGCGACAACGTGGTGGCGGTGGAGAACACCGGCGGCAAGCGCTACGCCAGCGGCGAGGCCTGCTCCTGGGGCAACCACGTCGTGGTGCCGCTGTCCTTCGGCCCGACCCCCGCGGCCTGCGCCGCCAAGAACGCCGACTTCTCCGCGATCGGCCTGGAGATGGCCGACCGCGCCGTCCAGCAGTGGCGCACCGGCCTGTGCCAGGGCAGCAACCCGCTCACCGTGCAGTACACCTCCGGCGGCGGCGAGCCGCAGGCCCGGGCCGCGTTCCTGCGCCGCTCCGGCGGCGACCTCGCACTCACCTCGGTGCCCGACCGCGAGGTGCCGACCCGCCCGTACGTGTACGCGCCGCTGGCGAACAGCGCGATCTCGGTGGTCTACCTGGTCGACGACGGCGAGAGCCACCGGCAGATCCGGAAACTGAGGCTCAATCAGCGGCTGCTGGCCAAGATGCTGACCCAGAGCTACCGGCTCGACACCGGCGACGACACCGACAGCGTCAAGGGCAACCCGGTGTGCCTGTTCGCCGACCCCGAGTTCCTGCGGCTCAACCCCAGCACCGACAACGGCCCGACCTGGCCCGGCTGCCTGGCCGGCGGCACCTTCGCCGCCACCGCCCCGGTCGTGGTCGGCGGCACCACCGACCTGGTCAACCGGCTCACCAGCTGGATCGCCGCCGACCCGGACGCCGCCCAGTTCCTCCAGGGCGCCGCCGACCCGTGGGGCATGCACCTCAACACCAAGTACCTGCGCTCCAGTTACCCCGGCTTCCCGGTCGACGCCTTCCAGCCGCAGGACTTCACCGGTCCGAAGAACTGGAAGCAGTACGAGTGGAACCCGGTCCTCGGCGGACTCGGCCAGGTGCTGCGGATGACCCTGGAGACCCGGCCGTCCTGCCTGAACCCCGACGAGGTCGCCGGCCAGCACGCCAAGTGCATCAGCCAGGACAACGGCAAGCGCGCCCTGTTCGCCGTCATGGACACCGGCCAGGCCCAGGCGATGAGCCTGCCCGAGGCGGAACTACCCAACCCCGCCGGCGGGTTCACCACCCCGACGATCGGCGCCATGCAGGCCGCCGTCAACGACATGCCGCTCGACGCGGCCACCGGCACCCAGCAACTCCCGTACGGCAACGCCGACTCGGCGTACGCCAAGGACGCCAAGGCCTACCCGCTGACCATGGTCCAGTACGCGATGGTGCCCACCGAGGGCCTGCCGCAGAGCAAGGCCGACGCCGTCGCCCGCTTCCTGCGCACCGTCACCGACCCCGCCCAGGGCCAGATCTACGGCCGCCAGCCCGGCCAACTCGCCGCCGGATTTGCCGGGCTGACGAACAGCCAGGTCGCCGCCGCGAAGGCCGCCGCCGGTCACGCCGCCGCCCAGGACGGCGCCCTGCCCGGCAACCAGACCCCGCCCGGCAGCGGCGGGAACGGCACCACCGGCCCGGCTCGGGCGGCCGGGCCGGCACCGACGGCGGCGGCAGCAACTCCGGTACGGGCAGCGGCACGTACCTCGCCGACGGCCCCGCCGGCAGCTCCGGCGCCGACCCGACGGGCGGCCCGGGCACCGGCAACGGCGCCAAGGCCGGCAGTGCCAGCGCCTCGCCCACCCTCGGCGCCAGTGCGGTCGGCCGGACCGCCGCCGACCGGGCCGGCCTCGCCCGGCTGCTGCTTCCCGTCGTCCTCGCCACCGGCGCCGTGCTGCTGATCGGCGGACCCGCCGCCCTGCTCCTCGGCGGCACCCCCGCCGGCGCCGAACTGCGCCGCCGGACCGGCCGGATCCGCGCCCGCCTGTTCGGCCGCAACGGCTGACC
>NZ_KK853997.1:1093882-1111674 GCF_000696185.1 Kitasatospora cheerisanensis KCTC 2395 | reverse complement strand
CCGAGACCCGCGTCCCACTGCCCGAGACCGACCGGCCCCGCCCGATCGCCGCCCCCGCCTCGCCCGCCGACCGGGCCTTCCGCGGCATGCTGCGCACCGCCGGCCTGTCCGTGTTCGCCCTGATGGGCCTGATCGCGTTCTTCCTGCTGCTGCGCGGCAGCGAGGCGCTGCGCGCCGTCGGCTGGTCCTTCCTCACCGAGGAGCGCTGGCGCACCGCCGCGCACTCCTTCGGCATCGCCGCCGTGCTGCCCAACGGCATCCTGATCGCCGTGATCGCCCTGTGCATCGCGGTGCCGGTCGCGATCACCGCCGCGCTGTTCATCTCCGAGTACGCGCCCGTCCGGCTGCGGCCCCTGCTGGTCTCGCTGGTCGACCTGATGGCGGCCATCCCCAGCATCGTCTACGGCCTGTGGGGCCTGTTCTTCCTGCAGCCGCGGATCGTCGGCATCTGCCGCTGGCTGGCCGTCCACCTCGGCGGGGCGCTCCCGTTCCTGGAGGTGCGCACCGGCGAGGTCGCCACCTCCTACACCTCGTCCACGTTCATCGCCGGCACCGTGGTCTCGCTGATGATCATTCCGATCATCACCTCGCTCAGCCGCGAGGTGTTCTCGCAGGCCCCCGCCGGCGAACGCGAGGGCGCGTACGCGCTCGGCTCCACCCGCTGGGGCATGGTCCGCACCGTGGTGCTGCCGTTCGGACGCGGCGGCGTGATCGGCGCCGTGATGCTCGGCTTCGGCCGCGCGATGGGCGAGACCATCGCCGTCGCACTGATCATCTCGCCGGTGTTCCGGCTCTCCTGGCACGTCCTGGAGAACGGCGGCAACTCGATCTCGGCCCTGATCGCGCTGCGCTTCAGCGAGTCCGACAGCCTCTCGCTGTCCGCCCTGATGGCCGCCGGACTGGTGCTCTTCGCCCTCACCCTGCTGGTCAACGTGGCCGCCGGGTTCATCATCAGCCGGTCCCGGTCCGGCGCCTCGACCTCGGACTGACCGGAGGAATCCTCATGTCAACTCCCTTGGCACAAGCAACTCCTGAGCACCCCTCGCTCCCGGAGCAGCAGCGGATCCGGCTCGGCGGCACCACCCGCGAGGAGGTCCTCACCATGGCCGGCGCCGCCGCCGGCTCGCTCGCCCTCGACTGGCTGCTGTACGAACGCGTCCTCCCGTTCAGCGGCGCCTTCGGCTTCCTGCTCTGCTGGTACCTGCTCTTCCTCGCCTTCTACGCCCTCGCCGGGCGCCTCCAGTGGGACGCCCTGACGGTCCGTGAACGGCTCGCCACCGCCCTCGCCTGGAGCTCCGGGCTACTGGTGGTCGGCATCATCCTCGACCAGATCGGCTTCGTGATCCTGCGCGGCCTGCACGCCGCCCGGCACGCCAACTTCTTCACCGAGACCATGCGCAGCACCGCCGCACTCGACCCGATCACCTCCGGCGGCTGCCTGCACGCGGTCGTCGGCTCGCTCGAACAGATCGGCATGGCCACCCTGTTCTCGGTCCCGCTCGGCATCCTCACCGCCGTCTTCCTGGTCGAGGCCGGCCAGACCCGGCGCGGCGCCCGCCTGGTCAAGCCGGTGCGGGTGCTGGTCGAGGCGATGACCGCCCTGCCGTCGATCGTCGCCGGACTGTTCGTCCTCGGCGTGGTCATCCTCACCCTCGGCGTGGAGAAGAGCGGCTTCGCGGCGGCCCTCGCGCTCACCGTCATGATGATGCCGATCGTCACCCGGGCCGCGGAGGTCGTCGTCCGGCTCGTCCCCGGCACCCTCAAGGAGGCGTCCTACGCGCTCGGCGCCAGCCAGTGGCGCACCGTGTGGCACGTCGTCCTGCCCACCGCCCGCCCCGGGCTGGCCACCGCCGTCGTGCTCGGCATGGCCCGCGGCGTCGGCGAGACCTCCCCGGTGCTGCTCACCGCCGGCTTCACCACCCGGCTCAACCTGGACGCCTTCCACGGCAACCAGACCAGCCTGCCGCTGTTCGTCTGGAACTACGTCAAGCAGCCCTACCCCGACATGTTCGCCCGGGCGTTCGCGGGCGCGCTCACGCTGATGCTCGTGGTGCTGATCCTGTTCGTCACCGCCCGCATCCTCGGCCGCCACCGCACCCCGCCGACCGGCGAACCCGCCGCCCGCTGCGCCGGGCCACCGCCGCCGCCAAGTCCATTGAACCGGTGGCCAACTGATGACCACTCACCTGCCGCGCACCAGAAGGAAGACCCGCCCCGTGCGACTCCGTCACCTGACGTCGGCGCTGCTCGCCGCCGTGCTCGCCCTGCCCGCCGCGCTGCTCGGCGCGACACCCGCGCACGCCTCGACCTCGCTGAAGGCGGACGGCTCCAGCTGGGCCGGGCCGGCCATCGACCAGTGGCGGCGCGACGTCCAGCCGATGGGCATCGAGATCGACTTCACCGGCAGCGGCTCGGCCGCCGGCCGCGTCCAATGGTCCATCGGCCAGGACGACTTCACCGCCTCCGACGTCCCGTTCCGGTCCAAGGCCGACACCGGCGTCGACGGCGGGCGGGCCAGCAACGGCCAGGGCCAGCCGGAGAACCCGGTGTACGGCTACTCGTACGTGCCGATCACCGCCGGCGGCACCGCGCTGATGTACCACCTGGAGGTCGGCGGCAAGAAGGTCACCGACCTGCGGCTGTCCCCGGACACCATCGTCGGCATCTTCACCAACAAGATCACCTCCTGGGACGACCCGCGGATCACCGCCGACTACGGCCGCACCCTGCCGAAGATCCCGATCACGCCGGTGGTGCGCTCCGACGGCTCCGGCGCCAGCGCCCAGTTCACGCGCTGGATGGAGCACACCCACAAGAGCGAGTGGGACGCCTACTGCACCCAGGTCAACGGCGTCACCTGCGGCGACTACACCGAGTTCTACCCGGCCGCCGGCCGGATGACCGCGCAGAACGGCTCCGACGTGGTGGCGAACTACGTCCAGTCGCCGACCGGCATCGGCGCGATCGGCTACGACGAGTACGCGTTCGCCAAGCGCACCGGCTGGCCCGTCGTCAAGGTGCTCAACCCGGCCGGGTACTACACCCTGCCGAGCGCCTCCAACGTCGCGGTCGCGCTGACCGCCGCGAAGATCCGCGGCGTGGACGACAACACCTCCGCCAACGACCCCGACTACCTGCAGCAGAACCTCGACGGCGTCTACACCAACAACGACCCGCGTTCCTACCCGATCTCCTCCTACAGCTACCTGATCGTGCCGCGGGGCGGCACCAGCCTGCCGGTGACGCCCAAGTTCACCAACGACAAGGGCAGCGCGCTCAGCCGCTACCTCGCCTACGTGCTGTGCGCGGGACAGCGCGAGGCCGACGACCTCGGCTACTCGCCGATCCCGCGCAACCTGGTGCGCGGCGGACTGCTGCAGACCCAGCACATCCCCGGCAACGCCAGCCCCGTCGACCCCAACACGCTCTCCAACTGCCCCAACCCGACCTTCGACTCGGCCGGCCAGCTGATCGTCCTGAAGAACGCCCCGCAGCCCAGCCCGTGCGACAAGAAGGGCAGCCCGCTGGACTGCACCGTGCAGAACGGGCAGGCCGTGAAGACCGGCGGCGGCAACAACTCCGGTGGCGGCAGGACCGGTTCGGGCAGCGGCGGCAGCAGCGGGGGAGGCGCCGGAACGGGCGGGCCGGCCGCGGGCGGCGGCGGTGACGCCGGACCGCAGGCCGTCGACCCGCAGACCGGCGAACTGGTCACCGACTCCGGCGCCGGCGGCGGCGGTTCGGGCGGCAACGCGCCCGCCACGGTGGTCGCGCTCGGCGGCCGCCCGCAGGACTGGCTGCTGTCCACCCTCACCGCGCTCGAACTGCTCGGCGTGGTCACCGTGCCGCCGCTGCTGGCCGCCTGGTGGCGACGGCGCGGCACCGCCGCAGGGCCCCGATGAGCGCGCGGCCGACCCCGACCGCGGGCACCGGCGGCCTCGTCGGCCTCCCGCACGCACCCGCCACCACCTCCGAGGAGAGCAGATGACCGCGACCGCGTTGGAGCGGCCCAGCTCGGCGCCGGCCGCCCCCGCCGTGCCGCCGCCCCGCGCCGGGCCGCGGGAGGCGCCGACTGGAGGCCGCCGCCTGGTCGGTGACGCTCGGCGCCGTGCTGCTGCTCGGCTTCGTCGGGTACCTGTTCGCGCTGTCCGGGTTGCAGGAGGCGCGGCACCAGTCCACCGCCTACCACACCCTGCGCGACCAGCTCGGCAAGGCCACCGCCCCGACCGGGCCGACCACCGACGGCGCGCCGCTGGCCGTGCTCGACATCCCGGCCCTCGGACTGCGCCAGGCCGTCGTGGTCGAGGGCACCAACGGCCGTGACCTGATGCGCGGGCCCGGCCACCGGCGGGACACCGTGCTGCCCGGACAGCCCGGCGTCACCGTGCTGTTCGGCCGCTCCACCACCTTCGGCGGCCCTTTCGCCGGGCTCGGCGGGCTGAAGCCCGGCGACGGCATCGACATCACCACCGGGCAGGGCAGCTTCCACTACACCGTCAACGCCTCCGGCGACGGCGGCCACCCGATCACCGACACCGCCCCCAACCGGCTGGTGCTGGTCACCGGCGACTCCGACTGGATCCCCACCAGCACCGTGCTGATCGGCGCCCGCCTCGACGGCGAGCCGCAGCCGCTCGGCGCGCGCCGCCCCGCCGCCACGCCCACCGACAAGGCGCTGGCCGCCGACAAGGGCGCCCTGTCCGCCCTGCAACTCTGGTCGCTGGCCCTGCTGCTGACCGTCGTCACGGCCGCCCTGGCGGCCCGCCACTGGCGGCGCACCGCCACCTACCTGTGCCTGGCCCCGGTGGCCGCCGCGCTGCTCTGGTCGGTGTACGAGAACGCCGCCGCGCTGCTGCCCAACGTGTACTGACCGACCTCCTGTTGAACCGCCCGCCGCAGCCGGACGGGCCCCGACCGACCACCTGCTGAACCGCCCGCCGCAGCCCCGCCCTCCGGAGAGGACCCGTCCGAGGATGACCGACACCGCGCAACCCCCGTACGCCGTACCCGAGTTCGGCAAGGACCCGAGCGACCCGCCGACTGTGCCGCTGCCGCCCGTGTCCGCCGGCGCCGACGGGCCGTCAGGGGCGCTGTCCGGGCTGGAGACCCGCGACCTGACCGCCTGGTTCGGGCAGCGCAAGGTGCTGGAACGCGTCTCACTGCGGATGCGGGCCGGCGAGATCACCGCCCTGATCGGCCCGTCCGGCTGCGGCAAGTCCACCTACCTGCGGATCCTCAACCGGATGCACGAGATGGTGCGCGGCGCGGCGCTGGCCGGCGAGGTGCTGCTCGACGGCGAGGACGTGTACGCCCCCGGCCGCCGCCCCGCCGAGGTCCGGCGGCGGATCGGCATGGTGTTCCAGCGGCCCAACCCGTTCCCCGCCATGTCGCTGTACGACAACGTGATCAGCGGCCTGAAGCTGGCCGGGATCAGGGCGAGCCGCGACGAACGCGACCACCTGGTGGAGTCCAGCCTGCGCCAGGCCGGCCTGTGGAACGAGGTCAGCAACCGGCTCGGCACCCCCGGCGGCGCACTCTCCGGCGGCCAGCAGCAGCGCCTGTGCATCGCCCGCTCGCTCGCGGTCTCCCCGGAGATCCTGCTGATGGACGAACCCTGCTCGGCGCTCGACCCGACCTCCACCCGCCGCATCGAGGAGACCATCGCCGACCTGCGCCACCGGCTCACCATCGTCATCGTCACCCACAACATGCAGCAGGCGCAGCGCGTTTCGCAGTCCTGCGCGTTCTTCCTCGCCAGCCACGACACCCCCGGCCGGATCGTCGAAGCCGGGCCCACCGCCCAGCTGTTCACCGACCCGGCCGACCCGCGCACCGCGGACTACGTCAACGGGCGCTTCGGCTGACCGGCGGGCGGTGACGGGGCGGCGACGGGGCGGCAACGGGCCCGCTGGTCGGCGCCCGGCCCGGCCGACGGTGTGTCACGGCCGGGTCGGGCGGCGGAGCGCCTAGCGTGGACGTGGCGACCGGCGCGATGCCGCCGCCGGTGCGCCCGCAGGAGTCACGCAGCCGTGCCACGCCACTGTGTGCACGTCACCGTGCCACACCACCGTGTCACGCCACCGTGCCACGTCACGCCACGAGGAGAGAGCGCCGACCATGACCGTCAGCCTGCCCGAGCTCACCGGGGACTACGTCCTCGACGCCGCCCACACCCGGATCGGCTTCGTCGCCCGCCACGCCATGGTCACCAAGGTCCGCGGCGCCTTCCACCAGTTCGAGGGCACCGCGCACCTGGACGGCTCCGACCCGTCCCGGTCCACCGGGCAGGTGGTGATCAAGACCGAGAGCATCGACACCGGCGTCGAGCAGCGCGACCAGCACCTGCGGACCAACGACTTCCTGGACGCGCCGAACTTCCCCGAGATCACCTTCCGCACCACCAAGGTCGAGCCGAAGTCCGACACGGACTACCGCGTCACCGGCGACCTCACCATCAAGGACACCACCAAGCCCGTCACCATCGACTTCGAGTACACCGGCAACGCGGTCGACCCGTACGGCAACCTGCGGGTCGGCCTGGAGGGCTCGGTCACCATCAGCCGCAAGGAGTTCGGCGTCACCTGGAACGCCGCCCTGGAGGGCGGCGGCGTGCTGGTCGGCGACAAGGTGGTGCTCGAGTTCGACGTCTCCGCCATCAAGCAGAGCTGACGGACCGTCCGGCCCGGGACGCGTTCACCCGGCGGGAAACCGCTTTCCCTCTCCCGCCGGGCCGCCATCGGGACGCTGTGTCGGGTCGGTCAGTTGGGCGGCTCGGCCGGCTCGGGCGGGACGCGGAAGCAGGCGGTGACGAACTTCCCCGAGTCGTCGCCGTGGACCTCCCAGTCGTCGGAGAGCCGGTCGACGAGTGCCATCCCGCGACCGGACTGGGCGTCCGGCCGGCCGCGCGCGGACGCGGCGGGGTCGGCGAGCCGTCGTGGACGCTGACGTACAGACAACTGCCGTCCCAGGTGAGGACCAGGTCGGCGTTGCTGCGGGCATGGATGTGCGCGTTGGTGATCAGCTCGGAGACGGTGAGCACCACCGCGTCCGCGACCTCCGGCGCGTCGGTGGTCCAGCCCAGCGTGTCCAGGTGGGCGCGGGCCCATCGCCGCCCGGCCCGGATCCCGCCGGAGACCGGCATCCGGCGGGCCCAGCCGAGGGCTCTCACCTGGTTGTGGTGTTGTTCCGTCATCTGACCTCCCGGGACCGCGTACAGCCTCCTGACTCGGATGCCCCGTCCGGGCCGTACCATGTGGGCCCGCCCGTCCATCCTCCGGACGCATACAACGCCCCACCCGGGCAAGGCGGTTGCGGACATCGGAACGAGGAGACCGCCTGATGCGCACGTGCGTCGAACGCCACCTGCCCGTCCACGTGTTCGGCGCGGCCGGGGGGCGCCGCGTCATGATCCTGGACTACCGCCCATTCGATCCCTACGCCGTCCGACTCGCCTTCCCGCACGCCGCCGTCACCTGGACCGTCGCCCGCGACCTGCTCACCGCCGGCCTCGCCGGCCCGGCCGGCGACGGCACCGTCCGCATCCGGCCCTGGCCCAACGGCCGCATCCGGCTTGCCTTCCGCGGCGCCGACGGCACCCGCGCCACCGTCCTCGCCCCCACCTCCGCCCTCGCCGAGTTCCTCGCGGCCACCCACACCCTCGTCCCCCGGGCGCCGAACCCAGCCACCAGGCCATCCCCACCGACCCGTCCCCGCTCTTCCCCGCCACCCCGGACCTGACGACCGACCACCCGTGACGGGACGCGCCGACCGCCACCCGCCGCCGTAGTACAGTCCGCAAAAACGATCACCGGGGAACTGATCGCCGGGGACTGATGGCCGGGGATCACCGGGGAACGAAGGGGGCAGCGGTGGTACGTCGCAGGCGGATCGCGTGGTGGCTGAGAGGCGTGGCGGGAGCGGCACTTCTTGCGTACCTGCCGGGCCTCTGGGCCTCGCGCTCGGGCGGCCTGGTGGAGGTCGAGCGCCGGCTCGACCATCCCGTGCTGCTGGTCGGGTCCGCCGTCCTGCTGGTCGTGGTCTCGGTGGTGATCGAGTTCGAGTTCCGCACCATGTGGTCGCAGGTCGGCTGCGCAGCGGCCCTGGTGATCCTCGGGTTCGTCGGCCTGCCGATCGGCTACGTGTCGATCATGTTCGGCGACAACGCGCGGGAGCTGTCCCGCACGGTCAACCCGGAACACCCCGAGCACGCGCTGGCCGTGACCGACACCAGCGCCTCGATCGACCCCTTCTACGAGGTGCAGGTGCTCACCGGCAGCGGCTGGTCCACCCGCCACTGGGACCTCGGCGGCTGGGGCGAGGGCGACGGCCGCGGCTACTTCAACAGCGCCGAATGGACCGGCCCGAACGAGATCACGGTCACCTCGGACCGGGAGACCACGGTCTTCACCGTGGACCCCGAAACCGGCCGCCCGAGCGAGCCTCGGATCACCCGCAAGTAGCCGCGCAGCGAAGGACCGGAGGCCGGGCATGGACAGGTACACCCTTGTGGAGTGCGTGGTGATCGGGCATCAGCACTACGGCCCGCGCACGCGAACCGTGGCCGGCGACCTTCCCGGGTACGTGGATGCGAGCGTCGTCTCGGACGATCCGGGGAGCAGCCGCGAAGACTGGCCGGCGGTCGGGCAGCGGCTGGACTGTGTGGTGCTGGGGCAGACCCGGGACGGCCGGCTGCGGTTGAGTGCCCGGCCCCGGGATATCGAACTCATCAGGTCCGTCGCCGAGGTGCGGACGGCCCTGACCGGGTGGCGCGCGCTCGCGGAGGCGGGTGACGAGGCAGCCGGCGTGCGGGAGTTCCTGCGGACGCCCGAGGCCCTGCCGACCCTGCGGTGGGCGCTGCGCCACCCAGCAGGGTCGGAGGATCGGGTGCGCGCGGAGGCGATGGTCGAACGGATGCCGGAGGGCATGAGGCAGGCCCTGCACCGGTACCTGCCGGGCCGGGGCGGGCGGACGGACGGCGACCTGTCCGGCCAGGAGACGGAGGAGCGTTTCGCGGGGTTCGTCCAGCGGCCTCCGGAGGAACATGGCGCTGTGGGGACAGTGCCCGGTCCGTGAGGCGCGTGGGTGGACGGCCGTTCGTGGTGTACGAATGGGCTGACGGGCCGTCATGGTGCGGCCGGCGGGAGATGGAGCGGGAGGGCGGCTGCTGATGGGTGCGGACGGGGACAGCTACGACGTGGTGGTGGTCGGGGCCGGGCCGACCGGGGAGAACCTGGCGGACCGGGCCCGGGCCGGCGGGCTGAGCGTGGCGATCGTCGAGGGCGAACTGGTGGGCGGGGAGTGCTCGTACTGGGCGTGCATGCCGAGCAAGGCGCTGCTGCGGCCGGCCGCCGCGCTCGCCGACGCCCGGCGGCTGGCCGGCACGCGCGAGGCCGTCACCGGGGAGCTGGACGCGGGCGCGGTGCTCAAGCGGCGGGACGAGTTCGCGTCGAACTGGCAGGACGACGGCCAGGTGGCGTGGCTGGCCTCCGTGGGCATCGACCTGGTCCGCGGCCACGGGCGGCTGGACGGTGAACGCCGCGTCACCGTCGAGACGCCGGAGGGCGGCCGGCGCACCCTCACCGCGCGGCACGCCGTCGCCGTCTGCACCGGCACCCGCGCCGCGCTCCCCGACCTGCCCGGGCTCGCCGAGGCCAAGGTGTGGACCAGCCGGGAGGCGACCTCCGCCGGCAGCGTTCCGGGCCGGCTCGCGGTGGTCGGCGGCGGCGTCGTCGCCGTCGAAATGGCCCACGCCTGGCGGGCGTTGGGCAGCGAGGTGACGCTGCTGGTCCGCGGCGCCCGACTGCTCGACCGCACCGAGGACTTCGCCGGCCAGCTGGTCGCGGACGGGCTGCGCGCGGCCGGCGTCGACATCCGGCTCGGTGTCTCCGCGACCTCCGTGCACCGCGCCGAGGACGGCACCGTCACCCTCGCTCTGGACGACGGCACCCGACTGCCCGCCGACGAGGTCCTGTTCGCCACCGGCCGCGTCCCGAACACCGCCGACCTCGGCCTGGAGACCGTCGGCCTCACCCCCGGCAGCTGGATCACCACCGACGACACCGGCCTCGCCACGGACGTCCCCGGCGGCTGGCTGTACGCCGCCGGCGACGTCAATCACCGGGCGCTGCTCACCCACCAGGGCAAGTACCAGGGACGGATCTTCGGCCAGGTGATCGCCGACCGCGCCGCCGACCGCCTGCTCGACCTCGCCCCCTGGGGCCGCAGCGTCGCCACCGCCGACCGCACGGCCGTCCCGCAGGTCGTCTTCACCGACCCCGAGGTCGCCGCCGTCGGCCTGAGCCGGCGTCAGGCCGAGGACGCCGGCCTGCGGGTGCGCGCCGTCGACTTCGACCTCGGCAACGTGGCCGGCGCCTCGCTGTACGCCGACGACTACCGGGGCCGCGCCCGCGCCGTCGTCGACCTGGACCGGGAGACCCTGGTCGGCGTCACCTTCGTCGGCCCCGGCGTCGCCGAACTGCTGCACTCCGCCACGGTCGCCGTCGCCGGCGAGGTCCCGCTGTCCCGGCTCTGGCACGCCGTACCCGCCTACCCGACGATCAGCGAGGTCTGGCTGCGTCTGCTGGAGGCCTACCGGGGCTGACAGCCGCTCCTCGCGACTAGTTTGACGGTCGATCAGGAGTGGAGGCGCGGCGCGGCGAGGCGGGCCAGCGCCTGCTCCGCCGCGACCTCCGCCGGGGCGTTGGCGGCGCCCAGCTCGCCGCGGTCGGCGACCGCCTCGATGCCGTAGCGGGCGCCGCCGACCGTGAACAGCAGCTCCGGATTGCGGCCGTCCTCCTTGGCGCTGACCAGAACGGCGCTGTCACCGATGCCCGGCACCGGCTGCACCTTCAGATCCGGGCTCGCCACGGTCCGCGCGTACGCGGTCTCGTCGACCAGCCGCAGCGCCACGTACGAGCGGCGCGCACCCCAGGTGCACGCCCACGGCTTCTCCTTCGACGGCCCCTCCGCGCGGAGTTGCGCCGAACCGCCCAGCGCCGCGCTGACCTGCGCATCGGTGAGGACGGAACACGGGTCGGCCGGCCGACCCGCCGCGGCCGCCGGCCCGGACGGCGGACCGGTGAGGGTGAGGGTGACGGAACCGGGCGTGCTCGCCGCGGTGCTCGGTGCGGCCCTGCCGTCGGTCGAGGTCGAGGAGGTGCATGCCGTCGCGGCCAGTCCGGTCAGCAGGAGGACCGCCAGTGGCAGCGCCCGCCGCCCGTCGCAGTGCAGCATCGTTGCGTCCCCCCGAAGAGCCCGACACGGATCGCTCGCAGCACCACGGTAGCCGCTGACGGCAGGCATCGTCGGCCAGATCGCCTGCCATGGAAAAAAGTTGACGCGATGTCACCTGTGGTGGCGTGCCCGCTGGCCCGGTCGGCGTCCGGAGCCGGGCGGGTGCAGCCGCCGGGGCGGCGGGCCGGCCGGCCTTCCGCGAGCGGCCGGGATGGAGCGGAGCCGGGGGTGGCGCTAAAATTTGGGCACGCACAGAGATACGCAGAGCCACACCATCCGCCCAAGCGCGCGAGCCTCACCTGCGGCGTGACGCCATTCGTCCGTGCCGGTCGCTCGCCCGCAGGGAGCTGCCATGCAGGAGCTGCCCGCGTCGGCCTTCGTGCCGACGGAAGCCCGCTTCCCGGCCGACGTCCACTGCACCCGGATCCGGTTCGACGGCCAACAGCTGCCGCTGGCCTCCTTCCTCCGGCACTGCGCCCGGATGCTGGACCCCGTGGGGAGCCCGGAGCACGAGACCCGCGCGGCGGACGAGCCTCCCGCACTGGCCCGCGCCCGAAGGGTGTTCCTGCACGCCGGACTGGCCGCGCTGGCCGACGATGCGCGGCCCTCCTGGTTCCAGCTCGGCGTGGCCCCGCCCGCAGGCCGTGAGCTCCGCGTCGAGCTGTACCGGCAGGTCGCCCTGCTGGCCCGGGAGTTGCTGCACGACGGCGCCGCCGGCAATTTCTTCCTCATGCACAAGCCGCCCGGCCTGCGCCTGCGCTTCGAATCCGGAACCGGCACCGGAAGCGGGAGCGGGAGCGGGGTCGGAAGAGGGGGAAGGGTAGCGCCGGTCGCGGGCCGGGTCCGGGCCGCGGTGGCCGGATGGCGGCGGGACGGCTTGGTGCTCGCGGTCGAGCCCGGTGTCTACGAGCCGGAGAACCGGCTATTCGGCGGGCCGGTCTCGATGCGCTACGCCCACCGGGTGTTCACCGCGGACTCGCTGGCCTGGCTGGACTTCCACGCCGCGGACCCCGCCGACACCGGGCCGGACTGGGCGGTGTCGCTGGCGATGGTCCGTGCACTGCTGGACGCACTGGCCATCGCCGGCTGGGAGGACATCGACGTCTGGGACCGCATCCGTGACCGGACCGGCCGACAACTGCCCTCCGGGGCCGCCGAGTTGTCCGAGCTCACCGAGATCGACACCGAGCTCGTGGAGCTGTGGCAGCACCCGGAGTCGCTGATCCGCCAACTGCCGCCGGTGGCCCGTCGCATCGTCGACGAGTACCGCGCCGCTGTGGAGCCCATCGGCCGGCAGTGGCGCACCGGCTACTTCGCCACCGAAGCCGCCGGTCTCGGCCCGCGTGCGGTCGCGGCCTTCGTCATCGTCTTCCACTGGAACCGGGCCGGAATGACGATGCTCCGGCAGGCGCTGCTGGCCCAGGCGCTGGCCACCCGGGAGGCGGGCGTGCGATGAGCGAAGCGATCGGCTCCTCGGCCCTGCTGCGGGTGGCCGGCCTGCCCATCCGGTACTGGCTCGCCGGTGCGAGCCCGGAACTGTTTGCCCTGGCCCGGCAGTTGTCGGCATCCGAGGACCGCTACCGCACCCTCGGCCCGGACCTCGCCGACCGGATCGGCCGCCACGTGGTGCCCGATCCGGCCCTGAGCCGGAGCGAACGTGCCGCGGCACTGGCAGTGCGGCGCCACCTGCACAACGCGAAGCCGGTCGCCGCAGCGGACCACCGACGGCTGGCCGAGACGCTGGCCCGGCTCCCCGATAGCCCCCAACGCCTCAGGCTGTCCGGTGACTTGGAGGAAGCGATGAGGTGCGCCGCCGAGATCGCCGAGCTGGACGCCCGCCTGCGCGACGCGGCCGAGGCGGAACGCCGGCGGCTGGCCGACCTGCCCCGTGCGACCGCCCGCCGCTCGCCGGTCGCCGCCGCGGTACTGGAGAACGCCGAGGGCGGTGGGGCGCTCAACAGGCGGGCCCGGCAACGGACCGAGCGGCAGTGGCGGCTGCTCACCCGGGCCACGACGGTGAGCACGCCGCGCGGCTGGTTCGGCCACACCGCGCTGCTGCCGGTCGGCCCGGCAACTGCCGCACTGACGTGGCCACTTGAGCTGACCGGCGAGTTCGCCACCGGGTGGATGGAGAGCATCGGCGAGCGCCGCCGGACCCTCGCCGCCGGACCGCTGCCACCCCCGCAGAGCGGCATCCGACTCGCCGTCACCCCGCTCCACCAACGCGAGGACGGACAACTGCAGTACATCGTCCTCGACCCCGAACAGCCGAGCCTGGTTAGCCAGTTGTCGCTTCGCCGCACCGACCTGCTCGCCGCGGTGCACGCGGCGCTGGACACCGGCGCCCTCCCGCTCGCCGAGCTGGAACGGGCCGTCCGGGAGCAGGCACCGGACGACGAACTCGAGGTGCTGCGCGGCTTCCTGGCACATCTGACCACGATCGGCGTCCTGCAACCGTGCCTCACCCCCGACCAGCACCTGACTCCCTGGGGCCCGGCGGCCCAGGTGGTCACCCGCTCCCGGCGGGCCAGGTCGGGCGCCGGTGCCGGTGCCGGGGCCGCTGCCGGTGCCGGTTCGGAGCGGGACGGCTGGCTGGACGTGTACCGGCGTACCAGAACCACCCTTCCCCGTAGGGACCTTGACCGGCTGCAACAGCTCGCCGCCCAGGCGATGCGGATCCTCGCACTGATCTCCGCGGACGCCGACCGTCCCGCCCCGCCGCCGCGCGACAGCACCTGCCGGCCGTTGATGGACGTGCTGCGCCGACGGCTGAACACCGGCGAGGCCAACCGGAGGGCTTGGCGGCAGCCGCCGGACTGGGCCCCGCCGGCCACCGAGGAGTCCGGATTCGGCCGGCTGCTGGGGGAGTTGAACCGGCGGCTGGACAGCGGGCGCGGCGGCAGGTTGGACATCGATGCGGAACTGCTGGACGAGGTCGGCGCGCCCCCGGCCGCGATCGACTGGCCGGTCGACTGCCTGCTGCGCCCCGCGAACCCGTCCGCCGGCTACCTGGGAGTGCTGGACCAGCTGTGGCCGGCCGGCATCGTCGACTCCAGGTTCGCGCAGGCCTTCGACGCCTTGTCGGACGGAGCCCCTCAAGTCCGCTCCTACCGGCGGTTCTTGGACCGCCTGGAAGAGGAGACCGGGCTGCTCCTGGTCGAACTGCTGATCCCGCCGCTGTCCGCCCGCGCGGACAACGCGGTGCGCCGGCCCGCGTACACCCGGGCCTTCACCGGCGATCCGGACCTGGCCACCTACCGGCCGCCCGGTACCGGCCCGCCCCCGCGGTACATCCCGCTGGAAGCGATCACCGTGCACAGCGACCCCTCGGGGTTCTGGGCCGAAGCCGACGGCCGGCGGATCTGGCCGATGTACCACGCCACCCGCTCGCCGCTGCCGCCCTGGGACCACGTGGCCGAACTGCTGCTGGCCGCCGCACCCCGGCAGCTGCCCTGGACAACCCGGCGGCTCCACCGGTCACTTGACCTGTTCCCGGAGCGGGCGTGGATGCCACGGATCACCGTGGGCGGCGAGCTGGTGATCTCGCCCGCGCAGTGGCGGCTGCCGGCCGGCGGGCTGTGGCAGCCGGAACAGCCGCTGCCCTCGATCGTCCGGTCGATGGTCCGGCTGCGCGACCGGCTCGGGCTGCCCCGGCTGGTGTTCGTCGCGGCCGGACACCGGGCACCGGTGCCGCTCCACCTGGAGAGCCTGGCCGCGGTTCCGGTCCTCGACCGGCTGCTCAGGGACTCCGTGACGGGCCCGGGCGAGGTGGCGCGGGCCGGCCCGGAACTGGTCGCCACGGAGATGCTTCCGCAGCCGTCGGACCTCGCCGTCGTCGACCACACCGGCGACCCGCTGGTCGCCGGACTGCTGCTGCGACTGCCGGGCACCGAGACACCGGAGGCGATGGCCGCCAGGCTGGCCGGTCGGCTGCGACCGCGGCCCGGCGGCCCGGGCCCGGACCGGGAGCCGCCGGCCCACGAGCGTGCAGGAATCACCGCACGAGGAAAGGAGAGGCCATGACAGCGGCTGGCTCGTCCGCGGCCCTCGAGGCCAGGATCGCGGAACTGGAGACGAAACTGGCCAACATCACCAACCTGGTGAACGCCGAAGCGTTCAGCGCCGGTGACTGCACCAACGGCTGCACCGACGGGTGCACCCGCAACTGCACCAACGGCTGCACCGGAGGCGGATGCCTGGCCGAGGTGACGAACATCGGTGAGGCCGGCGGCACGGCCTGACACCCCGACAAGGGCGTCGTGTGGACCGGCGACCCCGGCCGACGCGACGCCCTGCCTCGACAACGCGGAAAGGGGACGGACCGTGGACCTCACCACCCTGCCGGCGAGCAGCCTCGACGGAGTGCTGAGCGCGGCCGGCACGGCCCTCCGCCGCTATGCCCGCGCCGACTCCGGCCACGCCACGGACGGCACCCACGACGCCGGCCCGGCCCTGCTCGCCGCACTCACGGCCCAAGCCGGCCTCGAAGAAACCGAGTTGACGCGGCGTGTGCTGGAACGCTGGCTCAGCACCCAGCCCGACGGCGCTCCCCACCAGGTGGGTGCGTTCGGCGGACTCGCCGGCCTCTTCGCCGGGCTCCGTGCCGCCGGCCCGTTGCAGCCCCCGCTGCGCCCGCTGGCCCGGCTCGTCGCCGAATCACTGGCCGCCTGGTCGTCGTCCGGTGCGCTGCGCCTCGACCGGGTCGGCTGGATCGACTACGACCTCATCAACGGCCCGGCCGGCGTGGTCCTGTGCCTGGCCGGGACCGAGCACACCGCCCAGAGCCTGCCCGCTGCCCGGCACCTCGCCGCCCTCTGCGACCGTCCGGACCTGCACCGGCTCCGCCTGCACGAGGCCATCGACCCGCGATCCGCCTGGAACGTCGGACGGATCAACACCGGCCTGGGCCACGGCGTCGCAGGTGTCGCCGCCGCCCTGCGCGCCGCCGCCGAGACCGCGACCACCCGGCCCGAGGATTTCACCGCCCCGCTGCGACACGTCTGCGACTGGCTGGTCGCCCAGTCCTACGTGGACGACCAGGGCCTGACCACCTGGCCCCCGGCCGGCCTCGACGGCACCCCGCCGTCCCGGCGCCCCACCCGCCGCCAGGCCTGGTGCTACGGCACCCCGGGCATCGCCTGGACGCTCTGGGACGCCGGACGGGTGCTGGCCGACGAGACCCTGACGGGGTTCGCGCGGCAGGCGATGCAGTCCTTCTGCGAGGCCTTCGACGAACACCGCCACCTCGATCCGGACCCGGTCGACGCAGCCCTGACCGTCTGCCACGGCGCCGCCGGGACGCTGGCCCTGGCCGACGCCTTCGCCCGCCACGCGAGCCTCCCCGCGGCGGCGGCCCTTCGCGGCCGGCTGACCGCCTACCTGACCGAACGCCTCCCTGACGTCAAGGAGTTGGCAATGCTCGACCTGTCGGTCCTCAACGGCGCCACCGGCATCTTCGCGGCGCTGCTGTCGACCGCCGCCACCGAGCGGCCCTGGCTCGCCCAACTCGCCCTCCGCTGACGGACGCAGGGGCGTCGAGCAGCACCGGGCCCGGTACGTGAGCAGGGCCGCGTGCGTGCGGGACGGGTCGGGCCGGGGTGTTCAGGCGAATCCGAGCACCGGGGCGATCGCCAGCAGCAGGAACACCAGGGGGAAGGCCAGGTTGTGCAGGACCCGCGCCCGGAGGTGGGCGAGGACTGCGCCGATGAAGAACAGCACGAGGCCGATGCCCGCCGCCAGGCCCAGTTCCCGCAGGCCGCACAGGCCCGCCAGGACGCCCAGGACGCCCGCGCCCTCCAGGGCGGCGAGCAGCGGGAGGTGGCGGGGGTCGAGGCCGACTGCGGTGGCGTTCTGCACCACGAAGCGGGCGCGGAGCAGCTTCGCCCCCACTTCGTAGGCGTTCGCCAGCAGGCAGCACACCGTGAGGGCGAGCAGGACCGCCGCGCTCACCGCCGCCACCCGGCCCGGGCCGAACCCGCCTGCGGGAAGGGCTGATCCGTGAACGCTAGACTCATCTCGACTCCTCGAAGTGCCAGGTCACCGGCGTGTGCAGCCGGCCGTCGTGCTCTCTCACCCCGCTCGACGACCCCGGCACCCGAAAGGTGACCCTCTCGTGGAACTGATTGCGCACTTCGAGGCCGCGCGGCCCTGGCTGCTCTCGCTGGCCCATCGCATTCTCGGCTCGTACCAGGACGCCGAGGACGCCGTGCAGACCGTCTGGACCAGGGCGCACGGCGTCGACGCCGCGACCCTGGACAACCCGGCGGCGTGGCTCACCACCGTCACCGCCCGGCTCTGCACGGACCAGTTGCGGGCCCACGCCCGCCGACCCGAACTGCCGCTGCCGGAGCAGGACTTCCAGTCCGCGGAGCTGGCCGTCGAGGAGGCGTTCCTGCGCCGCGAGGAGGTCTCCCGGGCGCTGCTGGTGCTGCTCGACGCGCTCCCGCCGCGGCAGCGCGTGGCGTACGTGCTGCACGACCTGTTCGCCGTCCCGTTCGACCGGATCGCCGATGTCCTCGACGTCCGCCCGGACGCGGCGAAGAAGCTCGCCAGCCGGGCCCGGG
>NZ_KK853997.1:1091944-1092908 GCF_000696185.1 Kitasatospora cheerisanensis KCTC 2395 | reverse complement strand
TCGACGGCGACGGGCTGGTCACCAGGATCGAGATCGTGCCCGCGCGGCAGCCCGGTCGTTGACCGCTACCCGATCCGCACGGTGCAGGAGGTGCCGTTGAGGGTGAAGGCCGACGGTGCGGTGTTCGCGGACGTCCAGCTGCCGTTGAAGCCGAAGGAGGTCGAACCGCCCGGCGCGATGGTGCCGTTGTAGGCCGCGTTGGTGACGGTCACCTGCGCCCCGGACTGGGACGGGTTGCCGTTCCACAGCGAGGTGACCTGCTGCCCGCTCGGGAAGGTCCAGCCGACCGTCCAGCCGTTGATCGTCGCCGAACTCCGGTTCACCAGCGTCACGTTGGCCCCGAAGCCGCCGCCCCACTGGCTGGCCACCGCGTAGTCCACCTCGCAAGCGCCCGCCGGCGCGGGCGAGTTGGACGGCGAGGCAGAGCCCGACGGCGAGGACGACGCCGACGGCGAGGAGGAGGCCGACGGCGAGGACGAGGTGGACGGGGACGGGGACGGGGAGGTGGTGCCGGTCAGGTCGCCGTACTGGATGCCGCGGCCGTTGGTGCTGACGTACACCCGGCCGTAGACGCGCGGGTCGCCGGTGATCGCCGCGCCGGTCCAACCCCACTGGTGGGCGTCGTCGTTGATGCGGACCCAGTTCGCGCCCGCGTCGTCCGAGCGGAAGATGCCGCGCACGCCGCCGATCTTGGCGGAGGAGTACAGCGCGGGGTAGCTCCGGCCCGGCGCGGCCTTGCCGAAGCCGATGGTGTCGGCCTGGTCGACGCCCGCCAGCCTGGCGAAGCTCGCGCCGCCGTCCGTGGAGTGCCACAGCCCGTACGTGGTACCGGTGTTGCCGCCGGCCAGCCAGACGTCGCCCTTGGCGCCCGGGACGGCCTTGAAGCGGACCGAGTCGGTGGGCAGGCCGGTGGCCCTCGCGGTGAAGGTCGCGCCGGCGTCCGTGGACACGTAGAAGGTGCCGG
>NZ_KK853997.1:1089304-1090127 GCF_000696185.1 Kitasatospora cheerisanensis KCTC 2395 | reverse complement strand
GTCGCCGTGCGCCCCGTCGTACGGACCGCCGGTGTCGCTGTACGAGACGAACAGGTTCCCGCCGGTCGCGTCCAGCACCGCCTTGTGCGGCACCATGCCGGTCGGCTGGCCGCCGATCCTGGTCCAGGTCGAGCCGCCGTCGTCCGAGCGGTACACGCTGTTCTGCTTGTCCGCGACGCCGACGAACATCGTCCGGGTGACGCCGTTCACCGTGCCGCTGCCCTGGTCGAACACCTCCCACAGGATGCCCAGCGGATCGCTCTGGTAGCCCGAACTGTCCGACGGGTCCGGCGCGTAGGTGCCGGTCACCGGGAAAGCGCTTACCCGCGACCAGGTGACCCCGTAGTCGGCGCTGCGCCACAGCCCGTTGCCGCTCGGCGCGCCGAACCACAGCACCGCGTCGTTGTTCGGGTCGATCGCCAGGCGCTCGCCCATGCCGCGCCCCGGCATGTTGCCGCCGACCTTGAACGGCAGCGTGCTGCGCTGCCAGCTCGCCCCCTGGTCGGTGGAGCGGAGGATCGCCCCGTTCGCCGGGTCCCAGCTGTTGGTGTAGCTGCCCGCCGCCAGGTACACCCGCTTCGGGTCCTTGGCGTCGGTGGCCAGACTGGCCACACCCGTCAGGTTCCAGTCCGCCCAGCCGACCGAATCCAGCAGCGGTATCCACTGCTTGGTCGCCGGGTCCTGCCGGTACGCGCCGCCGACATCGGTGCGCGCGTACACCAGACCCCTTCTGCCCCTGGTTGAAGACGATGCCCGGGACGGAAGCCGCCGCCGCCGATCTGCACGTTGGTTCCAGCTGTAGCCGGACCGCGGCCGTGGCCGC
>NZ_KK853997.1:1087650-1089284 GCF_000696185.1 Kitasatospora cheerisanensis KCTC 2395 | reverse complement strand
CTCCACACCGTCGCGGAGCCGTCCGCCGCCAGCGCGACCTGGCCGCCGCCCGTCACGCCGGACGGCTCGGCGGAGGCCGCGAACCAGTTCGCGCCGCCGTCCGTCGAGTAGCCGATGTGCTTGCCCGTCGAGTCCGAGGCGAGGTCGCCGACCCGGACCAGGGTGGCCGGCGTGGACTCGGCGAAGTCGAGCGAGGTGCCGGAGGAGAAGTCCGGCTGGGTGAACATCCGCGAGGGCACCTTCGTCAGGTCGTCGTGCCGGAACCCGCCGAGGTCGCCGAGCGCGCTCAGCAGCGGCGCGCCCGACGGCGGCGAGACCAGGTCGTTGACCGCCGTCTCCTCAAGTCCCTTCACCACGGGGGCGATCGCGACCTTCTGCCCCTTGTCGAACGCGGTCAGGTTCGACGAGCCGTACAGCGTCGCCCCGGTGCCGTACATCATCCGGTCGGAGTCGAACGGGTCGATCTCCAGCGACTCCGTCATCCACCCCAGCTTCGGCGTCTCCTCCGGCGGCGACGGGTTCGCGTTGAACGTCAGCCACGGCACGGAGGAGACGTCGATGCCGTACTGGTCGTCGCGGTTCGGGTAACTCCCGTACGACCAGAACGGCTTCCAGGTCGCGCCCGAGTCGGTGGACCGCCAGATCCGGGTGTCCGGCCACCAGGAGCTGTAGCCCGTCACCATCAGCACGTTCGGGTGCTGCCGGTCGATCGTCAGCCCCGAGTAGCCGAAGTAGTTGTTCGAGCTGTCCGAGGACGGCACCGGGCTGACGTTCGACCAAGTCCCGCTCGCCGAGGCGTACTTCCACACGTCGCCGTGCGCCCCGTCGTACGGACCGCCGGTGTCGCTGTACGAGACGAACAGGTTCCCGCCGGTCGCGTCCAGCACCGCCTTGTGCGGCACCATGCCGGTCGGCTGGCCGCCGATCCTGGTCCAGGTCGAGCCGCCGTCGTCCGAGCGGTACACGCTGTTCTGCTTGTCCGCGACGCCGACGAACATCGTCCGGGTGACGCCGTTCACCGTGCCGCTGCCCTGGTCGAACACCTCCCACAGGATGCCCAGCGGATCGCTCTGGTAGCCCGAACTGTCCGACGGGTCCGGCGCGTAGGTGCCGGTCACCGGGAAAGCGCTTACCCGCGACCAGGTGACCCCGTAGTCGGCGCTGCGCCACAGCCCGTTGCCGCTCGGCGCGCCGAACCACAGCACCGCGTCGTTGTTCGGGTCGATCGCCAGGCGCTCGCCCATGCCGCGCCCCGGCATGTTGCCGCCGACCTTGAACGGCAGCGTGCTGCGCTGCCAGCTCGCCCCCTGGTCGGTGGAGCGGAGGATCGCCCCGTTCGCCGGGTCCCAGCTGTTGGTGTAGCTGCCCGCCGCCAGGTACACCCGCTTCGGGTCCTTGGCGTCGGTGGCCAGACTGGCCACACCCGTCAGGTTCCAGTCCGCCCAGCCGACCGAATCCAGCAGCGGTATCCACTGCTTGGTCGCCGGGTCCTGCCGGTACGCGCCGCCGACATCGGTGCGCGCGTACACCAGACCCTTCTGCCCCTGGTTGAAGACGATGCCCGGGACGAAGCCGCCGCCGCCGATCTGCACGTTGTTCCAGCTGTAGCCGGACGCGGCCGTGGCCGCCGACTC
>NZ_KK853997.1:1054067-1086337 GCF_000696185.1 Kitasatospora cheerisanensis KCTC 2395 | reverse complement strand
CGGGCAACGCGGCCGCCCTTCCTGGCGCGGAGTGGGGGATGCCGTGGCCACCCGCCCGGGGCCACCGGTGTCCCGCACCGTAGGGGCGTCGTCGGTGGACCGTCAAGACTTCGCGCAGCACCGGCCTCCGCCCCCGGAGCCCGACCGACCGGTTCGAGACACAAGTGAGCACAGGGACGGCGGATACGGACGGGAAGCCGCCGGGACACCGGTACGCCGGGACACCGGTACGCCGGGACACCGCTACGCCGGGAAGGAGCCCGATGGGGAGCTGCTCGGGCGATGAACCCGGCTCGCTAGGGTTCCGACGTGTCGAAGACCAGCGTGAGCAACGAGACCGAGAGCATGCTCTGCCTGTGGGTGGAGCCCTGGGGAACCGATCACTGGATGCGCCCCGGTGAGGAGTTCACCGTGGTGACGGACCTGGAGCCGGAGGAGGCTCCGTTCAACGTCGTCGTTCACGCCCAGGGCATTTCGGTGTGGGTGAACTCGGCCAACGACGCCCAGGTGTTCGCGAAGGACGGCAGCCACGTGCCGTGCGGGCACCAGCGTCCCGACGACCCGGGATGGTGAGCCGCGCCCCCGGACCGGGCGGGTGCGGGGGCGCGACGGGGAGCGGTCAGTCCTCGTAGTAGTTGTTGACGATCACGTCCGGGCTGTCGTCGCTGAGGGCCTCGTTGAGGAGGACGCCGCCGACCAGGCCGGCCGCGCCGGCGCCGATGAGGGCGCCGGTGCCGTACCGGCGGCCCTGGGGCTGCTCGGCCGGGTAGCCGCCGCCCTGGTGGGGAGCGGGGTAGCCCTGCTGCGGGGCGGGGTAGCCCTGCTGGGCGTAGCCCGGGGCGGCGGGCGCGGTGTAGTACGGCGGCGGGGTGGTCTGGACGCGCTGGGCGCAGGCTCCGCAGGAGTGGATCTGGCGCGGGACGCCCCACTGCGGGGACCAGAGGACGGCCGTGGTGCCGGGGCCGTGGGCGGGGTCGAAGAAGCAGGTCATCGGGGAACCTCCGACGGTCTCGGGCAGGACGGCGACGGGCGGCGCGGGGACCGCGACGGGCACGGGGGCCGGCGCGGGCACGGGCGCGACGGCGGGCACCGGCGGGACGGCGGGAGCCGGGGCCGCAGGAGCAGCGGGGCGGCAGGAGCCGAAGCGGCCGGGGCGCCGGGGCGAGGACCGCGACGCCGAAGTCGGTGGCGATGCCGGCCAGGCCGGAGGAGTAGCCCTGGCCGATGGCGCGGAACTTCCAGCCGCCGCCGTGCCGGTAGAGCTCGCCGAAGACGACGGCGGTCTCGGTGGTGAGTTCGGGGCCGAGCTCGTAGCGGGCGAGTTCCGCGCCGCTCGCCGCGTCCGCCACGCGGACGTACGCGCCGCGCACCGAGCCGAACGCCTGCCGGCGCTGTTCGGCCTGGTAGACGGCGACCGTGAAGACGATCCGCTGCACGCCCTGCTCGACCGCGCCGAGCTCGACGCGGAGCTGTTCGCGGTCGGTGCCGTCGCCGGGATCGCCGAGGTGGGTGACGGCGCCGTCGGGGCTGGTGAGGTTGTTGAAGAACACGAAGTGCTGGTCGGAAAGCGCTTTCCCAGCGCTGTCGCACAGCAGCGCGTTCGCGTCCAGGTCGTAGTCGTCGGCGGCCTGCCAGCCGAGGCCGATCAGGACGGTCGCGGGGCCCTTGCCGTCCCGGAGCACGGGAACGTTGGCGCCCTTCGCCAAGGCCGTTGACATGCTGCTCCTCCAGTCGAACCGTGAGTCGTGCCGACGATCGTCCGGTGCTCTCCCGGGACCGTCCGACGACCTGTCAGAAGACCGGCCGGACGATCGGTCCGAGGAGCGCTCCGAAGATCGTTCCGAGCCGACAACGCCCCGCCTGAGCAGGGGGTTCCCGGTCCGGGAGGCGGGTGGTGACGTATCGTCGGACCTGCCGGTGGCGGTGCTCACCCGTCCGGGCCGGTGCGGTCGCCGGGCGGTGGGGCGGGCCGGAACAGTGGCAGGGAACGCCGAGCGGAGAGGGGCGGGGCTTGTACGGGCGAGCCGAACAGGCCGACTGGGGCGAGGCGCTGCGCCGGACCGTCCGCCGGCTGCGCGAGGAGCTCCCCGGCCGGACGTCGGCCTGCCGCCCGGGCCGCCGCCGCAGATCGTGCCGGACGCCGCCCTCGACCCGGACCTCGCCCGCCCGCCGGACCAGGACCTGCACCGCCTGCTGGACGCCGTCCCGCAGGCCTCGCTGCTCGCCGAACCCGTCCGCGACGGCGACGGCACCGTCCTCGACCTGGCCGTGGTGATCGTCAACGAGTCCGCCGCCCGGCACCCGTACCACCCGGAGCAGCTGGCGGGCCGGGCCGCCGACGGGCACGGCCTGTCGCTGCGCGAGGCGTACCCCGGGCTGTGGACGGAGCCGGTCGCGGCCGCCGTCGCGGAGGTGCTGCGCACCGGGCACGCCGCGCGCGACCTCGCCGTCCGCTGGGAGGGCGCCGGCCCGGACGGCAGCGCCCGCAGCCGCCGGGAGCGGCTCACCGTGCACCGCCTCGGCCGCCGCCTGCTGCTGCTGTGGACCGACGACCGGACGGAGGAGGTGGCCAGGGCCGCGCAGCGGATCGCCCGGGTCGGCTGGGCCGAGTGGAACCTGCGCGACGGCCGGCTCGACGTCTCGCCGGGCCTGGCCGTGCTGCTCGGCCGCACCCCCGACACCGAGACGATGACCACCCACCAGGTGCTCGGCCGGGTCACCGAGACCGCCCGCCCCGCGCTCTACCGCGAGCTCGACCGGCTGTTCAGCACCGGCGCCGACATCGACGTGCTCACCGAGCTGTACGGCGTCGGCCGCCCCCGCCGGATCAGGCTGGTCGCCGAGGTGGTGCGCGACGAGGACGGCCCGATCGAGGGCCTGCGCGCCGTCCTGCAGGACGTCACCGAGCTGTACGAGAGCCAGCGCCGGCTGCGCGAGCAGCAGGAGGAGACGGAGCGTCAGGCCCGCCGGGCGGACGCCGAGCACAGCGTCGTGCAGCGCCTCCAGGACGCCCTGCAGCCGCGCTCCGCGACCCTGGTCGGCCTCGGCGTGACCTCCGCCGTCGCCTACCGCCCGGCCGAGGGCCGGGTCGGCGGCGACTGGTTCAAGGTCCGTCAACTCCCGGACGGGCGCGCCCTGCTGGCCGTCGGCGACGCCCGCGGGCACGGGCTGGACGCGGTCGCGCTGATGTCGATGCTGCGGCACGCGCTGGCCGGGCTGGCGTTCACCGGCGCGCTGGTGGAGTCGCTCGGCGGCTGGCTCAACCGGATCGCCTGCGACGACAGCGACGAGTCCACCGCGACCGCGATCGTCTCCCGCTACTACCCCGACCGGCACCTGCTGCGCTGGATCTGCGCCGGCCACCCGCCGCCGGTGCTGCTTCGCGACGGCCGCGCCTCGCTGCTGCCCGCCGAACTCGGCCCGCCGTTCGGCGTCCTCCCGGTGGTCGCCTACCGGGCCGTGGAGACCCACGTCCGGGCCGGCGACACCGTGTTCTTCTACACCGACGGCCTGATCGAACGCCGCGACCAGGACATCGACGTCCGCCTCGACGCCCTCTGCGCGGCGGTCGAGGCGCACGCCGCCGAGCCCGTCCTGCAGACCTTGGTGGACGTCGTGGTCCGCGACATGTCCGGCCCGCTGTCGGAGGACGACGCGACGCTGCTGGCGTTCCGCTTCGACCGCTGACCGGCCGTCAACTGCCGTCTTTCGGCGGTCAGTCGACCAGGTAGAGGGCGGCCAGCCGGGGCAGCCGGCGCTCCATCTCCTCGTCGTCGTCGAAGTCGAACTCCTCGCCCATGCCCGCCTCCGGGTCGGCCGGGCTCTCGACGCCCTGCTCGGCGCGGTACAGGTCGTACGCCGGGTAGAAGGCCTCGCGGTCGCCGGTGCGGCGCTCGAAGGCGTGCGGCGCGACGTAGTTGACGGCCTCGTTGAAGAACAGCCCCTCCGCCTCGAAGGGGTCCTCGCCCGCGGCGGCGGGGTGCTCGGCGAGCGCGTCCGGCGAGGCGAGGACCTTCTCGTACCAGGCCCGGCCCTCGGCGATCACGCCCGCCCGGAAGTCCATGAACGAGTCGTCGGAGCAGCCGCCGCCGATCAGGTACGCCGCCGCCCACACGTCCCACCGGTACAGGGCGCCGTGCAGGCGCATGAAGCAGTCCTCGAAGCGGAAGATCTCCGGCTCCGGGAGGCCGGCCAGCACGTCGACCAGCGCCTCCTCGACGGGGAGGGCGGGGGTGGTCGCCGCGCGGGCGGCGTCGATCAGCTGCCAGAACTCGTCGTTGTCCATGGCGGTCAGCCTGCCCGCAGGGACTGACAGCGGGCGTCCGGCCGGCGGCGAACGCACGGCCGCCCCGTCCACACCCGGAGGCGGTGGGTGGGGACGGGGCGGCCTGGTGACCCGGCCGGGGGAGGAGCCGGGGGCTGAGGGGCGTCAGTCGTGCGGGACGACTGCGACCGGGGCCTGCGCGTGGTGGATCACCGCGTGCGCGACCGAGCCGAGCTTCGGGCCGAGGTTGAGGGTGCGCGAGCGGCGGCCCACCACCACCAGGTCCGACTGCGCGGACGCCTCGACCAGTGCGGCCGCGCCGCCACCGGTGCGGACGTCCTCCAGCACCAGCGTCCGCGGGTACTTCTCGCGCCACGGCGCGACCGCGTCGGACACCATGCCGACGGCCAGCGCGCCCAGCTCCTGGCGCTCGCTCTCCACCGGGATCCAGCCCGCGTAGCCGTACGTCGGCGGCAGCTCCCAGCCGTGCACGACCCGCACCCGGGCACCGCGCAGCTGGGCCTCCTCGAACGCGAACTCCAGGACGGCGTCGGCCGGTTCGAGCGCGTCGAAGCCGACTGCGACCTCCGGCTCGGGCGAGTCCGGCATCGGGCCGCCCTCCCGGACCAGGATCACCGGAGCCTTCGAACGGCCGGCCACGCCCAGGCTCACCGAGCCGACCAGCAGGCCGCGGAAACCGCCGAGGCCGCGGGTGCCGATCACCAGCAGCTGACCCTGCTCGGCGGCGGCCGTCAGCCCGTCGATCGCCGAGTCCGGCACCAGCTCGGTGGAGACCGCCACCCCCGGGTACGCGGTCGCCAGCTCCTGTGCGACGTCGCCCAGCATGGTCTGCGCGCCGGTCTCCAGATCGTCGACCTTCACCAGGTCGTTGGCCTTGCGCCCCAGGTAGGGCCAGGCGTGCAGCAGCCGCAGCGGCGCCCCCCGGCGGTCGGCCTCCCGGGCCGCCCAGTGGGCGGCGGCCCGGCTGCGGACGGAGGCGTCTACGGCGGCGAGAACGGGACGAGTCATGGCAGTGCCTTTCCCTGGTCGAGTCCCCCGCGGGCCCTGCCGCCCGCTCCGGGAGTCGCAGCCCACTCTTCTCCCACCCCCGGAAGGCTGCCAGGGTCGCGGGGCCCGCACGGGTGGGCCGTTGGTCCCTTCGACGGAGGCGGAGCCGGAGCGGGCGGATCCGGTTCGGGCCCGGGCGGGGCGGGCCGGGGCGGGCCGGTCTCGGGCGGTTCGGGTCCTAGGCCTCTGCCTAAGCCGCCGCCCGCCGGGCATGCTGGACATACCACCGCAAAACGGGAGGTGACCGACGTGACCACCGACCACGCAACCGCCCCGAGGGCCGCGCTCGCCCGGCGCTTCGCCGACCGCCTCGCCGACCTCGGACTCACCGAGGCGCAGGCCGCTGCCCGGGCCGGCATGTCGATCGCCTACCTGCGCCGGGTGCTGGACCTCGGAGGCGACTTCGACCCACCGGCGCTGCTGCGCCTCGCCGCCGTCCTCGGCCTCGAGTACCAGGAGCTCGTCGCCGGCCGGCCCGCGGAACGCGTCCGCACCGCCGACCCCGACCGCGGGCCGCTCGTCGGCCCGCCCGTGCTCGGCGAACTCGACGAGGCCGAATGCTGGACCCGCCTCGGCAGCAACGGCCTCGGCCGCCTCGCCCGCACCGGCCCCGACGGCCCCGTGGTCCGGCCCGTCGGCTACCTGGTGCACGACCGGACGGTGCTCTACCGGACCAGCCCGGACGGGGTGCTCGCGCCGGGCGCGGGCGGCGACGCCGCGTTCGAGGTGGACCGCGCTGACACCGAGCTGGGCGAGGGCTGGAGCGTCCTGATGATCGGCCCGCTGGAGTACGTCACCGAACCCGCGCTGCTCGCCGAACTGCCGCAGCCGCCCGCGCACGGCCGCTGGGTCCGGCTGACCCCGACGACCGTCACCGGCCGCAGCATCCGCACGCCCCGCGCGAGCTGAGCCGTCGCAAGTCCGCCCCGGGCCCCGCGTCGTCCTCACATCCGACGCGGGGCCCGGGGCGGTGAAGCAGCGCCGCCCGCCACATCGGGCCGCGTGCCGCCGGACGGCGTGCGGTGTCCACCTCCGCAACCCGTCCGAGCCTACGGCCGCCACGGTAGTTCGCCCGCGCGGCACGGGAGTTGGCACAGCGTTCACAACACCCTGCAACGCGTTCACGCGGCCGGCGCGGGTGGGTCGGCGCGGGGTGGGTCGGTGTGGGGGTGGGGCAGTGCCGGGTGGGCCTCGCGCCGATCTCGGGGTGTAGCCAGCACCACCCCGAAGAGTGAACCCTGCATGAGCGACCGGTCAGGGCGGGGCGGGGCAGCATCGTGCCTGTGAACACCACTTCGCACGTCAAGCGCCGTATCGGCGCCGTCGCGCTCCTGGGTCTCGCCGCATCGGTGGCCGCGAGCGGCACCGGACTCGCCGCCACCACCCCGCCGTCCACCGTGCACGCGGCCGCCGCCACGGCCGTCGCCGCGCCCGCGCGGTCCCTCCAGGGCACGCTGCCCGCGCCGACCGGCCGCTACGCCGCCGGCGAGGAGGTCATCCAGCTCACCGACGCGACCCGTCCCGACCCGTGGGTGCCGTCGTCCGGACCGCGCCGGCTGGCCGTCACCATGGTCTACCCGGCCGTCCCCGGGACGGGGACCCCGGCCCCGTACATGACCCTCGCCGAGGCCGCCGGACACATCCAGCGGGCGAAGATACCGGCGAGCTCCGGCATCACCCCGGAGAACCTCGCCGGCGTCACCACCCAGGACTTCGACGGCGCGCGGCCGCAGCGCGGGAAGTACCCGCTGGTGGTCCTCTCGCCCGGGTTCGGGGATCCGCGCATGATGCTCACCTCGCTCGCGACCGACCTGGCCAGCCACGGCTACGTGGTCGCCCTGGTCGGCCCCACCCACGAGGACAGCGGCGAGACGCTGGCGAACGGCGAGACGCCGCCGTGCGCGATCTGCGACGACCCGAACCTCGACATGGACACGGTCACCGCCAGCCGCGCGCTGGACATGTCCTTCGTGATCGACCGGTTGACGCACGGCAACTCCGCGTGGCCCCTGGCCCACCTGATCGACAAACACCAGATCGGCATGGCCGGGCACTCCATCGGCGGAGCGGCCGCGGCCGACACGATGGTCGCCGACCCGCGCGTCCGGGCCGGGGTGAACATGGACGGCACCTTCAGCCCGGCCCCGATGCCCGGCCAGATCGACCGGCCGTTCCTCATGCTGGGCGCCGCCGCCTACCACTCGACCGGCGGCCACGACAACTGGGGGCAGTCCTGGGCCGCCCTCGGCAGCCACAAGACCTGGCTGGCGGTCACCGGCGCCGACCACCCCAGCTTCACCGACGTGGACCTGCTGAAGCAGCAGGCCGGGTTCCCGGTGCCGCCCCTCGACCCCGAACGCGGCATCGAGCTCACGCGCGAGTACGTGACGGCGTTCTTCGACCAGTCGCTGAAGTCCGTCCACAGCCCGCTGCTGGACGGCCCCTCGCCGAACAACCCGGAGGTGCTCTTCCAGCACTAGCCAGCCGGACGCCGGCGAGAGCCGGGAGCGGCCGGGAGTGACAGGGGGTTTGCGAGGCCCGGTCAGGTGCGGGTTCTTGCCGGGGCGGGCCGGCGCGGGCCGGGGAGGGGAGCAGGGCGGTGGCGGCGGTGAGGGTGGCGGCGAGGGCGAGGGTGACGGGAGCGGATCGGGTGGCGAGCGGGCCGGCGAGGGCGGTGCCGAGGGCGAAAGCGGTGATCTTGAGGCTGGCGCCGGTGGTGAAGATCTGGCTGCGGAGGTGGTCGGGCGCTTCGCGGTGGCGGACGGCGAACAGGCCCGTGAGCTGCGGCCCCTCGCCGAGGCCGGCCAGGGCGGCCGCGGCGACCAGCAGGAGCGGGTGCGCCGTCGCGGCGAGGGCCAGGGCCGCCGCTTGCAGCAGTGCGCCGACGCGGACCGCGGCGTCCGGGGCGAGCAGGTCGGGGCGGCGGGCGAGAGCGGCGTTCGCCAGGAGCGCGGCCACCGCCGTACAGGCCAGCAGGAGCGGGCCGCGGCTCGCGCCGCCCAGTGCGGCCTCACCCAGCAGCGGCAGGCAGGCGGCCAGCATGCCCTGGCCCGCGCTGGAGCCCAGCGAGACGACGGTGGCCCGGGCCAGCGCCGGACGCTTCGTCAACACCCGGAAACCCGCGACGAGTTCGGTGCGGACGGCGGGCCGGTCGTGGCGGGTGTCGGTGCGGGCGGGCAGGGTCCAGGCCGCGGGCAGGGCCACCGCGATCAGGCCGGCCGCGACCAGGACCGCCGGGCCCGGACCGAACGCCACCGCGACCGCGCCCGCGAGCGCCGGGCCGGCGAGAGCCGCCACGCCGTAGGTCATCGCGTCCAGGGCGTTCGCCCGGGCCAGCCGGTCACCGGGAGCCACCCGGGGCAGTTGGGCCGTCCAGCCGCCGGACAGCGCCGGGCCGAGCAGCCCCGCCGCCGCGGCCAGCAGCAGCACGGGCGGCAACGGCAGGCGGTCCAGCGCCAGCAGGACGCCGAGCAGCCCCGCGGCGTACAGCGCCAGCGCGACGGCCAGCAGACGGCCGGGGCGGCCGGCCCGATCGAGCCGGACACCGAGCAGCGGGCCGCCCAGCGCCGAAGCGGCCGTCAACGCGGCCAGCAACGCGGACGCCTCGCCCGCAGAACCGGCCACGGCGAAACCCGCCAGCAACAGCGCCGGCCCCGACATCTCGTCACCGGTCCGGGCAGCCACGGCACCCGCCAGGCAACGGCGGAGGAAAGAACTCCTGATCACCCGCCGGACGCTACGTCGGTAACGGAAAACTGGACAAGGTGCGTTACCTCCGGTCGCGCCGACCGCGACGGCCGCCACGGCCACCCCCGACGAGCACCGGCAGGAGTGGGGAGGCAACGGCCGGACGCCAGAACCCCATCCTCAAAGGCGCGCCGTCGGCAGCAGGGCGGGCCCTGACGTTCCGTCACCGGGTGCTGGCGGTCGTCGGGAGTCCGGGGCACCCGCCCCCGCCCGCCGGGAGCGCGGCCCGCCCGCCAGGAAAGCCCTCCTGATCGCCGCAGTAACGGAACGGGGGCAGAGGTGCGTTACATTCGGGCATGCCCACCACCCCCGACGCCCCGCCGTTGCGGCCCTCCGTGGCGACCTCGGCGAGTCGTGCTGCCGCCGTGATCAACGCCTTTGCCGCCGGTGACCCCGGCCCGGAGGAGCTTGAGGGGATTCTGCGCGCTCATGGCGAGCCCGATCCCGTCCGGGTCACCGGGGAGGATGTGGAGGCGTTGCGGGCCGCCGCCGGCCTGTTGCGGGAGGTGTTCGCGGCACCCGACACCGACCGTGCCGCCGCCGCGCTCAACCGCTTGCTGCGCGAGCGCACCGGGCCGTTGCGGCTCACTGCTCACGGCGGGACGGTCGGCTGGCACCCGCACCTGGACGGGGACGACGACGTACCGTGGGACGAGTGGCTGATCGCCTCGTCCTGTCTGGCGCTCGCGGTGCTGCTGTGGGAGCGCGGCCGCCCGCCCGGCGGGGTCTGCGCGGCGGCGCGGTGCGGGAACGTGTACCTGACGCAGGGGAGCGGGCCGGAGCGTCGCTACTGCTCGCGTCGCTGCGCCACGCGCGAACGCGTGGCGGCGCACCGGCGCGCCCGGGTCGCGCGGACGCGGCAGGAGCCGCCCGGGCGGGGATGATCGGAGGGAGCGGGGCGGAGCGAGGAGGCGGTGACGGTGCGGTGTCTGGTGACCGGGGCGACCGGGTATCTCGGAGGGCGGCTGGTGCCGGAACTGCTCGCGGAGGGCCACCGGGTGCGCTGCCTGGTCCGCGATCCGGCCCGGCTGCGTGACCATCCGTGGCGCGGGGCGGTGGAGGCCGTCGCGGGGGACGTCACCCGGCCCGAGACGCTGGACGGGCCGTTCGAGGGCGTCGACGTGGCCTACTACCTGGTGCATTCGCTCGGTACCGGCCCGGACTTCGAGGCCGTGGACCGGGAGGCCGCCCGGGCGTTCGGGCGTGCCGCGGCGCGGGCCGGTGTCCGGCGGATCGTCTATCTCGGCGGGCTGGTGCCCGTCGACGTGCCGGAGGGGCGGCTCTCGCCGCACCTGCGGTCGCGGGTCGCCACCGGCCGGGCCCTGCGGGAGGGCGGGGTGGCGGTCACCGAGCTGCGGGCCGCCGTGGTGATCGGCTCCGGCTCGGCCTCGTTCGAGATGCTGCGGTACCTGACCGAGCGGCTGCCGGTCATGGTCACCCCGCGCTGGGTGGACACCCGGATCCAGCCGATCGCGGTGCGCGAGGTGCTGCGCTGCCTGGTCGGCGCGGCCGGCCTGCCGGACGTCCCGGAGACCGACCGGGTGTTCGACATCGGCGGGCCCGAGGTGCTCACCTACCGCGCGATGATGCAGCGCTACGCCCGGCTGGCGGGGCTGCGCCGGCGGCTGATCGTCTCCGTGCCGGTGCTGACGCCCGGCCTGTCCTCGCACTGGGTCGGCCTGGTGACGCCCGTGCCCGGCGCGCTGGCCCGGCCGCTGGTGGAGTCGCTGCGGCACGAGGTGGTGTGCGCCGAGCACGACCTCGCCCGGTGGATCCCCGACCCGCCCGGCGGCGCGATCGGGTTCGACGAGGCCGTCACCCTCGCGCTGCGCCGGATCCGCGACGACGAGGTCACCACCCGCTGGTCCTCCGCCTCGCTGCCCGGCGCGCCCAGCGACCCGCTGCCCACCGACCCGGACTGGGCCGGCGGCAGCCTCTACCAGGACGTCCGGGAGCGGCACGTCGACGCCTCCCCGCAGGCGCTGTGGCAGGTGGTCGAGGGCATCGGCGGCCGGAACGGCTGGTACTCCTTCCCGCTGGCCTGGTCGGTGCGCGGCGCGCTCGACCGGCTCGCCGGCGGCGTCGGGCTGCGCCGCGGACGCCGCTCGGCCGGCCGGCTGCGGGTCGGCGACTCGCTGGACTTCTGGCGGGTCGAGGAGATCGAACCCGGCCGGCTGCTGCGCCTGCGCGCCGAGATGCGGCTGCCCGGACTGGCCTGGCTGGAACTCACCGTCACCCCCGACGGCGAGGGCGCGACCTACCGCCAGCGCGCACTGTTCCACCCGCACGGCCTGGCCGGGCACGCCTACTGGTGGTCGGTGGCCCCGTTCCACGCCGTGGTGTTCGGCGGCATGGCCCGCAACATCGCGGCCCGCGCGGAGGCCCTCCGGGAGATCCGCGCGGAGGCCCGCTGAGCTGCGCGGGGCCGCCCGCGCGGGCCCTGCCGGAGGTCCGGCCGGGCCGCTCCGGGCGACCCGCGCGGGGGGTTGGTTGCGGAGATGCCCCCGAGTCGAGATATCTTGACGTCAAGACGTTGCAGACGTGGAAGCTGGAGCTACGGTGACTGACTCGACCATCATCTACACCCACACGGACGAGGCCCCCGCCCTCGCCACGTACTCGTTCCTGCCGGTCGTCCAGGCTTACGCCTCCACCGCCGGGGTGAGCGTGGAGACCCGCGACATCTCGCTGGCCGGTCGGATCATCGCCGTCTTCCCGGAGTACCTCCAGGAGGACCAGCGCATCGCGGACGCGCTCACCGAGCTGGGCGAGCTGGCCAAGACCCCGGGCGCCAACATCATCAAGCTGCCGAACATCTCGGCGTCCATCCCGCAGCTGAAGGCCGCCATCGCCGAGCTGCAGGCCCAGGGCTACGCCCTGCCCGAGTACCCGGACGAGCCGAAGACCGACGAGGAGCGCGACATCCGCGCCCGCTACGACAAGGTCAAGGGCTCCGCCGTCAACCCGGTGCTGCGCGAGGGCAACTCGGACCGCCGCGCCCCGCTGTCGGTGAAGAACTACGCCAAGACCCACCCGCACCGGATGGGCGCCTGGTCGGCCGACTCCAAGACCAACGTCGCCACCATGGGCGTCAACGACTTCGCCTCCACCGAGAAGTCCGCCGTCATCGCCCGGGACGGTGCGCTGCGCATCGAGCTGGTCGGCGAGGACGGCGCCGTCACCGTGCTGCGCGAGAGCGTCCCGGTGCTGGCCGGCGAGGTCGTCGACGCCTCGGTGATGCGGGTCGCCGCGCTGAACGAGTTCCTCGCCGCGCAGGTCGCCCGCGCCAAGGCCGAGGGCGTGCTGTTCTCCGTGCACCTCAAGGCCACCATGATGAAGGTCTCCGACCCGATCCTGTTCGGCCACGTGGTCCGCTCGTTCTTCCCGAAGACCTTCGCCGCGTTCGGCGCCGACCTGGCCGCCGCCGGTCTGAACCCGAACAACGGCCTCGGCGGCATCCTGGCCGGCCTGGACAAGCTGGCCAACGGCGCCGAGATCAAGGCCTCCTTCGACGCCGAGATCGCCGACGGCCCGGCCCTGGCCATGGTCGACTCCGACAAGGGCATCACCAACCTGCACGTCCCCAGCGACGTCATCGTGGACGCCTCGATGCCGGCCATGATCCGCACCTCCGGCCACATGTGGGGCCCGGACGGCCAGGAGGCCGACACCCTGGCCGTTCTGCCGGACAGCTCCTACGCGGGCGTCTACCAGGCCGTCATCGACGACTGCCGCGCCCACGGCGCGCTCGACCCGGCCACCATCGGCTCGGTCCCGAACGTCGGCCTGATGGCCCAGGCCGCCGAGGAGTACGGCAGCCACGACAAGACCTTCGAGATCGGCGCCGCCGGCACCGTCCGCCTGGTCGACACCGACGGCGAGACCGTCCTGGAGCAGCCCGTCCAGGCCGGCGACATCTTCCGCGCCTGCCAGACCAAGGACCTGCCGATCCAGGACTGGGTCAAGCTGGCCGTCACCCGCGCCCGCGCCACCGGCGACCCGGCCGTGTTCTGGCTGGACGAGAACCGCGCCCACGACGCCGTGCTGATCGAGAAGGTCAACAAGTACCTCCCCGAGCACGACACCGAGGGCCTGGACATCCAGATCCTGTCCCCGGTCGAGGCCACCAAGCTCTCCTTGGAGCGCATCCGCCGCGGCGAGAACACCATCTCCGTCACCGGCAACGTGCTGCGCGACTACCTGACCGACCTGTTCCCGATCCTGGAGCTGGGCACCAGCGCCAAGATGCTGTCGGTCGTCCCGCTGATGGCGGGCGGCGGCCTGTTCGAGACCGGCGCCGGCGGCTCCGCCCCGAAGCACGTCCAGCAGCTGGTCAAGGAGAACTACCTGCGCTGGGACTCGCTCGGCGAGTTCTTCGCGCTGGCCGCCTCCTTCGAGCACCTGGCCACCACCACCGGCAACGCCAGCGCCAAGGTCCTCGCCGACACCCTGGACCGCGCCACCGGCACCTTCCTCAACGAGGACAAGTCGCCGTCGCGCCGCCTGGGCGGCATCGACAACCGCGGCAGCCACTTCTACCTGTCCCTGTACTGGGCCCAGGAGCTGGCCGCGCAGACCGAGGACGCCGCGCTCGCCGCCGCGTTCGCGCCGCTCGCCGAGACGCTGGCCGCGCAGGAGCAGGCCATCGTCGACGAGCTGATCGCCGTCCAGGGCCAGCCCGCCGAGCTCGGCGGCTACTACCAGCCCGACCCGGCCAAGGCCGCCGCCGTGATGCGCCCGTCGAAGACCTTCAACGACGCGCTCGCCACGCTGGCCTGACGCCCCGTCAGCACCCCGCGCACGCCGTCGCCGTCCCCCTCGCGGGGCCGGCGGCGGCGTGCCGCGTCGTGGGCGGCCGACACACAGGGCGAGGGTGGTTGCAGTGCGCCGGGGCCGCTGCCTAGGGTGCGGTGTATGGTCACCCCGCAATTCATCCTCGACCTGCGCGAGCACGTCGGACACGCCCCGCTGTGGCTCTCCGGCGTCACCGCGGCGGTCGTGGAGGACGGCCGGATCCTGCTCAACCGGCGCACCGACACCGGAGGTTGGGCCCTGCTGCACGGCATCATGGAGCCCGGCGAACAGCCCGCGGACGCGATCGTGCGGGAGGTCCTGGAGGAGACCGGCGTCACCGTCCGCCCCGAACGGATCACCAGCGTCCACACGCTGCCCGCCTCGGTCTGCGCCAACGGCGACCAGGTCCAGTTCCTGAACATCGCCTTCCGCTGCCGCCCGCTCACCGGCACCGCCCGCGTCAACGACGACGAGTCCCTCGCCGTCGACTGGTTCCCGCTGAACGCCCTCCCGCAGCTCTCCCGGAACGACACCTTCCTGCTGGCCAAGGCCCTGGAGGACGACCCCGCCCCCTGGTTCGCCCTCGGCTGAGCCCGGAACCGCGCCCCCGCGCACCGGCGTTGACGCGACGGGAGAAGGGGGGCGGAGTGACGGGATTCCCACCGGCGGGCCGGCTGGGAGGCGCACCGGGCTGGTACCGCGGCGACTGCCACACGCACACGGTGCACTCGGACGGGGAGCTCACCCCCGCCGAACTGGCCGCCCGGGCCCGGGCCGCCGGCCTGGACTTCCTGGCCGTCACCGAGCACAACCTCGCCGCGCCGCACCGGGATTGGGCCGGGCTCGGCGGCGACGGCCTGCTGATCCTGCTCGGCCAGGAGGTCACCACCCGCACCGGGCACTGGCTGGCGCTCGGCCTGCGCCCCGGCCAACTCGTCGACTGGCGGCACCGGGTGGGCGAACCCGGCTTCCGGCGGGCGCTGCGCGAGGTCCGGGCGGCCGGCGGGCTGTGCGTCGCCGCGCACCCCCACGCGCCGTACCCCGGTGGGGACTTGATGTTCCCGCTGGAGGAGTTCGACGCCGTCGAGGTGTGGAACGGGCAGTGGTCCTCCGCGCTGCCGTGGAACGCCGACAACGGCGCCGCGCTCGCCGAGTGGGGCCGCCGGCTGGCCGCCGGCGTGCGGGCGGGGCGCTGGCAGCCCGCCCTCGGCAACAGCGACACCCACCTGGACGGGCAGCTCGGCACCCCGCAGACCGTCGTCCGCGCCGAGGAGCTCAGCGCCCCCGCGATCCTGGCCGCGCTGCGGGCCGGGCGCAGCTGGATCGCCGAATCCGCCGCCGTGCGACTGGAGTTGACCGCCGAGGCGGGCGGGCGGCGGGCGGGCGTCGGCGAACGGCTGGACACCGGTGGCGGCTCCGTGGTGCTGCGGCTGCGCCTGTCCGGGGTGCCCGAGCCGCAGGTGCGGGTCCACACCGAACGCGGAAAGGCGCAGTGGGAGCCGGGGTGGAGCACCTCGGCCGCGGAGACCTCCTTCGTCCGGGTGGAGGTGCGGCACGGGGACGGGCGGGTGGCGGCGCTGACGAATCCGATCCTGCTGGGCTGAGCGGAGCCGGCCACGAGATGACGAACATGTTCGTTGAGAACTTGTTCGGAGCGAACATGTTCGTTACCTTGGAGGGAGTCCGGAAGAGAGCAGAGGAGTCGCTTCGCCATGACCATCACCACCCACCACCCCCTCGCGATCGTCGGCGGCGGCCTCGGCGGGCTCACCCTCGCCCGGGTGCTGCACGTCCACGGCCTCGACGCCGCCGTCTTCGACCTGGAGGCCGGCCGGACGTCCGGACCCAGGGCGGGATGCTCGACATCCACCACGACTCCGGACAACTCGCCCTGCGCGCCGCCGAGTTGTCCGAGGAGTTCGAGAAGCTGATCCACCCCGGCGGGCAGGCCTGCGGCTGCTCGGGCCCGACGGCACGGTCCACCTCGCGGAGGAGGACGACGGGACCGGCGGGCGGCCCGAGGTCGACCGCGGCGCGCTGCGCGACCTGCTGCTCGGATCGCTGCCCGCGGGCACTGTCCGGTGGGGGCGCAAGGCCGTCGCGGTGCGGGCGGAGCCGGGCGGCCGGCACCGGGTCGAGTTCGCCGACGGCGGCGCGATCACCGCCGACGTGCTGATCGGGGCGGACGGCGCCTGGTCGAAGGTCCGGCCCCTGCTGTCCGACGCCCGGCCCGCGTACACCGGCATCTCCTTCGTCGAGGCCGACCTGCACGAGGCGGCCCGCCGCCACCCCGGAGCGGTGGACCTGATCGGCGGCGGCTTCTTCCTCGCCCTCGCCGGCGAACGCGGCTTCCTCGCCCACCAGGAGCCCGACGGCAGCATCCACGTGTACGCCGCCGTCCGCGCCGCCGAGGACTGGCTCGCCGGCGCCGGACCGGCCGAGCTGCGGGCGGGCGCGCTCGCCGCCTTCGACGGCTGGAGCGACGCTCTGCGTGCCCTGCTCGCCGACGCCGACGGGGAGTTGACGCTGCGCCGGATCCACGCGCTGCCCGTCGGACACCGCTGGGAGCACGTCCCGGGCGTCACCCTGCTCGGCGACGCCGCGCACCTGATGTCGCCGTTCGCGGGCGAGGGCGCCAACCTCGCCATGCAGGACGGCGCGGAGCTCGCCCTCGCGCTGACCGCCCACCCCGGCGACAGCGGGCCGCGCTGCGCGCCTACGAGCAGGAGATGTTCGTCCGCGCCGAGAAGTCCGCCCGGGAGTCGGCGGACAGCCTGCGGACGATGTTCGGCCCCGACCCGGTGGGCGCGCTGCTGGCGATGTTCGCCGGCCACGGGCCCGAGCAGGGCTGAGGCCCGGCGGGCGTCGGATAGGTTGGTGGCCATGGACGACAGCACCGCGCCCGCCCCCGCAGCCGACGCGAACGGCCCGCCAAGCCCGCGCTCACCCACCGGGGCATCGTGGACGCGGCGGTCCGCCTGATGGAGACCGAGGGCCTCCCGCGCGTCACCATGCGACGCCTCGCCCAGGAGCTCGACACCGGCCCCGCCTCGCTGTACGTGTACGTCGCCAACACGGCCGAACTGCACGCCGCGATCCTCGAACACCACCTCGGCACCGTCGACCTCGGCGCGGCCGCCGAGGCCGGCCGCGACTGGCGCGAGCGGCTCGCCGCCGTCCTGGAGTCGTACACCGGCGTGCTGTTCCAGCACCCCGCCCTCGCCCACTCCGCGCTGCTCGCCCGCCCGCCGGGCCGCACTACCTCGCCCTGGTCGAGACCCTGCTCGCCCTGCTCGCCGAGGGCGGCGTCCCGGACGGCCAGGCCGCGTGGGCGTCGACACCCTGCTCCAGGTCGCCACCGCCACCGCCGCCGAACACTCCGCCCGCACCGGCGCGGACGCGGAGGCCGAACACGGCGCCATGGTCCGCGCCCTGCGCGAGGCGGACCCGGAACGCTACCCGCGGGTCGCCGCGACCGCGGAGGAACTGGTCTCCGGCAGCCCGGCCCAGCGCCTCGCCTGGACCTTCCGCATGGTCGTCAACGGGGTTGCCGCGACGGCACGTTGAGGCCGCGCCGGGCCGCGGGCGAGGCGGCCCGCGGGGCCGCGGTGAGCGGCCGGCGGCGGCAGGGCCGGTTTCGGTCGTCAACGGCCTTGCCGCAAAGGCTCGTTGATCGGCCGTCAGGCCGGGCCGAGCACGATGCGTTCGGCGACGGGTGCCCCCTTGGCCGGGCGGCCGTGGGAGGTGGCGGGGCGCAGCAGGCCGGTGCGGTCGAGGGTGAAGAGGAGGTCGTGGCCGGGCGGGAGCGGGCCGTGGCGGGGCGGCGGAGGATGCGGGCGCCGGCGGCGTGGCGGCGGCGAGTTCGGCCGCGGTGAGGGCGGCGGGCAGGACGGTGACGGACGGGCCGGGGCGTGGACGCCCGGGCCGGGCCGGGCGGCGGCCAGGCGGTGCACCGGCAGCGCGGAGTCGTCGCCCAGCAGCACCGCCGCGAGCGCGTTGAACTCGTCCTCGGCGGTGAGCAGGTAGACCGCCGTGACGCCCTCCTGCTCGACCGCCTCGCCGCTCACGGTGGCGAGCAACTCGCCGTCCGCGAGCGGGAGTCCGGCGGCGGCGATGCGGGCGCGCTGCTCGTCGCGGCCGGCCCACAGCAGGACGTCCAGCCCGGCGGAGCGCAGTACCGCGGCCAGTTCGACCGTCCACGGTTCGCCGCCGACCAGCAGCGGCCGCGACCGGGCCCGCCGGACCACCCGGAGCAGGCGGGCGGCGGGGACGGCGGTCAGCCCGTACACGGTGACGGTGGCGACGATGACGGTGAACGTGGCGGGGAGGATCTTCTGCGCGCCGCCGATGCCCGCCGCGGCGAGGCCCGCGGAGAAGGTCGCGGCGGTGGACGCGGCGACGATCCCGCGCGGCGCCATCCAGCCGAGGAACGCCCGTTCGCCCTCGGCGAGTCCGCAGCCCACCGTGGACAGCGATCCCACCAGCGGCCGGACCAGCAGCACCAGCACCGCGGCCAGGGCGAGCGCGGGCAGCAGCACGGGGCGCAGCGCGGACCAGGAGACGGTGGAGGAGATCGACACGAACAGCACGCCGACCACCAGCGACACCAGGGTCTCGAAGAACGGCCGGCGGGCCGGCAGGTCGAAGGCGGGGACGGTCGCGACCAGGACGCCCATCACCACCGCGGCGATCAGCCCGGTGTCGTCGCGGAGCGCGTCGCAGCCCGCCGCGACGCCCAGCACGGCCGCCAACTGGGCGCTGGTGCCGAGGACTTCGCCGAGCCGGACGCGGACCAGCAGCCACCACAGGACGGCCGCGCCGAGCAGCCGCCGGCCAGGCCGGCGCCGACGCTGGCGGCGAATTCGAGCAGGCCGCGGCCGAGCGTCCGGCGCTGCTGGTCGACCAGCGCGTGGAAGACCAGCGCGCCGAGGATGCCGCCGACCGCGTCGATCAGCGAGCCCTCCCACATCAGGATCCGCTGCACCCGCTCGGTCGGGCGGACGAAGTTCAGCAGCGGCCCGACCACCGTCGGGCCCGACACCACCAGGATCGTGCCGAGCATGGTCGCCGCCGCGGCCGACAGTCCGAGCAGCGGCGCGGACAGCAGCGCGGCGGCGGGCGCGGTCACCAGGACGCCGACCCACACCAGCCGGACCACCGCGTGCCGGGTGCCGCCGGTGAGCCGCCGCAGGTCCAGGCCGAGCCCGGCGTCGTACAGCACCACGGAGACGGCGAGCGAGACCAGCGGCGCGTACGCGGGGCCGAGCAGCCGGTCCGGGTGGATGTCGTCGGTGAGCGCGCCCGCCGCGAAGCCCACCGGCAGCAGCAGGATGATCGCCGGGACGCGCAGCCGGGCCGCCAGCAGCTGGGACGCCACGGCCAGCACCACCGTCAGCCCGGCGCCGGTCAGGATCTGCTCAGAGGTCACCGTCCCATCCCACGACGGGAACCGGCCGCGCACCGGGTTGCGCGCCCGCAAGGTCACCCGGGCGGCCCAGCGCCCGGCGGGCCCGAGCGGCGGCGGAGCGGGTGTGCGCGTACCGGTGACGGTGCGCTTCGCGTCGCCTACTGTACGGGGCATGAGTCCTGCGGGGAGGGCGGTCGGGGACCGCGGCACGGCGGTGGTGATCGGCGGCGGACTGGCCGGGTGCCTGGCCGCGTGGGCGCTGCGCGGAGTCGCGGAACGGGTGGTGGTGGTCGAACGCGACCGCTACCCGGACGGCGTGGACTTCCGCGCGGGCGTCCCGCAGGCCCGGCACGGGCACCTGCTGATGGAGGCCGGGCACCGCACCGTCGACGAGCTGCTGCCCGGCGCCGTCGCCGACCTGCTCGCCGCCGGCGCCCACCGGGTGGCCGTCCCCGGCGGGCTGCGCTGGCACACCTCGGTGGGCCGACTCGCCCAGTTCGAGAGCGACTTGGCGATGCTCAGCTGCAGCCGCCCGCTGCTCGACCACGTGGTGCTGGAACGGGTCCGCGCCGAGCCGTCGATCGAGATCCTGGAGGGGACCGAGGCGGTCGGCCTGCTCGGCGGACGGCGCGGCATCACCGGCGTGCGGATCCGCGAACGCGGCCGGGACGGCGCGCCCGTGACCGACCTGCCCGCCGAACTGGTGGTCGACGCCGCCGGCCGCGGCACCCGCTCCGGCCGCTGGCTGATCGACCTCGGCTTCCGCACCACGCCCGTCGAACGGGTCGACGCCGGCGTCGCCTACGCCAGCCGCTTCTACCACCGCCCGCCCGGCCGGGCGGACCAGGTCGCCCTGTACGTGCAGAGCCACGCCCCCGAGCACGGCCGCTTCGGCGTCCTGCTGCCCGTCGAGGGCGACCGCTGGATCATCGGCATCGGCGGCATGCGCGGCTTCGAACCGTCCATCCAGCCCGAGGAGTTCGAGAAGCAGCTCGGCCAACTCCGCGACCCCGCCATCGCCGAGGCCATCGCCGGGGCCGAACCCGTCGGCCCCGCACGGGGGTTCGTGCCCGGACCGAGCCTCCGCCGGCACCACGAACGCATCGACCCGCCCGGCTTCCTCGCCCTCGGCGACGCCTCCTGCACCTTCAACCCGGTGTACGGGCAGGGCATCACCGTCGCCGCGCTCGGCGCCCGCGCCCTGCGCGACGCCGCCCGCCGGCACGGCGGACTCGGCCCCGCCGCCGTCCGCGAGGCCCGCCGGGCGATCACCGCCGCCACCAAGGACCCCTGGATGATGGCCGCCGGCGAGGACGTCCGCTTCGCCGGCACCACCGGCGGCCCGCGCGGCCCCGTCGTCCGCCTCCAGCACCGCTTCCTGGACCGCGTCCTCACCCGCGCCGCCACCGACGCCACCGTCTCCGCCGCCTTCCACCGCGTCACCTCGCTGGTGGAACCGCCGAGCACGCTGTTCCGTCCCTCCGTGCTGGGACCGGTCCTGTTCGGCGGCTGACCGCCGCGACGGCGGGCGGCAGGCGGGCAGACCCCGGTCCCGGCCCCCGCACACGGGTGTGGGAGCCTGTGCGACACCACGAACGTGTAGGAAGTGTGAGGACGGGGCGGCGGCCATGAGCGAGATCCACTTCAGCAACAACTACCGGGACCTGAGCGAGCAGCACGGCACCGGCGCGGGGTTCCAGTTCGAGTTCTCCTGCGCACGCTGCTACGACAGCTGGCGCACCCCGTTCGAGCCGTTCCGCACCGGACAGGCCGCCGGCTGGATCAACAAGGGCGTCAGCGCCGCGTGGAGCCTGCTCGGCGGCAGCGCCTCCAACGGCCTCACCAACGCCGCCGACGGCCTGGCCGGCGCGAGCTGGGGCAGCGGCCGGGACGCCGCCTTCGAACGCGCCGTCACCAGCGCGAAGCAGCACTTCCACCGCTGCGCCCGCTGCACCCACTACGTCTGCGCCCGCTGTTGGAACGCCGCCCAGGGCCTCTGCCTCGGCTGCGCCCCCGACACCGCAGCCGAGGCCCTCGCCGCCCAGCAGCGCGGCCTCAACGACGCCGTCACCCAGAACGCCTACCAGCACGGCCAGTCCCAGGCCCAGCAGTTCGACGTCACGGCGGCCCGCCAGCTGGTCTGCCCGCAGTGCAGCGCCGAGACCCACGGCACCCCGTTCTGCCCGTCCTGCGGCTTCCGCCTGGCCCGGCCCCCGCAGTGCACCTCGTGCCACGCGGACGTCCCCGCCGACTCCGCGTTCTGCCCGTCCTGCGGCACCCGCCGCTGACACACCCCCGCAAAGGGGCCCGGCCGCCCCACGGCCGGGCCCGTCGCCGGGCGGGGGCACCGGCCTGCGGGTGACGGGCCGTCAGGACGGCGCCGCTCACTCCTCGGCGGGGCTCCCGGCGGCGGACTCGGCGGCGGCGAGGCCCTCCGCCGGAGTTCCGTCGGAGGCCGGGCAGTGCGGGGCGGGGACGGTCACCGGCCCGGTCTCCGCAGCCTCGCCCCCGACCGGCCACGGCCAGGCGTCCGGCGCCGGGCCGAAGGCGCGGCGGGCGGCCCGGACGGCCAGCGCGGCGACGGCGGCGTTGGCGCCCCCGCCGATCACCGCCCCGATGCCGAACGGCGCGGCCCGGCCGAGCACGATGATGCCCTGCTTGGTGCCGTACTTCGTGACGAAGTTCTTCCCCAGCACGCTGTTGATCCGGCGCAGGGTCTCCAACGGCACCTTGGCGACGACCTGACGGCCCCAGTGCTGCCCGGTCCGCTCGGCGATCTTGGTGATGGTGGCCGAGCTGCTGCCGCCGAGCATGATGCCCATCACGATGGTGCGGCGGCGCTCGATCTCGCCGAGCGGGACGCCGTGGACGTCGGCGACCGAGAGCGCGAAGAGGGCGCTCAGTTCGAGCGAGGACAGCGCCTCGCCCGCCGACAGCGCCAGGGCGACTCCCGTGCCGACGCCCGGGGCGGCCGCCGCGCCGCCGACGGCCGCGCCCGTGCCGGTCAGCGCGCTGACGTACATCCGCTCCAGATTGCGGACCACCTCCGCCGGCGTCGCCTCCGGGTTCCGCTGGCGGGCCCGGGCGATGTTCCTGCGCACCAGCGGGCTCTGCGCGCCGATCGCCTTGTCCAGCAGGTCGAGGACCCGCCTCCCCGATCCGCCCGAGGCCGAAGCCGGTTCGTCGAAGTCGGATGCCATGCGTGCAACTCCTCGGGGTGGTCCGCCGTCAACCGAGTGTCCCACTGCGGGAGTTCGGTCCGACGCCGCGACGACATCGGTGTCCGACTCGTCGCCGGACCGTTACCCGCGGCCGGGGGAGACCCGCCGAAAGCCCGTCCGGCCGGTTTTGCGTGCGGGGGACGGAGTCTGGTGGAGTATGGGCATCATTCGGGGGGTTCGGGGAGGTAGTCGTGCGGCGGACCGTGATCGTGGTGACCGGGCTCGCGGTGGCCGGGTTCGCCGGGGTGCTGGCGTTCCTGACGTGGGATCAGGCGGACAAGGTGGCGGGGGTGGTGTCCGCCGTGGTCGCGGTCGCCGCGCTCGGGGCCGCCTGCTACCCGCTGGTCGCGGGGGCGAGGAGCGGCACGGTCGAGGTCTCCGGCACCGGGGCGGCCGTCGCCACCGGCCCCGGGAGCAGCGCCAACTCGGGCTACCGGGCCGACGGTCCGGCCGGCGGCCAGGTCCGGGTGGCCGACACCGGCGAGGCCCGCGCGGAGGCCGGCGGTACGGCCAACTCCGGTCACCGGAACGGCTGATCGGGCACGGCCGTGGTCGGGGCGCTGGTGCGGGGGAGCGGGCAGGCGAACGCCCGGACGGGCGGCTACGCCAACAGCGGCGTGCACAGGGGCGATGTGCACCTCGCCGCGGGGCGGCCGATCGCCGTCTCCGGGTACCTGCACCAGGTGCAGGCCCTCGCGGCCGCGGAATTCGTCGGCCGGGAGGAGGAGTTGGCGCAGCTGCACGCCTTCTGCACGGAGCCCGGCCCCGGCGGCTACTGGCGCTGGCTCGCCCCGGCCTGGGCCGGAAAGTCCGCGCTGCTGGCCGAGTTGGTGCTGCGCCCGCCCGCCGGGACGGACATCGCGGCGTTCTTCATCACCTCGCGCCTCGCCGGCCAGGCGGACGCCGCCGCGTTCTGCGAGGTGGTGCAGCGTCAGTTGTACGCGCTGCTGGGCGAGGAGGAGCCGCTCTGCACGCCGCACACCCGCGACGAGCAGTTCCGGCTCGCCCTGGACCGGGCCGCCGCGCACTGCGCCGAGAAGGGACGCCGCCTGGTGCTGGTGGTCGACGGCCTCGACGAGGACCGCGGCGTCCGCCCCGGCCCGGACTGCCACAGCATCGCCGCCCTCCTGCCGCGCACCCCGCCGCACGGCCTGCGCCTCGTCCTGGCGGGCCGGCCGCACCCGCCCGTCCCCGGTGACGTCCCGCCCGGGCACCCGCTGCGGAGCACCGGCATCGACCATCCGCTGGCGCTCTCGGCGGCGGCGCAGGCGATCCGCCTGCACGCCGAGGAGGACCTGCTGCGGCTCAAGGAGGCGGGCGGCCTCGGCTGGGAGCTGGTCGGCCTCACGGTCGCCGCGGGCGGCGGCCTGAGCGCCCCCGACCTTGCCGAACTGACCGACACCCCACGGCGGTTGGTGGAGCGCGAACTGTCGGCGGTGGACGGCCGCAGCTTCCAGTGGCGGGCCGGCCAGTGGGACGCCGACGGGCCCGGGGCGTACCTGCTGGCGCACGAGGAGATCCGGCGCAGCGCCGAGGAGCTGATGCCGCGCAAGGAGCTCGCGGAGCACCGGACGCGGCTGCACCACTGGGCGGACGGCCACCGCGAGGCCGGCTGGCCGGCCGGGACGCCCGAGTACCTGCTGCGCGGCTACGGGCGGCTGCTGGGCGAACTCGGCGACGCCGAACGGCTGGTGGAGCTGGTCACCAACCGGGCGCGGCAGCAGCGGCTGTGGGAGACCACCGGCTCGGACTTCGACGCGCTCGGCGAACTGGGCGCGGCGATGGACGTGCTGGTGGCGCGGAGCGGCGGAGCGGGCGAGGCACCGGTGGCGGGCGCGCTGCGGATCGCGGTGTCCCGGGACGCCCTGCACGACCTCACCTCGCGGGTGCCGACCGAAGTCGTCGCCTGCTGGGCCAAGTTCGGCCACGTGGACCGGGCGATCAACCTGGCGCACTCGCACCGCGACCCGTACGACCGGATCACGTCGCTGACCGCGGTCGCCCGGGTGCTGGCGGCAGGGGGCGAGCTGCCCCGCGCGCACGCGGTGGCCGACGGGCTGGACTCCTCCGCCGACCGGACCAGGTGCCGGGAGGGGATCGCCCGCGGGCTGGTCGACGCCCGACGGTTCGGCGAGGCCCGGCAGTTGGCGCGGGAGCTGACCGACCCCGAGCGGCGGGCGGGCGCGCTGACGGCGCTGCTCCGGGCGATGGCGGCCGACCGGATCGCGGTGGAGCACCCGGAGTTCGCCGCGGCGGTGGCGCAGGACGCGGGGGCGGCCATCGCCGCCGTGGAGGGCCGCGGCCGGAGGATGGAGCTGTCGGCCGCCCGGGCCGGCGCGCTGGACCTGCTCGGCGACGTGCGGGGCGCGCACGAGGCGCTGCGGCGGGCCGAGAGCGTGGTGGCTGCGGAGCGGGACGGTCGGCTGCGGGTGGTGTGGCGTGCCGGGATCGTTCGACACGCGTCGGGCGGCCGCGCACTCGCGGCGGCGCTGCAACGGATCCAGCAGGCCGCGGTGACGGAAGCCGACCTGCTGGATCCGGCCGAGGCGGAGTGGTCGCTGCCGGACATCGCCGAGGACCTGGCCCGGGGCGGATTCCACCGGGAGGCACGGGAGTTGGTCGACCGCTCGGAACTGGGCGAGGAGTACCGGGACTACGCGTACGCCCGGATCGCGCGGGCGCGCGCCCGCAACGGCGACCTCGACGGGGCGGAGGCCGCACTGGAGGAGATCGCGGAGCCCGAGGACACCTGGCTGGTGCGGCGCGCGATCGCCCGGCGGCTGCTGCGCGACGGACGGCCCGAGGAGGCCGCCGCCCACGTCCGGGAGCACGGGAACGCGCTGGCACCACAGCTGGCGAGCGATCGTGAGGTCGCCCTGCTGCTGGTAGAGATGGCGGACGTGCTGTGGCAGGCCGGTGAGGAGCAGGACACCTGCGAGCTGGTGAGCGCAGCCGCCCTGCTCGCCCGGCGGCGCGCCGTGACGACCGCGACGCTCCGGTCCGTCGCGTCGGCGGCGGCGACCCTGGGACGCCTGGGCCATCGCGACGACGGGGTCCGACTGCTCCGGCACCTCCGGAGCCGGGAGGAGCTGACGGAGCGGCAGTTCGCCGGGACGCTGCACCGGATCACCCTGGCGCTGGGGCTGAACGCGGTCGGGCTGGCCGAGGAGGCCGGGCGCCTGCTAGCGGAGGAGGCCGAGCTGGTTCGGCAGTTGCCGCACCCGGCCGAGCGCAGCGATGCGCTGGCGGACGTGGCCGAGGCCTTCGTCGGCATCGGCGAGCGCGGACCGGCGGAGCGGATCACGGCCGAACTGCTCGCGCTGATGGCGGTGACCACGGGCCCGGCCCGGCTGGTCTGGTACCGGAGCGCGGCGATCCGGGCCTGCGCGGCGACCGGGCAGCTGGACCGCTGCCTGGAGCTGATCGAAGGGTTCGACGACAGCTGGGACGCGGACGTGCACCTGCACGTGGTGGTGGAGGCGCTGGCGGAGCGGGGCGAACTGGACGCCGCCGAGCGGCTGGTGGCGCGGGTCCGCCACGAGAACGAGCACAGCAACAGCATCGCCGCCGTGGTCCGGGCCGCGGCCGCCGCCGGCGACCTCGCGCGCGCGGAGGCGTGGCTGGCCCGGCTGGAGTCCTCGCCGCGCAAGGAGCACACCGCCCCGCACCTGGCGGCCTGCCTGGCCGACAACGGCCGGTGGCCGGCCGCCCGGGCGCTCGCCGACGGCCTCAAGGGCCCCGCCGACCGGGGCCGGGCGCTGGCGATGCTCGCGGCCCGCCGCGGGCCGGGCCCCGAGGGCCGGCGGCTGCTGGTCGAGGCGCTGGCGCTGACGCCGTGGGACGGGATCGTCGAGGAGTTCGCCCGGGCCGCGCCCGAACTCGTCCCGCTGCTGGTGGACCTGGTGCTGGCGGCGGCGGAGGAGGACGCGGCCTGAGCGCCGACGGGCCGTCAGGTGCCGTACGTGGGCAGCAGGAGGATCCGCTCGGGGTCGTAGCGGCGCCAGTGCGGTGCGGCGCCGATCAGGCGCAGCCGGCACCAGGGGGTGCCGTCGGGGGCGTGCCACCAGGCGTTGATGCGGCCGAGCGTCCAGGTGTCGGTGTCGTCGAGGCGGACCTCGACGGGTTGGTAGGCGGGGCGGACTTCGGGTTCCGGCGGGGACCAGGTGGGGTCGGTCTGCAGCTGCTGCGGGTGCACTGCGGGCCTCCTTCGAGTCCGATCGGTCGGACTCACTCTACAGAGGTGTAGATAGTGGTGGCGGGGAATCCCCGGAGCCCGGCGCACGGCGGTCCGGCACCGGGCGGATTCGCGCGGCTCGCGGTCTTTGAGCTGCGACGGCTGGTCATAGACTCGCCGGATGACTGCAGAGGACGACTCGTACGCGGCGCTGGGCCTGCTGGGCGACCCGGTGCGGCGCCGGCTGTACCGGCTGGTGGCGGCGGCGCCGGAGGAGATGGGGCGGGATGCGGTGGCGGAGGCGGCCGGGATCTCCCGGTCGCTGGCCGCGTTCCACCTGGAGAAGCTGGTGGAGGCCGGGCTGCTGGCGGTGTCGTTCCGTCGGCTGACGGGGCGGACGGGGCCGGGCGCGGGGCGTCCGGCGAAGCTGTACCGGCGCGCCGACGGGGAGTTCGCGGTGTCGGTGCCGCCCCGGTCGTACGACGCGGCCGGCCGGCTGCTCGCGGAGACCGTCGAACGGGCGGGCCTGGACCTGGAGTTGCAGGCGGCGGCGCGCGCGGCCGGAGCGGCGGGTGCGGGCACGGGTGCGGACCTGGAGGAGGAGCTCCGCGCGCGCGGCTACGCGCCGTTCCGCGACGGCGAGGTGCTGCGGCTGCGGAACTGCCCGTTCCACGCGCTGGCGCAGGAGTTCCCGGGGCTGGTGTGCGGGATGAACCTGGCGCTGCTGGACGGTCTGGCGGGGGAGGAGTGGACGGCGGCGATGGAGGCGTGCGCGGGCGGCTGCTGTGTGGCGCTCTCTAAAACTAAAGATCGTTGACTTTAGATGAAGGTCCGGGTCATGCTTGCGCCATGACTGGCTTTCACCTTGCTCAGGTCAACGTCGGCCGCCTCGTCGCGCCACGGGACTCCCCGCGGGTCGCCGACTTCGTCGGCCAGTTGGACGAGCTGAACGCGCTCGCCGACCGCAGCCCCGGCTTCGTCTGGCGGCTGGTGGACGACGGCACCGTGGACGCGGAGGCGGCCGCGGTGCACCCCCGGGTGGCGGACGAGCGGTTCCTGATCAACGCCTCGGTGTGGGAGTCGGCCGAGGCGCTGTGGGAGTACACCTACCGCAGCGACCACCTGCGGGTGCTGAGCCGCCGCCGGGAGTGGTTCGAGCGCCCCGACGGCCCGCACCAGGCGATGTGGTGGGTGCCGGCGGGCCACCGCCCGAGCGTCACCGAGGTGATGGACCGGCTCGCCCGGATCCGCGACCACGGCCCGGGGCCGGACGCCTTCACCTTCCGCGACCGCCACCCGGCGCCGGTCCCGCCGCGGCTCCGGCCGCGGCCCCGGTCGCGGACTGAACGGGTCCGACGTCTGGTCAGATGACTAAGCGCTTGCTTAGACTCGGGCGCGCGGGCCGCCGACCGCACCCCCGAGCGTCGGCGGCCCCGGCCCGTAGCCGTGATCGTCGTCCCAGGAGCGCGCCATGTCGGCCGTGAACCGTCAGATCCGTCTCGCCCGCCGCCCCGTGGGCGTCGTCCGCCCCGAGGACTGGGCGTCCACCGAGGAGCCGGTGCCGTCCCCGCCCGAGGGGTGGTTCCTCGGCCGGACCAGGTACCTGTCGGTGGACCCGGCGATGCGCGGCTGGCTGGACGACCGGCCGTCCTACCTGCCGCCGGTCGGGATCGGCGAGGTGATGCGCGCCGGATCGGTGCTGGAGGTCGTGGAGTCGGCCCACCCCGGCTACCGGGTCGGCGAGTTCGTCACCGGCACCTTCGGCGTCCAGGAGTACGCGCTCTCCGACGGCAGCGGCGCGCACCGGGTCGACCCGGGCCTCGCGCCGCTGCCGACGTACCTCGGCGCGCTCGGCATGCCCGGCATGACGGCGTACTTCGGGCTGCTGGAGGTCGGCGCGCTGCGCGAGGGCGAGACGGTGGTGGTCTCCGGGGCGGCCGGCGCGGTCGGCAGCCTGGTCGGGCAGATCGCCAAGGTGAAGGGCTGCCGGGTGGTCGGCATCGCCGGCGGCGCCGACAAGTGCGCCTGGCTGACGGGCGAGTTGGGCTTCGACGCGGCGATCGACCACCGCTCCGAGGACGTCCGCCGGGCGCTGCGCGACCACGCCCCGGACGGCATCGACGTGTACTTCGACAACGTCGGCGGCCCGATCCTGGACGCCGCGCTGAGCCGGCTGGCGCTGCACGCCCGGGTGGTGGTGTGCGGCGCGATCAGCCAGTACAACAACGAGGGCGCCGTGCAGGGCCCGTCCAACTACCTTGCGCTGCTGGTCCGTCGGGCCCGGATGGAGGGCTTCGTGGTGTTCGACTACGCGGCCCGCTACCGGGACGCCGCCCGCGAGCTGGCCGGCTGGCTCGCGGACGGCCGGCTCACCGCCCGCGAACACCTGGTCAAGGGCGGCGTCGACGACTTCCCCGCCACCCTGCAACTGCTGTTCGACGGCGCGAACACCGGCAAGCTGGTGCTCGAACTGGCCTGATTCCGGGCCCGAGTTCAGCCATGGCGGTGCACTGCTCACTGCTTGAGCGACGGCCGGTCGTCGGTGGTGGACCGCCAGGGGCCGAGCGAGGTGTCCGCGCCGGCGCCGCTGTTCCACGCCGCCCTGGCGGCCGAGGACGGGGCGGCCCGCGCCGAGGCGACGGTCGAGGCGATCGGCACCGACCACCCCGCCGGCGGGCAGGCCCACCCGGTGCGGGGCCGTCGTGACCTGCCGGTACGCTCACCCCTGCCGTTGATCGACACGGCGGTTCGGCGGAGACGGCAGGGGAGCGGGCGATGGCGACGGCGCATCCGGTGCGGGCGTCCTGGGGGATACTGCGGCGGCGCGGCGGGCTGGTGGTGTTCCCGCTGCTCGGGGCGGCGCAGGTCCTGGTGATCGGATCGGCCGCCGTCGCGCCCGCCGTGCTGAACGGCACGGGCGGGGCCGGCCCGGGCACGGTGGCGGCGCTGGTGGCCGGGTACCTGGCACTCGGCTTCGGACTGACCGTCAGCACCGCCGCCCTGATCCGCGCGGTGGCCGACGCCCTCGACGGAACGCCCGCCCGGTACGGGGCCAACCTCCGGGCGGCGCTCGCCGGTTGGCGCAGGCTGCTGGGCTGGAGCCTGCTCGGCAGCACGGTGCTGCTCGCCGCCCGCCAGCTCGACCGGATCCCGGTGGTCGGCGAGCTGCTGGACCAACTCGTCGACGTCGCCTGGTCGCTGGCCACCTACCTGGTGCTGCCCGGCATCGCGCTGGACGACCTGCCGATCCGCGAGGCCACCCGCCGCTCCGGCCGGCTGCTGCGCGCCACCTTCACCCGGCAGATCTTCGGCTCCCTGTGGATCGGCCTGCCGCTCCTGCTGGCCGGGCTCGGCGGCCTGGTCGCGGTGATGCTCGCCATCGAGTCCGACCGCCCCGGGCCGGCCGTCGCCGCCGCCGTCCTCGCCGGGCTGGTCCTGGCCGCCGCGCTGCTGGTGGGCGCGACGGTCTCCGGGATCTTCCGCACCGTGCTGTACCGCGAAGCGGTCGCCGAACGGGCCTGACGGGAAAGCCGGTTCAGCCGGCGACCAGCCCGCTCAGGCGGATCACCGCCAGGTCGACCTGGCCGAAGCCGTCCTCCCAGCCCATCACCGGCTCGCAGCCGTGGGCGTCGAGCCCCCAGGCCGGCGCTTCGTCGAGCATCGGCATCAGGCCCTCCTCGCCGTCGGTGAGGAAGTAGCCGAGATGGGCGCGGAGTTCGGGCGGCTCGACGGCGGCGAGCGCCTCCTCCCAGTCCTCGTCCGGGGCGGCCTCGAAGGGCACCAGGTCCTCGGGCGTGCGGCCGGTGTCGAGGGCGGCGCGGAACGCGTCCAGCAGGGTGCCGTCCGAGCGCAGCCGGGCGAAGAAGACCGCCCAACTGCCGGGGTGCGCACCGAGGTCGACGCCGTGCTCGACCACCAGCGGGGCGAGGTCGGCGCCGCGGATCAGGCCCTCGGCGAAGCAGGCGGCGGCGACCGCGGCGGCGAACGGCCCGGGCAGGGCCGGCGCGTCCCGGTCCGCCGGTATCGCGAAGAGCGAACCGGCGGCGTCGAACACCGGCGTCCGCGGGCTGTCGTCGAACAACGGGCAGTCCCAGCCGACCGGTTCGGCGCCGCTCAGCGCCTGCGGCCGCACCCAGGCGGCGTCCCGGTCGAAGCCGAGCTCGTGGATCAGGTTCCCGCCGATGCCGGCCGCGTACACCGCGCCCGGGTCGAACTCGTGCAGCGGCCGGCCGAGCATCATGCCGAAGGCGTCGGCCAGTCGGCGGTCCCAGTCGGCCGCGGCGGTGGAGAGTGAAGTCATGGGCGGCACCGTAGCGCCGTCGTCCGACAGGGCGGAAATCCCTGCGAGCAGCGCGAACTGACGGCCGGTCAGTCAGTCTGCGCGGCCCGGTCGAGCGTGGCCGGGTCCGTGTTGGCGCCGCACAGCACCACGCACACCCGCTCGCCGTCCGCGGGCCGGTACGCGCCGCCGGTGAGCGCGGCCAGCGCGGTGGAGGCGGCGTGCTCGACGGCCAGCCGGTGCCCGCTCCACAGGAGTTGGCGGGCCCGGACGATCTCCGTGTCCGGCACCAGCACGCTCCGCACCTCGCCCTGCCGGGCCGCCCGGACGGCCGCCGCGGAGGCGCGCCGGGCGCCCAGCGCGTCGGCGGCGACCGAGTGCACCGGCACGTCCACCGGCTCGCCCGCCGCCAGCGCCGCGTGCAGCGCCCGCGACCCCTCCGGCTCGACGGCGACGGTGCGCACCCCGTGCTCGGCCGCCGCCGTGGCCACGCCCGCGAGCAGTCCGCCGCCGCCGACCGAGACCACCACCGTGTCCAGGGACGGCAGTTGGCGGAGGATCTCGTCCAGCAGGGTGCCCGCGCCGGCGGCGATCAGCGGATGGTCGTAGGCGTGCGAGGCCAGCGCCCCGGCGGAGGCAGCGAACTCCTCGCAGGCCGCCAGCGCCTCCGCGTACTCCTCGCCGACCAGCCGGACGTCGGCCCCGTACCCGCGCAGCCGGGCCACCTTCACCGCCGGGGCGGTCTCCGGCAGGAACACCGTCGCCCGCACGCCCTGCTGCTGCGCGGCCCACGCGCACGCCAGGCCGGCGTTGCCGCCGGACGCGATGGTCACCCCCGCGTCCGGGAGCGTGCCGGCCTCGCGGTGCGCCGTCAGGAAGTTCTGCGCGCCCCGGGCCTTGAACGAGCCGGTGTGCTGCAGGAGTTCGAGCGCGGCCCAGACCTCCGCGCCCCGCCCGTCGCCGCCGCCGGTGAGCGGGGCCACCGCGACGGGCCGCACCCGCCCGGCGATCCGGTCGCCGGCCGCCTTGATGTCGCCGTACGTGAGCTGCTGCACGGTGCTTGCTCCTGCCGCTTCGAGGGTGCGCGGGCCGCCGCGGGCCCGCAGGTTCCGGATCCGACCGTACCGGGCCCGGCGGCCGAACCCGCCGGTGCCGCCCGTGTCGTGACTGCGGGCGGCGCCGGCGGATCAGCGGCCGGGGCAGGTCAGGCGGCGCGGCCGCCCGCGACCTGACGGCCCGTCGCCGAGCCGAAGCCCAGCCAGGTGTGCCGGTTGCCCGCCCAGCACCAGCCGACCTTCGGCGCGTTGCGGCGCTCC
>NZ_KK853997.1:1053434-1054040 GCF_000696185.1 Kitasatospora cheerisanensis KCTC 2395 | reverse complement strand
CGCCCGCGGCGGAGGCGTCGGCGGCCGCGGCGAAGGCGCGCAGTTCGGCGGCGGACAGGCCGGCGATCCCGTGCACCCCCAGCTCGATCAGGCGCTCGGCCTGCACGCTCGGGGCCGGAAGAGGGGGGAGGACGGTCGGCGCGGGGGAGAGGGTGGACGGGGCGGACGCGGTCTCGGGCACAACGCTCCCAGGGGCGAAGAGGCAACTGGACCCTGGGGGAACGAGGCCGCCCGCCGGGATGTTCCCGATTCGCCGGACATTTCGTCCGCCCGGAGCCCGCCGCCGCTCATGCCGGCCGCCGTCCGCTCCGAAACAGCAGGAGGGGACGCCCGTCCCCGACGCCACGTCACCTCAACTGTCCGGCACGGGAGTTCGACCCGGCCGGCCCGGGATCGGAACCTCCATGACCGTCGCCGTCGTCCTGTTCACCCAGGACCTGCGCCTGCACGACAACCCCGCCCTGCACGCCGCCCGCACCGGCGCCGACCAGGTGCTCCCACTGTTCGTCACCGACCCGGCGATCGCCGCCGCCGGCTTCGACGCCCCCAACCGCCGCGCCTTCCTGGCCGGTTGCCTCACCGACCTGGACACCTCGCTGCGCCGCG
>NZ_KK853997.1:1032606-1052314 GCF_000696185.1 Kitasatospora cheerisanensis KCTC 2395 | reverse complement strand
CCGACGGCACCTCGCACCTGCCGCCCTACCTGCACTTCGGCTGCCTGTCCGCCAACGAACTCGCGCACCTCGCCGAGCGGCGCGGCGGCCCCGGCGCCGAGGCCTTCGTCCGGCAGCTCGTCTGGCGGGACTTCCACCACCAGGTGCTGGCCGCCCGCCCCGCCGCCGCGCACGCCGACTACCGCACCCGGCACGACAGCTGGCGCACCGACGAGGCCGAACTCGCCGCCTGGCAGCAGGGCCGCACCGGCTTCCCGGTCATCGACGCCGGAATGCGGCAGCTCGCCGAGACCGGCTGGATGCACAACCGGGCCCGGCTGCTCACCGCGAGCTTCCTCGCCAAGAGCCTCTACCTGGACTGGCGGCTCGGCGCCCGGCACTTCCTCGCCCACCTGGTCGACGGCGACCTGGCGAACAACCAGCTGAACTGGCAGTGGGTCGCCGGGACCGGCACCGACACCCGCCCCAACCGCGTCCTCAACCCGCTCGCCCAGGCCGACCGGCACGACCCCGACGGCGAGTACGTCCGCCGCTGGGTGCCCGAACTCGCCGAGCTGCCCGGCCGGGAGATCCACCGGCCGTGGCGGGCCCGGCGCCGCCCGGCCGGCTACCCCGACCCGCTGATCGCGCCCGACGCCCTCGCGCAACGACTGCGCGAGGGCCGGGGAATCGTGAAGGAGGGCAAGGCGAGGTGACGGATCGTCAGGAGGCGGGAACGGCGGCCGGGGTCATCAGCACGAAGTCCGCGCCCGAGCCGTCCGCGCACACCGCCATCCGGCCGATCCCGGGCGCGTCCGCCGGGCCGACCAGCACCTCGCCGCCCTCGGTGCGCACCGTCGCCGCCGCCGCGTCGCAGTCGGAGACCGTGAACACCGGATGCCAGGCCGCCACGCCCCGGGACAGCGCCAGCTGCTCCGGCGGCACCTGCAGCACACCGCCGTGCATCCGCTCCCGGGGCTGCCCGGCCGGGGTCACGATGGTGTAGGTGCCGCCCCCGCCGCCGGGCATCGGCATGTCCTCCCGCTGCCAGCCGAACACCGTCTCGTAGAACGCCAGCGCCGCCGACGCGTCCGAGGTGTACAGCTCCGTCCAGCACAGCGCGCCCGGGTCGTCCGCCACCTCCAGGCCGCGCGCCCGCCCCGGCGTCCACACCGCGAACTGGCCGCCCTGCGGGTCGCTGAACTGCGCCACCGACGCCCAGCCCTCCGCGTCCCGCGGCTCCACCCGCACCGTGCCGCCCGCCCGCAGCACCGAGGCCGCGGTCTCGTGGACGTCCGGGGTGAAGAAGTACACCATCCACGCCGACCGGGCGCCCTGCTCGGTGAGCAGCCCGATCCCGGCGGCCGCCCGGCCGTCCGAGCGGGCCAGCCCGAACCCGCCGTCGGAACCCTCCAGCGGCTCGAACTCCCAGCCCAGCACCGCCCCGTAGAAGTCCGCGGCGGCGGACACGTCCGGCGCGCCCAGGTCCAGCCAGCACGGTGAACCGGGCACGAAATCGGTGGTGATCATGGCGCTCTCCCTTCGCCGGGCACTCCCTTCCCAGCCTGGCACCGGCCCCCGCCCGGCGCGTCCCGGCCGGGACGGCCGACGGCCCGCCGGGTACCGCCAAGCGGAGGAAATCCTGTGCAGATCGTCGGGTGGAGCATCGAATTCGACCGTCGAACGGATCTCGGACATGACATTTCGCGGAAATTCCTCCCTCCGACCGCGAAATCGTCACCCGGAACAGGGTTCGCGCCGCCGGAATCGGGCAGAGGCCGCATACCCCCAGCGATCCCAGGAGAAAGGCACCAGAGTGGCACTGAGCGTGAGCTACGGGGAGCGATACGGCTGGACGGTCGTCCAGGTCGCCGGCGAGGTGGACATCAGCGGAGTCTCCGCACTCCGCGAGCGCCTCCAGCGACTGGTCACCGAAGGCTGCCTGCGAATGGTGGTGGACATCAGCCGGGTCGACTTCTGCGACTCCACGGGCTTCGCCGTCCTGGTCGCCACCCGCCGCATGCTGTCCTCCCGCGGCGGCCGGCTCCGGCTGGTCCTCCCCGGCCCCGAGACGCACACCCGCAAGATCCTCCAACTCTTCGGCATCCAGCGGATCTTCGAGGTCCACGACTCCGTCGACGACGCGCTCGCCGACCTGCGCGCCGCCGTCCTCGGCGAGCCCGCGCCGGCCGCGGCCGCCGCCGGCGCGGACGCCGCCGACGCCGTCCCGCGCCCCCGGGAGGGCAACAAGGCCGTCGCCGACTGACCGCCCGCCCGGCAGGCGCACGGGCCGCACGGGCCGCACGGGCGGGCGGCGCGCCCGGCGATCAGCCCGGAGTGCCGAAGTCCTGCGTCCACCAAGGCCCGCCGGAGCCCTGGTGCACCCCCACGCCGAGCTCGGTGAACTTGCAGTTCAGGATGTTCGCCCGGTGGCCCGGGCTGTTCATCCAGCTGTTCATCACCGCCGCGGCGTCCTTCTGCCCCCGCGCGATGTTCTCGCCCCAGCCGCTCCACTCGTACCCGGCGGCGTCGATCCGCTGCTGCGGACCGTCGCCGTCCGGGTTGGTGTGGTCGAAGAACGAACGCGCCGCCATGTCGTCCGACTGCTCCTGCGCCGCCGCCGCCAGCTTCGCGTTCGACCGCATCGCCGGACAACCCGCCTGCGCACGCTGCACGTTGACCAGGTCCAGCACCTGCTGCCCGAGATCCGCGGACCGCTTCGCGGCGGCCGCCGCCGTCGGCGAGGCCGCGGGCGCGGAGGACACCGGCGGCGCCGGCACGGGCGCCTGGCTCGACGGCGGCGCGGACACCGAGGGCTTCGCGGACGGCGACGGCGACGGCGAACCGGACGGCGCGCCCGACGGCGACCCGGACGGGCCCGGCGCGGTCCCGGCCGCCGGATCCACCAGCGCCTCCGCCGCCCCCGGACCCGCCGCCGCGGGCAGCGGCACGTCCGCCGGCGCCGATCCGTCCCGCAGCGCCACCGCCACCAGCAGCCCCACCGCGACCGTCACCGCGCCGCCGCCACCAGCACCCGGCGCCGACCGCGGCGCCGCGCCTCCCGGCGGCCCCGCCGGTCCGCCGGGCCGTCCGCCGACCGCTCACCGGCCCGGTGCGAACCGCCACGGGCCGCACCGCCGCGCGCCCCCGCCGGTGCGAGAACGCGCCGCGCCCGGCGCCGCCGACCCGGAACCCGTCCACTCCAGCGGCAGGCCCACCCCGTCGTCCGGCAGCGGCACCAGCGTCAACCCGGCCAGCAGCCCCTCCGCCGGCATCAGCCCGCGCCGGTGCTCCCCGCACCCCGCGCACTCGCGCACATGACGGCCGATCCGCTTGCGCCACAGCGCACTCGGCACCCCGTCCCACCCCGCCGTCAGCTCCGCCAGCCACCCACAGCCCGGCACCGCGCCCAGCGCCCGCACCGCCACCCGGGCCGCCTCCAGCTGGCCCTTCATCCGCTGCACCCGCACCGCCGCGTGCTGCGGCGACACCTCCAGCGCCGCCGCCAGCTCCGTCCGCGACAGCTCGCCCGCCGCCTCCAGCCACCACAGCGCCAGCAGCTCCCGGTCGCCCTCGTCCAGCCAGCGGGTCGCCTCCGCGACCTCCCGCCGCTGCTCCGACAGCCCCAGCCGGACGATCGTCAGCCCGACGAAGTCCGCCGCCGGATCGGCCACCGCCGCCGGGTCCGGCACCGCCTGCGCCGCGCCCGCGCTCTCGTCGCGGAAGCGGCGGCGCACCTGGTTCACCGCGATCGCCACCAGCCAGCTCCGGAACCCCGCCGGATCCCGCAGCCCCGGCAGGCCGTCCACCGCCCGCAGCATGGTCTCCTGCACCACGTCGTCGGTGTCCGGATGCCCCGACAGGGCCCGGCCGACCACGTTGTACACCAGCGGCAGGTGACCGCCCACCAGCTCCGCCACCGCCTGCCGGTCGCCGTGCTGCGCCCGCCCGACCAGCGCCGCCACCCGCCCACTGTCCACAGCCCGGTCCGTCCTCGTGTTCTCGCGTCCTGCCCTCACACCTTCGGAGATCCACCGGCGGCCGACGGATAACGGAAAAGTGCGGGGAAATCTCCCCGACCTGGGGCCGGGGCCGACCCTACGGCCTCCGGGGCGGCCCGGGCCAGGAGTGACGGGTGGGGCTGCCGGGGTTTCATCCGGGCTGCGCATCCGCTCGGCTGTTCGGGCGCGCGGGGCGCCGCCCGGATGCCGGACAGGCGTCCCCCGGATGCCCGCAGACCCTGCTCCGCCGCTGGTCAGCGCCCCGGTGCCGGTCCCGCGCCGGTCGCTCAGGCGCCGGTCGGGGCCGGTGCTCTGGTGCCGGTCGGGGGCGGGGCTCAGGCGCCGATCAGCCGCAGCGAGGCCCAGAGGGCGAGGACGGCGGCGGCCAGGGTGGCCGGAGTGGTGAGCGCGCCGAGCCGGGTGAAGGTGCCCAGACCGCCGTCGTCGATCTCCCGGGTCTGCACGATCCGCCGCCACAGCAGGGTGGCGAGCGAGCCGGCGTACGTCAGGTTCGGGCCGATGTTGACGCCCAGCAGGACCGCCAGCACCGCCCCCGGGCCGGACGGGGCGGCGAGCGGCACCAGCAGCAGCGTGGCCGGCAGATTGTTCACCAGGTTCGCCAGCAGCGCGGCCAGCGCCGCCAGGGCGAACAGCGACGGCAGCGACGCCCCGGCCGGGACCAGCGCGCCCAGCCACTCCGCCAGCCCGTTGTCCACCACGGCCTTCACCACCACGCCCAGCGCGAGGACGAACGCCAGGAACGGCACCGACGCCGCGCGCACGAGCCGGCGGGTGTTCGTCCGGCCCGCCGCCAGCGCACGGACCGCCAGCACCGCCGCGCCCAGCGCCGCCGCCCACGCCGGGGAGACGTCGAGCGCCGAGGCCACCACGAACCCGGCCAGCGTGCCGGCCACCGTCCACAGCGCGAACCGCGGCAGCCGCGGACGCTCGGCAGGCGCCGGACGGGACGCCGGGACGGCCAGGTCGGCGGCGAAGAAACGGCGCAGCAGCAGGTACTCGACGCCGAGCGCGGCCAGCCACGGCAGCGCCATCAGGGCCGTGAACCGCCCGAAGGTCAGGCCGCTGGCGGTGAACGCGAGCAGGTTGGTCAGGTTCGACACCGGCAGCAGCAGCGACGCGGTGTTCGCCAGGTGCCCGCACGCGTACACGTGCGGCCGGGCCCGGACCGCGAGGACACCGGCCGTCGCCGCCACCACCGGCGTCAGCAGCACCACCGTGGCGTCCAGGCTGAGCACCGCCGTCACCACCGCCGCCACCCCGAACACCTGCCCCAGCAGCCGGACCGGCCTGCCGCCGGAGGCGCTCGCCATCCAGCGGCCGCACGCCTCGAACAGGCCCTCGTCGTCGCAGAGCTGGGCCAGCACCAGCACCGCGGCCAGGAACCCCACCACCGGGCCGAGCCGTTCCAGCTCGGCCCACGCCGCCTCGGGCGACACCGCCCCGACGGCCACCAGCAGCCCCGCCGCCGGAACCGCGACCACCGCCTCCGGCCACCCGAACGGCCGCCGCACCGCACTCCACAGCACCAGGCCCAACAACCCCAGCGACAGCACCTCGGCGCCCACCGCAACCTCCTGACCAGCGACGACCCGCCCCGCGGGCGACCGGCCCCCATCAAAGCAGGAACGGCCCCCGACAGGCCGACCGGGTGGCGGCAGCGGTGGACCGGAGCCGGCCGGGTACGGCTGACCCGTCAACGGGCACTTCAGGAGGTTGGGGCATGACGGACTGTCGGAACGGCCGGCGCAAGGCGCTCGACGCGGGACTCTCGATCGGATCGGTGGGGTCGTTCCTGTCGATCGGCTCGGCGTACTCCTTCCTGTCGGTCGGATCGGTCTGCTCCGCGCTGTCACTGGGCTCGGTCGGCTCGGCCTGCTCGGTGCTGTCGATCGGGTCCTGGCGCAGCGCCGCCTCGGTGCTGTCGGCGCGGTCGGCGCTGTCCGTGCAGTCGTACCGTTCGGTGCTCGCGCTGCGGGGCGGCCGCCGGCGGGGCGGGGCGGGCCGAAAATGCGGTGCGGACGGTGCGGCCCGGACGCCATCGTGAGGGGATGACGACAGGTGCGGTGCTCGAAGGCGCGGTGGCCGGACTCGGAGTGGCGGTGCCGCTCGGCGCGGTCGGCGTGCTGCTGCTCCAGGAGGGCCGCCGCGGCTGGGCCCGGCCGCCGGCGGCGCCACGGCGGTCGCCGCGGTCGACGGCGCGTACGCGGCCGTCGCCGTGCTGGCCGGCCCCGCGTCGCCCACCTGCTCGCCGGCCACGAAACCGCGGTGCGGGCCGTCTCCGCCCTGCTGCTCGGCGCGATCGCCGTCCACGGCCTGCTCGGCCTGCGCCGCACCGCCGCCGACGCCGCCGACACCCCGGCGCCGCGCAGTGCCGCCCGCGCCTTCGTCCGCTTCGCCCTCCTCACCCTCGTCAACCCCACCACCGCGCTCTACTTCACCGCCCTGGTCGCCGCCCGCGGCGCCGACGCCCGGGCCGGCGCGACCGCCTTCGCCACCGGCGTCTTCCTGGCCTCCCTCGCCTGGCAGCACCTCCTCGCCGCAGCCGGCGCCTTCGCCGGCGCCAGACTCGGCCCGACCGTCCGCCGCTCCACCTACGCCGCGGGCTACGGCCTGGTCGCGGTGCTGGCCCTGCGCCTGGCCCTCACGGGGTGAGGGCGGCGGGTCGGTCGGTGCTCACGGGGTGAGGACGGCGGGTTAGGGTGCGGCGGTGATCGGGATACCGGAGGGGCTCGCGCGGGGGACCGTCGCGCGGGAGGGGGCGGCGGGGCGGGCGTGGATCGCCGCGTTGCCCGGGCTGGTCGAGGCGCTGCTGGAGCAGTGGGAGTGCCGGCCGGACGGGGCGGCGACGCACGGGCAGGTCGGACTCGTGCTGCCGGTGCGGGACGCCGAGGGGGCGGCCGCCGTGCTGAAGGTCTCGTTCCCGCACCCGGGGAACGTGCACGAGCCGGACGCGTACACCGCCTGGGGCGGGCGGGGCGCGGTACGGCTGCACCGGCGCGACGACGCGCGGTTCGCGATGCTGCTGGAACGGGCCGACCCGCGCACCCTCGCCGACCACCCCGACCTGGACGAGGCCGTCGCCCTGGCCGGCCGCCTCACCCGCACGCTCGCCGTCGCCGCACCGCCCGGCCTGCCGCGACTCAGCGAGCAGGCCGGACCGTGGGCGGAGGAACTCCGCCGCGACGCCGACCGGCTGCCCCGGCCGCTGCCGCGCCGGGTGGTGGACGCCGCCGTCGCCACCGTCCGCGAACTCGGGCCCGAGCAGCCCGACACCCTCGTCCACGGCGACCTGCACTTCGGCAACGTCCTGCGCGCCGAACGCGAGCCCTGGCTGGCCATCGACCCCAAGGGGCGGGCCGGCGACCCCGCCTACGACGGCTTCACACTGCTCCGCAGCCGCGTCGAGGAACTGCTCGCCGCCGACGACCCGCACCGCGCGGTGCTGCGCCGCCTGGCGATCTACGCCGAGGCCGCCGAACTCGACCCCGAGCGGGTCCGCCGGTGGGCCCAGGCCCGCGCCGTGAGCGCCGCCCACTGGGGACGCGAGCACGGCGACCCGCACTGGCTGGTCGAACTCGCCGACCGCACCGCCGAGTTGCTGAGCCGGAGCCCCGCCGGACCGGCAGCGGACTGACGCCGGACCGGCGCCGGAAGGTCCGAAGTCGCCGACGCGGCAGCCGGGTTGGCGGCCCGGAGAACTGTCGGTGGCGGCTGCGAGGATGCCCGGATGGACACCCAGCTGCACGCCATCGCCGAGTACTGGAACGACGCCGCCCCCGCCTTCGACCGGGAGCCCGACCACGGGATGGCCGCCGCGTCCACCCGCCGGGCCTGGGAGCGCAGGCTCGCCGGCTGGCTGCCCGGCGGGCCGCTGGACGTGCTGGACGCCGGGTGCGGGACGGGATCCGTGTCCCTGCTGCTCGCCGCGGCCGGGCACCGCGTCACCGGGGTGGACCTGGCGGCCGGGATGGTCGAGCGGGCCCGGACGAAGCTGGCCGGCGCGGGCCGGCCGGCCCGGTTCCTGGCCGGCGACGCCGCACGGCCGCCCGTCGGCGCGGAACGCTTCGACGCGGTGCTCTGCCGGCACCTGCTGTGGACGCTGCCCGACCCGGAGGCCGCACTCCGCCACTGGGTCACCCTGCTGCGCCCGGGCGGCCGACTGGTGCTGATCGAGGGCCGGTGGCGCGAGGCCGGCGCGGAGAGCGAGCCGTACACGCCCGGTGCGGGCGCGCTGCCCTGGGCGGGCGGCGTCCGGGCAGACGAACTGGCCGACGCGGTCGGGCCGTTGGTGAGCGAGCTGCAACTCGAACCGCTGTCGGCGGACGCCGAGCTCTGGGGCGGGCCGGTGACCGACGAGCGGTACGCGGTGCTGGCCACCGTCTGATCCGTCTGGCCCGTCTTGTCCGTCTTGTCCGTCTTGTCCGCCTGTCCGTCCGGTCCGGACGGTTGCCGGACCGGACGGTGGTCAGCCCGCCGCGCGGCGGTCGTCGGCGACCACGCCCAGCCACACCTGGGCGGCGTCGTCCAGCGGGACGTCGAGCGCGGCGCACAGGCCGACCACCGTGCCGAAGCCCGGGCTGGGCAGGCGGCCCATCTCGATCTTGCGGAGGGTCTCGGGGGAGATGCCGGCGCTCTGGGCGACGGCGACCGGGTCGCGGCCGGCCCTGGTCTCGCGGAACAGCGCGCCCAGGCGCCGGCCGGCGTCGATCTGCTCGGGGGTGAGGGGGACTCGCACCATGCCGCCACGCTACTGAACGCGACGGCCCGCCGTCTCCTCCGCCGGCCGGCGCGGGGGCTCCGGCGGAGGGCGCGGGGCTCCGGCGCAGGGCTCAGCGCACGGGCAGCTCGGGTTCGCCGTCCTGCCGGGGCCCGAGGATGCGGCGGTCGGTGGCGGTGATCCGCACGTCGTCGATGCTGGCCTCGCGCCGCCGCATCAGGCCGTTCGCGTCGAACTCCCACAGCTCGTTGCCGTAGCTGCGCCACCACTGGCCCGCGTCGTCGTGCCACTCGTACTGGAAGCGGACGGCGATCCGGTCGCCGTCGAAGGTCCACAGGTTCTTGCGCAGCGCGTACTCGTGCTCGCGGGCCCACTTCGCGGTCAGGAACTCGACGATCGCGGCGCGGCCGGTGAGGAAGGTGTCGCGGTTGCGCCACACCGAGTCGGGTGTGTAGGCGAGGGCGACCCGCTGCGGGTCGCGGGTGTTCCAGGCGTCCTCGGCGGCGCGGACCTTGGCGAGTGCGGTGTCGCGGGTGAACGGCGGGCGGGGCGGGCGGTCCTCGGTCATGGCGGCCTCCTCGGGTCGGTCTCGGCCCGGATGGAGAACGGTCGTTCTCCATTCGGCGTGACGCTAGGCTAGGGAACGACCGTTCTCCACGTCAATCCGGACGTCGACCCAGCCTTCGACCCGGACGTCGATCCGGACGCCGACCCCGATCCGGATGCCGCCGATCCCGCGCAGGAGCCGCCCGATGCCCGCCCCGCTCACCGAGGAACAGACCCGGCAGGACCACGAGAAGCTCCTCGACGCCGCTGAGGCGCTGTTCTACGAGAAGGGCATCCGCGCCGTCGGCATGGACGAGGTCCGCGCCGCCTGTGGACTGCCGCTCAAGCGCATCTACCGCCTCCACCCGGCCAAGGACGACCTGGTGGTCGCCGTGCTGCGCCGCCGCGATCTCCGCTGGCGCGGCCGCCTGACCGCCGCCGCCGAGGCACATGCCGACCCGCGGGCGCGGCTGCTGGCCGCCTTCGACTGGCTCGCCGACTGGTGTGCCGAGCCGGGCTTCCGCGGCTGCGCCTGGATCAACGCCTTCGGCGAACTGGGTCCGGCCTCGCCGGCCGTCCTCGCCGAGGTGCGTGCCCACAAGGAGGCGTTCCACCGCCGGCTCGCCGACTGGTCCCGCGCCGCCGGCCTCGCCGACCCGTCTCCCGTGCAGTTGCTCGCCGAGGGTGCCATCGTCACCGCCGCGATCAGCGGCAGTCCCGCCCCGGCCCGGCAGGCGCGGGCCGCGGTCGAGGCGCTACTGGGGGCCGCGCCACAGTAGAGAAGGCGACGGGGGCGGTATTTAAATACCGTTCGACTGCTAGGGTGTCTGCGTCCCGCCGGTATTCAAATACCGGCTGTCCGAGCGAGCGGGCGGCGCGACGCCGCTGTGCAGGGAGTCGTGTCGTGATCGAGTTCAAGACGCCGCAGGCGATCGAGAAGATGGCCGTCACCGGGCGGTTCGTCGCCGAGACCCTGGCGGAACTGTCGGCCATGGTCGAGCCGGGCCGCGAGGTGATGGACCTGGAGCACCGGGCCCGGAAGCTGGTCGAGGAACGCGGGGCGGTGTCCTGCTACTGGGACTACGCGCCGTCCTTCGGCCGCGGCCCGTTCCGCAACGTGATCTGCCTGTCCGTGAACGACGCAGTGCTGCACGGCCGGCCGCGCCCCTACGTGCTGCGGGACGGCGACGTGATCAGCCTGGACTTCGCGGTGTCGATCGACGGCTGGGTCGCCGACTCCGCCGTCACCGTCGTCGCCGGGACGCCCGCCGAGCAGGACGTCCGGCTGATCGACTCCACCCGGGCCGCCCTGGACGCGGCGATCGCGGCGGCGGTGCCCGGCAACCGGATCGGCGACATCTCGGCAGCCATCGCCGCGGTCGGCCAAGGCGCGGGCTACCGCATCAACACCGACTTCGGCGGCCACGGCCTGGGTCGCACCATGCACGAGGACCCGCACGTGGCCAACGTCGGACGGCCCGGCCGCGGCCTGGAGCTGCGCCCGGGGCTGACCCTGGCGCTGGAGCCGTGGTGGTGCACGGGCACGGCGGAGCTGCGGGTGGACCCGGACGGCTGGACGCTGCGCTCGGCCGACGGCTCGCGCGGCGCGCACTCCGAGCACACGGTGGCGATCACCGAGGACGGGCCCCGCGTCCTCACCGCCCGGTCCTGACGCGGCAGTTCAGCGGGCCCGCCGACGGGCGGACGGCCACGGCGGGTGACCGCGAGGTGCACCGGCCGTGGCCGCTGTGGTCCGGCCCATAGCCGGAAGGCGCGACGGTCGGCAGCCGGTCGGCCACCCGTCACGCAGGGTGCGCGGTTCCCCGGCGGGAGGCGGCCGAATCCGGTGAGGCCGGTCACAGCGGGCGCGGCCCGGGCCCGGGATTTCGCGGTCCGGACCACCCGAAAACCCCGCTGTACCGCCGGTAACATGGCTCTGACCTGCGAAGACCATGGAATGCTTGGAGTTCGGCCCGGACGCCCGTAGCTTCGTAACCAGTGCAGGGCGCACTACCCGGGATCACCCGACACCAACGCCCCGGAGCGGCCACCGAGCCGCCCGCACGGGCAGGGTGACCGCGACGGAGAGCACGTCGGCAAGAGACGGCACCGTCCGATCCACAAGCGCGAGAGACAGCAGGCCCGTCAGGGGCTCTGGTTCCGCCTTGCCTGCCCGGGGCATCCGAAAGGAATCGCATGATCTTCCGTAACGAGACCGCTGCCGCCAAGACCGCCACCACCGCCGAGAAGGGCAGCCGTAACCGCAACCGCGTCCGTGCCGCCATCGTGGCGGGCTCCGCGGTGGCCGCTCTCCCGGTGGCCGGCCTCCTTACGGCGACCTCGGCCTCCGCCGCCGACGTGTCCACCTGGGACAAGGTCGCCCAGTGCGAGTCGACCGGCAACTGGTCCATCGACACCGGCAACGGCTTCTACGGCGGCCTGCAGTTCACGTCCTCCACCTGGGCCGCGTACGGCGGCACCGCCTACGCCCCGCAGGCCAACCTGGCCACCAAGGCGCAGCAGATCGCCGTCGCCGAGAAGGTGCTCGCCTCCCAGGGCCCCGGCGCCTGGCCGGTGTGCTCCGTCCAGGCCGGTCTGACCCAGGGCGGCGCCGCTGCCCAGGTCGACACCTCGTCGAGCGCCGCCACCACCGGTTCGACCAGCAACACCGCTGCCAAGTCCGCGAAGCCGGCCACCACGCAGAGCGACGCGGCCTCCACCAACACCAGCACCAGCACCGGTGACAACGCGGCCTCGCGTTCGCAGACCCGCGGCCAGGCCCCGGCGGCCGCCGACCAGACCCAGGGCAGCAAGGCCCAGGGCAAGGCGCAGGCCGACAAGCAGCAGGGCGGCCAGTCCTGGAAGAAGCACAACTCCGGTGCCGCGAAGACCGACGGCGGCAGCTACACCGTCAAGTCCGGTGACACCCTGAGCGCCATCGCGGCCGCCAACGGCACCACCGTGGACGCGCTGTACAAGGCCAACGCCCAGACCATCGGCGCCAGCGCCGACGTCATCTTCCCGGGCCAGGTCCTCTCCGTCTGAGGCACCTCCGCCTGACCGGTCCGGCCCGCCCGGACCACCCGTACACGCCGACGGCCGCCCCTCATGTCGGGAGGGGCGGCCGTCGGCGTTCGCGCGTCCGGGCAGGTCAGGCAGGTCGGGGCGGGATCAGTCGAACCAGTCGGGCTCGGCGGCGTCGATCAGCTCGCGCAGCGTCGGCCGGTCGCGGAACGCGCCGGACAGCAGCGCGCCGAGTTCGCGCAGCGCCGCCGCGTCCTCGCCGTACGCGACGAACATGCCGGCCTCCGGGTCGTAGCGGAAGCGGCCCTCCAGGTGCGGCGCCCGCGAGCGGACCGCGGAGCGGGCCACCGCCTCCCAGCCGTACCCGCCGTTCTGCTGGCCGGCCGCCTCGAACACCTCGTCCACCGCGACCATCCGATCGTCCGTCAGCATCAGGCAGTACGAGCCGGGCCGGTGGTCGTACTCCAGGAACACCAGCGGGGCGTAGCTCTCACGATCACTCATGGCCCGGACGCTAGCGGCCGCCACCGACAACCCCGGTCAGCGGCCGGGCAGGACCTCCTCGACCGCGCTGGTGCCCGAGCCGGCCCGGGACTCCCACTCCCAGCGCTCGTCCAGCCGCAGCCGCCCGTCGGCGAGACGGCTCAACTCGCTGACGCAGTGCCCCGAGTTGGTCTCCCCGGCCCGGTTGAGCTGCACGTACCGGAACTCGACGGTGTTGCCGGTCCGGGTGCCGACCAGGTGCCCGTGGACGATCTCGCCGCCCCGGTAGCCGGCCCACACCAGCCCGTCGCGCTCCCGGTAGGCGAAGCGGGTGCCCGGGTCCACCTCCCCCTGCGCGGGCCGGGCGACCGGCGCGAACAGCAGTCCGTCGAGCGAGGGCAGCATGAGGCCTCCTGATGCCGTGGCGGTGGGTGTGCCGACCAGTCGACCACGCCGCGCCGCCCGCCCACCGGGCCGTCCGGCAGATGGACGTGAGGGAGGGTCAGGTGGGTGGTTCTCAGGTCCCCTCGGTCAGCTGCCCTCGGTCGGTTGCCCTCGGTCAGTTGCCCTCGGTCAGGAACGGGTCCGGCACCACGTTGTCGTTCTCGTCGTAGAAGGTGGTGCGTTCCAGGACGCCGGGCAGGGTGTGGATCAGGTACATCTCCCAGTCGGTGACGCTCGGGGCGCGTTCCCAGGTCAGCGCGTACTCGGGGAGCTTGCCGTTCTCGAACGGGAGGATCCCCTTCGCGCCCTTCTCCTCCCAGGCCCAGCCGCGGGCCAGGGTGTTGGGCAGGTCCTTGAGGTCCTTCAGCGAGACGTGGATCCGGTAGTTCGGGTCCGTCAGCCGGCCCACCAGTTCCCGGCGCACCTCGGCCATGGTGAACTCCATCAGGTGTTCGTAGCCGTGCCGCTCGGCGAACGGCTGGACCCGGCCGCCGAGTCCGAGGGCGAGGTTGCGCTGCGGCGGGGCGGCGGGCGCGTCGGCCGGGGCGTCGACGCTGTCGACGCCGCTGATCACCGCCTTCCTGCCGTTCACCGTGGTCACCGCGGACCCGCCGCCGTTGACGGTGGCGTCGAACGCGCGCTGCGCGGCGGTCGGCGGCCGGGACGGGTCGCGCAGGGTCAGCGCGCGGTAGCTGCCGTCGCCCTGCTTGACCAGCCCGTCGTACCTGCGGGTCGGCTCCAGCACGCCCGCGTCGGCCCGGGAGAGTGTGCTCAGCGCGGCGGGGGAGAGCACGGCGTCGACCGGCCGGCCGTCGATCCGCACGTTGTGCTCGTCGGCGTACCGTTCGAGCGGCCCGCGGCGCGCCGAGCCGGCGGGCCGGTCCCCGCCGTCGACGCGCGGCGCGGCGACGGACGGGCGGCCGCGGTCGCTGCCCGGGGCCGGGCCGGTGGCGGCGGCCGGGGCGGCGAGGCGGGCGAGCAGTTCGGTGGCCATCTGGGTCACCAGTTGGCCGCGGGTGCTCTGCAAGGAGCCGCGCCTGCTGCCGAGTTCGCTCCTGCGTTTGTCGAGGTCCTGCTGCTCGGACTTGATCGCGTTGCCTTCGTCCGCGATCTTTCCTGCCCTGTCCTTGAGCTGCTGCTGCTCGGAGTTGATCGCTGCGGCTTCCGCATTGAGCGCATCGGCGACGGCCGGCGGCGCGCCGTTCGGGTACTGCGCGACCTCCGCGTTGTGCTGGTCGATCTTCTTGTCGTTGGCGTCGAGCGCGTCGAGGACGGCCCTCGACTGCTCGTTGTACGCACTGGTCCGCCGGTCCAGCTCGGCCTGCTTGTCGTCCAGGCTCCGGTCCGTCGGCAGCTCCGCCAACTGACGGTTGAACGCCGCCAGTTGCTTGTTGAGCGAAGGCGAGTAGGCGGCACTCGGGGCGACCGGCGCGATCGCGACGGCGGCCGGCGGGTCGTCGGCCGCCGCGGCCCCGGCGGGCAGCACCAGGACGAACAGGACGGTGGCGGGGGCGAGCGCGAGGGCGGCGAAACGCCGCAGCCGGCCCGTCACTTGGCGCGCTCCGCCATCCGGTCGGCGAGCGTACGGGCCGCCGGGCCGCCGTCGCCGGCCTGGCAGACCGCCGCCTGAAGCACCGTCGACCCGGTCAGCCGGGCCTCCCGGTAGCACGCCCAGCCGCCGCCCTGGTCCTGGGTGGCCGTCCAGGACAGCACGGAGTCCGTGGCGCGGCTCACCCGGTACGTCCAGCGGGACGCGCTCGCACCGGAGGCGTCCCGCACCGCGGCGGTGCACGCCTTGACGCCGTCGGTGAGGGTGCCGAACACCTCGCCGGCGCTGTCGGCATCGGCGTACCGGCCGACGGTCTGGGTGGCGGTGTGGTCCGCCGCATCGGCCGCGTCCTGCTGCGCCACCGACACGAACGCCGTCCAACCCCCTTGGTAGACCACGCTGGTGGCCGGTCCGACGGCCACCGAGCAGCCCGGCGGATCCGCCGCGAGCGGCGGCGCCGGCTCGCTCGCCCGGGTCAGCGCGTTCAGCGTGCTGCCCACGGCCTTGCTGACCTCGTCCGCGGGGAGCACCACCGCCTGGACGGTGCCCGCCACCACCGGCGGCTCCTCGTCCCCCGCCGGCCACTGCCACCACACCACGCCCGCCGCCACCGCGACCAGCAGCACCGCGACGGCTGACGCCGCCCACCACCGTGACCACGACCGCGACTGTCCCGAGGGGCCGGGCCCCGTCGCCTCGCCCTGCATGCTCATCGGCCCTCCCAAGTTCCAGGTTCGGCACCGCCGGACGGCGACACCGGAAGGAATTCAGGTGCGGCCGGTCACCCGGCCGTCGCTGCCAGTGTCCAGTCAACTGCGCTGGAAACGAAGCGATTTGAACGAACACGGAGCACCCGAACCGAAGCTGTGCAAAGCTGCGCCCGCACGCCGGAGCCGCCCTCCGCGCAGGCCCGCGGCGGCCGGGGGCGGAGTCGGGGTGTCGTGGGCCGGAGTTGTCGTCCGAAGCGGGCCCGGGCCCGGGCTCGGTGGTTATGGGTGCTTGCTCGGGCCGGGGTCGGAGTCGGGGGTGTCCGGTCCGGGGGTGGAGCCGTTGTCGGAGTCGTTCTCCGGGTCGTGGAACTCGACGTCCACATGCTGTTCGGGGCGGCGTTCCTCCTGGCGGGCGAGGGAGGCCAGTACCTCCTGGTCGGGGCCGGTCAGGGGCGGTTGGAGGAGTGAGCGCGGCCACAGGCGGCGGGCCAGGACCACGTTCGTCTCGGCGGCGTACACGGTGATCTGCGAGGCGAGGTACAGCCAGGACAGCAGGCCGATCACGGTCGCGAAGAAGCCGTACACGGCTGACGCGTGCCGGAGTTGATGCGCCACCAGGGCCGCGCCGAAGGCCTGGAGGACGGTGAACAGCGGACCGGCGACGAGGCTGCCGGGCAGCAGTCGCCGGGTCGCCACCTCCTTCGGGGTGAGGATCCGCAGGCAGGCCAGGAAGAGGGCCGCGTTCAGCAGCGCGGACACCAGCAGTCCGCCGACCCGGGCGAGCGTCCCGCCCGCCGAGGCGCCGACCAGGGCGGCCGCGGCGGTGGTGACGATCAGGCCGGTGCCCAGTGCGGCGAACAGGGCCAGGCTGCGCCCCAGCCGCGGCCAGTAGCCGGGCCGCCGCACGCCGGGCACGTTCCACACCTCGGCCATCGCGTGCTGGAGCACCTGCGCGATGCCCAGCGCACCGTAGAGCAGACCGGCGATGCCGATCACCAGGGCCAGGCCGCTGCCCTGCACCGAGTGCACGTTCTCCCGCAACTGGTCGCCGATGATCGGGAAGTCCGCCAACGCCGAGTCCACCACCGCCTGCTGCGCCTCCGGATGCCCGTGCAGCACGAAGCCCAGCACCGTGGAGAGCAGGAGCAGCAGCGGGATCAGCGACACGAACCCGTAGTAGGTGATCAGCGCGGCCAGCAGCCCGCCCCGGTCGTCGCCGTACTTCTTGATCACGCCGAACACCGTGGCCAGCGGCCGGTGCTGCTGCTGGGTGCGGTCGACGGCGCGCAGCGCGCGTTCGATCGGATTCACGGCCCGTCCTCCTTGCTGCCTGCCCCTCGGCGGCCTCTCGCCGGGCGGCCTCCCCGCGTATGCCCGGAGAGCGGGCACCCATTTCTCCCGGGTGCGGTCGGTCACCCGGGGGTGTGAACCGGCGCGCTGCGGAAAGGCGGCCTCCCGGCCCCGGCTGCCGGGCGGGGCCCGGCCGGAGGGGCCGGGACGCGGAATCGAGGGAGGCGGACGGCGTGTGGTGGAGTGCGGTACGGCTCACGGCGGCGGGCGCGGCGGTGGTGCTGGTCCTCTACTGCTGCGACCGGGTCGCCGAGGTGACGGCGCGTCGGATCTCCGCCCGCTCCCGCACCGTCCCGGACGTGCTGCGCGGCTGCCGCCGGCCGATCCTCGCGGTCGCGGCGTGCGGGCTGCTGCTCGCGGCGGGCCCGTGGGTGCGCGCGCCGGAGGGCGTCGGCCACCTGCTGGTGCTCGCCACCATCGGCTCCTGCGCCTGGCTGGCCGCCCGTGCCGCCGTGCTGGTGCTGGACGGCGCCGTCCGGCTGGCGGTGCGCCGGCGCGACTCGGCGTGGGCGGGGCGGGCCCGCACCCAGGCGGGTCTGCTGGGGCGCATCCTGCAGGCCGGGATCGCGCTGCTCGCGCTCGCCGCGATGCTGATGACCTTCCCGGCGGTGCGGGTGGTCGGGACCAGCCTGCTCGCCTCGGCGGGCCTGGTCGGCGTGGTGGCCGGCATCGCCGCGCAGAGCGCCCTGTCGAACCTGTTCGCCGGCATCCAGATGGCGTTCGGCGACCTGGCCCGGATCGGCGACGTGGTGGTGGTCGGCGGCGAGTGGGGCACCGTCGAGGAGATCACCCTGACCGCGGTGGTGATCGCCACCTGGGACCAGCGGCGGATCGTCATGCCGATGTCGTACTTCGCGGGCCGCCCGTTCGAGAACTGGTCGCGCCGCTCCTCGCGGATCACCGGCACCGCGCTGCTGCACCTGGACCACAGCACCCCCGTCGACCTGCTGCGCGCCGAGTTCGAGGAGTACCTGGCCAAGCACCCGCGCTGGGACGGCGAGGGCAGCGCCCTGCAGGTCGTCGACACCACGCCGAGCACCCTGGTGGTCCGCGCGCTGGCCACGGCCGCCAACGCGGACGACGCGTTCACGCTCCGCTGCGACCTGCGCGAGCACCTGGTGGCGTTCCTGCGCGAGCACCACCCGCACGCGCTGCCCCGGGTCGCGGTCTCCTCCGTCCCGGGCCCGCGCAGCGGCGAGGCCGAGCGGCGGACGCCACCGGAGTAGCCCGAGGCCGTCGCTCGGGACGCCCGCAGTCGCAGCCGGGCAGGGGGCCGACCCGGCAGATCCGGCGGTCCTGCCGTCCCCGGGACGTCCGCCCGGCCCCGACGTCGGGCCCGGCGGCGGCCGACAGCAGGGCGTCCAGACCGGTGAGCGCGCCCCACCGGGCCCGCCAGGTCCTCCTCCGCGCCGTCCGGGGCGGCGGGCAGCCACGCGGCAACGGCGGTGAGCAGCACGTGCTCGCCCGGCAGCAGGTCGGGCAGCACCCACCGCAGGCCGGGGCGGTCACCGTGGAAGTACTCCTCACCCCAGCTGCGGCGCTGGTCCTCGACGGCCGCCGGTTGCGCGGCCCAGCGGGTCGGGACGTCCCGGTCGGTGGCGGCGCGGAGGCAGATCGCCTCCGCGTCGTCCCCGCGCAGGGCGAGTTCGACGCCGGCGCCGATGATCTCCAGCGCGGCGTCGTGCTGGCCGCCGGCGTACCCGCTGTCGGTGCCGGGCGGCGGGTCGGCGAGCAGCGTCGTCAGTACGGGGCGGCGGTACGGCGCGGTGGGCGCGCAGGTGCCGGACGGCGCCGCGGGCGTCGGAGACGGGCCGGCTGAAGCCGGTGGGCGCGGGCCGGTACGGGGTGAGCAGCAGTTCCAGGTCGGCGTCCGGGCCGGGCCGGCGGGCAAGGCGGGCGCCACCGGGCAGCCGCCACAGCGTGTCGGGGACGGCGGGCGGCGTCCGGCCGTCGAGTTCGGCGGTGAAGGTGAGCGGCCCGAGCGGTGTGCGGACGGCGGGTGCGGCCGCGGGCATCCGCTCGCGGGGGGCGTGCGGCAGCAACTCGATGCTCATCGGCCGAGGTCAGCGCGGGGCGGCCGCGCGGGTTCCGGGCTGACGGCGGGTCAGAGGTAGTCCTCCAGGCGGGCGACGGCGAAGCCCTGCGCGGTGGCGGTGTCGACGACGCGGCGGAGCATGTCGGCCATGCTGCCCTTCCAGCCGGGGGCGGGGGCGCGGAAGTGGGTGAGGACGATGTCGCCGGGGTGGAGCCTCTGGTCGGCGTAGCGGTACTCGAGGTGGTCGGGGAAGGCCTCCTCGGTCCACAGCGGGACGGCGGTGACGCCGCAGGAGGCGGCGGTGCGCAGCGCTTCGGCGGTGTACTCGCCGTAGGGGGGCCGGAACAGGCGGGGGCGGGTGCCGAGTTCCTGTTCCAGGCGGTCCTGCTGGCCGCAGATCTCCTTGCGGAGGGCGTCCGCGCCGAGACGGCGCAGGTCGGGGTGGGTGAGGGTGTGGTTGTTGATGCTCACGCCGTGGTCCCGCAGGGCGCGGAAGTAGTCGTAGTCGGAGCGGGCCAGGTAGTCGGAGAGGAAGACGGACAGCGGCACGTCGAGCTCGGCGGCCATCGCGGCGAACTCGGGGTCCTTCTCGGCGCCGTCGTCGACGGTCAGGAACACCACCCGGTCCTCGGTGGGGACGCGGCGGACGACGGGCGGCAGGCCGTCGGCGAGCAGGACGTTCGGCCCGGCGGTGAGGGCGGGCCGGTCCGCGGGCGGGGCGGGGGCCTTCAGCGGGACGGCGGCCAGGCCCCAGCGCTGGACAGTGACGGCGAGTTGACGCTGCCTCAGGTCGCGTTCGGCGGTGCCGAGCCGGCTGTTCAGCTCCTGCCCGGCGGCGCCCTGCGGCAG
>NZ_KK853997.1:1019559-1032315 GCF_000696185.1 Kitasatospora cheerisanensis KCTC 2395 | reverse complement strand
CACGGTTCTTCGTCGGCATACCGGCAGACGATCCCCTTGTCGTATCAGCTGCAATCGGGCGGTCACCCGGACGGACCGCCGCCGTCCCCCGTTTGACACCCCCCGAGCCACCGGCGTACAGAGGGGAACATGCGCCTGGGTGTCCCGGCGGACCCCTCCGAACCGCCACCGCACACCGACCCGGCGACGCGCACCCGCCCGCCGCAGGACGCCGCCCGTCCGCAGCCGGACACCACCCGTCCGCAGCCGGACGACACCACCGGGGCCCCGCTCCCGCCGGGCGGCACCGGCCCGCGCTGGGACGCCGCCGCCGAACCGCTGCTCGCCGACGGCCTGCTGCGCGCCGTCCGCGCCACCTCCGCCTACGGCGGCGTGCTGTACCTGCGCGCCGAGGACCGCCGCTCGCTCGCCGTCGCCACCGTCGTCGGCATCCCGCTGCGGCTGCTCGAACCGTTCCACCGGGTCGCCGTCGCCGCGCCGCTGCCCGTCGCCGACGCCTACCGCGGCGGGCGCACCATCGTCCTCGCCGACGCCGACGACACCATGCGCCGCTACCCGCGGCTCGCCGTCGGACTCCCGTACGCGCAGGCCTCCGCCACCACGCCCGTCACCGCCGGCGACCAGACCTTCGGCGTGATCGTCGTGTTCTGGCCCGCCGACGGCACCGGCCCGCCCGCCGCCACCCGCCGCCAACTGCGCACCGCCGGCAACCGCCTCGCCACCGCGCTGCTCCCGTACGGCGACCAGGTGCACGCCGAGGGCCACCCCGCGGTGGTGCCGGTGCCGGTCCCGGGCGGCGACGGCATCCGGCTCGGCTTCTTCGACTGGGACCTCACCGACCAGCGCCTCGCCGTGGACGAGAACCTGCGCGAGATCCTCGGCCTCAACCACTTCGACGGCCGCGGCGACACCCTGCTGGAGCGGATCTCGCCCGAGGACGTCGCCCTGATGCGGAACGCCGCCCGCCGCGCCGCCCGCGACGGCCTCCCGTTCACCCACCGCGTCCGGCTGCGCGACCCGGCGGCGGGCAGCGCCTGCTCGACCTGCACGGTCACCCCGTCCCCGGGGCCGCGCCGCGGCTGGTGGTCGCCGTGGTCGACGCCACCGCCGCCGCGGCCGCCACCGCCGCCGTCGAACGGCTCCGCGACGGCGTGTTCGCGCTCGACCCCGAGGGCCGGACCGGCTACCTCAACCGCAGCGCCGAACTGCTGCTCCACGCCACCCGCGAGGACCTGCTCACCCGCCGCCCCTGGGAGGTGCTGCCCTGGCTCGCCGACCCCGCCTACGAGGACCGCTACCGCTCCGCGATGCTCTCCCAGCAGCCCACCGCGTTCCTCGCCCGGCGGCCCCCCGGCCACTGGCTGGCGTTCTCGCTCTACCCCGACGCGCACGGCCTGACCGGCCGGATCGTCCCCGCCGCGCCCAGCACCGACGTCACCCTGCCCGAGGCCCCGCCGGCCACCCCCGCCTCCGTCGGCAGCGTCTACCACGTCCTGCAGCTCGCGTCCGGGCTGACCGAGGCCGTCACCGTCAAGGAAGTCGCCTCGGCCGTCATCGACCAGATCCTGCCCGGCTTCGGCGGCCAGGAACTCGCCCTCTACCTGGCCGACGCCGGACGCATGCACCTGGTCGCGGAAAGCGGTTACCAGCCCGGCTTCCTCGACCCGTTCGAAGGCACCCCGATCCGCGCCCGGCTGCCCGGCACCGAGGTGTTCACCACCGGCGCGCCGATCTTCTTCGAGTCCGAGAGCGAACTCGCCGCCGCCTACCCCGGCATCCCGCGCGACGAGATGCAGGCCTGGGCGTTCCTCCCGCTGATCGCCTCCGGCCACCCCGTCGGCAGCCTCATCCTCGGCTTCGACCGGCCCCGCTCCTTCACCACCGAGGACCGCTCCGTCCTCACCGCCCTCGGCGGCCTGATCGCCCAGGCCCTCGAACGCGCCCGCCTCTACGACGCCGAGGCCGCCGTCGCCCGCGGCCTGCAGAGCGCCCTGCTGCCGCACCGGCTGCCCGAGGTCCCCGGCCTCGACATCGCCGCCCGCTACCTCCCCGGCACCCGCGGCATGGACATCGGCGGCGACTGGTACGACGCCATCCCCACCTCCGACGGCGTCGTCCTGATCATCGGCGACGTCGAGGGACACAGCGTCAAGGCCGCCGCCCTGATGGGCCAACTCCGCAGCGCGGTGAGGGCGTTCGTCAGCAGCGACGACCCGGTGGAGACCGTCGCCCGGCGCACCAACCACCTGCTGGTCGACCTCGACGCCGGCCTGCTCGCCTCCTGCTGCCTGCTGCGCCTCACCCCCGACACCCGCACCCTGCGCGCCGTCCGGGCCGGCCACCCGCCGCCGCTGCTCCGCGCCCCCGACGGCCGCACCACCCAACTCGACCTGGACGGCGGCCCGTTGCTCGGTGTCGACCACGACCTCGACTTCCCCGCCACCGAGACCCGGCTGCCGCCAGGCGCGACCCTCGTCCTCTACACCGACGGCCTGGTCGAATCCGCCGGCTCCACCATCACCGAGGGCATCGACCGGCTCCGCACCACCCTCGCGCACGCCACCGCCCCCGGCCTCGACCCCCTCGCCACCCTCCTGCTCGGCCAGGCCCACCACCAGGACCACCGCGCCGACGACGTCGCCATCCTGATCGCCCGCCTCACCGACACCGGCCGAGCACCGGCCGGGTAATTCGAACACCGGGGCCCCGGGCACCCGTGCGGAGCCTCCCCGGGTCGGCGCGGAACCGGCGCTCCGGCGCCCGTCCGACGGCACCGTCCCGTCCGGCGAAACCCGTCCTGACCGGCGAATTTTGCCTTTCCTTTGGTAGATCGTATGCGCTACGCTCCCGCTGTCCCGGCCTGACAGCAGGTCAGAACCGGGCCTCCTGGAGGAATCGAATGACGCATGCCTCGGCCCGGCGCGGCCGCGCGGCTCTGACGGCGGCCTCCGCCGTCGCCCTGACCCTGCTCACCCCGGGCGCCGCCGGCGCCGCCGGCGGAGCGCCGGTCGCCCCGACCGACCTGTACAACGCCGGGCAGGCCTGCTCCGCGGACCCGGCGGCCCCGGTCGTCCTGAAGGGCGCCACCGGACTGGGCGGCCCCGGCGTCATGGGCATCCCGAGCCACACCGACCCGTCGGTGACCAACCTCAACGAGGAATTCCGGTACTGGCCGGTCTCCGCGCCGGAGCAGACCGGTACCGTCACCCGCCGCGGCGCCTACGCGGGCGAAGAGGCCACCGGCACCCTGCCGGTCCTCGCCGACGGGCTCACCTACGCCTGGCAGGCCCGCACGGTCGACCCGGGCAACGGCGCGGCCTCCGACTGGACCGCCGCCTGCTACGTGACCGCCGACAACACCGCCCCGGCCGCCGCGCCGTCGGCGAGCTCGCCCAACTACCCGGAGGACCAGTGGACTCCGGGCGGCACCCCGGTGCAGTTCGACTTCTCCGCGAACGGCGACACCGACGTCGTCGGCTTCCAGTACACCTGGCAGGGCGGCTTCGTCGGCGGCGCGAGCGAGACGGGCCCGCACGGCGTCCCGATCTTCCACAGCGTGTACGAGGACCCGGAGCACGCCGTCCGCGCCGACACGCCCGGCGGCTCCGCCACCGTGCACCTGGTGCCGCCCGCCGGATCGAGCGGGCCGATCCAGTTCCAGGTCCGCAGCCTGGACGCCGCGGGCAACGCCTCGCCGATCCGCTCCTACTGGGTGGTCGTCAACTCGACCTCGCCGACGGTCTCGCAGCTCTCCCACTCGCCGCTGTTCGGCAAGCCCACCGACTTCCGCCTCACCCCGGACCAGGGCGTGCAGGCCGCCAGCCCGGTGGTCAGCTACACGGTGACCGACACGACGACGCACAGCAGCACCGTCGTCCCGGCCGGGGCGGACGGCACCGCCGAGACCACGCTGGTCCTGAACAACCCCGCGGGCAACTCCTTCGAGGTCACCTCGAAGAGCGCCAACGGCTGGGTCAGCAGCAAGGCCCAGTGGAGCCGGCGGATCGACACCACCCCGACGGTCACCTCCACCGACTTCCCCGAGTTCGACCTCGGCGGCGCGGTCGGCACCCCCGGCACCTTCCACCTGGCGCCGAAGATCCCGGGCACCCAGATCGCCGGCTACACCTACGACTTCGGCTGGGGCACCGAGGCCGTCACCGTCAAGGCCGGACCGCACGGCGAGGCGGACTTCACCTTCACGCCGACCGCGAGCGGCTGGTACGACCTCCAGGTCTACGCGACCACCAAGGACGGCCTCCGGCTGAGCACCGGCGTCTACACCTTCATCGTCAACTGACCCCACCGGGGCGGCCGTTCCGGCATCCGCCGGAACGGCCGGCGCCCGGACATCGGAGCGGGCACCCGAGCGGCCACCGGGGGCGGCGCGGCGCGAGCGGCCGGTTAAGGTCGGGGCGTGATGCGTAAGTGGGTGGAGCGGGCGTTCCCGGGGCCCTGGTCGTGGTGGCCGGTGACCCGGGAGGTGCTGGGCGGGCTCGTCGTGTGCGGGCTCGCGGCGCTGTTGCAGGCCGCGGACAGCGGGGGATGGCCGTCGGGCGCGGTGGTCGGGATCAGCGGGGTGCTGTTCCTGCTGCGGCGCGGGCTGCCGGGCCCGGTGCTGGTGGTGGCCGCGGCGGGCGTCGGCGGGCCGAGCGGCTTCCTGCCGCTGCTGGTCGCGGCCGGCTACTCGGCGGGCCGGCGGATCACCAAGCCGTGGCACGCGCCCGCGTACTTCGCCGCCGGGTTCGTGCTCAACCTCGCCATGGGCGTGCTGCAGAACCGGCGCGACCACTTCCCGCTGCCCGCACTGTTCGGCATCTGCGTGGTCGGGTACCTGCTGGTCGGCGTGCTGCCCGCGCTGTTCGGCCGCTACCGGGCGCAGCGCAGCGCCCTGCTGGACAGCCTGCGCGAGCGCAACGAACAGCTGGTCCGCGAGCGGGTGATGATCGCCCATCAGGCGCGGCTGCGCGAACGCCACCGGATCGCCCAGGACATGCACGACAGCCTCGGCCACCAGCTCGCGCTGATCGCCGTGCACACCGGCGCCCTCGAAGTGGACCGCACGCTCGGCGAGCGGCAGCGCGAGGCGGTCGGCGTGCTCCGGCAGGCCGCGACCGGCGCGATGCGGGAACTGCGCCAGGTGGTGGGCCTGCTGCGGGAGGACGCGGCGCCGGCGGCCGGCGGCGTGGACGCGATCGACCGCCTGGTGGAGTCCTCGCAGGCGGCCGGCACCCAGGTGGAGCTGCGGCACGAGGGCACGCCGCGCGAGCTCGCCGCCGCGGTCGGCCACGCCGCGTACCGGATCGCCCAGGAGGGCCTGACCAACGCGCACAAGCACGCGCCGGGCGCGCCGATCGTGGTGACGGTCCGCCACGAGCGCGACGCGGTGATCGTGGAAGTGGTGAACGGGCCCGGCGGGGACGGCACGTCGGCGGTCTCCGGCGGCCAGGGCCTGACCGGCCTGCGCGAACGGGCCCGGCTGCTGGGCGGGGTGGTGCAGGCCGGCGGGCTGCCGGACGGCGGCTTCCGGCTGGGCGGCCGGCTCCCGTACGCCTCCGACGGGGCGCTCGCCGCCGTCCCCGAGGACGAGGAACTCCAGGCCCTGGCCGACCGGTTGATCGGCCCGGAGAAGCGCCGCCGGAGCCCCGCGCTGGGCTGCGCGCTGGGCGCGGGCGCGGTGCTGGCCGTGGTCGGGGTGGTCGCCGCGGTCGGCATCCTGATGTTCATCAGCTCGATGCGGGACGCCACCGTGTCGACCAAGCTGTACGACTCGATCGAGGTCGGCCAGTCCGAGGAGGCGGTCAACGGCCGGCTGCCGGTCGGCAGCGACTTCCTGACCGGCGAGTTCAAGCAGATCGGCCCGCCGGTGCCGGACGGCGCGCACTGCCGCTGGTTCGCGGGCGACGTGCCGTCCGGCCCCGAGGGCAACCAGGACGTGGTGCGGTTCTGCTTCAAGGACGGCGTGCTGGTGGAGAAGCAGCACTTCCAGGGCAAGGTGTAGCCCAGGCCCTCCCTTTCGGATCTTGCCGGGCGCGCGACGCCGGATCATCCTCCCCCAGCCCGGGGGGCTGGGAGGTGCCCCCACCTGGACGCACCGGCCAAACATCCAAGTACGTCCAGTACGAGGACGTTCGGCCGGCACGCCCAGCCGGGCGCCCGACGACGCACGCTGATCCGACAAGATCCGAAAGAGAGGGCCCCGGCCCGCACCGCGCCCGGGCGGCTCAACCCGCCGTGATTCCCAGCTCGGTGAGGCGCTTCGCGTGCGCCTGGTGGATGAGCGCCAGCGCCCGCGGCCGGTACGGGTCGTCCGCCGCGATGGCCGCCGCGGCCGCCAAGGCCTCGTCCAGCAGGCGCAGTTGGAGGTCCCGGCGGAGCAGGACCGGGTGGTGGCGAGTCAGTTCGATCGCCGCCAGGGCGAGCTTCGGCAGGTGCACCGCCGGATTGTCCAGGGCCAGCAGGCGGTGCGCCCGGTAGGCCTGCCAGGGGGTGGGGGGCTCGCTGCCGGCCAGCAGCACCCGGGCGCGCAGGGCCAGTTCCTGATCCACGTGAGCGGACACACGTCTCCCAACGACTCGTCCAAGGGGGGAATGCGGACGAGTCTGCGGCCGAACGGGGCCGCGGGACAAGGGAGAACGGGTGTGCGCCCGGTCCTACCGCGAACGCTCGTGAGCAGGCAGAATAGGGGTCGACACGCTGCCGCAGGAGTCGTCGCGGCAGCCGCCGGCGGCCACCGCCGCCAACCGGGCCTCGACGGCGTCGAGTTCGGCGGACGCCCGGGCGCGCAGCGCGGGCAGCAGGGTGAGCGCGGCGCGGGCCGCGTCCGGGTCGGCCTCCGGGTCCTGGTGCGCGGCGGCGACGGCCGTGCGCAGCGGCAGGGTCGCCAGCGCGGTCTCCCACGCGGTGCGGTGCACGCCCGTCGCATAGCGGGACGTCAGGAACTCCAGCGGGGCCAGCGCGAGGCCGTCCGGGTCGGCCGGCCCGGCGAGCGACGGCTCCGGCAGTAGCCAGGCGATTCCGTCCCGGGCCACCAGGTCGAAGGCGCGGGCCAGGTCCGGCCCGGCCGCGCCGCGCCCGGCGGCGGCCGAGGCGGCCGCCAACAGCCGCTCCAGCATGGCCGCTTCGCGCGGGTCGGCGGGCCGGTCCGGGTGCTCCCGGTCGGCGAGCTGCTGCTCCAGGTGGTAGCGCTGGCCCCAACTGCCCACCGAGCGGTGCATCGCCCCGGCCCGGGTCTCCCGGATCGCGGCCAGCGCCAGCGCCCGGGTGGTCAGGTCGCGGCGCACCGCGAGGCGCTCCTCGGCCGGGAACAGCCGCTCCAGCGCGCAGCGCACCGCGGCGACCGTCGGTCCGTCGTACCACCGCAGCGTCCAGCGGTGCCCGGCCTGGTCGTACTGCGGCTCGATCGGGACGCGGAACTGCACGGACAGCCGGTCGGCGATCCGCCGCACCTGCGGGCCGCGCTGCGGCCGCCGGCCGTCCGGCGGCTCGGCGCGCTGCTCGTCCGGTTGCCCCTCCGGCGGCTCGGGCGCTGCCTGTCCGGCGGCTCGTCCGGCGGCTCGGGGCGCTCGGGCGGGGGCGCGTGGTCCGCGGCGGCGGCGTCCGGGGTGCGCTCGGGGGTGGCCATGGCCGGAGACTAGCCAGCGCCGGGCCGGGCGGCGGGCGACGCGCGGGGCGGCTCAGCCGTTCGCCGCAGCGCCCGCCGCCGTCCGGGCCCGGGCGGTCTCCGCCGACCGCGGGCCGGGCACCTGCTGACGGTCCGTGAGCCGGTGGGCCGTCAGCTGCTCGGCCGCGGGCCGGCCGGCGCGGTGAACGCGATGACGGCCAGCCGGGCCGCCGACGCCCGCGGCAGCAGCACCGCCGACGCCACCCCGCGCGGCAGCGGCACGTCCGCTGCGACCAGGGCGCGCAGCGCGGCGCCGGCCCGGCGGTGCCGGGCGAAGGCGTACCGGGACACCCGCCGGCCGCGCCGCCGCTGCCCGTCCGCGGCCTGCGCGGGCGTCGCGTCGAGCAGCAGCAGGTGCATGCCGCGGCCCTGGCGGCGCGCGGTGCGGGCGATGGCGCGGCGCACCCACGGCAGCGCCCCGCAGTCGTGCACCACCAGCGGCCCGCCGGTCCGCAACGCGTCCCGCAGCCGCAGGTAGTGGGCGATCCGCACCAGCGGCCGGTACAGCGCGTACGGGACGCCGGGCAGGGCCGCCGCGAACCGGGCCCGGGTGTGCTGCGAGTCGATCACCCGGGCCCGGGCGCAGCGCGCCATCAGGGTGCTCTTGCCGCTGCCGGGCAGGCCGGAGACCACCAGGACGTCACCCGCCGGGTAGGCCAGGACGGCCGGCGCTGGACGGTCCGTCAGATCGTGCCGGCCGTACGGGCGCAGCTGTGGATGCACATGGTCCCCCTCAAGAGCGTGCCAAGACGACGTCATGCCAACGTCATGCCCCGGGCAAGGGGTTCCAGACCTGCGGCAATGCGGCTGTGACGTGCCTGTGGCCGTTCCCGGACACCCTGGGCGCTTCCGGGTCGAAGATCCGTGACAGGGTGGACCGATGCGAACGGCCCCACGGCGAGCGCACGGGGGGACAGAGGGGAATGGGTGGGCACAGATGAGGTTCTGCTTCCTGGTCGAGGAGCACTACCGCCACGACGGGATGCCGATGGCGGTGGTGCACCAACTGCGGTCCGCCGGCCACCGGGTGGACGTGCTGCGTCCCGGCGCCGACCTGCTCGACCTGGCCCGGCTGGTGCGCAGCGGCAAGCACGACGCGTGGGTGCTGAAGACCGTCTCCGGCGGGCCCGGCCTCGGCCTGCTGGAGTCGGCCGCCGCGGCCGGCCTGACCACCGTCAACGACGCCCGGGCGATCCGCCCGGTCCGCGACAAGGCGCAGGCCGCCGTGGTCGCCGCCCTGCACGGCCTGCCGATGCCGCGCACCTGGGCCGCCGCCGACCCGGCCGCGTTCGCCGCGATACCCGGAAAGCGTTTTCCGCTGGTGGTCAAGCCCGCCGACGGCTCCTCCGGGCGCGCCGTCCACCTGGTCCGGAACCCGTCCGAGCTGGCCGGGTTGACCGCGTCCGCGGACGGCGGGCTGCTGATCGCGCAGCCGTACGTCGCCAACGACGGGCTCGACCTCAAGGTGTACTGCGCCGGCGGCGAGTTCTTCGCCACCCAGCGGACCTCGCCGCTGCACCCGCACCGGCCCGCCACCGAACGGCCCGTCCCGCTGCCGCGCGAGGTCGCCGCGCTGGCCGCGCAGGTCGGCGAGGTGTTCGGCCTCGACCTGTACGGCCTGGACGTGCTGCTCGGACCGGACGGCCCCGTCGTCGTCGATATCAACGACTTCCCGAGCTTCCGTCAGGTCCCGCGCGCCGTCGAGCGGGTGGCCGACGCGGTGGTCCGGCTGGCCCGCACCGGCTCCTCCTGGCCGACCCCCGACGCCGGCTCCCTGCTGACCCCCGCCCCGCTCCCGCCCCGGCCGCCGCGCCCGCCCCGCCCGGCCGCCCGGTGACCGCGCTGCGGATCGCGGTCCTGGCCCGCGACCCGGACCACCCGCTGCTCGCCGACACCCGCCGACTCCTGCACCGGCAGGGCCACTTGACGGTGGACGCCGGGCAGGACGCCGACCTGCTGCTGCTCAAGGCGCGCACCGCGGACGCGCTCCGCGTCGCCCGCCGCCACGAGCGGGCGGGCACGCCCGTGCTCAACTCGGCCGACGCCACCGCGTTCTGCCAGGACCGGGCCGCCATGGAACGGCGCGCCCGCGGCGCCGGCCTCCCGTTCGCGGCCACCGTCGCCGAGGGCGTCCTCGGCCGGCTCGCCTGGCACGGGCCGGTGGTGGTGAAGAGCCGGCGCAGCCGCCGCGAGGACCTGGTGGCCCGCGCCGACACCGCCGAGCAGTTCCGGGCGCTCGCCGCGCAGTGGCCCGAGGAGCCCGTCCTCACCCAGCACCCGGTGGCCGGCGACGGCTGGGACCGCAAACTCTGGGTCGTCGACGGCCGGGTCTTCGCCGAACAGCGCCGCTCCGAACTCCACCCCGGCGGCCCCGCCCGCCGGCCCTGGACGCCCGGCCCCGAGGAACACGCCCTCGCCCTCGCCGCCGGGCCGGCCTTCGGCCTCGACGTGTACGGCATCGACCTGCTGCCCGGCCCGGACGGCCCGATCGCCGTCGACGTCAACGCCTTCCCCGGCATCCGCCACCAGGCCGGCGCCCCCGAGGCGCTCGCCGCCCTCGCGGTCCGCACCGCGCAGGCCGGCCGGGCCGCCGGGCCGGGGCTGAGGGGCACGAACCGCCCGCGCCCGGGGCGGGGAGGGCGGCGGCTCCAACCGTGACCTGCCGCTTCCCGACACTCCGGGCCACCCCGTCCGTTCACGCGCGCCGGGCCGTCTGCGAGAATCGGGCGGCGGCAGGCCGACGGACGAGGAGGAACGCGGTGCGCGAGGAGGAACCGCGGTCGCGGCTTCCCCAGCTTCGGCTGGACGAACTGCTGGCCGAACTTCAGGCCCGGATCGACGTGGCACGCGGCACCCGGGACCGGGTGCACAGCCTGCTCGAAGCCGTCCTGTCGGTCGGCCGCGAGCTGGAACTCACCCAGGTGCTGCGCCGAATAGTCGAGGCGGCGGCCGTCCTCGCCGACGCCAAGTACGCGGCGCTCGGCGTGATCGGCCCCGACGGCGACACCCTCTCGCAGTTCCTCACCGTCGGCCTCGACGAGGAGGAGATCGCCAGGATCGGGCCCTACCCGACCGGCAAGGGCCTGCTCGGCGAACTCATCCGCCGCCCCGAGCCGCTGCGCCTGGACGACCTCACCCAGCACCCGGCGTCCACCGGCTGCCCCGCCCACCACCCCGAGATGCGCACCTTCCTGGGCCTGCCGGTCCGGGTCCGCGACGAGGTGTTCGGCAACATCTACCTGACCGACAAGCGCGGCGCCGCCGGGTTCGACGACGACGACGAATCGGTGATCGCCACCCTCGCCGTCGCGGCCGGCGTCGCCATCGACAACGCCCGCCTGTACGAGGAGGCGCAGCGCCGCCAGCGCTGGCTGACCGCCACCGCGGAGATCAACCGCCGCCTGCTGTCCGGGAGTTCCCGCACCCAGGTGGTCGAGCTGATCGCCCAGCGGGCGTGCGACATCAGCGGCGCCCGGCAGGCCGACGTGCTGACCGTGCTGCCCGACGGCAGCGGCCTGCACATGGACCTCTCCTACGGCGGCGACCTGACCGGCCGGATGGGCGCGGACGTCCCGCTGGAGGGCACCATCTCCGGCGCGGCCTGCGCCCAGGGCACCCCGGTGACCTCGCACGACCTCGCCGGGGACCCGCGCTACCCGGCCCGGGCCGACCGGTACGCGGGCCTCGGCCCGGCCGTCGCGGTGCCGCTCGGACGGGCCGAGGGCCACACCGAGGGCGTGCTGCTGCTGGTCCGCGGCTTCGGCGAGCCGGAGTTCACCGAGCGCGAGATCGACCCGCTGCTGGCCTTCGCCGACCAGGCCGCGCTCGCCCTCGAACTGGCCGAACGGCGGCGCGACGCCGAGCAGTTGGCCGTCCTGGAGGACCGCGACCGGATCGCCCGCGACCTGCACGACCTGGCCATCCAGCGGCTGTTCGCCACCGGCATGACGCTGCAGAGCGCGTCCCGCTTCATCGAGCACCCCGGGGCCTCCGACCGGGTGCTGCGCGCGGTCGGCGACCTGGACGAGACCATCAAGATCATCCGGTCGACGATCTTCGGGCTGCGGGTCCGCGAGGCCGGCCTCGGCCAGGGCCTGCGCGCCCGGGCCGTGCACGTCGTCGAGGAGGCCCACTCCGCGCTCGGCTTCGCCCCCCGGCTCAGCATGGAGGGCCTGCTCGACACCGACGTCCCGCCCGCCGTCGCCGACCACCTGGTGGCCGTCCTCGGCGAGGCCCTCAGCAACGCCGCCAGGCACGCCAAGGCCGCCCGGGTCGAGGTCGTCCTCCAGGCCACCGGCACCCAGGTCGCCCTCACCGTCCAGGACGACGGCGTCGGCATCCCCGCCCAGGGGCGCCGCAGCGGCCTGCGCAACCTGGAGGAGCGCGCCCGCACCCTCGGCGGCAGCTTCACCCTCACCGCCCCGCCGACCGGCGGAACCGTCCTCAACTGGACGGTCCCGCTGGGCCACTGACGCCACGTCAGGCGTCCGGCTGCTCCTCGTGCAGGTCGAGCGCCGTCAGCACGTGGATCGCGGCGTCCGCCCAGCGGGCGGGCGTCGGATCGGCGGCCAGCGCGTCCAGCAGGCCGGCCGCGGCGCGCAGGCCCGTGCGGCGCAGCGCCGCCGCGGCCGGCCCGAGGTCCGCGGGGCCGGCCGCCTCCACGCCAGTGCGAGCGAGGTCGGCGAGCGTGCCGCGGGCCTCGGACAGGGCGGTGGTGACCGGGTCCGCAGGCACTGGGTCCAGCCGGTCGAAGTGCCGCGTGTCGACGGGCGACAGATCGAGGTGGGCCAGCCCGGAGGCCCGGCCGGAGGAGACCCGGACCGCCAGCGGGTCGAGCACCGGACGGCCCGCGACCTGCCGCAGCAGCCCGCTCACGTGCGTGACCGGCCCGGCGGCGAGTGCCCCGGCGAGCGCGTCGAGCCGCCCCGGGCAGTGCACCGCGTACTCCGTGGAGAGCCGCACCGCGTTCCCCGCCAGGTCGTGCACCACGGCCTCCAGACGTTGCGCGGCCGGGTCGTAGCCGACCGCGCCGACCTCCGCGACCGCCACCACGTGCACGCTCTCCGCCTCCACCCGGGACCGGATCAGCCGCG
>NZ_KK853997.1:970592-1018627 GCF_000696185.1 Kitasatospora cheerisanensis KCTC 2395 | reverse complement strand
ACTCCCGTCCGGGAACGCCCCCGCCAGCGTGCCGTCCGCCGCGAGCTCCACCACCGGCCCGTCGCCGGAGGCGAGTTCGCGCGCCGCCCGCTTCACCAGGCCCCGATTGGCCAGCGCCGCCAGGGTGTCCGCGTCCAGCGCCAGCAGATCGGCGCGCACCGCCGTCCCGCCCGTCACCGCCCCACCTTCTCCGCCACGAACTCCGCCAGCCGGCCCGGCGTCATCGCCCCCACGTGCGCCCCCGCCTCGGCCAGCCGGCCCGCGAGCTCACGGTCGTACGCCGGGTCGGCCTCCTCGTCCAGCGCGGCCAGGCCGAGCACCGTACTGCCCTGCTCCACCAACTTCCGCACCCCGCGCACCAGTCGGCCCGCGTCGCCGCCCTCGTAGAAGTCGGTGACCAGCACCACGATGCTGCGCCGCGGATTGTCGAGCAGACCCGCCGCGTAGTCCACCGCCCGGGCGATGTCGGTGCCGCCGCCCAGTTGCACCCGCATCAGCAACTCCGCCGGATCCGACACCTCCGCCGTCAGATCGACCACCGCCGTGTCGAACACCACCAGGTGCGTCCGCAGGCCCGGGAGGTTCCACAGGCACGCCGCCGTCACCGCCGAATGGATCACCGACCCGGCCATCGAGCCCGACTGGTCGACCAGCAGCACCAGTTGCCACTGCTCCAGGGTCCGCCGGGTCCGGGTGTGGAAGTACGGCCGCTCGATCAGCACCCGCCGCCGCTCCGGCTGATAGTGCGCCAGATTGGCCCGCACCGTCGTGCGGAAGTCGAAGTTCCGCGCCAACGGCACCCGGCTGCGCCCGGGCGCACGGGCGCCGGTGAACGCCCGGCGCAGCTCCGGCTGCAACCGGGCCAGCAGGTCGCGGACCACCGCCTCCACCAACCTCCGTGCCAGAGACAGCAGTTCGGGGCTCATCAGGTGCTTGGTGCGGAGCACCGCGCGGAGCAGCGTGGTGCTTGGCTCGACCCGGGACAGCACCTCCGGATCGGTGACGATCTCGTCGATGCCGTACCGCTCCACCGCGTCCCGCTCCAGGCGCTCCACCGTCTCCTTGGGGAACAGCCGGTGCACGTCGTCCAGCCAGTCCACCGCCGTGAGCCGGGAATCCTCGGTCCCGCCGGACCGCCGCCGCGGCGCGCCCTGCCGCACCCCGCGCCGGCCCGCCTCCGGGTCGCGGCCGTACAGCCACTCCAGCGCGCCGTCCTGCTCGGCGGCCCGCCCGCACAGCGCCCCGGTGTACCGCTCCGCGGGCGCGCCCAGGATCAGCCGCCAGCGCTCCAGCCCCTCGTCCGGCAGCGCCGGCGCGGCGCTCCCCGCCATGCCCGTGGTGACAACCTCCTCGGCCGGTACGGCAGTCGGGACGGACGTCGCTGTCCCGCCCGCTGTCAGTCCGTCCGTCGCCGGCCCGTACGGCGACAGTCCATAGGCCGACAGCAGCTCGTCGACGGACCGTTCGAGCGCGGCGGCCCGGGCCAGCTGCAAGGGGTCGCCGCCGGTGCGCAGCAGCCCGCGCGCCGAACCGCCGCGCCCGCGGCGGGCCAGCAGCCGGGCGGCGATCTGCTCCCGCTCGCGCGGCGGGAAGAACGCGAACGCCTGCCGCAGGGCGGGCAGTCCGCGCAGGAACTCGTCCGGCGCCAGCCCGGTGACGATCGCGTCCAGGGCGTCGAACAGCGACGGCCGGCCCGCCGTGCCCAGCTCGGGGCCGGTCAACTGCACCCGGGTCAACGCGAACAGGCCCGCCAGCCAGTCGCCCAGCCGCACCGGATCGGCCGCCAACGCCCGGGCCCGGTCGGCGATTTCGTCGATGCTCTTGAGCGGCTGACCGGACGGCGGGAGCGACCAGTACAGGCCGAGCGCCGCGCCCCGCAGATCCGGCGGCGCGGCCGGATCCCCGGCGATCCGGTCGGCGGTGGCCAGCGCGGTGAACCGGCGGACCGTCAGCATCGCGCCCGCGAACCGCAGCGCGTCCCGGGCCGCGAGCACGGCGCGCAGCCGGTCCGGATCGACCCCCGCCCCGCCGTGCAGCCCCTCGGCCAGCCACAGCACCCGCCGGAACGCCGCGTCCAGTACCGCGCCGAGCCGCTCGTCGGCGGCCACCCCGTACACCCGGTCGTGCCGCCACAGGTCCAGCGCCGTCGCCAACACCCGGCCCACCGCGCCCAGTTCGGCGACCTCGCCGACCCGGACGGCCAGCGTGCCCAGCAGCTCGGCGGTCAGCGACCCCGCCCCGCACAGCACCGCGTCGAACAGCAGGCCGGCCAGCGCGCCCGGCTCCGCACCCACCCCCGCCGCCCGCTCCGCCAGCGCCGCGGCTGCCGCCTCGGCCAGCCGCGCCCGTACGCGCCGCCTCGACCAGCGCCGCGTCCCGCCGGTGCGCCCACCCGCCCGGCTCCGGCACCCAGCGCTCGGTGAACACCGGATCGCCGCCCCCCGCCGGACCGCTCTCCCGCACGTGCCCAGGAACGCCCAACACCCGCAGCCGGTGCAGGAACTGACTGCGGAGCAACTGCGTACCGTCGGTCAGGTCGGCGGTGACCGGGCGGCCCAGCGTCACGCCGCAGCGCTCCTGCTCGGCGGCGACGTCGTGCACCAGCGGCGGCGCGGGCGTGTCCGGGTGCAGCCGGCCGACCCGGTCACCGGTACCCGCCGCGACCAGCTCGCGCACCAGCGGATCCGGCCCCGCGGTCGGCCGCAGCCGGCCCTGCCACGGGAGCGGCGCCTCCAAGGCCTCGCCGACCAGCGCCCCCGCCAGCCCGTCCAGCACGTCCGCCCGCGACCGCACCCGGTGCCCGCGCATCATCGCCAGACCGTCGGCCAGCGTCCGCGCCGCGATCAGATCCGCCGTCGACACCTCCTGCCGCGCCCCGCGCAGCCGCCGCACCACCTGCTCGGTCAAGCCGTCAGCCGCGCCCTCCGCGCCGCGCTCCCACAGCAGTTGGTAGTAGCCGGGCGACGGCATGCCGGACTGGTAGCCGCCGAACGCGTCCAACTGCGCGAACGAGTACGGCACCAGGAAACTCCCGCCGACCGCCCCGTCCGGCGGCGCCGGCACCTCCGGCCAGCCGTCCGCGGACTCGCTGTTCGCGGGCCGCCCGTCCACCGCCTCCTTGTCCGCCGGTTCGGTCGGGGCGACGAGCGCGCGCAGGGCGGGCGTGTGGAAGCCGCCGGTGACCACCAGCACCGGCCGGCCCCCGGCGCGGGCCAGCGCGGCCCGCACCCAGGACGCCATGTACGCCTCGCGGGCCGCGTCGCCGGGCTGCGGTACGGCGTCGCCGCGCACCAACTCGAAGTAGGCGTCCAGCCGTTCGGCCAGGCCCTGCGGATCGGGCAGCTCCACCAGGCCGTCCCACAGGGTGTCCACCGAATCGGTGCCGAAGGCCCGGCAGAGCCGCTCGGTGGCCTCCGCGTACCGGGCCTCTGCGTCGGCGAAGCGGTTCGTCAGCGGCTGCTCGCGGGAGGAGAACGCCGGATGCCAGGCCGGCAGGTCGATGAACCGCACCTCCGCGCCCGCCGCCCGACCCGCCGTCAGGGCCACCCACTCCGGGGAGTACGCGCAGAACGGCGCCCAAGAGGTGGCCGTCCGCTCCTCGTCCCGGTAGTGCGAGAACACCGCGACCGGCAACTCGTGGCCCAGCAGCAGTTCGTCCAGCCGCGGATTGAGATCCGCCGGGCCCTCGACCAGCACCAGGCCCGGCCGCAACTCGGCGACGGTCCGCGCGACCAGCGCCGCGCAGGCGGGGGAGTGGTGCCGCACGCCGAGGAACACCGCACCGCCCAGCGGCAGTTCGCTCACCGGTCGGCCAACAGGTGCCGGGCGGCGTACAGTTCGCGCCACCGCTCGCCGCGGCGGCGGCCCGCCTGCTGTTCCAGGAACCGGCGCAGCCGGGCCAGGTCCTCCGGGCTGTCCTTGGCGGCGGTGCCGGCCAGGCAGGTCACCAGGTCCTCCGCACTGCCGGGCTCGCCGCGCAGGAACCAGCCCCGCACGCCGACGGCGTGCGCCACCGACACCGCCTCGGCGGTGCTCAGCACCGCAGAACTCCGGCCGCCCGCCGCACCGTCCGCGCCGGCGCGCAACTCCCGGAAGGTGCCGACCAGCACCTCCAGCAGGTCCCGGTCCGGGGCCGGCTCGACGCCCGAGCGGCGCAGCAGGGCCGCCGACTCGGCCTCCACCAGGGCGACTTCGGTCTCCAGGTCGCCGATCGGGAACACAGTCTCGAAGTTGAAGCGGCGCTTGAGCGCAGCGCTCATCTCGTTGACGCCCCGGTCCCGGGTGTTCGCGGTGCCGATCACGTTGAACCCGGCGCGGGCGAACACCATGCCGTCCGGGCCGTCCAACTCCGGTATCGCCAGCACCCGTTCGGAGAGCAGCGAGAGCAGGCAGTCCTGCACCTCCAGCGGGCAGCGGGTGATCTCCTCGAAGCGGACGACCCGGCCGTCCGCCATCCCGCGCAGCATCGGCGCCGGCACCAGCGAGCGCGGCGACGGCCCCTCCGACACCAACAGGGCATAGTTCCAGCCGTACTTGATCTGATCCTCGGTGGTGGCCGCGCCGCCCTGCACGGTCAGCGTGGAGGTGCCGCTGACCGCCGCCGCGATCAGCTCCGACAGCAGGGACTTCGCGGTGCCCGGCTCGCCGACCAGCATCAGCCCCCGGTCGGTCGCCAGCGTCACCAGCGCCCGCTCCACCAGCGCCGCGTTGCCGACGAACTTCCGGCTGATTCCGGCCCGTTCGTCGCCCACCACGAACCGGCGCGCCGCCCGCAGGCTCAACTGCCAGCCCGGCGGCCGCGGATCGCGGTCCGCGTCGCGCAGCGCCGCCAACTCCTCGGCGTGGCGCACCTCGGCGGGCGGCCGCTGCATCGTCCGGCGCTGCGGCCCGCCCGCGTCGACGCCGAGAACCCGGCTGCCGGGCATCTCGCCGCCGGGCACCTTGCCGTCGGGAACCTCTCCGCCAGCGGCCACCGTGCAGCCACCCCTTCCGCACCATCCAGCACCCCGGCGCGGGCCCGCACTCGCCGCGGCCCACCGAGATCGACTCAACCCGCCCGACGCTACCCGGCGGGCACGACAACCCACGCCACCGGGGCTGTGGCGGGCCCCGGCGGGCGTCGGGTGTGTTCAGGCCCGGAGGCGAACGAAGCCGTTCAGGCCTGGAGGCGGGCGAGCCCGGAGTCGAGGGCCGCCTCCAGGTGGGCGGACGACCCCGTGGTCATCAGGATCAGCACCCCGCCCTGCACGCCGGCCAGCAGCGCCGCGGCCTCCCGCTCGGCGTCGAGCCGCGGCGCGATCGCGCCGCTGTCCTGCATCTGCCGGATCCCGGAGGCGAGTTGGGCCTGCCACTGGGCGAGCAGCTCGCAGGCCACCGCCCGGGTGGCGTCGGTCGCCGTGCCGAGCTGGGCCAGCGCCGTGTGCAGCGGGCAGTCACTGCCCTGGTGGCGGTACCGGGCCAGGATCTTGTCCCGCCACCGGTGCCAGGCGTCCCAGTCGGTGAGGGAACCGAGCTCCGGCTGCTGGTCCTCGATCACCCGGGCCGCCTCCAGCCGGGCCACGGCCAGCAGCAATTCGTCCTTCCCGCCCGGGAAGTAGTGGAACAGCTGGCTCTTGCTGGTCGCGGTGTGCGCCATCACGTCCTCCAGGCGCACCGCGAACACCCCCTGCTCGCGGATCTGCTCGGCCGCGCCCTCGACGATGCGCTGCCTGGTCGCGATGCCCTTGCGGGTCAGCGGCACGGAGTCCTCCCGGTGAGATGTCTGTCCGGGGAGCAGTCTGCCGGAGCAGCGGCCTCCCGGCGGGCAGGCTGCCGGGGGAACGGCCTGTCAGGGGAGCAGCAGCAGCTTGCCGGTGGTGCGGCGGGACTCGAGGTCGGCGTGCGCCCGGGCGGCCTCCGCGAGCGGGTAGCGGCCGGTGATCCGCAGCGTGAGCCGCCCGCTCCGGACCAGGTCGAACACCTCGCCGGCGCGCCGCACCAGGTCCTCCCGGGTGGCGACGTGGTGGTGCACCACCGGATAGGTGAGCAGGATGCTGTTCGGCAGGTCGGTGGGCCGCAGCGTCGGCACGCCCATGAACGGGCCGTAGTACGCGTGCACGCCGTGCGGGCGCAGCGACAGCTGGGAGGAGCGGAAGGTGTCCGCGCCGCCGCCGTCGTAGACGACGTCCGCGCCGCGGCCGTCCGTCAGCTCCCGGATCCGGTCCTCGAACCCGCCGCCCGAGTGCACCAGCACGTGATCGGCGCCGACCTCCTTCGCCACCGGCACCTTGTCCTCGCGGGAGACCAGGCCGATCACCGAGCCGCCGCGCGCCTTCACCAGTTGGGTCAGCAGCTGGCCGACCCCGCCCGCTGCCGCGTGGACCACCGCCGTGTCGCCCGGGCCGATCGGGTAGGTCTCGGTGCTCAGGTGATTGGCCGTCAGTCCCTGCATCAGCAGGCCGCCCGCGACCTCGTCCGACACCCCGTCCGGCACCTTCACCAGCGAGGCCGCCGGCACCGCCAGCAACTCGGCGTAGCTGCCCGGGTGGTAGAACCAGGCCACCCGGTCCCCGACCGCCCACTCGGTGACGCCCGCGCCCAGCGCGGTCAGGTACCCCATCCCCTCGGCGCCGAGCACCACCGGCGCCGCCCAGCCCGGGCCGCCCAGCGCCCGCGCGCCGGTGTCCATGTAGTTGACGCCCGCCGCTCCCAGCCGGACCAGTACCTCGCCGGGGCCGGGAACGGGGTCGGGCAGCTCGGTCCAGCGCATCACCTCGGGACCGCCGTGCTCCTCGATGCGGATCGCGTGCATGGCACAGCTCCTCTGCTGTGGAGGCCCGTTGACCGGACCGTGAGCAGCACGTTAGGCAGCACGAAATGGACCGGCAAGTCCAGAAACGCCGCCCCGCCCGGACCGGCCGCCCAGGGCCGGGCGGCGTCCGGAGCCCCTGCCGTACGGGGACCGGCCCGCGTCCGGCGCTCGGGTCGTCCGGTGATCGGCAGGTGTCCGGAGCCCCTGCCGTCCGGGGATCAGCCTGCTTCTCGAGATCCGGCCGTTCGCCGCTCACGGCCCCAGGCGGCCAGCGGTTCGAGCGCGTCGTTGAGCCGCCTGCCGTCCGCCGTCAGCGAGTACTCGACGCGCGGCGGCACCTCCTCGTACGAGACGCGCTGCACGATGCCGTCGGACTCCAACTCCCGCAGGTGCGAGGCCAGTACCTTCTCGGTGACGCCCGGGAGCAGCCGCCGGAGCTCCCCGAACCGGCGGCACGGGTGCTCGTGCAGCGCCCACAGGATCAGCACCTTCCACTTGCCGCCGATCACCTCCATCGCGGCGTCGATCCCGCAGACGTGCCCGTCCGGCGTGCCCGGCCTGTTCAGCGTCGCCATGCCCCCACCCCTCCGACCTGCTGGCTCACCCCGGGGTAAGCACCCACCTGAAAGTGCGTACTTGATCACCACCGGGCCCTGGACCAGCCTAATCGGCATGGCACACACCACCGTTGACCCCACCGCGAAGACCCCCGTCACGCTGCTCGGCCTCGGCGCGATGGGCACCGCCCTGGCCCGCACCTGGCTGGCCGCCGGCCACCCCGTCACCGTCTGGAACCGCACCCCGTCCCGGGCTACGGCCCTCGCCGCCGACGGCGCGAGCGTCGCCGCCACGGCCGCCGAGGCGGTCGCCGCGAACACCCTGGTCGTCGTCTGCCTGCTCGACGACGCCTCGATCGACCAGGCCCTCGCCGGCACCGACCTCACCGGCCGCGACCTGGTCAACCTGACCACCAGCACCCCCGAACAGGCCCGCGCCCGCGCCGCCTGGGCCCACGAACGCGGCGCCCGCTACCTGGACGGCGGCATCATGGCCGTTCCCCCGATGATCGGCGTCCCGCAGGCCGGCGGCTACGTCTTCTACAGCGGCTCGCGCGAGCTGTTCGACCGTCACCGGCCCACCCTGGCCGTCCCGGTCGACACCCGCTGGGTCGGCGAGGACCCCGGCCACGCCGCCCTCCACGACGTGGCCCTGCTCAGCGCCATGTACGGCATGTTCGCCGGCGCCGCGCACGCCTTCGCCCTGATCCGCAAGGAGGACATCGACCCGACCGCACTGGCCCCGCTCCTCGCCGACTGGCTCACCGCGATGGCCCCCGCCGTCCACCAGACCGCCGACCAGCTCCGCACCGGCGACTACACGACCAACGTCGTCTCCAACCTCGCCATGCAGGTCGCCGGCACCCCCACCTTCCTCGCCACCGCCGAACAGCAGGGCGTGAGCCCCGAGTTGCTCACCCCCTACTTCGACCTGATGCGCCGCCGCCTCGCGGAGGGCAACGGGAACGAGGACCTCACGGGCGTGGTCGACCTGCTGCTCCGCTGACCGCGAGGCCGGTCCCCGGGCGGTGGCGGCCGGTCCCCGGGTGGTGGGGGACGAGCCCGGGGCTCCCGTCCACGGCTGCGCCCGCGCGTCTTCAGGTCCGCGATGCTGTCTCAGGTGAGCGTGCCCACACGCGTCCTGATGGCTGATCAATCAGGTCGTCGGAGGGCATCCGGAGGCGACGGCATGTTCTGCGGTCGGCGAAAGCGCCGCTATCGGCGGGCGGATCCGGGCAGGCTCACCGGCATGACCACCTCTGCGCTGTCCTTCGGTTCCGCGGCCCGCCTGTACGACTCGATCCGGCCCAGTTACCCTGCGCGCGCCGTCACTTGGGCTCTCGGCGCCGAGCCGCTGCGGGTCCTGGACCTCGGGGCGGGCACCGGACTCCTGACCGGCACCCTGCGGGCCGCCGGCCACCGGGTGGTCGCGGTCGAGCCCGACCCGCAGATGCGCGCCGTGGCCGCCGAACGCCACCCCGGCACACAGGTGCTGGCCGGCAGCGCCGAGGCCGTCCCGCTGCCCGACGGGTCGGTGGACGCCGTCGTGGTCGGCCAGGCCTACCACTGGTTCACCCCGCAGGACGCGCTGCCGGAGATCCACCGCGTCCTGCGGGAGGACGGCGTCCTCGCCGCGCTGTGGAACGTCCGCGACGAACGGGCCCCGTGGGTGGCCGCGCTCTCCGCCGTCGTCGGCAGCGAGAGCTACGGCCTGGAGGACGCCTGGCCGTACGGCCCGGTCGCCCCGTGGTTCACCACTCCCGAACTCGGCCTGACCGAACACACCGTGACCGTCCCGACCGGCCGCCTCACCGACCTGGTCCGCTCCCGCTCCTCCTACCTCACCGCCACCCCCACCGAACAGTCCCGCCTGGACCGGCAGATCACCGACCTGGTCGCCACCGACCCCGCCCTGGCCGGCCACGACCACGTCGACATGCCCTACCGGACCTGCGTCTACCGCATGCGACGCGTCTGACTTCCCGTCACTCCGGGAAGCCGCACTCCCCTCCCCGGAGTCGGACTCGGTGGCGCACGCCGGACCCGGCACGACCCCCCCGACCTGGCGGCGGGGCCGCCCGTGCGATCCTCGTGATCATGGCCACGGAGACCGAGGTGGGTGAACTGCTGCGCCGGCGCGGCTGGCGGGCGGCGTTCACCGTCGCCGAACGGGTGGACGGCTGGGCGGCCCTGGTGCGCTCCGTCGAGCGCGGGTACGCGGACTCGGTCTCCGAGTACACCAACGACCTCTACTGCCGGAACTGGCTCCACGAGGCGTGGATCCTGCTGGACGAGCACCTCGTCCACCTCTGGACGCCGACCATCAGAGCCCTGGACGACCGCTACCGGGCGGCGACCGTCGACGACGACGGCCACGTGCTGGGCCGGTTCCACCGCCTGCCCGGCCCGGACCTGTGGTGGTGGCGTCGGCACCCCCGCATCCTGACCGGCGACCTCGGCGACGCGCTGCGCTCGGCCGGCGCGCTCGGCACCGACCCGGACGTCGCATGAACACCCGTCGTACGCCCCGCCCAGGAGAGAACAGCGTGAAGCCCGCCGTCATCCGCACCGACCGACTGACCCTGCTGCCCCTGCGGGTCGAGCACGCCGAGGAGATGGCCGCCGTCCTGTCGGATCCCGCGCTGCACGACTTCATCGGCGGTGCCCCGGATACCGCCGAGGCTCTCCGCGCCCGCTACGAGCGCTGGACGGCCGGCTCGCTCAACGCCGCCGAGTCCTGGTGCAACTGGGTGATCCAACTCGACGACACCGACACCGACACAGGCACCGACGCCGACGCCGCCCGCCTGACCGGCACCGTCCAGGCCACCGTCACCACCGACGAGCGCGGCACCACCGCCGAGATCGCCTGGGTGGTCGGCACCCCCTGGCAGGGCCGAGGCATCGCCACGGAAGCGGCCCGCGCCCTCGTCACCTGGCTCCGCCACCAAGGGGCCCACACCATCACCGCCCACATCCACCCCGACCACCCCGCCTCCGCGGCCGTCGCCACCGCCGCCGGGCTCACCCGCACCGACCACTGGCACAACGGCGAACTCAAGTGGCAGCTCGGCACCATCGATTGACGACACCTCAGATTCGTGACGGTGCCGCCTCCCGGAGCGCCCGCGCCGCGGGCCGGGCCTCGCTGAGCACGCTCGCCGGCCGGCAGTCGCAGGGGCTGACTCGCGTCCCTGCTGCGGGCGCTGTTCGCCGGTCGGGTCAACCGGCGCTGCTGAACAGGCTGTTGAGCTCCGGGTAGTCGATGCCGTGGCGGAGCGTCTCGTAGTCGCCGGCGCCGTACAGGCCGAGGGCCGCGCTTCGGGCCGCGGCGTACGCGGCCTGGGCCACGGCAGAGCCGAGGCTGACGCGGGCGACGCCCAGGGCTCCGAGGGCGGCGACCGGGGCGGTGCCGGGCCGGCCATGATGTTGAGGGGGACGGGGAGCGCGGTGGCCAACTCGCCGATGAGGGTGGGGTCCGAGACGCCGGGGGCGAAGATTCCGTCGGCGCCGGCGGCGATGTAGGAGCGGGCGCGGCCGAGGGTGTCCCGGAGGCGGGTCGCGGGGTCGCCGAGGCCGCGCAGGTAGGTGTCGACGCGGGCGTTGATGAACAGGTCGACGCCCGCCTTCCGGGCGGCTTCGCGGGCGGCGGCCAGGTGTTCGGCGAAGGCGGCCGGAGCGCGGGTGCCGTCCTCGATGTTGATGCCGACCGCGCCGGCGTCGACCACGCGGGAGACGGTGTCGGCGACCTCGGCGGGGCGCTGCCCGTAGCCGCCCTCGATGTCGGCGGTGACGGGGACGTCGACCGCCGCCGCGATCCGGGCGACGGCCTCCAGCACCAGATCGCGCGGGACGCGGTCCCCGTCCGGTGCGCCGAGCGCCCAGGCCGTCCCGGCGCTGGTGGTGGCGATCGCGGGCGCGCCTGCGGCTTCGACGACGCGGGCGCTGGCGACGTCCCAGGCGTTGGCGAGGGCGAGCGGACGGGCGGGGGTGTGCAGGGAGCGGAAGACCGCGGACTTGTGTGCGTTGACCATGACCCGAAGACAACCAGCAGGTGCGCCCGCCGTCCGGCGGGAAAACGACACGGACGTCCGGGCGAACCGGTGAACGGGCGACACCGGAGTGGAGAGGATGCCCGGATGAACGACTACGAACCGCTGCTGGCCCGCGTCCGGGCCGCCGCCACCGGCAGCGAGCACCTGCGGGAGCCGCTCACCAGGGAGACCGTCGACGCCGCGGAGCAGCAGTTGGGCTTCCGCCTGCACCCGCTCCTCGCCGCGCTCCACACCACCGTGGGCAACGGCGGCTTCGGCCCGCACGGCTCCTTGCTGGCACTCTGCGACACCCCGCCGACCGACCGCCCGGGCACAAGCCTGTCCCGCTACCTCACCGTCAGCTCCCGTGCCGCAAACGACCCTTCGCCAGGGCGCCGACCCGGTCGGTGCCGCTCGCGGAGGAGATGCGGCTGACGACGCTGGCGGTGCCGTCGACCTGGCAGCCGTACGGCACGCTCATTCTGACGCCGCCGCAGGCCGCGCACTCGGTGTGGTGGTCGTTCGATCCGGACGGTTCGTTCGTCGGGTGGTACGTCAACCTCGAGTCGCCGGTGGGCCGGTGGAGCGGCGGGACCGACCACATCGACCAGGCGTTGGACATCCTGGTGGCCCCCGACCGCAGTTGGCGGTGGAAGGACGAGGAGGAGTTCACCGAGCGGACCGGGCACCCGTTCTTCTGGGACGAGGCGGGTGCCGCGGCGATCCGGGCCGAGGGCGAGCGGGTGATCGCGCTCGCCGAGGCCGGGGCGTTCCCGTTCGACGGCACCTGGTGCGACTTCCGGCCCGGGCCGGGCTGGGCCGCCACCGGGTTGCCGTGGTGGTGGGACCAGCCCGGGGCGGGGCGGGTCAGCCGGTGGTCAACTGGTCCAGGTCGGTGAGGAGTTCGGACGCGGTGAGGGCGTCGAGGTCGGCGAAGCGGTACTGGTTCGGGGCGCCGGGGTAGTACTCGCCGGGGCGGGCGCCCAGCCACACCTCCTGCAAGGTCTGTTCGGGGTACTCGTTGGGCGCGCCGACGTAGAGGCCCGGGTCGAGGGTGACGCTCAGCCAGCGGCCGTCCGGCAGCGCCTTCGAGAGCGAGGTCTCGATGCCGTTGTCGTGCACGCCGTTGCGCTGCCACCCCCGGTTCACCAGCCCGAGCAGGGCGCCGGAGAGGACCGTCCGGCCCTCGAAGCGGGGGAGGCGGTGCCCGGCGGCCTCGTCGGCGGTCAAGGCGTGGACGGGGCGGGCGAGTTGCGGGAAGGGCTGGGCGATCTCGTAGTCGGCGAAGAGTTCGGCCCAGGCGGGGACGTCCAGGTCGAGCGGGTGGGCGAGGCGGACCGTGGCGTCCTCGGGGAGGACGAACGGGACGTCGTGGACGTCGGCGAAGGTACGGTCCTCGGCGATGCGGAAAGCGGTTTCCGCAGTGCTCCAGACGAGGCGGCGCGCGACGTGCTGGAGCAGCGGGTGGGTGACCAGCAGCTCGCGGAACTCGCCGGGAGTCCAGCCGCGCCGGGCGATCATCGCGGCTTCGAGACGCCGGATCTGGTCGCCGGCGAGCGCCCGGACCTCCTTCTTCAGTGCCGCGAAGCGCTTGCGTTCGGCAGGTGCGAGCTGCGGGTCGTCCTTGGCGCCGGGCGCCGGAAGGTCCTTGCGGCGCTTGCCGTCCGCGTCCAGCACGAACGGGCGCAGCTGCTCGTCGAAGCCGACCGTGAACGTCCGCGAGCCGTAGTCGACGACGGTGGTGCCGGCCGCGTCCAGACCCAGGTCCGGGACGAGCCGGTCGGCGAGCTGATCGGCCGTCAGGCCCAGGCCCTCCGCGACCTCGGCGATCTTCTCGCGGGCCCGGGCCTTGAGCGCGGTGAACTTCACCCGTTGCGCGATCAGGTGCAGGTGCCGCAGGGCGGCGTCCGTGCCGATCGCGGCGAGCACGTCCAGGCCGTCCACGGCGCGCCGGTGGGCGTTCTGGCCGGGCCAGGCGCGGAGCACCGGGGTCAGCCGGCCGGCGGTCCCGTCGTCGCCCCACTCGCCGAGCAGGGTCAGCGTCCAACTGTCCTCCGCGGGCAGCCCGGCCTGCCGCCACTCCTCGAACAGCGCCCACGCGAACTCGGCCAGGGACTCCGGACGGCACGCCCCGGCGACCTGGGCGAGACCCGGGTACGGGGCGCCCGGCTTGCCGAGTGCGGCCATCACCACCAGGTGACGGACCGCCGGCTCCGGCAGCGCCGCCCCGGAGGACGCCAGCAGCACCTGCGGCAGGACGGCCGGCTCCAGCCACTCCGGGGGCTCCGGCATCCGCGCGGGCAGCGCGCTCTCCAGCGGATCCGCCGCCAGCACGGCGCCGATCGCCGCCGAGGCCTCCGCGCCGTGACGCTCCGCCACCGCCGCCAGCAGCGCGTCGCCGCCGCCGGACGCCGCCACCAGCCGCAGCGCCGCTTCGGCGGCCGTCCGGCCCCGGCCCGGCTTGGCCAGCGCGTCCGGGACGAGCAGCAGCGCGCCCGCCGTGCCGTGCCGGGCGAACCACGAACGCGCGGTCCCCGCGACGGACTTGAGGCGTATCAGGCCGTCGGCCAGCACCCGGGCCGCCGCCACGTCCAGTATCGGCAGCAGCAGCGGCGCCATGGTCGCCGGACGGGACCGGGCCGCGTGCAGCGCCACCGGAACCGCCGCCGGGCCGAACTTGGCGAGCACCGGCCGCAGAAACTCCAGGTCCGCGTCGAGCCGGCCCGGGCGCCACTGCGCCAGCAGCGGCGCGAGCACTCCCACCGGGCCCTGGTGCAGCAACCGGCAGGCCGACCACAGGTCTTGACCGTCACGCCAATCCCGTGCGGCGGCCGCCGCCCAGTCGGTGGACTCCGGATACCGCCACCAGGACTCGAGGCGCGCGTTCTCCGCCCACTCCTCCAGTTCGCCCTGCTGCCAGTGCAGTTGAGCGGACTCCTCGACCACCAGACCCGTCATCACCTTCGGCTTGACCGCTCGGCGCGGCCGCGTCCACGGCGGGCCGGTCAGCAGCTCGGGCAGCGCGGAGGGATCGGCGGCCGGGGCCGGCGGCCGGGCGCCCTCCAGCGAGGAGACGAACTCGGCCGTGGCGGCGTCGAGTTGGGCAAGTATCCGGGGCAGCAGTGCCCGGAACGCCCGCAGGTGGCGGTTCAGGGTCTGCCGGGCGTCCTCGTCGCCGGCCCGGGCAGCCGAGGCCAACAGCCGTGCCCCGCGCACCGGATCGCGCCGCAGCGCCTCCCGCAGCACCGGGGCGACGTACCGGTTCGCCAGGCCGGCCAGCAGCGCCCCGAACGCCTCGTCGGTGCGGAACTCCAGCAGGAAATCGGCGCGTTCACGCGCCGCCGCGCCGTCCTCCGCCTCGCGCAGCGCCGCCGCCAGCAACGGCACGCAGGCGTTGCCCGTGCCGTCGGCCAGCGTGGCGACCAGGCTCGTGGTCCACGCGCGCCAGATCAGCCAGGGGCTGGGCCCGAGGCGCTCCACCTGCGCCGGGCTGCCGAGCGCGGCCATCAGCAGCGTCCGGTACACCGCGCCCTCGCTCCCGTACGCCGGCTCCTCGGCCAGGCAGTCGTCCACCCAGCCGGTCACCTCGGGCATCAGGTACGCCGCCACCACCCGGCGGCCCGGCGTGGTGCGCAGCGCCGCCAGCGCGGTGCGGGCCGCCAGATAGGCGGGCTCGTCGGCGATCGACAGCAGGTGGCGCGCCCAGCGGACCAGGCCGTACGGCGCGGGGATCGAGTAGTTCTCGCACAGCAGGTCGTACCGGACCAGCTGTCCGACGTCCCCCGAACTGCCCCTGCCGGTCTGCCGCTTGACGTCCAGCGCCAGGACGGCCGCGTGCACCGCGAAGGCCAGCCCGTGCCGCGCCGTCCACGCGTCGACCAGTTCGGCCCACCGCTCGTCGCCCCACCACTCCCCGGGCGGCAGCAGCGACGGCATCAGCGCCGCCCCCAACGGGTCGGCCGCGCCGCCGAGGTACGCCCACGCGGCAGTCGCCAACTCCGGGTCGTGGCCCTCGCCGTCGAGCACCCGCTCGATCGCCTCGCGGCTCTCCGCGAGCAGCGCGTCCTCGGCGGCGACGGCCTCCGGACCGGGCCGGTCCGCCGGCGACTCGACGCCGCCGCCACGCCGGGGCAGCGCCAGCGGCCGCCAGGGGTCGGGCATCACGAACGCCTCGTCGTACGGCGAATCGTCACGGCAACCGGACGGCTGCGGGGCGGGGGCGAGGTTCTGCACCGGTCCTCCTGACCAGCCGGCCCGCCGGTGCCCCGAGCGGCATTGCGGCGGGGCGGCAGACCGGACGACTGTTGGGACGACCCTAGCCAGCGCCACGGACAGCCCGGCCGCCGTACCCCCGCAGGCGGAGGCCGGATCGGCCCCGGAGCGTACGCGGGGATCCGCTCCCGAGCAGACGTCAGGCACGGGGTGCGGAACCTAGGTTCGGAGGCATGACCAGTACCCGAAGGGCGGCCGTCGCCGCCGCACTCGCCCTCCTGCTGCCGCTGCCGGTCGCCGCCGCGGCCCCGCCTTCGCCACCGCGTCCACCGCCTCCCTGCCTGCCGCATCCCCGGCCGGGACCACAACCGGATTCACCGCTGAACTTCCGCGCCCCACCGGCCCGTTCGCGGTCGGGCGCGACCTGCTGCACCTCGTCGACCAGCACCGCCAGGACCCGTGGGTGCCGTCGGCGGGGCCGCGGGAGCTGATGCTGTCGATGTACTACCCGGCCCGGGCGGGCAGCGGGACGCCCACGCCCTACATGACCACCGAGGAGGCCCGGCTGTTCCTCGCGGCGAAGGCCCGGGAGCGGGCCTGCCGCCGGAGGCGCTGGCCGCCACCGGCACCTGGGCGCGGACGGGCGCGCAGCCGGCGCCCGGCCGGTTCCCGCTGGTGCTGCTCTCGCCCGGATTCACCTACCCGCGCGCGCTGTCCACCGGCATCGCCGAGGACCTGGCAAGCCGGGGCTACGTGGTCGCGCTGATCGACCACCCGTACGAGTCGACCGGCGTCACCTTCCCGGACGGCCGGACGGAGACCTGCGCCATCTGCGACCGGCCGCCGGCGGGCGGGCCGGCGGCGATCGCCGAGAGCCGGGCGAAGGACGCGTCCTTCGTGATCGACCGGCTGACCACGGAGCGCTCGCCCTGGCCGCTCGCGCGCCTGATCGACCGTCACCGGATCGGCATGGCCGGGCACTCCATCGGCGGCGACGCCACCGCCTCGACGATGGCCGCCGACAGCCGGGTCCGGGCCGGGGTGAACATGGACGGCACCTTCTTCGCCCCGGTCCCCGCCGGCGGCCTCGACGGGCGGCCGTTCCTGCTCTTCGGCGCCGCCGCCGGCGAGGCCCCGGGCGCGGACCCGAGCTGGGACGAGGCCTGGAGCCGCCTGGACGGCTGGAAGCGCCGCCTCACCGTCGCGGGCGCCGAGCACGGCACCTTCAGCGACGTGCTGCTGCTCGCCCGGGCTGTGGGCCTGCCGAGCACGCCCGGCGCGATCGATCCGGCCCGGGGCATCGAGATCACCCGGACCTACCTCGGCGCCTTCTTCGACCTCCACCTGAAGGGGAAGCCGCAGCCTCTGTTCGACGGCCCGTCCCCGGCCGAGCCCGAGGTCTCCGTCCAACTCCCGTGACCGGAGTGCCCGTTGTCCCTGTCCCGCCCGCTCGAAGGGCCGGACAGGGACAACGGGCCCGAGCGGGCGGGCTCAGGGCCGGCTCAGGGGCGGATCGGGCGCGGTTCAGGGGCGGCTCAGCCGGACGGCGACACCAGGCCCGCATCGAAGGCGGCGATGACCAGCTGGACCCGGTCACGGGCGTTCAACTTGGCGAGCAGGCGGGCGACATGGGTCTTGGCGGTGGCGGGGGCGATGAACAGCTGCTCGGCGATCTCTCCGTTGGACAGGCCGCGGCCGACCAGCGTGAGCACCTCGCGCTCCCGCTCGGTGATCGGCGGCAGGGGGCGCTTCGGGACGGCCGGGTCGGGGCGGGCGGTGAGGTCGGCGATCAGCCGCCGGGTGACGCTCGGCGCGATCAGGGCGTCGCCGGCGGCGACCACCCGGACGGCGGCGAGGATGTCCACCAGCGCCATGTCCTTGACCAGGAAGCCGCTCGCACCGGCCCGCAGGGCGGCGTACACGTTCTCGTCGTCGTCGAAGGTGGTCAGGATCAGCACCCGGGGCGCGGGCCGGCCGCGCCCGCGCTGAGCAGGCGGGTGGCCTCGATGCCGTCCGTGCCGGGCATCCGGATGTCCATCACCACCACGTCCGGGTGGAGCTCCCCGGCCAGCCGGACGGCCTCCGCGCCCGTGGCGGCCTCGCCCGCGAGCTCCAGCCCGGGGGAGTGGGCGACGGCCATGCCGAGGCCGGCGCGGACCAGTTCCTGGTCGTCGGCGAGCAGCACCCGGATCGCCGCCCCGCCGTCGGTTCCGGGCGTCATGCGGGCAGCCTCGCGGCGACCCGGAAGCCGCCCCCGGTGCGGGGTCCGGCGCTGAACCGGCCGTGCAGCAGGGCGACCCGCTCGCGCATCCCCGAGATCCCGTACCCGGCCCCGGCGGCCCGCCGCCCGGACGCCGAGCCGCACCCGTCGTCGACCACCTCCACGTCCAACTCCCCTTCCCGGTAGACGAGGTGCACCTGGCAACGGCCGACGCCCGCGTGCCGTAGGACGTTGGTGACGGACTCCTGCACGATCCGGAACGCGGCCAGGTCGATCTCCGGCGGCAACGGCCGCAGCTGCCCCCACCGCCGCACCTCCACCGCGACCCCGGCCAGCGCCATGGTCTCCGCCAGCCGGTCGACGGCCTCCAGGCCCGCGGGCGGGTCGGCGTGCGCGGAGCCCTCGGCGTCCTCGGCCCGGCGGAGCGAGACGAGCATCCGCCGCAGGCCGGCCAGCGTCTCCCGGCTGGTCGCCTCGATGGCGTCCAACGCCCGTCGCACGCCCGCGGGTTCGACGTCCAGCACCAGGCGCGCCGCGCCGGACTGGATCGCGATCACGCCGATGCTGTGGGCCACCACGTCGTGCAACTCCCGGGCGATCCGCAGCCGTTCGGCCGCGATCGCCCGGTCGGCGGCGTGCGCGCGCAGCGCCTCGTGGTAACGGCGCTGCTGGCGCACCGAGTTGCCGATCGCCCAGGGGACCGCGATGCCCGCCGCGAGGGCGGCGGCACGGCTGGCGAAGTCGCTGAACTGCTCCGTGCCGTGCAGCGTCAGCACCTCCTCGACCAGCCAGACCGCGAACGAGGCGGTGCCGGCCAGGACGGTCACCCGGCGGGGACGGACCGCGGCGAGGTAGCCGATCAGGCAGTTCGTCGCCAGGTAGAACGGCCAGGCCTGCTCGCCGAGCAGCAGCGCCACCACCGCCGACTCCGCCAGCAGCACGCCGAGGACCCGCTCCGGCCGCCGCAGCGCCCAGCCCGCGGGCAGCGCCAGCGCCACGGCCAGCGCCGCCCGCAGCCCGGGCGTGACCACCGGACCCGAGAGCCCCGACTGCGGCGACATCCGGTACGTCGTCGACAGGAAGAGCACCAGGGAGAACAGCCCGGCGGCGCACCAGCTCAGCGCCGTCCAGACCCCCGGCGGCAGCTGCATCGGCCACGGCGCGCGCGGCAGGTCCCGATCCATGCGGCGATGGTAGCCAGCGGCCCGGCCGGGCGGCGTCCACCCGCAGGCATACGCCCCGGGGCGGACCCCCGCCACCTGACGGAGGCTCAGAGCCCGAACAGCTTCGCCGCGTTGTCGTGGCAGACCGCCCGCAGCCAGTCGGCGCCGAGGTCCAGCCGTTCCAGGGCGTGGAGTTGGTGCAGGTAGGGGTACGGGATGTTGGGGAAGTCGGTGCCCAGCAGGATCCGGTCGCCGAGCCCGGCCAGCCGGGGCAGCGCGCGGCGCGGGAACGGCATGAAGCTCTCGGTGAAGTCGGTGAACGCCATCGTGGTGTCCAGGTGGACGTGCTCGTACCGCTCCGCCAGGTCGAGGAACTCCTCGTACTCCGGCATGCCCAAGTGGGCGACGATCAGCCGCAGTCGCGGATGCGCGGCGAGCACCTGGGCGGCCGGCCCGGGCCCGGTGAAGCGGCCCGGCGCCGGACCGGACCCGCAGTGCATCACCACCGGGACGCCCGCCTCGGCCAACATCCCCCACGCGGACCGCAGTTGCCCGTCCGCCGGATCGTAGTCGCCGACCTGGACGTGCGCCTTGAACACCCGGGCGCCCGCGTCCAGCGCCTCCCGGACGTACGCCCCGGTGTCCGGCTCCGGGTACAGCGTCGCGGTGTGCAGGCAGTCCGGGGTGCGGCCGGCGAAGCCGACCGCCCAGTCGTTCAGCCAGCGGGCCATCCCCGGCTTGTGCGGGTACAGCATCGAGGTGAACGCCCGGACGCCGAACTCCCGCAGCACGGCGGTGCGTTCGGCCTCCTCGGTGCGGTAGGTGATCGGCCAGGCCAGGCCGCCGACCAGCGGCCCGTTGGCGTCGAAGTACTCCCAGACCTTGCGCAGCACCCGCTCCGGCATGAAGTGGGTGTGCACGTCGATCAGCCCGGGCAGCCCGAGGCCGGCCCAGAACCGGCGCACCTCCGCCGCCTCCGCGCCGCGCCGCTGCCCGTCGTCCCCCCGCTCGCTGCGGGCCTGCTGGGGTGAACTCACTGCGCTGCCTCTCCGTCGAACGGCCCACGACCGGACCCGGGCCGGCCGCCGCCCGGTGGCCTCCGGGCCGATCAGCGTATGCCGCCCGCCCCCGACGGGACCGCGCCCACCCGTGTGACGATCACCACCACGGACGGCGCACACCGGCCGACGCCTCCCGCGGCCCGCGCGCCGCCCACCCGGACGCCGCCGGGCCGGCCGGCGCGGGGAGGGACGCCGCACCCGGCGGGAGTTCGGCCGAGTGGGTGCGCACTGTCCGGCCCATCCTGCGTGGCCCCCGCCCGCCGCCGCTCCGAGCATGGCCCCATGCGTCGGTCGCCCAGCACCTCCCGGAGGATCCGGCCGCCGGCCGACGCGCCCGGCCGACCGCACCGTGCGGCCGGCCCCACGCCCGTCCGGAGCCCAGCGGAGGAAGCATGAACACCACCCCAGGAAACCCGCCCGCCGATCAAGTCGTCGCCGCACCGACCTACATGGCGGACATCCGCTTCTTCTTCCGCCCCGAGGACATCTCCCACATGGCCGCCAAGGGCATCGAACTCGGCACCTACGACGGGGTGAAGAAGAACGCGCTGGCCGTCCTCGCGCAGACCTCGCCGCCCAACGCCCAGATGCCGCCGGACGCCGCGGGCAAGTGGAGCGCCGACCGCGCGCAGACCTTCAAGAACTGGATCGTCAACGGCTACCCCCTCGGCACCGCCACCGCCGGCAGCCCCCGCCGCCCGGCGGCGCCGCCCCGACCCGGCTCCGCAAGGACGTCACCACCCTCACCGAGGCCGAGTTCGAGCTGCTCAAGACGGCGTTCACCGGCCTGATGGCCCGTGACGCGAACGCCCCCGACAGCTACTTCGCGCTGGCCGGCCAGCACGGCCTCCCGCAGAGCTGGTGCCTGCACCACGAGGACCGCTTCAACCCGTGGCACCGCCAGTACCTGCTCAACTTCGAGAACGCGCTGCGCTCCGTCCCCGGCTGCGAGGCCGTGACGCTTCCCTACTGGGACATCTCGACCAACCTGCCCGACCGCCTCCAGCACCCGCCGCTCGACAAGTACGTGCTGCCCGCCGACCCCGGCGCCAAGGCGACGCCGCAGCCCGTCACCGGCTACTTCCCCTACACCACCCAGCGGTACTCGGTCGCCGGCATCGCGCAGAACGTCCAGAACTTCGGCGTGCTGGAGGACATCGCCACCTCGCTGACCCAGTCGCTCTGGGGCGCGTACAACGTGAACGGCTACCAGGACTTCTCGATCCAGGCCCACGACGGCGGCCACGGCGCGATCGGGCCGACCATGGGCGACCAGAACGTCGCCTCCTACGACCCGGTGTTCTGGTTCTTCCACTGCAACATCGACCGCCTCTGGCTGAGCTGGCAGACCCGCGTCGGCGGCACCACCCTCACCGGCTTCCGGTCCACCCTGGGCGCCGACACCGGCTGGCTCACCTCGCCGTTCAACGCGCTGCCGCCGTTCACCGAGACGGCCGACCAGACCATCGAGAGCCTGGTCTCGTACGACCGGCTGGACCTCCCCAGCCCCCGGAGAACGTCTTGGAGAACCTGTCCGGAAGCACCGACGCCGTCGGCACGTTCGCGTTCCGCAGCGCCAACCCGGTCTCGGTCCGGGTGAAGGGCATCGACCGGCTGAACATCCCCGGCTCCTTCGTCGTGACGCTGCTCTCCGACGGCGAGCCGGTCGCGCAGCGCTACTTCTTCCAGCCGAAGACCCCGCGCAAGTGTCCGACCTGCGTCAAGAACGGCATCATCAACCTCGACTTCCGGATGCCGCAGGAGCAACTCGTCGACCGGGCGCTGTCCGTCCGCATCGACGTGCCCGGCCACTCCGAGGAGATCGGCACCGCCTTCCCGCTCGTCCAGGCCGGCAACCCCACCGTCAACGCGCGCCTCCTGGTCGAGGACGCGTAACCACCCCGACGCCCGACCCGGCCCGGCGCCGGCGGCCCTCCCCAGGGGGCCGCCGGCGCCGGGCCGCATCCCGGAACCGGGCTCAGTCGGCCGTCAACTCCTCTAGGTCGGCAAGGAGTTCGGAGGCCGTGACGGCGTCGAGGTCGGCGAACCGCTCGCTGTGCGTGTGGGTCGGCCAGTAGTCGTACGCCCGGGTGTCCAGCCACACCGTGCTGAAGGTCTGCTCGGCGTTCTCCGACACCGCACCGACCCAGATGCCCGGGTCGAGCGCGACCACCAGGTGCCGGCCGTCCGGCAGCGGCTTGTGGAACCAGCGCTCCACCCCCGCGTCCTGCGGCGAACCGCGCCGCCAGCCCCGCTTGGTCAGCCCCAGCAGGCGGCCCACCGGGACCTTCGCCCCCTCGAACCGGTGCAGCCGGTGCCCGGCCGACTCCTCCGCCGTCAACGCGACCGCCGGACGCGCCAGCTGACGGAACGGCTGCAGCAACTCGTAGTCGGCGAACAGCTCCGCCCAGGCGGGCAGGCCGTCGCCCAGCAGCAGCGGGTGCGCGAGCCGGACGACGGCGTCCTCGGGAAGCACGAACACCTCGTCGTGGACATCGGCGAACGTCCGGTCCTCGGCCACCCGGAAAGCGGTTTCCGCCGTCGTCCAGACCAGCCGCCGCACCAGGTGCTGGAGCAGCGGATGCGCGACCAGCAGCGTCCGGAACTCGGCCGCCGTCCACTCCCGCCCCGCGACCATCGCCGCCTCCAGCCGGACGATCTGATCGGCCGCCAGCGTCCGCACGTCCTTCTTCAACGCGGCGAACCGCTTGCGCTCCGCCGGCGCCAGCTCCGGATCGTCCTTCGCGGCCGGCGCGGGCAGATCCTTCCGGCGCTTGCCGTCACCGTCCAGCACGAACGGGCGCAACTGCTCGTCGAAGCCCACCGTGAACGTCCGCGAACCGTAGTCCACGACCGTCGTGCCGTCCGCGTCCAAGCCCAGGTCCGGCACCAGCCGGTCGCCCAGCTGATCACCCGTCAGGCCCAGTGCCTCCGCGATCTCCGCGACCTTCTCCTGCGCCCGGGACTTCAGGGCCTTGAACTTCGCCCGCTGCGCGATGCCGTGCAACTGCATCAACGCGACATCGCTGCCGATCGCCGCCAGCACCTCCAGACCCTCCACCGCGCGGTGATGGGCGCCCGCGCCCGGCCAGTCCCGCAGCACCGGCGCCAGCCGGCGGGCCGTCCCGTCGTCACCCCACTCGCCCAGCACGAACAGCGCCCAACTGTCCGCCGCCGGCATCCCCGCCTGCTGCCACTCCTCGAACAGCACCCAGGCGAACTCGGCCGCCGACTCCGGCCGGAGCAGCTCGGCCACCGGCGCCAGACCCGGATACGGGTCACGCAGCTTCGACAGCGCCATCATGGTGACCACCGAGCGCACCGCCGACCGCGGCAGCGCCTCGCCCGACCGCAGCACCAACTGCGGCAGCGCACCGAGCAGCAGCCACTCCGGGAACTCCGGCATCCGCGCCGGCAGCGCGTTGACCAGCGGATCCGCGCTCAGCAGCTCCGCCACCGCCGCCGCCACCCGCTCGCCGTGACGATCCGTCACCGCCGCCAGCAGGACCTCCGCGCCCCGCTGCGCCGCGACCAGCCGCAGCGCGTTCTCGGCGGCCGTCCGGGTCCGGCCGGCCTTGCCGACCGCGCTCGGCACCAGCAGCAGACCGGCCGCCACGCCGTGCCGGTCGAACCACGAACGGGCCGTCGCCTGATGCGACTTGAGCCGCATCAGCGCGTCCGCCATCACGCCCGCCACGGTGGCGTCCCGGAACGGCAGCAGCGCCGGAATCACGTGCGAGGGCTGGGCCAGCGCCCCCGCCCGCAGCAACGGCAGTGCGGCCAGGCCGTACTTGGCGACCACCGGACGCAAGTCCTCGCCGCCGCCCCAGAATTCGCCGGGCCGCCAGGACTCCAGATACGGCGCCATGACCTCGGCCGGGCCGTGCACCAGCAACTGCGTGCCGTACCAGAGACCGCCCGAGTGGGTCAGCCGGAGCTCCGCCTCGGCCGCCCAGTCGAAGCCCGGGGCGAACGTCCACGGAGCCGGCCGGCCGCCCTGCCAGTGCTCCAACTCGCCGTCCTTCCAGACCAGTTCGGCAGACTCGTCGGCGGCGATGCCGGTCAGCACCTTCGCCTTCCGTGCCGGGCGGGGGCGCGTCCACGGCGGCGAGGTCAGCAGCTCCGGCAGCGCGCCCGCAGCCGCCTCCGGCACCCGCGAGGCGGCGGCCAGGGCCGAGACGAACTCGGCGGTCTCGGCGTCGAGTCGGGCCACCAGCTCCGGCAACCGCGGACGGAGCTCGCCGAGATGACTGGTCAGCAGCCGGCGGGCAGTCGCGGCGTCCGGCCCGGCCTGCTGCGCCACCTCCGCCAACAACCGGGCCGCGCGCACCGGGTAGCGGCGCATCGCGCGCAGCAGACCCGGCCGGACGTGCCGGGCCCCGATCCGGTCGAGCAGCACCCGGAACGCCTCATCGCCGGGGAACTCGGCGATGTGGAGCGCCAGTTCGCGGATGGTGTCGTTGTCGTACAGGTTCGACAGGGCCTCGGCGTACAGCGGCACGCACGCGGGGCCCACCGCGTCGGCGACGGTGGCCAGTTGGCCCGGCGTCCAGCCGTACCAGGACCGGACCCGCTGCTGGGCGATCCGCTCGGTCTGCTCGACGGTGTTGACCGACTGCACCAGCAGGGCGTGCGCGACCTCGTTGATCTGCCGGTGCCTCGGCAGTTCGTCCAGGCACTCGTCCACCCAGCCCGGCGTCTCCGGGGCGAGGAAGGCGGTCACGATGCGGCGGTCGCGCCTGGTCCGGATCGCCGCCAACTCGGCCAGCACGGAACGGTGTTCCGCGTCCTCGGCCAGCGCCAGCAGCCGCCGGACCTCCCGCGCGAGAGTGAAGGCGAACTCCGTCCCGCGGACGTCCCGGCGGTTCGGACCGTCCGACACCAGCACGCCCTGGTGGTGGTTCGGGCGGGCGTAGCCGTTGTCGAACTCGAAGGCCGCCACGGTGGCGCGGGCCGCGAAGCCCAGCCCGAACCGGGCGATCCAGGAGTCGAGGACCTGCTCGAAGCCGCCCTTCAGCCAGGTCGGACGGAGCATCGCCGCCACCGCCACCGCCCCGGGCGCGTTCGGCTCCCCGTTCAGGTGCGCCCGGGCCGACCGCACCAGGTGCTTGTCGGAGCCGCGGTCCTCGAGCACCCGCTCGATCCAGGTCTCGTTCTTGGCGATCCACAGGGCCTCGGTGTCCGCTGCCGCGGCGGCGTCCAGTACGGCCGGGCCGGGCCGAGCGGAACGCCGCCGCCGCGGCGGGGCGCGACCAGCGCGAGCCAGGACGCCGGCAGCACGAAGGCGTCCTCGTCCGGGAGTTCGGCGGGCAGGGCCGGTTCGACCGACTCGGTCGGCTCGGTCGCGGCGGCCGGTACGACCGACCCGGTCGTGGCGGCCGGGTCGACCGACTCGGGGACGGCGGCCGGGGCGGGCGCGGGAGTCGGCGTCGCCCCGGCGGCGGCCGTCTCGCGGTAGCCCTTGCGCTCCTTCTCGGCGATCAGCTTCGCGAGGTGCGCCCCGGCGGCGTCCCCGTCCGCGAGGTCCTTGACCTGGGTGCGTCCCGCGGCGCCGATCCGGCCGTACCGGACCTGCACCGACGCACCGTCGGCCGCCGCCTCCCAGAACTTCGCCGAACCGTCCCCGACCAGTTCCCAGCGCCGCACTGCCCCTCCTGACACACCGATGGTTCGCGTGGCCGCCACGTGCGGTCGGCCACCCGGGGGGAACCCTAGCCAGCAGCTAGGACAGCACCACCGGCCCCGGCCGGAGCCGGGAGCGGGTCGGGGGCAGGGCGCGGATCAGGCGCCGCGCTCGGAGGAGTGCGCGGCCAGCGTCTGGGTGGCGATCACCGCGGCCTGCACGCGGCGCTCCACGCCGAGCTTGGCGAGCAGCCGGGAGATGTGGTTCTTGACGGTCTTCTCGGCGAGGAACACCCGCTCGCCGATCTGCCGGTTGGTGAGGCCCTCGCCGATCAGCGCCAGGATCTCCCGCTCGCGCTCGGTGAGGTGCGGGAAGTCGGGGGCGGGCGCCGGGGCCTCGCCGCGCAGCCGGGCCATCAGCCGGGTCGCCGCGCCCGGGTCGAGCATCGACTGCCCGGAGGCGACCGTGCGGATCGCGGTCACCAGGTCGGTGCCGCTGATCTGCTTGAGGACGTAGCCCGCCGCACCGGCCATGATCGAGTCGAGCAGCGCCTCCTCGTCGTCGAAGGAGGTGAGCATCAGGCAGGCGAGTTGCGGCATCCGGGAGCGCAACTCCCGGCACACCGAGACGCCGTCGCCGTCGGGCAGCCGCATGTCCAGCACCGCGACGTCCGGGCGCAGTGCCGGCACCCGGGCCAGGGCCTGTTCGACGGTGCCGGCCTCGCCGACCACCTCCAGGTCGGGCTCGGAGTCCAGCAGGTCGTACACCCCTCGGCGGACCACCTCGTGGTCGTCCAGCAGGAACACCCTGATCGGTGCCGAACCCTCGGACATGGCAGTGACTCTCCTCGCGCGATCCCGGACGCCCGGGGCGCCGCCCGGGTACAGACACCCTGCAGTGTGCCAAACCGAACACCGGCCCCGACAGGGCCCATCCGCCCTGACCGCCTCCCGGTTCGGGGCCGGTCGGCCCTTGACAGCGAGCCTCGGGACGTGCTCGAACCATCTGCGGGCCGCTCGGACGGACCGCCCACAGGTCCGCGGTGCGAGGCCCGAGAAGCATGCCGACCGTCGCGCATCGTCCGCTCGCCGGCGGGCAAACGGCACGTCAAACCCCGGCCAACGGGGCGTCAAGCGGCCAGGCCCGGCGCCGGGCCGGGCAGACGGGGGACGTTACGCTCCAGCCTGCCCCGGACGGCGGCGGAGGTGACCTACATTGGCGTGGGAGTCCGCCCGGTGGGCCGGAGCATCCGGCGGTCCGGGGCTCCCGACCTCGCGACAGGAGCAAGACAGTGGTCCAATCCGCCCCCACGGACGCAGGGTCGGCGCGCCAGCGCCTGCGGTCCTGGCTGCTGGAAGGCCTGTCGGACATGGCCAAGCAACACCCCGGCCCGCACGCCCAGGCCACCGACCAGCAGCACGGCCAGCGTTGGTGGCGAGTGATGTGCCTGACCGGCCTGGACTACTTCTCCACCCTCGGCTACCAGCCCGGCATCGCCGCCCTCGCCGCCGGACTGCTCTCCCCGATCGCCACCATCGTGCTGGTCGCCGTCACCCTGCTCGGCGCGCTCCCCGTCTACCGCCGGGTCGCCCAGGAGAGCCCGCACGGCGAGGGCTCGATCGCGATGCTCGAACGGCTGCTGTCCTTCTGGAAGGGCAAGCTGTTCGTCCTCGCGCTGCTCGGCTTCGCCGCCACCGACTTCCTGATCACCATCACGCTGTCCGCCGCCGACGCCACCGCGCACCTGGTGGAGAACCCGCACCTGACCAGCGTGCTCAGCGGCCACCAGGTGCTGATCACCCTGCTGCTGATCGCCCTGCTCGGCGGCGTCTTCCTGAAGGGCTTCAGCGAGGCGATCGGCGTCGCGGTCGTCCTGGTCGCGGTCTACCTCACGCTGAACGTGGTGGTGGTCGCCGTCGGCCTCTGGCACGTCCTGACCGCCCCGTCCGTGATCACCGACTGGACGAACGCCCTCAGCGTGGAGCACAGCAACCCGATCGCGATGATCGGCGTCGCCCTGGTGGTCTTCCCCAAGCTCGCCCTCGGCCTGTCCGGCTTCGAGACCGGCGTCGCCGTCATGCCGCACATCGAGGGCGACCCGGACGACACCGAGGACCGGCCCACCGGACGGATCCGCGGCGCCCGCAAGCTGCTCACCACCGCCGCCGTGATCATGAGCTGCTTCCTGATCACCACCAGCTTCATCACCACGCTGCTGATCCCCGCCGCCGACTTCGAGGCCGGCGGCCCCGCCAACGGGCGTGCGCTGGCCTACCTCGCGCACCACTACCTGGGCGGCGCGTTCGGCTCGGTCTACGACCTGTCGACCATCGCCATCCTGTGGTTCGCCGGCGCGTCCGCGATGGCCGGACTGCTCAACCTGATGCCCCGTTACCTGCCGCGATACGGCATGGCCCCGCACTGGGCCCGCGCGGTGCGGCCGATGGTGCTGGTGCTCACCGCGATCGCCTTCCTGGTCACCTGGCTGTTCGACGCCAACGTCGACAAGCAGGGCGGCGCGTACGCCACCGGCGTGCTGGTGCTGATCACCTCCGCGGCGATCGCCGTCACCATCGCCGCCCGCGCCGCCCGGCAGCGCAACTGGACCATCGGCTTCGCCGTCATCGCCGCCGTGTTCGTCTACACCACCGCCGTCAACATCGCCGAACGCCCCGACGGCGTGAAGATCGGCGCCTGCTTCATCGCCGGCATCGTGCTGGTCTCGCTCGCCTCCCGGCTCGCCCGCGCCTTCGAACTCCGCGTCACGGACGTCCAGTTGGACGAGGTCGCGGAACGCTTCGTGCGCGACACCGCGCACCGGACGATCCGGTTCATCGCCAACGAGCCGGCCGGCCGCGACCTCGCCGAGTACCGCGACAAGGTGCACCAGATCCGCGCCGACAACGACATCCCGGTCGAGGACGATCTGGTCTTCGTCGAGGTCACGGTGCTCGACCCGTCCGACTTCGAGGCCGAACTGAAGGTCCGCGGCGAGGTGCTGCACGACCGGTACCGGGTGCTGACGCTCGAACACTCCAGCGTCCCGAACGCGCTCGCCGCGATACTCCTGCACGTGCGCGACACCACCGGGCAGCTCCCGCACATCTACTTCGAGTGGACCGAGGGCAACCCGTTCGCCCAGTTCCTGCGGTTCTTCCTGTTCGGCCAGGGCGAGGTGGCGCCCGTCACCCGCGAGGTGCTCCGCGAGGCCGAGTCCGACCGCAGTCGCCGACCGCGCGTGCACGTCGGCTGACGCGAGCCGGCCGGTGAGGTGAGGAGAGGGGCGGGGAGGGAAAGCGCTTGCCGCGGCGGCGATGTGGCAGCGGGCAAGCGCTTTCCCGGTGCGGCCCCGGAGGGTAGTTCAGGAGGGGCGCTCAGGAGGGTCGTTCAGGAGGGAGCGACGACCTCGCGGGTCCACGCGCCGATGCCCAGCCGGCCGGTGGTGCCGAGGTCGAGTTCCGGGGTGACCGTCACCGGTGCGGCGTCCGGGGTGGCCCGCACGCGCAGGTAGGGAGCGAGCACCGGGGCCGACGAGGCGTCATTGGTGTTGCGCCACACCACCATGGAGCTCGCGCCCTCGCCCGCGGCCAGCACGAACCGCTGCGGGGGCGCGTCCGCCCCGGTGCCGGTCGCGATCGCCGCACCGCCCTTCAGCACCTCCAGCGGATCGACCGCCTTGTGCGCCTCGTCGAGGGCCTGCACCTGCGGGTAGCCGTCCAGGGTCACCGGTGAAGTCCCGCAGTTCACCAGGTGCAGGCCGACCACCCGCAGTCCCATCGCCGCGTCGCCGCGGTCCGCATAGAGCCGCACCCCCGAGGCCGGGCACGGGCCGCCCTGGGACGGTGCCTCGGCGGTCGGGATGCTGCGCACCCGGGTGATCTTCACGCCGGGGATGATCGGCTGACCGGACGTCAGCCCCCGCGGGCCGCCGGAGCCCACGTCGACCCGGCCGCGGGCGGTCGCGCCGGGCGGCACCGCCGTCACCGTGCCGGTCGGGTCGGAGTTCAGCCGCTCGTCGCGGCCCGTCCACCCGAACAGGACCGAGAAGTCGGCGGCCTCCGCGCCGGCATTGGTCACCTCGAACTCCGCGCAGGTGTCGCTGACGGAGAGGATCCGCACGCCGTCCCGGGCCCAGCCCTCCCGCGCCGCCCCCGTTGGCGCCACCCCGCACGGCCCCGCGCTCGCCGCCGGCGCGGCCGACCCGGCGTCCGCGGTCACCTCCCCGCACCCGGCCAGCAGAGCGGCGGCGGCCACGACGGCCACGACGGTGACCACGGCGGAACGGGCAGGCCGGGCAGGCCGGGTGGCGATGGTAGGCATCCGAAGAGTCGACCATGCCGCCACCGCTCCGGTCCGTGACCCCGATCACAGTACGGGCAACAGCCCTGCAACAGCCCCGCTCTAACGGGCATGACGCGCCGTCAGCCCGGCTGTCCGCTCAGGGCCGGGCGACCGGCACGCCGTCGGGGTGGCCGGCCAGGAGTGCGGCGAGGTGGTCGGCGCAGCGTAGTGCGGCCTGTTCCATTGCGGCGTGGGTCATGCCGGCGACGTGCGGGGTGAGCAGGGCGTTCGGGAGGCCGCAGAGCGGGGAGGCGAATGCGGCGTGCTCGTGTTCGAAGGTGTCGACGGCCGCGCCCGCCAGCGGGTGGGCGGGGTCGCGCAGGGCCGCCGCGAGGGCGTGCTCGTCGACCAGGCCGCCGCGGGCCGTGTTCACCAGCAGTGCGCCGGGCCGCAGCAGGGCCAACTCCGTGGGGCCGAGCAGGCCGTGGGTGTCGGCGGTCAGCGGCAGGTGCAGCGACAGTACGTCACTGGCGGCCAACAGCTGCTCCAGCGAGCCGAGTTGCTCGACTCCCTCGATCCGTACGGGGTTTCGGGACCAGCCGAGCACCCGCATGCCGAGCGTCGAGGCCCGGACGGCCAGTGCTCGGCCGATCCGGCCGAGTCCGGCCACGCCGAGGGTGAGTTCGGACAGGCCGCGGGCCGGCGGGGGAGAGGTCCAACGCCCCTGGTGGGCGGCCGCGTTCAGGTCGACCAGGCGGCGGGTCAGGGCCAGGATCTGGCCGAGCGCGAACTCGGCGACGGCGACCGCGTTCGACCCGGGGGTGTGCGTCACCGTCACGCCGAGCCGGGCGGCGGCGGCCAGGTCGACGTGGTCGGTGCCGGCGCCCGCCCGGCCGATCACCCGCAGCGGCCGGGCCAGTGCCCGATCGGTGGCCGCCGTCAGGAAGCCGGCCCGCAGCGGCACTCCGGCCCGGGACTTGAGGGCGTCGAAGCCCCGCCCGCCGTCCCGCACCGCGTCGCGCAGGCCCGACTCGTCGAAGGGGTCGAAGTCGGTGAAGGAGAGCCGCCCGGCCCAGGCGGCCCGCGCCGCTGCCGGGTCCGCCACCCGGCGCAGGTTCAGCGTCAGGTCGAGACCGTGGCCGAGCAGCCGGTCGAGTTCCCGCCCGAGCAGTTCCCCGGGTGCCGCGTCCAGCAGCAGGACCCGCCCGTTCACATCGGAAGCGAGCGCAGGCGGACCGGTCCGGCCGGCCAGGCGACGCCCGGGGAAAGCGGTTTCCACATCGCGCCGAGCGGGACGGGAGCGGGACCGTCGGGCTGATCGGCCGTCACCGCCTCGGGGAGGGCGTGCCAGCCGAGGCGGGCGTAGAGCGGGGACCGGTCCGGGAAGCAGAACAGCAGCGCCCGGTCCAGGCCGTCGGCGCGGGCGGCGTTCAGCGCGCCGGTGACGGCGATCCGGGCCAGCCCGCGGCCGCGCAGCGCGGGATCGACGAGGACGCCGCCGAGGCCCGCGACCTCGAAGCGCTGCCCGCCGACCTCCACCGGCACCACCACGAACCCGGCGTGCGCGACCACCCGGCCCTCGTGCCGGACCCCGAAGTGCCGGTCCTTGGGCCGCCAGGTCCCACCGAGCGGACCGGTCCCGAACGGGTCGTCCGCGCCGCCGGCCAGCGCCCGGATCTCCGCCGGGCCCCACTCGGCGAGCTCCGTCGCCGCCGCGAACTGCTCCACGTCATCCATCCGTTCCGTCTCCTCCACGTCCTACGAGCAGTCGCAGCCGCACCCGTCGCACCCGCAGCAGTCGCATCCGCCGCAGCAGCCGTCGTCACCGCAGCAGCCCCCGTCGCAGCCGCTGCAGCAGTCGCACGCGTCGCAGCAGGAGTCGCAGTTGCGCTGGCAGAAGCCCTTGCGGCGCTCCCGGGAGAACGGGTGGTCGTGCTCGCAGCACAGCAACTGGCAGGTGCAGGCCATCGTCAGCCAGGCCGCGCAGCCGGCTATCAGACCCCGGTGCGGCTTCGGGGGCACCGGCGGCAGCTGCGGACCCGACGGAGCGTCAGGACCCGACGGGGCGGCAGGACCCGACGGCGCATCAGGGTCCGTCGGCGTGGACGGCCCGCCCGACCCGCCGGCACCCGACCCGCCGGCGCCCGTCCCGGCGGGCGTCGACCCGGCCGGCGCCTGGTGCGCGCACGCGTGCCCGGCCCGGCCGAACACCCGGTCCACCGCCTCGCCGGTCTCGTGCGCCAGCAGCCGGTGCACCAGCGCCCGGTCGGTGAACTCCACCTCCGCCAGGGCGAGTTTGATGCCGTGCACGGCGTCCCGGCAGAGCCGCCGGGCCTCCTGCTGGGAGGTGCCCGTCACGGTGAGCGGGTTCCACAGGCCCTGCGCCTCGTCCTGCTGCCGGTCCTCGGCCGCGTCGAGCAGGTGCGCCAGCCGTCCGAACAGCCGGCCCGCCTCGGCGAGCGCCGCCGCGTTGCCCGGACGCCCGGCCAGCACGGCGGTGTGGGCGAAGGCCGCCGCCGTCGCCTCCTCGGTCGGCGCGGTCGCCAGCAGCAGCGGACCGCCGGCCGTCACCAGCCGCTCCGCCTCCTCCTGCCGGGACGCCGCCGCCAGCAGCACGCCGGTGTCGAACCCGACGGCGGCCGCGCTGCCCGCGCTCTGCCGCTCCCAGCGCCTGGTCACCCGGCGCGCCCCGCCGCGACCGGGCGGCGCGCGAACAGGCCGTCCCCGTCCAGCACGTGGTCCCGGACCTTCACCGAGGCGAGCGCGAGCGACACCGCCGCCGCCAGTCGCGCCCCCTCGCCCCGGGCCACCGGGGCCGTCCGCATCCCGCGCAGCGGGCACGGGCCCGCCGTCCGCCGGTCCGCCTCGCGCGGGGACTGCGCCTCGACCAGCACCGAGACGACCAGGCCGTCGTAGTTGGTCGCGGTCCGCGCCAACTGGCCGTGGTCGTCCCGCAGGGCCAGGCACAGCCCGCACAGGTGCGCCAGCCAGGAGGCGTGCAGACGCTCCGACAGCCGGTGCCGACACGGCCTGATGATCCCGAACAATGCCCCGCCCCTTCCGACCCCCCCGTCCGCCATGATCGGCGGTCATCCTAGTGACGCACCCTCACCGCCGAAGGTTCCGGCCCCCGCCGAACCCGCCGAACCCGCCGAACCCGCCGAACCCGCCGAACCCGCCGAACCTGCCGAACCTGCCGAACCTGCCGAACCCGCCGAACCTGCCGAACCCGCCGTCCGGCAGGGGCGCGGGCTCAGGCGGCGTGCGTCCCGGCGGCCAGTCGCAGGATCTCCGCGGCGACGGCCTCCGGGTCCGCGGCGACCGTGACGTGCGCGGCGCCGTCGAGCGCGGGGTGGGCGCCGACCCGGACGGCGTGCCGGGCGTGGCTGAGCATGGCGAGGTCGTTGATGTCGTTGCCGAAGGCGTTGTAGTGGTCTATGCCCAGCGAGGCCAGGGCCTCCCACTTGTCGGTGGTGCCGGGCGCGAAGTCGATGATCGCCTCGCCGACGTGGTGGTTGACGGAGAGTCCGAGGGCGCGGCAGGACTCGGCCAGGCCGGGCAGGTCGGACGCCGAGACCACCAGGAACTTGACCACGGCGGGCAGTTCGGCGAGGTCGACGCGGCGGCCCAGCCCGTGCGCCTCGACGCGGCCGATGATCGGGTGGTCGGCGGGGCCGGTGTAGGCGTAGTCCCACGGGCCGTCGGCGAGGTAGCCGGCCCCGAACCGCTCGACCTCGCCGAGCAGCGCGGCGAGGTGCGCGGCGGCGAACACGGAGCGCGTCCGGACCTGGCCGCCGACCGAGACCAGGCTGCCGTTGCCGCCTATCAGCGTCGCGCCGGAGAACGCCCCGCCGAGCACCGGGAGCAGGTCGCGGACCGGCCGGGCGGAGGCGAACACCAGGTGGTGGCCGACCCGTTCGCAGGCGTCGAGCGCGGACAGGATGCGGCCGTCGATCGTCCGGCCGTCGAAGCAGAGCGTGCCGTCGATGTCGAAGACCGTGGTGGGGGCGCTGGAAGTGATCATGGTCGAGGGTAACCGGGCGGCGACCGTGCACGACCTACCGGCCTCGGCGCACCGGCTGACGAGCCCTCAGCCGACCGGTTCCCTGTCGGACCGCCGGGTTCGGGAAAGGCGAGGCCGGTGACTCGTCGAAGCCCGGCGGTGGCCCGGACTACCGGGAGCCCGTCGCAGGGCGCGACTTGTAGAACGACTCCTCCAGGTAGGCGACCTCGTGCGGCTGGTAGGGCTCCTCCAGGTGGGCGGCCTCGTCCCCGTCGAGTTCGACCTCCACCGCGGCGATCGCGTCGGCCAGTTGGGCAGGCTTGGTGACCCCGACGACGGGCGAGGTCACCGCCGGGTTGCGCATGACCCAGGCCAGGGCGACCTGGGCCGGGGAGAGGCCCCGCTTGTCCGCGATCTCGTGGACGCGCTCGGCCACCGCCCGGTCCCCGTCGCGGTAGAGGATCTTGCCGCCCGGGTCGGTCTCGGCACGCGCCGTGGTGGTGTCCCGGACCCGGGTCAGCCTGCCCCGCGCGAGCGGGCTCCACGGGATGACACCGATGCCCTGGTCGGCGCAGAGCGGGAGCATCTCCCGCTCCGCTTCTCGGTGGATGAGGTTGTAGTGGTCCTGCATCGACACGAACCGGGTCCAGCCGTTCAGATCAGCCAGGTAGAGGGCCTTGGTGAACTGCCAGGGGTACATCGAAGAAGCCCCGATGTAGCGGACCTTCCCGGACTTGACCGCGTCGTGCAGTGCCTCCAGGGTCTCCTCGACCGGGGTGTCGTAGTCCCAGCGGTGGATCTGGTACAGGTCGATGTAGTCGGTCCCCAACCGCTTCAGGGAGGCGTCGAGCTCGGCGAAGATCGCCTTGCGGGACAGCCCGGCGCCGTTCGGGCCGGGGCGCATCCGCATCCAGACCTTGGTGGCGAGAACGACCTCCTCGCGCCGGGCGAAGTCCTTGACCGCCCGACCGACGATCTCCTCGCTGCTTCCGGCGCTGTACCCATTGGCCGTGTCGAGGAAGTTGACGCCGCCCTCCAGGGCCTGCCTGATGATGGTTCGGCTGGCGTCCGCGCCCAGCGACCAGGGCTCGCCGCCCCGCTCCGGCTCGCCGAAGCTCATGCAGCCGAGAGCGATGGCGGAGACTTCCAGACCGGTCGTGCCGAGTTTGATGTATCGCATGCCCGGAACCTAGGAGTTGGAGTGCACGTCAAGGCAAATCCGGAGGCGCGGGGCACGAGGCGGCCCCCGACCGCACACCGCCCTCGCGGGTCCGTGGCCACGACCGCTCGGCCTACCGGCGGACGCCCTGATCGTCCGCCGGTCCGCCGGCCGGTCCGCCGGTGAAGAGCAGGCCGGCGGGGGAGGAGAGCTGCCACGGGTGGGCCGGCCCGCCGGGAGCCGGGTCGGGGGCGACGGCCAGCGTGTGGCCGGAGTCGAAGGCGAGGCGCAGGCCCCCGGCGGGGGTGACGGTCGCGCCGGTGACGGTGGCCTCCGACAGTGCGCCCAGGGCGCCGGACGGGGCGACGCCGAGCGCCGGGTAGAAGTGGTCGACCTCCGCGCCGCGCAGCAGCCGGAAGTCGTTGCGGACCGTCAGCAGCAGCCCGTCGTCCAGCCGCAGCACCAGGCGGTCGCCGCCGCCCAGCGACCGCACCGCACGGCCCGTCAGCCCCAGCCCCGGCCCGGGCTCGTGGTCACGTTCGTGCGCAGGCCTCGTCGAGCGCTCCATCCCCGTATCCTCCCCCGCCGAGCGCCCCGCTATCCGCACGACGCGCCCGGCCCGGCCGCGCGGGACAGGCCCCGCTCTCCGCACGACGCGCCCGGCCGGCCGCGCGGGACAGGCCCCGCTACGGCCCCGCCACCACCGGCGAGCCGGACTGCGGCACCCCGTTCAGCAGTTCCGCGGGGCCCGCGCCCGGCGGCAGGCCGAGGACGTCCAGGCAGGCGGCCAGCCGCTGCGCGCCGGGCGGGAGCAGGAGGCGCTGCGCCTCCTCCGGGGTGAACAGGCCCCACTCGGCGATCTCCTCCTCCTGCAGCCGGATCGTCGACAGCAGCTCGGACGTCACCGTCCCGCCGTCGAACACCAGGACGGTGCGCGGGAGTTCGTCGCCACGGCCGGGCATCCAGTCGATCGCCAGCAGCCGGCCGGGCTCGCGCTCCCAGCCCAGTTCCTCCCGGGTCTCCCGCCGCGCCGCCTCGCGCGGCAGTTCGAGGTCGGCCTCGATCGAGCCGCCCGGCAGCACCCACACCGACTCGTCGTTCCACGGCGTCAGCCGCACCAGCAGCACCCGGCCGCGTTCGTCCCGGAACAGCATCCGGGCCTTGCCGCGGATCCGCGGGCGGCTGGCGTAGTACGTCTCCCGGTCCATCGGCGGCGGCGGGGCCGGGCGGTCGCCGCCCGGCGGCAGCAGCGCCGCGATCCCGGCGGGGCCGGTGTACACCGGGTCGGGCCACGGCCGCAGGTGCAGCGCCGTGTGACCGGCCGGCATCCCGTCCGCCAGTTCCAGCGGCGCGGCCGACCGCGGGGCCAGCGCGCACGAGCCGATCCGGCGGGAGAGCAGCGGCGCCAGGGCCGGCAGCAGCTGATCGGGCGTCAGGTACACCAGGGCGTCCAGCTCCTCGGCCTCCAGCCGGATCGCCGCCCGCTGCTCCTCGGTGAGCGGGTCCGCCCAGTACAGGAAGGCCGCGATGGGCGGGCGGCGGTGGTTGCGGGACCAGTCCAGGCAGGCGAGTTCGCGTAGCACCGGGGTGATGCCCAGCTCCTCCTGGATCTCCCGGACGGCGGTGTGCCGGGGCGAGGGGTCGGAGGCGTCCCAGCCGCCGCCCGGCACCTCGATCGGGTGCTTGGCCCGGTACGACGCCCGGACCACCATCACCCGGCCCTGCTCGTCGGGGAACAGCACCCCGGCCGCCGCCAACAATCCACGCCCCGTCATCGCCGTGTTCCCCTCGTCCGGGCCGCCAGCCTTCTCCCCGCAAGCATGCCGCAGGACCGGGCGCCCGAACCGCGAACGGCGACGGGCCCGTGACGGCCGGTCAGCTCGTCACGGGCCCGTCGCCGCGGCCCGGTGCGGGGGCCGCCGCGCCGTCAGGCGTTCGCGCCGGTCTCCTGGAGCTGCGCGTACGGCGCGAGCTTGCGGATCGACTCGATGCTCTTCAGGCACTGCTCCCGGGACTCCTCCGGGTCTCCGGTCACCACGACCGCGCCGTTGCTCGCCTTCAGCCGGAACCGGTGGTTGCCCGACTCGTCCACGTACAGCTCGAACTTCCCAGCCATGCCAGTGATTGCCTCTCACTCGGGTACGTCCCCCGAAACGGCACCGTACGGACTGCCCGGGAGCGCCGCCCGCCGGAGCGGGCCATCCGGGGGTGGGCCGCGCGGTCGTGGCGCCCGGCCGCGGCGGCCGGGCCGCGCTCCGGGGGCGCGGGCATCGACAGCAGGTTGCGGAGGATCGAACTCCGGATGTGAATGGACGGCGGGGGCCTCCGTCCGCCATTCTATGGACCGTCAGAATCCGCGCACGAAGCGTGATTTGACGCCGTCCGGCCGGGGGGCCGGACGGATCACACCCTCGGAGAGGCGGACCAGATGGCATTGGCCCCTGAGATCGGGGCGACCCGCCCGGGCCGCAGACGAATACTGCGGCGCGGGGCGGCGGCGGGACTGGCGACCGTCGTGCTCGGGGCGCTGGCGGCGGTGCTGCCGGCCGCGGCGGGGCACGCGGAGTCGGCGCGACAGCTGGTCTACGTCGTCAACCAGAACGGCAATTCGGTCACGGCCTACGACCCGGAGACCGCCGCGGTGGTCGCCACCATCCCGGTCGGCAGCAAGCCGCAGTTCGTGGCCCTGTCGCCGGACGGCGCGCAGGCGTACGTGACCAACAAGGGCAGCAACAGCGTCTCGGTGATCGACACCGTGACCAACACCGTCGCCGGTGACATCCCGGTCGGCGAGGCCCCGATGCCGGTGGCGTTCTCACCGGACGGGGCGCGCGCCTACGTGGCCCACTCGGTCGGTGCCGACCCGGGCGGCATGGACGTGATCGACACGGCCACCCGGAAGGTCACCGGCACCGTTCCGGTCGGCGGCTTCCCGAACATGATCGGGCTGACGCCGGACGGCGGGCTGGCGTACGTCGCCAACTTCTACAGCCGGTCGGTGTCGGTGATCGACACGGCCACCAACGTGGTGGTCGCCACCGTCAGCGACGGCTACAACATGAACCCGGCCGGCCTGGTGGTGAAGCCGGACGGCTCGCTGGTGTACGTGGCCAACTACAACAGCAACACGCTCTCGGTGATCGCCACGGCCACCAACACGATCGTGGCCGTCGTCCCGGTCGGCCAGGGGCCGGAGGGCCTGGCGGTCACGCCGGACGGGCAGTACGTCTACAGCGCCGACACCCGGGACAACGCGGTGTCGGTGGTGGACGTCTCGACCAACCGCAAGATCGCGTCCGTCCCGGTGGGCATCCGGCCGATCGGCATCGCGGCCGACCCGTCCGGTCGCGTCGTGTACGTCACCAACAACACGTCGAACACCGTGTCGGTGATCGACACGGCGACCAACACCGTCACCGCCACCGTGCCCACCGGGTCCGGCCCGTTCGGTCTGGCGGTGGGCAAGCCCGTACCGCCGGCGGTCACCGGGATCGCCCCCGACCACGGTCCGGTGGCGGGCGGCACCACCGTCACGCTGACGGGCAGTCACCTCACGGGCGCCACCGCGGTCTCCTTCGGCGGTGTCGCGGCAACCGAGGTCACGGTCGTCGACGGCTCCACCGTCACCGCGACCGCCCCCGCGCACGCCGCGGGCGCCGTGGACGTCACGCTGACCGTCCGCGGGAGCACGCTGCCCGCCGGGCAGTTCACGTACCAGAGCCCGCCGCCCGCGGTCACCGGCATCACCCCGCTGTTCGGGCCGATGGCCGGCGGCACCACCGTCACCGTCAAGGGCAGCAACCTGACCGGGACGTCGGCGGTCCACTTCGGGGACGTGCCTGCCACGGCGGTCACCGTGGTCAGCGACACGGAGGTCACGGCCACCGTTCCGGCGGGAAGCGAGCCCGGCACGGTCGACGTCACGGTGACCACCCCGTCCGGCACGACCGCTCCCGTGCAGTACCGGTACGAGGCCCCCGCGCCGGTCGTGACCGGCCTCGCGCCGAACCACGGCCCGCTGGCGGGCGGTACGGCCGTCGTCATCACCGGAAAGTACTTCACCGGGACGACCGCCGTCCGCTTCGGGTCGGACACCGCGCAGTCCTACCAGGTCGACAGCGACACGCAGATCACCGCGGCCGCTCCCGAGAACGTCACGCCCGGCGCGGTCGACGTCGTGGTGGTGACCGCGACCGGTTCCAGCGTCGCCGTGCCGTACACCTACGACGTGACGCCGCCCGTGCTGACCGGCATCGCGCCGGACCGCGGCCCGCTGGCCGGCGGCACCGTCGTCACCCTCACCGGCAGCGACCTGAACGGGGCGACGGCCGTGAACTTCGGTTCCGCGCCCGCCACTTCGTTCACCGTCGTCGGCGACGGCCGGATCACCGCCACGGCCCCGGCGGCGAGCGCCGCCGGCCCGGTGGAGATCACCGTCACCACCCCGGCGGCACCACGGCCGGCAAGGCGTTCAGCTACCAGGACCCGGCGGTCACCGGCTCCTTCGTCTTCCACCAGTACTCGGACCCGAAGGCCGGCTCCACGGTGAAGGCGGGCGACAAGGTGACCTACGACCTCTCGGTCGCCCAGCAGGGACCGGACGACGCCATGGGCGCCGGCATCACCGGCGACCTGTCGCAGCTGCTGGACGACGCCGCCTACAACGGGGACGTCACGGCCACCCACGGCACCGCCGAGGTCAAGGACGGGAAGCTGACCTGGACCGGTGACCTGATCGTGGGCGCCAGCGTGACGGTCCGGTTCTCGGTCACCGTGACGGGCAACGGCGACGGCCGGCTGCACAGCGCCGTCACCATCAACGATCCAGGCAGGCGCGGCAGTTGCCGGGCGGAGTCGAGCTGCGAGACCGACCTGACGGTCCAGACCGCGATCACCCCGACACCCACGCCCACGCCGACCGCCACCCCGACGGCCACGGCCACCCCGGGGCCGACGCCGACCGCCACCGGCGGCGGCCGGGCGCCCGGCGGCAACCCGGGCCCGGCCGCGCCGGCCCCGCAGGGGTCGGGCTTCCTGGCGAGCACCGGTGGCGACGTGCTGGCTCCGGCGGCGATCGGTCTCGCGCTGCTGGTGGCGGGCGGGCTCACCGTCGCCCTCACCCGGCGCCGGGGCCGTCGCGCCTGACGGAGGATCGACCTGACGGGCGGGGTGCCCGCGGCAGCCGGCCGCGGGCACCCCGCCCGTCCTCGTTCCGGGCGCGCTGACGGGACATCAGCCCGGCGGCTCGCGGACCACCGCGGCCGCCGGGCGGTCGGTGCGGATGCCCTGGTAGCGGGGTGCGCGCAGGCGGCCGTCGCGGGTCCACTCGGTGAAGCCGACCTGCACGACGAGTTCCGGGCGCACCCAGTGCGGTTTGCGCAGCGGCACCTCCTCGGCGAACGGGCTGACGGGGGAGGCCAGTTGGAGCAGCACGCGGTGCAGGGCGTGCAGCGTGCGGGTGTCGAAGCCGGTGCCGACCTTGCCCGCGTAGCGCAGCCGGCCGTGCTCGTGGTAGCCGAGCAGCAGCGCGCCGAACGCCTCCCGGCTGCCCGCGGGGTCGGTCCAGCCGCCGACCACGAACTCCTGCCCGGTCTCGCACTTCAGCTTGAGCCAGTCGCCGGAGCGGGCGCCCACGTAGCGGCCGGCGGCGCGCTTGGCGATCAGGCCCTCCCAGCCGCGGGCGCAGGCCTCGGCGAGCGAGACGGGGACGCCCGGCTCGGCGGCGGTGTACTCGGACAGCCGCAGCGGAGGGCCGAACTCGACGGCCTCGGTGAGGAGTCGCTTGCGGTCCAGCAGGGGCAGGCCGGTGGTGTCGTGGCCCTGAAGGGCCAGCAGGTCGAACAGCACGTAGTCGACGGTGACGCCGCTGGCCAGCGCCCGGACGGGGTCGTGCAGGCCCATCCGCTGCTGGAGCCGGGCGAAGCTGGTCCGGCCGTGCTCGAAGGCGACGATCTCGCCGTCCACCGCGAAGCGCGGCACGGGCTGCGCGGCGAGCGCCGTCACCAGCTCCGGGTAAGCGCTTTCCAGGTGCTGTCCGGTGCGCGACCGCAGGGTCACCCGCTCGCCGTCCCGCACCGCCAGGGCCCGGATGCCGTCCCACTTCCGTTCCAGCACCCAGCCCTCGTCGAACACCCGCCGGGCGCTCGACACCGCCAGCATCACTCCGCCACCGCTCACCCCGGCAGCCGTTCCCCGCCCGTACCGTCCGCGAATCCGGACCTCACCCGCCCGGCGGCGCGCCACGCCGGTCCGATCATCCGCCGATCGGGAGGGTCCGTCGTACGCTCGACCCGGCCGGACGGAAGGAACAGGGAACCATGGGCGATTCGATCCACGCCGAACTCGACCGCAGGTGCGCCGAGGTGGCACCGCAGGTGGTGACGTGGCGCCAGCACCTGCACCGGCACCCCGAACTGTCCAACCGGGAGGGCGCGACCGCCCGGCTGATCGCCGACCACCTGACCTCCCTCGGCCTGGACGAGGTGCGCACCGGCATCGCCGGGCACGGCGTCGTCGGGGTGCTGCGCGGCGGGCGGCCCGGCACGCGGGTGATCGCGCTGCGGGCCGACACCGACGCGCTGCCGGTGACCGACCTGTGCGGCACCGACTTCGCCTCGACGGCCGTCGACCAGGACTACCCGGGCGGCCCGTTCCCGGTCTCGCACGCCTGCGGGCACGACGGCCACACCGCGATGCTGCTCGGCGCCGCCACGGTGCTCGCCGGGGTGCGCGAACAGCTGCCCGGCACCGTGCTGTTCGTGTTCCAGCCCGCCGAGGAGGGCCCGCCCGTCACCGAGACCGGCGGCGCCCGGCAGATGCTCGTCGAGCGGGCGCTCGCCGACCCCGAGCCCACCATGGTGTTCGGCGTGCACCTCACCCCGCACCCCAAGGGCCACCTCGCCTACCGGGTCGGCAACCAGTACGCCGCGTCCTGCCTGGTCAAGATCACCATCACGGGCCGTCAGGTGCACGGCTCCACCCCCTGGCAGGGCATCGACCCGATGCCGCCCGCCGCCGCGATCATCACCGGCATCGGGCAGCTCTACCGCCAGGTCGACGCCAACCACCCCGTCACCGTCTCCATCGGGCACCTGGAGGACATCGGCCGGTTCAACATCATCGGCGAACACGTCACCCTGTGGGGCACCGTCCGGTGCGCCGTCGAGTCCGACATGGCCGAGGTGCAGCAGCGCCTCGCCCGGCTCGCCGAGCACACCGCGCAGGCCTACGGCTGCACCGCGACCGTCGAACACCTCCAGGACGTGCCCGCCGTGAACAACCGTCAGGAGTGGCTGGACGCCGCGCTGCCCACGCTGCGCCGGGTGGTCGGCGACGAGCGGGTGGTGGAGACCGGCGGGGCGCTCGGCTACGACGACGTCTCCGAGTTCGTCAACGCGTACGGCGGCCTGTACCTGATGCTCGGCGCCCAGGACTCCGAGTTCGACGCCGCCGGGAACATCGTCCCCACCCCCGGCGGCCGCGGCGTGGTGCCGAACCACAACCCGCGCTTCTACCTGGACGACGACACCCTGCCGACGGGCGTCCGCCTGCACGCCCACCTCGCCGTCGACCACCTGGCGGGCCGCATCGAGCCCCCTGCCTGACGTACCGTCAGTCCGTCAAGGCCCTTTCCAGCAGCGGGAGTCGGGCGGTGAGCCAGGCCTGCAGGCGGTCCCAGCGGGACCAGCCGCCGCAGGAGTCGAAGTACGCCACGAACGCGGGCTCCGCGGCGGCGATCCGGCGGCCGACGAAGGCCCGGCAGACGGCGGTGGCCTCCGCCAGGACGGCCGGGAGCGCGGCCCGGTCGGCGGCGGAGAGGCCGTACGCGTCGGCGAACAGCCGCAGCCGGCGCGGGACTTCGAGGTGGGCGCGGCCGGTCTCGGCGGCCGTGTCCGGGTCGAGCACCGGCACCCAGTACCGGGCCGTCATCGCCACGTCCCACAGCGGGCGGCCCGGCGCGGCCAGGTCGAAGTCGATCAGCGCGGCGGCCGCGCCGCCCCGGAACACCACGTTCTCCACGCACACGTCGTTGTGGCAGAGCAGCGGCCCGCCCGCCGGATCCGCCAGCTCCCGCGACCAGCCGGCGCGTCCGTCGAACGGCGTGCGCGCGGCGGCCCGGTGCCAGCGCCGCAGCAGCCGGCCGACCGAGACCAGCGCCTCCTCCCCGAGCGCCCACTCCGGGTACGGCAGGACCGCGACGTCCCCCGGCAGGAACTCCAACTGCTCGCGCCCGCCCGCCGGTTCACCCACCGGCAGCGGAGCCCCGGCGAAGCCGCCGGACCGAAGCGCCGTCAGGAATCCGTGCAGTGCCGCCACCTGCGGCGGCGCGGGCCGCTCCACCACCGCCCCGCGCCGCACCACCGCCCCGGCGTTCGCCAGCCCGCCGGTCAGCTGCTCCTCGTCCATCCGCCGATCCTCCCAGGCCCGGACCGCACCTGGGGTCAGACCAGCCGGGCCGTCACGGTCTTCGGGCGCTGGTACTCCCGGAGGGCGAGGGTGGACAGGTCGGTGCCCGCGCCGCTGGAGCGGCGGCCGCTGTGCGGGAGTTCGGCGGACTGGGCGAGGTGGCAGTTGAGCCAGACCTCGCCGGCGGACAGCCGGTCGGTGAGGGCGAGGCCGGTGGAGAGGTCGGTGGTCCAGACGGAGGCGGCGAGGGCCTGCGGGACGGACTCGGCGAGGGCGACGGCGTGGTCGAGGCCGGTGGCGCGCTGCACGGTCAGCAGCGGGCCGAAGACCTCCTCGACCACGGCCGGGTCGTCGGCGGGCAGGTCGGCGAGGACGGTCGCGGGCCGCCACAGGCCGTCGGTGCGGCCGGGGCCACCCGGACGGTCTTCGCGGCGCTGGCGGCCACGATGCGGTCGTAACGGGCGGCCTGGTCGCGGTTGTTGAGCGGCCCGAAGTCCCGGCCGGCCCGGCGCTCGGCCATCGCGGCGGCGAGCGCGCCGACCGCCGCGTCGTAGGCCTCGTCGAGGACGATGACCCGGGCGGGGGCGGCGCAGCTCTGACCGGCGTTGTAGGTGCAGGCGGCGGCGAGCTGCTGCCACGTGTCGGCGGGAGCGTCGGGCAGCACCAGCACAGGGCTGTTGCCGCCGAGTTCGAGGCTGACGGGGGTGAGTCCGGCGCGGGCGGCGACGTCGGTGCCGCCGGCGGGGCTGCCGGTGAAGGCGATCAGGTCGCAGCCGGCCGCGACCAGCAGCCGGCCGGTCTCCCGGTCGCCGGGCAGGGCGGTCAACACGCCGGGGCCGAGGGCCTGTTCGGCGTGCGCGGCGAGCAGCAGCGCGCTGTCGGGGGTGGTCTCGGCGGGCTTGAGGACCACCGTGTTCCCGGCGGCCAGGGCCGGGCGCAGCGCCAACCGGCCATCAGCAGCGGGTAGTTCCACGGGACGACGGCGGCGACCACGCCGACCGGCTCCCAGCGCACCCAGCTCTGGTGCCCGGCCAGGTAGTCGCCGGCGGCGGGGCGGTGCCGGCCCGGACGGCGCCGCCGTAGAACCGGAACAGGTCGGCGACCTCGGCGACTTCGCCGTCCGTCTCGGACGCGGGCTTGCCGGTGCCCGCGCCCTCGGCGGCGGCGTAGTCCGCGGCGTGCCGCTCGATCAGGTCGGCGAGGGCGGCGAGCCGCCGGTGGCGTTCGCGCGGGGTGAGGGCGGCCCAGCCGGGCCGGGCGTCGCGGGCGGCGCCACGGCGGCGGACACCTCGGGGGCGCGGCCGGGGGCGAGGGAGCGACGGACGTCGCCGGTGCGGGGGTCGATCAGGTCCATCAGTGGTGCTCCAGGGGTTGCACGGTCGGTCGCCCGGCGGGGCGGGGCCGGGATCACAGGTCGTAGGCGCGCAGCCAGAGTTCGAGGGTGAGCAGCAGCCAGAGCTTGCCGCCCTGGCGGGGCAGCAGCAGGCCGCCGCCGCGCATCCAGGTCTCCACCGTGTCGGGCCGGAACAGGCCGCGGGCGCGGGCGGCGGGGCCGAGCAGCAGGTCGCCGGCGAGTTCGCTGAGCGGTCCGCGCAGCCACTGCTGGACGGGCACCCGCATGCCGCTCTTGGGCCGGTAGGTGACGGTGTCGGGCAGCAGGTCCCGCACCGCCTCCTTGAGGATCCACTTCTCCTCGGTACCACGGAGTTTGAGCGCGGGCGGGGTGCCGAACGCGTGGTCGACCACCTGCCGGTCGAAGAGCGGCGAGCGCCCCTGGACGCCCTGCGAGGAGGTCAGCCGCTCGACCTTGGTGAGGATGTGGTGGGCGCCCTTGGTGCGCAGGTTGCAGTGCAGCAACTGGTCGAGCAGGGACGGCATCCGCCGGTCCGTCAGGTACGGCGCGACGTGCCGGCGCGGGTGCGCGTCGGGGCCGAGCGCGTCCAGTGCGGCCAGGGCCTCGCCGGTGAGCAGCACCGGCAGGTCCTCCCAACACTTGCGGTAGGTGTGCAAGTAGGCGTCGGCGCGGGCCTGTTCGGACGGGTCCTCGCGGAGCAGCTCGAAGACCAGCATGGCCAGGTTCTTCGGGCCGCCGAACACCGGGTCGCCGCCCTCGCCGTTCAGCGAGACGCTCAGGCCGTCCCCGGCGACGGCTTCGGCGAGCATCAGGTTGGGTACGGTCAGCGGGTCGCCGACCGGGCTGTCGAGCAGCGCGACGGTGTCGGCGAGCCGGGCCGCGACCTGTTCGCCGGGCACGGTCAGCACCCGGTGCCGGGTGTCGCAGTGGGCGGCGACCAGTCCCGAGTAGCCCAGCTCGTTGGGCAGTTCGTTGCCGAAGCTGATCGAGTAGGTGTGCACCGGCCGGTCGTGCAGCCGGGCGGCCAGCGCCGTCACCAGCGAACTGTCCACGCCGCCGGACAGCAGCACCGCGACGTCCTCGCCGGCCGGCAGCCGCCGCGCCACCGCCTGCTCCAGCAACTCCAGCAGCTCGGACGCGTACTGACCGGTCGTCAGCTCGGCCCCGGCGGTGCGGTGCTGCGGCTCCCAGAACTCCTCGGTGCGGACCGAGCCGTCCGCGCCGAGCCGGGTCACCCTGCCCGGCAGTAGTTCGGACACGCCGCGCAGCAGCGTCTCGGTGCCCGGCAGGTAGGCGAAGGTGAGGAAGGAGCGGACGGCGGCCAGGTCCAACCCGGTGTCCACGTCCGGGCGTTCGCGCAGCGCGCGGAGCGAGCTGGAGACCGCCCAGCCGCCGTCCCGGGTGCGGCAGTGGAAGGCGGTGCGGGCGCCGACGTGGTCGCGGAGCAGCACCAGGTCCGGGCCGTCCAGCACCGCGAGGGTGAACATGCCGTCCGCGGTCCGCAGCCCGTCCGGGCCCAGCGCCAGCCAGCAGCGCAGCAGCAACTCGCCGTCCGGGCAGGCCGGTTCGGCCGGCCGGCCAGCGGCGGACAGGGCGGCGAGCAGCTCCGCCCGGTTGTGCAGGGTGACTTCGCCGACGGCGGTCCGGCCGTCCACGGTGAACGGGCCGTCCGCGAAACCGGGCACGCCCGTCAGCAGGGCGGCCGAGGTGCGGCGGCCGCCGGTCTCGAACGGGCCCGCCACCAGGCCGGGTTCGGGCCGTCGGTGGCCGCCGGCCGGCAGTGCGAGCACGGTGTAGCGGGCCGGGGCGCGCACCGCCGCGGGGGCGGGCGCGGCGAGGCGCTGCGACTCAGCCAAAGTCGTCCCCGTCCCAGCCGTCGCCGCCGTCCGAGGCGTCGTGCCCGTCGCCGCCGTCCCCGGCCGTGCCGAAGCCGTCGTGGTCGTCGAAACCGTCGTCGAAGCCGTCGCCGCTGTCACCACCGCCGCCGCCGTCGCCACCGCCGTCACCGCCCGAGGAGCGGGCGCGCTCGGCCTCCCGGCGCAGTTCCTCCTCCTCGTCGGGGGAGAGCAGTTCGGGCGCGTAGTGGACGGCCGCGATGCCCGCGCCGAGGCCGAGCGCGCCGAGCACCACGCCGACCCGGCCCGGGAAGGAGCTGCGGTTGACCAGCACGTACTGGCCCTGGCCCCACACCGTGCGGCCGTAGCCGATGTCGCGGCCGTAGCCGGCCCGGCCGTCCGCGTGCAGGCGCTTGACCAGGTCGCGGCCCAGGCGCTCGTCGGTGCCCGAGTCGCCCCGGTCGTCGCGCCAGTGGATCCGGCCGTCGGCGCCGCGGCTGCGCCATTCGCTGCGGCCGTCGGAGTACCGGCGGTGCACCGTGCCGTCCGCCAACAACTCGTCGCTGTAGGTGATTTCGGGTGGCTGAGTCATCGTCCACGGTCCTCGGGGGTCAGGGCGTCGGCCAGGTCAGGAAGCCGGTGTCGCGGGCCCGGGTGGGCGCGGCCGGACGGGCGGGCGGGGCGAAGCCGCCGCCGCGGACGGTGCGCAGCACGGTCCGCAGCAGCCGGGCCGGGCGGACGGCAGCGAGCTCCGCGACCCGGCCGCTCGCCAGCCAGGCCCGCTCGGCGGCCGGCAGCTCGGCGGGCAACTCCGCGGCTTCGCACGGGGGTTGACCGGCGAGCGCGGCCAGGTGCAGGGCGGCGGCGTGCCGCGGCAGCAGGCCCATGGTGCGGACCCGGAGCCGGGGGCCGGCGTGCTCGCGCACCCGGCCGAACAGGTCCAGCCCGGCCGGCGAGGCGTCGTGCAGCACGTGCACCACGGCGTCCCCGGCCCGTTCCAGGGCGGCCACCAGCCGGGCCTCCAGCGGCAGCCGGCCGGCCGTGAGAATCGGGCAACCCCCTTCCAGGTGCAGCCGGTTGGCCAGCAGCATGGCGGCGATCGCCGGGTCCTGGCAGACCAGCAGCCGGGGGAACGCGTAGTCGTACAGGTCGCCCTCCGGCCCGGGCCGGTGCGGGCGGGGCTCCACCAGGCCGGGCAGGACGGGGAGTCGGGGCTGCCGGGCGAGCGAGGCCGCGAACCGCTCGGCGGACAGCAGCGGCCGGGTGGTGTACCGCAGCCGGTGCGGGCCGCGGTGCAGCGGGAACAGCGTCCGGTCGGTCTCGTAGTACAACTGCC
>NZ_KK853997.1:957626-970234 GCF_000696185.1 Kitasatospora cheerisanensis KCTC 2395 | reverse complement strand
CCGCTCGGCACGGCGGCGGGTCTCGGCCGGGGTCTCCGCCGCGGGCGCGGCCGGTGCGGGGGCCGGAGCGGTGAGGGCGCGTTCTACGGCCTTCTCGGCGAGGGCCAGCAGCTTGGCGGGCCGCAGGGTGATCAGCGGGCAGTACCAGCCGTCCTCCAGCCAGGTCCGCTCCTGTTCGGTCAGCCGCTGCCAGCCCGGCGAGGCGGCCAGCATCCACGGCACCGACTGTTTGGCGGAGAAGTGCCGCAGCCGGAGCGCCCTCGCCGGGGCGAGCACCGCGCGCGGCGCGAGACCGGCGTCCACCACCCGCCGTCCGGCCAGTTCGGCGCGGATCGTCACGGTGCGGGCCAGCGCCCGCAGCGACAGGTCGCGCAGCACCACCACCGGCAGCCCGGCCGGGACCTTCTTCAACTCGTCGACCAGCAGCACCCGGTGGCGCTCCGCGAAGTTGTTGGTGCGCAGGAACGCGGCCACCGCCGGGATCTCGCACAGCACCACGGCCTGCGCCTTGACGGTGCTGGGCTTGGACGCGGTCGGCGGGTGCTCGGTCAGCCCGGGCGGGAGCTCGCGGTAGACCTCCCGCCAGCGGCCGATCACCCGGCGCTCGAACTCCGGCAGTTGCATCCCGGGCCGCATCGGACTGTCGGCCTTGAGCCGGCCCGAGCCCACGAACTGCTTCACCGACAGGATCGCCGTGACCACCGTGAGCGGCCCCAGCAGGAACCAGGCGAAACTGCCGATCCCGGCCGCCAGCGAGAGGGCGATCAGCGCGACCACGGCCAGCACGGTGCCGCCGGTGACGCTGCCCTCGTGCTCGTCGGCGGCCGGGAACCGGTACAGGCGGCGCTCGTTGAGCCAGTACAGCTGCTCCACGGTGATCCGCAGCCCGTCGGGGGTGGCCTTGGTGACCAGTTCGCGGAACTTGGTGTCGTGCAGCCGGCCCGGTTCCACCTTCGGGTCCAGCGCGAAGGCCTTGCGGCAGTGCGAGCAGGTGTGCCCGGTGCGGCTGCGCTGGAGCAGGTTGGTCTGGCAGTGCGGACAGATCATCGGGCGTTCTCCCGGTTCATCGGGTGTGCTCGATCGGGGGCGTGGTCGTCGGACGTGGGGTCGTCGGAGGCGTGCTGATCGGAGGCCTGGTGATCGGAGGGAGCGGTGAGCGGGGAGGCGGTCGTCGGGCGGGGCGGGCGCGTCACCGGGAGTCCTCCAGGGCCGCCGCGATCCGGTGCAGCCGGTGCGCCAGCCGCTCCCGGACGCTCACCGTACCCACCCGCTGGCGTGCCGTCACCTCGCGCAGTGCGGCGGCGAGTTCGGTCTCGCCGCGCTGCTGGGCGACCTCGGCGGTGATCGCGTAGTCCTCGTGGTCGATGCCGTAGCCGGTGTTCGCGGCCAGGATCGCCAGCCGGTCCGTGCCGCGGTTGCCGAAGGAGTGCGGCATCAGCTCGGGGATCCGGATCAGCGTGCCCGGCGCCAACTCGACGTCCACCACCCGGCGCCGGCGCTCGTCGTACAGCCCGCAGGACGCCGGGCCGAGGGCCAGCACCAGGTGCTCGCCGCCGTGCGCGTGCGGGGTGAACGCGGTGTGCGGGGCGACCAGGCCCAGTTTGTAGGTGGCGTTCGACGGCCGCTCCGGCGAGGTCTTCGCGTCGCCGATGAAGTAGTGCGCGAACTGCTGGTCGTCGATGAAGCGCAGCAGCCCGCTGTCCGGATCCTCCGGGCCGAGCTCCCGCACGCCCGCGCGGTCGGCGCGCAGCACCCGGCCGTCCGGGCGCAGCCGGTACAGCTCGGCGCCGTCCGGCAGCGCGGACGCCAGTCGTTCCAGGCTCCGCAGCCCCCCGCGTATCGACACTCACGACCCCCTCGTCGGTGCTTTCGGTGATGCTACCCGGGCTGCCGGGGCCGCTGACCAGCGGGATACTCGAACAGATGCTGAATTCTGCGGAGGTGATGGCGATGTCCGCGACTGCTGCCGGAACTCCCGGCCCCCACCCGGTGCGGGGGACCTGGGCCTGGCTCACCGAGAAGCACAACTCCTCGCTGGTCTTCCTGCTGGCCCTGTCGCTGGGCCTGGCGCTGGTCGCCCCGCAGGTGTCCCAACTCTGGCTGCTGATCGTGTTCGCCGTGGTGTGGGGCGTGACCGTGGTGGCCTTCTTCTCCCAGTTCTGGGGCCGCCACGAGCACGCCCACCCGCGTCAACGCGCCCGGCACGCGGCCTGAACGGACCGGCACGCGGTCTGAACGGACCGGCACGCGGCCTGAACGGCCCGGCACGCCGCCCGGGCGGTCCGGTACAGGCGCGCCGGTCCGCTCGGCGGCCGGGAGTTGCGCGCGGGTCCGTCAGCTGCCCGACCACACCGTGGTGATGTTGCAGAACTCGCGGATGCCGTGACCGGACAACTCCCTTCCGTAGCCGGAGCGTTTGATCCCGCCGAACGGGAACGCCGGGTGGGAGGCCGTCATCCCGTTGAAGAACACCCCGCCCGCGCGCAGGTCGCGCACGCAGCGCTCGCGGTCACCGTCGTCGCGGGTCCACACGTTGGAACTCAGGCCGAACGGCGAGTCGTTGGCGATCTCCAGCGCCTCGTCCAGGTCGGCGGCCCGGTACACGGTGGCGAGCGGGCCGAACGCCTCCTCGCGGTGGATCCGCATCCGCGGCGTCACGTCGGTGAGCACCGTCGGCAGGTAGTACCAGCCGTGGGCCAGCGACGGGGCGTCCGGCCGCCGGCCGCCGCAGGCGACGCCCGCGCCGAGGCCGACCGCGTCGGTGACGAGCTCCTCCAGGTCGGTGCGGCCCTGCTCGGTGGCGAGCGGGCCGACCTCGGTGGCCTCCGCCATCGGGTCGCCCACCGTCAGCGCGCGCATCCGCGCGGTGAACCCGGCCAGGAACTCGTCGTACACGGCCGTGTGCACGATGAAGCGCTTCGCCGCGATGCAGGACTGGCCGTTGTTCTGCACCCGGGCCGTCACCGCCCGGGCGATCGCGGCCCGCACGTCCGCCGAGGGCAGCACCAGGAACGGGTCGCTGCCGCCCAGTTCGAGGACGGTCTTCTTCACCTCGTCGCCGGCCACCCGGGCCACCGCGCGGCCCGCGCCCTCGCTGCCGGTGAGCGTCACCGCCACGATCCGCTCGTCCCGGATCAGCGCCTCCACGGCGCGCGAGGGGATCAGCAGGGTCTGGAAGCAGCCCTGCGGGAACCCGGCCCGGGTGAACAGCTCCTCCAGGGCGAGCGCGGTGCGCGGCACGTTCGAGGCGTGCTTGAGCAGGCCGACGTTGCCGGCCATCAGCGCGGGCGCGGCGAACCGGATCACCTGCCAGAACGGGAAGTTCCACGGCATCACCGCGAGCACCGGGCCCAGCGGCCGGTAGCGGACGTACGCCGAGACCCCGCCGGAGTCCTCGACGTCCTCCTTCGCCGGGTGCTCGTCGGCGAGCAACTCCTCGGCGCGGTCCGCGTACCAGTGCATGGACTTCGCGCACTTGGCGGCCTCCGCGCGGGCCTGGGCGAGCGGCTTGCCCATCTCCAGCGTCATGGTGCGGGCGATCTGCTCGTTCGCCTGCTCCAGCAACTCGGCCGCGCGGTGCATCAGTTCACTGCGCTGCGCGAACGTGGACAGCCGCCAGGACTCGAACGCGGACTGCGCCCGGGCCAGCCGGGCCTCCACGCCCGCCTCGTCCAGCGGATCGAAGACCTCGACGGTGCGGCCGTCGGCCGGATTGACGGTGGCGATGGGCATCGGGAAACCACTCCCTGCTCGGACGCCGCCCGGCCGTTCCGGGCGGGGGCGGACAACGAGGGGAGCACGAGGAGGTGGAGACAGGAATCGAACCCATGTACGCGGCGCTGCAAGCCGCTGCCTCGCCTCTCGGCCACTCCACCGGACTCCCCGCGTGAGTTCGAACCTAGCAGCGGGAAAACCGCGACCGGCGCTGCGACGCACCCGTGTGTCGAGTGAATCGGCGGACGCGCCCCCGCTCGGCGGACGGACCGAGCTCGGGCGGCACTACCCTGGGCGGCGTGCAGATCGACGACCTGAAACGGCTCCGCAAGGCCCGCGACACCATGGACCGCGACTACGCCGAACCGCTGGACGTCGCGGCGCTGGCGAAGGTCGCGCTGATGTCGGTGGGCCACTTCCAGCGCAGCTTCCGCGCCGCGTACGGCGAGACGCCGTACAGCTACCTGATGACCCGTCGGATCGAGCGGGCGAAGACGCTGCTGCGGCGCGGCGACCTGTCCGTCACCGAGGTCTGCATGGCCGTCGGCTGTACCTCGCTCGGCTCGTTCAGCACCCGCTTCACCGAGCTGGTCGGCGAGAGCCCCAGCGCCTACCGGGCCCGCGACCACAGCGCCGCCGAGCACATCACCGCCTGCGTGGCGATGTACCTGACCCGCCCGATCCGCGGCACCGACACCGGCCGGCCCGGCGGCCCCGCCGCGCGGTCGATCAGGAACGGAGAAGCGGAAGCGGACGCCGGTCAGTAGCGTCGGGGGCATGGACATCAAGCTTTCGCAGTGCTTCATCGCCGTCGACGACCACGAGGCCGCGCTCGGCTTCTACCGGGACGCGCTCGGACTGGAGGTGCGCAACGACGTCGGCTTCGAGGGGATGCGCTGGGTGACCCTCGGCTCGCCCACCCAGCCCGAGGTGGAGGTGGTGCTGGAGCCGCCGGTCGCCGACCCGGGCGCCACCGACGCCGACCGGCAGGCCGCCGCCGAACTGCTCGCCAAGGGCCTGCTGCGCGCCGTCAACTTCCGCACCGCGGACTGCGACGCGACCTTCGAGCAGATCCGGGCCTCCGGCGCCGACGTGCTCCAGGAGCCGATGGACCAGCCGTACGGGGTGCGCGACTGCGCGTTCCGCGACCCGGCGGGCAACATGGTCCGCTTCGCCCAGCCCCGCAAGTGATCCGCACCTGAGCCGCGGACGGGCGCCGCCCGGAGCTCCCTCCGGGCGGCGCCCGTCCGCGTGCTGACGGTGAGTCAGCCGGTCGCGGTCAGCCGCGGTCAGCAGCGGTCAGCCGGCGATCAGCGGGTAGTGGTCCGACAGGTCGGTGTAGGTGTACGAGGCGCCCCAGCTGCTGACCGTCCACGGCGCGCTGTGGAAGCGGTGCACGGTGTTGGTGTACTGCTGCGGCCGGGCGTGGTCGGCCCGGTAGAGGACGTAGTCGAGGTCCTCCTTGGGCTCGCCGGGGTAGCGGTAGGCGGCGATCGAGTTGTCGACCGTGTCGAAGGAGTTCGCCCAGCCGTCGCGGGTGGTGGCCGGGGCCAGGTTGCCGTTGGAGAGCAGCGCCGGGTACTCGCTGCCGTGCGAGTCGATGTTCAGGTCGCCGGCCAGCACGATCGGCTCGCTCGCCGGGATCTGCTTGGCGTCCAGGAACGCCTTCATCGCGCGCAGCTGCTTGCCCCGGATGTCGGCCGCCTGGCCGCTGGAGCAGCCCGAGTCGGTGGACTGCAGGTGGGTGCCGACCACGTGGGTGCGCTGCCCGTTCACGTCGAGCTGCGCGTAGACGAAGCCCTTGTTGGACCACCAGTCCGAGCCGCAGGCGTCCTTGAAGACGTACTGCTCCTTGCGCAGGATCGGCCACTTGCTGAGCAGCACCACCCCGCCGTCCTCCGGCGTGGCGCTGCTGTAGCTGCCGGAGGTGGCGTCCCAGCCGCTGGTGGACCGGCCGACCACCGGCGTGTGGTACGGGTACGCGGCCGAGGCCTTCGAGACCAGCGCGTCCGAGGCCGTGTTGTCGAAGGCCTCCTGCAGCACGACCACGTCGTGGCCCTGGAAGAAGTCGGCGCCCGCGATGGCCTGCGCCCGGTAGGCCTGGCCCCAGTTCGGGTACAGGTTGGTGCTCATCAGGAAGGTGTTGTAGCTGAGCACGTCCAGCGGGGCGACGGTCAGCGGCGCGCTCTCGGCGTGCGCGGCGGTGACGGCCTGAGGCACCGTCAGCAGGGTTCCTGCGGCGGTGAGTACGGCGGCGAGGCGGGCGGCGCGGGACACGGACATCGTGGCTCCGGAACGGGGAGAGGGTGGATGGTGCCGGTGGATGTTGTGCAGTCAACTCGGGGCTGTGTGACGGGGACAAGACACCGGAGGACGGGCGGGTGAACTCGGCCGAAACAGCGCCTACCGGTGAGTAGCGAGTGGCCGGAACCGGAGCGGCCGACAGGTGTCAACCGAAGGTTGACACTTCCAAAGTGTCAACCTAAGGTTGCCTCATGGCTGACACCGCGGGAGCGAACCCCTCCATCCGGCTCGACGACCTGATCGAAGGCATCAAGAAGTCCCACCCCGAAGCGCTCGACCAGCTGTCCAGCGCCGTCCTGGTCGCCGACCACCTCGGCGACGTCGCCGACCACCTGATCGGCCACTTCGTCGACCAGGCCCGCCGCTCCGGCGCGTCCTGGACCGACATCGGCCGCAGCATGGGCGTCACCCGGCAGGCCGCGCAGAAGCGCTTCGTCCCGAAGGACCCCGGCGAGGTCACCGAGATCGACACCGCCCAGGGCTTCAACCGCTTCACCCCGCGCGCCCGCAACGTCGTGATGGCCGCGCACCAGGCCGCCAAGACCGCGCACAACCCCGAGGTGCGCACCGAGCACCTGCTGCTCGGCCTGCTCACCGAGCCCGAGGGCCTCGGCGCCGCGTACCTCACCGCCCGGGGCATCACCCTGGACGCCGTCCGGGAGGCCGCGCTCGCCGCCCTCCCGCCCGCCGTCGAGGACGTCCCGGAACTCGTCCCCTACGACGCCGGCGCGAAGAAGGCCCTCGAACTCACCATGCGCGAGGCCCTCCGCCTCGGCCACAACTACGTCGGCACCGAACACCTGCTGCTCGCCCTGCTCGAACATGAGGCCGGCACCGGCGTCCTCACCTCCCTCGGTCTCGACAAGGCCGCCGTCGAGGCCGCCCTGCTCGACACCCTCGCCCAACTCACCCCCGGCGCCTGACCGTTCGAAGCCCGGCGGGCCCGACCCAGGGACGGGGGTCGGGCCCGCCGTCGTGCGCCCGGGCCGAATTCGGTTGACGGTCGATCGGTGCGGGCGGTTCGCTGACGACCGCCACGACGGGCGGACACGAGGGGTGGAGCGCATGGCGTACCGACTGCAGGGGCCGGTGCTGGAGGGCGAGTTGGTGCGGCTGGAGCCGCTGGAACAGCGGCACGCCGGGGAGTTGGCGGCGGCGGTGGAGGAGGCCCGGGACAGCTACGGGTTCACCTGGGTGCCGCGGGCCGAGGAGGTCGCCGGGTACATCGAGGCGCAGCACGGGCGGGCCGCCGAGGGGCGGCTCGCGCCGTACGCGCAGATCGCCCGGGCCACCGGCCGGGCCGTCGGGGTGACGGCGTACTGGGAGCCGCGGACGCTGCCGGACACCGACGAGCTGTTCGCGGTGGAGGTCGGGTTCACCTGGCTGGCCGCCTCGGCGCAGGGGACGGGCATCAACGCCGAGGCGAAGCTGCTGCTGTTCCAGCACGCGTTCGAGCAGTGGGGCGTGGCCCGGGTGGACCTCAAGACCGATGCGCGCAACGCCCGTTCGCGGGCCGCGATCGCCGCCCTCGGAGCCCGGTTCGAGGGCGTGCTGCGCAAGTCGGGCCGCTCCTGGGTGCCCGGCGAGGACGGCGGCCTGCGGGACGCCGCGATCTTCTCGGTCATCGACAGCGAGTGGCCGCAGACCAAGGCCGCCCTGCGCGAACGCGTCGCCCGCTACTCCGGACGGCCCGCTACCCGGTGAGCCGGGGCGGGCAGCTCGTTGCTCGGTGAGCGGCGGCAGACGGGCCGTCAGTCGGTGTGCGGTGGGGGCGGGTTGGCCGGGCCGGGCGGCGGCGGGGGCGCGCCGCCGATGCCGGTCGGCTTGCCGGACGGGGACTTCTGCGGGGCCACGGCGTTCCTCCTCGGGCCGTGCGGCGGCCGGGCCGCCGCTCCGGTGCGGTCACCTGCTGAGTTCCCGACCGCGCGCCGGGCTATGCGGGGCGGGGGCCGATCCACCGAGACGGGGCGGCTGCCAGGTGTGGTGGCGCAGGATCGCCCGTAGTTGCGGCCCCGCCGGGGCCAGTCGCATCGCGGCGTTCCGGGCCGCCACGGCGAGCGGGTGCGACAGCCCCTGGCCCAGGCGTCCGGCCTGCCGGGCCGCCCGGGCGACCGCCTGGGCGCGCGGACGGCGCACCGCGTCGTACCGGGAGAGTGCGGTCGGCAGGTCCGGCGCGTCCGCGACGGCGGCCGCCAGGGTCACCGCGTCCTCCAGTGCCTGGCAGGCGCCCTGCCCCAGGTTCGGCGTCATCGCGTGCGCCGCGTCGCCGAGCAGCGCCACCCGGCCGACCGCGAACGTCGGCAGCGGGGTGCGCAGTTCGCGCAGGTCGTGGTGGAGGACGGCGGAGGGTCCGGTGGCCGCCAGCAGCTCGGGGACCGGCGCGTGCCAGCCGCCGAACCGCATCTGAAGCTCGGCCAGCGGGTCGGCGAACCGGGTGCCGGGCGGCAGCGGCAGCACGGCGTGCCACTCGGCCCGGCCGTCCGGCAGCAGGATGTGCCCGAACTCCGCACCGCCGCCCCAGGTCAGCTCGAACTCGCCGTCCAGCGCCAGCCGTTGCGCGGTGATCCCGCGCAGCACGGCGGCGCCGGTGGCGACCGGCCCCGGGTGCCCGGGCAGCAGCAGGCCGCGCAGCCGGCTGCCCACACCGTCCGCGGCGACCACCAGGTCCGCAGTGACCACGAGGTCCGCGTCCGCCGGGCGGTCCAGCTCCGCGTGCACGCGGCGGTCCGCGCAGCCGATCCGCACCGGGCCCGGCCCGTCCTGATCGACCGTCAGCGCGCGGACGCCGATCCGCAGCGCCCCGGCCGGCAGCGCCGCGCGCAGCAGCCGGTGCAGCTCGGCGCGGGTGATGCCGACGATCGGGCTGCCCACCGCCCGCTCCAGGACGGCCCCGTCCATCCGGGCCAGCCAGCGCCCGTCCGGCGTGCGGGTGCCGCCCGGTACTGCCCGCGCGAGGCGGCCCGGACGGCCGTGCCGACCCCGAGCTCGTCCAGCGCCCGCAGCCCGTTCGCGGCCAGAGAGATCGCCGCGCCCGCGTCGTCCGGGACCTCGGAGCGCTCCAGCACCGTCACGTCCCAGCCGACCCGCCGCAGTCCGAGCGCGGCCGCCAGTCCGCCGATCCCGCCACCGACCACCACCGCAGTACCGCGCACCGCCGCACCCCCAGTTCTTCTACAGATGTAGAAGCGACGGTAGCGGACCGAACGGCGGCCCGCGCGACGGGGTGTTAGATGGGCGCCATGGCCACCGACCGACGCACCCTGCTCGCCGACGCAGCCCTCGGCGTCCTCGCCGACCAGGGCATCCGCGGCCTCACCCACCGCGCCGTGGACCGCGCCGCCGCCCTCCCCGACGGCACCACCTCCGCCTACTACCGCACCCGCGCCGCGCTGCTCACCGCCCTGGTCCGGCGCCTGGTCGAACTCGACCAGCAGGAACTGGAGTCCACGGCCGCGCGGGTCGCACCGCCGCGCACCGCCGCCGAACTCGCCGACGGCCTGGCCCGGTTGGCGCACGGCCGGCTCACCGGCGAGGGCCGCCGGCGCTCCCTCGCCCGGTACGCCTGCGTGCTGGAGAGCGTCCGCGACCCGGAGCTGCGCGAGATCCTGACGCCCCGTGAGAACACCGGCCGGGACGCCGTCCGCCACTTCCTCGCCGCGCACCGGGTGGGCGACGTCGAGGGCCGCGCCCTCACCCTGCTGGCCGGGTTCGACGGGCTGGTGCTGGACGGGCTGGTGCGCGGGGAGCAGGCCCTGCGGCGCGACGCGCTGGAGGGCCTGGTCGCGGCGGCGCTGCGGCCCTGATCAGCTGCCGGACGCCCACTGGTGGACGGCGCCCTGGTGCAGCGCCGCGTACACCCGGTCGCGCAGCGCGTTGGCGTCCGCGTCGGTGAGGGTGCGGTGCAGGTGGCGCAGCACCACCTTGACCAGCAGGTTGTACTGGTCCGGGCGGGCGCCGAGCCGGGCCAGCGCCTGCGGCGGGAGGTCCCGGCACGGGGTGGTGGACAGCACCTCGACGCTCTCCACGCAGTCCGCGTCCGCGTCGAGCGCGTCGCGGACCCGGTCACCGAGGTCCTCCGCGAGCTCGGCGCGGTCGACGGCGATCGACAGGTCACGGCGGACCGCGGGCAGCGCGGAGACCGGCCGGTACCGTTCCAGGCCGGTCAGTTGGGCGGCCACCGCCGGGTCGGCGGAGCGCAGGATCCGGATGTCCGGGATGCCCTTGAGCAGCATCAGCATCCGGTCCAGCCCCATGCCGAGGGCCAGCCCGCTCCACTCCGGGCCCAGCCCCGCCGCCGCCAGCACCCCCGGATGCGCGAGCCCGCACTCGGCGACCTCCACCCACTCGCCGCCGGCCGCCACGTCCAGTTGACGCCCCGCCAGGGTGTACGGGTGGACGCGCTCCTCGGTGCGGTACTCCGCGCCGGGCAGCAGGGCCTCGGCCAGGACGGCGATCATCTCCGTCAAGTCGTCGGAACCGGCGGGGAGTTGGCGTCGAGTCAGGTACCACAGGTCGAGCTGGTGCGGGGTGCCGGTGTGCAGGCGGTCGATGCTGTCGCGGCGGTACACCAGGCCCGGGCAGACCAGCAGGACGGACTCGGGGGCGGCCCGGTGCTCGGCGGCGAGGGCGCGCAACGCACCCGGAACGAGGGCGGAGGAGTGGCTGCGCAGCATCCGGCGGCCGTCCACGTAGCGGGTGTAGCGGGCGTCCCGAGTGACGTCGTCGGCACGGTAGTTGAGGTGGTCGTAGTTGTCGGCGACGGTGACGATCCGCTCGCCGCGATGCGTGCGGACCGGGCAGGACCAGTGGCCGGAGAGGGCCTCGGCGGCGCGATCGACCAGCAGTTGCAGGGCGTGCGGGCCTTCGGCGGGATCGCTCAGATCGCGGACGGCGAGATCGCGGGCGAGCTGCTCGGCGGAGAGGGGAACGGGAGCGGGAGCGGTGGTGGGAACGCGAACGGACATGGCGGGCCTCCGGGGCCTCGGCGGGAAGGGTGGCGACAACACACCCCCCGGCCCCTGGGCACGACCCGCCGACCGGGACCGACCCGCTCAGCCGAACTGCACTACCGGCACAGCGAAACCCGACCCCTGCGGCACCCATCGGGAGCCGGGGGGCCGGTAAATCGGCGAGAGATCGCTACGACGGCCACGGCCGGATTCTAGACACCCGGCCCCCATCGCCCGCAACCGTATTCTCCCCGCCACGGGCGGCATCGTGGCCCGCGCCGCTCAGCCCTGTACGGTCCGGCCGCCCGGCGTCCCGAGAGCACCCCGATCGCCACGTCGTAGGCCCAGAACATCTCCTCGCCGAAGCAGACGGCCACCGTCCTGCTCAACGCTCCACCCCCGCAGCCGACTCTCCGGTGCGCCGGTGACGGGCCGTTCGCACGAGATGGCCCGGGAGTTCTCGATCGGCACGAGCGGGGCCGGCGTCGGGCCGGCTGTCCGCTGTCAGAGGGTGGCAGCATGCAGCACGATCAGGGCGACGGAGGCGATCGTGAGGAGCGCCGCCGGAGTCGCGCCCTTGTTGTCGCCGACGCGCAGGTGGAAGGCGACCGCCCCGGCGAAGTAGAGCGTCAGGCCGATCGCGGCGGCGATTCCGACGGGTTCCCACCAGAGTCCGGCGATCACGCCGGCCGCGCCCGCGATCTGAGCGCCGATCAGGAAGGCCATCAGGCTCTGCGGCACTCCGAGGGTGGACATCTGCTCCGTGATGTGGCGCGTCCGCAGAGACTTGGCCCCGGCCGATACCAGGAGAAGCACCGACATGAGCACGGTGACGACGGCAAGCGAGACGAACATGGCTGAACCTCAATCCTGCGAGAGACGAGTAGTCGGACCGTGCGCACCTCGACGACGATAGGCGGCTACCAGGTACCTCCAGGTAACCTTCGAGGCATGAGCCTGCGACCCGGAGTTGCCTTCCTCGCCGACTGTCCCGCTCTGCTGGCCATGGAGCTGATCGCCAGCAAGTGGTCCATGGTCACGCTCTTCGCGCTGACCGACGGCCCGTTGCGCCACGGCGAGTTGGTCGAGCTGAGCGGTGGCATTTCGCGCAAGGTACTGACCGAGACGTTGCGCCGGCTCCAAGCCAACGGGCTCGTCGAGCGGCACGCGTACGCCGAGGCGCCGCCGCGCGTGGAGTACGCCCTGACCGATCTCGGGCGAACCCTGGAGGAGCCCATCAGGATGCTCACCGCATGGGCGCGGGAGAACGGCGAGGCGGTCGTCAACTTCCGGGAAGCAGCCGAGGCGGCCGGCACCGTCCGAGCGGATCGGTGACAACGACGGGTGGCGGCAGCGACAGTCGCTCCGCGACAGTGATCAAGAACTGCCGCTGGAGTACTGGGCTCGGCGCTGTCGAGGAACGGGAGGCACGGGGGATGGCGGACGGGCAGGGCGGGGTCGGGCAGGCGTACGACGTGGTGGCGGAGCTGTACGCGACCATGTTCACGGGTGAACTCGCCGGACGTGAGGACGAGTTGGCGCTGATCGGGGAACTGGTCGCGGCGCCGCCCGTGGTGCGGCGCGGGCTGCCCGTCGGGGACCTCGGATGCGGCCCGGGGGAGGGACGGCGTTGCTGAGCGG
>NZ_KK853997.1:956245-956836 GCF_000696185.1 Kitasatospora cheerisanensis KCTC 2395 | reverse complement strand
CTACTCGCTGATCCATCTCCCGCCCGCCGAAGTCCCTTACGCCCTCGCCGAGTTGCGTCGCGTCCTGGCCCCGGGCGGGCGGCTGCTGCTCGGCTTCTTCGCCGCCGACCCCGGCCTCGGCGACACCGACCGGCCCGTCCCCTTCGACCACAAGGTCACCACCGCCCACCGCTGGCCCGTCGACACCCTCACCGCCCTGCTCCGCACGGCCGGCCCTCCCCGAGACCGGCCCGCAGCATCCGCCGCCCCGGCCCTGGCGAACGCTTCCCGCAGGCGGCGGTCCTGGCCGAAGCGGCACCCTGAGCGGCCCCGTCCGCTTGCCCAGCGCCGGCCTCGCGGGGCCGCGGACTGAGGTGATGGCTCCGTCCGGCATCTCACCCCGAGAGCGGTGGCCGGAGGACGTAGCAGGCTCGTTGACCCCCTGCTCGGTCAGGCGACCCAGCCGCGGCGGTGGGCCTGCCAGCCGAGTTGGATGCGGGTGTCGGCGCGGGCCAGGGACATCAGGCGGCTGATGCGGCGCTGGACGGTGCGGAGGCCGAGGTTGAGCTGTTTGGCGACGGCGGGGTCGGTGGCGCCGGACAGGAGGAGGGC
>NZ_KK853997.1:940611-956225 GCF_000696185.1 Kitasatospora cheerisanensis KCTC 2395 | reverse complement strand
TGAGCACGTTGACCAGCGCGGGCGCGCGGACCACCAGGGCGACCGGGTCGACGGTGGAGGCGGTGAGCGGGACCAGGGCGAGCGAACGGTCCGCCACGATCAGCTTGGTGGGGACCTGCTCGACCACCCGGACCTGCTGCTGACGGTCCATCGCCTCGAACAGCGACCGGGCCGCGCCCGGTTCGTCCAGGGCGCGGCGCTCCAGCACCACCCGGTAGGAGACGCCGCGCGCCACGGCCGCCGACTCGGCCCCGGTCTCGTCGGCGGCCACCACCTGCTGGCGGCCCGTCACCAGCGCCAGCAGTTCGTTCTCCGCGGCGGCCTGCAACTGCGTGACGCGGTGGCTGATCGCGGCCGGCCCGGACACCACCTCGATCAGGTCGCGGTGCGCCTGGCCCTCGCGGGCGGTCGCCGAACGGTAGACCTCGGTGAGGGTGGAGGCCGTCAACTCGGCCTCCCGCAGGGCGTGCCGCTGCCCGGTGAGCAGCGCCTCCAGGGCGACCGCGGGCGGGCGGCGGTGTAGCGGCGGCCCGCGCCGGGGGCGACCAGGCCGCAGGCCTGGAGGAGTTCGAGCGAGCCGACCGGCACCGGGCCGCAGCGGACGGCCAGTTCGGCGCGGGTCGCCGGGCCGTGCGCCACCAGGTGGGTGTAGACCCGCTCGGCCTGCTCGTCCAGACCTATCGCCGCCAGCATCCGTGCTCCGTTCGCCGTGCTCAGGGCCGTCGCCCGGTGCTCGCCGCCGGCCCCGGAGGGCGGGTGGCGGTTTGCCGCCGGGCGGTGACCCGCCAGGCCACATCATGACCGGTCAGCCCCGTTTTCTGCCAGGCTCACCGGCCATAACCCGACCCCTGGAGGCGTTCATGACACGGCCGGCGCGCATACGCGGCGCGATGGCACTGGTGGCGGCGGGCATCCTCGCCACCGGCATGCTCACCACGACCGGACAGGCAATCGCGGCCCAGCCCGGCACCCCCGGGGCCCCGCTGACGGGACGTCAGAGCGCGGCCCCGCGCACCGTCACCCTGGTCACCGGCGACCGGGTGCAGATCAGCACCGGCAGCGACGGCCGCACCGCCGTCACCGTGCTGCCCGACGAGCACGGCAACGTTCCGCTGACCTTCACTCAGCAGGAGAACGGCGACCAGTACGTCATCCCGCAGCACGCCTCCGCCGCGCTCGCCGCCGGAACCGTCGACCGCGGCCTGTTCAACGTCAGTTCGCTGCTGCGCCAGGGCTACGACGACCAGAGCGTGAAAACGCTTTCTCTCATCGCCACCTACCGCGACGCGCGGACCGCCGAGGCCAGCCCCCAGTCCCGCGCCCGGGCCGCCGGCACCAAGCAGCTCAAGGCCGTCGACGGCGTCGCGTTCACCCCCGCGAAGGACGACGCGGCCCGCACCTGGAACCAGCTCGTCGGCCCCGACGGCAAGGGCCGCGACGGGCTGACCAAGCTCTGGCTGGACCGCAAGGTCCGCACCACCAACGACGCGGAGAACAAGCAGATCGGCGCTCCGGCCGCCTGGGCCGCCGGCCTCGGCGGACAGGGCGTCAAGGTCGCCGTCCTCGACACCGGCATCGACGACCAGCACCCCGACCTGGCCGGACAGGTCGACGCCCGCCGCAACTTCACCGGCGCCGACCCCGGCACCCCCGACGAGGACGTCCACGACGCCGTCGGCCACGGCACCTTCGTCGCCTCCGAGATCGCCGGCACCGGCAAGGCCTCCGGCGGCACCGAGCGCGGCGTCGCCGAACAGGCCCGGCTGCTGGTCGGCAAGGTCCTCGACGACAGCGGCTCCGGCACCGACTCGCAGATCATCGCCGGCATGCAGTGGGCCGCCGACTCCGGCGCCGACGTGGTGTCGATGTCCCTCGGCAGCTCCGAACCCACCGACTGCACCGACCCGATGTCCGTCGCCGCCCAGCGCATCGCCGAGAACTCCAAGGCGCTGTTCGTGGTCGCCGCCGGCAACCTCGGCCGCTACCAGTCCGTCAGCTCGCCCGGCTGCGCTCCCGCCGTGCTCACCGTCGGCGCCGTCGACGGCAAGGACAACACCGCGAACTTCTCCTCGCACGGCTCCGTCACCGGCAGCCACACCCTCAAGCCCGAGATCGCCGCGCCCGGCGTCGACGTCAAGGGCGCCGCCGCCGGCGGACGCGGCGTCTACGCCTACACCTCGATGTCCGGCACCTCGATGGCCACCCCGCTGGTGGCCGGCAGCGCCGCCCTGGTCAAGCAGGCCCACCCCGGGTGGAGCGCCGCGCAGATCAAGGCCGCCCTGGTGTCCTCCGCGCTGGCCACCGTCCCCGGCGACGTCCAGCAGACCGGCGCCGGCCGGCTGCGCGTCGACGTCGCCGCCGGCCAGCGCGTGCTCGGCGCACCCGCCGTCGGCTTCGGTGACTTCGCCTGGCCGCAGCAGAAGTCCGACACCCGCACCGTCCAACTCCCGTACACCAACACCTCCGACAAGCCCGTCACACTCAAGCTGGCCGTGCAGCGCACCGACGGCGACGACGAGTCCGCGATCACCTCGAAGATCGTCCGGCTCGGCGCCGACAAGGTCACCGTCGCGCCCGGCGCCACCGTGCAGGTACCGCTCACCCTCGACCCGAGCGCGCGCCTGACGGGCGGTCAGTACGGCGACGTCACCGGCCGGGTGCTCGCCACCACCGACGGCGGCGCCACCGTCTCCACCCCGTTCAACGCGTACCTCGAACCCGAGACCCTCGCCGTCCGGGTCAAGCTGATCGACCGCGACGGCAAGCCCGCCGCCTCCGACGCCGGCACCAGCATCACCATGGTCGACCTCGGCCAGGCCACCGGCAGCCGGCAGGCCCCCGACGCCAACGGCGAGATCGTCTACCGGCTGCGCCCCGGCACCTACTCGCTCAGCGGCTACGTGGTCACCCCCGACCGGCGCGACACCACCGGCGAGGCCACCCCGACCGGCGTCACCGCGCTCGCCATGCCCGAGATCCAGCTGAGCAAGGACACCGTCCTCACCCTGGACGCCCGCAAGGCCAGCCGGATCGAGGTGCAGGGCGACCGCGAGCTGCAGGTCCGCAGCGCCGTCCTCGAACTCGGCCGCTGGTGGGGCGACAAGTGGGTCGACTCCACCGGGGTCCGCACCGCGATGCTGCCCGTCGAACTCTCCGCCTGGGGCTCCGGAAAGGCCCGCACGGGTGGTTTCGAGTTCGGCAGCTACCTGCGGATGGCCGCCCCCGAGGTGGTCCTCAAGGGCGCCGGTCTCACCCTCCAGCCGCACTACGCCCAGTACGCCGCCGAGGCCCAACTCCCGGCCAGCGGGCGTGCATTGCTCACCGCCGCCGCCAGCGCCGACCCGGCCGACCTGGCCGCCGCCGACGCCCGCGGCAAGCTGGTCCTCGTCCCCGACGACGGCACCTCGCAGCGCACCGTCTCCACCAACGCCAAGAACGCCGGCGCCGTCGGCGTGCTGACCTACCGTCAGAGCCCGGGCGTGTTCGGCAAGAGCGACGTCAGCCTGGACGCCCCCGTGCTCCCCGTCACCGCCGAGCAGGCCGCCGCGCTGAAGGCCGCCCTCGCCAAGGGCGCCGTCACCCTCGACTGGACCTCCGCCGCCGACAGCCCCTACGTCTACAACCTGGCCTTCCACGAGACCGGTTCGATCGGCGGCAAGCAGCGCCACACCGTCCGCGACCGCGAGCTGGCCGCCGTCACCGAGAACTGGCACTCCGTCGGCGTGCCGGTCCGGATGAGCGACTACACCAGCATCGAACGCCCGTGGAACCCGTACGCGGCCACCAACGTCGCGCAGGGCCTGGTCGCCACCCCGTCCAGCCGCACCGCCTACTACACCGCGGACGACACCACCTGGCTGCACGACGGGCAGAGCAGCTGGCCGTTCACCGAGTTCATGCAGGATCTGCCGCGCCGCTACCAGGCCGGACAGCAGCGCACCGAGGACTGGTACCGGGGCGTGCTGCGGCCCACCGCCGGACACGCCGACGACGGTTCCGCGCTGCTGGTCGGCGAACGCCAGGCCGACCTGATCGGCGTCGACTTCACCCGCACCCTGTGGACCGACGGCAACGCCGACCACACCGGCAGCCAGGCCTACTTCGGCGACGCCGCCGGCGTCGAACTGTTCAGCGGCGGCACCTCGCTGGGCCGTTCCTGGTTCGGTCCGTCCTTCGTCTGGCAGCTCCCCGCCGAGGCCCAGGACTACACGCTGGTGCTCGACCAGTCCCGGATGTACCACCGCGACCTGTGGCAGCGCTCCACCGCCGTCCGCACCGAGTTCGGCTTCCGCTCGGCGAACGACCCGGCCGCGTACTCGCAGTCGCTGCCGCTGCTGTTCCCCGACTACCGGGTCGACCTCGACGGCAACAACACCGTCGCCGCCGGCCCGGTCCGGACAGCGCTCTCCGCCACCGGCCAGAACGGCTACACCCCCGGCCCGCTGACGTCCGCCCGGCTGGCGTACTCCTACGACGGCGGCACCACCTGGACGGACGCCGCGGTCGGCGCCGACCACGTCGCCACCGTCGACCACACCGGCGCCTCCGGCAAGAACGTCAGCCTGCGGATCACCCTGAGCTCCGCCGACGGCGCCAAGGTCACCCAGACCGTCACCGACGCCTACCGGGTGCGCTGACCGAACACCCGTCCGGGCCGCCGCCGTTGGACACCGGCGGCGGCCCCGAACGGACCCGCCCGTGGCGGGCGGCAGAGAGGGGCATCTCCCGGCCGCCCGCCACGGGCGCGTGCACGGCCGCCGGCCCGGCGCAGCGTCCGCTCGGCGGACAGCGGGTCAGTCCGGCAGGCCGTGCAGGAACTCGGCCACCAGGCGGTGCAGTTCGGCCGGGCGCTCCAGGTGGAGGTCGTGGCCGGCGCCGGGCAGGCTCGCCGCGTGCGCGTCCGGACGCAGCGTCAGCATCCGGTCCGCGTCGGCCGCCGGAACGATGCCGTGCTGGCCGAGCAGCAGCAGCGCCGGGCAGTGCGCCGAGCCCGCCCAGTCGTCCCAGCGGTCCCGCACCGCGTTCTCGGCCAGGGCGGCCACCATCACCTCCGCGTCGAACCGCGGCCACCAGCCGTCGGCGCGCCGCTCCAGGCCGTCCGCCCACGCCTCGCCGAGCGGGCCGCCGCCGAAGAACCGTACCGCCGAAGCCCGTTCGGGGAACGGCAGCGGCCAGGCGGCCAGCATCGACCCGATCTCCTCCGGTGCGCCCGGCGACACCCCGGCCGCCGCCTCCACCAGCACCACGCCGGCGAACCGCCCCGGGTGCGCGGCCGCCGCCAGCAGCGCGGTGTGCCCGCCCAGCGACTGCCCCACCAGCACCGGGCGTTCCAGGCCGAGACCGTCCGCGACCGCCAGCACGTCCGCGACGAACGCGTCCCGCCGAGGTCGGCCGGGCGGCGGGTGGAACGGCCGTGGCCGCGCTGGTCGACGGCGACCACCCGGTGCGCCGGGGCGAGCGCGGACGCCAGCGCGTCCCACTCGCCCGCGTGCCCCGCGAGCCCGTGCAGCAGCAGCACCGGCCGCGCGGACTCCGCGCCGGCCCAGTCCCGGCAGTGCAGTTCGACGCCGGCACCGCCCACCGTGCGGGCCGTCCACGGACTCTGCGTGCTCATGCGATCGTCTCCCAACGCTGCGGGGCCGGTTGGCCACGGGGTGTCAGGCGACAATGCCACGCGGGGCGATGTCGATCAATGCCCATTGTGCGTGGCGGCGGTCGGGCCCGGTCAGGGCTCCGGGCTCCGGGCTCAGGGCTCAGGGCTTGGGGTGACGGACCATCAGGAACGCCTCGACGTCCGCGGCCACCGCCTCGTACGAGTGCGGGACGTCCGCCGCCCAGGTGTGGTGCCCGCCCGGGCCGACCGTCGCCCCGCCCGCCCGGGCCGTGCCCGACAGCACCACCAAGTGCTCGACGGTGCCCGGTGGGTGCGCGGCCGAACGCTGCACCGCACCCGGGCGGATCCGGATCCGGTACGTCTCGGACACCGCCGCCTCGTCCTCGAACCGCTCCAGCAGCACGGCGTCCAGCACCCGCCCCGAGACGGCCGCCGCGGCCGCCCGGCCCAGCGCGGCGTCCCGGGCCGCCGCCTCCGGCTCGTGCAGGGCCGAACTGAGCGGCAGGCCCAGGGCGGTCGTCAAGGCGTACAGCGTCTCCAGGGTCGGATTGCGCAGGCCCGACTCCAGGCCCGAGAGCGTGGCCTTGCCGACGCCCGAACGGCGGGCCAGCTCCGAGAGGGAGAGGCCGCGGGCCGTGCGCAGCTCGCGCAGCCGGAGGCCGATGCGCGCCGAGAGGTCGGCGCCGGCGGAAACGGGTTGATCGGCTGCTTGCACGGGGGCTATCGTTCCACATGCGGAACGTTCCGTAAATGGAACGGCCGATCGAATGCCCTGCGCCGCGCCCCAGGAGACCTCATGGAACCGACCGCACTGCCGGCCCGCAGCACCCTCGTCGCCGCCGCGCTCGCCGCCGCCGGCCTCCCCGGCACCGTCCGGGTCCTCGACGACTCGGCCCGCACCGCGGCAGAGGCCGCCGCCGCCCTCGGCTGCGAGGTCGGCGCGATCGCCAACAGCCTGGTCTTCCACTCCGACGGCGAAGCCGTCCTCGTCCTCACCAGCGGGCGGCACCGCGTCGACACCGCCGCACTCGCCGCCCGCTGGGGCCGCGGAGCGCTGCGGCGTGCGACGCCGGAGCAGGTCCGCGAGGCCACCGGCCAGGCGATCGGCGGCGTCGCCCCCACCGGCCACCCCCGCCCCCTGCCCACCGTCGTCGACCAGGCCCTCACCGACTACCCCCAGATCTGGGCCGCCGCCGGCACCCCGCACACCGTCTTCCCCACCACCGCCACCGAACTCCTCCACCTCACCGGAGGCACGCTCCTCCCGGTAGGCCCCTGACGGCGGGGCGCTGCGCGCGGCTGTGGGAGGCAAGGGCTGAAGACGGGTTCGCGGCGCTGCGCGCGGCTCCGGTCCGAGTCGGGGGAGGCTCGGTGGTGGGTAGTCGGCTCGGGAGGCGCTGCGCGCGGTTGGGGCGTACTCCTGTCGCTGCGGTTGGGTGCGGGCTGATGAGGTGTCAGTCGGGCTGCTCGCGGCTGAGGTAGTGGAGGACGGCGAGGACCCGGCGGTGGCCGGTGTCGGTGGGGGAGAGGGCGAGCTTGGTGAAGATGTTGCCGATGTGTTTGTGGACGGCGTTGTCGGTGATGACCAGGCGGGTGGCGATGGTGGCGTTGTCGTGGCCTTCGGCCATCAGGGCGAGGACTTCCCGTTCGCGGGGCGTGAGGGCGGCGATCGGGTCGTGGGCGGGGCGGGTCAGCAACTGGCCGATGACGTCCGGGTCCATCACGGTGCCGCCCGCCGCGACGCGTCGCAGCGCGTCGACGAATTCGCTGACCCGGCCGACCCGGTCCTTGAGCAGGTAGCCGACGCCGCCGCGCCCGTCGGAGACCAACTCGCCGGCGTACTGGCGTTCCACGTACTGGGAGAGGACCAGGACCGGCAGGCCGGGGTTGCGGCGGCGGGCCCGGATGGCCGCGTGGATGCCCTCGTCGCGGAAGGACGGCGGGAGGCGGACGTCGACGATGGTGACGTCCGGGCGGTGCTCGGCGACGGCGGCGAGGAAGGACGGCGCGTCCCCGGCGATCGCCGCCACCTCGAAGCCCTTTGCGGTGAGCAGGAGTTCGAGCCCGCCGGAGAGCAGCACATTGTCCTCGGCGATCACGACCCGCACGGCAGCCCCACCTCGATCCGGGTCGGCCCGCCGACCGGGCTGTGCACGGCGAGGGTGCCGTCCAGCGCCCGCGCCCGGTGCCGGATCCCGGCCAGGCCGGTGCCCGCGCCGGGTCCGCTCCGCCCGCGCCGTCGTCCGCCACCGTGACCGTCAACCGGTCGCCGTCCCTGGCCAGTTGGACGCTCGCCCGGGCCGCACCGCTGTGCTTGGCCGCGTTGGTGAGCGCCTCCGCGACGGCGAAGTACGCCACCGCCTCCACCGCCGCCGGGACGGCGCCGAGCGGGCCGACCTCCAGGTCCGCGTCGATCGCCGCCCCGGCGGTCAGCGCGGCCAGCGCACCGGCGAGTCCGCGATCGGCGAGGATCGGCGGGTAGATCGTCCGGATCACCGCCCGCAGTTCGGCCATCGCGTCCTCGGTGCCCTGCTGCGCCTCCGCCAGCAGCTTCGCCACCAACTGCGGCTGCTCGTCCAGCAGTTCGCGGGCCACGCCGAGCCGCATCGCGATCGCCACCAGCCGGGCCTGCGTGCCGTCGTGCAAGTCCCGTTCGATGCGGCGCAGTTCGGCGCCGTGCGCGTTCATCGCGTCGGCCCGGGTCTCGGTCAGCGCCGCCACCTGCCGGGCCAGCCGTTCCGCCGCCGACGGCGCCAGCAACGCCGCGCACAGCCGGGCGTGCTGACGCGCCAGCAGGGGCACCGCCCAGTACGTGGCCGCGGCGAACGCCGCCAGCTGCGCCGTCCCCGCCGTCAACGCGCTGCCCCACCCGGACAGCGGTACGCCCCAGCCGAAGCCGCCCGCCCGGGTGCCGGCCGGCAGCGCCCACCACAGCGGGATCGTCACGGCCGTGGTCACCGTGTTGCCCGCGCACAGCACCGCGAACGCACCGCCCGCCAGGCCGCAGGCGGTGCCCGCGACCAGCCAGGCCGCCACCCGCCACCCGCCGACCGTGACCGCCCCGGACGGCTCCGCCTCCCACAGCCGTTCGGCGCGGGCACGTTGCCAACCGGCCCAGCCACGAGCGGCACGCGGGACGAGCAGCACCGGCAGCGCGACCAGGGTGGCCACGGCCGTCGCGAGCGCGGCCAGCAGGTACCCGAGGCCGCGCCACGGGGCCGACCGGCGGTGGTGTCCGAGGTGTTCCATTCGGGAAAGTCTGAGCCATCGTCGCCGGGCCCCGCACTACAGCAGGCTGCACCCTTTTCCCACCAGCCCGGGGTACCGACCGGGCACCGTGGCCACGCCTAGCCTCAACGGCCATGACGAGTTCACCGATCGACACTCCCCGACGCACCGGCCGCTCCCGCCGGCGCACCCTGCTGCTCGCCGTCCTCGCGGCCGGCGCCCTGACCGCCGGCCTGCTGGGAGCGACGGCCGCCGAGCGGCACGGTGCCCAACCTGCCATGAAACAAGAGCAGTTGACGCTCCAGCGGAACGCCGACGCGCTCCTCGCGCTGGGCGTGACCGGCGTGCAGGCCCGACTCAGTGCGTCCGACGGACCGGAGTCGACCGCCGTCAGCGGCGTCGCGGATCTGGCTTCCCGGCAACCCGTGCCTGCCGACGGGCACTTCAGGATCGCCAGCGTCACCAAGACCTTCGTCGCCGTCGTCGTCCTGCAACTGGTCGCCGAGGGCAGGCTCGCACTCGACGACTCGGTGGAGAGCCGGCTGCCCGGGCTGGTCGCCGGCAACGGCAACGACGGCCGGGCGATCACCGTCCGCGACCTGCTCCAGCACCGCAGCGGCCTGCACGACGACTACCCCGACTACGCCTCCGCCGAGGACTTCCGGCAGCACCGCAACGACACCACCACCGCCGCGCAGACCGTCGCCCGCGCCCTCGCCCACCGGCCGGACTTCGCACCCGGCACCGACTGGAGCTACAACAACACCGGCTACGTCCTGCTCGGCATGATCGTCGAACGGGTCACCGGCCACCCGTGGCACCAGGAGGTGCAGGACCGGATCGTTCGCCCGCTCGGCCTCGCCCACACCTCCTGGCCGGGTGCGGTGCCCACGCTGCCGCAGCCGCACGCCGCGACGTACCAGCGGTTCGGGGACGGCGGACCGCTGGTGGACGTCACCGAGCAGGTCGGCGCGGGCACCAACGGCGAGGCCGGACTGATCTCCACCACCGCCGACCTCGACCACTTCTTCCGCGCCCTGCTCGGCGGCCGGCTCCTGCCGCCCGCGCAACTCGCCCTCATGCAACGGACCGTGCCGGTCGGCAAGGACTTCGAAGCCCTGATGCCGGGCGCCCGCGACGGCCTCGGCCTGTTCGCCCGCCCGCTGTCCTGCGGCGGCGCCTACTGGGGCCACGAGGGCGGCGACTCCGGCTGGATCACCGCCAACGGCGCGACGGCGGACGGCAGCCGGGCCGTCACCGTCTCGCTGTCGGGCGTGCAGATCGCCTCGCCGGACGACGTACGGAAGATCGCCCAGGCCGAGAACACGCTGATCGACGACGCGCTGTGCGGGGCGGCCTGAGCAGACGTCAGGGGGCGGCGGGGCCGGTCGAGGCGGGCAGGTGCCCGATCGGGTACGGGGACGCAGTCTCGGCCGCGAGGCGTACAACGGGCGGGCGGATCATCCTGTGAGCTGATGATCCGTCGTCAGGGAGGCGGCAGGATCCGGAGGACGGCACGGGGGAGGAGCGGAACGGTGCGCAGACGGTCGACGACACGGGGCGTGTACCTGGCCATCGGGGCGGCCTTCCTCGGTGCCGCCGCCTCCTGCACGGCCGCCGGCGTGCTCGCCGGGCAGACCTCCCGGTCGGACGCGGGGAAGCCGTTGCTGCGCACCGACAAGGAACCGGTGGTGAAGCGGTTCCACCGGTTCGGCGAAGTGGTCGACGCGAAGTGGCTGATCCCGCCCGACCGCGACGAGCGGACGATACCGAGCCAGGACCGCCCGACGTTCGTCGTACTGCACCTGAGGCCCGGTCAGGTGGAGCGGCTGCTCGCCGGCCGACCGGTCGAGTCCGCGCCCGCGCCCGGCTTCGCCGCCGACGACTACATCGGGGGCCACGGCCTGCCCGCCTCGCTCGCCCCCTACGTGCCCGGGGGCGCGTCCTGGCTCGCCGCACCCGAGTTGGCGGACGTGCTGGTCTCCGCGGAACGCGCCACGGTGTTGTTCGACCCGGCCGACGACACCGTCGTGATCGACTGCGTCGGCCCGGACGACCCGGACGAGGTGCAGCAGAAGGTCGACACCCAGGGGCACACCTTCCTGGTCACCCCGTCGCCGTTCGCCCCGCCGTCCTGACGGGCCCCGACGGCGGCGGCCGCTCGGCGGGCCGTCGGCGGCCCGTCAGCGGTCCGGTGCTGCTCGCGGCATAGCATCGGGGCGTTCCGACCCGTACCGCCCGCAGGAGCGTCCGTCCATGCGCATCGATCTCGCCGCGCCGCCGTTGCCCGCCACCGCGCCCGACCTGGCGCGGGCCGCCGAGGAGCGCGGGGCCGACCGGTTCGTGCTGTCGGAGACCTCGCACAACCCGTTCCTGCAACTGGCCCGGGCCGCCGACCGGACGGAGCGGATCGGCCTCGCCACCGGCGTGGCGATCGCCTTCGCCCGCACCCCGATGACGCTCGCGTACGAGGCGTGGGGGCTGCACGAGAGTTCCGGCGGCCGGGCCGCGATCGGGCTCGGCACGCAGATCAAACCGCACGTGGTCCGCCGCTTCGGCATGCCGTGGGACCGTCCGGCGGCCCGGATGCACGAGTACCTGGCCGCCGTCCGGGCGATCTGGCACAGCTGGCAGACCGGCGAACGCCTCGCCTTCCGGGGCGAGTTCTACCGGCACACCCTGATGACGCCGGTCTTCGCGCCCGAGCCGCTCCCGTACGGGCCGCCGCCGCTGCTGCTGGCCGGCGTCGGGCCGCTGATGACCGCCACCGCCGGGGCCGCCGCCGACGGCTTCCTGGCCCACCCGTTCGGCTCGCCGCGGCACCTCGCCACCGCCGTGCTGCCGACCGTCCGCGCGGCCCGCGCCAAGTCCGAGGCGGAGCAGGCCCCGTGGACCGCCCGCCCGTTCGAGGTGGTGGCCAACGTGCTGGTCGCCACCGGCCGCGACGAGGACGAGTACCGCACCAACCTCCGGCTGGTCCGCGAGCGCCTCGCCTTCTACGCCTCCACCCCCGCCTACCGCCCGGTCCTGGAGACCCACGGCTGGGCCGACCTGCAGGACGAGCTGCACCCGCTCTCGGTGCGCGGCCGCTGGGAGGAGATGGGCCGGCTGATCGACGACACCGTCCTGAACACCCTCGCCGTCACCGGCGAGCCCGCCGCCGTCGCCCGCGAACTCCACGACCGCTACGGCCGGTTGGCCGACCGGCTGTGCCTGAGCGGCCCGGACGGGACGGACGCCGCGCCCCTGCTCGACGTCCTGTCGGCCGCCGCCGAGTGCTTCCGGCAGGAGCCACCGACTGTGCGCCGGGATGACAGCCGGAGCGGCGGCGCGTCCCTGGGGTGAGGGCGTTCCCGCGCCGGGGCGCCGTGCTGCGCCCCGGGCCGGGACCCCCGTCCCCGCGCTCCTGAAGGAACGTCACCATGCGCCTGACCACCGCCCTCCGAGCCTCCGCGATCGCGCTCGCCGCAGTCGCCTCCGCCGTCGTCACCGGCCCGCGCCGGCCCGGGCCGCGACGCTCCCGCTGACCGCTCCCGCCGTCGTCGCGCACCTCGACCTCGCGCAGGGCCGGCAGCCGGAGAACCTCACCCTGCTGCCGGACGGCACCACCGCCGTCACCTTCGCCTTCTCCCGCCAGCTCGCCACGATCGACCGCCGCGGGACCGTCCGGATCCTCGCCACCCTGCCCGCCCCCGCCGCCGGCGCGAGCACCCCCGCCCTGTCCTCGCCGTTCCTCGGCGGCATCGTGCACACCGAGGACGGCACCCTGTACTTCGCGTACGCGACCGGCACGGCCGACCTCACCGGCATCTGGCGGCTCACCCCCGGCGGCACCCCGCGGCGCATCGCCGCCCTGCCCGCCGACGCGCTGCCCAACGGCCTCGCCCGCGACGAGCGCACCGGCCTCCTGTACGCCGCGGACTCGGTGCTCGGCACGGTCTGGCGCATCCCTGCCGACGGTGGAACCGCCGTCCCGTGGGCGACCGGCACCGCACTGCGGCCGAACGGCTTCCTCGGCGCCAACGGCATCAAGATCCACGACGGGGCCGCCTGGGTGAGCAACCTCGACGCCGGCACCCTGCTGCGCATCCCGATCCGCCCCGACGGCACCGCCGGCCCCGCCCGGGTCGCCGCCACCGGCCTGACCGGCATCGACGACTTCGCCTTCACCGGCCGCGGCAACCAGGTGCTGGCCGCCCTCAACAGCAGCAACCAGCTCGCCCTGGTCGCCGAGGACGGCACCCGCACCATCGTCCTCGACCAGGCCGACGGCCTGCAGAACCCCACCTCCGTCGCCGTCCGCGGCAACCGGGTCTGGGTCGCCGACGCCGCGTACCTGACGCAGCAGGACCCGAACCTGCTCACCGCCCGCCTGGTCCGCAACGACCGGGGCTGACCGGCCGACGACCGGGCGGCCCGGCCGGGAGCCCGGGCCCGACGCGGCGTCAGGCGGGCCGGTGGCGAAGCCGGTCGGCCCTCCGCAGCGCCGCGGCGAGCACGCGGCCGAAGACTGCCGGGTCCTGCTGCACGAGGGCGCGGGCCAGCGCGACGACCTCGTCGAAGCCGGCCAGCGCCTCGGAATGGCGACCGAGCCGGACCAACTGCTCGGCGCGGTTGGACGCGACGGTGACCAGCTCCGGCAGGTAGGAGGCGGGAGCGACGTCCACCAGGGCGCGGAAGTGGCCGAAGGCCTCCTCGATCGCGGCCAGGGCCTCGGCGTCGCGGCCGAGTCGGGCGAGCCGGAGGGAGAGAGTGTTCAACGAGGCGGCGAGATCGGGCAGATCGGTGTCACGACTGCTGTCGGCCAGGGCGCGGCGCAGGGCGACGGACTCCAGGACGGCGGCGAGCGCCTCGTCGAGTCGGCCGGCGGCCGCCAGGCAGATCGAGTGCAGGTTCAACGAGGAGGCCAGCATGGACAGGTAGGCGTCCGGGCTGGCCTCCGCGCGGAGGCGGTAGTGGGCCAGCGCCTCCGCGCTCAGCGCGAGCGCCTCCTCGTGCCGGCCGGCGTGGCCGAGCAGTGTCGCGAAGATGGTCAGGGACGCCGCCAGATCGGTTTCGTGGGCGGCCCGGTCGTCCCGGGTGAGGGCGCGGCGCAGCGTGACGGCCTGCTCGGCAGCGGCCAACGCTTCCTCGTCGCGGCCGAGTTCGTCGAGCAGGACGGCGATGTTGCTCTGCACGCGGGCGCGTTCGACGCGGTAGGCGCCCGGGTCGGTCTCCGAGAGGGCGCGGTAGTGGGCGGCGGCCTCATCGGCTGCGGCCAGCGCGTCGGCGCCCCGGCCCCGGTAGGACAGCCGGTTGGCATAGTTGGTCAACACCCCGGCCAGCAGCGAGAGATGGGCGTCCGGGTCGTCCTGCGCGAGCGCGCGCAGCAGCTCGACCGCCCGCTCGATCGCGGCGAGGGCCTTGGAGTGCAGGCCGATTTCGCCGAGCCGGACGGCCCACTCGTTCAACGCCCAGGCGAGATCGGGCCGGTGGGTGTCCGGGTCGTCGGCCGCCAGCTCGTCGAACAGGTCGACCAGCCGCCGCGCCACGTCCGCGCCGACCGGGCCCAGCCGTCGGCTGACGTACGGCAGCACCGGGTGCAGCGCCGCCAGTTCGTCGAGAGTGGCCGCGGGGTCTTCGGCGAGGACGCGCAGCGCGGCGACGAACGGGGCGTGGTGCGCGGCACTGGTCGCAGCGGCCACCAACTCCGCTGCGAGAAGCCCGTGGTGGCGGACGCACAGGGCGGTCAGCTGCGCGTCCAGGCGGTCGCCGAACGCGGGGTGCGCGGCGGCCCGGCCGTAGACGGTGAGCAGGTGCGCGGCCAGCCCGGGCCCGGGTCGGCGAGCAGCCGGTCGGCGAGCGCCGGATTGGCCGACAGCTCGTGCCCGGCGTGCCGCTCGGCCAGCCGGTCGGGCTGGAGCGCTCCCCAGGGCCGGCCGGCCGTGGGCTCCGGTGGGTAGAGCGCGGCCAGCCAGGCGGTGACGCGGTCGCGCTGGTCGCGCGGCTGATCGGCCAGCGCGGGCAGCAGCCGCCACAGCCGGTCGGCCTCCTCGCGGTCCGCGACGGTGGTCAAGTGCGCGGCGGCGAGGGCGGTTTCGAGTGTCGCCCGGCTCAGCGCGGGCACCCGGAGCGCCGCGTTGCGGTGCCAGTGGCGGCGCTCGTGGCCCAGCAGGCGGTCCTCGACCTCCTCCGGCCGCTGCCCGTCCGGGCCGGCGCTGTCGAGCAGGTCGGCGAGCGCCGTCATGTGCAGGGTCAGCGCGTTGCCGTAGGCCTCGTCCGTCAGTTCGCGCTCCGACGAACGCCCAAGCGGGGCAGCCTGGTTGATCGACGGGAGGGCCGCGGCCAGCGCCCGCAGCGCGGCCCGGTAGTGGGCCGAGCGGCGGGCCGGGTCGTCCTCCAGCGGGGCCAGCAGACGGGTGCGGGCGGCGGCCAAGTAGTCCTCGGCGAGCCGGGATTCGGTACGGGCCTGCCGCCACCAGTCGCCGTCCGTCCGGGCCAGCAGCAGGAGCTTCAAAGGGCTGCTGCCCGGGTGGTCGGCCGCCGCCCGGACCAGCGCGGCGAGCTGGCCGGACCGGGTCTCCGCGTAGTCCAGCACCACCAGCAACGGCCGCTCCGCGTCGCGCAGTTCGGCCAACTGGTCGGCCGTCGCGTCGGCATGCGGCCACAGCACCGTCCAGCCCTCGGCGGTCAGCAGCCGGCCCAGCTCGTGGGCGAGCCGGGTCTTGCCCTGGCCGCCCGGCCCGTGCAGCAGCCAGGCCCCGAACCCGCCGAGCCCGCACCAGGCGCGCAG
>NZ_KK853997.1:907404-940404 GCF_000696185.1 Kitasatospora cheerisanensis KCTC 2395 | reverse complement strand
CGGGCACCACGCCCAGCGCGGCATGCCCCGAATGCGCCCGGTCGGCCGCCACCACCCCCACCAGCACCCGCCCGCAGTGCACCGCGGCCCCGGACAGCCCCGCCCACGGCGAACCCGCCTCCCAGGCGGGCGGACGGGCGTCCAGATCGACGACGTACCGGTTGCCGACGAAACCCGTCCCCGGATTGATCCGCCCGCCAACTGCACCGCCTCGACCGCCCGTTGCGGCCGCTGCGCCACCTCCGGTACGCCCCAGGTCTCGCACGCCGCCCCGGGCCGCCGCGTCACCAGCCGTCCCCAGCTCACCGGCCCGGCCGGCGCACCCCACGCCGCCCCCTCCTCGACCAGCACCAGCGCCGCGTCGTCCCGCCGCCCGGCGACCCGGCCCACACCACCGTCCCGCCCGCCGTCCCCGGTCGACCGGGACGGAACACCTCCACCCGGGCGCCCACCGGCCCCACCACGTGCGCCGAGGTCAGCACCAGGCGCCCGCCCACCGCATACCCCGACCCCGGTCCGCCGGCCCCCGTCACCGCCGCCAGCCGCTCCGTCTCCACCCGCCCAGCCCCCTGACGCCCCGTCACGCACCGCCGTCCCACTCTAGGCGGCGCCCGCGTGCTTACCGGCCCCCGGGCACGCCGCTGGCTAGCCTGGCGGAATGAGCGAGCAGCACAGCGGGCGGCGCCGGCGGCCGCACTACCGGGCGTTGTCGCCGCTGCGGGAACACCTGCGCGAGTCGTTCTGGTTCGCGCCGCTGGTGGCCTGCGTCGGGGCGGTGCTGCTGGCCGGCCTGACCGACCTGATCGACCGGGAGATCTTCGCCGAGGCCACCGCCGAACAGACCGCCGACACCCTGCTGTCCTTCGCCTCGGCGGCCAAGAGCGTGGTGTCCACGGTCAGCTCCGCGATGCTCACCTTCATCGGCGTGGTGTTCTCGATCTCCCTGGTGTCGCTCCAGATGGCGGCCGGCCAGATGAGCCCCCGGGTGCTGCGCCTGTACGTGCGCAGCCGGCTGACCAAGGCGACCTTCTCCACCTGCCTGGCCACCTTCGTCTTCGCGCTGCTGGTCCAGCTCGGCTACGACGAGACCACCGACCCGACCCGCGCCGTCTCCGTCCCGATCGTGTCGACCGTCGTCGCGCTCGCCCTGGTGCTGCTCAGCCTCGCGCTGTTCGTGCTGTACGTGCAGGCGACGCTGCGGCTGCTGCGGGTGCCGCACGTGATCGACCGGGTCACCCGCGAGTCGATGCAGGTGCTGACGGCCTACCGGTGGCTGGCCCCGCCGCCCGGCCAGGAAGCCGCCGAGCGCCCCGAGGACCCGCCCGACGGGCCCGCCCCGCAGGGGCCGGTGCTGCTGCACGAGGGCCGGGCGGGCGTGCTGCGCGACGTCAACATCCGCCGCCTGGTGCGGGTGGCCCGGCGGCACGGCACGGTGCTCCACCTGGTGCCCCGGATCGGGGACTTCATCGCGCCCGGCACCCCGACCGTGCTGGCCGCCGGCGGCACCGCGCCCCGGCCGCGCCGGATCGCCTTCGCGCTGAACGTCGGCGTGGACCGCACCATGCACCAGGACCTCAGCTTCGGCTTCCGCCAACTCGTCGACATCGCCATCCGGGCCCTCTCGCCGGCCGTCAACGACCCCACCACCGCCGTGCAGGCCGTCGACCGGATCCACCAGCTGCTTGCCGTCCTCGCCCCGCTGCCCGTCGGCGAGCTGCGCCACCGGGACCGGGACGGCGCGGTGCGGCTGGTGCAGTCGGTGCCCGGCTGGGAGGCGACGGTGGACCTGGCGTTCACCGAGATCCGGATCTGCGGCGCCGGTCAGCCCCAGGTCACCCGCCGCCTCACCGCCGCCCTCGACGACCTGCTGCGGATCACCCCGCAGCCGCGCCTCCCCCCGCTGCTGACCCAGCGCCGACTGCTGGAACGCGCGGTCGACGCGGCCGTCCCGGACGAGCACAACCGGGCGTTCGCCCTGGCACCCGACCGCCAGGGCATCGGCTGAGCGGGCGCCCCGCACAACCCCGCACACCCCGCACGACCCTGCCCACCCCCGAAACGACCGATCCGCCCGGGCACGAGGCGCGGACGGATCGGCGGAAGCGGGTGCGGAAAGCGCTTACCTGGCGGATGCGGAAAGCGCTTGCCCGGCGCGTGCGGAAAGCGCTTACCCGGCGGTGCCCCGGTTCAGCGAGGCCAGGTACTTGTTGTACGCCGCCAGCTCGGCGTCGCCGTCGCGGTCGGCGGCCCGGTCGCGGCGGCGGGCCTGCCGCTCCTCGGACTTGGCCCACTGGAGGGTGAGCGCGATCAGCACGATCGCGGTGGGGATCTCGCCGAACGCCCAGGTGATGCCGCCGGCCAGCTGCTGGTCGGCGTGCAGGTCGGTGCCGAGCGGGGCCATCTCCTTGGAGAAGGTGGTGACCAGCTGGCCGGAGGCCATCATCACGGCCACGCCGAAGAAGGCGTGGAACGGCATGCCCATGAACAGCTCGATGATCCGCATCACGAAGCCGGGGCGGTGCGGGCCCGGGTCGACGCCCATGATCGGCCAGAAGAACAGCATGCCGACCGCGAGGAAGTGCAGCATCATCCCCAGGTGCCCGATCCGGTACTGCATCAGGAAGTCGAACAGCGGGGTGAAGTAGAGCACGTACAGGCTGGCGATGAACGCCGGGATGGTGAACGCCGGGTGCGAGATGATCCGCACGTACGTGCTGTGCAGCAGGGCGACCAGCAGTTCGCGCGGGCCCTTGCCGCTGCCCTTGCGGGCCGGGCGCAGCGCGCGCAGCGCGAGGGTGATCGGGCCGCCGAGCAGCAGCAGGATCGGCGACAGCATGGACAGCACCATGTGCTGCATCATGTGCGCGCTGAACAGCACCATGCCGTAGTCGTTCAGCTTGGTGTTGGTGACCAGGAGGACGGTGCCGACGCCGGCCGTCCACGCCACCGTCCGGCCGATCGGCCACTTGTCGCCGCGGCGCCACAGCCGGACCGCCCCGGCCAGGTACAGGCCGAGGAGCAGACCGCAGAACACCAGGTACGGCCAGTCCGGCGACCACTCCATCGCCCGGGAGAAGGTGAACGGCGGCAGGGGGCCCCCGCCGTGGTGATGCATCCCGGTCATGCCGTCGCCCATCGGGCGGCCCCGCTTTCGTCCATGCCGTCCGGCGCCGCGCTGCCGCGGCACCCGTGGTCCGGTCCGGTGCGCGCGGTCCCGGCGGGGCCGGGTCCGGTTTGCTCCGGTTTCGTTTTGTTCGGACCCAGCCTAGGCGGCGCTTACGGAAGGGCCGCCAGCGCCCCCGGAGCTCGGGCACCGGCGGCCGTGGGAATCTTGCGACGGCCGTCCGAGGTACTTGTCGGATTGTCGGCCGGGGGCACGCTGATCGTGGCTGCTAGGGATGCGGAATATGAAGAAGAGACCACCATCCTCCTCGCCCGACGGGCGCGCGCCACGCGGCCCGGCAGCCCGCCTCGCCACCGCCGCGCTGTCCTTCGCCGTCGCCGCCGCCCTGCCCCTGTCGCTGAGCGGCTTCGCGACGCCCGCGCGCACGCCCGGACGGCGGCCGCCCCCGCCGCGCAGGCGCAGCCGCGGGCCCTGGGCACCCCGCTGCTCACCGAGACCTTCAAGCAGGCCACCGCCCCGGAGTTCTCGGCCGTCGGCCCGGCCTGCCTGACCGGCGCGGCGCCGGTGGGCTCGCCGCCCGGGAGCGGGAACCACCCGCTGCTCGGCTGCCCGCCGGCCGTCGGGCCGGTGCCCCCGAACAACGCGGCGCCGGACGGCTTCCTCCGGCTGACCGACGCCGGCTACTTCCAGAGCGCCGCCGTGATGTACGACCACGCCCTCCCGGCCGGGCAGGGCCTCGACGTCACCTTCGACCAGTACCAGTACGGGAGCACCACCCCGGCCTCGCCCGCCGACGGCATCTCCTTCTTCCTGGTGGACGGCGCCGCCGCGCTCACCCACCCCGGCGCGTACGGCGGCAGCCTCGGCTACGCCCAGATCCGCCAGGCCGACATCCCGACGAACCCGCTGCTTCCGGGCGTCGACCACGGCTACCTCGGCGTCGGCCTGGACGTGTACGGCAACTTCTTCGGCGACGGCGAGGAGCGCGGCAACGGCTGTCCCCAGCGGGCGCCGGCCCGGACCCCGTGGCCGCCGCCCGGGCCGAACATGGTCACCCTGCGCGGGCCGGGCAACGACGTGGTCGGCTACTGCTTCCTGACGGCCACGACCAGCAACTTCACCACCACCGGCCCGTGGCCGTCGACGCTGCCGGGGATGCTGCACGGCCCGTCGACCGTGATGCCCCCGGGCGTCACCCCGGTGGAGGCCGAGGAGATCCTCGAACCGTCCCGCCGCCAGGTGAACGTGCACATCACCGCCGGGGCCAACCCGACGGTCACCGTGACGATCGACTTCAACGACGGCACCGGCCCGCACCAGGTGCTGTCCACGCCCGCGCCGCTGCCGATCCCGGCCACCTACAAGTTCGGCTTCGCCTCGTCGACCGGCTCGTCCACCGACGTCCACCTGATCCGCAACGTGGTGGTCTCCAGTGACGTGCCGCTTCCCCAGCTGAACCTGGTGAAGCAGGTCAGGCTGCCGCTGCCCGGCGACCTCGCCCCGGGTTCGCAGGTGCCGTACGACTTCGTGGTGACCAACGCCGGCAACACGGAGATCACCGGACTGGTCGTCAACGACCCGGAGATCGGCCCGGTCTCCTGCCCGGTGACCACCCTCGCGCCCGGGCAGACGATCACCTGCACCGCCACCTACACCGTCACCGCGGCCGACGCGGCGAACGGGTCGATCGACAACACCGCCATCGCGACGGGCACTTCCGGCGGTGACGAGGTCACTTCGCCGCCGTCCTCGCAGAGCGTGCCGCTGGAGAAGCCGCCCGCCCTGGAGATCGTGAAGAACGTGGTGACGCCCGGGCCGTACTCGGTCGGGCAGACCGTCACCTACTCGTACACCGTCCGCAACACCGGCGGGGTGGAGCTGAGCGGCATCCAGGTGCACGACGACCACGTCACCGGCATCACCTGCCTGGCCACCACGCTGGCGCCGGCGGACAGTCCCGGGGACAGCACCACCTGCACCGGCAGCTACACCATCACCGCGGCGGACGGGACGACCGGCTCGGTCACCAACACCGCCACCGCGAAGGGCACCACCAACGGGCAGACGGTGACCTCCCCGGAGACCGACCTGACCGTTCCGGTCGGCACGCCGCACCTGACGCTGACGAAGCAGGTGGTCTCCAGCGGCCCGTACCACGTCGGGTCGACGGCCGACTACTCCTACACCGTCACCAACAGCGGCACCACCGAGCTGCACAGCCTGACGGTCACGGACACCCGGGTCTCCGGCGTCACCTGCGACGCGACCACGCTCGCCCCCGGTGCGAGCACCACCTGCCACGGCACGTACACGGTCACCCAGGCCGACATCGACGACTGCCTGGACGCCGACAGCGGCGCCACCCAGTGCGTCATCGCCAACACGGCGCGGGCCGGGGCGGTCGACCCGCAGAACAACCCGATCGCCAGCGACCCGGCCGACGCCAGCATCACCGTCCCGGTGCCGGCCCCGCAGCTGGCGCTGGTGAAGCAGGTGGACTCGGCCGGCCCGTTCGAGGTCGGGTCGACGGTCGCCTACTCGTACCGCGTCACCAACACCGGCAACACCGCGCTGAACGACCTGACCGTCACCGACGACCACGTCACCGGCATCACCTGCGACGCCACCACCCTCGCCGCGGGCGCGACCACCACCTGCCACGGGACGTACACCGTCACCCCGCAGGACCTGGTCTGCGACCAGCCCGACCCGAACAGCTGCCGCGTCGTCAACATCGCGGTGGCGTACGCGGCGGACCCGGCCGGCAACCAGGTGGTCAGCGAGGAGACCACGGCCACCATCACGGTGGTCCGCAGCGCGCCGGCGCTCAGCCTGATCAAGCAGGCGGACCTGCCCGGCCCGTTCTTCACCGGCGACACCGTCACCTACTCCTACACCGTCCACAGCTCCGGCAACACGGCCCTGCACGGACTGTCCGTCACCGACAACCGGGTCACCGGCATCACCTGTGACGCCACCACCCTCGCCCCGGGCGCGACCACCACCTGCCACGGCTCGTACCTGGTCACCCAGGCCGACGTCGACGCCTGCGGCCAGACCACCCCGTGCCTGGTCGTCAACACCGCGACGGCGCACGCCACCGACCCGACCGGCAACCAGGTCGACAGCGAGGAGGCGCGGGCCTCCGTCGAGGTGCGCGCGCACGCGCCCGGCCTCACCGTCGCCAAGCGCGCCGACGAGCCCGGCCCGTTCCGGATCGGCGACACCGTCCACTACACCTACACCGTCGCCAACACCGGGACGACCGAGCTGACCGGCCTGACCATCAGCGACAACCGGATCACCGGCATCACCTGCGACGCCACCACCCTCGCCCCCGGCGCGACCACCACCTGCCACGGCAGCTACACGGTCGCCGCCCAGGACCTGGTCTGCGACCGGACCGACCCCGACTTCTGCCACGTCACCAACACCGCCGCGGCCCACGCGACGGACCCGACGGGCCGTCAGGTCGACAGCGACGAGACCACGGCGACCATCGCGGTGAACCAGCAGGCCCCCGCGCTGAGCCTGACCAAGACGGTCGACGAGCCCGGGCCGTTCGCGGTCGGCGACACCGTCCACTACACCTACACCGTCCGCAACACCGGCGACACCGAGCTGCACGACCTGTCGATCGTCGACAACCTCGTCACCGGCATCACCTGTGACGCGACCACCCTCGCCCCCGGTGCGAGCACCACCTGCCACGGCACCTACACGGTCGCCGAGCAGGACCTCCGGTGCGAGGACGAGCACCGCGGCGGTGGCGGCGGTGGCGGCGGTGGCGGCGGCGGCGGTGGCGGTGGTGGCGGTGCCAAGGCCTGCCACATCACCAACACGGCCGTGGCCGTCGCCTACGACCCGTCCGGCCGGCAGGTCAGCAGCGGGTCGGCCTGCGCCACCATCACCGTCTGCGTGGAGCGCGAGCACGGCTGGAAGGAGGAGCAGACCGCGGGCCGCCTCGGGAGCTGAACCCCCGAGCCCCGACCGGTAGTTCCCCTGTCGTGCCCCCTCCGGCCCCGCCGGAGGGGGCACGAGGCCTATGCGGCGTGCCCCGGCCGCGGGAGGGCAGCGACGGCGAGGGCCCACGGGTAGGCCCCGACGTCCCCTGGTCCGGCGGGTGAGGGATGTAGCCGCCCTCGCCGAGGAGCACCGTCACCCCGGCCTCCCGCAGGGTGGTGACGCTGCGTCGGACGGCGGGTGGGCGGCCAGGGCGGTGTTGAAGTGCGGCAGCGCGACGATGGGCAGGCGCAGGCCGATCCCTTCGGTCAGCACGCCGAGCGCGAGGGTGTCGCACGTCCCGGCGGACCACTTGTTGAGCGTGTTGGCGGTCAGCGGAGCGACCAGCACGGCGTCCGGCGGGGGAACCCCGTTCGACTGCGACGGCAGCCCGAACCGGTGGCGAACGGGGTGCCCGGTGAGCCGCCGCAACTCCTCCAGCGAGCCGGGACCGTCCTGTTCGGCCCACCGGTGTGCCGAGGGCGTGAGGATGAGGCAGACGTCCCAGCCGGCCCCTTGGGCGGCTCGGACGCCGACGTCGATGTGGCACACCGGCGGGGCGGCGCAGCCGATCAGGTAGAGGGTGCGGGCGGTCATGCGGGTAGTTCAGCACGGCGCGCGGGCCTGCGGCCGGGACGCGCCCGGCGGTCAGTCCTTCGGCACCAGGACGTTCTCGTTGCGGCGGCCGGCCGCGAAGTCGTCGATGTTGCGGGCGGTGGCGTCGATGATCTGGCCGACCGCGGTGCGGGTGAAGTAGGCCTGGTGACTGGTGACCAGGACCTGGGGGAAGGTGATGAGGCGGGCCAGGGTGTCGTCGGTGATGCCCTGGATCGATCGGTCGGTGAAAAAGACGCCGGTCTCCTCCTCGTACACGTCGAGCCCGACCCCGGACAGCCGGCCGGAGCGCAGCGTCTCGACCAGGGCGGCGCTGTCGAGGAGGCCGCCGCGGCTGGAGTTGATCAGGATCGCGTCGTCCTTCATGCGGGCCAGCGCCGCCGCGTCGATCAGGTGGTGGGTGGCCGGGAGCAGCGGGACGTGCAGGCTGATCAGGTCGGCGCGGCTGAGGAGTTCGGGCAGTTCGGTGTACGCCATGCCGAGCTCGACGCAGGCCGGGTTGGGGGCGATGTCCCAGCCGAGCAGGGTGGTGCCGAAGCCGGCGGCGATCCGGGCGAAGCACTCGCCGATCTTGCCGGTGCCGATGACGCCGACCGTCATGCCGTGGATGTCGCGGCCGAGCAGCCCGTCGAGCCGGAAGTCGAACTCGCGGGAGCGGTTGGCCGCCCGGGTGAGCCGGCGGTTGACGGCGAGGGCGAGCGCCCAGGCGTGCTCGGCGACCGCGTACGGGCTGTAGTGGGAGACCCGGGCGACGGTCAGGCCGAGGTCGGCGGCGGCGTCGAGGTCGATGTTGTTGAAGCCGGTGGAGCGCTGGGCGACCACCTTGGTGCCGCCCGCGGCGAGCACGGCGAGCGTCCCGGCGTCGAGGACGTCGTTGACGCTGCTGCTGACGGCGGGGTAGCCGGCGGCCAGCGGGGCGGTGTCGCGGTTGAGGAACACGGCCAGGGTCCGCAGGGCGTGCCGGCCCGCGAAGGCCTGTTCCAGGAGCGGCTGTTCGTCTGCTTGGACGCCGTACGCGAGGATCTCCATGCGGTGAAGGCTAGGCCCCCGGGGCGAGCGCGGCGGACCGCGACGCGCCCCGGGGCCGGACGGGCCGTCAGATGACGGTCTCGGCCTCCAGGTAGCGGTCGGCCGGGACGGTCTTCAGCTCGGCGACGGCCTCGCCCAGCGGCACCAGCCGGATGTCGGTGCCCTGCAGGGCGGTGATGTGGCCGAACGCGCCCTTGTGGGCGGCCTCGACGGCGTGCCAGCCGAAGCGGGTGGCGAGCACCCGGTCGTAGGCGGTCGGGGTGCCGCCGCGCTGGGTGTGGCCGAGGATCACCGGGCGGGCCTCCTTGCCGAGGCGGTGCTCCAGCTCGCGGGAGAGCTGGGTGGCGATGCCGGTGAACCGCTCGTGGCCGTACATGTCCTTGGTGCCCTCCTCCCACGGCATGGTGCCGGGCTCGGGCTTGGCGCCCTCGGCGCACACCACGATGGCGAACTTCTTCTGCCGGTCGAAGCGTTCGCGCACCACCTCGGTCAGCTTGTCGATGTGGAACGGGCGCTCCGGGACGACGATGGCGTGCGCGCCCGCGGCCATGCCGGCGTTCAGCGCGATCCAGCCGGTGTGACGGCCCATCACCTCGACCACCATGACCCGCTGGTGCGACTCGGCGGTGGTCTTCAGCCGGTCCAGCGCGTCGGTGGCCACCGACACGGCGGTGTCGAAGCCGAAGGTGACGTCGGTGCAGGCGATGTCGTTGTCGATGGTCTTCGGCACGCCGACCACGGGCAGGCCCGCGTCGCTCATCAGCTTCGCGGCCTTCAGGGTGCCCTCGCCGCCGATCGGGATCACCGCGTCGATGCCCAGGTCCGCGCAGTAGCGCTTGGCGCGCTCGACGCCGTCGCGCAGGTGGCTCGGCTGGACCCGGGAGGAGCCCAGGATCGTGCCGCCCTGGGCGAGGATGCCGCTCACCGATTCGAGCGTCAGCGGACGGTGCACGCCCTCCAGGAGACCGCGCCAGCCGTCCTCGAAGCCGATGATCTCGTCGCCGTGGTCGACCACCCCCCGGTGGACCACGGAACGGATGACGGCGTTCAGGCCGGGGCAGTCACCGCCACTGGTCAGGACACCAATACGCATTGCTTTGCCAACTCCCGAGCAGGATTCGGACGGCCGGACTGGTGGGTGAGAATCGGACATCGCGCCCGAATCGGACCTGCTGCACAGCATACGGTTCCTGCGTCCGGCCGGGCCGAAACCGACGCGGGGGCGGCTTCCTCGACGCACCACACGTAACTGCGACCCGACCGCCGAGGAGGGTGTTGCGCCCGGGCTCTCCTTATTCTCCTATGAAGTTGTCCCGCGGTGGACGGCTGACCACATGGCGGTCAGCCGTCCACCGGGCAAAGGGCACGCGTCGCGCGGCGCACACCGCGCCCGTCGCGCCGCACGCGTCACGCCGGGCGGGCCGCCGCGGCGATCCGCTCGGTGCGCAGCGCGTCGTACCACGTGGTGTCGGCCGGCGGCAGCGCGTTGACGTCCAGCGCCAGCTTGATCAGCATGTCGGCGACGCCGGGGTTGCGAGCCATCACCGGGCCGTGCAGGTAGGTGCCGAACACGGTGTCGCGCCAGGCGCCCTCGGTGCCGTCGCCGGTGCCGTTGCCCCGGCCGACCTGCACGGTGGCGAACGGCTTGACGCCCTCGCCGAGGTGGGTGACGCCCTGGTGGTTCTCGAAGCCGGTCAGCTGGGGGAGGTTCAGCTGCGGGTCGACCTCCGCCAGCACGTCGCCGACGCAGCGCGCGCCCTCGCCGCGGGCGGTCCACACGTCCAGCAGGCCGAGGCCCGCCTCGCGCTCGCCGAGGTCGTTGACGAACTCGTGGCCGAGGATCTGGAAGCCCGCGCACACCGAGAAGATGATCGCGCCGTTCTCCGCGGCCCGGACCAGCCCGCCGTCGTTGCGCAGCCGCTCCGCCGCCAGCCGCTGCGGACGGTCCTCACCGCCGCCGATCAGGTAGATGTCGCCGCTGGTCGGCACCGACTGGTCGGAACGCACGTCGATCCGCTGCACCCCGAGGCCGCGCTGCCGCGCCCGGCGCTCCACCACCAGCGCGTTGCCGCGGTCGCCGTACGTGGACAGCAGGTCCGGGTACACCCAGACCACCCGCAGGCTGCTCTCGCTCATCCTCGAAGACCTCCCGTACCGCCCGGCGGGCTGCTGCCCGTCGTACTGCTGGCCGTCGTACTGCTGCTGCTGGTCGTACTGCGGGTCGCCGTACTGCGCCTGCTGCCCGTACTGCTGCTGCGGGGCCGGCGGCTGGGCCTGCTGCTCGCCGTAGGGCTGCCCGTACTGCTGCTGCGGGGCCTGCTGCTGGTCGAACTGCTGGCCGCCGTAGTGCTGTTCGCCGTACGGCTGGTAGGACTGGTCGCTCATCAGGCCACCACGGCCTTGCGCAGCTGCTGGAAGGCGGTGTAGTTGGCGATCGCCTCGATGCGGCCCTCGGGGGCGGCGTCGACGGCCTGCGCCAGCGAGTCGACGACCTGGAACTGCAGGCCGGCGACCTCCAGGCGGACCGCCAGGTCCAGCTTGCGCTGGCCCATCACGAAGATCGGGTGCCCGGCCAGGCGCTCGTAGTCGACGTCCCACAGCCAGGAGGTGTCGGTGCCGTCCGCGTCCAGCGCGTTCACCGACAGGACGACCGGCGCGGGCGGGCCGTCGATCAGCGAGAAGGTCTCCAGCCAGCCGGCCGGGTTCTTCGCCAGCAGCAGCCGGATGTCCCGGCCGCGGAACTGCACCACGTCGTAGCGGCCGGCCACCGCGGCCACCGACTGCATCCGCTGCAGCGCGACCTGCGGGCCACCCGAACACCGCGGCGACGGCCGCCGAGCTGGTGGCGTTCGCCAGGTTGGCGCGGCCCGGCAGCTGGAGCTGGATCGGCCAGGCGCCCCGGTGCGGGTCGATCACGTGGGTGCCCTGCAGCGCCCAGTGCGGGTTCGGGCGGCGGAAGCCGCACTCGCCGCAGAACCAGTCGTCGCCCGGACGCTGCATCACACCGCCGCACGACGGGCACGACCAGGCGTCCTCCTTCCACGCCTGCCCGGCGGCCACCCAGACCACCTTCTTGCAGGACGAGGCGGCCCAGGTCACCAGCGGGTCGTCCGCGTTGGCGATGATCACGGCCTCGGTGTCCTTCAGGCCCTCGCGCCACTTCTCGGCCATCATCCGGGTCTCGGCGGCCCGGTCGAGCTGGTCACGGGAGAGGTTCAGCAGCGCTATGGCCTTCGGCCGGGTGTCCCGGGCGACCATCGGCAGGTACTTCTCGTCCACCTCGATGACGCCGAACTGCGCGTCCGTGCCGCCTGCCAGCGCCGCCGTGATGCCGGCCGGCATGTTCGCGCCCAGCGCGTTGGAGACCACCGGGCCGGCCGCCCGCAGCGCCTCGGCGATCAGCCGGGTCGTCGTGGTCTTGCCGTTGGTGGCGCTGACCAGGACCACGTCCAGGTGCTCGGCGAGGGTCTTCAGCAGATCGGGGTCGAGCTTGAGCGCGACCTTGCCGCCGATCACCGACCCGCTGCCGCGACCGGCCTTCTGGGACAGCGCGGCCGCCATCTTGCCCGCCGTCACGGCGATCTTTGCGCGAGCGGGCAGCGAGGCGTCGCGCGCGGCTTCCGAATCGGTGCCTGGCATGCTCAGGGGTTCCTCCTTGCTGCGGCACCGCCCGGGCCGTTCGACGGCCCACGGGCGGCAGGGACGGACTCAGCCTACCGACTCCCGCCCGCACACTTGAGCAGGGGCGACATACCGGCCCGCGCCGCACCCGGCCGGGCCCCGCGGCGACCGGCCCGGCCGGGCGCCGCGGGGACCCGACGGACCGTCAGCGCGCCGCCCACGGTGCGGGCAGCTTCTCCGCCGCCTCCGCCAGGTGCGCGGTGATCACCAGGGTGCCGTCCTCCACCTGGTAGTCCAGCGGCGCGGACAGCCGGCGCATGGTCGAGATCAGCCCGGTGTTCGCCGCCGTGGTCACCGCGTACACCGTGCCCACGCCCGCCTCCAGCGCCAGCGCCGCCATCCGCCGCACCAGGTCCACGCCCAGGCCGCGGCGCTGCCAGGCGTCCTCCACCAGCAGCGCGATCTCCGCGCCCTCGTCGTCCCACATCAGGTGCGACAGCGCCACCAGCCGGCCCTGCGCGGTCTCCACCGCGAGGGTCTGGCCGTGCCGCGGGTCCAGCAGGTGGTCCAGGTAGCGGTCCGCGTCCTTCACCGGCCCGTGGTAGCGGCGCCGCAGCGACTCCGGCGAGCACCGGCCGTGCATCGCCACCGCCGCCGCCTTGTCCGCCGGGGTGGCCCGGCGCACCGTCAGGTCGTCCCCGGCCGGCCGGCTGATCCGGGCCTCGACCTGCGGCACCCGCGGGCCCAGCACGGTGTCCAGCTCCACCAGCGCCCGGGCCCGGGCGAACTCGGTCGGGGTGAACGGCAGGTTCGGCCGGGACAGCTCCAGCAGGTCGCCGTTCGGCAGCGGCAGCCGCATCAGGTGCCCGTCCACGCCCGGCTGCGCCGCCGAGCCGCGCCCCGGGTACTGGCGGATCGCCGCCCGTCCGAACAACTGCCGCAGGGCGACCGGCAGTTCGGCCGCGTCCAGGGCGGTGCGGGTGGCCAGCGCGAGGACCTGCCGGGGGACGTCCACCAGCTCGTGGGCGTCGGCCCGGTCGGTCCAGATGTCCCGGCCGCCGCCCGCCGCGACCGCGGCCGTCAGCCCGGCCCGGGGCAGCGCGGCCGGGGCGCGGACGATGAACTCGTCCACCGTGCAGTCGGGCAGCGGGTGCGCCTGCATCGAGACGATGTTCACCTGCCGCTCCGCCAGCGCCGCGCACACCCGGGCCAGACTGCCCGGGGTGTCCGCGACGGTGGTGCGCAGCCGCCACAGCACGGGCGGATCGGACTCTTCCGGGGAGCTCACCGCGGGCCCGCCCGGTGGTGCGAGGGCGTCCCGGCCGGGCGGGTGCCGGTGGGCCAGCCAGCCGCGGAACAGGGCGGCGCCGAGCATCGCCGCCGCGGAGGCGAGCAGCAGCACCGGGCCGTCGTGCCCGTGCACGACGACGTTCGCGACCAGGTCGGCGGCCGCGACGGCGGCGAACACCGCCGCGAGTTCGACCGCCTCCCGGCGCCAGCGCTGCTGCTTCGAAGCGGTTCTGTGGGTGTACGCCTTGTCATCCATACCTGAATGGTGGCGCTCCGCTGTTTCACGATCACGAACCCCCCGTGACCCGACGGTTAATGTCTGCGCGGGCCCCCGTCGGATCGGCGCTGATCCGCTCCCGCGATCACATTGACGTGCGGCCCCGGTCCAGGAGTTCCGCGCCGGCCGATTTCACCTCGTCCAGCAGCAGCCGCAGGTCCGCGTCGGTGGTGGCCGCGTTCAGCAGGCAGGCCCGCAGCATCTCCTGCCCGCGGTACACCGCACCCGTCACGAACACCCGGCCGCGCTGCTGGACCGCCACCGGCAGCAGGGAGTTGAGCCGCTGCACGGCCTCCTCGTCCAGCCCGGCCGGGCGGTAGCGGAAGGCCACGATCGAGGTTTCGACGGGGGCCAGCAGCTCCAGCTCCGGGTCCTGCTCCACCCAGACGCCCAGGCGGCGGGCCTGCCCCGTGCAGTGCGCGATGTCCCGGGCCACGCCCGAGCGGCCGCGGTGCGCGATCGACGCCCACACCTTCAGCGAGCGGAACGGGCGGGTCTGCTCGGTGCCGTACTCCGAGAACCAGCCCAGGCCGCCCGCGTCCTCGTCCCGCAGGTAGGACGGCACCAGGCTGAACGTGCCGCGCAGCTCCTGCGCGTCCCGCACCAGCGCGCAGCCGCAGTCGACCGGGACGCCCAGCCACTTGTGCGGGTCCAGCGCGAGCGAGTCGGCGCGCTCCAGCCCCGCGTAGCGGTGCGCGATCTGCGGGTCCAGCACGCCGAACGCGCCGTACGCGCCGTCCACGTGGAACCACAGGCCCTCGCGGGCGGCCAGGTCCGCGATCGGCTCGAACGGGTCGACGGCGCCCGTCCCGACCGTGCCCGCGGACGCCACCACCAGGAACGGCAGCCGGCCCGCCGCGCGGTCCTCGGCGATCGCCGCCTCCAGGCTGTCCAGCCGCAGGTGCCCCTCGGCGTCCGCCTCCACCACCCGCAGGTGCTTCGAGCCCAGGCCGAGCAGCTCCGCCGCCTTGCGCACGCAGCTGTGCGCCTCGCCGGTCACGTAGCCGACCAGCGGCGGCATCCCCGCGAGACCGTCCTGCCGGACGTCCCGGCCGGCGTTGCGCGCGGCGCGGTCGCGGGCCGCGGCGAGGCACACGATGGTCGCCATCGAGGTGCCGGAGGTCAGCAGGCCGCCGCCCGCCGGGTGCGGGAAGCCCACCAGCTCCGCTATCCACCGCACCACGGCCCGCTCCAGGTGCACGTCGGCGTGGTCGCCGCCCGCGGAGCTCGGGTTCATCGCGGAGGCGGCCAGCGTGGCGAGGACGCCCGCGGGCTGCGGCGCGGAGTTCACCCACCCGAAGAACCGCGGGTTCCCGTTGCCCATCGGGTGCGGCATGATCGTCCGCTCGACGGTCTTCAGCAGCTCCTCGAAGCCCACGCCGTCCTCGGGCAGCGTCAGCTCCAGCAGCGCGGAGCGCTCCGCCGGGTCCATCGGCTGCCAGACCGGCCGCGAGGGCAGTTCGTCGAGGTAGTCGGCCACCAGCTGCGCGGTCGCCCGGGCGGCGGTTCTGAAGTCGTCGTTCATGAGACCGAATGGTAAGCGCGACCGGCTCGCCGCCCCGGGTCCGTCCACGGTCGACCCGCCCGGTAGATTTTGAACGTGTTCAATGTCGAGGGGGAGAGTATGGGACCGAGGAACGCCGACCCGCGGCCGGTGCCGGGGCCGCACGGGCACTGGCCGCCCTGGCACCGGTCTGCACCGGGCCGGCCCTGGTGTGGTGGTTCGCGCACGTCCACGTCTTCTGGCAGCCGCTGGTGGTGGGCGCGCTGCTGACGCTGGTGCCGCAGGCGGCCCGGCGGGCGCGGAGCTTCCGGCTGATCTGCGGGACGGTCGCCGGCCTGCTCCTGCTGGTCCAGCCCCCCGGCATCTGGTTCGGCCTGTTCCTGCTGCTCCCGGCGGCCCTGATGCTGACGGTCGCGGGGGCGAGTGCGAGGGTGACCGGCGGGGGCGGCGCGGCGCCCGCACCGGTCGCCATCCTGCTGGCCGCCCTGGCCCTGATCGGGTCCTGCCTCGTCCTGCTGGCGTGACGCCGCAGGGGGCGGTCAGTCCAGGGTGCTGGAGAGGCCGCCCGCGGAGCGGCAGTAGCCCTGGATCTCCTTGTTGGTGATCTTTTCGCAGAGGCGGCCGGCCGCGCCGTTGTCGGTGTAGTTGACGGTGTAGTAGCTGACCAGGCCCTGCGCGCAGGCCTTGCGCTGCCAGGCGTCCTTCGCGGTGGCGCACTGCTGCGCCGCCCAGTCCTCGCGGTCGAGGTTGTACTTCATGGTGCGCGAGCCGACGCCGCGGGAGCAGTCGTTCGCGCCGCCGGAGGCCTGGGCGTTGAGGCACCACTGGAGGGCCTGGGCGAAGGCCTCCGGGTGGTTGGCGTAGTCGTGCGAGGAGAGGAAGAAGGTGGGGGCGTAGAAGAAGCACGCGGACTGGTAGAGCGCGGGCTGCTCGGGGCAGGGGTAGAGCGGTTCGGCGGCGAGCTTGTCCGCGGGGAGGTTGGCCTTGGCCTTCTCGTCCTCCTCGTCGGGGGCGAAGAGCTGCATGAAGACGCCCTCGGAGCAGGTGATGCGGCGGCTCTCGGAGGGGAACTTGTTGCAGAGGTCCCGGGCGGCGGGGATGTCCTGCTTGGTGACGAACATGATGCCGTGGCCGACGCCGTGGATGCAGGGGCCCTTGTTGGAGGGGGCGCACAGGGTGAGGATGTCGTGCTGCGGGTCCGTGGAGTTGGCGAGCATCTCCTCGACCGCGCCGTGCAGGTAGCCGGCCGCGCAGGTCTCGTGCGGGAACGAGATGACCTTCTGGAAGTCCTGGTGGTAGCGCTGGACCGCGGCGTGCCCGAGCTCGTGCGCGATGGGGTGGCAGAACCGCACGGTGTACGGCTTGTCCTTGGAGATCCTGTCGAGGTCGGCGAGGGCGACGCCCGGGTCGGCGGCGTCCATCTCGGCCATCAGCTTGTTGCGCAGCGTCGAGCGGGTCCACACCGCGGGGTCGCCGGTGGGGGAGGGGGAGGCGGCCGTGGCGGGCGCGGGCGCGGTGCGGCCCGGGGCACCGCCGGCGGCGGGTGCGGCGGCCGCGGCGGGCTTCGGCGTCCAGTCGGTGACCAGGACCGAGCCGAGGCCGAGCGCGGCCAGCAGGACGGCGGTGACGACGGCGAACACACGCGGTTGCATGACGGACGGTCCCCCTGTGATCGACACGGACAGTACGCGGCCCATCCTGCGGGGTGACCGCCGGAAACCCCGGGCCGGACACCGCCGTCGGATGCAAGTGCCGGGCCACGATCACCCGAACACCGTCTGCACACCGTCCTTCAACGACGGCCCCACATCATAGGTGCGCCCCCTGCTCACCCGTTCGGCCGACGTCCCTCACTACGCGCCGTGCGGGCGATCGGTTGCGCGCACGGGGCCGAGTGCTCCGGGGCGCCTGGAAGGTGACGGTGCGTCGGGCCGCGGCGGGCGGCGCCGAGCACGAGGAAGCCGACGGTCAGGACGAGTTCGGTGCGCTCGCCGCGCAGGTGGCGGACCGCGCTCCCGGTGGCGGCGACCGGGAGGGCGAGCAGCAGGAAGCCGAGCAGTGCGGCGGCGGTGAGCCGCCGCCATTCGGTGCGGAGCAGGAGCAGGGCGAGCAGGGCGGCCGCCAGGACCGCGAGCCGGGCGGGGTCGGCGAGCGCCGCGCGGTCGGGGTCGGCGGACAGGGCGCCCAGGCCGAGCAGGGCGAGCGGGGTGAGCACCGCGACCACCGTGCCGGTCGGCCGGCGGCGTCCGGGGGTCGAGGTGCGGATGGGGCGGCTCCTCCGGCGGGGCGTCGGAATCGAACGCGTCGGGTGCGAACTGTACGGCGCCGGCCGCCCGGATCAGGCCGCGCCGAGGAAATCGGCGACGGCGGCGGACTCGGCCGCGAGGCCCGTGGCCAGGGCGGTCGCGTCCGCCGGGTCGAACAGCGCGGTGTCGACGCGCCCGCGGCGCCAGGCCCAGGTGCCGCGGGCGAGCCCGTCGGCGAGCACGGCGGCCCGGACCTGGCCGCCGCCGGGCCGGACCTGCTGCTCGTGCGCGGCGGGTACGGCGAGGGCCGAAGTGCGGTGGGCGATCAGGTAGTTGTCGTACATCGGCAGCAGCCGGACGTCCGGCGCCGGGCCGGGGGCGGCGTCGAGTTCGGCGGCCCGGTCGGCGGGCAGCGCGCAGTCCCGGTCGCGGACCCGGACGGTCAGCAGGTCCAGGGAGCGCCAGGCGCGGCGGGCGGCGGTGGCGGGCAGGCCGGACCAGCCGGCGAAGTCCTCGGGGGCGGCCGGGCCATGGGCGTGCAGGTAGCGGCGGGCCAGCGCGGTGACGGCGGCCTCGCCGGCGGGGCCGCCGGGGGCGTCGGGCAGCCAGTCGGCGAGCAGGACGAAGGTGGCGTCGCCCTCGCGCTCCGGGCCGAAGCAGATCCGGCCGCGCAGCGCCGCCCGGCGGATCAGGTGGAACGGGGCCTGGCCGTCCGCCGGGAGTCCGGCGGTGGCGAGCCGGTGCGTCAACTCGGCGCGGGTGGACGGGCCGTGGGCGGCCAGGGTGTCGGTGATCACCGTCTCGGCGGCGTCGCAGAGGGCCTCGTCGAGGCCGAGTTCGCGGTACCGGCGGGCGCTCAGGCGGAGGAACTGCGGGCCGAGCAGGGCGAGCAGCCAGCGCAGGTCGGCGGTGGTGACGGTGTGCAGGGTGCCGCGCAGCAGCCAGCTCCGGACCAGGGTGCGGTCGACCTCCAGGGCCCGCCGCAGCTCGGCCGCGGTGAGCCCGGTGGTGCGGACCCGGATGCCCAGCGCCCCGGCCCGGGCGTCCTGGGCCTGGACGCCGATGACCCGTTCGACGGCCTCGGCGGCGGTGCGGAGGCGGACGCCGGCGCCGAGGCCCTGCCCGCGGGTGCGCAGGGACCGCACCCGGTCGTCGTCCAGGGCCGGTGAGTGCATGGGCTCACCGTACCGAGGCGGCCCTTCCGGGTGCACGGGTTCGCAGTCCTGCCCGAAATCGGGCAGGATCTTTGGCAAATGGACACTTCACGCCTAGGCTCCCCGACCGTGCCTGTCTCACCGCACCCTCATGAGGACCTGCTCGCCCATCTCGCCCGGACCACAGCGCTGGCCCCCGGGGAGGCGGCGCGGGTCGTCGCGGAGGTGCTGGCGTACTTCTCCGAGACCACGGAGGAGTACGTGCGCCGCCGTCACGGTGAGCTGCAGGCCAGGGGACTGACCAACGATCGGATCTTCGCCCGGATCGGCGCGGAGCTGGCCGTCCGCCGGGTCGCCGCGCCGGAGCTGTCGGCGCGTCAGCTGCGGCGGACGGTCTACGGCTGACGGTCTGCGGCCGACCGTCGCACGTCCCCGAGTCCACCCGAACACCCGCGAACACCAGGAGTCCACGTCTATGTGCGGAATCGTGGCCTACATCGGCCCCAAGGACGCGTCCCCCTTCCTGCTGGAGGGCCTGCAGCGCCTGGAGTACCGGGGATACGACTCGGCGGGCGTCGCGGTGATCGCCCCCGCCACCAAGTCCGTCCCGGCGAAGCTGAAGGTGTGCAAGGTCAAGGGCCGGGTCGCCGACCTGGCGGCCGCGCTGCCGGCCCGGTTCAAGGGCGGCGCCGGCATCGGCCACACCCGCTGGGCGACCCACGGCGTGCCCTCGGACGCGAACGCGCACCCGCACACCGACAACGAGGGCCGGATCGCCGTGGTCCACAACGGCATCATCGAGAACGCCGACGAGCTGCGCGCCAAGCTGGCCGCGGACGGCGCGCTGTTCCGCTCGGAGACCGACACCGAGGTGCTGGCCCACCTGATCGCCGCGCACCGCGCGGACGGCGGCGAGCTGGAGGACGCGGTGCGGGCCGCGCTGAAGCTGGTCGTCGGCACCTACGGCATCGCGGTGCTGGACGCCGAGCAGACCGACCGGATCGTGGTGGCCCGCAACGGCAGCCCGATCGTGCTCGGCATCGGCGAGAAGGAGATGTTCGCCGCCTCCGACGTCTCCGCGCTGGTCCGCTACACCCGCCAGGTGGTGCACCTGGAGGACGGCGAGCTGGCGACGGTCCGCGCCGACGGCTTCCGGACCTTCACCGAGGACGCCCGGACCGTCACCCGGCAGCCGTCCACCGTGGACTGGGAGATCGGCTCGTACGACACCGGGGGGTACGCGCACTACCTGCTGAAGGAGATCCACGAGCAGCCCGGCGCCGTCGAGCGCACGCTGTCCGGCCGGCTCGACGAGCGGTTCAGCACCGCGCACCTGGGCGGGCTGAACCTGGACGCCCGGGAGCTGCGGGAGATCCGCCGGGTGAAGATCCTCGGCTGCGGGTCGGCGTACTATGCGGGCGAGATGGGCGCGCAGCTGATCGAGGAGCTGGCCCGGATCCCCGCGCACTCCGAGCCGGCCTCCGAGTTCCGCTACCGCAACCCGGTGATCGAGGCGGACACCCTGTACGTGGCGGTCAGCCAGTCCGGCGAGACCTACGACACGCTGGCGGCCGTGCAGGAGATCAAGCGCAAGGGCGGCCGGGTGCTCGGTGTGGTCAACACCGTCGGCTCGGCGATCGCCCGCGAGTGCGACGGCGGCATCTACCTGCACGCCGGCCCGGAGATCTCGGTCGCCTCCACCAAGGCGTTCACCTCCACCGTGGTGGCGTTCGCGCTGCTGGCCCTGCACTTCGGCCGGATCCACGACCTGTCGCCCGCCGACGGCCGCCGGATCGTCGCCGCGCTGAAGGCGCTGCCCGAGCAGATCCGCGAGATCCTCGGCCAGGAGCGGGAGATCGAGAAGCTCGCCGCCGAGTACGCGGAGAGCCAGGGCATGATGTTCATCGGCCGGGTGCGCGGCTACCCGGTGGCCCGGGAGGGTGCACAGAAGCTCAAGGAGATCTCCTACGTGCACGCCGAGGCTTACCCCGCCAGCGAGTTGAAGCACGGCCCGCTGGCGCTGATCAGCCCCGAGCTGCCGACCGTGGCGCTGGTGCCGGACGACGAGCTGCTCGACAAGAACCTCACCGCGCTCGGCGAGATCAAGGCCCGTTCCGGCCGGGTGCTGGCCGTCGCCCACCGCCCGATCGAGGCGAAGCTCGCCGACCACTGCGTGGTCGTCCCGAAGAGCGAGCCGGAACTCGACCCGCTGCTGCTCAACATCCCGCTCCAACTGCTGGCCTACCACGCCGCGGTGGCCCTCGGGCGGGACGTCGACAAGCCGCGCAACCTCGCCAAGAGCGTCACCGTGGAGTGAGCCGCGGGGTGAGCGGGGGCGGGAGCGTCACCGTGGAGTGAGCCGCTCGTTGGGCGGAGCGCGGACGGAGGCGGGCGCGTGCGAGCGCCCGCCTCCGTCGTGCGTGACGGGCCGTCAGGCACCGCGCCGCGCCCACAGCGGGGTGACCAGGAGGATCAGCACGGCCGCGGCGCCGATCTGGAAGAAGTGCCGGATCCAGTCGATGCCGCCGGTGTCGGCGACGCCGAAGGCGCCCGCCAGCGCGTTGCCGATCAGGCCGCCGACGATGCCGAGCAGGACCGTCAGCCAGAGCGGAATGGGCTGCCGGCCCGGAATGACCAGCTTCGCCAGCAGGCCGATGATCAGACCGGCGATGATCGCCCACAGGATCGTCATGCTTCCTCCTCGGTTCGGGGTGTGCGCCGCCTGCGGGGCGGCCCGCCGTCACTGCGGCACCGCCCGCCTACCCGGCGATCGCCGGTCGATGCCTGACGGGTCGACAGGTCGCGGCCCGACGGCCCGTCGGCCGACGGCCCGGGGCTACGGACTGACCGCGAGCACCAGGTAGGCGCCGAGGATGGCCAGGTGGACGCCGCCCTGGAGCGGGGTGGCGCGCTTGGGGATGACGGTGAGGGTGCCGACGGCGACCGTCAGGGCGAGCAGGATCATGTGGTTGGCGCCGAGGCCGAGTTCGAGCGGGCCGCTCAGCCAGGTGGAGGCGATGGCCACGGCCGGGATGGTCAGGCCGATCGAGGCGAGCGCCGAGCCCAGCGCCAGGTTCAGGCTGATCTGCACCCGGTTGCGGACCGCCGCCCGGACCGCCGCGATCGACTCCGGCAGCAGCACCAGCAGCGCGATCACCACGCCGACCACCGCGTTCGGCAGGTCGGCCGCGGCGACGCCGCGCTCGATGGTGGGGGAGACGCCTTTCGCCAGGCCGACCACCGCGACCAGGGCGACGGACAGCAGCGCGACGCTGACCAGCGTCGTCCGGACCGACGGCGGCTCCGAGTGCTCGTCCATCGGGTCGACCACCTCGCCCGCCGGGGTGACCGGCAGGAAGTAGTCCCGGTGACGGACCGTCAGGGTCGAGACGAACAGGCCGTAGATCACGATCGAGGCGGTCGCCGCGAACACCAGCTGGGTGGCGGAGAACTGCGGGCCGGGCTTGGAGGTGGTGAAGGTCGGCAGCACCAGGCTCAGCGTGGCCAGGGTGGCGATCGCGCCGAAGGCCGCGCCCGTGCCCTCCGCGTTGAACACCGCCACCCGGTACTTCACCGCGCCGACCAGGATGGACAGGCCGAGGATCCCGTTGCAGGTGATCATCACCGCCGCGAACACGGTGTCCCGGGCCAGGCCCGCGCTCTTGTCGCCGCCGTCCGCCATCAGCGTCACGATCAGCGCCACCTCGATGATGGTGACCGCCACCGCCAGCACCAGTGACCCGTACGGCTCGCCCACCCGGTGGGCGATCAGCTCCGCGTGGTGCACGGCCGCCACCACCGACAGTGCCAGGGCGCACGCCACCAGCGTCACCACCGGCCACGGCAGTTCGCGGTGCCAGGTGGCCAGGAGCAGCAGGAACGCCATCACCGGGGCGACGGTCGTCCACTGCAGATAGTGCGGTCGCTGGGAGGAAGCCATACGGCCGAGCTTCGCAGATGGCACCCGCGCGGCCCGGAAGTGACACTCGTGGCGGTGGTCACGATGGACGGTGACGGACAGTCAGGAGCGGTGGCATGGTCGGACGGCGGACGGTACTGGCGGCGGCCCTCGGACTCGCGGCGGGCTGCGCACGGCCGGCGCCGCCGGTGTCCGGCGCTCCGCCCGTCTCCGCCGCGCCGGTCTCCGCCGCGCCGTCCGCGACCGCCACGACGTCCGCGCCGCCGGGCCCGGAGGAGGTGGTGGCCCGGTACGCCGGGCAGCGGCCCGCGCAGTGGGGGACCGACCTGCCGGGCGTGGTGGCGGACGTCCCCGGCGGGGCGCTGGCGCTGACCTTCGACGCGTGCGGCGGGCCCGGCGGGGACGGCTACGACGCGGCGCTGATCGACACCCTGCGCCGGCACCGGGTGCCCGCCACGCTGTTCCTGAACGCCCGGTGGATCGACGCCAACCCCGGCCCGTTCGCCGAACTGGCCGCCGACCCGCTGTTCGAACTCGGCAACCACGGCACCGCGCACCGCCCGCTGTCCGTCACCGGCCGCTCCGCGTACGGCATCACCGGCACCGCCGACGCCGGCGCCGCCTACCGGGAGGTGGCGGACAACGCCGCGAAACTGGCCGGACTGCTCGGGCGGCCGCCGCGCTGGTTCCGCTCCGGGACAGCGCACTACGACGAGGTCGCGGTGCGGATCGTCGGCGAACTCCGCGAGCGGGTCGCCGGTTTCGCCGTGAACGGCGACGGCGGGGCGACCTTCGACGCCGGCCAGGTCGCGCGGACGGTGCTCGCGGCGCCGCCCGGGGCGGTGGTGATCAGCCACTTCAACCACCCGGACGCGGGCACCGGCCCCGGCTACGCGCAGGCCCTGCCGCAGCTGCTGGACGCGGGCCGGCGCTTCGTCCGACTGTCGGGCTGACGGCCCGTCACGTCGGTCGCTGGGGCCGGCTCGTCACGTCGGCGTCACGCTGCCGGGGCGTGCGGTGCGTCCAGTTCGTCCAGGCGGCGCAGGCCGCGGACCCGGGAGCAGAGCAGCACCAGCGGCGCCACCGCCGTCAGGGCGCAGGCCGCCCAGAGCGCGGTGCGGGCGCCCCAGAGCGAGGCCGCGGAGCCGGCCAGCAGCGCGCCGATCGGGATCGCGCCCCAGGAGACGAACCGGACGGTGGCCATCACCCGGGGCAGCAGCTCGGCGGGCACGGTGGACTGGCGGTGCGTCCGGGTGACGATGCTCAGTACGACCACGCCCGCCGCGAACCCCGCGTTGCCGACCGCGAACAGCAGCAGCCCCGCCCCCGGGGTGGCCATCGGCATCAGCAGCGCCAGTGCCGCGCCCACCACCGGGGCGAGCAGCAGGGCCCGGGCGCTGCCCAGCCGGGAGCTGAGCCGCGGGGTGAGCGCCGCGCCCAGCAGGCTGCCGATGCCCTCGGTGGCCATCAGCACGCCGACCACGCCGGCCGGCGCGCCCAGGGTGCGGACCAGGAACACCGGGGTCAGCGTCATCAGCGCGCCGCACACGAAGTTCACCGAGGTCGCCATCGCCACGCACGGACCCACCACCGGGTGCCGGGTGACGTACCGCCAGCCCTCGCCGATCTGCGCCGCCACCGACGGGGTCTGCCCGGGGGCCGGCCGGTCGGCGGCCGCCGCCCGGGGCAGCGTGCGCAGCAGCGCCGCCGACAGCAGGTAGCTGACCGCGTCGGTCACCAACGCGGTCGCCGCGCCCAGCAGTTGGACGAGTGCGCCGCCGATCGACGGCCCGGCCAGCTGGTTCACCGCGTGGGTGCCCGAGGTCAGGCTGTTGCGGGCGGTCAGCTGCTCGCGCGGCACCACGGTCGGCAGGAAGGTCGAGTTGCCGACGTCGAACACCACGCTCGCCAGGCTCACCAGCAGCGCCACCACGACCAGGTGGACCAGGCTCAGGGTGCCGAACGCGGCGGCCAGCGGCACCGAGCCGATCGCCGCGGCGCGCACCAGGTCCATGGCGACCTGGGTGCCGCGCAGCGGCAGCCGCTGCACCAGCACCCCGGCGGGCAGGCCGATCAGCAGCCAGGCGACGAAGCCCGCCGCCGTCACCAGGCCGACCTGGAAGCCGCCGGCGTGCAGGACGGACACGGCGGTCAGCGGCAGTGCGACGGAGGTGACGGCGTCGCCGAGCCCGCTGATCGCCGAGGCCGACCAGTAGCGCCAGAACGCCGAGGCGGCCGGGGCGGCGGCCACCGGTGGTCGGGTGCCGGTCTCGGTGGTGGTGCTGGACATGGTGCCCCCGTGGGTCGAGCGAGTGCGGAGTCGGCCGAGTTCGAGTGAGTTCCCTTGGGGAACTCACTATGGAGCAGCGAGGACGCAAGTGGCAAGGTGGTTCCATGCGCTACACCGACGTCGGCGACACCGACTGCTCCATCGCCCAGGCGCTGTCCGTGGTCGGCGACTGGTGGACCCTGCTCCTGGTGCGCGACCTCGCCGGCGGCACCCACCAGTTCGACGCCCTGCACGAAGCCCTCGGCATCAGCCGCAAGGTGCTCACCGCGCGGCTGCGCTCACTCGTCGAGGACGGCGTGGTCGAGAAACGCCTCTACCACGCCCACCCGCCGCGCTACGCCTACCACTTGACCGAGAAAGGGTGGGGCCTGCTGCCCGTCCTGGTCGCCCTCCAGGACTGGGGCGGCAGGCACCTGCTCGGCGACGGCACCCTCACCGCCACCGCTGAACCCGACTCCGCCGAGGCCCGCCGCGTCCACGCCCTGATCGGCACCCGCGTCCCCGAACTCGCCCTGCCCGTCGCCTCCGCCGACCCCCACCCGCGCACCGCCGACCCCGTCGGCGACACCCCCTGGACGGTGCTGTACTGCTTCCCCGGCGCGTACGCCCCCGGCACCCAGGGCCACCCGCCCGGCTGGGACGAGATCCCCGGCGCCGTCGGCTGCACCCTGGAGTCCTGCACCTACCGCGACCGCCTCGCCGACTTCACCGCCCGCGGCGCCACCGTCCACGGCGTCTCCACCCAACGCCCCGACCAGCAGGCCGCGTTCGCCGCCCACCAGGGCCTCCCCTTCCCGCTCCTCTCCGACGCCGCGCTGCGCCTCACCGGCGCGCTGCGCCTCCCCACCTTCCGCGCGGGCGGCGCCGAACGGCTCAAGCGGCTCACCCTCCTCGTCGACGCCACCCGCACGGTGCGCGCCGTCCTCTACCCCGTCCCCGACCCGGGCGGCTCGGTGCAGGACGCGCTGGCGCTCATCGACGCGGCGGCGCAAGCTGGTTGACAGCGGGTCAGATGCCGGGTCGGCGGGCCCAGTCGTAGAGCAGGGCGGAGGCGACGGAGGCCAGGGCGCCTGCGGCGAGCACGGTGTCGAGGCGATGCACGGAAGTTGACGGTGCGTCAGATCCCAGGTCGGCGGGCCCAGTCGTAGAGCAGGGCGGAGGCGAGGGCGGCCAGGGCGCACCAGGTGGAGACGAAGGCCAGTCGCCAGAGCAGGGCGCAGGTCAGGGCGCCCGCGGCGAGCACGGTGGCGAGGCGGCGCAGGCGGGGGTCGCCCGAGAGGAGCAGGGGGCCGAGGGTGGCCGCGAGGTAGCCGGCGAGCAGCAGAGCGGCGGCCGGGACGCCGATCGCGTAGGCGAGGGTGTGCCCGTGCCGGTGCGCCGTCACCGGGTGGCGGGCGACGGCGGCGGCGAGGGGTGCGGCGACGGCCGCGCCCAGGGTGGTGAACCAGGCCGCCGAGCGGCGCCGGGTCGCGCACCACACCGCCGCCGGGACGTAGACGGGGAGCAGCGGCAGCGCGATCACCGCCCACAGCGTGCGGGCCCAGGGCCAGCCCCACCAGACGCCCGCCTCGACCAGTTGGTGGACGCCCAGCAGCAACGGCAGCGCGGCCAGCGGCAGTCGGCGCCCCGGGCCGGCCCGCAGCACCGCGGCGACCCCGACGGCCGAGACGGCGCTGCCGACGAGCAGATCGGCCCCGGCGCTCCAGCACACCCGGTCAGCGTACTGACCGCCCCCCGCGATCAGTACGACTGAAGCTCGATCAGCGTGCCCTGCGGGTCGCGCAGGTGGGCGCTGCGCAGGGTCGGCCCCCACTCCGGGCGGTCGGCGGGCGGCCGGACGGGCGTCCCTCCGGCGGCCAGGCAGAGCGCGTAGCCCGCGTCGACGTCCGTGACCCGGCAGACGAACATGCCGGTGTCGGCCGGGGGAGCGTCCGCGGGCGCCGGGGGAGTGCCGAGGGCGGCTGCCATCGCGGCCCGGTCGAACAGGGCGAGCAGGCCCTCGCCGTCCACGTCCCAGTTGGCGTACGGGCCGGCCGCGGTGCCCTTGGCCAGGTGCGCGCCGAGGAGCGGCGGCAGGACCGCGTCGTAGAAGGCGAAGCAGGCGGCGAAGTCGGCGACCAGCAGGCGGGGGTGGAGTGCGTCCACGGCGGATCCCTCCGGGGTGAGATCGTGGGTATGGACCCACTATAGGGCGGCACCTACCATGGAGGCCATGGCCGACCCCACCGAAACCCCGCCCGCGCTGCTGGAACTGACGACCTATCTGCTCTCCAAGGTCGGCAAGGACGCCCGCCACCGGCTCGCCGAACTCCTCGCCGCGGAGGGGCTGCGGCTCTACCACCACGCGGCCCTCGCCGCCCTCGCCGACTTCGGCCCGCACACCCAGCGCGACCTGGCCGTCCGGCTGGGGCTCGACCCCAGCGACCTCGCCAAGGCCGCCGACCGACTCGCCGCCGCGGGCTGGCTCGACCGCACCCGCGATCCCGCCGACCGCCGCCGGCTCACCCTCACCCTCACCCCCGCCGGGGCCGCCCGCCTCGCCGAACTCACCGCCCTGGCCGGCGGAGTCCAGGACGAGGTGCTCGCTCCGCTCGCCCCGGCCGAACGCGCCACCCTGCACGGGCTGTTGCTGCGCCTGCACGGGTAGCCGGGGTTCGGCCGGCGGTCGGGGCGGGCCGCGTCCGGGGTGCGCGCGGCCACGGGCGGAGGCGACCTTGCGGTGAGGTCAACTCCCGGCTGCGGCAGCGGAGTTCGCGCCGACCGGGACGGCCTCCTCGATGGTGCCGTCGTGGAGCGAGATGACCCGGTCGGCCCGGTCCATCAGGGCCGGGTCGTGGGTGGCGACGAGCGCGGTGACCTGGCGGGAGTGGACCAGGGCGCGGAGCAGCTCCATGATCGCGAGGCCGGTCTCGGAGTCGAGCTGGCCGGTGGGCTCGTCCGCGATGATCAGGGCCGGGTCGTTGGCCAGCGCGCGGGCGATGGCGACGCGCTGCTGCTGGCCGCCGGAGAGTTCGGTGGGGCGCTGGTCGGCGTGGTCGGCGAGGCCCACCAGGGCGAGCAGGGTGCGGACGCGCTCCTCGCGTTCGGCGGTGGGCAGCTTGCGCAGGCGCATCGGGACGCCGACGTTCTCGGCGGCGCTGAGCATCGGCAGCAGGCCGAAGGACTGGAAGACGAAGCCGATGCGGTCCCGGCGCAGGGCGAGCCGGCCGTTCTCGTCGAGGGCGGACAGGTCGCTGCCGTCCAGGGTGATGCGTCCGCGGGTGGGGGTGTCGAGGCCGCCCACCAGGTTGAGCAGGGTGGTCTTGCCGGAGCCGGACCTGCCCTTCAGGACGGTGAGTTCACCGCGGGCGGCGGTGAACGAGACCCCGCGCAGGGCGTGCACGGTGCGCGGCTCGGCGCCGAAACTGCGCCACAAGTCCTCGACCACGACCATGGCTGAATGTGTACCGGTCAACTTCGTTGTCCCCCTTGGTAGTCCGGTGCGAAGGTGCTCGATTCTGCTCCCAGGCAACCTGGTTCACGCAAGACCCTTCCCCTTCGTGTTCGACTCTGACAGAGTCGTCCGCTATCCGGTACACGGTGGCCGGAACAGGGGGAATGGATCATGCTCGGCTTTGTTCTGCGCCGGCTGCGCGGCCAACTGGCGCTGGCGGCATCGGTGCTGTTCACGGTACTGATCGCCACGACGGTGCTCACCACGCTGGTGGCTTTCGACCGGACCGTCGCCGAAGCCGGCCTACGGCGAAATCTGGACGGCGGCAGCCGGGTCGGCCTCCTGCTGACCGCGGACCACGGGCTGGACACCAGGGCGGCCGACGACACCGGGGCCGCGGCCCTCGGCGCCCAGCTGTTCGACGGGCTGCCGGTCACCGCGCAGTCCCTCGCCCGCAGCCGCTCCTACGGCCTGCCCGGCCAGGCCGGGCCCGCCCGCGAGGTGGACCTGGCGGTGCTGGCCTCGCTGGACCGCAGCCGGGTCCGGCTGACGGCCGGTCAGTGGCCCACCGCCGACGCCGGCGACGCGGTGCAGACCGCCGTCCCGCAGAGCGTCCTGCCCCGGCTCGGACTGGCCGCGGACAAGCTGCCCGCCCAAGTCGCGCTCTCCGACCGGTACGGCGGCGCCCCGCTCACCGTGCGGATCACCGGCGTCTACCAGGTCGCCGACCGGGACTCCCCGTACTGGCGGCTCGACCCGCTCGGCGGACGCGAGATCCAGGTCCGCGGCTTCACCACCTACGGGCCGATGCTGGTCGACGACGGCGTGTTCACCGCCGGCCGGCTGCCGCAGGGCAGCCGCAGCACGCTGCTGACCGCCGACTTCTCCACCGTCGACCCGGAGCACTTCGAGCGGGTCCGGGCCCGGGCCGGCCACCTCCAGGAGCTCGCCAAGCAGTACAGCCCGGGCCTCCAGCCGCAGACCGAACTGCCCGCCCTGCTCGACGAGTTGTACTCGGCGACGCTGGTCGCCAAGTCCAGCCTGCTGATCGGCGCGCTGCAACTCGCCGTCCTGGCCGCCGCCGCCCTGCTGCTGGTGGTGCACCTGGTGGCGGACCGCCAGTCCCGGGAGAACGCGCTGCTCGTCTCGCGCGGCGCGACCCGCCGCCGACTGGCCGGCTGGACCGCGACCGAAGCACTGCTGCTCGCGCTGCCCGCCGCCGTCCTCGCGCCGCTGCTGACCGGGCCGCTGCTGCGGCTGCTCACCACCCGCGGCCCGCTGGCCGGACTGCCGCTCGAACACACCGACACCGCCGTCCGCTGGCCGGTCGCCGCCGTCTGCGCGCTGGCCTGCGTGCTGCTCGCCGCGCTGCCCACCGTGCTGCGGCGCGACAGCGAGCGGGTGGTGACGCGCCGCCAGGCCGTGGTCAGCACCATGGCCCGCTCCGGCGCCGACCTGACGCTGCTCGCCCTCGCCGTCGTCGCCTACCAGCAGCTCGCCGCCCGCACCGGCGGCCTCTCGGCGGACTCCGCCGGGCAGTTGGGCATCGACCCGGTGCTGGTCGCCGCCCCCACCCTGGCACTCTGCGCCGGAACCCTGCTGGTGCTCCGGCTGCTCCCGTTCGCCGCCCGGCTCGGCGCCCGGCTGGCCGCCCGCGGCCACGGCCTCGGCCCCGCGCTCGGCGGCTGGCAGCTGGCCCGCCGCCCCGGCCGGGCGAACGGCCCGGTGCTGCTGCTGGTGCTGGCCGTCGCCACCGGCGTCCTCGCCCTCGGCCAGCACGCCGCCTGGCGCGACTCGCAGCACGACCAGGCCGACTTCGCCTCGGCCGGCGGCCTGCGGATCCAGGGCTCCGCGCTGCCCCGCTCGGCCAGGGCGGCCGGTACGCGACGCTGCCCGGCGGCGACCGGCTGCTGCCCGTCGCCGCACTCGACCAGTGGCTCCCCGGCGAGAAGCGCGGCCGGGTCCTGCTCACCGACACCACCCGCGCCGCCACCGAACTGCACGTCAGGTCCGACCTGTTCGACGGCCGGCCGGTGGGCGCGCTGCTCGGGCCGCTGGCCGAGCAGCAGCCGCCCGGCCTGCGGCTGCCCGGCAAGCCCGCCCGGATCGACCTGACCGTGGCCGTCCGCATCGACGACAAGGCCCCCGCCGACGTCCGCTGGCCGCAGCCCCCGTGGCCCCGGACCTCTGGCTCCAACTGCGGGACGGCTACGGGGCCGGCTACCGGATCCTGGTGTCGCAGCTCCCCACCGGCGGCGAGGTCGCCGTCTCGGTCGACCTGGACAAGCTGACCGCCGCCCCGCTCGGCTCGGCCGCCGCGCCGCTGACCCTGACCGGCTTCGACCTGATGTACGGCGCCAGCTCCAACGAGGACGACAGCGAAGTGACCATCCGTCACCTCGCCGTCTCCGACACCGCGACCGGCCCGGCCGTGCCCGTCCCGCACCCGCCGGCAACTGGACCGGCACCGGCGCGCCCGTCCAGGTCAGCAGCGCCCCCGCCGAGGACCGGCTGGTCACCGTCGCCTACACCCCGGCCGCCCCCAGCGGCCCGCAGGACCGGCGCGACAGCAAGCACGCCCTGGTGCTCGCGCCCGGCGCCACCCCGTCCGGCCCCGAGATCAAGGCCCTCGCCACCCGCGGCTACCTGACCGCCGCCGGCGGCAAGGTCGGCGACCTGATCAAGATCCAGCTCGGCAACACCACCCTGCCCGTGCGCATCACCGACACCGTCGAGGCGCTGCCCGTGTACGGCGACACCGCCCTGCTGCTCGACCTCTCCACCACCCACCTGTGGCTGAACGACCGCAGCGCCGACCTCCCGCCCGTCACCGAGTGGTGGCTGCCCGCCACCGGACCCGACGACCACACCCCGGCCGAGGCCGCCGCCGCGCTGCGCGCCGGACCGACCGCCCAGCAGCTGACGCTCCGTGAGGAGGACGCCGCGGCCCGCTCCACCGACCCGCTCAGCGCCGCCCCGCAGAGCGCCCTGGCCGCCCTGGCCGTGGCCGCCGCCGTCCTCGCCACCATCGGCTTCGCCGCCGCCGCGGCCGCCTCCGCGAGCGAACGGGCCGCCGAATCCGCGATCCTGATGGCCCTCGGCACCCCCCGCCGGCTGCTGCGGCGGACCGCCGCCGCCGAACAGGTCGTGCTCGTCGGCATCGGCACCGGCGTCGGCCTGCTGCTCGGAACCGCCCTGGTCCACCTGGTGGTTCCGCTGGTGGTGCTCACCCCGGCCGCCCGCCCGCCGATACCCGAGGTACTGGTCGGGCTGCCGCTCGGCCAAGTGCTCGCCCTCGCCGCCGGAACCGCCGCGCTGCCGCTGCTGTCCGCCTTCCTGATCGGCGGACGCGGCCGGGACGTGGCCGCCCGCCTCCGCTTCGTGGAGGACAAGTGAGCATCCCGGCCCCCTGGGTCCGCACCCGACTGCGCACCGCACCGCTGGCAGCCCTGCTCACCGCGGTCCTCGCGCTGACCGTGGTGTTCCTGGCCGCCGCCCTGCCCCGCGCCCAGGACCGCGGCGCGGACGGCGCCCTGCGCAGCTTCCTGCGCGCACCCGGCCCCACCGCCACCAGCGTCAACATCACCGCCGCCGTCCCCAAGGACGGCGACCCCGCACAGCAGTTGGACGACACCCTCGCCCAACTCACCGCCGCCGTCGGCCCGGTGCTCCCGATCGACCCCAGCGGCCCGGTCGCCGGACGGCGCGGCACCCTGCCGCGCTCGCTCGGCGAACCCTCGCTGACCCGGCCCGACGGCGTCGCCCCCGAGATCGCCGTGCAGTACCAGCGCGGGACGACCGAGCACGCCCGCCTGACGGCCGGTCAGTGGCCCGGCGCCGTCGCCGCCGACACCGAGCCGATCCCGGTAGCCCTCTCGGCGGCCACCGCCGAAACCATCGGCATCAAGCTCGGCGCCGTCTACGACGGCGGCAGATCGGTGCAGGGCCGCGGCGTCGTCCCGCCGCCCCGGCAGATCCGGGTGGTCGGCCTGTACACCGTCGACGACCCGAACGACCCGTACTGGGACAACCTCGGCTGCGCGCTCAAGGGCTGCCTCAACCTCACCCCCAGCACCGGACCGGGCGACCCGCCGGAGCTCTACTGGTACGCCGTCGCGATGACCGGCCCCGAGTCCACGGCCGCCGTCGGCTCCTGGGGCCTCGGCAGCGAGGACTACTGGCGACTGCCCGTCAGGATCGACGCCCTGCGCGCCGACCGGCTCCAGCAGACCTCCTTCGCCCTCGCCTCCGTCACCAACGGCCCGGTCTCCGTCAAGGTCACCACCGGCCTCGGACGCTCCAACGTCCGCATCACCACCCAGCTGCGCACCCTGATCGACAACGCCTGGAAGCGGCAGAGCGCCATCGACTCGCTCGGCTACGTCGGCCCCGCCGGGGCCGCCGGCGTCGCCGCCGTCGTGCTCTGCCTCGCCGCCGCGCTCACCGCCGAGCGGCGCACCACCGAACTGCGGCTGCTCCGCGAGCGCGGCGGCTCG
>NZ_KK853997.1:905451-906483 GCF_000696185.1 Kitasatospora cheerisanensis KCTC 2395 | reverse complement strand
CGCGCTGCTGCTCGCCCGCCTCCAGCCGTTCCTGATCGGGCTGTCGGCCCGCTGGGCCGCCGGACGGACCGGCGCCATCGGGTTCCTCGGCCTGGCCCGCGCCGCCCGCGGCAGCGGCCGGAACTCCCGGCCCTCGGTACTGCCGCTGCTCGCCCTGGTCCTCGCCGTGACCTGCGGCGCGACCGGCGCCACCGTGCTCAGCTCGGTCAAGGCCGACCGCGCCGAGATCGCCCGCTACAACATCGGCGGCGACGCCTCGGTCGCCGCCCGCCTGGACAGCACCCTGCCAGAGGCCTTCCTCACCGCCGCCGACCGGCTGCCCGGCGTCCGCACCGCACTGCCGATCTGGATCGAGGACGACGTCACCATGTCCATCGGCAGTGGCAATTCGGTCCGCGTCAACGTGGTGGTGGCCGACCCCGTCAAGTACGCCGAGGTCGCCGAGACCGCCGGACGCGGCCGCTTCGACCCCGCCGTGTTCGCCGACACCTCCGGCAAGCGGGTGCCCGCCCTGGTCAGCAGCGACCTGCCGAACGGCGACTTCGAACTCCGGCTCGGCGGCGGCGAAGCCGTCCCGATCCGCACCGTCGGCGTCTCCGACGGCACCCCCGCCCTGAACGGCGCGGTCGGCGTCAACGTCCTGCTGCCGCTCGGCCCCGCCACCGACCTGCTGCCCCGACTCGGCGGCCCCGACAAGTGGCTCGCCACCGGCAACCTCGACGACGCCCGACTCCGGGCACTCGCCGAGCAGTTCCTCGGACCGGCGGCCACCGACGGCAAGCCCGGCCACCAGGTGCGGACCACCACCGGCGAGGCCGCCGCCATCGGCGCCGACCCGCTCCAGACCTCCGCCGAGCGGATGTTCTGGGTCTCCGTCGCCGCCACCGCGCTGTTCGCCCTGCTGTCCGTGCTGCTGACGCTCCTTCGGGCCGGGCCCGAGCGCGCCGCCACGCTGGCCCGGCTGCGCACCATGGGCCTGCGGCCCCGGCAGGGCCTGGCGCTGATCCTCGCCGAAGTCCTGCCGCAGTCCCT
>NZ_KK853997.1:814173-904314 GCF_000696185.1 Kitasatospora cheerisanensis KCTC 2395 | reverse complement strand
CCTCGCAGGTCCGTCTCGGTGCCGCCCGAGTCCGCGACCGCCCCGCGCACCCAGAGCACCGCCCGGCGCACCGGCCCCGCCACCTGCGAGGTGTCGAAGGCCAGCAGCGCGCGCCGGGAGAAACCGGAGCCCGTGCTGTTGGTGTTCTTCACCGTCAGCACCCCCGCCGTCCCGTAGTTGGTGTCGGCGTACGAGCCGTCCCGCACGTAGGTGTCCTGCACCGGGGCGAGCAGCACCGCGCTCGCGGACGCGGCCGGGCCGGTGGCGCGCAGCGTCACCGTCCGGCTCGCGCCCTGGCTGCCGCCGAGCTCGGCCAGCAGCCGCACCGACGGGCCCGCCGAGAGCACCGTGACACCCGTGGCCGGGTCCGCCGACAGGTAGCCCGGCCGGTCCACCGTCACCTGCACCGTCGCCGCGGTGCGGGACGGGTCCGCCACCGAGACGCTCAGCGTGCCGCCGGACTCCCGCACCAGCACCGAGCACGGCGCCGACACGGTGATCGGACCGGCGCTGCCCGCCGCGAAGAAGTTCGCCGCCGTCACCCCCGAGGCCGAGTCCGAAACCGCCTGCACGGACGCCGAGTTGGCGAGCACCGTCACCGTCGGGGAGGCCGCGCGGGCCGCCGTCGCCGCCGCGTCCGCGCCCGGCAGCAGCAGGTACGCGTAGCCGGCGTTCGACGGGTCGGTGCCGTGGTCGAACCAGAGCGTCAGGTAGCGGCGGGTCAGCGCCTCCGTGGTACCGCCCGAGTTGACGTCGTGCCAACTGCCGGTCCGGGCCTCGCGCTTGGCCTGCACCGTCGCACCGCCCGGGAACACGTAGCCGCCGAACCCGGAGATCGCCATCGACCTCGCGCCGGTGAACTGCTGCGACCAGCCGAGCGTCACCGGCTGCGCCACCCCGTCCACCGTCAACGCGTGGGTGCCCGCCGCCCCCAGGTTGCGGTTCTCCACCACCGTCTCCACCGGGACGCCGTCCGCGCAGGAGATGCCCGCGCCCAGGCAGACCACCGAATCGTCCAGCAGGAACCAGGACTTCCAGCCCGACAGCGTCGACGACAGCCCGCGCACCGCCTGCCCGACCGCCGCGTAGGCGCCGTCGCTCGCCCCGCCCGCCCACACGCTGTCCGGGCGGGCCGCGCCCCACGCGCCGCCCGCCGCGTCCGCGAGCCGCTTCGTCGACACCGTCGTCCCCGGCAGCCGGTACGGGTCGACGGTCGGCCAGAAGGCGTCCGCGTACTGCCCGTTGCCGGTCGTCGCGTTCCACCAGGCCAGCAGGCCGTTGTTGGTGTGCCAGCCGCGCACGTTCTCGCCGTTGCCGGTCTCGTAGAAGGTGGTGCGCGCCGAGCACATCGACAGCGACACCGCCCAGCCCGGACGGCGCACCACCGCCCGGTCCATCGCGAACACCCGCGCCCCCACCGGCTCCGCCGCGGCCGCCGTCGCGCCGTCCGCCACCAGGGCCTGCGCGCGGGCCAGTTCGGGCACGTCCACGGCCGCGTCCGACAGGTACGGACGGTAGTAGTCGCGGGCGATCCAGCCCTTCACCGCCGCCCGCCACCGCGCCGACTGCGCGGCCGGCGCCGCGCCCGAGTCCGCCAGCCGCAGGATGTGCCCGATGATGGTGTGGCCGCGGCCGTGGTCGTCCTGCTGAAGGTGCAGCAGGTCCGAGACCTGAAGGCCCCGGCTGCTGGCCCGGCCCACCACCGCGTCCATCACCAGGCCGTTGAACAGGAACGGCGCGTACGCCGAGTCGACGGCGTCGAACACGTTCTGCCGCTGCGGATCCGTCACCTCCCAGGCCGACCCCGCCAGCAGCGCGAACAGCCGGCTCAGCCCGCTCAGCAGCACCTCGCCGTACGACCCGGTGTACGGCACCCAGGTGTGCTGCACGAACGAGCCGTCCGGGTACAGGCCGTCGCCCGTCAGCACGTACGGGAACACCGGCGACAGCGCCGCCGAGGCCGTCGCCAGCTTGGCCGCGCTCCGGCCGACCACGCCGCGCAGCGCGAGGACGCGGCACAGGTCGACGCGGTTCGCGCCGGTGCTGGTGCCGGAGTACGCCGCGACCCGGGAGTCCGGGACGGCGTGGTCCACGGCGGCCGTGTAGGCACCGATCTGAGCCGCCGTCAGCTGAGGGGCGATCAGCGTGCAGGTGTCGAGCAGCGCCTGCGGCGAACCGATCTGCCAGTCCCACCAGTTGTCGTACATGGTGGCCGTCGCCGTGTACGCGGAGGCGCAGAGCCGGTCCAGGCCCGCCGTGATCGCCGAGGCGAGGGTCGCGTCGCCGGTCAGTCCGGTGCCGGGCTGCGCCCAGGCGAGCGCCATGGTGCGCAGGCGCACGAAGCTGCCGGTGATGTTCGCGGACACCGTTCCCAGCGGCAGGTCCGGCCAGAGCGAGCCCGCCGTCGGGGCCATCGCCTGCTGCTGCGTCCGTGCGCGGTCGCCGAGGGCCCGCAGGGTGGTGGCGAAGGGCTCGGTGGCCGGGTCGAACCCCGTCCCGGTCAGCAGCGCCACCCAGCGCAGCCGGAGCGTCTCGTACGCGTCGGCGGTGGCCGCGCCGGCCGGGCCGGCGCCGCCCCGGCGACGGCCAGCGCGAGGGCGCCGGCCGCGCCGGCCTGGAGCAGGGTGCGGCGGGACAGGGCGGGGGGAGCGGGAAGGGACACGACGCCTCCGTGAGGGGAGTGGGGGAGGGCGGAGGAAAGCGCTTTCCGGGCCCTGACGGTAAGCGCTTTCCGGTCAGGCCGTCAACGGTTCGCCGCAGCATTTGGCAAGCGCTTTCCACCCCTCCGGCGTGCAGCTTTCCACTCCCGGCGGCGGTCCTCCGCCGGGAGGCGTCAGTGGCGGCCGCCGAGGGCGAACAGGAGGAGGACGAAGCCCGCGAACAGGTGGGTGCCGGCGATGTAGATCAGGGCGCGGATCAGCATGGCCTTGCGCTTGGTCTTCTCGTCGCGGACGGCGTTGCTCACGGGGACTCCCTCTCGGGGGCAGTGGGGCGAGGCGGGCGGTGGGGGCGGTGCGGGCAGTGCCGGTGACGGGGTGGACGGCCGGTTCGCCGCCGAGGCTGCGGGCCAGGTCGGCGAGGACGGTCGGGCCGCCGGTCCCGCCGGGGGAGGGGAGGCCGAGCAGGCCGCGGTGGCTGCCGTGGACGCCGACGTCCAGGTGCGCGGCGTCCACGGAGGGGACGGGGCGAAGCGGCCGGAGTGCGTCGCGGCGTGGCGGACGGTGCCGGCGGTCGGCTCGGTGACGGCGAGAACCGTGGCGTCGTGCGCGGTGGTGCGGGGGTGCACGCCCCAGGCGGTGAGGACGGTGGCGGCGAGGCGCCGGCGCCGCCCGGACCCATCGGACCCATCGGACCCACCGGACCCACCGGGCACAGGCGGGGAGTGCGGGTGGCGGCGGTGGCGCCGGTGGCCGGTCATCCGGGGGCGCCGGTCATGTCTGCACGGCAGCCGGGGTCATGGTGGCGGGGCGGTCGAGGTGGTGGCGGGCGTAGTCGATGGCGGCGGGCGTGGTGGCGAACACCCGGCCCTCCTGGCGGAGGCGGTCGAGGATGCCGAGCGCGTCCAGCGGGCGGTGGTGCTCGGAGCGCAGGCCGGAGACCAGGACCAGGGTTCCGCGGCGTTCGAGCCGGTCGATCGCGTCGCCGAGGACGACCGCGCCGCTGGCGTCGATCGCGCTGACCCGGGACATCCGCAGGATCGCGACCTTCACCTGGGCGGACTCGGTGAGTTCCAGCAGGAAGCGGTGGGCGGCGGCGAACAGCAGGGGGCCGTCGATGCGGTAGGCGACGATGTGCTCGGCGAGCAGCGCCTGTTCCTCGGTGTGGTGGTCGGCCGGCGGCAGTTCGTCGTGCAGCGGGACCTGCTCGACGCGGGCGGCGCGGGCGACCGTGGCGAGGGCGAGCACCCCGGAGACGAGCAGGCCGACGACCACGGCGGTGACCAGGTCGAAGGCCAGGGTGGCGCCCGCGGTGAGGAGGAGGACCGCGGCCTCGCCGCGGCCGGTGCGGGCGAGCGCCCGCAGCGAGCCGACCTCGACCATCCGCACGGCGGTGGCGATCAGCACGCCGGCGAGCGCGGCGAGCGGGATGCCGGCGACCAGCGGGGCGGCGGCGAAGACGATCACGGCGAGGATGCCGGCGTGTATCAGCGCGGCGAGGCGGGAGGCCGCGCCGGAGCGGACGTTGACCGCGGTGCGGGCGATCGCGCCGGTCGCGGCGACGCCGCCGAACAGCGGGGCGGCGAGGTTGGCCAGGCCCTGGCCGAACAGTTCCCGGTCGCTGTCGTGCCGCTCCGAGACGCTCATCGCGTCGGCGGCGGTCGCGGACATCAGCGACTCCAGCGCGGCGAGCGCGGCCACGGCGAGCGCCGAGGGCAGCAGGTGCGGCACGGCGGAGGCGTCGAGGAAGCCGAGCGAGGGCGCGGGGAGGCCGGAGGGCAGGTGCCCGATGGTCGCCACCGGCAGGTCGACGGCCTTGGCCAGCAGGGTCACGGCGGCGACGGCGATCAGCGAGAACGGGACGGCGGGCCGCAGCCGCACGCCGATCAGCATCACGGCGGCCACCCCGAGCGCGACGCCGACCGCCGCCCAATGCGGCTCGGAGGCGAACTCGCCGAGGGCCTTCACGGCGACCACGGCCGGGTTGTCGCCCTCGGGCTTGGCCACGCCGAGCGCGCCCGGCACCTGCTGGAGGCCGATCACCGCGGCGATGCCGACGGTGAACCCCTCCACCACCGGCACCGGTACGTACGCCATGAACCGGCCGGCCCGGGCCAGCGCGAGGCCGACCAGGACCACCCCGGCCAGCAGGCCGACCGTCAGCACCCCGCCGGTGCCGTACTGGTCGACGATCGGCACCAGGACGACGGTCATCGCGCCGGTCGGCCCGGAGACCTGGAGGTTCGAGCCGCCGAACACCGCGGCGAGCGCGCCGGCGACCACCGCGGTGGCCAGCCCGGCCTCCGCGCCGGCGCCGGAGGAGATCCCGAAGCCGAGGGCCAGCGGCAGGGCGACGATCGCGACGGTGAGGCCGGCGATCAGGTCCTTCCTGGGGGAGCGTCCCATGGTGGCCAGGGTCTGCCGGTTCGGCAGGACGGCTGCGAGTCGGTCCAGGACGGGGTTCACGACCGGTTTCCTTCGGTGACGGCGGGGCGGAGCTCGTCCAGCAGCCGTTCCTGCCCGCTGATCACCAGGTGGATGATCTGCCGGGCGGAGGCCAGCAGTTCCGCGACATCCGGGGTGGAGAGCGTGTAGACCACGGTGCTTCCCTCGCGGGTGGCGCTCACCAGGCCGGTGCGGCGCAGGACGGCGAGTTGCTGGGACAGGCTGGACGCTTCGATGTCGAGCAGGGCGAGCAGTTCGCGGACCGGCAGCGGGCCGGCCCGGAGCAGTTCGAGGACCCGGATGCGGACCGGGTGGCCGAGGGTGCGGAAGAAGTCCGCCTTGGCCTGGTAGAGCGGGACGGCCATCACCGGTCCTGGTCGGGGAGTTCGTCGGCGGCGTCCGGGGCGAGGTCGATGCCGTGCCGGTCGGCGATCCGCAGCAGTTCGGCGACCCGGCCCGCGAAGGCCTGGACGCCGTCCTCGTCCCCGGCGGCGGCGGCCTGCTGCTCGGCGCGGCGCGCCCGGACGAGCTGCTCGCGCAGTTCCTGGTCGAAGATGTCGGTCACAGTCGGCCCCCGGGGCGGTCGCGGTGCGAGGGACCTGGCGGCTGCCGATCCACCAGCAGAAATCATGTATGGACTTGAAGAATTTCGCAACTCGATGTTTCTGCATGTCGTGAAGTCGGCAGGCCGCAGGGCGGCGTGGGGCAGGTGGAAGCAGGGGGCGGGTGGAAGCAGGGGTCGGGTGCGTCAGGCCCGGGCCGGGCCGGCGGGGGTGCGCAGGCTGTCCAGCAGTTCCGCCTGGCCGGTGATCACGCCGCCGAGGATCTCGCGGGCCACCGTGAGGAGCTCCGCCACCTGCGGGCTGGTCAGGCTGTAGTGCACCGTGCTGCCCTCCCGGCGGGAGACCACCAGGTTGGCGCGGCGCAGCACCGCGAGCTGCTGGGACAGGTGCGCGGCCTCGACGCCGATCTCCGGCAGCAGCTCGGCGACCGCGTACTCGCGTTCGCTCAGGAGCTCCAGGACCCGGATGCGGACCGGGTGGCCGAGCGTCTTGAAGAACTCGGCCTTCACCTGGTACAGCGGCGCGCTGACCACGGAAGACGGACGCGGGGTGTCGACGCCCATGCCTCTCACCCCATCTCGTCGCATCTCCGGGCCCTGCCTCGCCACGACCTTAGCAATCGCGCCCGGCCGGCGCGGGCGGGCGCGATCCGCCCGCTGCGCGCAGGCGCCCGCCGCCGCCCGCGCCCGGGTGGTACGGGGCGGCGGCGGGCACGCGACGACCCCGCGACCACAGCGGGGAGGATCCGGGGCGGGCGCACCCCGCCCGCCGACGGCGCGGCCCGACGGCCCGGGTGCGCAGGCGCACCGCGGACCGCGTACGGACGGGCGGCGCCGCGAGCGGGCCGGTGGGACATGCGTCCCGGCTCCGGACCGTCACGTAGTTGCCAACATTAGCAACTGCTAAGGTCGACATGTTGCGGCCCGCCGGAAGCCGGCCCAGCAGGGCGGCCGCCCCGGAACCGACGCCGGGGCGGTCGCCTGTTCCCACCCGCGTGCCGGTCCGGCTCCGACGGCCGCCGGGTCCGGATCGCAGAGTGAGACGCACGTCGCACGACAACCTGCGAAGTTGCTAATATTCGCAACTGCGAGGGACAGGAGGCAGGGATGCGTATCTCACCGGACTGCCGCGCGGCAGCGACGCGGACATCGGACCGGCTGCCAGGGGGATCGTGCGCCCTGGTCGCAGGGCCGCGGTGCCGCCGCGCCGGGTCCGGGCAGCCCCGCCTCCGCCGCGCCGAGCGAGAACGGCGCGGCGCCCCCGCACTCACCGCCGCCCTGCGGCGCGGTCCCGAAGGGCGGCGGTGAGCATGCAGTGGGACTTCGAACGGCACGGCGAGGCCGGCGTGCTGCGCCTGTCCGGATTCCTCGGCGAGCGGTCGGCCCAGCGCTTCCAGGGCGCCTTCGACTGGGCGCTGGCACGCTGCACCGGCCCGGTGGTGATCGACATGTCCGCGCTGGCCGGGTGCTCCCGGGATGGCGAGGCCGCGATCGCCCACGCCGCCGGACGCCTCCCGGCCGGCCGCGGGCCGCTGCTGCTCTGCGGCCCCACCGCCGAGGTGGCCGACCTGCTGCACACCTGTGAGGCGCTGCACCTGGTGCGCGTCGTCCCGGACCTGGCGACGGCCCTGGCCGCCGGCGACGGACCTGCCTGAACGGCCCCGGCCGGCCCCGGAGTTCCGCCGCTGCCGCGTCCGATAGGCTGGCGAAATGAGTGAGAATCTTCCGGCTTGCCCCAAATGTTCCAGCGAGTTCACGTACGAGATGGACGCGCTGATGGTCTGCCCCGAGTGCGGCCACGAGTGGGTGCCCGCCGAGGCGGGCCAGGCCGGTGAGCAGGCGGGCGAACGGGTCGTCAAGGACGCGGTGGGCAACGTGCTGGCGGACGGCGACACCGTCACCGTCGTCAAGGCGCTCAAGGTCAAGGGCAGCCCGTCGGGCATCAAGGCCGGCACCAAGGTCCGCAACATCCGCCTGATCGACGGCGTGGACGGCCACGACATCGACTGCCGGATCGAGGGCTTCGGCGCCATGCAGCTCAAGTCCAGCGTGGTCAAGAAGGCCTGACCGCCCGTCACCCGCCCGCCCCGGGGCCGCGCCGCCGTCCCCGGGCACCGCGGGGCAGGGGCCGGCTCCCCGGGCGGGAAAAGCGGGTGAGCGCCCCCGGCGGCTGTGCCACCATGCGGCAGTGATCAACAACGACCCGATACCCGTCGTCGTCCCCGCCGGCCGGATGGCCGCCCTCGAACAGCCCGTGCTCGCCCTACCGTCGGGGCTGGAGCTGCGCCCCTGGCGGCCCGAGGACGCCGGCGCGCTCGCCGCCGCCGGGCAGGACCCGGGCATCCGGCAGTGGAACCGCTTCGCCGTCGCCTCCCCGGCGGACGCGGAGGGCCGGATCCGGCGGATGCACGAGCGCTGGCAGGCCGAGACGGCCGCGATCTGGGCCATCGCGCCGGCCGGCGGCGGTGAGGCGCAGGGCCTGATCGGCTGGGGCCACCTCGACCTGACGGAGGGCGCCGCCGAGATCGTCTACTGGCTGCTGCCCGCCGCCCGCGGCAGGGGCGCCGCCGTCGAGGCCACTCGCGCCGCGAGCCGCTGGGCGCTGGACGAACTCGGCCTGCACCGGCTCACGCTGTGCCACTCGGTGGCCAACCCCGCCTCCTGCCGGGTCGCCGCCAAGGCCGGATACACCCTGGAGGGCACCATGCGCAGCGCCCTGCTGCACGCCGACGGCTGGCACGACCAGCACCTGCACTCCCTGGTGGCCGACGACCGCTGACGCACCGTCACCCGCGGTGGGCCGAAGCGGCGACCACCGGAACGGACTGCGTGTCGCGGCCGCGCGACTCCGCGGCCCCGGGTGAGACTGCCGTGGGGCGCGACGCGCGGGTGCGTCGCGCCGGACAGAAGGGCGGCGGTCATGGCGCAGGGCTCCCACGAACGACGCGGGCCGACGGGCGACACCGGCGGCGCGGCCCTGCCCGGCGCCTCGATGTTCGCCGGGATCGGGCTGTCGGTCAGCGGAACCCTGAGCATCCTGCTGGGCGCGGCCGGCATCGCGCAGGACAGCCTGTTCTCCCCGTCCGGCCACTACGCCTACCAGTTCAACCTGACCTCCTGGGGCTGGATCCACCTGGTGATCGGCGTCTGGCTGTCCGTCGCCGGCATCGGCGTGCTGGCCGCCCGGTCCTGGGGCCGCTGGGCCGGCCTGACGGGCGCCGCGATCAGCCTGATCACCCAGTTCATGTTCATCCCCTACTACCCGCTGTGGTCGATCACCGTGATGACCGTCGACCTGCTCGTGCTCTGGGCGCTGGCCCGCTTCCAGGTCCGCCCCGCCTGACCGGTCCGGTCGACGCCACTCGTTGCGGCAGTCCGCGCGGGTGGCGTCGCGCTGCCCGGGGTCGCATGGTGGTGTGTGGGGGAGAAACGCCAGGTCAACGGGGATCCCGGAAGAGCTGACTGTTCGTCAGGGCCCCGTCGGGTAGGGTGCGTTCGGCCATTCCGGCGCGGCCCGTTCGGGGCGGCCCGGTGGAACGGACGGGGACGGAGCGGTAGTGATGCGGATCGGCATTCTCGGTACGGGCACGGTGGGGCAGACGCTCGGCAGCAAGCTGGTCGCGCTCGGTCACGAGGTGGTGCTCGGCTCGCGCAGCAAGGGCAACGCGGCCGCCGGCGACTGGGCCGACCGGAACGGCCCGCGCGCGCAGGCCGGCACCTTCGCGGAGGCCGCGGCCCACGGCGAGCTGGTCGTCAACGCGACCGGCGGCACCGTCGCGCTCTCCGCCGTGGAGCTGGCCGGCCCGGAGAACCTGGCCGGGAAGGTCCTGCTGGACGTCTGCAACCCGCTGGTGTTCTCGCCGACCGGCGAGCTGACCCTCGACCCGGTGAACGACGACAGCATCGGCGAGCAGCTCCAGCGCGCCCTGCCGCAGACCCGCGTGGTGAAGGCGCTGAACACCGTGAACGTCGCCGTGATGGTCGACCCCGACCGCGTGCCGGGCGAACACCAGCTGTTCATGGCCGGCGAGGACACGGAGGCCAAGGCGCAGGTCACGGCGCTGCTCGGCGAGTTCGGCTGGCCGGCCGGGCGGGTCCTCGACCTGGGCGGGATCGACGCCGCGCGCGGGCTGGAGATGATGATGCCGTTCTGGATGCGGCTGATGCGGCACTACGGGCACGCGGACTTCAACTACTCGATCCGCACCGCGAACTGAGCCCGGCCCGCGCCCCGGGCGGGGCCGAGGAACGCTTCCACGAGGACGAGAAGGAACGACCATGAGCAACCCCACCGAGCAGACCCCGCCCCCGTACCTCCCGCTGGACGAGGAGTGGGACAGCGCACTGGCGATCGTCGCGCACCCCGACGACATGGAGTACGGGGCGGCCGCCGCCGTCGCCCGCTGGACCGGGCAGGGCAAGCGCGTCAGCTACCTGATGGTGACCAGCGGCGAGGCCGGCATCGACGGCATGGAGCCGGCCCAGTGCCGGCCGGTACGCGAGCGCGAGCAGGTCGAGTCGGCCGCGGTGGTCGGCGTCGACACCGTCGAGTTCCTGGGCTACCCGGACGGCGTCGTGGAGTACGGGCTGCCGCTGCGCCGCGACCTGGCACGGGCGATCCGCCGGCACCGGCCGGACATCGTGATCACCACCAACTTCCGGGACACCTACGGCGGGGTGTTCCCCAACCAGGCCGACCACATCGCGGTCGGCCGGGCCGCGCTGGACGCGGTGCGGGACGCCGGCAACCGCTGGGTGTTCCGGGAGCTCACCGCGGAGGGGCACCAGCCGTGGAACGGCGTCCGGGAGGTCTGGGCGGCCGCCTCGCCCGACGGCCTGCACGCCGTGGACACCACCGAGACCTTCGCCGCCGGCGTCGCCTCGCTGGAGGCCCACCGCGCCTACCTGGACGGCCTCGGCGGGGAGATGGCCAACGCCGCCGAGTTCCTGGAGTCCATGGGCCGGACGGCCGGCAGCCGCCTGGGCACGGTGTTCGCCGCCTCGTTCGAGGTGATCAAGCTCCGCTGAGCCGCCCCGCCCCGTGGTCCCCCGCGCCGGGGACGGGGCGGCCCGCGCCGCGTGTTGACGGCGGGTCAGCGGTGGTCGCGGCCGTCGGCGGGGACGTCGTCGCCGTTGTCCTGGTGCGGGATCCGGCCGGCGGCGTCGTGCGGCGGGCGGCGGCGGTGCCGGACCAGGGCGCGGAAGGCGACCAGCGCGAGGACGGCGGCGACGGTGACCAGCAGCAGCACCTGGTAGCGGACCGCCTCGCGGTACAGCACGGTGACGTTGCTGCCCGCGAAGTAGCCGACCGCCGTCCAGACGCCCGCCCAGAGCGCGGCGCCGGCCGCGTTGGCGGCGAGGAAGCGCCGCGAGGGCATCCCGGTGGTGCCGGCGACCAGGCCGTTGGTCTGGCGCAGGCCGTCCACGAAGCGGGCGCCGGTGACCACCAGGGCGCCGCGGCGGCGGAAGAACGACTCGGCGCGGGCCATCCGTTCCGGGGTGAGGCGCAGGTAGCGGCCCCAGCGGTGGACGAACGCGAGGCCGCCGGTGCGGCCGAGCAGGTAGGCGAGGGTGTTACCGGCGAACGCGGCCAGGAACGCGACGGTCAGCACGACCGGCAGCGACAGCCGGCCCGCGCCCGCGTACACGGCGGCCAGCACCAGGATGGTCTGGCCGGGCACCGGGACCACGCAGTTGTCGAGGAAGACCAGCACCCCGACCGCCGGATAGCCGTAGTCGTCCAGCAGCGGGGCGAGATGGGCCAGTGGGCCCGGCAGGGGTGGGGGCAAGGCGGACCGCTCCTCCCACCGGGCCGTGGCCCGGGATCAGCGCTGTTCCTCGCCGAGCCGGTGCTCGACGACGCAGTCGGGGCCGGGGTACACGAGGCCGGCGTGGCCGTCCTCGAAGCGGACCAGGTACGGCGGTGCGCCGTCGGTGCCGCGCACCTCGACGATCTCTCCCTTGCGGTCGGTCATGCCGACCGACCTGCTGTACATGTGGACGTGGTCTCCCACTGTGGCTTGCATCGCTGCTCCTGCGGTTGGGCGGGACCGGTGGGCGGGACCGGTGGGACGGGGGCGAACCCCTGTCTCCACTGTGCGGCGGTGCTCCGGGCGGTGCAATGGCGGAACCGGTCAGCGCCACGGGCCGGGCCGCGCGGCGCGGGCCGGACGGCCGTGGGGCGCGGGCCGGTTCAGCTGCCGGCGGGCGGGGCGGCGAGGTAGCTGCGGACCAGGCGCTTGCACTCGGCGATCAGCTGCGGGTCGCCGTTCGGGTCGGCGCGGAAGGCGAGCTTGAGGACGGCGTCCGCGCACTCCATGGCGACCCGCAGCGCGAGCGCGTAGCCGGGGGCGGCGAACAGCTCGCCGCCGATGGCGCGCAGGCGCAGCGCGACGGCCGCGTTGTTGTCGAGTTCGGCGTCCAGCAGGTGCAGGTCGTCGACCTCGGCGGGGACGGTGTCGACCAGGCCGAAGTCGAGGTGGCCGAAGCCGGGCAGGCTGCGCTTCATCGCCACGAACTCCTCGACCGCGAGGTCGGTGAACTCGGCGACGCCGGGCCGGCCCGCGACGTCCACCCGGCGGGCCAGCGCGTCCAGGAAGAACGCCAGGTTGCGTTCGGCGAGGGCGGCGAGCAGGCCCTCCTTGCCGGAGAAGAACTGGTACAGGGTGCCGATCGGCACCTCGGCGCGGAGCGCGACCTCCTTGGTGGTCAGCCCGGCGGTGCCGACCTCGTCGAGCAGTCCCGCGCAGGCGTCCAGCAGCCGTTCGTACCGCTCCTGGCTGCGCTGCTGCACCGGGCGGCGGCGGGCGCCGGCCGCCGGGGCGCGGGAGGCGGGGCGGGGGCGGAGGGCTGCGCGGTCATGGCGGACACTCTGCCGCATCCGGTCGGGTCGCGGCGAATCCCCGTGCCGGGCCGGTCGGGCGGTGTGATTGGGTGGCCGTTCGACGACGGACGGGACCGCGGAGACGGGCCCGGAGCAGGTGCGGAGGTGGCGGGCGTGGACGGGCGGCCGGTGACGGTGCAGCGGGCCGGGCGGATCGAGGACGGCGCCTGCCGGCACCTGCTGGTGTGGCGGGCCGGACCGGGCTGGCGGATGGTCAGCTCCGGGGTGCTCGGCGGCGGCCTGGGCGAGCGGGAGTGGGTGCTCAACGCGCAGGTCCGGGCCGGCTACGGGCGGCTGGACCCGGACGCGCACCTGGCCGAACTCGCCGCCGCCCAGGGCCTGGTGGGCCCCGGCGTCGGCCTGATGACGGCCGCCGAGGTGGACGCCTGCACCTGGGCCGAGGACGGCGGCGTGACCGCCGTGGTCACCACCGGGATCGGCGTGCCGACCTGGGCCGCCGCGCCCGCCCCTGACGAGCCGTCAACTCCCGTGTACGTGCCCGGGACGATCAACGTGCTGGCGGTGGTGCCGGCGGCGGTGGCGGACGCCGGGCTGGTGAACCTGCTGGCGACGGCCACCGAGGCGAAGGTGCAGGCGCTGCTGGAGGCCGGCCGCGACTGCTCCGGCACCCCGTCGGACGCGGTCTGCGTGGCCGTCCGTTCGCCGGTGCCGGGCGAGCCGGTGGATCCGTTCGGCGGTCCGCGCTCGCACTGGGGCGCGCGGCTCGCGCGGGCGGTGCGGGCGGCGGTGTTCGAGGGCGCGGTGCTGGACCGCGAGCGCCGCGCCGAGTACGACGGCCCGCCGCTGCACCCGGCGACGGTCCCCGGCTGCGAGCTCGCCGACGCGCTGGGGTCCTGAGCGGGCGTCGGGTCTCAGATGCCCGGCAGCTCGTCCTGGTCGATGACGTAGACGCGGGTCTGCTCGGGCGCGTCGGCGCAGTGCCGGCCGAGCTTCTCCCAGCGCGACTCGGGCGCGTGCAACGGCCGGTGGCACCGCCGGCACCGGACGACCGGGGCGGGACGGCGCTCGACGGCCGTCCCGGGCAGCGGCGGTTCGGTGTGTTTCGGGTCGGTGCTCATCCCTCCAGTTCATCATTTCGTCCGCCCGGAGGTGCGACGGGGGCCCGGGAAGGGGCGAAATGTCGGCTCAGGTCAGCCGGTCGACGGAGTAGGTCCTGATCCAGGCGCCGAAGGAGGGGACCCGGGTGGCGACCCGCGGAGTGCGGTTCGCGCACCCCTCGCCGCCGAAGCTGACGATGCCGATCAGCTTCCCGGTCCGGGTGTCGACCAGCGGGCCGCCCGAATCCCCTTGGCACGTCCCGCCGTTGGTGGCGTCCGCGCAGAGCATGGCGGGTGTGATTCCGTTGCCGAAGTAGTTCCGGCACGTGGCGGTCGGTGCGATCGTCAGATTGACGTAGTGGAGGATGCTCGTCGAATCGCTGTCGTTCAGCAAGCCCCAGCCGGAGACGACGGCAGGGGTGTTGTCGTAGGTCGTGTCGTCCCAGGAGACCGCGACCGGGCCGACCGACTCGGAGAACGTCACGGGGGAGGGCAGGGTGATCAGGGCGATGTCGTCGGTCAGTTGGACGTTGTCGTAGCTCGCGTGCACGCGCCAGTTGCTCGGGGTGACCTTCACCACCTGGGGCTGAGGGAGCGTCGACACGTCTCGGGAGCCGAAGAAGAGTTCGGCGGCCGCTCTGCCGTAGAGGCAGTGGGCGGCCGTGAGCACGGTGCGCGGGCCGACCAGCGTCCCCCCGCACCGGTAGTTGTCGGCGTGCACGAAGACCGTGTACGTGAACCGGTGGTCGACCGGCCCCACCTCCTGTCCGCCGTAGATCGCCGAGGCGGAGGGCGCGGAGGCCAGGCCGGCGCCGCAGAGCGACACCAGCGCCGCGAGTCCTGCCACCGCCCGCCGCAGCCGGGATCCGTCCACGTTCCCGCTCTCCTTCGCCATGCACCGCTCCCGGGGACGACCGGACCGCGCAGGGCCGCGCGGCCACCACCAGGTGTACCCCATCGACTACCCACGGTCGCGTCAGGCCGGGCCGGGTCCTGACGGGGTGTCGGTAGGGTGGGCGCTTCGGTGCGACGGGGGAGACGGACATGGTGCGGGTGCTGCTGGCCGAGGACATGCACCTGGTGCGGGGCGCGCTGCGGGCGCTGCTGGCCGGGAGCGAGGGCATCGAGGTGGTGGCCGACACCGGGGACGGCGACCGGGTGGTGGCGGCGGCGCTCGCGCACCGGCCCGACGTGGCGGTGCTGGACGTCGACATGCCCGGGACGGACGGGATCACCAACGCGGCGGTGCTGCGGGAGCGGCTGCCCGGCTGCGGGGTGCTGATCCTGACGGCGCATCGGCGGCCGGAGGTGCTGCGGGCGGCGCTGGCCGCCGGCGCGACCGGGTTCATGCCGAAGGACGCGCCGCCGGAGCGGCTCGCGGAGGCGATCCGGACGGTCGCGGCCGGCGGGACGGCGATCGACGCCGGGATCGCGGCGCGGGCGCTCACCGCACCGCCCAGCCCGCTCACCGAGCGGGAGACGCAGGCGCTCGCGCTGGCGGCGGACGGCTGCGAGCCGCGGGAGATCGCCAAACGCCTGCACCTCTCGGCCGGCACCGTCCGCAACTACCTGGCAGCCGCGCAGGTCAAGCTCGACGCCCGGACCCGCCTGGACGCCGTCCGCCTCGCCCGCGAGTCCGGCTGGCTCCCGGCCGGCCCGGTGGCCAGGGGCTGACGGCTCGTCAGGAACGCGGAGAAGTGGAGGACGCGCAGGTGCTGCTGGTGGCCGAGATGGTGTGTTCCGGGCAGAGGACGCGGCCGGGCGGGACGCGGGGCCCGAACGGCCCTAGCGGGCGTCCGGGGTTTGTCACGGTTGTCCCAAGCCCTCTCCCGTGCGGTGGCGCGGGGCGTTAGGTTGCGGCACGCAGGTTTCCCGCGCCGGGAGGACGAGCCGTGGCCATTGAACTGCCCAGTGAAGTAGTGGAGTTCCTGTCGTTCATCGGGATCAACTGGCCGACGGTGAACGAGGACAAGGTACGCGAGTTCGCGTCCCATGTGCGGGAGTTCGCGCAGAACGTGGAGTCGGTGCACCAGCAGTCGACGTCGACGATCCAGCAGTTGGGGCAGGCGTACGAGGGGGCGTCGTACGAGGCGTTGCTGGCGAAGTGGGCGTCGCTGTCGGACAGTCATCTGAACGAGTTGGTGCAGGCGTGCCATGTGGTGGCCGAGGCGCTGGACGTCGCGGCGGACGTGATCGTGGCGATGAAGGTGGAGACGATCGGTGAGCTGATCGCGTTGGCGGCGGCGTTCGTGGCGGACCAGGCGGCGGCGGTGGCGACGTTCGGTGCGGCGGAGGCGGCGGTGATCCTGATCGAGGAGACCGCGAAGCGTCTGATCAATTATCTGGAACAGCAGTTGGAGCAGTACATCATCGCGCAGGTGGTGGAGGCGGCGATCGGTCCGCTGGTGGACACGGTGGCGAACGCGGTGCAGGGGATGGTGTTCCAGGCGGCGGAGGCCGCGCTGGGGGTGTCGTCCGGTGGCGGGGGCGGGTCGGGGTTCCGGATCGATCCGGACGCGTTGGACGAGCACGCGCGGATGATGCACGAGCAGGCGGACGCGGTGGCGGGGCACGCGCAGGCGTTCCAGTCGAAGATCGCGGGGGTGAGCTTCGAGTGAGCAACCAGATCGTCAAGGCGCTGGAGCACGGGGCGGCGAAGCTCGGCAAGACGCTGGCGGAGGACGCCGGGAAGGCGTTGAAGAACCTCTACCGGCACGCGGGCGACAACCTGAAGAAGGTCGCGAAGAACGTCCGGGAGATCGAGGAGAAGCACGTCAAGGATCTGGAGAAGATCCTGAAGGGCGAGGGCAAGGGCGGTGTCCCGCACCCCCGTTCGGGCAACGGCGGGCGCGGCGGCAAGGGCGGCCCGCTCGGACGCGGCGGGCGGCGCGGACAGTCCGTGGACGGCAACATCGGGTGCCGCACCGCGGGCGACCCGGTGGACGTGGTGTCCGGTCAAGTGATCACCGCCGAAAGGGACTTGACGCTGGCGGGGCTGCTGCCGGTGGTGCTGCGCCGGTCCTACGCCTCGGGATACGTCGGCGGGCGGCTGTTCGGGCAGGGCTGGGCCTCGACCCTCGACCAGCGGGTGGAGATCGACGCGAGCGGCGTGCACTTCGCCGGCGACGACGCGCAGATCCTGCACTACCCGCTGCCGCCCAGCCTCGGCGCCACCGTCCGCCCCGACGCCGGCGCGGACTGGCCGCTGCACTGGGACGCCGACGGCGGCTTCCGGATCGAGGACCCGGACACCGGACTCACCCGGCACTTCGCCCCGCCGGCCGGCAACCCCGGCACCGCCTACCGGATCGGCGAAGTCCGCCCCGTCTCGGCGATCACCGACCGCAACGGGCACCGCATCGGCTTCCTGCACGACGAGCAGGGCGCGCCCCGGGAGCTCGTCCACAGCTGCGGCTACCGCGTCGCCGTCGACACCGTCCCCTCCGCCGACGGCCCCCGGATCGAGGAGATCCGGCTGCTCGACGGCACCCGGCAGGGCCGCGGCACCACCGTCACCGGCTACCAGTACTACCCGGACGGCAACCTGGCCGGCGTCGTCAACTCCTCCGGCCTGCCGTACGTGTACGAGTACGACGAGGCCGGGCGGATGACCGCCTGGATCGACCGCAACGGCCACTCCTACGAGTACACCTACGACGAGGAGGGCCGGGCCGTCGCCGGCACCGGCGAGGACGGCCTGCTCGCCGCCACCTTCCAGTACGACCCGGCCGGCCGCGTCACCCTCAGCACCGACAGCCTCGGCCACACCACCGCCTACCACTACGACGAACAGCACCGCGTCACCCGCGTCGTCGACCCGCTCGGCCACACCACCAGCACCGAGTACGACCCGCGCGGACGCGTCCTCGCCCGCACCGACGAACTCGGCCGCACCACCCGCTTCGAGCTCGACCGGCACGGCGACCCGATCCGGATGACCGCCCCGGACGGCAGCGAACTCACGCTGCTCCACACCGAGTTGCGGCAGATCGCGGCGATCGGCAGCAACGGCCGGACGATCGCCGAGTTCGCCTACGACCCGGCGGGCAACCTGCTGCGCCGCACCGACGCCGCCGGGGCCGTCACCGTCCACGGCTACGACGAGCAGGGGCGGCTGCGGTCCGTCACCGACCCGCTCGGGCAGACCCACCTGATCGAGACCGACCCGGCCGGGCTGATCACCAAGGTCACCGACGCGCTCGGGCAGACCGCCACCGTCGAGTACGACGCGTTCGGCCGGGTGATCGCCACCACCGACCCGCTCGGCGGCACCACCCGGTACACCCGCCGCGTCGAGGGCGAGATCACCGAACGCCGCCGCCCCGACGGCACCGTGGAGACCTGGGCCTTCGACGCCGAGGGCAACGCCACCGAGCAGCGCGACCCCTCCGGCGCCGTGCAGCGCTTCGAGACCGGCCCGTTCGGACGGATCCGCCGCCAGGTGCTGGCCGACGGAGAGGTGCAAGTCTTCGGCTACGACACCGAGTTGCGGCTCACCTCGGTCGCCACCGGGGACGCCGTGTGGCAGTACCGCTACGACAAGGCCGGCCACCTGGTCGGCGAACGCGACTTCAACGGGCGCGCCCTCGCCTACCGCAAGGACGGCGCCGACCAGTTGCTCGCCACCACCGACCGGGCCGGCCGCACCACCGCCTTCGCCTACGACCTGCTCGGCCGGCTCACCGAACGCCGCGACCACGACGGCACCACCACCGCCCTGACGTACGACCAGGACGGCCACCTCGCCGCGATGACCGACGGCCGCTCCACCGTCCGCTGGACCCACGACGCCGCCGGACGCGTCCTCTCCGAGGACGTCGACGGCCGCACCACCCGCTACAGCTACGACCTGCTCGGCCGCCGCACCAGCCGCACCACGCCCACCGGCCTGGTCTCCACCTGGACCTGGGACGCCGGCAACCAGCCCGTCCGGCTCGCCGGCACGCTGGAGACCCTGACGTTCAGTCACGACCCGGGCGGCCGCGAGACCACCAGCTACATCGGCGCCGGCGCGGCCCTCACCCAGAGCTGGGACGGCGCCGACCGCCTCGTCGGCCAGTCCGTCTGGGCCCGCAGCGAGACCGGCGTCTACACCGGCCTGCGCGAACGCACCTACCGCTACCGGGCCGACGGCATGCCCGAGACCATCACCGACTCGCTGCGCGGCACCCGCACCCTGACCCTCACCCCCGCCGGCCGGGTCACCGAGGTCCGCGCCGAGAACTGGCGCGAGCGCTACACCTACGACACCCTCGGCAACATCACCCACGCCCACGACAGCCGCCGCCCGCAGGACGCCACCGCCGGCGAACGCGCCTACACCGGCTCGCTGCTGCGCACCGCCGGCCGCACCAGCTACGACTACGACGACCACGGCCGGCTCACCCGCCGCACCGTGCGCACGCTGTCCGGGCAGCGCCGCGAATGGCACTACCAGTGGGACGGCCAGGACCGGCTGGTGCGCCTGGAATCCCCCGAGGGCCGCTGGGCGTACGGCTACGACGCGCTCGGCCGCCGCACCTCCAAGCACCGCCTCGCCGACGACGGGCAGCCCCGGACCGACGCCGAGCAGACCTGGTTCAGCTGGGACGGCACCCAACTCGCCGAGCAGCGCACCCAGTTGCCCGGCGGCACCGAACGCACCGTCAGCTGGGACTGGGAACCCGGCAGTTGGCGGGCCGTCGCACAGAGCGAACGGCTCGCCGCCGCCGACGGCACCCTGATCGAGCAGCAGTTCCACGCCATCGTCACCGACCTGGTCGACGCCCCCAGCGAACTCGTCAGCCCCGACGGGCGGATCACCTGGAGCGCCGACACCACCCTGTGGGGACGCCGGCTGAAGCACGCCGACGGCGGCCCGGACTGCCCGCTCGGGCGGCCCGGCCAGTACCACGACGAGGAATCCGGCCTCGAGTACAACTACTTCCGGTACTACGACCCCGCGACCGGCCGCTACCTCAGCACCGACCCGCTCGGCCAGGAGGCCGGCGTCAACCCGCACGGCTACGTGCCCAACCCGCTGTACTGGACCGACCCGCTGGGCCTGGCGAAGCAGCCCTCCGGCTGGGGCGGCTGGTACAACAAGCTCAAGCCCGCCAACTGGACCGACGGCAGCGACAACACCGCCTACGAGATCAACCACATCCCGGCGAAGGCCACCTACTTGGGCCTGGGCACCCCGGACCTGAAGGAGTCCAGCGGCCCGTCGATCCGGATGGAGTACGACGACCACCGCAACTTCATCTCCACCGGCTCCTCCGCCGCGAGCGACCGGTGGCGCGCCAAGCAGAGCAGCCTGATCCAGGCCGGCAAGTTCGACGAGGCGATGAAGATGGACATCGACGAGATCCGGCGGGTGCACGGCACCAAGTACGACGCCGCGATCAAGGAGATGGTCGACTCGCTGCCCGACAACAAGAAATTCCAGAAGTTCCTGTCCGGCAACGGCTGGAGCATCCGCAGCTGCCTCCTAAAATGACGTCCATGGCGCCCATGGACATCACCCTCGACCCGCCCCGGGGCATCACCGGCTTCCTCCTCGGCATGCCCGCCGAGGAGGTCAAGGCGGCCGCCGCCGCCCTCGGGCGGGTCACGGTGCAGGACGACGGCCTGGCAGGCGAGTTCGCCTACATGAAGGTCACCGCCCTGCACCCGCAGTTCGAGATCGTCTTCCACCTGGAGGACGGCCGGACGCTGACCGCCGCCGAGGTGTGGACGCCGCGCCCCGGCGAGGACGCGATCACCGTCCGGTACGGCGGACTCGACGTCTTCACCACCCCCGCCCGGCAACTCCTCGACCGGCTGCGCGCCGACGGACACGCCGTCATCGACAAGACCCAGTACGCGTACGTGCCGGACCTGCCGCTCGGCTTCACCCGCACCGCCGGGCACGAGGTGCCGCTGGACGGCGACGGCGAGCCGCTGTACTTCCAGGCGGTGCTGGTGGCGGGCGCCGGCTACTACGACTACATGCGGTAGGGCTTCTCCGTCTCCTCGTTCTCCTCCTCCTGGCGGGGCGTCAGATGACGGTGGGGGCGGCCGGATCGTCGCGCAGCACGCGCAGGCCCCGGCACTCCCAGGAGATCCGGCGCACCTCCGGGCGGGGCCGCAGGTGGCCCCACTGGCCGGCCGTCACCGACAGGTTGACGATGATCCAGGCCCGCCAGGCGGCGCCGACGCCCCGGCCGTCCGCGTGCACCTCGCGGCCGTCGATCGACCAGCGCACCGAGTCGGCGCCGAAGCGGCAGGCGATGGTGAACCAGGTGCCCGGGGTGATCAGCCCGTCCAGGTAGGCCGGGTTGCCCGGGTTGACGTGGTTGCTCAGCTCCAGCATCCGCGGATGGTCGGCGTGGTACTCGAACACGTCCACCTCGCCGTGCCCCGGCTGGGGACGGCCCGCCGAGGCGTCCCGCCCCCACGTCCAGATCGCCGGCCAGGTGCCCTGAGTGGCCGTCAGCAGGCACTGCGCCTCCAGCACGTCCTCCGGCCGGAGTTCGAAGCCGCCCCGGGTGTTCTCGGTGGTCACCAGCGGCGTCCGCCAACTGAACGGGTCCTCCCGGACCGCGGCGAACACCTGGCCCTCCGGGCCGTAGCCGCGCACCAGGTGGTCGAGCTTGTTGTCACCGGAGTTGCGGCCGCTGGACGGGTACGCGGACGAGACGCCGGCCGCCCACTGGGAGGTGTCGGAGAAGGGCGCGTCGAAGACCACGACCTGGCCGGAGGGGACGGGAGCGGCGCCCGGGACGGGCGTGCCCCGGCGGGCCTGCCCGAGGTGGTGGAGCCGCCGTCGGCGCTGTCGTTCGGAGGGATCACTTCGGTCACCGGACACTCTCCCGGGTCGTGCGATTGGTTCATCAGGGGGCATTCCCGGCAAAAACCTTCCCCGACCGCCCGCCCCACCGGCGCACGGAGGTGCGCACCCCGGCGAAGGGGCGTGCGGGGGCGTGCGGGCCGGCTGTGGCACAGTGGCGCGATGAAGACGATCGGCCTGCTCGGCGGCATGAGCTGGGAATCCACGGCGGAGTACTACCGGCTGCTCAACGAGCTCACCCGGGAACGGCTCGGCGGCCTGCACTCCGCGAAGTGCGTGCTGCACTCCGTGGACTTCGCCGAGGTCGAACACCTCCAGACGACCGGCCAGTGGCAGGCCGCGGGCGAACTCCTCGCGGACGCCGCCCGGTCCGTCGAGGCGGCCGGCGCGGACCTGCTGCTGATCTGCACCAACACCATGCACAAGGTCGCCGACCAGGTCGCCGCCGCGGTCGGCATCCCGCTGCTGCACCTGGCCGACGCGACCGCGGAAGCCGTGCTGGCGGCCGGAGTTCGCCGGGTCGGGCTGCTCGGCACCGCGTTCACCATGGAGCAGGACTTCTACCGCGAGCGGCTGGCGGGCCACGGACTGGAGGTGCTGGTGCCCGACGCGGCCGGGCGGGAGCTGGTACACCGGGTGATCTACCAGGAGCTGTGCGTCGGCGTGGTCCGCGAGGAGTCCCGCGACGCCTACCGGGAGGTCATCGCTCGCCTGGTGGCGGCGGGCGCGCAGGGAGTGATCCTGGGCTGCACGGAGATCGAGCTGCTGATCGGCGTGGCGGACAGCCCGGTGCCGGTCTTCCCCACCACCCGGATCCACGCCTCGGCGGCGGTCGCCGCCGCGCTCTGAACACGCCTGCGGGATCAGGGAGTTCGGGCGGCGCTGATCAGGGCATTCGGGTCGCGCCGGATCGGGGAGTTCGGGCGGCCGGTAGCGGGGCGAGGTCGAGCGTCAGGGTCCAGCTGTCCGGGCCGGTGGCGGCGGTGCTGAGGTCGGCGTGGTGGGCGGCGGCCCGGGCGGTCAGGTTCGGGGTGCCCCGGCCCGGGGTGTGCGGGCCCGGGTGGGGGCGGTCGTTGGTGAGGCGCAGGCCGGCCGGGCCGAGGTCGAGCGCGCACTCGGTGGCCCGGCTGTGGCGCAGCACGTTGGTGACGCCCTCGCGCAGCACGGCCGCGAGCAGCGGACGGGCCGCCGCCGGAGTGCTCTCCGCCGAGCCGGTGCGCCGGAGCGTGATGCCGGCTGCGGACAACAGCGCCTCGGCGGAGGCGAGTTCGCGGTCCAGGTCGAGCTCGGCGCCGTCCGCCGGGACGGCCCGCAGCTCCGCGAGGGTGCGCTCGGCGAGCGCGGCGGCCCGCGGCAGGTGCCCGGCGGCGGGCTCGCGGACGGCGAGTTCGGCCGTGACGGCGACGGCGGTCAGGCCCGAGCCGAGCAGGTCGTGGACGTCCCGGGCGATCCGCCGCCGCTCCCGGGCGACCGCCAGCTCGGCCAGCGCACGGCGGGCCTCGCGGACCCGGTCCACCAGCGTGGTGAGCAGCGCCAGGCCGTAGCAGACCAGCGCGATGGTGACCACGTCGACCGCTGCCGCGCCGCTCACCGTCCCCGCCGCGAGCACCGCCGCACCGAACGCGGGCCATCCGGCCGCCGGCGGCAGCAGCACCAGCGCGGACGCCGCCGCGAACGCGAGCAGTTGCGGGTGCGGGCCGTCCGGCCCGAACAGCACCGCGACCGCGAGGACGCACTGCAGCGCCCAGGTGGCGAGGTACCCGCTCGGGCGGACGCCCGGCGGACGGGGGAGCGAGTGCCGGACCTGAAGGGCCGTCACCGTGGCCAATGCGGCGAGAGCGGACGTCAATTGGAGTGCGGGCAGGCCGAGTTCGGTGAGGTAGACGACGCCGACGGCCAGGTAGCCGAGATGGGCGGCGATCAGGACCGGCAGCACCACGGCCGGCATCGGGCCGTCCGGCGGGCTGCTCGGGCGCGGCGGTTCCGGCGCGGCCCGCACCCGCGCGGCGGCCCGGCGGGCGGTGGCGGCGACACCCGCCGCGTCCCCGTTCGCGGCGAGCCGCAGCACGGCCGCGAGCGGCACCCCGATCGCGGCGTGCAGGTCGCGGGCCGCGCGCTGCCGCTCCTGCGCGACCTGCGCGGACGCCAACCGGCCGCGGGCGGCGTGCAGTTCGGCGTACAGGTGGAACAGGCGGGTCAGCGCGAAGACGGTCAGGCCCTGGGCGAGCGCGTTGCCCGCGCCGTTCGCCGCCCGGAAGCCGCCGTCCCCGGCGAGGGCCGCGGCGCCCAGCACGACCAGGGCGAACAGCACCCAGCGCACCCGGCAGCGGACCAGCAGCAGCACCGAGGCGGCCGCGAAGCCCGGCACGCCGGACCAGGAGGCGAGCAGCAGTTGGGCCGCCAGCGTCCACGCCCCGCGCAGCCGGGTCGTCCACGGCAGGCAGTGCACCGCCTGCACCGCGAGCGCGAGCAGCGCGGCCGGCCCGGGCCACCACCCGCCGTCCGCCGGCGCGGCCATCCCGAACATCGCCCCCAGCAGCACCAGCGACAGCACCACCGGACCGGGCAGGCCCTCGTCCTGGTCCACGTTTCCCCCGAGCACGGGGCCATTGTGCCGGGTGGCGGGGTGAGGCGACGCCAGGGGAGGGACGGTGGAGCGGCGGGCGGCGGGCGGCGGGTGGCGGGTGGCGGGTGGCGGGTGGCCGGTTCGGCGGAATGGCGGGGGTCGGCGGCGGGCCGCGGCCGGATGGGCGGCGACAGGGCCTACCATCCGAATCCGTGAGCACACAGGAGACCTTCGACTTCCCCGAGGACCTCGTCGCGGCGCAGCGCGCCCTGGAGGCGGCCCGGGCCGCGCGGGCGGAGTTCCTCGCTTCCGTTCCGGTGTGGACGGAACCCCAGCCGGAGATGGTGCTGAAGGACGGCGTGGTGCCGGGCGGCGAGGGGTGGAGCGAGGAGCAGAAGGCGGAGAACCGGCAGTTGCTGGAGGCCGAGCAGCAGGCCTCGCACGCCGTGTCGACGCACCCGTTCTGGGAGGCGCTGCGGGACGAGGACCACGAGCGGGCCCGCACCGAACTGGAGCGCCTCGGCGCGGGCTGACCTGCGGGCGCGGATGTGCAGAATGCATGCCGACGGGTGCGCCGTGCACTGCACCGGCCCCCGGGCCCGGCGCGATCGTTGACGCATGATCAGACGACGCACCGCCGCCGCCCTCGTCCTGGCGCTCGCCCTCACCGGGCTGCTGCCCGCCGCCGCCCAGGCCGCTCCCGCCCCCGCCGGGCCGACCCCGCCGCGCTGGGCGGGCTGATCGACCGGACGATGGCGGGTCAGCTGGGCCGGGACCGGATACCCGGGGCGGCCGTCGCGGTGGTGAGCGCCGACGGCGGGGCGTACGTCAAGGGCTACGGGGTCGCGGACACGGCGACCGGGGCGGCAGTGGATCCGGAGCGGACGGGGTTCTACCTCGGCTCGCTGGCGAAGCTGTTCACCGCCCAGACGACCGCGCAGCTGATCGTGGACGGGCGGATCGACCCGGCCGCCGACGTCAACCGGTACCTGCCGGCCGCCAACCGGATCCCGGACAGCTACCCCGGGCGGCCCGTCACCACCGATCACCTGCTGACCCACACGGCGGGCTTCGACAGCGACCTCGTCGGAGTCAACTCGGCCACTCCGCAGGGCCTTTCGAGCCTGGCGGAGAGCCTCGCCGAGCACCGGCCGGCCCGGGTCCGGCCACCCGGGACGGTCGTCGCGTACGACAACTACGGGGCGGCTCTCGCGGGGCTGGTGGTGGAGCGGGTCAGTGGCCGCCCGTTCGCGGAGGCGGTGCGCGAGCGGGTGCTCGGCCCGCTCGGGATGGACCGGACCTCGTTCGTCCAGCCGCACCCCGAGGGCCTGCAGCCCGCGCACGGGTACCGCCCGGACGGCGCGGACGGCTGGGTGGAGGACCGGGGCCAGTACGGTCCGTGGACGCCGAGCGGGCCCGGCGGCCTCACCACCGCCGCCGACATGGCCCGTTGGCTGCGCGCCCAGCTCGCGCCGGACGCCGCCGCCCGCCTGATGCAGACCACCCACTACCGGCAGGACCCGGCGCTGCCGGGCCTCGGGTACGCGTACGAGGGCTGGACCCGGGACGGGTTCACCGGCTGGTTCAAGGACGGCGACCTGCCCGGCTTCCACGGCAACCTGCTGGTGCTGCCCGAACAGGGCCTCGGCATCTACGTGGTGTACAACGGCGACGGCGTGGACGGCGCCGCCGGCTGGGACGGCAAGGAGCTGATCCGGGCCGTCGTCGACGCCCTGCCCGGCGCGCACCCGCCGGCCGCCGGTGGCGGCGGACGGGGCAGCACGGGGGAGGCCAGGAAGGCCGCCGGGACGTACCGGGCCGCCCGGGTCAGCCGGGACAGCCTGATGCGCACCGAGGAACTGTTCGGCTCCGTCACCGTCACCGCCGAGGGCAACGGGCTGCGCACCGACGGACTCTCGCCCGACCCCCGGCATCCCGAGCAGCACTGGCTGCCGCTCGGCGGCGACCGCTACCGGGAACGCGACGGGCAGGCGGAAATCGCTTTCCGCAACGGGGTGCTGACCGCCTCCGACAACCCGTCCACCGCGTACCAGCAGCTGACCTGGCGTCAGCGGCCCGGCCCGCGCCTGGCCGCCCTCGGTGCGGCCCTGGCGGTGCTGCTCGGCGCGGCCGTCGCCGTCCCCGCCACCGCGCTCGCCCGCCGGCTGCGCCGCCGCCCCGCCCACCCGCGGCCCGCGCGGGCCGCCAGGGCGGCAGCCGCCGTCGCCGGGCTGCTCGCCGCCGGCTTCCTCGCCGCGCTGCTCGCCCTGGTCGCGGACGGCAACGCCATGATGGAGGCCGTCCCGCTGGGCACCCCGCTGGCCCTCGCCCCCACCTGGTGGGGCGCGGCGTTCCCGCCACTCGCCCTGGCCGTCACCGCAGGCGCAGCGGCCGGCTGGCTGCGCCACTGGTGGCAACTGCCCGGCCGACTCGCGATGACCGCCGTCGCCCTGGCGGGTTGTGCCTTCACGGCATTCCTGGCGCACTACCACCTGATCGCCGGCCCGCTCGGCGCGTTGCTGGCCTGACGGCCCGTCGATGGTGGGTTGGTGACGGCCGTCGTTGCCTTGGGGGGTTTCGGGTTTGGTGGGGTTCCTGGCGTATCGCCGCCGGGTCGCCGGTGCGCGCGACGGCCTGCTGGCGGCCCGTCATTGGCGCGCCCGGTGGGCTCGCGATGACCGCCGTTGCTCTGGCGGGCTGATCGCAGTCCGCTCGTCGCCCTGCTGGGCTCACGGACCGTCGCCGGCCGGGCGGGTGGTGGGTGCCCCGGCCGGTTGGCGATGAGCGCCGTTGCCCTGGCGGGCTGTGCGTGCGTGGTGCACCACCTCCTGACTGTCGGTGCGCTCGGTGTGCTGCTGGGCCGATGGGGCGTCATCGTCGTGGCCCGGCGGGTCGGTTCAGGCCAGGGTGGAGATGCAGAAGGGGTGGCCGGCCGGGTCGATCAGGACCCGCCAGCGGTCGGGGGACGGCTGGAACTCCGGTAGGGCGGCGCCCAGTTCGAGCAGGTGGGCCTGGGCGGTGTCGAGGTTCTCGACGGCGAAGTCCAGGTGGGCCTGCTTCGCCCCGGACTGGTCCGGCCAGCTCGGCGGCCGGTGGTCGGCCACCCGGTTGAACCCGAGCGCGGGCGCGCCCTGGTGGCCGATCAGGACGAAGTTGTCGTCGGAGTAGAGGACGGGCAGGCCGAGCGCGTCGCCGTAGAAGCGGCCCAGCACGGCCGGGTCCGGGCAGTCGAAGGAGACGGCCGAGTAGCGGAGCGCGGGCACGGAAGCGGTTCCAGAAGTCATGCGGCCGACGCTACGACCCGACCAGGACATCTTCTGTCCTGGTCGTGCGGCAGACTTCGGGACGTGATCAGCACCTCCGCCCGCCTGCTGCGCCTGGTCTCCCTGCTCTCCACCCGCCCGTCGTGGACCTGCGGCGAACTCGCCGAGCGGCTGGCCGTCACCGAACGCACCGTGCGGCGGGACGTCGCCAGGCTCCGCGAACTCGGCTACGGCGTCGAGTCGGACCCCGGCCCGTGGGGCGGCTACCGGCTGCGCGCGGGCTCGCACCTCCCGCCGCTGATCCTGGACGACGAGGAGGCGCTCGCGGTGGCCGTCGGGCTGCGCGAGACCGCGCTCAGCGGAGTCCTCGGCGACGATCAGGCCGCACTGTCCGCGCTGCTGAAGCTGCGTCAGGTGCTGCCGCCGCGGATCGCGAACCGGATGGGCGAGCTGGACGCCGCGCTCGCGCACACTCCGAGGCCGGCGGAGCCGCCCCTCGCCCCCGGCATGCTGCTCGACCTGGCCGCCGCCTGCCGCCGCGGCGAGCGCTGCCGGCTGTCCTACCGGGACCGGGCGGGCCGGGCCACCGTCCGCGACGTCGACCCGTACCGGCTGGTCGGCACCGGACGCCGCTGGTACTTCGTCGCCCGGGACGTCGCCCGCGGCCAGTGGCGGACCTTCCGGGCGGACCGGGTCGCCCGGATCCGGTCCACCGGCCGGCCCGTCGACCTGGCCGACCCGCCCGACCCGGCGCTGCTGGTCTCGCACGCGCTGGCCTGCGCCGACTACGCGGTCCACGTGACCTTCCGGCTCCCGCTGCCGATGGACCGGGCGCTGCGCCTGGTCCCGCCGAGCGTCGGCACCCTCCGCCCGGACGGCCCGGACGCCACCCTCGCCGAGGTCGGCGGCCCGGACGCGGACGGCCTGGCGGGCTACCTGCTCGGCCTGGCGACCCCGCTGACGGTGCTGGCCCCGGACGAGGTGCGGCACGCGCTGGTGCGCCGCACCCGGCAGCTGCTCGCCGAGAACGAGGCTGAGCCCGCGGCGAGTTGACGCCGACGGTGCGTCAACTCGGCGGAACCGCCCCGGGCGGGCGGCGGGCTCGATTAGGGTGAGGCTGCGCGCCGGGGCCGCGAGGGACGCGGCCGGTCCGGGCCCGGGGGAGGGGTGGCGGTGCTTCCGAGCACGGTCCAGCAACTGGCCGTCCTGGTGGCCATGGTGCTGCCCGGTATCTTCTACCAGGCCGTCGCCGACCGCCTGCGCGGGCCGCACGCCTCCGAACAGGAGCCGCAGAACCGGTTCCTGCGGTCCGTCGCGATCAGCGGCCTGCTGGACGCCCTGTACGCCGTCGCGGCCGGCCCCTGGCTGGCCCGGCTGCTGACCGGCGACGGCGGCCCGCTGGCCGGGGTGCTGCGGCACCCCCGGCAGGCGGGGCTCGCGGTGCTGCTGCTGGTCGTGCTGGTGCCGTCGGCCGCGGCCTGGGCCGCGTCGGCGCTGCACCGGCGCCGCGAGCGGGCGCACTACGAGCCGACGCCGACGGCCTGGGACTTCCTGTTCGCCGACCGGGAGCCCTGCTTCGTCCGGATCCGGCTCAAGGGCGGCCGCTGGGTGGGCGGTTGGCTCGGCCCGCGGTCGGCGGTCTCCGCCTTCCCGCAGCCGCAGGACGTCTACCTGGAGTCGCAGTGGCGGCTGAGCGGCGACGGGACCTTCCTCGGCCGCGTCGCGGGCACCGCCGGGGTGTACGTCAAGGGCAGTGAGATCGAGGTGCTGGAGCTGGTGGCGCCGCCGGAGCCGGCGCGGGCAGCGGTACCGGAAGCACGGAGGGAGCAGGGCGATGGCAGCGGACGGGACGAAGGGACCGCGCCGGCGCAGGCGTGACGGCCGGTCGGTGGAGAGCGTGGTCGAGGAGAACCGCGACCGGCGGATCTTCCGGATCTCCGGCGGCGCGGCCGAGCCCGACACCGGCCCGGAGGGCTCCTCGGGCACCTCGCCGGCCGAGTCCGAGCAGGCCGTCCCGCCGGAGAACGACGGTGCGGGCGAAACTCCCTGACGGAGCGTCGGCTCACGGCCCGATGTGGACGTGCGCCGCCCACAGGTGCGGCGCGGGCAGCAACTCCTCGCGCAGCTCCCGGACGGGGTGGTGCAGGGCCAGCGCCGGATCGAACGGCCGGCCCAGGTCGGCGTCCTCGCGCAGCGCGGCGTAGAAGCCCTCGGTGAGTCGGCGGGCGATCCGGTCGGACACCGTCCACAGCGTGCCGATGACGTGGGTGAACCCGGCCAGCTGGAACGACGGCGCCAGGTGCACCGCCTCGTCCGGCAGGTCGACGCCGCCCCGGGAGGTCGAACAGGCCGACAGGAAGGCGAGTTCGGCGTCCACCGGGCGGCGCGCGGACAGGTCGAAGGCGCTGAGCCGGCCGTCGTGCAGGATCAGCCCGCTGTTCGAGGGGCTGCTCGGGTCGCTGACGCCGTGACAGCTGAAGTGCGCCCAGGAGTGCCGCTCCAGCGCCCGGAGCACCTCCGCCACCCGCGCCCGCTCGCCGTCCAGCCGCAGCCCGCCGGGGAACAGTTCGGCCACCGCGTCGGCCTCGGGGCCGGCGCCGGGCAGCGGCGGGCCGCCGGGCGTCCGGGCGAGCGAGACCACCAGCGGGGCGGGCGCCGGTCGCGGCGACCCGGGGCGGTGCTCCGGCGGCGGGCGCGCAGCAGCGACCGCACCGTCGGCGTGTACGAGGAGACCACCCGGTCCATCACCCAAGTGCCGGGAAAGTCCTGGCCCTTGCCCGCCGCGTGCAGCGGCAGCGACGCGAGCCGGCCGGTGGGGCACCACCACAGGCGCGGCCAATCCTCCCCGTCCAGCGGCGTGCCGCGCAGCCGCAGCCGGTCCAGCACGGGCCCGGTCACGCTGTTCCACAGCCACTCCAGGACGAGGCCGAGCGCGCGCATCGTCCTCCGGGCCTGTGCCACGCCCTGGTCGCCGTACGCCAGGTCGATGCCGTGCTCGCCGAACACCGTGACGGCGTAGGCGAGTTCGTTCGGGGTGAGGTCGGGCAGCGGCAGCACGTCGATGTGCGGCGCGCCGCCGGGCGGGGCGGCCAGGATCAGCGCGTGCGAGCCGTAGTCGCTGACGTTGACCACCACCACGGGGCCGCGCTCCGCGGCCGACAGCAGCCGGCGGGTGGACGGCGGGCGCAGGAAGTCCTCCAGTTCGGGCAGCGCCCGGATCTCGTCCAGCAGCCGGTCCCAGCGGCGGGACAGCGCGTGGAGCTCCTCGGTCTCGCGCAGCGCGGCCGCCGCTCCGGACGGGTCGCCGGAGCTGCGGACGAAGAACGCGTCGGGCAGTTCCGTGCCCGCGAACTGCCGCGCGAGCGGGTGTTCGCGACTCAGCCGGTCCCGGATCCGCTCGAACTCCGCGGCGCGCGCCGGGTCGAGGGCACGCAGCCGGGACAGGTCGCCGTGGTTCTCCAGCCCCTGCGCCAGCAGCACGCCCCGGCCCTGTTCGAGCAGCGCGAGCGCCCGCTCGGGGTCGCCGGCCCGGATCGCGAACGCCGCCGCCGAACTCGCCAGCCCGCGGCCGGAACTGAGCCGGTCCTCCTGGTCGAGCCGGGTGAGGTGGCGGGGCGCCACCTGCGGCAGCAGCTCGACCGCCCGCGCGAAGCCCTTCAGCGCCTCCGCGGCCCGGTCCGCGTGCGCGGCGATGGTGCCCCACAGCCGGGCCGCCTCCAGGCGGGTGTGCGGCGGAAGGGTCGGGTCCTCGGCGTTGTGCCGGCTCAGCCGGAGCGCCTCCGCCAGGTCGACCTGCTCGCCGAGCCGGGCCCGGCGCAGCTGGGCCACCGCCAGCACCCGGCGGGCCGTCGGATGCATCGGGTCCGCGTCCTGGGTGTCGTCGGCGAGGGCCTCCCGGGCGGCCGCGACGGCCCGGCGCAGCGCCGTCCGGGCGGTGCGCTCGGGCAGCAGGTCGGCGGTGCCCAGGCCGGCGATGGCGAGGCGGGTCAGGGCGGTGGTCCGCAGCGGGTGCGGGGAGCCGAGCTCCAGCACCAGGTCCTCGAACCGCCGGCAGGCCGCGGTCGAGGCCCGGACGTCCTCGGCCGCGCGGGCCTGCTGATACTGCATCAGCGTCAGGTTCAGCGCGGCCCGTTCGCGGGCCGCCGCCATGCCGCCGCGCAGCGCGGCCGCCTCGCTCAGCAGGCCGATCGCCTGCTCGTGCAGCGCGTCCTCGCCGGTGGTCCCGGCCAGCACGAACAGGGCCAGGCCGAGGTTGTTCAGCAGCATCGGGCGCTGGGCCGCGGTCGGGCCGCAGCTCTCCAGCGCGGCCCGGAACGCGGTCACGGCCTGGATCTCCCAACTGCGGTCGCCGGTCCGGCTCGCCCGGTGGAGGTAGGCGGTGCCGAGGTGGGTGAGCACCGTGGGCCGGTCGGCGTGGCCCTCCGGCGCGGCGGCGAGAGCGGCTCTCAGGGTGTCGAGCGCGGCGTCCATCAGCTCCTCGGAGCCGGCCTCGACGGCCAGCGACCATTCGAGGTCGCCGAGCGCGGCCCGGACGGAGGCGGTGTCCGGGTCGTGCTCGGGCAGCAGGGCCAGGGCGGCCCGGCCGCTGTCCATGGCCTCGGTGCGCAGCGCCGTGTCGTGCCGGAAGCCGTACAGGTCGCAGAGGGAGGAGGAGAGCCCGACGAGCGCCCGGGGGTGCGGGGCCGGCGCGGCCAGGGCGACGGCCTCGCGGAGCCGGGCGACGGACCGTTCCAGGTGGGCCGGGTCGCCGGTGAAGTGGAAGCGCAGGCGCAGGTTGCCGCCGAGCGCGACCAGGCAGTCGATCCGGTCCTCGGGGTACCCGCCGGGCTCGGCGAGGGCCTCGGTCAGCAGGTCGAAGGCCCGGTCGAGGGCGGCGGTGTCGGAGCGCAGCGAGGCGGAGGAGTGGAGCGCGTCGGCGAGCCGGTGGACGGTGTTCAGCCGTTGGCCGCCCTCGGCGGGGGCCATCGCCAGGGCCTGTTCGAGGTGCTCGACGGCCCGGCCGGCGTGCTCCTCGCCGCCGCCCTGGGTGGCGAACCCCAGCAGGGCGGTGCCGAGTTGGGCGAGGTGCTCGGCCCGCTCGGAGGCCGGGCAGGGCCCGTCGGCGGTCACCACGGCGCTCAGCCCGGCCAGCCCCTTCCGGTAGGCGGCCAGGTCGCGGGTGTCGATGGCGTGCCCCACCCAGTGGCAGCCGAGCCGGTACTGGAGGTCGAGCCGCTGCGGGTCGCCCTCGGGGAGCAGGGCGACCGCCCGGTCCATCGCCGCGACGGCCTGCCGCCAGGCGGCTTCGTCGTCCGGGGCGGCCAGCAGCAGGGCCGTGCCCAGCTTGAAGCGCACGTCCGCCTCGACGCGCGGGCCGGGGGAGGGCAGCGCGAGGCACTCCCGGTAGCGGTCCGCCGCCCCGGCCGCCCGGTCGCTGCGGCCGTGGTCCACCGCGGACCTGAGCAGGTGGTCGGCCAGGTTGCGCAGCGCCGTCGCCCGGTCGGCCGACGGCTCCGGCAGCTCCTCGACGAGGCGGCGCAGCAGCGCGACCGGCTCGGCCGACGGGTCGTCGGCTCCGGCGGACTCGGCCCGCAGCAACAGCAGTTCGGCGAGCGCCGAGCCCCGTTCCACGCGGAGCGCCGGGAACTCCGGCGGGGTGGTGTCGAGCCCCTCGGCGCCGCGGGCGACGGCCGCCGCGAGGTCTTCCGGCCGCCCGCCGGCCAGGTGACGCCTGGTCAGGGCGACGGACGCCAGTGTCAGGGCTTCGGCGGCGACCTGCGGGCTGCCGGCGGGGGCGAGTTCGGCGGCCTGCAGGGCCGCGGCGAGGGCGTCGGCGTCGTCGCCGGTGCCGAACCTGAGCAGGGCGAAGCCCAGGTTGCACAGGTACCTCAGCCGCAGACCCGTGCTGCCGGCCGCGTCGACGGCCTGCCGGCAGAACGCGATCCCCTCGGCCCGGAGGCCGGGTTCGTCCTCGACGGCGGCCCGGGCGATCAGCACCATGCCGAGGTTCGAGAGCCGGTCGGTGAGCCCGGGGAGGCCGCGGTCGGCGGCGCGGACCGCCGCGCGGAGCACCGCGGCCGCCTCCGGCAGCACGGCGTGGTCGTCCTCGAACAGGGCGGCCTGGGCCAGGCAGGCGCCGAGTTCGGCCCGGTACGTCGCCACGCGGGGGTCGTCGGGCGGGCAGCGGCCGATCGCGGTGCGGGCCTCGGCGACGGCCTCCGCGAGGAGCCCGTCGCCCGGCCCGGCGGCGGCCCGGACGCGCAGCGCCAAGGCCAGGTTGCCGTGCCGGCGGGCCTGTTCGCCCGGTTCGTCCGGGGCGGCGGCCACGGCGGCGCGGCCGGCCCGCACGGCCTCGGCGAGCGACGGGTGCGCGCCGCGGTCGAACCAGTCGTCGACCAGCGCGAGGCCGAGGGAGGACAGCACCGTGCCCCGCATCGGGTCGTCCGCCGGGCAGTCGTCGGCGGCCCGGCGCAGCAGCGCGGCCGCGACGGCGGGCGCGCCGGGGTGCTGCCAGCGCAGGTAGGCGACCAGCACGGACAGCGCGACGGTGTTCGCCAGTTCGACGCCCGGCCCGTCGGCGCCCACCGGCTCGCCGGCGGCCACGGCGAGGGCGGGGGCGAACACGGGCGGGATCCGCTCCGGTGCGTGCCGCCGGACCAGGAGCAGGCAGAGCAGCCCCTCGCCGAGCAGCGACGGGTCGCTGTCGCCGCCGGCCGCGTACCCGTACAGGTCGCTCCAGCCGAGCACGAGGGCGACCTCGAACGGAAGCTCCGCGGCGGGCGGCACGCCGCCGGCCCGGAGGACGGCCGTCGCGGCGAACGCCTCGGCGGTGCCGAACCAGGCGACGGCCGCCTCGTCGGTCTCCACCGCGGCGAGGCGGGCGGCGAGCAGGTCGAACGCCTCGTCCTCGTTCACAGCCAGCTGTCCTCCTCGGGAATGTCCTCCACCAGCAGCAGCACCAGGTCCTCCCGGCTCGGCGTGCCGCCGGCCGCCAGCCGGGACGCCTGCCGCTCCACCATCTCCTCCAACAGGGTCCGCGCGTCACGGGCGTTGGCGGGGTCGCCGCGCAACTCGCGGCGGGTGAAGCGCTCGGTGAGCCGGTCGGCGACGTCCGGCGCGAGGCGGTACACGTGCCGCTCGGCCTCCCGCGCGACGATCTCGGTGAGTTCGGCCGGGTCGTACGGGTCGAACTCCAGGATGCGGGAGAACCGGGAGCGCAGGCCGGGGTTGGAGTCCAGGAAGGCCCGCATCTCCTCGGTGTAGCCCGCCGCGATCACCACCACGTCCTCCCGGTGGTCCTCCATCAGCTTGGTGAGGACGTCGATCGCCTCCTGCCCGAAGTCGCTGTTCGAGCCGAACCGCCGCGCCAGGCTGTACGCCTCGTCGATGAACAGCACACCGCCGGACGCCCGGTCGAAGGCCTGGCGGGTCCGCTGCGCGGTGTGCCCGAGGTACTCGCCGACCAGGTCGCCGCGCGCCACCTCCACCAGGTGACCCTTCTTCAGGGCGCCGAGCCCCGCCAGGATCTGCCCGTACAGCCGGGCCACGGTGGTCTTCCCGGTGCCCGGCGGGCCGGAGAACACCAGGTGGTGCGCCCGCGGCGGCGGCGGAAGGTCCTCGTCGGAGCGCCAGCGGGCCAGCCGGAGCAGGTCGACCTGGCCCGCGACCTGCCGTTTCGCCTCGGCGAGCCCGATCATGCTCTCCAGCTCGGCCATCGGCCCCGCCCCCGACCGCAGCAGGTCGTCCGCGGTGGTGCCGGTGCGGATGTCGTCCAGCACCATCCGCTCGTTCGGCACCACCGCCTCGCCCCCGCAGCCCGTCACCTCACAGTCCGTCAGGGTGCCGTACACGTCGTCCTCCAGCCGGATGCCGTCGCCGCCGGCGCCGTGCACCCGGACCCCCCTGAGGGACAGCTGACCGGTGTTGCGCGCCCAGACGCCGTGCTGCCGGCTGCCGGACACCTCCAGGCCGGTGATCTCCACCGCGCTGGTGCTGAGCACCAGCAGCCCGGCCTCGCCCGGCTTGGTCACCGTGCAGTCCCGGGCCGTCAGCCGGCTGCTGTCACGGCAGTTGAGGCCGAACAGGCCGGCCCGCTCGACGGTGACGTGCTCGGCGGTGGCGCGGGCGGCGTCCTGAAGCACCAGCCCGGAGGCGGAGACGTCCGTGACGACCGCGCCCACCAGCCGGAGCGTCACTCCGGTGCCGTGCCCGAACACCCCGTCCTTGCAGCGCTCCAGGCGCAGTTCGGTCAGCTCCACCACCGAGCCCTCCTGGACCGCGACGGCGCTCGCGGACTGGTCGTGCACCCGCAGCCGGGTGAAGTCGCCGCGCGCCTTGTGCACGGTCACGCCCGTGACGCCGAACGCCACCGCGCAGTCGTGCACCGCGGGGATGCCGCCGGAGGCGACGCTGATGCCGCTCTGGCCGGCGTTCTCCACCCGGCACTTCTCCAGCCGCCCGCGCCCCTGGTCCTCGACGACCACGCCGCTGGCCCGGCAGTGCGCGAACAGGCAGTCCCGGACCCGCGGATCGGCGCCCCGCGCCACGTACAGGCCCGTGGCGGCGCCATTGACGGTGGTGTCCTGGACGGTGCCCCGCGACTGCCGGTCGAAGGCCAGGCCGGTTGCGTGGACCTCGTCGATCCGGCACCCCACGATCTGCACCTCCGCGTGGTCGCCCACGGCGACGGCGGTGTCGCCGGTGCCGCGGAACTCGCAGCCGCGGATCTCCGCCGTCGAACGCGTCAGGTCGATGCCGCGGCCCCGACTGTCCGTCACCGCGCAGTCGGTGAGCTCGACCTGCGAACGCTCCTTCACCACCAGCGCGTGGTCCCGGCACGAGACGAACCGGGTGCGCGTCAACAGGCCCGTCGCGCCGACGAGTTCGGTCCGGCCCGCGAGGACCTCGCAGTCCCGCAGCAGCACCTCGGCGCCCTGGGCGGCGCGCAGCGCGTACTCGCCGGACGCCTCGATCCGGCACTCCCGCAGTTCGAGCCGGCCGGTGGCGACCAGCACGTCGGCGCCGCGGCCCTCCAGCGTCAGCGAGTCGAAGGTGACGTGGCCCTCGCACTGGACGGCGGACTGCTCCGGGGCCTCGATCACCACCCGGCCCTCGCCCTCCGCCCGGGCCAGCTCGACGGTGCCGGACAGCACCAGCGGCCCCGCCTCCCGGTACCGGCCCGGCTCGATCAGCAGCCGCAACGGCCGGTCCGGCGGCGCGGCGTGCAGCGCCGACGCCAGCGTCCGGTGGGCGGACCGGCGGCTCGGCCCGACCCGGAGGGTGACGGCCTCGCCGGCGGCGGACCCGGCCCGCTGGGTGCCGGCGGACAGCAGGTTCGCGCCGTACGGCGTCAGCGCGTCCGTCAACTGCGCCGGGAAGACGGTCAGTCCGTGCAGGTGCCCGTACCCGGGCGAGTGCACCGGCAGCAGCTCCACGGTCCGGCCGTCCGCCCGGAACGGCCAGTGCGGCAGCGGCGCGGGGAGGCTCGCCTCCGGGCCGAGCCGGGCCAGCACCGACGTCGCCAGGTGGCGCTGTCCGTTCGGCGACACCGTGCGCTGCACCGCCTCCAGCGAGACGACCTCGGCCCACGGCACGGTCCGCTCCCGGCCCGCGACGGCCACCACCACGCCCCGGGTCTCCACCCGCAGTTCGCAGTGCCGAGACAGCCGCAGCAGCAGCCACCCCGTCCCCGAGAAGAGCAGCACGAACATCGCGATCGCGACCGGCAGCGCCGGCGCGAACGACGCCTCCGGCGCGGACACCCGCAACGCGACGAACGAGACGACCGTGCCCAGCACCACCACCGACCGCCGCATCCGCAGCAGCGCACGGCCCGGCAAGGACAGCAGCGAGCCGGCCGCGAACACCGACGCCGCGCCGGGCCCGGCCGGCAGCCGGGTCGTCCCGCACCACCGGTCCGACGCCGGCGGCGTGAACAGCTCGTCGAGCCGCTCCTTCGGCACCGCCAGCGGGGCCAGGTCGACCAGCACGCCCTGCCACGGCGCCGACCAGCGCAGCGGTCCGCGCTCCGTCAGCGCCGCCGGGCTGCCCTCCGCCGTGCGCACCAGCAACGAGCCGCGCCAGTGCGGCGATTCGTACGACGCGGCGAACCCGCGGACCGGCAGCAGGCACAGGCCCTCGACCTGCTCCCACGGCAGCCGGACCTTCCGCATCCCGCCGCTCAGTTCGAGGAAGCGCGGATGGACCACCACCGTGACGGGCGACAGCACCCGCACGGCCGCCCTGACCAGCACCACCGCCCACACGGCGATCGCGAGCCCGGTCAGCACCGCCGCCACGGGACCCGACGCCCGCCGAACTCCGCCGACGCGCACACCGCCAGCGCGCCGGCCGCGAACACCGCACCGGCCACCCGCCACCGGCGGTACATCCCCGACGGCCGCAGCCGCGGCTGCCCGCCCCCGCCCTGCCGGTCACCAGCCCGAGCCATCGCGCCCCCCCGCGAGCCGCCGATCGTCCTGGGGACATCAAATCAGCGAACTCCGGTCGCCGGTCGGTGAATTCCGGATCCTGCGGTCGGCTGCGGCGGGGCCGGCCGTCAGTGCAGGGTGCCGGCCAGCAGGCCGAGCGCGGCGGCGGACGGCGAGCCCGGCTCGGCGCTGTACAGCAGCACCCGGTGGCCGCTGCCGTCCGAGGTGGTCAGGCTCTCGAAGGCCAGGTCGAGCTCGCCGACCAGCGGGTGGTGGAAGGACTTGCTGCCGACCGTGCACTCGCGCACCGGGTGCCGGGCCCACAGCGCGGCGAACTCCGGGCTGTGGATGGCCAGATGACCGACCAGCTCGGCCAGCTGCCGGTCCTCCGGGTGCCGGCCGACGGTCAGCCGCAGCGCGGCGAGCGCCACCCTGGTCTCGCTCTCCCAGTGGGTGTACAGCTCCCGGGTGTGCGGGTCCAGGAAGAGCAGCCTGGTCAGGTTCGGGCGCTCGGCCGGGCGGTCCGGGCTGTCCCGGTCCAGGTGCCCCGCCAGCAGGGCGTGCCCGAGCGGGTTCCACGCCAGCACGTTGTTGCGGCGGTCCAGCACCACCGCCGGGACGCGGTCCATCGCCGCGATCAACTGCCGGGTCGCGGGCCGCACCCGGTCCGGCTTCGGCGCCGCGCCGCGGTTCGCGGCCTTGCGGGGGCGGGCCAGGTCGCGCAGGTGGGCGTGCTCGTCGCGGTCCAGGCGCAGCGCGCGGGCCACCGCGTCCAGCACGCCGTCCGAGGCGTTGACGCTCTGCCCCTGTTCGAGCCGGGTGTAGTAGGTCACGCTCACGCCGGCCAGCAGCGCGAGCTCCTCGCGGCGCAGGCCCGGCACCCGGCGGCGGCTGTCCGTCGCGTTCAGCCCCACGTCCTGCGGCCGGAGTTGGGCCCGGCGGCTGCGCAGGAACTCCCCGAGATCGGTCGAAGTGTGCATGCGCACCAGGATGCCCGCCGCCGGTCGGGCTCGTCAGCGGCCGAGGGTAACCCTGCCAGTGCCACCTTCCCGGAGGGTGGCTTCGGCCGGGGTCTGCCTCCGCCCGCCGGAACGGCGCAGGCTCCTTCCCGAGGTCATCGCAGCGCCCGGGGCGCTCGCAGCGCCCGAGGTCTCCGACGCGCTCGACGCGCTCGACGCGCTCGACGCGCTCGACGCGCTCGACGCGCTCGACGCGCTCGAAGCACCGAAGCACCGAAGCACCCGAAATGCCTGAAGTGCGCACAACGAAGGGAAGGTTGACCGACATGTCGACAATTCAGCTGACCGGGCAGGCGGAGCCGGGCACGGCGCCACGCCTCGCCGGACGCACCCTGGTGGTCCTGGTCGTGCTGCTGGTGGCCCAGTTCATGCTGGCCGTGGACTTCTCCATCCTCAACGTGGCACTGCCCGCGATCGGCACCGGCATGGGCCTGCCGATCGGCCGGCTCCAGTGGATCGCCACCGCGTTCGCGCTGCCCGCCGCCGGATTCACCCTGCTGTTCGGCCGGGTCGCCGACCTGTTCGGCCGCCGCCGGCTGTTCCTGCTCGGACTGGCCCTGCTGGCCGTCGCCTCGCTCGCCGGCGGCCTCGCCACCGACCCGGCCGTGCTGATCGCCGCCCGCGTCGCCCAGGGCCTCGCCACCGCCGCCGTCACCCCCGCCGGACTCGCCCTGCTCACCACCGCCTTCCCCGAAGGGCCGCTCCGCGAACGGGCGTTGGGCCTCAACGGCGCCCTGATGTCGGCCGGCTTCACCGCCGGCGCGGTGCTCGGCGGCGTCCTCACCGACCTGCTGTCCTGGCGCTGGGCGTTCCTGATCAACGTCCCCGTCGCGCTCGCCGTCCTGCTGATCGCCCCCCGCGTCCTCGCCGAGTCCCGCCCCGAGGCCGCCGCCCGTGAACGCCTCGACCTCCCCGGCGCGATCACCGTCACCCTCGGCCTGCTCGCCCTCGTCCTCGGCCTCACCGAGGCCGGCCAGCACGGCTGGACCCACCCCGCCGCGCTGCCCGTCCTGCTGCTCGGCACCGCCCTGCTCGGCGTCTTCCTGGTCGTCGAACGCCGCGCCGCCGCACCGCTCGTCCCGCCCGCCGTGCTGCGCCGCCCGACCGTCCGGCTCGGCAACCTGATCGGCCTGCTGGCCTTCCTCACCGAGACCTCGCTGGTCTTCCTGCTCACCCTCTACCTGCAGGAGGTGCTGGACTTCTCCGCCCTCGCCGCCGGGCTCTCCTTCGGCGTCCTCGGCCTCGGCACCGTCCTCGGCGGCACCCTCGCCGCCCGGGCGATCGCCCGGCTCGGCACCCGCGGCGCCCTGCTGGCCGGCGGACTCGCCCAGGCCGCCGCGACCGGCGCCCTGCTGCTGCTCGGCCCCGGCACCGGCTGGCTGTGGCTGCTGCTGCCCGCCACCTTCGTCGGCGGCGTCGGCAACATGCTGGTCATCGTCGGCTTCATGGTCACCGCGACCGCCGGCCTGCCCGACCGCGAGCAGGGCACCGCCGCCGGGCTCGCCACCATGACCCAGCAGATCGGCATCACCATGGGCACCCCCGTGATGAGCGCGATCGTCGCCGCGTCCGCGCCCGCGCACGGCATCCTGACCGGCATCGCGCTGGCCGTGCTCGCCAACACCGCGCTCGTGCTGGTCGCGGTCCTCGCCTCCACCCGCCTGAAGCAGCGGAGTTGACGCCACGTCACCCGGCCGGTCGCCCCGTCGCGGGGCGACCGGCCCGCCGGCGTCCGGCGGCTCAGGTCCGGCGGCTCGGGTTCTCCGGTGGCTCAGGTGCGGTGCCGGACCCAGACGTTGGGCTCCACGTACACCGCGTGGTCCTGCGCGAGGTCGCAGTGCACCGGCGTCAGCGCGCCCGGCACCTCGACCGCGCCGTCCCGGTCGAACGGGAGGCCCGTCCAGGCGCGCCACTCCGCCAGCGAACCGCTCACCGTCATCGACGCCGGCGCGACCCGCACGATCTCGCCGCCCGCCCGCACGTGCACCCGCAGCCACGGATCCTCCGGCAGGCCGTCCGGGCGGCGGCGCTCCACGTACTCGGCCATCGGGACGTGCGGTTCCAGGTGCTTCGCCGTCGGCCGGACCGGTGCCAGCAGGTGGCGGTGGCCCTGCGCGCCGGCGGCCGCGCGCAGCGCGTTCAGCAGCCGGGACGACAGGCCCCGGCCCAGGTGACCCGCCTCGACGGTGATCTCCAGCGCGCTGACCACCGTCGCCGCCCGCTCCTTGCGCCGGTCGTAGAACGCCCACGCCAGCACCTGGTCCCAGCCCCGGTCCGGCAGTTCGTCCCGCCCGGCGAGCCGGCCGTCGAACGGCGCGCTCATTCCCCGGGCCACCACCCGGTCGCCGTCCGTCGCCACCACGCAGTGCTCCGGGAACGCCGTCGCCACGTGCCCCATGAAGGCGTCCGCCACCGGGTCGTGCGCGACGAACTCCGGCCAGGTGTCGGCGAACTCGTAGACGCGGGGGATCAGCGAGGGGCGCTCGGCGAGCGTGGTGATCACGATGCCGTCGGTGCGGGTGGCGCGGTTCGAGTCGATCATGCCCCGGAGCCTGCCATCACGGTCCCGCGCCCGGTACCGAATATTCGCCCCCGCCCTGCGCTGCCCTGGCCGCGCCTCGCCCTGCGCGCGCCTTGCCCCTCCGCCGCCGCCCGGCCGTCGCGGCGTTCGGGTCCGGCGGCCCGGTGGGATGCTGGGGGGAGCGACAGCACCCGTCCGGAGCGAGGTGGTCGTCATGGTCGACCTGGCGTCGCAGCTGTCCCCGCCGCCGAGCGCGCAGGGCGGGAGCCCGTGGGACGGATACGAGTACGCGGCAGGCTGGGGCGTGTTCGGCCTGCCGTTCGACACCGGGCACGTGCTCGCGCTGCGGGTCTTCCCGCAGAGCAGCTTCGGCCCGTACCGCACCGTGTGGCATCGCACCCCGGACGGCGACTGGTCGATCCACGTCGACGGTCCGCACGTCGGGACCGCCTGCCCGCGCTACTACGGCGCGGCCTGCGCGCACACCGGCACCGCCCGGATCGGGCTGACCTGGACCGGGCCCGACACCCTGCTCGTCACCATGGACCACCCCGAACTCGACTGGACCCTCACCGCCGCCGAAGGGCCCGCGCTGCGCGCCCTCAACGCCGTCAGTTCCGTTCTGCCGCCGTCCAGTTGGCGGCCCGCGCCGCTGGTGCGGATGCGCGAGCTGCTGGCCCGCGGGCTCGGCCTCGGGCGGCTCCGGCTGGCCGGCCCGATGCCCAGCGGGCACCACGGGGTGCTGATGCCGCAGCGGATGTACTTGATCACCGACTCGCTCGCCACCCTCGACGGCCACGACCTCGGCCGGCCGGCCCGGCTCACCGAGAACCCCGTCATCGGCGAGGTCGCCCTGCCCGCGCGCGGCGTGCTCGCCGTCGGGCAGGCGGTGTGGCGGATCCGCGACCCGGAGGAGTATGCGCGCACCCGCGCCGCGACCGTCGGGGACGTCCCGGCCGGGCGCGCGGCCGCGTGACCGGCACCGCCCGAGTGCGGCCCGTCCGGGGGCGCGCCGGCGGTCGGCGCTGAGCTGCGGGCGCTCGGCTGCGGGCGCTCACCCGCGGGCGTAGGACGCCAGACGCTCGGCGAACTCGGCGACCAGGACGCGCAGTTCTTCGGGGCGCTCGACGGTGAACGGCCGGTCGAGCGAGGCGAGGGCGGCGGGCAGCCAGTCGAGCCGCTCCACCCGCAGCTCGACGCGCCGCCAGCGCTCGACCGTCCCGTCCCCGGCCGCGTCGTCCTCGCCCGCAGCGTCCTCGCCCGCTTCGTCGTCGTCGCCCGCTTCGTCCTCGACCGTCGCCCCGTCGTCCTCAAGTCGCGCGACGGCGGCGGGAAGGACGGTGCGGATCCGGCCGACCGTGGCGTGCACCCGCAGCGTCACCTCGTACCGGCGCTCGGCGGTGGCGAACGCCGCCAGCAGCCGCTGCGCCGGATCGAGGCCCGCGGGCACCTCGAACGAGCCGGGCAGGATCCGGGCGTCCGCGATGCGGTCGAGGCGGAAGGTCCGCTCCGCGCCGAGCCCGGCGTCCTCGCCGGTGGCGTACCACCGGCCCGCGTGGGCGACGATCCCGTACACGTGCACGGTGCGGGTGCTGCGCCGCCCCTCGCCGTCGAGGTAGCGGATCGACAGCGGTCGGCGGCTGCGGGCCGCCTCGGCGACCGCGAGCAGGACCCCGGCGTCCGGGACCTCGGGATCGCCAGGCCGGTCGGTGAAGGCGAGCGTCTCCAGGAGGGCGTCGAGCCGGAGCGCGAGGTGCTTGGGCAGCACCCGCCGGATCTTCGCCGCCGCCGTCTCGCCCGCCGTGCGCTGCGCCGGGGCGAGGCCCGCCCGGCGGCCGGCGACCAGGCCGAGCAGCACGGCCAGCGCCTCGTCCTCGCCGAGCATGAGCGGCGGCAGCCGGTACCCGGGGGCGAGCCGGTAGCCGCCGTAGCGGCCGCGCACCGACTCCACCGGCACGTCCAGCTCGATCAGGTGGTTCACGTACCGGCGGACGGTCCGCCCCTCGACGCCGAGCCGGTCGGCGAGTTCGGCCACGGTGCGCGTCCCGCCGGACTGCAGCAGTTCCAGGAGGGCCAGCACGCGGCCGGTGGGTCGGGACACGGTCCGCAGCCTACCCAGCCCGTTCGCCGGATCCGTCGGCGGATACCGGACCGATCCTGTCCGGTATTTCTCCTAGCCTGCGAGGTGCACGCCTTCCGCACAGCCGAGGAGACCTCCATGGACTTCGTCTCGATCCGCATCATCACCGCCGACGTCGCGCGCCTCGTCGCCTTCTACGAGCAGGCCACCGGCGCCCGGGCGGCCTGGGCCACCGAGGACTTCGCCGAACTCCGGACCCCGACCGCCACCCTGGCGATCGCCGGCACCCGCACCGTCCCGCTGTTCGCCCCGGGCTCGGCCCGGCCGGCCGCCAACGACAGCGTGATCACCGAGTTCCTGGTCGACGACGTGGACGGACTCCACCGCAGGCTGACCGGATCCGTCACCGACTTCGTCGCCGGACCCACCACGATGCCCTGGGGCAACCGCTCGCTGCTGCTCCGCGACCCGGACGGCAACCTGGTCAACTTCTTCACCCCGGTCACCCCGGCCGCGATCGAGAAGTTCGCACGCTGACCCCACGGACGGGCGCCCGCGCGGGCGCCGCGACGGCCCGCCGACCGGCTGACGAGGACTCATACCGATCGGGGCTAGACTGGGCGACGGTCGTGACGCCCGGTGCGTCCGGAAGGTACGGAGGTGAGAGCAGTGGAGTGCAGTAGTCCGGGCCGAAGTCGGCCCCGCTCCGGGCAGTTCTCACCCGCTCCCGGCCTCCGGAACCCCCGCCCGCGCACCGCCCGCTGAACGCCGCCCCGCGTTCCCCGGGTCCGCTCGCCCGCGCGGACCGTCCTCCGGGGCCGGCCGTCCCACCCCGCCGTGCGGGGCGCGACGGACCCAGACCCGTGGAGGTACCCGCCATGTCCGACTGGCGAGTGCGCGCCGTGCGCGCGAGCAAGCGACCGTTCAGCCGCACCACCCGGCCCGCCGCCGACCGCTCGCCGGCTCCCGAACACTCCATGGACCCGCGCTCCGACCAGAACCCGGACGACAACCAGCCCGTCACGCTGGAGCGTTCCGTCGTCGACGCCGCCGTGTACCGCGACGGGCGGCGGATAGAGACGCCGGCCAGCCTCGCCGAGATCTACCGCGAACTCCCGGGCAAGCCCGGCACCATGGCCTGGATCGGCCTCTACCGGCCCGCCGAGGCCCAACTCGTCGAAGCGGCCGAGAAGTTCGACCTGCACGAACTCGCCGTCGAGGACGCCATCGTCGCCCACCAGCGGCCCAAGCTGGAACGCTACGGCGACACCCTGTTCGTCGTCCTGCGCGCCGCGCGCTACCTCGACGACGTCGAAGAGGTCGACTTCGGCGAGATCCACCTCTTCGTCGGCCCCGACTTCGTCCTGACGGTCCGCCACTCCCAGTCGCCCGACCTGTCGATGATCCGCGGCCGCCTCGAAGCCGACCCCGAACTCCTCGCCCTCGGCCCCGAAGCCGTCCTCTACGCTGTCCTGGACGCCGTCGTCGACGGCTACGCGCCCGTCATCGCCGGCCTCCAGCACGACATCGACGAGATCGAGACCGAGGTCTTCGGCGGCGACCCCCGGGTCTCCCGCCGCATCTACGAACTCTCCCGCGAGGTCATCGAACTCCAGCGCGCCACCGGCCCCCTGCTGGAGATCATGCGCGCCCTCGAAGCGGGCTTCCAGAAGTACGGCACCGACGAGGAACTCCAGCGCTACCTGCGCGACGTCGCCGACCACGCCACCTACGCCGCCGAACGCGTCGACGGCTTCCGCCAGATGCTCCAGAACATCCTCACCGTCAACGCCACCCTGGTCTCCCAGCGGCAGAACGAGGAGATGAAGCAACTCGCCGAGGCCGGCCACGCCCAGAACGACGAGATCAAGAAGATCTCCTCCTGGGCCGCCATCCTCTTCGCCCCCACCCTCATCGGCACCGTCTACGGCATGAACTTCGACTCCATGCCCGAACTCCACTGGGCCTTCGGCTACCCCTTCGCCATCGGCCTGATGGGCGTGGTCTGCGCCAGCCTCTACTTCATCTTCAAGAAGCGCGACTGGCTCTAGGGTCTTCTCGCCCGGTGATGCGCAGTGGGCGGACACGAGGCGGCTTCTTAAGTCACGCACCCTTGCACCGGTCGACCTGAACCGTCGTTTGACGGATGTCTCGCAGGTCGATCCGGACCAGGATATGGGCAGCGGTCAACCGGTGAAGGCCCGTCAGACGGGCGGGGAAGGCGCCGGTTCGCCCCTGGATTCGCAAGCAAGGGCTCAGGCTCTCACAGAAACCGAGTGAGGACACGCGCATGTATTCCCGACTGAAGCGAGCAACCTCGGCCGTCGCGGTGGCGCTGGTCGCCTCTGCCGCGGCCCTCACCGTGGGCACCGGCACCGCGACGGCGGCTCCGAGCGCCGCGGCCACCACGATCAACGAGCTGTACTTCTCGTACACCCAGGCAGCGACTGCCTGGAATCAGTGCCAGCTCGGAATCGTCCACTTCAACAACGTCTACTACGGCAACCCCAACGGCGGGAACGACGAGTACTTCTACTGTGCGCCCGGTGCCAACGGTGCCTGGAATCTGTGGTGGCGGCACAACGTGTGAGCCGGGCGGCACACCCGACGGGCGCAACTCTTCGTGGGCAATCAACGGAAGGTGAGGAACCGCACCATGTTCTTGAGGATCAAGCGAGCGTCAGCCGTTGTGGCGCTGACCGTCGCGGCCTCTGCCGCAGCGCTCGCCGGAGGTGCCGGCGCAGCCGTCGCAGCTCCGACGGGCACGACGGCCTCGGCGGCACCCGCTGCCACCTACGTCAACGAACTGTGGATCCAGTACCAGAACGGCGGCAGCTCGTACAACGACTGCCAGGTCGGCCGCGCGTACTGGAACAACATCGCCTACGGCAACCTCACCGGAGAGGCCGACGAGTACTTCTACTGCGCGTCCGGCGCCAACGGCAGCTGGAACCTCTGGTGGCGGCACCCCGGTTAAGTCGTCGTCCCGTGGGGCGTGTTGGACAGTCCGCACAGGCGGCGACGGTTGCGCGCACGGTGCCGGGGACGACCTCCGTCCGGGCCGCGAAAGACCCTTGCCCCTCCCACGTGCCCCCCTGCGCGGCTTGCGTGCCCCGCCGGGTTCGTTCGTACCGTCACCGGGTCCGCAGTTCCGGAACGGTGGGGGCACAGTGGAGAAGTCGGTGGAGACGGTCCTGGAGGATCTCGTCGAGGCGTCGACCGTTTCGGTCCGGTCCGGCGAGGATCTGCTCGGCAAGGTGAAGGCGGCCATCGCGGCCGACGACAAGAAGCGGGCGGACCGGGGCGAGGGCGGGCTGCGCCGCAAACCGCACCTCGCGCCGCTGCACCGTGGGGAGTTCACCCGGGAGCAGACCGTCGCCATGTGGGACGTCCTGCACACCCTGGCCTCGGCCACCGCACTGTCGGCGAAGGGCGCGGGCCGGGGGATGGCGGAGCACTGGGGCGCACTCAAGTACCACCAGGCCCTCGCCGTCGGCGGGCAACTGCAACTGCCGGGCCACGGCCAGTACCTCAGGCTGACCGGCGAAGGCCGGGGGATCGGTGACTACTACAAGCACCAGCAGTCGACCGAACTCGGCACCGGACTGGCTCTCACGATCGCCAAGCACGTTCTCGGGCTGCGGTATCCCCACCACTGCGTGTCGATCCTGCCCGTCGAGACCGTGCTGCGTGCGGGCTGGGCGGTGACCGACACGGGCCGGGAGGCGCGCAAGGGAGGCGGCGCCGGCCATCGGTACCGCCCGCAGTACCTCGCCGAGGTCTGGCGGCCGGGGGAGGCGTCCTTGGTGGTCCCCATCGTCTCGAAAGGGAACCACAGCAATTCCCTCACGTCGGCCGGGCAGTTGGCTTCCGCCTCCGCGCACGCCGAGGGTCTGCACATCGGTGAGTGGAACGAGACCCCCGGGCTGCTGTTCAGCACGGAGTTGTCGCGCGCGGGTGTGGTGACGGTGCACGTCCTGCGGGCGGTGGGCCGGGGCGGTCGGCTCGACCTTCCGGACGGGGAACTGCCGGTGAGCTTGAACGAGCCTTCCCGGCCGGCGGTCCTCGTCCCCGGTGTACGGCGACCGGCCGAAGGAGGCCGGGTGCCCGAGCCCGAGCCAGGATGGCACCTCGGGCCAGACGACTTCCGTTGGTTCCAGGAGACCCTGGGCCGTACGGAGGCGGCCGGTCTGATGGCGTTCACCGACTCGGGCAACGGCACCGCACAGTACTTGACGGTCGCTCAGGGACGGAAGCGGTTCGAGGGCTACGATCACGCGGCCGGCGTCGGCCCCGGGGACCTTCGGGAGACGATACGTGGCGAGTCGTACGTCGGCACCGATCACGTGTTCCGGCTGAACGGGACCAGGGTCGAGGCGTTCTCAGGAGTTCACACGCGGCTATTCGACCTGCTGATCGGCGGTGACGTCGCGGAGTACCGCGCCGTCGTCCACGCGAACCGACGCGACCGGCCCTGGGTGGGTCTGGACGAGAAGTGGGGCGGCCCGGTCTCCGTGCACGCGGACGGGTCGGTGCTCGCGCTCCGCGTGCTGACGGACGGTTCGCGCCGACCGGCCGTCAGAGCTGCCAGTCCGGGCAGTACTGGAGGTGGATGCGGCGGGGGACCGGGGTGTGAACGGGGTAGGTGAGCCAGGGGCCGGCGTCGAGTTCGGTGCACTGGTGGGTGGCGGGCCAGGTGTGGTGGGCGGCGGGGCCTCGGTGAGGAGGTGGCGGAGGCCTATGCCCTCGAAGCGGTAGGCGGCGGGGCTGCCGGTGATGACGAGGGTGCGGGCGGCGCGGTCGAAGCGGAGGTGGTCGTGGGGGCGGCGGCGGACCGAGGTGTGTTCGGCGGGGAATTCCCGGTCGGGGGTGGCCGTGGTGTGCGGGCGGCCGGGGCCGAGGCGGTTGCGGAGGGCCTTCCAGTCGGCGGGGCGGAACTGGAGGCTGTGGTGGACCAGGAGGACGTCCAGGGCGACCGGCGGGATCTCGTTCGGGAGGCCGTCGTGGTAGCCGGCCGGGGCGGGTCGGCCGCGCAGCGGCAGGTGGACCAGGGAGCGCGCGGAGCGGGCGGCCAGGGACCAGAGCGCCGCGAGGCGGCTCAGCCCGTCGAGGTCGGCGTACATGTCGAGCAGGTGGTGGCGGTCGAGGAGGACGAGCCGCCCGGGGCCGTCGGCGGCCCGGATCACCCGGTACTCGGTCGGCCCGGTACGGACATGATGAACCGTCACCCGCTGCTGCACGAGTTCGGACTCTAGCGGGTGACGGAGGGCCTCTCACCAGGTTTTTCTCAGCCGGCCGGGACGACCAGTCCGAGGTCGCCGTCGAGCCGCCGGTAGAGGAGGCGGCCGCGCCGGGTGACCGGGTCGGCGAAGAACAGGTACGGGAGTTCGGCCGCGGTGAGGCGGGCCGCGGCCTGACGGTCGGTCAGCGGCGGTGCCGGGTGCGGGCTGAGCGTCAGCGGCGTCGCGGGGCGCTGCGGCGGCGCGGCCGGCAGGGTGCGGGCCAGCCGGTAGCCGGTGGGGCCGATCCGCTGGACGACGGCGTCGGTCTCGGTCGCCGGGTCGGTGAACAGGTGGACGTCGTAGTCCATCGCGTCCAGGGTGCGCACCGCCGCGTCCGGCGAACACCACACCAGCGACGGCGACTTGACGCGGACGATGCGCTCGCTGCCGGTGGCCGGCACGCCCACGGCGCGGTCGCCGGAGGGCCAGGGCCGGGGCCGCCAGCTGGCGGAGACGGTGCGGATGCGGTGGCGCAGTCCGTCCGCGAGCCGGTCGGCGGCCTCACCGATGCCGCGGGCGGCCAGTTGGACCCGGACCCGGCGCCCGTCGACCTCGGCGTTGACCTGGGCGAGCACCCGTCCCGGCGCGGCGGCCAGCCGGATCCGGACGGCCTCGACCAGCGCGGAGGCGTCCTGCGCGACGGCGGCGATCCGGGCCCGGGCGAGAGCGGCCGCCTCGCCCGGCAGTCCGGCCGGGTGCAGGGTGATCGACTCGGCGACGTCCATGGCTGTGCTTCCTCCTGGGAGGGGAGAGGGGAGGTCAGTGCGGGCGGGTGCGGTTCAGGGCGACCAGCAGGATCAGCAGGCACAGCCCGACCGACCCGGCGACGGTGACGACGGCGGAGCCGGCCGGCCCGGTCCGTCCGGCGAGCAGCGTGGCGGCGGCGGTCGCGGCGGCCACGGCCAGCCCGCCGGTCACCCAGCCGACGGCGGCGGGCGACGGCCGCACGCCCCGGACGGTGGGCAGTTCGTACGGCGAGACGCCCCAGACGCGGTCCTGTTCGCGCAGGTCGGCGCGGCGTTCGGCGGCGGCGAGGACGCGCAGCGCCAGCCCGGACAGCGCGCCGGTGAGGGCCGCGCCGAGCGGCACGTGCCAGCTGAGCGGGGTGGTGAGCAGCAGCGCCGCCGCGCCGAGTCCGCACCACCACAGCAGGCAGCCGGTGGCGGAGAGGCGGACGGCGCGCGGGCGGTCGGCGCCGGCCCGCAGGTCGAGCAGCGCGGGCAGGTACCAGGCGCTGCCGGCGGCGGTGAGTACGGCGGTGCCGAGTGCCAGGACGGGGTGGGCCATGGCGGGTCCTCCAGTGCTGAGGGGTGCCGTCCCCGCGCCCGCCCCGGACCGGGGGAGACGGCGGGGCGGGGACGGCGGTCGATGGGCCGTCAGCCGGCTCGCGCCGGCGGACGGAAGGGCCGGCTCAGTCCTCGGACGCGGAGGATCCGAGGCGGCGGCGCTCGCGCTCCGGCAGGTCGAACCGGGCCGGGGTGACCTCGGCCAGGTGCGGCGCCGGGGCGCCGTGGTTGTCGAGGTAGTCCGCGGCGGCGATCTCCGGGTGGTGCAGCTCGAACGCCGGGGATTCGGAGCGGATCCGCGGCAGCTTGGTGAAGTTGTGCCGCGGCGGCGGGCAGGAGGTCGCCCACTCCAGCGAACGGCCCCAGCCCCACGGGTCGTCGGTCTCCACCTTGGGTGCGTACTTGGCGGTCTTCCACACGTTGTACAGGAACGGCAGGATCGACAGGCCGAGCAGGAACGAGCCGATGGTGGAGATGGTGTTGAGGGCGGTGAAGCCGTCACCGGCCAGGTAGTCGGCGTAGCGGCGGGGCATGCCCTCGGCGCCCAGCCAGTGCTGCACCAGGAAGGTGCTGTGGAAGCCGATGGTGAGCGTCCAGAAGGTGATCTTGCCGAGCCGCTCGTCCAGCATCCGGCCGGTGAACTTGGGCCACCAGAAGTGGAATCCGGCGAACATCGCGTACACCACGGTGCCGAACAGCGTGTAGTGGAAGTGCGCGACGACGAAGTACGAGTCGGAGACGTGGAAGTCCAGCGGCGGCGCGGCCAGCAGAACGCCCGTCAGGCCGCCGAACAGGAAGGTGACCAGGAAGCCCGTCGTCCACAGCATCGGGGTCTCGAAGGACAGTGAGCCCTTCCACATGGTGCCGACCCAGTTGAAGAACTTCACCCCGGTCGGGACGGCGATCAGGAAGGTCATGAACGAGAAGAACGGCAGCAGCACTTGGCCGGTGACGTACATGTGGTGCGCCCAGACGGTCACCGAGAGGCCGGCGATGGCGATGGTCGCGGCGATCAGGCCGGAGTAGCCGAACATCGGCTTGCGGCTGAACACCGGGATGACCTCCGAGACGATGCCGAAGAACGGCAGCGCCAGGATGTACACCTCGGGGTGGCCGAAGAACCAGAACAGGTGCTGCCACAGCATCGGCCCGCCGTTCATCGGGTCGAAGACGTGCGCGCCGAACTTGCGGTCCGCCTCCAGGGCGAGCAGCGCGGCCGCCAGCACCGGGAAGACCATCAGCACGAGCAGCGAGGTCAGCAGCACGTTCCAGGCGAAGATCGACATCCGGAACATGGTCATGCCGGGCGCGCGCATGCAGATGATCGTGGTGATGAAGTTGACCGCGCCGAGCACGCTGCCGAAGCCGCTGAACGCCACGCCCATGATCCACATGTCGGCGCCGATGCCCGGCGAGTGCACCGCGTCCGACAGCGGCGCGTACGCGAACCAGCCGAAGTCCGCCGCGCCCTGCGGGGTGAGGAAGCCGGCCGCCGCGATCAGCGAGCCGAACATGAACATCCAGTACGACAGCATGTTCAGCCGCGGGAAGGCCACGTCGGGCGCGCCGATCTGCAGCGGCATGATCCAGTTCGCGAAGCCGGTGAACAGCGGCATCGCGAACAGCAGCAGCATCACCGAACCGTGCATGGTGAACGCCTGGTTGAACTGCTCGTTGGAGAGGATCTGCGTCCCCGGGCGGGCCAGCTCGGCGCGCATCACCAGCGCCATCACGCCGCCGATCAGGAAGAACCCGAACGCGCTGACCAGATACATCGTGCCGATCGTCTTGTGATCGGTGGTGGTGAGCATGCGCACCAACGCGCTGCCCGGTGTGCGCCGGGGAGCGGCCTCAGCCGTCCCCCGACTCGCCTCGATGGCAGCCATCGGCCGCCCTCCTTCGTCCTTGCCGAACCTGGTGGCGCCACCGCCCGACGGGCCGTCACCTGCCATGACAGGGGACAGGCGAGGCCCGGGCCGGACGGTGGCGCATGCCGAACCGCCCGGCCCGCAGGTGCTTCCGGGGAGTGGAGCACCCCGCCGAGCGGCAGCGCTCCATGCTCGTTCGCGGACGGGTCGCCACCCCAGGGCCGATGGTCCCGCGCGGCACGGCCCGACGTCCCCCGTCCACGGGCCCCGGCGAGCCGAACGGCCCGAGGACGGCAGGGACTGACGGACCGCCAGGTGGCGACGCGGCTCGACACGGGTCCGGCACGTATCCCGTTCGGACGGGCGCTGACAGCGCCCCGGGACGGGCCTGCGGGGCGGCGGGGCGGGCGTACGGGGGCGGCGGGGCGGGACACCGAAGCCCCCGCGGAGGAGCGGCGGGGGCGTTCCGGCCGGGGCCTTCCGGCGGCGGGTGGCGGCGTCAGGCCGCGACGGGCTGGGCGCGGTGGTGCAGGTGGTGGGTGCGGACGTCCGCGTGGTGCAGGGTGCGCAGGCCGGCCGCCAGCCGGGCCGGGTCCTGGCGCAGCCACAGCCGGACCGCGGTGCCGAGCGCCTCGCACGGCGAGCCCGGGCGGACGCCGCTCAGCTCGGCCATCCGGTCGGCCAGCGCGGGCAGCAGCTCGGCGAGCTCCGGCGGCAGCCACACCGTCACCGCGCACGGCGCGAACCGCCGGAGCTCGTCGGCGAGTTGGGGCGTGCCACCGGTGAGCAGGAAGGGCAGCACGTCCAGCAGGGCGTCCGCCACCACCTCGGACACGTCGCCCCGGTGCCCGTGCGCCAGGCGGCGCAGCAGCGTCCGGTCGGCGGTGGTGAGCCGGACAGCAAGCATGACCTCGTCGGATTCCATCGCTCGGCCTCTCCGGGCACCCACGCCCAACCCGACCGACCCGCCGCGTGCGGGCCGGACTCACAGACAAACGCTGACCTGTTGACCTGGGGTCACTGTCCCCAAGCCGGAAACGGCGGCGGAAGGGCCGAACGGCCCCGTTCACCGGGCCCGAACGGCGGGCCGGCCGCGTCTTCGGGACACCCGGGACGGCGCGGGGCGCACTCGGGTCGCGGCAGCGTCGGGGCGCCGCAGTGGCGGGGCGACCGCACCGTGGGGGCCGCCGCGAGGCGTCACCGCGGGGCGGCCGTCGAACCGTCGTAGCGGATCCGGTCGTCCGGCACGCCCGCGTCCAGCAGCAGCGAGCGCGCCCCGGCGACCATCGCGGGCGGCCCGCCGAGCAGCGCCAGCCCGGGCACGCTGTGGTGGCCGCGGAGCAGGGCGGCCAGGCCCTCCAGGTCCGGGCCGAGCACCGGGGTCAGCTCCAGCCAGGAGCGGTTGGCGGCGAGTTCGACCAGCGCGGGCCAGTCGTACAGCTCCTCCCGGCCGCGTGCCGCGACCACCAGCCGGACCCGCCGGCCGCGCGCCCGGTGGGCCGCCGCGAACTCCTCCACCAGCGCCTTCATCGGCGCCAGGCCCGTGCCGCCGGCCAGCAGCAGCAGATCGCGGTGCACGTCCTGCCCGCCGAGGTCGAGCGACAGCTCGCCGCGCGGCGGCCCCACCCGGATCTGGTCGCCGACGCCGGTGCCCTCCACCAGGGCCGCGCTCAGCCCGCCCGGGCCGGTGCGGCGGACGTGGAACTCCAGCACCCGGTCCTCGCGCGGCGCGCACGCCACCGAGTACGGCCGCCAACTGTGCGGCAGCAGCGGCGACTCCAGTGCCGCGTACTGCCCGGCCCGGTACGGGTACGGCTCGCCGGTGCGCACCCGGAGCACCGCCAGGTCCGGGCGCCGCCGCTCGTGCTCGACCACCTCGCCGTGCCAGAACGGCGGTTCGGTGGCCGCGCCCTCCGCACCCGCGACCATCGCCGCCACCGCGAAGCGCAGCATCCGGGTCCAGGCCGCCTCGACCTGCCCGCTCCACGCCGCGCCGCCGCGCACCCGCAGCGCCGTGGTCAGCGCCTCCTCGAACGCCTCGTAGTGCGCCGGCCACACCCCGAGCTTGCGGTGGTCCGCGCCCAACGCCCGCAGCCTGGCGCCGAGTTCCTCCGGACGGTCGAGGTGGCGGATCAGGTGGTGGAACATGTGCCCCAGGTGCTGGCGCTGGAACTCCATCGACTCCGGGAACAGCCGCCGCAGGTACGGCCGCCGGACGAACATCGCGTCGTACAGCACCTCGATCAGCGCGTCGAACGGCAGCAGCGGCTGGAGGTGACGGACGATCAGGTCCCGGTCGCCGGGCTCCGGGAGCTCCACCGCCGGGCCCTGCGCCGGCCGGGACGGCGGGGCCAGGATGCTGCGGCGCAGGCGCATCGCGTGGTGCCGGGCGAGCAGCCGGTCGTACTCGGGGCTGAACGCGTCCTCGTCCTGGGCGCCGAGGGTGTGGACGGGGCTGCTGGGGGTGGCGGTGCGCGGGCGCGGAGCGCCACTGCTGATGAACTCCATGAACGCCAGGCTAACCACCCGCGAAGCCGAGATGATCATGGACTGTTCGGCCGCCCGAGGCCGGGACGTTCGGCCCTTGACCTGCGGGGACGCCACTCGTACCAGGGGCCCGCCGACAGTCGCCGGCGGACCCCTGACGGAACGTCAGGCGGCTGCGGGGGCCGCGCCCGGCGTCCGGGAACGCCGGTGGAACAGCCCGCCCAGGGCCAGCCCGCCCGGGCCGACGGCGGCGATCAGCAGGAACGCCCAGCAGAACATCACGGCCGGCTCGCCGCCGTTCTGGATCGGCCACAGGGCGTGCTCCTGGTGCACGCTGAAGTACGCGTACGCCATCGAACCGGAGCACACCAGCGCCGCCGGGCGGACCACCACCCCGAGCAACACCAGGACGCCGCCGGCCAGTTGGATCAGTGCGGCCCACCAGCCCGGCCACTCGCCGAACTGCGGGGCCTTGCCGTGCGCCCCGCCCAGCACCCCGAACAGGGTGGCCGCGCCGTGGCAGGCGAACAGCAGCGAAACGACGATCCGGGCCAGGCCCAGCACCGTGGGACGTGCGCGCTCGGCGAGCTGCGACAGGTCTTCGATCATGAGAACTCCTCGCGTGGGGACGAGAGACCGTTGAATGTCGGGCGCAGGGAGTCGCAGGGAGTCCGCCGCCGCCGGATCCGGGGTGGGGCCCTGAGGCCGGCTTGACGAAGTGTTGCCAATTCTGGCGCGCCCCACGGGGTCGGCCAAGCAGGGGAAGCTCTGAGATTCCTCTGAGTGTGGCCCGCCACCGTCCCGAGCGGCGGGTGCGAGCGGCGGGTGCGAGCGGCGGGTGCGAGGGGCGGGTGCGAGGGGCGGGTGCGAGGGGGAGGGGCCCGAACGTCCCCTTTCCGGTGAACCCGGGCCCGCCGGGCGCGCGGGTGACCCGGCGGGCCGTCGCGGTCGGCCGAGGCGTACCCGCTCGCCGTTCCCAAACCGACTTCGGAGAGTTCGGCGGCGGCAGGTGCGGCGTGCGTCCTGGCCCGGGCCCAACGATTCCGCAGGTGAGAGGGCCCGTCCGGGGCGGGAAGGCGCCCCGGGGGGCGCGTGAACCAGGGCGTGTCGCCCGACCGGCTTGGACGGGAAGGCCGACGGGCGCCGGGGCGTGTCCTACGCTGGGCACCATGTCGAACCCCGATGGGCTGCTCGTCGACATCGCCGCGATGGTCGAGTCCGAGCACAGCAACCAGATGTCCCTCACCGTGGTGGTTCCCGGAGCCGTGATCACCGGCCGGCTCGCCCCCGTCGCCCTGTGGTGGGAGCGCGTGGCCGACGTCCTCCAGGCCTCCGACCACCTCAAGCCCTTCGCCGCCCTCTTCGCCCCACCCGCCGAAGAGCCGCCCGGCCGCCCCACCCACCTCCACCTGCACCGGGCGAGGATCCTCCAGGGCGACTTCGGCCTACCGCACACCGGCGGCATGTACCGCATCGCCATCGCCGACATCAGCGCCTGGTCGGTCGGCGACCTCAGCTACTCCGACGCCTGACCGGGCCGCGACCCTGCCGGGGCCCGCGGCCCCGGCAGGGTCGCGGCCGTGAACACCCGCGCTGTGGTGCCGCGTTGGCGCCGCCGGCCGGCCGCACCCGCCGGCGGTGTCCACCGACTCGTGCCGGACTTGGGCGTTTCGTCACGATCATCGTGCCGGGAAGCTCCTAGCCTTGGTCCATGGAGGACGTCTCATCCGACAGCGGGCCGGACAGCAGCCACCCGGGGGCGACGCCTCCGACCGGGCGCCGTCCGGCGGTTCACCGAGGGCGGCCTCCGTCCGCCCGGAGGACTCCACGGTCGGTGACGGGGCGGTCGAGCTTCCCGCCTGGGGCAAGGCGCTCGGCTGGGCCGGTGTCGCCGGGCTGATCTACCTGCTGATCTGCGCCGTCAGCATCATCAGCGGCGGCTTCGCGGACCTGGGCGGCGACGCGGCGCACAGCCTGTTCGCGTTCGCCGCCAACCCGTGGGTCGGGCTGAGCGTCGGCGTCCTCGGCACCGTCCTGATCCAGTCGTCGACCACGACGACCGCCATCGCGGTCACCGCCGTCGGGTCGGGCGCACTGCCCATCGAGGGCGCGATCCCCATCATCCTGGGCGCGAACGTCGGCACCACCGTGACGACGAGCCTGGTCGCCCTGACCTTCATCGGCGACCGCACCGAGTTCCGCCGGGCACTCGGCGCGTCCACCGTCCACGACTTCTACAACTGGCTCGCGCTGCTGATCTTCTTCCCGGTCGAACTGATCTGGCACCCCCTGCAACACATCAGCCACGCCCTGACCGACGCGCTCTACGGCACCGACTGGCTGCCCGACCCCGCCCACTTCAACATCGTCCGGTCCGCCACCCGGCCGGTCGAGCAGGCGGTCGTCCACGCGACCTCGCACGTCGCCGGCACCCTCGGCCCGCTGTCCACCATCGTGATCGGCGCCGCGCTGATCCTGGTCGCCGTCCGCTACCTGGGCAAGCTGCTCAAACTGCTGATGGTCGGCAGGGCCCGCGACGTGCTGATCAAGGCCGTCGGCCGGAACGTCTACCTCGCCATGGCGTCCGGCATGGGCGTCACCGTCGTCACCCAGTCCTCCACCATCACCACCTCCGTCCTGGTCCCGTTCGCCGGCGCGGGCATCCTGACGCCGGCCCAGGTGTATCCCGTCGTGGTCGGCTCCAACCTCGGCACCACGTTCACGGTCGTCTTCGCGGCGTTCGCGGGCGTCGGACCGGACGCGAGGATCGGCCTCCAGGCCGCCTTCGTGCACCTGATCTACAACCTGTTCTCGATCGTCGCGATCTACGTGATCCCGCTGCTGCGCCCCGTGCCGCTGTTCTGCGCCGAGAACCTCGCCCGGGTCGCCTCCGAACGCCGCTGGGTCCTGGCCGGCTACCTCGGGACGGTGTTCGTCGTCCTGCCCGCGATGGTGATCGTGCTGGTGGGCGTGCTCTGAGCGACGGGCGGTCAGCGACGGGCGGTGGGCGGTGGGCGTTCGGTCGTGGTTCAGGCGGCGGCCTGGCGGGGCAGTGCGGCGAGCAGCTCCGCGACCCGGCCCGCGCCGTCCTCCTTCGCCATCCGGGCCGCCGCCGCTGCCGCGGAATGGCGGAGCGACGGGCCGTCGACCGCCGAGCGGATCGCCGCGGCCAGGCGCTCCGCCGTCAGCTCGGCGAACGGGACCGGCGCCACCGCGGCCCCGACGGCCGTCAGCCGGCGGGCCCAGAACGGCTGATCCGCCGTCACCGGGACGGGCACCGACGGCACGCCGGCCCGCAGCGCCGCCGCGGCCGTGCCCGCCCCCGCGTGGTGGACGACGGCCGCCATCCGTGGGAACAGCGCCGCGTGGTCGAGCCGACCGACCGTCAGGACGTCCGCCGAGTCGACCGACAGCCCCGCCCAGCCGGCCTGCACCACACCCCGGCGGCCCGCCGCGCGCAGCGCCTCCGCCGAAAGCCGGCTCAGCCGCTCGCCCTGGCCCGAGCCCATGCTGCCGAAGCCGATGAACACCGGCGCCGGGCCGGCCGCGAGGAACTCCTCGACCTCGTCCGGGAGTTCGCCCTGCCCGGCCGGCCACCAGTTGCCCACCACCTCCAGCCCGGGCCGCCAGTCCGCCGGACGCCGCACCAGCGCGGAGCTGAACCCGTGCAGCACCGGCCACTGTTCGCGCGCCAGCCTGCGGCGCATCGCCGACCCGGACAGCGGCGGCAGGCCGAGCCGGGCCCGCAACTCCGCGACGGCGTCCCGGTGCAGGCGGTCCACCACGCCCAGCGCGGCCCGCCCGGCCATCCGGTTCCCCCACCGGCCGAGCGACCTCGCACCCCCGACCACCGGCCCGAACTCCCCGGTCGGCTCCACCGGTTGGAGGTACACCCCCGCGCTGGCCGTGCCCGTCGCCTCCGCCACGTGCCACCCCAGCGGGGCCGTCGAGGTCGACAGCAGCAGCACGTCCGCCCCCGGCTCCGCCACCTCGGCGATGCCCCGCCCCAGCTCCCCGACGAACTGCTTCGCCCGCCGCAGCATCGCGCCCTTCCCCCGCACCGGCTCCCCGCCCGCCTGCGGATCCCCCGGCAGCGGCCGGAACTCCAGCCCGCACCGCCCCACCAGCTCGGCGTGGCTCCGGTGCGTCGCCAACGCCACCTGGTGGCCCGCCTCGGCCAGCCGGACGCCCAGCCCCGTGTACGGCGCGACATCTCCGTGCGAGCCCGCCGCCGTGATCAGAATGCGCATCTTCCTCGTCAACCCTCCATCAGGCGACCGGCGTTGGCGTCGATCGCGGCGTGCAGGAACCGGGCCAGGCCGGGCAGTTGCTCGGACGGCGGCACGAGCATCGCGAACGCCCGCGGATCGCTCAGGTAGTCCGCCGCGATCAGCCGGTGCGACTCCGCCGGACACGGTGTGAACCAGCGCTCCACATGCGCCCGGTGCTGCTCCGCGAGGTCCATCGCCCGCTCCCCGTCGGCCGGCTGACCGTCCTCGAAGGCGACGATCAACTCGGCGCGCCACTGGGCGAGTTCGGACATCAGCTGGCGCCAGTCCGCCTTGCTGTGCCGGGCCGCCCGCGCCATCGACTCGCGCTGCCGCGCACTGTCCGCCCACTTCACTTGCGCGTCCGTCGCGTAGCTGAGGTCGAAGCGGACCTCGCCGAAGATGTCGAACCGCTCCTCCGGCGAGAGCCGCACCCCCGTCCGCTCCACCTCGATGGCCTGCTCGGCGACCTCCACCAGCTTCTGCAGCTTGGTGATCTGCTCGTTGAGCTGCCGGTGACGCTCCTTCAGGTACGCGACCGCGTTCGCCTGCGGATCGTCGAGGATGCTCCGGATCTCCTCCACCGGAAACTCCAACTCCCGGTAGAACAGGATCTGTTGCAGCCGCGCCAAGTCCCGGTCGTTGTACAGCCGGTACCCCGCCGCAGTCCGCTCGCTCGGCGACAGCAACCCCTCCCGGTCGTAGTAGTGCAACGTCCGCACCGTCACCCCGGCGAACCCCGCCACCTGCCCGACCGAATAGCTCGCACCCTGCCCAGCCATTACCCGATCTCCCTTCGAACGCGCACCATGCTGAACCCTGACGCCAGGAGAGGGTCAACTCCGGCCTCCCGTGACGGGGCCGGTGAACGCGGCTGTTATGCTCCGCGACCGAATCAGCGGACTTTTCCTGGGGGGCTCATGAAAGACCGGAGAATTCGGCGAAGCCGGCGGCTGGGAGTGGCGGCCGCGACGGCCGGAGCCGTGCTGCTGCTCGGATCGGGGTGCACGTCGGGGAGCGGCACCGGGCACTCGGACTCCGGGACGGCGAGCGCTGCGGCGGGTGGCGCGGAGGCGATCTGCGACGCGCTCGTCACCGCGCAGGACCTTCCCGCCGGGTACAAGGACTGGCCGACGCCCACCCGCTGTGACAACGACGCCAAGATCCACACCGCCAGCTTCCGGGGGACGGGCGGCGGCCTGGAGACGCTCGACGAGCTGCTGGAGCGCGAGGAGAACGCCGCGGAGGCGAGCACCCGCCTCCCCGAGCTGGTCGGCGAACTCAACAAGCTGATCGGCACCCCGCCGGAGCAGGACGCCACCCTGTTCCGCGACCTCGGCGACGAGGTGCACTACTTCACGGAGCAGAACGCCAAGACCCACTGGAACACGCTCTACATCCGGCGCGGACGGCTCGTCGTGTACCTCAGCGTGACCAAGCTGAGCCCGTTCAGCGCGGCGGACATGCACGAGTTCGCGGCGAAGGCCGTCCAGCGGGCGTCCGGGCTGGCCTGAGGGCAGGGCGGGCCGGGGTTGCGGGGGCCCGAGGGCGGGGCGGGCCGGGGCGGGCAGTGTCCGGCGCGGCGGGGGTGTGAGTGCGCGCGGGCGGGGCAGAAGAACGTCGTGGGCGGAACAGTGGCGCGCACGCCCGTGACGGCCGGGGGCCGGCTGGGTGCGGCCGTCGAGCATCCCGGCCTCAGCGATCCGTCCTACGTGCACCGACGCCGGGCCATCGCCGCGCGGGCCGACGGCCACCGGGTCGGCGATCCCGCCCCCGCCGTCGAGTACAGCCCGGGCGAGCAGCGGACCTGGCGGATCGTCCACCGCGCCCTGTGGGCCGCGCAGGGGGTGCACGCCTGCCGGGCCGTCCTGGACGCCCGCGAGCAGGCGCCCATCCCGGCCGATCACATTCCGCAGCACGCCGAAGTCGGAGCGGAGTTGCGCCGCATGACCGGCTTCGAGTTCACCCTCGCCGGCGGCGTGGTCGCCAACAAGCGCTTCCTCGGCTCGATGGCCGACGGCTACTTCCACGCCGTGCAGTTCGTCCGCCACCCCGCCGTCCCGCTGTTCACCCCCGAACCCGACGTCGTCCACGACGTCTTCGGCCACGGCATCCACCTGTCCAGCCCGGCCTTCGCCGAGATCTACCGCCTGATCGGCGAGGCGGCCCGCCGCATCGACGATCCGGACGTCCTCCAGATGATCAGCGACGTCTACTGGTTCGCCCTCGAGTACGGCGTCCTGGAGGAGGACGGCGTTCCCAAGGCCTTCGGCGCCGCCCTGCTCTCCTCCTGCGGCGAGATCAGCCGCCTCGCCCGCCCCGCGATCCGCCCCTCGGCATCGCCGCGATGCTCACCACCCCGTACGACATCACCGGCTACCAGCCCGTCCTGTTCAGCGCCCGCTGCCTGCACGAAGTCGCCGACACCCTGCACGACTTCCTGACCACCCTCGACGAGGACAGCGCCCCGCGCCACGGCCGCCCGGCAGCCGCCTCACGCTGAAGGTGGTCAAGGACCGGCGGTGGAGGCTTCGAGCTTCTTCACCTCGCCCGTCGGGAGCTTGACGTAGGCGAGCGCCACGGTCGGCTGGTTGACGGCGAAGAGCATGTTCGTCCACAGGGGCGGTGTCATCGCGTGGTTGAGGGTCTGACAGTCCATCGGTTCGCAGTCGCGGGCGGTCTGGGTGGACATCTCGACGCGGGCCTCCCAGCCGGCCGGCATCCGGATCTGGGCCCAGTGGGTGCCGCAGGTGGGGGAGTACCAGTTCTCCAGGACGGCGACCTGCCGGCCCTCGAAGGCGAGCGGTGAGGTGGCGCGGACCACGGCGCCCGGGATCATCCAGCAGCCGGCGGCGCCGGGCTCCTTCCGGTGGCAGCCGAAGCCGGCCACTTGGCCGTCGCACTTGGAGGTCGGGACCGGGTCGTCCCCGGGCGGGTAGGTCAACGGGGCCGAGGCCGCGGTGCGAGGGGCGGGCGTGCCGGGCGGAGTGAAGGCGAGCATCGCCGCGACGGTCAGCGCCGAGGAGGCCGCGGCGGTCAGGGCGAACGGCCACCCCCGGCGGAGGAGGCCGCGCCGCGCGGGGAGGGCCGGGGCGTCGAAGTCCGGGGGAGCAGGCGGCGGGAAAGCGTTTTCCGGCTGGCGGTCCTGGGCGGACTGCTCCGGTGCGGGACCGCCGTCCTGGGCCGACTCCCAGAGTCCGCGCCAGCGGCCGGTGTCCGTCACGCCGCAGCCCGCGACGAACGCCGCCGTCACGTCCCAGGACGGCAGCTTCTTCCCGGCCTCGGCGATCGACAGCGTGCTGGGGGAGAAGCCCGAACGTCTGGACAGTTGACGCAGCGTCAGTCCGGCCGTCTCCCGGGTGGACCGCAGGCGTTCGGCGAACCGGACCACGGCGCCCTCGCCCTCGAGCGGGTGTTGCCTGCGTGACACGCGCCTCTCCCCTCGCCGCTGCCCGCCCGGGCGGACGGCATGTCTCATTGTTCGGCGATGTCCGTCCACGTCAACGGCGCAACCGAGGCGCACGGGGTGACACGACCGGCTCCGCCCGCCCCGTTGTCCACCGATGTTCACCGCCCGGCCCGGGAGCCTGTGCGGGCCCGCCCGGGGCTGCTGTGCTGGCTCGACACCCGGCCCGGCAGCAGATGCACGCCCAGTGGCGGTCCGGCCGGGGCGAAGGCGCCTGTCCTGCCCCTCTCTTCGGCGAACCGGAGGAACCCGAATGAAAACGAACCCGCCCGCAGCCCGGCGCATCGTCCGGGCGCTCGCAGTGGTGCTGACCGCCCTGCTCGCGTTCGGAGCGACCAGCGCGACGGGCGCGACGAGCGCGGCCGGCGCAACTGCCACGCCCGGTGCGGTCGATGCGACCGGCGTCGGCCCCGGCGGCGTCACCGTTCGCGGCAGCCTGATCGAGGGCGGCACCGTGGTGCTGGTCAACCAGAACACCGGCCGGTGCATCGACGACAGCCTCGGCTACGGCCTGCGGGCGTTCGGCTGCAACGGCCTGGACTACCAGCAGTTCACCGCGCACAAGTGGGGCGACGGGACGTGGGAGCTCAAGAACCGGAACACCCAGCGCTGCATCGACGACAGCGCCGGGGCCGGCCTGCGCGCGTTCGGCTGCAACGCGCTCAACTACCAGAGCTGGTTCGAGCACAAGTGGGACGACGGGACTCGGGAGTTGAAGAACCAGAACACCGGCCGGTGCATCGAGGACAGCGCCGGGTCCGGCCTGCGCGCCCAGGGCTGCAACGCCCTCGACCGGCAGAGCTGGTACGACAACCCGCCGGCCTGCGGCTGGACACCCGCGAACGACTCCCACGACCCCGGCTCGTTCATCGCCGGTCCGGTGAACATCCGCACCGGCCAGAGCACCATCTGCGGCGTCGTGGGCCAGGCCGCCCAGGGTGACGGGGCGTGGATCCGCTGCTCCAACGTCAACAGCATCGGCGAGACGTGGTTCTACCTGGAGAGCAACGGAAAGGTCGGCTGGGTGCGGTCCGGCAGCGTCCAGATGGGCTGGACCCCGCTGGGCTGCTGACCGCGCGCCGCCCTGCACGTCTGCTGTTCGCGCACCGTACGACCGCTGTCCGCTCGCGCCCCCTACACCCGCTCACCGTACGCCCGCCGACCGGCTCCGGCCGCCGGTGGGCGTGCGGCCGCGCGGTGACCCGGTCGGCGCGGCCGAGTGGGTGGTTGCCCGTATCCCCGCCCCGTCCTGGGGAGTTGGAGCCGGTGAGCGTGCGCGAACGGCTCGCGCGGCGCATCGCACGGCACCGCCGCCCACCGTTTGGGGACAGGGAAGGACACGGACATGGCCACGTACAACACGGAGATCCAGACGGGTGGCGGGGGCTGGCAGGACGACGCGCCCCTGAACACCAGCATCGCCAACCGCGACGGCGTCGTCCCCGGGAACGGCGCTCCCGGTACCGGCACCACCGTGACCTGGAGCGGCGAGGCCGGCAACGGCACCGTCACCTTCTTCGACAACGGCAGCAACTTCCAGGGCACCGCGCAGTTCCCCGGCGAGGGCCCGGTCGGCTACCGCGGCACCCTGGCGGACTGACCCCCGCGCTGCCGCCCGGGCGCCGCGCCGACCGCCGATTCCCGCGGGGGAGCCGACGGGAGGCGATCGCCGCCCGGGGCGGTCGGTGGCGGCGGTAGTGGGAGACGGTGACGGCGGCGGGCAACGGCCCCCCGAGGCCCAGGGGTTGGTACCGGATGCCGACGATCGTGCGCCAAGGTCCGAGCACCGCCGGATGCCGGTCGACGTTCCACCAGTACCCGAAGGCCGTCCAGAGGTACATGAGGGCCGGTGAGCCGACGGCGGCGGGGACGACGGCGGCGAGCGGACGGACGCGACGGCCGCCGAGGAGCGGGATCCTGCGCGGCACGGCCTCGCCCCGGGGCCGGACCAGCCCGAGCGTCAGGAGGGCGAGGGCCTCGGAGAGCACGCTGAGCCCGATCACGGAGACCGCGCCCCGGCCGGGGACGTGGAAGTCCTCGCGGAGCACCTGCGCGCCGTAGCCCACCGCCCGGGCCCGGTACGGGGCTCGGTCAGAACTGGATCAGCCCCACCGGCGGGTTGCCGAGCGCCAGTTGCCAGCCGTTCCATCCCACACCGGCGGTCAGGAAGTCCTCGTACACCTTGCCGTCGGACCCCAGCGCGTACGTCACGTTCGTGCCGTTCTTGTCCTTCAGCGAGTTGGGCACGCCGACCAGGGTGACGCCGTTCGGGAGTGGCGAGTTGTAGGTGTGCCAGCCGGACCACGGACCGGTGCCGGACTGGGTCTGGTAGCTCTCCTGCACGTTGCCCGTGCGGTCGATGGCGGTCACGACGGTCTTGCCGGCCGAGTCCACGAAGACGCTCGGCGAGCTGACCAGCGAGCCGTTGGCGCCCAGTGCCAGTGTCCAGCCGTTCCACTTCACGCCGGGGATCAGGTAGTTCTCGTACACGTTGCCGTCCGAGCCGGTCGCGTACGTGACGTTGACCCCGCCCGCGTTCTTCGTCGAGACCGGGGTGCCGACGAACTTGACGCCGTTCGGGAGCGGTGAGTTGTAGGTGTGCCAGCCGGACCACGGGCCGTTGCCGGGCAGGGTCTGGTAGCTCTCCTGCACGTTGCCCGTGCGGTCGATGGCGGTCACGACGGTCTTGCCGGCCGAGTCCACGAAGACGCTGGGCGAGCTGACCAGTGAGCCGTTGGCGCCCAGTGCCAGTGTCCAGCCGTTCCACTTCACGCCGGGGATCAGGTAGTTCTCGTACACGTTGCCGTCCGAGCCGGTCGCGTACGTGACGTTGACCCCGTTCGCGTCCTTGGTCCCGAAGGGCGTGCCGACGAACGTCACGCCGTTCGGCAGCGGTGAGTCGTAGGTGTGCCAGCCGGACCACGGGCCGTTGCCGGGCAGGGTCTGGTAGTTCTCCTCCACGTTGCCCTGGCCGTCGATCGCCGTCACGACGGTCTTGCCGGCCGAGTCCACGAAGACGCTCGGCGAACTGACGAAGTGGTTCGGAACATTGGTGCGGCCGTCGCCGGCGCCCACACCGAGCGACGCCCAGCCGGACCAGTTGCCCGCGCCCGGATTGCGCTGGTAGTTCTCGTGGATGAAGCCGTCGGTGGCCAGGGCGTAGACCGCGGTGGCGCCGTTGTGGTCGACGACGGTCGCCTGGGAGCCCGCGACGATGCTGTGCGGCCCGTTGGGGACACCGGTCTGGCCGGCGTAGCCCGCCGCCACGATGTTCGCCTGCACGGCGTCCTCTGCGGCGCCGGTCGGGTAACCGGCCGTCATGGCGCCCTCGAAGAAGGTGCCTTCGGCCCAGTTGCTGTTGTCACCGCCGATGCCCAGGACGATGCCGCCCTCCTTGTGCATCGTCCTCCAGTCGGTCGGCAGCGAGCCCTCCCACCAGGTGTTCAGGCCGCCGGACTGGGCGTTGCCGCCCTTGAGCGCGTACCGCTGGCTGCCGCTCTTCAGCATCGCCGTGACGTACGCACTGCTGTTGCCCAGGTTGGCGGGGTTGCTGCCGTTGGTGTCGCCGCCCTGGATCAGGCCGTCCTCCAGGTCGGCCTTCACCCAGGGCCCCGAGCCGGTGCACGGCCCGAAGAAGCAGGTGGTGCCGAGGTTGATGGCATCCATGTGGCCCTTGCCGGTGTCCTTCGGCACCGTCTCCGCATTGCCGTAGTCGAAGCAGCAGCCCGCGTTGACGTGGGTGCCGCTCGCCACCATGTACGCGCCCTCCGGTTCCTCGCCGACCGCGACGCCGGTGGCCCTTCCGGTGTACCGGTAGCCCACCCCGGGGGTGATCCAGATCCCGTACACCTTGTGGCCGCCCGCGGTGACCGCCAGCGCGCCGGCGTCGGCGGGCCGGTCCGGGCCGGTGCCCCACTCGGTTCCGTCCGGACCGGGCGTCAGGTCGTTGTGGTTCGCGGTCTGGTCGTAGATCTTCGTGATGGTGCAGCCGGTGGCGGCGCAGAAGGCGTCGTGGTCGGCGGCATCGGCGTAGCCGTCCGCGAGAGTCGCGACGTCGTGCGTCGCGCCGTCCGACGCCCGGGTGAGCTGGTACAGCGGGCCGGCGTAACCCGCGAACAGCGCGCGGACGGTGCTGTGCGCGGCGACGCAACCGGTGTTGTACGTGCGGTAGATGTCGCAGGGCGCGACGGTGCTCGCCTGCGCGGTGGCCGGCAGCGCGGCCAGGCTCGCGACGAGGACGGACAGGACGGCGAGCAGGGCGCGGAGCGGCGCTCGCCGTCCGGGACGGCGGTGGGCCGTGGTCAAGGCGGACCTTTCGGAGGTTCGGGGGCGGTCAGGAGCGCGGCCCCGCACCCTCCGGGAGGAGCGCGCGGGGCCGGCGGGGCGGCGTGCGATCAGATGAGCGACCAGATGTGGTCGTCGTGCGTGGAGCAACCGTACACAGCGGGGTGCCGGCCGGGACGGTGCCGTAGTCGGGCAGGTCGAGGCAGTACCCGCTCTTGTCATTGACGAACTGGTACAGGGGCATCCCGTTGATGTAGCGGGTTACCTCCACGTTCCACATCTGGTTGTCGTCGGAGCCGTAGTTGCAGCCGTACTGGGTGACGGCGGTGCCCGCCGGGTTCGAGTCGTAGTTCGGCAGGTCGGCGCACTTGCCGGTGGCGGTGTTGGCGAGCTGATCGAGGGTGGTTCGAGCTGGAGTTCCGTGCGCGTACTTCAGGGCCCCTGCGGAGCCCCGTTCGGCCATGAGAGTAGGGGAACGGAATGCCTTTCGAACGGCCAAAGGTTCGACTACGGCGTGAAGTGATCGGGTCGCCGGGGTGATCCGGAGATCCGGATCGAGCCGGGCACGAACAGTCCGTTCGTGGTCAGGCCGGGTACGTCGCCACCTGAACGCACCGGCCCCCATCGGGCCCTGACGACCGTTTCCCGCCATCTCCGGCTCGCCCCGCTCCTGGCGTCTCAACGTTCAGCAGGGGCCTGTTCGAGAGGAGTCGGCCATGACCGGACGGAGCGGGACGCGGTCGAGGTCCAGTTCCTGCTGGAATTCGCGCCGGGCGGTGGAGAAGGGCGTCTCGCCGCCCCGCCCGGCTCCACGCCGACCGCGGCTACGACTGCGACAAGTACCGAAGGCTGCGGTGGAAAGCGCGGGATCAAACCGGTGATCGCCCGCTGCGGCGTGGCGCACGGCTCCGGACTCAGCAGCTTCCCAGGGGTGGTCGAGCGGACAGACTCCTGGATCCACGGCTTCCGACGACATTCACGAGGCCTTCCAAAAGGCGGCCTGCTGCGTCATCACCTACCGCCGCGGGCTGAGAACCGTGGGCTCCAGCTCCACCCCTTGATCACTCAGCCGGTCGAACGAAGCGCATCTCGCAGCACCGGTAGGACCCGTCGACCCCGAAGCTCTGCTCCGCAAGGTGCCAGCCGGCCGCCTGGATCCGGAGGGTGTACCGGGCAAGGTTCTGGTCAGGATGCACGGGGTGGAGCCGGATGCTCCGAACGTGCTCGGCGTCGCCCCGTTGGAAGCAACGAAGGGCGTAGCTGTCCACGGGGCTCAGTCCAGAGGGAACGCGTCGATCCATCCGCCGATCGTAGGCAGCACTACCGGGCCGCGCATCTGCCTTTGTGTCAGCTCCGCTTACGTGAACCGCGACGCCGACTTCGCCAGCTGGCTCGACGCCTGTGCCACCGGTCTCTGCCTGACCCCGGGCAAGCCCGAGGCGGCCTTCCGGCGCGATGGTGCGGGGCCTGAACGTCCAGCTGACCGACCGCTCCACCGAGGTCGACGGTGAGGGCAGCATCGCCGCCGCCCTCGGCGGCGTCACCGTCACCACCCGGTACTGACCGGCACGACGATGCTCGGCGGGAGCCCGCCGGACACGCAGGCGGCCGGGCCCGGAGGTTACCAACGTCCGGGCCCGGCCGTCGCGCTGATGGGCCGTCAGCACGTCACCGGTACGTCCAGCACGGGCCGGGTGCCGAACGGGCCGCTTCCCTGCACCGAGAAGGTCACGCGCACCGTCGAACCGCACGCGACGGTGGCAGTGAAGCCCTCCACCCGCACGCCGGTGGAGTGGAACGGCACGGTCCCGCTCACGGAGCCCAGCGAGGCGCCGCCGACCACCTCGGCCGACAGATTGGTGTACAGGGTCTGCCACCCCACCGGCCCGTCCGGCGGGCCGGCCAGGCCGATCTTCCCGTAGATCACGACGCTGTCGCCGGTGACGTCGGCGCAGGCGTAGGTCGCCAGCCCGGCCTGGAGGCTGTACTTGCACGTCGTGGTCGTGGTGGCGACGGTGTCGGCGCCGGTCGCGGCGGCGAAGGCGGGAACGGGCGCCGTGAGCAGGGCGGCGGCACCGGCGGCGGCCACCGCGAGGCGGGTGATGCGGTTCATGATCTTCTCCTTGAGACGAGAGGGGAAACCGTTCGGAGAGAGGCCCTGGCGGGCATGTGACATTTCACATGTGCCACGACAAGAACTTTGCCATGCGATTCGAAGCCCCTGGCCCGTTTTGACCTTCGAAGTGTCAAGCCGTCCAAATCCGCACCATGGGTGACGCAAATCCGCCCGATCGGGCCAATGCGGGCACCACCCCGCGCGAATCCGCGTCGAACGCCGAGTGAACCGCCGCCCCGCCGGCGGTCGACCCCTCGGCATCGCCCCGACTGGCCCGGTCGGATGCGGTTGGTGGATGTGTCGGCCCGCTGATCGCAGGTCCGTGCGGGTTGCATGGCGCTCGGCTCTGGATTCGAGCCGTCAACTCTCCTTAACATGAGCCCTGCTCGCATTTTTGGCTCGTGCGCTGGAAGGATCACTATGACGGACCGTCACGACCTGCCGCCCGACTTCCGCTGGGGCGTGTCCACCGCCGCCTACCAGATCGAGGGCGCGGTCGACGAGGACGGCCGCGGCCGTTCGGTGTGGGACGACTTCTGCGACCGGCCCGGCGCGGTGAAGGGCGGCGACACCGGCCGGGTGGCGTGCGACCACTACCATCGGTGGCCCGAGGACGTGGAGTTGATGCGCGGTCTGGGGCTCGACGGGTACCGGTTCTCGATCGCCTGGCCGCGCGTGCAGCCGACCGGCCGGGGCGCGGTCAACGGGGCGGGGCTCGACTTCTACGAGCGGCTGGTGGACGGGCTGTTGGAGGCCGGCATCACCCCGCTGCCCACCCTCTTCCACTGGGACCTGCCGCAGGCGCTGGAGGACGGAGGTGGCTGGATGCAACGGGAAACCGCTTTCCGATTCGCCGAGTACGCGGATCTCGTCGCTGACCGGCTCGGCGACCGTGTACCGGCCTGGATCACCCTCAACGAGCCGTTCGTGCACATGGTCTTCGGGTACGCCCTCGGCATCCACGCCCCGGGGCACTCGCTGATGCTGGACGCGCTGCCGACCGCCCACCACCAACTCCTCGGCCACGGCCTGGCCGCCGCCGGACTCCGCTCCCGCGGCCTCGACGTCCTGATCGCCAACAACCTGACGCCCGTCCGGCCCGCGAGCGACTCCGCCGAGGACCGGGCGGCCGCCGACGCCTACGATGCGCTGCACAACTGGCTGTTCCTGGACCCGCTGCTGCTCGGGCGCTACCCGGACTTGTCGGCGTACGGGGTGGGCGAGGATCTGCACGGGGCGGTGCGGGAGGGTGACCTCGACCTGATCACCGGGCCCGGCCTCGACGGACTCGGCGTCAACTACTACAACCCGACCCGGATCGCCGCCCCCGCCGATCCCGGGCTGCCGTTCACGCAGGCGCCGATAGAGGGCGTGCCGCTCACCCACTTCGGCTGGCCCGTCGTCCCGGACGGCTTGCACGAACTGCTGCACACCCTCCGCGCGCGGTACGGCGACGCCCTCCCCCCGATCACCATCACCGAGAGCGGCTGCTCCACCGACGAAACCCTCGACGACACCTTCCGCATCGACTACTTGGCCACCCATCTCGACGCCCTCGCCCGCGCTGTCGCCGACGGCATCGACGTCCGCGGCTACTACACCTGGTCCCTGCTCGACAATTTCGAATGGGCAGAAGGATTCGGCGAGCGTTTCGGTCTGGTCCACGTCGACTTCGACACCCAACAGCGCACCCCCCGGGCCTCGTACGCCTGGTATCGCGACCTGATCGCCCGTCACCGAGCGTTGTGAGAGGGGTGATTGAGGATCGGGGGAAGCCTTTCCAAGTCGGGTTCGATGTCGAGTGGCCGCCTTGACGGATAGGTGGTTAGGTGCCATATTACCTGCATGGCACAGCAGGATGCGGCGCACGGCGCTCCCAGTCTCGACCAGGCCCGCCGCCAGATCGCACGCTACGGTCTCGCGGCCGATCCGCAGGCGGTGCTGGTGGCGGCGCGGCTCATGGCGGCGGGGGCCCGACTCGGTCAGGCCGGGGAGGTGCACTTCGCGCGGTTCGGTCTGTCCACCGGGCGTTACCGGCTGCTGGCCGACCTGGAGGATCACGGTGGGGAGAAGTCGCCCTCCCAGTTGGCGGCCAGCCTCGGCGTCTCGCGGGCGACCGTGACCGGCTTGGTCGACGGTCTCGAACGTGAGGGCCTGGTCGCCCGTCGGCCGGCGGTCGAGGACGGGCGGGGCAGCGTGGTCATCCTGACCGCGCGCGGCGCGCAGCGTCTGCGCGACCTGGCTCCCGAGCACTTCCGGCGGATGCAGGCCATGGTCGACGGGCTCTCGCTCGAGGAGCGGGCGATGTTCCTCGATCTGCTCGCCAGGCTGGTCGAGGGCATGGATGCGCTGACCGCCGACTGACGGTTCGCCATGGCGGGCCGGTGCCCCGGGTGCCGGCCGCCGCCTTTTCATGACCATGTAGTTAGGTACCTAATCAGTGATAGTTAGCCACCTAATTGGCTTGGAGGACTCATGTCCACGAAGCATCGTTCGACCGGCGAGCGGCCACCGTTCGTCCTGTGGCGCGAGGTGCTGGTCGCCTACGCCATGCCGGCCGTCATGGCCGCCGCGGGCGGGGTGGCCACCGGCCGGCCGCAGTTGGTGATCGCGGCCCTCACCACCATCGCGGGCACCTCGGCCGTGGTTGCCGCCCTCGTCGGCGCCGGGTTGCGGCATCGTCCGGACGACTCCTGGACGGCCCGCATGCCGCGTCCGTTGCTGGCGGTCGGGTCGGGGCTCGGTGCCGCCGTGCTCGCCTCCCTGCTCGGGCGGGCGGGCGCGCACTGGCTCCCGGACGTTCCGGCGCTGGCCGACAGTCCCTGGCCCGGTCGGCTCCGTCTCGACCTGCCGATCTCCGCCGCGATCGCCGCAACCATGATCACCTGGCGCTGGCGCGGCACCCGCCGCAAAGCCTGACGCGCGTCCCGTCACCCACCCCCGAGACACCCGAGGAGCACGACATGATCGTCATCATGGGAGCGTCCGGCGCCACCGGCGGTGCCGCCCTGCACAGCCTGACCGGCCTGGGCGTTCCGGTACGGGCGCTGAGCCGGGATCCGCACCGCCTGCTCGCCGGCCTGGACGGGCCCACCCGCCGCCTCGTGGAGGCGGTGCCCGCCGACGCCGGCGACCCCGACTCGCTGCGCGCGGCGTTCCGCGGCGCGAGCCGGGTCTTCCTCACCATGGCCAACGGACCCCGCCAGGTCGAGTACGAGCTCCGCGCCGTCGATCAGGCGCTGGCGGCGGGCGTCGAACACATCGTCAAGATGTCCGCCCCGGCCGCCGAAGCGGACTCGCCCGTCGCCGTCTCGCGCGGCCACCACCGCATCGAGCAGTACCTGCGGGCGTCCGGCATCACCGCGACGGTCCTGCGGCCCTACGCGTTCATGCAGAAGCTGCTGCTGCTCGCCCCCGGTGTCGCCCGTGCCGGTCTGCTGCACGGGACGATGGGCGGTGCGGCCTGCAACTACATCGACTGCCGCGACATCGGCGACGCCGTGGCGGCCGTCCTCACCCGCCCCGAACTCGCGGGCGGAACGTACCCGCTCACCGGCGGGCGGGCCTACAGCTACCCGGAACTCGGCGCCCTGCTGGGCGAGTTGCTCGGCCGCCCCGTCACCTACCTCGACCTGCCGCCGGACCGCTTTCACGCGCACCTGGTGGAACGGGTCGGGATGCCCGCGTGGCTGGCCACCCACGTGGTGGAGATCCAGCGGCTCGCCGTGCTCCGCCCGGAGACCCCGGACGACACCGCCACCCGGCTGACCGGACGTGCGCCGCGCACCCTGGAGGCGTTCCTGCGCGAACACCTCGACGCCTTCCGCTGAGCCCGGACGCACGCGCCGAGAAGGCGGGGGCCGAGGCGGCCGCACGCGCAACCGAGGCCCGGCCTCCGCAAGCGCGGCGCACTCGCCGAACGAGCGGTCGACGAGTGGGCGGCTGAAACGGCGTCGGCGCAGTGGTACGGCCGCAGTTGAGCCATACGTTCGCGCGTCAGAGGCCTGCGGATCGGAACTGATTGTGCGTCGCCGTGAGTGCACGGGTGCGTAGTCAGGGGTCCGGGTGTCAGGTCACTCGGGCGGTAGGACGTTCGCGAGTGGCAGGCCCTCGAAGAAGGCGACTGCGTCTTCGCGCCAGTGCGGGCGCCAGGTGCGGGCCTCGGTGCGGGCGGCGTCGGCGTGGCGGTGCATGGCGGCGCGGAGCTTGGCGTCCACGCCCAGGTGGCGGGCCAGGTCGCGGAGGCGGTGGACGGTTTCGGTGGGGGAGTGCGGGTCGCCGAGTGCGGATTCGATCTCGGCCCGCTGGCTGGCGTCCGCGGCGGCGAGCAGGGCGCTGATGGCGTAGCTGCGGCGGCCCGCGCGGAGGTCGGCGCCGGTGGTCTTGCCGGTGGCGGCGTCGTCGCCGAACAGGTCGAGGTAGTCGTCGCGGAGCTGGCCGCCGATGCCGACCAGGGTCGCGTACCGGCGCAGCCGGGCGTCGTGGCGGGCCAGGTCCTCGCCCGCGGCCAGCAGTCCCAGCCGCAGCGGGGCGAGCACGGAGTACCGGGTGGACTTGTACTCGCAGACGGTGTGCAGGAACTCCTCGTCGGGGACGGGCAGGAAGTCGCGTTCGAGGTCGACGATCTGGCCGGTGACCGTCTCGGCGGCGGCGTCGAGCTGCACCTCCAGCATCGCCCGGCGCAGCTCGGCGGGGACGTCGGCGTCCAGCAGGACCCGCATCGAGAGGAAGGCGGCGAGGTCTCCGGCCAGGACGGCCAGTCCGAGGGCGGTGCGGTCGGCGTCCGGGAAGTCCTGGCGGTAGGCGTAGTAGGTGGACGGGCCGCCGCGGCGCCGGGGCGAGTCGTCGATGAGGTCGTCGTGGACGAGCCCGTGCGTCTGGAGCAGTTCGATGCTCAGCGCGGCCTCGGCCAGGCCGGGTACCGGGTCGGTGGTGACCAGTCGGGCGGCCTCGTACAGCAGGGCGACCCGCAGCCGTTTGCCGCCGCGCAGGGAGAGGTCCCGCAGCAGGTCCAGGCAGCGCGGGGTGAAGCGGCTGAGCGGCGGGGTGTCGAGGCGTTCCGGCAGGGTGGCGAAGTACGCCTCGAAGCGGAGGTCGAAGCGGCGCCGGTGTCCGGCGGCTCGTTCGCGGGCGGCTGCCATGATCGTCTCGTTCACGGGGCCCAGCCTCTCATCCGGACGGGCCCGCGCCCTCGGGGACGCCTGGTGGCACTCGGCCCGCGCCTTCGGCGGCGCCCGGCAGGAGTCGGTCCGTACACTCGGCGACGCCCGGCAGGAGCGGTCCTGCCGGGCGTGGCCTTCGTCAACAGGGCTGCGCGGGGCGTCAGTTCCAGATGTCGTTGAGCGGGGTGGCGTACTGGTCGTTCTGGGTCAGGCGGCCGGGCAGGCGCAGGCCGTCCTCGACGGTGCGCAGGATGTTGTAGTGGTTGTACTGGGTGCCGGAGCGGTATCCGGTCCTGGTGAGGCCGGGCGAGCCGGCCACCAGGGTGGGGATGCGCTGGCCGTGGTTGTCGTCGTCCTCGTCGAAGGTGATGACGAGCAGCGAGCGCTGCTGCGTCCAGGCCGGGGAGGCGAACAGCTTCGGCAGGTTGGTCTGCATCCAGGTGTCGCCGGTCGTGACGCTGCAATTGTGCATGGTGTTGCAGCTGTTGGGTTCGAACCAGACGAACTCGGGTGTGGTGGCGGTGGATTGCAGGTCGGACCAGAGCCGGGTGATCGGCTGGAGCTTGTCCTGGCAGCGGGCCGCGTCGCCGGTGACGTCCTTGAAGTAGACGAACGGCACGTTGTCCGCGTCGTAGTTGCCGTTGGAGCTCAGGTTGCAGGGCGACTTCATGTCCTCGACGTAGCCGCGCCAGGACTTGCCGGCCTGCTCCACCAGGTTGCCGAGGTGCGGTCCGGTGACCGCCCCGGTCAGTGCGGGGTAGGGGTTGTCGGTCCGGCCGAAGGTCGAACCACCGGCCACCGCAAGGTAGTTGGGGTCACTGGGGTGCACCAGGCCGTAGGACTGGGTGAGCGTGACGTTGCTGTTCGCCAGCTGGGTCAGGTAGGGCGCCGCGGAGTTGCCGAGCACCTGGTCGAAGGACCTGTTCTCCAGCATCACGAAGAACACGTGGTCCAGCGCGGGGACTTGGGAGGTGGCGGGGCCGGCCCGGCGGGCGCGGGGACGGGGGCCGAGATGGTCAGCGAGAGGTTGTCCGCGTAGGCGTCGTTGTACGCCTTGCCGGTGCGGCTCGCCTCGCGGGTCAGCTGGAGCGCGAGGCCGATGCTGCGGGTGCCGGCGGGCAGGGTGCCGGTGGCGGTGCGCTGGAGCAGGGCCGTGGACAGGCCGCGGTCGGTGGCGCCGACCGGCCCGATCCGGCCGGTGCCGAGGGCGGCTCCGGTGCCGCTCAGGAAGGTCGCGGTGAGGGTGGCGGTGGAGTTCTCCGAGGCGTAACCGCCCAGCCAGCCCGAGAGGTTGTAGGTCACGCCGCCGGCGTCGATCCGGGCGGCCGCCGCCGACACGTCGGCGGTCTGGGTGAGCGTCGAGCTGCCGACCGGGCCGCCGGAGAAGAACGCGCCGCCGCGGTTGCCCGGGCCGGCGGTGCCGCTCGACGGGAAGCCGTTCGGCGCGCCGTACGCCACGGCGGTCGGCACGCCGGCGGCCTGCCAGCCCGGGAGCGTCACGGCGTCGTATCCGCTGACGGAGGCGTCCGCGCACTCGGCGTCCCCGTTGACGATCAGGTTGGGGCTGTCGGCGCCGGGCGCGGTGACGGAGAAGCGGGCGGGCCGGGCGAGCGCCGTGTAGCCGTCCGCGGCCAGGTAGTCGGCGACGTACGCGCCCGGGGCGAGCGCGTCGGTGGCGAGCGTCACCGTGCCGGTGCCGTTCGGGGCGTAGGCCCAGACGAGCGCCGGACTCCCGCCCGGCTGCGTGCCGTTGTCGGGGTAGACGCCGATCCAGTTGGTCGGGGACACCTGGGCGGTGCCGTAGGAGGCGGTCACCGGCGCGCCCTGCGGGGCGGTGGCCCGGCCGAGGCACAGCATGCTGTTCTGGGTGCCGAGTTCGGTCGCGGAGGTCACGGTGAACAGCACCGGCGAGGCCAGCGGCGTGTAGCCGTTGTCGGCGAGCAGGTAGGCCAGGTAGCTGCCGGGCTGCAGCGAGCCCGCCGCCACCGTCACCGTGCCGCTGCTGTTCGGGGCGTACGTCCAGGCCAGCGAGGCGGTCCCGCTGCCGGGGCCCTTGGCGGGGTCGGTGGAGTAGATGCCGACCCAGTTGGTGGACGAGGCCCGGGCGGTGCTGTACGTGACCGCCAGCGCCGAGGTCCGGCCCTGGACGTAGCTGGTGGCGGGCAGGCCGATCGAGCTGCCCGCGGCCGTGGCCGGGGTCGAGACGGCGGGTGCGAGCAGCGCCACGACGGCGAGCAGCAGCAGGTGCAGCCGTCGATGGCGTCGGCGTGCGGACGACTTCCGCATGGGAATCGGTCTCCTGAGGGTGGGAGGGGTGGGCGGGGCGCGCGCCAGGATGGCAGTCCGGACGCCGCGCGCTCAAGGAGTGCCGGCTGTCGGTTCGAGCAACATTGCGGGGCGACGGGATGAAGAGTTGTTCGGCCAACTGGCGTGCGCCGGCGGCCCGGTGCGTCCACCGTCCGGTGGGAGGCGGGCACCCCGGGCCGCCCCCGGAGCCGTCTCGTACCGGCCGGTAGCGGCCCGTCAATTCTCGTGCGGAGAAAGCTCGTTGGTAAGATGGCGCCCCGGGCCGGCGGGCCTCGTCGGAGTGCCGTGGTGCGGAGGCCGTCCGCCGGGAAGGCGGAAGAGTCGGGCTCGCGCAATGTGGCCGGCGACCAGCGTGCGGTCAAGTGCTCTGTGCAATGGAGCTATTGAGCCGCCGTCAGCGCCGCCGGAAGGATCCGCGGCTATGACTGCACGCGTAAACCTTCTGTCGCGGCGGCTGCTCGCCCCGCTGCGGTGGGCCGCCCTGTTGTCGGTGCTGGTGTCGGTCGGCGTGTTCTTCGCCGGCGCCCAGGCGGCCCGGGCCGCGCCCGCCTGCGGGGTGCTGTCCACCGGTGCGGCCTCGCAGGCGACCGCCGCCGTCCGGTCCGCCTGCGGGCTGATCGGCACCCCGTACTCGTGGGGCGGCGGCCACGGCTCGCAGCCCGGACCCACCTACGGGCTCTGCGACTCGTCCAACGGCGCCCCCAACGACTGCAACGTCCGCGGCCTGGACTGCTCCGGCATGGTCCGCTACGCCTACTACCTGGCGGTCGGCGAGGACGTCATCAACGGCACCACCCGGACCCAGTGGCCGACCTCCAGGGCCGTCGCCCGCTACTACCGGGCCGACGGCACCGCGCCGCTGCTCCCCGGCGACCTGGTGTTCTTCGGCAACACCGCCTCCACCATCCACCACGTGGCGATGTACCTGGGGCAGGGCTGGATCGTCGAGGCCCCGTACTCCGGCGGCTACGTCCAGGTGGCGGCGCTCTCCTCGCACGGCGACTACTACGGCGCGATCCGGCTGTACGGGGCGGGCAACTCCACCCCGCCGCCGAACCCGCCCCCGGCGGGCGGCGGACAGTACTGGGTGGACACCTTCGCCAACGCGCCGGTGTACGGCTCGCCGACCTCCACCACCAGCACCGGCACGCTGTACCAGGGCACCAACTACGTGTACTGCAAGGCCTGGGGGCGTGAGGTGTCGAGCGGGGCGAGCTTCAACCACTGGTGGTTGAAGACGGATCCGGACGTCGGCCCGGCGGGTCAGTGGGTGTCGGCGTTCTACCTCTCCAAGTGGGGCAACGACGTCGCGAAGGACAACAGCGGCACCACCGTCCCCGACTGCTCGGGCAGCAGCACCCCGCCCCCGAGCGGCAAGTACTGGGTGGACACCTTCACCAACGCGGCGGTGTACGCCTCCCCGACCGCCACCGGCGCGAGCGCCACCGGCACGCTGTACCAGGGCACCAACTACGTGTACTGCAAGGCCTGGGGGCGTGAGGTGTTGAGCGGGGCGAGCTTCAACCACTGGTGGTTGAAGACGGATCCGGACGTCGGCCCGGCGGGTCAGTGGGTGTCGGCGTTCTACCTGTCCAGGTGGGGCAACGACACGGCCAAGGACAACAACGGCACCGTCATCCCCAACTGCTAGCACCGCGGCGGCAGTTCTCCGCTCCCAGGCCCGGCGGGGTCCGGGAGCGGAGGGGCCGGTGACGGGTGCTCAGCTGTCGAAGCCGAGGCCGAAGCGGTCGAGGGTGCGGAGCCAGAGGTTGCGATGGCCGCGGTTGGCGTCGGCGCGGGTGAGGGCCCACTGGGTGATGCCGATGCCGATCGAACGGGCCGGCTCGGGCGGGAACGGCAGCGGCTTGCGGCGGACCATCTCCAGCGCGGTGCGTTCGGTGCGGGCGCCCTCCAGCAGGTCGAGCATCACCTCGGCCCCGAAGCGGGTGGCGCCGACGCCGAGGCCGGTGAACCCGGCCGCGTAGGCGACCCGGCCGTCGTGGGAGAGGTCGAAGAAGGCGCTGAACCGGGTGCAGGTGTCGATGGCCCCGCCCCAGGCGTGGCTGAACCGGACGTCCGCCAGCTGCGGGAAGGTCTGGAAGAAGTGCCGGGCGAGGGTGGCGAAGGTCTCCGGCCGCTGGTCGCGTTCGGCGCTCACCCCGCCGCGGAACGTGTGGACCACGTCGTAGCCGCCGAACAGGATCCGGTTGTCGGCCGACAGCCGGACGTAGTGGAAGTGGTTGGCGCTGTCGGCGAACCCCTGGCGGTTGCGCCAGCCCACCGAGGCGAGCTGCTGCTCCGTCAGCGGCTCGGTCATCAGCGCGTAGTCGTACACCGGCACGGTGTACGGGCGGTGGCGGCGCAGCAGCGAGGGGAAGGCGTTGGTGGCCAGCGCCACCCGGCGGGCGCCGACGCGGCCGTACGGGGTGCGGACGGTGATGCCGTGCGGGGAGTCGGTGAGGCCGGTCGCGCGGGTGTGCTCGAAGATCCGCACGCCCTGGTCGAGGCAGGCCGGCGCAGGCCCCAGGCGAGGCGGGCGGGGTTGAGCATGGCGACGCCCTCGCGGTCCCAGAGGGCGCCGAGGAACGTGGGGGAGTCGATCTCGGCGCGCACGGCGTCCTGGTCGAGGAGGTCGAGCCGGCTGCCGTACCGGGCGGCGAGTTCGGCGAACTCCGCGAGGCCGTCGGCCTGGTAGGGCTCGGTGGCGACGACGAGGGAGCCGGTGCGCTCCCAGTCGCAGTCGATGCCGTGGCGCCCGATGCTGTCCTCCATGGCCTGGAGGTTGGCCGCGCCGAGCCGCTCCAGCGTGCCGAGTTCGTCGGGCCAGCGCTGGTACCCGTTGGCGAGGCCGTGGGTGAGGCTGGCCTCGCAGAAGCCGCCGTTGCGGCCGGAGGCGGCCCAGCCGGCCTGCTGGGCCTCGATCAGGACGACGTCCAGCGAGGGGTCGCGCTCCTTGGCGATGAGCGCGGTCCACAGTCCGCTGTAGCCGCCGCCGACCACCAGCAGGTCGCAGCGCACGTCGCCGACCAGGGCGGAGGCGGCGTCGGGACGGGCCGGGTCGTCGAGCCAGAACGGAACGGGCTGGGCGTCCTTCAGGGCGCGGACGGGATCGGCCATGGGGGTGGCTCCTTCTGTGCCTGGCTGCGGTGCGCGGAGGTCGGGCCTCCGTGGACCGCCATCAGACCCTCGGGCCGCCATGAACGTCAATGCCGTTGACATAAGGCGCCGGCCGTCCGGTCAGGCGCGGCCCGCGCGATCGCCGCCGGCCGCACGCCCGCGGGCCGCCGGGCCGCCCGGCCCGCGCGCGGCCAGGCTGGAGGCGCGGAGCTCCAACCGGGTGGGGACGACGGCGCCGGTCGGCTCCCGGCTGCCGCTCTCCAGCGCGGCCATCAGCAGCTCGATGCCCTTCTCCGCGATGAGCGCGGGCCGGAGGCTGAGCGTGGTGACGGGCGGGTGGGTGTGCGCGGCGGAGGCGTCCTCGCTCGCGCAGACCAGCAGCAGGTCCTCGGGAACCCGGAGCCCCGCCCGGTGGACCGCGTCCAGGACCAGCGGCGGGCTGGCCTCGGCGAGGACGAACAGCGCGTCGGGGCCGGTGCCGGGGCCGGCAAGCAGGTCCTCGACGGCGGCGACCACCGCGCCGTCGCCGGGCCCGCCGGTGTGCACCAGGCGGGGCGGCGTGCCGTGCCCGCCGCACCACCGCCGGTAGCTGTCGGTGACGGCGCGGTGGAAGCGGGTGACGGTGCCGGGCAGCACCACGGCGGGCCGTCGCGCGCCCTGTTCCCGCAGGTGGTCGAGGACTTCGCGGACCGCCGCGTCGGCGTCCACGTCCACCCAGTGGGTGCCGGGACGGCCCTCCACGGAGCGGTCGGTGAACAGCGGGATGCCGGCGGCGACGAAGTCCTCGACGAGCGGATCGTCGTCGAGCGGGTCGGCGACGATCGCGGCGTCCAGCGGCAGGTCGGCCCATTCCTCGGGCCCGCAGCGGGCGGGCAGCAGGACCAGCGCGTATCCGTGCCGCAGCGCCGCGGTGGCGGTGGCGCTGGTGAGTTGGGCGAAGTAGGGCGAGGACATGTACGAGCCCGGCTCGTTCGCGAACTCGCCGACGACGTAGCCGATCAGCCGGGCGTGGCCGGCCCGCAGCAGCCGGGCGGTGGCGTTGGGCCGGTAGCCGAGCCGGCGGGCGGCCTCGCGGGCGCGTTCGCGCACGGCGTCGGACATCCGGCCGGTGCCGTTGAGCGCGGCGGAGACGGTGGTCTTGGACAGGCCGGCCTCGCGGGCCACGTCGACCAGGCGGATCCGGAGGGCGGCGGCCGGGCCGCCGCGGCGCGGGGTGTCGGTCATGCGCAGATGCTGCCAGTCCGCGCGGCCTCCCGTCAGCAGCCGCGACCGCTGAAAAATCGTTCCCGCACGAGGCTTGTGCGGGAACGTTCCCGCATCAATACTCCACTCCAACTTCCACGAAGAATCCCAGCCCCCACGAATCAGAAAGGGGTGGCTTCGCCGTGCGCGGACTTCCGCAGCTCTCCCGATCCACCGCCTTGCTCGCCGCGGCCCTCCTGGTCGCGACGACCGCGACCGCCTGTTCCGGCGCCACCGCCAAGCACCCCGACGCCGGCTCCGGCCAGCAGGTCACCGCGCTCACGCCGGCGGCCAAGGGCCCGCTGCCGTCGTTCAGTTGGTCGCTCTACGCGGAGCCGCAGTCGCTCGACTACGCGCTCGCCTACGACTACCCGCCGAACACCGTGCTGGCCAACGTCTGCGAACAACTCTTCCGCGTCACACCGGACTTGAAGATCGAACCCGGGCTCGCCCTGAGCTCCGCCAACCCGGACCCGCTGACCTGGGTGTACACCCTGCGCCAGGGCGTGAAGTTCCACGACGGCGCGACGATGACCGCCGACGACGTGGTGGCCTCGCTGAACCGCCAGATGGACCCGGCCACCGGCTCCTCCTGGGCCAGCGCCTTCAAGAACGTCGCCTCGATCGCCGCGTCCGGCCCGCTCGAAGTCACGATCAGGCTCACCAAGCCCGACGTGCTGCTCAACGAACTGCTCGCCGCCTCGCCCGGCACCATCGAGAGCGCCGCCTACCTCGCCAAGGCCGGCAAGGAGTACGGCAGCCCGCAGGGCGGGATCGACTGCACCGGCCCGTACGCGATCGACAGCTGGGCGCAGGGCGAGAGCATCACCCTGCGGAAGAACCCGGCCTACTGGGACAACTCCCTCGCCCCGAAGGCCGACAGCGTGAAGTTCGTGTTCATCGCGGACCCAGCGGCCCGCGCCAACGGCTGGCTCTCCGGCGCCGTCGACGGCGGCTACATGGTGCCGTCCGCCTCGATGGCGCAGCTCCAGGGCACCTCGCAGGGCAAGGTCTGGTTCGGCCCCAACACCGCCGCCGCCGACCTCGCCGTGCTCAATCTCCAGGGCGCCATGGGCGATCCGAAGGTCCGCCGGGCGCTGTCCATGGCGCTGGACCGCGACGGCATCGTCGCGTCCGCCGCCGGCGGCATCGGCGTCCCCGCCAAGGCCCCCGCCGCGCAAGGGGCCTGGGCCCTCGCACCGGAGCGCACCGCCGGCTACTACGCCGCCCTGCCCGCCCCGGTCCACGACGTCGAGGGCGCCCGCAAGCTCGTCCAGGAGGCGGGCGCGACCGGCAGGAAGGTGGTGATGGCGACCAGTACGCTCGCCCCCGAGATCAGCGTCGTCGGCAACGCCGTCCAGGCCGCCGGGAAGCAGATCGGCCTGGACGTCGAACTCAAGCCGGTCTCCCCGGACGCCTACTCGGCGCTGTTCACCGACCCCGCCGCGCGGGCCGGCATCGACCTGGTCGTCACCAACGGCTACGACAACACCCCGGACCCGCTGGAGTTCTACCAGTCCCTGCACACCGGCGACTTCGGCAACTACGCGAACTGGTCGAACCCCGAGTTCGACGCCCTCTACGACCGGGCCGTCGCCGCCACCGACCCCGGCGTCCGCGCCGACCTCACCGCCCAGCTCCAGCAGATCGCCGTCCGCGAGCTGCCGTCCATCCCGCTGTACGAGGCGCCGTTCTCGGTCTTCCTCGGCAGCAAGGTGACCGGCGCCCCCGCCGGCATCGCCCAGCTCTACTACCCGTGGGCCGCGACCGTCGGATCCGCCCGCTGATGGCCCGCTACCTGCTCGGCCGGCTCCTCGGGCTGGCCGCGGTGCTGCTGGTGACGTCCTTCCTCGTCTTCAGCGCCGTCCACCTCGCCCCCGGAGACCCGGTGTCCTTCCTGCTCAAGGGCCACCCGGCGACACCCGAGGCCAGGGCCGCGATCGCCGCCCAGTACCACCTGGACCGGCCCTTCCTGGTGCAGTACCTGACGTGGCTCGGCAACGTGCTGCACGGCGACTTCGGCCGCTCGGTGCAGTTCCGCCAGGACGTCGGCCCGCTGATCGGCTCCCGGCTGCCCGGCACCGCGCTGCTGATCGGGTACGCGGCAGTGCTGGTCTGCGTCGGCGGCGTGCTGACCGGCGTCCTCGCCGCGCTGCGCCCCGGCCTCGTCGACCGGGCGGTGCTGATCGGCACCGGCGTGGCCACCGCCACCCCGCCGTTCGTCAGCGCGATCGCCCTGGTCTCGCTGTTCGCCGTCCAGCTCGGCTGGTTCCCCGGCCCCGGCTCCACGGGCACCGGACTCGGCGGCCGGCTCTACCACCTGACGCTGCCGGCCGTCGCCCTCGCCGTCACCCTCGCCGGGCTGCTCGCCCGGGTGACCCGCTCGGCGATGCTGGAGCAACTCGCGCGCGAGCACGTCGAAGTGGCGCGCTCGCGCGGCGTCCCGGAACGCACGGTGATCCGCCGGCACGTGCTGCGCGGCGCGCTCGGCCCGATCGTCACCGTCGGCGGCACCACGCTGGCCGGACTGCTGGTCAGCACCTCGATCGTGGAGAGCGCGTTCAACGTGACCGGCGTCGGCCAGCTGCTGGTGCAGTCCGTGACCGCGAAGGACTTCCCGGTCGTGCAGGCCGTCACCCTGCTGACCGTCCTCGGCTTCGTCCTGGTCAACCTGGCCGTCGACCTGCTCGGCCCGCTGATCGACCCGCGGGTGTCGCCGGCGACGGGAGGCGCGGCATGAGCGCCGTCCTCACTCCCGCGGTGCGCCGCCCGCTGCTGCGCCGGCTCCGGCCGCTCGGCAACGGCCCGCTGTTCACCGTCGCCGTGCTGGTGCTCGGCGTGCTCGTCCTGGTCGCCGCGCTGGCGCCGCTGATCGCCCCGTACGACCCGGAGGCGCTGGACCTGCGGTCCTCGCTGGTCGGCAGCAGCGCCGACCACCTGCTCGGCACCGACCAGTCCGGCCGGGACGTGCTGTCCCGGCTGCTGTACGGCGCCCGCACCGGGCTGCTCGGCCCGCTGCTGGTGGTCGGCCTCTCCACGGCCGGCGGCCTGCTGCTGGGCACGGTGGCCGGCTGGCGCGGCGGCTGGGCGGACGCCGTGCTGTCCCGGCTGATGGACCTGGTCTTCTCCGTCCCCGGACTGCTGGTGGCGATCATGTTCGTGGCCGTCGCCGGGCCGGGCCTGACCGCCCCGGTGATCGCCATGGCCGTCGCCTACACCCCGTACGTGGGCCGCCTGGTGCACGGGCTCGCCCGGCAGGAGAAGGCCCGGCCGTACCTGGAGTCGTACCGGGTGCAGGGCTGGTCCGGCTGGACGATCTGCGTCCGGCACCTGCTGCCCAACATCGCGCCGACGGTGCTCGCGCAGTCGGCGATCAACTTCGGCTACGCGCTGATGGACCTCGCCGCGCTGTCCTTCCTCGGCTTCGGCGTGCAGCCGCCCGCCGCCGACTGGGGCGCGATGATCAACGACGGCGAGTCGGCGCTCCAGCAGGGCGCGACGATGCCCGCGCTCGCACCTTCGGTGTGCATCGTGCTCGCCGTGGTGGCCTTCGGAATCGTCGGCGAGGGCATCGCCGACCGGCTCGCACGACGGGAGCGCTGAGATGACCCCAGCCCTGTTGGAGATCGACGGGCTCAGCGTCCGGCTGCCCGCGGCCCGGGCCGCCCGGCCCATCCTGGACGGCGTCTCGCTGAGCGTCGCCGCCGGGGAGACGGTCGGGCTGGTCGGCGAGTCCGGCTCCGGCAAGTCCGTCGCCTGCCGCAGCGTCCTCGGCCTGCTGCCGCAGGGCGCCGGCGCCGAGGGGCAGGTCCGGGTGGGCGGCCGGGACGTGCTCACCCTGGACCGCACCGCCCTGCGCGAACTCCGGTCCCGCAAGGTCGCCATGGTGTTCCAGGACCCGCGCGCCGCCGTCGACCCGCTGCACCGGATCGGCGACTTCCTCACCGAGGGCCTGCGCGCCGCCGGCGTCCCCGCCGACCGGGCCACCGCCCGGGCGGCCGAACTCCTCGACGCCGTCGGCATCGAGGACCCGCGGGCCGCGATGCGCCGCCGCCCGCACGAGTTCTCCGGCGGCATGCTGCAACGCGTGGTCATCGCCGCCGCACTCGCCGGCGAACCCGACCTGCTGATCGCCGACGAACCCACCACGGCCCTGGACGTCACCACCCAGGCCGAGGTGATCGCCGTCCTCACCCGGCTCCAGGCCGAACGCGGCACCGGACTGCTGTTCGTCACCCACGACCTGGAACTCGCGGCCGCCGTCTGCGACCGGATCCACGTCATGTACGCCGGGCGGATCGTCGAGACCCGGGCCACCGACGAACTGTTCGCACGCCCGCGCCACCCCTACACCGCCGGACTGCTCGCCTGCACCCCGCGGATCGACCCCGGCGCCCCGCCGCCGAGGCCCGTCCCGGGCCGGCCGCTCTCGCTCGCCGAGGCGCCGGCCGGCTGCGCGTTCGCCGCGCGCTGCGCCTTCGCCGAGCCGCGCTGCTCGGCCGAGACGCCCGCGCTCCGCCCGCACGGCGACGGCCTCGCCGCCTGTCTGCGCGCCGACGAAGGGATCCTGGCATGAGCGGACCGACCGGACTGGTGGTCGAGGGCCTCCGCAAGGGCTTCGGCGGCCGCACCGTGGTGGACGGGGTGTCCTTCACCCTGCCGCCCGGCGGCTCGCTCGGGATCGTCGGCGAGTCCGGGTGCGGCAAGACCACGACCGCCCGGATGCTCGTCGGACTGGAGCGGGCCGACGGCGGAACCGTCCACCTGGACGGCGTGGACCGCTCGATGCGGCCGCGCGGTCGCGCCGGGCGGCTGGAGCGGGCCCGCGGCATCCAACTGGTCTTCCAGGACCCGTACGTGTCGCTCGACCCGCGGATCCCGGTCGGCGCGTGCATCGAGGAGGTGCGGCGGCTGCACTTCCCGCTCGACCGGGCGGACCGGCGCCACCGGGTCGCCGAACTCCTCGACCAGGTCGGCCTCGGCGAGCGCGAGGCCGCCGAGCTGCCCCGTCGGCTCTCCGGCGGGCAGCGCCAACGCGTCGCCATCGCACGGGCGTTGGCCGCCGAGCCGAAGGTGCTGATCCTGGACGAGGCGGTGGCCGCGCTCGACGTGTCGATCCAGGCGCAGATCCTGGACCTGCTCGCCGGGATCCGCCGCGCGTCCGGGGTCGCCTTCCTGTTCGTCAGCCACGACCTCGCGGTGGTGCGGCACCTGACCGAGGAGGTCGCGGTGCTGCGGGGCGGGCGGGTGGTCGAGACCGGGCCGACCGTCCGGGTGCTGACCGAGCCGCAACACCCGTACACCCGGCTCCTGTTGGACTCCGTCCCCCGGCGCGGGTGGGACCCGGGCCGGATCGCGGCGGGCCGCAGGGCGCCGGCCTGAGCCGGCCGGGCCCCTGCTGTGGGGGGAGGGCCCGGCCACCCGGCGGTCCGCGTCAGCCGGCCGGCCGGGCGGCAGGCCGGTGCCGGCGACGGACAGCGCCCGGTAGAGGCGGTCCAGGTAGGCGTGCAGCTGGGCGGGCATGTCCAGCGCCTCCGGGTCGAGCACCCACTGGAGTTGCAGGCCGTCCATCATCGCCAGCAGTTGCCGGGCCTCGGCCGGGCAGTCCAGGTCGGGGCGCAGTTCGCCGCTGTCCACGCCGCGGTGCAGCGACTGCGCGGCGTCCTCGACCAGGGTGCGGTAGCGGCGGGTGAAGAAGGCGTGCGCCGGGTGCTCGGGGTCGCCGGACTCGCCGACCAGGGCGTTGAACATCCGGGTGCGGCCCGGCCGGCGGGCGTTGTGCGCGGTCAGGTCGAGCAGACGGTGGAACCACTCGGCGACGCTGTCGCACTCCTCGGCGAAGAAGCGTTCGGTGTCGTGCTCGTCGCTGGCCTCCAGCACCGACACCAGCAGGGCCTCCTTGGTGCGGAAGTGGTGCAGCAGGCCGCCCTGGGTGATGCCGACGTCCTTGGCGATCCGGGCCAGCGAGGTGGCGTGGAAGCCCCATTGGGCGAAGTGCTCGACGGCGGTGTCCAGGATCCGCGAGCGCCGCTCGTCGCCCACCGCGTAGGTGCCGCGTGCCGTGCCGCGGGTCGTCCCCCTGCCCTTGACGTCCATGACCGCCACCTTAGCCAACGGGTGTGCGCGGCACGGGAGGCGTGTGATCTGGGTCACAGGATGAAAACCTACTACCTACTCGGTTTTCGTGCTTCGCTGTGTTGCGCACCCCGGACGGCGCCCCGAGCCGCTCCGGTCGGCCCACCCGCTCGCCGACCGGAGCAAGAGCCGTGCCTGCCCCGGGCTCCCCCCGAGACTTCCCGCGACGCACGGGACCTGTGGCCACCCAGGAGGCCGGTCATGACCACCACCGACACCGCCGTCGGCGCCCGGAGAACCGGCACCGAGGGTTCGCCCCCGGCCGCCGGGGACCGCCGGCTGATGCCGATGCTCACCCTCGGCAACGCCGCGCTGTACCTGGTCTACCTCGGCGTCGGCGGCGTCCTGCTGCCCGCCCAGATCGAACTGCTCGACCCGGACGGGAAGGTCGGCAGCCTCGGCCTGGTCTCCGGCATCGCCGCCGTGTTCGCCACCCTGCTCAACCCGCTGGCCGGACTGCTCTCCGACCGCTCCCGCCGCCGCAACCCGTGGACCCTGGCCGGCGGCCTCGCCGCCTTCGGCACGCTCGCGCTGCTCGGGCAGGTCCGCACGATCCTGCTGGTCACCGTCGTCTGGTGCCTGGTGCAGGTCGCGATGAACGTCTACCAGGCCGCCCTCACCGCCATCGTCCCCGACCGGGTCCCGGCCGGGCGCCGCGGCCTGGCCTCCGCGATGGTCGGCATCGGCACCCCGATCGGCTCGGTGATCGGCGTCATGCTGGCCACCCGCTACGTCCCGGACTCCCTCGGCACCGGCTACCTGGTGACCGGCGCGGTGATGGCCGTGATCGCCGTGCTGTTCACCGCACTGGTCCGGGAGGAGAAGCTGCCGCCGGTCGAAGCGGTGCCGCTGCGCCGTCAACTGGCCGCCTTCGCCGAGACCTTGAAGGTCGCGGACTTCCGCTGGGCGTTCATCGGCCGGTTCCTGATGATGCTCGGCTTCTTCGCCGTCTCGCTGTTCCAGTTCTACATCCTGCAGGACCACATCGAGCTGCCCGACGGCATGGACGCGGCCGGCGCGCAGGCCGTCCTGGCGCCCGTCGACGCCGTCTCCACGCTGGCCGCCACCGCGCTCGGCGGCTGGCTGTCCGACCGGATCGGGCGGCGCAAGCCGTTCGTCGCGGTCTCCTGCGTGCTGGCCGCGATCACCATGGCCGTCCCCGTGGTGATGCCCGACTGGACCGGCATCCTGCTGTACACCGTGCTCGCCGGGATCGCCTTCGGCTGCTTCATGGCCGTGGACACCGCCCTGGTCACGCTGGTGCTGCCGAGCGCCTCCGACAACGCCCGCGACCTCGGCGTGCTGAACATCGCCAACGCCGGACCGCAGATCCTCGCCCCCTTCGTGGCCTCCCTGGTGGTCGGCCTGGCCGGCTACGACGCCCTCTACCTGGTCGGCGCGCTGATCATCCTGCTCGGGGCGCTCGCGGTGGCGCCCATCAAGACCGTCCGATGAAGATCCGTCCGCCCCGAACCTCCCCGGAGACCGTTGTGCGCACCGCCCCCGCCATTCACCCGTACCAGGACCCGTCCCGGCCCGTCGACGAACGGGTCGCCGACCTGCTGGCCCGGATGACCCTGGAGGAGAAGGCCGGCCTGCTCTTCCACACCATGATCCCGATGCACGCCGACGGCCGGCCGGTCGAGGCCGCGGACGGCGACGACCCCGACTTCCCCGCCGACACCACCGGCCTGATCGGCCGTCAGGGGATCAACCACTTCAACCTGGTCGGCACCGCCGAGCCCCGCCGGCTCGCCGAGTGGCACAACGCCGTGCAGCGGATCGCCGCCGACACCCGGCTCGGCATCCCGGTGACGGTCTCCACCGACCCCCGGCACTCCTTCACCCTCAACATCGGCGCCTCCGTCCGGGCCGGCGCCTTCTCCGCCTGGCCCGAGGCGATCGGCCTGGCCGCCGTCCGCGACCCCGAACTGGTGCACCGCTTCGCCGACATCGCCCGCCAGGAGTACCTGGCCGTCGGCCTGCGGGTCGCCCTGCACCCGCAGATCGACCTCGCCACCGAGCCCCGCTGGTCCCGGCAGCTCGGCACCTTCGGCGCCGACGCCGCCCTCACCTCCGAACTCGTCCGGGCGTACATCCGCGGCTTCCAGGGCGAGCGCCTCGGCCCGGACAGCGTCGCCACCATGGTCAAGCACTTCCCCGGCGGCGGCCCGCAGAAGGACGGCGAGGACCCGCACTTCCCGCACGGCAAGGAACAGGTCTACCCGGGCGGCCTGCGCGAACTGCACCTCGCGCCGTTCCGCGCCGCGATCGCCGCCGGCGCCGCGCAGATGATGCCCTACTACGGCCAGCCGATCGGCACCGACTGGGAGGAGGTCGGCTTCGGCTTCAACCGCGGCGTGGTCACCGGCCTGCTCCGCGAACAGCTCGGCTTCGACGGCATCGTCTGCACCGACTGGGGCCTGCTCAACGACGACGAGATCCTCGGCGAACCCCACCAGGCCCGGGCCTGGGGCGTCGAACACCTCACCGTCGCCGAACGCGCCGCCAAGGCGCTGGACGCCGGCGTCGACCAGTTCGGCGGCGAGGAGTGCCCCGAGGTGGTCGTCGAATTGGTCCGCTCCGGCCGGATCGACGAGGGGCGCATCGACCGGTCCGTCCGCCGGCTGCTGCGCGAGAAGTTCGTCCTCGGCCTGTTCGACGAACGGCGCTTCGTCGACCCCGACGCCGCCGAGGAGACCGTCGGCCGGGCCGACTTCCGCGCCGCCGGGGCCGCCGCCCAGCGCCGCTCGCTCACCGTCCTCACCAACCGCGACCGCACCCTCCCCGTCACCCGGACCGCACCCCGCCTGTACACCGAGGGCCTCGACCCCGCCGCCGTCGCCCGGTACGGCCGCCCGGCCGCCACCCCGGCCGGGGCCGACCTCGCCGTGCTGCGCCTGTTCACCCCGTACGAGCACCGCGAGAACCGCTTCGAGTCGATGTTCCACTCCGGCCGCCTCGACTTCCCTGCGGACGAACTCGCCGCCGTCCTGCGGGTGCTCGACGCCGTGCCGACCGTCGTCCTGATCAACCTCGAACGGCCCGCCGTCATCCCGGAGATCGCCGAACGCGCCGCCGCCGTGATCGCCGACTGGGGCGCCGACGACGAGGCGATGCTCGACGTGGTCTTCGGCCGCGCCCGCGCCGAGGGCCGGCTGCCCTTCGAACTGCCGCGCTCGATGGCCGCCGTCGAAGCCTCCCGCCCGGACGTCCCGCACGACACCGCCGACCCGGTCTTCCCGTTCGGCGCCGGCCTCGACCTGGAAGGACCGCCCGCATGAGACCCGCCGCCCGCAAATCCCTCGCCGCCGCCGCTGCCGTCGCGGCGCTCGCCGGCAGCGTCACCGCCTCCGCCGCCGAGCCCGCCGCCGCAGCCCCGCCCCGCCCGCTGGCCGGCCTGCGCGTGCTGCTCACCAACGACGACTCCGTGCAGGCCGCCAGGCCCTCGAACTCCGACGGCCTCGGCCTGTACGAGGTCCGCCGGGCGCTCTGCGCGGCCGGCGCGGACGTCGTGGTGATGGCGCCCTGGCAGCCGCAGTCCGGCCGGGGCACGGCCGTCAGCAACGGCGGCACCCTCACCCTGAGCCGCCGCGCGGAACTCCCGGCCGGCCACCGGGAGGACTGCGCCGCGGCGCCGTCCGGCGCACCGGTCTACGGGGTCTGCCTCGACGCCGGCCCGTGCGGCCCGGACAGCCCGAGCGCCACCCCCGTCGACACCGTGAAGCTCGCCCTGCGGGCGGGCCTCGCCGCCAAGGCCGGCTGGGCGGACGGCCCCGACCTGGTCGTCGCCGGCATCAACTCCGGCCCCAACGTGAGCGCCCAGGTCAACGACTCCGGCACGGTCG
>NZ_KK853997.1:785342-812642 GCF_000696185.1 Kitasatospora cheerisanensis KCTC 2395 | reverse complement strand
GGCAGTCGGCGGGCGGCGGCGCCGTCCAGACGCTGCTGGCCGCGCCCGCCGCCCGCGGACTGTTCCGGGCGGCGATCTCGGCCTCCGGCGCGGTGATGCGCCCGCAGGACCGGGCCGCCGCCGAGGCCGTCACCCGCGCCTTCGCGGCCCGCACCGGCGTCCCCGCCACGGCCGCCGCCCTGCGCGACGCCACCGACGCCGAACTCCTCGCCCACCAGGACGCGCTCGCCGAGAGCGACGACCTGCCCCCGCTGCACCTCGCCCCGTTCGCCGACGGCGAGGTGGTCCCCGTCCCGGTGCCCGAGGCGCTGGCCGACGCGGAGGTGCCGCTGCTGCTCGGCTTCACCGCCGACGAGTTCGCCGCCCCGGCCGGCCAGGAGCCCCCGCCCTCGGAAGCCGAACTCCGCGGCCTGCTCGGCGCGTTCGGGCTGGACGAGGCCCGCGCCGCCCGCTTCCTCGCCGAACGCCCGGGCGCGGACGGCCGGGCCGCGATCACCGACTGGCTGTTCCGCGCCCCCGCGCTGGCCGTCGCCGAGGCCCGCGCCGAGCGCCGACGGCCCACCTGGCTCTACCAGTTCGACTGGTCGGGCAGCGCGCCCGGCCGCGCCGGGCAGGCCTACCACTGCACCGACCTGCCGTTCGCCTTCGACCTGCTCGGCGCCGAGGGCGTCGACGCGGCCCTCGGCGCCGAGCCGCCGCAGGCCCTGGCCGACGCCGTCCACGCGGCCTGGACCGCCTTCGTCCGCGACCTCGACCCGGGCGCCGGCTGGCCCCGTACGGCGACGGCCGGGCCACCATGCGCTGGACGGCCGAGCCCCGGGCGGAGCGCGACCCGCTGCGCACCGTCCGCGAGGTCTGGCTGCCCTGACGCGCCGTCGGCCCCCGTCCGGCGCGGACGGGGGCCGACGGCCAGGGGCCGTGCTACGCGGGGCAGTTCTCGTCGATCTTGTACTGGAGGGCGCTCGGGTAGTCGTGCCGGTTGAGGCGGACCCGGGCCAGGACCGGGGAGTGGTTGAGGTCGTTGCCGGGGTCGGCGAGGCTCCCGAGCAGGGAGTCGAGCTCGTCGTGGGTGGAGAGTTCGAAGCCGTGCATGCGGTCCTTCTCCGAGCCGAAGACCTCGGCGAGCTTCTCGTAGCGCCACGGGTGCAGCACGTTGTAGAAGTCGGCGCCGTCGGACTGCCTGCCCTTGAAGTAGCAGGGGGCGACCAGCATCTGCTCGATGCCGTAGAAGCCCTCGTTGTCCAGTACGAAGAACACCGGCGCCAGGTGGTGGCGGACCTGGGTGGACAGTTCCTGGCAGATCTCCTGGAACGAGCCGTCGCCGACGAAGACCAGCGGGCGCTTCATGGCCTGCTGCCGGCCCAGCGCCACGCCGGTGGCCGCGCCGACCGAGTAGCCGATGGACAGCCAGCTGTTCTGCGCCAGGTAGCCCGAGCGGTCGCCGATCCGCAGGTTCATCGAGCCGAGCAGCGCGAACGCCGCGTCGGAGACGACGGTGAACGGCGAGGGCGCGTTCGGGTCGCCGCCGGTGGCCCGGTTCTCCAGGAAGAAGTTGACGTGCTTGAAGAAGCTGTCGTACGTCAGCTCGGTCGGGTGCTCGTCGGAGCTCAGTGAGTCGAGGAACGCCGAGGTGGTGGCGGGGACGTCCAGGCCGGCCGCGCGGGCCAGCGCGAAGTGGTCGGCGGGGAAGGTCTGCCCCTCCAGTGCGGTCTTCAACGCCGGGATGAAGTGCCGGAGTTGGACGTCGGGGAAGTACATGGCGCCGACGCTCAGGCCGCCGCGCGCCGCCACGATCCAGTCGTCGCCGATGTTCTGCTCGCCGTTGAGGTTCTTGGAGGTGGACCAGGTGCCGAGCCCGATCCGGCAGCCGGCGTTCTTGAAGGTGTCGCGGATCTCCTGGAGGCTGGCCTTGCCGTTGTAGACGCCGGCGAACAGCGGGTGCCGTTCGGAGACCACGGACTTCGCGCCGACCGTGGTGCAGAACTGCATCCGGGTGGCCTCCACGAACTCCACCAGCTCGTTCTCCAGCCGCTGGCGGACGAGTTCCTCCCCGGCCCAGACGATCGGGGTGCCGAACTTCCGGATCAGGGCCACCGCCGCGGCCACCGCCTTGTCCAGGATCTGCCGGTTGCGGGCGGTGAACGGCCGTTCGTGCGCCCGGAGTTCGCCCTGCGGCGGCTCGCAGGGCGCCTCCCAGACGTCCTCCATGACTTCCAGGTAGACCGGCTTGCGCTCGGTCAGGCAGGCGGTGATCGCGCTGTCGATCTGCGAGGGCGCGAGCCCGGGGTTGGAGAGCACCTGGGCGTCCACCGTGACCTGCCGGTAGACGTCCAGGTTGCTCTCCCGGCGCGGGCTCATGTGCGAGGTGAGCAGGCCGACCGCCTGGAAGTTGAGCCACTGCTCGTACGACGGGCCGGCGTTGATCGCGATCAGCGGGATGTCCTCGACGTACGCGCCGCCGATGGTGTTGAGCAGGCTGAACGCACCCACGCTGTACGTCACCGCGACGGCCGCGACGCCCCGTTCGGCGTCGTCCGCGGCGGCGTCGGCGGCCCGCACCCGGGCGTAGCCGTCCGCGGCGTAGCCGGCGCCCATCTCGGTGGGGGTGCCGACCCAGCGCACGGAGGTGGTGTCCTGCATGATCGTCAGGAACGGGCCGAGGAAGTCCCCCGGCACGCCGAACAGGTGCCGGATGCCCAGCTGTTCGAGCCGGGTGGCCAGGTAGCGGCCGACCGTCCACTCGTCTTCGGTGCTCATCTGTGCGATGCCTCCTTCTGCTTCGGGGTTGACGGCGGGTCAGGAGCCGGTGGACCTGTTGGGCAGGGCCTTGCCCTCGGCGAGCAGCCGCAGGGTGCTGATCGAGGGGGTGAAGGCGTACAGCGCGCCGGTGGTGCGGACGAAGCGCCTCAGGTCGACCGTGCCGTGGGTGCCGTCCTCCAGTCCGATGGCGGCCTTCCCGGCGAGTCCGGTGACCTTGTCGAAGCCGTTGGGGACGTGCCGGTCGGCCTTCGGGTCGCCGGGGGTGAAGGCCGGGTCGTTGGACCAGTGCTGCTGGACGAGTTCGAACTGCTGCTCCAGCGAGGTGCCGTAGCAGACGAACATCAGCCCGCGGTCCTCGCCGTCGTCCTTGCCGCCGGTGAACGCGGGTCCGTACGGGATGCCGCGGCGCATCAGGCGGTGGCTCTTCGGGTGGTCGTCGTTGACGCCGGCGAAGGCCCGCGGGTGGGTGCGGCGGATGTGGGCGACCCACGGGGTGTGCCGGCCGGCGGGGTCGTTGGCGTAGTCGAAGTCGTTGCGGTCGGAGCCGAGGCCGGTGACGGTGCTGCCGGGCGGGGCGAGCGGGGTGCCGTCCTTGGCGCGGCCGACCAGACAGGCGCCGAGCCGGGTGGCGTCCATCGTCCCGGTGAACTCCTTGACGCCGTCGGCCACGGCCTTGTTCCAGCCCGCGACGTCCTGCCGCAGCCGGCGGACGACCTGGAGCGAGCCGTTCTTCATCCAGGCGGGGGCCTTGCGGTCACCCTGTTCGCTGCGGTGGCCGAAGACGAACTCGCCGGGCTCGATCAGTTCCGTCCCGGCGCGGTTGTCGCGGAAGCCCTTGCGCTCCGGGTCCTCCCGGTGGAAGTCCTTCACGCCGGGCTGGGAGATGCCGTCCTTGTAGCCGAAGTGCTCGTGGCCCTTGAGCGCGCCCGGCAGGGTGCGGCCCCGGTCGACGTGGACGCGGCCGATCCGGTGGGCGTGCTCGACGGCGTCGAGGTTCTTCAGCTTCTCGGTCAGCAGTTCCTCGGTGTCGGCGGCGACGATCAGCACCGCGTGCACGACCTGCTCGCCGGTGCCGGCGCCGAACAGCCAGGTCTTCGGGTCGCTGTCCCCGGTGTCGCCGAGGGCGGCGGCCCGGGCGGCGGCGCCCGCGCCGAACGCGGTGAACGCGGCGAGGTCCTTCCTGAGCTGCTCGGGCTCGGCGGCGACGGTCAGCAGCCCGTCGAAGGTGAGCGACACGCCGCAGCGGACGGCGGTGAGGGCGGGGTCGCGGCCGAAGGCGCGGCGGGCGAGCGAGAACTGCTCGTTGAAGTCCTCGGTCTCGCTGGTCGTCGCGACGGTGTTGAGGATCGCGGAGAGCCAGCCCCGGCCCTTGGCGGCGTCCGGGAAGTGCAGGTAGCGGAAGTCGGTGAAGTCCTTGTTGAAGGCCGCCAGGACGTTGCCCTGGATGTCGGTGTTCGTCCGCAGTTCCGGCTGCGGCAGCTGTTCGATGGACGGGACGGCGGTGGGGCGGGCGGAGGTGGTGGTCACGCTCGGGCTCCTCGGTGCAGGCATGGCTGATCACGCGGCGCGGTCGGCTCAGCACTCCACGTTGCTGGCTCGCCGGACGGCCTGCCAACCGGAGGTCGGCCTTTCGAAGCCCCGCGGAACAGGCGGGAGGCCTACGGGCGGGCCGATGGTGTGCCGTCGAACGGATCCGCCGGGCCGGGCCCGGGGCGCGCCCGTCGCTCACGGGTGGAAGGCTGGGGCGGGCCGAGCCGGCCGAAGAACGGCGGGTGATCGGTGAGGGTGCCGCAGTGGGAGCCGGTCGGGGTGATCCAGCGCTTCCGGCCGCCGGGGTGCGGTGTGCGAACCGGTGGACGAACGGTGTGTTTTCGATCGGGAGTGTGCGAGTCTGGCGCAAAAGTTGACCGTACGCAATCATGGGTGGCCACGGGTGGGCGTCTCCGGGGGCACGGTGGCGGGATTTCCGTTGCCCTGGCGCCGAGTTGACGCTCCCGTGGGGTCCGCTTTGCCTGCGCCGACCCGTCCTCCCGTGGCTGTCGAGGTGGGGACGGGACGACGCGCAGAGAGAAAGTCCGCATGCGAATGGCCTCGGTGGCGCAGCGGTGCGGGGCGTCGCCGGAGCGTCATGCAAGTGTTTGCGGAAATTCGCTGAAAGGCCGTTCGGGGCCATTGACGTGACGGATCGTCAGCTCGTACGGTCTGGCGTTGTCGTACCGGGCAGTAGCGCCGAGGGAGGCGCACCGGGCACCTGCAGCATGCCGCCGTCCGGGCGGCGTGGATCAACGCACACCAGTGGTCGGCGGGCGCCTTCGGCATGCCCGCACGGCGTCCGGGGGAGTCGGAAGGAGAGCGCGGTGAGCATCGCCATGGAAGCCGGAGCCGGCAGCGGCGCCCGGTTCACCGTGCTCGGCCTGCTGGCCATCGCGGACCGCCGCGAGACCGCCGTGCTCCAACCCTCCAAGCCCGCCTCGCTGTTGGCGGCCCTGCTGACCAGGCCGAACGCGGTCGTGCCGGTGGAGTCGCTGCAACGGGCGATCTGGGGCGAGGAGATCCCGGCCACCGCCAAGGCCGCCCTGCACTCCTGCGTGCTGCGGCTGCGCCGGCTGTTCGCCAAGTACGGGATCTCCGGCAGCACCATCGAGGCGCTGCCCGGCGGGTACCGGATGGCCGTCGACACCCGCACCCTGGACCTGCTGGAGTTCCGCGACCTGCTCGGCCGGGCCGACCGGGCCGCCGACCCGGCCGCCGAACTCGCCCTGCTGCGCTCGGCGTTGGCACTGTGGCAGTCGCCGCTGCTGGGCAACGTGCACTCCGACGTGCTGCACCGCGAGGAGGTGCCGCGGCTCTCCGAGGAGTGGCTGCGCACCGTCGAGCGGGTCTACGACATCGAGCTCGCGCTCGGCCGATGTCGCGAAGTCCTCGCCGAGCTCTGGTCCCTGGCCAGATCGCACCCGGCCCACGAACGCTTCTGGGAACAGCTGATCGAAGCCCTGCACCGGACCGGACGGCGCGCCGACGCGCTCGCCGAGTACCGCAGGGTCCGCGACCACCTGCACGACGAGCTCGGCGTCGAACCGGGCTCCGCCCTGCAACGCCTCGAACTCGCCGTCCTGCGCGGCGAATCGCTCACCCCCGACGCCGCCCCGGCCCTCCGCGGCGCCGCGGCCCTCGCGCCGGCGCTCCGCGGCACACCCGCCGCCGCACTCCACCGAGCCGCCGAACTCGCCGGCGGCCAGCAGGAGTCGACCGGCTCGGCCACCGGCGAGGTGGTCCTCGCCGGACTGGTGGAGGCCGGGCTGCTCGCCGAAGGCCCCTGCGGGCACTACCGCGTGCACGAGCTGCTGCGGGCCTTCACCCGGGCCGCGGCGGGCAGTTGGGCCCGCGCCCCCGGGGAACCGGCACCGGCGCCGCCCCCGCCCCGCGCCTGACCGCTCCCGTCCGTGCGGCACCGAGCCGCTCCGTTTCACGTACCACTGAGGTGTGAGGGACATGCCCCCGTTCGAGGAGATCGCCGACAGCCGTCCACGGATCCGCCGCGACGTGCTGTACACCCAGACCCCCGAGGGGGTGCTGTTCCACAACGCCCACGGTGGCTTCGGCGTCACCGCCAAGGACGCCTACCGCTTCGCCTCGCTGATCGTGCCGCATCTGAACGGCCGGCACACCGTCGCCGAGATCAGCCAGGGCTTCGGCGAGCACCACCGGGCCATGTTCACCCGCCTGGTCGCCACCCTCTACGACCGCGGCTTCGCCCGCGACGCCGGCCCCGCCCCGACGGCCCGTCACCGCTCACCGCCGAGGCCACCGCGCGGTTCGGCCCGCAGATCGAGTACATCGACCACTACGTCGGCGACGCCGAGCAGCGCTTCCACCGCTTCCGCGAGACCCGGGTCGCCGTCCTCGGCGCGGACGAACTCGCCCGCTGGGCCGTGCTCAGCCTGGTCCGCAACGGCTGCGCCACCGTCGGCGTCCTCCCCGCCCTCACCGAACTCGCCGGCTACGCCGAGATCGAGACCGAGACCGCAGCCCTCGCCAAGGCCGGCTGCCCCGCCGACGTCCGCACCCTGACGGCCGGCCCGGTCGGCGCCGACCGGGCCGAACTCGACGGCTACGACGTCGTGGTGGTCACCGGACCCGACGGCAACCGGCAGGTCGTCCGCCTGCTGGAGGCCGGCCTGCCCGAGGGCCGGCTGCTGCTGCCCGCCTGGACCATCGGCGGCAGCGCCGTCATCGGCCCGCTGATGTCCGCGGACCGCACCGGCTGCTGGATGTGCGCCGCCCTGCGCCTCGGCACCACCGCCCCGGCCGCCGACGCCGCCGAACTGTGGAGCGCCCTCGCCCCGCTCGCCCCGCTGCCCACCGGCACCCGCCGCCCGCACGGTCCGCTCGCCGCCATGCTCGGCAACCTGCTCGGCTACGAGGTCTTCCGGCTCACCACCGGCGCCCTGCCCGCCGAGACCGACGGACGCCTGCTGATCCAGGACCTCGACTCGCTCGACGTCATCGGCGAACCCCTGCACCCCCACCCGCGCTGCTCGCGCTGCGCCGCCGACGACCGCCCGGACACCGGGGGCATCGACCTCGCCGGGGCCGGCCGCGAGGAGGACTTCTCCGCCGAGGAGGGCGCCTCCGAGGCCGCGCTCGCCGAACTCGACGCCCGCGCCGTGCTGGTGGGCCCGCACGCCGGGGTGTTCGCCCGGTACGCCGACGACGACTGGCGGCAGACCCCGCTGAAGGCCGGCACCGTCACCCTGAACCTCGCCCCCGGCGTGCGGCGCGAGATCTCGGCCGGCGACGTCCACCACGTGGCCGGCGCCCGGCTGCGCGCCCTGTACCGGGCCGCCGAGGTGTACGTCGAGCACGCCGTGCCCGCCGCCACCGCCGCGGAGGGCGCCGAACCCGCCCGCGTGCGGCCGGAGTCGCTGAGCACCGCGAGCGGCGTGCCGCTCGGCACCGTCCGCGACTGGAGCCCCGCCGCCTCGCTGCTGACCGGCGAGCCCGTCCTCGTCCCGGTCGCCGCGCTGCGCACCTTCGGCCCGCACAACCGGGAGCGCGCCTTCGAGGCCACCTCCGCCGGCACCGGCGCGGGCGGCACGCTCGCCGAGGCGACGGCCCGCGGCCTGCGCACCGCCCTCGGCCACGACGCGCTCCGCCGCACGCTGCGCGGCGAACTCGCGGCACTGGAGCTCCCGTTGGAGGTGCTGCGGCAGGACGCGCAGCTGACCTTCCTGGCCCGATCGGCGCAGAACCACGGCCTGGAGCCGGAGTTGTTCCGCCTCGGTGGCCCGGACGCGCCGCTGCCGGTGGTGCTGGCCCGCGCCGCCGACGCCGCGACCGGCGGCCACCGCTGGTCGCTCGGCACCGGACTCAGCCTGCGGGACGCCCTGTTGGAGGCCGTCCGCGACCTGCTCACCGCCGTCCAGCTCGACCGCGACCCGGCGGCGCCGGGCGCCGCCGACACCGGCGACCCGCTGCTCGGCGAGCTGGACCCGGCCGTGCTGACGGCTGCCGGCCAGGCCGGCCCGGAACTCGGCGACGGCCTGGAGTGGACGCAGGTGCTCGACCGCCTGCGGGCGGCCGGCCGGGACGTCCTGCTGGCCCCGTGCGGCCCGGCCGACCTGCGGGCCGGCCGGATCGAGGTGGTCAAGGTGCTGCTCACGAACGGGACTTCGGACGGGACCGCGGATGTCTGAGGACGTCCTTGACCGCTCGCCCGGCACCGCCGCCGGACTCGTGGGCGTCGGCCACGCCGGCCCGTGGGAGGCGCTCTTCGCCGACCTGGCCGACCACCTGACGCAGCGTCGGGTCGAAGGCGTGGAGCTGGCGCTGCTCGGAGCGCGCGACGAGCTGACGGCGGACGACCCGGCTGCGAACGAGCCGGCTGCGGCCGGCCCGGCCGACCCGGGCACCGGCCGGGCGGTGCCCGTGCACCTGTACGGCCACCACGCGGTGGTCGGGCCGGACGGCCCGCCCGCCGGGGCCGGTCAGGCGTCGCCGTGCCCGCGCTGCCTCGCGCGGCGCTGGCAGGCGGTGCGCTCCGGGCAGTTGCGGGACGCCCTGGAGCTCGGGTCCGGCACCCGGGCGGCGGGCCGTCCGCCGTTCGCGGTGCCGTTCCTGACCGACGCGATCGCCGCACTGCTGGCGGCGCGCGCGGAGCACGGGCCGCGGTGCGCGGACGGGCTGCCGATCGTGCACCTGCTGGACCTGGAGACGCTGCGGGTAAGCGGTTTCCCGCTGCTCGGGGACGCGGAGTGCCCGCGCTGCGAGCACCGCGTCGAGGACACCGCGGAGGGAGCCCGGATCGAGCTGGCGAGCCGCCCGAAGCGCGCACCGGACGACTTCCGGCTGCGGCCGGTGGAGGAGTACCGGCTGTCGCTGCCGGCGTTCGTCAACCCGGTGGCGGGCATGCTCGGCCCCTCGGTGGTGCCGGACCTGGTGTCCGCGTCCACCTCGTCCACGGTCGGCTGCTTCACCATGCGCTCCGGCGACTACCTGCGCGAGTGCTTCTGGGGCGGCCACACCGCCGGCTACCGGGCCAGCACCGAGGTCGGCCTGCTGGAGGGGCTGGAGCGGTTCGCCGGGATGCGGGCGCGCGGCAAGCGCACCCGCGTGGTCGCCGCCCTCGACGAACTCGGCGAGCGGGCGCTCGACCCCCGGGTCTGCGGCCTGTACACCGAGGAGTTCCACCGGGTCACCGGCGTCCGGCCGTTCTCGCCGAGCACCCCGATCCCGTGGGTGTGGGGCTGGTCGCTGCGCGACCGGCGGCCGCAGCTGGTGCCGGAGATCCTGGCGTACTACCACGCGCCCGGCGGGCTCACCAACCGCTTCGTGCAGGAGAGTTCCAACGGCTGCGCGTCCGGCGGCAGCCTGGAGGAGGCGATCTACCACGGCCTGATGGAGGCCGTCGAACGGGACGCCTTCCTGCTCGCCTGGTACGGCCGGCTCGCGCTGCCCGAGATCGACGGCCGCACCAGCAGCCGCCCGCAGACCAGGGCGATGGTCGACCGGCTGGAGATGTACGGCTACCGGGCCCGGTTCTTCGACACCCGGATCACCTTCCCGATCCCCGTGGTGACCGCCGTCGCCGAACGCATCGACGGCGGGCCCGGCCGGCTCTGCTTCGGCGCCGGCGCGAGCCTCGATCCGGAGGCCGCACTCTGGGCCGGCCTGTGCGAGATCGCCACCGACGCCGTCAACCTGCGCAGCCGCACCGCCCGCGAGGAGCGCCGGCTGCGCGCCATGGCCGCGGACTTCGACCAGGTGCGGGTGCTGCACGACCACCCGCTGGTGTACGGCCTGCCCGAAATGGCGCACCACGCCGACTTCCTGCTGAAGCGTCAGGACGCCCGCGGCGCCGGCCCGACCGCCGCCCTGGCCGAGGGCTCGATCGCCCCGTCCGACGACCTCCGGGAGGACCTGCTGCGCTGCGTCGACGCGGTCGCCTCGGCCGGGTTCGACGTGGTGGTGGTCGACCAGACGATGCCCGAGCAGCGCGCCTCCGGACTGCACACCGCCTCGGTGCTGGTGCCCGGGCTGCTGCCGATCGACTTCGGCTGGCAGCGCCAACGGGCGCTGACCATGCCCCGGTTGCGGACCGCGCCGCGCGAGGCCGGCCTGTGCGCGCACGACCTGCGGCCGGAACAGCTCAACCCCGCACCGCACCCCTTCCCCTGAGCCCCGCTCAACCCGGCGACCGGACCTCGCAGGTCTCCGGGCGGCACGAGAAAGGAACGAACATGGGCTACGCCCGCGCGTACGCGTCCGCGGTGCTGTGGCGGGGCCGGGTTCCGATGGAGCCCGCCGACTTCGTGCCCGACTGGGCCGACCGCCCCCGGAAGGACAAGTACTTCCCCGCCGCGCCGCACTTCCCGCTGCCCGACTGCCCGCCCGGCCCCGCCGCCGGCGTCGACCGCGGCCTGTTCGGACCGCGCGGCGAGGACGGCTTCACGCTGCCGCTGCTCGGCGGCATGCTCCGGGACTCCTACGGCCTGACGGGCCGTCGGCTGGGCGTGCAGGCCAACTCGGACCTCGGCACGCTGCCGCGCTACCCGCACGCCAACTTCTCCCGCGGCACCGCCTCCGGCGGCGGCCTGTACCCGATCGGCATCCACTGGATCAGCGGCCCGAGCGGCCCGCTCACCCCGGGCGTGCACCACTACTCCACCCCGCACCACTCGATGCGGCGGCTGCTGACCGGCGACGTCACCCCCGACGTGCGGGCCGCGCTCGGCGGCCTCGCCGAGGACTGCGACCAGTTCCTGGTGCTGACCGTGAAGTTCTGGCAGAACGCCTTCAAGTACAACAGCTTCGCCTACCACGTGGTCACCATGGACACCGGCGCGCTGCTGGAGACCTGGCGGATCTGGGCCGGCGCGCAGGGCCTCCAGTTGGGCGCCGCGCTCTGGTTCGACGAGGAGCGGCTCGGCCGGCTGCTCGGCCTGAGCGCCGAGGAGGAGGGCGTGTTCGCGGTCGTCCCGCTGCGCTGGGCGGGCGCCCCCGCCGGCCCGCTGCCGGCCGGGCCGACCGGGGCCGTCGTCACGGCGAAGGACCAGGAGCGCTCGCGGACCGTCATCGGGTTCGAGACGGTGCGGCGGATCCACGCGGCGACCCTCGAAGGCGCCGCCGACCGCCCCGCGCCCGGGGTGCTGGACGCCGCCCTGGACGCGGCCTGGACCCGGCTGAGGACGGCCGCCGAACCCGCCGAACCGGTGGGGGAGCCGGTGCGGCTGCCCGAGCCGCAGCAGTCCGCGCTCGGCGTCCGCGAGGCGCTGCGGGCCCGGCGCAGCAGCTTCGGACGCTTCACCGGCAACCCGCCGATGACCGCCGCGCAGCTCGCCGCCGCGCTCGCCGCCGCCGCCTCCGCGGGCCGGCTGACGGGATGCGCGGAGGGTCCGGGCACCGCCTCCGTGACGCGCCTGCACGTGTTCGTCAACCACGTCGCGGGCGTCCCGGCCGGCGCGTACGCGTACGAGCCGGGCGAGCGGACGCTGCGGCCGGTGAAGGCGGGCCCGCAGGGCTGGTTCCTGCAGCGGAACTACTTCCTGGACAACTACAACCTGGAGCAGGCGGGCGCGGTGATCCTGGTCAGCGCCCCCACCCCGGCCGTGCTGGACGCCGTCGGGGACCGCGGCCTGCGCCTGGTGAACGCCGCCGTCGGCGCGACCTCGCAGGCGCTGTACACCGTCGCCCCGGCGGCCGGGCTGGCCTGCGGAGTGGCGCTCGGCTTCGACTCCGTCTCCTACGCCGAGCACCTGGGCCTGGTGGACGGCGAGGAACTGCCGCTGCTGATCATGATGATCGGTCAGGAGCACCGCAGCCCGGCCGACTTCGACCACGCGATCGCCTGAACGGGCGGAGGAACGTTGACCACCACAGTGAGCCCGGGGAGCACCGGGCAGCAGGACGGGCCCGCCGCCCGGCGGCTCGGCCTCGGCCCCCGCTTCATGCTGCGCGCCGGCGGCCTGCCCGTCGAGGCCGTGCACGGCCTGCGCTCCGACGAAGTGTTCGGCCGGGCCGAGGAGTTGCTCGCCGAGGAGGACCGGCTCGGCGAGCTCGGCGGCCGGCTCGGCGACCCGCTCGCGGTGCTCGTCAAGGCCGCGCCCGACGCGGAGACCCGGCGCCGGCTGCTGGAGGTGCGGCGGAGCGTGTTCAACGGCCGGCTGCCCCGGCGGCCCGCCGAGGCGCTCGACCTGGTGCGCGAACTCGACACCGCCACCGGCGAGTTGCTGGACCGCTGGCTGACCGCCCGGGACCGCCTGGCACAGCTGCGGGAGGCCGGCGGGCCCGCCTTCGACCGCGAACTCGTCCGCACCCGGGCCGAGTTGCGCCGGCTGGCCGGGCAGGACGAGCTGCGGAGCGGCCTGCTGCTCGCCTCCCCGACCCTGGAGGACCGGCTGGACGGCATCGCCGCGCCGAGCGCCGCCCCGGACAAGCGCACCCGCAAGATGGAACGCTCGCTGCTGTCCTACCTGTACCGGACGGCCTGCAAGACCAGCCCGTTCAGCACCTTCACGCCGGTCGCCGTCGGCACCTTCGAAGCCGCTGCGGGACGGGACGGAGCGGCGGGCGCCGCGGAGGTGCTGCTCGGCGCGGCGCGGAGCAGCCACCCGCGGCTGAACGTGGTGGTGCTCGCCCGGCTGGCCGAGCTGATCGCCGCCGCCCCGCGGCGGCGCGCCGACCTGCCGGTGGCGCCCGCGTCCGGCATGGAGCTGACGGAGGACCGGGTCCGCTACGTGCGGCGCTCGGTGACGGCGGGCGACTCCGGCGCGGCGGTGAGCTTCGACGCGGCCCGCGACCGGCTGTTCTTCCTGCGCCTGAGCGGCGTGCTGGAACGGCTGCTGGAGCTGTTCCGCGAGCGCCCGCGGATCCGCTTCGGCGAGCTGGCCGCCGAACTCGCGGCGCAGCTGCGCCCGGACGGCGAGTCCGGCGGCGACGCGGGCCGGGACGCCGAACGGTACCTGGCCGCGCTGCTGGAGGTCGGCATCCTCCAACTGCCGCTGCTGGCCACCGATGTGCACACCGGCGACCCGCTGCGGGCGTTCCGGGGCGCGCTGCGCTCGCTGGAGCGGCCGTGGGCCACGGCGGTCGCCGACCGGCTGGCCGCGCCGATCGCCGCGCTGGACCGCTGGCCGGCCGCCGACGTGCCGACCCGACGCGCCCTGCTGACCGAGATCCGCACCGAACTGGTGGCCGTGCACCGCGAGTTGGGGGAGGAGCGGGCGAGCGTCCCGCAGACCCTGCTGTACGAGGACGTCGCCGCCGGGCAGGTGAGCGCCGACGCGGAGCTGTGGGCGCGGCTGGCCGCCGAGCCGCTGGCCGAACTGGCCCGGATCCTCCCGGTGTTCGACCTCGGCCTGGCCCAGCGGCTCACCCTGAAGGGCTTCTTCCTGGCCCGGCACGGGCGCGGCGGCCGCAGCGACGACCTGCTGCAACTGGTGCACGACTTCCACGAGGACATCTTCCACCAGTACCTTCAGTTCACCTCCGCCAAGTCCGGCGAGGCCGAGCACGGCGGCTACCCGGCCGAGGAGAACTGGCTCGGCCAGCCGCAGATCACCGCACTCGACCGGGCCCGCGCCGAACTCGCCCGCCGCATGCGCGACTTGGCGGAGCAGCTGCCGGACGGCGCGGAGGAGCTCACGCTCACCGCCGCCGACCTGGCCGCCGTCGCCGCCGAACTCGGCACCGCCGCGGCCGGGTTCGCTCCGCACAGCCACTTCGTCCAACTGGCCGACCGGGACGGCGAGCCGCTGGTGGTGCTCAACCACTCGTACGGCGGGCTGTGCTTCCCGTTCACCCGGTTCACGCACTGCTTCGAGGGCGCCGAGGCCCTGCCGGACGGCCCGCGCACCGCCGGCCTGCCGACCGGCGCCGATCTGCCGGGCGGGCTGCGCGCCACGCTGCGCGAGGTCGCGCCCGAGGGGCGGTGCTCGCGGAGGTCACCGCCGGTGCGGCCACCACCAACCTGAACCTGCACGCGCCGCTCACCGACTACGAGTTGGTGTGCCCCGGCGAGACCAGCACCGCGCCCGAGCAGGCGCAGATCCACCTCGACGACCTGTACGTCGAGCACGACCCGGCCGCCGACCGGCTGGTGCTGCGCTCGCGGCGGCTGGGCGTCGAGGTGGTGCCGGTGTACCTCGGCTACCTGGTGCCGATGGTGCTGCCGGAGATCCCGCGCAGCCTGCTGCTGTTCTCGCCGACCTCCCGGGTGACGCCCGAGCCGTGGCGCGGGGTGCCCGCCGCCGCGTCGGACACCGGCGTCGCCCGCCGCCCCCGGGTCCGGTACGGCAGCCTGGTGCTGCACCGCCGCAGCTGGACCGCCACCGCCGCGGCCCTGCCGCAACTCCCGCCGGGAGCAACCGAGTCGGAGCGATACCTGGAATGGCAGCGCTGGCGTCGCCGGCACGGTCTGCCGGCCCGGGTGTTCGCCCGGGCGTACCCCGAGGGGCCCGGCGTCCCCCTCGGGGCCGCCAAACCCCAGTACGTGGACTTCGCCGGCCCGCTGTCCCTGACCGCCCTGGACGGACTGCTGTCCGGCGGCGTCGGGCGGCTGGTGCTGGAGGAGATGCTGCCCGGCGAGGACGCGCTGCACGTGCGCTCCGCGCGGGGCCGCCACGTCGCCGAACTCGCCCTGGAAGTGCTGCCGTTGGCGCAGGACGGGGCGGCGGCGGAGCAGCAGCACCCGAACCGGCCGCGGCGAGGAGAGCCGAACCATGACTGACCTGCCGACCACCCCGATCGCCCCGGGCGACTGGCTCGCGCTGCACGTCTTCTACGCGGCCAGCCCGCGCCCGCTGCTGCTGCAGTGCGTGCGCCCGCTGGTCGCCGAACTGACCGAACAGGGCCTGCTCGCCGGGTACTTCTTCATCAACTACTGGGTCGAGGGCCCGCACCTGCGGCTGCGGCTGCGGCCCGCCGACGCCGCCGCGGCCGAGGAGGTCCGCGAGCGCGCCGAGACCGCCGTCGCCGAGTTCCTGCGCCGCCGCCCCGCGCTCTACCAGGTCGAGGACAGCTTCTTCGCCGAGCTGTACAACACCATGTTCGAGCTGGAGTTCGGCCCCGAGGAGCGGGCCGAACTGGTCGGCCCGGACGGGAAGATGAAGCTGCGGGAGAACAACACCTTCAGCCGCGAACCGTACGAGCCCGAGTACGGCAAGTACGGCGGCCCCGCCGGGATCGCGCTCGCCGAGTGGCACTTCCAGCACTCCAGCGACCTGGTGATCGAGGCCACCCGCACCATGAACCTGCACCTGCGGACCGTCGTCCTCGGCCTCGCCACCCAGCTGATGATGACGATGACGGCGTGCTTCCTCCCCGACGAGGACCAGCTGCTGACCTTCCTCGACCGCTACCACGCGTTCTGGAACCGCTCCTTCGCCGGCACCAACTACACCGCGCAGCAGGGCTACGACCGCGCCTACGCCGGCACCGGCGACACCCTGCCCGCCAGGTACCGCGCCATCCGCGCGGCGATCGCCGACCGGGCCCCCGAACGGCTCCCGGCCGTGCTGCGCGGCTGGGCCGAGCACTGCCTCGAACTGCGCGACCGGGCAGCCGACCTGGCCGAACGCGGCGAACTGGTCTTCCGCTCCTGGGACGGCGAACGCGACCTGGTGGTCACCGACCCGGCGCAGGCGCTGCCGATGCTGCTGTTCCCGTACGCGCACATGACCAACAACCGGCTGTCCGTGACCGTCCGCGACGAGGCGTTCCTCTCCTACATCCTGGCCCGCGCCCTGCGCGAGCCGCAGCCCACGGCGGCCCCGTGAGCAGCCGCCAACTCCTCGAACTGCGGCCGAGGATCCGCCCCGAGCTGCGGATCGGCCGCCCGCTGCGGCGCGGCACCGCCGTGCTCCACCTGGTCCACGACCCGTCCGGCGGGCGGCAGTTGGAGATCGGGCCGAAGGAGCAGTTCATCATCGCCCGGCTCGACGGCACCCGCACCCTCGCCGAGGTCGGCGAGCAGTACGCGGCGCACTTCCGGGCCCGGCTCGGCGAGCCGCAGTGGCAGCAGATGATGGGCCTGCTGTACACCCGCGGCCTGCTCGCCGACGCCCCCGTCCCCGTCGCCCCCAAGGGCGAAGAGCCGCCCCGCTCAGGCCTGTTGAGCGGCCGCGTCAAGCTGACCGCCGACGCGCCCGCCCTGATCGACACGCTGCACCGCGCCACCCGCTTCGCCCGCCGCCGCGCCGTCCTGGCACCACTGCTCGCCCTGGTCGCCGCCCTGCTGGTCGCCGTCGCCGTCCAGCTGCCCACCCTGATCGACGAGACCCGGCGGCTCGGCGAGAACCCCGTCGCGCTGTTCGCCTGCGGCACCCTGCTGTGGACCAGCCTCGCCCTGCACGAACTCGCCCACGGCCTGGTCGGCCGCGCGTACGGCGGACACATCGGCGAGATCGGCCTGCGCTGGCGGCTGCCGATGACCTACCTGTACTGCGAGGTCGAGGACGTCCGGTTCTTCGCCCGCCGCCGCGACCAGATCGCCACCGCCGCCGCCGGCGCCGTCGCCAACCTGGTCTTCCTGCTGCCGTTCTACCCCGCCTGGGCGCTGCTCCCCGCCCACGCCCAGGCCCGGCCGTTCCTCGGCGGACTGCTGCTGCTCGGCACCGCCGTCGCCCTCGGCAACCTGCTGCCGCTGCCCCCGCTGGACGGCTACAAGGCGCTCGGCTACGGCCTCGACATCCTCGAACTCGCCACCGGCAGCCGCACGTTCGCCGCCGTCGCGGTCCGCGCCGCGATCCGCCGCGACGGCACCGAACTGCGCCGCTACCCGGTGAAGCTGCGGCTCGCCTACGGCGGCTACGCGCTCACCTGCGCCGTGCTCGCCGCCGCGCTGCTGGCCGGCGCGAGCGCGCTGCTGGCGTCCTGGTTCGGCCCGCTCGCCGGCCGGCTGCCCGCGCTGGCGGTCCTGGCCGCCCTGGTGCTGTGGGCCGCCGGCCGCGCGCTGCGGGCGCTGCGGGGGAGGAAGGCCGGATGAACGTCCGAAGTGCGGTGCGCCAGACGGTGGATGACGCGAAGTCGGCAAGGAGAGAACACTGATGAGCACGAGCGACAGCCGCCCCGACGCGGCCGTGGCGCTGAACGAGGTCCGCAAGCGCTACGGCACCGTCCAGGCGCTCGACGGCGTGTCACTGACCGTCGAACGCGGCGAGTTCTTCGGCATCCTCGGCCCCAACGGCGCCGGCAAGACCACCCTGGTCGAGATCGTCGAAGGCCTGCGCACCCCCGACTCCGGCACCGTCAGCGTGCTCGGCGAGAGCCCCTGGCCGCGCAACACCCCGCTGCTGCGGCGCCTCGGCATCCAGACCCAGAGCTCCGCGTTCTTCACCCGGCTCACCGCCCGGGAGCACCTGGAGACCGTCGCCGCGCTCTACCGCCTGGAACGGCCCGCCGCGACGCGCGCCCTCGACCTGGTCGACCTCGGCGAACAGGCCGGGCAGCGGGTCGACCAGCTCTCCGGCGGCCAGCGCCAGCGCCTCGCCCTCGCCACCGCGCTGATCCACGACCCCGAACTGATCTTCCTGGACGAGCCCACCGCCGCCCTCGACCCCGCCGCCCGCCGCTCCCTCTGGGAGGTGCTGCGCACCCTGAAGGGCGACGGCCGCACCATCGTCTACACCACCCACCACCTGGACGAGGCCGAAGCCCTCTGCGACCGGGTCGCGATCGTCGCCCGCGGCACCGTCCTCGCCGTCGACAGCCCCCGACACCTCATCAAGTCGCTGGCCGCGCCCACCCGGCTGCGCGTCCCCGCCTACCGGCTCGGCGTCGAGGACGTCCGCGGCCTGCCCGGCGTGGAGAGCGCCGCCGTCGAGGGCGGCGAACTGGTGATCTCCACCCACACCGCCAACCAGGTGCTGCTCGCCCTCGGCGAACTCGTCGACCTGGAGGAGATCACCACCCGCACGGCGACCCTCGAGGACGCCTACCTGGAACTGACCGCAACGGAGCGCCGATCGTGAACGCGCACCTGGAACCGACCGCAACGGAGCGCCGATCGTGAACGCCTACACCGCAGTGACCAGGGCCAGCTACCTCGCCTACCTGCGCGACCGCACCTCGGTGATCTTCACCTTCGCGTTCCCGCTGGTCTTCCTGATCGTCTTCGGCATGCTCTTCCAGGGCCAGTCCGTGGACGGCGGCCTGTCCTACATCAACTACATCGCGCCCGGCGTGCTCTCCTGGGGCATCGGCAACGCCGCCCTGTTCGGCGTCGCCTTCACCCTGATGCACTGGCGCCGCGACGACCTGCTGCGGCTGATCTGGCGCACCCCCACCCCGCTGCCCACCGTGCTCGGCGCCCGCTACCTGGTGGCCCTCGGCACCGGACTCGTCCAGGCCGTGCTGTTCACCGCCGTCGCCCTCGGCGCGTTCGGCCTGCACCTGTCCGGCTCCTGGCCGCTCGCGCTGCCGGTGCTGGTCTTCGGCATCACCGCGTTCGCCGCCCTCGGCCTGGTCGTCGGCACCCTCGCCAACACCCCCGAGGCGGTCGCCGCGATCGCCAACTGCGTGATGGTCCCGATGGCGTTCCTGTCCGGCGCGTTCTACCCCATCGACCTGATGCCCGGCTGGCTCCAGGGCCTCTCCCGCGCCCTGCCGCTGCGCTACTTCGACGAGGGCGTCACCGACGCCGTCGGCGGCCGCGGCGGCGTCGCCCTGCCGTTCCTCGACTGCGCCGCCCTCACCGGCTTCACCCTGCTCTTCGCGCTGATCGCCACCCGCACCTTCCGCTGGAGCAACCGCAACTGACGCACCGCCAACCCGCTCCCACGCCGACCCGCAGTTCCGATCCCTCCCCGGCCCGCGCGGGCCGGGGGCTCCCCGGAGGCACCAGATGACCACCCCCGCCGAGGCCTCGTTCGAAGCGGCCAGGGACCGGATGGAACGTCGACTCGCCGAACGCGCCGCCGCCCACGGGCACCCCGCACCCGAGGTCGCCGTACTCGGCGGCACCGACCTGCTGCGCCCCGAGGACGCCGACGCCGCCCGCCGACGCGCCCGCGCCACCGTCCACCTCACCGCCCAGGCCGTCCTGGTCGGCCCCTGGGGCGGCGACGGCGCGTGCGGCACCTGCCTCGCCATGCGCTGGCAGCGCCTGCGCAGCCGCACCGAACGCGACGCGCTGGAGACCGGCCGCGCCAGCACCCTGGCCGGCCCCGGACTCCCCGCCCTGCCCGAGCACGCCGTGGACGCCGTCTGGGCGCTGCACCGGCACACCGCCGACGCCCCCGCCTCCGCCACCGGCCTGCCGCAGGTCTCCCGGCTCGACCTGGAGACGCTGCGGGTGCAGACCGTGCCGCTGCTCGCCGAACCGCTCTGCCCGACCTGCACGTCCTGCACGCCCGCTGACGGAGCGTCGGACCGCGAGGGCGCCGAACAGCCCGTGCTGCCACTGGTCTCCCGCCCCAAGCCCGCCCCCGACCGCCGGCGGCTGCGCCCCGCCGACGGCTACGAGCTGCCCGAGGCCGCGCTCGCCAACCCGGTCTGCGGCGTGCTCGGCGCCGGCACCTGGTCCGACGTCGTCTCGCCGACCACCGCCCCCGTCGCCGGCAGCGTCTTCATGCGCGGCTACGCCGGACTCACCGACGTCACCTGGAGCGGCCAGGCCAACTCCTTCCGCGCCAGCCGCTCCCTCGCCTTCCTCGAAGGCCTGGAACGCTACGCCGGCACCCACCGCCGCAGCACCGCACCCATGCTGACGGACAGTTACCACAACCTGGGCGCCGCCGCCCTCGACCCGCGCGAGTGCGGCCTGTACAGCGACCGCACCTACCGCGAGGACCCCATGCTCGGCCCGTTCGACCCCGACCGGCCGATCCCCTGGGTGCAGGGCTGGTCCCTGCGCGACCAGAAGCCCGTCCTCGTCCCCGCCCGGATCTGCTACTACAGCGCCGGCGTCGCCGCCGACAACTTCGTCTTCGAGTGCTCCAACGGCTGCGCCATCGGCAGCTGCCTGGAGGAGGCCGTCCTGTACGGCCTGCTCGAACTCGTCGAACGGGACGCCTTCCTGCTCGGCTGGTACGGCAACGCCCCGCTCCCCGAGATCGACCTCACCGCCAGCACCGGCCCCGCGCTGCGCGCCATGCTCGACCGGGCCGCGCTGCTCGGCTACGACGTGCACGCCTACGACAACCGGATCGACCTCGCCGTCCCCGTGGTCACCGCCCTCGCCGTCCGCCGCGACGGCGGCCCTGGCACCCTCGCGTTCGCCGCCTCGGCCGGCTTCGACCCCGAGGACACCATCGAGTCCGCCGTCTCCGAGATCCTCACCTACATCCCGCACCTGCCCGGCCAGGTCCGCGAACGCCCCGACGAACTCGCCGCGATGGCCGAGAACTTCGACCTGGTGCGCCGACTGCCCGACCACGCCGCCCTGTTCGGCCTCCCGCAGATGGCCCGGTACGCCCGCAGCTACCTCGAACCCGCCGCCCCCGCCCGGCCCGCCGCCGAGCTGTACGCCGACTGGGCCGAGACCTGCCCGCGCGGCACCGACCTGCTCGACGACCTGCTGTTCTGCCGCGACCGCTTCACCGAGGCCGGCCACGACGTCATCGTGGTCGACCAGACCTCGCCCGAGCAGCGCCGCCTCGGCCTGCACACCGTCAGCACCCTGGTCCCCGGCCTGCTCCCGATCGACTTCGGCTGGACCCGCCAGCGCGCCCTCGGCCTGCCCCGCCTGCGCACCGCGCTGCGCCGGGCCGGCCTGCGCGAGACCGACCTCACCGACGAGGAGCTGCGCCTCGTCCCGCACCCGTTCCCGTGAGCCGTCCATCGTCCCGGTGGGCCGCCTGTCGTCCCGGTAGGTCGCCCGTCGTCCCGGTACGTCGGCCGTCGTCCCGGTGAGTCGGCCGTGGAGAACGGCCGATGGCCCCCCGCCCGTGAGGGAGGAGGGCCACCGGACGACTGCGCCGCGGACTCAGGCGGTGCAGGAGGTGGTGCTGGTGGTGCTGGAGCAGGTGCTGGTGCTGGAGCAGGAGGTCGAGGAGCCCAGCATGACCTCGGAGGTGTCCGAGTAGTCGCTGATCTCGAAGGTCTCCGACTCGAGGTTCAGGATCTCCTCGGCGAGCGAGGCGAGCGAAGTGTCAGCCATGTCACTTCTCCTTTCGGCGCAGTGGACCCGGCCGGAACCGGACGGGCCGTGGACGGACGGAGCGGGGCGGCCTCCGGACGAACGACCGCCGCGCACACGTCAGTTCTACCGAGAGCCGCTGGCGGCACCGGGCGAACCCTACTGACAAGTCACTGACCACCCGACCCGACGCACCAGGAGCCCGCGCCCATGAACCCCGCCCCGTCCGACGCCGAACTGGCCCGGGCCGCCGAGCTCTACCTCGACCTGCACCGCCACCCCGAACTCTCCGGCGCCGAGGAGCGCACCGCCGCCCGGTACGCCGGCCGGCTCGCCGAAGCCGGCTTCGAGGTGACGCGCGGCATCGGCGGCCACGGCGTCGCCGGCGTGCTGCGCAACGGACCCGGCCCCGTGGTGATGCTCCGCGCCGAACTCGACGCCCTGCCGGTGGCCGAACGCACCGGCCTGCCGTACGCCAGCACCGCGACCGGCCGCACCCCCGACGGCCGCGAGGTCCCGGTCATGCACGCCTGCGGCCACGATGCGCACCTGGCCTGCGCCGCCGGGGCCGCCGCTCTGCTCGCCGAAGCCCGGGACGCCTGGCGCGGCACGGTGCTGATGGTCGGTCAGCCCGCCGAGGAGACCCTGTCCGGCGCGCGGGCGATGCTCGCCGACGGCCTCTACCGGCGCTTCGAGCCGCCGTCCGTGGTGCTCGCCCAGCACACCGCGCCGCTGCCCGCCGGCATGGTCGCCCACGGCCGCGGCCCGATCACGGCCGGCAGCCGCACCCTGCGGGTGGTGATCCACGGCCGCGGCGGCCACGCCGGCGCGCCCCAACTGGCCCTCGACCCGGTGGTGGCCGCCGCCGCCGTGGTGCTGCGGCTCCAGTCGATCGTGGCCCAGGAGACCTCGCCCGCCGAGCAGTTGGTCGTCACCGTCGGCTCCCTGGAAGCCTCCGCGCAGGGCAACGTCATCCCCGAACGGGCCACCCTCACGGTGACGGTGCGGGCCTTCGCCGAGGCCACCCTGGACCGCGCCTGCGCCGCCGTCCGACGGATCGCCGCCGGCGAGGCCGCCGCCTCCGGCTGCCCGCGCGAGCCCGAGACCGAGGAACTCTCGCGCTCCGGCGTCAACCTCCCCGACCCTGCCCTCGCCGACCAACTGCGCACTGCCCACCAGGAGTTGTTCGGCCCCACCCGGGTCGCCGACTGGCCGCCGGCCCTCGCCACCGAGGACTTCCCGCTGTTCGGCCCCGCCGGCGAGTCGCTGCACGGCGTCCCCGGCATCCGCACCGCGTACTGGATGCTCGGCATGGTCGGCCCCGACCAGTGGGCCGCCGCCCCCGGCACCGGAGCCGCGCAGAAACTCGCCGCGCTGCCCGCCAACCACTCGCCCGAGTTCCGGCCCCAGGTCGGCGCCACGCTGCGCACCGGCATCGCCGCCCTGACGAGCGCCGCGCTGTCCTGCCTCGACACGCCGTAGCAGCCGGGCCCTGCCGGGGCTCGCCGCCGCGTCGGCTAATCGGCCCCGGCGGGGTCGGCCCCGGCAGGAGAGTCGAAGGAGATCCAGACGTCCGGCGCGAGGTCCGGCCGGTTCGGCACCCCGCGGCGCTCCTCGGTCCAGGCGTCCCCGGCGAGCTGCGCGGCGACCCGGCGCCAGAACCGCACCGCTGCCGCGTTGGCGTCCTGGAACGCGACCTCCCACGGCCCCGGATGCCCGGCCACGATCTCCCGCACCGCCCGCAGGCCGACCCCGCTGCGCCGCGCGCCGCGCACCACGAAGAAGCTGTTCAACACCCGTTTCGGGCCGGTCAGTCCGCGGACGAAGGCGAACCCGGCCGCGCCCCCGCCCTCGCCCGTCAGCAGGTACGGAGCCCAGTCGGGATCGGAGAACGCCAGGTGCAGCCGCTCGCTGCGGAAGGTCCCGTCGGCGTTCGGCAGCGTGCCGTCGAACTCCGACATGTCGTGGTGGAACATCAGCCACAGCCGCTCCACGGCGGGGCGGTCGGCGGTGCCTGCGAGGCGGACGGAGACGTCTGACACGGGACTCCTCTACGGGTCGACGCTGCGGACCGGCTTCATGGATCGAAGGGGTGGGCGCGGGCGCGGGCGCCGCCGCCGACGGCTGCTGGAGAACCTATCAACCGCCCGAGCCGCCAACTGCGGTCGGATTCGGTCCGATTGGGACCAATTCGGAACAGGCGTCCGGTCCGGTCGGTTTGTCGCTCTAGTCTGATCCGCGGTGCGATCTGATCATCCGTCAGATCCCGTGCTGATCCGAGGTGGAGAGCCAGTGCTGAGAAGCCCGCGTCCCCCCGTACCGATCCGTCGACTGCGCGCCGTCACGGCCGCCGCGCTCACCGTCTCCCTGCTGCTGCTCGGCCTGGGCGGCGCCGTTCCGGCCGACGGCGCCCCCACGGCGGGGACGTCCACGCTGGTGAAGAGCGTGCAGAACACCACCCACCCCGGGGCGGCCGTCGCCGACCACGGGGACACCGTCAACTGGGTCGTCCAGTACCGGAATGCGGCCGACGACACGGCCGCCCCGGCCACCGTCACCGACCCGATCGCCGGCGCCGGGACCACCCAGACCTACGTGCCCGGCTCGCTGCGGGTGCCGCCCGGCTGGACGCCGTCCTGGTCGACCGACGGCAGCACCTTCACCGGCGCCGACCCGGGCGCGGAGACCGTCGCCGTGCGCGCCGAGAACCCGGTCGCCCGGCCGGGCGGGACGGAGCGCACGCTGTCGCTGCTGGCCCCGGTGAAAGCGGCCGCGCTGTTCACGGGCGGCGACGGGTTCACGCCCGTGGTCCGGCGCACCGAGTCCGGCGAGGTGCAGGCGTGGAACATCTACCACCACGCCGCACGCAACCTGCGGCAGGTGGTGTGCGAGAGCCTGACGACCGGTCAGCCCTGCACCGGCGGCCCCTGGCCGCGCCCGCTGAACGCCGCTCCCGGCCCGCTCGGCAGCGGCGACACCGGCGACCTGGGCAGCCCGCTCACCCCGCAGTACGTCCGCGACCCGCAGCGGCCGGACGTCCTGTACTACCCGGCGATCGGCGCGAACGCCGTCGGCGTCGGCTGCCTCGACCTGGACGCGCAGGCCAACTGCGGCTTCACCGCCCTCGCCGCGACCGGCGGTTCGCCCAGCGCCGTCAACAGCCTCGCCGGGCTGGTCCAGGTCGGCGGCAGCGTCTACGGCGTCGCCACCACCGGCCAGGTGCTGTGCATGGACCTGGCGAGCCGCACGCCGTGCGCCGGGCAGCCGTACGCCCCGGTCGTCGCCGCCAACCACGACCTGCCGAGCACCCCCGGCGCGTACTACCTGGGCGCGCTGACCGCGGTCGGCGACAAGGTCTACGCCTCGTCCTCCCCGCAGGGCGGCGGCTCCACCGCCGCGGGCCCGCCGGCGCTCGGCTGCTTCGACACCACCACCCGCGCCGCGTGCGCCGGTTGGACCACCCCGCACACCGCCGGACCCGACGCCGGGTACTACACGTACAACGCCTTCACCGCCTACGACACCGCCGGGCAGCCCGACGGCGTCTGCACCGGCACCGTCGGCGGCGCGAACGTGCGCACCACCTGCTACGGCCTCGACGGCGCCCCGCACGCCGCGCCCGCCACCCTCGGCGCGCTCGGCGGCGGCGTGCTGACCTTCAACCCGGAGACCGTCACCGCCGACGGCGCCACCCGCAGCTACTTCCCGGGCTGGGGCGCGGGCCTGAACGGCGTGACGGTCTGTCACGACTGGACGCACGCCGCGCCGTGCGCCGGCTTCCCGCTGCCGGCCGGCCACCCCGCCGCGAACGGCGGCGTCACCCGCGACTACGGGTACACCTACGACGCCACCACCCGCTGCCTGATCGGGCTCGGCGACGCGGGCGTGCTGTTCTCGCTCGACCCCGCCACCGCCGCCACCCCGTGCGTGCACAGCGGCGCGGAGGCCACCCTGCGGCCCGGCGACTTCTACTGCGACGGCGCGAGCGGCCACGTCCAGGGCTACACTCGGGCCCGGCTGACCGACCTCGACCTCGGCCACCTCGACCTGGCGGCCTCCCGGGCCGTCGTCACCGACCCCGACGGCACCCCCGTCACCACCACCACGTTCGCGGCGGACGGCACCGTCGACCTGTCCGGAATCCCGATCGCCGCGCACCCCGGGATCACCGTCACCGCGCAACTCGTCCTCACCTCGGCCGCCGACTTCGACAACGGCCACCACCCGCTGCTGGTCGTCGAGTACCGGGGCGACCCGCCGCAGGTCTGCTTCCGCACCACCGTCACGCCCGACTGCACGACCACGGCCGTCAGCAACACCGCGACCGGCACCGACCCGACCGGCACGTTCAGCTCCAACACCGTCACCGCCGCGGTCGCGCCGGGCGCCGGCTGCCAGCCGAAGGTCAGCGTGGAGAAGGAGATCTGCGCCTCCGCCGACTCCCGGGACTGCGGGCCCGGCGGCCCCGGGCCGTGGGCCAAGACCAGTCCGGTCGGACTGCTGGGCCTGCTCGGCACCGCGTACTGGCGGATCACCGTCACCAACGCGGGCCCGGTGGACGCCGGTTCGGTGACCGTCAACGACGCCGTCGCGCCCTCCTGCCGGCAGGCCGCCGGGACCTTCGCGCTCGCCGCGGGCAGCAGCCGCCAGGTCCACTGCTCCTCGTTCCTGCTCGCACTGCCGCTGAAGAACACCGCCTCCGCGAGCTTCGTCCCCGCGAACTCGCCGCCCGGCACCCCGCCCAGCACCACCGCGCCGTCCTCGGCGGTGGCCTGCTCCCTGCTCTGCATCCTGGCGACGCCCGGCCGGGACTGACCGGTCCTCAAGTACGCCGCCCCGGAAGGAAGATCGTTTCCGGCCGGGGCGGCCGCGCTCCCCGGGCGGCGAACGGGCGGAGTCGCCGAACCGTGACGTGCCGAACGGCCCGCAGCCGCCCCCGGCGGCGCATACTTGCCAGGATGAGGAAAAGCGAAGCAGTCCACCGGCACCTGCCCACCAGCCCCTTCAAGCCGCGGGTCGAGCCGCCCCGCAAAGAGTTCGCCGTCGGCGACCGCGTCACCCACGACACCTACGGCCTCGGCCGGACCATCGCCGTCGAGGGCGACACCGCCGTCCTGGTCGACTTCGGCACCCGCCAGGAACGGATCACCCAGCCGTTCACCGGGATGTTCAAGCTCTGACCACCAGGAGGCACCATGACCTGCTGCCCCGCCGTCCGCCCACCCGACCGCCACGTCGCCCTCGGCGCCGTGGCCCTGGTCGCCGCGGTCACCTGGCTCCAGACCAGGGTCGACCTCCACCTCCACCGCGCCGGGGGCCGCACCGACTACGACCTCCGCATCGCCAAACACCCCACCGACCCCGCCACCGTCCACACCCTCGCGGAGCTGGCCGCCGAGCACTGACCGTCACCGAACCCGCACGCCCGGCATCCGCCGGGCCGTAGGGTCGTTCCGTGACCGAGGCCGCCGAACACTCCGCGCACCGCGCCACCGCACAGACGCTCCGCCAGCTGACGGGCGACCCCGCCTGGACGGCGCTGCTCGACGGCGCGCCGGTCCGCCGCCACCCCATCGGCTCCACCCTGCTCAGACAGGGCGAGTCCGGGCAGCACGTGCGATGAGCGCGCTGCTGGCCGTCGGGTGCTTCGTTGCCGCGATCGTGCCGCGCCGTCGGCGGGGCAGGCCCCGGGCGGGCGAGGTGCCCGGCTACTTCGAGCACGTCACCGCCGAGGCCGGGATCGAGCGGTTGGGCGGGGAGTTCGAGGTGTCCGGGCGGGATCCGGGGCGGGCGCTGCTGGTGGCGCTGATCGGGACCAGTGCGATCATCCGGGCGAAGTACCGGTGGATCGAGGCGGGCACGGCGTTGCTGCTGTCCGCGCTGGTGGAGTTCGGGGTGGGACTGGGGGCCGGGTGAGACGGCGCAGCCCCGGCCGGGTGGGCCGGGGCTGCGGGGGAGCCTGGCGG
>NZ_KK853997.1:754993-785322 GCF_000696185.1 Kitasatospora cheerisanensis KCTC 2395 | reverse complement strand
CCAGGGGGGGTCCCCCCGGTCCCCCAGGGGGGGGACCCCCCCACCCGGGGTGGGGGGGGCCCCCGGGGGGTGGCCCCCCGGGTCCGGGACCCCAGGGCCGGGTAGGAGAGGCCGACGACCGCGGTGCGCCCGGCGGCGACCGCGTCGGAGAGGATGCGCGACCGCTCCATCAGGAGGGTCACGGTGTGCCTTATGTGCTCGTCGATGAAGTGGGAGTTGTCGGTGTGTCCGGCGGCGTTCGCGGCGAGCACGCTCGGCGTGACCCGCTCGATCACGTCGCGGACGAAGCCCTCGACGGTGGTGCCGGCGGCGACCGCCTCGCGGGTGGCGGCGACGGCGCCGCAGGAGTCGTGGCCGAGCACCACGACGAGCGGGGTGCCGAGCAGGCTCACGCCGTACTCGATGCTGCCGAGCACCTCGGTGCCGATCACGTGGCCCGCGGTGCGGACCACGAACAGGTCGCCGAGGCCCTGGTCGAAGATGATCTCGGCAGCGAGTCGGGAGTCCGAGCAGCCGAACAGGACCGCGAACGGGGCCTGTGACGGTGCGGTCTGGGCTCGGCGGGCGGCGTCCTGGTTCGGGTGCTGGGGGCCGCCGGCGACGAACCGGCCGTTGCCTGCCAGCAGCAAGTCGAAGGCTTCCGTGGGAGTGAGCTGCGCGGCATCTGTCATGCCCGCAGACTACGTCCCCGGGCCGTCCCCGGTCTTGCCCGGGCCACCTCCTGGACGCGGCCGGGGCATTACCGAAGCGGGGCGAAACGGTCGATTCCGGCGGGATTCGTCCGGATAACGCTGTAGCGGTGGCGATAATCATGCAGCGGCTGCGCCATCCGTGCGGCCGTGCCGGATCGCGCGGAACGTCCCGGCGGCGAGTTGACGCCCGGCGGCCGCCCGGCCGGTGACCGGTCAGTAGCAGCGGTAGTCGCGGGAGCCCTCGTTGGTGTCGCCGAAGTTGTTGCGGAACACCACGTTGTAGTGCCCGTACCGGTACCCGTTGCCGCCCGTGTAGGTGTACGTGAGCGTCTGCACGAAGCCGCCGTTGCCGTAGTAGTTGGTGTACGAGGTCGGGCAGCCCATGCCGGACAGGTCGGCGATCGGGGCGGCGGAGGCGGTGCCGGCCAGGCCGAGCGTCAGGGCGCCGCCGAGGGCGAGGGTGGATGCGGCCTGGGCGGCGCGACGGACGGCCATGCGGGGGCTCCTCGGGCTTCCGGGGGATCGACGGGGACGATCTTGCCCGGGTTGAGTTGATCGCGTCAATGGTATGGACCAATTGTTGCGAGAGGATGGCCGGATCCGGACCGGCGCACCGGACGGGCAGTCAGTTCGGGTGTGGGGAACGGCAGTCAGGACGACCTGCCCGACCCCGACGCCGCGCTCACCGTCGTCCGACGCCTCCTCGCCCCGCACGGTTCCGCCCGTCCTGACCGTCCCGAACCGTGCCACCGAGGTTGCCGGACCGGCGGGTGGCGGGGCGTCAGGACGGTTCGCGGTAGAGGAAGAGGGTGGCCGCGGTGACTGCGGCGGCGAGCAGGAGGGCCCAGGGGAGGTGCTGGTGCAGGACGAGGACCGCGCCGGGGACGGTGCCGGCGGTCATGGTGAGGGTGGCGAGGAGGCGGCGGCGCTGGCGGGGTGAGCGGCGGCCGGAGAGGGTGTCGGCGGCCAGACCGGTGAGGGTCATGGTGAGGACCGTGGTGGTGAGGTCGGGGACGCCGAGACTGCGGACGGTGGCGTTGCGCAGACCCATGGCCAGAGCGAGCAGCGCGATCAGGCCGTACTGGAGCGCGCCGCGGGTGCCCCAGGCGAAGGCGACGCCGGCGGCCGCGAGGTGGAGCACCGTCTCGACGGCGAGCGCGGGACGCAGGCGGCCGGTGGTGAGGCGGCCGGCGAGGGCCGCGCCGAGCAGGAACGCGCCGAGCGAGGTGAGGGAGCCGAGGACGGAGAAGCCGGGCGCGCCGGCCAGCGCGAAGCCGACGACGACCACGTTGCCGGTCATGTTGGCGGCGAACACGTGGTCCAGGCCGAGGTAGCTGACGGCGTCGATCAGGCCGCTGACCGCCGTGAGCCCGAACAGGGCCAGCGCCAGCGGGTCGCCGTCCTCGGTGGTCGCCCCGACCGGGCCGGCCGGCGGCGGTGGCGGCGGTGGCTGCGATGGCGGTGACGGTGACGACGGGGCGGCGGCGGACACGGCAACTCCTCTGCGACGGCGCGACGGCGCGACGACGGGCGGTCAGTAGCCTGCCAGAGCGCCGCCGCCCGGCGCCGGAACCCGCCCACGGAACCCGCCGACACGCCCCGGCGCGCCCGGCCCGGCGACGGCGCCCGGGCCGGTCCCGCCGGTTCCTGGCGGGGCGTCAGACGTGTCGCCCGGCGTGGGACACCCGGCGGGGGCGGCCAGTAGGGTGGACACCGGGCAGTGGCCCGGTCTGCGCCGGGCGGGACGGGAGAACCATGGCAGAGACCGGTGGGCGGAGACCGCCCACGATGGCCGACGTGGCCCAGGTCGCCGGGGTGTCCCACCAGACGGTCTCCCGCGTGCTCAGCGACCACCCCAACGTCCGCGGGGCGACCAAGGAACGGGTGCTGCGCGCGATCGCCGAGCTGGGCTACCGGCCGAACTCGGCGGCCCGGACCCTGGTGACCCGGCGCAGCCGGACGATCGGCGTGGTGGCCGCGAACACCACCCTGTTCGGGCCGGCCAGCATCCTGGCGGGCCTGGAACGGGCCGCGCGGCGCGAGGACTACCTGGTGGCGTCCGTGGGCCTGGAGGAGCTGACCGAGTACGCGCTCGGCAAGGCCCTTGAACGGCTGGGCAGTTGGGGCGTGGACGGGGCCGTGGTGATGACCCCGCACCGGCACACCGTGGCGGCGCTGGCCGGCCTGCCCCAGCCGTTCCCGATCGTGACGGTGGAGGGCGGGCACGACCTCGACCTGCCCGGCGTGGCCGTCGACCAGGTCGCCGGGGCGCGGGCGGTCACCGAGCACCTGCTGTCGCTGGGCCACACGCGGATCTGGCACGTGGCCGGGCCCGGCGAGTGGATCGAGGCCGAGGGGCGGCTGCAGGGCTGGCGCGCCGCGCTGGAGGCGGCCGGCCTGCCGGTGCCCCCGCACCTGGCGGGCGACTGGAGCCCGGCCTCGGGCTACGCGGCGGCCGCGAAGTGGCCGCCGCCGCCCGCCGCGGCGCCCCCTCCCGGCCGACCGCGGTGTTCGCCGCCAACGACCACATGGCCCTCGGGGTGGTGCACGCCCTGCACGAGGCCGGGGTGCGGATCCCGCAGGACGTCGCGGTGGCGGGCTTCGACGACCTCCCGGAGGGCGCCTACCTCACGCCGCCGCTGACCACCGTCCGGCAGGACTTCACCGCCGTCGGCCGGGAGGGGATCGCCATGCTGCTGCGCCTGATCGACGAGCCCGGCAGCTCCGTCGCGCACGTGAGCGTCCGGCCGGAGCTGGTGGTCAGGGCCAGCACCGCCGCCCGGCGGAGTCCCGGGACGGGCGCCACCGCCGCGCTGTTCTCCGACGCGGCGGGAGCAGGACCGGCCCGGTAGCCGTCCGACGGGCGGGCCCGCGCTGTCCCGGCCGCCCTTCGGGCCTGCGCGGTCCTGGTCCGGTAGCCGTCCGACGGGCGCGCCCGCGCCGTCCCGGTCCGTTCCAGGGGCACGCGCCGTCCCGGTCCGGCGGGCGGGGCCCACCGGACCGGGACGCAGGTCAGCGCTGCAGGGTCAGGACGCCGGGGCGCCACGGGAGTTGGTCGTAGGGGCCGGACGCGGTCGGGGACTTGCCCTGGTACAGGAGCTGGAGGTTGCAGGGGTCGATGGTCATGGTCTGGTCGGGGTTGTTGCGGACCAGGTCGCCGTGGCTGATGTCGTTGGTCCAGCCGGCGCCGCTGTTGGCCTTGCCGGCGAAGGGGTTGGACTCGGTGGCGGCCTGCGGGGTCCACGAGCCGCTCAGGCTGGTGGCCGTGAAGGAGCGGAAGTAGCGCTGCTCGCTCGCCCCCCGCGCCTCGACGATCATCAGGTACTGGTTCTGGCCCTTGACCTTGTACACCTGCGGGGCTTCGAACAGGTTGGCGGTGGTGTCGGTCATGACCGTGGTGTACGAGGAGCCGAAGCTGCCCGGGAAGTTCCCGATCGGCATGCTCGCCCGGTAGATGCTGCCGTTGTCACCGGCGAAGAACAGGTACATGTTCTGGTCGTCGGCGATCAGCGTCTGGTCGATCGGGCCGGTACCGGAGTTGGGGATGCTGCCGGTGAACAGCGGCTGCGGCGCGGACCAGCCGTTGGGGTTGGTCGGGTCGCTGGAGGTGCGGTAGATGAACGGCCAGGAGCCCCACTGGTAGGCGAGGATCCAGATGTTCTTCGGCGCGAAGTAGAACAGCGTGGGCGCCACCGCGGCCTGGCCCATCCCGGTCTGGGCGGCGGAGGCCATGTCGGACCAGTTGGTGAACGGCGCGAACGCCATCGAGCCGTACGAGGAGCCGTTCACGTTCGAGGCGTACACCAGGTGCTTGCCGTTGTAGACGACGTCGGTGAAGTCCTTCAGCGCGGCCCAGCCGTTGGCGGGCTGCGCCAGGGCGCCGGTGGAGCTCCACCGGTAGGTGGACGGCAGCGGGCAGTTGGTGCCGGTCGCCGGGGGCGTGGTCGGGGTGGTCGCGGTCAGGCCGGTCCACTGCTGGTTGCCGCCGCCGTTGCACGTCCACAGCTCCACGGCGGTGCCGTTGGCGGTCGCGCCGCCGGTGACGTCCAGGCACAGGCCGGACTCGACGCCGGTGACCGTTCCGTCGGCGTTCACCCGCCACTGCTGGTTCGCGCCGCCGCTGCAGGCCCAGATCTGCACCCGGGTGCCGGCGGTGGTGGCGTGGTCGGGGACGTCCAGGCACTTGTTGCCGTAGACGGTCAGCTGGTTGGCGGACGTCAGCGTCCACTGCTGGTTGGTGCCGTTCCAGCAGTCGTAGAGCTGAAGTTGGGCGCCGTCGGTCTGGCTGCCGCCCACCACGTCGAGGCAGCGGCCGGACGGGACGCTGCGCAGGGCGCCGGTGGTGGCGGCCCGGGCGGGGCCGGCGACGAGCATCGCCGCCAGCGCGGCCACAATCGCGACCAGCGCGGTGAGCAGCACGGACAACCGGGTGCGGCTCGGACTTGGGCTGTGCACGGGACCTCCTGGGGATGGTGGGGGTGGGGGGACGGGCCGCGCCCGCGCCGGGGAGTCGGGGCGGGCGCGGCCCGGCTCACTTGAAGTTCCAGTGCTGGTTGGCGCCGCCGTTGGAGTCCCAGATCTGGACGGGGGAGCCGTTGCCGGTCTGGCCGCCCGGGATCTCCAGGGCGCGGCCGCTGGCGGCGTTGAGCAGGGTGTAGGAGCCGTCGCCGTTGCGGGTCGCCCGCCAGTGCTGGTTGGCGCCGCCGTTGGAGTCCCACACCTGCATCCGCGTCCCGTTGCCGGTCTGCCCGCCGGGCTCGTCCAGGGCGCGGCCGCTGGCGATGTTGACCAGGGTGTAGCTGCCGTCGCTGTTCTGGGTGGCCCGCCACTGCTGGTTCGCGGCGCTGCCGTTGGCGTCCCAGACCTGGAGCTGGGTGCCGTTGCCGGTCTGCCCGGAGGGCTCGTCGAGGACCCGGCCGGCCGCCACGTCGGTGAGCGTGTACACGGTGCCGGAGACGATGCCCCCGCTCGGCGTGCCACCGCCGCCGCTGTTGTTCAGGGCGTTGAGCACCGTGCCGTAGGCGGCCTTCTTGTTGCCGCTGTTGTCGAACAGCAGCGGGTTCTCGCCGGTGCGCCAGGAGTCGCTGTCGCGGATGCCCCAGACCGTGATGCCGGTGCAGCGGGCGACGTCCAGGCAGGACTGGACGGCGTCGCCGTACGCGGTGGCGGAGGCCTGGGCGATGTCGAGCTCGGTGATCTGGACGTCGACGCCGAGCGCGGCGAAGTTGGACAGCGTGGTGCGGAAGCTGGACGGCGCGCCGCCGCTGCCGAAGTGGCTCTGGAAGCCGACGCAGTCGATGGGCACGCCGCGGGACTTGAAGTCCTTGACCATCGAGTAGACGCCCTGGGTCTTGGCGTCCGACCAGTTCTCGATGCTGTAGTCGTTGTAGCAGAGCTTGGCCGAGGGGTCGACGCTCCGCGCGGTGCGGAACGCCTCCTCGATGAAGCCGTTGCCCAGCAGGTTCTGGAACACCGAACTGCGGTGCTGGCCGCTGCCGTTGTCGGCGAACGCCTCGTTGACGACGTCCCAGGCGTAGATCTTCCCCTTGTAGTGGGTCATCTCCTGGGTGATGTGATTGTTCATCACGCTGCGCAGCGTGTTGGCGTCGCCGATCGAGCTGACCCAGCTGGGCAGTTGGGAGTGCCAGACCAGGGTGTGGCCGCGCATCCGCTGGCCGTGCGCGGCGGCGTGGTTGACGATCGAGTCGGCGGGGCCGAAGTTGAACGAGCCCCGGGACGGTTCGACGGTGTCCCACTTCATCTCGTTCTCCGGGGTGATCATGTTGAACTCCCGGTCGAGCACGGTGGCGTAGGTCGAGTCGCCGAGCTTGCCCGTCGGCACCGCGGTGCCGAAATAGCGGTTGCTGCCGGCCGCTGCCGCGCCGAGCGTGCTCGCCCCGGCGGCCTGGGCCGCGGGCCGGCGGCGAGGACGGCGACCAGGCCGAGCGCCGCGCAGGCGGCCGGAGCAACGGCCGTGCGGAGGCGGGTCTTCCCGTTGAGCCATGGCATGACGGATCGTTCTCCTTGGGTGGGGAGGAGAGGGCGCGCCGGGCAGGCCGGGGCGCCCCGTGCCGACGGTCGTGCGGGCAGGCGCCCGCCGTCGTCGTTCCGGCCGGCAGGGCACGCGGTGCAGGTGGGAGTGGTCGAGGGAATGGTGGGAGCCGGACCCTCGATCACGCTGTTAGCGCTAACAATCCCTGCTGCGGGAGAGTGCGCCGATCCACGGTTGCCCCGGTGAAATGTGTATCAGGCGCTACGGGTTGTCAATACTCCGCGCAGCGCCGGGCCGGATCCGGGCGGCCCGGCCGCCGGCTCCGGTGAAAGTTACCCGGGGCCGGCGGCCGGCGGCGCTCAGGCGCAGTCGGCGCCGTTCATGGTGAACCGGGTCGGCGTCGCGTTGCTGCCCGAGTAGGTCGCCTGGAAGCCGAAGCTCGCGCTCGCGCCGGGCGCCAGGGTGCCGTTCCACCCGGCGTCCCGCGCGGTCACCGCGGCGCCGGTCTGGGACACCGTCGCGTTCCACCCGTTGGAGACCCGCTGGTCACCGGCGAAGCTCCAGCCCAGGGTCCAGCCGGAGACGGTCGAGGTGCCGGTGTTCTTCACGGTCACCGTCGCGGTGAAGCCGTTGCTCCACGAACTGTCGACCTTGTACGCCACCGCGCAGGACGCCGCGGGCGGTGCGGTGTCGTCGTCCGCCTCGGTCGCCGTGAAGGTCGCCGACTGGACGCCCGGGCCGGCGACGGTGAACACCGCGCTGCCCGCCGCCGTGTCCGCGTCCTGCGCCGCGGACAGCGAAACCTGCTGCGCCGCGGCCCAGTTGGCCGGGGTGAAGACCAGCGAGGAGGTGGTCGCCGACAGGTCGGTGTCGCCCGAGGTGCGGGTGACCGTCACCGTGACGTCCTGGGCGGGCGCGGCCGAAAGTTTCACCGCCACCGTCGCGGAGCCGCCCTCGGGGACGGTCACCGCCGCGGGGGCGACCTGCACGGCCGGCGTCGCCGGGGTCGCGCGGCGCTCGGCGGCGAACGCGGACAGCCAGGCCAGCGAGGCGTTCCAGTTGATCGCCACCTCGTTGGTGGAGTACGAGCCGATGTCGTCGAGGTAGCAGGCCGCCGGTGCGCAGCCCGCCAACTGGGCCTTGGCGACCGGGTCTTCGAGACCGGCGTCCGGGCCGCCCGCGAAGGAGCCGGCCGGCGGGTGCGGGAGCGAGGCGTCGTTCTGGTGCGCCCAGAAGCGGTGGTGCTCGTTCTCCGAGGCGCGCTCGCCGTAGCCGCTGACGTAGGAGCGGTCCAGGGCGTTGCGGCCCAGCAGGTAGTCCATCGTCTCCAGCGCGCCGGTGCGGTAGCGGGTGGCGCCGGTCAGCTCGTACGCGACGGCCATCACCATCGCGTTGTTGGCGACCGAGCTGTTCGAGCCCCACACGTAGGCGTCGGCGGCGAGCGGCACCGCGTAGCCCTCGCCCATGGTGGACAGGTAGCCGTCGGCCGCCGTGGTCAGCAGGCCGCGCAGCCGGGTCACGTCGTCCGCGGGCAGCGCCACCCCGGGCACCGTGGCCAGGGTGATCCGGCCGAGCGTCGCGGTGCCGCCCCACCAGAAGGCGTCCACCGGCTTGGTGTGCAGCGGGGACGAGGTGACCGCGTCCCGGTACTGCGACTCGCCGGTGGTGGCGAGGAGTTCGGCCGCCGCCCAGTAGAACTCGTCGGACACGTCGGCGTCCTCGTACGCGCCGCCGCCGGTGCTGTCGCTCGGCGGGGCGAGGACGTTCGGGTTGGCCCGGGCGGCCGTCCAGGCGCGGCGGGCCGCGTCCAGGCAGCGGGCGGCGAAGGCGGAGTCGTACGGCGCGTAGACCCGGGCGCACTGGGCCGCGGTGGCGGCCAGGTTGAGCGTGGCCGCGGTCGACGGCTTGTGCAACTCGCGCTGCTGGTCGTCGAGTTCGGGACGGGTCGGGAGGCCGGTCCACTGCGCGTCGTGGATCTTGTGGAAGGCCATCCCGGCCAGCGGCTTCCCGTCCGGGACCTGCATCCGCAGCAGGAACTCCAGCTCCCAGCGGGCCTCGTCCAGTACGTCCGGCACCCCGTTGCCGCGCTCGGGCACCCGCAGCGTGGAGTCGCCGAGCGCCGCGTCGCCGCCCGAACGGCGGGCCCGCTCGAAGGAGTTGACCAGCTCCCAGGTCGCGATGCCGCCGTTGACCACGTACTTGCCCTGGTCGCCGGCGTCGTACCAGCCGCCGCGGACGTCCAGCCGGTAGTCGCACACCCCGGTCTGGCACGGCACGCTGGTGTCGCCCTTGTTCGGCGCCACCCCCAGGTGCCCGGCGGGTCGCGCGTACGCGCTGCCGCCCGCGAGCGCCGCGTCGATCGCGATGCCGCTGCGCTGCTGGTAGAAGAAGTTCAGGCTGTCGGCGCGCAGGCCGTCGTACAGCGAGGCCGAGATGTCGAACGGGTGGCTCGCCAGGCCGCCGACGACCAGGGTGAAGCCGCTGCCGGCGCCGGTGTACGCGCCGAAGTCCACCAGGTGGGTGGACTGGCCGGACGCCTGGTCGGCGCCGTGCACGGTGGTGGTGCCGGCCGCGACCTGCGCACCGGAGGAGTCGCGCAGCTGCCAGGCGAGCGGGGCGGTCGCCGAACTGACCACGGTGGCCCGCTTGGGGCCGTCCGGCAGGTAGCCGAGCTGGTTGACCCGGACCGGGAAGTCGGTGGCCGCACCGACGGCGGCGGTGGTGGTGGCGGCGTCGGCGGTGGCCGGGACGGACACGGCGGCGGTGAGGCCGCCGGCGGCGAGGGCCAGGCCGGTCAGCACGGCGGCCGCGCGCCGGGGCAGCCTGCGGCCGGAGAGGAACGGAGGCACGGGTGGGGGCCTTCCTGTGGGGGGAGTGGTGGGTGGGAGCGCTCCCATGCGTCCCAATGAAGCCAGCCGGGTGGACGGAACGTCAAGAGGCTCCGGCCCGAACGGAGTTGACGGCAGGTGGGGCGGGACGGGCTCCTCGGCAAGGGCGCCGCGCGAAGCGGCCCGGTGCGCTCGCGGACCGCGGCGGGTCGGCCCGGAGCCGCTCCCGGTCGGTTCGCGCACCCGGCGGCGCGAATCCGCGGCGGTCGGAACGGCGCGGCCCGGGAGCGCGGGTGACGCGCCGTCGGCCGGGGCGGCGGACCGGGCACAGCGCACCGCCGCCGGGCGGGACGGTGGTCAGGTGCGGCGGGCGGGGCCGGCGCTGCGGCGGAGGACGAGCTCGGGGGTGATCCGGATCCGGGGGATCGGGTGGCCGGTTCCGCCGAGTTCGGCCACCAGGAGTTCCAGCGCGCGGCGGCCGAGTTCGCCGAAGTCCTGTCGGACGGTGCTGAGCGGGGGGATGAAGTAGGCGGCCTCGGGGATGTCGTCGAAGCCGATCACGCTGATCTCGCCGGGCACCGAGCGGCCGCTCTCGTGCAGGGCGCGCAGCAGGCCGAGGGCCATGTGGTCGTTGGCGCAGAAGACGGCGGTGACCTCGGTCAGCCGGGCGATCCGCTGGCCGGCCTCGTAGCCGGACCGGGCGCTCCAGTCGCCGGCCTCCACGGGCGGCGCGGTCGCGCCGGCGGCCTTCAGGGCGTGGCGCCAGCCCTCCTGGCGGTCCTGGCTCTCCAGCCAGCCGACCGGGCCCGCCAGGTGGTGGACGGTGCGGTGGCCGAGGTCGAGCAGCTGCCGGGTGGCGGTCTCCGCGCCGGAGCGGTTGTCGACCGTGACGGCGGGGATGCTGGAGCGGGTGCCGGAGCCGACCGCCACCACCGGCACCGAGCTGGTGACCTTGGCGACGGCGCTGACGGCCGAGGTCTGCGGCGCGACGACCACGATCCCTTCGACGCCCTGGTCGCGGAGCCGGTCGACGGCCTCCTGGACGGAGCGGCTGTCCAGCGAGCGCAGGCTGGCGACGCTGACGAAGTACCCGGCGCTGCGGGCGGCGCGCTCGATGCCGTCCAGCATCGAGGCGGGCCCGTAGAGGGTGGACTCGAAGCTGACCACGCCGAGGGTCTGCGAGCGGCGGGTGACCAGGGCGCGGGCCGCCGAGTTGGGCCGGTAGTCGAGCTCCCGGATCGCGGCGAGCACCCGGTCCCGGGTGCCCGGGCGGACGTGCGGGGCGCCGTTGAGGACCCGTGACACCGTCTGGTGGGACACCCCCGCCAGCTTCGCGACGTCCGCCATCACGGGCTGCCGGGTCTCCGGGCCGGCCGTTTCGGTCCCCAACGTTCCACTCCCTCGCCGACCGCGGACGTGCGCCGGGCGGCCGGTCAGCCCCGTGCGGTGCGGGGAGAGCGGTGGTGACGTCACGTGCCGGCGCGTCAGAAGGGTACCCGTTCGGTCTGTTCACGCTCACAATGCGGGGCCGGGGCCGTGCGGGGGCTCGGAAGGGGCGTGCCGGGGCAGGCCGGAGGGCCGGCCGGCGTCCTGTGAACGCTCACAACCGGCCCGGGGCCGGTGCTGTGCCTGGGAGGGAAGCACCGGCGGGGAAGGGGTGTCAAGGAGGGGCGGCGACCGCCGGGCCGCGGCCTGTCCGGCGGCGGTGGCGCGGCGGTGCGGGCGGGGGCGGCGGCGGGCACTCGCCCGACCTGCGGAAAGCCCGGCGGCGGCCGGATCCGGGCGGTCCGACGGCGGGTCAAGATTGGGTAACGGGCGGTGACTTGGGTTGTCGGCCAGGAATGTGAGCGCTAACAATCTCCCTCGGCGGAACAGCGCCGCCACACCGCGTTCACACGGCCGGAACAGTGCGCCCTCCCCGGCCCCGCCCCGGTCGCCCAGCCCCCTCCCCGAAGGCCGGCCGGTGCCGCCGTCCGTGCGATCGACCACCCCGAGAGGAAGTCCCCACATGTCCAAGAGAGCTGCGGCGGCCCTGGTCGCCGGTGCGATGGTCGCGGTCCTCACCGCCTGTGGCTCCGGCGGTACAGGCTCCGCCGGCAAGGGTTCCGGCCACAAGCTCGTCGTGGGCTTCTCCCAGGTCGGCGCCGAGAGCGGTTGGCGCACGGCCAACACGAAGTCGATCCAGGAGTCGGCGAAGAAGGCCGGGGTCGAGCTGAAGTTCTCCGACGCGCAGCAGAAGCAGGAGAACCAGATCAAGGCGATCCGCTCGTTCATCCAGCAGAAGGTCGACGTGATCGCCTTCTCGCCGGTGGTGGAGTCGGGCTGGGACACCGTCCTCAAGGAGGCCAAGGACGCGCACATCCCGGTGATCCTGACCGACCGCTCGGTGGACTCCAAGGACGAGTCGCTGTACGTCTCCTTCCTCGGCTCGGACTTCGTCGAGGAGGGCAAGAAGGCGGGCGACTGGCTGGTCAAGGAGTACGCGTCCGCCGCCGGCCCGGTGAACATCGTCCAGTTGGAGGGCACCACCGGCTCGGCGCCCGCCAACGACCGCAAGTCCGGCTTCGCGGACGTCGTCAAGGCCGACCCGAAGTTCAAGGTGGTCGCCTCGCAGACCGGGGACTTCACCCGGGCCAAGGGCAAGGAGGTCATGCAGGCCTTCCTGAAGTCCCAGCCGAAGATCGACGTGCTGTACGCGCACAACGACGACATGGCGCTCGGCGCGATCCAGGCGATCGAGGAGGCCGGCAAGAAGCCCGGCAGCGACATCAAGATCGTCTCGGTGGACGGCGTCAAGGACGCCTTCACCGCGATGAGCCAGGGCAAGATCAACTACGACGTCGAGTGCAACCCGCTCCTCGGCGACCAGCTGATGGACCTGGCGAAGAAGGTCAAGGCGGGTGAGCAGGTGCCGCGGCGGATCAAGACCGAGGAGGGCACCTTCACGCCCGACCAGGCCACCGCGGCCCTGCCCAACCGCCAGTACTGACCCGCCCCCGCCGTTCGGGGCCGTCCCGCCGGCGGTCCGGCCCCGCACGGCCGGACCGGACCGCCGGGGGGCGGCCCGGCCCGGGAGACACGAGAGGAGAGCCGGGTGCGGCAGCAACCGGTCCTGGAAGTCCGGGGGATCCGCAAGGAGTTCCCCGGGGTGGTGGCGCTGGACGGAGTCGACTTCCGGCTCTTCCCCGGCGAGGTGCACGCCCTGATGGGGGAGAACGGCGCCGGGAAGTCCACCCTGATCAAGGTGCTCACCGGCGTCCACCGGGCGGACGGCGGCGAGGTGCTGCTGGCCGGCCGGCCGGTGCGGATCGGCGGGCCGCTGGAGGCCCAGCAGGCCGGCATCAGCACGGTCTACCAGGAGGTGAACCTCTGCCCGAACCTGTCGGTCGCGGAGAACATCTTCATCGGCCGCGAACCCCGCCGCTTCGGCCTGGTCGACTGGGCGGCGATGCGCCGCCGGGCCGCCGAACTGGTCCGCGAACTGGACCTGGACGTCGACGTCTCCGCGCCGCTGGGCAGCTGCTCCATCGCCGTCCAGCAGCTGGTGGCGATCGTCCGCGCGGTCGCCGTCTCCGCCAAGGTCCTGATCCTGGACGAGCCGACCTCCAGCCTGGACCGCGACGAGGTGCAGCGGCTCTTCGCCGTCATGCGGCGGCTGCGCGACCAAGGCGTGGCGATCCTGTTCGTCTCGCACTTCCTCGACCAGATCTACGAGATCTGCGACCGGACCACCGTGCTGCGCAACGGCCGGCTGGAGGGCGAGTACCTGACCGCCGAACTGGACCGGATGGAACTCGTCTCCCGGATGATCGGCGCCGAACTGGCCGGACTCGACCAGCTCGGCGGCGGAAAGCGGCGCGAACGCACCGCACCGGCCGGCCCGGCGTTCCTCCAGGCCGACGGGCTGACCCGGCGCGGCGCCGTCGAGCCGTACGAGCTGGACATCCGGCCCGGCGAAGTGATCGGCCTGGCCGGACTGCTCGGCTCCGGCCGGACCGAGGCGGCCCGGCTGCTGTTCGGCGCCGACCGGAGCGACGGCGGCACGCTGCGGATCGACGGTGCGGTCACCGCGCTGCGCGGCCCGCGCGACGCGATCGCCCGCGGCATCGCGTTCTGCTCCGAGAACCGCAAGACCGAGGGCCTGATCGGCGACCTGACGGTCCGCGAGAACATCGTGCTGGCCCTGCAGGCCTCCCGCGGCTGGACCCGCCCGCTGTCGCGCACCGCGCAGGACGCGTACGCGCTGCGCTGGATCCGCGCCCTGGACATCCGCCCCGGCAACCCCGAGGCGCCGGTGCGCAACCTCAGCGGCGGCAACCAGCAGAAGGTGCTGCTCGCCCGCTGGCTGATCACCGACCCGAAGCTGCTGATCCTCGACGAACCCACCCGCGGCATCGACGTCGGCGCCAAGGCCGAGATCCAGAAGCTGGTGGCCGGCCTCGCCGAGGACGGCATGGCGGTGCTGTTCATCTCCGCCGAACTGGAGGAGGTGCTGCGGCTCAGCCACCGGGTCGGCGTGCTGCGCGACCACCGGATGGTCGCCCGGCTCGACAACGACGGCGAGCTCACCCCCGAGCACGTCATGGCCACCATCGCGAGCGGAGCGCACCCATGAGCACGACACCGGCGGCGGACCGGGCGGGGGCGGTGAAAGCGGTGACCCGGAACCGGCTGTTCTGGCCGGCCGCGGTCCTGGCCGTGCTCCTGGTCGCCAACCTCGCCTTCACCCCCGACTTCTTCGCGGTCCGCCTCCAGGGCGGCCACCTCTACGGCTCGCTGATCGACATCCTGCACTTCGGCGCCCCGCTGATCCTGGTCTCCCTGGGCATGACCCTGGTGATCGCCACCGGCGGCATCGACCTGTCGGTCGGCTCCACCGTCGCGATCGCCGGCGCCCTGGCCTGCCTGCACATCAGCGAGTCCACCGACCCGGGCGGCCTCGGCACCGTGCTGACCGCCCTCGGCATCGCGCTGGGCGCCGCCGTGCTGCTCGGCGCCGTCAACGGACTGCTGGTGGCCAGGGCCGGCGTCCAGCCGATCATCGCCACCCTGATCCTGATGGTGGCCGGCCGCGGCGTGGCCCAGCTGATCACCGACGGCCAGATCATCACCGTCACCAGCGACCCGTACAAGCTGATCGGCGGCGGCTACTGGCTGACCGTGCCGTTCGCGGTCCTGCTCGCCGCCGCGGTGGTACTGGCCGCGGTACTGCTGACCCGCTCCACCGCGCTCGGCCTGCTGCTGGAGTCCGTCGGCGGCAACCCGGTGGCCAGCCGGCTGGTCGGCATCCGGGCGACCCGCCTGATCGCGCTGGTCTACGTGTTCAGCGCCCTGTGCGCGGCGCTGGCCGGCCTGATGGTCTCCTCCAACGTCTCGGCCGCCGACGGCAACAACGCCGGGCTGTGGATCGAACTGGACGCCATCCTCGCGGTGGTGCTCGGCGGGACCTCGCTGAACGGCGGCCGGTTCTCCATCGGCGGCACCGTCCTCGGCGCGCTGATCATCCAGACCCTCGCCACCACCGTGTACACCATCGGCGTCCCGCCGGAGACCACCCTGGTGTTCAAGGCCTTCGTGGTGATCGCGGTCTGCCTGGTCCAGTCGCCCGTCTTCCGCGCCAAGCTCGCCGCCCGCGGCAGCCGCGTCCGGCGCACCACCGACCGGCCGTACGTCGCGGCCCCCACCGACCGGGAGGTCGGCGCATGAACGTCCACGCCCTGACGGCCCGCCTGCGCGGGCAGATCCCCCTGCTGGTCACCGCGGTCCTGCTGGTGTCGATGTTCGGCGTCGGCTCGGTGCAGTACGACGGCTTCTTCTCCGGCCAGGTCGTGCTCAACCTGCTGATCGACAACGCCTTCCTGCTGGTCGTCGCGGTCGGCATGACCTTCGTCGTGCTGACCGGCGGCATCGACCTGTCGGTCGGCGCGGTGGTGGCGCTGTCCACCATGGTCTCCGCCTGGCTGGTCGAACGGCACGGCTGGCCGCCGCTGCTGGTGATCCCGCTGGTGCTGCTGATGGGCACCGCCGGCGGCTGGCTGATGGGCTGGATCATCCACGTCTTCGAGATCCAGCCGTTCATCGTCACGCTGGCCGGCATGTTCCTGGCCCGCGGCCTGTGCTACACGATCAGCATCGAGTCGATCTCCATCACCGACCCGCAGTACACCGCGATGGCGCAGACCCGGATCCCGCTCGGCAGCCTGTTCGTCTCGCCCAGCGCCCTGATCGCCCTGCTGGTGGTCGCCGCCGGATTCGTGGTCCTGCACCACACCCGGCTCGGCCGGAACGTGTACGCGCTCGGCGGCAGCGAGCAGTCCGCCCTGCTGATGGGACTGCCGGTGCAGCGCACCAGGACCACCGTCTACGCGATCAGCGGCTTCTGCTCCGCGCTCGGCGGCGTCCTGCTCACCTTCTACATGCTGTCCGGCTACGGCCTGCACGCGGTCGGCCTGGAACTCGACGCGATCGCCGCGGTCGTCATCGGCGGCACCCTGCTGACCGGCGGCTCCGGCTACCTGCTGGGCACCCTGCTCGGCGTGCTGGTGCTCGGCCTGATCCAGACCGTGATCAGCTTCCAGGGCACCCTCAGCTCCTGGTGGACCCGGATCGTCATCGGCGCCCTGCTGTTCGTCTTCATCGTCCTGCAGCGGCTGATCACCGGCCGCCGGCGCTGACCGCCCGCCGGCGCTGACCATCCGCCGGCCCCGCGCGGACCCGGGCGCGCCGCCCGCCGGCCCCACACCGTCCCCGCCCCACCCATGCCAAGGAAGAGACAGTGAGCATGACTTCCCCCCACGAGCCGGAGCACTACGTCGTCGGCGTGGACTTCGGCACCCTGTCGGGGCGCGCGGTCGTGGTCCGCACCCGTGACGGCGAGGAACTCGGCACCGCCGTGCACACCTACCCGCACGCCGTCATCGAGGACCGGCTGCCCGGCACCGGCCGCCGGCTCCCCCCGGACTGGGCCCTTCAGCACCCCGAGGACTGGCGCGAGGTGCTGCGCACCGCCGTCCCCGCCGCGCTCGCCGCCGCCGGCGTCGACCCGGCCCGCGTCATCGGCATCGCCACCGACTTCACCGCCTGCACCGTGCTGCCGACCCTGGCGGACGGCACCCCGCTCGCCGAGCTGCCCGAGTGGGCCGAACGGCCGCACGCCTGGCCGAAGTTGTGGAAGCACCACGCCGCCCAGGGCCAGGCCGACCGGATCAACGCCCTCGCCCACGCCCGCGGCGAGAAGTGGATCGGCCGCTACGGCGGGAAGATCTCCGCCGAGTGGCAGTACGCCAAGGCCCTCCAGGTGCTGGAGGAGGACCCGGAGGTCTACGCCGCCTGCGCGCGCTGGATCGAGGCCGCCGACTGGATCGTCTGGCAGCTGACCGGCGCCGAGTCCCGCAACACCTGCACCGCCGGCTACAAGGGGATCCTCCAGGACGGCCGCTACCCGTCCGAGGAGTACCTGGCCGCCCTGCACCCGCAGTTCGCGGACTTCGCCCGCACCCGGCTGGAGCACCCGCTCGCGCCGCTGGGCTCCCGGGCCGGCTCGCTGACCGCCGAGGCCGCCGCCTGGACCGGCCTGCCGGAGGGCATCGCCGTCGCCGCCGGCAACGTCGACGCGCACGTCGCCGCGCCCGCCGCGCAGGCCGTCGACCACGGCCGGCTGCTGGCGATCATGGGCACCTCGACCTGCCACGTCGTCAACGGCCCGGCCCCGGCCGACGTCCCCGGCATCTGCGGCGTCGTCGACGGCGGCATCGTCGACGGCGCCTGGGGCTACGAGGCCGGGCAGAGCGCGGTCGGCGACATCTTCGCCTGGTGGCTGCGCCAGGGCCTGCCCGCCGAGTACCTCGCCGAGGCGGCCGCGGCCGGCGAGGACGCCCACCAGCTGCTCACCCGCAAGGCCGCCGCCCAACCCGTCGGCGCCCACGGCCTGGTGGCACTGGACTGGATGAACGGCAACCGCTCCACCCTGGTCGACCACCACCTGTCCGGCGTCATCGCCGGCCTGACCCTGACCACCACCCCCGAGGACGTCTACCGGGCCCTGCTGGAGGCCACCGCCTACGGCGCCCGCGTCATCGTCGAGGCCCTGGAGGCGGGCGGCGTCCCCGTCCACGAGTTCGTCGTCACCGGCGGCCTCAAGAAGAACGCCCTGCTGATGCAGATCCACGCCGACGTGCTGCGCCGGCCCGTCTCCATCGCCGTCTCCGAACAGGGCCCCGCCCTCGGCTCCGCGATCCACGCCGCCGTCGCGGCCGGCGCCCACCCCGACGTCCGCGCCGCAGCCGCCGCGATGGGCCGCGTCCGGCGCCACGCCTACCTGCCCGACCAGGCCCGCGCCGACGCCTACGACGCCCTGTACGCCGAGTACCGCCTGCTGCACGAGCACTTCGGCACCGGCCCCGACCTGCTGCTGCACCGCCTGCGCCGGCTGCGCAACGCCGCCCTCAGCCACGACAGCGAGGACTGACACCCCATGAGCGAGCCCATCGACCTGATCCGCCGTCAGGTTGCCGACCTGCATCAGGAACTGGTCCGCCACCAGCTGGTGGTGTGGACGGCCGGCAACGTCTCCGCCCGCGTCCCCGGCCGGGACCTGCTGGTCATCAAGCCCAGCGGCGTCCGCTACGACGAGCTGACGCCGCAGAACATGATCGTCTGCGACCTGGACGGCAACGTCGTCGAGGGCGAGCACGCCCCGTCCTCCGACACCGCCGCGCACGCCTACGTCTACCGCCACCGCCCCGACGTCGGCGGCGTGGTCCACACCCACTCCACCTACGCCAGCGCCTGGGCCGCCCGCGGCGAAGCCGTCCCGTGCGTCCTGACCGCGATGGCCGACGAGTTCGGCGCCGAGATCCCGGTCGGCCCGTTCGCCCTGATCGGCGACGACTCCATCGGACGGGGCATCGTCGAGACCCTCGACGGGCACCGCTCGCCCGCCGTCCTGATGAAGAACCACGGCGTGTTCACCATCGGCGAGGACGCCGAGGCCGCCGTCAAGGCCGCCGTCATGTGCGAGGACGTCGCCCGCACCGTGCACCTCGCCCGCCAGCTCGGCGAACCCCAGCCGCTGTCGGCCGACGACATCGACCGCCTCAACTTCCGCTACCGGAACGTCTACGGCCAGCGCCCCGCTGCCCAGTGAAGGAGTACCAGCAGTGACCGAGGTTTTCGCCGGACGCGAGATCTGGTTCCTCACCGGGAGCCAGGGCCTCTACGGCCCCGACACCCTTCAGCAGGTCGCCGAGCAGTCCCGGCAGGTCGTCGAGCAGCTCACCCGCGCCGGCCTGCCGGTCCGGCCGGTCTGGAAGCCCGTCCTCACCGACGCCGACGCGATCCGCCGGATCTGCCTGGAGGCCAACGCCGACGACTCCTGCGTCGGCCTGATCGCCTGGATGCACACCTTCTCCCCGGCCAAGATGTGGATCGCCGGCCTCGACGCGCTGCGCAAGCCGCTGCTGCACCTGCACACCCAGGCCAACCGCGACCTGCCGTGGGCCACCATCGACATGGACTTCATGAACCTGAACCAGGCCGCCCACGGCGACCGGGAGTTCGGCTACATCCAGTCCCGGCTCGGCGTCGCCCGCAAGACCGTCGCCGGACACGTCGGCGACCCCGCCGTGGCCCGCCGGATCGCCGCCTGGTCCCGCGCCGCCGCTGGCCGCGCCGACCTCGCCGCGCTCAGACTCGCCCGCTTCGGCGACAACATGCGCGACGTCGCCGTCACCGAGGGCGACAAGGTCGAGGCCCAACTGCGCTTCGGCGTCTCCGTCAACACCTACGGCGTCAACGACCTGGTCGCCGCCGTCGACGCCACCGCCGACGCCGACGTGGACCAGCTCGTCCGCGAGTACCAGGAGCTGTACCGCCTCGCCCCCGAACTGCGCCAGGGCGGCGAACGCCACGACTCGCTGCGCTACGCCGCCCGGATCGAACTCGGCCTGCGCGGCTTCCTGACCGACGGCGGCTTCGGCGCCTTCACCACCAACTTCGAGGACCTCGGCGGGCTGCGCCAGCTCCCCGGCCTCGCCGTGCAGCGCCTGATGGCCGACGGCTACGGCTTCGGCGGCGAGGGCGACTGGAAGACCTCCGTCCTGCTGCGCACCCTCAAGACCGCCGCCCGCGGCCTGCCCGGCGGCACCTCCTTCATGGAGGACTACACCTACCACCTGGAGCCCGGAAGGGAGTTGATCCTCGGCGCGCACATGCTGGAGGTCTGCCCGAGCATCGCCGCCGCCACCCCGTCCTGCGAGATCCACCCGCTCGGCATCGGCGGCCGGGAGGACCCCGTCCGCCTGGTCTTCGACGCCGAGCCCGGCCCCGCCGTCGTCGTCGGACTGGCCGACCTCGGCGACCGGTTCCGCCTGGTCGCCAACGAGATCGACGTGGTCGAGCCCGCCGAACCGCTCCCCGAACTGCCCGTCGCCCGCGCCGTCTGGCAGCCCCGGCCGAACCTCCACACCTCCACCGAGGCCTGGCTCACCGCCGGCGCGCCCCACCACACCGTGCTCACCGCGGCCCTCGGCACCGAGGAACTCGACGACCTCGCCGAGATGCTCGCCACCGAACTGGTGGTCATCGACGCCGACACCTCGATGCGGGCCTTCACTCGCGAACTGCGCTGGAACCAGGCCTACCACCGGCTCGCCCAGCGCATCTGACCGACCGTCACCCCGTGCAGGGCCGACGCCTGCCCGCCCGCGGGCGTCGTCCCGTCCTTCCCGTCCTTCCCGCCCGCCTGATGCCCGTCTCTTGCCTGTCCGCACGCCGAACGGAGCCCCCGTGTCGCTGGAAGCACCCGCCCGGTTGAGGGTCGCCCAGGCCGAGATCGCCGCCCTCCCCGACGGCCGGCCGATCACCCGCTGGACCTTCGGGGCCCCCGGCGGCGTCCTCGCCGAGGTGCTCAGCCTCGGCGCCCGGCTCGACGCCCTGCACGCGCCCGACCGGAACGGTCTCCGCGCCAACGTCGTCCTCGGCGGCGTGGGCGTCACCGAACTGTCCGGCGCCGCCGCCTACTTCGGCGCCACCGTCGGCCGCTACGCCAACCGGGTCGCCAGCGGCCTGCTGCCCCTGGACGGCACCGTCCACCGACTCGCCACCCAGGACACCGGCCACACCCTGCACGGCGGACCCGACGGCTACGCCACCCGGCTGTGGGACGGCGAACCCGTCCGGGAGGAACGCCGGGTCGGCGTCCGGCTGCGCCTGCACAGCCCCGCCGGGGACCAGGGCTTCCCCGGTGCGCTGACCGCCGAGGTCACCTACCTGCTCGACGCCCGCGGCGAGTTGAGCATCGAGTACCGGGCCGTCACCGACGCGCCCACCGTCGTCAACCTCACCAACCACGCCTACTTCAACCTCGCCGGCGAGGGCAGCGGCACCGTCCTCGACCACGTGCTGCGGGTCGCGGGCTCCGGCTACCTCCCCGTCGACGAGGACCTGATCCCGCTCGGCCCCGTCGCACCCGTCGCCGGAACCCCGTTCGACCTCCGGCAACCCCGCGTCCTCGCCGAGCGGTTCGAACTGCGTCACCCGCAGCTCGGGCCGGCCGGCTCCGGCTACGACCACACCTGGGTGCTGGACGGCACCGGCCTGCGGACCGCCGCCGTCCTCACCGACCCGGCCAGCGGCCGCCGCCTGGAGTGCCGCACCACCGAACCGGGCCTGCAGGTCTACACCGGCAACCTCTTCGACGGCTCGGTCACCGGCCGCTCCGGCCGCCCCTACCGGGCGTACGCGGGCATCGCCCTGGAGACCCAGCACTTCCCCGACTCCCCGAACCGGCCCGGCTACCCGAGCACCGTCCTGCGCCCCGGCGAGGAGTACCGCTCCACCACGGTCTACCGGCTCACCGCCGGACGCTGACCGCCGCGCGCCGCCCGCCGCGAACGCCGTGCCGGGGAGGCCCGACGGGGTGTCAGCAGCGATCGGGGAAGCGGTGGGCGAGGCCGGCCTCTGGGTTGCGGGCGGTGCGGTGCGGGACGGGTGGCAGGCCGATGGCCCGGCGGGCGTCGGTGAGGGCGGCGACCCAGTCGCCGGTGAACCGGATCGCCCGGTCGTCGATGTAGACGGCGGCGCCCAGCTTCTTGTTGGTCACCAGCAGGCAGTCGCCCTGCCAGTAGGCGCGCTCCGGGTCCTCGTCGACGATGGTCTCCAGGCCCGTGTACCGGTTCAGCCAGCGCGCCACGGCGGGGTGGAAGCGGCGCGGGCGGGCGGTCATGATGAACACCGAGCGGACCCGGTTCAGCGCGTGCAGCGACTCGATCGCCCCCGGGATCGGCCTGCCGTAGATCCGGCCGTCCTGCCAGCCGTGGTCGTGCGCCACCAGCGTCTGGTCGAAGTCGATGCCCACGGCGTGCGAGGCGGGCGAGGCGGGGTCGAGCGGAACGACAGTCATGGGAGCTGTCCCCTTCACGTTCACGAGAGGCGCGCCCCCGGCAGGGCCGCGCGATCGGCGCCGGCTGCTGACCGGCTCGTGGGGGATGAGTCCCGTCCGACCGTCCGCTTACCGCGTTTCCGTACCCAAGGTGACTGATCCACCCCTGGGGGTGACGGCAACGCTCCGGCGAGCCGCCGACTCCGCCGGGCGGGGGCGGAGCCGACGACCCGTCACAGGCCGGTCAGCGGACGCGGGGTGACGGGGCGCCGAACCAGCGGGTCAGGGCGGCGGTCAGCCCGGGCTGGGCGTCGCCGAGCCAGGCCACGTGGCCGTCCGGGCGCAACAGGACGGCGGGGGCGGTCAGTTCGGGGCAGTCGTCGCGGACCAGGTCGACCCGGTCGGACCAGTCGTCGGCCGACAGGCGGCCCGTGCGGTCCAGTAGGAGACCGCGGCCGGTGTGCATCCGGTCGTACAGGCGGCCGTCGGCGAGCACGACGTCCCGCTGGCGGCGGCCGAGCAACTCCGGGCCCTCGCCGAAGTCGTAGCGGAGGTCCACGGCGGTGATGACGCCCGTGATGTGACGGTTCACCTCGGCGAAGTCCATCAGGCGGGAGAACAGTTCGCGCAGCGCGGCGGCGCCCGGGTCGGTGCCGAGCAGGGTGATCTGCGCCCGGGTGTTGGCCAGCACCGACGCACCCACCGGGTGGCGCTCCGCCTGGTAGGAGTCCAACAGCCCCTCCGGGGCCCACCCGTCGACCTCCGCGGCGAGCTTCCAGCCCAGATTGAACGCGTCCTGCACGCCCAGGTTCAGGCCCTGGCCGCCCGTCGGCGGATGGATGTGCGCGGCGTCGCCCGCCAGCAGCACCCGGCCCACCCGGTACCGCTCCGCCTGGCGCGTCGCATCGCCGAAGCGGGACAGCCAACGCGGCGAGTGCACACCGAAGTCGGTGCCCGCCACCGCGCGCAGCTGCCGCCGGAACTCCTCCAGCGTCGGCGCCGCCCGATCCTCCGACACGCCGTCGGCCGGCACCAGCACCCGGTACTGCCCGTCGCCCAGCGGCTGCAGGCCGAAGCGCAGCTGGGTGCGCTGGACCTCCGCCACCACCTCGGCGATCCGCTCCGGATCCTCCGTCGCCGGCATCTGCCCGAGCAGCGTCTCCACCCGGGCCGGCTCGCCCGGGAACGCCACACCCGCCAGCCGGCGCACCGTGCTGCGCCCGCCGTCGCAGCCCACCAGCCAGCGCGCCCGCAGCCGCGAGCCGTCCGCCGTCGTGACCTCCACGCCCTCCTCGTCCTGCGCCAGACCCACCACCTCGCAACCGCGCCGCAGCTCGACGCCCAACTCCTCGGCACGCTCCGCCAGCAGACGCTCCGTCGCCGGCTGGGGCACCGCCAGCCCGTAGGGATGCGCCGTGTCCATCCCCTCCGGCCAGTCCTTCACCACGCCGCCGAACAGCCCGCCCGCGCGGAACTCCGGACCCGCCGCGCGGAAGCGCTCCAGCAGCCCGCGCTGATCCATCACCTCCACGCTGCGCGCGTGCAACCCCTGCCCGCGGGACTCCCCGGTCGGACCCGTCAGCCGCTCAAGAACCACCACCTCCACCCCGTGCAGCCGCAACTCGCACGCCAGCATCAGCCCGGTCGGCCCGCCGCCGACCACCAGCACGTCGATCATCAATCCTCCGAAATCGCCCGGCAAGTGATTTTCCGTCAGAACCGGGACGTTCTGCGCGTCCCGCGCGTTTCCCGGCCTCGGCCGGACATTCTGCGCCACCACCCGGGCCTTGCCACAAGCCCCCCGTCGCGCTATAGCTTGAGAGTGGCAGGAGCGGCCGGACCGCCCTGCCGTTGCTGTTCCCGCGCCCGGTTCCGCGCCCGGCGCGGCGGCAGGGCCCGCCGCCCCGGCGCGGGGCGACGGGGCACCGCCCCCGGGTGCGGCGTGTGCGCGGCGTGTGCGCGGCCGGGAACCGGACAAACCGTGGCCGAGACCCCGGCAGAGCGCCCACAGCCGCACACCCACGGTGACCGCCCGGATACCATGACGGCACATCAGGTCCGACGGCGGGGAGCCGGCCGGACGCGAGCCGGGGAGGGCGGGGATGCGCAGAGCCGTGCTGCCGATCGGGCTGCTGCTCGCCGCCCTGTTCGCGGCCCTCCTGGTCGGCCTGACGGTCGGTCAGCCGGCCGACCACCCGGTGTCGGCGCCCCGACCGGTCCCCACGGTCGGCCCGGCCGGCGGCACGGTGGAGGAGGAGCCGGAGAGCGTCGAACGCGGCCGCGGCTCCACCGCCCCTTCCTCGCCCGAGCGCCACGACACCCGGACGCCCGGAACGCTCCGGACCTCCCGGGCCGCGGCGGGATTCGCCGCCTGCCCCGGCTTCGCCCGCCGCTCCGCGGTCCGGGTCGTCGAACCCGACGCCCCGCGCACGCCGCCCGATACCGCCGGCGGACCGGCCCGGCCGTCCGCCCGGTCGGGCCCGCCGCCCTGCAGGTCTTCCGCTGCTGAGCGGACACCCCGACCCGCCCGCCACCGCGGGCCGGGCCCGCGCCGGAGCCGGCGTCGGAGCAGCCGGCAGAGCCCGGGTGGAAGCGCGACCGCGCCGCCGCACCTGAACCGGGCCCGCCACGACGGGCCCTGCGACCGGGCCCGCCACGACCGGTCCTGCAACCGGGCCCGCCACGACCGGCCCTGCAACCGGGCCCGCCACGACCGGACCTGACGCCGGGTCACCACCACCTGCCACCGTCACCGCCCGTACGCCGCGCCGCGCCGCGATGCCCTCGCGTCGCGCCCTCCCGCACGTCCTCCCGCACGCCCTCCTCCGGCGCCCCTGACGGGCCGCCCGGGGACGAGGCCGTGCCCGCACCACCGGAAGTCCCCGTCACTGCTACGTCCGAGGACCCGCCATGCCCTGGAACGCCACCCGGGTGCGCGCCGTGCTGCGCACCGACCTGCCCGCCTCGATCACCGTCTTCCTCGTCGCCGTCCCGCTCTGCGTCGGCGTCTCCGTCGCCTCCGGCGCGCCCGCCGAACTCGGCCTGGTCACCGGCATCGTCGGCGGCCTGGTGGCCGGCGCGCTGCCCGGCAGCAGCCTGCAGGTCAGCGGGCCGGCCGCCGGCCTGACCGTGCTGGTCCACTCCGCCGTCACCACCTTCGGACTGCCCGCGCTCGGCCTGCTCGTGCTGACCGCCGGCCTGGTGCAGGTGCTGCTCGCGCTGCTCCGCCTGGGCCGCTGGTTCCGGGCCGTCTCCTCCGCCGTGGTGGAGGGCATGCTCACCGGCATCGGCATCGTGCTGATCGCCTCCCAGGCGTACGTGCTGCTGGGTCGCCGGGGCAGCGGGAAAGCGCTTGCCGACCTGGGCGGGCTGCCCGCCGCGGCCGTCCGGGCGGTCGGCACCGCGGGCGGCGGCGCCTCGCTCGCCGTCGGCGCCGGAGTGATCGCCGTCCTGGTGCTGTGGAAGCACGTCCCGCGCCGGCTGGCGCTGCTGCCCGGCCCGCTGGTCGCCGTGGTGCTCGCCGCGGCCGCCGTCCGGCTGCTGCACCTGCCGGTGCCGACCGTCCGGGTCGACGGGCTGCTCGGCACCCTCCAGCCGCCCGGCGCCGAGCAGTTCGCGCTGCTCGGACGGCCCGAGGTGTGGGGCACCGTGCTGACGTTCGCGCTGATCGCGTCCGCCGAGAGCCTGTTCAGCGCGTCCGCCGTCGACCACATGCACGCCGGGCGGCGCACCGACTACAACCGGGAGCTGCTCGCCCAGGGCGTCGGCAACACGGTGGCCGGGGCGCTCGGCGCGCTGCCGATGACCGCGGTGATCGTCCGCAGCGCCGCCAACGTCCAGGCGGGGGCCCGGACCAAGGCCTCGCGGGTGCTGCACGGCGGGTGGCTGCTGCTGTTCGCGCTGGTGCTGCCCGGGCTGCTGCACCTGGTGCCGCTGGCCGCGCTGGCCGGCCTGCTGGTCCACGCGGGCGGCAAGCTGGTCGCACCCCGGGCCCGGCTGCGGCTGTGGCGCGCCGACCGCTCCGAGGCGCTCGTCCTGCTCGCCACCGCGACCGGCATCGTCACCCTCAACCTGCTGGAGGGCGTGGCCATCGGCCTGGTTGCCGCGCTCGCCAAGACCGCCTGGGACGTCACCCACATCCGGCTGCACGTCGAACAGTCGCCGACCGGCACCGTGGTCCGGGTGCACGGCAACGCGACCTTCGTCAAACTCCCCACCCTGGTCGACCGGTTGGAGGAAGTCACCCCGACCGGCCCGGTGGAGCTCGACCTGTCCGCCCTCACCCACCTCGACGCGGCCTGCCGCCAGGCCCTGACCGCCTGGGCCGACCAGCACCGCCGGCGCGGCGTCCCCGTCACCGTCACGCCCGAGGCCGAGCTGGTCCGCTCCTCCTGACGGTCCGTCACCTACCGCGCCCGGCACCACCGCGGGGTTTTCCCCCACGGTGGTACCGGGCAGCGGCCGCTCAGCCGGCGGTCCGGCCGACCAGGCGGTAGACCAGCAGGACCAGCGCGGCCGAGACGGCCAACAGCAGCCCGCCCTCGACGAGTTGCATCGGGGCGAAGTGCGAGAGCGGGTGGTAGCTGCCCCAGGCCAGGTCGGAGGCGGAACAGGCCTCGCCGTGGCGGAAGCAGTCGGTCTCCGACAGCCGGGTGCCGTCGGCCAGCACCGGCCCGTGGTCCACCAGCCAGGCGTCGCTGCGCCAGGCGTCCGGCGGAACGAGGTGCTGGGCACGGCCGCCGGTGATCGCGTACGTGGCCACGGACGGCGCGACGAAGTGCACCCGGACGGCCTGCACCAGCACCTGCGCCCCGAGCACCAGGACGCCGGTCACCAGCACCGACGCCACGGTGCGGCGCACCAGTTGACCGACCGCGACGCCCAGGGCCAGCGCGAACAGCGACCAGGCGAGCGGCGCCAGGCCGATCGTCGCGTAGGTGAAGCCCGGGAACACCTCGTCGCCGCCGAAGCGCAGGCGGTGCATGTCGTACCAGAGCCAGGTGTTCATGGCGGCGAACAGCCCGACCGAGACGGTCACCAGCACGGCGGGCACGGCGAGCCGCGCCGTCAGCCAGCGCAGCGGCGAGACCGACTGCGAACGGATCATCAGCAGGGTGCCGCGCTCGTGCTCCTGGGCCAGCAGCGGGGCGCCCAGGAACATGCCCACCAGGGCGGGCAGGAGGAAGAAGGGCTTGTGCGTGACCTGGGCGTACAGGTCCATCAGGTCGCCGCGGTCCCCGGTGAGCGAGCCGCAGGCCGGGTCGTTCCAACTGCTGGCGGAGGCGCAGCGGCCGAGGGTCAGGGAGATCACGTCCTGGAACTGCCAGTGCAGGACGAACAGTCCGGCGCACACCAGCAGCATCGCACCGCCCAGGGTCCACACCGCCAGGCGGTTCTGCCGCCAGGCCAGCCAGGCCAGGCCGCGCAGTCGGGAGCGCCGGGCCGGGGCCGGGGCGGACGAGGTGCCGGGCGCGGCGGGCGCGGTCAGCTGTGCGGTGCTCATGCGGCGGCCTCGCGGGTGGTCGAAGGGCGGTCCGGGCAAGCGCTTTCCGTTCCCGGGGCGGGCGGCTCGGGCTGCCCGCCGGTGCCGGTCGGGCTGGCGGTGCCGGCCGGGTTGCGCAGGTGGGCGAGCAGCAGTTCGTCGAGGCGTGGCCTGGTCGCCTCCCAGCGGGCGGGCAGCGGCTCCGCCGGGGCGCCGGGGACGCCGGTGCGGATCAGGCCGGTGGCCTGCCGGCCGGTGACGCGCCACTCGACCACCTGCCCGGCGGGCCGCTCGGCGTCGGCCAGGCCGCTCACCAGGCGGTGCGCGTCCAGCAGTTCGTCCAGATCGCCGGCCAGCCGGACGCCCCCGGACTGCACCAGCAGCACGTGGTCGAGCACGTCCTCCAGTTCGGAGACCAGGTGCGAGGAGATCAGCACCGTGGTGCCGTGCTCGGCGGCCCGGGCGAGCAGGATGCCGGTCAGCTCGTGCCGCGCCAGCGGGTCCAGGTCGGCGAACGGCTCGTCCAGCAGCAGGAGTTCGGCCCGCTTGCCGAGGGTCAGCGCCAGCGCGACCCGGCTGCGCTGCCCGCCGGAGAGCGCGCCGATCCGGTCGGTGGGCGACAACTCGCCCAGCTCGACCACGCGTTGGGCGGTCTGCTGGTCCCAGTTCGGGTTCAGCTCGCGCCCGAGGCGGAGCGTGTCCGCCACCGTGAACGTCCGGTACAGCGGCTTCTCCTGCGTCACATGGGCGACCCGGGCGCGCAGTTCGGGCGTCGCCCGGGTGCGCACCGACTCGCCCAGCACCCGCAGTTCGCCCTCCGACGGGGCGAACAGCCGGGCCGCCAGCCCGAACAGGGTGCTCTTGCCCGCCCCGTTCGGCCCCACCACGCCGCAGATCCGGCCGGCCGGAACCGTGAAGTCGCAGTGCCGGAGCGCCCATTGACCGGACCGGTAGCTCTTGCCCAGGTCCTTAGCCTCCAGCGCGAACGGTCCGTCCATCGCTGCTGTCATTCCTCCCCCTTGCCCAGTGCGGTCCGCTCCGCCGGGCCGGCCCCGGTCTCGAAGCGCTGATCCAGTACGGAGGCCATCAGCGCCGTGATGTCCTCCCGGTCGAGCCCGGCCGCCCGGGCCCCGTCCACCCAAGCCGTCAACTGCGCCCGCAGCGGCCCGTCCTCGGCGGTCTCCGGCCGGGACAGCGACCGCAGCACGAACGTCCCGAGGCCCGGCCGCGGCGCGACCAGCCCCTCGCGCTCCAGCTCCCGGTACGCCTTCAGCACGGTGTTCGGGTTGACGGCCGTGCGCTCCACCACCTCCCGCGCGGTCGGCAGCCGATCCCCGGGCTGCAGGGCGCCGAGCCGCAGTGCGTGCCTGGTCTGCTGCACGATCTGCTGATACGTCGGGACGCCGCTGCGCCGGTCGAGGCGGTACTCGATCACCGGCACCACCACCCTTTCACTAATTGATTAGTGGAATGGTGTCGGAGGGGTGCGGGCACGTCAAGTCGCCTGGTGGGAGCGGGATGTGACGGAGAGTGGGCGCTTCCGGCCGTCAGGCGGAGCAGTGGGCGAGGCGGGCCGCGCACTCCAGCAGCAGGGCGTGGACGAAGGACTGCGGGAGGTTGCCGCGGAGCTGGCGCTGGGGGACGTCGAACTCCTCGGCGAACAGGCCGGCGGGGCCGCAGGCGGCCCGGTTGCGTTCGTACCAGCGCAGGGCCTCCGGGAGGTCGTGCCGCCCGAGGTGGGCGAGGGAGACCAGGAAGCCGCAGAGCAGGAAAGCGCCTTCCGCGTCCGCGAGCGGGCGGTCGTCGTGGCGGAAGCGGTAGCAGAAGTGATCGTCCGTCAGCTCGGCCAGCACAGCGGCCAGGGTGGCACGGCTGACCGGGGCGTCCGGCGGCACCGCGCCGCGCAGGGCGGGCAGCAGCAGCGCCGCGTCGACCGCCGGATCGGACGGCGAGCGCTGCCAACGCCCGCTCGGATGGCGGGAGTCGGCGAAGGCGTCGGCGGTCAGCCGGTCGGCGAGCGGCAGGCAGTCGGTGGCCGGGAGGACCCCGGCCTCGGCGGCGGCGCGCAGGCCGGCCGCGCAGGTCAGGCGGCTGTGGGTCCAGTGGTCGGGGTGGATCTCCCAGATCCCGGAGTCCGGTTCGCGGTGCCGGGCGGCGATCGCCGCGGCGGCGACCCGGGCCGCGCGCCGCCCGTCCCGGTCCAGCATTCCGTGCCGGGCCGCGGCCGCGAACAGCAGCAGGGACTCGCCGAACGCGTCGAGCTGGAACTGCCGCCGGACCCGGTTGCCCACCACGTCGAACCCGCCCGGGTAGCCCGGCAGATCGAGCCTGCGCAACTCCGGCACCGGCCCGCCGCGCACCGTGTACGCCGGGGCCAGCCCCGGACCGTGCTCCAGCAGCCGGGCCGCGACGAACCGCACCGAACCGGCCAGCAGCCGATGCGGCCCGCAGGCGGCCACGCCCTGCCCGATGTACGCCTGGTCGCGGATCCACACGTACCGGTAGTCGTAGTTGCGCCCCTGCTCGGCCCGCTCCGGCAGGCTGGTGGTCGCCGCCGCCACCGTCCCGCCGTCCGGTCCGGTCAGCCCCGTCAGCACCGCGAACGCGTGCCGCGCGTCCCGCCGGCCCGGCAGCCCCGTGAGCGCGGGCACGTCCGCCGCCCACGCCGACTCGGTGGCGCGCCAGGCCGCGGCCGGATCCGACGGCTCGTCGATCGGACGGTCGGCGAGGTCCAGGACCAGGTCGTGGTGCGTGCCCGCCGGCAGGCGGAGGACGGCGTGCAGCCCGCCGCAGGCCCGGACACGGGCGTCCGGGAGGCCCGTCAGCACGGCGCGCAGGGGGCCCTTCGTGCGCAGCGACCAGTGTCCGGCGTCGGTCCGGGACGCCGTCGCCGAGGCCGTGCCGTCCGTGCCCGGGCCGGCGGCCAGGTGCAGGGCGACCTCGACCTCGGCCGGGC
>NZ_KK853997.1:754219-754867 GCF_000696185.1 Kitasatospora cheerisanensis KCTC 2395 | reverse complement strand
GAACTCCCCGGCCGGGCAAGGGCCTCGCGGCACTCGACCACCCCGCCGCGGGTGATCCAGCGGCTGCGCCGGATCAGTCCGCCGTCCTCGTACCGGCCGCCCGCGACGTGCACCCCCGTCGGCGCGACCCGGTACCAGCCCGGACCGCCGATCAGTGCCGACAGCGCCGCGTCGCTGTCCCAGTGCGGCGCGCACAGCCACACCACGTCGCCGTCCGGGCCGAGCAGCGCGCCGCGACAGCCGTCGGCGAGCAGCGCGTAGTCGCGCAGGGCGTGCGGGGCGGGCGAGGTGCACGGCATGGCGGAACTCCGGGACGGGACAGGTCTCGCAGCGGCGGATTACCGCTCCGGCCCCCGCCAAACCCGGCCGCCCCGCGCCCCGTTTCGCCGTCCGGCCGGAGGGCACACGCGCGGCGCAGACGTATCCCCGGCCAGGTGGCCCCACGTGGCACCTGGACCCGCGACACTCCGAGCGGAGGACCGACGATGACCGAGCGCAAGCGCCCGCTGCACGACATGGGAGGGGCGACCGGCCCCGCCGACACGGCCGGCGGCCACGACCGGAACGGCCAGCGCGAACCCGCCCCGATCGGCAAGGGCGACACCCCCAACGTGGCCGGCAGCGACGAACAGCAGCCCGAGATCGCGG
>NZ_KK853997.1:735754-753171 GCF_000696185.1 Kitasatospora cheerisanensis KCTC 2395 | reverse complement strand
GGGCGCGGACGGACCTCCGCGGTGAGGAGACCGGCTCCGGGCCCTTTCTGTCGGCGGAGGAGGAGGCCGAGGAGCAAGCCTGGTGCGCGGGGCGCGAAGTGACGGAGCGTGGGGGCGCCGGAAGTCCGCACCCTCACCCGCCGGCATCTCCGGCGTGTCGGCGGGTGAGGTGCCGTCAGGTGCGGCGGCGGAGGGTGGTGGTGGGGGTGGTGCGGAAGGTGTTGCGGTAGTGGGCGGCGAAGTGGCCCGGGTGGGCGAAGCCCCAGCGCATGGCGATGGCGGTGACGGTGGTGGTGGCGGGGTCCGCGGCGAGCAGGTCGCGGTGGGCGGCGTGCAGGCGGACCTGGCGCAGGTGGGCGAGGGGCGTGGTGCCGAGGTGGCGGCGGAACGCGTACTGGAGGGCCCGGGGCGTGACGTAGGAGGCGCGCGCGATGTCGGCGACGGTGACGTCCTGCTGGGCGTGGGCGTCGATCCAGGAGAGGGCGCGGCGTAGCGTCCCGGGAGTGGCGTCGCGGCTGTCGGTGCGGGTGGGTTCGGTGCGGGCGCTGTGCGGGAGGGCGGCGAGGGCCGCGGCCGCGAGGTGCTGGGCGGCGGTGGCGGCGAGCAGTTCGGTGGGCGGGGCGGCGGCGTCGCCGAGGACGTGGTCGCGCAGGTAGGCGATGGTCGAGCCGAGGGCGTGGCCGGAGGCCGGGGTGAGCGGGCGGGCGCCGGTGAGCCGGACCGGGCCCGTGGAGTCGGAGCCGGCGGGTGCCAGCCCGTCCAGCAGGCTCGGGTCGAACATCGCGATGGTGTACCGGGCGGAGCGGACCTCGCCCTGGTAGGGCGTCTCGGGCGGGGTCAGCAGGAAGGTGTCGCCGGGCCCGTACACGTGCTCCTTGCCGCCGGTCCGGTCGATCAGGGTGCCGCTGTGCATGCTGATCAGGCAGACGCCGGGCAGTCCGTGCGCGTCGAACGCCATGTCGTAGCCGAAGCTGAGCCGGTCGATGCTGAGCTGCCGGACGGCGTGGCGGTCGATCCGGACCCGAGCGTCCTCGACCGGCCCGCCGATCCGCATCGGGGTGTACGCCGTCGACAGGAATTCCTCCGTCGCGTCGACGCTGGTGCTGTCGAACCGCAGGGTCTGCACGCTGCTCCATCGGCACGGGGACGGGTACGGCCGGTCCGGCGAGTGCCGCCTCCTCTTCGGCCCGAGGGTACGCGTGCCGCCGTGCGGGCGAAAACCCGGGCGTTCCGTTTCGGTCACCGGCTTCGCTCCGGCGGCTGACGGGAGGCGGTGTTTCGTTCTCGGGGCTGCGCGGGCGCGGCGATTCGGACACGGTCGAAGGGAGGCCCCACCGCGGGCGCCCGGCGGCGGAGAGAGGAGTCCGGCCATGAGCGGGGAACTGCCGGAGGAACTGCGTCGTGAACTGGCGACAGGACTGCGGATCACCCATCGTCCCGGCCCGTCCGGCACCTGCGTGGTCGAGGTCGCAGGGGAGGCCGACATGGACACCGCCCCCGCGCTCGCCAGCGCGCTGCGCGGGGCGCTGGACGGCCGGCCCGCACCGCGCACGGTGGTGGTGGACTGCTCGGAGCTCGGCTTCTGCTCCTCCTCCGGCCTGAACGAGCTGATCCGCGCCCACCGGGCGGCACTCGACGCGGGCGTGACCTTCCGGATCGGCGCGCCCAGCGCGCAGGTGTCGCGGCTGCTTCAGGTCACCGAGACGGACCGGGTCTTCGACATCGTCGACCGGGTGCCGTAGGCCCTCTCCTCCGGATTGACGGCACATCAGGGAACGGCCGCTCGCGTTTCCGGGACGGCCCGCCGGGTAGGCGCGGCGCCCAGGGGAGGGGAAAGAAAGGACCAACGGACGGGGGGAACGGAAAGGACCTCGTCATGGACACCCGTCGACCCGCCATTCCCATGCCGCAACTGCCTGCGGCCCGACGGCCCGAGGCGCGACCCGCCGGCCGCCCGGTGAGCGTCGGCGCATCCACCGGCCGGGGAGCGCGCCGCCCCCGCCCGCCGCGGAGCCGCCCACGGACGTCGAGCTGTACGCCGTCCTCGGCGAGGACTGACGCGGTGCCAGCCGGCGCGACACCAGCCGAACGAGCCCCGAGTCGTGGTGAGCGACCCGGGGCTCCTCCATGGGTCCGCCCGGTGTTTGAGGCGCCGGGCAGTGGCTAGCCGCTGGGCATGGCCTTCACACCGGAGTCCCGCACCGTGCGACCCGCCGCCGTCGACGACGGCCGGCCGGTTCCCGAGCCGCGTCGCGAGCCGCGTCGCGAGCCGCGTCGCGAGCCGCGTCCGTCGGGGCCGGGCGGGGCGTCGGAGGCGGTGCCGTGGATCTACCTCCGGCACGCCGGGCAGCGGCGGGCGGCCGGTCACCGGATGGCGGCCGTGCTGCTGGACCGCGACGGGATGCTGATCGAGGGCATCGCCTACAACGGCGACCCGGGCCGGGTCTATCCGCGGCCCGGTGCCCGGGAGGCCGTCGAGGAGCTGCGCGCCCTCGGGCTGCCGCTCGGCGTGGTCACCAACCAGTCCGGCGTCGGGCGGGGCATGCTGACGAGGTATCAGGTGGAGGTCGTCCACCGCCGGATCGAGGAGATGCTCGGCCCGTTCGACGTCTGGGCGGTCTGCCCGCACACCTCCGCCGACGGGTGCGACTGCCGCAAGCCCGCTCCCGGGCTCGTGCTGGCCGCCGCCCGCGCCCTGCGGGCCGACCCCCGGCGGACCACGGTGATCGGCGACACCGGCGCGGACCTCGCCGCCGCGGCGGCCGCCGGGGCGCACGGCATCCTGGTGCCCACCCTCGCCACCCGGCCCGAGGAGATCGTCGCCGCAGGCTCGCACCGCGCCGCCGATCTGCCCGCCGCGGTACGGAAGTTGCTCGCGGTCGAGGCCGTTCCGCGCTGAGCGCGCCGGCCGGAAGCCGGCACCGCGGGAGCGGAGGATTCGGGTGAACGGCCCGCGGGTAGGCGCGGGTTGCGGGGCCGGGCGGGTTGTGGAGCCCCTGGAGCAGCAGGGCCGAGGTGGAGTGATGGACAGCCCGCACGGTTACCGGATCGCCGTTCCCGGGCGTCCGGGATCGCACGCCCCGCAGGAGATGGTGGTGGTGTACCGGACGGGCGACACCACGGCCGAGGGGCATGCGGTGTATTCGGGGAAGGACGGCCTGCGGGTCGTCGTGCAGGGCCTGGTGGCCCGCTTCCTGGAGCCCTACCCGGAAGGCCTGTGCCACCCGTTCGGCTACGCGTACCCGCTGAGCGGCTGAGGCCGCGCGGCCGTACCCGCCGTGGAGGTCGGGCGCCGCTCAGTCGGCGGTGAGGAGCTGCGGCGAGAGCGTCTTGATCATGCTGTTGGTCCAGCGCATCTGCCGGAGCGTCTGCGGGTGGCAGCGGGTGGCGAGGTCGAGCAGGGCGCTGTCCCGGAGGGCCTGCGCGGCCTGGGCGAGCATCTCCCAGTGCAGGGAGTTGCGGGTGGCGTCCAGGTGAAGCGCGCACAGGTCGTCGAGCAGGGCGAGTTCGGGTGCGGGGCGCGGGGCGAGGTCCTCGGCGGCCTTGCGGCGCAGCCGGGTGAGCGGGGCGGGCTCGGGCGGTGCGGGCAGGTGGAGTCCGCGGTCGGCGGCGGCGTCGGCGATCCGGCGGGCGTGTTCGCCGGACCAGCCGGCCAGGTCGCTCGCCACGTGATGCAGTTCGGCTTCGTCGCGGTGCCGGTCGGCGGCGGCCAACAGGTCCTGCTGGAGGGCGAGTTCGCCGTGGTGCAGGGTGCGCAGGACGGCGCTGGTGCCGTTCATGGGGAGTCCTCCTCGGTGGTGCCGGCGTCCGCGGCGCCGGGTTCGGTCCGCTGCTCGGCGTACGCGTCGGGCCCGCCGGTGGTGGCGGGGACGGCGCCGGGGTCGACGGGGGCGGAGGCGGTGGTGGTCGGGGCGTTGGCATGCCGGCCGTACAGGCATTCCGGGCCGGGCCGCCCCCGGTTCGCCCGGTCCCCGTCGCCGCCGCGCGCCCCCACCATCCGGCCGTCGCGCACTGCGACGTCCCTCGCGTCGCCGTTGGAGTGCGGCAGCGACGCGGCCGGCGCCCAGCGCTGCACGTCCCGTTCGGTGAGGACGTCGGCCGGGCGGCTGTCCCGGCGCACCGGCCAGGACTGCCCGGGCCCGTGCGGGGTGCGCCCGTCCCATGGCGCGGCGATCCGGTCCGGTCGTCGGCGCATCGCGGGCCTCCTCCACTCGGACGGCTCCGGCACGCCGCGTGTACCCGGTCCGGCGGCCGTACACCACGCGCCGCCGGCCGTTACCGTGAACCCCCGCCCGCCGCGCCGGGGGCGGGACCGGAGGGGGCGGCGGGTGTTCGGGCGTTGACCGTCGCCGCGCGGACCGGGCCGCAGTTCCGCCTCGACGGCATCGCGCTGGTCGGCCGCCCCGTCGGCGAGGTGGAGGCCGACCTGATCCGGCACGCCGGCCGGCTCGACCAGGACCTGGTGTTCGACAGCGAGCACGAGTTCGGCCCGCAGGACGCGCACCTGTACGTGCGGGCCGACCGGGCCGGCGACCGGGTGATCAGCGGCCTCCGGCTGTTCGCCCCGGACCGGGACCACCGGCGCCGCCTCTGGCTCCCCCGCCGGGGCACTGCTGCGAACGGTGGGAAAACCTGCTGATCCGCGTGCGAACCGCGGCGGCGCGGGCACACGCGAACCATGGTGCGAATCGGATACACGATGATGACGGAGCAGCGCGGGCCGGCCGACCTGGTCGACGACGCGGTGCGCGCCGAGCGGGCCGGGTTCGACTTCTCGGTGATCTCCGACCACTACTTCCCCTGGCTGGACGAGCAGGGCCACGCCCCCAACGCCTGGGCGGTGCTCGGCGCGACCGCCCGCGCCACCGACGCGCTGCCGCTGATGACGTACGTGACCTGCCCGACCTTCCGCTACCACCCGGTGGTGGTGGCCCAGCAGGCCGCGACCGTGCAACTGCTCTCCGGCGGCCGGTTCCGGCTCGGGTTGGGCAGCGGCGAGAACCTCAACGAGCACGTGGTGGGCCGGGGTTGGCCGGCCGCCGCGGTGCGCCAGGAGATGCTGGCGGAGGCCGTGGAGATCATCCGGGCGCTGTTCGCCGGCGGGTACGTCACCCACCACGGGCGGCACTTCCAGGTGGACGGCGCGAAGCTCTGGGACCTGCCCGAGCAGCCCCCGCCGATCGGCGTCGCGGTGTCCGGACCGGTCTCCTGCGCGCTCGCCGGACGCCTCGCCGACCTGGTGATCGCCGTCCAGCCGGAACGGCGGCTGCTGACCGCGTTCGCCGAGCACGGCGGCGCCGGGAAGCCCGCCGTCGGACAGGTCCCGATCTGCTTCGACCGCGACCGCGACGCCGCCGTCACCCGTGCCCACCAGCAGTTCCGCTGGTTCGGCGGCGGATGGAAGGTCAACGCCGACCTCCCCGGCACGGCCGGCTTCGCCGCCGCCAGCGCGTACGTCCGGCCCGAGGACGTCGCCGAGTCCATCCCCTGCGGCTCCCGGACCGAGGACTTCGTGGCGGCCGTCCGCCCCTACCTGGAGGCCGGGTTCGACGAGGTCGCGCTGATCCAGGTCGGCGGCGACAGCCAGCCCGCCTTCACCGACTGGGCGGAGCGCGAGCTGCTGCCCGCGCTCCGCGAACTCTGACGGTCCGTCACATCATCGCCGCGGACGGCGTGTTCAAGGTCGTGGTTCCGCGTTCAAGGTCGCGGTTCAGGGGCGGAACAGCACCTTGACCGCGCCGTCCCGCTTCTGCTGGAACATCTCGTACGCCGCGGGCGCCTCGTCCAGCGGCAGGTGGTGGGTGGCGAAGCCGTCCACGCCGAGCGGGTCGGCGTCGGTGAGCAGCGGCAGCAGGTCGTCCGTCCAGCGGCGGACGTTGGCCTGGCCCATCCGCAACTGGATCTGCTTGTCGAACATGGTGAGCAGCGGCAGCGGATCGGTCATGCCGCCGTACACGCCCACCACGGAGACGGTGCCGCCGCGCCGCACCAGGTCGATCGCCAGGTGCAGGGCGTGCAGGCGGTCCACGCCGGCGCGCTGCATCAGGGCGCGGGCCAGCGCGTCCGGCAGCAGGCCGGCGGCGCGCTGCGCGACCGCCGCGCCGGGGGAGCCGTGCGCCTCCATGCCGACCGCGTCGATCACGCTGTCCGCACCCAGGCCGTCGGTCAGGTCGAGCACGGTCTGCGGCAGCAGCTCGGGCCGGTCGGTCAGGTCCAGGACGACCGCGCCGCGCTCCCGGGCGCGCTGCAGCCGCTCGGGCACCAGGTCCACGCCGATCACCCGCCGCACGCCCGGACGCTGAAGGGCCATCCGCACGCACATGTCGCCGATCGGGCCGAGCCCGAGCACCAGCAGCGTCCCGCCGTCCGGGACGTCCGCGTACTCGACGGCCTGCCAGGCCGTCGGCAGCACGTCCGACAGGAACACGAACCGGTCGTCCGGCGGCCCGTGCGGCACCTTCACCGGCAGCGTGTCGCCGAACGGGACGCGCAGCAACTCCGCCTGCCCGCCAGGCACTTGGCCGTACAGCTTGGTGTAGCCGAACAGCGCCGCGCCGCTCCCGTAGTCGCGCACCTGGGTGGTCTCGCACTGCGAGTGCAGGCCCGCCGTGCACATCCGGCAGGTCCCGCAGCTGACATTGAACGGCACCACCACCCGGTCGCCCGGGTGCAGCGTGCGCACCGCCGGGCCGGTCTCCCGGACCACGCCCATCGCCTCGTGGCCGAGGATGTCGCCCGGATCGAGGAACGGCCCGAGCACCTCGTACAGGTGCAGGTCGGAACCGCACAGGCCGGTGGACGTCACCTCCACCAGCACGTCCGTCGGGTCCTCGATCCGCGGGTCGGGCACCTGCTCCACCCGGACGTCCCGCCTGCCCTGCCACGTCACCGCACGCATCGCGCACTTCCATCGCTCGGCACTCGGCTCGGGCCCCGCGTCTGCCCGGGACGGGCGGGGGCCAAGCGGGCCGGGCACCTCCGGTCGCCTCCGTTCACGGGCGGCTGCGGCCCGGCGGTTCCCGTTCGACGGCCGGCGCCGGGCCTCGGCCGGCCGGCGCGGTTTCCGTTCGCGGCCGGTGGGCAGGCGCGGCCCATGGACCAGTCGCAGGCTCCCGTGCTGGAAGCGCTTTCCGCACTGCACGCCAACCCGCTCACCGCGTTCACGCCGCCCGGCCACAAGCAGGGCCGCGGCACCGACCCCCGGGTGCTGGACGTGCTCGGCGCGGACGTGTTCCGCTCCGACGTCCTCGCCACCGGCGGCCTGGACGACCGCACCGACTCGCACGGCACCCTCGGCCGCGCCCAGGAGCTGATGGCCGAAGCGGTCGACGCCGACCGCACCTTCTTCTCCACCTGCGGCAGCTCGCTGTCCGTGAAGGCCGCGATGCTCGCCGTCGCCGGACCGCACGAACACCTGCTGGTCGGCCGGGACGCCCACAAGTCGGTGATCGCCGGGCTGATCCTGGCCGGCATCCGCCCGATCTGGGTCGACCCGGCCTGGGACGCCGAACGGCACCTCGCCCACCCGCCCACCGCCGACGCCTACCGGGCGGCCCTCGCCGCCCACCCCGAGGCCCGCGGTGCACTCGTCACCTCGCCCACCCCGTACGGCAGTTGCGCCGACCTCCGGGCGATCGCCGACGCCTGCCACGAGCACGGCGTCCCGCTGCTGGTCGACGAGGCCTGGGGCGCGCACCTGCCGTTCCACCACGAGCTGCCCACCTGGGCGATGGACGCCGGCGCCGACCTCTGCGTCACCTCCGTCCACAAGATGGGCTCCGGCCTGGAGCAGGGCTCGGTCTTCCACCTGCGCGGCGACCTGATCGACCCCGTCGTCCTCGGCCGGTGCGCCGACCTGCTCGGCACCACCAGCCCCAACGTCCTGATCTACGCCGCTCTCGACGGCTGGCGGCGACAGATGGTCCAGCACGGCCCCCAGCTGTACGAGGACGCGCTCACGCTGGCCGCGCAGACCCGCGAACGGATCGACGCCATCGACGGCATGCACGTCCACGGCCACGCCGACTTCTGCGGGCCCGGCCTCGCCGCCGACCTCGACCCGCTGCAGATCATCATCGACATCACCGGGCTCGGCACCACCGGCTACCGGGCCGGCGACTGGCTGCGCGCCCACCACCAGGTCACCGCCCACCTGTGCGACCACCGCCGGATCAGCGCCCAGCTCACCCACGCCGACGACCCCGTCACCACCGGCACCCTGCTCGACGCCCTCACCGAACTCGCCGCCCACGCCCCCGAACTGACCCCGGCCGCACAGGTGGACGTCCCCGGCCCCCGCGAACTCCGGCTGGAACAGGCCGAGTTGCCGCGCGACGCGTTCTTCGGACCGGTCGAGACGGTCGAACTCGCCGACGCGGACGGCCGGATCGCCGCCGAGATGCTCACCCCGTACCCGCCCGGCATCCCCGCCGCCCTGCCCGGCGAACGGCTGAACCGCCCCGTCCTCGACTACCTGCGCACCGGCCTCGCCGCCGGCATGCTCGTCCCGGACGCGGCCGACCCGGCGCTGCGCACCGTCCGCGTCACGGCGAAGAGTTGACGCGGCCTCACGGCCGTTTCCGGAACGCGGGCTCCCTGGCGGTCAGTTGACCGGCCGGCATCCGGCTGAGCGCGGGGGTGGACCGCTTCGACGGGGGTGCGGGCCGCGAGTTCGCAGCCGATGGTCCGGAGCACGGCGTGGTCGCGGAGGTCGCGGGCAGCTGAGGCGGGTGACGGCATCCACCCATGATCGTGGCAGGCGGCGGCCCGGTCGAGGCGATGTCGGCCGGGCCTCAAGAGCCTTGTGCCCCGGGCTCGTTGGTGCGGCCGGCCGCGCGGTCGGCGAGGGTGGTCAGGGCCGGGGCGACGCGGCCGGTGCGGCGGCGGCCTCGTGGCCGGGCAGTTGTGGTCCGGGTCCGGGCCGGGGCCCGGCAGCAGGCGGCCGGCGAGGGCGAGCAGCCGGCCGGTGGTGGCCGGGGCGACGCCCTGGAGGCGGGTGGCGAGCTTCGCGGCCGGGGTCAGGGTCAGCTCGGCCCGGCCGGACTCGGCGGCGCGGACGATCCGCCGGGCCGCCCGGCCGGCGTCCATGGACAGCAGCGGCGCGCCGGAGGCGGTGGCGAACCAGGAGTACTCGTGCCGCGCCCGGCCCGAGAACTGCGCCGCCAGGTGGGAGCCGGTCCGCATCAACCCCGGTATCACGGTGGTGACTTGGACGCCGCTGCCGGACAGCTCCACCCGCAGGCCGCGGGAGAACGCGGCCAGCGCCGCCTTCGCCGTGTCGTACGGCAGCAGGTGCGGGGCGGGGACGGGGCCGCCGATCGAGGCGATGGTCACCAGCGAGCCCGTGCCGCGCTCGCGCATGCCGGGCAGGACGGCCAGGACCAGGTCGACCGGGGCGCGGACCATGGTGTCCCAGGCGGTGCGGAAGTCCTCCTCGCGCAGGGCGGCCAGCGGTCCGACCTGGATCACCCCGGCGTTGTTGACCAGCACGTCGACCGGCCCGAGCCGGTCGGTCACCCGCTCCACCAGGTCACCGGCCGCGCCCGGCGCGGTCAGGTCGCACTCCAGCGCCGCGCAGCGGGTGGTGAGCTTCGTCAACCGCTGCTCGGCGACGATGAGTTGCTGCCGGTCGCGGGCGCACACGGCGACCCGGCAGCCGCGCCGGGCCAGCTCCTCGGCGATCAGCAGGCCCAGGCCGCGCGAGCCGCCCGTGACCAGCGCCGTCCTCCCGGCCAGATCCACTCGTGCCACGACCGCCACCTCTCCTCCGACGGGTCCTGTCGCTTGCCGTGCGGCGCGCCTGCCCGAGCGGGGTGCGGCGGAAACGGCAGCGGGCCGGGCGGCCGCGGCGGGAGATTCACCCGAGCAGCCCCGTTTCCCGCTCCGCCCGGCCGGTTAGCCGCGTCGGTGAGTGTGACGTCCGTCGGCCGGGTCCGGCGGGCCACCGACCACGTCCCCGGAGGAGACCCTCATGCACGGCGAAGACACCCACCCCGACGTCCCCGGCGTGCCCGCGCCCGAGGAACCGACGGTGCAGGAGCCGACGGAGCCGCGCGCCCCGCTGCCGCCCAAGCCCGACCAGGGGGCCCCGGCCCCGGTCTCCGCGACCGGACGCGGCCCGCAGGACGGCGCGGCGGCCAGGTCGCAGGACGGCGCGTACCTGACGAACGCCCAGGGCACCCGGCTGCCGGACTCCGACCACTCGCTGAAGGCCGGCCCGCGCGGGCCGGTGCTGCTGCAGGACCACCACCTGCGCGAGAAGATCACCCACTTCGACCACGAGCGGATCCCCGAGCGGGTCGTGCACGCCCGCGGGGCCGCCGCGCACGGCGTCTTCGAGTCGTACGGGGCGGGCGCCGGGATCAGCCGGGCCGCGTTCCTCGCCGCCGGGGCCCGGACGCCGGTGTTCGTGCGGTTCTCCACCGTGCTGGGCTCGCGCGGCTCCGCAGACACCGTCCGCGACACCCGCGGCTTCGCGACCAAGTTCTACACCGACGAGGGCGTGTTCGACCTGGTCGGCAACAACATCCCGGTGTTCTTCATCCAGGACGCGATCAAGTTCCCCGACGTGGTGCACGCCGCCAAGCCGCACCCCGACCGGGAGATCCCGCAGGCGCAGTCCGCGCACGACACCTTCTGGGACTTCGTCTCGCTGCACACCGAGGCCACCCACCACACGCTGTGGAACATGTCCGACCGGGGCATCCCGCGCTCCTACCGGATGATGGAGGGCTTCGGCATCCACACCTTCCGGCTGGTCGCCGCCGACGGCTCCACCTGCCTGGTCAAGTGGCACTGGAAGCCGAAGCTCGGCGTGCACTCGCTGACCTGGGACGAGGCCCAGCAACTCGGCGGCCTGGACCCGGACTTCCACCGCCGCGACCTCGCCGACGCGATCGAGGCCGGCGCGTTCCCGCAGTGGGAGCTGGGCGTCCAGGTCATGCCCGACACGCCCGAGCAGACCTTCGAGGGCATCGACCTGCTCGACCCGACCAAGATCGTCCCGGAGGAGCTGGCCCCGGTCCGGCCGCTCGGCCTGATGACGCTGAACGCCAACCCCACCAACTTCTTCGCCGAGACCGAACAGGTCGCCTTCCACCCCGGACACCTCGTCCCCGGCATCGACATCACCGACGACCCGCTGCTGTCCGGGCGGCTGTTCTCCTACCTGGACACCCAGATCACCCGGCTCGGCGGACCCAACTTCGCGCAGATCCCGGTCAACCGCACCCACGCGCCCGTCAACGACATGCTGCGCGACGGCTTCCACCAGGACGCGGTGCACCCCGGCGTCGCTCCCTACAAGCCGAACTCGCTGGACGGCGGCTGCCCGTTCTTCGCGGGCGCCGAGGAGCACGCGTTCGTCGAACACCCGCTGCCCGTCGCCGAGTCGAAGAAGGTCCGGGAGTCCCCGGCGTCCTTCGCCGACCACTTCAGCCAGCCGCGGCAGTTCTGGCTCAGCATGACGCCGGTCGAGCAGGAGCACATCATCGCCGCGTACACCTTCGAACTCGGCAAGTGCCGTGAACCCGCCGTCCGGGAACGGACGTTGCTCGCCCTCGCCCGGATCGACGCCCGGCTGTGCGCCCAGGTCGCGGACGGCCTCGGCCTGCCCGCACCGGAGGGTGAGACCGTCGAGGTCGACCCCAGCCCCGCGCTGTCCCAGCTCGGTGCGCGCTGGCCGGTCGCCGGACGCACCGTCGGCATCCTCACCGGCCCCGACACCGACCCCGAGGCGCTCGCCGCCGTCCGCGAGGCCGCCCTCGCCGCCGACCTCGTGCCGCTGGTGGTGGCCCCCTCCGGCGGCGACCCCGACCGCGTCCAGCGCAGCTTCGCCACCGCCCGGTCCGTCGAGTTCGACGCCGTCCTGCTGGCCGGCACCCCCGGCCCCGCGGCCGACGCGACCCCCGTACGCGACGCCCGCGCGGCCGGCCCCGACGACACCGTCGACCCGCGCATCGCCCTGCTGCTCGGCGAGGCCTGGCGGCACGCCAAGGCCATCGGCGGCTGGGGCGAGCCCGCCCGCGACACCCTCACCGCCGCCGGCCTCCCGGCCGACGGGGAGGGCGTGGTGCTGGGCGAGGACCCCGTGCAGGTGCTCCGCGAGGTGGCGGACCTGCTCGCCGAACACCGGGTGTGGAAGCGCTTTCCCGCTCCCGGCGGCGGTGAGTGACGGGGCGTCGGGTCAGCCGATCGGCAGCCACTTCCAGACCTCGTAGACCTTCCAGGCGCCGGTGTCGCCGTCCACCAGGGTCGGCTGGATCCGGATGGAGCCCGTCTCCTTCATGTCGTCGTTGCACTCGAACCAGGTGCCGGCGCCCTGCGAGTTGCGTCAGTAGCCGTTGCGGCCGTAGTCGGTGGCCCAGAGGGCGACCGCGGACCGGCCGTCCTTGGCGCTGTCGTACACCCGCACCTTGTCGCCGTAGGCCTCGAAGCAGACGGTGACTCCGGGGGCTTCGACGCAGTGGCCGCCCGCCGCGAGCGCCGGCTGCGGCGCGGTGACGGTGGCGCCGGCGACGCCAAGGACCGGGCCCGGCCGGCCGGCCGGCTCACCTTCTCCGAACGGCTGCGCCCCATCGACCTGGCCGTCCGCGACTGGGCCCGCCGCGACCCCGCCGTCGCCGAGCGCCTGCGCCGCGTCGACAACCGGCGCATGGAGCTGCTGCGCGAGACGATCGGCACCTTCTGCACCGACCCCGACGAGATCGAGGCCCGCAGCCTGATGGCCTTCTGCATGGCCATCGGCAGCCACTTCCTCGCCGCCGAGCACCCCGGCCGCACCCGCGCCGAGGTCATCGAGACGGCCGGCTCGCTCATCCTCGACCGCCCACCGCACCGCCTCGGCCACTGACCGGACGGCCGGCTCCCGGGGCGGTGCGCCCCGGGGCGGGGCCTCAGCAGACCACGGTCTTGCGGTAGGTGCCGACTTTCAGCACCAGTTCACGGCTGGCCCGGTTCGCGAGCCGCAGGCAGCTGCTGTCGTACCAGCCGTCCACGATCACCTTGACGTGCATCGTCCGGCCGCAGTTGTTCTCCAGCCACACGTGCTGGCCGTCCGGCATCTCGTCCACCACGCGGGCGATGCACGCCGGGGCGGTGCCGCCGGCGGCGTGGGCGGCGGGCGCGGTGGCGAGGGCGACCCCGAGGACGGTCAGGGCAGTGGTGGCCGCGGCGGCGTGCTGACGGAAACGCATCGTGAGAGCTCCCTTCGGCGGCACGGCCCGCGGACCCGTGCTGGTGGTGGCCCGTGCCGCTTCGAGCATCGAGTCCGGCCCCGCGACCGGTCAATCACTCACAGTGATGAAGCAGGGGCCCGGTGGCCGTTGCCGGCGCGTGACGGCGACGCGCGCCGCCCGGGTGCTGCTGCGCCCCTCGCCCGGGAGAGGGTGTCGCGCCCCGGGCGACCGGCTGCCTGGGTAGCCTCACGGCTTTCGGGCAGGCTCCCTGCATGGGTATCCCCATCCCGTCCGGGGCGGCGTCCTGGCGGCTTCCGCCGGTGCCGCAGAGCGTCGCGCTCGCCCGGCGGTTCGTCCGCTCGCTGCTGGACGGCGTCGGGCCCGCCGTGGCGGACACCGCCGCGCTGCTGACCGGCGAGCTGGCGACCAACGCGGTGCTGCACGCGCGCACCGAGTTCGAGGTACGGGCCTGGGTCGGCGAGGGACGGGTGCACGTCCGGGTCAGCGATCAGCGGCCGGAGCGCGGCCTGGTGCCGCACGACCACCGGCCGTACGCCTGCACCGGCCGGGGCCTGACCCTGGTCGAGGAGCTGGCGCCCAGTCACGGCGTCCACAGCACCGCCGACCGCAAGACGGTCTGGTTCGAACTCTGGCCCGAACCGCCGGCGCCGCCGACCTCCGCCTGGGAGACCGTGCCGCCGTCCGGCCGGAACGTCAACGTGACGCTGACCGACGTGCCGTACGCCCTGTACTGGGCGGCGCAGCAGCACTGGGAGGGACTGCTGCGCGAGCTGTACCTGACCCGCGAGCTGGAGGCGCGGACCGGCGTCCGGCGGGAGGACCTCGCCGTCGCCCAGGACGTGAGCAACGTGATCTGCTCCTGCATGAAGGTCGCCGTGCAGCAGGAGACCCCCGACAGTTCGACGCTCTCCCTGCTGGTGGCCTTCCCCGCCGGAGCCGCCGCGGCCGTGGCCGTCCTGCGCGGCGTGATCGACGAGGCCGAGGTGGCCGGCCGGCAGGGAGCCCTGCTCAGCCTGCCCGCCCTCCCGCAGATCCGGGCCTTCCCGCACTGGCTGTTCGACCAGGTCGGCCGCCAGCTCGCCGGCGCGGACCCCACCGCCTGGACCCTCACCTCCGGTGAACCCAACGGCACGCCCACCGAGTTGGCCCCCTGGGACGCCGGCGAGGTGGAGACCGCCAGCGCGCCGACCGTCGCCGCCGACGACCTGAACCGGATCATCGCGGTCAACACCGCGGCGGCGGAACTGCTGGGCTGGTCGCCGACCGAACTCGTCGGCCGGCCGCTGACCGTGCTGATGCCCGAGCACCTGCGCGAACGCCACGTGGCCGCGTTCAGCTCCCTGCTGCTCACCGGGGAGGCCCGCACCCTGGGACTCTCCATCCCGCTTCCCGCGCAGCACCGCGACGGCCGGCTGGTCCCCGTCCGGCTCCAGGTTCAGACCCAGGAGGCCGTCGACGGGCGCACCGTCTTCGTCGCCCAACTCACGTCCAGATCAGCCCCGTTCGGCCGGTCGCCGGCCCGCGAGGAGGGCAGGTACACCAGTCCGCAGCCGGGCCCGGTGAGCCTGCCGAGCACCACGACGAAGGCGAAACGGGCCAGCGTCTCCCGATCGGCGCTGGAACGGCTGTCCCTGATGGCCGACATCGGCAGCGCGATGACCAGCACCCCGGTGCTGGGGGAGCGGCTGCGGCGGGTGTGCGGCGTGCTCACCCAGCGGCTCGCCGAGTGGTGCACGGTGGTCCTGGTCGACGAGCAGGGGCACACCGAGCGGGCCTGCTTCGCCCACCGCGACCCGCAGCTCCAGGTCAGCGGGGTGTCCATCGGCCGGCTCCCCGCGGTCTCCGAGACCGCGCAGGGATCGCTGCCCCGGGTGCTGCGCGGCGCGGGCCCGCTACTGGTCACCGACATCCCGGAGCCCGGCCGGGCCGAGAGCCCGCTCGACGCCCAACAACTGCAACTGTTCGAGCAGTTGGACGCGGACTCGGCGATCGTCGCCCCGCTGCGGGCCCGCCGGGAGGTGCTCGGCGCGCTCACCCTGGTGCGCACCAGGCAGGAGCATCCGTTCACCAAGGACGACGTCCTGCTGGTCGCCGAACTGGCCCGCAACATCGCCTTCGGCGTGGACAACGCCCGGATGTTCCAGCAGACCCGCCACACCGCCGAGCGCCTCCAGCGCGCCCTGCTGCCCGAACTGCCCGAGGCCGGCCACCTGAGGATGGCCGCCCGCTACGTCCCCTCCAGCACCACCGCCGAGGTCGGCGGCGACTGGTACGACGCGTTCGTGCTGCCCCCGGGCGACACCGTGCTCGTCATCGGCGACGTGGCGGGCCACGACCTCAAGGCCGCCGTCACCATGAGCGCCCTGCGCAACATGCTGCGCGGCATCGCCGTGGACCGCCCCGAACCGCCCGGCGACGTCCTCCGCCACCTCGACCACGCCAGCCAGACCCTTTACCCGCACTCCACCGCGACCTGCGTCTACGCCCTGATCAAGGGCGACGAGGGCGGCCCCTGGGACCTCCACCACTCCTCCGCCGGCCACCTGCCCCCGCTGCTCACCACCGCCGAGGGCGAGACCCGCTACCTCGACGGCGGCGCGGGCCTGTTGATCGGCATGGACGTCGACCTGCCGCGCCCCACCGCCCAGGACCGGCTGCCGCCGCACTCCACCCTGCTGCTGTACACCGACGGCCTCGTCGAACGCCGAGGAGAACCCCTCGACGCCGCCATGGCACGCCTCCGGCGCCACACCGCCGCCCTCGCCCGGCAGCCCGTCGACGTCTTCTGCGACGAACTGATCATCACCCTCGGCGCCGACAGCACCGACGACATCGCCCTACTCGCCCTGCGCCCCACGCCGACCGGCTGAACGTCGCCCCCGGGAGCCTTCCGTACGCCCCCTCCGTGGCGGACACCGACCGCCCGGGGCTCGACGCGCGTGCGGGATGAGTTCCGGCGCGTCGGGCCTCGGGCGGGGTTTGGGGCGCTTCGGGTGCTGCCAGGTAGGGCGGCTTCGGGTCCGCCCCGGTACGGGCCGTGCCTGGGCAGGCGGTTGTCGGCTCAGACGACGTCGGCCGGGCGGCCGGCGAAGGTGCTCACCAGGGCGCGGTCGAAGGCCGGCAGGTCGTCCGGTTTGCGGCTGGACACCAGGGTGTTGGGGCCGTCCACGCAGATCACCACCTCCTGGTCCACCCAGCGGGCGCCCGCGTTCAGCAGGTCGGTCCGCAGGCTCGGCCAGGACGTCAGGGTGCGGCCGTTCACCGCGCCGGCCTCGATCAGCGTCCACGGGCCGTGGCAGATCACCGCGACCGGTTTGCCGCGCGCGAAGAAGCCGCTGACGAAGTCCACGGCATGCCGGTCGGTCCGCAGGAAGTCCGGGTTCGCCACGCCGCCGGGCAGTACCAGCGCGTCGAAGTCGGCGGCCGAGGTGTTCGCGGCGACCTCGTCGACCGTGAACTCGTCCGCCCGGTCGAGGTGGTGGAACGCCCGGATCTTGCCCGCCTCGGTGGACACCAGTCGCGGCGTCCCCCCGTGGTCCAGGACCGCCTGCCACGGCGAGGTCAGCTCGACCTGCTCCGTCCCTTCGGGCGCCGCCAGAAACGCGACAGTGACTCCGTCCAACTCGTTCATGTCCACTCCACTCCGGAACTCGCTCGTTCGACCCCCCTCTCGCCGCGTCTCACCGCGAACGCCGCCCGCCAAACCGGCCCCGGCCGTCCGCCCGGTCCGACCGGGGCCGACGCGGAAAACGGGAGGAAATGGACCGGAACGGACACTCGGGCGGCATAGGCTGGAGCCCGAGGACGGCGGAGGCGAGGAGACGGTGACGCTCGGCGAGAACCGGTCCGCGATGGAGGCCACGGTCGACCGGTTGCGGACGGAACTGGAAGGTCTGCGCTCCGCGATGCGCACCCGGGCGGTGATCGAACAGGCCAAGGGCCTGCTGGTCGGCCGGCTGGGATGCACCCCCGAGCAGGCGTTCGAGGAACTGTCGCGCCGCTCCCAGCAGGAGAACCGCAAACTCACCCGGGTCGCCGCCGACCTGGTCGCCACCGCCGCACCCCGACCGGCCGCCCGCGCCACCGATCCGGACCGGACAGCCGGGCGCACCCCGTCGGCCGCCGACGACTCCGAGTCCGTCGGGCCCCTCGATTCCGTCGATGCCGCCGATACCGTCAATGCTGCCGAGAGTGCCGAAGATGCCGGGCCGCCGCCCGCCG
>NZ_KK853997.1:734254-734822 GCF_000696185.1 Kitasatospora cheerisanensis KCTC 2395 | reverse complement strand
CGCCCTCGGCGAGGCCACCGTCACCGCCGACGGCCGGCTGCTCGCCCTCGCCGGCGTGGTCCAGGACGTCACCCCGTGGCGGCGCGCCGAACAGGCCCTCAGCGACACCCGCGACCGCCTCGCCGACCAGCGCCGTCTCATCGGCGGCGAGCAGCGCGCCGTCCGGGCCCTGCAACAGGCCCTGATGAGCGCCCCCGCCGGGCGGCCGGTGGCCGGGGTGGAAAGCGCTTTCCGGTACCTGCCCGCCGAACGCGACGGCAAGGTCGGCGGCGACTGGTACGACCTCCTCGACCTCCCCGACGGCTCCGTGCTGCTCGCCGTCGGCGACGTCTCCGGACACGGCCTGCCCGCCGCCGCCGCGATGTCCCAACTGCGCCACGCGCTGCGCGGCATCGCCTACGACGCCCCCGAGCCGGCCCGCATCCTCGACCGCCTCAACCGGATCCTCTGCCACCAGCAGGCCGACCACATCGCCGGCGTCGCCGTCGCCCGCCTCGACCCGCGCACCGGCCACCTCAGCTGGGCCCGGGCCGGCCACCTGCCGCCCGTCCTGCTGCACCGCGGGACC
>NZ_KK853997.1:733333-734234 GCF_000696185.1 Kitasatospora cheerisanensis KCTC 2395 | reverse complement strand
CCCCCCCCCCGGGGCCGGCGCCGCCCGCGGCCGCCCCCGCGCCGCCGCGCCCCGCCCCCGGGGCCCGCCCCCCGCCCCCCCCCCGCCGGGCGCGCAGGCCGTCGCACTCGCCGTCCGCGAACCCGACGGCGCCCTGCGGCTGGTGGGCACGCACGGGGTGACGGCCGGTCAACTCAGCCAGTGGCAGCGGATCCCGCCGCGCACCAGGGTGCCGATGACCGAGGCGCTGCGCACCGGAAACGTCGTCTGGGTCGCCGACCGCGGCCAGTTCGCCGCCCGCTACCCGGACCTCACGGGCGAGGACCTGGTCCCGGGCGTGACCGTCTGCGTACTGCCCCTGCGGACCGAGAACCGGCTGATCGGGGCGATGAAGATCGGCTGGGCCGAACGCTTCCGTCCGACCCGCGCCGCCGAGGCGCACCTGGGCGCGCTCGCCGACCTCACCGCCGACGCGCTGGTGCGGATGCCCGCCGGGCCGTCCCCGGACATCGTCGACCCGGCCGGCGCGCCCTGGTTCCGGGCGGTGCTGGACGGGCTGATCGACCCCGTCCTAGTGCTGACCGCCGTCCGCGATCCCGAGGGAGCGGTTACCGACCTGCTGGTGGAGCACGCCAACACCGCCACCGTCGACCTGGCCGGCCGGGCCGCGGCCGACCTGCGCGGACGCCGACTGTCGGAGCTGTACCCCGGCATGGTCGCCTCCGGCGCGTTCGACCGGCTGCGCGCCGCCGCCGCCGACCGCGTCCCCTACCGCGGCGAGGCGGAACGTTACGTCGAAACCGTCGCCGGCAGCGCCCGCGCCACCGCGATGACGCTGCACGCCACCCCGCTCCAGGACGGCCTGCTGGTCACCTGGCGCTCCCACGACGAGGCCGAGCGGCACCTCGTCCAGGCCGCCCAG
>NZ_KK853997.1:691623-732036 GCF_000696185.1 Kitasatospora cheerisanensis KCTC 2395 | reverse complement strand
CCCTCGATCCGCCCACCGGCATGATCCTCGGTGTCGCCCCCCGCGCCCGCTACGCCACCGCCGAACTGACCCTCGCCCCCGGCGACCGCCTGCTGCTCTACACCGACGGCCTGATCGAACGCCGCGGCACCGACCTCGGCGCCGGCCTCGACCGCCTGCTGCACGTCTGCACGGAATACCGCGCCCCCGGCCTCGACGGACTCCTCGACCACCTGCTCCGCCGCCTCGGCGCCCCCAACCCGCTCGACGACACCTGCCTGCTCGCCGTCCGCCTCACCGGCACGGGAGCGGAGGCGTACTGACGTTGCGTCAGAGGTCGGTCGGGGTGCGGTCGCGGCGCGGTCGGGTGCGGTCGCGGCGCGGTCGGGGTGCGTGTCGGCCGGGCGGCTGATGGGGGAGCGCCCCGGTCCCGACGCTCGGGGTGATCGGCCGGGTCAGTTCTCGCGGGTGTCGCCGAAGCGGAAGAGGCGGTGCATCCGCTCGTGCCACGGCAGTTCGGGGGCGACCAGGTCGTCCGGCGGCAGGGTGGTGCGGGGGCCGGTGGTCGGGGGCAGCGGGAGGGGGTCCGTTCGGTGTCGCGGGCCTGCTCGCCAAGCGCCACCAGCCGGACCGGGGTGGCCTGTTCGCGGACCGTCGGGAACACCCGGGCCTCCTCCAGGCCGAAGTGCCCGGTGGCCTCCTCGATCAGCCGGGCCAGCAGGCGGTCGAACTCGGCCGAGCCGGCCCGCGACGCCCGCAACTCGCGCACCAGCCCGTACATCGCCGTGTGCGAGTGCCGGCCGTGCGTGACCGCCTCGTCGACCGCCGGGCGCCCGTGGCCGGCGATCGGGTACAGGTACTCGTCCTCCGCCGCCAGATGCCGCACCAGGGTGTCGGCGGTGAGGAACGCCAGCCGCTCCCGCCGTGGGTCGCCCAGCGGCAGACCGGCGAGTTCACTGAAGCGCACCCGCAGCACGTCATGGTCGGTGGTCAGCTGTTCCAACAGGTCCAACTCCAGCTCGGTCGCCATCGTCAGCACCTCTTCGTCCGCGGTCCAGCCCCCTCCCCATGGGCCTGCCCGGCCCCGCGCACCGGAAACCACGACGGCGCGAGGGGTGAACGGTAAGCGCTTTCCGGCAGCCGCCCGGTAAGCGCTTTCCAGGCACCGGAGGGAAAGCGCTTACCGGGGAGCATGCGGTAAACGCTTTCCCGCTGGCTGGCAGACGTCTGCCAGGTGCCCCCGTCAGTACCAGCGGACCTGTGCGGCCGCACCCCGACCGGTGCGGGCGGCATGGCGGAGGACGCGCAGCGGGCCGTCCAGCAGTTCCTCCGCATCGTGGTCGGGGTCGTCGCCCAGGCCGGTCATCCAGGCGTGGATCCGCTCGACGGCCCGCTGCCGGGTGGCTCCGGTGAGGGTGAGCGCCTCGGTGGCGGCGGGCAGGTGGGTGCGGACCTCGTCGGCGTCGAGCAGGAAGTCACCGAACCAGCCCGGCAGTTGGAGCGTCGCGTCCGGGCCGAGTGCGTACGCCAGTGCCGAGAAGGGGCTGGCCTTGCGGGCCACGGCCGCGAACAGGTCTTCTCCCGTGGTGGGTGGGAACTCGTCCATGACGGCGTCGCGCAGCGCCTCCACCGGGTCGGAGCCGTCCCGGCAGTTGTCGAGGAACGCGCTCAGCCGGTAGGCGTCGTCGTCGGCGCGCCAGCTGCCCGGAGCGGCGGCCGACGGGTGGAACAGCGACTCCGTCGGCTTGCTCCGCCACCAGTTGAGTTCGGTCGCCATGTCGACACGGGTGGGCGGCGAAGGCGCAGGCCCAGCCGCAGTTGCGGTCGAGGGCGCGGAGCGTGCCGCCGTGAGCAGCAGGTCCGCGATCCTCTCGTCCGGCACCACGCCGACGATCCAGACGCCGGTTGCGCTCAACTCCGCCTCCGTTGCAGATGGTTGCTGGACCCGTCCAGGTCGCCGTGGTTCTCCGGGGCGGCAGGGGTGCGGCGGGTGATCATGTCATACCCACCGTGCGCAGGCGGCGGTGGGTCGTTTCGGGATCGTGCGGGTGGGCAGCCGCGATCTCGTGCGAGTGCCGTCGAACGGTCCCTCCGCCGGCTCCAGTGCGCGGCTGGCGCGGCAGGTGACCGCCGCGTTGGCGGCTGCCGGGCACACGGTGTCGGTGGCCGAGTCGCTGACCGGGGGATTGCTGTCGGCGGCGCTGGCCGATGCCCCCGGGGCCGGAACGGTGTTCAGGGGCGGGGTGGTGGCCTATGCGACGGCCCTGAAGCGGGAGTTGCTCGGGGTGGACGAGGAACTCCTGCGCGCGGAGGGCCCGGTGGATCCGCAGGTCGCAGCGGCGATGGCGGACGGCGTCCGGCGCGTCTGCGGCACCACGTACGGGCTGGCGACCACGGGGGCGGCCGGCCCGGAGCCGCAGGGGGACGCCGAACCGGGCCTGGTGTACGTGGCGTTGGCGACTCCGACGCTCACCCTGGTCGACCGTCCGTCCCCGGTCTCCGGGGATCGCCACGCCGTCCAGTCGCGTGCCGTCCGCACCGCGCTGGAACTCTTCCGGCGGACGCTGCGGCCGCCGGCCGAGGGCGGCGCCGTGGCGGCGGACGATGGCGCCGCGGGGCCGGAGGGTGACGCGGTGGGGGCGGACGATGGCGCGGCTGCGGACGAGTGACCCGAACCGTCCCGGGTGGCGGCGGGTGCGGCACGGGCGCGGATTCGGCTACCGGGACGTCGACGGGGCGGTGATCCGTGACCCTGCGGTGCGACGCCGCCTGGCCGAGCTGGCCGTTCCGCCCGCCTGGACGGAGGTGTGGATCTGCCCCGATCCGCGCGGCCACCTCCAGGCGGTCGGGACCGACGCGGCCGGCCGGCGGCAGTACCTGTACCACCCCGAGTTCCGGGCCCGGCAGGAGGCGGCGAAGCACGCACACGTGCTGGCGGTCGCGGAACGGCTGCCCGCCGTACGGACCGTGGTGGCCGAGGACCTGGGGCGGCGCGGACTCTGCCGGGCCAGGGTGCTGGCCGCCGCCGCGCGGCTGCTCGACCTCGGACTGTTCCGCTCGGGCTCGTCGAACTACGTGGAGGAGAACGGGAGTTACGGTCTGACCACGCTGCTGCGCGAGCAGGTCGCGGTGCGCGGGGAGAGGATCCGCTTCGAGTACCCGGCGAAGTCCGGGCGACACCGCGAACTCACCGTCGTGGACCGGGAGTGCGCCGCCGTCGTCCGATCCCTGCTGCGGCGGCGCGACCCGGCCCCCGCCCTGTGGGCGTACTGGGAGGGCGGCCAGTGGCATCCGGTGGACGCCGACGCGCTCAACGCCTACCTGCGCGAGGCGTCCGGCACCGACCTGACCGCGAAGGACCACCGCACCTGGCACGCCACCGTCCTGGCCGCCGTCGGCCTCGCCGTCTCCTGGCCCCAGGCGGCCCGTTCAGCGGCCGAACGGCGGCGCGCCGCCGCCCGCGTGGTCCGCGAGGTCGCGGGCTACCTCGGCAACACCCCCGCCGTCTGCCGCGCCTCCTACCTGAACCCGGCCCTCTTCGAACGCTTCGACCGGGGCATCACCGTGGCCGACGCCTTGCCCGACCTGGGCGCCGAATCCCCGCACCCGGGCCCGGGTCTGCCCGGGATCGGGCCGGCGGTGGAACGGGCCGTCGCCCGGCTGCTCGCGGACTGACGGCGTGCACGCTTCTCCGGCGGCAGGTTCGCCGGACAACGCCGGGCAGCACGACGAGGCGCATCTCAGCAGGTTCACCGGAGGGCGGGAGGTACGCCGACCGGACAGGCCACTGGACGGTGTTCCCGACTTCCTCGCCGCTCGTGGCGCGAGCCGCCCGAGGCAGTGCCCCGACGGGCAGGCGTTGGCAGGCCCATCGGTCCGCTGCACGAGCGAGGCCGCGCCCCTGTGCGTTTGGCCGGCGGACGGCCTACTTCTCCGGCGGGAGTTCCAGGTCGTCGATGCTGCGACGGCGGGAACGGGGCGCGGTCGGGTCGGCGAACAGGTCGTCCCAGGCGTCGGGGGCGTAGGAGTCGTCCGGCTTGTCGGGGGCGGCCTCGTCGGGAGGGTCCGGTTCTGGTGCGGACTTCGGCCGGTCTTCGGGGAGTTGGCCGATCGACGGGTCACGCAGGCCCTGTTCGCGGGCGCGTTCGGCGGGGGTGGGGGTGTCGCGGTCGGCCATGGTGGCTCCAAATCGGTGGGCGGCCGACTGCCCCGGGCAGCGCGGTCGGGGCTGCTCGGGACGCCTTGTCGGGCTCCGCCGCGGGGACGGGCTGACCAGCGTCTGCACCGGCGGCAGAGCCCCCAAACCCCGGGGGATTGGCGCGAATCTTGCCGGGTAGGCGCGGCGGCAGACCGGTGATCGACCGACAGGGATCGCCGGCGGCCGAGAGCGAAGGAGCGTGGACCATGACCGCCGAACACCGTACGCCGTCGCAGCGACCGGAGGACACGGAACCGACGGAGCGTCAGGAGCAGCACCTCGGCGACGAGAGCGACGCGCCGATCGTCACGCCGACCCCCGAGCGAGGTCAAGGAGCAGCGGGAGCCGAAGGCCGAGAGCGGTGACCCGGAGGAGCCGGAGCCGCCCGCTGCCGACGTCCAGGCGCCGTGAACGGCGGGGGCGGCGGGCCGGTCCGCGGCTGTACGGGTGCGGCGGTCGAGTGCGGGGCCGGGGGACGTCACGGACGCGACCGCGCGGTACCTGCTGTACGGGCTGCTGCCCGCCTGGGTGGTGCCGGCGGCCGTGGACTGGGCGCTGCACCGGCGGACGGAGATCGAACGGACGGCGGGCGTACGGGAGTCGGCGATCCACCTGGCGATGATGGCCGAGGTCGGACTGCCCGCCACGGCGCTGCTGCTGTGCGAGGTCGATCCGGCGCTGCTGGCGGTCCTCGCGGGCGCGGCCCTCGCCCACGGCGCGACCGCGCTGGGGGACGTGCGGACCGCCGAGGACGCCGGACGGCGGGTCTCGGTGCTCGAACAGCACGTGCACAGCTTCCTGGAGGCGCTGCCGCTGACCGCCCTGTCGATCATCGGCTGCCTCCACCCGGACCAGGTCCGGGAGCTGAGCCGGGGCAGGATCACGGCTCGCCTGACGCTGCGCAGCCCGCCGCTGCCCCGGCGCTTTCTGCTCGGGGTGGGCCTCGGCGCGCCGCCACGGGCTGCCTGTACGCCGAGGAGCTGCTGCGGTGCGTGCGGGCCCGTCGGCGGGCGCGGGAGGCGGCCCGCCCGGTGGAGCTGATTTCGATCGGGGCCGCCGGGTAGCCGCGTCGGCAGCAGCCAGCCGACCCCCTGGAGGAGCCATGCTGCCAGGACGAAACCCCTCGACCCCGGCGGTCGCCGGTCATCCGCACCGCGTGGGCCCACCGCCCCGGACGCCGGTCGCCGCTCGCCCCCCGCGCGGGCAGACCGGCTACCCGCCGCCACTGTGCCGCCGGGCCCAGGTCCGGTACGCGCGCGGCACTGGTCCCGTCCGGCACGCGGGCGGGAGCGGCACTCTCGCGGGGAGGGCCGCCGCATGACGGAGTACGGCTACTTCCTGTCCTGCGAGGAGTACACGCCGGGCCGAACTGCTGGAGCAGGCACGGCTCGCGGAGCGGTCCGGCTTCACCAGGCTGGCGATCTCCGACCACTTCCATCCGTGGACGGACGAGCAGGGCAACAGCCCGTTCGTGGTGGTCGATGATCGTTGTGCGCTCTCGCAGTTCTGCACGCTGCCGGTGACCACGCTGGTGACCTGCCCGACGGTGCGGCTGCCCACACCCGGAGTGGTGACGGCGCAGGCCGCGGCCACCTCCAGCGTGGCTGACCGGGGGGCCGGTTCCGCTCGGGGGTCGGCACCGGCGAGGCGTTGAACGAGCATGTGCTGGGCGGGCGTTGGCCCCTCGTTCGCGGAGCGGGCGGAGATGCTCGCCGAGGCCGTCCGGGTGATCCGGGCGCTGTTCGCCGGCGGCCACCGTCAACCACCGCGGCCGGCACTACACCGTCGACCAGGCCCGGCTGTACACCGCGCCCGAGAGCGAACTGGCCGGTCTACGTCTCGGCGTTCGGCCCGCGCGCGGCCCGGCTCGCCGCCGATCTGGGCGACGGCCTGGTCACCACCGCGCCGGATCCCGAACTGCTGCGCGCCTACCGCGAGTCCGGCGGCACCGGCCCCACCCTGGCGGGCACGAAGGCCTGTTGGGCCCCGGACGAGCAGCGCGCCGTCGCCACCCGGCACCGGCTGTGGGCGAGCGAGCACCTGCCCGGCGAGCTCAACCAACTGCTGCCCACCCGCGGCACTTCGAGCAGGCGATCGAGCTGGTGCCGGAGTCGGCGGCCGCCGGGCGGCGGCAACGGCCCTGACCCGCAGGCGCACCTGGCGCTGCTGCGACCGTACGTGGAGGCCGGGTTCGACGAGGTGTACGTCGGCCAGATCGGTGGCCACGTCGAGGAGTTCTTCGCGTGCTACCGCGACCGGGTGCTCCCGGAGCTGGCGGGCTGACCCTGCGGCGGGCGGAGCACGGCGGACGGCCGGGCCTCCTGGGCCCGGCCGTCCAACGGTCGTCGGTCGTTCGGTCGTTCGGCTGTTCAGCTGTTCAGCCGTTTGGTCGTGGTTCAGGTCTCGCTGGCGATCTCGATGCAGGCCAGGTCGATCTGGTCGGCGAGCTGGCGGACCAGATCGGCGAGCGCCGCGGTGGTCACCGGGTCCAGCCCGTTGTCGTCGCGGTCCGCCACTCCTGCCACTCGTTGGGCAGTGCCCGCAGGAGTTCGACCACCTGCAGGGCGGGAATGGCCAGATCACCGGAGAGTCCGCAGATCACCGGAACGCTGAGCCGCCCCATGGTGTCCACCTCCTTCTGCCTCTGCGCTTCCTGCCTTCGTCTTCGTGCTCGGTCGGGCGTGCCCGGCGGGGACAGCGGAAACGGTCGGCGGAAGAGTGCGGCGGAAACGGCCGATGGTCGCTACGGCTGTTCGGGGCGCGGGCGGCCGCGCCGGCGGTGGCTGGTGTCGCACAGCGGGTACCGGCGGCTGCGGCGGCAGGTGCAGACGGCGACGACCGGACGGTCGCAGGAGAGCGTGGTTCCGTCCGGCAGCAGCAGCTCCACCGGGCCGTCGATCAGCAGCGGGCCGCGCTCGGTGAGCCGGACCCGGGGCACCGGCGGGGTGGGCGGCACGGCCTGCGCGGACGGTTCGCGTTCAGCGCCGGACACCCGCGCACCACCACCAACTCCTCCGTCCGGACGCCGGGTTCGATCAGGCCGGCGCGCTCGAACCATTCCGCCCGGGCCGGTCATCACCGGGCCGAACTCCTGCCACTTCCGCGCGGCGACGTTCACCTGGAGCCCGGCGGCACGCAACTGGCGGACGGTGGCGTCGGGTTCGGCCAGCGAGGACTGCACCAGCAGCAGCACCCCCGCCGGGCGCGAGCAGCGGCGGCACCTGCCGGCAGAGCCGGTCGAGCAGCAGCCGCCCGTCCGGCCGCGTCCCAGGCGACGGCCGGCCCGCGGCGGGTGCTCGGGCGGAACCGGCCGGAACGTAGGGCGGGTTGGACAGCACCAGGTCGAACCGCCCGTCGGACGCGGGCACGGGCGCCGTCAGGTCGCCGCGCCGCAGGTGCACCGGCAGCCGGTGCAGGTGGGCGTTCAGCCAGGCCGTGGCGAGCGCGCGGCGGGACAGGTCGACGGCAGTGACCCGGCAGCCGCGACGGCCGCGGCCAGGGCGAGGGCGCCGCAGCCGGTGCCGAGGTCCAGGCACCGGGCGCCGGCCCGCACGGGCTCCCGCCGCAGTACCTCCAACAGCAGTGCGGTGTCGCCCTGCACGGGGTACACACCGGGGGGTCTGAGCAGCAACATGGCCACGCGTATGCCCGCGCCGGAGCTGCCGACACCTCCGGGAGACACGGAGGCGGCGGGCGGACTCAGAGCGTCGCCGTACGGCGGGCGAGGTCGTCGACGACGGCGGTGAGGGTGCCGCGGCCGGCGAGGGCCGCGCGCTGGCGGTCGGCGCCGCTGCCGCCGGTGAGGAGCCCGGCGGTGAGGCGGCGGGCGAGCGGGAGGTCGTCGGTGCGGAGCAGCGCCGGGGTGGTGAACTCCAGGAGCGCGGTGAGGAGTTCGCGGGCGGGGAGGTGCTCGCCAGTGGGCGGGTGGGGGAGGCGGGCGTCGAGGCCGTGGGCGGCGGCGCTGTGGTGGGCGCGGCGCAGCGTGGTCTCGGGCACCGGCCGGGCGTGGCGGCGCGGGTCGAGCAGGGTGTGGGCTAGGCCGCGGAGCAGGACGGCGAGCAGGACGACGGTGTCGAGGTCGGCGGAGGTGTCGGCGATCCGGATCTCCAGGGTGGGGAGGTGGGTCGACGGCCGGGCGTACCAGAAGACCGCGCGGCGGTCGGGGATGACGTCCTCGGCGATCAGCCGGTCGAGCACGGCGTGGTAGCCGGGTTCGTCGAGCACGGGCGCGGGCCCGAAGGTCGGCCAGTGCGAGTACCGTTCGGGGCGCACCGCGGCGGTGCCGAGGTCGGTGCCCTCGCAGAACGGGGAGTTGGCGCAGATCGCCTGGAACAGCGGCAACCAGCCGCGCAACGCGGCACTGAGCGCCAGCGCCTGACGGACCGTCAGGTCTCCGAGGTGGACGTGGCAGCCGGAGAGTTCCGCGCCGATCTGGTCGGCGACGCCGTCGACGCGCCGGGCCATGTCCAGGTAGCGGGCGTCGGGGGTGATGGTCAGCGGGTGGCGGCTGGGCAGGACGGGGGTGCCGGTGGCGATCAGGCGGCAGCCGGCACGTTCCGCGCCGGTGAGCAACGCGGTGCGGGATTCGGCGAGTTCGGCGCGCAGCTCGGCGGCGGTGGCGACCGGGCGGGTGCACGCCTCGACCTGCGAGGCGAGGAACTCGTGCTGGGCGCGGTCCCCGAGGGCGCGGGCCGCGTGGGCGAGCACCGGCGCCGCAGCCGGCACGGTGATCCGGCTGTGCGGGTCGGTCAGGACGAACTCCTCCTCGACGCCGAACCGCAGTGGCACGGTGGGGGGTTGGGTGATGAGGCTGTTCATGCGGGGTGTCCGGGTTCGAGGTCGGTGACGTCGTGCAGCCCGAGGACCGCGCCGGGCGCGGGGCGGGCGGGGCCGTCGCCGATCGGGTCGAGCAGGAACGCGGTGTGGTCGCCGCCCTCGACCCGGCCGACCACGGCCCCGGCGAACCAGGCTGCCGCGTCGGCCAGTACGGGCACGCCGGCCGGGCCGGGGCGCCAGGCCGCGCGGGCGAACTTGTCGACCTCGTCGCCGCTCGTGCCGCCGAACAGCGCGGCCAGCGCGCGTCCGGCGTCGTCGGGCGGCAGCAGGTGCACGGCCAGCGCGCGGGCCCGGGAGGCCACCTTGTAGGTGTGGTTCGCGGGCGACAGCCACACCGCGAACCGGACCGGGCGGATCGAGCACTGCGACCCGAACCCGACCAGGCAGCCGGCCCGGGCGCCGTCGGCCTCGGCGGTGACCACGTACACGGGCGGGTCGAGCAGGTTCAGGAAGGGTTCGGGTCCGTTCATGCGGTCAGTCCTCCTCCGGCAGCGGCGTGCGCAGCGAGCTCGCACCGGCCCGCCAGGCGTCGAGCTGGTGGGCGGCGAGCCGGTCCTCGGCGTGGCCGTAGGCGAGCGCGCCGAAGGCGATGTCCTGTTCGGGGCAGCCGGGCCGGGCCACCAGCGGGTCGATGACGGTGTGCCGGACGAGCTGCTCGTGGACGGCGTCCGCGAGCACGTGCTCGCGGTAGAACAGGGTGCCGCGCGGCGAGGCGCCGAGCCGTTCGAAGGCGTCGGCGAGCCGGGCCGCCCCGGGCGGCGAGGTGATCTCCACGGCCGCGAACTGACCGACCAGCGCGCCCCGCAGCGACCGGTGCAGCCCGAACAGCGACATCGTGTTGACCACCGCGAGGGCCGGCCCGGGCACCGCGTCCAGGTACGCGCCGTACGCCGGGTCGAGTCCGAAGTCCGCCATCATCGCGGCGAACAGCTCGGCGTGCGCCCGCTCCGGCCGGCCCGCCCCGTACTCGTCGTACTGGACGGCGACCAGCGCGGCCTTCGCCGGGTTCGGCAGTCGCGGCACCGCCCACATCTGCGGGTCGGCCTCCTTGAGGTGGTACGGCGAGCGGTGCACCAGGTACTCGCGGGCCTGCGCCCTGGTGCCCGCCGCCAGCAGGTGGTGCGAGGGCCCGTAGCCGTCCGGCGGCTCGGCCAGCAGCCCGGCCAGCACCTCGGCGAGCGGCGGCGGCTCGCCCACCTCGCGGCGCAGCGCCGACAGGAACACCTCCTCCAAGGCGGCCCGCAGCGCCAGCAGCGCCGGCGACCACTCCCAGGCGTCGTCCACGCCCGCGAAGCCCCGGTAGTGCAGCTCGTAGCAGACGTACAGGGCGAGGTGGAGGTCGTCGCCCCACGGGTCGGCGGCCGGCGGTAGCTCCGGCAGCGGGTAGCGGTCGCGGCCGAGCAGCGCCGACAGGACGGCCGCCGAGAGCGGGCCGCGCGGCTCCGGCAGCGGCGGGGCGGCCGGGCGCAGGTCGGGCGTCGCGGTCATGACGGTCCTCCCTCCGAACGCAGTTCCAGGACACAGCACTTGGGGCCGCCGCCGGCCTTCCGGAGCTCCGGCACGGCGACCGGCACCGGCTCGAACCCGGCGGCCCGCAGCTGCTCCGCGAGGCCGCGCGCCGCGTCCGGCAGCACCACGTGCCGCCCGTCGCTGACGGCGTTCAGGCCGAACGCGGCCGCGTCCGCCGCCCGGGCGAGGATCGCGTCCGGGTACAGGCGGCGCAGCAGCCGGCGGCTGGCCGGGGAGAAGGCCTGCGGGTAGTACATGATCCGGTCGTGGTCCAGCACCGCCAGGGCGGTGTCCAGGTGGTAGTACCGCGGATCGGTCAACTCCAGTGTCACGACCGGGAGTCCGAGCATCCGCTGGGCTTCGCGGTGGGCCGCCGCGGTGGTGCGGAAGCCGCTGGCGGCGAGGATCCGCGGGCCGGCCACCAGCAGGTCGCCCTCGCCCTCGTTCACCTCCGTCGCGGTACGGACCCCGCGGAACCCGGCCGCCGTGAACCAGCGCAGGTGCGCCGCCGACTCGCCGGCCCGCTCGGGATGCCGGAACCGCGCCACCAGGACCCGCCCCGCCACCACCGTCGCCCCGTTCGCCGTGAACACCATGTCGGGCAGTCCGGGCTCGGGCTCCAGCAGCTCCACCCGGTGTCCCAGCCCGCGCAGCACCGCCGCCAGGCCCTCCCACTGCCGCAGCGCCGCGCCCCGGTCCACCGGTTGCGCCGGATCCATCCACGGGTTGATCGCGTACTCCACCGCGAAGTGCTCCGGCGGGCAGAGCAGGTACCGCCGCCGCCCCGCCCGGGGCGGCGGCCTGGTGTCGACCGGTAGCGCGTTCATGCGGCACGTCTGTCCTGCCGTGCGGGGGACGAAACGGGCGCTGTCCGGCCGCGCCGCGGGACGGGCGGCGCGGAAGCAGGGTAGTGCTGGCGTGGGGAGGGCAGACGGGAGCCGGAGGTGGAAGCGCGATGGCCGGACGCACAGGTGGGCGGAGGGACGGCAGGACCCGCGCGCCGCTGGGCAGCCGCCCGGCCCGGCCGGTGCTCCGGCGCGCCCCCGCACCGGCCCGTCCCGACCACGGCGGCCTGGACCGGCTGGCCGGCCGCGCCTGGCGCCTGCTCGCCGTCGCCCTCGCCGGGTACGCCGGATTCCTGCTGGTCAGCCGGCTGCTGCTGCCGGTGGTGGCGGTGTTCGTCGCCCTGGTGGTCACCGCGGTGCTGCGCCCGCCCGTCGACCTGCTGGCCCGGCGGATGCCGCGCGCGCTGGCCGTGCTGCTCGCCGTGCTGGGTGCGCTGGTGCTGCTCGCGGGGGTGGCGGCGCTGATCGCGGTGGTGATCCGCTCCCAGGCCGGGCAGCTCGGCGGGCAGGTGCGCGGCGGCCTGGACCGGCTGGAGCACTGGCTGGAGGGCCCGCCGTTCCACGCCCGGGCCGGCACCCTGGGCGACCTGCGGCACCGGCTCGGCGAGCTGATCAGCTCGCACCGGCAGACGGTGCTCTCGACCGCCGTCACCGGCGCCGGCTTCGTGGTCGAGGCGGCCGCCGCCGGCGCGCTCGCCCTGTTCTGCGCGGTGTTCTTCACCCACTCCGGCGAGCGGATGTGGACCTGGGGGACGTCCCTGCTGCCCGCCCGCGCGGGAGCCCTGTGGCGGCGGGCCGGGCACGCCGCCTGGCGCACCTTCGCCGGCTACACCCGGGGCCTGTTCCTGGTCGCGGGCACCAACGCCGTGCTGGTCGGCGTGGTCCTCGCCGCGCTCGGCGTGCCGCTCGCCGTGCCGCTGGCGGGCCTGGAGTTCGTGGCGGCCCTGATCCCGCTGATCGGCTCCCCGATCGCCCTCGCCGTCGCCTCCCTGGTCGCTCTCGCCACCCGCGGCCCGGTGACCGCCCTCCTGGTGCTCGCCCTGATCGTGGTCATCGGCCAGTTGGAGGGCCACGTCCTGCACCCCCTGGTGATGGGCTGGGCGGTCCGCCTCCACCCCGTCACGGTCGCCCTGGCCGTCGCCGTCGGCGGCACCCTCGGCGGCATCGTCGGCGCGGCTGTCGCGGTGCCGGTGCTGTCGGTGGGGTGGGCGGTGTTCCGTGAGCTGCACGGCGGCCGGGGCAGCGGCTGACGGGCTGTCAGGTGCCGTGGCCCCGTGGCACGGGGCCGCCCGCCGAGGGCTCCGGCAGACGGGGGCGGTGCTCAGTCCTGGGCGAGGCGGGTCAGCAGGGCGAGCAGGGTTCGGCGTTCGGCCGGGTCGAGGGGGGCGAGGAGGTGCTCGTTGGCGCGGTCGGCGAGGCGGGCGCAGGTGTGGAGGAGGCGGCGGCCCTCGGGGGTGGCCGTGACGGCGTTCTTGCGGCGGTCGCGGGGATCGGGCTCGCGCACCACCAGGCCCTCGTGTTCGAGGTGGTTGAGGAGGAGGACCACGTCCTTCGGGTCGAAGCCCAGGCGGCGGACCAGGTCGGCCTGGGCGAGCGGGCCGTCGTCGGCGACGTTCGCCAGGACCGCGTAGTGCTGGAGCTTCAGGCCCTCGGTTGCGATGGCCTCGGCGACCAGGGCCCGGCCCCGGGCGGCGACGCGGCCGGCGAGCCAGCTCGGCAGGGACTGCAGGTGGGCGAGCGCGCCGGGGTGCTGAGGATCGGGGTGCTGGGGATCGGGCCGCTGGGCGCCGGGCTGCCGGGGGTCGGGGCTCATGGGGCGAGGGTAGCGGAAAACGTTGGGCATCCCAATGAAAAGGCGGCTAGAGTGCAGACCGTTGGGAACCCCAATGAATCGGTCCTCCTGGAGGTGTGCGTTGCGTCGCGTCCGCTACGAGAAGAACGGCGGCCCCGAGGTGCTGTTCGTCGAGGAAGCCCCGGAGCCCGAGCCCGGCCCCGGTGAGCTGCTGGTGCGCTGCGAGGCGATCGGGGTGACGCTGCCCGTCGTGCGGAAGGTGCGCGAGGGCAGGGAGCCTGCGCCACTCGGCGGGGAGGTGGCGGGCACGGTGGTCGCGCTCGGCCCGGGGGTCGACGGGTTCGCGGTGGGGGACCGCGTCACCGGGCTGGCCTTCGCCGGCGGCTACGCGGAACTCGCGGTGGTGCACCAGGGCATGGCCTCGCACGTTCCCGCGTACGCGAGCGCCGTCGACGCGGTGGCGCTGGTCCGCAGCGGGCTGGTGGCGCGCGGCGCGTACCGGGCGGGGCGGGTCGAGGCCGGCGAGTCGGTGCTGGTCACGGCGGCGGCCAGTGCGGTCGGCGGGCTCGCGTTGCAGTACGCCCGGAACGGCGGGGCGTCGCGGGTGGTGGCGGCGGTGGGCGACGCCGCGAAGACGGACTTCGTCCGTGCCCTCGGCGCCGACGAGGTGGTGGTCTACGGCGAGGCGTCCTGGGGCGAGCCGGTCGACGTGGTGCTGGACGGCGTCGGCGGCGAGCTGCTCGGTCCGGCGGTGCGGGCCTGGCGCCCGGCGGGCGGCTGGTCGCGTTCAGCTCCGGCGGCGGCTCGGTGGACGCCTTCGAAACTGCTGGTGCGCAGCGCCTCGGTGATCGGCTTCCAGATGGCGACGATCGCCCGCAACCAGCCGGAGCGGTACGCCCGTTGGCGCGAGGAGCAGTGGGCGGCGTTCCGCTCCGGCGCCCTGCGCGCCCGTGCACGCCGCCCTCCCGCTGGCCGAGGCCGCCCGCGCGCACGCACTGGTGGAGGGACGGGCGAACCTCGGCAAGGTCGTGCTGGTGCCGTGAGCCGGGCGCGCGCAAGGGCGCGCGATGGGGCAGTGCGTGCGCCGGGCGCGCGACTCAGCCGGCAGGCCGGACCACCCGCCGGGTGGCGGTCAGCAGCGCCCGGCAGACCGGGCCGAGGACGGCGCGGAACGGGTGATAGCGCATGGTGCGCAGCCGCAGGTCGAGTTCGACGTCGACCCGCAGCTCGGCCTCCAGTACGGCCAGCCGCTGCCGCTCGCTGGGGGAGAGAGTCGCACCGTCCACCGTGCTCACCACCACTCGTCCACCGCGCTCACGATGCTCACCCCGCTCACCGCCACTCGTCCGCCGTCCCGGAGCCGCCGGGAAATCCGCTGTGGCCCCGGGCCCGCCCGCGCCGCCGGTCGCGGTGCCGGGCAGCGGGCCGCCCGCGCCGGAGCCGGACACCGCGCCGAGCGAGCAGAGTGCGCACAGCGCCGTCCAGGTCGCCGCCCGCACCCGGTACGCGGCCCGGCGGGCGGCCACTCCCGCCTCGTGGACGCTGCTCATCGGTCACCGCCCCTCGGGTGGGCGAGCACGCTGTCGTCGAGCGAGGCCAGCAGGTCCCCGACCGAGGAGTGCACCTCCACGGCGCCGGCGCCGCGCAGCTCCTCGCCCGCGAAGCCGCCCGTCTCGACACCCACGCACGGCGTGCCGGCCCGGTTCGCGGCCCGGACGTCCCACACGCTGTCGCCGACGAAGACCGCCCGCCCGGCGGGGGCCGAGGCCCGCTCCAGGGCGCTGTGCACCAGGTCGGGGGCCGGCTTCGAGACGGCCACCGAATCCGAGTCGGTGACCGCGAAGACGGCGTCGTCCGCGTCCAACGCCCCGCGCAGGACGTCGAGTTCACGGCCGGAGGCGGAGGTGCACAGGACCACCCGCCAGCCCCGGCCGGCGCAGGCGCGCAGCAGGTCGGCGGCGCCGTCGAAGGCCCGCAGGCCGGGCCAGAACTGGGCGTACAGCGCCAGGTGGGCGGCGCTGATCGCCTCGTCGTCCGAGCGGTCCCGGTCGGCGCCGAGCAGGTGGTCGAGCAGCTGGTCGCTGCCCATGCCGATGGCGCGGTGCACCGGCGCCGCGTCGACCAGGTGGCCGTACTGCCGCAGGGCCTCCCACCAGGCGAGGGTGTGCAGGTAGGCGGTGTCCACCAGGGTGCCGTCCACGTCGAACAGTGCGGCGGCCGGGGCGTCCGCAGCCATGGCGTCTCCTCCTCCGGACGGAGCGGTCGGGGCCGTCCGATTCCCGCCGGAGCCGTTCCGGCGCGTCGCCCCGTCTACCCCGGTCGCCGTCGCGCACACTCCCTGTCTGACGGCGGCCCGTTTCCGGACCCGCGGCGGCGGACAGACGCGGGCCCGGAAAGGGGGAGCGCCCGATGGTGCCCGAGGACGGCAGGGGCCGGCACGAGACCCCGAACGAACGCGCGGACCGGCGCTGGACGGAACTGCTGCAAGAGGTCCGGGTGGTGCAGACCGGTGCGCAGATCCTGTTCGGCTTCCTGCTGAGCGTGGTGTTCATGCCGCGCTTCGCCATCCTGTCCGCCTTCGAACGCGGCCTGTACGTGGTCACCGTCGTCCTCGGCGCCCTCGCCACCGGCGCGCTGATCGCCCCCGTCGCCTACCACCGCCTGCTCGCCGGACGCCGCCTCAAGCCCGAACTCGTCGACGCCACCTCCCGGGTGGTCGCCCTCGGCGTGGTGCTGCTCGCGCTGACCGTCGGCTCCGCGCTGCTCCTGCTGCTGCACGTCGCCATCGGCGGCCCCGGCGCCGGACTGATCGTCGGCGGGGTGATGGCCTGGTTCACGGTCTGGTGGCTGCTGCTGCCGTGGCTGCTGATGCGCCGCAGCGGCGTGCTCCGCGACCGGCCGGGCGGAGCCGAGGCCCGCCGCCGCGCCGCGGCCGCCGGCCGGCGCAGCACCGCCGCCGGCCGCCCGGGCAAGGCGGCCCGCCGCCGGGCCACGGCCGGCCGGGTTTCCGGCCGCCGCAGGCGGTCAGACGCCCGCCATGACAACGAGTGAACCCCGCACCGTCGTGATCAGCGGCGCGTCGGCCGGCGTCGGACGCGCCGCGGCCCGGGCCTTCGCCGCCCGCGGCGACCGAGTGGCGCTGCTGGCCCGCGGCAGCGCCGGACTGGACGCCGCCCTCGCCGAGGCCCGGGAGGCCGGCGTCCGGGCGATGGCCGTCACCGTCGACCTCGCCGACCCGGACGCCGTGGAGCGCGCCGCCGAGAGCGTCGAACGCGCCCTCGGCCCGATCGACGTCTGGGTCAACGCGGCCCTGGCGTCCGTCTTCGCCCCGTTCATGGAGATCAGCCCCGCCGACTTCCGCCGCGTCACCGAGGTCTCCTACCTCGGCTACGTGTACGCGACCCGAGCCGCGCTGCGCCGGATGCTGCCCCGCGACCGGGGCTGCGTGGTGCAGGTCGGCTCCGCGATCGCCTACCGCGGCATCCCGCTGCAGAGCGCGTACAGCGGCGCCAAGCACGCCCTGCAGGGCTGGCACGAGGCGCTGCGCTGCGAACTGCTGCACCAGCGCACGGCGGTGCGCTGCACGATGGTGCAGCTGCCCGCCGTCAACACCCCGCAGTTCGACTGGGTGCGCTCCCGGCTGCCCCGGCAGGCCCGCCCGGTCGCCCCGGTGTACCAGCCGGAGCCGATCGCCCGCGCGATCCTGTACGCCGCCGACCACCCGGGCCGCCGCGAGTACCGGGTCGGCGCGTCCACCGTCGCCACCCTGCTGGCCAACGCCGTCGCACCCGGCCTGCTGGACCGCTACCTGGCCCGCACCGGCTGGGACTCCCAGCAGACCGACCGGCCGCGCGACCTCGACGACCCCGACAACCTGTGGACCCCGCAGGACGCCACCGTCGACCACGGCGCGCACGGCCGCTTCGACCCGGAGGCGCACGCCCACGCCCCGCAGGCCTGGGCGGACCGCCACCGCGTCCCGCTGGCCGCCGCCGCGCTGCTCACCGGCGCCGTCCTCGCGGCCGGCCTGCGCCGCCGCCAGGACTGACCGGCCCGCGCAGCCACCGCAAACGGACCGCCAGGCACCACCGAACGGACAGGGCGTCAGAAGGCCCGGCCCCGAAGCGTCTTCGGGGCCGGGCCGGGTGGTGCGGGGGTCAGCGCTTGAAGGCGCCCTTGACCCGGTCGACGCCCTCCTTGAGCTTGTCCTTCGCCTGGTCGGCGGTCTGCTTGGCCTGGGATTCGGCCTGGTCGGCGCGGCCCTCCTGTTCCAGCCGCTCGTTGCCGGTGGCGGCGCCGGTCTTCTCCTTGGCGGCGCCGACGGCTTCCTCGGCACGGTGCTTGAGCTTGTCGGAGGCGTCACTCATGAGGGTGTCCCTTCTGGGGTGGTGGTTCGGGGGTCAGTGGGTGAATCGGTGCCGGGGCCGGCTGCGCGGCCGCTGGGCCGTGCCCGCCGGGTCGGCGGTGGTGGTCGGGGCGGTGACGGTCGGGTCGGTGCTCGCGCCGGTCCGCAGGCTCGGGTCGGCGGTGCGGTCGACGGCGACCGGCTGGTCCGCGGCGACCCGGCGGCGCCGGTGCCAGCGCAGGCCGCCGGCCATCAGCGCGATTCCGGCGCAGGCCATCAGCGTCAGGGCGATCCCGGCGAGGAAAGCGCCGAGGGTGTTGACGGTGCCGATGTTGTTGTTGAGGACCGTCACCCCGGTCTCGGGTCCGCCGCCGAGGTTGTCGGCGATCAGCAGTCCGGCGAACGCGCCGGAGGCGGCGAACAGGAGGAGTCCGAGCAGCAGCATGGTCCGAGTCCTTTCGCTTGCTCCGTTGCTCCGTGTCGTGGCGCGTCTGCCCGGCCCGGCGGGTCTCAATCGGGCCGGACGCTCCAGTCCTCGGCGAGGTACGGCGCGGCCCGGTCGGCGGCGAGGCGCAGCCCGTGGCCGGGCTCGCCGGACGCGCCGGGGGTGACGGCGCCGCCCGCCGGGTCGAGGACGCCGTCGAACAGCAGCCCCTCGACCCGGACGTGGTCGTGGAACCACTCCAGGTGCCGCACCCCGGGCCGGGCCGCCGCGGCGTGCGCGTGGACGTGCGGCGCGCAGTGCGCGGAGAGCGGCACCCCGGCGGCCTCCGCGACGGCGGCGGCCCGCAGGAAGCCGGTGAGGCCGCCGCAGCGGGTGGCGTCGGCCTGCAGGCAGTCGACGGCGGGCGCCATGGCGGCGAAGTAGCGCGGCTCGTCGCCGTACTCGCCGGCCGCGACGTCGGGGGAGACGGCGGCGCGGACGGCGGCCAGGCCGGGCAGGTCGTCGGACGGGACGGGTTCCTCGAACCAGGTGACGCCGTCCTCGGCGAAGGCCGCGGCCAGCCGGATCGCCTGCTTGGCGGTGAACGCGCCGTTGGCGTCCACGTACAGCGCGGTGTCCGGGCCGACGGTGCGGCGGGCGGCGGCGATCCGCTCCAGGTCGCGTTCGGGGCGGGTGCCCCGGGCCTCGCCGATCTTGATCTTGACGCGGGGGATGCCCTGCCCGTCCGTCCAGCCGCGTAGTTGACGCTCCGTCAGGCGGTCCGGGTAGCTGGTGAACCCGCCGCTGCCGTACACCGCGACGGGCCGGGGGCGCCCGCCGAGCAGGCGGACCAGTGGCAGGCCGAGCAGCCGGGCGGACAGGTCCCACAGGGCGACGTCCACGGCGGACAGCGCGTAGCCGCCGGCGCCCGGGCGGCCCGCGTTGCGCAGGGCGCGGCGCATCGCCTCGTACGCGCCCGCGGTGTCGAGGGCGTCGCGGCCGAGGACGGCGGCGGCCAGCGGTGCGCGGACCAGGGCGGCGGTGGCGGGCGCGCCGTACGTCCAGCCGAGGCCGGCCGTGCCGCCGCTGCGGGCCTCGACCAGGATCAGCGTGGTGGCGTCCCAGGACAGCGTGCCGTCGGCCTCGGGGTGGTCGGTGGGGACGGTGTACACCCGCACCGTCAGGCGGTCGACGGGGAAAGCAGGCTGACGGTCGGTCATGACGCCTCCGTGGGGCTGCGCAGGCCGCTGCGGGCACCGGCGGCGAGGACGGACGCGGCCCGGTCGACCAGGGCCATGATGGTGAGCGCCGGGTTGGCGGCGCCCTGGGTGGGCAGCACGCTGCCGTCGGTGATCAGCAGGTTCGGCACCGCGAAGGTGCGCAGGTCCCGGTCGACCACGCCGTCCTCGGGCCGGGCGGCCATCCGGCAGCCGCCGACCAGGTGCGCGTAGCGGTCGATGGTGATCACCTCGGTGGCCCCGGCGGCCGTCAGGATCGCCTCCATCACGCCGCGCGCGGCGGCGATCAGCTGCCGGTCGTTGTCGCACTGCGAGTAGGAGAAGTGCGCGACGGGCAGCCCGTGCCGGTCGGTCTCCTCGGCGAGGGTGACCCGGTTGTCGGCCTGCGGCAGCAGTTCGGCCATCGCGCCGAGGGTCGCCCAGTGCACGTAGTCGGACAGGTAGCGGCGCAGCTGCGGCCCCCAGTGGCCCTGGGCGACCACGTGCTCGGCCCAGGTGATGGGCAGCGGGGAGATGTTCTGGACGGTGAAGCCGCGTCGGTACGGCTTGGCCGGGTCGGTCTCGTAGAAGGCCTCGGTGGTGACCTCCGGCGGCGGCGCCTTGTACATCCGGATCTCCTCGTCGAAGCGGCCGGAGGTCTGCGGCGCGCCCTGCACCATGACGTACCGTCCGACCTGGTCGTGGTCGTTGCACAGGCCGTTCGGAAAACGCTTTCCGGCCGAGTTGAGCAGCAGCCTGGGCGTCTCGATGGCGTACCCGGCGACGGCCACCGTGCGGGCCCGTTGGAAGCGTTCGCGGCCGCCGCGCAGGTAGCGCACGCCGCGCGCCAGCCCGTCGGGGCCGAGCTCGACGGCGGCGGCCATCGCGTCGGCGCGGATCTCCACGCCGTGCGCCAGCGCGTCGGGGACGTGGGTGATCAGCGGGGACGCCTTCGCGTTGACCTTGCAGCCCTGGAGGCAGAAGCCCCGGTACACGCAGTGCGGGCGGCGCCCGAAGCGGCCGTTGGTGATCGCCACCGGCCCGACCCGGGCCTCGATGCCGAGCGCCGCCGCGCCGCGCAGGAACACCTCGCCGTTGCCGCCCACCGGGTGCGGCGCGTGCGGGTAGGCGTGCGGCTCGCCCCACGGCCAGTACTGCCCGGCGACCGGCAGTTCCGCCTCCAGCCGGCGGTAGGACTCCCGCAGGTCGGCGTAGTCGAGCGGCCAGTCCGCGCCCACGCCGTCCCGGCTGCGGGTCGCGAAGTCGGACGGGTGGAAGCGCGGCGTGTACCCGGCGAAGTGCACCATCGAACCGCCCACCCCGCGCCCGGAGTTGTTCGACCCCATCGGCACCGGGTCGCTGCCCGCGAGCACCCGTGGCTCGGTCCAGTACAGCTGGTGCGAGGCGTACTCGTCGCTCACCCAGTCCCGCAGCGGATCCCAGAACGGGCCGGCCTCCAGCACCACCACCGACCAGCCGGCCCGGGCCATCCGCTGGGCGAGCACCGAGCCGCCCGCGCCGCAGCCGACGATCAGCAGGTCCACCTCGTCCTCGTCGCGGAACGTCCGCATTTGCTCGACCAGCCCGTGGTCGAAGCCGAGCCCGCCGGGCGGCAGCAGCCAGGCGGAGGCGTTGCGGCGCCGCACCGAGCGCTGCCGGCGGGCGGTCTGACGGAGCGTCGCCAGCGCGGCCCGGGCCTCGCCGTGCCGGCCGGGGTCGGTGACCGCGGGCAGCGGCGGCGGGTCGGTCCGGTCGGCGTCCGGGGCCTGCGGGTGCGCGTCGGCGACCTCCCACCGTTCGCGCCGGCCGACGCCGAGCCGGGCGTAGCCGGACGGGAAGGCCGGGCCGCCGAAGCCGATCTCGTCCCAGGCGGCCGGGTGGCTGTAGTAGGCGGTGCAGGCGTAGCGCGTCCACAGGCTCCACACGTGCTTCGCGGGCCACCCGTGCCAGCGCTCGGCGCGGCGCACCTTCTCCACCAGGCCGTCCTGTTGACGCTCCGTCAGCTCGGCGAAGGACGGGCGGCCGGGCAGCGCGCGGGCGTCCTCGTCGAGTGCCCGCATCGTCTCGGGCCAGGCGCGGTCGTCGGGCGGCAGGTCGGCGTAGTGCCAGCCGTCGGTCTCGCGTTCGGCGAGGCGGGAGTCGATCATCGGCAGCAGGTCCACGGGCGGGGTGTCCAGCAGCCGGTTCAGCAGGGCGCGGGCGCAGGCCTCCTCGGCGGGGGAGAACAGCCGCAGGGGCGGCCTGGGCCCGGCGACCCGGGAGGTGACGACGGCGGCGGTCGCCGGATCCCAGTGCCGGCGCCGGTCCATGGAGTGGTAGCCGGGAAACCGCTCCATCGCTCAACTCCCTTCCCGGCCAGGTGTGTCGCCCTCGCGGCGTAGCACTGTGGCGACCAGGCCCATGCCGCCGACCATGCCCATCAGCAGGGGGGCGAACAGCGGCGGGCCGGTCTCCAGGTTGAACCGGGCCATCCGCCACCCGCCGGGCTTCTCCAGCAGGCCGCGCAGGTGCAGCCAGAAGCCCTGCACGCCGTTGGCGGCGACGGCGGCGGAGACCAGCGGCAGCACGGTGCGGGCGGCCCGCGCGTCGAGCGCGGCGGCCAGGCCGGCGCCGGCGCCGAGCGGGCCGAGCAGCACCGGCCACCACATCATCCGGTTGCCGAAGCCGGCCCGGTCGTGTTCGAGGTAGATCTCGGCGGCGGTGACCACCGAGCCGCCGGCGGTGGCCAGTGCCAGCGAGCGCTGGAACCGGCCGGTGCGCACGGCCTCCAGGGCGGCGGTCAGCACGGCGATCACTTCCCGGAGCGGTGCGGCAGCAGTTCGGCGAGCTTGGCGCGCAGGCCCCGCTTGACCACGGCGGCCCGGTCGCTGTCGCCGCGCAGCACCGACTCGGCGGCGTCCTTGATCTGCGACCAGTCGGCGTGCGGCGGGATCGGCGGCACCGCCGGGTCGGTGCGGACGTCCAGCACGCACGGCCGGTCGGTGGTCAGCGCCCACTCCCAGGCGGCGCGGACCTTGCCGGGCTCCTCGACGCGCAGGCCGCGCAGGCCGACGGACTCGGCGAAGTCCGCGTAGCGCACGTCCGGCAGCGACTGCGAGGGCAGGAACTGCGGAGCGCCCTGCATGGCGCGCATCTCCCAGGTGACCTGGTTGAGGTCGCAGTTGTTGAGCACGCAGACCACCAGCCGGCGGTCGGTCCACTGCTCGAAGTACTTGGCGACGGTGATGAGTTCGGCCATGCCGTTCATCTGCATGGCGCCGTCGCCGACGAGCGCCACCACCGGCCGGTCGGGGCAGGCGAACTTGGCGCCGATCGCGTACGGCACGCCCGGGCCCATGGTGGCGAGGGTGCCGGACAGCGAGCCGCGCATGGTGCCGCGCATCCGCAGGTGCCGGGCGTACCAGTTGGCGGCGGAGCCGGAGTCGGCGGTCACGATGGCGTTGTCGGGCAGCAGCGCGTCCAGCGCGTGCACCAGGTACTCGGGGTTGATCGGGTCGGCTTCGACCTTCGCCCGCGCCTCCATCACCTGCCACCAGCGTTCGGTGTTCTTCTCGATGCCCTCCCGCCAGCTGCGGTCCTTCTTGCGGCGCAGCAGCGGCAGCAGCCGCGACAGGGTGTCCGCGGAGTCGCCGACCAGGTTGACCTCGTTCGGGTAGCGCAGCCCGACCATGAACGGGTCAGCGTCGATCTGCACCGCCCGGGCCTGCCCGAACTCCGGCAGGAACTGGCTGTACGGGAAGTTGGAGCCGACGGTCAGCAGGGTGTCGCAGTCCCGCATCAGCTCGTACGAGGGCCGGGTGCCGAGCAGTCCGATCGAGCCGGTCACGTACGGCAGGGTGTCGGGCAGCACGTCCTTGCCGAGCAGGGCCTTCGCGACGCCCGCGCCGAGCAGGTCGGCGACCTGCTCCAGCTGCGGCCGGGCGTGCCGGGCGCCCTGGCCGACCAGCATGGCGACCTTCTTCCCGGCGTTCAGCACCTCGGCGGCCCGGTCCAGGTCGGCGTCCTCCGGGACCGGCCGGGAACGCGGCAGGCCGAGGCTGGACGGCACCATCTTGAACGCGTGCTCCGGGGCCTCCTCGGCGAGTTCCTGGACGTCCGCCGGGATGATCACGGCGGTGACGGTGCGGTACAGCGCGGCGGTCCGGAAGGCCCGGTCGAGGACGTTCGGCAGCTGCTGAGGGACCGTCACCATCTGGCAGTACGCGGACGCGACGTCCTTGTACAGGCTGAGCAGGTCCACCTCCTGCTGGTACGAGCCGCCCATCGCGGTGCGGTCGGTCTGCCCGACGATCGCCACCACCGGCACGTGGTCGAGCTTGGCGTCGTACAGGCCGTTCAACAGGTGGATCGCGCCGGGCCCGGAGGTCGCCGCGCACACCCCCACCCGGCCGGAGAACTTGGCGTACCCGACGGCCTCGAACGCCGCCATCTCCTCGTGCCGGGCCTGCACGAACGACGGCCGGTTGTCGGCCCGCCCCCACGCCGCGAGGAGCCCGTTGATGCCGTCCCCGGGGTACGCGAAGACCTGGTCCACCTCCCACTCCCGCAGTCGCGCCAGCACCTGATCGGCCACGTTCCTGGACACGGGACGTCCCTCCTTCACGCGAAGACACCACTGCCGCGCGTCTGGCCGCGAATCCGGAACGGAAACGTGCCGGGCGGTGCGCCCGCGAGAGCCGCGGCCGTCCGGAGGGGCGTTCAGGGGGTGGGGAACAGCCGGCTGAGGTGGTGGTGGAGGACGGTGGTGGCGGCCTCGGGGGTGCGCTGGCCGAGCAGGACGCTCAGGCCGAGGCCGGCGGAGAGGGCGAGCAGGACGACGGCCTCGTGGTCGGGCTCGGGGAGGCCGGCGGCGGTGAGGTGGGCGACCAGGAAGGCCTCCATTTCGTTCGGCGCGGCGAGGAAGGACCGGGCGGCGAGCGCCGGGTCGGTGACGGAGAGCACGGCGTAGGCGGTGTAGACGAGGTGGAAGGTGCGGCTCTCCTCGTCGGTGGGGACGGCCTCCAGCAGCACCGCCTCGACGATCTCGCGCGGGGACGGCGGCGCGGTCGACGAGGCCTCGGCGGCCCGGACGCGGTCGCGGACGCGCTCGCCCATGCGGACGCCGAGGCGGGTGAGGGTGTCGAGGAGGAGCTGCTCCTTGGTGTGGAAGTAGTACTGCACCAGGCGGACGGAGACGCCGGCCTCCTCGGCGACGGAGCGCATGGTGACGGCGTGCAGGCCGGTCCGGGCGGCGTCGCGCAGCAGGGCGTCGATGATCAGCGCCCGCCGTTCCTCGTGGTCGACCAGCTTCGGCATCCCGGCCCCTTCGAACGTTTTTATGGTACAACCATACCACCAAAGCAACGGGAGGGGCCCATGACCAGGACCAGCGTCGGACACTTCGTCAGCGAGGAGGCCCGCCACCGGTACCTCGACGCCTACGACCGGGCCATGGAGCTGTGGCCCGCCCCGCACCGCGCCCTGGACGTCGAGACCGCCTACGGCACCGTCCACGTCCACCACTACGGCCCGAGCACGGGCGACCCCGTCGTCCTGCTGCACGGCCACGCCGGTCACCCCGCCAACTGGCACCCGCAGATCGCCGCGCTCGGCGCGCACCACCCCGTGTACGCGGTCTCCACCCTCGACGACCCCGGCCGCAGCGTGCAGCGCGCCGTCGCCGCCGGGCCGGCCGAGAACGCCGCCTGGCTGGGGGAGGTGCTGGCCGGGCTCGACCTGCGCCGGGTGCACCTGGTCGGCGTCTCCTACGGCGGCTGGCTGGCCCTCAACCAGGCGATCCGCGCGCCCGAACGGCTCGCCACCGTAGCCCCGTTGGACCCCGGCGGCATCGAGAAGGTCCCGGCCCGGTTCTACCTCTACATGGTCGCCGGTCTGTTCGGCATGCTCGCCCCCCGCCGCCTCCGCCCCGCCCTGGCCCGCCTGCTCGCCAATCCCGCGCTCGCCGCCCCGCCGGAGATGCTGGCCCCGCTGATGCTCGGCATGCGCACCTGGAAGCCCGCCGCCCGCCCCGCCGCCCCGCCCTTCGGCGACGAGGAGCTGCGCGGGATCACCGTCCCCGTCCTCGCCCTGATCGGCGCCCGCAGCGCGCTGCTCCGCCCCGCCGGGTGCTGCGCCGGATCGCCGCCCTGGTCCCGCACGCGCAGGCCGAGATCCTCCCGGGCGCGGGCCACGGCCTCACCCTGGAGCGCCCGGACGCGGTCAACGCCCGCCTGCTGGCGTTCTTCGCCGCCGCGAACTGACGGGGCGTCAGCTCGGCGCGTACCGAATCCGGAGCCGGCCGGTCGGGCGGTGCGCATCCGATACGTGGCCGCGCCGCCCGCGCCTCGTTCCCTCGGGCGGTCCTCCGCTCCGCGCCCGGCGGTGCCTCGAGGCCGCCGGTTCAGCCCAGTGCGGTGATCGCCGCGAGCAGGCCGGCCAGGCCGACCAGGAGCCAGGTGACGTAGTCGCCCAGCAGGCCGGAGTGGAGGCGGCGGAGCGCGCGGAGCGGGGGCGGGTCCAGGCGGGGCCGGCAGCGGGCCGCGGAGCGCGGCGGCGGCCAGGGCGCAGGCGAGGGCGGTGGAGAGCAGGCCGAGCAGCAGGCCGGGGGCGGTCCACCCGGCGGGCGGGGGGACGAGCGCGGGGAGCGCCGCGGCCTCGTGCAGGACGGCGTCCAGGTAGCCGGCCCGGTCGGTGAACCGGGCGGCGGCCGCGGCGAGTTGCCGCGCCAGTGGCGGGCACAGGCCGATCGCCAGGCAGGCCGCCAGCAGCAGTGCGGGGACGGCGAGGACCGGCAGCGGGAGCGGGCGGGTCGGGTCGCGGACCTCCGGCTCCTCGCCCTCGCCGGTGGTCTCCGGCTCGTCCGGGTGTTCGGCGGGGTGGCGCCCCCGGCCGCCGAACACCCGGGCGCAGGCCCGCAGGACCGCGCCGCCGGTGACTGCGGACACCAGCACGTACAGGGCGGGCAGCCACCACGCCCACTCGCCGGCCGCGTCCTCCGCGAGCGCCTTGCCGAGGCCGGTGCCGAACGGCGGCAGCCCGGCCAGGGCGAGCCCGCCCAGCGCGAACAGGGCTGCGGTGAAGGGGAGTTCGCGGCCGCGGCCGAACAGCCCGTGCTCGTCGACCGAGCCGAAGCGGTCCAGCAGCACGCCGCACAGCCCGAACAGCGCGGCCTTGCAGCCCGCGTGGCCCGCCAGGTACACCGCCGCGCCCGCCACCCCGGCCGGCGTGAGCAGCGCGAAGGAGACCAGGAACAGGCCGATATGACCGACCGTCGAGAACGCCAGCAGCCGCTTCAGGTGTCGCTGCTGCCAGCACATCACCGCCCCGACCAGCGCCGTGACGACGCCGAGCGCCAGCAGCACCGGCCGGACCGCGTCGGCCGGCACCCCGCCCGGGCCGGCGAACACCGTCCGGTGGATCCGCGCCGCGCCGTACACGCCGAGCTCCACCATCACGCCCGACAGCAGCATGCACACCGGGCTCGGCGCGACCGCGTGCGCGTCCGGCAGCCAGAAGTGGAACGGCGCGGCGGCGGCCTTCACCAGCGGCCCGGCCAGCACCAGGACGAACGCGCACCGCACCAGCGCGTCCGGCGGGCGGCCGTCGAGCGCCCGGCCGAGCTGGGCCAGGCCGAGTTCGCCGGTGCGCGCGTACAGCAGGCCGATGCCGAGCAGCGAGCAGTACGCGGCAAGGGAGTTGACGATGCCGAAGGCCAGCGCGCCGTGCAGCGGACGCGGGTCCTCGATGCGGAAGCCGGTCAGCGCGTACGCGACGGCGCCCATCAGCTCGAAGAACACGAAGGCGTCGAACAGGTCGCCGGTCAGCGCGAACCCGCACATGCCGGCCGAGAACAGCAGCAGCAGCGCCGGGTACACGCCGCCCTTCCGCCCGGCCGGCTCCTCGAAGTACCGCCAGGAGTAGCCGACCACCGCCAGCACCAGCACCGCCGCGACCAGCGCCAGCAGCACCCCGATCCGGTCGGCGGCCAGCACGATGCCCACCGACGAGCCGCCCACCGGACGCCACCCGCCGAGCCAGGACACCGACACCCCGTCACCGGTGCGCACCCACAGCGCCACCAGGCACAGTACCTGCGCCAGCGCGCAGCACCCGGCCAGCGCGTCCCGCGCCGTGCGCGGCAGCCACCGCCCGGCGACGGCCAGCAGTGCCGCTCCCAGCAGCGGCACCGCGACGGACAGCGGCAGCAGCGCGGCGGCCCCGGCACCCCGTCAGCCCCGCAGCCCGGTCAGGCGCTGCGGGTCGACGGTGCCGTGCCGCTTGCGCAGCTGGATCACCAGCGCCAGCAGCAGCGCCGTCACCGTCGCGCCCACCACCACGTCCGTGAGCGCCAGCGCCTGCACCACCGGATCGACCACCGGCGCGTCCGTCGGCAGGTCCGCGAAGACCGGCGCGGTCGCGCCCGAGCGGTAGCCGACCGCCAGCAGCAGCACGTACGTGGACGACTGGCACACCGCCAGGCAGCCCACCGCGTGGATCAGGTTCCGGCTGGTCACCAGCCCGTAGCAGCCCACCAGCAGGATCCAGCCCGCCGCCAGGTACGCCATGACGCCCATTCAGCCCCCGTCCCGCTCCGCCGTCTCCACGGCCTGCTCCAGGAAGTGCGCCAGCAGCACGACCACCCCGGACGCCACCTCCACGCCGACCGCCGCGTTCACCACCGCCACCAGGCCCGAGGACGCCAGCGTGTTGAACGTCCCCCACGGCAGCACGTTCTGCAGGTACGCCCCGCCCGCCGCCAGGCCGGCCAGCCCCAGCGCCGCGAACGAGCCCGCCGCGACCGCGTCCGCCACGTCCAGCACCGCCAGCGGACGCACCCGCCGCAGGGCCCGGTAGTCCGCCGCCACGTACGCCACGTGCAGGCCGGTCGCCAGCACCACCCCGCCCTGGAACCCGCCGCCCGGGCTCAGCGCCCCGTGCGCCACCAGGTACACGCCGGTCAGCAGCGTGAACGGCAGCAGCGCCGCCCCCAGCAGCCGGGTGCTCGGCAGCACCCGCGCCGGCCCGGCCGCCGCCGCCGCTCGTCCCGCGCCAGGCGCAGCAGCAGCGTCGCGGCCAGCACCGACGCGAACAGGATCGACTCCTCGCCGAGCGTGTCGAAGGCCCGCTGGTCGAAGTTGACCGACGACACCGCGTTCGCCGTCCGGTGCGCCAGCGCCGCCGTCACCGCCCGCGCCCCGTACGGGTGTTGGTCGCCGCCGAAGGCCGGCAGGCGCAGCGCGGCCGCGCCGAACGCCAGCGCGAGGCCGGCCGCCGCCGGGGCGAACAGCACCAGCCGGGTGCCGGGCCTCACCGCCGCTCCCGGCGCCGGTCGGGCGGGGCGGGCCGGTCGGGCTCGTCGCCGGCCCGGGGGCGGCGCACCTTGCGGACCGTCAGGAGGATCAGCAGGGGGGTGACGGCGGTGCCCACGCCGAGCTGCGACAGGGCGACGTCCGGGGCCTGGAGGGTGGTGAACAGGAAGGCCAGCGCGAGGCCGAGCCCGGAGAGCACGATCGCCTGGCGGGCCGGGTCACGGGTCAGCGCCGCGAGGGTGGCGAACGCGGCGGTCAGCAGCAGCGCGACGGCGATCAGGGCGGTCACCGCGGCTGCTCCCGGCCTTGACGGGCGGTCAGCCGCCCGATCGCCATGGTGGTCACCGGGCCCGCCGCGAGGACCAGGCCGCCGATCAGCAGCAGCTTCAGCGCGGCCCGCCCCGGCCCGGTCTCCACCGCCAGCGCGGCGGCCGTCAGCGGCGCGCCGAGGGTGGTCGCCGCCGACAGAGCGTGCAGCCGCAGGTAGCGCCCGGGCAGGCGGGCGAACGCCGCCCCCGCGAGCAGCAGCGCCGCGCTCCCGGCGGACAGCAGCACCAGCGCGACCGCGTGACGGCCCGTCATCCGGTGCCCTCGTCGGCGGCGTCCCCGTGCGGCTCGCCGGCCAGCAGCCGGGTGAAGACCAGCGTCCCGGCCGGCGCGAGCACCGCCAGCACCAGCGCCAGATCCCCGTACGAGGGCCGCGACAGCCCCTGCGAGAGCAGCAGGAACAGCACCGTCACCACCGGCCCGGCCAGCGCGACCGCCGCCAGCCGCTCCTCGGGCGGGCCGAGGGCGCACCGCCACAGGCAGGGCGCGAGGACGGCGGTGTCCACGGCCGCGGCGGCCAGCCAGGCGTTCACCCGGTCACCCGGCGGGTCGTCAGGGCCCGTTCCAGCAGCCCGGGTCCGGGAGTCAGGACGTGCACCCGGGCCGGGTCGGCGGACACCGCGTAGCCGCCCGGGGTGGCCGAGTAGAGCGCCAACGCCCAGGCGGGGCCGGTGCGTTCGGGCAGCAGCAGGTCGCGGAAGGCCGGGCGGGCGCGGGACGGTCGGAGGGTGAGCACGGCGAGCCGCCAGGTGTCGACGAGCACCGCCGGGGGCCAGCGCCGCATGGCGGGCCACAGGCCCGCCGCGCCGCCCGCCCGGGCGCCGGAGGCGAGCCGGGCCGGGCGGGCGGCCAGGGCTCCGAGCAGCGCGGCGAGCGCCCCGACCAGCAGTTCCAGGGCGTCAACGGTGGAGATCAGCACGGTGTACAGGCCGCACAGCCCGGCCCACCACAGCGCCGTCTCCGCCACCGCCGTCCACCACCGCATCCGCCGCTCCCACGGGTCCGCCTGTTCCGCCCGCGCAGGACGCTAGCCCCGCCCGGACCGGCCCTCCGCGCTCCGCGCCGCCGCCCGCCCGGCGCCACCCGGTCGGCGCAGCCGGGGCCGCTCCTCACCCGCCCCGGCCGGGCGGCGGGCCGGGTCAGAAGGCGTCGGTGCGGATGTCGACGGCGGCCATCCCGGCGCGGTGGGCGGCGAGGAGACCGGAGTCGCTGTCCTCCAGCACCAGGCAGCGGGCGGGGTCGACGCCCAGGCGCTCCGCGGCGAGCAGGAAGATCTCCGGTGCGGGTTTGCCCTCGGCGACGTCGTCGCGGGTGACGGTGCAGCTGAACAGACCGGTGAGGCCCAGGTGCGCCATGGTGGCCTGCACGGTGCGGCGCATGCCGCCGGAGGCGACGGCGAGCGGCAGGCGTCCGGCCAGCGAGCGGGCCAGGTCGGCGACCCGGGGGATCTCGCGGACCTCCGCGAGGTGGTCGAGGTACCGCTCCTCGCAGACGGCCACCAGGGCGTCCACCGGCTCGACGGGGGTGACGCCGTGCCGACGGAGGGCGTCGCCGATGGTCTCCGGGGTCGAGGTGCCGGTGTGGGTCAGGTACCAGCTCCAGCCGACCTCGATGCCGAGCGGGGCCAGGGTGTCGGACAGCGCCGCGAAGTGGCCCGGCCGGCCCGCGCGCACGGTCCGGTTCCGGGCGGAGGCCGGGCACGTCGCCGGCATCGACGTCGGGCCGACCCGCCTGGTGGTCCTGCTGGCCGACCTCCAGGGCGCCGTGGTCGGCCGCTGGCGGCTGGACGACCACGGCATGACCGCCCCTCGGGCCGCCCGCGAGGTGTGCGACCGCCTCGCCGAACTGCTGGCCGGACTGCCCGGCTCCGGCAGCCTGCGCGCCGTCGCGGTCGGCGCGCCCGGCCTCGTCACCGCCCCGCTCCCCGAGCGCGGCCCGTGGCCGGTCGCCGGGCTCCGCGCCGACCTCCTCGCCGCCCACCCCGGCTGCCCCGTCCTGGTGGAGAACGACGCCAACCTCGCCGTACTCGGCGAGCACCACCACGGCGCGGCCCGCGGCCTCGACACCGTGGCCTACGTCCACTGGGGCTCACGGGTCGGCGCCGGCCTGCTCATCCGCGGCCGGCTCCACCGGGGCGCCGGGGGAGCGGCGGGCGAACTCGGGTACCTCGCCCCCGCGGACGTCCCCGGCGATCCGCGCACCGGGCCGGCCCGGCCCGGCTGGCTCGAACAGCGGCTGCTCGACGCCGACCTCACCGATCCCGACTCCCGCGCCACCGCCGTCCGCCGGATCGGCGCGGGCCTCGCGGCCCTCACCCACCTGCTCGACCCCGACGCCCTCGTGATCGGCGGCGGCGTCGTCGAGCGCCACCCGGACCTCGTCGACGAACTCCGCACCCGCCTGCGGCACATCACGCTCTCCCCGCCCGCCCTGCACCGCTCCCCGCTGCGCAACGAGTCCGCCGCCGTCGGCGCCGTCCGCCTCGCCCTGGAGAGCGCGGAGGACTCGCTGATCCCCTGACGCCCCGCCGGTCCGGAGGAGCACCCCGGCAGGCAGGCCCGTCCGCCGCCGCGCGGCCGGGTCAGGCGGAGGCGTCGAGGGCGGCGCGCCAGACGGGGCTGTCGACGTAGTGGTTGTCGAAGCGCTCAGCGGACTCGGCGATCTCCTTCGGGTCGGCCTCGCCGCGCATCACCCGGCCGAGCAGCCGCAGGTAGTCGAACCGGCCCAGGCCGGGGGTGAAGACGAACAGGACGTCCGCCTCCGAGTCGGGCGCCGCCGCGAAGGCGTGCGGGGTGCGCGGCGGCACCGCCAGGAAGTCGCCCTCGTGCAGGACGGTGACCAGGTCGTCCACCAGCACCCGCAGCGAGCCGCCGAGCACGAAGAACAGCTCCGTCGCCTTCGTGTGGAAGTGCGCCGGAGCCCCCGGCGCCCCGGCGGCGAAGCTGGACCGGTAGCTGGTGAAGCCGCCCGGCGCGGCGTCCGACTCGCCGAGCAGGGTCATCACACTGCTCGGGTCGGCACAGGTCTCGGCCTCGGCACGGCGGGTCAGCATCGCGGGCAGGTGCACGCTCTCGGTAGTCATGATCACGAGCCTATGGCCCGGAGTGGCCCGTGGTTCAGGTCAATTCCGCCCAGGTGTTCGGGGTCAATTCCCGGGGCGGCGACCGGGCCCCGGGCACCGCGTCTCCCGGCGGGTGCGGTCCGCGGTGGCCCGGCTTGTAGGCTCGCAGGGAGCAGCTCTGAATTCTTGAAGGGGGAGCCGAGTGCGCACCCGTCGGTGGATAACTGTGGTCGCCGGAGCCGCTGCGCTGAGCAGCCCGGCGGTGGCGTACGCGCGTGGCGGGGGCGGTAGCCACGGGTTCAACGGCGGGGGTGGGGGCGGCGGTGGCGGTGGCGGCGGCTTCCACACGACCGGCGGGGGCTTCGGCTACGGGTTCGTCGCGGGCGGCGGTGGCGGTGGGTTCTTCCCGCTGCTGGTGCTCGTGATCGTCGTCCTGGTGTTCCTGTGGCTCCGGCGGCGGAAGCGGAAGGCGCAGCAGTCGGCCGGCCTGAACACGGTGTCGGACCGTACGGCGCACCGCTCGGACGAGCAGGCGCGCGAGCGGGCCGCCCAGGTCGGGGCGCGGGTGGACGCGATCGCCGAAACCGACGCGACCTTCGACCGGGCCGCGCTGGAGCAGCGGGCGGTGTGGCTGTACCGGACCGCCCAGCAGGCGTGGACGCAGCACGACCACGGCACCTTGCAGCAGATCCTGTCCCCGGTGCTGTACGGCAAGTGGGGCGAGGAGCTGCGGGACTACGAGTCGCGCGGCGAGGTCAACGTGGTGGAGATCGTCTCCGGCCCGGAGGTCGAGCTGGTCGACGTGGCGAACCGCGCCGGCGAGGTCAACGACACCGTCACGTTCCGGATCACCGCGACGCTCAACGACTACGTGCGCCGCAGCTACGGCTCGGACGCGGTGCGCAAGGACGGTTCGACGCGCCCGGTGGAGTACTGGACGCTGCGCAAGAACCAGGCCGGGGAGTGGATCGTCTCGTCGATCGAGCAGGCGGCCGAGGGCGCGCACCACCTGACCAGCGCCATCGAGACGGACGGCTGGGACCAGAAGGAGGTCGCCCGCGAGGCGGTGCTGGAGGTGGCCGGGAAGACCGCGGTGCGGGGCGTGAGCGACGTCCTGTCGCTCACCAACATCTCGTGGAGCACGGACGCCGACACCGCCGCCGGCGACCTGAGCGTGCTGGACGGCCGGTTCGACCGGGCGGTCCTGGAGGTCGCCGTCGAGCGGTTCCTCGAGGAGTGGGTGATGAACGACGGCAGCCTCGACTTCACGCCCGTGCGCACGATCAACCGGACCGTCATGCGCGAGGCCGTCGTCAAGGCGGTCACGGTGCGCTCGCTGGTCTCGCGCGAGCCGATCGTCTTCCGCGTCTCGGCCGACGCGGAGGGCGTCTACTACGAGGTCGACCGGCGCACCGAGCAGGTGCTCCGCGGCGACGCCCGCGTCCGCCGGCCGATCGCCCTCACGTTCGATCTCCGGATGGACGAGGCGTCGGCCGAGGCGTGGACCGTGACCGCCGCGAACGTGGAGTAAGGGCTACCCGCCGGGCGGCGGAGTGGCCGGCTGCGGGGTCGGTTCCGGGTCCGGCCGCCCGGGCGGGCGGTTCGGGTCGTTCGGGGCGGCCCGGGACCGGGGCCGCGGCGACGGCGGCTGCGGGTCGTGGGGGACGGGCGGCGAGAGCGGCGGGTCCGGGTCCGGCGGCAGCGGGGAGGGGCCGAGGGGCCCGGCGGGTCGGTGGGCCGGGGCGGGCTGTCCGGGGCTCGGGCGGCCGCACGTCCGGGTCGAAGGGGGTCGGAACCGTCATCGTCATCGCTCTCACCGTCCCAGGGCGTTCTCCAGCTGGTGCTTGTTCATCTTCGAGCGGCCCTTGATGTTGCGCTGGCGGGCCTCGTTGTACAGCTGGTCGTAGGTCGGGCCCTGCGAGCCGCTGTGCGAGCGCTTGCCGCCGCGGTGCCCGGAGGAGACGTCCTTCAGCGAACTGCGGGACGCGGTGCGGCTCTCGCCGTGCCGGGCGCGTTCCTTGTTGACGGTGCGGGCGGCGATCTCCTCGGCGCGCTTCTTGCTGGCGCCGCGCTCCAGCTGGCTCTCCTTGATGTGCTCGTACTGGCGCTCCCGCTTGGGGCTCGAACCGGCAGGCATGACCGCTCTCCTCTCGTCGCCGTACGGGGTCACGCGCTCGCATACCCGGATCGACCGGGGCGAATCGGATTCAACCGCAGCCGATCGGGTACGAGTGGGACGTCACGCCGAGTGCACCGCGCCCGGTGTGGTCCGACCCGCAAGGTCGCCAGCCACGGCATGCGAGCTGCGTGCCGGGAGCCGTCCGCCTGAAGAAGCCGGGCACCACGGTTCTCCGCCCGTCCCACCGCCGCTCCGCGCGGCGGCCGCCCCCGTCCGGGCCCAGTGCCCCGGCGTGCGGCGAGCCGTCCTTCGCCGGAGCGTCGCGACGGGCCCACGCCGTCCCCGGGAGATGACTCCCCGTGACCACCACGACCCACCGCCGACCGCCGTCCCGCAACGGGACCGGCGGACCTCAGCACGCACCCGACCCCCACGACGAGGAGCGCACCGCGCGGTCCCGCGCCGCGGCCGCCCGCGACATCGACCCGATGTACCGGCCGACCCGGCGCGAGATGCGCGCCATGGGCAAGTTCGAGGCCCGCGAGATCAGCGACGCCCTGTTCCGCCGGCTGCGCCGACTGCCGCGCGAGGGATCGACGTACAGCTACGTGCGCGGCACCGTCATCGAACTCAACATGCCGCTGGTGCGGTTCGTCGCCGCGCGGTTCCGGCACCGCCCCGAGGAGCTCGACGACATCCTGCAGGTCGGCACCATCGGCCTGATCAAGGCCGTCGACGGGTTCGACCCGGACCGCGGCGTCGAGTTCGTGACGTACGCGATCCCGACCATCTCCGGCGAGATCAAGCGGTTCTTCCGCGACACCTCGTGGCCGCTGCGGGTCCCGCGCAGCGTCCAGGAGCGCTACCTGGCCGCCGCCCGCGCCTCCGACCGGCTCGAACAGGACCTGGGCCGGCTGCCCGACACCGCCGAACTCGCCGAGGAACTGCACCTCACCGAGGCCGAGGCCGCCGAAGGGCTGGACGCCGGACGGCTGTGCCGCTGCGACTCGCTGGACTCGCTGCGCGACGAGGACTCCGAGGACACCGGCAGCGCCCTGATCAACCGGCTGGGCACCTGCGACCCCGAGCTCGAACTCGCCGAACTGCGGGTGGTGGCCCGCCCGTTCCTCGCCGAACTGCCGGAGCGCGAACGCACCGTGCTGCTGCTGCGGTTCTGGGGCGGACTCACCCAGAGCGAGATCGCGAGCGAGATCGGCGTCTCCCAGATGCACGTCTCGCGGATCCTCGCCGCCACCCTGACCCGGCTGCGCGAGCAGATCGAGGGCGACGGGCGGCCCGTCCCGGACGCTGATTGAGTCCGCTCCCGCCGGGTAGCCGCGCGGGCGAGCCACCCGAGGGTGGAGGACCAACGCCGTACGGCAGGAGGTGTTCGGACCGTGGACGCACAGCCTGCCACCGGTGTCCCGCTCACCGTCGCTCTGCACCGTCCCCCCGGTGCGCTGGTGGTGCGGCCCGAGGGCGAACTCGACCACGACAGCGTCGGCCCGCTCCGGGACGCCCTGGAGCGGGCCGTCGCCGACCCGCCGGCCCGGCTCGTGGTCGACTGCGGCGGCCTGGACTTCTGCGACTCCACCGGGCTCAACCTGCTGCTGCGCGCCAACGTCGCCGCCCGGCGGGCCGGCATCCCGCTGCTGCTGGCCGCCCCCGGCTCGGTGGTGGTCCGCATGCTGGAGATCACCGGCGCGGACGAGGTCCTGGTCGTCCGCCCGACCGTCGCGGACGCGCTCGCCGCGGACGCCCAAGGGCTGCTGGACAGGACGGACGGGTACGGCGACGGGTACGAGGAGCACTGATGAACCGTCCCGCCGCCGAGGACCGCACCGAGAGCGACCGCACCGACGACCGCGCCGAGAGCCACGGATCCGGCCAGGACCGCGCCGAGGACCGCCACCGGGCCGGGGACGACCGCGCCGAGGACCGGGGGGAGGACCGCACCGAGCGGCGCAGCCTCGCGCTGGACACCGCGCCCGGGGCCGTCGCCCGCAGCCGCGAGTTCACCCGCCTCGCCCTGCTGGCCTGGGGCTGGCTGCCGGCCCGGGACGCCGACGGCCGGGCCGCCGCCGAGGACGTCCTGCTGATGGCCAGCGAACTCGTCACCAATGCCTGCCAGCACGCGAGCGGCCCCTACGCGCTGGAACTGACCTGCTGCGGACCGCTGTTGCGGATCGCGGTCCGCGACCGGGACGACCGGCTGCCGGTGCTGCGCGCCGCGCACACGCCGGCCCGGCCGGGCGGCCACGGCCTGCGGGTGGTCGACCGGCTCGCCGCCGCCTGGGGCAGCGATCCGGTGCCCGGCGGCGGCAAGCGGGTGTGGCTGGAGACGCTGCGCCCTCCGGCGGAACCCTGACCGGGAGGGTGCCACAGTGGAGAGGACCCACCGTGAACGCCCGGGCCCGACCCGCCCGTCGGCCCCGGCCCCGTCGACCGGACCCGAGGTGGTGGCCACGTGGACAGCACACCCGACCCGAAGGCGCCGGAACCCGAGCGGCCCGCGCAGCAGCACGCCGAACCCGACGGCGTCGCGCTGCGCCGGCTGCTGGCCGGACTCACCGCCGTGCGCGACGGCGACCTGTCGCTGCGGCTGCCGGACGCGCCCGGGGTGCTGGGCGAGATCTCCGGCGTCTACAACGACATGGCGGAGCGGCTGTCCCGGCTGAACGCCGAGGTGACCAGGGTGGCCCGGGAGGTCGGCACCGAGGGCATGCTCGGCGGCCAGGCCGAGGTGCCGCAGGCGGTCGGCGCGTGGCGGGAGCTGGCGGACTCGGTGAACGCCATGGCGGGCAACCTGACCGCGCAGGTCCGCAACATCGCGCAGGTGACCACGGCGGTGGCCCGCGGCGACCTGACCCGGACCATCGCGGTGGACGCGCAGGGCGAGATCCTGGAGCTGAAGAACACCGTCAACACCATGGTGGAGCAGCTGAGTTCATTCGCCGCCGAGGTGACCCGGGTGGCCCGCGAGGTCGGCACCGAGGGCATCCTCGGCGGGCAGGCCGACGTGCGGGGCGTGTCGGGAACGTGGCGCGACCTGACCGACAGCGTGAACTTCATGGCGGGCAACCTGACCGCGCAGGTCCGCTCGATCGCGCAGGTCGCGACGGCGGTGGCGCGCGGCGACCTGACCCGGAAGACCGACGTGGTGGCGCGCGGCGAGATCCTGGAGCTGAAGAGCACCGTCAACACCATGGTGGAGCAGCTGAGTTCGTTCGCCGGCGAGGTGACCAGGGTGGCCCGGGAGGTCGGCACCGAGGGCGCCCTCGGCGGGCAGGCCGACGTGCGGGGCGTGTCGGGGACGTGGCGCGACCTGACCGACAACGTGAACGTGATGGCGGCCAACCTGACCGGGCAGGTCCGCTCGATGGCGCAGGTGGCGACCGCGGTGGCGCGCGGCGACCTGTCGCGCCGGGTCACCGTCGAGGCGGCGGGCGAAGTCGCCGAACTGGTGGGCGCGTTGAACGCCATGGTGGACACCCTGTCGGCGTTCGCGGCGGAGGTGACCCGGGTGGCCCGGGAGGTCGGCACCGACGGCACCCTGGGCGGCCAGGCCCGGCTGCCGAACGTGGCCGGCACCTGGAAGGACCTCACCGACAGCGTCAACTTCATGGCGCACAACCTGACCAGCCAGGTCCGCAACATCGCGCAGGTCACCACGGCGGTGGCCCGCGGCGACCTGACCCGCAAGATCGACGTGGACGCCCGGGGCGAGATCCTGGAGCTGAAGAACACCGTCAACACCATGGTGGAGCAGCTGAGTTCGTTCGCCGCCGAGGTGACCCGGGTGGCCCGGGAGGTCGGCACCGAGGGCCGGCTCGGCGGGCAGGCCGAGGTGGAGGGCGTCTCCGGCACCTGGAAGCGGCTCACCGAGAACGTCAACGAGCTGGCCGGGAACCTGACCCGGCAGGTCCGGGCGATCGGCGAGGTCACCAGCGCCGTCACCGCCGGCGACCTGACCCGGTCGGTCACCGTGGACGCGTCCGGCGAGGTCGCCGACCTGAAGGACAACGTCAACGTGATGGTGGAGTCGCTGCGCGAGACCACCCGGGCCAACCGCGAGCAGGACTGGCTGAAGACCCACCTGGCCAGGCTCACCGGCATGATCCAGGGCCGCCGCGAGCCCGCCGCCGTCGCCGAGCTGCTGATGGACGAGCTCTGCCCGCTGCTCGGCGCCCAGTACGGCACCTGCTACCTCGCCGAGTCCGGCCCCGCCGAGAACCGCCCCGGCGGCGGCCCCGCCGAGCAGCCCGACGACGGCGGCGGCGACGGCCCCGACCGGCCGGCCCTGGTCCGGGCCGCCGGCTACGGACACCCGGAGGCCGGCGCGCCGCGCCGCTTCGGCCTCGGCGAGTCGCTGATCGGCCAGGCCGGGCGCAGCCGCCGGCCGATCGCGATCACCGAACTGCCGCCCGGCTACGCCGAGATCCGCTCCGGGCTGGGCTCCGGGCCGCCCCGGGAACTGCTGATCCAGCCGATCGCCATGGAGGACCGGCTGCTCGGCGTGGTCGAGGTCGCCACCCTGCACCACTTCACCGACCTGCACCGGGACTTCCTGGAGCGCCTCGCCCAGGACATCGGCACCACCCTGGCCACCCTGCTGGCCAACGCCCGGACCGACGAACTGCTCCAGGAGTCGCAGCGGCTGACCGCCGAACTCCAGGCCCGCTCCGAGCAGTTGGTCGACGGCCAGGAGGAGCTGCGGCGCTCCAACGCGGAACTCGGCGAGAAGGCCGAGCTGCTGGCCGCGCAGAACCGCGACATCGAGGCGAAGAACCTGCAGATCGAACAGGCCCGCCGCGAACTGGAGGAACGCGCCCGCCAGTTGACGTCCGCCTCGATGTACAAGTCGGAGTTCCTGGCGAACATGAGCCACGAACTGCGCACCCCGCTGAACAGCCTGCTGATCCTCGCCCAGCTGCTCGCGCAGAACCCCGAGGGCAACCTGACGGGCAAGCAGGTCGAGTACGCGGAGGTGATCCGCTCGGCCGGCTCCGACCTGCTCCAGCTCATCAACGACATCCTCGACCTGTCGAAGGTCGAGGCCGGCAAGCTCGACGTCACCGTGGAGCCGTTCCCGCTGCGCGAACTGCTCGACTACGTCGACACCACCTTCCGGCCGCTGGCCGCCGAGAAGAACCTGGAGTTCCGGATCGGCACCGCGCCCGGCGCGCCCGAGGAGCTGCGCACCGACCAGGCCCGGCTGCGGCAGATCCTGCGCAACCTGCTCTCCAACGCCGTCAAGTTCACCGACCGCGGCTTCGTCGAACTCACCGTCGAGGCCGCCCGGCCCGGCGAACTGCCCACCGGGCAGCGGGAGTCGGCCGCCGTCGCGTTCCGCGTCCAGGACTCCGGCATCGGCATCGGCGCGGACCACCTGGAGTCCATCTTCGGCGCGTTCCAGCAGGCCGACGGCACCACCAGCCGCAAGTACGGCGGCACCGGCCTCGGACTGTCCATCAGCCGCGAACTGGCCCGCCTGCTGGGCGGCGCGGTGAGCGCCGAATCGGTGCCGGGCGAAGGCAGTTGCTTCACCCTGCTGCTGCCCGCCCCGGCCCCCGCCGAGGCCGCCGAGCCCGCCGAAGCCGCCGAACGCCGCATCCTGGTGGTCGAACCCGACCCGCCCGGGCTGCTCACCGTGCTCGCCCGCAGCGCCGTCGCCGACCGCGACACCACCGTGGACAGCGCCGCCGACCCCGACAGCGCCCTCGCCGCCCTCGACCGCCGCCCGCCCCGGCTGATCGTCCTCGACCTCGCGCTGCCCCAGGACGGCGCCCGCACCCTGCTCGCCGCCCTCGAACGCCGGCCCGCGCCGGTCCCGGTGATAGGCCACACCACCACCCCCGACGCCCCGCTCCCGGACGGCGACCGGCTGGAGATCACCACCGGCCTCGACGAACTGCGCGAACGCGTCGGCAAGGCCGCCGGCCCGCCCGCCGACGAACCCGCCCCCGCCGCCGCGCCCTCCGACCGCGCGGGCCGGCTGGCCGGCCGCACCGTGCTCGTCGTCGACGACGACTCCCGCAACGTGTACGCGCTCAGCGCCGCCCTCGAACGCGAGGGCGCCACCGCCCTGCACGCCGCCAACGGCCGCACCGGACTCGCCCTGCTGCGCGCCCACCCCGAGACCGACCTGGTCCTGATGGACCTGATGATGCCCGAACTCGACGGCTACGCCGCCACCGCCGCGATCCGCGAGAGCGCCGAACACGCGAACGTGCCGATCATCGCCGTCACCGCGAAGGCCCTGCCCGACGACCGCGCCCGCAGCCTCGCCGCCGGCGCCGACGACCACCTCACCAAGCCCGTCGACACCACCCACCTGATCACCACCGTCCTTCACTGGCTGGAGAGTTGACGCCGTGTCGAAGCCCCGCGAGCCGCACCGGACGGGGACCGACCCGCGCCGGCTGCTCGCCCTGCGGCTGCGCCACGCCCAGGAGGAGACCGAGGACCTGCGCG
>NZ_KK853997.1:688932-690140 GCF_000696185.1 Kitasatospora cheerisanensis KCTC 2395 | reverse complement strand
CCGTCGCCGAGGTCTGCGCGCTCGCCCTCGCCGACGGCGGCGCCGACCCCGGCCCCGCCCCCTCCGACACCTCCGCCCTGGACCCCGCACTCGCCCCCGCCATGCTGCTCGACCCCGAACCCGCCCACGGCGACCCCGCCGACTTCCGCCTCGCCCGCGTCAACGCCGCCTTCACCGACCTCGCCGACCGGCCCGCGCACCGCGTCGAAGGCCGCACCCTCACCGAGGCCTACCCGCTGGCCTGCGCCGACGGCCTGCTCGACCTGCTGCTCGACGTGCACGCCACCGGCCGCCCGCTGCGCCGCGACAGCCTGGCCCTGACCTTCCTGTCCGGCCAGACCCCCGTCCCGTGCTGCTCGACCTGGCCGCCGCCCGGCACGGCCACCGCCTGCTGGTCAGCTGGCAGCCCGCCGCCGGCACCGACCGCACCGACTACATGCTGCGCACCGCCCAACGCCTCAGCCACCTCGCCGGCTTCGAGGAGGACCTGCGCACCGGCGAGATCCACTGGACGCCGCGCACCGCCGAACTGCTCGGCCTGCCCGCCGGCACCGCCCCCGTCCCGCTCGCCGCCCTCGCCGCGCACGTCCACCCCGACGACGAGCAGACCGTCCGACGGGTCGTCAACTCCGCGACCCGGCGCGGCCGCAGCGACTCCGCCGTGTTCCGGATGCGGCACCTCAGCAGCTACACCCACTACGTGCGCCTGGTCGCCGAACCCGTCCTCGACATCCGCGGCCGCACCGCCGTCGTCCGCGGCGCCTACCAGGACGTCTCCGCCCAGCACTGGACCGAGACCGCGCTCGCCGCCACCACCGAACGCCTCGCCGACACCCGGCAGGAGGCCGCCGACAACCACCGCCTCGCGCTGCGCCTGCAACAGGCCATCCTGCCGCCCGCCCCGCCGCCGCTGGAGAGCGCCGGACTGCGCGCCGCCGTCCGCTACCGGCCCTCCTCGCAGCAGGACCGGGTCGGCGGCGACTGGTACGACACCACCCTGCTGCCCGACCGCACCGCCCTGCTGGTGGTCGGCGACATGGCCGGACACGGCGTCGAGGCCGCCACCGGCATGGTCGCGCTGCGCAACGCGCTGCGCGGCCTCGCCTACACCGGCGCCGGACCCGGCCGGCTGCTCGGCTGGCTCAACGAGGCCGCCGAGGACCTCACCGCCGCCACCGCCACCGCCGTCTGCGCCCGCTACCACCCCC
>NZ_KK853997.1:682320-688629 GCF_000696185.1 Kitasatospora cheerisanensis KCTC 2395 | reverse complement strand
CCGCCCGCTGGCCGTGCCGCACGGCATCCTGCTCGGCGCCGCCGAGCACCCCGACTACGACGAGGCCCGGCTCGCCATGCGCCCCGGCGACGTCCTGGTGATGTACACCGACGGCCTGGTCGAACGGCGCGACCGGTCCGTGGACGAGTCGCTCGCCCACCTCGCCCAGGTGCTCGCCGAACCCGCCGCCGATCTCGACGCGCTGCTCGACCGCACCCTCGAACTGAGCTGCGCCGACACCGACGACGACACCTGCCTGATCGCCGTGCAGGTCCTCGACGACGGGAACGGCAGGGCGGACAGAAGGGTTTGACCCGGAGCGAATCGGTCAGACGCACGGCAGGCCCGCACCGGGCCGGCGGTCGCCGCCCGAACACCGGCAGGACGATCGCACGCCGACCGAGGAGGTACGACCGCGATGCTCGCGATGCTGCTGGTGCTGCTGCTGATCCTCATCCTGTTCGGTGCCGGCTTCGCCGTGAAGGTGCTGTGGTGGATCGCCCTGGCCGTGCTGGTCCTGTGGCTGATCGGCTTCATCGCCCGCGGCGCCGAGAGCGGCGGCCGTCGCTCCCGCTGGTACCGATGGTGACCCCCACGAGACACGGAGGAGACACACATGAGCATGGTCCAGGAGACCATTGAGGTGGACGTCCCCCTGCACACCGCCTACAACCAGTGGACGCAGTTCGAGGACTTCCCCCACTTCATGGACGGCGTCGAGCAGGTCACCCAGCTCGACGAGCGCCACAACCACTGGCGCACCAAGATCTCCGGCGTCAGCCGGGAGTTCGACACCGAGATCGTCGACCAGGCGCCCGACCAGAAGATCGCCTGGCGGACCGTCGGCGGCGACGTCCAGCAGATGGGCGTGGTCAGCTTCGCCCGGCTCGACGACGACCGCTGCGAGGTGCGCCTCGCCATGGACTACGACCCGCAGGGGTTCGCCGAGCACGCCGCCGACACCATGGGGATGATCGACCGCCGGGTCCGCGGGGACCTGGAGCGGTTCAAGTCCTTCGTGGAGGAACGCGGCGTCGAGTCCGGCGGCTGGCGCGGACGCATCCGCCCTTCCTGACCCGCGCCACCCGTCCCGCCCCGGCCCCGTCCCGGCCGGGGCGGACCCCTGCGCGCGGCCCGTGTTTGGCATCCGGGGGAGTGGACAGCCGCCCCGGCATGGAACAACCACTCCACCAAGGCCCCGCCGACTGGCTGGACGCCCCCGGCCGCTGGACGTTCCTCGACCCGGCCGCGCAACGCCTCGCCGACCTCGTCCAGGCCCTGCCGCTCGGCCGCGCCCGCGACCTGCTGCACGGCGTCCCGCTGGGCCACCCGCTGCACCCGGCGCTCGCCCAGATCCCGATCGGCTGCTGGCTGGCCGCCGGCCTGCTCGACGCCACCCGCCTCGACGACGCCGCCGCCCGGCGGCTCACCGCCGCCGGGCTGGTCGCGCTGCCGCCCGTGCTGTGGGCCGGCTGGGTCGACTGGGCCCGGCTGCCCCCGGTCCAGCGCCGCACCGGACTGGTGCACGCCTCCAGCGCGGTCACCGCCGCCCTGCTGCACCTGTGCTCGCTGCGCGCCCGCCGCCGCGGCCACGGCCTGCGCGGCCGCCTGCTCGGGCTGAGCGGCACCACCGCCGTCGGTCTCGCCGCCGCGCTCGGCGGCCACCTGGCGTACCGTCAGGCCGCGGGCGCCGCCCACGCGGAGGCCGAGTTCCGGCTCGCCCCGCCCGACTGGCACTCGCTCGGCGCCACCGAGGACTTCCCCGTCGACGTCCCGGTCCGCCGCCACCTGGGCGAGGTCGCCGTCGTGGTGGTGCGCTCCGCCGACGACGGCTGGACCGTCCTCGCCGACCGCTGCACCCACATGGCCGCGTCCCTTGCCGGCGGCGAACTCGTCGACGGCTGCCTCCAGTGCCCGCTGCACCGGTCCCGGTTCCGGCTCGCCGACGGCCACCCCGTGCAGGGCCCCGCCACCGCGCCGCAGCCGCGCTTCGACACCCGCGTGCTGGCCGACCACCTGGAAGCCCGGCCGCCGCGGTGAGCACCGTCCGGGAACTGCTGGAGGAGCACGGCGCCACCTACGCCGAGCAGGCCGGCATCCGGCTGCGCGACACCCCCGCGCCGCTGTACCGATTGCTCGTCCTCACCCAGCTGTGCGCGGTCCGGATCCGCGCCGACACCGCCGTCGCCGCCGCCCGCGAACTCTTCGCCGCCGGGTGGCGCACCCCGGCCAGGATGGCCGGATCGACCTGGCAGCAGCGCGTCGACGCGCTCGGCCGCGCCCACTACGTCCGCTACGACGAGAGCACCGCCACCGCGCTCGGCGAGGGCGCCGACCTGGTCCGGGAGCGCTGGCGGGGCGACCTGCGGCGGCTGCGCGAGGAGGCCGGGCGCGACCGCGCCGCGATCGGGCGGCTGCTGCGGGAGGTGCCCCGGATCGGCCCCGTCGGCGCCGACATCTTCCGCCGCGAGGCCCAACTGGTGTGGCCCGAGCTGCGCCCCTTCTTCGACCGCCGCGCGCTCGCCGCCGCCGCCCGGCTCGGCCTGCCCGAAACGCCGGAGGAACTGGCCGGGTCGGTGCCGGCCGGGGAGCTGGCGCGGCTGTCCACCGCGCTGGTCCGGGCCTCGCTGCACGGTTGAGCCGATCGGCGGTCGGCCAGGTGTGTGCCACCGCCCGGGCCGGGCACACGCGCTGACGGCACGTCCGGAACGGCCGGAGGTGCGCAGAAGGCAGTGACGGAGGTCCAGATGTCCGCACCGCAGCGCCCGGAGACAGCAACCGCCACCGTGGAGACCGACGTCCCCGGCAGACTCGACCGGCTGCCCTGGTCGCCCTGGCACTGGCGGATCCTGATCGGTCTCGGCACCGTCTGGATCCTGGACGGCCTGGAAGTCACCGTGGTCGGCAACCTGGCCGCCCGGCTCGCCGAACCCGGCAGCGGCATCGCGATCAGCACCGCCCAGGTCACCACCACGGCCGCCGCGCTGTACGTGGCCGGCGCGTGCTGCGGCGCGCTGTTCTTCGGCTGGCTCACCGACCGGCTGGGCCGCAAGAAGCTGTTCATGCTCACCCTCGCGGTGTACCTCGCCGCGACCGCCGTCACGGCGTTCTCCTGGACGGCCTGGTTCTTCTTCCTGTGCCGGTTCTTCACCGGCTTCGGCATCGGCGGCGAGTACGCGGCGATCAACTCCGCCATCGACGAGCTGATCCCGGCCCGGGTCCGCGGCCGGATCGACCTGATCGTCAACGGCAGCTTCTGGATCGGCGCGGCGCTCGGCGCGTTCGCGTCGATCGCGCTGCTGAACACCTCGCTGTTCGCCACCGACGTCGGCTGGCGGCTGGCGTTCGGCATCGGCGTGGTGCTCGGCCTGGTCATCCTGCTGGTGCGCCGGCACGTGCCGGAGAGCCCGCGCTGGCTGTTCACGCACGGCCGCCGGCGGCAGGCCGAGGAGATCGTCGCCGAGGCCGAGCGGATCGTCGAGGAGGAGACCGGCAAGCCGCTGCCGCCGGTCGACGAGCCGCCGATCCGGGTCCGCGAACGCGGCCCGGTCGGCTTCGTCACCATCGCCCGCACGCTGGTCTCGCACTACCCGCGCCGCACCGTGCTCGGCCTGGCCCTGTTCATCGGCCAGTCGTTCCTGTACAACTCCGTCACCTTCGGGTACGCGGCGATCCTCACCACCTTCTTCGACGTGCCCGCCGGGAACACCGGCTACTACTTCGCGGTGATCGCCGTCGGCAACTTCCTCGGCCCGCTGCTGCTCGGCCACTTCTTCGACTCGGTCGGCCGCAAGCCGATGATCGCCGGCACCTACATCGGCTCCGGCGTTCTGCTGTTCGGCACCGCCTGGCTGTTCCAGCACGGCTCGCTGGACGCCACCACCATGACCGCCTGCTGGACGGCCGTGCTGTTCCTCGCCTCCGCCGGGGCCAGCGCCGCCTACCTGACGGTCAGCGAGATCTTCCCGCTGGAGACCCGGGCGCTGTGCATCGCGTTCTTCTACGCCGTCGGCACCGCGGCGGGCGGCATCTCCGGCCCGCTGCTGTTCAACGGGCTGGTCTCCAGCGGCCAGGTCGGGGACGCCACCCTGGCGTTCTGCATCGGGGCGGCTCTGATGACGCTGGCCGGCGTGGTCGAGGCGGTGATCGGCGTCAAGGCGGAGCGCCGCAGCCTGGAGTCGCTGGCGGCGCCGCTCAGCCAGGTCCCCGAGAAGACGTGACGGCGCGTCGGGCGGCGGAGCCCCGTCGAACGCGGGGACGGAGCGGCTCCGCCGCCCGGCTGACGCAGTGTCAGCCCAGCGTCCAGCGCTGGGCCGCGGTGCCGTTGCAGGTCCACAGCTGGAGGCGGGTGCCGTCGGCGGAGGAGCCGTTGGGGGAGTCCAGGCACTTGCCGGAGCCGGTGTTGACGAAGTCGTGGCCGGAGCCGTACGCCCACTGCTGGGCGCCGGTGCCGTTGCAGGTGTAGAGCTGGACGGCCGCGCCGTCGTTGTGCGAGGCGGCGTCCACGTCCAGGCACTTGCCGAGGGCGCGGACGGTGCCGTCGGTGCCGACGGTCCACTGCTGGGCGGCGTTGCCGGTGCAGTTGTGCAGCTGGATCGGGGTGCGGTCGGCGCTGGACGCGCCGGCGACGTCCACGCACATGCCGCCGGGGCCGGTGATCCGGCCGGTGTAGGGCAGCGGGCCGGTGCCGGAGGTGGTGACGTGGACGTAGTCGACGACCATGGTCTGCGGGAAGGCGGACGTCCCGTCGGGGCTGCCCGGCCAGTCGCCGCCGACCGCCAGGTTGAGGATCACGAAGAACGGGTGGTCGTAGACCCAGCGGTTGCCGCCCAGGTCGGCGGGGGTGCGGGTCTGGTAGGCCTGGCCGTCCACGGACCAGGTGATCGCGCCGGGGCTCCAGTCGACGGCGAAGGTGTGGAAGGCGTCGGCGAAGGCCTGCCCGGCGGGCAGCGAGTAGGGCGCGCCGATGCCGCCCGCGCCGGAGTAGCCCGGGCCGTGGATGGTGCCGTGCACGGTGCCCGGTTCGCGGCCGATGTTCTCCATCACGTCGATCTCGCCGCTGTTCGGCCAGCCCGCCGTGCCGATGTCGTTGCCGAGCATCCAGAACGCGGGCCAGATGCCCTGCCCGCGCGGGATCTTGATCCGGGACTCGAAGTGCCCGTACGCCTGGGTGAAGGTCCGCGCGGTGTTCAGCCGCGCGGAGGTGTACTGGCAGGTGCCGTACCAGCAGGACAGGCCGGCGTCGGTGCTGCGCTTCGCGGTGATCACCAGGTGGCCCTGGCCGTCCAGGGCGGCGTTCGCCGCGCCCGCCGTGTAGTACTGGAGCTCGTGGTTGCCGTTGCCCGAACCGCCGGTCTCCAGCGTCCACTTGGCGGGGTCGACGGCCGAGCCGGCCGGTCCGTCGAAGTCGTCCGCCCAGCTCTGCGCGGCGAGCGCCGGCGGTTCGGCCGGGGCGGCGGCGCGGGCGGCGCCGGAGGGGGCGGCGGCCAGCAGCGCGCCGGCCAGCAGGAGGACGAGACCGCCGAGGCGGCGGCGGGGTGACGGTGCAGCAGTCATGGAGGAACCCGCTTCCCGGGAGCGCCTTCCGCGGCGGGGGCCGCCGCTGGTGGGCCTGAAATGGTACGGACCCGGAATCGCCATGGCAACGTCAAGTACCGGCCTCGTGACGGGTGGAGGAGTCCTGTGTAAGGTAAACCTCACCTAAGTCGCGGTGGAGGGTGGAGGAGACGGCCGTGGACCTGCTGTCCTGTCTGGCCGGGCTGCGTCCGTACGCGGGCGCCGCGGTGGTCGTCAAGTTCGGCGGGAACGCCATGGTGGACCGGGAGTTGACGGCGTCCTTCGCCCGCTCCGTGGTGCTGCTGCGGTACGCCGGACTGCGCCCGGTGGTGGTGCACGGCGGCGGCCCGCAGATCGACGCGCACCTGCGCCGGCTGGGCGTCAGCGCGCCGTTCGCGGGCGGCCTGCGGGTCACCACGCCCGAAGTGATGGGCGAGGTGCGGATGGTGCTGGCCGGTCAGGTCCAGCGCGACCTGGTCGGGCTGATCAACGCGCACGGCCCGTTCGCCGTCGGCCTGACCGGCGAGGACGCCCGGACCATGACCGCCGTCAAACGCTGGGGCCGGGTGGACGGGAGGCCGGTCGACCTCGGCCGGGTCGGCGAGGTCGCCGAGGTGCGCACCGGACTGCTGCGGGCGCTGCTCGCCGACGGCCGGATCCCGGTGGTCTCCTCCGTCGCCCCCGACGCGGACGGCGCGGTGCACAACGTGAACGCCGACACCGCCGCCGCCGCGGTGGCCGGCGCGCTGGGCG
>NZ_KK853997.1:640770-681862 GCF_000696185.1 Kitasatospora cheerisanensis KCTC 2395 | reverse complement strand
GGCCGGGATGCTGCCCGGCCTGGCGGGCGGCATGGTGCCCAAGATGACGGCCTGCCTGGCCGCGCTGCGGGCCGGCGTCGGCGAGGTGCGGGTGCTGGACGGCCGGGTGCCGGATGCGGTGCTGCGGGCCTTCGGCCCGGCCGCGCCCGGTACCCGGGTGCTGGGCCCCTCGCCTGCGGAATCCCGCCCCGCGGCGGTTCCTGAATTTGACTCAGCCGCCTCCGGTGCGACAAGTTAGGTAAGCCTAACCAAAGCAGCAGCCGAGGATCGGGATGCGACCGCACCCGTCCCCGCCGTACCGGGAAGAGGGAAGGACGCGCATGTCGCTGGAGCACGAGGCGGACCGCAGCAACGAGGACGTCGACGACCTGATCGGCATCGGCTTCGGCCCCGCCAACCTGGCCCTGGCGATCGCCGTCGACGACCACAACCGGACCGCCGCCGAGCCCCCGCTGCGCGTCAACTTCCTTGAGCGCCAGGCCGGTTTCGGCTGGCACCGGGGCATGCTGCTGGACGGCGCGACCATGCAGGTGTCGTTCCTCAAGGACCTCGTCACCCAGCGCGACCCGCGCAGCCGCTACACCTTCCTGGCCTACCTCCAGGAGCGCGGCCGGCTCGCCGACTTCATCAACCTGAAGACCTTCTACCCGACCCGGCTCGAGTTCCACGACTACTTCGAGTGGTGCGCCGCCGAGTTCGCCGACCGGGTCCGCTACGCCCGCACCGTCACCGGCATCCGCCCGGTGCCCGCCGCCGACGGCCGGATCGAGCAGGTCGAGGTGGTCTCCGAGGCCGTCGGCGGCGGCTCGGTCCGGACCCACCGGACCCGCAACATATCCGTCGGCACCGGCCTCGTCCCGCGCCTGCCCGAGGGCGTCGCCGCCGGCGAGAACGTCTGGCACACCCGCGACCTGCTCCAGCGCGCCCCGCAGTTGGCGGCCCGTCCGCTGACGCACCGCCGGATCGCCGTGATCGGCGCCGGCCAGTCCGCCGCCGAGGCCGTCGACTTCCTGCACCGCGCGCTGCCCGAGGCGGAGATCTGCGCCGTCCTCACCCGCTACGGCTACAGCCCCGCCGACGACAGCCCGTTCGCCAACCGGATCTTCGACCCGGCCGCCGTGGACGAGTTCTACGCCGCCCCCGAGGACGCCAAGCAGCGCCTGCTCACCCAGCACGCCAACACCAACTACTCCGTGGTGGACGGCGAGTTGATCGAGCAGCTGTACCGCACCGCCTACCAGGAGAAGGTGGTCGGCCGGGAACGCCTGCGGGTGCTGAACACCACCCGGCTGACCGCCGCCGAGGAGACCGCCACCGGCGCCCGCGCCCACCTGCGCTCCCTCACCACCGGCCGCGAACACGTCCTGGACTGCGACGCCGTGGTGCTCGCCACCGGCTACACCCACGTCGACCCGCGCGAACTGCTCGGCGAACTCGCCGACGCCTGCCGCACCGACGAGCAGGGCCGGCTCCGGGTCGACCGCGACCACCGGGTGCTGACCGACGACCGCCTCGACGCCGGCATCTACCTGCAGGGCGGCACCGAGCACACCCACGGCATCACCTCCGCGCTGCTGTCCACCCTCGCCGTGCGCTCCGGCGAGATCCGCGACTCCCTGCTGCTGCGCCGCTCCGGCCGGGGCCTGCGCGCCCGCACCGCCGCCGCCACCGCCTGAACCCGCCCGCAGCACCGAGGAGTCCGCCCCATGACCACCCCCGCCGGGTTCGACCCCGACACCCTGCGCGCCGAGATCGCCGACCTGCTCGGCGAGCGCCCCGAGGACATCCACGACGAGGACGACCTGCGCGACCTCGGCCTCGACTCGATGCGCGTCATGCACCTGGTCGAGACCTGGCGCGCCCGCGGCGCCCGGGTCGAGTTCGCCGACCTCGCCGACCTCGGCCCCGCCCCCACCCTGCTCGCCTGGTCCGCGTACCTCACCCGCGCCTGACCGGCCGTCACCCCCTTCCGCGGCACCCCGCACCGCCCCCACCGAGGAGAACCATGAACACCCGCGCCCTGACCACCCGCACCGCCGGAGCGCTCGCCGCGGCCGTCGCCGTCGCGCTCGCCGCCACGGCCTGCGGCTCCGGCGGCGACGGCGGCAAGGACGCCGCGGCCGGCGCCGCCGGCAGCGCCGCACCGGTCACCGTCGAGGCGACCAACGGCAAGGTCACCGTCCCCGCGGGCGTGCAGCGGATCGTCAGCGTCTCCTACGCCACCGGCGCGCTGCTCGACCTCGGCGTGCAGCCCGTCGGCACCTCCACCATCGACGAGAACAACCCGATGGAGCTGCTGCCCTCGCAGACCGAGGCGGCGAAGAAGATCGAGCCGATCGGCTCCGGCATCGAGATCAACATCGAGAAGGTCGCCTCGCTGCGCCCCGACCTGATCATCGTCGAGGGCGCCACCGCGTTCGACTGGGGCGTCTCCAAGCTGGAAGGCATCGCCCCGACGCTGTACTTCGGCATCGACAAGCCCGTCGACCTGCTGACCGCGCAGGAGAAGATCGCCACCGCCGTCGGCAAGGAGGCGGAGTTCAAGAAGCTGAAGTCCGACTACGAGACCGAGGCCGCCAGGATCAAGGCCGACTACGCGGACAAGCTCAACTCCACCAAGTGGACCATCGCCTCCTCCTACGGCGGCGGCGAGTTCCTGGTCGACACCGCCACCTCCTGGGTCGGCCGGGTGCTGAACGACGTCGGCGCGAAATTCTCCCGGGCCTCCGCCGACACCGCCGACCACGAGGTCACCTACTCGGTGGAGAAGCTCGACGTGCTCGCCGACGCCGACATCGTCCTGGTGCCCAGGACGGCCGCCACCGGCGAAGTCCCGCAGGACACCAAGGACCTGGACAAGCAGCCGTCCTGGCAGAACCTCAAGGCCGTCAAGGCCGGCAAGGTCGTCCCGCTGACCTACGCCACCACCGACCGCTACGGCACCTCGATCAACGTGCTGGAGCAGATCGAGACCGTCCTGAAGGCCCAGTAGCCCCCCGCCAGCACCCCGCAGCACCGCACGCACCCCGTGGCCCCGACCGCACCCGGCCGGGGGCCGCCGAACCCCGGGAAGGTCCGACCCATGGCCGGCAGCACCACCACGCACGCCACGCGCGCCGAGCACGGCGACCGGCGGGACCTGACGGCCGCCCAGGCCGGCGTCCTCGCCGCGCAACGGATCGACCCCGGCAGCCCCGCCCACAACGTCGGGCAGTACGTGCGGATCGACGGGCCGCTGCGGCCCGAACTGCTCGAAGCGGCGCTGCGCCGCACCCTCGCCGAGGCCGACGGCCTGCACCTGCGGATCACCGAACAGGGCGCCCGGCAGGCCCCGTTCGACCCCGAGGGCTGGACGCTCGCCCGCCTCGACACCGCCGACGCCGCCGACCCGGAGGGCGCCGCCGTCGACCTGGTGCGCCGTCAGCTCGCCCGCCCGCTCGACCTGGCCGCCGACCCGCTGCACGGCGCCCTGCTGGTCCGCACCGGCGCGGACGCCCACCTGTGGTTCCAGTGGTTCCACCACCTGGTGATCGACGGCTACGGCGTCGCCCTGTTCACCCGCCGGGTCGCCGAGGTGTACACCGCCCTCGCCGCCGGCGCCGACGTCCCCCGAGCCCGCTGCGGCCCGCCGCCGTCCTCGCGGATGCCGAACGGGCCCACCTGGCCGGCCCGCAGGCCGAGCGGGACCGCGCCTGGTGGCGCGAACGCTCCGCCGGCCGGCCGCAGGTGCGCTCCCTGACGGAGCAGCAGGCCGCCGCCGCGCCCGCCGCGCTGCGCCACCGGATCGAGCTGTCCGCCGACCGCACCGCCCCCGTGCTGGCCGCCGCCCGGGCCGCCCGCGCCACCTGGGCCGAGGCCGCGCACGCCGCCCTCGCCGCGTACCTGCACCGGATCACCGGCACCCGCGAGGCCGTCGTCGGCATGCACCTGATGGCCCGCACCGCGCCCGGCACGCTGCGCGTCCCCGGCATGGCCGTCAACATCCTGCCGCTGCACCTGCCCGTCGCCCCCGCCGACAGCTTCGACGCGCTGCTGCGCCGCGCCGCCGCCGAACTGCGGGACGTCCGCGCCCACCAGCTGCACCGCGGCGAGGAGCTGCGCCGCGAACTCGGCCTGGTCGGCGGCGACGAGCGGCTGTACGGGCCGCTGCTGAACATCAAGCCCTTCGACCTCGACCTGGACTTCGCGGGCAGCGCCGGACACACCGTCAACCTGGCGTCCGGCCCGGTCGACGACTTCTCGCTGTCCGTCGCCAAGACCCCCGACCACCGGCTGCTGCTGGACTTCGAGGCCAACCCGGCGCTGTACACCGCCGCCGAACTCGCCCGCCACGCCGAGCGGTCGACCGCCCTGCTGGAGCGCCTGGCCGCCGCGCCCGCCGCCCCGCTCGGCGAGCTGGAGCTGCTGCCGGACGCCGAGCGCGCCGAGCTGCTGGAGCACTGGAACGCCACCGCGCACCCCGTCGAGCCCGGCACGCTGGCCACCCGGATCGCCGCCCGCGCCGCCGCCACCCCCGACGCCACCGCCGTCATCGCCCCCGACGGCACCCTGAGCTACGCCCAACTCGCCGCCAAGGCGGATGAGTTGGCGCGGGTGCTGGCCGCCGCCGGGCCGGCCCGGACCGGATCGTCGCCGTCGCCGTGCCCCGCTCCACCCGGCTGATGACGGCCCTGCTCGGCACCCTCGCCGCCGGCGCCGCCTACCTGCCGCTGGACACCGACCACCCCGCCGAGCGCCTCGCCTCGATGATCGAGGACACCGACCCGGTCCGGGTGCTCACCGTCACCGCCCTGCTCGACCGGCTGCCCGCCGCCGCCCGCGAGCGCGCCGTCCTGCTCGACGCGCCCCTCCCGCCGCCCCCGGCGCCGCACCCGGGCCGCCGGCCGGACCACGCCGCCTACGTCATCCACACCTCCGGCTCCACCGGCCGCCCCAAGGGCGTGCTGGTCACCCACCGGGCCATCGTCAACCGGCTCGCCTGGATGCAGCACGCCTACGGACTCACCGCCGAGGACCGGGTGCTGCAGAAGACCCCCGCCGGATTCGACGTCTCGGTCTGGGAGTTCTTCTGGGCGCTCAGCGAGGGCGCGGCCGTCGTACTGGCCCGCCCCGACGGCCACCGGGAACCCGGCTACCTGGCCGACCTGATCGCCGAACAGTCCGTCACCACCCTGCACTTCGTGCCCTCCATGCTGCGCGCCTTCCTGGAGGAGCCGCGGCTCGCCGAACGCTGCGCCACCCTGCGCCGCGCCTTCTGCTCCGGCGAGGCGCTGCCCGCCGACACCGTGGACCGCTGGTACGGGGCGCTGCCCGCCGTGCCGCTGCACAACCTGTACGGGCCCACCGAGGCCGCCGTCGACGTGACCCACCAGCAGACCGCAGCCGGCGCCGGCAGCGTGCCGATCGGCCGGCCGGTGTGGAACACCCGGCTGTACGTGCTGGACGCCGCGCTGCGGCCCTGCCCGGTCGGCGTGGCCGGCGAACTCTACCTGGCGGGCGTCCAGTTGGCGCGCGGCTACCTCGGCCGGCCCGGCCTGACCGCGGGCCGATTCGTCGCCGACCCGTTCGCCGCCGACGGCGGCCGGATGTACCGCACCGGCGACCTCGCCCGCTGGAACGCGGACGGCGCGGTCGAGTACCTGGGCCGCACCGACGACCAGGTGAAGATCCGCGGCTTCCGGATCGAACTCGGCGAGGTCGAGGCCGCCCTGACCGCCCTCCCCGGCGTCGCGCACGCCGCCGTGACGGCCGCGAACTGCCCGGCGGAGCACGCCAGTTGGTCGGTTACGTGGTGCCGCCGCCGGCCGACCCGCAGGCGCTGCTGGACCGCCTCGCGCTCACCCTGCCCGAGTACTTCGTGCCCGCCGTCCTGGTCGGCCTGGACGCGCTGCCGCTGAGCGTCAACGGCAAGCTCGACCGCAAGGCGCTGCCCGCGCCCGCCGCCGACCGGACGGCCGTCGCGCCGCGCGGCGAGACCGAGCGGATCCTCGCCGCCCTGGTCGCCGAAGTCCTCGGCCTGCCCGTCGAACAGGTCGGCGCCGACGACAACTTCTTCTCGCTCGGCGGCGACAGCATCTCCGCCATCCAGCTCGGCAGCCGCGCCCGGCACGCCGGCCTCGCCCTCACCCCGCGCACCGTCTTCGACCGCCGCACCGTCGCCCGGATCGCCGCCGCCGTCAGCCCCTCGCCCGCAGGCCGCCGGCCCGCCGTCGCCGCCACCGGCACCCTCGCCGCCACCCCATCGGCGAGTGGCTGCGCCACCGCGGCGGCCCGATCGGCCGGTTCGGACAGGCCGTCACCGTCACCGTCCCCGCCGGCCTCGACCCGGCCCGGCTCGCCGCCGCCCTGGACGCCCTGACCGACCGTCACGACGCGCTGCGGCTGCGCCTGCACGCCGCCGCCGACGGCGCCTGGACCCAGGAGGTCCGCCCCGTCGGCACCGCCCCCGTCGCCGACCGGCTCCGCCACCTGCGGGTCGCCCCGCCGAACTCGCCGCCGCCGCGGCCGTCGAACGCGAGGCCGCCGCCGGCCGGCTCGACCCCGGACTCGGCGTCGTCCTCCAGGCCGTCCATCTGGACGCCGGACCCGAGCACGCCGGCCTGCTGGTGCTGGTGATCCATCACCTCGCCGTGGACGGCGTCTCCTGGCGGATCCTGCTGCCCGACCTGCACGCCGCGTACGAGGGCCGCGCCTCGACCCCGTCCCCACCTCGCTGCGGGCCTGGACGCACGGCCTCGCCGAGGCCGCCGCCGGCCCCGAGGTACAGGCCCAACTCCCGTACTGGCAGCAGCAGCTGACGCACACTCCGGCCCCGCTGCTGGCCGAGCGCCCGCTCGACGCGCGCCGCGACACCGCCGGCCGGCAGCGCCGCCTGCGGCTCACCCTGCCCGCCGCCCGCACCGCGCCGCTGCTCACCGCCGTCCCCGCCGCGCGCCGGGCCGGCGTCGACCACGTGCTGCTCACCGGCCTCGCCCTCGCCGTCCGCGACCGCCGCCGCGCCCTGCACGGCGACGCCGCCGCCCCCGGCCTGCTGCTCCGCCTGGAGGGCCACGGCCGCGAGGACCGGCTCGTCCCCGGCGCCGACACCGCCCGCACCGTCGGCTGGCTGACCACCGAATTCCCGCTCCACCTCGACCTGTCCGGCACCGAGGACACCGGCGCCGCGCTCGGCCTGGTCAAGGAGGCCGTCCGCGCGCTGCCCGCCGCCGGCGCCGGCTGGGGCCTGCTGCGCCACCTGGACGCCGCCGGCGCGATCGCCCTCGCCGAAGCCCCCGAACCCCGCCTGCTGTTCAACTACCTCGGCCGGTTCACCGCCACCGGCGAGCCGTGGACGCCCGCCCCCGAGGCCGGCGACGCCATCACCGCCACCACCGACCCCGAGCAGCCCTGCGGCCACGCCCTGGAGATCGGCGCCTTCGTCCACGACCGCCCCGAGGGCCCCGAGCTGACCGTCCAACTCGGCTGGCCCGAAGACCTGTTCACCGAGCCGGAGATGCAGGAGCTGGCTGCTGCCTGGTTCGCCCGGCTGGACGCCCTCACCCGGTGGGCCGCCCGCCCCGACGCCGCCGCCCTCACCCCGTCCGACGTGCCGCTCGCCCCCGTCACCCAGGCCGACCTGGACGCCCTCCCCGGCGTCGAGGACGTGCTGCCGCTCTCCCCGCTCCAGGAAGGGCTGCTGTTCCACGACCGGATGCAGCACGGCGGCGACGACGAGCTGTACACCTCGCTCACCGCGCTCGACCTCACCGGGCCGCTCGACCGGGTCGCCCTGGTCCGCGCCGTCGACCGGGTGGTCAACCGGCACAGCGCCCTGCGCGCCGCCTTCACCACGACCGCCGCCGGCGACCCCGTGCAGACCGTCGCCGCCCGGGTCCGCGTCCCGTGGACCGAACACGACCTGACCGGCCTCGACGAGGAACGCCGGGACGCCGAAGCCGCCCGCGTCGCCCGGCCGAGGCCGCCCGCCGCTTCGACCTGGCCCGCCCGCCGCTGCTGCGCTGCGCCCTGATCGCCCTCGGCCCCGACCGGCACCGCCTGCTGCTGACCCGCCATCACATCGTGATGGACGGCTGGTCCACGCCCGTGCTGCTGCGCGAGGTCCTCACCGCGTACACCGGCGGCGCACTGCCGCCCGCGCCGCGCTGGGCCGACCACCTCGCCCACCTGGCCGGCCGCGACGCCGCCGCCGACACCGCCGCCTGGCGGCGCGCCCTGGCCGGCCTGGAGGCGCCCACCCTGCTCGCCGACGCCCTCGGCGCGCCCGCCGCCGCCGAGCACGGCACCGCCGGCGCCGAACTCGACCTGCCGCTGCCCGCCGCGCTCGCCGCCGCCCTCACCGCCACCGCCCGCCGGCACGGACTGACCCTCAACACCCTGGTGCAGGGCGCCTGGGCGATCCTGCTCGGCCGGCTCACCGGCCGCACCGACGTGGTGTTCGGCGCCACCGTCTCCGGCCGCCCCGGCGACCTGCCCGGCGTCGAGGCCGCCGTCGGCCTGTTCAGCAACACCGTCCCCGTCCGCTTCGAGCTCCGCGAGGACGAGCCGGTCGCCGAGGCGCTGGCCCGGCTCCAGCAGGCGCAGTCCGCGCTGCTCGACCACCAGTACCTGGGCCTCGCCGAGATCCAGGCCGCCGCCGGACACGGCACCCTGTTCGACACCCTGCTGGTGTTCGAGAACTACCCGATGGACCCGCAGCAGCTCACCGCCGGCGAGCTGCGCGTCACCGGCATCGGCCACCACGGGGCCACCCACTACCCGCTGACCGTGCTCACCCTGCCCGGCGAGCACCCGCAGCTCACCGTCGAGTACCGCCCCGAGGTGTTCGACGCCGAACGCGCCGCCGCCGTCGGCCACCGCCTGCTCCGCCTGCTCGCCGCGATCGCCGCCGAACCCGCCGCCCCCGTCGGCGCGTTGGACGTCCTCACCGCCGACGAGCGGCACACCGTGCTGACCGCCTGGAACGCCACCGACCGGCCCGTCCCCGCGGGCACCGTGGTCGACGCCTTCCGCGCCACCGCCGCCGCCCACCCCCAGCGCACCGCCGTGGTCTGCGGCGCCGACCGCCTGACGTTCCGCCAACTCGCCGACCGGGTCGACACCTACGCCCGCCACCTGGCCGCGCTCGGCGCCCGCCCCGACACCGTCGTGGCGCTCGCCCTGCCGCGCTCCGCCGACCTGGTCGCCGCCCTGCTCGGCGTGCTCGCCGCCGGCGCCGCCTACCTGCCGATCGACCTGGACCACCCGGACGAGCGGATCGCCCTGATGCTGGACGACGCCGCCCCGCTGCTCACCCTCACCACCGCCGAACTCGCCGCCGCCCGACCGGTGCTGGCACAGGCCGAGCTGGGTGCCGTGCCGCTCGCCGGGCTCGGCACGCTGGCCGCCGAACCCGTCCGCCCCGGGCCCGACCACCTGGCGTACGTCATCCACACCTCCGGCTCCACCGGCCGCCCCAAGGGCGTCCTGGTGCCGCACCGGGGCCTCGCCAACCTGCTGGAGCACCACGGCGGCACGGTCTTCGCCCGCGCCGTCGCGGCGGCCGGCGGGCGGCGGCTGCGCGCCGCGCACACCGCCTCGTTCTCCTTCGACTCCTCCTGGGAGCAGCTGCTGTGGCTGCTGCTCGGCCACGAACTGCACGTCTACGGCGAGGAGTTGCGCCGCGACCCGCAGGCCCTGGCGGCCCGCCTGGTGCGCGACCGGATCGACACCCTGGACGTCACCCCGTCGTTCGGCGGGCAGCTCGTCGAATGGGGCCTGCTGGACGACCCGGCGCACCGCCCGCTGCTGTTCCTGGTCGGCGGCGAGGCCGTCGGCGACACCCTGTGGACCCGGCTGCGCACCACCCCCGGCGTGCTCGGCCACAACTTCTACGGGCCCACCGAGTACACCGTCGATGCCCTCGGCGCGAACCTCGCCGACAGCGCAACTCCCTTCGTGGGCACCCCGATCGGCAACACCCGCTGCTACGTGCTGGACGCCCGGCTGCGGCCCGTGCCGCCCGGCACCGCCGGCGAGCTGTACATCGCCGGCCCCGGCCTGGCCCGCGGCTACGGCAACCGGCCCGCGCTCACCGCGAGCCGCTTCGTCGCCGACCCGTTCGCCGCCGACGGCACCCGGATGTACCGCACCGGCGACCTGGTCCGGCACCGCGCCGACGGCAGCCTCGACTACCTGGGCCGCGACGACGACCAGGTGAAGATCCGCGGCTTCCGGGTCGAACCCGGCGAGGCCGAGGCCGCGCTCGCCGCGCTGCCCGGCGTCGCCCGGGCCGCCGTGCTGGTCCGCCCCGCGCCCGGCGGCGGCAAGCGCCTGGTCGGCTACGCCGTCCCCGCCGCCGGGACGGAGCTCGACCCGGCCGCGCTGCGCAAGGCCCTCGCCGAGGAACTGCCCGAATACCTCGTCCCCGCCGCCCTGGTGACGCTGCCCGCACTCCCGCTCAACGTCAACGGCAAGCTCGACCGGCAGGCGCTCCCCGAGCCCACCGCCGACGCCTACGCCGCACCCGCCGGCCGCGCCCCGCGCACCGAGCGGGAGCAGCTGGTGTGCCGGGTGTTCGCCGAGGTGCTCGGCCTGCCCGCGGTCGGCGTCGAGGAGGACTTCTTCGCGCTCGGCGGCCACTCCCTGCTGGCCACCCGGGTGGTCGGCCGGCTGCGCGCCGCCCTCGGCACCGAGGTGGCCATCCGCGCCCTGTTCGAGACCCGCACCGCCGCCGCCTTCGCCGCCCGCCTGGACGGCGAGGCCCCCGCCCGCACCGCCCCGCCGCCCGGGTGCGCCCCGCCCGGATCCCGCTGGCCCCCGCCCAGGCCCGGCTGTGGTTCCTCGACCGCCTGCAGGGCCCGTCCACCGCCTACACCATCCCGTGCGCGCTGCGGATCGACGGCCCCGTGGACGCCGAGGCGCTGCGGCTGGCCTTCGGCGACGTGCTCGCCCGGCACGAGGCGCTGCGCACCGTGGTCGCCGAGCACGACGGGCAGCCGTACCAGCGGATCCTGACGGCCGACCAGGTCGTCCCGCCGTTCGAGGTGCGGGAGGTCGCCGGGCACCGCCTGGACACCGAGACCGCCGCCGCCGGCGCGCACGTCTTCGACCTGACCGGGGAGATCCCGGTCCGGGCCACCCTGCTCAGCGCCGGCTCGCGCCGGCACGTGCTCAGCATCGCGCTGCACCACCTGGCCGGCGACGAGTGGTCGGAGGGCGTGCTGCTGCGCGACCTGGACGCCGCGTACACCGCCCGGACCGCCGGGCGAGCCCCCGAACTGCCGCCGCTGCCGCTCCAGTTCGCCGACCACACGCTGTGGCAGGCCGAGCAGCCGGTCGAGCGCGAGGCCGGGTACTGGGCTGAGCGGCTGGCCGGGCTGCCCGCCGAACTGACGCTGCCCACCGACCGGCCCCGCCCCGCCGAGGCTACCGGCCGCGGCGGCGCCGTCCGGCTCACCCTGCCCGCCGAACTGCACGACGCGCTCGGCGAGTTGACCCGGCGCACCGGTGCCACCCCGTTCATGGTGGTGCAGGCCGCCGCCGCGCTGCTGCTCGGCCGGCTGGCCGGCACCGCCGACGTGGCGCTCGGCGCGCCCGTCGCCGGACGCGGCGACGAGGCCCTCGAACAGCTGGTCGGGTTCTTCGTCAACACCCTGGTGCTCCGTCACGACCTGTCCGGCGACCCGGCGTTCGAGGAGCTGGTGGCCCGCGCCAAGGAGACCGTGCTCGGCGCCCTCGCCCACCAGGACCTGCCCTTCGACCGGCTGGTCGACCTGGTCAACCCCGAGCGCAGCCTCGGCCGGCACCCGCTGTTCCAGGTGATGGTCCAGTACCGCAAGGAGGCCGACGGCCTGGACGCGCTGCTCGGCGCCCGCACCGCACTGCTGCCCGACCCGGTGCACGCCGCCCGCTTCGACCTGGCGTTCACCTTCGTCGAGTCCGCCGACGGCACCCGCACCGACCTGACCGTCATCCACGCCGAGGACCTCTTCGACCGCGCCACCGCCCGCCTGTTCGGCACCCGGCTGCTGCGCGTCCTGGAGCAGGCCGCCGCCGACCCCGGGCAGCCGATCGGCCGGATCGAGCCGACCGCCGCCGAGGAGGTTCGCGGCCTGGCCGGCGAGTGGAACGCCACCGCGATACCCGTCCGCGAGGGCACCCTGGTCACCCGGATCGCCGAACGGGTCGTGGCCGCGCCCGACGGGGTCGCCGTCGACTTCGAGGGCGAAGAGCTGACCTACCGCCAGCTCTGGGACCGGGCCGGACGCCTGGCCTCCGCGCTGACCGCCGCCGGGGCCCGGCCGGACACCGTGGTCGGCGTCGCCGTGCCGCGCTCCGCCGAACTGATGGTCGCCCTGCTCGGCGTGCTCCGGGCCGGCGCCGCCTACCTGCCGCTGGACACCGAGTACCCCGCCGAACGGCTCGCCGGCATGATCGAGGACGCCCGCCCCGTCTGCGTGCTCACCCTGCCCGGGCAGCGGTCCGCCGTCCCCGCCGTCCCCGGCGTGCCGGTGCTGCCCGTCGACGCCACCGGGCCCTCCGACGCCGCCCCCGCCGAGGCCGGACCCGACCACGCCGCGTACGTCATCTTCACCTCCGGCTCCACCGGCCGCCCCAAGGGCGTCCTGGTCACCCACCGGGCGATCGTCAACCGGCTGGAGTGGATGCGCGAGCTGTACGCGATCGGCGCGGACGACCGGATCCTGCAGAAGACCCCCGCCGGATTCGACGTCTCCGTCTGGGAGTTCTTCCTCCCGCTGACCGTCGGCGCCCGCGTCGTCCTGGCCCGCCCCGGCGGCCACCGCGACCCCCAGTACCTGGCCGGACTCGCGGCCCGGGCCGGCGTCACCACCTGCCACTTCGTGCCGTCCATGCTCACCGCGTTCACCGCCGCCGCCGAGGCCGAGGACGCCCTGCGCCGCGAATTCGCCACCGTCCGCCGGGTCTTCTGCTCCGGCGAGGCGCTGCCCGCCGCCGCCGTCGACCGCTTCCTCGCACTGTGGCCGCAGATCGAACTGCACAACCTGTACGGGCCCACCGAGGCCGCCGTCGACGTCACCCACCACCGCGCCTGGGCCGGCGCCGGCACCGTCCCGATCGGCCGCCCCGCCTGGAACACCCGGCTGTACGTGCTGGACGCCGCGCTGCGGCCCTGCCCCGTCGGCGTGGCCGGCGAACTCTACCTGGCGGGCGTCCAGTTGGCGCGCGGCTACCTCGGCCGGCCCGGCCTCACCGCGGGCCGCTTCGTCGCCGACCCGTCCGGCCCGGCCGGCTCCCGGATGTACCGCACCGGCGACCTCGTCCGCTACCGGATCGACGGCAGCGTCGAGTACCTGGGCCGCACCGACGACCAGGTGAAGATCCGCGGCTTCCGGATCGAACTCGGCGAGGTCGAGGCCGCGTTGGCCGCCGTGCCGGGCATCGCCGCCGCCGCCGCGACGGTCCGTCAGGCCGAGAGCGGCGCGAAGCAGCTGATCGGGTACGTGGTGCCCGCCGCCGGCTCCGGCGCCACCGGCGACGGGGCGCGGGCCGCGCTCGCCGCCACCCTGCCCGAGCACCTGGTGCCGTCCGTGGTGGTCGAACTCGCCGCCCTGCCGCTGTCCGTCAACGGCAAGCTCGACCGCAAGGCGCTGCCCGCGCCCGGCCGGCAGGCCGCTGCCACGGCCCCGGCCATCGGCACGGCGGCCCCGGCCTCCGGCGGCACGGCCCGGGTCTCCGGCGGCGCCGCGCTGGCACGGGTGTTCGCCGAGGTGCTCGGCCTGCCCGAGGTGGGGGAGGAGGAGAACTTCTTCGCCCTCGGCGGCGACAGCATCGTCTCCCTGCAACTGGTCAGCCGGGCCCGGGCCGCGGGGTACCCGATCAGCGCGAAGGACGTCTTCCAGCACCCCACCCCGGCCGCGCTGGCCGCCGCGACCGGCGTCGGCGGCGTCCCCGTGGAGCCGGCCGCACCGACGCCCGACGGGCCCGTGCCGCTGCTGCCCGTCGTGCACTGGCTGCGCGAACGCGGCGGCCCCGTCCGGCGGTTCAACCAGTCCGTGCTGCTCACCGTCCCCGGCGGGCTCGGCGAACAGCCGCTGCGCGCCGCCCTCGCCGCCCTGGTCCGGGCCCACCCCGCACTGCGGCTGCGCCTCGACACCACCGACGGCCTGTGGACCCAGCAGACCCGGCCCGCCGACGACGACCCCGCCCTGCTGCGCCGGGTGCCCGTGGCCGGTGCGCCGTCCCCCGACGCGCTCACCGCCGAGGCCGACCGGGCCGCCGACGCGCTCGACCCCGCCACCGGCCGGATGCTGCGCGCCGTCTGGTTCGACGCCGGCCCCGAGGCGGACGGCCGACTGCTGCTGACGGTCCACCACCTCGCCGTCGACGGCGTCTCCTGGCGCGTCCTGCTGCCCCGGCTGGCCGCCGCCCACCGCGACGCCGCCGCCGGCCGCACCCCCGCCCTCGCCCCCGAACCCACCACCCTGCGCACCTGGGCCGAACACCTGCACGCCCAGGCCCAGCAGCGACCCCGGCTCGCCGAAACCGCCCACTGGCGCGACACCCTGGCCGGCCCGCCCGGACCGCTCGCCCACCTCACCGCCGACCCCGCCCGCGACACCGTCGCCACCCTGCGCACCCTGCGCCGCACGCTGCCCGCCGACCGCACCGCCCCCCTGCTCACCCTGCCCGGCACCGGCATCGACGAGATCCTGCTCGCCGGACTCGTACTCGGCGTGGCCGCCGCCGACCCCGGCGCCGCGCCCAGCCTCCAGCTCGACCTGGAGGGCCACGGCCGCGGCGGCGAGACCGATCTGTCCGGCACCGTCGGCTGGCTGACGACCGTTCACCCCGTCCGCCTCGACCTCACCGGCGTCGCCCCCGCCGACACCCTCCGCCACGTCAAGGAGCGGCTCCGCGCCGCCCCCGACAAGGGACTCGGCCACGGCCTGCTCCGTCACCTCAACCCCCAGACCGCGAGCCTGCTCGCGGCCGCCCCCAAGTCCCCGGTCCTCTTCAACTACCGCGGCCGCTCCGACCGGCCCGGCCCGGGCCTGGACGCCTGGCCCCTCGCCCCCGCCGCCGAACGCGAAGCAGTCGCCCGCGGCGCGGGCCCCGACCCCGAGATGGCCGCCGGCTACCCGCTGGAGATCGACGCCGCCATCACCACCGACCCGGCCGGCGCGCCGGTCCTCGCCGTCGAACTCTCCTGGCCCGACGCGCTGTTGACCACTGCCCGGGCCGAACAGCTCGCCGATGCCTGGTTCACCGCCCTCGGGACGCTCACCACGCCGGCCGCCCTCTCCCTGGTCCCGCTCAAGCAGCCCCAACTCGACCGCCTCCAGTCCAAGCTCCGCGAACGGCGCCGCCGATGACCCCCACCAGACCCGGACCGCCCCACCGCCCCGGCCCCGCCGGACCGGCCGGCATACCCGCCGCCGATCATCCCGGCCCCGCCGGGGCGGTTGACGGGAGCCGCGACGGGATTCCTGTCGAGTCGCCCGTCGGGGGTGCTGGGCCGGTGTCCGGCTTCGCCGTGACGGTGCGTCGGGCGGACGAAGCGTGCGACGGCTCTCCTGCGGGGCGTTCCGGCTCTGCCGGGGCCGTGCGTCGGGCGGACGGGGCGTGGGGCGGCTCTGGCGTGGGGCGTTTCGGCGGCGGGTCGACGGGCGGTTCGGGTGCCGGTGGGCGGTCGATGTCCGGCGGTCCGCGGTACGGGGATTCGCCCGGTCCCGAACCCGGTGGGTTGCCGCCCGCAGGGCATTGCTCCTCTTCTTTTCCCCTCTTCTCCAGGACCGAGAAAGCCGAGATGAACGACTCCTTCACCCCGCACGACGAGCCGCAGCAGACCGGTGCGGTGCCCTCGGACCTGGAGGACGTGTATCCGCTGTCCTCCTTGCAGGAAGGGCTGCTGTTCCACGCGCTGTACGACGACGGGGCGCGGGACGTGTACGTCGTGCAGTCGTACCTGGACCTCGCGGGGGCCGTCGAGGAGGGCCGGCTCGCGGCGGCGATCGACGCGTTGCTGGTGCGGCACGCGAACCTGCGGGTGGGGTTCTGGTACGAGGATCCGCAGGACGTGGTGCAGTTCGTGCAGCGGGAGGTGGAGACGCCGCTGCGGGTGGTCGATCTGACGGGGCAGGCGGACGCCGCGGTGCGGGCCGCGATGGACGAGGACTGGCAGCGCCGGTTCGACCTGGAGGCGCCGCCGCTGTTGCGGTTCAGCCTGCTGCGGCTGGGGGAGGGCCGACACCGGCTGGTGCTGACCTGCCATCACCTGCTGCTGGACGGCTGGTCGATGCCGATCGTGGTGCGTGAGCTGCTCGCGCTGTACCGGGGCGAGCAGTTGGAGCCGGTCCGCCCGTACCGGGACCACCTGGAGCTGCTCGCGGCCCGGGACACCGCCGCCGCCGAACGCGCCTGGGCGGCGGCCCTCGACGGGTTCGAGACGCCGCACCCGGTCGCCCCGGCCGTCGCGGGGGCGTCGGCCGTGGAGCCCGGGCTGCTGACCCGGCACGCGGGGGCGGAGCTGACGGCCCGGCTGACGGCGGCCGCGCGCGGGAGGGGCCTGACGTTCGGCAGCGTGGCGTACACGCTGTGGGGCGTGCTGGTGGGCTCGCTCACCGGCAGCACCGACACGGTGTTCGGCACCACCGTCTCGGGCCGGCCGGAGGACCTGCCGGGCGCCGAGTCGATGGTCGGACTGTTCATCAACACCGTCCCGGTCCGGGTCCGCCCGGCCGCCGCCGACACGCTCGCTTCCGCCGCCGCCGACGTCCAGCGCGCCCAGGCCGCCCTGATGGACCATCAGCACCTCGGCCTGGCGGCCGTCCAGCGTGCCGCCGGCGCGTCCGGCCCGCTGTTCGACACGCTGCTGGTGGTGGAGAACTACCAGGGCGGCGGGGACGAACTGAAGGCCCGGCTCGCGGCGAGCGAGGGCGAGGGCGAGGGCCCGACCGTCACCGCGCTCGGGGCCCGCGACGCCACCCACTACCCGCTCGGCCTGACCCTGCTGCCCGGCGCCGACCTGCGGCTCGAACTCGAGTACCGCCCGGACGTGTTCGACGCCGCCGCGGCCGAGACGCTGCTCGGGCGATTCCTCGCCCTGCTGGAGGAGTTCGCCGCCGACCCGGACACCCCGCTCGCCCGCCTGAACCTGCTCGCCCGGCCGAGCGCCCGGCGCTGACCGGCCCCGCGCTGCCCGCCGTCCCGCCGCCCGGCGTGGACGACCTGCTGCGCGCGCAGGCGGAGCGGACCCCGGACCGGCGGGCGCTGGTCGGCCCGGCCCTCGACGGCACCCCGGCCACCCGCACCTTCGCTCAACTGGACGCCGACACCGACGCCTTGGCGCGCCTGCTGCTCGCCCGTGGGGTCCGCGCCGAGCACCTCTGCGCACTCGCCCTGCCGCGCGTCACCGAGGCCGTCACCGCCCTGTTCGCCGTGCTGCGGGCCGGCGGCGCGTACCTGCCGCTCGACCTCGACCACCCGGACACCCGGCTGGCGGACCTGCTGGACGACGCCCGCCCGGCCGTCCTGGTCACCACCCGCGAGGTGCTGGCCCGCCTGCCCGAGCGGCCGGCCGCGACCGTGGTGCTGCTCGACGACCCGGCGACCGCCGCCGAACTCGCCGCGCTGCCGGCCGGCCCCGTCACCGACGACGAGCGCGGCGGCCCGATCGACCCGGCGCAGGCCGCGTACGTCATCCACACCTCGGGCTCCACCGGCCGCCCCAAGGGCGTGGTGCTGGCGCACGCGGGCCTGGCCAACCTGGCCCACGACCACCTGACCCGCGAGTTCGCCACCGTCCTCGCCGCCACCGGCGAGCCGCGGCTCAAGGCCCTGCACACCGCCTCGTTCTCCTTCGACTCCTCCTGGGAGCAGCTGCTCTGGCTGCTCGGCGGCCACGAACTGCACCTGCTCGGCGCCGACGACCGCCGCGACGCCGAAGCGGTCGTCGCCTACGTCCGCGCGGCCGGCATCCACGCGCTGGACGTCACCCCCAGCTACGCCGCCCAGCTGCTCGACAGCGGGCTGCTGACGGGCCGTCACCGCCCGGCGGTGCTGCTGCTCGGCGGCGAGGCGCTGCCCGAGACGCTGTGGACGGAGCTCCGGGCCGAGCCCGGCGTCACCGTGCTCAACTACTACGGGCCGACCGAGTTCACGGTGGACGCCCTGGTCGCCGACCTCGCCGAGACCGCCACCCCGGCCGTCGGCCGCCCGCTCACCGGCGGCCGGGCCTACGTGCTGGACGGGCTGCTGCGGCCCGTCCCGGACGGCGCGCCGGGCGAACTGTACCTGGCGGGCGTCCAGTTGGCGCGCGGCTACCTGGGCCGGCCGGGCCTGACGGCGGGCCGGTTCGTCGCCGACCCGTTCGGCGAGCCCGGCTCGCGGATGTACCGCACCGGCGACCTGGTGCGCCGCCGCCCCGACGGCGCCCTCGACTACCTGGGCCGCGCCGACGGGCAGGTGAAGATCCGCGGCTACCGGATCGAACTCGGCGAGATCGAGGCCGAGTTGGCGGCCCTCCCGGAGATCGCGCAGAGCGCCGTGGTGGTGCACCGCGGCACCGTGGACCGGATCGTCGCCCACCTGGTGCCCGCCGCTCCCGGCGGGCCGGACCTCGCCGAGGTGCGCGAGCGGCTCGCCGCCCGCCTGCCGGAGTACATGGTGCCGTCCGCGTTCACCGTCCTGGACGCCCTCCCGCTGACCGTGAACGGCAAGCTCGACCGCACGGCACTGCCCGAGGACGCCCTCGACTTCGCGGGCGCCGCCGGCTCCCGCGCCGCCGAGACCCCGACCGAGACGCTGCTCTGCTCGCTGTACGCCGAGGTGCTCGGCCTGCCCGGACCCGTGGGCGCGGAGGACGACTTCTTCCGCCTCGGCGGCGACTCCATCTCCTCGATCCGGCTGATCGGCGCCGCCCGCGCCGAAGGCCTCGCGCTCAGCCCCCGCGACGTCTTCGAACGCCGCACCCCCGCCGCCCTCGCCGGGCTCGCCGACACCCGGGAGACCGCCGCCGCCCGGCCCGAGCTGCCCGAACTCCCCGCCGCCACCGAGGCCGAGCGGGCCGCCGTCCGGGCCGCCGCGCCGCACCTGGAGATCGAGGAGGTCTGGCCGGTCTCCCCGCTCCAGGAAGGCCTGCTGTTCGAGGCCGACTACGACGACGGCGCCGTGGACGTGTACACCGCCCGCGACGTCATCACCCTGGACCGCCGCCTCCCGCTCGACGTGCTGCGCGCCGCCGTCGCCGCCGTGCTGGACGCCCACCCCAACCTGCGGGCCGGCTTCCTGCCGACCGGCCCCGACCGGCCGGTCCAGTTCGTGCCGCGCGCCGTGGACGTCCCGCTCACCGAACTCGACCTGTCCGGGCTGACGGAGCAGCAGTTCGCCGAACGGATGGCCGAGGTGGTGGAGCGCGAGGCCGCCACCCGCTTCGACCTGGCCGCCCCGCCGCTGCTGCGCCTGCTGTCCGTGCTCGCCCCCGACGGCGGGCAGCGGATCCTGATCACCAACCACGCGCTGCTCTGGGACGGCTGGTCCTCCGGCCTGTTCCTGCAAGAAGTCCTCGGCCGCTGCGCCGGCCTGCCGACGCTCGAACCCGCCCTGCCCTACCGGGAGTTCCTGCGCTGGCTGGGAGCCCGCGACACCGAGGCCGGCACCATCGCCTGGCAGCAGGCCCTCGCCGGGCTCGACGAGCCCACCCTGCTCGCCCCGGGCGCCCGCGAACGCGCCGGGCTGCTCCCGCAGTCCGTCACCGCCCGGCTGAGCCGCGAACTGACCGGCGAGATCAAGGAGTTCGCGCGGACCCACGCGCTGACCCTGAACACCGTGCTGTCCGGCAGCTGGGCGCTGCTGCTCGCCGGGCTGACCAACCGGCAGGACGTGGTGTTCGGCGCGACCGTCTCCGGCCGTCCCGCCGAACTGCCCGGCATCGACGGCACCATCGGCATGTTCCTCAACACCGTCCCGGTGCGCGCCGAGCTCGACCCGGCGGAGAGCGTCGCCGCCTTCCTGACCCGCCACCAGACCGAACAGGCCGCCCTGCTGCCGCACCACCAGACCGGCCTGGGCGCCATCCAGCGCGGCACCGGCTTCGGCCGCCTCTTCGACACCCTCCAGGTGCTCCGCAACACCCCCGCCGACGAGGCGGCCCGCGCCGACCTGCGCGAGCGCCTCGGCGTGCGCGAGGTGGAGGACGTGGACGCCGCGCACTTCCCGCTGATCTTCATCACCAACCCCGGCGAGGCCCTCACCTTCGAGTGGAAGTACCGCCCCGACGTCTTCGACCGCACCGAGATCGAACAGCACGCCCAGCGCCTGATCCTGCTGCTCGCGCAGCTCACCGCCGACCCCGACCGCCCCGTCCGCGCCCTGGACGTGCTGACGGCCGGTGAGCGGGAGCTGCTGGGGGAGTGGGCGGAGACGGGTCGTGAGCTGCCTCCGGTATCGGTGGCGGAGCTGTTGGCGGAGCGGGCGGCGTCGGTGCCGGAGGAGACGGCGTTGGTGTTCGGTGCGGAGTCGTGGTCGTATGCCGAACTGGACGCGCGGGTGGACCGGTTGGCGCGGTTGTTCGCGGCGCGGGGGCCGGTCGGGAGCAGGTGGTGGCCCTGGGGCTGCCGCGTTCGTTGGACATGGTGGCGTCGCTGTTCGCGGTGCTGCGCTGCGGGGCGGCGTACCTGCCGCTCGAACTCGACTACCCCGCCGAGCGTTTGGCGTTCATGGTCGAGGACACCGCGCCCGTGGTGCTGGTGACGGACTCCGCCACCGCCGCGCTGCTGCCCGCCCACCCGGCCACCGTGCTGCTCGACGACCCGTCGGTGGTCGCCGAGTTGGCCGCGCTGCCGGCGGGCCCGTTCCAGGTGCCGTACGAGCCGGACGCCGCCGCGTACGTGATCTTCACCTCCGGCTCGACGGGTCGGCCGAAGGGCGTGGTGACGCCCTACCGCGGACTGACGAACATGCAGGTGAACCACCGCGAGGCGATCTTCGATCCGGTGGTCGCCGCCGCGGGCGGGCGTCGGCTGCGGATCGCGCACACCGTGTCCTTCTCCTTCGACATGTCCTGGGAGGAGCTGCTCTGGCTGGTCGAGGGTCACGAAGTGCACGTCCTGGACGAGGCGCTGCGCCGCGACGCCAGGGGCTGGCGGACTACTGCGCCGAGCACGCGGTCGACGTCATCAACGTGACGCCGTCCTACGCGCAGGCGCTGGTGGAGTGCGGGCTGCTGGACGAGGGCCGGCACCGGCCGGTGCTGGTGCTGCTCGGTGGCGAGGCGGTGGCGGAGACGCTGTGGTCGAAGCTGTCCGAGACGCCCGGCGTGCTGGGCTACAACCTGTACGGGCCGACCGAGTACACCATCAACACCCTCGGCGGCGGCACCCTGGACTCGGCGACCGCGACCGTCGGCCGGCCGATCCGGAACACCGTCGCGCACGTGCTGGACGGGCAGTTGCGCCCGGTTCCGGTGGGTGTGCCGGGCGAGTTGTACGTGTCGGGCGTCGGCCTGGCCCGCGGGTACCTCAACCGGCCCGGCCTGACGGCCGAGCGCTTCGTCGCGGACCCGTTCGGCGAGCCCGGCGCGCGGATGTACCGCACGGGTGATGTGGTGCGGTGGCGGAGGGACGGGCTGCTCGACTTCCTCGGCGGGCCGACGACCAGGTCAAGATCCGCGGCTACCGGATCGAACCGGCGAGATCGAGGACGCCCTGACGGCCCATCGGAACGTCGCGCAGGCGGCCGTGGTGGTGCGCGAGGACACCCCGGGCGTCAAGCGCCTGGTCGGCTACCTCGTCCCGGCCGGCCCGCCTGGACACCGCCGAGGTGCGGGCCGGACTCGCCGCCCGGCTGCCCGAGTACATGGTCCCGTCCGCGCTGATCACGCTGGACGCGCTGCCGCTGACCGTCAACGGCAAGCTCGACCGCAGGGCGCTGCCCGCCCCGCAGGGCGGCACCGCCGAGCGGGCGCCCCGGGACGCACGGGAGGAGATCCTGTGCGGTGCGTTCGGCGAGGCGCTCGGCCTGGCCGAGGTCGGCCCGGAGGAGAACTTCTTCGACCTCGGCGGCCACTCGCTGCTCGCCGCCCGGCTGATCGCCAAGGTCCGGAACCTGCTCGGCGGCACCCTGACGGTCCGTGACCTGTTCGAGGCCCCCACGCCCGCCGGCCTGGCCCACCGCCTGGACACCGCCGGCGAGCCGCGCCCCGCGCTGACCCGCCGCCCCCGCCCCGCCGACCTGCCGCTCTCGCACGCCCAGCGCCGCATGTGGTACCTGCAGAACCTGGACCGCGACGGCGCCACCTACAACGTGCCGCTCGTGGTCCGGGTCACCGGCCCGCTCGACGAGCCCGCGCTGCGCGCCGCCGTCCGCGCCGTCAGCACCCGCCACGAGAGCCTGCGCACCGTGTTCGTGCAGCGCGACGGCTCGGTGTACCAGCAGCTGCTGGACGCGCCGGCCGACGCGGAGGCGATCGAGGTCCGCCCGGTCGCCGAGTCCGCGCTCGACGCCGCGGTGCAGGCCGCCGTCCGGCGCGGCTTCGACCTGGCGACCGAACGGCCGCTGCGGGTCACCGTGCTGGAACTCGGCCCCGAGGACCACGTGCTGGTGCTGCTGTTCCACCACATCGCGGGCGACGAGTGGTCCATGCTGCCGTTCCTGGACGACCTCACCGCCGCCTACGGCGGCGCCCGGCCGGAGCCGCTGCCCGTCCAGTACGCCGACTACACGCTCTGGCAGCAGGAGCTGCTCGCCGACGGCCTGGTGGAGCGTCAACTCGACCACTGGACGCGCGCGTTGGCCGGTCTGCCGGAGGAGCTGGCGCTGCCGCTGGACCACCCGCGGACGCCCGTCGCCGGGTACCGGGGCGGGACGGTGCACGCCCAGGTGCCGCCCGCCGTGTACCGCGGCCTGCGGGAGGCCGCCCGGGCCACCGGCACCACCACCTTCATGGTGCTCCAGGCCGCCGTCGCCACCCTGCTGCACCGGCTCGGCGCGGGCGAGGACATCCCGCTGGGCGCGCCCGTCGCGGGCCGCTCGGACAGCGGGCTGGACGGCCTGGTCGGCTTCTTCGTCAACACGGTGGTGCTCCGCACCGACCTGTCCGGCGACCCGACCTTCGCCGAACTGCTGGGCCGCGTCCGCGAGTTCGACCTCGCCGGGTTCGCCCACCAGGACCTGCCGTTCGACCGCCTGGTGGAGGCCCTCAACCCGCCCCGGGTACCCGGCCGGCACCCGCTGTTCCAGGTGATGCTGGGCTACCAGCACAACGACGGCCGGGCCGGACGCCTGCTCGGACTGGAGAGCCGGATCCTCCCGTTCGACCTCGGCGCGGCCAAGTTCGAACTCGACTTCAACTTCGAGGAGACCTCCGCCACCGAGGAGATCGACCTCGCCCTCGAGTACGCCGCCGACCTCTACGACCGCGGCACCGCCGAGGCCCTGGCCGAACGCCTGCTCGCCGTCCTCGCCCAGGTCGCCGCCGACCCGCACCGCTCGATCGGCGCCCTGGATGTGCTGACGGCCGGTGAGCGGGAGCTGCTGGGGGAGTGGGCGGAGACGGGTCGTGAGCTGCCTGCGGCGTCGGTGGCGGAGTTGCTGGCGGAGCGGGCGGCGTCGGTGCCGGAGGAGACGGCGTTGGTGTTCGGTGCGGAGTCGTGGTCGTATGCCGAACTGGACGCGCGGGTGGACCGGTTGGCGCGGTTGTTCGCGGCGCGGGGCGCCGGGCCCGAGAAGGTGGTGGCCCTCGGGTTGCCGCGTTCGCTGGACATGGTGGCGTCGCTGTTCGCGGTGCTGCGCTGCGGGGCGGCGTACCTGCCGCTCGAACTCGACTACCCTGCCGAGCGCTTGGCGTTCATGGTCGAGGACACGGCGCCCGTGGTGCTGGTCACCAACGAGGCGGCGGCCGACCGGATGCCCGACACCGCCGACGTCCCCCGCCTGCGCCTTGACGACCCGTCGGTGGTCGCCGAGTTGGCCGCGCTGCCGGCGGGTCCGTTCCAGGTGCCGTACGAGCCGGACGCCGCCGCGTACGTGATCTTCACCTCGGGCTCGACGGGTCGGCCGAAGGGCGTCGTCACGCCCTACCGCGGGCTGACGAACATGCAGGTGAACCACCGCGAGGCGATCTTCGATCCGGTGGTGGCCGCCGCGGGCGGGCGTCGGCTGCGGATCGCGCACACCGTGTCCTTCTCCTTCGACATGTCCTGGGAGGAGCTGCTCTGGCTGGTCGAGGGCCACGAAGTGCACGTCCTGGACGAGGCGCTGCGCCGCGACGCGGAGGCGCTCTCCGCGTACTGCGCGGAGCACGCCGTGGACGTCATCAACGTGACGCCGTCCTACGCGCAGGCGCTGGTCGACCGGGGCCTGCTGGACGAGGGCCGGCACCGGCCGGTGCTGGTGCTGCTCGGCGGCGAGGCGGTGGCGGAGACGCTGTGGTCGAAGCTCTGCGACACCCCCGGCGTGCTGGGCTACAACCTGTACGGGCCGACCGAGTACACCATCAACACCCTCGGCGGCGGCACCCTCGACTCGGACACGGCCACCGTCGGCCGGCCGATCCGGAACACCGTCGCGCACGTCCTGGACGGCCACCTGCGGCCCGTCCCGGTCGGCGTCCCCGGCGAGTTGTACGTGTCGGGCGTCGGCCTGGCCCGCGGGTACCTCAACCGGCCCGGCCTGACGGCCGAGCGCTTCGTCGCGGACCCGTTCGGCGAGCCCGGCGCACGGATGTACCGCACCGGGGACGTGGTCCGCCGGCGCGCCGACGGGCTGCTCGACTTCCTCGGCCGCGCCGACGACCAGGTGAAGATCCGCGGCTACCGCGTCGAGCCCGGCGAGATCGAGGACGCGCTGGCCGACCATCAGGAGATCGCCCGGGCGGCCGTGGTGGTGCGCGAGGACACCCCCGGCGTGAAGCGCCTGGCGGCCTACCTGGTGCCAAGTGAGGGTACCCTTATCTCGGTCGCGGCGATCCGTCGTTCGCTGGCCGCCAGGCTGCCCGCCTACATGGTGCCCTCGGCCTTCGTGGTCCTGGACGCCCTGCCGCTGACCGTCAACGGCAAGCTCGACCGCGCTGCGCTGCCCGCGCCGCGCGCCGAGCACCACGCCGTCGACGGCGAACGGCGCGCCCCGCGCTACCCGAGCGAACAGGCCGTGCACGCCGCGTTCGCCGAGGTGCTCGGCCTGCCCGCGGTCGGCATCGACGACGACTTCTTCGACCTCGGCGGCCACTCGCTGCTGGCGATGGAACTGCTCCAGCGCCTGCGCACCGACTTCGAGGGAGACATCTGCCTGCCCGACCTGCTGGCCCGGCCCACCGTCTCGGCCCTCGCCGAGCACCTGGTCGACCGGCTGGTCGACGCCGCCCTCGGCGGCCGCCCGTCCTGCTCCGCCTGACCCCCCGTCACCCGCCACCCCACCAGAGGAGAACCGACCCCATGGCTGCCACCAACCCGTTCGAGGACGACGACGCCCGCTACCTGGTGCTGGTCAACGACGAGAACCAGCACTCGCTGTGGCCCGCGTTCGCCGAGGTCCCGGCCGGCTGGCGCACCGTCCACGGCGAGGACACCCGGGAAGGCGCCACCGCGTACATCGACGCGCACTGGACCGACCTGCGCCCCGCGAGCCTGATCGCCCGCACCGGCGCCTGACCCCGCACCAGGAGGGGCGGCCCCCGGGGCGCCCTCCGCCACCCCCGACGGATGGCCGACCCTGTGACCACCCCTCAGCCCGCACCCGCCGCCGGGCCGCCCGACGGCCTCACCGCCGAACGACTCGCCGACGAGGACCTCGCCCCCGGCGCGCTCTCCGCCGAACGCCGCCGCCGCGCGCGCGCCCTGCTGCGCGGCTCGCTGCGCCCGCACCGGGCCACCGTCGCCGCCGCCATGGCCGCCGCCGCGATCCGACAGCTCGCCCTGCTCGCCGTCCCCTGGTGCGTCCAACAGGCCCTGGACCAGGGCCTGCAGAAACACGACGGCCGCGCTCTGGCGGTGTGGGCCGCCGCCACCGGCGCCGCCGCCCTGGTGCAGTTCGCCGGCCTGTACGGCTGGCAGTACTGGGCCGGGTACGCCGACGCCAAGGTCGGCGCCGACCTGCGCGGCCGGCTGCTGCGACACCTGTCCGGCCTGGACCGGGCCGCGCTCGCCGCGCGCGGCCACGGCGACCTGGCGATGCGCGCCACCCGGGACACCGACCTGGTCCGCGAATGGGTGCACGGCCTGGCGGTCTGGGTCGTCCTCGGCACCACCTTCCTGACCGTGCTGCCCGCGATCGGCGCCCTCTCCGGACGGCTGCTGCTGGTCACCCTCGCCACCCTGCCGTTCCTGGTCTGGGTCAACCTGTCCTACCCGCGCCGGTTCGCCGTCGCCTCCGCCGAGCTGGCGACCGCGCACGGCCGCCGCGCCGACGCCGTCGCCGACCTGCTCCAGCTCGGCACCGGCCTGCGCGGCACCGGCGGCCACCGCCCGCTGGTGGACCGTCACCACGCCGCCAGCGCCGAGGTCACCGGACGCACCGTCACCGCCGCCCGGATCGAGGCCGGCTGGGCCGCGGTCGCCCCGCTGGTGCCCCGGCTGGCCGTCGCCGCCGGCGTCGGCCTCGGCGGACTCGCCGTGCTGGACGGGCAGTTGACCGTCGGCGGACTGGTCGCCTTCACCTCCTGGATGGCGATCGTCACGCTCGCCACCCGGGTCCTGGTCGACCGGCTGCTGGAACGCGGCCAGGCCGACGTCGCCGCCGCCCGGATCGACGAGGCGCTGTCCATCCTCCCCACCGTCGCCGACCCGGCCGACGGAGTCGCGCTGCCCGCCTCGGGCGTCCTCTCCTTCGCGGCCGTCACCGCCGCCCGGGACGGCCGCACCGTCCTCGGGCCGGTCGAACTCGCCGCCGCACCGGGCGAGTTCCTCGCCGTCCACGGCGCGACCGGAGCCGGCAAGAGCACCCTGCTGCGGCTCGGCGTCCGCCTCGACGACCCCGACACCGGAGCCGTCCGCTACGGCGGCACCGACCTGCGCGCCGCCCGCCTGGACAGCGTCCGCGAACGGATCGCCCACGTCGCCCAGCGGCCCGTGCTGCTCTCCGGCACCGTCGCCGACAACCTGCGGCTGGGCCGCGAGCTGTCCGACGCCGAACTCGAACGGGCCTGCCGCACCGCCGGGTTGCACGAGCAGCTGCTGGCCATGCCGGACGGCTACGCCACCGAACTCGGCGAATCCGGCACCGCCCTCTCCGGCGGCCAGGTCCAACGCCTCGCGCTGGCCCGGGCGCTGCTCGGCGACCCCGCCGTGCTGCTGCTGGACGACGCCACCTCGGCGCTCGACACCGGCACCGAGGCGGTGATCCTGGAACGCCTGCGCGCCTGGTCCGCCGGCCGCCGGACGCTGGTCTTCGCCACCCACCGCACCGCCGTCCTCGAAGCCGCCGACCGGACCGTCGAGTTGACCGCCCCCGCCGACTCCGCACCCCTGGAGGCCTCCCGTGGCTGAACAGCCCCTGCTGCGCGAGGAGGCCGAGGAGCGCGGAGTGCTGCGCCGCGCCATGCCCTACCTGCGTCCCCACCGGCTGCGCCTGGCCGTCGCGCTGGCCGTCGGCCTCGGCGACTCCGCCGCGCTGGTGGCCGTCGCGCCGCTGGTCGGCCTGGCCACCGACGGCCTGCTCGACGGGGACCGCGGGCGGCTCGGCACCGCCGTCGCCCTGCTGGCCGCGCTCGCCGTGGTGCAGCTCGTGCTGGCCCGGATCGGCGAACTGCTGCTGATCAAGGGCGGCGAGGACGTGGTCCGCACACTGCGCGAGCAGGCCGTGGAGAACCTCGCCACCGCGCCGCTGCGCTTCCTGGAGACGCACCGCAGCGGCGACCTGCTGCGGCGGGCCACCGGCGAGGTCGCGGCGCTGGCCGCGTTCGTCCGGCTGCACCTGCGCAACCTGGTGTCGGCGCTGGCCACCCTCGGGTTCACGCTCGCCGTGCTGGCCGGGTACTCCTGGCAGTTGCTGCTGGTCCAGCTGGTGGTGTTCGTGCCGCCGACGCTGCTGGTCACCCGCTGGTTCCAGCGCGACGCGGCCTCCGCGTTCGGCGGCAAGGCGAGCGCCGAGGCGGCCGTCGCCGCCACCTTCACCGAGACGCTGACGGCCCGTGAGGCGCTGCAGACCTCGCGCGGCCTGCCCGGCTGGACCGCCCGCTTCGACCGCGAGAACCGGCACGCCGTCGGGCCGCCCGGCGGGCGCTGCGGGTGGAGAACCGGATCGACCTGGTCAGCCTGATCGAGGGCCTGGCGCTGGTCGCGCTGCTGGCCGTCGGCGGCTGGCTGGTCACCCGGGACGCGGTGAGCGTCGGCGCCGTGGTGGTGTTCGTGATCGCCGGTCGCACCCTGTTCGACTCGTTCACCGACCTGTCGCAGCTGGTCGGCGAGGTCGCCACCGCCCGCACCGGCCTGGCCCGGCTGCTCGACCTGCTCGCCGCCACCGCCCCGGCGAGCCCGCCGCCCCCGTCGGCGGGCTCGCCGAGCACGGCGAACTGCGCTGCGAGGACGTCGACTTCGGCTACCGCGCGGAGGGCCTGGACCTGCACGGCGTCAGCCTCGCCTTCCCGGCCGGCAGCCGCACCGGCGTGGTCGGCGAGACCGGCTCCGGCAAGACCACGCTGTCCAAGCTGCTCTGCGGCCTGTACCGGCCCGACGCCGGCGCCGTCCGGTTCGCCGGCGCCGACCTGGCCGAACTCCCGGAGGCCCAACTGCGCAGCCGCATCGTGCTGGTGCCGCAGGAGGTGCGGCTGGTCACCGGCACCGTCGCCGAGAACCTGGCGCTGGTCCGCGGCGCCCCCGACCGGGCGGCGATCGAACGGGTGGTCGCCCGGCTCGGCCTGACGGAGTGGCTGGCGGCGCTCGGCGGCCTCGACACCGAGGTCGGCGTGCGCGGCGCCCGGCTCTCCGCGGGCGAGCGGCAGATCCTCGGCGTGGTGCGGGCCGTCCTCGCCGACCCGGCCGTGCTGGTGCTGGACGAGGCGACCGCGGACATCGACCCGGCCACCGCCGCCCGGCTGGAACACGCCCTGGACGAACTGCACGCGCACTGCACGCTGATCGTGATCGCGCACCGTCCCGCGACCATCGCCCGGCTGCCCCGGGTGGTGCGACTCGCGGGCGGGCGGGTGGTCGGTGACGGACCGTCGACCCCGGAGCCCACTTCCCGCCAAGACAAGGTTAGGCTAGCCTAAGCTTCAGGCGTTCGCCCTGTGCCGCCGCCCCGCCCCGGGGTCGGCGGCACACGGCTGCTCCGGCCACCACCGACCGAATGGGCTGACCGATGACCACCAGCACGACCGCGCCGCCGCGCATGCGGATCGTCCGCCACCCGCTCAAGTACCGCCTGCTGGACGTCAAGCGGGTCGAGCGCATCACCCCCGGCACGGTCAGGGTCACCTTCACCGGCGACGCCCTCGACGGATTCTGCGAACAGGCCCCCACCGACCACGTCAAGCTCTGCTTCGCCGAACCCGGCCACGAGCTCCCGGTCGAACCCGTGGTCGAGAACGACACCTGGATGGACGCCCCCGTCGAGCCGATCACCCGCGACTACACGATCCGCCACTACCGGCGCGACGCCCGCGAACTCGACATCGACATGGTCCTGCACGGCACCGGCGTCGGCTCCCGCTGGGCCGCCGCCGCCCAACCCGGCATGAAACTCGGCGTGTTCGGGCCGCGCGGCTCCGAGGAGATCGACTTCGTCCACGACTGGTACCTGCTCGCCGCCGACGAGACCGCGCTGCCCGCCCTCGCCCGCTGGCTGGAGATGCTCCCCGCCGGCGTCAAGGTCCTCGCCTTCGTCGAGGTGCCCGGCCCGCAGGACGAGCAGCAGCTGACCACCGCCACCGACGCCACCGTCACCTGGCTGCACCGCGGCGACGCCGCCCCCGGCACCACCGACCTGCTCGAACGCGCCGTCGCCGCCGCCGAACTCCCCGACGGCCTCGGCTTCGCCTGGGTCGCCGGCGAGGCGCACACCCTCAGGCCGATCCGCCGCCACCTGCGCAACGACCGCGGACTGACCCGCCATCAGGCCGACGTGGACGGCTACTGGAAGCGCGGCACCGCCAACCACGACCACCACGAGGACGAGCACACCCCGCACGCATGAGCACCGACACCCCGGCCCGGCCGACCGCACCGAGCCGCCGCGCCACCACCGCCCGCCGCAGCGCCTGGCTGCTCGGCGCCCTCGCCGCGCTCGCCGTCCTCGCCGTCCTCTCGCTCGGCATCGGCGCCCGCACCATCGCCCCCGGGCAGGTGCTGCACGTCCTGCTGCACCGCGAACCCACCGCCGAGGACTGGATCGTGGTCCACCACTCGCGGATCCCGCGCACCCTGCTCGGCATCACCGTCGGCGCCGCCCTCGGCGTCGCCGGCGCCATGATGCAGGCTCTCACCCGCAACCCGCTCGCCGACCCCGGCCTGCTCGGCATCAACGGCGGCGCCGCGGCCGCCGTCGCCGCCGGCACCGCCCTGTTCGACCTGCGGACCTTCCACTCCTTCGTCTGGTTCGCCCTGCTCGGCGCCGCCGTCGCCGCCCTCGTCGTCCAACTCCTCGGCGGCAGCGCCGCCGCCACCCCGGCCCGGCTCGCCCTGGCCGGCACCGCCGTCACCGCCGTGCTCACCGCCTTCGTCAACGGGCTGATCCTGCTCGACCCGCTCACCCTGAACCGGTTCCGCTACTGGCAGATCGGCACCTTCGCCGGCGTCGACTCCGCCGCCGTCGGCCAGGTCCTCCCGTTCCTGCTCGCCGGCGGGCTGCTCGCCCTGGTGCTCGGCCGCCCGCTCAACGCCCTCGCCCTCGGCGACGACACCGGCCGCGCCCTCGGCGCCCACCCCGCCCGCACCCGCGCGCTCAGCCTGCTCGCCATCACCCTGCTCTGCGGAGCCGCCACCGCCGCCGTCGGCCCGATCGCCTTCGTCGGCCTCGCCGTCCCGCACCTCGCCCGCCACCTCTGCGGACCCGACCAACGCTGGATCATGCTGCTGTCCGCCGCCCTCGCGCCGGTCCTGCTGCTCGCCTCGGACATCCTCGGCCGGCTGCTGCTCCGGCCCGCCGAACTCCAGGTCGGCGTGGTCACCGCGTTCGTCGGCGCACCGCTCTTCATCGCGCTGGTGCGCGGCCGGAGGATCGCCCAACTGTGAAGCCGCTCCTCCCTGTTGACCGCACTGCTGATGGCCGCACAGCTGGTGACAGCACGGCTCTTGGCCGCACACCCGGCCTGCCGCTGCCCGGCGGACGCGCGCCACGCCTGCCGCTGCCCGGTGGACGCTCGCTCCGCCTGTACCCCCGGGCCGTGCTCGTCGGAGGCCTGCTGCTGCTCCTGCTGCTCGGCGCCGCCGCCTGGACCCTCACCGCCGGGGACTACCCGCTGCCGGTCCGCGAGGTGCTCGACATCCTCGGCGGCGGCGGACGGCGGGCCGACCGCTACATCGTCATGGAGGTCCGGCTCCCCAGGATGCTCACCGCCCTGCTGGTCGGCGCCGCGCTCGGCCTGGCCGGGGCGCTGTTCCAGACCCTCGCCCGCAACCCGCTCGGCAGCCCCGACGTCATCGGCTTCACCGTCGGCTCCGCGACCGGCGCACTCACCGTCATCCTGCTGATCGGCGGCGGCGCGGCGTTCGTGGCGGGCGGCGCGGTCGTCGGCGGACTCGTCACCTCGCTGCTGGTCTACCTGCTCGCGCGGCGCGGCGGCACCCAGGGGCACCGGCTCGTCCTGGTCGGCATCGGCCTCTCCTCGCTGCTCTCCTCCCTCAACGCCTACCTGATCGCCCGGGCCTCCTTCGGCGACGCGCAGAGCGCCGCCGTCTGGCTCACCGGCAGCCTCAACGCCCGCGGCTGGGAACACTGCACGCCACTCGCCCTCGCCCTGCTGGTGCTGCTGCCGGCGGCGCTGCTGCTCGGCCGGCCGCTGCGGATGCTGGAGATGGGCGACGAGACCGCGGCCTCGCTCGGCGTCCGCACCGAACTCGTCCGGATCCGGCTGGTGCTGATCGGCGTCGCGCTCACCGCCGCGGCCACCGCCGCCGCCGGTCCCGTCCCCTTCATCGCGCTGATCGCCCCCCAGGCCGTCCGCCGCCTCACCCGCACCGCCGGCCCCAACCTCCTCGGCTCGGCCCTCCTCGGCGCGCTCCTCCTCGCCCTCTCCGACCTCGCCGCCCAACGCCTCCTCGCCCCCACCCAACTCCCCGTCGGCGTCCTCACCGGCATCATCGGCGGCGCCTACCTGGTCTGGCTCATCACCCGCCAATGGCGGCGCCCGGCCTGACGGAGGCGGCGGCCGACGCGGACCCGCCGGAGCGTCATACCGGGGTAGCCCCGGATGAGTTGGCTCCCCGGGCACCCTGCCGCCCGGCCTCGCGGCCGCGCTCGACCTCGACCGGATGGGCATGGTCGGCCACTCCGGCGGCGGCTCGACCGCCCTCCAGGCCATGCACGACGACCCCCGGATCGCCGCCGCCGTCAACATGGACGGACAACTGCACTTCCCCGGCCCGGACGGCCGCACCGGCGTCCACCTCACCGACGTCGCCGAGCAGGGACTCGACCGGCCGTTCCTGCTGCTCGGCACCCGCGCCGACGACTCCGGCCCGCACCAGCAGCAGCCCGGCTGGGACGCCCTGTGGAAGCACAGCACCGGCTGGCACGCCGACTTCACCCTCGACGGCTCCCGCCACGGCTCCTACACCGACGCCGAAACCCTGCTGCCACAACTCGCCCGCCAGGGCGCGATCGCCCCCGGGACGCTGCGCAACGACATCGGCGACATCCGCCCCGACCGCGCGGTGCTCGCCACCCGCACCTACGTCGCCGCCTTCTTCGACCACTGGCTGCGCGGCCACGACACCCACCTCCTGGACGGCCCCTCCGCACGCTTCCCGGAGATGGTCCACCAGCCCTGACGGGCCACTAAGCTGCGGCAGATGACGGAGCCTCTGGAATTCGGCCCGGCGCTGACCCGCCTGCTGGCCCGGCGCGCGCTCACCGTCGCGGAACTCGCGGGCACCGCGGGAGTCCCGGCAGCGCGGGTGACCGCCGTGCTGGAGGGTGCAGGGCCGAGCGATGCGCTGGTGCGGCGCCTCGCCCCCGCGCTGGGGCTGCGGACGGCGGACCTGTTCGTACTGGCGGGAGTGCGCGTCCCGCTGGACCTGAAACCGCTGGAGAGCAGGGCCGGGCGCCGCGTGCACTGGATCGTCCGGGACCTGCTCGGCCTTCCCGCCGATGAGAGGGCCGGACTGCTGGAGCTGGTGCGGTCCTTGCCGCAGGAGGAGCGGACGACCGCGCCCGAGCGCCCGACGGGGGAGCCCCGCGGTAAGGGGGCGGGCGCCAAGGTCGTCCGGATGGCGCTGAACCGGAACCTCGACCTGTTCGGGCTGGCGTACACCATGGCGTACCTGACGCCCAGTTACCTGTCGCCGAGCACCTACGGGCTGATCGGCCGGGCGGAGGAGGAACTGACGCCCGATCTGGCCGCCGACTTCGCCACCCTGCTGGGGATGGACCCCGGCGACCTGTCCGCGCTGACGGGCATCGCCCTGTCCGGGCCGCTCCCGCCCCCGGGGCCGGAGGTCACGGACGCGGTGGCCCTGATCTGGTCGGCCCGCCGCCTCTCGGACGCCCAACTGGCGGGCGTCGCGGAGACGGTGGACGCGGTGGGTGCGAAGCTCCGGGACGGGGTCGCGCGGGGCTGACGGGACCGGGGTCAAATCAGGTCGAGTTCGGCGACGCGTTCGCCGCCGCTGAGTTCGCCGGTGGGGCGGAAACCGAGTGCGAGGTAGAAGGCCTCGGGGCCGTCCTCGCCGATGTGCCAGGTGGTGGTCATCCGGGTGCCGCCGCGGCGGCGGATCTCGTCGGCGACGGCCCGGACCGCGAACCGGCCGTAGCCGCGGCCCTGTTCACCGGCGGCGATGTTGAGGCGCCAGAGGCCGGAGCGGATGTCGGTGCCGGTGCCGTCGCCCGCGAAGTCGATGTCGAGGAAGGCCATCAGGAAACCGACCGGCCGGTCGCCGTCCACGATGAGCCGGGGCCACGCCACACCCGGGTGCACGTACGCCTCGGCGAGCGACTTCACCACCGGGTCGACCAGGTGTTCCTGATCGGGCCGCACCTTCAGGGCGATCGCGGCGTCGAGGTTGGCCGGGGTGAGGGGTTCGAGACGGAGCGCGGTGTTCATACCCGGAAACCCTAGGTCAGTGGCGCAAGCGGGTTTCCGGCCCGGCGGCCGGTGGCGTGCGCACGGACGGCCGGGGTGCGGCTTCCCAAGGGCAGTGATGATCACTAAGGTCTGGGGGCTGTGACCACGCAAGAGCCGAGCGACGACCTGTGGGCCGAGTTCCTCCGGGAGTACGAGAAGAACGACGCCGTCCGGGAGCCGAGCGCCGCCGAGCGCGCCCGGGCGGCCGCGCCGCCGCGCCGCTCGCGGCGGTGGCTGGTGCTCCCCGCCGCGGCCGTCCTGCTCGCGGCGGCGGGCGCCGCGGCGTACGCGTTCCGCCCCGCGGAGCAGCACCCGAACCCGACCGTGGCGGCCGGCTCCCCGTCCGCCGCTACGGCGGCAACCCCCTCGGCCGCGGCCGGGGTTCCGGTCGAGGCGATCCCGCTCACGGTCTTCCCGGGCCAGGTGCAGGGCTACACGCTGGTGGCGAAGACGAGCACTCCGCACTGCACCGGCCCGGACACCGTCGCGCCGGCCCTCGCCGGGCTGATCACCCAGGGTCACGGCTGTGCCGGCGTCGGCCTGGCGCTGTACAGGGACGGCGACGGCAACCAGTACAACCTGGCGCTGCTCACGATGAAGGACCCGGCCGACATCCCGCACCTGCTGACCGTGCTGGCGAGCCACCCCGAGGCCCACCAGGTCGCCGTCCAACTCCCGCCCAAGGACTCCGGGCTGCGCGAACTGCCCGCCGACAGCGGCCTCGTCCAGGGCTTCGCCGCCTACGGCCACGGACTGCTCATCGGCGCGGGCCAGTGGTCCGACGGCCGGACCGCCGAGTTCGACAAGCTGTCGGCCCGCCTCCAGCCGCTGACCGAAGCCGTCAGCAAGCAGCTTCCGGGCTGACGGGCCGTGAGGAACCGGGAGCGGACATGCGACTGACCGGCGACCCCGGGTACGGCGAGATCGACGTCGAAGGCACGGCGGAGGAACTGGCCGCACTCGCCGCGGCCGTGGCCGCCGGCACGGGCCGCCTCGCCGTCACCGGGCCGGGGTTGACGGCCGTCGAGGTGACGGCGACGGACGGCCCCGGCGTGCTCACCCGGGTGGACGCCGGGGGCCGCGTCCTGGCGATCGAGGGCGACGCCCCCGCCCGGGCCGTCCTGGCGGCGAACCTCCGGGCGATGGCCGACGCGGACGACGGCGGCCACCTGCACCTCGACCCCCACCCCGGCCACCCCTACCTGACCGAGGACTCGGTCCCCCTGCTGGTCAACAGCCCGCACGGCGGCATGCCCGGTCGAACGGGCCGTTGACCCGCTCGGCTACGGGAGGTTCCACGCAGTGAGGACGGGTTTGCCGTGCTCGGTGCCGAGGATGCCCAGGGTGCCGGGGTGGGGGTGGCCGAGGTGGCCGGCGGTGATCGGGGGGAGGCCGAGCCAGCGGGCGGCGAGGATGCGGGCGAGGTGGCCGTGGGCGACCACGGCGACGTCGCCGTGGGCGAGGAGGGGGCGGATCCTGGCGAGGACGGCGTCGGTGCGGGCGGCGACCTGGTCGAGGGTCTCGCCGGGGTGGGTGACGCCGTCGCGCCACAGGTCCCAGCCGGGACGGAGCTCGTCGATCTGCTCGGCCGTCAGGCCCTCGTAGCCGCCGTAGTCCCACTCCAGCAGGTCGGGGTCGGGCCGGACACCGGTGAGGCCCGCGAGTTCGGCGGTGCGCAGCGCGCGGCCGAGCGGGCTGGAGAGGACGGCGACCGGGCGGCGCTCGGCGAGGCGCGGCGCGAGCGCCCGGGCGGAGGCCTCGCCGGCCGGGGTCAGGGGGACGTCGGTGCGCCCCGCGTGCCGGCCGGTGAGGCTCCACTCGGTCTGGCCGTGCCGGATCACTATCAGCTCTCCCATGGGCGGAAGGTTAGTTGACGATCCGTCGGAGCGGCGGGGTGATGGGCAGGATTCCCGGTAGCGGAGGCCCGGCAGGAAGGAGCGCCACTGCTCGGGGGTGAGCCCGCCGCCGGCGCGGGCGGACGCTCCGCACCGGGTACCGCCCGTGGGGCTCCGTCCGGGCCGTCCGCAACTGCTGAGGCCGTCGCCCCGGGCGGTTAATTCGGGTAGACGGCTGACGGCCCGTCACGGAACGCTGGTCGGATGACTGGAGACAACTGGCCGGCCGGGGCACTGGCGCCCGGCACCCGGGTCACGGTGGTCCGTGATCCGGCGCGCGGGGGGCCGTGGCAGCGGGAGTTCCGGGGCACCGTCGATGAGCTGGGCGCCCCCGAGCCCGTCGACCACGAGCACGCCCGGGAGGGCGAGTTGGCGTACTGGGTGCGGTTCGACGAGCCGGAGTTCGACGGCGACGGGGACGGGCCGTACCGGAAGGCGCTGATCTGGGGCCGCTACCTGCGCAGGTGAGGTCAGAGCAGGCGGCGGAAGACGCGGGAGCCGCGGGCCGGGTCGAGTTCGGCGGCCCAGGCCGGGGGCGCGGCGGTCGGGGGGATCCGGGCGAAGGCGTGCTGGTCGAAGAGGGTCGCGGCGCCGGTGGTGGCGGCGAGGACGGTGCGGAGGCCGGTGCGGCGGGCGTGGCCGAGGACGGCGTCGATCAGGAGGGAGCCGAGGCCGTGGCCCTGGCGGTCGGCGCGGACGCAGAGGTTGTGCAGGACGCCGGTGGGCGGGTGGCCGGGGTGGTGGGGAGGTGGCGCAGGGCCGCGCAGGCGTCGAGGCCGGCGGGCCCGCGGACGACGAAGAAGGCGTCGGGGTGTGCCGGTAGTCGTCGAGCGTGCGCGGCCGTAGCGCGCCGGAGCGCAGGAACGGCAGCGACAGGTCGTACAGCGCGCCGGCGTCGCGGAAGTCGGTGCGGACGGCGACGGGCGTCGCGGTGGCGGTCATCGGGCCAGGGCCGGTGCGGGGCCGGTGAGTTCGTCGGTGCTGAGGACGACGGCGCACTTGCCGGCCGTCCAGCGCAGTGCCTCCCGGTGGTGTTCGGCGGAGAAGTCGGCGACGGCGTCGGCGACCACGAAGGCCCGCAGGTCGCGCTGCCAGGCGTCGGCGGCGGTCAGCTGGACGCCGATGTGGGCGTAGACGCCGACGACGACCAGTTGGTCGCGGCCGAGCGCGGCGAGCTGTTCGGCGAGGTCGGTGCGGGCGAACGCGCTGTACTTCCACTTGAGGACGAGGCGGTCGCCGGGTTCGGGGGCGATCGCGGCGGGCATGGACTGCGCGCGCTCGTCGGCGGGCAGCCCGGGGCCCCAGAAGTCCCGTTGCAGGCCGCGCTGTTCGGGGGTCTGGCCGCCCTGCTGGTGCGAGTAGAAGACCGGCATGCCGGCGGCCCGGGCCCAGGCGAGGGTGCGGGCGGTGTTGGCGAGGACCGGTTCCAGCGGGGGGCCGGCGGCGGGGAAGGCGTCCAGGAAGTACTGCTGGAGGTCGTGCACCAGCAGCGCGGCCCGGGACGGATCGACCTGCCAGGGGACGCGCCGGGGCGGGAGCTCGGTGGGCAGCGGGTAGGGCGCGATGGCGGGAAGCGCCATGGGGAGTGCCTTTCTGGTGGGGCGTCAGCCGGCGGAGGCGCGCAGGTCCTTCTTGCTGACCTTGCCGATGCCGGTGCTGGGGAAGGCGTCCACGAACTCGACCCGGTCCGGGACCTTGTACTCGGCGAGCCCGGCGGCCCGGACGAAGGCCTTCAGCTCGACCGGCCGGGGCCGGTCGGCGGCGGGCCGTAGGATGACGTAGGCGCAGCTGCGTTCGCCCAGGTACGGGTCGGGCACGGCGACCACCGAGACGTCGTGGACGGCGGGGTGGGCGAGCAGGACGTTCTCGACCTCCTCGGCGGCGACCTTCTCGCCGCCGCGGTTGATCTGGTCCTTCGCCCGGCCCTCCACCACCAGGTGCCCGGTCGCGGTGCGGCGGACCAGGTCGCCGGTGCGGTAGAAGCCGTCGGCGGTGAACGAGCGGGCGTTGTGCTCGGGGGCCCGCCAGTAGCCGCGGATGGTGTACGGGCCGCGGGTCAGCAGGTGGCCGAGGGCGCCGTCGGGCAGGTCCCGGTCCTGGTCGTCGACGACGCGGACCTCGTCGTCGGGGGAGATCGGCCGGCCCTGGGTGGTGAGCACGGTGCGCTCGTCGTCCTCCGGCCGGGTGTAGTTGACGAGTCCTTCGGCCATCCCGAACACCTGCTGGAGCCGGCAGCCGAGCGCCGGGCCGAGCCGCCGGGCGGCTTCCTCGGAGAGCTTCGCCCCGCCGACCTGGAGCAGTTCCAGGCTGGACAGGTCGTACGCGCCGGCCTCGGCGGCGCTCGCCCAGGCCAGCGCGAGCGGCGGCACCACGCCGGTGAGGGTGACGCGTTCGCGGGCGATCAGGCCGAGCGCGGTCGCCGGGCTCGGGTCGGGGGCGAGCACCACCCGGCCGCCCGCGAAGAACACGCCGAGCGTGCCGGGGGAGGAGAGCGGGAAGTTGTGCGCGGCCGGCAGGGCGCACAAGTACACCGAATCGGCGGTGAGTTCGCAGATCTCGGCGGAGGCGCGGACGCTGTACAGGTAGTCGTCGTGGCAGCGCGGGATCAGCTTGGGCAGGCCGGTCGAGCCGCCGGAGAGCTGGAGGAAGGCGAGGTCGCCGGAGGCCGGCGGGTCCGCGACCGGCGCCGCCTCGGGCGCGCGCAGTGCGGCGAGCGGGGTGAACGGGCCGGGCTCGCCGACCACGAACACCTCCGGCGGCTGCGGCCCGGCCGCCCGCACCTCGGCCGCCAACTCCCGGTGGTCGAAGCCCTCGTGACGATCCGGCACGAACAGGGCGCGGGCCTCGGCGAAGGCGCAGAAGTAGCCGATCTCGGCGCGGCGGTGCGCGGGCAGCGCCATCACCGGCACCACGCCGGCCCGCAGCGCGCCGAAGAACACCTCGAAGAACTCGGCGACGTTGGGCAGTTGCAGCACCACCCGGTCGCCCTTGCGCAGCCCGCGGGCCAGCAGCCCGGTGGCCAGCCGGTCGGCGCGGGCGTCCAGCTCGGCGTAACTCCACTGCTGGGTGCGGTCGGTGACCGCGATCCGGTCCGGCGTCGCGGCGGCGTGCCGGCGGACGGCCGCGTCCAGCAGCTCGCCCGTCCAGTGGCCGGCCGCCCGGTGGCGGGCCGCGGCCTCCTCGGGGTACAGGCTCATCGGGCGTCCTCCAGGCCGAGCACGTGCAGGAAGGTGCGGAACTTGGCGGAGGTCTCGGCGAGTTCGAGCTCCGGGTCGGAGGCGGCGACCACGCCCGCGCCCGCGAACAGCCGCAGCCGGTCGCCGTCCGCCTCGGCGCAGCGCAGCGTCACCACCCACTCGCCGTCGCCGGCGGCGTCGCCCCAGCCCACCACGCCGGTGTACAGGCCCCGGTCGAACGGCTCCAGTTCGCCGATCGCGGCCCGGGCCCGGTCGGTCGGGGTGCCGCAGACCGCCGGCGTCGGATGCAGGGCGAGCGCCAACTCCAGGGCGCTGGTGGACGGTTCGCGCAGGATGCCGGTGACGGTGCTGGACAGGTGCCACATCGCGGCGGTGCGCAGCAGCGTCGGCCGCTCCGGCACGATCAGCTCGGCGCAGTACGGGGCGAGGGCGGCGCGCACCGCGTCCGCCACGAAGGCGTGCTCGGCCAGGTCCTTCTCCGAGTGCAGCAGTTCCTCCGCCCGGCGGAGGTCCTCGACCGGGTCGGCGCTGCGGGCCGCCGAGCCCGCGAGCGGGTTGGACACCACCCGCTCGCCGCGCCGCGACACCAGCAGCTCCGGGCTGGCGCCGATCAGGGTGGCGCTGCCGCCCGCGGGCACCGCGAAGGTGTAGCCGTACGGGTCGCGGTGCACCAGGCGGGAGGCCATCGCGGCCAGGTCCGCGCCGCCCGGCGAGGTCAGCTCCAGGGTGCGGGCCAGCACCACCTTCTCCAACGGGGAGTCACCGGCCAGGCGCCGCACGGCCTCCGCGACCGCGGACCGGTAGCCGTCCGGCTCCGGCACCGGGCGGCTCCGCCAGCCCGGCGAGGCGACCGGCGCGGCGGACCCGCCCGCCGGGACCGGCCCGGCGGTGCGGACCCGCTCCGGCACGAACAGCCGGGCCGGGGCGTCGGGCGCGAACGGGATCGCCCCGACCAGCAGCCGCCGCCCGCCGTCCGGCCGGGCCCCGGCCAGTGCCCGGGCGGCCGTCGACGGGTCGTCGACGAGGCGGTGCACGCCCTCGGCGAGCAGCGTGCGGGTGGGCGTGGCGAGCAGGGCGCGGTCCGGCCCGGGCCGGTAGGCGGCCAGCAGGTCGCTGCCGGTCGCCGCCGCGGGCGGCCGAAGCTCGGAGGCGGTGGTCATGCTGCTCCGTTCCGCCGACGCGGACGGGGCGCGTCGGCACTTGCACAGGCGAGGGCGCGCGGGGGGCGGCCCGCGGGGAGAGGGGAGGTGAGGGGGTGTCAGGCGCGCAGCGTCGCGCCGCCGTCCACGTACAGGTCGTGCATGGTGATGTGCCGGGCGCGGTCGCTCGCCAGGAAGGCGACGGCCTCGGCGATGTCCTCGGGGGCGGCGAGCCGGCCGAGCGGGATGCCGACCCGGTAGCCGGCCGGGTCGCCGCGCAGGACGCGGAGTTCGGCCTCGGGGTCGGTCCACAGCGCGCGCTGCATGGCGGTGTCGGTGGAGCCGGGGAGACCAGGTTGCAGCGCACGCCGGCGGCGGCGAGCTCCAGGCCCAGGCAGCGCACGAACATGGCGGTGGCGGCCTTCGACGCGGCGTACGCGGCCATGCCGGTGCGCGGCACGCCCGCGGCGTTGGAGCCGACGGTGACGATCGCGCCGCCGCCGCGGGCGGACATCCGGCGGCCGACGGCCCGGCAGGTGTGCAGCACGCCGGTGGTGTTGACGGCGAAGGTGTGCTGCCAGTCGGCGTCGGCGATCTCCAACGCGGGCGAGGGGCGCAGCACGCCCGCGACGTTCACCAGCACCTCCACCGGCCCGAGCTCGTCCTCGACCCGGGCCACCAGCGCCTCCA
>NZ_KK853997.1:634482-640701 GCF_000696185.1 Kitasatospora cheerisanensis KCTC 2395 | reverse complement strand
GATGCCCTGCGCGGCGCCCGTCACCAGCGCGACCCGGCCGCCGAAGCCGTCCCCGGAGCCGTCCCCGCCGAAGCCGTCCTCGCCGGGGGTGCGGCGGGCGGTGGCTGGGCTGCTGGCGGCGAACGGCATGGAGTGCTCCCGGGTACGCGGACGCGGCGGATCGACGACCCGCGTCCTACTTAGGTCAGGCTAGCCTAATCACTCGTCCGGGTGGAGCTGCACGGCAGCCCCGGCTCCGCGGCCGTGACCCGACGTCACCCGCCTCCGCCACCCCCACCTGGAGACTGGTCAACGGCACCGCGGGTCGCCAGCATGGGTACTCGTCCGCACGCGTCATCCCCCGCCCCACCCGCGCCCAGGAGGCCCCCGTGCCGCACGCCCAGCGCCGACCGAGCCACTCCTCCGGTCCGACCGACACCCCGCTGCTGCTCGACACCGTCGGAGGCAACTTCGACCGGGCCGCCCTGGCCCACCCCGACCGCGAGGCCCTGGTCGAGTGCGCCACCGGCCGGCGCTGGACGTACGCCCGACTCGCCGCCGACGTCGACGCGGTGGCGCTCGGCCTGCGCGCCAAGGGGATCGGCCGCGGCGACCGGGTCGGCATCTGGGCGCCCAACCTGGCCGAGTGGACGCTCACCCAGTACGCCACCGCCAAACTCGGCGCGATCCTGGTCACCGTCAACCCCGCCTACCGCTCGCACGAACTCGAGTACGTGCTCAACCAGGCCGGGGTGTGCCTGCTGGTCGCCGCCTCCCGGTTCAAGAGCTCCGACTACGCGGGGATGATCGCCGAGGTCCGCCCGCGCTGCCCCGAACTCGCCGACGTGGTGCTGGTCGACGGCCCCGACTGGGACGAGCTGCTGATGACGGGCCGTCAGGGCGACCGCGCGGTGCTCGCGGAGATCGCGCGGGAGCTGGACCCGGAGGACCCGATCAACATCCAGTACACCTCCGGCACCACCGGCTTCCCCAAGGGCGCCACGCTCTCGCACCGCAACATCCTCAACAACGGTTACTTCGTCGGGGAGTTGTGCGGCTACACCGAGCAGGACCGGATCTGCATCCCGGTGCCGTTCTACCACTGCTTCGGTATGGTGATGGGCAACCTCGCCGCCACCTCGCACGGCGCCTGCACGGTGATCCCCGCGCCCGCGTTCGACGCCGCCGCCACCCTCGCCGCGGTCGCCGCCGAGCAGTGCACCTCGCTGTACGGCGTGCCCACCATGTTCATCGCCGAACTCGCCGACCCCCGCTTCGACCAGTACGACCTGGGCAGCCTGCGCACCGGCATCATGGCCGGCGCGCCCTGCCCGATCGAGGTGATGAAGGACGTCATCGGCCGGATGGGCATGACCGAGGTGTCCATCTGCTACGGCATGACGGAGACCTCCCCGGTCTCCACCCAGACCCGCGCCGACGACTCGGTCGAGCGCCGGGTCTCCACCGTCGGCCGGGTCGGACCGCACCTGGAGGTCAAGGTCGTCGACCCGGCCACCGGCGAGACCGTGCCGCGCGGCGAGACCGGCGAACTCTGCACCCGCGGCTACTCGGTGATGCTCGGCTACTGGGCTCAGCCGGAGCAGACCGCGGAGGCGATCGACGCCGACCGCTGGATGCACACCGGCGACCTCGCGGTGATGGACCAGGACGGCTACCTGAGCATCACCGGCCGCAGCAAGGACATGGTGATCCGCGGCGGCGAGAACGTCTACCCGCGGGAGATCGAGGAGTTCCTGTACGCCCACCCCGACGTGCTCGACGTCCAGGTGATCGGCGTCCCCGACGAGAAGTACGGCGAGGAGCTGATGGCCTGGGTGCGGATGCGCGAGGGCGCCCGCCCGCTCACCGCCGAGGCCGTGCGCGAGTACTGCGCCGGCCGGCTCGCCCACTTCAAGATCCCGCGCTACGTGCACGTGGTCGACGAGTTCCCGATGACCGTCACCGGAAAGATCCGCAAGGTCGAGATGCGCGAACGGGCGACCCGGCTGCTGAACGGCTGACCCGCCGTCAGGAGACCCCCGTACGGCGGAGTTCCGGCCGGTCGGCGCGGGGGGACGGCGTCCGGGCGGGGAGGATCGGGGGGTGCCCGCACTCGCCGTCCTGCTCGCCGTGCTCGGCGCCGCCTCCAACGCCGCCGGAACCGCCTTCCAGCGCAAGGCCGCCGCCGCGGTCGGCAGCGGCGGCGGCCTGCGCTTCCTGCTCACCCTGGCCCGCGACCCCGCCTGGCTGGCCGGCATCGCCGGAGTCGCCGGCGCGGCCCTGTTCCAGGCCCTGGCGCTCACCTTCGGACCGCTGGCGCTGGTCCAGCCGGTGTTCGTGCTGGAGCTGCCGTTCGCGCTGCTGATCGCCGCCCCGCTGCTCAACCGCCGCCTCCCGGCCGCCGGTTGGGCCGGCGTCGGGGCGGTGGTCGGCGGGCTCGCGCTGTTCCTCGGCAGCGCCGCGCCGTCCGGGGCCACCGACAGCGCGCCGATGAGCCGCTGGCTGCCCGTGCTGGCCGGCTGCTTCGGCCTGATGGCCGCCGCGGTCCTCGCCGCCCGGCAGCGGCGCGCCCCGCTGTTCCGGGCCGCCGCGCTCGGCAGCGCGGCGGCCGTCGGCAACGCGCTGACCGCCGCCATGCTGAAGTCCGCGACCGGCACCTTCGCCGACCACGGACCGGTCGCGTTCCTCTCCGCCTGGCAGACCTACGGCTTCGCCCTCACCGGGATCGCCGCCGTCCTGCTGCTGGAGAACGCCCTGCAGGCCGGCCCGCTGGCCGCCTCGCAGCCCGCCCTCACCATCGGCGACGCCGGGGTGAGCCTGCTGCTCGGCGTGGTGCTCTTCGACGAGAGCGTCCGCACCGGCTGGTGGCTGCTGCCCGAACTGCTCGGCGTCGCCGCGGTGGTGGGCGGCGTGCTCACCCTGGTGCGGGCCGTGCCGCACGTCCACGAGGTGATCCGGTCGGCGAAGTGAACGGCTTCGCCGACCGGACCGGTTCAACCGGGGAGCCCTCAGAAGATGAGCTTCCAGCTGTCGATGTAGCCCGAGTCGCCCTTGTACATGTCCTGCGCCCGGAGCCGCCAGGTGCCGCTGGCGAGCTGCGCGGAGGCGTCCACGGTGTAGGTCTCGACGATGTTGTCCGCCGAGTCGCTCAGGTTGACCTTCTTCAGCGAGTACACCGCGCCGTCGGGGCCGACCAGGTCGAGGACGACGTCACCGCGCCAGGTGTGCTTGATGTCCACGCCGACCTTGAGGTCCGCGGGGGCCTGGCCGTCCAGGCCGGCGACGGTGATGTCCGAGAAGATCGCCGCGCCCTTGTCCGGGATCGGCACGTCGGTGGTGTTCTCGACGATGGCCCGCGCGACCTTCCAGGTGAAGGTCGCCGTGGCGCGGCTGTTGTGCGAGGCCTGGGCCGTGACGGTGACCTGGTAGGTGCCCGGGGTGGTCGGCGTGCCGGTGACCTTGCCGGTCACCGGGTGCAGCTTCAGGCCGTCCGGCAGGCCCTCCGCGTGGAAGGTGAGCCGGCCCGGGTTGATGTCGGTGGCCTGGATCTGCAGCTCGGCGGGCGTGTTGACGGCCGTGATCTGCGCGGCCGGCGGGGTCAGCATGATGCCGTCGACGGACCGCGGACCGACGTTGATGCCGGCCCAGGCGTTGGCGGTGTTCATGTACGTCACGCTGTTCGCGCCGTACAGGTCGGCGGCGGCCTGCAGGGTCGCGACGCGGGCCGCGGCGTAGTTGGTGGAGGAGGTCATGTAGGTGGTCAGCGCGCGGTACCAGATCTTGGCGGCCGCCTCCCGGCCGATGCCGGTCACCGGCAGGCCGTCGGCGGTCGGCGAGTCGTAGTTCACGCCGTTGACGGTCTTGGCGCCGCTGCCCTCGGACAGCAGGTAGAACAGGTGGTTGGCCGGGCCGGAGGAGTAGTGCACGTCGATCGAGCCCAGGTCGGCGGACCAACTGTCGCGGGACTTGCCGTCCTTGGAGGGCTTGTCCATGTAGCGCAGCGGGCTGCCGTCGCCCCGGATGTTGATCTTCTCGCCGACCAGGTAGTCGCCCTTGTCCTCGGGGTTGTTCGCCCAGAACTCGATGGCGGCGGCCATGATGTCGGAGGTGGCCTCGTTCAGGCCGCCCGACTCGCCGCTGTAGATCAGGTCGGCGGTGGCCGAGGTGACGCCGTGGGTCATCTCGTGCGCGCCGACGTCGATCGAGGTCAGCGGGTTGACGTTGTTCGTGCCGTCGCCGTACGTCATGCAGAAGCAGCTGTCGTCCCAGAACGCGTTCACGTAGTTCTTGCTGTAGTGCACGCGGGTGTAGGCGCCGACGCCGTCGTCCTTGATGCCGTTCCGGCCGTGGACGTTCTTGTAGTAGTCCCAGGTGAGCTGGGCGCCGTAGGCGGCGTCCACCGCGGCCGTCTGCCGGTTGGCGACGGTGCCGTCGCCCCAGGTGTCGGTCGGGTTGGTGAACAGCGACTTGGTGCTGGTGGTGCCGTTCAGGTCGTAGGTGCTGTGGCCGCCGCGGCTCGGGTCGGTCATCACGAAGCCGCCGGAGGCCCCCGGCGAGGTGCCGATGGTGACCTGGCCCGAGTACCGGCTGTTGCCGACGCCGGTCTCGATCCCCTGGTACTCGAAGATCTTCTTGCCGGTGTTGGCGTCGGTGATGACGTGCAACTCGGACGGCGTGCCGTCCTCCTGAGTGCCCGTCACGATGGTCTCCCACGCCAGGCGCGGGGTGCCGGACGCCGCCCAGACCACCTGGCGGGCGTTGTCGGCCGCGGGCTCGGCGACCTTCGCGCTGTCGGCGCTGTCGAGGGCCAGGCCCTTCGCCGCCTCGGCGCTCTCCTTCGGCGTGGTGTCGACCGCGATGTTCGCGTCGGTGGCCTTGGTGACCCCCTTCGTCGAGCCGTCCGGAGCGGTGTGGACGACCAGGTCGCCACCCAGCACGGGGAGACCGGCGAAGGTCCGCTCGTAGCGGGTGTGCAGGCTGCCGTCCGCGTCCTTGGTGACCGACTTGGCGATCAGCGCCTCCTCGGAGCCCAGGCTCAGCGCCCTGGCGGTCTCCGCCCGGTTCGCGTCCGCGGCGGCCAGCAGGTCGCCGCGCTGCGAGGCCGAGAGCTCCACCGGCAGCGCACCGGCGAAGGCCTGCACCTCTGCGGGGGCATCGGCAGGGGCGTCCTCGGCGGAGGCGATGCCGGCCGGCAGCGCGGCCGCGAGCATCGCGGCCCCGGCGAGCAGGGCGCTCGCCGTGACGGACTTTCGGGAGGATCGAGTCACACTGAACTCCTTCTGCGACGGCCGGGTTTGGGCGGCCGGAGTCAGCCGGGCGGACGAGGGGTGATGCCGCCCGGTAGAGCTGGTGGTCCGAGTGGGTGGAACGGTGTCCGACGTGCTCGCCGCGTCAGGGGGTGCACGTGCGACTGCACGGGTCTCTGCGGCGATGGGACGGTACAGTGCCAGCTTTGACACCTGTCCGTCACCCACGCGGCGTCAACTTGGCCGAAATGCTTCGTCGTCGATGGATAAACCTCCGCATTACCAAAAAAGACGCGGGCCGGGGTCGCCGCGGCACCGGTCCCGGACGCGCAGCCGCCCGGCGCCGCAGGGGAGTTCGGCGGAGGAGTGCTGTCGACGCGTCAGCGGCGCCGGCTCAGGAACCCGGGAGCTCCACCGGGCGGGTCCAGGTGTGCATCACCATGAAGGTCCTGGTGCCCTCGACCTTGCCGGTCCGGCGGATGGCGTTCACCACCTGCTGCAGGTGCTCCATGTCGCGGACGCGGAGCCGGAAGAAGGCGTCGGAGGTGCCGGCCACGCTGTGGCTCTCCTGGATCTCCGGGATGCTCTCCGCGATGCCCTGGATCTCGTCGCTGTCCGTCGCGCCGAGCAGCCGGACCTCGGTGAACGCCTGGAGCATGCCCGCGCGGCCGTCCTCGATGATCGCGGCGTACCCGCGGATCACGCCCTCCCGCTCCATCCGGTCGATGCGGCGCGCGCAGGGAGCGGCCGACAGGCCCACCAGCCGCGCGATCTCGGAGACCGGAGCCCGGCCGTTCTGACGCAGGATCCGGAGTATCCGCCGGTCGATCTCGTCCATGCCGAGCACGATACGTGCGCGCCGCGCACGAAAGACGCGCGCGGTGGGGCGGAGGACACGGGGATCCGGGTGAAGCGCGCTCGACACGTGCGTCCTGCCGCTCCGGCCGTCGCCGGGGCGGGCCGGGTCTGCCATCGTGTACCCCGCACGGGCGAT
>NZ_KK853997.1:632094-632948 GCF_000696185.1 Kitasatospora cheerisanensis KCTC 2395 | reverse complement strand
CGGCTCGACCCGCGCCGGTGCGAGCGCGCCCGCCAGACCACCAGCGCCACCACCACGACCGCCGCGACCGCCAGCGCCAGCGAACGGCCCACCGTGCCCTCGACCCTGGAGTACGCGGAGCCCGCGAAGTACCCGAGCAGGGTGAAGCCCACGCCCCAGATCAGCCCGCCGACCGCGTTGTAGAGCAGGAACTGCCGGTACGGCATCCGGGAGACGCCCGCCAGCGCCGGCATCAGCGCCCGGAAGAACGCGACGAACCGCCCGAGCAGCACGGCGACCGGGCCGCGACGGCGGATCAGGTCCCGGGCACCCTCGATCCGGTCCGCGTGCCGGCGCATCGACCTGGTCCGCAGCACCGCCGGCCCGAGCCGGCGCCCCACCTCGTAGCCCGTCGAGTCGCCGAGGATCGCGGCGGCGACCACCACCAGGACCATCCAGCCCAGCGACACCTTGCCCTGGTGGGCGAGCAGTCCGCCGAGCACGGCGGCGGTCTCGCCGGGCAGCACGAAGCCGAAGAACAGCGCGTCCTCGGCGAACACCAGGGCGCCGACCACCGCGTACACCACCGGGCCGGACAGCCGGCTCAGCCAGTCGGTGACCGCGTGCACCGCCGACCACCTCGTTCCCGGCTCGCCCACCGTCCGGCCCCCACCGTAGCGCCCGGGCCGCCGAGGCCCGCAGAACCCGCGTCCCGGGGGGCGCGTCGCATGCCCCCGATGGGCGAAACTGTTGCGGTGACCGCGAGATCCTTGGCCAAGGGCACCAACCTCCCGATCGACGTGCCCGCCGTGCACGCCGACCTCAGCTGGACGGCCGCACCCGGCGTCCCCGACGTCACCGCCGCCGCGCTGCTG
>NZ_KK853997.1:590733-631871 GCF_000696185.1 Kitasatospora cheerisanensis KCTC 2395 | reverse complement strand
CGTCGACATGCGCAAGCGGCTCTCGCTGCGCAAGCAGCAGGTCGCCGTCAGCCTCCAGAAGCACGGCGCGCAGGGAGTGGTGGCCCGGATCCTGCTGGTGCTGGACGCGTCGGGGTCGATGTCGGCGCTGTACGCGCGGGGCGTGGTCGCCGACGTGGTGGAGCGGATGGCCGCCGTCGCCGCGCAGTTGGACGACGACGGCACCATGCAGGCGTGGACCTTCGCCAGCCACCCGGCCCGGCTGCCCGACCTGAGCCTGCCGGGGCTGCCGGACTGGCTGCGGCTGCACGTCCGGGCGGGCGAGCTGAGCATGGGCCTGTTCGGCCGCCGTCGCCGCAACCGCGGCCCGCAGCCGGACGGGCGGGTGGACATGAAGGCGGTCGGCATCCAGAACGAGGAGCAGAAGGTGATCGCCGAGGTGCGGGCCTTCGTCCGGGCGTTCCCCTCGCCGCTGCCCACCCTGGTGCTGTTCTTCTCCGACGGCGGCATCTACCGCAACGCCGAGATCGAGGCGGAGCTGCGGGCCGCCGTCGAGGAGCCGGTCTTCTGGCAGTTCGTCGGCCTCGGCCGCTCGAACTACGGCGTCCTGGAACGCTTCGACCAGCTGCCGGGCCGCCGGGTCGACAACGTCGGCTTCTTCTCCGTCGACGACATCAGCACCCTGCCCGACCCGGAGCTCTACGACCGGCTGCTGTCCGAGTTCCCGCAGTGGATCGCCGCCGCCCGCCGGGCCGGCATCCTGCGGGCCTGACGCCGGGTCAGCGGCCGGCGGCCGCGAGTCGGGCGGGCGGGGCGAGCGGGCTGGTGGTGCGGTCGGTGACGGAGACCACGCCGTCCACGGCGGCGCACAGTTCGCGCAGGGCCGCGGTCGGGCAGTGCGGGGCGGTGGTGCCGCTGAGGGTGACCTCGCCCTGGCTGACGTCGACGGTGATGAGGGAGGGGCTGGCGCCTTCGAGGGTGGTCAGCACGTCCTCGACGATCTCGCGGCGGATCGCGTGGTCGTCGCGGAGGAAGACCCGCAGCAGGTCGCCGCGGCTGACGGTGCCGATCAGCCGGCCGTCGGCGGGGGAGACCACGGGGAGGCGCTTGACCCGGCGGCGGGCCATCAGGCGGGCGGCGGCCACCACCGTGCTGTCGGGGGTGGTGCAGACGGCGGGCGCGGTCATCAGGTCGGCGGCGGTGGTGCCGGTGCCGCGCAGGTGCACGGGCGCGGGCAGCAGCGACGCCGGGTCGTACTGGGCGAGCTGGGTGCGCAGCAGGTCCGCCTCGGAGACCACGCCGAGCGGCCGGTGGTCGGGGCCGACCACCGGCACGGCGGTGATGTCGTACTCGGTGAGCAGGGCGACGATCTCGCGGAACCCCGTTCCGGGGCTGACGGTGACGACCTGACGGGTCATCACCGATCCGACGGTGCAGTGCCGCATCGTCCTTCGCCTCCTCGGTGCCGGGGATGCTCCCAATCTGCCGACCGGGCGGCGTCCGGCGCGAGGGCCGGAAGTCCCGGGCGGTGGGGCCGGTCGGCCGGCCGGTCGGGGCAGGGCGGCAGCAGCCGCAGCCCGGAGACCCACTCGGGGCGGATCCGGACCGACACGGCGGGCGGCCCGGTCGCCGCGCCCGGCGGCACGGCGTCCGCGTGGCCGAGGACGGTGACGGTCCAGCCGCTGCCGTCGGCCGGGTCGACCTCGTCGGCCTGGAAGGCGACCACGGCCCCGTCACGGCGCGCAGCAGCTCCTCGTCGGGCCGGTCGACCAGCACGCTGCCGTCGTCCACCAGCCGGTAGCGGACGGGCTGGACGGCGGGCAGCGCGTTGCGGGTGTAGACGAGCCGCCCCACGGCGTGACGGGCCATCAGGCGCAGGCACTGGTCCGGGTCGAGGGAGACGGCATCGGGGGAGCGGGCGGGTTCACGGCTCATGGAACGATCCTGCGCGCCCGGACGCGCGTGGCGGGAGGGCCTTTGGTCGTTCCCGGACCTGTCGAACGGGCCCGGGAACGGCGGCCCCGGGCTCACAGGATACGAACAGGTCACGGTCATTAACTGTTCATAGAACTGTTTGTGTGTTCACCGACAGGCTGTCGGTCGGCCAGCTCCCTGCTACCCGACTGGAGTCACGAGTGAGCCCCTCCTCCTCCGCGCGCCGCCGCACCCTCACCGCGGGCGCCCTCGCCGCGAGCGCCGCGCTGCTCGTCGCCGCCGTCCAGTACGACACCGCCGCGGCGGCCCCGGGCCGCGACGCCGCGATCGCCCGCGCCGAGGCCAACGTCTCCCACCACGCGGACCTGTTCGGCTTCGGCCCCGGCCAGGGCCTGAAGGTCAAGGACGTCGTCATCGACAAGGACGGCGCCCAGCACGTCCGCTTCGACCGCACCTACCTCGGACTCCCGGTGGTCGGCGGCGACCTGGTGGTCCATCAGGACGCCCGCGGCAAGCTCACCGACAGCTCCCGCGCCAAGGGCCACGACGCGGCCGTGAAGACCGTGGTGCCCGCCGTCCCCGCCCAGCACGGCGCGGCCGCCGCGCTCGGCCAGGCCCCGGCATCACCGGCGCCACCGCCACCCCCGAACTGGTCGTCTGGGCGGCCGACGGCACCCCCCGCCTCGCCTGGCAGACCACCGTCAGCGGCGAGGGCAAGCAGGGCCAGCCGGCCGGCCGGGTCGTCGTCACCGACGCCACCACCGGCGCGGCGATCGAGAGCTGGGACGCCGAGCAGTCCGCCGCCGGCACCGGCCACTCCGAGTACACCGGCGACATCCTGATCGACACCACCCAGCAGGCCGACGGCAGCTACGCGCTGATCGACCCGGTCCGCGGCCACACCACCAAGGACGCGCGCAACCTGTCCTCCAGCAGCGTCAAGGCGAGCTCCGGCACGCTGTACACCGACGCCGACAACGTCTGGGGCGACGGCCGGAAGTTCTCCACCGACCGCGCCACCGCGGCCGTCGACGCCCACGCCAACACCGCCTGGACGTACGACTACTACAAGAACACCTTCGGCCGGAACGGCATCAAGAACGACGGCAAGGGCGCCACCGTCTTCGTGCACGTCGGCACCAACTGGGACAACGCCCAGTGGTCCGACGCCTGCTTCTGCATGATGACCGGCGACGGCGACGGCACCACCGACCCCGAGCAGGTCGACCTCGACACCATGGGCCACGAGATGACCCACGGCGTCACCAGCGCCACCGCCAACCTGCGCTACAGCAGCGAGTCCGGCGGCCTCAACGAGGCCACCAGCGACATCTTCGGCACCATGGTCGAGTGGTACGCCAACAACGCGGTGGACAAGGGCGACTACCTGTTCAGCGACCAGTCCACCCCGCCGTGGCTGCGCCGCTTCGACAAGCCGTCGCTGGACGGCCGCTCCGCCGACTGCTGGAGCAAGTCGGTCGGCAAGCTGGACGTGCACTACTCCTCCGGCGTCGCCAACCACTTCTTCTACCTGGCCAGCGAGGGCAGCGGCGCGAAGACCGTCAACGGCGTCGCGTACAACAGCCCGACCTGCAACGGCTCCACCGTCACCGGCATCGGCAACCAGAAGGTCGCCGCCGTCTGGTACCGGGCGCTCACCGTCTACATGACCTCCACCACCAACTACTCCGGGGCCCGCACCGCGACCCTGAACGCCGCCCGCGACCTGTACGGCGCGAGCTCCGCCGAGTACGCGGCGATCGCCGCCGCGTGGAGCGCCGTCAGCGTCTCCTGACCGCACCACGGCAACTCCCGAACTCGCAGCGCCCCCGGCCTCCGTGTGGGCCGGGGCGCTGCCGGTTGTTAGGGTCGGCACGACGACCCCGCACGCCCCCGGGCCCGAACGAGACGGTGACGAGCACGTGAACGCCGAGAACCCGCAGTCGCCTCCGGTGGCCAGCGTGCCGCTGTACCAGCTGAAGGCGGAGTTCTTCAAAACCCTCGGACACCCGGTGCGGATCCGGGTGCTGGAACTGCTCAGCACCCGCGACCACGCCGTCGCCGAGATGCTGCCCGAGGTCGGCGTCGAACCCGCCAACCTGTCCCAGCAGCTCGCCGTGCTGCGCCGGGCCAAGCTGGTGCACGCCCGCCGCGAGGGCTCCACCGTGGTCTACACGCTCGCCAGCGCCGAGGTCGCCGACCTGCTGCGGGTGGCCCGCTCCATCATCGGCTCGCTGATCACCGACCAGGCCGGCCTGCTCGCCGACCTGCGGGCCGCCGACCGCGGCTGACCACCCGTCACCTCCCGCCCGGCCGCCCGGGCGGACACGCGCGGCCCGCCCGGCGCGGGAACCGTCCCGAGCGGCCGGTACAGTGGAGGCGTGCGACCGGCGGTGGGGCCCGCCGGACCCGAACCGCGGCGCAACCGGCCGCCAACGGTCCCTACTTGTACAGTGGCGCGCCCGGAGCTTTCGGGCGCCGTGCGAGTAGGAGACGTGTGCCCGTGGAGAGTTCGCAGCCGTCGACGGCGGTCGACCCCGTCGGCCCGACCCCGGACCGCGCCCGGCGCGGCGCGGCCCGGACCGCGAACTGGCGTCCGTGATCGCCGTGGTGGCCCTCGGCGGCATCCTCGGCGCGTGCGCCAGGTACGCCATCGCGCTGGCCCACCCGCTGCCCGCGGACGGCTTCCCCTGGCCGACGCTGCTGATCAACGTGGTGGGCTGCGCGGTCATCGGGGCGTTCATGACGGTGCTCACCGAGGTCTGGCGCGCCCACCGGCTGGTCCGGCCGTTCTTCGGCACCGGCGTGCTCGGCGGCTTCACCACCTTCTCCACCTACGCGGTCGACATCCAGCGGCTGATGCTGGCCGGCCGCGCCCCGGCGGCCCTCGGCTACCTGGCCGCCACCCTGCTCGCCGCGATGGCCGCGGTCTGGGCCGGCGCGACCGCCGCCCGCCTGGTGATCGGACGGAGGACACGATGACCGGACGCCTGGAACGGGCCCTGCGGATGACGGTGCTGGTCGGCGAGGACGAGCGCTGGCGCCACCGCCCGCTGTACGCCGAGATCGTGCACCGCGCCCACACCGCCCGGCTGGCCGGGGCGAGCGTGTTCCGCGGCATCGAGGGCTTCGGCGGCTCCGCCCTGGTGCACACCTCCCGGCTGCTGTCGGTCGGCGACGACATGCCGGTGGCGGTCGTGGTGGTGGACCGCGAGGAGCGGATCCGCTCCTTCCTGCCGCAGCTGGACGAGCTGCTGGACCGCTGCCTGGTGACGCTGGACGCGTGCGAGGTGCTGAGGCCCGCCGAAGGCCCCGGCGACGGCCTCGCCGACGGCCCCGCCGAAGGCCCCGCCGACGGCCCTGGGGAGGCGCGGTGAACTGGCTGCTGGTGATCGTCGGCGCGGCGGTCGGCGCCCCGCTGCGCTACCTGACCGACCGGGCCGTGCAGGCCCGGCACGACACCGTCTTCCCGTGGGGCACCTTCGCCGTCAACGTGTCCGGCTCGCTGGTGCTCGGACTGCTGACCGGCGCGGTCGCCGCCGGCGCCGCCTCCTCGCAGCTCCAACTGCTGGTCGGCACCGGCTTCTGCGGGGCGCTGACCACGTACTCCACCTTCTCCTACGAGACGCTGCGGTTGGCCGAGAGCGGGGCCGCCTTCTACGCCGTCATGAACGCGGCGGGCAGCGTGGCCGCCGGGCTCGGGTCGGCGTTCACCGGGTGGGCGATCGCGCAGGCGCTGTGGGTGTGAGGCCGTGGCCCGATCCGGATCGCCCGCAAGGATGATCCGCCGACCGTGACGGGCACGGACACGGCTGGTCGGCGGCATCGTCGCCGTCCGGTCGGACGTGTCCGCACCGCCGCGATCCGGACAGAATCCCGACCCGGGGCCGGATCATCTTCCCGTGGCCACGGACCGCGAGTTAGCGTGACCCTGAGTTAGTTGCCCGAGGCACTCAACTGCCCGGGTCGCGCAGTCGCAGGCCCACCGCCGACGCCACCGCCGGCCCAGCTCCGGGAAGGGAGCACCAGATGGCCACCGTTGCCGACACCTCCCCCACCAGCAACCACCCCGCCCCGCGCGGGAGCTGCCCGTTCGCCCCGCCGCCCGCCTACGAACAGGCCCGCCGCGACGAGCCGATCAGCCGCATCGCCCTCTACGACGGCAACCCCGCCTGGCTGGTCACCCGGCACGAGGACGTCCGCGCGATCCTCGCCGACAACCGGTTCAGCTCCGACCCCGCCAACCCCGGCTTCCCGTTCCTCACCGAGGCCGCCCGCCAGTTCGTCACCCTCAAACCCACCTTCATCCGGCTCGACGACCCCGAGCACGGCCGGCTGCGCCGCATGCTCACCGGCGACTTCACCATGCGCAGGACCGCCGGCCTGCGCCCCGAGATCCAGCGGATCACCGAGGACCTGATCGACCGGATGACCGACGGCCGCGAACAGGCCGACCTGGTCTCCGAGTTCGCGCTGCCGCTGCCCTCCCTGGTGATCTGCCTGCTGCTCGGCGTCCCCTACGAGGACCACGACTTCTTCCAGGAGTGCAGCCGCACCCTGCTGCACCGCGGTTCCACCACCGAGGCCGTCGTCGAGGCCAACCGCCGGCTCACCGACTACCTCGACACGCTGGCCGCGTCCAAGGCCGACCGGCCCGACGACGGCATCCTCAGCCGCCTGGTCGCCCGCGGCGAACTCGACATCGAGGACATCGGCGCGATGGGCCGGCTGCTGCTGATCGCCGGACACGAGACCACCGCCAACATGACCGCGCTGTCCGTGCTCGCCCTGCTGCGCAACCCCGAGCAGCTCGCCCACCTGCGCGCCCACCCCGAGACCATGCCCGCCGCGGTCGAGGAACTCCTGCGCTACCTCTCCATCGTGCAGACCGGCCTGGTCCGAGTCGCCGTCGCCGACGCCGAGATCGGCGGCACGAAGATCCGGGCCGGCGAGGGCGTCGTCCTCCAGATCAACACCGCCAACTGGGACGACGACCGCTACCCCGGCGCCGACACCCTCGACCTCACCCGCGACACCCGCCAGCACCTCGCCTTCGGCTTCGGCGTCCACCAGTGCCTCGGCCAGCCGCTCGCCCGGCTCGAACTCGAGATCGCCCTGGAGACCCTGCTCCGCCGGCTGCCCGACCTGCGCCTCGCCATGCCCTTCGAGGACGTCCCGTTCCGCGAGGACATGCTGATCTACGGCGTCCACGAACTCCGGGTCGCCTGGTGACCGCCGCCCCGCCGACCCGAACCGGCGCCGCCGCCCCCGTGGAAGAAGGAACCGTGACCGTCACCGTCGACCAGGACCGCTGCTGCGGCGCCGGACAGTGCGTCAGAAACGCCCCCGAGGTGTTCGACCAGCGCGACGAGGACGGCGTGGTCGTCCTGCTCGACGCCCGGCCGCCCGCCGAGCTGCGCTCCGCCGTCGAGGACGCCGTCGCCGCCTGCCCCGCCGGCGCGATCCGCCTCGCCGAGGACTGAACCCCTCCCGCTAGGCTGCCGAACCGTCCCACCCGGAACCGCGGGCGGGACGGTTCGACGCACCGAGGGGAACCCCGTGGAACTCGCCCCGCGCGGCCTGCACGACCTGCGCGGACAGGACGGCCCGCCGCTGACGATCCGTTACGCACCGCACGCCGCCGTCGTGGTGGCCGGACTGCCCGGCAGCGGCAAGAGCACCCTGCTGCACCGCTGGGACGGCCGCGCCCCCGTCCTCGACCCGCGCACCAGCCGGCTCACCGCCCAGGCCGCGATGCCCGACCGCGTCCCCTACCCCGTCTACCGGCCCGTCGTGCGCACCCTGCACCTGCTGCGCATCCGCGCCGCGCTGCGCCGCCCCGGGCCGCTGCTGGTGCACGACTGCGGCACCCGCCGCTGGATGCGCCGCGCCCTCGCGCACTGGGCCCGCCGGAACGGGCGCGAGCTGCACGTGGTGCTGCTCGCCGTCCGGCCCGAGGAGGCGCTGTCCGGGCAGCACGCCCGGGCCCGCACCGCCGCCCCGCGCACCTTCCGCCGGCACGTCCGCGGCCTGGCCGCGCTGCTGGCGGCCGTCGACCGGGACGGGCGGGCGGCGTTCCCCGGCGCGGCCTCGGTGCTGCTCGCCGACGAGGTCTCGCGGGAGCGGCTGGCCGCCGTCCGCTTCGCCGCCCCGGACGACGGTTCCGGGGCGGAGGGCGGCTGACGGCGCGTCAGTGGCCGCGGGCGATCCACTCGTCCAGGTGCGGGGCCTCCGCGCCGATCGTGGTCGAGTCACCGTGGCCGGTGCGCACCACCGTCGCCGCGGGCAGCGACAGCAGCCGCTCGCGGATCGAGTCGACGATGGTCGGGAAGTCGGAGAACGACCGCCCGGTGGCGCCCGGCCCGCCCGCGAACAGGGTGTCACCGGTGAACACGGTGTTCAGCTCCGGCCCGTACAGGCTGACCGCGCCCGGGGAGTGGCCCGGCGTGTGCAGCACCGTCAGCACGGTGCCCGCCACGGTCAGCTGCTGGCCGTCGGAGAGTTCCGCGTCCGGCTCGCGGTCCGGGTGGGTCTGCCGCCAGAGCACCTCGTCCGCCGGGTGCAGCAGGATCGGCGCGCCCGTGCGGGCCGCCAACTCCGGTGCGGCGTCGATGTGGTCGTTGTGCGCGTGGGTGGAGACGATCGCCAGCAGCGTCCGCCCCGCCACCGCCGCGGCGATCGCGTCCGCGTCGTGCGCGGCGTCGATCACCACCACCTCGCGGTCGTCGCCGACCAGCCACACGTTGTTGTCGACCTGCCAGGTGCCGCCGTCCAGGCTGAAGTCGCCCGAGGTGACCAGCTGTTCGATCCGGGCCGCCATCAGAACACCACCACCGAGCGCAGCACCTCGCCGCGGTGCATCCGGGCGAACGCCTCCTCGACGCCGTCCAGCGGGATGGTCTCGCTGACGAACGCGTCCAGGTCCAGCCGGCCCTGCAGGTACAGGTCGATCAGCATCGGGAAGTCCCGCTCCGGCAGGCAGTCGCCGTACCAGGAGGACTTCAGCGCGCCGCCGCGGCCGAACACGTCCAGCAGCGGCAGTTCGAGGGTCATCTCCGGGGTGGGCACGCCCACCAGGACGACGGTGCCCGCCAGGTCGCGGGCGTAGAACGCCTGCTTGTACGTCTCCGGGCGGCCGACCGCGTCGATCACCACGTCAGCGCCGTTGCCGCCGGTCAGCTCCCGGATCGCCTCCACCGGGTCGGTCTCCCGGGAGTTGACGGTGTGCGTCGCGCCCAGGCCGCGGGCCGTCACCAGCTTGCGGTCGTCCACGTCCACCGCGACGATCTTCGACGCGCCGGCCAGCCGGGCGCCCATCACGGCCGCGTTGCCGACACCGCCGCAGCCGATCACCGCGACGCTGTCGCCGCGGCCCACCTGGCCGGTGTTGATCGCCGCGCCCAGACCCGCCATCACACCGCAGCCCAGCAGGCCCGCCGCGGCCGGCGACGCCGCCGGGTCGACCTTGGTGCACTGGCCCGCCGCCACCAGGGTCTTCTCGGCGAACGCGCCGATCCCCAGGGCCGGCGACAACTCGGTGCCGTCCTCCAGCGTCATCTTCTGCTTCGCGTTGTGGGTGGCGAAGCAGTACTGCGGCCGGCCCCGCCGGCAGGCCCGGCAACGACCGCACACCGCACGCCAGTTCAGGATGACGAAATCACCGGGCACGACATTGTCGACGCCCTCGCCGACGGACTCCACCACGCCCGCCGCCTCGTGCCCCAGCAGGAACGGGAACTCGTCGTTGATCCCGCCCTCCCGGTAGTGCAGGTCCGTGTGGCACACGCCGCACGCCTGCACCCGCACCACCGCCTCGCCCGGCCCCGGATCGGGCACCACCACCGGCACCACCTCCACCGGTGCGCCCTTCGCCCGCGCGATCACACCCCGCACAACCTGAGCCATCACGAAACCCTTCTCCGAACCGGTGGCACCCGGACGCGGACGCGCCGGTGCCCGGACCCGTGCCCCGCCCGGACCTCACGGACCGTCGACACACGCCGGCCCGGCGGGCGTTCCCGCAGCACAGAGCCACTTTCCCGCCCCCGGACCTGCCAGCAGCGTACCCACCGCGAGCGGCAGCCGTCGGCTCGTTAGGATGCGGCGGGCCGATTCGGGACCGAGGGAGGCCGGGATGACGCAGGGCACGGAGGCCGGGGAACCCGGCGACCGGTACGTGGCGATGCTCGCCGAAGTCTCCCGCTCCGGGCGGCGACTCAGCCGGGCGGAGACCGAGTCGCTCCGCGCCCTCGGCGAACGCCTCGCCGAAACCGGCCTCGGCCTGCGGGAATTGGTGGCCCACTGCATGGGCGCCGGCCGCCGGGCCTGGCCCACCCTGCCCGGCATCGCCGGCGCCACCACCCTCGCCGAACTGCGGCAGGCCGGCGAAGCCGTGCTCGCCGCCGCCGAGACCGCGCTCGCCGCCTCGGCGACGGCCACGAACGCGCCCAGCGGCTGGCCGTGCGTCAGGAGGAGGCCGCCCGGCGCGAATTCATCGACGACCTGCTGTACGGCCGCAGCGACCCCGGCGCCCTCGCGGAGCGCGCCGAACGCTTCGGCCTGCGCCTGGCCCGCACCCACGCCGTCGCGGTCGCCGCCGGCACCCTCCCCTACGGCGACGCCGGCCCGTGGTGCGGCGGGTGGAACGGGAACTGACCGGCCGCTTCGGCGAACGCGACGTCCTGCTCGCCACCAAGGACGGGCGGCTGGTGTGCGTCGCCCCGGACAGCGAACAGGCCGTCCTCGACGCGTTCGCCCGACTCGCCCTGCACCCCGGGACCGGCTACCCCCGGCCCGGCGGGTCGCCACCGGACGGCGGCACCCCGGCGCCGGCGGCGTGGTCCGCAGCTACGAGGAGGCGCTCGACGCGCTCGACTTCGCGGAACGCCTCGACCTGCCCGCCGACCTGCTGCGGGCCGAGGAACTGCTGGTCTTCCCGGTGCTGATGCGCGACCGGGCGGCGATGGCGGACCTGGTGCGCACCGTCCTCGGCCCGCTGGCCGGCGCCCGCGGCGGGGCCGGCCCGCTGCTCGACACCATCGCCGTGCAGGCCGAGGCCGGCTACGTCAACGCGGAGGCCGCCCGCCGGCTCGGCATCAGCGTGCGCACGCTCGGCTACCGCACGGAGCGGATCAAGGCGCTCACCGGCTACGACCTCGCGGACGCGCTGCACCGCTACACCCTGGAGACCGCGGCGATGGGCGCCCGCCTGCTGGGCTGGCCGCAGCAGCCGATCTGAGCCCGCGGGCGGCCCGGACCGGGCGGCTGCTGCGCGAATCGGGCGGCTGCTGCCCGGATCGGGCGTCAACGGGCCGTCAAGACTGCCGGATCCTGGCAATGTGCGGACCGGCCCCCGGCTGACACGATCTTCCTGTCGCCGGGAGACCGGTCCGACAGGGCCGGCGGGAGCGGGGGGAACCGTCCCGGTGGCCCGGGAGTCGACGTCCCGCACAGGGGGTACGGGAGTCGGCGCCCGAGGGGGGAGAGGTGCCGCCTTTTTCGGACGGGGCCGAGCGGGGAAGACGCGGGGGCACACCCGTGACGACCCCGTTCGAGGAAGGCGGCGAACCCCTCCCATGAGCAGCCGACTGACCGCCCGCGAGCAGAGCCTCCTCGCGGACATCGAACACCACCTGCGCCGGGAAGAGCCCGCGCTCGACCGGCGGCTCGCCCGTGCCCCCGGCCCCGCCGCCCGGCTCACGCACCGGCCCCGGCTGCTCGCCGCGGTGATCGCCGTGCTCAGCGTGCTCACCGCCGCGGGCTCCCTGTGGGCGGGCGCCGGCGGCCGGCCCGGCGGCGGCCCTGCTCGCCGCCGGAGTGTCGGCGCTGCTCTGCGGCCTCGCCCTGCTCCGGCTGGCCGCCCTGCACGCAGGCTGACCACGGGGCCGGGCGGGATCCGGCCCCGCCGCCCGGCTCACGCATTGGCCCCGGCTGCTTGCCGCACCGGGCGAAAGACCGAGTGCATCCAGTACGAGGCCTTCCGACCGGCACGCCGAGAGCACGCACCGGACACCGCGGGCCTGCGACGCGGGTTCGAAGACGGGCCTAGAACGAGTCGCCGAGCGGGCCGCCGCCGCCGCGGTGGGTCTGGTGGAGGCCGGCGGTGTGGCGGCCGGTGTGGAAGGCGGGCGCGTTCCTGATCTCCTGCCGGGTGCGGTTCACCCAGACCGTCCGGTGGGCCGGGTCGATCCGCTCGACGGTGCCCGCCGGGATCAGCACCTCGTGGCCGAAGATCCACGGGCCGGTGTCGACCACCAGGTGCGAGGGGTCGACCTCCGCGGTGTGCCGGTCGACCTTGCCGATCCGACCGTCCTCGGCCTGCACCCGATAGCCCGTCAGGTCCGCGCCGGCGACGTTGCGTTCCTGTTCGATGCTCACGACTTCCTCCTCGTCGTAGGGACTTCATCCGTCCGCCTGCCCCCGTCGCGGGCCGGCATGCGTGCCGGCCCGGAGCACGGGGGAGCGGCGTGGCGGCCCAGTCGCAGCGCGCGTTCGAGTTCCTCGATGCGTTCCGCGACCTCGCCCGGCGCCGGTCGGACCGGCCCGGCCGGGCGGGCCAGCACCAGGGCCGCGACCGCCCGGCGCAGCAGCAGGAGCGGCACGGCGGCCGGCCACAGCGCGCCCGCGCACAGTGCGACGGCCTCGGTCTGCTGGCGCTCCTGCCGTTCGAACGCGCCGACGGTGTGCGCGCCGCCGGAGCCGGTGCGGCCCTCCAGGTACGCGGCCCGGCCGCGCAGGAACACCGAACGGGCCGTCAGGAACGCGACCAGCGCGTAGCCGACGAGCACACCCAGACACAGCACAACCGTCACGGCGGATCGCCTCCTCGCTCGAACCGGGCCGCTGCTCGCCGGGCCCGGCACCCGTATGCCCCGATCCGTCCGCTTCACCGCCCGGTCCCGGCGCCCGCTTCACGGCCAGGTCCACGGCCCGCTTCACGGCTGATGACCTGAGGGGCCGTCAAGGTGACGGCCCGCGAGCCGTTCGAACGGGTGGTACCCGAGCTGCCATGGTGGGTGGCGGGCGCCTCCGACGCACCCGACCATCCGTCACCTCCTGCCCCGCGCGTGCCGAGCGCTCCCCGGGCCCGTGCGGCACTCCCCGACCGCGGACGAGAGGACATCGCAGCGATGACCGACGAGATCACCCACGCCCGGATCCACCCCGCCATCGGCGTGGCCCGGCTCGGCAACAGCACCCGCGAGGACGGCTGGTTCCTCGGCCCCGAGACGCCCGACCCGGAGCCCGCGCCGGTCGGCTTCTACAAGGACGACACCGGCGCGATCCGCCGCCAGGCCGTCCGCTTCCGGCTGTACGGCTGCACCGCCGACGACCGGGTGGTGCGGGAACTCACCACCGACGAGGCCGGGGTGGCGATCGAGTGGGCCGTGCACGTGGCCAACTCGAAGGCCGCCTGGTACAACTTCGACCTCGCCCTCGACATCCCCGACATGCAGGGCAAGGCGTCCGCCCGCCGCAACGGCACGGTCGCCGACGCGGACCGCCCGACGCTGGTCGTCGACCCGGGCCGCAAGACCCTGCGGGCCGGGGCCGGGGGCCACGTCGAGTTCACCGGCGGCAGCTTCCAGGGCGTGCCCGTCCCGCTCGGCCGGATGCACACCGACGAGCAGGGCCGGCTGGTCGTCCTCGGCGGCACCGGCACCTCCGGCTCGCCCGGCGGCGCCCCGCTCAAGTCCTACGGCAACAACGACGGCTGGTACGACGACACCTCCGACGGCCCGGTCACCGCCACCCTCACCCTCGGCGGCCGGGAGATCCCGGTCCACGGCGCCTGGGTGGTGGTCGCCCCGCCGAACTTCGCCCCCGAGGTGAAGGCCGTCCGCACCCTGTGGGACCTGCTGTACGACCTGTTCCGGCCGGCCGACGGCGCCCTCGACGTCAGCTTCGCCCGCGACATCGAGCCGCTGCTGCGGCGGTTCTGCGAACTCCAGTGGGTCAACAAGGGCTACGCCACCCACCACGGCTTCGGCGGCCCCGAGGACTTCCTCGCCCCCGAGCTGCTCAGGCGCCTGGCCAGCCCCGCCGAACGGAACCGGGAACTGCGCCACCAGGTGCTCACCGCGATGCGCGACCACACCCGCGACGGCATCTCCCCGGTGCCGTGGCCGTGGATCTACGGCGACGCGATGGCCAGCCGGCCGCGCTCCCCGCTCCAGTACCTGGCGCTGTCCGACACCCAGATCGCCCAGCTGATCGCCTGGTCCAAGGGCGAGTTCGGCACCGAGCCCTGGCCCGGCTTCCCGCGCCGCATCGAGGACGCCCCGGTCGCCGACCAGCCCGGCCTGCTCGACCGCGCCGCCCTCGACTTCTGCCTCGCCGACGCCTTCCACCCCGGCTGCGAGGTCACCTGGCCGATCCGGCACACCACCATGTACGAGGAGCCGTACCGGATCCTGCACCGGCCCGAGGGCGAGCAGGAACCGGACTACGGACCGCAGTTGAGCGCCGAACGCGCCCTCGGCCCGGACGGCCCGCTGCACGCCCAGGGCCCCGGCGACCTCACCCGCTGGATGGCCGTCCCCTGGCAGACCGACACCGCCAGCTGCCGGGCCGGCTACGAGATCAAGGTGCTGCCGCCCGACCGCTACGACCCGTACGTGCCGACCTTCTGGCCCGCCCGCGTCCCCAACCACGTGCTCACCGAGGACGACTTCCGGATCGTCAACAAGGAGGGCGGGCAGGGGAGTTCGGAGGAGGAACGGGAGGACGCGTTCGCCCGGCGGGCGTCCTGGCTGCGCGGCCTGAAGGGCGACTACCCGACGCAGCTCGCCCACGCCGTCAAGGAGTGGTACCACTTCGGCATCGTCGAGCCCCGCGCGTACACCGTCGGCGACGGCAAGTACCCGCCGGTGCTCCAGGTCGAGTCCGTGCCCGGCTTCGACCTGGAGGGCGTCCCGCTCGAACGCAACCTGGTCACCGTGCACGTCCCCGAACGCGCCGCGCTGGACGCCGCCGCCGTCGGCGGACTCCTCGACGCCGCCGCCGAACGCACCGGCCACGACACCGAGAAGATCACCGTCGGCTACATCGACAAGCTCGACCCGTTCGGCGAGGACGCCGCGAACGGCGGCGGCGCCAGGCCCGCGACCCCGCAGCCGTGACCCGGTACGACGTGGTGGTGGCCGGCGGCGGACCGGCCGGGGCCGCCGCCGCGCTGGCCCTGGCCCGGGCCGGGCGCAGCGTCCTGCTCGCCGACCCCGGGCGCGGGCCGCCCCCGTCGGCGAGGCGCTGCCCGCGGCGGCCCGGGTCCTGCTCGGCGACCTCGGCGCGGGCGGCGTGCTGACGGGCGGTCACCTGCCCTGCCCCGCCAACCGCTCGGCCTGGGGCGGGCCCGTGCCCGCCTGCACCGACAGCCTCTTCGACCCGCACGGCCACGGCTGGCACCTGGACCGCCCGCTGTTCGACCGTCGACTGCGCGAGCACGCCCGCGCCCAGGGAGCGCAGCTGTGCACCGCCGCCGTCCGGCCGAACGCCCTTGGCAACGACGGCAGTTGGACGGTCGAGCTGCGCGGGGCCGGGGCCGTCGCCCGCTGCCGCTGGCTGATCGACGCGACCGGGCGGCGGGCCGCGATCGCCACCGCGAGCGGGGCCCGGCGCCGCACCCGCGACCGGCTGGTCGCGCTGCACCTCACCCTCGGCCCGGCCGACACCGCCGACGCCACCACCACCGTCGAAGCCGCCCCCGACGGCTGGTGGTACACCGCCCCGCTCCCCACCGGACACCGCCTCCTCGCCTGGTACACCGACGCCGACCTCCCCGCCGCCGACCCCGCCGACTTCACCGCCCGACTCGCCGCCACCGACCACATCACCCCCCTGACCTCCCGTCACCCCTGGCCCCTCGGCGCCACCCCCGCCGCGCCCCGCCCACACCGCCCACCTCGACCCCGTCACCGGCCCCGGCTGGACCGCCGCCGGGGACGCCGCCGCGGCCTACGACCCGCTCTCCTCGCAGGGCATCCTCACCGCCCTCTACACCGGCCTCGCCGCCGGCCGCGCCGTCCACGCCCACCTGGCCGGCGACCGGACCGCCCTCCCGGCCTACCGCGCCGACCTCGCCGCCATCCGCGCGGCCTACCTGCGCAACCACCGCGCCCACTACGCCGCTGAACAGCGCTGGCCCGAGCGGCCGTTCTGGCAGCGCCGCCACGAGCGGTCGAGCACCTGGCCGTTCCCGCCGGCCGGTGTCGCTGCTGATCGCCCGCCTGCGGGGTCGCCGTGAGCACGACTACGCCACAACCGGTAGCCGAGGCTCCGTCGGGTGGCGCGAAGGGCCGCCGTGCGAACGGCTGCGGGCGGTAGCCGGACGTACGGGTTCGGGTCAGGGTGCTGGGCCGCGGGGCGGCGGGCTGCCTAGCATGTGGGGCCACCGGGGTCGCCGTGCCGTGTCGCAGGCGCCCGGGCTCTCCCTCCCGTACCGCAGAACGGTCACAACTGTCCTCTCCTTCCAGGAGGTTGATCGTCCATGCACGCGAGATTCGAGGTATCGCCCGCCCGGCCCGTCCGGGCGGTCCTGGCGGTGCTGGCTCTGCTGGCGGCTCTGCTGGCCGCGGCCGTTCCGGCGGCCGGGCCCGCGCACGCCGCCGTCCCGGACCGGTGGGGCTTCGCCTACCTGGACAACCCGACGCCGCCGCCGTCCTACGTGCCCGACCCCTCGCGCCAGTGGGGGAGCTGGGCGTCCCCGGCGAGCAATCCGGTCAAGGTCGACCAGACCGGTCTCGGCGCGTACGTGGTGCACTTCCCGCTGATCGCCGGGCCCGGCGGCGTCGCCCACGTCACCGCCGTGAACCGGACCGGCACCTGGTGCCAGTTGGCCGGCTGGGGCACCGTCGGCACCGGGCTCGACGTGAAGGTGGCCTGCTACCGGCCGACCGGCGCGCCCGACAACTCGCCGTTCACCGTGCTGTACTCCAGCAGCAGCGGCACCCCCGTGCCGCCCGGCGGCGACTACGGCTACCTCGACTCCACGCCGGGCGGTGCGCTGATCAGCCAGTACAACTCCTCCGGCGGCAGCAACCTCTCCAGCCACGGGTCCACCGGCATCTGGAAGGCCTGGCTGCCCGGCGTCGGCGCCTCCACGAACGTCGGCAACGTCGAGGTGACCGCCGTCGACCCGTCCCAGGGCGCCCGCTGCAAGGTCGCCGACTGGTACCCGTCGAGCACCGGCCAGACCTTCCTGGTCGCCTGCTTCGACGCCACGAACGCGCCCTACGACACCGAGTGGACGCTCAGCTACTCGGTCAAGCGCGCCGTGCACGGCCCGGCGATCCCGCCGAAGTCCTTCGGCTACCTCTGGTACAACGGCTCGGTGCCGCCCGGCACCAACTTCAACTCGGTGGCCGGCAGCAACGCGCTGGCCGTCGGCGTCCCGTCCACCGTGACCCTGCCGTCGATCGCCGTGCCGTCCGACCACGCGCAGGTCACCGCGTACGGCAGCGGACCGGGCTGGTGCCAGCTGGCGCTGCCCTGGGCGCGCACCTCCGGCAACGTGCAGCTGTACTCGATCTGCTTCAACCCCGGCGGGGCGCCCACGGCCGCGCCCTTCCTCACCGCGTACACCTCCGCGTTCTGACCGCGGCCCGCCCCGCCCCCGGCGAACGGGGGCGGGGCGGCGGCGTGCTCGGCCCTCCGCGGAGGCGCGGGCTCAGCCCTCGGCGGCGGCCCGCTCGGCGGCCGGGCGGCGCAGGAGCGCCGGGGCGAGCGCGGGGGAGGTCCACGCGCCGTCCGGGTGGTACAGGTTGGTGCCGGGCGGGACGATCGCGTCGATCCGGTCCAGCGTCGCGTCGTCCAGCACCAGTGAGGCGCCCTTGAGCAGACCGGTCAGCTGCTCGACCGTGCGCGGGCCGATGATCACCGAGGTGACCGCCGGGTGCGCCAGCGGGAACGCCACCGCGAGCTCCGGCAGCGAGCAGCCCAACTCCTCGGCGAGCTCCACCAGTTGCTCCACCGCCTCCAGCTTGCGGAGGGTCACCGGCAGCGCCGGGTCGAACCGGTGCGGGTGCAGCGCGGCCCGCCCCGAGGACAGGTCGATCGCCCCGCCCTTGCGGTAGCGCCCCGTCAGGAAGCCGGAGGCCAGCGGACTCCAGGTCAGCACCCCCATGCCGTAGCGCCGTGCCACCGGCAGCACCGAGGACTCGATGCCGCGCGCCAGCAGCGAGTACGGCGGCTGCTCGGTCCGGAACCGCGGTAGCGCCCGCCGCTCCGCCACCCAGTGCGCCTCGACGATCTCCTCCGCCGGGAACGTCGAGCACCCGAAGGCCCGGATCTTCCCCTGCCGGACCAGATCGCCCAGCACCGCCAAGGTCTCCTCGACGTCCGTCCGGTGGTCCGGCCGGTGCACCTGGTACAGGTCGATCCAGTCGGTCCGCAGCCGCCGCAGGCTGTCCTCCACCGCGCGCACGATCCACCGCCGGGAGTTCCCGCCCCGGTTCGGCCCGGCGCCCATCGGGAAGTGCACCTTGGTGGCCAGCACCACGTCGTCCCGCCGGCCCTGCAACGCCTTGCCGACGATCTCCTCCGACTCGCCGGCCGAGTACATGTCCGCCGTGTCGACGAAGTTGATCCCGTGCTCCAGCGCCGTGTGCACCAGCCGGATGCCCTCCTGGTGGTCCGGGTTGCCCACCGACCCCAGCATCATCGTGCCCAGGCAGTGCGCACTCACCTCGATGCCGGTGCCCCCGAGAGTGCGGTAACGCATGGTCAATCCCCTTAGATCCGTCGGTCGTTGTGCGGCGCGCCGACGGCCACTGTACGAAGTAGAGTCCGCTCTAGATCAACTCCTATGCTGATCCGATGGACGACACCCCGCCCGCCCCTGCCCCCGCCACCGGCCTGACCATCGGCCAGGTCGCCGAACGCACCGGCCTGAGCGTGCACGCCCTGCGCTTCTACGAGCGGGAGGGGATCCTCGCCGAACCCGTGCGGCGCACGGCCGGCGGCGGGCGCCGCTACACCGAGAGCGACGTCGAGTGGCTCAACCTGTGCATCGTGCTGCGCGCCTCCGGCATGCCGATCCCCGACATCCGCCGCTACACCGAACTCGTCCGCGCCGGCGTCGGCACCGAACCCGACCGGCTCGCCCTGCTGCGCGCCCACGAGACCCGCGTCCTCGGCCGGCTCGCCGAGCTGCAACGCTCGCTGGACATCGTCCAGTACAAGGTCGCGGTCTACGAGGACCACCTGGAACAGCACCCGGCCCCCTGCTGAGCGGCGGGCCCCGGGCCGGCCGCCTGCCCGGGAACGCGGAAGGGCCCGCCCCGCGCGAACGCGGGGCGGGCCCTTCGTGCACTCCTGCGGGCGGCAGGTGTCAGAAAGCGATCGGACGGATGTTCTCCGCCTGCAGGCCCTTCTGGCCCTGCGTGACGTCGAACTCGACCTTCTGGCCCTCGAGCAGCTCACGGAAGCCGGTGGAGTTGATGTTCGAGAAGTGGGCGAACACGTCCGCGCCGCCATCCTCCTGGGCGATGAAGCCGAAGCCCTTTTCCGAGTTGAACCACTTGACGGTGCCAAAAGCCATGAAAAATCTCCTTCGAAGGCGCCGAGACCCGCACCTCGCGGGCTCGCTGTCGCCGCACTGATGGCCCGCCGGAATTACACGGCAAAAAAACAGCGCCCGCGGAAGAACCAGCAGGCGCACACAGAAACCATGGGAACCACAACTGCAACACCCCCGACCGTAACAGGTTCGCGGCCCGAACGGGAGCACCGCCCCGGCTTGTGAAGGTTTGGAGTGCGAAGCGCTGGACGGCGCGCGGCGGGGTAGCCGCCCGCAGCCACCGAGAAACCCCACGGCTGCCCGCCGCACCGCCGAGCCCGAAGGAGAGCGCCCCGCATGGCCGTCTCAGCCGCCTGGACCACCCGGGTCACCCTGCCGCACAGCCCCTACCCCGAGACCGCCGTCGAGGCCCGGCTGCGCTTCGACTCCACCGAGCCCTACGCCGTCTGCCTGGTCTTCCCGCCGCTGCGCGCCGAGGACGAGCCCGTCGAGTGGTGGTTCGCCCGCGAGCTGCTCAACGAGGGCCGGCACGCCCCGGTCGGCCAGGGCGACGTCATCGTCGCGCCCGGCCCGGACGCCACCGTGCACGTCACGCTGCGCAGCCGCACCGGACAGGCCGTGATCAGCATCCCCGGCGACGCCGTCACCGGATTCCTGCTGGACTCCTTCGCGCTCATCCCGGCCGGCAGCGAGAGCGAGCACCTCGACCTGGACGCCGAACTCGCCCGCCTCTGCGCCTGAGCCCCGCCATCGGGCCGGTCCGCGGCGCATGCCCCGCAGGTCGCCGGGTAGGCGAGGTCGCACACCCCGCTGCCCCGAGCAGCGGACCCGCCGACCGGAAGGAGCGGACCATGACCCCCGAGCTGATCCTCGCGGCCGAGTCCACCGGACCCTCACTGCTCGTCGTCCTCGTGCCCGCACTGATCATCGCCGCGCTCCTGATCGGGGCGTTCGCCTGGGGCAGCCGCCGCCGGGCCCGCCGCCGCCCGCCCGTCACCCCCGGCCGCCCCAACGGCCCCCGCGCCGACTCCTGGAGCACGCCGGACGACGAGGGCCGCTGACCGCCGCCGGGCCCGTCAGTGGACGCAGAACTCGTTGCCGGCCGGGTCCTGTAGCACCACCCAGCTCAGGCCGGGGACGCTGTGCTCGCCGACGACGCGCGCACCCAGCGCGACCAGCCGCTCCACCTCCGCCGCCAGGCCCGCCCCGGGCGCGACGCCGAAGTCGACGTGGACCCGGTTCTTGCCCTGCCGCTGCTCCGCCACCCGCTGGAACCCCAGCGCCACGGGCTTCGCCCCGACGATGACGAAATCGCCGTGGTCCTCAGCGATTTCGGCCCCCAGCGCGGTGGCCCACCACTGGGCCAGCTCCCGCGGTTCCGCGCAATCCACTGTGATCATCACTGCTGCCAGACTCATGATCGCCACCCTAGCCACCGGCACCGACAACGGCCGGACCCGTGGCCGCGGAAGTGGCTTCCGGCGGCTGATTCGGGAAGACTCGCGCGCATGGTCTCAGTAGTGCAGAACGTGGCGATCGACTGTGCCGACGCGTACGAACTGGCCCGTTTCTGGGCCGCGGTGACGGGATGTCCGATGGAGCGGGGCGCGGCCCCGGGGGACCGGGAGACACAGGTGGAGCTGGCGGAGGGCGGGCCGGTCCTCTATTTCAACCAGGTGCCCGAGCCGAAGGCGGTGAAGAACCGGGTGCACCTGTGCCTGCGGCCGGAGACCGCGCGGGACGGCGAGGTGGACCGGCTGCTCGCGCTCGGAGCGGTGCTGGTCGCCGACCGCCGCAACGCGGACGGGACGGGCTGGGCGGTGCTCGCCGACCCGGAGGGCAACGAGTTCTGCGTGCTGCGGAGCGCGGCCGAACGGGCCTGAGTCGGGACGATTTGTCCGGTTGTGGATCCTTCGCTTAGCGGCAGTGCGCCTATCCGAGGGATCGGGGGAGTTGTCCGGCGGGGCAGGCGGATCGCAGAGTGGGCGGCAGGGGATTCCGAACCGAAGCCCCGTCAGTTGTGCAGGGCCCGATGGCCGTTCAGTAAACCGCCGCCTGGGCGCGGCTGCTTCTACTGGGGGAATCCGATGGCGCTCCGGGAGTCCGGTCGCAGTCTGCGTGTGATCGCAGCCGCGGCCGACGCTGCCACGCAGCGGGCGTCGGCGCGTGGCGTGGAGGACTGTTCCGTCCGTGCCGACGTGGGCCGCGACCTTATCCCGAGCCCCCTGCACTGAACCGCCGCCGCGGAACGGCCGACCGGCACCGTCCAGTGCCGGCGCCGTCCGCGCGTCTTCTCTCTTCCGGCCGTCCGGTAGGCAGCACGCTGCCTGGCGCCGTGAGCTCCGCGTACCCGTCGTAGGCGAGACCGACCGCCGCGTCCCCGGTGTCCCCGGGGCCGGTCGTCGTCGTCCGCGGGCGCCGCCGAGCCGCTTCCGTTTACCTGCTCCCGTGCCGTGCCGTGCCCGCCGAGGGTCTCCGCACGCTGCCCGGACCGCGCCACGGTCCGGTGCGCGTGCTGCCCGGTGCGGCCGGGAGCCGTCCTCGTCCCGTCACTCTTCGTCGAGCGGAGATCACCCGTGAAGAGCAGCAGTACCTCAGCCGTGGCCGTCGTCGGTGCCGGCCCCCGTGGCCTGTCGGTCCTGGAGCGCCTGTGCGCCCGGGAGCGGAAGTGCGCGTCCGCCGGGCGGGTCACCGTCCACGTGGTGGACCCGTACCGGCCCGGGCCCGGCATGGTGTGGCGGACCGACCAGTCCCGCGAGTTGCTGATGAACACCGTCGCCTCGCAGGTCACGGTGTACTCCGACGCCAGCGTGAACCTGACCGGCCCGATCGAGGAGGGCCCGTCGCTGTACGCCTGGGCGCGCGAGGTGGCCTCGGGGGCGGTCCCCGCGCCGGGCGACGAGCGGGTGCTGGCGGAGGCCCGGCGGCTGGGACCGGACAGCTACCCGAGCCGGGCGTTCTACGGGCAGTACCTGGAGTGGGTGTTCGCCCGCCTGGTCGCCGAGGCGCCCGACCACCTGGAACTGCGGGTGCACGCCAGCCGCGCCGTCGCGCTGGACGAGGACGGCGACGGCGGCCGCCAGGCGCTGCTGCTCGCCGACGGCACCCGGCTGGACGGGCTCGACGCCGTGGTGCTCGCCCAGGGCCACCTGCCGACCCGGCCGAGCACCGAGGAGTCCCGGCTGGCGGCCTTCGCCGCCGAGCACGGCCTCGCCTACCTGCGCTCCGCCAACCCGGCCGACGCCGACCACCACCGCATCCCGGCCGGCGAGGCCGTCGCCCTGCGCGGCCTCGGCCTCAACTACTTCGACTACCAGGCGGTGCTGACCGTCGGCCGCGGCGGCCGCTTCGAACGCACCGACACCGGACTCGTCTACCACCCCTCCGGGCAGGAGCCGCGGATCGTCGCCGGATCGCGGCGCGGCATCCCGTACCACGCCCGCGGCGAGAACGAGAAGGGCGCCTACGGCCGGTACCAGCCGCGGCTGCTGACGGTCCAGAAGGCCGCGGAGCTGCGGACGCTCGCCGCGCAGGGGCAGTGGATCCGGTTCGGCGCCGACCTGTGGCCGCTGATCGCCACCGAGGTGGAGAGCGTCTACTACGCCGCCCTGCTGGCCGGCCGCCCGGACGTCGAGGAGTTCACCGACCGCTACCTGGCGGCAGCCCACGACCCCTCCGCCAAGCGGGAGTTGGTCGAGGAGGCGGACATCGCGCCGGCCGACCGCTGGGACTGGGAGCGGCTCGCCGAACCGTACGGCGACCGCGCCTTCGCCAACCCCGACGAGTACCGCGAGTGGCTGCTCGGATACCTGCGCCAGGACGTCGTCGAGGCCCGGGCGGGCAACGTCGGCGGCCCGCTGAAGGCGGCCCTCGACGTGCTGCGCGACCTGCGCAACGAGATCCGCCTCGCCGTCGACCACAGCGGACTGGAGGGCACCTCGCACCGCGACGAACTCGAGGGCTGGTACACGCCGTTGAACGCCTTCCTGTCGATCGGCCCGCCGGTCTCCCGGATCGAGGAGCTGATCGCCCTGATCGAGGCCGGCGTGGTCGAGATCACCGGCCCGGGCATGACGGTGACGGCCGTCGCCGACGGCTCCGGGTTCGAGATCGGCTCCCGCCGGATCCCCGGCGCCCGCCACCGGGTCGGCACCCTGATCGAGGCCCGGCTGCCCGAGACCGACCTGCGCCGCACCGACGACCCGCTGCTGCGCCACCTGCTGACGACCGGTCAGTGCCGCCCCTACGTCATCCCCGGCGAGTGCGGCACCGCCTACGAGACCGGCGGCGTCGCCGTCACCGGGCGGCCGTTCCACCTGGTCGACGCCGAGGGCCGGGCCCACCCGCGGCGCTTCGTGCACGGTGTCCCCACCGAGTCGGTGCACTGGGTGACCGCCGCCGGCATCCGGCCCGGCGTCGGCTCCGTCACCGTCGAGGACTCCGACGCGATCGCCGGAGCGGTGCTGGCCCTGCTCGCGGAGAATGCTCCGCAGACCGTGAAGGAGGTTGTCGCATGAGCGAATTCACCACCAAGGACGAACCGGCGCTGGACGCCGGACTGCTGTCCCCGGTACGCGCCGGCACCCCGGTGGAGGCCGCCACCGGCGACGCCGCCTGGCTGCAGGCGATGCTGGACGCGGAGGCCGCGCTCGCCCGCGCGCAGGCCCGGCTCGGCACCCTGCCCGGGCCGGCCGCCGCCGCGATCACCGCCGCCGCCCGCGCCGAGCGGCTGGACGTCCGCCGGCTCGCGCTGGCCGCCCGGGAGACCGCCAACCCCGTGGTCGGCCTGGTCCAGGCGTTCACCGCGCAGGTCGCCGCCGACGACCCGGCCGCCGCCGAGTACGTGCACCGCGGCTCCACCAGCCAGGACATCCTGGACACCGGCGCCATGCTGGTCGCCGCCCGCGCCCTGGACCTCGTCCTCGCCGACCTGGACCGCACCGCCGCCGCGCTGGCCGGCCTCGCCCGCGAGCACCGCGACACCGCGATGGCCGGCCGCACCCTCACCCTGCACGCCGTGCCCACCACCTTCGGCCTCAAGGCCGCCGGCTGGCGGCAGTTGGTGCTCGACTCCGCCGAGCGGCTGCGCCGCGTCCGCGACGGCGGCCTGCCCGTCTCGCTCGGCGGCGCGGCCGGCACCCTGGCCGGCTACCTGGAGTACGCCCGGATCGACGGCGGCATCGCCGACGCCGACCTCGGCGACTACCTGGACCGGCTCACCGCCGCCTACGCCGACGAGACCGGACTCGCCCGCCCCCGGCTGCCCTGGCACGCGCTGCGCACCCCGATCGCCGACCTGGCCGCCGCGCTCGCCCACACCGCCGCCGCCCTCGGCAAGCTCGCCGCGGACGTCCAGGTGCTGGCCCGCACCGAGATCGGCGAGGCCGCCGAGCCCGGGCCCGCCGGGCGCGGCGCGTCCTCCGCGATGCCGCACAAGCGCAACCCGGTGCTGGCCACCCTGATCCGCTCCGCCGCGCTCCAAGTGCCGGTGCTGGCGGCCGGGTTGACCCAGTGCCTGAGCACCGAGGACGAACGCTCCGGCGGCGCCTGGCACGCCGAGTGGCTGCTGCTGCGGGAGTGCCTGCGGCTGGCCGGCGGCGCCGCCCACACCGCCGTCGAACTCGCCGAGGGCCTGACCGTCCGCCCCGAACGGATGCGCGCCAACCTGGACCTGACGGACGGTCAGGTGGTGACCGAGCGGCTGGCCGCCGTCCTCGCGCCGCGGATCGGCAAGGCGCAGGCCCGGCAGGCGCTCTCCCGGGCCTCGGCGCTGGCCGCCGAGCAGGGCCGGCCGCTGCTCGGGATCCTCGCCGAACTGCCGGAGCTGGCGGGCGCGTTCGCGGACGGCGAGCCGGCCGCACTGCTCGACCCGGCCGGGTACACCGGCGCCGCGGGGCTGCTGGTCGACCGGGCGCTGGGCGAACCGTCCTGAACGCACGCGACGCCCGGACCGCGAGCTCTCGCGGTCCGGGCGTCGCGGCGCGGTCACGGCACCGGCACCCGCTCCGGAGCCGGCTCCTGGGCGTGCCGGGAGGCCGTGCGCAGCGGCCACCACAGCGAGCGGCCGAGCAGCGCGGCGACGGCCGGGACCAGCACCAGCGAGAGCACGACCGCCGAGAGCAGGATGCCCAGCGTCAGCGCGAAGGCGATCTGCTCGCTGCCGGGCGTCGCCACCAGGGTGGCGAACGAACCGGCCAGCACCAGGCCGGCGGTGGCGATGGTCGGGGTGGTGTGCCGGACGGCGCGGGCCACCGCGGCGCGGGCCGGGCCCGGACGGCGCATCTCCTCGCGGATCCGGTCGGTGATCAGGATGTTGTAGTCGGTGCCGAGCGCCACCACGAACAGGAACAGCACCAGCGGCAGCGTGAAGCCGACGCCCGGCTTGTCCAGCACGTGCTGGAAGAGCAGCGTGGAGGCGCCGAGGGTGGCGGCGAAACCGGCGCCGACGGCGAGCATCAGCACCACGGGCGCCAGCAGGCTGCGCAGGAGCAGCAGCAGGATCAGCGCGATCAGCGCGGCGGCGACCGGGAAGACCAGCACCAGGTCGTGGTCGACGGCGACCGAGACATCCGCGAAGATCGCCGCGGTGCCGCCGACGTGCGCGTTCAGCCCGGCGGGGACGTGCGCGGCCACGGCCGCGCGGACCGGGCCGGAGACCAGGTCGCGGGCCTGCTCGCTCTGCGGGTCGACGGTCGGGTAGAGGTCGATCCGGGCGGCCCGGCCGTCCGGGCTGACCGCCGTCCCGCCGACCTGGCCGATGCCCGGCACCCGGCCGAGCTCCGCGGCCAGGCCGGTCAGCCGGCCCGCCTCGACCCGGCCGCCGTCGGCCGCGGTGACGTACACCGTGGTCGGGTCGGAGACGCCCGCGGGCAGCGCCCGGGAGATCTCGGCCGCGGTCGCCGCCGCCGCGGTCTTCGACCCGCCGCCCTGGCCGTAGTCCATCCGGATCCCGACCACGCCGGCCGTCAGCACGCCGAGCAGCGCGACCGAGACGGCGATCAGCGCCAGCGGACGCCGGGCGACCAGCGCGCCGTACCGGGCCGCGAAGCCCTCCCGGGGCTGGCGGCGCAGCGAACGCGACGGCCAGAACATGCCCCGCCCGCAGGCCGCGAGCAGCGCCGGCATCAGGGTGAGGCTGCCGAGCAGCATGACCAGCACGGCGACCGCGACGGCCGGGCCCAGCGAACGGAACTGGCCGAAGGTCGCCACGCCCAGGGTGGCGAACGCGGCCACGATGGTCAGCGCGGCGGAGGTGATCGCGGTGCCGACCCGGGCGGCCACGTCGGCGGCCACCTCTCGGACCGGCTGCTCGGGCCGGGCCCGCAGCTGCTCGCGGAACCGGAACATCAGGAACAGCAGGTAGTCGATGCCGATGCCGAGCAGCACCACCATGATCAGGCTCTGGGTGGACGGGGCCAGCTTCATGCCGGTCAGCGAGGCCGCCCCGGCCACCGCCCCGGCCGCCGCGCCGCCGATGATCGTGACGGCCAGCAGCGGCAGTACGGCCGCCAGCACGCTGCGGAACACCAGCACGTTGAGCAGCACGATCAGGCCGCTGAGCAGCGCACTGCCGACGATCGCGGCGGTCCGGTTGTCGTCGGCGCTGTCCGCGGCCTCGGCCAGGGTGCCGGTGAAGCCGGTGCGCAGCCCGGCCTCGGCGAAGGTCGTCCGGGCGTCGTCGCGGAAGGTCCGGTAGACGCTCTGCACGCCCTCGTCGCCGGCGTCGCCGGTCATCTCGACGGCGAGCAGTTCGAAGCTGCGGTCGGGGGCGAGCATCGCCGGCGCGACCTTCGGGGTCTGCGAGTGGTCGGGGACCAGGAACGCCGGGTCGTCCGCCTTCCGCGGCATGGTGACCCGGTGCCGGCCGAGGCGGTCCGCCTCGGCCCCGATCTTCTGCCGGTCGCCGTCGGTGAGCGGCTTGCCGTCGCTGCGGGCGACCAGCACGGTGACGGTGGTGGCGTCCGGGTCCAGCCCGAAGTGGTCCTCGGCGATCCGCAGCGCGGCGGCCGAGTCGTAGCTGCGGGGCAGGAAGTCCCCGGACTGCGACTGGGTGACCTTGGAGAACAGCATCGGCGCGACCGCCGTCAGGCCGATGCCCAGGACCGCCCACAGGGCGATGACCTTCCAGGCGTTTCTGGCGGCGAATCCGGTCAGTGCGCGGATCACGGAACCCTCCCGCTGAGGGACGCGCACCTCCGTGGCGGAGGCGGGCGTCAGGTGCTGGAGCCGGGAGTTCCCGGCCTGCTCACAGCTCATCAGCAGGCAGGTGCCCCGGGCGTCGTGGCGACGGACGATCCGTGCCGGGGCCCGCTCTCCCCGCGCCGGCCCGGAACCGGGACCGTGCTCCCAGGACGCGATGGCTCCGGGGGACCATGTCCGGCCCCTCGGGCCGGTGCGAGAATGAGCCATCACTGCTGATCAGCGACCCGGGGCCGACCGGGCATCGGGGAGATGGGACATGACCGGGCATCCGGACGCGGCACAGACCGGGGCCGCGCCGAGCGGACGGCCGGACGGCCTGCCGTGGAGCCAGGCCGACGCCCTGGTGGTGGTCACCGCCAGCGTGCTGGACGCGGTCGGCTACCTGCTGTTCGCCGCGGTCGACGGCGGCGCGAACCTGCCGGGCTTCCTGCTCGCGCTGGCCTCCGGGCTGCCGCTGCTGCTCCGCCGCACCCGGCCGCTCCTGATGATCACCGGCGTCCTGCTGCTGCAGGCGGGCACCAACCTGGCCGAGCCGGTCGGCATCCACTTCGGCGCGGTGCTGACGGTGGCGCTGTACAGCGTCGCCCGCCACTGCCGGCTCGGGGAGGTCGCCGCGGCGGTCCTCGCCACCTCGGCGGTGACGGTGGTGACCCAGAGCCACTTCAAGGCCCCGGCCTGGGACGCCCTGGTCGCCGCGCCGGCCTCCTCGCTGCTGGTGGTCGGCGCGGGGCTGGTGTTCGCCCGCTGGCAGCGCGAGGTGGCCGCGAACCGCCGGCTGCTGGCCGACCGCGCGGTGGCCGAGGAACGGCGGCGCATCGCCCGGGAGCTGCACGACATCGTGGCCCACCACATCACCACCATGCAGCTGATGGCCGGCGGCGCCCGCGCCAACCTCGCCAACCCCGAGGTGGTCCGGGACGCCCTGGTCACCCTGGAGGCGTCCGGCCGGCTCGCGCTGCGCGAGATGCGCCAACTGCTGGACGTCCTGCGGGCCGGCGACGAACCGGACGCCTCCCCGTCGGCGCCGCAGCCCGGCGCGGAGGACCTCGGCCGCCTGGTCGACGACTCCTGCCACGCCGGGCTGCCCACCGAGCTGACCGTCCACGGCACCCCGCGGCCGCTGCCGCCGACCCTCGGCCTGACGGTGTTCCGGATCGTCCAGGAGGCGCTGACCAACGCCCGCAAGTACGCCGGCCCGGCCCGCGCCTACGTCCGGCTGACGTACCGTCAGGACGTCGTCGTGGTGTCCGTCCGCGACGACGGCGCGGGCGGCGGCGCGACGGGCGGCGGAACGGCCGGCGAGGGCGGCGGCCACGGACTGATCGGCATGCGCGAACGCGTCGCCCTGCACGGCGGCACCCTGAGCACCGGCCCGCATCCCGACGGCGGGTTCGCCGTGCTGGCCGAACTTCCCCTGACACCCGACGAGACGGCCGAGGCCGCCGTCCAGCACGGCGAGGTACCCGTATGAGCGCCCCCGCGATCCGCGTCCTGATAGCCGACGACCAGCCGCTGGTGCGCCGCGGACTGTCGCTGATCCTCTCCCCGGACCCGTCCATCGAGGTGGTCGGCGAGGCCGAGAACGGCGAACAGGCCGTCGCCCTCGCCCACCGGCTGCGCCCCGACGTGCTGGTGATGGACCTCCGGATGCCCGTCCTCGACGGCGTCGCCGCCACCGAGCAGCTCGCCCGGACCCTGCCCGACTGCCGGGTCCTCGCGCTGTCCACCTTCGACCTGGACGAGTACGTGGTCTCCGCGCTGCGGGCCGGCGCGCACGGCTTCCTGCCGAAGGACGTCTCCCCGGAGGACCTCGCGGCCGGGATCCGCACCGTGCACGCCGGCGAGTCCGTGGTCGCGCCCCGGCTGCTCACCCGCCTCATCGCCACCCACGTCCGGTCCGCGCAGCCCGCCCCGGCCGCGGTCGCCGTCCCCGCCGCCGACGGCCTCACCCCGCGCGAGCAGGAGGTGTGGCGGCTGATGGCCACCGGCCTCGACAACGGCGCGATCGCCGACGCCATGGAGATCAGCCCGTCCACGGTGAAGAACCACATCACCGGCCTGTTCGCCAAGCTCGACGTCCGCGACCGCGCGCAGGCCGTCATCGCCGCCTACGAATCCGGCCTGGTCACCCCGCGCCCGCCCGAGCGGTCCTGAGCGGTCGCGCCGCCGGCCCGGGACCGGTCAGGAATCGAGAAGCCCGGGCCGGGGCGCCCCGCCTACCGTCGAGGCATGGAAACCATCGAGACCGTCACCCTCGACGCGGCCGACCCCGAGGCCGCCGCCCGCTTCTACGCCGAGGCCTTCGACCTGGACGCGACCCGGCTGCGGGTGCGCGCCGGAACGGACCCGTCCAGCGGGTTCCGCGGCTTCACCCTGGCCCTCACCGTGCCGCGGCCCGCCGACGTGGACAGCTTCACGGAGTCCGCGACGGCGGCGGGCGCGACCGTGCTCAAGCCCGCCCACAAGTCGCTGTGGGGCTACGGCTCGGTGGTCCAGGCCCCCGACGGCGCGATCTGGAAGATCGCCACGTCCGCGAAGAAGGACACCGGGCCGGCCACCCGCCGCGTCGACGAGTTCGTGCTGCTGCTCGGCGTCGCCGATTTCGCCGCCACCAAGCGCTTCTACGTCGAGCAGGGCCTCACCGTCGCCAGGAGCTTCGGCCGCAGCTACGCCGAGTTCGACGCCGGGACCGGCCCCGTCAAGCTCGCGCTGTACCGCCGCCGGGCGCTCGCCAAGGAGGTCGGCGTCGCCCCCGACGGCAGCGGCTCGCACCGGCTCACCGTCAACAGCGCCGGCGCCGCGGACTTCACCGACCCGGACGGCTTCCGGTGGGCGGCCGCCGCCTGACGGACCGTCAGGCCGGCTCGAAGGCGCCGCCCGGACCGAACGCGAGCCGGGCGAAGCGCTCGCCGATCCGGCGGTGCGCCGCCCCGTCCGGGTGCAGGCCGTCGGGCAGCGGGAGTTCCAGGTAGTCGCGCTCGCCGTACAGTTCGCGGCCGTCCAGGTAGTGCAGGTGCGGGTCGTCCACCGCGCGCAGGCCGACGATCCGGGCCAGCTCCTCGCGGATCACGGCCAGCGTCAGGCGGCCGGCCGCCCGCTCGGCCGGGTCGCCGGTGGCGCGGAAGCTCAGCACGCCGTCGGTGAAGTCCGGCAGCAGCGGGCCCGGCGTGTCCTCGTGCACCGGGCACAGCACGGGGGAGACCACCAGCAGCGGGGTGCGCGGGTGGCCCTCCCGGACGGTGTCCAGGAAGCCGTGCACCGCCGGGCCGAACGCGCGCAGCCGCATCGCGTCGGCGTTCACCAGGTTGATGCCGATCTTCAGGCTGATCAGCCCCGCCGGGGTGTCCCGGATCGCCCGGGCCGTGAACGGATCGAGCAGCGCGCCGCCGCCGAAGCCCAGGTTGACCAGCTCCACGCCGCCGCGCGCCGCCGCCAGCGCGGGCCAGGTGCCGGTCGGGTGGGCGGCGTTGGAGCCGTGGCTGATCGAACTGCCGTGGTGCAGCCACACCGGCCGGCCGCGCTCCGGCAGCGGCTCGACCGGGGCGTCGGTGCGCAGCGCGACCAGCTCGGTGACCTCGGTGTGCGGCAGCCAGATCTCGACGTCCTTCGCCCGCGCCGGCAGCCCGCCGAACCGGGCGGTGCCGACCGGGCCCTCGGTCAGCTCGGCGGCCTGCGTCACCAGGTCGAGGACGGTGCGCAGGTTCCCGCCCGCCACGGTGGCCTGCGCCGTCAGCCGCCCGTCCACCAGCAGGTCGTACACGCCGTCCGCGGGCGGCGGGAAGCCCCGGTACGCGCGCCGGGTGGGCAGCGTGTCCAGCTCGATCCGGGTCGCCGCCGTCCGGAACGCCACCCGCACCCCCGACGGCTGCGCCTCCGCCACCGCCAGCTGCCGGTCCGGCACCTGCCGCCGGGCCCGGGCGGGCAGCCGGTGCGGCAGCAGGCCGTGCGCGGTCGCCTCCAGGTCGAGGTGGCCGCGCAGCAGCTGCGCGGTGACGGGGGTGGTGATCCAGCTCTGCTCGGTCTTCGTCGCTTCCGCCTCGACGGTCATGGCCTCTCCCTCGGTCGCCTATCCGCATCATGCAGCTACCTAAACAGCTTAGGCAAATCGGCTGGCCGATAGGTTTGCGACGATGGTATTTAGCCCGGCGTTCCGGATCCTGACCCGTCGTCACCGGCCGCCCGCGGCGCGGGGATACTGCCCGAATGACTGACGATCTGACGGTCCGACCCGCCACCCCGGCGGTCGAGGACCGGCCCCGCCCCACCCTGCGCCGCGACGTGTCGGGCCCGCCCTGCTGGCCGGCCTGGTGTGCGTCGCGGTGTCCTTCTCCGGACCGCTCGTGGTGGTGCTCGCCGCGGCCGCCGCCGGCAAGCTGGACGCCCCGCACACCGCGTCCTGGATCTGGGCGGTGGCGATCGGCAGCGGCGTCACCGGGTTCGCCCTCAGCTGGTGGACCCGCACCCCCGTGGTCACCGCCTGGTCCACCCCCGGCGCGGCCCTGCTGATCACCGCGCTCGGCCACTACCCGTACCAACAGGCCGTCGGCGCCTACCTGGTGAGCGCCCTCGCGGTCACCCTGTTCGGCGTCACCGGCTGGTTCGGCCGGCTGATCGCCGCCGTCCCCGAGGGCATCGTGCACGCCATGCTGGCCGGCATCCTGTTCTCCTTCGGCGCGGGCATCTTCGGCGCCGTGCACGGCGCACCCGCCCTGGTGATCGGCAGCTTCGCCGCGTTCCTGCTCGCCAAGCGCCTCGCCCCGCGCTACGCCGTGGTGGTCGCCCTCGCCGCCGGCGGCCTGCTCGCCGCACTGACCGTCGGACTCCCGCTGCACCCCGGCGCGGGCGGGCCCACCGTGCCCGTCCTGACCGCCCCCGCGTTCTCCTGGTCCGCCCTGGTCGGCCTCGCCCTGCCGCTCACCATCGTCGCCCTCGCCTCGCAGAACGCCCCCGGCCTGGGCGTGCTGCGCGCCTTCGGCTACCGCGCCGACGACCGGCTGCTGATCGGCACCACCGGCGCGGCCTCCGTGCTGCTCGCCCCGTTCGGCTCGCCCGGCGTCAACCTCGCCGCCATCACCGCCGCGATCTGCTCCGGCCCCGAGGCCCACCCCGACCCGCGCCGCCGCTACGTCGCCGGGATGTCCGCCGGCGCGCTGTACGTCCTGGTCGGCAGCTTCGGCGGCATCCTGGTCGGGCTGTTCACCGGCCTGCCGAAGGAGCTCGTCGCCGTGATCGCCGGCGTCGCCCTGCTCGGCTCCCTGCAGAACAGCCTCGCCGCCGCGCTCGCTCCCGAACCCGGCCGCGACGCCGCCGTGGTGACCCTGCTCGCCACCGCCTCCGGCAGCACCCTGCTCGGCATCGGCTCCGCGTTCTGGGGCCTGCTGTTCGGCCTCGGCACCCACGCCGTCCTCGGCCGGCGCCGCCGCCCGGCCTGAGGCCCGGCGGCCGTCCGGGCTCGTCCGGGCGCAGGGCCGTCGGTAGCGTGGAACCGACACTTCCCCGGCCGGGAAGTGCGGGACATCCAGCCCGCCCCGCAACGGGTGGAAGGCCATGGAGCACGACAGGGACGCGCCGTTCAGCACCCTGGTCCGATCCGTCCTGGACCGGACCGGACGGGCCTGGTCGCCGGTCGCCGCCCCGCCGTGGGTCCAGCACCTCCCGCCGAACTACCGCCCGCGCGCCCAGGGTTGGAAGATCCACGTGTCGGCGACCCCGCTCTCGGCGCCGGACGTGCTGCGCCGCTCGGCGGCCGTGCTCGCCGCGCACTCCTGCGCGTTCAAGCACGCCGCCGACGCCCGCGAGGTCGAGCGGCTCACCGCCACCCGCTGCGACCGCGCGGCGGCCGGGAAGTTCCTCACCGCCTACCCGGACGACGACCCGCACTTCCGCGCCGTCGCCGCCGACCTCGCCCGCGCCCTGGACGGCCTGCCCGGCCCCGCCGTGCTGTCCGACCGGCCGGTGCGCCGGGGCGGCATCGTCTCCTACCGCTACGGCGTGTTCGCCGCGCCGGCCCGGCTGAACAACGACGGCAGCTTCGAATCGGTGCTGACCGCGCCGGACGGGACGCTCGTCCCCGACCGCCCGGTGCCGTGGTTCGCGCCGCCGCCCTGGGCCGCCGACCCGCTCGGCGCGCAGCCGGCCGAGGACGCCGCGGAGGTGCTGGTGGGCGGCCGGTTCGCCGTCCGCGGCGCGATCCGGCACGCCTACCGCGGCGGCGTCTACCGCGCCGTCGACCGCGACACCGGGGCGCCGGTGGTGCTCAAGCAGGCGCGCCGGCACGTCGCCGTCGCCGCGGACGGCAGCGACGTCCGCGAGCTGCTGCGCGGCGAGGCCAGGGCGCTCAAGGCGCTGGCGGCGACCGGCCTGGCGCCGCGACCGGTCGGCCTGGTCGAGCAGGACGGCGACCTGTTCCTCGCCCAGTCCGAGCTCCCCGGGGTCACGCTCGAACAGTGGGTCGGCGCACGCGTGCTGAGGGACCGTGGACTCCCGGCCGACGCCTGCACCGGCATGGCCCGGGAAGTCGTCGAGGCCGCGGCGGCGATCGCCCGCGAAGGGCTGGTCTGGCTCGACCTCAACCCGGGCAACCTGATGGTCGGCCCGGACGGGCGGCTCCGCCTGGTCGACCTCGAAGGAATGGTCGAGCCGGGCGCCCGCGGCACCCGGATGTACACCCCGGCCTACGCCGCCCCCGAGCAACTCGCCGACCCCTTCGTGCCGTTGACCGCCACCACCTGCTACGGGCTCGGCGCCACCCTGTTCTTCCTGACCTCCGGCATCCACCCCGCGCTCCCCGACGACGACCGCCCGCGGCACCGCCGCCTGACCGAATGGCTGGCCGCGCTCGCCGTCGACAACCCGGCCGCCCGCCGCCTGCAACCCCTCATCGCCGCCCTCACCGCCGACGACCCGGCGCAGCGCTGGACGCCCGCGCAGGCCCGCGCCTTCCTCGACCACCCGCCGGCCACCCGCCCGCCGGCGCCGCCGCGCCCCGTCCCGGCCGACCGGCTGCTGCGCGACGGGCTCGCCCACACCGTCGCCACCATGGATGCCGCCGACCCCGCCCGGCTGTGGCCCGCCCCCGCGGGCCTGGAGGCCTGCGACCCCCGCGCCGTCCAGCACGGAGCGGCCGGCACTCTCGCCGTCCTGGACCGCGCCCTTCGGACCCTGCCCGACCCCGACCCCGCCCTGCTGCCCGCCCTCGCCACGGCCGCCGGCTGGCTGGACGCGCGCCTGACTGGCCGTCAAAGGCTGCTGCCCGGACTGTACTTCGGCCACGCGGGCACCGCCTGGGCGCTGTACGACGCGGCCGGGACCTTGCACGACCCGGCCCTCGCCGAGCGCGCCCTCGACCTCGCCGCCCGGCTCCCCACCCGCTGGCCCAACCCCGACGTCTGCCACGGCGCCGCCGGCTGCGGCCTGGCCCACCTCGCCCTGGGGCAGCGCACCGGCGACGAGCGCTTCGCCGCCGGGCCCGGGTCTGCGCCGACTCCGTCCTCGACGGCGCGCGGCCCACCCCCGACGGCGTCCGCTGGCCCGTGCCCGACGGCTTCGACTCCGCGCTGCGCGGCCTCGCCCACCTCGGCTACGGCCACGGCGTCGCCGGCATCGGACTGTTCCTGCTGCTGGCGGGCCGTCAACTCCCCGACGAACGCTGCCTGGAAGCCGCCCGGCAGGCCGCCGACGCCCTGGTCCGCACCGCCACCGTCGAGGACGGCGCGGCCTGGTGGCCCGTCGGCGAGGAACCGCCCGGCACCGCGCCGCTGCACCTGCCGCACTGGTGCTCCGGCTCCTCCGGCATCGGCACTTTCCTGCTCCGCTACGGGCGGGCCACCGGCGACGAGCGGGCCCGCGAACTCGCCGGACAGGCCGGGCTCGCCGTCCGCCGCTCCCGCCGGCACGCCTCCGCCGGGTCCTGCCACGGCCTGGCCGGGAACGGCGAGTTCCTGCTCGACCTGGCCGAGGAGACCGGCGAGGAGCGCTACCGCCGGTGGGCCCAGGACCTGTACGACGCTCTCCAGGTGCGCGCCGTGCTCCGCGGCGGCCGGTACCTCGTCCCCGACGAGACCGGGCGCACCGTCACCACCGGCCACGGCACCGGACTCTCCGGCGTCCTCGCCTTCCTGCTCCGACTCCGCCACGGCGGCCCCCGCCTGTGGATCCCCGAAAGCCGGTCGGTCCCCGAAAGCCGGCGGACCCCCGAAACCCCTACCGAAGGAGCCTGATCGCCATGCAGGCCAACTCCCCGCCTCCCGAGAAGTCCTCCGAGGGCGGCAGCACCTCCCGACTGGAGCAGCTGCTCGCCGAGGACACCCACTTCAGCCCGCAGGACGCCAGCGGCTGCTCGCTGATGCAGACCGCCGTCTGCGGCGCGTCCACCGTCATCTGCGGCGGCCAGAGCACCTGCTCGCGCACCGTGGTGATCGTGGTCCTGGAGTGACCGCCCGCCCCGAGCGGGCGGTGACCGCGGCGGCCGGCCCCGCGCGGCAACGCGCGGGTCCGGCCGCCGCGGGCCACCTCAGTGGGGTGGCTGGTCCTGGTCGTTGCCGAACTGCTCCTTGAGCTTGTCCTGGGCGGTGTCGACCTGGCCGCTGTACTTGCCTCCGGTCCTGTCGTCGAACGCGTCCCCCGCCTTGTCGACGCCCTTCTCGGCCTGGTCCTCGTGGCCTTTCAGCATCTGCTTCAGCTTGTCCAACACCGACATCGGGTCGCTCCTGGGGTCTGGACTTCGGGTGGTACAGCCAGCATCCCTCCGCACAACTCGGCCTGCATCCGCAGCAGTTCCACCACCGGGTGCCGGCCGGGCGCCGTCACCAGTCGTGCGTGACGGTCGGCGGGCGGCCCTCGGCACGGTGGTCCTCGGGGCGTGGGCCGGCTCGGCGGCGGTCTCCTGGTCGCTCGGCGGGCCGTGCCGGACGGTCGGCGGACGGCCTTCGCCCCGGTAGTCCAGGCGCACCCGGAGCGGATCCTCCTGGTGCGAGTCGCGGTACTCCTCGCGGTCCTGCTCGGGCGTGGGCACACCGCCCGCGCCGCCCTGCGGCGTCTCCTCCATGGCCCCGGCTCCCTTCCTCGCGGTCGGACGGGTTCACTTGGCGCATGCCCGGCCCGGCGGCGCCCAATCGTCCGAGCTCAGCCCGGTTGCCGGACGGCGCCGCCGCGGTGCGCGGCGGCCAGCGCGAGCACCTGGTCGACGCTCCAGTGATCGGCCGCGTGCGTACCGTAGTGCGCGGCCAGGATCCGGCCGTCGGCGGCGAGCAGGAAGTCCGCCGGCAGCCCGATCCGGCCGCCGAGCGGCCGGGACGCGGGCGGCCGCTCGCGCCCGCGCAGCACCAGCGGAACGCTCCGCAGCACGGCCCGGAGGATGGTCGGCCAGGCCCGCGGGTCGAGCAGCGCACGGACGCCGCGCTCCACCCCGTACGCGCGGTACAGCCGCTGCCCGGGATCGGCGACCAGCGCGAACGGCAGCGTCCCGGCGTGCGGCCGCAGCTCCTCGGCGGGGGAGTGGAACACGGCCGTCTCGCGCACCCCTGCCGCGCTCAACTCCCCGTGGCGGACGGCGAATCCGCGCAGGTGCAGGTTGCAGACGGGGCAGCCCGCGAAGCGGCGGAACTGCAGGTGGGTCAGGCCGCCCGGCGGCACGGGCGGGAGGGGCGCGCCGGTGGCGTCGGTGGTCGGGACGGTCGGTGCGGTGGTGCCGGGCCGGAGACGGGACACGTGGGCTCCTCGTAGGTGTAGACCGTACGCCAAAACTGTAGGCGTATGCCGTACGCTGTCAACCCGTGCCTCGCCCACGCTCCCTGACCAACGATCAGATCGCCGCCGCCGCGCTGGCCGTCATCGACCGCGACGGCCTGCCGGCGCTCTCCATGCGCACCGTCGCGGCCGAACTCGACCGCCGGACCATGGCGTTGTACCGCTACGTCGAGGACCGCGAGGAGCTCGAGTGCCTGGTGGTGGACCTCGCCCTCGGCCCCGTCCTCGACCGGGCGGCCGGTCGGGAGCCGTCCCCGCGCGCCCGGTTGCTCGCCCTGCTGGCCCGGATGCGAGAAGCCGTCGGCGCCCACCCCGGCGTCCTCCCGCTGGCGGTCCGCCACCACCGCACCAGCCTGCCCGCACTGCGCTGGCGCGAGCGGATCCTCCAGGCCCTCGACGCCGCCGGCCTGGACGCCCCCGCCCGGGCCGCGGCCCTGCACGCCCTGGTCGCCTACACCATCGGCGCCCTCGAAGTCGAACACCAGGGCCCCGCCGTCACCCCCGCCCCGGCCGCCTTCCCCCTCCTCGCGGCCGCCCTCGGCACCCGCGCCGCCACCTCGCCGTCCACGGCCTTCACCGCCGGGGCGAACACCGTCCTCACCGGCCTGGGCATCGCCTGAGCGCAGGTCGCGGTTGCCTGAGCGGCAGGCTCGGGGTCGCCGGCTACAGGCCGTAGCGGCGGGTGGACTGCTCGGACTGGGCGAGGCGGCGGAGGTTGAGCAGGACGGGCTCGAAGAGGACCGCGCCGGCGACGGCGTACTCGGCCTGTTCCCGGGCGGTGGGCAGGAGCTCCATGCGGTCGAGGTCGTACGCGGCGGCCTGTTCCATGGAGTGGGCGTAGGGGAGCAGGTCGTCGGCGTCGAAGGGGTAGCCGAGCCGGTCGAGGGTGGCGAGCGCGGAGACCAGCGAACGGTGGGCGGGGGAGAGGTCGCCGAGTTCGCGGGCGGTGGTCCAGCCGAGCCGGTCGAGCAGGTCGCCGACCAGGGTGCGGGCGGTGGCGTCCGAGGGGTCGTCCTCGCTCGCGGGGCGGGTTCGGGGCACTGCGGGAGGGCCCAGATGGCCGCGCCGAGGCGGATGGTGAGGCCGAGGGAGTCGTCGTCGATGTGCGCGAGCACCTCGCGGGCGGTGGCCACCGGGATCCGGCCGACCTGGATCAGGGCCCGGACCAGGCGGAGCCGGCGCAGGTGCGACTCGTCGTACTCGGCCTGGGTGGTGTTGACGCGGCGGCCGGGCGGGAGCAGCCCCTCGCGCAGGTAGTACTTGATCGTGGCGAGGGAGACGCCGCTCCGTTCGCTGAGATCTGCCAGGCGCATCCCCTTGTGCCCTCCGTAGGTGAGTGCCACTATCCAAAGCATTGATGAGCGTGACTATCCAATCACGGGGATGGTCCGCCACGAGAGGGGGACACCTGTGTTCGCCAAGCCGATACCGGGTCGCACCACCGCCGCCGCCGAGGGAAACGTCGTCCTGTTCCTGATCGGCATGCGGATCAACCACTTCTGGGCCCTGCACCACTGGCTGCCCGTCTTCGTCGCCATGCCGCGCATGCTGCGCGAACTCACCCGCGACCCGCAGAGCGGGCTGCTCGGCCACCACCTGCTGTCCGGCTCGCCGCGCACCTACTACGTGGTCCAGTACTGGGAGTCCGAGGAGAAGCTGCTCACCTACGCCGCCGCGCCGCAGCAGCTGCACCGCAAGGCCTGGTCGACGATCAACCGCTACGAGGCCAAGTCCCGCCAGCACGTGGGGATCTGGCACGAGACGTACATCGTCCCGGCCGGCAACTACGAGGTGATCTACGGCGACATGCCCCCGTACGGCCTCGCCGCCGCCACCGGCAGCCTCCCGCTGGAGCGCCGCGGCCGCACCGCCCGCCAGCGGCTCGCGCACGGCCGGAAGGCGGCCGGGCCGGCGCCCGCCGAACCGGTCGACAAGTAGCCCGACCCACCGGAGCCGCACGGCGGTTGTCCGCCGCGCGGGGCGGGAAACTACTGGGTACCGGAGCGCCGTGGTGGGGACGGCGGGCGCTCCCCGGGGCAGGGGGGAACCGTGCTCGCTCGGGCCATGATGACGGTACTGGCCACGGACACCGGACGGGACGACGCCGGGCCGGCGCCCGACCCGGCCGAAACCGGCCGGCAGCTACGGGAGTTGGCCGCCCTCGCGCCCGAGCCGCGCCGCGACGCCGTCGCGGAGCTGGCCGAGGCCGAGGGCCAGGACCTGCTGGGCGCCGCGCTGGCCTGGGCGGTCGCGCAGGAGGACCCGTGGACCGCCGGGGCCGACGCCGGAGTGCTGGCGGCGGTACTGGAGGCGATGGCCGGCGGCATCGTCGCCGCCGTCGGGGTCGGGAACAAGGTCAACCGCCGGGCGAAGCTGCTGCTGGAGGCCTGGGCGCAACTGCTGCGGGCCGTCGAGTGCGACGCCGCGGGCAACCGCGCCGAGGCGCACCGGCGGTTCCTGCTGGCCCGTCAGTACGGCGAATCGGCGGGCGAGTGGCGCTGCGCCGTCCTGGCGGCCCTCGGCACGGCGGTGTGCGGGAGCGCGGCGCACACCGCCCGGGCCGAGGAGCTCGTGCCGCACCTGGAACCGGCGGTCGCCGAGCTGGAACGCTTCCTGGGCCGCGAACTGCCCGAGCTGCGCGAGGGGTTGTGGCTGCGGTACGAGGCGTTCGAGCTGGTGGCGGCCGCGGCCGACGCCGAACGGCCGGAGCAGGTCGTCGAGTTGACCGCCCCGTGGCTGGAACGGCGGGCGCCCGGCGCACTGGTGGAGCTGGCGGCCGCCTGGCGGCGGGAGCTGTGGCGGCTGCTGGAGGAGGGCGCCGCCGACCGCGCCGTGCTCCGCGCCGAGTGGGGCGACCGGCTGGTCGCCCGGGCCGATCCGGGCTCGCCGTTCCGGTACTGGCTGGCGGAGTGCTTCGCCCAGGCCGGGGACTGGGACCGGACGGCCGCCGTCGTCGAGCGCCTGCGGGCGGAGCACCCGGACGACGGCCCCGGCCTGCTGCGCCGGCTCGCCCGGGCGCACGGCCACGCCGGGCGCCGGCGGACCGCGATCGACCTGCTCCGCTCCGGCCTGTCGGACCCGCCGACCGCCGCGGAGGAGGAAGTGCTGCGCACCCTGGTCCTGATGCTGATGGAGGAGGACTCCCCGGAAGCGGCCCGCTGGGAGGCCGAACTCGTCCGGCTGGCCGGCACCGGCGTCCGCGAGCTGGCCTCCGCGATGCCGCGGCCCGCCCCGAACCGCAGCGCGCCTTCGCCCGGTTCGAGGACGGGCGGCTGACGATCTCCCCGGAGATCGGCAACCTCCCCCCGGGGCAGATCCAGCCCCAGATCTTCGCCGCCATGATCGCGGGAAGCCCCGACGGCGCCGAGATGCTGCTCCAACTGGCGGAGAGCGAACCGCTGCTGGCGGCCAGAGTGGCCCGGCTGCTCGGCGTCGAGCTGGTCACCCGGGCGCACCGGGAGGCCGCGGACCACATCGAGCGCGGCGAACAGCACTTCCGGCGGCGGGAGTTCGTCGAAGCGGCGGGCTGCTACCGGCAGGCGGTGGAGGCGGACCCGGACAACGCGACGGCCTTCCTGATGCTCGGCGACGCCTACTACGCGCTGCGCCTGAAGGCGCTGGCCCGCGCCCACTACCAGGAGTCCCTGGCGGTGGAGGAGACGCCGATGGCCTGGCGCTTCCTGGGCGACACCTACCGCGCCGAGGAGGGCGGCACGGAACGCGCCCGCGACTGCTACCGGCGCGCCCTGGCCCTCGAACC
>NZ_KK853997.1:584610-589974 GCF_000696185.1 Kitasatospora cheerisanensis KCTC 2395 | reverse complement strand
CGCCCGCAGTCCCGCCGACCGCCGGCATCCCGACCTCCGGGTTCAGCGCCGGCCCGGGCAACGAGGCGGACCTGCCCGCCCGGCTGGAAGACTCGATGCGCCGTCAACACGCGTACCTGGCACGCCTGCTGGACGCGCTCGCCGACGACCGCACGTTCGCCGCCTGGCTGCGCGAGGAGGGTCCGGCGCACTGGTCGGTCGCACTGTGGGCACTGAAGGCGCTCAGCTACCACTGGTCGGCCCGCGCCACCGATCCGGAGCGCGCCCTGCTGATCGCCCGGCGCTGCGTCGAGATCGCCCACTCGCTGGACGGCCCCTGGCCGGACGGCGACGAGGAGGACATGGGCCGGGCCCGGCTGCTGGCCGTCACCCTGGAGGGCCTGGCCGACGTCACCACCGAACTCGGCCGCTACACCGAGGCGTACGACCTGCTGCGGGCCGCCGAGCAGTGGCTCCAGGTCGACCAGGGGGAACGGACCCGGGCCGGCAAGGACCTGTGGACCGCCTTCGACCAGGTCACCGGCACCGCGCCGAACGACGGCCTGTACCGCAAGCTCGCCGCGGCCGCGCGGCGCAGCGGCGACGACGCGGGCGCCGAGCACTGGGCCCGGCTGCACCGGGAGCACGAGGAGGCCGCCCCCGTCCGGGACCACGACCGGATGGTGGCCATCGTCGACGGCGCCATGCGGACCTTCGCGGACGGCGACCCGGAGCTGGCGCTGCGCCGGCTGAGCGCCGCGCAGGCCATCGCCGAGGAGGAGTTCGTCCGCAGCCCCGTCAAGGTCGCGATGGCGACGGTGCGCCACGCCTTCGGGCTGCTGCACACCAGCCTCGGGCTGCCGCGCACCGCCCTGGAGCACTTCGCGGCGGCCCGGGCACTGAACGCGGGGAACGCCGACCGGCTGGCCGCGGACTGGATCGCCACCGCGGCCGTGCTCAAGCAGTGGCCCGACTTCGGCCGCGTCACGACGGCGTACGAACAGGTGCTGGTGCTCTCCTCGGTGGCCGGCGGACGGCGCGGGGAGAGGCTGTTCTGGGCGCCCCGCGGCGAGCCCACCGCGGCGACCGGACGGAGGATCGTCGCCGTCGAACGGGCCTGGAGCATCGTCCTGCCGATGGCTCAGGAGGCTTGGCGGGAAGGCGAGTTGTACACCGCGACGGACGTCCTGACGCTCGGCGCCGACCTCGCCGACCTGGTCCGGGCCGCCCAGCCGGACCCGGCCGTGCGGATCCGGGTCCAGGACGAGCGCGCCCACGTCCACGAACTGCTTACCCGCTACCGGCTGGAACGGGCCGCCCGGCAGCAGGCGGAGGCGGCGGAGCACATCGCCGGCGCGTACCTGGCCGCCGAACGCAAACGCGCCCGCGCGCTGATCGACGCCATGAGCACCGCCCGGCTGCGCGCCCCCGCCGGCCTGCCCCCGGCGCTGCTCGCCCGGGAGGCGGCGCTGCTGCGCGCCCGGGCCGAGACCGAGACCGCCGGCCGGGTCGACTGGACGCGGCACCACCGGCTCAGCGGCGAACTCGACCGCCTGTGGGAACGGATCGCCGCCCACGGCCCGGAGGCCGCCGAGTACACCGCGATCCGGCGGGCCGACGTGATGACCCCCGCCGACGTCCGCGCCGAACTCGCGGGCGAGAACGTCCTGGTGGCCTCCTACGCGCTGCTCGACGACGGGCAGGTGGTGCTGTTCGCACTCGACGCCGAACGGGGCCTGCGGGCCGGGTACGTGGACGCCGACGGGCCGCGGATGCTGCGGTTCGTCGAGGACCACTTCGGCAGCGCCGGCCAGGTCCGCGAACTCGCCGAGGACCTGCCCGGGCTGCTCCAGCACGAACTGGCCCCGCTGGTCGCCCCGTTGGCCGAGGCCGCGGCGCCCGGGCAGACCGTGCTGATCTGCCCCACCGGCTCCCTGCACCACGTCCCGTTCCACGCCCTCGCCGTCCCCGGCCACCCGACCCTGCTCGACCGCAACCCCGTCGGCTACCTGCCGACCGTCTCCCTGCTGCGCACCCTCAACCGCCGCACCCCCGCGACGGGTTCCGGCGCCGTCGTCCTCGGCGACCCCGGACGCGACCTCCCGCACGCCCGCGCGGAGGCCGCCGCGCTGGCCGCCCGGCTCGGCACCGCACCGCTGCTCGGCGACGCGGCCACCAGGGAGCGGGTGCTGCGCGCCGCCCCCGGCGCGGCCGTCCTGCACGCCGCCTGCCACGCCCGCTTCGACGCCGCGGACCCGCTGGCCTCCGGACTCGTGCTGGCCGACGGCGTCCTGACGGCCCGGGACATCCTGCAGCAGGACTGGCACAGCGTCCGGCTCGCCGTCCTCTCCGCCTGCGAGACCGGCATCGGCCGGACCAGCCGCACCGACGAGACGCTCGGCCTCAGCCGTGCCCTGCTGTTCGCCGGCGTGCGCTCGCTGGTGATGAGCCTGTGGCGGGTTCCCGACCGGACCACCGCCGCCCTGATGGGCGACTTCCACGACCTGACCCGGGCCGGCACCGCCCCCGCCCCCGCGCTGCGCGCCGCCATGCTCGCCGCCCGGGACCGGCCCGGCGGCGACCGGCTCGACCGCTGGGCGGCGTTCTGCCTGCTCGGCGACTGGCGGGCACCGGCCCGACCGGACGCCTGACCGGGTCGGCCCGCCCGACCGGCCGACCCGCCCATCGAGACCCTGGAGACCGGATGGAGACCCCCTTCGAACTGCCCGACGGCTACCGCCTGTTGGACCTGGTCGAACCCGCCGTGGACGAGAACGAGCCCGACCGGCACCTGGAGCCGCTGGACGAGGAGACCGTCAGCCTGCTGCGCCGGCGCACCAGGATCGGCCTGGCCCGCGGCCCGGTCCGGGAGGTCGCCGCCGACCGGCCGGGCCGGGTCGGCTACGACATCCCGCTGATCTGCGTGATCCAGGCGCACCCCGAGACGAACGTGCGCTGGTCGCGGCTGGTGGTCGATCTGTCGGTCTCGCCGGGCGCGGTGGTGGCGGACATGTCGCCGGTCCTGGTGGACGGGGAGCACCCGGTGGAGGTCGAGACCACGGTGGGTGCCGGGCTGACCTTCCAGTTGGCCAGCTCGGTGCTCGGCGGGGCGCTCAACCCGCAGCTGACCCGGCGGCGGACGGTGTACTGCCCGAGGATCACCTCCTCGGGTACCGGATTCACCGCCGCCTACTGGGACTTCCGGGCCTCCGACCGGGAGTTCCTGCACGTCAACGAGGAACTCCGGCTGCTGGTCGACGCCCCGGCCGGCGCGCCCGTCGACGCGACCGTCACCATGCGGGTGCGGATCATGCCGCGCGGCGCGCTCCGGGTCGTCCGGCTGACCGGCAAGCTCGGCACGAGCGAGAAGCGCTGCCGCCTCGCCGAGCCGTCCGGGGCCTCCGCCGGGGCCTCCGCGGCTCCCGCCGGGCTCTTCGGGGCTTCCAACGGGCCGTCCTTGGCTCCGGGGACGGGTGGTACGCAGCCGACCTGACGGCCGGTCGTCGGTGTGCAGAGCCAAATGTAAAAGATTCCCCACCTGTGTCCATGACAAGCCGTCAGAAGTGTGGACCACCGCTGGGCACTTCCGTAGGTTCGGTGCCGTCCGGTGACCGTGTGATCGCCGAAGTCCCGCCGGGAGCAGGCGACTTGACACTGTCACGCGCGTACTGGAGAAAGCGGAGGGAACCATGCGTGCCACCCGTACGAAGCTGAGCCTCCTGGCCGGCGCACCGCTCGTCGCGGCCGTCCTACTCGCGTTCAGTGCCGGCTCCGCCGCGGCCGCGATACCGATCAACCAGCCGATGACCGGCATGGCCACCTACTTCACCGACACCGGCTACGGCGCCTGCGGCACCCAGATCAACGCCGGCACCCAACTGCTGGTCGCCGTCCCCGCCAGTTGGTGGACCACCGCCAACCCCAACAACGACCCGCTCTGCAAGGGCATTTCGGTCAAGGTCAGCTACCAGGGCAAGACCCTCACCCTGCCCGTCAAGGACCAATGCCCGTCCTGCGCCTCCACCCACCTGGACCTGAGCAAGCCCGCCTTCGCCCAGTTCGCCCCGCTGTCGCAGGGCATCATCAACGGCATCACCTGGCAGTTCGTCCAGACCAGCCTCAGCGGACAGACCGTCCCCGTGGGCGCCCTCGTCACCGGCTCCGCCGCCGGCTGACGCTCCGCCCGTCGCCTGGCCGCGCCCTGTCGCGGTCCGGGCGCGCTGCCAGCGCCCTGCCACGGTCCGGCGCGCGCTGCCAGCGGCATGCCGGCGTTCTGCCAGCGGGATGCGGAACCGTCGGACGGGCCGGGAGGGCACGTCGCCACCGAGGCGCGCGTGCCGGCTCCCGGCCCGTCCACGAAAGGCCATCCGCATGACCCGCACCGCCCCGCCCGCAGGCCCGCACCGGATCACCGCAGCATCCCGGCGCGTCGGCCTCCGCCCCCACCTCCGCCTCGGCCTGGCCTTCGCCGGACTGCTGGCCACCGCCGCCCCGGCGTCCGCCACGGCCGCGCCGGACGCCGCTCCGGTGCCGCGCCTCGCCTGGACGGCATGCGCCGACGGCTTCCAGTGCACCACCGCCCGCGTCCCGCTCGACCACCACGACCCGCACGGCGCCACCATCGACCTCGCCGTCCTCCGGCACCCCGCCGAGGACCCGGCCCACCGGATCGGCTCCCTCTTCTACAACCCCGGCGGACCGGCCGTCCCGGCACCGCCGCGCTGCCCCTGATGCTCGGTCAGTTCCCGGACGAGGTCCGCAAGCGCTTCGACCTCGTCTCCTTCGACCCGCGCGGCACCGGCGGCAGCGCCCCCGTCCAGTGCTTCGACCACCCGGCGGACGAGCAGGCCCTGCTGGCCGGCACGGCAGCCGGCTACCCCGAGACCGCCGCGCAGCAGACGGCCTGGACCGACGCGTACCGGGCGCTCGGCCGGCAGTGCGCCGCCCGCAACCCCGCCCTGCTGCCGCACCTCTCCACCGCGAACGTCGCCCGCGACCTGGACCTGCTCCGGCAGGCCGTCGGCGACCGGCGACTCAGCTACCTCGGCACCTCGTACGGCAGTTACCTCGGCGCCACCTACGCCAACCTGTTCCCCGGACGGGTCCGCGCCATGGTCCTGGACAGCGCACCCGACCCGGTGGCCTGGTCCACCGGCCGCGGGCCGACCCTCATGGGCCCGCTGCTGCGCAACGGGAGCGACCTCGCCGCCGGCCGCGTCCTCGACGCCTTCCTCGACCGGTGCGGCCGACTCGGCCCCGACGCCTGCGCGTTCTCCGCCGGAACCGCCCCCGCGACCCGGGCCCGGTACGGCGAGCTGCTCCAGCGGCTGCGCACCCGCCCGGTCGTCCTCGGCGGCACCCCCTTCACCGCCGCGGCCACCGTGG
>NZ_KK853997.1:571816-584258 GCF_000696185.1 Kitasatospora cheerisanensis KCTC 2395 | reverse complement strand
CCCGCGCCCGCTCCGGCGAGGCCGGCCCGTACTTCGCCTGGACCGACGAACGCTGCGCCGACTGGCCCGCCCGCGACCACGACCGCTACGACGGACCGTGGAACACCCCAACCTCCCGCCCCCTGCTGGTCGTTGCCAACACCGGCGACCCCGCCATGCCGTACGAGGGCTCCCGCGCGACGGCCCGCGCGCTCGGCCGCGCCGAACTGCTGACGGTCGACGGCTACGGCCACACGGTGCTGGCCAACCCCAGCGCGTGCGCCTCGCGGTACGAGGCCCGCTACCTGATCGACGGCGTGCTCCCCCCGCCCGGAACGGTCTGCGCCCCGGACCGGCTCCCGTTCGGCGGCTGAGTACTGAGGGGGTGTCAGCTCCGCCTGCCCGATATTTTTGCTGGGTCGCTGCCGTCGACCGCCCCGATGCGTCGCATACAGTCAGTTGCTGACTACGGTGCGTGTCGTCGGTGGCGCACCCATCCCTCCCCGGAAGGCAGTACGCATGGCCCGTACCTCTGCACGTCCCCTGCGCCGAGCGGCCATGGCCGCGGCGCTCCTCGGCTCGGTCCTGTCGGTCACGGTCACCGCGAGCCCGGCGAACGCCGAACGCGGCCGGGCGGCACAGAAGCTGAACTGGGTGGCGATGGGGGACTCCTACAGCGCGGACGTCATGGTCCCGCCGTGGGACGCCCCCGCCGACAGCGACGGCTGCGGCCGCTCCGGCTTCAACTGGGAGTCGATGCTGGCCCGGGACCTCAACGAGGCGCACCCCGACTGGGTGAAGCTGACCGACGTCACCTGCGGCGCGGCCACGATCGCCCAAGGCGTACTCGGACCCCAGCCGGCCGACCGGCTCGGCGGCCCGCCCGTCAACGGCCGGGACCACGGCGGCTGGGTCACCAAGGCGCCGCAGATCGAGGCGGTCAACGCCGACACCGACGTCGTCACCGTCGGCATCGGCGGCAACGACTTCGGCTTCGGGGACATCCTGTTCAACTGCCTGGCCATCGGCGCCGAGCAGACCCTGCCCGTCAAGTACTGCAAGGACTACTACGAGTCCGAGGAAGGCCAGCACTGGCTCAACGAGCACTGGCAGATCGTCGAGGACGGCCTGCACACCCTGCTGGCGGACATCCACTCCAGGGCTCCCCGGGCGAAGGTGTTCCTGCTCGGCTACCCCGCCATCGTCCCGTCCGCCTTCGGCTGCACCTACGGCAACTTCCACCAGCTCGGCACCGTCCGGCTGACCAACGACGCCCCGTACCTCGACGGCCTGGAGCGCCAGTTGAACCAGCGGATCGCCGACGCGGCCGACGAGAACCAGGCGTCCTACGTCGACACCTACGCCTCCAGCGACGGACACGGCGTGTGCGCCCGCGGCGCCAACCGCTGGATGTACGGCATCTTCTCCGACCTCGTCCTGCCCCCCGGCGTCGAGAAGCCCGCCGACCCGGCCGAATACCAGTGCCCGGCCCGCGACCAGGTCCCCGCCCTCCTCCCCAAGGGCGAGGCCTGCACCTTCGTCCACCCCAACTACTACGGCGCCCTCAACCAGCGCAACGAAGCCGAAGCCGCCTTCGAGGCCGCCGGCCTGACGCCCTGACACCCTGCCTCCCGAGATCCGCAGGCCACCGCCACGTGTCCTGCGGATCTCCCATGTCCCGACGGTCGCCGACCGGCCGCCGCGACTCGGGCGGATCAGCGCTCGGCGATCGGGTTCACCGAGAACGCGGAGCGGATCGACTTCACCCCGGAGGACGGGAAGGTCCGGATCTCCTGCACCTACGCGCCGGCCGAGGCGGTGTGCGAGCGCGCCGACCTCGCGGACGCCTGGCGGGTCTTCCGGCAGGCCGTGGTGAGCGGGCTCGGTGCCGAGCACCCGCGACTCGCGGCCAACCCGGTACTCAAGGAACTCTGATTCGCCGGGCGGTGACTCAGTACCAGAACGCCTTGAGGACGGCCTTGCCCGAGTCGGCGGCCGCCCGGTAGAAGGCGACGAGATCTTCGTGGTGGCCCAGGAAGATCTCCCGGACGAACGCCGGCTCGCCTCCCCAGTGCGCGGAGATCGCGGCGCCGGACGCCTCCCAGCGCGAGTCGAAGGTGGTGACGCTCAAGAAGGCGGCGGCGTCGGCTACTTGCTCGGCCGACAGGAGCACGAACGGGGGGCCGTCCTCGCGCGGGACCGAGGTGCCGCCGAAGATCGGCAGGCCGCTCGGGTTCCCGGGGTCCGCCGGGCCGTCCGGGGCGCCGGTGTAGAGCTGGTTGATCTGGGCGAAGTCCTTCTCGATCGAGTCGGCGATTCCCGCGTCGTACTCCGCCGCGTGGTTGTCCCAGGACTCCCGCATGAAGGGCTCGATCCACGCACTGTCCGGGCGGACCTCCGCCGAAGGGACAGCTCGGAGATGCAGGTGGAAGCTCACTGGGTCCGCCTTCGATGGAGGTGTTCGGGACGATGCGCGGCAACCTATCGACCGGGCCTGACAATTCGGGCCGAGGGTCCGGCCCGTCCGCGTCCTGTTCGGCATGGCCCCGCTCGCCCCGGACTACGTCGACGGACTGGTCGACCGACTGCTGTTGACCCACGGAGTGGATCAAGGCCAGGGTCCACGGCAACATCGCGTGTCGGTCACCGGCTGGGTGAGGCATGGAGGTGTCGGGACATGCCCTCGGAGGCATTCCTTGTCAGTCGAGTTGAACCACACGATCGTCCACGCCCGGAACAACCGGGAGTCCGCTGAGTTCTTCGCGGACCTGCTCAACCTCGAAATCACCGCCGAGTGGGGCCCGTTCATCGCCGTCGGCCTGGGCAACGGCGTCACACTGGACTTCGCCACCGTCCCTGCGGACAGCATCACCCCCCGGCACTACGCCTTCCTGGTCTCCGAAGAGGAGTTCGACGAGGCGTACGCGAAGATCGAGCAGCGCGGCGTGGAGCACTACGCCGACCCCCGGCGGCAGCAACCCGGCACGATCAACCGCAACGACGGTGGTCGCGGCGTGTACTTCATGGATCCGGCGGGCCACGCCATGGAACTCATCACCGTGCCGTACGGCGGCTGGCCCGCGTAGCCGCGCGCATCGAGGGCCACGTCTCCCGAAGCCGTGATTGACGCCCTTCGTGCTACGGCGGACCTCCGCTCGCGCGGGGGGCCGCCGCTACGCCCTCGCCCACCTGAACGGCTTTCAGGTCGCTGTCTCCAGCGTCGACACCGCCGACGCCGACCACCTCGCCCTCCGCCATTGCCCGGCCACGGCGAACAGGGCGATCGTGGCGGCTGCGGTGGCGCCGACGCACCGGAGGCGGTCGTGGCCCGTCCTCGCAACAACCGCCTCGGCGTTGTCGCTTCAGTGCTTCGCCTACCTGCCCGCGCTGTAACCGGTTATATTGGTTACATGGATCCTGCTCCGACCAGAGGGCTGACGCTGTACTCCCGCTCCGGCGTCGCCTACCGGTTCGACCCCGGCGCGCTGTGCCTGGAACTGCTGACCACAGGCGGCCCCGGCCCCTACCGCCGGTACGAGGCCTTGCGCGAGCCCGCAGACCTGGCTGCCTGGGCCGAACGGTCGCGGCTCACGCCGACTCCTGTGCTGGAGATCTCCGAAGCCGAGGTGGAGGACGCCAGGGGACTGCGCGACGCACTGTTTCGGGTGGTCATCGCCCATACGCGCGGTGAGCCGAGCTCGCCCGGCGATCTGGAGACCATCAACCACGCAGCTGCGCGCCCCGACCTGGTCCCCGCCATCGCGCCGACCCTGGAACGGCAATGGGCCGGAACCCCTACCGGCACTCACCTGCTGACCGCCGTCGCACGGGACGCCGTCGAGTTGCTGACCGGTCCCTTCGCACACCGCATCCGTTCCTGCGCCGCCGAGGACTGCCACCTCCTCTACGTCGACACCTCACGCCCCGGCCGGCGCCGCTGGTGCTCCATGGAGCACTGCGGCAACCTCCACAAGGTGAGGGCGCTGCGCGCCCGCCACTCCGAAGAAGGATGACCCCGATGCCCACCGGACTCACCAAAGACGCAGGCTGGCAGATCGGCGTGTCCCGCACACTGCCCCACCCCCTGCCCGTCGTCTGGGACTTCATCACCAGCGCCGAAGGGATCGCCCTCTGGCTCGGCCCCGGCGCGGTCCTCGCCCCGGACCGCGGCGCCCCGTACCGGACGGCCGCGGGGTGACTGGCGAGGTGCGCGGCTACCGCCCGCAGGACCGCATTCGCGTCACCCGTGGCACCACCACGGTCCAGGTCACCGTGGCCCCCGCCGCCGACGGGGCGCGGACGATGCTCCGCTTCCACCAGGAACACCTGGCGAGCGCCGAAGAGCGCGAGCAGCAACGGACGCACTGGCAGGCCGTCCTGGACCGGGCCGCCGCCGTCCTCGACCGGCAATGACGGCAGCGCGCTCAATCAGGCCGTGGAGTCGACCGTCATGTTCCGGAACTCCGTGGACCACGAGGTCAAGGACGTGGCACCGGGATCCGCGCCCAGTCCACGCGGTCCACGACCTCGCCGTGGTGGACCGCGCCACGACCGCTACGGCGCCGTCGACGACCGCCACCGCCACCGCGAGCGCGGCCGACCGCGAAGACCACCGTGCAGGCCGCCCACTCGCGCGTCGAGCCCGCCGAGGCCGGCGCCCGGCGGCCGGGCATTTGAGGGTCCGTCAGGCCGGAGGCTGGCGGCGGTACGGGCAGGTGGGGCGTGGGCAGTGGCAGGTCGGCCAGCTGACGAGAGTGCGGGCGGCGACCTGGTCGCTCGTCCGTCGGTCGTAGTCGTCCAGTGGGGAGCGGTCGACTTCCAAGGCTGCTGTTCGAGACTGCTGGCGCAGGCGGTCAACTGGGTCGTGCATGTGCTGCCCTCCCCGACTCGTCGATGAGCGTCCGGGGAGCGATGGTGCGCCGGGTGACGGCCTGTCATCCAGGGGGTAGCCAGTGGGGGTAGCCGGCGGCGGGGCCGCCCGGAGGGGGTAACGTCGCCGGCGTGGCGAGGACGTTGCGGGTCGCGGTGGCGCAGAGCACGGTTCCGCAGGACCCCACTGACGGGAATTCAGTGCGCGTGGCCGGTCGGGAGATTCGGGCCCTGATGGGCGAGGCGGCCGCAGTCGGTGCGCGGTTGGTGCAGTTCACCGAGGGGGCGCTCACCTATCCGGGCAAGCAGGTGATGACGGCCGGGCCGGGAGGCCACCGGGTCCCGGCGGACTGGGGTCGCGTTGCCTGGGGGGTGCTGCGCGAGGAGGCGGAGGCGATCGCCGAGCGGGCGGGTGAACTCGGGATGTGGACGGTGTTCGGGTCGATCCATCCGCTCACCGGGCCGAACCGGCCGCACAACAGCCTGTACGTGGTCTCGGACCGCGGAAGCCTGGTCGCCCGGTACGACAAGCGGTTCCTGTCGCACACCGAGCTCTCCTTCCTGTATTCCCCCGGCCGCGATCCGCTGATGGTCGAGGTGGACGGACTGCGGATCGGCTTCGCGCTGTGCATCGAGGCCAGGTTCCCGGAGCTGTTCGCCGAGTACGAGCGCCTCGACGTGGACTGCGTGCTGCTCTCGGTGATGGCCGACGACGCTTCGATGGCGCACCTGGCCCAGTCGTACGCGATGCTCTACAACTACTGGGTGGGCTACGGCGTTCCGGCCCAGTTCAGCGCGACGTCCCCGGCCGGGATCGTGGCTCCGGGGGCCGGTGGCTGGCGCGCGCTCCCGGTCACGGCCGACCCGCCCTGGCGGTCGCGGACATCGACCTGGACGCGCAGGACCCGGACGTCGAAGCGGCCCTGCGGTACGCGCGCCCGTGGCGCCGCACGGCCCGCGCCGGGCTCTACGAGGGGCGGCAGCCGACGGGCGACCCCCGCAGCGAGACCCGCACGGCGTTCTGAACCCACGGCCAGGACAAGGCCTAACGCTCGAAGGAGCCGCCGGACGGAACCTGGTCGCCGGCCGGGCGGAGCCACAGGTAGGTGTCACGTTCGGCCGTGATCAGGGACGCGTGGCCGGCCGCACCGGTCCGGGGGCCGCACTCCAAGCGGTGTTCGGTGCCCGCCGCCACGGTGACGACAGCCTCCGGGCTCGCACACCAGTCGATCTTGAGTCGAACCGTGTGCGGCCCGGGTGCGAGCTCCACGGACACGGACGCGCCGCGACGGATGGTGGCGACGGGGGAGTCGTCGACCAGGAGGGTGTAGGCCCGGAACTTGTCCCGCACGGGTGTGGGGTCACGGGTGACCCGCAGGGTGCCGGCCCCGGAGGCCCGATCGTTCACGTCGCCGCTCCCGGCTGCCCGGGATGCGGTCGTTGACCCGGCGACGGGCCGGCCCCGCAGTGGGGTGCGATCGGCGGCGGCCCCTCCGGCGTCCTGACGTGCCGACGGGTTTCGACGACGGTTCGACAAGGTGCCCGGCTCGTCCCGCAGATGCGGCGGGACGAGGAAGCGCGGCCGGTTGAACCAGACGATCGCGAGCGCCGTCCAGGTGGTGACGGTGACGCCGACGATGAGGACCAGCAGCACGACCGCGAGGGCCGTGGACCGCAGCGGTGGGCTCCCCGGCCCGATCACACCCGCGGCATCGAGGAATCCGCCCACCCCGATGACGGCGCCGAGGAAGCAGCAGGCCACCCCGAACACCAACTGGGAACGCTCTGTCTCCGCCCGCGTGCTGCGCATGGCAGGTGGCCCCACCCGACGTGCCGGGGACGCCCGGCCGCGCCAGCTCCGGATCCCGCGCCGGACGAGCAGCGTTCCGAGCCACAGGAGGAACAGGGCGAGAAGCGAGGTGAGGACGGTCATCCTTGGGCCTACCGGTCGTCTCCGACTGCGCGACGGGAACGCCGATCGGAACGCTCCCGCCGCTCCCCCCACCATGCGGGGCAGGCAGAAGATAGCACCGGCGGGCCGTGTCCGGGTCCGCTCCTCCGGATCCTGTCGCTACGCCGCCTCCACCTCCGCGAGGAGCAGGCGGAGCGTCAAGGACTGCTTCTCGGCCGGGAGTTGCTCCAGAGCGGTGCGCGCGTGGGCGACTCCGCCGGTGCGGTCGCCGGACTGGGCGAGCATCAGGCCGTGGTGCAGGTCGAGGTGGGTGGCGAAGCGGGGGAGGGTGGGCGGAAGGAGTGCGCGGGCCTGGTCCTGGGCGTGTTCGGCGCGCTTCTCCTCGCCGAGCCGGGCCAGCAGCAGGGAGGAGAAGACGTTCATGCGCCACTCCGGGACGGCGTAGTCCGACTGCTCGCCGGCGGGCGAGGCCACGCGTTCGAAGGTGCGCCAGCCGTCGTCGTTGAGCATCAGGGCGGCGCGCCGGTCGCCTCGGATCGCGGCCGCGTGCGCCTTGCCCATCAGCGCGTTGAGGCGTCCCAGCGACGGGCGCGAGTCGATGGCCAGCGCCTGGTCGGCGAACCGCTCCGCGACCGCGAGCGAGGCGCCCTCGTAGCCGAGGGCGATTGCGGCGCGGCCCCGGACCCACACCCGTGCGGCGGGGTCCTCCGACCGGTCGGCGGCCGCGGCCGCCATCCCGTACCAGTGCGTGGTGCGCGCGGCATCGGTCCCCGGGAACGTCTTGGCGAACAGCACCGCCAGCCGCGCCGCGACCTCCCACATCCGGGGGCCCTCGATCTGCTGTTGCAGGACCACCATGTCGGCGGCGAGGCGGCGCTGAATCTCCTGGGCGCCGGCGGACATGTAGTCGCGCCCGTAGACGTGCAGTCGCTGCTGCCAGTCCTCCACGGACGGGCCGCCCTTGAGGGCGGCGCCGAACCCGTGGGCGAGCAGGTCGGCGGTGGCGGCCGGGGCGATGGCGGTCGCGGCCACGTTGGTCAGAAATGCGCGTCGGTTCACGTCCGCACTTTCGAGAGCCTCCAGGGGAACCTGCAAGGCAGTAGCCAGATGACGCAGCCAGTGCGGGCCCGGTCTTCTGCCCCCGTTCTCCCAGCGGCTGACGAGTGCCCGAGTGACGGTGTCCCGGCCGTTCAACTGGTTGAGTTTCTTGGCGAGTTGGTCCTGCGACAGGCCTAGACCTTCGCGCAGTTCCTTGATCAAGGCCCCGACGAGCGTTGTCATGTCGGAAGCGTACGCCGGGAGCGGGGGCGCGCCGCCGCGCCGCCGGGTGCGCAGCACCTTTCGCCCGCTCGGCGATTCCCGATGCGCGGGCTCGCACCACTGTCGATCGAACGGTGAGCGAGAAGTGTCAGTTTGCTTGTGCGGCAAGGGAATTCGGCTGACTGCGGCGCGGTGCTGCGACAGGATGGCCGCCGGTCGTCCCGATGAGCGAAAGGTGGTCCGCATGCCGAGTCCCGAGCCGGCCGAGGAGCTCACTGCCGAGCTGGTGGTGGACGGTGTCGCCGCGGTGGCACCGGCGGTTTCACCGGACGGGCGGCTGGTGGTGTACGGGGTGGTGGGCAACGAGGGGACCAGCGGGGCGATCTGGGTGGCGGACGTCGGCGGGAGCGGCGACCGGCGCAGGGTGGCCGATGGGGTGGGGCGCGGGGCGGTGCCGAAATGGGGGCCGGATTCGGGGGCCGTGTTCTTCGTCTCCGGGCCCTTCGTCCCCGGGTCCTCCGTCTCCGGGGGTGAGGAGCAGCGGCTTCTGCGGGTCCGGGTGGACGGCGGGGAGGTCGGCGAGGAGGTCGGCGAGCCCGAGGTGGTGGGCGAGTGGCGGGGCGGCGTCTCCGACCACGTCCCGCTGCTGGACGGCCGGACCGTCGCCCTGCTGGCCGCGGACGAGCGCGAGGACGGGGTCAAGGTGTGGGGCCGGCACCTTCCTCCGGACCGGCTGCGGCTCGTGGACCTGGAGAGCGGCGAGGTCCGGACGGTGGACGGGCTCGGCGATCGGCACGTGGTCGCGGTGGCGCAGCGTCCGGACGGTGGGCCGCTGGCGGTGCTGAGTTGGGCCACCCGGGAGCTCGATCCGGGAGTGCTGACGGCGGAGTTGCACGTGGTCGATGCGGTGACGACGGCCGTCCGGGAGCTGGGGCCGGTCGGCGTCGAGGCGCAGGCGCCGGTCTGGTGGAGCCGGGACGGGGTGTGGCACCTGGCGCACCTGGAGGTGACGCCCGGTCACCTCGTGGGTGGGCTCGCCGTGGTCGACTCCGCCGTGCCGGAGACCGGGCCGGCCGGTGAGCCTCGCAATCTCACTGCCGGGATGTCGGTCTGCCCGGCCGAGTTGGAGCAGGTCGCGGACGGGCCGCCGCTCGCGCTGTTCGCCGAGGGGCTGGACACCGCGCTGTACCGGCTCGATGCGGAGTCGCTGCGGTTCCGGCGCCTGACGGGCGGGCCCGGCCTGCTCGCCGGGCTCACCGCGAGCCGCTCGGGGGAGACCGTCGCCCTGCTGGCGAGCACGGCGTACGAACCGAAGAACGTCCACGCCGGGCCCGCCGGTGGGCAGTTGGTGCGCCTCAGTGACACCAGGCCCGAACTGCGGCGGATTCGCTGGGGAGTTCAGCAGCGCCTCGGCTACCGGGCGTCCGACGGGCTGGCGTTGGACGGCCTGCTGATCCGGCCGGCCGGGCGGACCGGGGAGGACGGGCCCGCTCCGCTGGTCACCCTGGTCCACGGCGGACCTTACGACCGGTACGCCGACGCGTTCGCGCTCAACGCGGTCGACTGCGGGCAGTGGCTGGCGAGTGCCGGGTACGCGGTCTTCCTGCCCAATCCCAGGGGTAGTTCGGGGCGCGGCCACGCCTTCGCCGCGACGGTCGCGGGCCGGGTCGGCGGGGAGGAGTGGACCGACGTCCTGGACGGCATCGACCTGCTGGTGGCCGAGGGCGTCGCCGATCCCGAGCGGCTGGGGATCGCCGGATGGAGCCACGGCGGCTTCCTCGCGGCCTGGGCGGTCGCCCGTTCGGACCGGTTCAAGGCCGCGGTGACGGGCGCGGGCATCAGCGACTGGGGTGCCCAGGCCGGGACGGGCGACTGGGGCATCCTCGACGCGGCGCTGGGCGGCAGCACCGGCTGGGACGGACCGGGGCCGCACGTCCACGACCGCAACAGCCCCCTCGCGTACGCCTCCGCGATCCGCACCCCGGTGCTGATCCTGCACGGCGAGGAGGACACCAACGTCCCGCTCGGGCAGGCGGTCCACTTCCACCGCGCGCTGCGCCACTTCGGCGTCGAGCACGAGTTCGTCGTCTACCCGCGCGAGGGCCACGGCCTGGAGGAACGCGCCCACCAGCTCGACGCCCTCCGGCGGACCCGCGACTGGTTCGACCGCTGCCTGTAGGATGCCGGCCCGCCCGCGCCGGGAAGTGTCGACCGCCGGCTCAAGGACGCTTGTCCACGTCGGGCGAGCAGCACTCAAGTGGCCTCCCGTGCAGGGGATTCGGGGTGCGCGAGGGCCCGGCCGCGGTCCCAGGCAGCACGGAAAGCGCTCTCGCCGAGGGCCTCGGTGCAGGCGTCCAGGAGGGCGCGGAGTTCTGGGTCGCCCGCGTCGTGGCCGCCGCGGAGGCGGTGGGCCGCGCCCAGGGCGGCCGCGCCGCGGTCGGGGGCGTCAAGGGCGAGGCAGTGTTCGGCGTAGCCCTCCAGGACGTCGGCCCGGACCGGGCGGTCGCCGCTCTCGGCGGCCAAGTGCAGGGCGCGTACGTGGAGTTGGGCGACGGCCTCGGGCGGTTCGCCGAGGCGGTGGCGGATGCGGGCCAGCGAGGTGTGGACGAGGGCGAGCAGGTGCAGGCGGGACGGGGTGGCGGGGAGCGGCTCCAGGCGGCGCAGGGTCTCCAGCTGGGCGGCCAGTGCGACGGACAACTCGCCGGTGCGGCGGGCGAGTTCGGCGAGGGCATAGCGGGCGGCGGCCTGCAGCTGCTGGTCCCCGGCGCGTTCGGCGGCAGCCAGGGCGCGGGTCAGGTCGGCCCGGGCGGCGGCCGGTTCGCCGCAGCGGGCCCGCAGCCGGCCGGAGAGCAGGAGCGGGAGCGGGGTCTCGGCGGAGCCGCCCAGCTCGACCTCCCGTTCGCCCGCCTCGGCCAGCGCCGCGAGCGCCTCCTCGGCCGCGCCGGTGACGGACAGCAGTGCGGCCAGCGTGACCAGCGCCATCGCCAGGCCCCAACTGTCGCCCAGGGAACGGAAACCGGCGACGGCGGCGCGCAGTGAGGTCTCGGCGGGTCCGATCCGGCCCGCGCCCAACTCGACCCGACCGAGCACCAGACGGGCGGCGGCGCCGACCCAGCGGTCGGGGTGCCCGAGGAACGGCTCCGCCGCGCCCGGCGTGCCGGTCAGCAGCGCGGCGGCCAGCGCGACCGGATGCTCGGCCCGCCGTGCCGTGGCCAGGGCCGCGCCCATCACCTCCGGAGGAATCGGGACAGCATTGGACTCCCGTAGCGGGGCGGTGAGTTGGGCCAGGATGACGCAGCGGGCGTGCACCTGTTCCACGCCGGGCGGCGGGGTGTGACCGTGGGCGGCGAGGACGGCGGCGGTCCACTCGCCGGCCTCCCGGCCCCGGCCGCGGATCAGCCAGGGCCAGGCCCGGGCGGCCGCCAGCCGGAGGGCGTGCTCGGCCGGCCCGGCGGTGGTAGCCCGGCGCAGGGCCGCGTCCAGGTTGCCCTGCTCGGCGTCGAGCCGGGCCAGGAGCGCAATCTGACGGTCCGTCCGCAGCAAGGGCTCGGCGTGCTCGGCGAGTTCGACGTAGCGGCGCAGGTGGGCGGCGGCCGTGCGGTGCTCCTCGCCGGCCTCGGCGAGCCGCTCGGCGGCGTACGTACGGACGGTCTCCAGCAGCCGGTAGCGGACCGGGCCGGACTCCCGGCCGGCGGTGCCGAGCAGGGACTTGTCGAGCAGGGACTTGTCGAGCAGGGAGGAGAGCAGGTCCTCGACCGCGGTCGGGTCGGGCGCGGGGCCGTCGGGCCAGTCCTCGGCGCAGACCAGGTGCGCGTCGGGGAGGGTGGCGCCGCCGGCGAACACGGAGAGGCGGCGCAGCAGCACGCGTTCGTCCTCGGCGAGCAGGTCCCAGCTCCAGTCGATCACGGCGCGCAGGGTGCGGTGCCGGTCGAGGGCGGTGCGGGTGCCGCGGTCGAGCAGCCCGAGCCGGTCGTGCAGCCGGTCCGCGACCTGACGGACGGTCAGGGCGCGCAGCCGGGCCGCGGCCAGTTCGAGGGCCAGCGGCAGGCCGTCGAGCTCGCGGCAGATCCGGACCACCGCGTCGACGGAGTCGTGGTCCACGGCGAAGCCGGGGCGGGCCGCGGCGGCGCGCTCCGCGAAGAGCGCGACGGCGGGGTGCGCGAGCGCCCGCTGCGGAGTGTCGCCGGGTGCGGGAACGGCGAGCGGCGCGACCGGCCAGAGCGTCTCGCCGGTGACGCCGAGCGGCTCGCGGCTGGTGGCGAGCACGGTGAGCCGGGGTGCGGCGGCCAGCAGGCGCTGGGTGAGGCGGGCCGCGTCCTCGACCAGGTGCTCGCAGTTGTCCAGGACCAGCAGGACGTCCCGGCCCGCCACGGCCCGGGCGATCCGCTCGACGGGCCCGGCCGGGTGTCCCGGGCCGGTGGG
>NZ_KK853997.1:564810-570810 GCF_000696185.1 Kitasatospora cheerisanensis KCTC 2395 | reverse complement strand
GGCGCCGAGCGCTCGGCGCAGGCGGGCCACCAGGGACTGCACCGCGCCGGCGGGCTCCGCGGGCGGGGCGTCCGCCCAGAGGTCGTCCACCAGCCGGTCGCGGGTGACGACCCGCCCCGGGTCGAGCGCCAGCCGGATCAGCAGCAGCCGCAGCCGCGCCCCGCCCACCTCGACGGGCGTGCCCTCGCCGCCCCGGAGGACCTGAAGTGGCCCCAGCAGGTTGATCCGCACGTCGCCCGCCCCTCGTTCCGCACCGCCCGATCAAGATCATTGTCCCGGAGCGCGGGCGGCCGCGGGGCACCGGTGGGGGAGGCAGCGGTGCTGGCGGCAGCGGTGCTGGAGGCCGTCCCCGGGGAGTGGTCGTCGGCGCGGGCGGTCCGGTTCCCGGCCCGATGCTGTGAGCCCCGTCACATCCGCCCGGCTGGGGGAAAGGTGCGGGAGGGTGCCGCCCGGGCGGTGTGAAGGATGCGACGATGAGCCGGCCATGCAAGCAGGACGAGTCGTACGGGCAGGTCGGGCCGCGGTGTTCGCGGCCGGCTGCGTGCTGCTCGCGGCCCTCGCGCACGTGCTGATGTCCGGCCGGCCGGTGGGCGCTCCGGCGCTGGCCGCCGCGCTCGGCGGCACCGCGGGGCTGGCCTGGCTGACCGCCCGGCGGGAGCGCGGGCCGCTGCTGGTCACCGCGCTGACCGTCGGCGTGCAGGCCGCGCTGCACACGCTGTTCTCGCTCGGCCAGGCCGCCGCCACCACCGCCGCGGCGCCCGCGCCGGGCGGGCTGGCCACCAGGTGGGCGCAGCTGCTGCTGTGCAACGCCGGGCCGTTGACCGACGAGCAGGCCGCGCATCTGGTGGAGGCCGCCGGGATCGTCCCGGCGCAGGGCGACGGGCTGGCGGTCGTGCTGGCCGACCCGCCCGAGCTGCCCGCGATGCTGCACCACGCCATGGGGCACCACGCGATGGCGGTGACGGGGCATCAGAACGGCGGCGGCATGCTCGCCGCCCACCTGCTGGCCGCGCTGCTGCTCGGCCTGTGGCTGTCGGCCGGCGAACGCGCCGTGCACGACCTGGCCCGTACCGTCGCGGCCCGCCTGTTCGCACCCGTCCTGCTGCTGATCGGCGCCGTCCGGACCGCCCGCGGCCGCGCCCGCGCCGGCCGCGCGACGCGGGCCGCCGGCCCCGGTCGCGCCTGCTCGTCCACTCGCTCGCCTCCCGGGGACCGCCGGCGGTGACCGCCGTCGCCTGACGGCCCGTCACACCGGGGAAGCCGCCCGGACGCCGCCGCATGCCCGGAAACGGGGGCGCGCGGTGCCGTCGGCGCGCCCCGGACCGGCCTCGCGGCCCGACCATCCGGCCGCTTCCGTCTTCCGAGCAAGGACACCCGGAGATGACTCCTGCCCTGCCCGAGCCACGTCCCGTCACCGGACCGGCCCGTGCCGACGACCCCACTGTGACCGCCTGGGCGCTGGCCGCCCGGGCGGCGACCCGGCGGCGGTGGAGCGGTTCGTGCGCGCCACCCGCACCGACGTCCGCCGGTTCGTCACCCACCTGAGCGGCGAGCCGCAGGCCGCCGACGACCTCACCCAGGACACCTACCTGCGGGCGCTGCGCAGCCTGCCGAGCTTCGAGGGCCGCTCCTCGGCGCGCACCTGGCTGCTGTCCATCGCCCGCCGGACCGTCGTCGACCGGTACCGGTTCGCCGCCCGCCGGCCCCGGCTGGCCGACACCGAGGACTGGCAGCGCGCCGCCGAACTGACCCAGCCGCACGACCTGCCCGGCTTCGACGAGGGCATCGCGCTCGGCGAACTGCTCCGCGCGCTGCCGGCCGAACGCCGCGACGCCTTCGTGCTGACCGCGCTGCTCGGCCTGCCGTACGAGGAGGTCGCCGAACTGACCGGCTGCCCGGTCGGCACCGTCCGCTCCCGGGTCAACCGGGCGCGCGGGGTGCTGATCCGCAAGCTCGCCGACGCCGAGCAGGCGGACCGGGCCGCCGTCGGCTGCGCGGCCTGACCGGTTCCCCGGTCCATCCGAAGGGGGCACCGGGCCGCGTGTCCCGGTGCCTCCTCCGCCCGCGGTGCGCTGTCGTGGACTCCGCACCGCGTCCACCCACCACACCCACCTCCGGGAGCACCCATGTCCAACACCGCCGTCTTCGCCGTCGAGGGAATGAGCTGCGGCCACTGCGAACAGTCCGTCGGCACCGTCCTGTCCGCGCTGCCGGGCGTCACCGCCGTCACCGCCGACGCCAAGGCCGGCCGGGTCACCCTGACCGCCGCCGGCGAGGTCGACGAGAGCCGGATCCGCGCGGCCGTCGACGAGGCCGGCTTCACCCTGACCGGCCGCCTCTGACACCCCGTCACCACCTGCGCGTGCGGAGCCGACGTGGACCCGGCTCGGGAACGGCACGCGCTGCTGAGGCTTGCCGCCCTCTTCGCCGTCGAGCCTGCGCCCGGCCCCCGTCGGCGCGGGTCTGTTCGCGCTGCCGGGCGCGAGCTCGCAGGTTCAGGGGTCGCGAATCCGCCGCCGAGGCCAGATGGGGGCTCGCGCTGAGTGATCTGTGTGGGCTCGGCGGCACCGTGGACCGCTGGTCGGCGGCTGGCATGATGGGCGGCGGTGTGCCTGCCTGGAAGACCGCCTTGGGCGTGTGCGCACGCGACTTCGGCACCCCGAGTGTCCACGAGCACGCCTGCTTCTCTGAACTCGCCCGGAACCCGGTCAGTTCAGGCGTCCCGCTCGTTGGGGGCTGGTCAAGGCAGGAGCGGTCGGGTCACTGTCCAGGCGACCAGTTGCTCACGGACCGGGCCAGGAGACAGGTGGCCGACCAGGCTTTCCAGATGGGCTGTCAGGTTCTTGTGCCGCCGCAGCTCGCGGATTTGTTCGAGGGGAAGATCTCGCCAGCCCTCGGAGAGACCGGCGGCCTGGGCGGGCGTGAACGTCAGTGTGTCGAGCGTGTCGGACGCCAGCGCCTCGGGACTCCAGTCGGGGTCCGTGTCGTCGGGACCCAGTCGGTCGATCACCCACGTCCGGAGCATGAAGTCCTGCTGGGCCACCCGCGCAGCGCGTCGCTCGGCGTTGTCGAGCATGCGCCGGTTCGCGAGCAGCGAGAGCTTCGCCCACCGGCGACGGATTTCCGGGGGATGGCTGGAGTTGTAGGCCTGCCCCTGCGCGACGACGCGAGCCGTCTCGAGTTGCCGGCCGTGGGCCTCATCGATGAACGTCTGCAACTGGTCGAGCGTCCACTTACTCAGATCGCGGGCCGGCTCGTCTCGATGCGCGTCGCTACCCAAGGACCCCCCTCCCGGTCGTAGGCAAGCCGAGGCTGATGGCGGCCTTCTGCGACCGCCTGTCGATCTGAGCGACCCTATCCTCGGCGCCGACGCCGGCGAGGCTGACGGCTCGATGGGCCTTTTGATGGTCTCGGCCGGGTTGATCGCCTTGTAGTCCATCGTTGCGCTGACGAAGATCCTGCGGAAGTCGTACGGGGAGAAGACGAGTTCGCTGCCGGCAACGGTCAGGCCCGTGGTGGCCAGCGCCTTGATCTTCTTGCGGTGTTCAGATCTCGTTGCCCGTCGGCGGTGCGGTTACCGATGTCCCACAGTGGCCTGAGCCGCGCGTCCCCTGAGAATGTGGCCTGGTGCCCAGCAGAGTCGGCGTCGCGCGAAGGGTGCCGTGCCTGACTTTCCAGGCCCGCCACTTGCACCAACGGCGGCCTCGACGAGCATCGCCCAGAAGGCGGTGGACACGGGATGGACGTCAGCGAGCTCGATCAGCACGTCGAGCGCCATCTCCCATTCCTGGAAGGCGATTTCCGCGCGAACGTTCCGGACCGACTGACCGTTCTCCGCCACGGCGTCCTCAGGCAGCAGTTCGACAGCCCGCCGAAGAAGTGTGAACGCGTCATCCATACGCTGGATTCTCGCCAGGCCCCGGGGCTTTGTCGCAGATGATTCGATCCAACCTGCCGGTGCGACACGCCCGGACACCCCACCAGCCTCACGATCTCTGGCCATTACGTTCACATCGTCATAGCGATCATTCTGGCTCGTCGGGGTCTCGGGCGACAGGATGATCAGTGTCGATGCCGCTCGCGCTCGTCAGCAACGGCGTCGCCGAACGGGGTGAAGCCCATGCTCGCCCCGAACAAGTCGTCACCACTCCGGAAGGCGAGCAGGCGTGCCGAAGGGGCGTCGCCTGCCCCGTCGAAGTGGAAGACCGTGAGCGGTGCGGTCCGGTCATCGGAAGCGTAGCCAAGGGTCTTGGCCGAACGCGGATCTTGGTCGCCAAAGACCACGGACGGCCGACCGTACACCTGCACAACATCGTCGAAGGTGCGGTCGGTCTCCGCCCAGCCTTCGGTTGTCTCGACGAGGCTCGTGTACTCGTCAGTCCGCAAGGCCCGATCGAGACGGAGCCAGCCACGCTCGTGGGCTGCGGCACCGTACTCCGCGGCCACCACATGAACTTCCGGCTGGGGAAAGCAGTAGCGCAGCAATGCCGCCATGTCCAACCGCGCGTTGTCGTCCACGATCCACCGCGTGCCGTCGGGCCGGGCCTCGTCCTCGGCGAGGGAATCGAGGAAGAGCGGCAGGCACGCGAGCCCGCCGTGCGCGTCGGGGTACCGCACGGCGGAGTTGAACTCGTCGAGTACGTGGACGCGTTCCGCATTGGTCAGCGGGGTCCGGCGGCGGGCCGTAGGGGGGATGCTCCGAAGTGACAGCATGCCGACCACCTTGAGCCGTTGCCGGCCGGCTGTCCACCCCGCTGTTCATGCCCGAACCGGTGGGCAGTGATGGGTGCGGATGCCGTCGCAGCCGAGGAGCCCGGCCGTGCGGCAGGCGATCTTCGGGGCGTCGTCGAACAGGAACTGACGGCCCATCGGCTTGCCTCGCCGCATGAACAAGTAGCGGACCGGTAGTTGGGCACACGGGTCGAGGCGGGTGCAGCGGGATCACGCGTTTGGTGTAGGTCTTGCCGACCGGGATTCGCAACCGGGGCAGCCGTCGGGACAGGCGTCGAGGCAGTCGAGGGGCAGGCGGTGCGTGTGGGCCTGCTCTGTCGTGGGCCGGGTCGCGCTGAGCGGGGCCGGAGTTGAGGGGGCGTCATCACTCGTGCGGGTGGTGGGGGAAGTGGTGGGAACTCGGGTCGGGGGTGGCGCGACTGCTGGGGTGTGAACGTACTTCGACCGGCCCGGGGGCCGTTGCCGACGTTGGCGGGTTTCGCTCTGCTGCTGGTTGCCGTCCTGGCCGGCTCCTTCACTGTCGGCCACATCGTGGGCCCGCTCACCCCGGGCCCGCGTCCGGGCTCCGGTGGTAGCACTGCACCGCAGCACGGGCACGCCGGGATGGATGGCATGGACGGCGCGGCGGGGGAGGGCGGACGGTGAGCGCGACCGCGCAGCGGCAAGTGACCGATCTGGCCGTCGGCGGGATGACCTGCGCCGCCTGCGTGGGCCGGGTGGAGAAGCGCTTGGCCCGGTTGGACGGGGTCACCGCCGCCGTCAACCTCGTCACCGGCCGGGCCCGGGTGCTGCACCCGGCCGAGCTGCCGCCGGGCGAGCTGCTCGCCGCCGTCGAACGGGCCGGCTACACCGCCGAGTTGGTGACGGGGGAGCCGGCCGCCGACCCGGAGGGGGAGGATCGGGCGGCCGGGGTGCGGTTGCTGGCCACCGCCGTGCTCGCCCTGCCGGTGCTGGCCCTGTCGATGGTGCCGGGCTGGCAGTTCGACGGCTGGCAGTGGCTGTGCTTCGCGCTCGCCCTGCCGGTGGTGACCTGGAGCGCCGCCGGCTTCCACCGCCGCGCCGCGCAGAGCCTGCGGCACGCCACCGCCACCATGGACACCCTGGTCAGCCTCGGCGTGGCCGCGTCCTTCGGCTGGTCCGGGTACGCCCTGCTGTTCGGCGGCGCGGGCGAGCCCGGCATGCGGATGCCGCTCGCGCTGACCGCCACCGGCGGCGCGGCGCACGTCTACCTGGAGGCAGCCGTCGGCGTGCCGCTGTTCGTGCTCGCCG
>NZ_KK853997.1:559737-560415 GCF_000696185.1 Kitasatospora cheerisanensis KCTC 2395 | reverse complement strand
ACCAGCGCCCGAGGACCGCGCCCGGACCGCGCACGCCCTCGACCAGGTCGGCATGGCCGCGCACGCCGACCGCCGGTTCGCCGACCTGTCCGGCGGCGAACGCCAACGCGTGCTGCTCGCCAGGGCGCTGGCCCAGCAGCCCGACGTCCTGGTGCTGGACGAACCCACCAACCACCTCGACATCCGCCACCAGGTCGAACTGCTCGCCCTGCTGCGCGCCCAGCGCACCACCACGCTGGTCGCCCTGCACGACCTGAACGCCGCCGCGTCCGTCTGCGACCGCCTGCACGTCCTGGCCGGCGGCACGCTGGTGGCCTCCGGCCCGCCCCGCGAGGTGCTCACCCCGGACCTGCTCGCCGAGGTGTTCGGCGTCCGCGCCGCCGTCACCCGGCACCCGCTCACCGGCGACCCGCTGATCGCCTTCGACCACCGGACGCCGGCCGACCGGCCGCCGGAACCCCCACCGTTCATGGGGAACTGAGAAGTTCGGCTGCCACCATGGTGCGCGCCCGGCCGCCACCCGCACCGGGAGGCTGCCGGGCCCGCCGGCCGGAAGGAGTCACCGGTGAGCACGATCGGACGGGACCTGGCCCCCGGCGGGCCACCCGAGTCCCCCCGTGGGGGCCCCTGGGGGGTCCCCCCCCACCCCCCCGGTTGGGGGGGCCCGGGGGGGGGTGG
>NZ_KK853997.1:556314-556987 GCF_000696185.1 Kitasatospora cheerisanensis KCTC 2395 | reverse complement strand
GCATCGCCGTCGGCCAGTTCCTCGCCGGGATCTGCAGCTACCTGGTGCTCCGGGCCGGCGACGAACAGCAGACCCGCGGCGTGCTGTTCTGGCTGATGGGCAGCCTCGGCGGCGCCACCTGGAACGCGCTCGCCCTGCCCGCCGCCGCCGTGGCGCTCGGCCTGGTCGCCCTGCAGGCCCGCGCCCGTGCCCTGAACGCACTCGTCCTCGGCGACGAGACCGCGGCCGGCCTCGGCCTCGCCCCCGACCGGCTGCGCCGCGAACTCTTCGTGGTCACCAGCCTGTTGACCGGTGTCCTGGTCGCCGTCTCGGGCGCGATCGGCTTCGTCGGCCTGCTGGTGCCGCACCTGTGCCGGCTGGCCGCCGGCGGCGACCACCGCCGCCTGCTGCCGCTGTCCGCGCTCACCGGCGCCGTGCTGCTCACCGCCGTCGACACCGTCGCCCGCACCGCGCTCGACACCCAGGAACTGCCGATCGGCGTGGTCACCGCGCTGCTCGGCGCACCTGTCCTGCTGTACCTGCTCGACCGACGTCAGGAGAACCGGTGAGACTCGCCCTCGACGACGTGCACGTCGCCCTGGCCGGACGGGACGTGGTGGCCGGCGTCCACCTGGTCGCCGAGGCCGGCGAGATCGCCGGCCTGATCGGGCCCAACGGCAGCGGCAAGTCCACC
>NZ_KK853997.1:554439-556294 GCF_000696185.1 Kitasatospora cheerisanensis KCTC 2395 | reverse complement strand
CCGCGCCGTCGCCGCCGAACTCGGCATCACCACCGTGCACGCCGCCGCCGGACCGGAGGACAAGGCCGCCGTCGTCGCCGAACTCCGTTCCCGGGGACGGACGGTGGCGATGGTCGGGGACGGCGTCAACGACGCGGCCGCGCTGGCCGCCGCCGACCTCGGCATCGCCATGGGCTCCGGCACCGACGCGGCGATCGGCGCCGCCGGGCTGACCCTGGTGCGCGGCGACATCGACTCCCTGGTCACCGCCGCCCGGCTGGCCCGCCGCACCCTCGCCACCATCCGCACCAACCTGGCCTGGGCGTTCGGCTACAACGCGGTGCTGCTGCCGCTCGCCGCGCTCGGCCTGCTCAACCCGATGCTCGCCGCGCTCGCGATGTCCGCCAGCTCCGTCCTGGTGGTCGCCAACAGCCTGCGGCTGCGCACCTGGCACCCCGCCCGGAGTCGACCCGGCGCCAACTGACCACCGCCGAACGCCAACTGACCACCACCACAAGCCAACTGATCACCGCTCCACCGTCCGCCCAGCCGGCTGACCGCCGCCCCACCGTCCGCCCACACCGCACCAGGAGAGTCCACCGTGCGCCACCGGATACGCCGCGGCCCGGCCGCCGCCACCGCCCTGCTCGCCACTGCCCTGCTCGCCACCGCCTGCGCCGGCAGCCCCCCGACCTCCCGCGGCCCGGACGTGGTCGTCTCCAGGACGTTCCCGGTCAAGGTCGCCGACTGCGCCGGCCGCCGGACCACCTTCGACGCCCCGCCGGGCCGGATCGTCACCAGCAACGCCGCCGCGCTGGAGCTGCTGCTCGAACTCGGCGCCGGCGACCGGGTGATCGGCACCGGCTTCCCGCCCGGCGCCGGCTACCTGCCCGCCGAGCTCGCCGACCGGGGCGCGAAGGTGCCGGTCCTCGGGAAGACCGTGATCGCCAAGGAGCAGCTGCTCGGTTCCGGCGCCGACCTGTACATCGACAGCTTCGCCGCCACCAACACGGGCGGCGGCGCAGGCGGTGGAGGCGGCATGGGCGGGACGCCCGCCGAGCAGGAGTTCGCCGCCGCCGGCATCAAGCACGTCTTCCTGCTGTCCACCGCCTGCGCCACGACCGCGAAGACCGACCTGGCCGAGGTCGAGCAGGACATCGAGCGGCTCGGCGCCGTCACCGGTACCCTCCCCGCCGCGGACCGGCTGGTCGCCGCCATGAACGGCACGCTCGACCGGGTCGCCACCGCGCTCGGCGACCTCCCCGAGGACCGGCGGCCCAGCTACTTCTTCTTCGACTACGACGCCGGCACCCAGCAGCCGACCGCCGTGTGCCGCAAGCAGATCGCCAACGCGATCATCACGCTGGCCGGGGCGCGCAACGCCTTCGCCGACTGCGACGCCGACTTCCGCCCCGTCGGCTGGGAGGAGGTGGTCGCCAGGAACCCCGACTGGATCCAGCTCGGCGTCCGCAACCGCGGCACCGCGGACGCCACCCGGAAGGCCTTCGACGAGGCCGAGCGGTTCCTCCGCGACCACCCCGCCACCAAGGACCTGGCCGCCGTCCGGCAGGGCCGGTTCGTGCGGATCGGCTCCGAGGTCACCACCGTCGCCGGCGTCCGCAACGCCGACACGGTCGAGCGGATCGCCCGCACCGTGCACCCCGAACTGGTCAAGGAAGGACGGTAGATGACGACCACCCAGCTCCTGCCGTCGACCACCCGGCGGGCCGGGGCCGGCCTGCTCGCCGCCGGGCTCGGCCTCGCCCTGCTGCTCGCCCTCACCCTCGCCGTCGGCCTCGGCAGCGTCGACGTCCCCGCCCGCGAGGTGTGGAGCGTCGTCGCCCGCCACCTGACCGGCGCTCAGGGCCCGCCCGGC
>NZ_KK853997.1:330532-552683 GCF_000696185.1 Kitasatospora cheerisanensis KCTC 2395 | reverse complement strand
CGTTCATGGGGAACTGAGAAGTTCGGCTGCCACCATGGTGCGCGCCCGGCCGCCACCCGCACCGGGAGGCTGCCGGGCCCGCCGGCCGGAAGGAGTCACCGGTGAGCACGATCGACGGACTGCCCGCGCACATCCTGCTGGTCCACCTGGTGGTGGTTTTCGTCCCGTTGACCGCGCTGGCGCTGATCGTCTGCGCGCTCAGCCCCGCCGCCGCCCGCCGCGCGGGCCTGGCGCTGCCGCTGCTCGCCCTGGTCACGCTGGCGGCCGTCCCGCTCACCACCGACGCCGGCGAGTGGCTCGAACGGCACGTCGACCGCACCGACCTGGTGCGCCGTCACACCGAACTCGGCGACGGCCTGCTGCCCTGGGCCGCCGGGCTGTTCCTGCTCTCCGTGCTGGTCTGGTGGGCGGCCCGCCGCGCCGCGGGCGGCGGCCGCCCGTTCTCCGCCGCGCTGCGGATCGGCGCCGGCGTGCTGTGCGCGGCGGTCGCCGTCGGCGCGGTCGTCGACGTCTACCTGATCGGCGACTCCGGCGCGAAGGCCGCCTGGCAGGACGCCCTCACCGGCAGCGGCACCGAGGGCGGCGAGGGACACTGACGCCCGTCGGGCCGGGCACCGGTCCCTGACGGTCAGTCATCCCGGTCCCCGATGGGGCACGGGCTCCCGACGGCCCGTCAGCCCCGGTCCCGGCCGCGCACCTTGCGGGACACCGACTGCGGACTGCCGAAGCCCTCGCCGCGCCCCAGCGCCACGTGCATCCGGCGCAGCAGCGCGTTCAGTTGGGCGCGGTCGCCGCGGGTGAAGGAGACCATCATGGCGTCCTGGACGGCGGCGGCGTCGGCGTGCATCGCCGCCAACTCGGCCTGCCCGTCCGGCGACAGCATCACCACCTCCTGCTGCCCGCCGCCGAGGTGCACCGTCATCGCCTGCACCAGGCCGCGGGCCAGCAGCGTGTCCATCGCGGCGGACGCGTCCGGCGCGGTGACCCGCCGGGCCAGGTCGGCGCGGCCGTGCGGGCCGGCCTGCGCGAGGACGGTCAGCAGTTCCTGGTGCACCCGGCCCAGCCCGCGGGCCGCGAGCCGCTCGCCGATGCCGTCCTCGGCCGCCCGGGCGAGGACGGACAGCAGGTAGACCGACTGTTCGAAGGGATCGGACGACTCTTTCCTACCGTCGAACAAGCCGGTTCCTAACGCGGGAGAGCGGGAGACGCCCTCGGGGGAACCGGTCGACGCCCGGGCGGGGTGCGGCGGAGCGAGGGCCGTCCTCACTCTAGCGACGGGACCGCCGACCGGTCTACACCGGTGTCGTCCGACCCCGCCCCGACACCGCCGTCGGCCCCATTCCCGGCTCCGCCCTCGGCTCCGCCCTCGGTTCCGCCCTCGGTTCCGCCCTCGGTTCCGCCCTCGGCGTCGCGCAGCAACTCCCGCAGCAGGTCCTCGTCCTCGGTCGACAGCGCGGAGACGAAGCGGCGCAGCACGAGGCTGCGGTCGTCCTCCTTCTCCAGTTCGCGCCGCATCCGGCCGGCGGCCAGCCCGGCCGCGTCGGAGACCGGCGCGTAGGCGTAGGACCGGCCCGGGCGGGTGCGGACCACGGTGCCGCTGTCGTGCAGCCGGGCCAGGATGGTGGCCACCGTGGTCCGGGCCAACGGCCGCCCCAGGGCCCGTTTCACCTCCTGCGCCGTCAGCGGCCGGCCCGCGCTCCACAGCGCCGCGAGCACGTCCGCGACCAGTTCCCCGTGCGGTCGCCTGCTGTCCTGGCCGCCGATCGCCATCGCTCTCCCGTCCTGGTCCTGCTGGTTAGGTTTGCCTTCGCTAACTCTAAGCGGACGGATGTGGCCACCGGTGCGGCGGGATCACGCCAGGTGCCCGGGTGCCTACTTGGCGAGGTCATGGCACTGGTTGATGATGACGCGGGGGAATTTTGATCCGTTGACGAAGGAGGGGCGTTGGGGGCGCACAGGTCGGCCGGAACGGTGCGGACGGTCGGAGCGGACGGAACCCGGGGGTACGGGTGCGCAGGCACCAACTGGGGCGGGTGACCGTGCTGGTGACCAGCTTCCCGCGGGCCGGCGCCCGGCGCGGCGAGCCGGCGGAGCGGGACGGCGACGAGGAGCTCTGTCACCTGTCGCTGCTGACGGCCGGCGGCGGCCGGGTGCACCTGGCGGGCCAGGACGGGGCGGAGGAGTTCATGCCGGGAGACATCCACCTGACGACCAGCTCGGACCCGGCCGACGGCCGGTTCTTCGGCTTCGCCGAGGCCGCCCCGGACAGCCCCCCGCCGAAGGCGTGGGCGTGGACGTCCCGGTCGCGCTGCTCCAGGTCCCGGCGCACCGGATGCGCGACCTGACGGGGCGTCGGCTCCCCGCCCGGGAGGGCACCGGCGCGCTGCTCTCGGCCCTGCTGGTGGGCCTGGACCGGCAGGCCGCCGCCTTCCAGCCCGCCGAGGCCTGCCGGCTCGGGTCCGTACTGGTCGACCTGGTCTCCACCTGGCTCACCGGGATCCTCGACGCGGAGGCCGAACTCTCCCAGGAGGACCGGCAGCGGGCCCTGGTGGAGAGCTCCCGGGAGTTCATCCGGCAGAACCTGCACGACCCCGGCCTCACCCCGCCCGTGGTGGCGGCCGCCCACCACATCTCGGTCAGCCACCTGCACAGCCTCTTCACCCGCCACTCGGACGGCGAGACCGTCGCCGCGTTCATCCGCGCCCGGCGGATGGACAAGGCGCACCGCGAACTCGCCGACCCCGCCCTGCGCACCCTGCCCATCTACCGCATCGCCGCCCGCTGCGGCATCCCCCGCGCCCCCGAGTTCACCCGCGCCTTCAAGGCCGCGCACGGCCTCTCCCCGCGCGAGCACCGGCGCCGGGCACTGGCGCGGGCCGCCGCACCGCAGGAGTGAACGGCGGCGCCGGGCACGGGGGATCAGCCGCGGTACGCCACCTCCGGGCAGCGCGGCGAGGGCCCGTCCAGCAGCGCCGCGCGGCGGTGGCGCAGGTGCAGGTCGAAGAAGGCCAACGGGTACGCCTGCTGGATCAGCAGGGCGCGCTCCGGGTCGATGGTGCCGACCATGCGGCGGATCTGCTCCTCCGTCAGGCCCAGCATCCGCCCGGCCTGCGGGATCAGCGTGACGTTGTCGCCGTACGAGGGGTGCACGGCGCCCTCGGCCCGGACCTCCAGCCGCCAGCCGCGCAGGTGGGACCAGAACTCGGCGACGTCCGGGCCCTCGGCGAGCGGGAACGAGGCGGTCATCAGCAGGAACGGCCGGTCCAGGTCCTCGGTCACGGTGGGGTGCCCGGACCCGGGCTGCATCGGCCCGTCCAGCGCCGGCCCCGCCCGCACCAGACGGCCCGTCAGCATGGCGCACGCGGTGGCCGTGCCGCCCTTCGACCAGCCGAACATGCGCGATCCGGGAGGTGTCGAGGGCCGCGCCGAGCCCGTTCGGCAGCTCGCTGAAGCAGTTGCCCAGGTGATCGACCGGCACCACCACGTAGCCGTGGCTCGCCAGCTCCTGCACCGTCACGGTGTGGTCGCCGATGGAACTCGACGACATCCTCGCCGCCGTCCGGGTGGTCGCCGCCGGCAACGCGCTGATCGCCCCGCGGTCACCCGCCGCCTGATCGCCCACTTCGCCCGCCGGCAGCCGGCCGGACCGCCCGACACCCCCGCCCTGGACGGACTCGCCGGCCGCGAACGGGAGATCCTCACCCTGGTCGGCCTCGGCCGCTCCAACACCGAGATCGCGGCCGAACTCCACCTCGCCGCCGCCACCGCGAAGACCTGCATCTCCCGCCTCCTCGGCAAACTCGGCGCCCGCGACCGGGTCCAACTGGTCATCACCGCCTACGAGTCCGGCCTGGTCGGCCGTTCGTGAAAGCCGCGTTCGCATCCGGTACCGAGCCGGTCACGGGACCGCCCGCGGCCCCGCTCCCGCGCGATGATCGGGTCGATCGAAGGGGGAGCCGTGCAAGGAGAACGATCCGCCCGGGGCGCGGGGGCCGTCGCGGTGGCTGTGGCTGTGGCTGTGGCGCTGGCGGTGCCCGGCTGCACGACGGCGCGTCAGGACCGGGCGCTGCCCGCACCGTCGGCCACGGCGGTGCCGTCGGCGGCACCGGCGACGGACTGCGTGAACCCGCGCTACGAGTTCACGCCCGCCGTGGAGCAGGAGACGCTGACGTACCTCACCCCGGCCGTCACCCTCACCGCGCCCGACGGCGGTGCGCTGGACCTCCCCGGCGCGCTGCCCGTCCGGACGCTCACCGCGAGCACCGTGTCGAGCGCGGGCGAGGCGGACGCCCGCCGCGCGTACCAGGCCTTCGTCCGCCAGTCGCCCACCCCCGGACTGCCGGAGTTCGGACGGGAGTTGGAGCCCTACGGGAAGAACCCGGTCACCGGCGTCGGACACTCCGGCCGCTTCGTCGGCTTCGCGTTCAACTGGGGGATCACCAGCTCCTACGTCCGCCACTGCGAGGGCGCCGCCCCGGGACAGCAGGACGTCTCCGGCACCGTCACCACCTTCCGGCCGCGGTTCCCCGTGGCGCTCGTGGTGGACTGCGCCGAACCCCGCGGCGAGACCCAACGGCAGGCCGCCCGGCTCGGGTGCGCGGCCAACGTCTGAGGCGGGTCCGCCCGCCCCGTTTATCCGGCGTTGATCCACTTCCGGGACGCTGGCCGCCCGGCCGGCCCTGCCCGGCCGTCAGAACCGCACCGGCCCGGCGACGCGGGGCCGCAGAACCACGAGTGGGACCAACCATGCGCATCCGTCAACTGTCCGCCGCCATCGGCCTGGTGGCCGCCCTCACGGTCACCCTGACCGGGTGCGGGGACGATGCGGCCGACACCGCCGCGAAGCCCGCCGCCCCGGCCGCCTCCGCGCCGGCCGCCGCCGCGCCGTCAGCTGCCGCCCCGACCGGCGGGCAGGCGGCCCCGCCGAGCGCGCAGCCGAGCGGCCGAGGCAGCGCCCCGGCGGCCGGGTCCGGGCCGCGCACGTGCGTGGCGGCCGACCTGAAGGCCGCGCTCGCGCCCGGCACCGGCGCGCAGACGCCCGACCAGCAGGGCGCGGAGGAGATCGAGCTGACCAACCAGTCCAAGGCGGCCTGCACCATGAAGGGCTACCCGGGCGTGGACCTGGTCGGCGACAAGGGCACCTGGAACCTGCCGCGCTACCAGCCCGCCCAGCCCGAGCAGGTCACGCTGCAGCCCGGCGGCAAGGCGTACGTCCGGATCGACTACCTGCCGTCCGGCGGCCAGGGCCAGGGCCAGGCCGAGTTCAAGGTGCAGAAGATCGTCCTCACCCCGCCGGACGACACCCGGCAGCTGACGGTCCAGTGGAGCGGCGCCGCTCCGCAGGACCAGAGCGGTGCCACCCACCCCGGCACCTACGTCCGCCCGGTCGCCGCCACCCGCTGAGCCGCGGGCGCCACGGGGGGACGGTGGTCATTGGTTCGACGGACCTTCGACGTGCTGTAGAGTTGGGTTCACCGACGCGGGGTGGAGCAGCTCGGTAGCTCGCTGGGCTCATAACCCAGAGGTCGCAGGTTCAAATCCTGTCCCCGCTACTGACAGGCCGGGCCCGGAACTCTCGTTCCGGGCCCGCCCTTTTTGGCTCGGGCCGTTCAGGGCTTCCGAGGCTGGGCGGACCAGTACGGCGCGGCGTGCGCGAGGGCGCGGCCCTCCAGCGCGGCGACCAGGCGTTCGAAGAGGCGGACGGCGGCGGGGCCGGACCAGTCGGCGGGCAGCACCTGCGGGGGCAGGCCGGGATCGCGGAACGGCAGCTTGCGCCAGTCGTCGACCACGGACAGGTAGCCGACGAAGGCCTCCCGGCCGTCCACGAAGGCGGCGGCGGCGAGGCGGTCGGCCTCGGCGGTCCGGGCGGCGAGGAACTCCCGGTAGCGGCGGTCGATTTCCGCGAGGTCCCAGCCCTTGCGGACCATCGCGGCGAGGTCCTGCCCGCCGACGTGGTCGCCGGTGAAGACCGCGCACTGGTCGGTCAGGTCGAGCTCGCCGATCGCCCGGCCGGCCGCCGGCAGCATCCGGGCGGGGGCGATCCACACCGCCGCGCCGATGTTGCCGAAGCCCAGCGAGGTCAGGTGCGCGGTCAGCTGGTGGCGCTTGGCCCGGGCGGACTCCGGCACCGAGAAGTTGACGAGGCACCAGCCGTCGGCCAGGTCGGCGGGCTGCCGGGCGTGCCAGATCACCTCGTCCCCGGCGGCCAGCGCCTCCAGTGCGGCGGGCGTCAGCGCGTAGCCGCGCGCCCCGCCGCGGGTCTCGGCGGCCAGCCAGCCGCGCTGCTTGAGCCGGAACACCGCGGTGCGGACGCTGGAGGCGTCCAGGCCCGCCTGGGTGAGCAGTTCGACGGCGCCGGCGATCGGCATCCAGTTGCCCATCTTGCGGACGACGGCGCCGAGGAAGGTCACCAGCACGGTCCGGGAACGGCGTGCCGCGGTGGGCCGGGCGGCCTTCGTCTCGCTCATCCCACCGAGTATGGCGGACGCCGGACACATGATCGCACCGCCGCCGCGGGCCGGGGGTTCACGCGGTCACCCCGATCCGGGGATCCGGCGTCCACCGCAGGTGCACCGGCCCGGCCGCGCCCTCGCGCAGCAGCGAGAGCCGGGGCGGGACACGGTCGGTGCGCGAGGTCGGCGGCCTGCGGCGCCCGGCCTGCCACTGCACCGGCCATTCGGCGCCCGGACCCCGGTAGTCCTGCTCGGCCGCCGCGTGCAGCGTCCACTGCGGGTCGTACAGGTGGGTGCGGCCCAGCGCGCACAGGTCCGCCCGCCCGGCCAGCAGGATCGAGTTGACGTCGTCGTAGGAGGAGATCGCGCCCACCGCGATCACCTGCACACCGGCCGGCCCGGCCACCCGGTGGCGGATCCTGTCGGCGAACGGCGTCTGGTACGAGCGCCCGTAGGCCGGCCGCTCGTGCTGGGCGACCTGCCCGGAGGAGACGTCGATGGCGGCCGCGCCGTGCGCGACGAAGGCCCGGGCGATCTCCACCGCGTCCTCGTCGGTGTTGCCGTCCGGCAGCCAGTCGGTCGCCGAGATGCGCACCGTCACCGGGATCCGCTCCGGCACCGCCCGCCGCACCGCGTCGAACACCTCCAGCGGGAAGCGCAGCCGGTTCTCCAGGCTGCCGCCGTACGCGTCGGTGCGCCGGTTGGCCACCGGCGACAGGAAGGAGGACAGCAGGTAGCCGTGCGCGGCGTGCACCTCGATCAGGTCGAAGCCCGCCTCCGCGCCGCGCCGCGCCGCCGCCTCGAAGTCCGCGACCACCCGGTCCAGATCGGCCCGGGTCGCCTCCCGGGGGAGGTGGCAGCCGGGCCCGTACGGCAGCGCGGACGGGCCGATCACCTCCCAGTTGCCGTCCGGGAGCGGCTCGTCCATGCCCTCCCACATCAGCCGGGTCGAGCCCTTGCGGCCGGAGTGCCCCAGTTGCAGGCCGATCTTCGCCGAACTGCGCTCGTGGACGAAGGAGGTGACGCGCCGCCAGGCCTCGCGCTGCCCGTCGTTCCACAGGCCGGGGCAGCCGGGGGTGATCCGGCCCTCGGGGGAGACGCAGACCATCTCGGTCATCACCAGGCCCGCGCCGCCGAGCGCCTTGGAGCCCAGGTGCACCAGGTGGAAGTCCCCGGGCACGCCGTCCACCGCCGAGTACATGTCCATCGGGGAGACCACGATCCGGTTGTTCAGCGGCAGCGGCCCGATCCGGACCGGCTGGAACATCGCCGGCACGGTCTCGGACGCGCCCTGGCCGCGGGCGAACTCACGCTCCATCAGCTCGGCGAACCCGGCGTCCCGCTCCTTCAGGTTCTCGAAGGTGATCCGGCGCGAGCGGGTCAGCAGGTTGAAGACGAACTGCGCGGGCTGCTGCCCGGCGTACATGCCGATGTTCTCGAACCACTCCAGCGAGGCCTGCGCCGCCCGCTGCGTCGACTCGACCACCGGCCTGCGCTCCGCCTGGTACGCCTCCAGCGCCTCGGCCACCGTCGGCCGCTCGTGCAGGCAGGCGGCCAGCGCGAGGGCGTCCTCCATGGCGAGCTTGGTGCCGGACCCGATCGAGAAGTGCGCGGTGTGCGCCGCGTCGCCGAGCAGCACCACGTTGCCGTCGTGCCAGCGCTCGTTGCGCACGGTGGTGAAGTTCAGCCAGCGCGAGTTGTTGGTGCGCACCCGGTGGCCGGCCAGCTCGGCGGCGAAGATCTCCGCGATCCGCCCGACCGCGTACTCGTCGGACTCGCCCGGCCCGAACTCCCGCCCGGCGGTGCGGTCGAAGCCGGCCCGCCGCCACACCTCCTCGTGCATCTCGACGATGAAGGTCGAGCCCTCGGCGGAGTACGGGTAGCCGTGGATCTGCATGGTGCCCCACTCCGTCTGCTTGACGAAGAACTGGAACGCCTCGAAGACCAGGTCGGTGCCCAGCCAGATGTACTTGTTGCGGCGGCCGTCCAGCGACGGGCCGAACACCTCCGCCCGCGCGGCCCGCACCGCCGAGTTCACGCCGTCCGCCGCCAGCACCAGGTCGTGCGCCGCCGACAGCTCGTCCACGCCCGGCGCCGGCGTCCGGTAGTGCACCCGCACGCCGAGCTCGGCGGCCCGCCGCTGGAGGATCTGCAGCAGCTCCCTGCGGCCCATCGCCGCGAAGCCCTGCCCGCCGACGGTGAACCGGTGCCCGTCGACCTCGACGTCGATGTCCGTCCAGCGGGCGAAGGCCCGCTCCATCGCGGCGTGCACCACCTCGTCGGCGCCCGCGATGCCGGTCAGCGTCTCGTCGGAGAACACCACGCCGAAGCCGAAGGTGTCGTCGGGCGCGTTGCGCTCCCACACCGTCACCTGGTGCGCCGGGTCCAACTGCTTCATCAGCGCGGCGAAGTACAACCCGCCCGGGCCGCCGCCGGCGATCGCGATCCTCATTCCGTGCCCTCCACGATCCGACGGAGCCTGAAGTGCTGGAGCTTGCCGCTCGGATTGCGCGGCAGCGCCGCCACGAACCGCACCTCGCGCGGGTACTTGTACGGCGCGAGCTGCTGCTTCACGTGGTCCTGGATGCTGCGCGCTGTCGCCGCGTCCCCGGCCGCGCCCGCCCGCAGCACCACGAACGCGCAGACCACGGAGCCGCGTTCGGCGTCCGGCGCGGCCACCACCGCCGACTCCAGCACGTCCGGATGGCTGTCCACGGCCGCCTCCACCTCCGGGCCGGCGATGTTGTAGCCCGAGGAGACGATCATGCTGTCGCTGCGCGCCCGGTACCAGAAGTAGCCGTCCTCGTCCCGGACGAAGGTGTCGCCCGTGACGTTCCAGCCGTTCACCACGTAGTCCGACTGCCGCTCGTCGTCCAGGTACCGGCAGCCGACCGGGCCGATCACCGCCAGCCGCCCCTCCACGCCCGGCCCCAGCTCCTCGCCGTCCGGCCCGAGCACCGCCGCCCGGAACCCCGGCACCGGCCGGCCGGTCGCCCCCGGGCGGATCTCCTCGTCCGCCGCCGAGATGAAGATGTGCAGCAACTCGGTCGCCCCGATGCCGTCCACCACCCGTATCCCGGCCTCCGCCCGCAGCTGCTCCCACACCTCCCGGGGGATGTGCTCGCCCGCGCTCACCGCCCGCCGCAGCCCCGAAAGCCGGTGCGCCAGACCGGATTTGACGATCTGCCGGTACGCGGTCGGCGCCGTCGCCAGCACCGTCACGCCGTGCTCCGCCACCAGCTCGGCCAGCTCCGCCGGCGTCGCCGACTCGGTCAGGAACGCGCACGCCCCCGCCCGCAGCGGGAACACCACCAGCATCCCCAGGCCGAAGGTGAACGCCAGCGGCGCCGTGCACGCCACCAGGTCGTCCGGGCGCAGCCGCAGCGTGCACCGGCCGAAGGTGTTGTCGATCGACAGCAGATCGCGGTGGAAGTGCACGGTGATCTTCGGGACGCCGGTGGTGCCCGAGGTCGGCCCGAACAGCGCGACGTCGTCCGCCGCCGTGTCCACCGCCGCGAACCGCCCCGGCTTGGCGGCGGCCCGCCGGACCAGGTCGTCCGCCCCGCCGCCGCCGAATGCCACCACCGGGACGTCCCGGACCTCCGCCGTGAAGCGGTGGTCCACCAGTGCCACCACCGGCCGGGTCTTCGCCACGATCGGCGCCAGCTCCCGGGCCCGCAGCGCCGCCATCGTCGCCACCGCGATCCCGCCGCCCGCAGCACGCCCAGCCAGGCCGCCACCGCCCACGGATTGTTCGGCGAGCGCAGCAGCACCCGGTTGCCCGGCACCAGCCCCAGGTCCTCCGCCAGCACCTGCGCGACCTGCGCCGAGCGCAACTGCAACTCGCCGTACGTCCACACCTCCCCGGCCGGCGTCCGCAGCGCCGGCCGGTCCGGGCCCAGCTCCGCCACCTGACGGTCCAGCAACTCCACAGCCGCGTTCAGCCGGTCGGGGTAGTGCAGCAGCTCGGTGGTGAACTCCAGGGCCGGCCACTGCTCGACGGCCGGCAGGTGCTCGCGCGCGAAGGGGTCGCGGAACCCGGACGGCACCCCGCTCATCTCCCCGCCCCCTCGCGGATCATGCCCTCCTGGAGCACCGTCGCCAGGTGCACCCCGTCCGGCGTGAAGAACCGCCCCTCGCCGAGGCCCCGCCCCGACTCCGCCGCCACCGCCCGCTGCGCGTACAGCAGCCAGCCGTCCAACTCGCCCGGCCCCGGCGGACGGTGGAACCACATCGCGTGGTCCAGACTCGCCGTCACCAGCCCCGGCCGCGCCCACGCCAGCCCCAGCACCCGCAGCACCGGCTCCAGGATCGTGTAGTCGCACACGTACGCCAGCGCCGCCGCGTCCCGCTGCGCCTCGCTCAGCCCCTCCACCGGCCGCAGCGCGTCGAACGGCCGCACCCACACCGCCTGGTGCGGCGCCCGCCCGCCCTCGACGTCCAGGTACAGCGGACCCGGCACGTGCCGCAGGTCGAAGCTGCGCCCCGCCGACCAGTACTCCTTGGACGCGCCGGTCATGGTGCCGCCCTCGCGGTCCGCCAAGTACGCGGCGGAGCCGGGCAGTTCCTCCGGCCCCGGCAGGCCGTCGGCGTACGGATCGGGCAGCGCGGCGGCGTACCGGCCGCCGGGCTCGCCCGCCGCGAAGTTCGCCAGGCACACGTACAGCGCCTTGCCGCGCTGGTAGGCGCGCACCTGCCGGGTCGCGTAGCCGCGGCCGTCGCGCAGCAACTCCACCTCGTGGCGCACCGGTTCGCCGATCTCGGCCGGGCGCATGAAGTACGAGTGCATCGAGTGCAGGGCCTTGCCGTCCCCGACCGAACGCATGGCGGCGGCCGCCGCCTGCGCGACCAGGTCGCCGCCGTACGCCTTCGGCCACGGGCAGGGCTGGGTGACCGCGGTGAACGCCAGGTCGAAGTGCTCGGGGGCGACCGGCTCCAGGGCGACCGCGGCGGCGAAGAACTCCGAGGTGGTGTCGGCCATCAGGGCCGGTCCAGCCAGTCGGGCAGCTCGGCGTCCGGCACCTCGGGCAGGTTGACCACGATGTTCTCCGGGGTGCGGGTGGTCATCCAGGTCAGCGGCCGGTTCCGGTCGAGGTTGCACTCCACGTGCGGCAGGAACGGCGGGACGAACACCCAGTCGCCCTCGGACAGGTCCAGGTAGTCGGCGAACCGCGCGCCGAAGTAGATCCGGCCCCGCCCGGACAGCACGTACCCGCCGGTCTCCGCCTCGCCGTGGTGGTGCGGCACCGAGCGGTAGCCGGGCTCGTTGCCGACCTTGCCGAACCACAGCCGGGTGGCCGGGGTGTGCTGGATGCTGATGCCCGAGATCCGGGTCGCCCCGGCCGACTGCCCGGTGTCGCCCGGCTCGGCGCCGGCCCGGGTCACCACCGGGACCACCAGGCCGCTCCCGGTGGCGTACGCCGAGTTGTCGCCCTCCAGGAGGTACGAGCGGTAGTCGGGGGAGTTGCCGGGGGTGGGGTCCATGGAAAGCTCCTCGTCGTGGCTGGGGGGCGGTTCGAGAGGTTCTGTTCTGATGGATCGTCGGCTCTTCCGGGCCGCCCGGCGCGCGCGGCTCGCCGGGGTCGGCCCGTCCGGTTCGGCTGCGCCCGGTCGGGTCCGGCCCGGCCCGGTCGGGTTCAGGCGGTGAAGCGCACCGTGTTGCGCAGGGTGCCGATGCCGGAGACCGAGGTCTCCAGCACGTCGCCGTCGGCCAGGAAACGCTGCGGGTCGCGGGCCGCGCCGACGCCGCCGGGCGTGCCGGTGAGGACCACGTCGCCCGGGCGCAGCACGGTGAACGCGGAGACGTACGCCAGCAGGTCGGCCGGGTCGAAGACCAGCGTCTTGGTGCTCGCGTGCTGCACCTCCTCGCCGTTGACCCGGCAGACCACCTCCAGGCCGGCCGCCGGGTCCACCTCGTCCGGGGTGACCAGCACCGGGCCGAGCGGGCAGGAGCCGTCCCAGGCCTTGCCCTGGAGCCACTGCGAGGTGCGGTTCTGCCAGTCCCGCACCGAGACGTCGTTGGCCACCGTGTAGCCCGCGATCCCGGCCAGCGCCGTCGCCCGGTCGGCGCGCCGCAGCGTCGCACCGACCACCACGGCGAGCTCCGCCTCCCAGTCCACCCGCAGGCCGGACGGCAGCACCACGTCCTCGGACGGGCCGGTCAGGGTGTCCGCGAACTTCGCGAACAGCGTGGGGTGGGACGGGAGTTCGTGCCCCATCTCGCGGATGTGCTCGGCGTAGTTCAGCCCGCAGCAGAGCACCTTGGCGGGCGTGGGCAGCGGCAGCACCGGGACGGCGCCGGGCAGCTCCGCGCCGGGGCGCACCGGCTCTCCGGAGCGGAGGAACGCCGACAGGTCGGGCGCCGGCAGCGCGTGCCACCCGCCGTCCTGGAGCACGGCGGCGCGGGTGGCGCCGTCCGGGAGAGCGACCGTTGCGAGCTGCATGGGTGGGACCTCCGCCTCGGCGCCGGCGTCGTCCACTGCCGGGCGCGGTGTCTCAATGGTTCTGCGACCGTCACAGGACTGTCAATAGCTGCTACCGTGGCGGCCCCGACGGCAACCGACCCGCAGGAGACCCGCCATGGCGAGCCACTCGGCCCCCGTACCGGTCAACCCCGCCTCGCTGCCCCAGCCCCGCGGCTACTCGCACGGCACCCTCAGCGGCAACACCCTGCACCTCGGCGGGCAGACCGCCCTCGACCGGGACATGCGGATCGTCCCCGGCGGCATCGTCGAGCAGTTCCGGCAGGCGTTCTCCAACGTCCTCGCCACCCTCGCCGAAGCGGGCGGCCGCCCGGAGGACCTGGTGAGCATCACCCTCTACCTCACCGACATCCCCGACTACCAGGCGCACGGCAAGGAGATCGGCGAGGTCTGGCGCGAGCTCGCCGGCCCGGTGTACCCGGCGATGGCCGGCATCGGCACCACCGCCCTGTGGCAGCCCGAGGCGATGATCGAGATCCTCGGCGTCGCGGTGATCCCCGACGAGCGGCTGGTCCGCCCCGCGTCGTCCTGATCCCTGACGGCCGGTCGGCGGGCGGGACACGCCGGAGGGCGGCGGCGCACAGGGGTTCTCCCTGCGCGCCGCCGCCCTCCGGGCGCCGCTCCTGCTGATCGGCCGTCAGCCCGCGAAGGCCGCCGTGCCGTTGGGGGTGCCCAGCCCGGTCGGGCCGTCGTAGCCGGTGGCCGCGGTGCACAGGTAGCTCGGCGAGCAGCTGCCGTTCGAGCCCGAGGTGACGTCGTTCAGCGAACCGGTGTGCGCGTACGGGAACGAGGCCGGGCTGGAGCCGGTGGACGGCGTCCCGGCCAGCGCGTAGACGCTCGCGATGATCGGCGACGAGGCGCTGGTGCCGCCGTACACCGCCCAGCCGCTGCCGCCGTACGTCTGGTACACGGCCACGCCGGTCGCCGGGTCGGCGACCGCCGAGACGTCGGCGACGGTGCGCTTGGCGCAGCCGGTGTCCTTCTGCCAGGTCGGCTTGGCGTCGTACGCGGAGCAGCCGGAGCCCGCGCCCTCGGTCGAGTTGGTGTACCAGACCGACTCGCCCCAGCCCCGGGCGCTGGAGTTGCGGGTCAGCGCGGTGCCGCCGACCGCCGTCACGTACTTCGACGAGGCCGGGTACTCGACGCCGTACGCGCCGTCGCCCGAGGAGACCGTGATGGCCACGCCCGGGTGGTTGAAGTACGAGGAGTCGTAGCTGGTGTCGGAGGAGGACTCGCCGCCGCCGTAGCTGTTCGACACGTACTTCGCGCCCAGGCTGACCGCCGTGTTGACCGAGGTGCCCAGGTTCGCCATGGTCGCGCTGGTCGCCTCCACCAGGATGATGTGCGCGTTCGGCGCGATCGCCGAGACCATGTCCAGGTCGAGCGATATCTCGCCCGCCCAGCCGGAGTTGGAGGTCGGCATCTTGGTGCCGCCGGTCTGGTTCACCTTCTTGAAGCAGCCGTTCGCGGTGGTGCAGGCCGGCAGCCCGTACTGCGCGCGGTAGACCGCCAGGTCCGACTCGGCGTTCGGGTCGTTGTACGCGTCGACGATCGCGATGGTCGCGCCCGCCCCGCCGTTCGCGGGCAGGTTGTACGCGCTCTGCAGGTCCGCCGGGCCGTAGCCGGACGGGGTGGCGTTCGGGGTCACGCCCAGCGCGTTGACGTGCTGCGCCACGCTGGTCACCTTCAGCGCGTGGCAGCCCATGGTGTCGCCCTTGGCGAGCGTGTCGCACGCCCGCACCCAGGACACGCCGTTCTTGCTGTACGTGGTGGGCGTGGACTGCGCGTCCGCCGGCGCGGCGGCGGCGAGACCGGTGAACGCGGTGAGCGCCAGCGCCGCGGCGCTGAACAGCGAGGGCGCGGTGAGGGTACGCAAGGAACTGCCTCCAGAGGTGGGGGAGCACAACGGGGCGGCCCGCGACCGTGCGGCAGGGCAGGCGGGAGCGACGGCATGACTGGGGGGCCGAGGCTCCTGCGCCGGGGGGAATCGCACAGGTGAGCCGCGGACGACGCTAGTGATGATGTCCCGTCAACAACAATGCCCGGGCCCGAGATTGGACCCGCCCTTTACCGCCGGGGCACCCCAGGTGACGGTTCCTCCATACACAGAACCCCGGGGGTAAAGGACGCCTGTCTTTCTCATCTTCCGCAGCCGCCGCGGCCGGGCGGCGCCCGTCCGCCCGGACGTCCGAATATCGGTGGCGATGCTGTGTGTACGGCCCGCTAGACTCCGCCTGCCTCGAACACCGGTGGCGAGCACCGGTGTTGGGCGTTTTCGAACCTTTGGGGGGTTTGATGAGACCGCTGCCGTTCGTCGGCAGATCCAAGCGTTCCGTCGGGGTGTTCGCCGCAGGGGCGCTGCTGCTCACCTCGCTGGTCGCCCAGTCCGGCACCGCCTTCGCGGCCGCCGGCGGCCCGGCCGGTACCGAGGCCGACGCCAAGCCCGCGGCCGGAGCGCCGCAGACACCCGCCGCGTCCGCCCCGAAGACGGCCAAGGCGGAGCCGCAGGCCGCGCCCAAGGCCGACCCGGAGGCCGAGCACAAGGCGGCCGCCAAGGCCCTGCAGGAGTCCGACCCGGCGGGCGCCTGCCCGGCCGCGCTCGACCCGCAGGCGCCCGTCACCTGCACGGTGGCGTACAACGCCACCGCGAACCTCACCCTGACGCTGAGCCAGGACCACGACCTCGCGCTGTTCCAGGTGCTGGCGGCCCAGCAGTACGACCTCTACCCGACGCTCACCGCGCCCGACGGCTCCGCCGTCGCCTGCGAACGGGTGATCAGCTACAGCCCCGGCGCGCTCCGCTGCGCCACCGGAGCGGCCGGCACGTACACGCTGAGCCTGCGCAACAACTCCTACAGCGACAACGCGGTGTCCGTCGCCTACCGGCCGCTGCTGTCCACCACCGCCTGCACGACGCTGGCCGGCGAGGACAGCAAGCTCGGCACCGCCAAGCGCTTCACCGCCTCGCTGCCCACCGGCTCGGTCGGCGACTGCTACACCACCGACCTCGCCGCCGGCGACGTCATGCGCAGCTACGGGCCGTCGTACACCGCCACCTGGACCGTCTACGACGGCGCGGGCAAGCGGATCTGCGACTCGTACACCAACGACACCAGCCGCGGCCTCGACTGCACGCTGACCGGCACCGCTCCGTACCGGGTGACGGTCCAGCAGGTCTCCGGCCAGGCCGTCGACTACACCTTCTCCGCGGCCCGGCTCTCCCGGCCCGAGGGCTGCGAGCTCGTCCAGCCGCAGGCCTACGGCGACGCCCCCGACCTGACCTCCACCGCGCGCTGCCGCACCCTGCGGGTGCCCGCCGCCGGCCGCCACCTCTACGGCCCGCTGAGCGCCACCGGCGCGTACCTGCCCGGCCGCCTGTTCGGGACGGACGGCGTCCAGGAGGGCTGCCAGAGCGGCGACTGCACGCTGACCGCCGGCGACCACACCTGGGCGGTGGACGGCAACTACGGCGACGTCGGCGCGTTCGGGATCTCGCTGCGCTCCGCCACCGAGACCCGCGGCTGCACCGCCACCGCCGACGACGGCCTCGCCTCCGGCGCCGTCACCGGCACCTACGGCGCGGCCGGGCAGCTCCGCTGCCTGACCCTGTCGACCGCTTCCGGCAAGGGCCTGTACCTGCTCAACCAGACCCCCGCCGACGGCTCCCCGGTCGCCGTCGAGATCGACGACGCCAACGGCGCCAAGCAGTGCGACAACGGCGGCTACACCTACACGGTCTGCAAGCTGACCGGCACCGCCCCGTTCCGGGCCGCCGTCACCGGCACGCCCGACAAGGCGTACGCCCTGGTGATCCACCGGACCGACAACGCCGCCGGCTGCACCGCCTGGCCGCAGTCCGGCTTCGGCGGCGACTGGGGCGCCGAGGTCACGCTGACCGCGACCGACCAGCAGCGCTGCCTCAGCATCCCGGCCGCCGGGCACGCGCCCGCCGAGATGCTGGACTACGCCAACAACCTGAACCAGGTGAACGCCGCCGTCTACGTCAACGACGGTGCGGGCAACACCGCCTGTTCGACCATGGGCAGCTCCACCACCACCTGCAAGCTGGCCCCGGGCGCCCCGTACACGGCGATGCTGGTCGGCACCGGCCGCCCGGACACCTACCACCTGGTGCGCCGCGACATCTCGCCCAGCGCCCAGTGCACCACCCGCACCGACACCAAGGTCGGCAGCCCGTCCACCTCGTTCGACTTCACCTCGGCGCTGGACGCCCGCTGCGTGCGGGTCGGCGGCGCGGCCACCGACAAGCTCTGGCTGAGCAGCCGCACCGTCGGCAGTCGCTACGACCCGTCCACCCTGCTGATGGCGGTGAACGCCGACGGCACGATCCAGTGCACCCAGTGGGGCGTCGGCTGCCAGGTGAGCGGCTCGACCTCGTACGTGGCCGTGGTCGTCGCGTCCGGCTACAAGGACGCGCCGATCCACGCCAACGTCGACGTCTGGAAGGTCGGCGGCGCGGACGGCTGGGCCCCGGAGTGCGCGTCCAACGTGCTCTCGGCGAACGGCTTCCCGCAGCACAGCGGCGTGCTCACCGAGTCCGCCCCCGCCTACTGCGGCGTCATCGACGTGAACCCGAGCCAGGGCTTCACCATCGGCGGCAGCTCCAGCAACACCGGCGCGGACATTCCGTGGTTCACCTTCGCCGGCCCGGACGAGTGGGGCGCCTCCAGCACGCGCTTCCAGTGCATGCAGTCCTACGGCCAGTTCGGCGCGGCCTGCTCCAACTGGGGCTCCACCGCCGGCCGGGCCCTGCTGATGCTCAGCCCGAACAAGATCGCCACCCCGATCGAGTACACCCTCCAGGGCCTGCCCGGGAACCCGACGCACGCGTACGGCCTCCCGAAGTCCATCACCCCGGCCACCGGCCGGGCGGAGACCCTGGTGCCCGCCGTCATCCACGGCACCGGCCTCTCGATCGGCAGCAAGATCGAGCTGGCGCCGGCCTACCAGAAGCTGGTCTACCCGCAGTCCGTGAACGCCGACGGCACCGAGCTGCACGTGCTCGTCGACACCCGCGGCCTGACCCCGGGCAGCTACGACCTGGTGCTCGACGGCATCGGCTACACCTCCGGCCAGCCCTCCCCGGGCTACCTGCCGAAGGCCTTCGAGGTCACCGCGGCGGACACCCCCGTCAAGTCCCGGTTCGTGCCGCTCACCGCGGCCCGGTTCCTGGACACCCGGGACGGCACCGGCGCCCCCAAGGCCCGCATCGGCGCGGGCGGCACCGTCAGCCTCCAGGTCGCGGGCGTCAAGGGCGTCCCGGCCGGCGGCGTCACCGCCGTGGTGATGAACCTGACCGCCGTCGACCCGAGCGAGAACGGCCAGGTCACCGCGTACCCGGGCGGGCAGACCGCCCCCGACCTGCCGAGCCTGTCCTTCGCCGCCCACCGCACCGTGCCCGCCCAGGTCACGGTCCCGGTCGCCGACGGCAAGGTCGACCTGCGCAACAGCACCGGCACGGTCGACCTGGTCGCCGACGTCGCCGGCTACTACACCGACGCCGCCGACCAGGGCTCCGCGCTCACCCCGGTCGCCCCGGCCCGGTTCCTGGACACCCGGGACGGCACCGGCGCCCCAAGGCCCGCATCGGCGCGGGCGGCACCGTCAGCCTCCAGGTCGCGGGCGTCAAGGGCGTCCCGGCCGACGGCGTCACCGCCGTGGTGATGAACGTGACCGCGGTCTCCCCGACGGCCACCGGCTGGATCACCGCCTACCCCGACGGCCAGCAGCCGCCGGCCACCTCGAACCTCAACTTCACCCCCGGCCGGACCGTCGCCAACCTGGTGACCGTCCCGGTGGTGAACGGCAAGGTCGACCTGCGCAACAGCGCCGGAACGGTGGACCTGGTCGCCGACGTCACCGGCTACTACTCCGCCGCCGGCACCAGCACCTACGCGTCCGCCACCCCGCTGCGGCTGCTCGACACCCGCAACGGCACCGGCGCCCGCCAGGGCGTCGTCGGCCCGGACGGCATCGTGTCCTTCCAGGTCAACGGCGTCGGCGGAGTGCCGTACGGCGCCACCGCCGTGGTGCTGAACCTGACGGTCACCGACCCGACCGCGACCGGCTACCTGACCGCGTACCCGCACGGGACGAACCGCCCCGGCGTGTCCTCGGTCAACTACACCCCGGGCGGGACGGTCTCCAACCCGGTCGTGGTGCCGGTCGTCGACGGCCGCGTCACGCTGTACAACTCCACCGGCAGCGTCAACGTCACCGCCGACCTGACCGGCTGGTTCTCCGCCTGACGGACAGCACGACAGCACGACAGCACGACAGCGGGCCGCCGGCGCACCCAGCGCCGGCGGCCCGCCGCCGTCACAGCCCCCGGAAGACCCGGTACCCGGTCTGGATGAACCGGCTGTTGAAGCGGGGCCCGGAGTTGGTCAGCGCCGCCAGCGCGGTGCCCCGCCGCGGACAGAACCCCACGAACGCGGTGAAGCCCCGGGTGCCGCCCGAGTGGAACAGCACGTCCCCGTCGGGCAGTGGCCGCAGGTTCCACACCAGGCACAGCCGGTCCGCCGAGCGCGGCTTCACCAGCCGCGGCCGCTGGACGTCGCGCAGCGCCGCCGCCAGCCCCGGCGTCGGCGCGCCGCCCGGGTCGAGGTGGAGCGTCAGGTAGCGCAGCAGGTCACGGCCGCTGGAGCGGACGGCCCCCGCCCCGGGCAGCGCCGGGATCCGCCACGGCGGCAGAGCCCGCCCGCGGAAGTACCCGACCGCGGCGCCCGGCTCGCACCCCGTCCCGGTCAGCCCCAGCGGCCCCGCCACGCGCTCCGCGAGCAGCCCCGGGTAGCCGCCCCCGGACCTCTCGGCCAGCACCCGGCCGAGCAGCCCCACCCCGAAGTTCGAGTACTGCACCCGGCTCCCGGGCGGGAACCGCAGCCGGGTCCGCTCCAGCGCCCGGTCCAACTCCTCGGCGGAGAACGCCGCGTACGGGTTGCTGAACCAGGCGGGCAGCGCCGACCGGCGCAGCCCCGGCGGCACCCGGGGCAGCCCCGAGGTGTGGGTCGCCAGGTGCAGCAGGCTGAGCGGCACCCCGGAGACCGTCACGGTGTCCCGGAGGCGGACCTCGCCCCGGGCGGCCAGCTCCGCCAGCAGCAGCGCCGTGAACGTCTTGCTCACCGAGCCGAGTTCGAAGCCGGTGTCCGGCGTCACCGGCTCGCCGGAGTCGCCCGCCGTCCGGCCGTGGCACAGCACCTCGCCGCCGCCCGGTCGGGCGACGGCGAGGGTGACGGCCGACCCGGGCGGCACGGTGCCGACCAGGGCGGCCAGGTGCGGGTTCACCGGAGGGTGCGGGCGAGCGTGAGGGTGCCGGCCAGCACGCCCACCACCGCGGTGTGCTCGTTCTCCTTGAACGCCTTGCCCGGGTCCTCGTCGATCGGGTCCAGGTCGCGCGGCAGCAGCCCGTCCGGGTGCTGGACGGCGACCAGTTGCGCCAGGCTGTCCGGGTCGCAGACCGACTCGGGCAGGCAGGCGTCCACGATCAGCAGCTCGCCCATCAGGTCCCACTGGCCGGTCTCCTGCCAGATGTCCACCCAGACCGGCAGCCACTCGGCCAGGTACTCCTGCAGCGGCACCGGCAGCCGGTCCGGCACCGCGCCCCAGTCGGTCATGTGGAACACGGTGTGCGTGACGTTGTAGCCGGTGATCCAGTCGATCGCCCACGGCTCCGGCCGGGCGCCGAGCCAGGTGGTCGCCGCGAGCGCGTCCCAGTCGGGCTTGCTCTCCAGCCCGACCACCGACCGGGCGTTGACCACCGCCAGCTGCCGGTTCGCCATCGCCTCCACGGCATGCGTCGAGCGCAGCCCGTCCAGGCTGTGCAGCAGGTCCTCCAGTGCCGCGTGCCGGTAGCCGGAGCGGTGGAAGTGCCCGTACATCTCCAGCGGGTCGCTGATCAGGATGTGCCGGAACTGCCGCTCGTACAGCAGGTCGCCCTGGCGCAGCTGCTGCCAGCCGAAGTCCAGCAGCGCGCGGGCCCGCTCCCGGTCGGTGGGCCCGGCCACCGACTCCCGCAGCACCAGCGAGCCGGCCAGCGCGCACTCGCCGATCGGCTTGTACGCGTTGTCGGGGTTGGAGAGGTCCAGGTCGACGTTGCTGTCCTCCGGGGGGAGGACGCCGTGGCCCTGGTCGTGGGTGGCGTACAGCCAGGCCAGCGAGCGGGTGGCGAGCTGGTGGGCGTTGCTCAGCAGGGTCTGGTTCATGCCGCGGCCAGCCGTTCGGCGACAGCGAGGTCCAGGGCGGTGCGGGCGGTGCCGTCACCGGTCAGCGCGAGCTGCCGCAGCAGGGGCCGGAGCTCCAGCGCGAGCGGCGTGCCGACGCTCTGCAACCAGGCCAGCCAGCGGACCAGCCGGGTCGCGGTGCGGTGGTCGCGCCGCAGCATGGCGCGGGTCGCGCCGCGGGCCAGCGCCAGCGGGTGCTCGCGGGCGCGCTGGTGCACGGGGCTGTCCAGCGTCGGGAGGGCGAGACAGCAGAGCTGCGCCATCAGGACCGACCAGCGCTGCCAGCCGTGCTCGCCGGGGTCGGGCGGCAGCGGCGGGGACTCCGCCGCGACGGGGTGCCCGGCGCGGGCGAGGAGTTCGGCGGTGGCCCGGTCGCGCCACGCGTGGACGCCGGACCAGTCGGCCGGGAACAGGACGAAGGCTTCGGCGGCGCGGGCGGCCACCTCGGGCGGGGTCGGGCGGCCGGTGAGCAGGGCCGGGGCGAACACGTCCGGGCCGAGAACCCGGTCGGCGGCGAGCAGCGCCTGCGGCTCGGGCACGTCGGCGGCGGGAAGAGCCGCGCCCTCGGCACCGGTGAGAGCGTCGAGGGCGCGGCCTGCCGCCCACTCGGTCGCGGCAGCGTACTCCCGCTGGGGCGAATCAGCGAACGGCATGAGGGTGTACTACTTTCTTCCGATCTGATGCCGGGTCGGTGCTACTTCTTTTCCTTGGGCTCCTTCGGGGAGAGCAGGACGAGGCCCAGCAGCAGCAGCAAGCCTGCGGCCTCGGGGCGGTACAGCGGCGCGTCACTGACGGCCGACTCGTCCTCGGTCATCAGCGCCTTCACGGCGCCGATCTCGGGCGACGACACCCGGAGGGGAGCAAGCGCCGGCTCCCTGGGCAGCACGGTCTGGGCAAGCATCGGATACGCCTCCTTGGGAAAGGACGGACGTCATCGTCGGGTCGACGATGTCCTCTCCCCACGCTAGGGGCGTGCTCCGATCCACGCATGCGGAGTGCGGGCGGGCGGGGGCGGCGGAAATGAGCGGCTGTCATGATTCTGTCAACTCGTCCGGTCGGGTCTTTCTGACGGGAAGTGCCGCCTCCCGGAGGGCGGGTCGGGATCGCTTCTCCGGGCGCGTTCCAGGGGTCGAGGAGCGCTGCGAACCGGGCCGGCGCACGGTGGCCGGCCGGTCGCTCCGGCGGGGCTCGCGGCCGGTCGCCGAGGAGGCCGAGCGGGGAGGCGCGTGCGTCGTCGGGTGTGTTGCGCGGGGGAGGCGCGGAGGCGGGGCTAGCGTGGGTGGGGTGAGCGGAGTTCCTGCCGACCGGCGCTGGTCGTCGTCCATGCCGGAGGCGTACGAGCGGTACCTCGTACCGGTGCTGTTCCGGCCGTTCGCGGTGGACCTGGCCGGGCGGGCCGCTGCGCTGCGACCGCGGCGGGTGCTTGAACTCGCGGCCGGCACGGGGGTGTTGACGGCCGAGCTGGTGGTGGCGCTGCCCGCGGCGGAGCTGGTGGCGACGGACCTGAACGAGGCGATGGTCGGGTACGGGCGCCAGCGGGTGCCGACGGCGTCCTGGCGGCAGGCGGATGCGCAGCGACTGCCGTTCGAGGACGGGTCGTTCGACCTGGTGGTGTGTCAGTTCGGCGCGATGTTCTTCCCCGACCGGCCGGCGGCCTTCGCGGAGGCCCGCCGGGTGCTGGCCCCGGACGGTCGGCTGCTGTTCAGCACGTGGGGGCCGATCGAGGAGCACGGCTTCGACGCCGCCGTCCAGGCTGCCGTCGCGCAGGTGTTCCACGCCGACCCGCCGGAGTTCCTCCGTACGCTGCCGCACGGGTACCACGACCCCGGCCAGGTCTCCGCCGACCTCGCCGGCGGCGGCCTGGCGCTGGAGCGGCACGAGACCGTGGTGCTGGACGGCACCGCCGAATCCGCGGGGGCGGTGGCGACCGGGTTCCTGACGGGCACCCCGCTGCGCGCCGCCGTCGCGGAGCGCGGCGGCCGGCCGGAGGACCCGGCGCTGCACGCCGCGCTGGCGGAGGAGATGACGGCGCGCCTGGGGGAGGGCCCGGTCACCGCGTCGATGTCGGCGGAACTGTTCCTGGCCCGGGCCTGAGCGGGCGCCGGGGCGTGGACGGCCGTTGCCCGCCGGGCGGAGAGCCGCCGATCTGCCGGACGGCGCCGGGGAGTTCACGACGGCCGCGGCAAGCTGCGCCGGTGGACAGCGCGGCGGCGCGTCGGGGGCTGTCGGGCGGGCGCTGCCGCACCGTCCGGCCGGTGGCCGCCGCACTGGCCGGCTTCCCGGTCGACAGCCATGGACTTTTCGGTCATTCCGACCGAAAGGCCCTGCCGCAGGGGTGCGGACACCCCACCGTGGCAGGGAGTCCGCCCCGGCCGGGGCGGGACGGGGTGATCGAAGCGCACGGAGAGAGGGAAGCCATGGGAGTACGTGCACGGCTGCGCGGGGCGCGGTCGCGGTGGGGCCGCAGTGCTGGCGGTCGGGACGCTGGGGCCGGGGCGGCCCCGGGGCGGGCGGCGGAGGCCGACCAGTGGCGGCCGCAGCCGGGGACCCTGTACATCTCCGACCTGCCGAAGACCGAGTCGTGGCGCGCCCAGCCGACCGTCCGGGGGTGGGGCGACTACTTCGACTGTGTGGTGGGCTGGCCCGGCGAGCCGGCCGAAGTCAACGTCTGGCACCGGGACTTCACCACCGCGGAGACCGCGCTCGCCCAGCAGAAGGTGGCGGTCTTCGCCACGGAGGCCGAGGCCATCGCCTTCGCGGACAAGGCCCGGCAGGACTACATCGCCTGCGCGCACGCCCCGCAGCGGCCCGGCGTGACCGCGACCTACCGCGACTACGGGGTGATCAACGTCGAGGAGGGCGCGACCCTTCAGGGGATGCACACCTTCGACTCCAACGCCACCGAGCGCCCCGACGTCAACTACCTGTGGGGCGTGGGCCGCGACGGCGACACGGTGACGCTGGTCCTGTGGCAGAGCTACTGGGGCGATCCGCCCGTGATCCCGTGGAAGAACACCCTGAACACCGCGGTGAAGAAGCTGTACTGAGCACCCGCCGCCGGCTCGTCGCCACGGCCCCGGCGGGGGCGAGCACGGTGGGCCGGCGGCCAGGTCGAACACGTGGGCGCTCCCGGCGGGGGAGTGGCTTTAGCGCTCCGGGTGGGCGGCGGGCGGGTCGATCTCGCCGGCGAAGACGATGAACTGGTCGATGAGGCTGCGGCGCAGGTGGACGACGTCGGTTCCGGCCAGGCGGGGGCCTCCGGCGGGGGTGGTGAAGACCCACTGGTAGCGGGCCCATTCGTCGGGCATGTCGACTGCCGAGCAGCGCACCATGGTGCCGGGGCCTGCCGGGTGGTGGCGGATGTCGAGGACGAAGCGCTCGACGGCGGCGATTCCCTCGCTGCGGCCCAGGGGGCCCCAGAAGACCACGTCCGAGGTCAGGGCCTGGGAGAGCAGGGTGGTGACGTAGCTGTCGTCCGAGGCGTTGAACGCGGAGATGAACGTGTCGATCGCGGTGCGTGCGGTCTCTTCCTGCATGGTTCAGTAATACCAGCCGGTGAGGGTGGGTTCGTCACGCGTGGCGTCTTCCGGCCGCGGCGGCCGGGAGTGCGGGCCGGCGAGGTGATGACCCGTCAGGGGGGCTCGGGGCGAGGGCGGTCGCGGAAGGGGCGGGCCCCGGCGGGCAGGCGTCGGGCGTCGAACCGGGCGGGGAGGGCGGTCAGTTGGGGCGGGGTGCGGGCGGTTATTACAGCGCTAGGATAGCGACATGGACACAGGCCTGACCGCCGCCGAACTGACCCTGCTCGGGCTGCTGGTGGAGCAGCCGCGGCACGGGTACGAGCTGGATGCCGTGATCGCCGAGCGCGGGATGCGGGAGTGGACCGAGATCGGGTTCAGTTCGATCTACTACCTGTTGACCAGGCTGCGGGAGCGCGGGCTGATCGAGCAGACCGAGGGGTCGACCTCGGGGAGCGACAAGCGGCGGAAGGTGTTCGCCGCGACCGCGGAGGGTCGGCGGGCGTGTGCGGCGGCGGCCGAGGAGGCGCTCGCGGAGCTGCGGCCGGTGTTTCCGCGGGTGCTGGTGGGGCTGGCCAATCAGCCGGCCGTCGACCGTTCGCGGGTGCTGGCCGCGCTGGAGCGGCGGTCGCGGGCGCTGGCCGAGCGAATCGAGGAGGTGCGGCGGGCCGAGGCCGCGGGGGAGCCCGGGCCGGAGTTCGTGCGGGCGATCTTCGACTACAGCCTCGGTCAACTCCGGGCCGAGCAGGACTGGTTGGAACGCTACCGGGCGTCGCTGGGCGAGGCCCGCCGTCAAGGAGGAGAGCCGAAGATGGCGCCGTACGACGTCAAGAAGGAATTGAAGGAGCTCTACGCGCCCAAGAACACCGACTGGGCCGTGGTGGACGTGCCCCCGCAGCAGTTCCTGGCCGTGGACGGGACGGGCAACCCGAACACGGCGCCCGCGTACACGAGGGCGGTGGAGGCGCTGTACGCGGTGGCGTACACGCTGAAGTTCGCCGGAAAGCGCAGCGAGGGCGGGGACTTCGTGGTCGGGCCGCTGGAAGGGCTGTGGTGGGCGGACCGGCCGGAGGCGTTCACCAGCCGGGCCAAGGACAGCTGGAACTGGACGATGCTGATCAGCCTGCCGCCGTGGATCACCGAGGAGCAGGTCGAGGAGGCCCGGCAGACGGCGCTGGCGAAGAAGAAGCTCCCGGCCGTCGCCGAGGTCCGCCGGCTCACGCTGCACGAAGGCCCCAGCGCCCAGTTGCTGCACATCGGCCCGTACGACGACGAGGGCCCGGCGCTGCACCGGCTGCACCACGAGTACCTGCCGGCCCACGGGCTCCGGCCGACCGCGCTGCACCACGAGGTCTACCTCGGCGATCCGCGCCGGGCCGCGCCCGAGAAGCTGCGGACCGTGGTCCGCCAGCCGGTCGGGCCCGAGCCGGAGTCGGGAGCGCGGTGACGTCGCGGATGTGCGCCTGCTTGCCGGTTTCCCCGACACGCCCGGGCGGCCGCCGCCATACTCGTGGGCGTGACGGAGTACATCGAGCTCGGACTCTCTGACGACACGTCAATCATGCTGCGGGTCTTCCCGATCGGCCCCGGCGCGGCCCGGCCGGCCGACGGGAAGGAGCAGGCGGAGGACGCGGACTGGGGCAGGCCGCCGGACCTGGTCGGGGCGGTCCCCGTGTCCAGCGGGGCGGGCGCCCGGACGGCGGCACTCGCGCGGGACGCGCTGCGCCTGGCGCTGAAGCCGCTGGTGCCGCTGCTGCAGGAGGTCCACGACACGGTGGCGGCCGTACCGGCCCGGCCCGACGAGGTGTCCGTCGAGTTCGGGGTGCAGTTCGGCGCGGACCTCAAGCTCGGCATCGTCGGCGGCAAGGCCGAGGCGACGATGACCGTCTCGGCGACCTGGAAGCTGCCGCCCGCGCCCCCCGCACTGCCCGCTCAGCCCGCCGGCAGCTGACCGCCATGGGCGGCTGGTTCGGGACCGGCGGGGACACCGCGGAGCAGGCGCTGCTCTCCTCGCTGGCCACCGTCCTCACCGGCACCGGCCAGGCCTCCGGCTGCGGGGTGTACCTGACCGGCAGGCTCGTCCTGACCTGCGCGCACGTGGTCAACGACGCGCTCGGCCGGGACCAGCTCGACCCCGCCGACCCCGGCCCGGCCACGCTGCGGGTCGGCTTCCGCACCGGCACCGCCACCGCCCGCTGCGCCGTGTGGATCGCCCCGCGCGCCCCGGGCGGCGGCCCCGTCCGGGCCGGTACGCCGGAGTGGCACGGCGACCTGGCGCTGCTCGAACTCGACGGCGAACCGCCGCCCGCCGTGGTCGAACAGCGCTGGCGGGCGCTGCGCCGCGGGCACCGGGTGCGCGCCTGGTACAGCGGCCGGGCGCCGGAGAGCTACGTCGACACCACCGTCACCGCCTGCGGCCCGGCGCTGTCCTACCTCGACCGGGCCCTCGCCACCGGGCCGGGCATCGTCCCCGGCTACAGCGGGGGGCCGCTCTGGTCGCCCCGGGACGAGGCCGTGGTCGGCCTGGTGGTGGGCAAGCTGAACGGCGCCGGGTACGACGACCGGGGACTGGCCGTCCCGTGGCAGGTCGCACGCGAGCAACTCGCCGAGAAGATGGGCGAGGTGACGGCGGATCGGCTGCTGCCGCCCGCCCAGGGCGCGGACGAGCGGCACGCCTCGGCCGGCGCCGAGGGCCACCGCCGGTTGGCCGCGATCGTCCGGGCCGAACTGCCCACCGCCGCGCTCCGCGGCCGGCACGCGCGGGCGATGGCCGGGGCCTGCGGGCTCGCCGTGCTCGGCGCCGAGGACAGCGGGCCGGCCCCGGAGGAACTCGCGGCCGTGCTCGCCGAGACGCCGCGGGCGCTGGCGGCGCTCTGCGAGTCGCTGCGCGCCGCGCACCCCGTCGCCGCGGACCGCCTCGCCGCACACGGCCGACTGCTCGGCACCGCCGCGCTGCTCTCGCCGGAGGAACACGGCTGGCTGGTCCGGCTGTTCGGCGAGCCCGTCCCCGAACTCCCGCTCGGCAGCGCGTTCCGGGCCGCGCTGCCGGACGTCCCGCTGCCCGCCGGACTCCGGCTGCCCGGCAGCGGCGAGCACGCCGCCGCCCTCGAACAGGCCGCCGTGCCCGAGCTGATCGCCCACCTGGAGACCCTGCACGGCGGGCCGTCCGCCACCCCCGGCGTCCCGCGGGTGCCGCCGCTGCTGCGGCTGGCCGAGTTCCGGGCGGCCCAACTGCGCGGCACCCGGCCGGCCGTGGCCGAGGAGCACCAGGACTGGACCGGCCGGGTCGCCCGCCGGCTCGGCATCCCCGACCCGGCGCTGTTCGAACACCGGGCGGACGCCGCGGACTGGGCCGCCCGCGACACCCGGACCCCCGCCCGGCCGCGGGTCGCCGTCGGCCTCAGTCGCTACCAGCACGCCGGCGGCAGCGGACCCGGCCGCTTCCTCTGCCAGGTGTGGATCGACGAGGACGGCGGCCGGCCCAGACCCGCCGAACAGGCCGCCGAACCGCTGCCGCCGGACGCCGTCGCCCGGCACATCCACGCCATCGTGGCCGCCGGCGGAGGCGAAGCCCTGGTCGAGTTCTTCCTCGACCCGCACGACCTCGGCCTGCCCGTCGAGGACTGGGACGCCGCCGAACCCGACGACCCGTACGGCCTCGGCTTCGGCCCCGAACCGCTCGGCCTCAACCACCAGGTGGTGGTGCGGCTCGGCGGCGAACTCAGCGGCGTCCGGCAGGCCGAACGCACCGGATCGCTGCGCCGCCGCTGGGCCCACCGCGACCACGCGCCCCCGCTGCACCTCGACGACTCGCACCGCGAACCCCGCCAGGTCGTCGCCGCCGTCAAGCACGACCAGCGGACCGCCCGGGTCGTGGTCCGCACCCCCGACACCGCCGTCCGCCACCGGTACGCCGCGATCTGCCTGGTCGTCGGCGTCCCCGTGGTGCTGTGGGACCGGGAGACCGCCGGGCTGCTGCCCAGCGACCACTTCGACCCGGTCGGCCCCGACGGCACCCACGACGGGTTCGCCGAACGCGTCCGCCGCTACCGGGCCCTCGTCCACGGCGACAGCAGCAAGCACCCGGTACGACCCGCCCTCGCCCAGGAGCACCCCGACCGGCCCGCGCCGGCCGTCCTGGACCTCTTCGACCCGGAAGAGCGGCCGGCCCTGTGACCACCACCGACCACCGACCTCCCGGAGCGCCCGCATGAACCCGGCCACCACCCCGGAGACCGCCCCCGACGGCTGGCAGCTCTTCCACGGCGACGGCGTCCGACGCGCCGTCAGCGCGCTGCCCGCCGCCCCGCCCTGGCGACGGTTCGGCACCCGCCCCGACCGCGCCCCCGACGGGCCGCAGCCCTTCCCGTACCGGCTCGGCCGCGCCGAGGCCGACATCGTCAACGCCGCCCTGCACCTGCGCCGCCCGCTGCTGGTCACCGGCCGCCCCGGCACCGGAAAGTCCTCGCTCGCCCACGCCGTCGCGCACGAACTCGGACTCGGCGCCGTCCTGCACTGGCCCGTCAACTCCCGCTCCACGCTTCAGGACGCGCTCTACCGCTACGACGCCATCGGACGGCTGCGGGAGAGCGCGCTGCGCCGCGAACGCGCCGAAGCGGCGGACGATCCCGGCGCGGACCCGGGGGCGGACCCGGGGGCGTTCATCCACCTCGGCCCGGTCGGCACCGCGCTGGTGCCCGGACCGCTGCCGCGGGTGCTGCTGGTCGACGAACTCGACAAGGGGGACCTCGACCTGCCCAACGACCTGCTGACCGTGTTCGAGGACGGCTTCTTCGACATCCCCGAACTCGCCCAACTGCGGCGCGCCCCCGAGGACGACGCGCCCCGCGAGGTCCTGGTGCACCCCGCCGGGCCGGACGGCACCCCGTCGCCGTCCGGGACGGGCGGATCACCTGCACCGAGTTCCCGGTGGTCGTCATCACCAGCAACGGCGAACGCGAGTTCCCGCCGGCCTTCCTGCGCCGCTGCCTGCGCCTCGACCTGCCCGACCCCGACCGCGACCGCCTCCTCGACATCGTCACCACCCACCTCGGCGGCGCGGCCCTGCCCGCGGCCGAAGCGCTCCTGGAGGAGTTCCTCGAACGCCGCGCCGAGGGCGAACTCGCCACCGACCAGCTCCTCAACGCGGTCTTCCTGCGCACCGGCGGCGTCCCCGCCAACCAGGACCACGTGCTGCGGGCCGTGCTCCGCAGCCTCGGCGGGACGAGCTGACCCTTGCACCCGGACACGGCCCCCGCGTCCTGGCCGCCCTCGCCGAGGCCGGGCTGGACCTCGACGCGCACGCCCTGCTCGACGCACTCTGGCTCGCCGACCGGCTCCGGCCCCGGCAGGCCGGACCCGCCGAGCCCCGGGCGCTCCCGGCACGCCGGAGGCCGACCGGGCACCCGCCGACGACCGCCGCCCCGGACCGGCGCCGCCGGGAACGGACGCCCCCGCCGGCGATCCGCCGCCCGCCGAACCGGAGCCTGCCGAACCCGCGCAGCGGCTGCCCCCGCCGGACGGCCTGCCGCTGCACGCCGCCGCGCGCCCGGCCCCGACCGGGCCCGCCGCGGCGGGAACGACCACCGCGGGGGCGGCCACGGGCTGCGGGTGCCCGAGCCCAAGGAGCTGCCGCAGGAACGGCTGCTGGCCCGCAGCCTGCGCCCGCTGCGGCAGCACCGGCCCAGCAGCCACCACCGGTTCATCGACGAGCGCGCCTCCGCCGAGGCCATCGCGGAGAGCCGCCAGCCGATCGTCGTCCTGCGCCCGGCCCGGGAACGCTGGCTGCGCTGCCTGCTGGTCGTCGACGACGGCGTGTCGATGCTGCTGTGGCGGCGGCTGGTCGCCGAACTGTCCGACCTGCTCCAACACACCGGCGCCTTCCGGCAGATCCAGCACCTGGGCCTGCGCTCGCGCGGACCGGACCCGATCGCGCTGCGCCCCCGGCCGTTCACCGACGCGCCCGCCACCGTGCCCACCAAGGCGGTCGTCGACCCCACCGGGCAGACCCTGATCGTCGTCGTCAGCGACGGCGCCGGGCTGGCCTGGCGGGACGGCCGGATGCGCGAGGTCCTCGCCGACTGGGGCCGCAGCGGGCCGCTGGCCGTCGTCCACACCCTGCCCCGACGGCTTTGGGCCGGCACCGGCCTGGCGGCCCGTCACCTCAGCGTCCGGACGGACCGGCGCGGCGCCGCCAACCACACCTGGAGCGTGCGCGATCCGCTGCTGCCCTGGTTCACCGGCCAGGCGGCCGAAAATCCGGTGCCCGTCCTGGAGTTGACCCCCGCCGCGCTCGCCGACTGGGCCCGGCTGCTGGCCGCCGGCGGCACCGAGGCGGAACTGCCGCTGTGGCAGCCGCCGACCCTCGCCCGGCCCGCTGACGCCCCGTCAACCCCCAGGCCGGCGGCGCGGACGCTGGAACGCTTCGTCGCCGGAGTCTCGCCGACGGCGCACCGGCTCGCCGCGCACCTCGCGGCGCTCGCCCCCGTCAGCGTGCCGGTGATGCGGCTGGTGCAGTCCGCGCTCGACCCGACCGGCCGGTCCGGATCCGTGCCACTGGCCGAGGTCTTCCTCGGCGGGCTCCTCCGCCCCGTCCCGCCGCCCGCCGGGACGGGCCCGAACTCCCGCCCAACCAGCGGCTGTTCGACTTCCCCGCCGCCGTGAAGGACGAGCTCTTCGCGGCCTTCCCGACCGGCAGCCTGGTCGCCGTCACCCACGCCGTGTCGGACCGGATCAGCGCCCTGGCCGGCAGCTCACCGGACTTCCCCGCCTGGCTCGCCGACCCCGGTCTGCGCGGCGGCCCCGTTCCCGAGGGCGCCGCGTTCGCCACCATCGGCGCGGCGCTGCTGCGGCACCTGGGCGTCAGCCTGGAGAGCGGGGCGGCGCCGGCCGCGACGGATGCCGGGGACGCGGTGGCCGACGGCGCCGAGGCGGAGGTGGCACCCGAGGTTGAGCGTCAGCCGGAGGTCGTGCCGGTGCCCGAGGTCGAGGCCGAGTCCGAGGTGGTGCCGGCGGCGGTGTCGGCCGAGGGCGCCCGCCCGGAGATCGGTGTCGCCATGGTGGTGGCCACCGGAATGACGTACAGCGTCGTTCACGACCGACGGGGCGTCACCCTCTGGCCCCCGGCGGGCTTCAGCCAGGTGTCCAATCGGAGGGCGACATTCCCGCAGGGCGTGAGCCACGCCGAGGCCGCGGTGGTGAAAGGCCACCCGCACGCGCTCGTGTGCACCGGCACGGGCTCCGTGGAGGTCTGGAGCATGGCGCGGTGGCAGCGCGAGTACGCGCTGATCGGCCACGAACTGCCGGTCACCTTCCTCACCACCGCGGTGCTCGACCGCCGGCTGCACGCGATCACCGCGTCCGAGGACGGGACCGCCCGGATCTGGGACCTCGTCGACACGTCCTGCCGGAACGTGCTGACCGGCCACCGCGGCCCCGTCACCTTCGCCACCACCACCGTCTTCGAGCGCCGCCCGTACGCGATCACCACCTCGCAGGACGGCACCGCGCGGGTCTGGGACCTCACCGGCGGGACCTGCCGGAGCGTGCTGACCGGGCACCGCGGCCCCGTCACGCACGCGGCCGTGACGACCGTGTACGACCGCACCTACGTGTTCACCGCGTCCGCCGACGGCACCTGCCGGGGCTGGGACCTGCTCGACGGGCAGTCGAAGATCGTGATGACCGGTCATACCGGGCCGGTCAACCGGATCGCGCTGAACATCGTCGACCGGCAGCCGCAGGCCGTCACCATCAGCGACGACAGCACCGTCCGGGTCTGGAGCGCCAACAACGGCAGGTGCCGCAGGGTGCTGACCGGGCACACCGGGCCGGTCACCCAACTCGTCGTGGGGACGGGCGGCGCGACCGCGATCACCGTCTCGGACGACCGCACGGTACGCCGCTGGGAACTGTCCTCCGGGGTGCTGTACGGCAGCACGGCCATCCCCGAGGGGCAGATCGCCCGCGTCGTCACCCACAGCGGCGCGCCGCACGTGCTGGTCGCCGACACGAGCCGCCGCCCCCGGCTCTGGACCCCGGACTCGATCAGGGCCGTGGCCGCCCCCGGCACCGGCACCCTCGCCCGCCGGGGTCCGCCGTGCCCGGGCGCGCCGCCCGGCCCCGGCCGTTGACCGATCTCGTCGTCGGCGGCGTCGACTACCGGGTCCTGCGCGACCTGGACGGCCTGTGGGTCGCGCAGGCGAACGGCAGCGACGCGTCCGTCCTGATCAGGATGCGGTCGGCGGCGGACCGGCGGACCGCCGCCCTGGCCGAGGGGCCGTTGCGGTCGGCCCCGCCCCATCCGGACCTGCTGCCGCTGCTCGCGATGGGCGTCGACGGGGACCAGGCCTACACGGTGTCGGCGTGGGGGACGGGGCGGGCGCTGTCCCAAGTGATCGCCGGTGGGCAGTCCGTGACGATCAGTCACCAGCTGCGCTGGCTGGCGCAGATCGCCGACGGCCTGTCCGCCGTGCACCGGTCCGGGGAGGCGCACGGCAGCGTGTCGCCGCAGGAGGTGCTGATCGACGAGGACGGGAACGCCAGGATCACCGAACCCAGCCCGATGGACCGGACCGGCCCGCCGCTGTGGCACGCCACGCCGTACGCCGCGCCCGAGCGGCTGGCCGGGGAGGACGGGCAGCCCGACGGGGACCTGTACTCCCTCGGCCGGCTGGCGCTCGCGCTGCTCTCCGGCACGCTGCTGCCCCCGGACGGGCCGCCGTCGCTGCCCGAGCGCGGCCCCCGCAACCCGGCCCTCCCGGCCAGGGCCTCCGAGCAGGTCCGGGAGCTGATCGCCGCCCTCACCCACCAGGACCCGGCGCAGCGGCCGGACAGCGCCGAGACCGTCGCCGGGGCGTTCCAGCGGCTGTCCCGGCTGCCCGCCCCGCGGGCAGGGTCGCCGCTCCCGAGCTCCACCTCGGGCGCACCCGCGCGGACGGGGCGTGGGGATCCTGGATCCAGAGCCAACTGGCCGGGCGCTACCTGGTGGAGACCGTCCTGCTGGACTCCGAGGCCGGGCTGCGATTCCCCGCCTTCGGCCCCGAACACACCGTCCTGCTGCTCTCCCGGACGGCCGTCCTCCAGGTCGCCGCCCGCCACGGATGGTGGGAGCAGGTGGCGGCGGCCGTGGCACGGGGCAGCCTGCTGCTGGTCCGCGTCGACGACGTCGAGGCACCCGCCGAGCTCGACACCACACCCGTACTCGACCTGCTCGGCGCGGCCGAACAGGACACCCGGGCGCTGCTCCTCGACGCCGTCGCGACACTGACCGGCGAGCCCGGCGCGGGGTGAGGTGCGGTCAGTTCTCGGCCTCGGTGGGCGGGATGGCCTGGCGCGGAGTGGTGTGTGGGAGGCGGAGGGCCTGGCGGTCGGCGATTCGCACGGTGGCGGCGGGTGGTGGGTGGTCGGTGCAGCAGTCCACGCGTCTGGCGCGGCGCCGTCGCCGACGACCGTGCCGCACCAGTCGGGCGGGGGCGGGGTGCCCCGCCGCGTCCACGGCGCCTGCGGTCGACCTTCGGGAGGGAGCGCGTCGGCTCCTCGGTGCACCAAGGTGGCGCGGTGGCGCGGGAGCGTTCGGACAGCCGTGGGCCGAGGTCGGGTCAGGGGTCGGGACGCTCCCCTCGGCGGGCGAGGCTGGTGCGCACGGGGGAGCAGGTGGGGCTCGGGGCCGGGATGCTGGTCCGGTGCCGGTGTCGGGGGTGTGGTCCTGAATGCCCGTCAATTGCCAAGTAAAGGGCGGGTCGGGCTGAGTGGCCGCGTGTTGGGCGGTTCGGGCGGCGTGGTGGTGCGTACCGTTGACCTCGATGAGCGACGAGACGCCGAGGTCGGGACAGGGCCCTGCGGCAGCAGCGGGTGGAGCGAGTCGGACGGAGGGTGCCGCGGAGGCGGGCGAGCCGGACGGCATCGCGGCGCAGCTGCGTGCGCTGGCGGGGGCGAAGGAGCGCCTGCAGGGGTTGCTGTCGGCGGTGCTGGCGATCGGCGGGGACCTGGACCTGCCGGCGGTGCTGCACCGGATCGTCACCACGGCGATGGAGCTGGGCGGGGCCCGGTACGGGGCGCTCGGGATCCTCGCCCCGTCCGGCGACCGGCTGGAGCAGTTCATCACCGCGGGCCTGTCGCCGCAGGAGCGGGCCGCGCTGGAGGGCATCGACTTCCCGCGCGGGCGCGGCGTCCTCGGGCACCTGATCCGGCATCCGGAGCCGCTGCGGGTGTCGGACATCGCCGCGCACCCGGCGTCGGTGGGCTTCCCGCCCGGCCATCCGCCGATGCGGACGCTGCTGGGCGTGGCGATCACCGTGCGGGGCGAGATCTACGGCGACCTGTACCTGTCGGAGCGTCAGGACGGCCGGCCGTTCGACGAGGCCGACGAGGAGGTGGTGCGGGCGCTGGCGGGCGCGGCGGGCATCGCGATCGAGAACGCCCGCCTGTTCGGGTACGTGCGGGACAGCGCCGCGCAGTTCCAGCGGATGCTGCTGCCGACGCTGCCGGACCTGTCGCCCTTCTCCGGGGCGGCCGTGTACCGCACCGCCGCCTCGCCGGCCGGCGTCGGCGGGGACTGGTACGACGCCGTGATCCTGCCCGACCGGGCCTGCGCGGCCGTCATCGGCGACGTGGTCGGCCACGACCTGCACGCCGCCGCCGCGATGGCGCAGGCCCGCAACATGCTGCGCGCCCTGCTCTACGACCGCCGCAGCCCGCCGAGTTCGGTGCTGACCCAGCTCGACCGCACCGTGCACGCCATCACCGACCTGCCGGTGACCACGGCGTTCCTGGCGCGGATCGAGCCCGCCGACGGGCAGGGCTGGACGATCCACTGGAGCACCGCGGGGCACCCGCCGCCGCTGGTCCTCGGCCCGGACGGGGGCACCTGGTACCTGCAGGGCGATCCCGGCATCCCGATCGGCGTCGACACCGCGATCCACCGGCCCGACCACTCGCACCGGCTGCCCGACGGCGCGACCGTGCTGTTCTTCACCGACGGTCTGATCGAACGGCCCGACCGCCACCTCGACGAGGGCCTGGACGCGCTGGCGCGGCTGGCCGCCGAGCACGCCGCCCTGCCGCTGGAGGAACTGGTGCGGGCGCTCGCCGACCACCACCCGGGCGACGGCCACGACGACATGGCGGTGCTGGCGATCCGCACCCCGAAGAGATCGTGAACGGGCCGGGTCGGAGCGGCAGTTCGGCGAGTTCGGCGGACAGCGCGTCGAGCCTGTCGCGGGGGAGCAGGCCGATGCCGAAGTCGGCGCCCGGAGCAGCGAGAGGCCGGCGACCACGGTGCTGCACGGGCCCGCTACATCAGGCTCAGCGTCACGTTGATGCAGACGCCCACCACCACGACGGCCAGCAGGATCCAGGGCCAGAGCGGACGTTCCTTCTGCGGCTGCCAATCGGACATCGGGGCGCTCCTGTTCACGGGGTTCGGGGGCGGGCGGTCCCGCCCGCCGCACTGCGAACCTACGGCCGCCGGGGCGGCCCGCGCAGTCGGGCCGGCTGCCGTTCCGGGGTGCAGAGAACTGCACCCCGCGAGGCTCACCCGGCCTGCGCGGCGACGGAGTCGAGATAGGCCAGGACGGCCTGCACCCGGCGGTGCCCGCCGTCCGTGGCCGGCAGGCCGAGCTTGGCGAAGATGTTGCCGATGTGCTTGTTCACGGACGTCTCCGCGATGAACAGCAGCCCGCCGATCGCGCCGTTGCCGTGCCCCTCCGCCATCAGCTTGAGCACCTCCCGCTCGCGCGAACTGAGCACGTCCAGGGGGTCGTCGAAGGTCCGGCGCACCATCAGCTGGGAGATCACCTCCGGGTCCATGGCGACCCCGCCGGCCGCCACCCGCTCCAGCGCCCGCAGGAACTCCTCCACCCGCCCGACCCGGTCCTTCAGCAGGTACCCGACACCGGCCGCGCCCCGGCTCAACAGCTGCGCGGCGCGGACGTGTTCGACGTACTGGGAGAGCACCAGCACCGGCAGGTCCGGATGCTGCTCCCGGGCCGCCGTCGCGGCGCGCAGCCCCTCGTCCCGGTACGTCGGGGCAGCCGGACGTCCAGCACCGCGATGTCCGGGCGCTGCTCCAGCAGGACCGGCAGCAGCAGGTCCCCGTCCTCCACCGTGGCGCAGACCTCGTGGCCGGCGCTCGTCAGCAGCAGCACCAGGCCCTCCCGCAGCAGCGCGTTGTCCTCGGCGATCACGATCCGCACGGCAGCTCCACTCGAAGTTCGGTCGGCCCGCCGGGCGGGCTGTGCAACTCGGTGACGCCGTCGAACGCGGCGACCCGGCGCCTGATGCCGAGGATCCCGCTGCCCGCACCGGGCCCGGCACCGGTCGCCGCCCCGCCCCGGCCGTCGTCCCGCACCGAGATCCGGATCCCGCCCGCCGCGACCCGCAGCCGCACCTGCGCGGCCGCGGCCCCGCTGTGCCTGGCGACGTTCGTCAGCGCCTCCGACAGCACGAAGAAGGCGGCGGCCTCCACCGCGACCGGGGCCCGGCCGCCCGCCCCGTCCTGCTCCACGTCCAGCGTGGTGGGGACCGGGCAGGCCGCCGCCAGCGAACGGGCCGCCTCCGCCAGGCCGTGGTCGACCAGCACCGGCGGGCAGATCGAACGCACCGTGCCGCGCAGCGACTCGACGGCCAGCTCGGTCAACTCGGCGGCCCGGTCGATCAGTTCGGGCAGCTTCTCCGGATCGGTCCGGAGCACCTGCTTCATCACCGCCAGCCGCAGCGCGACCGCCACCAGCCCGGCCTGCGCCCCGTCGTGCAAGTCCCGCTCGATGCGTTGCAGTTCGGCCGCGTGCGCCTCCAGCGCCCCGGCCCGGGTGGCGGTCAGCTCCGCGACCCGCTCGGCCAGCGAGGCCCGCCGCCCGCGCGGCCCGAGCAGCGCCCGGGTCAGCCGCGCGTGCAACTGCGCCCACCGGGGCAGCAGCCAGCCCGCCAGCGCGCCGTAGCCCACCCCGACCAGGCAGGCGGCCAGCGCCGCGCCCCACGAGTCGACGTCCCAGACCAGGAACTGCGGAGGCTCCGGCACCAGCCGCCACCACAGCGGAACCGTCAGCCAGCTCATTGCACCGGAGCACAGCCCGAGCGCCAGCGCCGCACCGGCCGTGCCGAGCACGCCGTGCGCCGCCAGCCACAGCAGGTCGCTCCAGGTCGCCCGGTCGGCGAGCATCGCCTGCGCCCGGGCCAGCACCCGCCCCTCCGCCGGCCGGTATTGGGACGGGACCTCGCACCCCAACCACCGCCCTGCACGCCGCCGGTGCGCATCGGCCACCCGCCGCAGCAGGAGCAGGACCGGCGGCAGCAGGGCCAGCCCCGGCCCCACCAGGCACAGCACCAGCACCGCGAGGACCGCGTACAGGCCGAGCAGCGCCGGCACCGCGGTGGCCCCGGCCGCCAGCAGGTAGCGCAGCGACCCGGCCGCCCGCCGGGCGAAGCCCCGCCACGTCGTCACCCGGACCGGCAGCCGCCGGGCAGTGCCGTCCATCCTCGTCGAGCCCCCCATCCCCGCCCACGCTACCAGCGGCGGGTGCAGTGAACTGCACCCGCCGACTCCAGTGCACGCCATGGTCCCTGACCGGCCGTCAGGCCTAGCGTCGGTGCCGGTCCCAGGGCGGGGCGCGGAAGGGGAAGCGATGGCGCACAGCGGGACTGCGGCGGTGGAACTCCGCTCGGTCGGCAAGACCTACGGGCGGGGCGGCGGAGCGGTCGCCGCGCTGCGCGACCTCAGCCTGGCCTTCGAGCGAGGCACGTTCACCGCCGTCATGGGCCCCTCCGGCGCCGGCAAGAGCACCTTCCTGCACTGCGCGGCCGGACTGGAGCGGCCGAGCACCGGCACGGTGCGCCTCGGCGGCACCGACCTGGCGGCGCTCGACGAGGCCCAACTGACCATGCTGCGCAGGGAACGCGTCGGCTTCGTCTTCCAGGCGTACAACCTGCTCGGTTCGCTGACCGTGGCGGAGAACATCGCGCTGCCGCTGATGCTCGCCGGGCGCGCCGTCGAGCCCGGCCGGCTCGCCGAGACGGCCCGGCGGGTCGGGCTGGCCGACCGGATGCGGCACCGGCCGGCGCAGCTCTCCGGCGGCCAGCAGCAGCGGGTGGCGATCGCCCGCGCGCTGATCACCCGGCCCGAGGTGATCTTCGCCGACGAGCCGACCGGCGCGCTCGACAGCCGGACGGGCCGTCAGGTCCTCGCGCTGCTGAGGGAGATCGTCGACCGGGAGGGCAACACCGTGGTCATGGTGACGCACGACCCGATCGCGGCCTCCTCCGCGCAGCGGGTCGTCTTCCTGGCGGACGGGGCCCTCGCCGAGGCGATGGACGCCCCGACGGCCGAGCGGGTCGCCGCGCGGATGGCGCGCCTCGACGGGGCCCGCTTCGACGGGACGCGCCTCGACGGGGAGGGGTGAACAGGTGGAGTTCAAGCTCGTTCTGATGACCCTTCGGGAGCGCAAGGCCGGGCTCGTCGGCGCGTTCGTCGCGCTGCTCGGGGCGTCGATGCTGATCACCGCGTTCGGCGTGCTGCTGCAGTCCGGGCTCGGACCGGGGGTGGCCGTCCAGCGCTACGCGGGTGCCCCGGTGGTGGTCGGCGGCCCGGAGTCGTTCAAGGTCACCGAGGGCAAGACCAAGCAGCGGCCGCTGGACCGGCCCGCACCGCTGGACCGCGCGGTGCTCGACCGGGTGGCCGCGGTCGAGGGCGTCCGCCGGGCGGTCCCGGACGTCGGCTTCCCCGCCCGGCTGGTGGACGGGCGCGGCCGCCTCGACGCGGGCGGCGGCGAGCAGCCCTCGGCCGGCCACGGCTGGGCCGCGGCCGCGCTCGGACCGTTCGAACTGACGGCGGGTCGGGAACCGCGGCAGGCCGGCGAGGTGGTGCTGGACGCGCGGCTGGCCGCCCGGGTGAAGGCGCGGCCCGGGCAGCGGGTCCGGGTGGCGGCCACGCAGGAGGCACGCGAGTACACCGTCACCGGCGTGGCCGAGTGGCGGGGCGGGAACGGGGCGCTGCGGTCGGCGGCGCTGTTCTTCAGCGACGCCGAGGCCGAGGCGCTGTACGGCCACCCGGGCCGGATCGACGCCGTCGGGGTGCTGCTCGCGCCGGGCGCCGACCCCGGGCAGGCGGCCGAACGGATCGACCGGGCCCTCGCCGGGACCGGAGCCGGCACCCGGCTGGGCGGCGACCGCGGCCGGGTGGAGTTCCCGGACGTCGCCGCCGCCCGCTCCGACCTGGTCGAACTGGCGGCCTCGCTCGGCGCGACGGTCCTGCTGATCACGATGATCGTGGTGGCGAGCACCCTCGCCCTCGCCGTGCACCAGCGCCGCCGCGAACTGGCCCTGCTGCGGGCCGTCGCCGCCACGCCGCGGCAGATCGTCCGGATGCTCGCGGCCGAGGTCCTGGTGGTCGCGCTGACGGCGTCCGTGCTCGGCTGCCTGCCGGGCGTCCTGGTGGCGAAGGCCCTGATGGGCGCGCTGGGCGCGATCGGCGTGATCCCCGCCGACTTCGCGGTGTCGGCCGGCCCCTCGCGTGCCTGGTCGCGGTGTTCGCCTCGGTGATCGCCGCCGAGGCGGCCGCGATCGGGGTGGTCCGCCGGGCGGCCGCGGTCCGGCCGGTGGAGGCCCTCGGGGAGGCCCGGGGCGAACCCGCGAGGGCCGGCCGCGCCCGGACCTTCTTCGGCGTGCTGCTGTTCCTGCTCGGCGCGGGCGCGTCGCTGCTGCCGCTGTACTCCGGCAGCGTCTTCGCGGTGGCCGGCGCGGGCACCGGCGGCCTCGTCATGATCGTCGCCGTGCTGATGCTCGCACCGCCCTTGGTGCGCCTCGCCGTTCGCCTGCTGGCCGGGCCGGTCCGCCGGCGCACCGGGCCGCACGGGCAACTGGCGGTCGCCAACGCCCGGGCCCACGCCCGCCGGCTGGCGGCCGGCATCGGCCCGCTCACCCTGGCGGTCGGCTTCGCCCTGGTGCAGCTGGGCATTCCGACCACCATCGCGGCCGCCGCCGAGCAGCAGGCCGCGGCGGGCGTGCGGGCCGAGTTCACCCTGCAGGGCGGCCCCGGCGGACTGCCGCCCGGCGTGGTCGAGGCCGCCGCCGCGCTGCCGGGGGTCGCCGCGAGCACCGGAGTGGTCCGGGTGGCGGTGCACGGCTCCCGGAAGGTCCTCGACTCGCCGGAGATCTTCAGCTACCAGGCGCAGGGCGTCACCGGCGACCCGGCGCGGACCCTGGACCTGGGCGTCGTCGCGGGCAGCCCGGCGGACCTGCACGGCGACACCGCCGCCGTCAGCGCCACCGCGGCCGCCACCCTCGGCGTGCGGGTCGGCGACCGGATCCGGCTCACCCTGCCGGACGGGACCGGGATCCGGCCCACCGTGGTCGCCGTCTACCGGCGCGGCCTCGGCTTCGGCGAGGTGACGCTGCCTCAGCAGACGGTCCTGGCCCACAGCACCCGGCAGTTGGAGGACGCCGTGTTCGTCCGCACCGCCGCCGGCGCCGACCCGCGCCGCGTCGCCGGGGCGCTGCGCGGCCTGGCCGCCCGCTACCCGGGACTGGAGGTGCTGGACCGGGGCGGCCTGTCCGCGGCCCAGCGCGCCCAGGCCGGCGCGTCGGTGCTGACCAGCGCGCTGCCGCTGGCCCTGGTCTTCGGGTACCTCGCGATCGCGGTGGCCAACACGCTGGTCCTGGCCACCCTGGGCCGGGCCCGGGAGTTCGCGCTGCTGCGGCTGGTGGGTGCGCCGCCGCGGCAGGTGCTGCGGATGGTGCGGGTGGAGGCCGGGATGGCGGTGGCCGTGGCGGTGGCCGCCGGCACCGCGGTGCCGCTGCTGCCGCTGGCCACCGTGAGCCTCGGCCTGACCGGCTCGCCGGTGCCGCACGTCCCCGTGCCGCTGTACCTGGCGATCGTGGCGCCGACCGCGCTGGTCGGATTCGCCGCGATCCTGCTGCCCACCCGGTTCGCGCTGCGCACCCGCCGGTGGCGGCCGTCGGCGTCCGGGAGTGACCCGCGGCCCCGCGGCGGGTGCTCGGGCCCGCGGGGCGGGGCCGGGTGGCCGTGCTCAGGTCCGCGGCGCGGGGACCAGGCGGCCGTGCTGCACCAGCGAGGAGGACTGCTTCAGGCGGCGCACCCGGATGCTGATCTCGTAGCCGTTGACGCCCTCGATGCGGGCGACGGCGGTGCTGAGGTAGCGGTAGAAGTCCTGCGTGTCACGGCAGATGACGACCGCCATCAGGTTGTGCCGGCCGCTGGTCGCGGAGGCGAAGGCGCACTCCTCGTGGCCGCTGATCTCCTCGCCGATCCGCTGGAGGCGCGGCAGGTCCACCTGGAGCCACAGGGTGGCGTTCAGCTCGTAGCCGAGGCGCTCGGTCAGCGTGTCGACCTCGTAGGTGAGCGAGCCCGCCTCCTCCAGCGCCTCCAGGCGACGGGCCACCCGCGGCTTCGACCAGCCGGTCAGCTCGGCCAGCCGGGTGTGGGTGGCCCGGCCGTCCTCGGCCAGCGCCTCCAGCAGCGGCGCGTCCTCCTCCCCGGCCGGCAGCGCCGGACCCGCCGGCACCGGGCGGTCCGCGGTCAGCCGGTGCACCTGGCCGGGGGTGAGCGAGCCCGCGCGGCCCGTCCACCCGGCCGTGCCGGGCGTGCCGAAGGCGTGCAGCACCAGGTCCAGGTGCACGTCCAGGACCGCACCGGCGCGCGGCAGTTGACGCAGCAACAGGTCGTCGCGCGCGGTGCCGGCGGGGGAGCGGACGATGCAGATGATCTCCGAGCCGCCGGAGGCGATGCTCGCGAACGCCACCTCCGGCCGGCGGACCAGCGAGTTCGCCAGGGGCTCCACCGCGTCCGGCCGGCAGCGCAGCCGCGCGATCCACTCCGCCTGGCCGCGGGCCGCCGGATTGCCCATCCCGACGACCCGCACCACGCCGTCCCGGCGCAGCGCCGCGTACCGGCGCGCCACGGTCTGCTCGGAGACGTCCAGCACCTCGCCGAGCCGCCGGAAGGAGACCCGGGGCGCGCAGCGCAGGCCGTGGATGATTCGGTGGTCCAGAGCGTCGGGCATGAGGAAATGATGACATCGGGGCCGCCGGAAATGGTGATTCCGGCACACGGGGCGCGATCGCCTGGGAGATCCGGGGCGCCGCGAAGGAAGCTGATCGGCGCCCCGGGACCGGCCGCCGACCGCCGCCCCGGCGGCGGGCGCCCGCCGCACGGCCGGCGCCCCGGGACGGCGGGGGAGACCCCGCAGCAGCCGAAGGAAGCACTCCGTGAACTCCGCCACGACGCCCGACCCCCGGGCCGGACGGGCCGCCACGCTCGTCATGGCCTGCCTGGGCGTCTTCGTCGCCTACCTGCCCGTCACCACCGTGTCGGCGAGCCTGCCGGTGATCCAGCGCGCCCTGCACGCCTCCACCGCCCAACTCTCCTGGGTCTCGGACGCGTTCGTGCTGCCGATGGCCGCGCTGATCCTCACCACCGGCGTGCTCGGCGACGTCCACGGCCGCAAGAAGGTCTTCCAGGCCGGCATGGCCTGCTGCGTGCTCGGCGCGGCGATCTCGCTGTGCTCCGGCTCCGTGCAGGCCCTGTGGGCCGGGCAGGCCGCCTCCGGCATCGGCGCCGCCGCGCTGCTGCCCAGCACCCTGGCGCTGATCAGCCACGCCGTGCCCGACCACCGCGAGCGCGGCCGGTTCATCGGCTTCTGGGCGATGAGCCTGCTGGCCTCGCTCGCCGTCGGCCCGCTGATCGCCGGCCTGCTGCTCGAGCACGTCGCCTGGCGCTGGATCTTCCTGCTGCCGATACCCGTCGCCGCCGCGGCCCTCGCCGCCGCCGCGTTCCGGCTGCCCGACTCCCGCGCCCCGCACGGCCGCCGCCTCGACTGGCCGGGCCAGCTCACCGCCGCCGTCGCCGTCACCGCGCTCGTCTACGGCGTCATCGAAGGCGGCGCGGACGGCTTCGGCGAACCCGCCGTCGTCACCGCGCTGGTCCTCGGCGCGGTCGCCGCCGCGGCCTTCGTGGTGGTCGAACTCCGCAGCGACAGCCCGATGCTGGACCCGCAGCTGTTCCGCAGCCCCGCGTTCACCGCGACCGCGCTGGTGGCCATGGTCAGCTTCCTCGGACTGATCGGCTTCTTCTTCGTCCTCAGCCTGTACTTCGGCCTGGTGCAGCACCTGACCACCCTTCAGGCCGGTCTGCGGCTGGTCCTGGTGTCCGGCACCTCGCTGCTCGTCGGCCTCCCGGTCGGGCGCCTGATGCACCGGGTGTCGCCGCGCGTCCTGATCACCTCGGGCCTGCTGCTGGTCGCCGCCGCGATGCTCGCCATGACCGGCGTCGACGCCGACACCGGCTACCTGTCGCTGGCCTGGCGGCTGGTGCTGCTCGGCCTCGGCATGGGCGCGGTCCTCACTCCGATGACCGCCTCCGCGGTCTCCGCCGTGCCCTTCCACCTGGCCGGGATGGCCGCCGCCGGCAACAACGCCTTCCGCCAGGTCGGCGCCGCGCTCGGCCCCGCCGTCCTCGGCGCGCTGCTCACCACCCGCGCCCTGGACGCACTCCCCGGCCACCTCGCCGGACTGCCCGGCACCCCGCAGATCCTCGACACCGCGCAGGCCCAGGGCCTCGGCGCCGTCGCCGCGCTCGACCTCGGCCCGGCCACCGGACCGGCGCTCGGCGCGCTCGGCGAAGCCTTCCTCGACGGCATGCACCTGTGCCTGCTGGTCTCCGCGGCGCTCGCCCTGCTCGCCGCCCTCGCCTGCGCCCTGCTGCTGCGCCCGGCCGCCCCGCCGGCGCCCGCCGCCGCGCCCGCCCGGGAGCGCCAGCTCGACCGCAGCGCCTGACCGCCGACGCGAAACGGCCCCGGTTCCCCGGGGCCGTTCGGCGCTCAGCCGCAGTGCTCCCAGCCGGACGCCCAGCGGGTGCCCTCGGCCGAACCGCCCCAGGAGATGCAGGTGTTCGCGGCGCTCAGCTTCACCGGGCCGGCGTAGTAGTTGTAGTACCCGCCGTCGGCCGCGGACTTGAGGTCGCTCTTCCGCTCGATGTTCACCCGCAGGTCGTAGGTCCGCGTCCCGTTCGGGCTCCGCACCCAGGTGACGGCGCAGTTGCTGGAGCCGTTGTAGAACAGGTAGACGTCCGCCACCGACCCGAGGGCGTGCTGGTCGATCAGGTAGTAGCCACTGCCGCACGCCCCGCTCGGCGTCGAGGCCGCCTCGGCCGGAGCAGCTGCGGTCACCATGCCCGCGACCATGCCCAGAGCACTGAGCCCGAGGGCCGCCGTCCGCTGTGACTTGCGCATGAATCCCCTTTTCGTACGTTCCTACCGCGAATTGCCCAGGCACGATAGCAGCGACCAAGATCGTCTGACCACGGCTCAGAAGCCGTCCCCGTGCGGCAGTTCGGTGCGGGGAATGTGACGGACTGTGTGGGAACGGGAGTACTGGCTGAAGCTCGGCCTCGGCGTGGCCGTGTTGGGTGTCAAGCAGATCGGTGACGCCGTGTCAGGACTGGCGTGAAGCAGGCCCGGCGCGACACCCGCAGGTACATCCACGACCGGTGACGAGAACCGCCCCGTAGAGCCCGGCCGCCCGCTGGACGACTTCCCGCTCGTCACCCCCTGACCGGGGCTGACGGTCCTCGTCCCCCGTGCGGGGGACACGGATCGTCGGGCGGACGGAGGACCGGGCCGCGCCCGGCCGACAGGCTCGACCCATGACCTCCACGCTCCTCGAGCCCGCCCGCCCCGCCGCCGACCCGCGCCGCGAACGCCGGCGCCGCCGCCTCGGATTCGCCGCCCTCGTGGCCTGCCTGCCCTACCTCGCGCTCAAGGCGCTCTGGGTCCTCGGCGTCGACCTCGGCGTCGTCGACCGGCACCGGGTCGGCCACGGCACCTGGGTCCTCGTCAACCTGGTGACCTTCCTGATGGACGCCACCGCCGCGCTCATCGCCTACCTGCTCACCCGGCCGGCGGCCCCCGGGTCCGCCCCTGGCTGCTCGCCCTGCCGATGTGGATGGCCTCCGGGCTGCTCTCCGTCATCATGCTTGCCGTCCCGCTCAGCGCCGCCCAGGTGCTGTTCGGCGCCCCCAACCCCTTCCGCGACCAGGACGGCTTCCTCGACCCGTGGGTCTACGCCGTCGTCTACGGCGGCTTCATCGTCGAAGGCGCCGTCCTGCTGACCGCCTACGCGATGCACGCCCGCGACCGGCACGGCCCCCTCCTCGACACGCCCGTGCGCGTGCTCGCCCGCCGCCTCCCGGCGGCCGCCCGCGCCGCCGCCGCCCTCGCCGCCGCCCTGCTGGCGACCGTCGGAACGGTGCGCCTCGCCTGGTCCCTGGGCGCCGAGTTCGGACTCACCCCCCAGCGCGTCACCGAACTCGCCGGCCAGAACGGCATCACCGAAGGAGTCCTGGCCGCCGTGACCCTGGCCGGCGCCGCCGGGCTGCTGGCGCTGGCCACCGGGCGGACCCGGGCCCGGACCTGGCTGCCGCTCGCGCTGGCCTGGGTCGGCAGCGCCGCCGCGTACGGCTGGGGCGGCCTGCTCGGCAACCTCGGCGCCCTCGCCCGCTCCGCCGACCACCCCTGCTCCGCCACCATGATCGCTGTGTACATTGCGGAGACGACTGCCGGGCTGCTGGTGCTCGGCGCCGGCCTCGGGGGACTCCCGGCCGCGGCTGCCGGCGCCGCGCGCCCGGCCACCGACCAGGTCCGCTGACCCAGCCCGGCGAGGAGGCCGTGAACGTGCTCCGGGAACTGCGCGCAGCCGTCGACCGCCGGGCCCGGCTGCGCTGGCTCCACCTGCTGCTCGGCGCCGCCCTGCTGATGCCCTTTCAGCTGCTCACCACCTCCGCGGTCGGCGTCACCGGACTGGCCGACGGGGACTTCCGGCTGGAGACGCAGCTCCTCGCCTTCGCCCTCGCCCTCCCGCTGGTCGCCGCCGCCGGACTGCTGCCGGTCGCCCGCTCCCTCGAAGGCGCCATCGCCCGCACCCTGTGCGGCGCGAGCGAGGAAGTCCTCGCCACGCCCGCCGACAGCTGGTCCGCCCGCCGCCGCACCTCGCTCTGGTTCACCCTGCACGCCCTGCTCGGCGGCCTCACCGGCGCGATCTCACTGGCCGCGCCGCCCGCCGGCGCACTGCTCCTGCTGCTGCCCGTCCTCCGCCCGCACACCGTCGGCCCCGGCTGGGCCGCGCCGATCGCCGAACACCCGTGGACCGCACCGCCGCTGGGACTCGCCCTGCTCGCCCTGCCCGTCGCCCTCGCGTTCCCGGCCGGCCGCCGGCTCGCCCGCCTCGCCCCGCGACTCCTCGGCCCGACACCCGCCGACCGTCTCGCCGCCGCCCAGCGCCGCGCCGACCGGATGGCCGAACGCAACCGGGTCGCCCGCGAACTCCACGACTCCGTCGGCCACGCCCTCAGCGCCGTCGGCGTCCAGGCCGCCGCGGCCGCCCGCCTGCTGCGCACCGACCCCGACTTCGCCGCCACCGCCCTGGCCGCCATCGAGGCCACCGCCCGCGACGCCGTCACCGAACTCGACCACGTCCTCGGCCTGCTGCGCGAGGAGGACGACCGGACGGCGCCGCACACCCTCGCCGACCTGCCCGCCCTGCTCGACCGCACCCGCGCCGCCGGCGCCCCCGTCGACTACGCCGAGGACGGACTCCGCGCCCGGACCCTGCCGGGAACGCTGTCCCGGGAGGCCTACCGGATCGTGCAGGAAGGCCTCGGCAACGCCCTCAAGCACGCCGGCGACGCCCCCGTGCACGTCCGGCTGACCGTCCGTCAGGAGACCCTGGAGATCACCATGGCCAACCCGCTGCGCCCGCCCGCCGGCCGGCGCACCCGCACCGGCAGCGGCCTGACCGGCCTGCGCGAACGGGTCGCCCTGCTGCGCGGCACCCTCGACGCCGGGCCGGACGACGCCGGGCAGTGGCTGCTCACCGCCCGCCTGCCGCTGGGGAGTTCGGCATGACCGCCACCACCCGCGTGCTGGTCGCCGACGACGAGCACCTGATCCGCACCGGCTTCCGCGCCATCCTCCAGGCCGAACCCGACCTCGACGTCGTCGGCGAGGCCGCCGACGGCCTGGAGGCGACCGCCCTGGCGGCCGAACTGCGCCCCGACGTGGTGATGATGGACGTCCGGATGCCCCGGCTCTCCGGCATCGACGCGACCGCGCACCTGATCCGCACCCTGCCCGACCCGCCGCGGATCCTGGTGGTCACCACCTTCGAGAACGACGCCTACGTGTACGAGGCGCTGCGGGCCGGCGCCCAGGGCTTCCTGCTCAAACGGGCCACCGCCGACGACCTGGTCCGGGCGGTGCGGCTGGTGGCACGCGGCGAGTCGCTGCTCTTCCCCGCCGCTGTCCGCGACCTCGCCCTCCGGCACGCCCCCGTCGCCCCCGACCGCTCCCGGGTCGACCGGCTCTCCGACCGGGAGCGCGAGGTCCTGCGCCTGATGGCCGCCGGACTGGCGAACGCGGAGATCGCCGGGCGGATGCGGGTCGGGGCCGAGACGGTCAAGACGCACGTCGGCCGGATCCTCGGCAAGCTCGGGGTGCGCGACCGCACCCAGGCCGTCATCGCCGCCTACGAGAGCGGCTTCGTCACGGCGGGCGGGGCCGGCCCGGCCCGGTGACCGGCCCTTGCTCGGGCCCGATCTGTACGCTGGCGCACAAATAGTCGTACGGAACCGTGCAGATGGTGGGTGGAACCCCTGGCACGCATGGCCGGGTCCGCGTTCACCGGCCGCCCCTGGCGCCTCCACGAGCTCGCCGGGGACTTCGCGGCGGAGGACGCCCGGTCCGTCCGCACCCCCGGCGCCGGGCCCGACGACCTCCCCGAAATGCTCGCCGCGCTGCGCGAGGCCGGCGGCCACCAGTGGCAGACGACCGTCCTCGTCAAGGCCAACGGCCGCCTCGGCCAGGGGGAAGGCACCTGGCGCGAGTACGGCACGGCGAACCGACGGTACGGCGAACCGGCGGTCAGAGCGTCTCCGGCAGGCCGGCGCGCAGCACGTGCTCCGGGCCCAGGAAGGAGACGAGCTCCGAGATCGCACCTTGACGGAGCGTCAGCACGGTGAGGGACCAGGCCCCGTGCACCGCGTCCGGTGCCGCGCCGACGTAGAAGGCCACCGCGGGCTGGCCGTTGGCCGTGGTCAGGCGGTGGCGCCAGCTCGGGCAGCGGGTGATCGGGACGGCCACGGCGAACTCCCGGACGGCGTCGCGGCCGGCGTACCAGTGCGGCAGCGGCGGCATCGACCAGGTGACGTCCTCGGTGAGCAGCGCGACCAGGGCATCGGCGTCGCCGCGTTCCAGCGCGGTGGCGAAGGAGCTGGCGATGCTCCGGACGCGGGTGTCGCCGAGGGTCCGCAGCGTCTGCTGCTGGGAGACGTCCGGGGCCTTCGCCGCGAGCTGCCGCCGGGCCCGGGCCAGCGCGGAGTTCACCGCGGCGGCGGAGGTGTCCATCATGGCGGCGATCTCCTCGGCCGAGAACCCCAGCACGTCGAACAGCAGCAGCGCGGCCCGCTGATTGCCCGACAGGTGCTGCACCGCCGCGACGAAGGCGAGCTCCACCGCCTCGCGCTGCTCGTACCGGGCGGCCGGTCCGGCCGGCCCGACCGGCAGACCCGCGTCGGCGTACGGGCCCAGCCAGGAGACCTCCGTCAGCGGCGCGGCGTCCACCACCGCACGGGGGCTGGCCGGGCCCAGGTCGACGGGCAGCGCCCGCCGGCCGCGGCGCTCGACGGCGTCCAGGCAGGTGCGGGTGGCCACCGTGTACAGCCAGGAGCGCAGCGAACTGCGGCCCTCGAAGCGGGCGATGCCGCGCCAGGCCCGCACCAGCGCCTCCTGCAGCGCGTCGTCGGCGTCGTGCGCGGAACCCAGCATGCGGTAGCAGTGCGCGTGCAACTCCCGGTGCAGCGGCGCCACCAGGCGGGCGAACGCGGCGTCGTCGCCGTCGCGGGCCGCCACCAGATCGGAAAATTCCTCGCTCACGGGCGACGATTCTGCCCCACCGCGGGAGTCACTTCCTCGACCGACCGTTCCCGACACCCGAGGAGAACCCCCATGACGAGCGATGCCGCCCACCCCGCCTGGTTCGACATCTCCACCCCCGACGCGCCGCGCGCCCACCGCTTCTACCAGGAACTGTTCGGCTGGCCGGTGCAGGTGCTGGACGACACGTACGCGCTGGTGGGCGCGGACGGCGGCGAGCCGGCCGGCGGGATCGGCCAGGCCGGCCCGGACAGCCCGTACACCGGCATCGTCGTGTACTTCCCGGTCGCGGACGTCGAGAAGGCGCTCGCCAGGGCCGAGGAGCTCGGCGGGCGCCGCCGGCTGGAGCCGCGGAGCGTGCCCGGCCGGGGCCGGATCGCCGTGTTCGACGACCCGGACGGCAACCCCGTCGGCCTGCTCGGTGCCTGAGACCGGGAGAACCGCGATGACCACGACCACCGACCCCAAGAGCGACCTGCGCCGGCACCTGCAGGACGCCCGCGAGACCGTCCTGTGGAAGCTCGACGGCCTGCCCGAGCGCGACGTCCGCCGCCCGCTCACCCCGACCGGGACCAACCTGCTCGGCCTGGTCAAGCACCTGGCCGGAGTCGAACTCCTGTACCTGGGCTGGGTGTTCGACCGGCACTGCGCGGAGCCGGTGCCCTGGTTCCGCCCGGACCTCGGCCCGGACGGCCTCCCGCCCAACACCGACCAGTGGGCCACCGCGGAGGAGTCCCGCGGGTACATCACGGACACCTACCGGATGGCCTGGCGGCACGCCGACTCCACCGTCGACGCGCTGCCGCTGGACGCCGTCGGCCACGTCCCCTGGTGGCCGGCGCAGTCCGGCACGCCCACGCTGCACCGGGTGCTGGTCCACCTGATCGCCGAGACCGAACGGCACACCGGCCACGCCGACATCGTCCGCGAGCTGATCGACGGGAGGGTGGGCTACCGGCCGGACGTCGACCGGCTGCCCACCGCCGACTCGCACTGGTGGGCCCGGCACCGCGAGCGGGTCGCGGCGGCGGCCGAACGGAGCTGATTCGACGGGGGCCGCACCCGCCTCCCTCCTGACGCTTTCGTGGCCGACCTGTTGGCCGTGCCCGTCGTCGTACTCGCCGTCGTCGGCCCGCACCCGTGCGCCCGGGCGCTGCGCCACCGCGGACCTCCGCACCGGCATCCGGGTGCTCGGGTACTGCGCCGCGGCGTGGGTGACGGCTCGCGCAGCGCGAAGTGACGGGCAGTCAGGTCGACTGCCCGTCACCATGGCCGGTCGGGTCCTACAGGTCGCGGAAGGTGCCGAAGGCGCTCGCGATGCCGCTCTGGAAGGCGTGGGTGACGGTGCCGGAGGCCGTCTTGCCGAAGATCTCCAGCCGGCCGTCCCGGTTCTCGCCCAGCACCGGGTTCGTCGCCAGCGTGCCGCCGACCTCGGTCCAGTCCGAGAAGACGCTGTTCGGCTTCAGCTGGTGGATGTTCCACACGGTGCCGGCGGCGTCGCGGACGAACAGCTCCAGGTTGCCGTTGCGGCAGAGCGCCACGGCCGGGTCGCCGACGAAACCGCCGCGCTCGAAGGTGGACCAGGCGTGCCAGGTGCTGTTCGGGTTGTCCTGCCAGCGGGTGGTGAGCCGGCCGTCCGCGGTCAGCGCGAAGATCTCCTGCCGGCCGTCCTGGTTGAGCCCGACCACCGGGTCCGAGGCGACGTCGCCGCCGTGGTCGTACCAGCTCGTCGTGAAGGTGCTGTTCGGCGCCACCTGCCAGCGGGACATGACGTGGCCGGTGTTCGTCCGGGCGAAGACCTCCAGGGTGCCGTCGGCGTTGTGGCTCACGGCCGGGTTGCCGACGAAGGTGACGTCGCCGTCGAAGGTCAGCCAGCCGTCGTGCCAGGTGCTGTTCGGGTTGTCCTGCCAGCGGGTGGTGATCCGGCCGTCCGGGGTGCGGGCGAAGATCTGCTGGGAGCCGTTCGCGTTGGCGGCGACCGCCAGTTCGGAGGCGACGTTGCCGCCGTGGTTGTACCAGTCGTGCCAGGCGCCGTTCCGGTCCAGCTGCCAGCGGGACACGACCTGCCCGCTCGCGGTGCGGGCGAAGATCTCCTGCGTGCCGTTGGCGTTGCGGCCCAGCACCGGAGCGCCCGTCACGCCCGCCGCGCCCGGCAGCTGGTACCAGTCGTGCCAGGTGCTGTTCGGGTTGTCCTGCCACTTCGTCCGGACCCCGCCGCTGCCGTCGTTGTCGACGAACTCCATGGTCTGGTTGGCGTTCATGCCGACGTGGCGACGGGCCGTCAGCTGGTTGTCCATGATCCTGTTGTAGCGGCGGGCCTCGAAGTTCCCGTTCGGCCAGTCGTCGATCGTCGCGGCGTTGATCGAGACCGGCCCGACCTTCTTCACCGGGTCCGCGCCGAAGGAGTAGTAGGTGAAGCGGGTGTGGTCGGCCTCCCAGGCGTTGAACAGGATCACGTGGTTCGCGGTGTCGAGGAGGATGTCACCGGGCAGCAGGTCCTGACGGTTGATCGAGTAGGACACCTGCGACAGGTTCCCGGTCCAGTTGTCCGAACCGAGGTGCCAGGCCATGTCGACGTAGCCGGAGCAGTCCCGGCGGTAGTTCCGGTCACCGGTGGGGCCGGGCGAGAACCCGCCCTGGTTGTACGGGCCCGGCTGGTGGTCGACCCAGTACTGGGCCCGTTCGATCACCTCGGCGCGGGTGATCCAGCCGTCGATGCCGGAGGCGAACGCGGCCTGTGCGGACCCGGACACGGTGACCAGCAGGCCGGCGGCCACGGCGGTGACGGCCAGCAGACCGAGGAGGCGTCGGAACAACCTGATCATGGCGGGAGAACTCTTCCGTTTCGTCGGGAGGACAGCTGAAAGGCAGTGCGGAACCGCACCGCGGGCCGGGTTCCGGGCAGCCGGAACCCGCGGAGGGCATGCGTCGGGGGAGAGGGGTCGTGCAGGAAGGCGGGCAGTCGGGTGCCGGGGCCGCCGCTACTCGGCGAAACGCCAGCCGCGCAGCTCGCCGGAGGCGCCAAGTGCCCTGGCGCAGACGGCCCGTGCGCTCCGGACGGCGCCGAACTCATCGGCGGCGAGAACGAACATCGCCACCCCGATCCGGCCGGGTGCGACCCGCACCCGCACGTGCTCCAGGCGGTCGACCGCCCGGGCCTGGCACCACAGGTGCTCGGTCAGCCACTGCGGGGCGACCACGGCGTCCGCCGGCCCGACCAGGTGAGTCAGGGTCAGGCGCAGGACCGGCTGATCCGTCATCAGCCCCAGCCGAAGCCGTCGCCGGAACCGTTGCCGGAACCGGCCGCGAAGCAGAGCACACCACCGGTGCCGACCGGGCCGGGGGCCGGCGCCCCGACCGTGGCGAGCCCGGCGACCGTGACGACCGTGGCGGCGGACACGAACGGGGCGACAGCGGCGAGGGGCAGCAGGGCGGTGCTGGACATGGACGGACTCCATTCGTGGACGAGGCGGACCGGTCGTCGGCGAGGCGGACCGGACGTCGGACGATCGCGGCTCCCGGCCCCGAACTCCGGGGCGGCGCTTCCGACATGCATCAGCCTGCCGAACCGGCCGACCGCTGTCAGCGCCCTGCGCGTGGCCCCAACGTGCCTGACCCCAAAGGGACAAGGACGGGCCCGTCTTGTCGCGGACACCGCCGCTCGGCACACTGGTTCGACAACGACTGATACGGCACCTACCGCGGGGGGCGGCAGAATGCTCGAGTTACTCGGTCTCTCCAGCCTGGCCGAGCGTCTCTACCAGGCGGTCCTCACCGACCCGGCCCGCGGCGTCGCCGCACTCGCCCGGGACACCGGCATGACGGACCAGCAGATACGCTCCGCCCTGGACGAGTTGGCCGACCTGGCCCTGATCAGGCCCTCGGCCCACGCCGACGGAACCCTGTGGCCGGTCAGCCCGGCGGTCGGCCTCTCCGCCCTGCTGGCCGCCGCCGAGGACGAAGCCGCCGCCAAGCAGCGCCAGATCGAGGCCACCCGGACGGCGATCGCCGCACTCGCGGCCGAACACGAGGAACACCGCCACCACCGCGCCGAGGCCGCGATCCGGCTCGACAGCCTCGACTCCGTCCGCGGCCGGCTGGAGGAACTCGCCGCGAACGCCGTCACGGAGTGCCTGTCGCTCAACCCCGGCGGCGCGCACCGCCCCGACGCGCGCGCCGCGTCCGCGCAGCTCAACGAGCAGGCGCTGCGCCGCGGCGTCAGCATCAGGGCGATCTGCCGGGAGAGCTTCCGCAACGACCCGGACACCCTGGCCCACGCCCGCTGGCTGACCGACCTGGGCGGGCAGATGCGCACCGTCCCGATCGTGCCGACCCCCGTCGTGATCGTCGACCGGCGGGTCGCCATCGTCCCGCTCGACCCCGCCGACCCGCGACACGGCGCCCTGGAGGTCACCAGCCCCGGCATGCTGGCCGTCGCCTGCGCCCTGTTCGACCAACTCTGGGCCACGGCAACGCCGTTCGGCTCCACCGTCGCGGTCGACGAGCAGGGCCTCACCACCGCCGAACGCACCCTCCTCGAACTCGCCGCCGCCGGCCACACCGACGAGGCCGCCGGCCGCAAACTCGGCATCTCCGCCCGCACCGTCAAACGCCAGATGGCCGACCTGATGGCCCGCCTGAACGCCGAAAGCCGCTTCCAGGCCGGCGTCCGCGCCGCCCACCGGGGCTGGCTCTGAGGCCCGGCCTGCCTGCCGCCTGCCTGCTGACGACCGATCAGCGACTGCTCGTCCGCCGCGGCGTCGTCAGCTGCGCCGACGGTCGCTCGGATCGTCCGCACGGTGGAGCCGGCGGCCTGACAGCCGGTGGTCGGGCTCCGAGAAGATGCCGAGCGGCCCGACCCGCTCGTACGCCTCCCCGGTGCGCGGGTGGCCACGGCGGGCCAGGGCCCAGGCCGTCTCCAGGCGCAGATCTGCCTCGTCCTCCTCGAGAAGCGCGAGGAAGGCGTCCAGGACGGGGGCGCTGCGATCGTCGGAGCCGGAGAGGGACTGCGCGGCGCAGCGCCGCACCCACGGGCTCTCGTCGCGGATCAGGACCAGCAGCGCATCCCGGACGGCCGGGCCGAGCCGCCGGTCGGACGCGGACCTGGGGGAGAGCCGCTGGGCGACAGTGGCCCGGACCTCGGGTGCGGGATCGCGGACAAGGTCGAGCAGCGCGGACGCGTCCAGGCAGTTCACGGCCTCGCAGCCGCCGCGGCGCAGGCGGGGCGGGTGCGGGAGGCGTAGGACGTGGCGGCCAGCAGCAGGGCGATGCCGAGGCCCGCGAAGGCCAGGCCGCCGAACGCGACGAACCAGGTGACTCCGGCGCTGGAGGTGAACGGCGGGGAGGGGTCGATGGCGGGCAGGACGCCGAGGGCGAGGAGCGGGGCCAGGACGAGGAGGGCGGCCCCGTACATCGTCAACGGGATCCCGGTCAGCCAGGCCGGGACCAGCGGCAGCAGGCGCGGGACGCGGCGCCCGGCGAGGAACAGCGTCCAGCGGGGGAAGACCTGCCCCCACCGGTACAGCAGGCCCAGCAGCAGGAAGACCCCGAGCATCGCGGCCAGCACCGTCACGTCGATCCCCGCCGACGCCACCGCTTTCGCGGGCCCCGAGGCGACGGCGTCCGTCGACCGCTGCCAGGCCTCGCCGGAGACGCCGAGGGCGTTGCCGCCCAGCGTCCAGACGGTCTTGGCGCCCGCCCACGGCAGGAGCCCGCACAGGGACAGGTAGGACGCGAGGCGGGTCCGTCGTGCGGCCCGGGACGCGGACGGGTGGGCGAGCGGGCCGTCGCCGGGACCGTCGTGCGGGTGGCCGCAGCGCGGGCAGCGGCCGCGCAGCCGTCGGCGGTACGCCAGTCCGACGAGTAGCAGCAGGGCGGCGCCGGCCGTGTTCAGCAGCACCTGGGCCAGGCCGGTGGCGCTCTCCACCCCGGACAGCGTCGCCAGCGTCACGAAGTAGATCGGCAGGCCGTTCATCCCCACCACGAACACCGGCAGTGCCACCGCCAGCACCACCGAGACCCCGACCCGCCCCGGCCGGCCGAGAGTTCGGCCACTGGCCAGGCTTGCGCCGCCGGCCAGCAGCGCGAGGCCCGCCAGGAAGAGCTGCACCCCCGGCGCGTAGGAGGAGTGTTCCTTCCACTGCACGGCCGTGCCCGTCACCGCCCAGCCGACCTCGACACCCGCGTACAGCACCGCCCATCCGGCGGCTGCCGCAGCCACCCACTCGGGCCACCGCCGCCACCACAACCCTCGTTCACCAGCCACTGTGCCCCACCTCTCGCGGATCGCCGACGCCCCCAGACTCCCGGCCACCCGCCCCCGCCCGCATCCACCCCGCGCACCACCCGCCTCCCCCGCACGGGGGACGCCGGCGTCCTTGGCGGAAGCCGAACCTGACGGAGGGTCAGGCGGTGGTGGCGAGGGCGGGGAGAGGAGCGGCAGCCGGGTCGGGGCCGAGGTAGCGGTCGCGGATGGCGGCGACGATGGCGGCGCCGGCGCTGCCGTCGCCGTACGGGGAGAGGGTGTGGACCAGGCGGTCGGCGGCGGTGGTGTCGGAGAGCATCTCGCGCAGGGCGCAGGCGAGTTGCTGTCCGGGGCGGGCGAGGCGGGCGAAGCCGGCCCGGACGGCTTCGGGCCGTTCGGTGGAGTTGCGGACCACGACGAGCGGGCGCTTGAGGACGGTGCACTCCTCCTGGACGCCGCCGGAGTCGGACACCAGCAGCCGGCAGTGGCGGGCCAGGCCGAGGAACGCGGCGTGGTCGAGCGGGTCGATCTGCCGCAGCCGGGCGGCCGCGTCGCGCAGGCCGTGCCGTTCGACGGCGGCCCTGGTCCGCGGGTGCAGCGGCATCAGCACGGGCAGTTCGATCGCGGCCAGCTGGTCGAGGAGTTGGGCCAGGCGGGCGGGGTCGTCGGTGTTCTCCGGGCGGTGGATGGTGGCGAGCACGTAGGCGCCCTCGACCACCCGGTGGCGGGCCAGGAGGGCACGGGACTCGACGTCGGTGGGGAGGGATTCGAGGGTCGCCTCGACCACCGTGTTACCGGTGATCAGGACCCGTTCGGCGTCGATGCCTTCGCGCAGCAGGTGCGCGGCCGCCGTCGGGGTCGGGGCGCAGTGCAGGTCCGCGAGGGGCGCGATCAGGCGGCGGTTCGCCTCCTCGGGCATGTCGTTGTCGAAGGAGCGCAGCCCCGCCTCGACGTGGACGACCGGGACGCCCGCGCAGTGCGCGGCGAGCGCCCCGGCGGCGGCGGTGTTGGTGTCGCCCTGGACGACGACGGCGCTCGGCGGCTGCTGGGTGAAGTGGTCGCTGAGGGCGGCGACCATGCGGCCGATCTGCCGGCCGCGGCTCTCCCCGCCGACGCCGTCCAGGACGTGGCGCGGGCGGGGCAGGCCGTACTGCTCGAAGAAGCAGGTGGTGAGGTTGGCGTCCCAGTGCTGACCGGTCCACACGATCCTCGCCCGGCTGTCGAGAAGGCGGGCGACGCCGGCGAGTTTGACGATCTCCGGACGGGTGCCGAACACCAGGGCGACATCAGCGGCGGACATGGCTCTCCGAATGTGAGGGATACCAGGAGCTGTGGTGCAGTATCCGCACACACGCGGCCGTGAAATCGGGTGAATGCGCCGAAGTTCGCCCACTTCGCCCAAGCGGACCAACGGCCGGCGCCCGCAGTACGTGCGCGGACGCGACCCCGACCCCGTGGTTCGCAGCGGATCGGGGCGGGCAGGCGCGGGCCCCCGTCGAGTCGACAGGGGCCCGCGCCGGAACGCCTACCGGCCGGCGCCGGCCCGGCGGCCCGGCCTCACCTCAGGTGGCGGGCGAAGAAGCGGGCGCCGGCGTCGAGTTCGTACTCCGGGACGCCGGTGTGGCCGCCCATGTTGGCGTGCAGGGTCTTCTCCTTCGAGCCGAAGGCGTCGAACAGGTCGAGGGCCGCCTGCCGGGGGTTGCCCTCGTCGTCCCACTGCAGCAGGACGTGCAGCGGGACGGTGACCCGCCGGGCGTCCTCGAAGATCGCGGCGGGCACCCGGCTCCCGGCGAAGAAGCCGGCGGCCGCGATGCGCGGCTCGACCGCGGCCAGCCGGACGCCGATGGAGATGATTCCGCCCTCGTAGCCGACCGGGCCGCCGATCCCGGGCAGGGTCTGGAGGACGTCCAGCACCGCCTGCCACTCCGGGACGGCCTTCTCGACCAGCGGGAGGATCAGGGCGTCGACGAGCTCGTCGCCGACCGGCTCGCCGGCCTGCACCGCCCGGCGCAGGTCGGCCCGGGCCTGGTCGGCGGCCGCCCAGCGGGGACGGTCACCGCTCCCGGGGAGCTCGATGGTGGCCGAGGCGAAGCCGTACTCCGCCGCGTAGTGCCGGGCCCGCCCCGCCAGCCGGGAGTACACCTTGTTCAGCCCGAGCGGCGGAGGGCCGATCAGGATCAGCGGCGCCGGTGCGGCTGCGGAAGGGGGCGTCCAGAGGATGCCGGGGATCTCGCCGAGGGTGAACTCGCGCTCGACGACGCCGTCGTCGAAACGCTGCTCGGAAGTGAACTGCATGGTCGTGCCTTTCGGGAGAGCTCATGAACGGCGCTCCCGGACGACCTACCGCCCGACCGTGACCCCGGAGGGGAGCACCCATGTCGAAACTGCGTTCACGGGTACCACCTCCTCGTTCTCTCGCACGGCCACCGGAAAGGTAGCACCGGCGCCGTGCTTCGCCAAACACATTTCAGGCGGGCTCCGCGCGCGCCGAGCGGCGGCCGGATCCGGCACCGCCCCTCACGGGCCGCCGAGCTCGGCGATCAGCTCCGCGTCGTGCATGCCGGGCAGGGCGTAGCCCTCCTCCTCGTCCCACGGGACGTCGAGGTCGTCCAGGTGCACCCGCCACTCCGCATCCGGCACGGCACGGCGCAACTCGCTCACCGAGCCCAGCACATGGGCGATCACCGGCAGCACCCGTTCCACGGCGAACGGCAGCTTGGTGGACCCGGCCAGCACCTCGCCCGGCTCGGTGCCATCGCCGTCGTACAGGTAGAGGCTCTCCTCGTCCCGGTACGGGAAGGAGGCCGTGCGGGCGGCCACGATGCCTTCGACGGCGGAGGTTTCGGCAGCCGTCAGCGGCAGCGGCCGGCTCGCGGAGTAGTAGAGAGAGACGCTCATGACCCGAAGGTACTGAGGGCGTACGACAGTGCCGCGACTTGAGGGAGCGTCGGGTGCTGCGCCCGGGGCGGCCGCTCTCCCCGCCGGCCGTCGAACTGACGGGCCGGCAGGGGAAGCGGAGCTGTCGTGCCGGCGGCCCGGCCGAGGTCAGCGGATCCGGGCGGTGGCGCCGTAGCCCAGGGCCTTCGAGGGGGTCTGGGCGTCCACCGCGTGGCCCGGGGTGGGGCGCCAGTCGGCCATCAGGGTCAGACCCGGCTCGACGAGTTCCATGCCCTCGAACCAGGACGCGATCACGTCCTTCGGGCGGACGTAGAGCTGCTGGCCCACGCCGACGAGGTAGGCGTCCGTCATCCGGCCGACCTGGGCCTTCGTCTCCGGGTCGGCCAGGTCGTCGGAGAGGTGCGAGACGGCGAGGTAGCTGCCGGGCGCGCAGGCGTCCCGGTACTGGGCCACCAGCGCGGCCGGGTCGTCCTTGTCGTCGACGAACACCAGCAGACCGCCCATCAGGATGCCCACCGGCCGGCTGAGGTCGAGCAGTTCGCGGACCTGCGGGTGCTCCCAGATCTGCTCCGGGAACCGGCCGTCCGCCTCGATCATCACCGCCAGCGGCTCGTCCGCGAGGATCTCCTCGCCGTGCAGCACGGCCGAGGGCTCGTGGTCCACGTACACCACCCGGGCCTGCGGGTTCCGGGCGTGCGCCACCTCGTGCACGTTGCCCATGGTGGGCAGCCCCGACCCGAGGTCGATGAACTGGTCCACGCCCTGCGACAGCAGGAACCGCACCGTCCGGCGCAGCCAGTCCCGGTTCGCCCGCGCGAGCAGGTCGACGCTGGGCAGCATCGACCGGATCCGCTCGGCCTTCTGCCGGTCCACCTCGAAGTTGTAGAGCCCGCCCAGGTAGTAGTCGTAGATCCGCGCGATGTTCGCGGACTCCACGTCGGCCACCGGGCGCTCGGTGCTTGTGGTCATGGGGGGATCCCTCGCTTCGAGATGACGGCCCGTCCCGACGGCGCGCCGTCCACCGCCGGTGATTGTAGTGACGGGCCATCAGTTCTGGTACCGCGAAAGGACATTGGGCAGGACGGCGGTGCGGGCGGCGGCCGGGGCCGGCCGGGCCGTTGATCGGCGCGCGGGCGGTCCGTGGCGCCGCCGGTTCTCGCAGGGCGAACGGATCCGCCGGTGCCGCACCCGCAACTCCATTGCCTGCCGGGGTAGTTCGCTCGGGAGCGCACCGTGCGGGTGCCCGGTTCCGGAGGTGTGACGTGGTGCGAGGTTTCGGACTGATCGGCCTGTCCGCCGTCGGGTTCGGCCTGATGCCCGTCCTCGCCGTGCACGCCTACCGGCAAGGAACGGCCGACCGCTGCCGTGATCGGCTCGGTGCTGGTGACGCTCTGCGGAGTGACGCCGGCGCTCGGGCGGCTCGGCGGCGGGATCAGCCCGGCGGGGATCGCCGAGGCCGTCGGCGCGGCCGTGGTCTACACGGTCCACATCCTCTACGGCGACCGGATCGGCACGGCCGGCGTCCCCCCGGTGGCACTGACCGGTCTGGTCTCGCTCTCCGCCGCGGGCGCCGCGGACGACATGGGCGCGGTGTGAGCGGCTTCCGGCCGGGCTACCGCATGACCGGGCGGTTGGCGAAGGTGTACTCGCTCGCCAGGTTGCAGAGGCTGCCGCAGTCCGGGCACTCCACCGTGCCGAACAGGTGGCGGAATCCCTCGGCCAGCGTGTCCTGGCCGTCGCGGAGGGCGGTCCGGTACAGCCACCGGCCGGTGCCGGTGAGTTCCGTCCCGGCGGCGGGGCGGAGCTCGCGACGGAGTTCCACCGGTCCGTCCCACAGTTGCGCGTAGCAGCCGAACCGGCCGATGGCGACGGTCAGTTCGGCGCCGCAGTGCGGGCAGCGCACGTGGTGGATGTCGTCCGTGAACCCCTCCAGGGCGTTCGCCCAGTGGAATTCGCCGGCGACCGCGAGCCGGGCCCGGAGGGAGACCAGGTAGTCGGCCGGGCGCGAGCGCAGGTGGTCGTCCAGGACGCGGCCGAACTCCGCGACGGCGTCGGCGCGGTCCGCCAGCAGTTCGTCCTGGCCGTGGTGCCCGGCCGCCCGCTCCAGGATCCGGCCGGCCAGGGCGCGGGCCTCGGCGCTGCGCGGTGCCAGGCGCACCAGTTGCGGGAGGGCGGCGAAGCCGGCCGGGGACACCAGGTCGTGCTCCAGGACCAGTCGCCATTCGAGTTCGGCCCAGGCGGCGGGGTCGTCGTGGAGCGTCACCCGCTCCAGGAGCCGGGGGACGTGCTCGACCTCGAAGCTGCTGTCCGGCAGTTGTGCCCAGTCCACCACCCCGGTATTGAACCCTCCCGGGGTGACGGCGGGATCGGGCGCCGGTCCCTCCGCCGTCCGAGCGGGCGCGTGCCGTCCAGCGGCTCGGGTCGTCGATTCGGGTGCGGAGGGCTGCTTATGGTGCTGGACGTGAATGCACCCTGCACTTCCCCACGCCGTGCCGCGCCCCGGGCGAGGGACCGGGTCCCGTGGCGGGCGCGGCTGCTGGCCGTCTCGGCCGCGGGGCTGCTGGCGGGTTCCGCGCTGGCCGGGCCGGCCCCCGCCGCGGCCGTCGCGCGGCAGGGGACGCAGCGACCGGCGGGAACCGGCCCGGTGTTCGTCGCCGACACCTACAACGACCGGGTGGTCCAGGTCGGGGGAGCGGGCAGCAGCGGCCAGCGCGTCGTCGCCCGGTACCTGGACCTGCCGAACGGGGTGGCGGTCGACGCGGCGGGCGACGTGTACATCGCCGACAGCCGTCACGACCGCGTGCTGAAGGTGTCCGCCAAGTCCGGGCAGCGCACCGTCCTGTGCCCGGAGGAGAAGCTGAACTCGCCCTACGGGGTCGCGGTGGACGGCGCCGGGACGGTCTACATCGCCGACACCGACAACCAGCGCGTACTGAAGGTACCCGCCGACGGTTCGTCACCGACCGGCGTCGGCAGCGGGCTGGGCAGTCCGACCGGGGTGGCACTGGACGCGGCGGGCAACGTGTACATCGCCGATCCGTACAACAATCGGGTGGTCGAGGTCCCGGCCGACGGCGGTCCGCAGCGGGACGTGGCGGTGCAGGTCGCCGATCCCACCGGGGTGGCGTTCGACGGAGCCGGGGACATGTTCGTCGCGGACCCGTACAACGACCGGGTGGTGGAACTGCCCTACGGCGGCGGGCCGCAGCGGACGGTCGGCGAAGGCCTGAGCTTCCCCACCGGGGTGGCCGCCGACGCGCAGGGCAACGTGTACATCGCGGACTTCAACCACAGCCGGGTGGTCCGCGTCCCGGCGGGCGGCGGACCGCAGACCACCGTCGGCGAGCACCTCCGCCAGCCCTACGCGGTGGCCGTGCCGCCGGTCCGCCCGCGCGCGAGCGCCGCGAAGGCCGGTCGCGCTTTCCTCTTCCGGCACCCGCTCTCCCGGCGCCCGCTCTTCCGGCACCCGTCGTGACCCGCCCCGGCCTTCAGGAGTCCGTGAACCCCATGACGACCCGTCACCGCACCGGCCCGCATCCCAGGAGACTCGCCGCGGCGGTCGCGGTCGCCGCCGCCCTCACCGTGGCCCCGACTCCGGCCCCGGCGACCTCCGTTGCGCCGGTGGACCGCCCGGTGCACTGCTCGTCCGCGACCCGCCCCGAGACGGCCGAGCGGCTGTCGCGCGACCTCTCGACGGCGATCCGGGGCCGGCAGTCCTCCCTCGCCCTCGCGGTGCGCGACCCCGGCAGCGGCCTGTCCTGCTTCCTCGCCCCCGCCCGGCACTTCGACTCCGCGAGCATCGTCAAGATCACCATCATGGGAGCGGTGCTGCGGATCGCCCAGGACGAGGACCGGCCGCTGACCGAGTTCGAGGAGGAGAACCTCGGGCCGATGATCACAAAGTCCGACAATGATGCCGCAGTTCGGCTGTGGAAGTACGTCGGCCCCGCCCGCATGCAGGAGTTCCTCGACCTCGCGGGCATGCACGACACCGTCCTCGGGGAGTCCTTCGGGATCACCCGGGCCACCGCCGGCGACGAGATGAAACAACTGGACGTCTACACCACCAACCCCGACGTCCTCACCCCCGAGCACAAGGCCTACGGCCTGCGGCTCATGGCCGAGGTCGAGCCGGACCAGCGCTGGGGCACCCCGTTCGGAGCGCCGCCCGACGTGGTGTCGCACCTCAAGAACGGCTGGCTGCAACGCGCGACCCACGCCTGGCGCGTGCACAGCCTCGGCATCTTCACCGGCCCCAACCGGCTCTACCAGATCGCCGTCCTCACCGACGACGACCCCACCGAGTCCTACGGGATCAGCACCATCCAGCGCATCGCCCAGCAGGTCCACCGCGACCTCGCCGACGGGAACCCCACCGCCCTCCCGCAGGGCAACCCCGACGCCACCGCACCGGAGACCGGCGACGGATCCGTCCCGGCTGGGCGGTAGCCCGGTCATGGGGCGCGGACGCCGTCAGGCCGGCAGGATCGGCAGGTAGTCCAGTGCCAGCAGGGCCGCGAACACGCCCGCCTTGCAGAACGCGGCCCGCCGCCCGCGGCGCCTGACCTCGGGACTCCGGTCCCGGCGGTGCGACTTGAGCAGCGGCACGAGCGGCACCGGCGGTGCGTCGATCAGTGTGCCGCACCTCCTCGTCGGCGGGCGTGCCGGGGTGCGGTGCTGTCGGGGGTGGGGGAGGGGTGACCGGGCGTCAGGGGTGCTGCGGCGTCTCGTCGTGGCGGTCGAAGGACAGGACGCGGGCGGCGTTCTCCTTGAGGATCAGCGGGCGGACCTCCGGCTTGATGTCCAGGGTGTCGAAGTCGGCCAGCCAGCGGTCGGGGGTGAGGACGGGGTAGTCGGAGCCGAACAGGACCTTGTGGCGGAGGAAGGAGCCGGCGGCCTTCACGAGCTGCGGGGGGAAGTACTTCGGCGACCAGCCGGACAGGTCGATGTACACGTTGGCCTTGTGGGTGGCGATGGAGATCGCCGCGTCCTGCCAGGGCACCGACGGGTGGGCGAGGACGATCGTCAGGCCGGGGAAGTCGGCGGCGACGTCGTCCAGCAGCATCGGGTCGGACCAGCGCAGCTTGATGCCGCGGCCGCCGGGCAGGCCCGCGCCGATGCCGGTCTGGCCGGTGTGGAAGAGGGCGGGGACGCCGAGTTCCTGGATCGCCTCGTAGAGCGGGTAGTGCTCGCGGGCGTTCGGGGCGAAGGCCTGGAGGCTGGGGTGGAACTTGAAGCCGCGGACGCCGTGGTCGAGGACGAGCGAGCGGGCCCGGGCGACGGCGTCCGGCCGGTGCGGGTCGACCGAGCCGAACGGGATCAGCACGTCGGGGTGGGCGGCCGCCGCCGCGGCGATCTCCTCGCTGGACAGGCCGGGGTGGCCGAGGCCGGTGGTGGCGTCCACCGTGAAGACCACGGCGGCCATCCGGCGTTCGCGGTAGTAGGCGGCCAGCCGTTCGACGGTCGGGGTGCGGTCCTGGCCGGACTTGAAGTAGGCGGCCGAGGCGTCCATCAGCTCCGGGTCGAGCGCCAGGTGGCCGTGGGCGTCCTGCTCCACGTGGACGTGGAAGTCGACGGCGATCGCATCGGTGGGGTTCATCGGGGTGCTCACAGGTGGTCGGTCCGGTTCTTGGCGTCGAGGAGGAGGGAGAGGAGGGCGTCGCGTTCGGCGACCAGGTCGGCCACCGCGGCGCCGGCCAGCTCGTCGCGCACGCCGTCGGTGATCGCGCGGGCCAACTCGGGGGTGAGGCGCGGCGATCCGAGGTCCGCCCACCACTCCTCCATGGGCGGGCCGAGGTGCTCCAGGACGTGCGCGATGCCGCCCGGGCCGCCCGAGAGGTGCTGGTTGAGGAACGGGCCGAGCAGCGCCCAGCGCAGCCCGGGGCCGTGGGCGATGGCCGTGTCGATGTCGGCGACGCTCGCCGCGCCCCGCTCGACCAGGGAGTACGCCTCCCGCCACAGCGCGGCCTGGAGCCGGTTGGCGACGTGGCCGGGCAGTTCCTGCCGCAGCCGGATCGGGCGGCGGCCCAGGCTGCGGTAGAAGTCCATGGCCTGCTCGACGGCGGCCTCCGAGGTCCGCCCGCCCGGGACGACCTCGACCAGCGGGATCAGGTGCGGCGGGTTGAACGGGTGCCCCACCAGCACCCGTTCGGGGTGGGCCGGGCAGGCGCGCTGGATCCGCGAGGGCGCCAGCCCGGAGGAGCTGCTCGCCAGGACCGTCCCCGGCGGGGCCGCCGCGTCGAGGACGGCGAACAGCCGGTCCTTCAGCTCGGGCCGCTCGGGGCCGTTCTCCTGCACGAACTCGGCGTCGGCGACGGCCTCGGCGAGGTCGGGGGTGAACGACAGCCGCCGCTGGTCGGCGGCGACGGCCGCGCGGAGCCGGTCCTCCGCGCCGGGCGCCGGATCGCTCGCCACGACCCGGTGCCCGTGGGAGAGGAAGAGCGTGGCCCAGGACGCCCCGATGACCCCGGTGCCGACGACGGCGATCCTCACGAGGCGCTCCCGGTGGCCCGCCGGGCGGCGAACGCGACGAAGGGGGCCAGCGAGCCGGGATCGGCGAGGACGTCGGTGCTGGCGACGGACTCGGGGGCGGCGCCGAGCAGGATCCGCTTCACCGGCACCTCCAGCTTCTTGCCGGTGCGGTTGCGCGGGACGGCCGCCACCCGCTCGATGACGTCCGGGACATGACGGGGCGACAGCGCCGAGCGCAGCGCGCGGGCGATCCCGGCGCGCAGGGCGTCGTCCAGCTCGGCGGGGCCGGCGACGAACAGCAGCAGTTCGCCGTTGCCGCCCTCGGGGTCCTCCAGGTGGACGACCAGGCTGTCCTCGATGCCGGGCAGGTCCTCGACGACGGCGTAGAACTCGGCGGTGCCGAGCCGCACCCCGCCCCGGTTGAGGGTGGCGTCGGAGCGTCCGGCGACGATGCAGTGGCCCTCGGGGGCGAACCGCACCCAGTCGCCGTGCCGCCACACGCCCGGGAACTCCTCGAAGTACGCGGCCCGGTAGCGGGAGCCGTCCGCGTCGCCCCAGAAGCCGACCGGCATCGAGGGCATCGGCTCGGTGATCACCAGCTCGCCCAGCTCGCCGACCACCCGCCGGCCCGCGCTGTCGTAGGCGTACGCGGCGACCCCGAGGCAGGGGCCGGAGATCTCGCCGGCGCGCACCGGCTGGAGCGGGCCGCCCTGGAGGATGCCGGTGCAGACGTCGGTGCCGCCGCAGCCGACGTTCAGCAGCACCCGGTCGCCGAACTGCTCGGCCACCCAGCGGAAGCCGTCGGCGGCGAGCGGGCTGCCCGCCGCGCCGAGCTGCCGCAGCCGGGACAGGTCGAACTCCTCGGCGGGCCGGATCCCGGCCTTGCGGCAGGCCATCAGGTAGCCGGGGCTGACGCCCATCAGCGTGCTGCCGGTCTCCGCGGCGATCCGCCACTGCTCCCGCAGGTCGGGGTGGACCGGATTGCCGTCGATCATGACGATCGAGGCGCGGACCAGCAGCGCCGACACCAGGGTGTTCCACAGCATCCAGGCGGTGGTGCTGAACCAGAGCATCCGGTCGCCCGGCTTCAGGTCCCAGCTCAGCGCGTTGTTCTTCAGGTGCTCCAGCAGGATCCCGCCGTGCCGGTGGACGATCGCCTTGGGGATGCCCGTGGTGCCGGAGGAGAACAGCACGAACAGCGGGTGGTCGAACGGCACCGGCTCGAAGGACAGTTCGCCCGGCTCGGCCAGCAGCTCCGTCCAACTCAGCGCGTCCGCAATGGCGTTCGGGCCGTACGGGACGTGGACGACGTGCTCCACGGTGGGCAGCCGGGCGGCGATCTCGGCGACCTCGCCGCGGCGGTCGACGACCCGCTCCCCGTAGCGGTAGCCGGCCACGGTCAGCAGCACCTTCGGTTCGAGCTGGGCGAACCGGTCGACCACGCTGCGCGGGCCGAACTCCGGTGCGCAGGCCGCCCAGACGGCGCCGATGCTCGCGGTGGCGAGGAAGGCCACCAGCGTCTCCGGGATGTTCGGCAGGTAGCCGACGACCCGGTCGCCCTTGCCGACGCCGAGGCGCAGCAGCCCGGCGCGGGCCCGGGCCACCCGGTCGCGGAGCTCGCCGAAGGTCAGCTCGATCGGCGCCCGGGTCTGCGAGCGGGCGAGGACCGCGACGGCGTCGAGGTCCTCGTCCCGGCCGAGCGCGTGCTCGGCGTAGTTGAGGGTCGCGCCGGGGAACCACTCGGTGTCCGGCATGGCCCGGCGGCCCAGCGCGGCCGTGGGCGGGGTGTGCGGGCGGACGTCGAAGAACTCCCAGACCGCGGACCAGAATCCGGCCAGGTCGGTGACGGACCACTGCCACAGGGCGTCGTAGTCCGGGAAGCTCAGCTGCCGCTCCGACTCCAGCCAGCGCAGGAAGCGGCCGATCTCCGACTCGTCCCGGACCGCGGGGCCGGGGGTGCTGAGGATCTCGTTCATCGGGCGTCCTTTCCGAGGGAGCCGTCCGTGGCGACGGCCTTCGCGGCGGCGACCTTGGCGGCGCGGCCGTCCAGGAAGGCCCGCATCCGCTGCTGGGCGTCCTGGCTGCCGGCCGCGACGGCCGACATCAGGGATTCGAGCAGCAGGCCGCCGGCGGGCGCGGCCTCGGCGATCCGGGGGAGTGCCTGGAGGACGGCGAAGTTGGTCAGCGGCGCGTTGGCCGCGATCCGCCCGGCGAGCTCCAGGGCCTTGGCGCGGGCCCCGCCCGCCTCGGCCAGGTAGTGCGAGAGGCCGACGGCCTGGCCCTCGGCGGCGTCCAGGACGCGGCCGGTGAGCATCAGGTCCGCCATCCGGTGGGCGCCGATCAGCCGGGGGATCCGGACCGAGCCGCCGCCGCCGACGAAGAGTCCGCGCTGTCCCTCGGGCAGCGCGTAGAAGGTGGAGGGCTCGGCCACCCGGAGGTGCGCGGCCGCCGCCAGCTCCAGGCCGCCGCCGATCACCGCGCCCTTCAGTGCGGCCACCACGGGGATCCGCCCGCCCTCGATGCTGTCGAAGACCCGGTGCCACATCAGCGAGTGCTCCAGGGCCTGTTCGGCGGTCCGCTCGGTCAGCTCGCCGAGGTCGAGTCCGGCCGAGAAGTGGTCGCCCTCGGCGTCCAGAACGACCGCCCGGACGCCGTCGCCCGGGCTGCGGAAGAACTCCTCGATGCCGAGCACCGTGGCGTCGTCGAGCGCGTTGCGCTTGGCCGGGCGACGGATCGTCAGGACCGCCACCGCGTCCAGGCGCTCGATGGAAAGCGAACTCAAAGGAAGGCTCCTCAACTGTCGGAAATCTGTACTACGTCAACTGCGCTGTCGTACGCTGCGGGGATGAGCGAACGCGTAGTGCCCGAGCCCCAGCGGCGCCGCCGGCGGCCGACCAAGCAGGGAGTGGTGCTCTCCCAGGAGTTGATCGTCGACACCGCGCTGCGGCTGGTCGGCCAGCACGGGGCGGAGGCGCTGACCGTCCGCCGGCTCGGCGCCGCGCTGGGCGCCGACCCCAGCGCCGTCTACCGCTACTTCCACAGCACCGACGACCTGCTGCTCGCCCTCGCCGAGGAGCTGATCGCCCGCGCCCAGCAGGGCTGGGAGCCCACCGGCGACTGGCGGGCCGACCTGCGCGAGATCGGCCTGCGGATCCACGCCGGCTACCGGTCCCACCCGCAGGCCGCGCTGCTCGCCGCGCACCGCACCACCGGGCGCGCCCACGAGATCGCCGCCGTCGAGGCGATCCTCGGCATCCTGCGCACCGCCGGGTTCCCCGACCCGGAGGCGGTCCGGATCTACCACGCCTTCGTCGACCAGAGCCTCGGCTTCGCGGTGCTGGACGCCGCCGCGCTCGCCCTGCCGGCCGCCGCGCAGTCCGCGGACCTGCGGGTCTGGCAGGCCTCCTACGCCCGGCTGGACGCCGAGGCCCACCCGCACATCGCCGCTACCGCGCACCTGCTCGCCGCCGACATGGGGCGCAGCGGCTACCCGTTCGCGCTGGACCTGCTGCTGGACGCCGCCGAGGCCCGGCTGGCGGCGGCGCGCCGGTAGCACGCCGCCCCCGGCGGACGCGGTCAGTCGGCGGCGTGGACCAGCTCGCCGCCGACGTACGTCCGCAGCACCCGGGCCGCGGCGATCTCCTCCGGCGGGCCGGTGAGGATGTCGCGGTCGAGGACGACCAGGTCGGCGAGCCGCCCCGGGGCGAGCACGCCGGCGTCGTCGTGGCCGTTCACGAACGCCGAGCCGGCCGTGTAGGCGGCGATCGCCGAGGCCAGGTCGAGCCGCTGCTCGGGCAGCAGCACCCGGTCGTCCTCGGCGTCCGGGAGGCGCCGGTTGACGGCCACGTGCAGGCCGGCCAGCGGGTCCGGGCTGCTCACCGGCCAGTCGCTGCCCGCCGCCAGGGTGGCGCCGGCCCGCTGGAGCGCGCCGAACGGGTACTGCCAGGCGGCGCGCTCCGGGCCGAGGAACGGGATGGTCAGCTCGTCCATCTGCGGCTCGTGCGCCGCCCACAGCGGCTGGATGTTGGCGACCGCGCCGAGCCGGGCGAAGCGCGGCACGTCCTGCGGGTGCACCACCTGGAGGTGCGCGAGGTGGTGCCGGTTGTCGCGCCACCCGTTGGCGGCGCGGGCGGCCTCGACCGCGTCCAGCGCCTCGCGCACCGCCCGGTCGCCGAGCGCGTGGAAGTGCACCTGGAAGTCGAGCGCGTCCAGTGCGGTGACGTGTCCGCGCAGCGCGACCGGATCGACGAAGCTGAGGCCGGAGTTGGCGGTGGCGCAGCCGCAGCCGTCCAGGTAGGGGGTGGTCATGGCGGCGGTGAAGTTCTCCGCGATGCCGTCCTGCATGATCTTCACCGAGCCGGCCCGGAACCTTCCGTGACTCAACTCCGCGCGCCGCTCGACGAGTTCGGGGATCTGCTCGGCGCCCCGGTCGCGGTCCCACCAGAGGGCGCCGGTCACCCGGGCGGTCAGCGCGCCGGAGCGGGCGGCGGCCAGGTAGGCGTCGGAGGGGTCGGCCATGCCGTTGAAACTGCCGAGCAGGGCGTCCTGCCAGCCGGTGATGCCCAGCGAGTGCAGCAGCCGCTGCGCGCGCAGCAGCCCGTCGAGGCGGTCGGCGGCGGTGGCGGGCGGGAGCAGCCGGGCGACCAGGCCGGCGGCGCCCTCCTGGAGCATGCCGCTCGGGGTGCCGTCCGGCTCCCGCTCGATCCGCCCGTCGGCCGGGTCGGGGGTGTCGCGGTCGACGCCCGCGAGCTCCAGGGCCCGGGTGTTGGCCCAGGCGCCGTGGTGGTCGCAGTTGGTGAGGTAGACCGGTCGGTCGGGGACGACCGCGTCGAGCAGTTGACGGGTCGGCAGGCCGCCGTCGAAGCTCTCCATCGACCAGCCGCTGCCGGTGATCCACTCCTGCTCGGGGTGGGCCTGCGCATAGGCGCGGATCCGCGCCAGGCAGTCGGCGGCGTCGACGCTGCCGTTGAGGTCGCAGGCGGCCAACTCGGTGCCGCCGCCCACCGCGTGGACGTGCGCGTCCTGGAAACCGGGCAGCAGCAGCTTCCCGGCGAGGTCGACGACCTCGGTGCCGGGACCGATCAGGTCGCGGACCTCGTCGTGCCCGACGGCGGTGATCCGCCCGCCGGTCACGGCCAGCGCGCTCGCCCGGGTGCGGGCGGCGTCGCCGGTGTGCACGGGGCCTCGGGTGAAGACCAGATCTGCCGTGGTCATGGATGGTGCTCCGTTCTCGGGTGGTGCGGACGGGCTGCCCGGCTAGCGGGTGCCGCCGAGGAAGTACGGCGAGCGGCGGCGCCAGCGGGCCCAGGCCGCCGCCGGCAGGCCGCTGACGATCATCAGGACCACCACCGTGAGCTCGAACCAGCCGTTGTCGGCGGAGAGTTCGAAGTGGTCGGTGGAGGCGTAGAAGGTCCAGGCGAGGTAGCCGCCGACGGCGAGCAGCGCCGCGGCGCCGAGCAGCGGGCCGACCACCGCGCGCAGCCCCTCCAGCGGGTTGCTGCGCAGCAGGCCGCGGAAGCGGACGGCGGCGGCGACCGCGGTGAGCGCGTAGTACAGCGCGACGATGATGCCGATCGCGTTGACGGCGGCGGAGATCAGGTCGCCGACGGTGGGGATGGCGACCGCGCACAGCGCCAGGGCGACCGCGACGCCGGTGATCAGCAGGGTGCCCGCGGCGGGCGTCCGGTGGCGGGGGTGCAGGCGGGTCCAGACCGGGCCGAGCACGCCGTCGCGGCCCATCGCGTACAGGCCGCGGGCGGTCGGGATCACCGAGGACTGGAGCGAGGCCACCGCGGAGAACATCAGCGCGATCAGCGGCAGCGCGGCCAGCGGCTGGGAGGCCAGCCGGGCCCCGAAGTACGTCAGCCCGTGCGCGCCGTTGTCGGCCAACTCGTCCAGCGGCAGCACCCGTTGGAAGGCGGTGCCGGCGAGCAGGAACAGCAGCAGCATCACCACCAGGGCGACCGTGCCGGCCCGGGAGGCGTCGCGCGGGTCGCGGACCTCCTCGCCGATGCTGAACACCGACTCGAAGCCCCAGTAGCAGAACACCGCGAGCACCATGCCCTGCGCCAGCGCCGCCGTCGACGGGATCGCGAAGGGGTTGTACCACTGGAGCGAGAACGGCTGGTCGCCGGCGAACAGCCCGTACCCGCAGAAGCCCAGCAGCACCGCGTACTCGAAGACCAGCAGCGCCTTCTGCAGCCGCGCGGCCAGGTCGAGCCCGCGCACCGCGACCAGCGCGGCGCCGATCAGCACGGCCAGGCCGATCAGCGTGCACTGGACGGTCGAGTCGGCGTCCAGCCGCAGGCCGGCGACGCTGCGCAGGTGCGCCAGGTCGAGGAGTTGGACGATCGAGGAGCCGGTGACGGTGGTGGTGTAGGCCATGAACACCACCGTGCCGACGGTGTTGACCCAGCCGGTGAGGAAGCCGAGCCACGGGTTGAGGGTGCGGCCCACCCAGCGGTAGCTGCTGCCGGCGTCCGGTTCGGCGGTGTTCAGCCGGCCGTAGCCGCCCGCGATGGCGAGCACCGGGAGGAACGCCAGCAGCATGATCGCGGGCAGGTGCAGGCCGACCACCCCGGCCATCAGGCCAAGGCCGATGCCGATGCTGCTGGTCGCGGCGGTACTGGAGGCGGCGATCGCCGCCCCGTCGAGGAGGCCGAGGGACCGGGGCATGGACTGCGGGGCGTCGTTCGCACCGGTTCTCGGACCGCTGCCCGTGGCCTGCTCCGTCGCTGCCAAGGGATCACCGCCTAGGGGGTGTGGAGGGTGGGGGAGGTGTGCGCCATGAAACCCGGCGGGCCGAAACACGTCAATGCTGTTGTCATAAGAGCGCGACGGCGACGGCCGGCCGGGAGTCCGGCCGCGGTTCCCCGGCCCCGGGTCAGCCCAGGGGCCCGACGGCCCGCATCCCCCGGGCCCGGGCGATTCCTGACGCCGCGTCGGATCCGAGCAGGTCGAGGACCGCACGGGCCCGGTCCGGCCGGGCGGACGAGGCCAGGACGCCCCCGCCGAAGACCGAGTCGATCGCCGCGTCTCCCGGCAGCGGGCCGAGGACGCGCACGCCCGGCAGGCCGGTCAGCTCGCTGCGCTGCTGAAAGGCCAGGTCGGCCCGGCCGGCGGCGAGCAGGCTGCCCGCGGGCACGCCCGGCGGCGCCTGGACGAGCCGGCCGGCGAGCGCCCCGGCGAGCCCCAGCCGGCCGATCAGGGCGAGCAGCGCCGTCCCGCTCGGGCCGGTGGAGTACGCGATGCTGCCCGCGGACAGCAGTGCCGCCCGCAGCTCGGACTCCGTGCCGAGCGGCGGCACGGCCGCTCCCTCCGGCACGGCGGCCACCACCTGGGACACCCACAGCGGGCGCACCGTGCCCGCCAACAGCAGCCCCTCGGCCGCCAGTTCGGCCAGCGCCCCCTCGGCGAGGACGAGCAGGTCGGCCGCGGCGCCCGCGCGCACCCGCCGGGCCACCTCGACCCCGCCCGCGGACTCGAAGCGCACCGGGACGCCGTGGGCGTCCCCGAGGTGGGCGGACAGCTCGGTCAGGACCGGCCGGGTCGCCATCGAGGACAGCCCGACAATCATCCGGTTCACGTGGTTCCTCCTCGGATCCGGCAGGCGGTACGGCGCACGCCACGGCGGCGGCGCGCCGGTCTGCGAGACTCTCCGGATGATCACACCCCGGAGCACGGCGGCCGGAAAGGTCCTGGAGGTCCTCGCGGCCTTCGACCGCGAACACCCGTCGCAGACACTGTCGGAGATCGCCCAGCGTACGGGCATGGCCCTGAGCACCACGCACCGAGTGATCGCCGAACTGGCCGGCTGGGGCGCGCTCGAACGCGCGGAGAACGGGTCCTGGCACATCGGCCTGCGCCTGTGGGAGACCGCCTCCGGCTGCCCGCGGACCCAGATCCTGCGCGACGCGGCGCTGCCGTTCATGCAGGACCTGTACGAGGCGACCCACGAGAACATCCAGCTCGCGGTGCGCGAGGGCACCGAACTGGTCTTCGTCGAACGGATCGCCGGGCACCGGTCGGTGGAGGTGGTCACCATGGTCGGGGCCCGGTTCCCGATCGGCTCCACCGGCATGGGACGGGTCCTGCTCGCGCACGCGCCCCGGGAGATCCAGGAGGAGGTGCTCGGCTCGCCGCTGAAGGCCTGGACCCCGCACACCGTCACCGACCCGAAGGCGCTGCGCTCGCAGCTGGACCGGATCCGCCGCGAACAGGTCTTCGTCAGCGACCGGCAGCTCTCCGAGCGCTCGGTCGCGGTCGCCGCGCCGGTGCGGATCGGCCGCGGCGGCCCGGTCAGCGCCGCCCTCGGGATCGTGGTCGCGGCGCGCGGGGCGAGCCGGGCGCGCGGGCTCCGCGAGCCGCTGCTGCGGGCCGTCCGGGGCATCTCCGAGGAGCTCGGCCGGCGGGCCCGGACGACGGACTGACACCCGGGGTCCTTCCGTCTGGCGGAAAGAGGGGCGACCGGCCGAGGGTCCGGATGTCAGCGTTCGGGGCGTGCGAAACCCCGTGCCACGCCCAGGAGATGCCATGGCCGACACCCCCGTCGACACCGTCGCCCACGTTCCCGTCGTCGTCGTCGGCGCCGGCCCGGCGGGCCTGATGCTGGCTCACCTGCTCGGCCGCGCCGGCGTCGAGACCGTCGTGCTCGACACCCGCACCCGGCACGAGATCGAGACCACCCACCGGGCCGGCATCCTCGAAGCCGACGCGGCCCGGGCCCTGGTCGAGACCGGCGTCTCCGAGCGGATCCTGCGCGACGGCCACGAGCACCAAGGCGTCGAACTCCGCTTCGGCGGCCGCCCGCACCGCATCGACTTCCAGCAGCTGGTCGGCGCCTCGGTCTGGCTCTACCCGCAGACCGACGTCTTCACCGACCTGGCCGACGCCCGCGAACGCGACGGCGGCACCGTCCACTTCGGCGTCCGGGACACCGAAGTCCTCGACATCACCACCGACGCCCCCCGGGTCCGCTGGACCGCGCCCGACGGCACCCGGCACGAACTCCGCGCCCGGTACGTGGCCGGCGCGGACGGCTCGCGCAGCATGTGCCGCGACCTGGTGCCCGAGGACCGCCGGGTGCGCTACGGCAAGGACTACCCCTTCGCCTGGTTCGGCATCATGGCCGAGGCCCCGGCCAGCGCGCCCGAACTGGTCTACGCGCACTCCGAGCACGGCTTCGCCCTGATCAGCCAGCGCACCGCGACCGTCCAGCGGATGTACTTCCAGTGCGCCCCCGACGAGCCCGTGGACGCCTGGCCGGACGACCGGATCTGGGCGACCCTCCAGGCCCGGGTGGCCGGCGAGGACGGCTTCCGGCTCAACGAGGGCCCGATCCTGGAGAAGACGGTGCTGCGGTTCCGCTCCTTCGTCCAGGAGCCGATGCGCTGGGGCTCGCTGGCCCTGGCCGGCGACGCCGCGCACACCGTGCCGCCGACCGGCGCCCGCGGCCTCAACCTGGCCCTGCACGACGTCAGGGTCCTCGCCGAGGTCCTGCTGCGCGCCCTCGGCAGCGAGGGCCCCGCCGCGCTCGACGACTACCAGCCGCGCGCCCTCCAACGGGTCTGGCGCGCACAGAACTTCTCGTACTGGATGACCCGGCTGCTGCACACCGCGCCCGGCGGCACGCCGTTCGACCTGCGGCGCCAACTCGGCGAACTCGACAACGCGGTGGGCACCCGGGCCGGCCGCACCTTCCTCGCCGAGCAGTACACCGGCTGGCCCACCGCCGCCCGGGACTGACCCCGCCGCCCCCCAGGAGAGCACCCATGATCATCGACTGCCACGGCCACTTCACCACCGCCCCGCCGCAGTTGGCGCACTGGCGGGACCGGCAGACGGCCGCCGCCGGCGGCGGCGGCCACGCACCCGACCCCGACGACCTGGTCATCACCGACGACGACCTGCGCGAGGCGATCGAGGGCAACCAACTGCGGCTCATGGACGAGCGCGGCACCGACCTGACGGTCTTCTCGCCGCGCGCCAGCTTCATGGCCCACCACATCGGCGACTTCGCGGTCTCCTCGGCCTGGGCGCGGATCTGCAACGACCTGGTCCACCGGGTCAGCACCCTCTACCCCGACCGGTTCGCGATGGGCGCGATGCTCCCGCAGTCGCCCGGCACCGACCCCGCCACCTGCCTGCCCGAGCTGCGCCGCGCCGTCGAGGAACTCGGCGCGGTCTCCGTCAACCTCAACCCCGACCCGTCGGGCGGCCGTTGGACCGCACCCCCGCTGACCGACCGCAGCTGGTACCCGCTGTACGAGGCGATGGCCGAGTACGGCATCCCCGCCATGATCCACGTCAGCACCTCCTGCAACCCGGCCTTCCACACCACCGGCGCGCACTACCTCAACGCCGACACCACGGCGTTCATGCAACTGCTCCAGGGCGACCTGTTCACCGACTTCCCGACGCTGCGCTTCGTGATCCCGCACGGCGGCGGCGCGGTGCCCTACCACTGGGGGCGCTTCCGCGGCCTGGCGATGGCGCTCGGGCGGCCCGACCCCGAAACGCTGCTGGACAACGTCTTCTTCGACACCTGCGTCTACCACCAGCCCGGCATCGACCTGCTGACCGGGGTGATCCCCAGCCGCGCGCTGCTCTTCGCCAGCGAGATGATCGGCGCCGTCCGCGCCGTCGACCCGCGCACCGGCCACCACTTCGACGACACCAAGCGGTACCTCGCCGCGACGCCGCACCTCACCGACGCGGAGCGGACCGCCGTCCACTCGGGCAACGCCCTGCGCGTCCACCCCCGCCTCGCCGCGCGCCTCGCCGACCGTGCCGCGGACCGCTGAACCCAGGAGAACTCCCATGGAACACACCGAGATCGGCGTCGTCCGCACCGCGATCACCCGCGCCGACCCGGCGGCGGTCGCCGCCCTGTCGCAGTTCGGCGTGGCCACCGTCCACGAGGCGATGGGCCGGGTCGGGCTGATGCGCCCCTACCTGCGCCCGGCCTACCCGAAGGCCCGGCTGTGCGGCACGGCCGTGACCGTGCTGCTGCAACCCGGCGACAACTGGATGCTGCACGTCGCCGCCGAACAGGTCCGCGAGGGCGACGTGCTGGTCGCGGCCTGCACCACCGAGAGCGAGGACGGCTTCTTCGGCGAACTGCTCGCCACCTCCCTCCGCGCCCGCGGCTGCCGGGGCCTGGTCATCGACGGCGGCGTGCGCGACGTGGCCGACCTGGAGGAGATGGACTTCCCGGTGTTCTCCCGGGCGATCAACGCCAAGGGCACCGTCAAGGCCACCCTCGGCTCGGTCAACGTACCGGTGGTGTGCGCCAACGCCCTGGTCCGGCCCGGCGACGTCGTCCTCGCCGACGCCGACGGCGTGGTGGTCGTCCCGCGCGAGCGGGCCGCCGAGGTCGCCGAGGCCTCGGCCGCCCGCGAGGCGGCCGAGGAGGGCAAGCGCGCGCGGTTCCGCACCGGCGAACTCGGCCTGGACATCTACGGCATGCGCGGCCCGCTGGCCGCGCTCGGGCTGCGGTACGAGGACTGACGATGACGAACTTCGAGAAGACCTCCGGCTGGCTGGACTGGCACGCCGACCCGAGCCGCCCCGCGTTCCGGCTGCCCGCCGGCGCCGTCGACACCCACTGCCACGTCTTCGGCCCGGGCGCGGAGTTCCCGTTCGCCCCCGAGCGCAAGTACACCCCGTGCGACGCCTCCAAGGACCAACTCTTCGCCCTGCGCGACCACTTGGGCTTCGCCCGCACCGTCGTGGTCCAGGCGACCTGCCACGGCGCCGACAACAGCGCCATGGTCGACGCGCTGCGGGCCTCGGACGGCCTGGCCCGCGGGGTGGCGACGCTGCGCGCCGGGACCGCGGACGCCGAGGTGCGGGCCCTGCACGAGGCCGGGGTGCGCGGCGTCCGGTTCAACTTCGTCAAGCGGCTGGTCGACGCGGCCCCGCCGGACGAACTGTGGGACGTCGTCGAGCGGATCAAGCCCTACGGCTGGCACGTGGTCGTCTACTTCGAGGCGGCCGACCTCGCCGAGCTGCGCGACTTCCTGCTGTCGATCCCGCTGCCGCTGGTGGTCGACCACATGGGCCGGCCCGACGTCGGCAAGGACCCGCACGGACCGGAGTTCGAGGCGTTCCTGGACTTCCTGCGGGCCCGCGAGGACATCTGGTGCAAGGTCACCTGCCCGGAGCGGCTGTCACTGAGCGGCCCGCCCGCCCTCGACGGGCAGCGGGCCGCCTACCGCGACGTCGTCCCGTTCGCCCGCCGCGTGGTCGAGGAGTTCCCCGACCGGGTGCTGTGGGGCACCGACTGGCCGCACCCCAACCTCACCGGCCACATGCCCGACGACGGCCTGCTCGTCGACTTCGTCCCGCACATCGCGCCGACCCCCGAGCTCCGGCAGCGGCTCCTGGTCGACAACCCGATGCGCCTGTACTGGCCCGACGCCGACCGACCCCACGCCTGAACGGAGCGCCGGCATGCCGCTGGACAAGACCTACCGACTCGTCCCCGGAACGACCATCTTCGACGCCGAGCAGTCCGCCAAGGGCTACCACCTCAACCAGTTCTGCATGTCGCTGATGACGGCGGAGAACCGGGCGAGCTACCTCGCCGACGAACGCGCCTACCTGGACGCCTGGCCGCTGCGCGAGGAACAGAAGCAGGCCCTGCTCGACCGCGACCTCAACGCCGCGATGCGCGAGGGCGGCAACATCTACTTCCTCGCCAAATGGGGTGCCACGCTCGGGCTTTCGTTCCAGCAGATGGCGGGCTCGATGACCGGCATGACCGAGCAGGAGTACCGGGACATGATGGTCCACGGCGGCCGCTCCGTCGAGGGCAACCGGATCGACCACGCCGTCCTCGAAGCCGCCCACGCCGACCGGACGCCCCCGGCCGAGCACGCCACCGTCACCGCCGCCGTCTTCACCTCGCACGTCCCGGCGATCGGCGCGGCCATCGACCACGGCAAGACCGAAGAGCCCTACTGGCGGCCCGTCTTCGAGGGCTACGAGTACGCCAAGCAGTGGGAGACGGAGAACCTGCCGGACGTGGTGTTCCTGGTCTACAACGACCACGCCACCGCCTTCGACCAGTCGATCGTCCCGACCTTCGTGCTCGGCACCGGCGCGGCCTACCCCGCCGCCGACGAGGGCTACGGGCCCCGCCCCGTCCCCGGCATCGATGGCCACCCCGAACTCGCCGCGCACATCGCGCACTCGCTGATCCGGGACGACTTCGACCTCACCCTCGTCAACGAGATGAGCGTCGACCACGGCCTGACCGTGCCGCTGTCCCTGATGTTCGGCGACGTCCAGGCCTGGCCGTGCAAGGTGATCCCGTTCCACGTCAACGTGGTGCAGTACCCGGTGCCCTCCGGAGACCGGTGCTTCCGGCTCGGCCGGGCGCTGCGCCGGGCCATCGAGTCCTACGACCGGCCGCTGAAGGTCCAGGTGTGGGGGACCGGCGGCATGAGCCACCAACTACAGGGCCCCCGGGCCGGCCTGATCAACCGTCGGTGGGACAACGCCTTCCTGGACCGGCTGATCGAGGACCCGGCCGGCCTGGCGCAGGTGCCGCACCTCGAGTACGTCGAGGAAGCGGGCTCGGAGGGCATCGAACTCGTCATGTGGCTGATCGCCCGCGGTGCGATGGCCGACATCGACGGCAGCGGCGAGATCGAGGTCAAGCACCGCTTCTACCACGTCCCGGCGTCCAACACCGCCGTCGGACACCTGATCCTGGAGAACCACCCGCGGGCCGAGACGCCCGCCGAGAAGGAGTGACATGACCGCCGACCGGACCGTCCGGATCGCCCTCGCCGGAGGCGGCGCCTTCGGCGCCAAGCACGCCGCCGCGCTCCGGCGGATCGAGGGCGTCGAAGTGACCGCCGTCGTGAGCAGCACCCTCGACAGCGCCCGGAAGTTCGCCGCCGAGCAGGGCGTCGGCCGAGCCGTCGCCACGCTGGAGGAAGCGCTGGCGATGGACGAGGTCGACGCCGTCGTCCTCGCCACGCCCACCCCGATGCACGCCGCGCAGACCCTCGCCTGCCTCGAAGCGGGCAAGCACGTGCAGGTCGAGATCCCGCTCGCCGCCTCGCTCGCCGACGCCGAGGAGTGCCTCGCCGCGCAGCAGCGCACCGGGCTGGTCGCGATGGTCGGCCACACCCGGCGCTTCAACCCCAGCCACCAGTGGGTGCGCCGACGGATCCAGGCCGGGGAGTTCCGGATCCAGCAAATGGACGTGCAGACCTACTTCTTCCGGCGCAGCAACCTCAACGCCCTCGGCCGGCAGCGCTCCTGGACCGACCACCTGCTCTGGCACCACGCCGCGCACACCGTCGACCTGTTCGCCCACCAGACCGGCTCGCCGATCGTGCAGGCCAACGCGATCCAGGGGCCGATCCACCCCGAACTCGGCATCGCGATGGACATGTCCGTCCAGCTCCGCGCGGAGAACGGGGCGATCTGCACCCTGTCGCTCTCCTTCAACAACGACGGCCCGCTCGGCACCTTCTTCCGCTACATCGGCGACACCGGCACCTACCTCGCCCGCTACGACGACCTGTACACCGGCCAGGACGAGCCGATCGACGTCAGCGGCGTCGACGTCTCGACGGACGGCATCGAACTCCAGGACCGCGAGTTCGTCGCCGCCATCCGCGAGGGCCGGGAGCCCAACTCCTCGATCGCCCAGGTGATCTCCTGCTACCGGACGCTCGCCGCCCTGGAAGCACAGCTCGACACCGGCGCGGGCGCGTGACCGCCGGACCGGGCCGCACCCCGCGCCGGATCGGCCCGTTCGACGTCCCCGCGATCGGGCTGGGCTGCATGAACCTCAGCCACGCCTACGGCGTCCCGCCCACACCGGAGGCCGCCGCCCGGCTGCTGCGCACCGCGCTCGACCAGGGCGTCACGCTCTTCGACACCGCCGCCCTGTACGGATTCGGCGGCAACGAGCAGCTGCTCGGCCGCGTCCTGGCCGGCGACCGGGACCGGATCGTGCTGGCGAGCAAGTGCGGGATGACCGGCGTCGACGGACGGCGCGTCATCGACGGCCGGCCGGAGACGATCCGGCACACCGCCGACCGGGCGCTGGCCCGGCTCCGCACCGACACCATCGACCTCTACTACCTGCACCGGATCGACCGGCAGGTGCCCGTCGAGGAGAGCGTCGGCGCGATGGCCGAACTCGTCGCGGCCGGCAAGGTCCGGGCGCTCGGGCTCTCCGAAGCCTCCGCCGCGACCCTGCGCCGGGCCCACGCCGTGCACCCGATCGCCGCCCTGCAGAACGAGTACAGCCTCTGGTCGCGCAACCCCGAACAGGGCACCCTGGCGGCCGCCCACGAACTCGGCGTCGCCCTGGTCGCGTTCAGCCCGCTGGCCCGCGGCTTCCTCACCTCGGCGCCGCCCGACCCCGCCGGCCTCCCCGCCGCCGACATCCGCCGCGGCATGCCCCGCTTCGACGACCGGCACTACCCCGCCAACCTGGCGCTGCGCCACGAACTGGCGCGGATCGCCGAGGACGCCGGACTCACCCTCGCCCAGCTCGCCCTGGCCTGGGTGACCTCCCGCGGGCCCCACGTCGTCGCCATCCCCGGCACCCGGTCGACGGCCCACCTGCGGGAGAACCTGTCCGTGCTCGACGCCGAGGTGCCCGAGGAGGCGCTGCACGCGGCCGGACTCGTGCTCAACTCCTCCACCGTGCACGGGCCCCGCTACCACGAGGCCACCCTCACCGAGATCGACACCGAGCGCTGCGGCCGGGCGGGGTGAGGCCGGGCGGGGTACGGCTGGGGCGGTGAGCCCGGCGGGGTGACGCCTGGGTGGGGCGACGCCGGGGCGGCGAGTCTCGCCTGCCCGGCCCGGTCACCGGCGGGCCAGGTCCTGCGCCCGGTAGCGGCCGGACGGCCGGCGGTCGCGGAGCAGGCGCAGCAGGACCGACGCGACCTCCTCCGGCAGCGGCTCGCCGGAGACGTCCCCGCCCGGGGTGGCCTGCTGGAGCATCCGGGTGCGCATGTTGCCCGGGTCGACCGCCCACACCCGCAACTCCGGCTCCTCCCGGGCGAGTACGGCGGTGGCGAGGTCGAGCGCGGCCTTGCTGGCGCCGTACCCGCCCCAGCCCCGGTAGGGCACCACCGCGGCCTCGGAGCTGATATTGAGGACGGTGCCGGCGCGGCCGCGCAGCTGGGGCAGCAGGAGCTGGGTGAGCGCGATCGGCGCGAACGCGTTCACCTCGAACACCTCCCGCAGGTCCGGCAGGGGCTGGTCCGCCAGCCGGGGCAGCGGCGCGCCGCCGGGAGCGGCGTTGAGCGTTCCGGCGTTGTTGACCAGCAGGCTCGCGCCCCCGAGACGCTCCGCGGCCCCGGCCAGGCGGGCCCGGTGCGGCCCGTCCGCGATACTGCCCGGCAGCGCGACGACCTCGGTGAGGCCGGCCAACTCGGCCTCGGCGGCAGCGAGTTCCACCGCGCCCCGGGCGGTCACCACCAGCCGCCACCCCTCGGCGGCCAGCCCCCGCGCGAGCGCCAGCCCGAGCCCGCGGGAAGCCCCGGTGACGACGCCCACGGGGGCGGACTGCGGTACGGCGGCGCGCTGTTCGGCATTCATGCCGCACACGATCCCCCGGCCCGCCGGGTCCCCGGATCGGCCGCCGGGCCCGAACCCGGCTCGGACGTTGGAAGTAGGACCCGCCCCGGCCGGGCGGCGCGGTGCCCGGGAGCCGGATTCGGCTCTCCTGACACCCGGGGCGGGGCGGAGGACCGGCGGAGCCGACCGCGGATTCCGGCCGCCCGGCGAAGCGTTGACCCGGTCGGGAATCTGACGCAGAGTCGGTTCGCGGTGGTGCTGGTGCCGGCCGGGCACCTCGGAGACGGCCGCCGCCAGGTCCGCGGTGCCGCCCGTGCAGGCCGTCCCGGCGCAGCCGGGCGGGTGTCGGACGCCGAGCCTCGCGGTCGGACCGGTGGACAGCACGGTCATACCGACGTCCTCCGCGGAAGGCGGCCGGCTCGGGTCGGCCCGGGTCGGCTCCGGTCAACTCCGGTCGACGATGACGGAGATGCCCCAGCCGATCGCCGCGAGCACCAGGGCGAAGACCAGTCCGGCCAGCGCGCGGCGCGCCGGGCCGGCGGTCGGCCGGGCGCCCGGGCCGTCGGGGACGGCCCGGCCGGGTTGAGCAGCCACAGCGCGCAGGCGAACAGCGCGGGCAGGCCGGCGCCGGTGAGCAGGCCCGCCAGGACGATCTTGGCGAGGGCGCCCAGGTCGACCCAGGCGTTCACCGGACGGCCTTGTCGGACTCGTCGACGGGGGGAGCCGGAATCACCGAGCCGGTCCACGCGGCGTTGACGTTCGCCGGGGTCACGGCCGGACGGCGGGAGGCGACGAAGAAGGCGACCGAGGCCGCCACCAGCACGGCGAAGACCACCACCACCCCCGCCGTACCGCCGATCCCGTTCGCGGTCCAGAAGGCCAGCGCGCCGAGCAGCGCCGAGGCCGGCAGCGTGCACAGCCAGGCCGCCACCATCCGGCGGGCGGTCCGCCAGCGCACCTCGGCGCCGCTGCGCCCGACCCCCGAACCCACGATCGACCCGGTGGCCACGTGCGTGGTGGACAGCGGGTAGCCGAAGTCGGTGGAGCAGAGGATCACGGCGGCCGTGGCGGACTCGCTCGCCATCCCCTGCGACGGCTCGATCTCGGTCAGCCCCTTGCCGAGGGTCCGGATCACCCGCCAGCCGCCGACGTACGAGCCCAGGCCGATCGCCAGCGCGCAGGAGACGATCACCCAGTCCGGCGCCTTCGCCCCGGCCGGCAGCGCGCCGTCGGCGATCAGGGCCAGGGTGATGACGCCCATGGTCTTCTGCGCGTCGTTGGTGCCGTGGGCGAGCGACACCATCGACGCCGAGCCGATCTGGCCGAGCCGGAAGCCGTGCCCCCGCGCGCGCTCGGGGACGTGACGGGTGATCCGGTACACCAGGACGGTGCCGATCGCGGCCACCCCGCCCGCGACGAACGGCGACACCACCGCGGGGACGATCACCTTGGAGACCAGTTCCTGCCACTTGACGACCCACGGGCCGGCCGCCGCCACCGTCGCCCCGACCACCCCGCCGATCAGCGCGTGCGAGGAACTGGACGGGATCCCGAGGAACCAGGTGGCCAGATTCCACAGGATGCTGCCGGTCAGTCCGGCGCACACCACGGTCAGGGTGACCTCGTGGGCGGCGACCAGGCCGCTGGCGATGGTCGCCGCCACGGCGGTCGACAGGAACGCGCCGGCCAGGTTGAGCACCGCCGAGACGCCGACCGCGACGCGCGGCGGCAGAGCCCCGGTGGCGATCGAGGTCGCCATCGCGTTGCCGGTGTCGTGGAAGCCGTTGGTGAAGTCGAAGCCCAGCGCCGTCGCCACCATCAACGCCAGGGCCGCGTCATTGCCGGTCACGTACCAGAACCTAGCCCGCGCACCGGGCGGCCCCGGCCCGCGACACCCCGGCGCGCGCCGCACCCCGGAGGGCCGCCATCCGGTCGGACCAGCACCGGCCCCGCCAGGCCGCCCGGCCCGAAGGCCGCTACCCAGCACGGGAGCTGTTGCTCCGTCAGGCCGTTCCCGGGTCGTTGGGGTGCGGCTCCAGCGGGGTGACGGCGGCGGTCATCCACGGCCACAGCGGCAGGCTGCCGAGGACGTCGGTGCGCAACCGCTCCTCGTCCTCGGCCCGCCAGATGCCGAGGCTGCGGGTCTCGCCGGTCGGCCGCCAGAGCCGGAAGAGCCGTCCGGCATCGGCGAGTTCGCGGGCCCGGACGGCCTCTGCGGCGCGTCGGCGGTCGACCTCCTCGGCGGGGACGTCCGCGGGGACGCGGGTGGTGATCTCGACCAGGAACTCCCGCATGGCGCTGCTCCTCCGTTCCGCCGCGACGGACCGTCCGTCCGGCGTCCTGCCGCCCATGGTGCGTCCCGGGCGGGGCGCCTGCCACGGCACCCGGGCGGGCCAGGGCCGGTCCTGATCCGCCGTCAGGCCTTCCGTTCGGGAAGCCGGTTTCGGGTGCAGGGGTGTGTCGGCGTGGCCGAGGGCGTGGCAGGCGGCCTACCTTCGAGGTGCCGGCAGGAGCGCTGCCCGGCCACCCGACCGCGCCCGCGGCGGGCGCACCCCGGAGGAACGCCATGCCCACGAACGGTCGGAAGGTCGCCGTCGTCACCGGAGCCTCCCGGGGCATCGGCGCGGCCCTGGTCGACGCCTACCGCGAGCTCGGCCACGCCGTCGTCGCCACCTCGCGCAGCATCCCGCCGAGCGAGGACGCGGGCCTGCTCGCCGTCCCCGGCGACCTCGCCGACCCCGCCACCGCCGAACGCCTGGTCGCCGCCGCCGTCGACCGCTTCGGCCGGATCGACACCCTGATCAACAACGCCGGCCTGTTCATCGCCAAGCCCTTCACCGACTACACCGCCGAGGACTACGCGGCCATCACCGGCGTCAACCTCACCGGCTTCTTCCGCCTCACCCAACTCGCCGTCGGCCAGATGCTCGACCAGGGCGGCGGACACATCGTCACCCTCACCACCAGCCTGGTCGACAACGCCGACGCCCGGATCCCGTCCGTCCTCGCCTCGCTCACCAAGGGCGGCCTGCAGTCCGCCACCAAGTCCCTCGCCGTCGAGTACGCCACCCGCGGCATCCGCGTCAACGCCGTCTCCCCGAGCGCCGTCCGCACCCCCATGCACCCGCCCGAGGCGTACGACGCCCTGGCCGCCCTCCAGCCCGTCCGACGCATCGGCGAGATCAGCGACATCGTCGACGCCGTCCGCTACCTGGAGAACGCCCCCTTCGTCACCGGCGAGATCCTCCACGTCGACGGCGGCGCCAGCGCCGGGCACTGAACCCCGGTCCGCGGCCCCGGGGTTCGTATCGGGCGGGTATCGGGACACGCTCGGTCTCCCCGCGATGCGGCGCGCCGGACCGCGCCGCGACCCGGGGCCGGAAGGCCGGGAAGCGGGGATGACCTGGGAAGTCGTCCGCCAGGAGCGGCCGATGGGGGAGCGGTGTCGGGTGGCGGCCGGGCTCGCGGTCTGACGTATTGTTCGGAGCGGGTCGCCGGTTGCGCGGGTGCGCGGCCGCGACGTCCGTCCCGGCCCGTCGAACAGGAGCTGTCCAGTCGTGTCCTCGTCCAGTCCGAGCCCGGTCCGTGTGCTGCTGGTGGAGGACGACGAGCTGATGCGGCGGTCCTTCGCCGTCGCGCTGGAGCGGTACGGGTACCGGGTGGAGACGGCGGCGGACGGGCTGGCGGGCCTGGAGGCGTTCCGCGCGGGGGAGTTCGACCTGCTCGTGCTGGACGTGATGCTGCCCGGACTGGACGGGATCGGCCTGTGCCGGCGGGTCCGGGAGAGCAGCCTGGTGCCGGTGCTGATGATGTCCGCGCGCGGCGACGGACTGGACGTGGTGGCCGGGCTGGAGGCCGGCGCCGACGACTACGTGGTGAAGCCGGTGGAGACCTTCGTGCTGGTCGCCCGGATCCGCTCACTGCTGCGCCGGGCCACCTACCCGCGCCCGGCGGCGGAGACGGAGCCGGCCCCGGACGAGGTCCTGACCTTCGGCGAGCTGCGGATCGACACCGCCGGGATGGAGGTGACGCTGGCGGGCCGTCAGGTCGCGCTGACCCCGACCGAGTTGAAGCTGCTGCTGGAGTTCGCCGCCAGCCCGGGCGTGGTGCTGGAGCGGCACACCCTGCTGCGCGAGGTCTGGGAGTACGGCTGGGACGGCGACAGCCGGGTGGTGGACCTGGGCGTGCAGCGGCTGCGCGGCAAGATCGGCCGGGACCGGATCGAGACGGTCCGCGGCTTCGGCTACAAGTTCCGGCGGTGAACGGCCCGGGCCGGCGGCGGGGGATCCGCCGGCGGATCGCGGCACTGGCGGCCGGCGCGGCCTGCCTGGTCGCACTGGTGCTCGGGGTCCTGGTGCACCTGTGGACGGTCGACGACATCCGCGGCCGGGGCGAGGGCCGGGCCTTCAACGCCGTCTACGCGGCCATGGACGTCTACCACCGCACCGGCGCCCTGGCCGACGGCGCGATGCTCGACCCGCCCGGGCTGCCGGCGGAACTCCGCGACCCCGCCGACGGCAACCGGCACACCGCGTACGACGGCCGGGTGGTGGACGGAGTCGGACCGAGCGCCTGGGCCGCGCAGCGCACCGGCGGCCCGGGCAGCCCGGTGCTCGCCGTGCAGGTCAACCTCGGGCCGGAGCTGTCCCACGTGCCGCGGCTGGACGCGGCGATGGCGGTGGCCGCCCTGCTCGCACTCGCCGTGGCCGTCCCCGCCTCGGTCTACGGGGCGGGCCTGCTCGCCCGGCGGCTGCAACGCGTCGCCGAGACCGCCACCCGGATCTCCGCCGGCGACCTCGACGCCCGGACCGGGCCCGTCGCCGGCCGGGACGAGGTCGCCGCGATCGCCGCGACGGTCGACGCCATGGCCGACACCCTCGCCCAACGGCTGCGCACCGAACGGCAGTTCACCGCCGACGTGGCCCACGAGCTGCGCACCCCGGTGGGCGGGCTGCTGGCCGCCGCCGACCTGCTGCCCGACGGCGAGGCCGAGGACCTGATCCGCGCCCGGGTCCGCGACCTGCGCGACCTGGTCGAGGACCTGCTGGAGATCTCCCGCCTGGACGCCGGGGCCGAGCAGGCGGTCCGGGCCCGGGTGCCGCTCGCCGAGGTGGTCCGCGAGGCGGTCGGCCGCACCGGCTTCGCGGCGCAGGTGGCGGTGCTCGCCGAGCGGACCGTGGAGACCGACCCGCGACGGCTGGAGCGGATCATCGCCAACCTGGTCGCCAACGCGCACCGGCACGGCGCCCCACCGGTGGTGGTCACGGTCGACGGCCCCGCCGTCGAGGTGCGCGACCACGGCCCGGGCTTCCCCGCCGACCTGCTGGCGCACGGCCCGCGCCGCTTCCGCACCGGAGCCGCCGACCGCGGCACCGGCCACGGCCTGGGCCTGACCATCGCCCTCGGCCAGGCCCAACTGCTCGGCGCCGAACTGCACTTCGCCAACGCGCCGGACGGCGGCGCCGTCGCCACCCTGCGGCTGGCCGACTGAAGGAGCGTGCCGCGACCCGGCCGCTGCACAACTGCCGGGAAGCGGAGCGGGAACCGATACACGCAGGGCCGGGAGACCGATACGTACGGCAGGCACCGTCGGGGGTGAAGAGACCACCGCCCCGGACAGGAGCCCCACCGTGATCGTCAACTCCCTCGCCCCGCAGCCGATGCCGGGAGCCGCCGCGTCGACCGTCGACCTGACCAAGGTCTACGGCAGCGGCGAGACCCGGGTCACCGCGCTGGACGGGGTGAGCATCGCCTTCCGGGAGGGGGAGTTCACCGCGATCATGGGCCCGTCCGGGTGCGGCAAGTCCACCCTGATGCACTGCGCGGCCGGCCTGGACACCCCCACCTCCGGATCGGTGCGGATCGGCACCACCGAACTCGGCGGGCTCGACGACCGGCAGCTCACCCAGCTGCGCCGGGACCGGATCGGCTTCGTCTTCCAGGCGTTCAACCTGCTGCCCACCCTGACGGCGCTGGAGAACATCACCCTCCCGCTGTCGCTGGCGGGGCGCCGGCCGGACCCGCAGTGGGTGGAGCGGGTGGTCTCGATGGTCGGGCTCTCCGAGCGCCTCGGGCACCGCCCCGCGGAACTGTCCGGCGGGCAGCAGCAGCGCGTCGCCGTCGCCCGGGCGCTGGTCGCGCGGCCCGCCATCGTGTTCGGCGACGAGCCGACCGGCAACCTCGACTCGCGCGCCGGCGCCGAGGTGCTCGGCTTCCTGCGCGGCTGCGTCGAGGAGCTGGGGCAGACCGTGGTCATGGTCACCCATGACCCGGTGGCCGCCGGATACGCGGACCGGGTGGTGTTCCTGGCGGACGGACGGCTGGTCGACGAGATGGCCCACCCGAGCCCGGACCGGGTGCTGGACGTCATGAAGTCCTTCGCCGGCTGAGCCCCCGTCACCTCCTACCTCCGAAAGCTGCTCATGCTGACCACAGCCCTGCGCAACGTGCTGGCCCACAAGGCGCGTTCGCTGATGACCGTCCTCGCGGTCTGCCTCGGCGTCGCACTCGTCTCCGGCACCCTCGTCTTCGCGGACTCCAGCGCCGCCGCCCACCGCGCCGCCGCGTCCCGGAGCTTCGCCGACCTCGCGGTGAGCGTCACCCCGGCGTACTCCCGCTCCGCCCCCGACCAGCCGGACGTCCTGACGGACGACCTCGTGCAGCGGATCGGGAACGTGCCCGGCGTTGCGGCGGTGCTGCCGTCGGCCGAGGGCAGCGCCGTGCTGAACGCGGCCGACGGCAAGCCGCTGCGCGTCCAGCAGGGCAGGAACCAGGCCGCCGGGTACGTGCCGCAGCGCCACCCCCTGGTCGAGGGACGCGCGCCCGCCGCCGAGGGCGAGATCGCCGTCGACCGCGGAACGGCCGCCGCGGGCGGCCTGCGCCTGGGCGACACCGTCACCCTGGCCACCGACGGCCCCGCGATGACCGCCCGCCTGGTCGGCATCGTGACCACCCAGGACACCAGGGTCACCTCCGGCGGAACCCTCACCGTGCTGGACCGGGCCACCGCGCAGCGGCTGTTCGCCGCGCCCGGGCACTACACCTCCATCGACGTCTCCGCCGCGCCCGGCGTCGGAGAGCACGAGCTGGCGCAGCGGATCACCGACATGCTGCCCGCCGACCGGGCCGAGGTCACCACCGGGCAGGCCATGGCCGACCAACAGGCCATCTACGTCGGCACGCTGACCCGCGGCTACCAGAAGCTGCCGATGGTCTTCGCCGGCGTCTCGCTGTTCATCGGCTCGTTCCTCGTCCTCAACACCTTCGCGATGCTGGTCACCCGGCGGACCCGGGAGATCGCCCTGCTCCGGGCCGTCGGCGCGACCCGCCGCCAGGTGGTGCGCTCGCTGCTGCTCGAAGCGCTGCTGATCGGGCTCGCCGCGTCGGCGGCGGGCTTCGTGCTCGGCCTCGGCGTCGCGTCCGTGCTGCCCGACCTGCTGAGCGACGCAGGCAACGAACTGCCGGACGGCCCTCTGGTGATCGGCGCCCGGTCGGTGGCCGCGGCCCTGTTCGTCGGCGTGGGCGTGACGGTGCTCGCCGCCTGGCTGCCCTCGCGCCGGGCCGCGCGGATCGCCCCGATCGAGGCCCTGCGGTCGGCAGCGCACCCCGCCGCCCGCCCGCGGCTCCGCGCGGCGGCCGGAATCGGCCTGCTGGCCCTGGGCGTCGGGCTGCTGGTCTCGCTCGCCGGCTCGGCCGAGGACGCCTCGGAGGAGAACCTGCGCAGCGCGATGCTGGGGTGCGGAATCCTCGTCCTCGCCCTGATCGTGCTGGCACCGCTGCTCGTCCGGCCGGTGATCCGGCTGACCGGCCGGCTCACCCGCCGCTTCGGCGTCACCGGCGTCCTCGCGCAGCAGAACGCGCTGCGCGACCCCCGACGGACCGCGGCCACGGCGACCACCCTGTTGCTCAGCACGGCGCTGGTCGGCGGCCTCGCCACCATCGGCACCTCGACCGGGCAGGCCCTGGACCGGCAGGCCGCCGACGGCCTCGCCGCCGACCACGTGATCAGCACCGGCAGCACCATGACCGGCATCGACCCCGCGGTCGTCCAGCGGGTGGCCGCGACACCCGGCGTGCGGGGCGCGAGCGCGATCGCCGACTCCGTGGCCGTCATCGGCGGCAAGGTGCGGGAGATCTCGGGCGTCGACCCGGCCGGCATCTCCCAGGCCGTGAAACTCGACTTCGTCAGCGGCTCGCTCCAGGACCTCGGGCCCGGCCGGATCGCCGTCTCCAGCAGCGTCGCCGCCGAGACCGGCACCAGCACCGGACGCAGCGTCAACCTCCGCATCGGATCGAGCGAATCCTTCGCGCCGTACACCGTGGTGGGCGTCTACCGCGACAACCCCGCCGCCCGCGACGTGCTCGGCGCCCGGGACGAGGTGCAGCGCCACAGCTACAAGCCCGGCTCCGTCCAGCGGATCCTGGTGAGCGGCGACGGCGTGAGCGAGAATGCGCTGCGCACCGCCGTGGGCAACAACCCGCTGCTGAAGGTCCAGGACCGGGCCGCGCTGGTCCGCGAGGCGGCCGGGACGATGAGCGAACTGCTCACCCTGATGTACGGGCTGCTGGCCATCGGCGTGGTGATCGCCGCACTGGGAATCGTCAACACCCTGGCCATGTCGGTCACCGAACGGACCCGGGAGATCGGCGCCCTGCGCGCCCTCGGCATGGACCGGGCCGGCGTCCGCCGGATGATCCGCCTGGAGGCCGTCACCGTCGCCGCCTTCGGCACCCTGCTCGGCCTGGCCGGAGGGCTCTTCGGCGCCTGGGCGGTCGGCGCCCTCACCGGCGGCGCGATGAAGCAGTACACCCTCGTCCTGCCCTGGGGGACGCTCGCCCTGCTCTGCCTGTCCTCCCTCGCCACGGGCGCGATCGCGGCCGCCGTCCCCGCCCGCCGGGCCGCCGCCCTCAGCCCGCTCGAAGCGGTCGCCGAAGGGTAGCCCCGGGCACGCACCCGACATGAAGACCCGTCACCCTCCGTTGCTCACGGGCGGTGACGGGTCTTCGGGTGGTGGCGCCGGCGCCTACTTCAGCACCTTGAGCAGCTCCTGCCCCAGGACGCCGGAAGAGGCCGGATTCTGACCCGTGTACAGATTGCGGTCCACCACCGTGTACGGCTTCCACATCTCACCGCGTTCGAACTTCACGCCCATGGCCTTCAGTTCGTCCTCCAGCAGCCAGCGGGCCTTGGAGGCCAGGCCGACGGCATTCTCCTCGTCATTGGTGAAACCGGTGACCCGGTAACCGGCGAACGGGGAGACCCCGCGCACCCTGGTCGCCAGCAGCGCGGCCGGCGCATGGCAGACCACCGCCAGCGGCTTCCCCGAAGCCAGGGCCGCGGTCAGCAGCCGGCCCGCGTCGGCGTCGGTCCACAGGTCCTCCATCGGGCCGTGGCCGCCCGGGAAGTAGACGGCGTCGTAGTCCTCCACCCGGGCGTCCGACAGCCGGATCGGCCGCCGGAGCTCCTCCGCGGCGCGGATCACACCCTCCAGTTCGAGCGCGCCCTGCGCACCGCCCGCCATCTCCGGACGCAGGCTCATCATGTCGACCGTGGGAACCACGCCGCCCGGCGTGGCCACCACCACCCGGTGCCCGGCCTCCGTCAGGGCCCGGTACGGGGCCGCGAACTCCTCCGCCCAGTAACCGGTGGCGTGCCGGCTGCCGTCCTTGAGGGTCCAGTAGGGAGATCCGGTCAGCACGAAGAGCAGTTCCGCCATGGGTGATCACTCCTGAGTCCAGGTCGTCCGCGGCCCGCATCCGTCACGCGAAACCGCCACTTCCCGCCACCATTCCGCACCGGAATGCCACCCGCACCCGCTCGTCCGCGCCGCATCGTCGACGAACTCCGGCCCCGATTCCCGAAAATGCACCACTGCGTTCGCCGCGCCGCGGTGCGCCGCTCAGGCTGAAGGGCCGGGCGTGGCGCGGCGCTTGGACCGGCGGTGGAGGAGGATGCCGGCGGCCGGTGCCGGCGGGGCGGCGGGCGCGGACGCGGCGGGGGCGGATGAGGGTGGTGGGGGAGCCGGTGAGGTGGCGGCGGCGGGGGCGTCCGATTCCGGCGGGGTGGTGGCCGGGCTCGCGGAGGCGGGGGCAGAGGCGGAGGCGGAGTGGGAGGCGGTGGCGGACGGGGTGGGAGCGGCCTTGGCCGGGGTGATCTCGAAGGGGGCGACGGTGTTGTCCTGGCCTCCGTTCAGGGTGCAGGGGACGTCGACCCGGCCGGGACCGGCCAGGTTGCCGTCGGCGTCCTTGGGCACCAGGTGGAGGGTGAACCGGTCGGCGGTCACGCGCCCTGCGCCGGGGCGGGTGAAGGACAGCCGGGGCGCGTTGCCGGTGGCGGGGATCTCGAAGGCCCCGGAGGCGGGAACGGAGGTGCGGGTGATCGCGAGGTGGACGGGCACGGCGGTCTCGCCCTGCGGGCTGAAGATGCGGGTGTCGGCGTCGACCGAGCCTTCGATGGTGCGCACGCCGAGGACGTAGCGCAGGCCGAGGGTGAAGGAGGCCTCGACGGTGGCGGCCGCCTGGATCGCGAAGGCCGGGCTGGACTCGCCGACCGGCAGGGTGGCCGGGATGTCCGCGGAGATCCTGGCGGTGATGGCCTGTCCGCCGATGGTCGGGAAGACGCAGGTGTAGTGCAGGGTGGGGGCGGCGGGCCGGGCGGCCGCGGGGGCCGTGGCGAGGCGCCGACGAGGGCGGTGGCGGTGACGGCGACCGCCGCGCGGTGCGTCCAGGATCCGGCGCTCATCGTGCCCCTTCCGTCGAGTGATCGCGCGGGCCCTGTCCGCGGGCGCGGCGCTGCTGGTGACTGCGGCTCAGGTGACTCTGGATCCAGGCGTGGCGGAACTGGTAGACCGCGCCGACCTGGCGGAGCACGCCGCGCTGGTGGGCGTCCTCCAGGAAAGCGATCAGCGCCCAGGGCAGCTGCCCGGTGAGCGGCAGCCAGATGCGGGCCAGCGCCACCCACTGGCCCCAGGCGGTGAGGCTCAGTCCGTAGGCGAGCCCGGCGCCGAACGCGCCCTCCAGCCCGAAGACCAGGCCGACCTCGAAGCCGCGCAGCGGCCCGTACACGATGCCGTTCACCAGGCCGGTGCCGCTGCCGAGGACGAGCGCCCAGGTGAGCAGGTGGTAGGCGATGTTGCGGCGGTCGATGTCCAGCAGGTCGGCGGGGCTGACCACGGACTCGGTGCGGACCGGGGCCTCGAACAGCGCGATCAGGCCGAAGACCAGCCCGATCGAGAGGGCGATCGGCACCGTGAAGACCAGCCCGGCGACGAGTCCGGCGCCCTGCCCGTCGGCGAGGCCGAGCGGACCCACCACGCCTTCGTCGACCAGGATCAGCAGCGCCATGCCGACCGCTCCGCCCAGCAGGCCGATCAGGAACCGGGTGCGGGCGTTGCGGCGGGTCACCGGGGTGCCGAGACCGATCCGCATGCGGACCGGTGAGGGTCTGAGGGCCGCCCGGGCGGACAGGTGCCAGTAGACGAACCCGAAGAGCGAGCCGGCGGCGAGGCCGTGCAGGAGGCCGACCAGCAGGCCGCGGACCACCGCGAACCGGAAGCCGTGCGCGGTGGCGACCAGGTCCACCGGGATGTTGCCGATCGCGGTGGTGACGCCGAAGGCGACGCCGGCCAGGACGGCGATGATCACGGTGCGGGAGAGGCGGCTCATGCCGGTGCCGACCTCCCACCAGCTGAGGTCCTGCCGTTCGCGGCCGAGCCGGGTCAGGTGGTCGGCGAGGTGGCCGAGCCAGCGTTCGGCGCGCTCTGCGTCCCACGAGCCGTTCCGGCGGTGGACGGTGTCGAGCCGCTCGGCGGGGCGCGGGCGGTAGACGGCGGGGACGAACCCGGCCAGCAGGTGCTGCTCGATCGCCTCGGAGTCGGGGAAGCGGGCGGTGTCCAGGAGTTCGTCCGGCCGGCGCTCGGGGTGGTCGCTGTACATGGTGCGGGCGAGGGCGATCATCAGCGGGGTGCGCAGCGCCGCGGCGAGGTTGGCGCGGCCGGCGCTCTGCGCCGTCCGGGCCGGGTCGAGGACGGCCTCCCAGGTCGCGCCCTGCTCGTCGGGGCCGGCCGGCCCGGGGAAGGCCGGGTCGGTCCGGGGCAGGTAGCCGCGCAGGTCGTCGAGGTCGAGGTCGCACAGTTCCAGGACGACGGCGGCGGCCAGCGGGGCGTGGGCCGTCCGCACGGCGGCGGTGAACTCGGCGTGCCGGCTGGTGAGGACGAGCGGCAGCGAGGAGCGGTTCAGCTCGGCGAGGGCAGGGGCGCGCAGGCCCTCGGCGAGTTCGTCGAAACCGTCGAGGACCGGGAGGACGAGGTCGTCGTCGAGCAGGTCCGCGGCCAGCGTCCTGGCGCCGGAGACCCGGCGGGCCAGGTGCGGGTAGTCGCGCAGCAGCCGGCCGATCAGCCAGTCGCGCAGCGCCACGGTGGTCGGATCCCAGGCGCCGAGGCTGAAGATCACCGGCACCCGGTCGTTGCGGGTGCGGGCGTCCAGCAGGTCGAGCGCGAAGCGGACCGCCAGGATCGACTTGCCCGACCCGGCCCGGCCGAGGACCACCAGCCGGCCGGACGGGATGCGCCGGTAGACCTCGGCGACCCGCCGCAGGTCGCCGCCGAGGTCCGGTTCGGCGCCCGCCTCACCGGGGGCCAGCCGCAGGGCGTTCGCCGACCGGTCCGCCACCCCCGCCGGCAGCTGCCGCCAGCGCACCGGCAGCGCGAACGGGTGGTGCACCCGGTGCTGGGCCTCCTCGCGGCGCCAGCGGCGCCGGCTCTCGCGGGCCAACTCCTCGGCGGCGTCGGCGAGCGGGCCGTGGTCCCGGGGCGGCGGCGGTTCCGGCGGCGCCGGGGACTCCGGTGCGACCGGGGCCGTGCCGCCGCCGCCGAGTTCGCTCAGCCGGCGGCGGTCCTCGGGGCCCGCGTCGAGCGCGTCCGCGATCCGGTTGATGGTGCCCAGCCGGTGGTCGAACGGCCGGTCCGTCTCGATCCGGCGGACGGTGCTCTCGCCGAGCCCGGCCCGCTCGGCGAGCTGGAACTGCGTCAGCCGGGCCTGCTTCCGTAACTGCCGCACCAGCGATCCGAGCGTTTCCGCCACAACCCGTCCTTCCCCCGAGGAATGAAACAGGGGCGAGCCTACCGTTCACGACCGGTCACATATGACCGGCGCTCTGACCTGTGCCTTTGCCTGACGCAACGTCAGCATCGGTGGTGCGGACGGCGGTTCCGCGGCCCCTGCGCACGGTGTCGTGCGGCCCGGGCCGCCCCGTCCGCGACACCCGTACGTGACTGTGAAGAGGCGGTGTTTGCGATGGCGGAGACGAAGGGCGTCCTGCTGCCGGCCTACGTGGTGGCCGACGAGTCGGGCTCGATGGCCCCGTACCAGCGGGAGCTGGGGGACGGGGTGGCGTCGCTGTGCGAGGGGCTGCGGGCGGAGCCGATGGTCGCGGCGAAGCTCCGGCTGGCCGTGCTCGGGTTCTCCGACGACGTCCAGGTCCGGCTCGCGGTGGCCGACATGCGCACCGAGACCACGGTGCCCCGGCTGGTGATCCGCGGGGTGACCAACTACCGGGCCGTCTTCGAGGACCTGCTGCAGCGGATCCCCGGCGACGTGAAGTGGCTGCGCGGCGAGGGCTACCGGGTGCACCGCCCGGTGGTCTTCCTGCTCAGCGACGGCCAGCCCACCGACGGCTCGTCCTGGCACGCGCCGCACGCGGAGCTGACCGACCGGGACCGCACGCCGACCGCGCCGAACATCATCGCCTGCGGCCTCGGCGACGCCCGGGCGCAGACCATGGTCGACGTGGCGACCCGGCCCGAGTTCGCCTTCCTCGCCAAGTCCGGCACCGACATCGGCCGGGCGATCTCGGAGTTCTTCCACTCGCTCACCATGAGCCTGGTGGCCTCCGGCCACGCCCTGAACTCGGCCAACCCGCAGCTGGTCGTCAACCGGCCCGACCAGTTCACCATGGCCATCGACGAGGTCGGCCGGTGACGCCCCGGACGACCGGGCCGGGCCCGGCCCCGCACCGCCCCGAGGCCCGCCGGGCCGCCCCCGGCGACCCGGCCGGACCCGGCGCCCTGGCAGCGGATCACCGTCGACGTGCCGGGCCTGGACTTCGAGGCCCGGCCGCCCAGCCAGTACGCCTTCGACTTCCCCGACAGCGAGTGCGAGGGCTGGTCCACCGACCGGCTCACCCTGCGCTTCGCGTCCGTCCGCGGCGCCAAGCACCGCTACTACCGGCAGCCGCGCCAGGACGCGGCGCGCGCCGCCGTGCACGAGGCCACCGGCAGCATCGTCTTCGCGGTCGCCGACGGCGTGTCCAGCGCCGCCGAATCCCACCAGGGCGCCGTCGAGGCCTGCCGGGCCGCCGTCGAACGCATCCTGCACCAGCTCGACCGGAACCCGGAGCGGCTCGACAGCACCGACGTCGCGGCCTTCGCCGCGGAACGGCTGCGCGAACTGGCGCGGTGGCGGCTCGGCGCCCCCGCGCCGCAGGCCGCCGAGGTGGCCCGGCTGTACGCCACCACCCTGGTGGCGGGCGCGGTCCGCACCGCGGGCGACGCCCTGGAGGCCGAACTCTTCCGGATCGGCGACTCCGGGGCGTGGCTCCTCGACCGGGCCGGCGGCGGCTACCACCCGCTGTTCGGCGGCAAGGCCGCCCCGGGCGAGCCGCTGGTCAGCAACGAGGTCTCCCCGCTCCCGCTGGTCCCCGCACAGCCGGAGACCGCCGTCGGACGGCTCACCGAGCCGTGGACGCTGCTGGTCGGCACCGACGGCTTCGGCGACCCGCTCGGCGAGGGCGACGGCCGGGTCGGAGAGCTGTTCGCCCGTCAACTCGCCGTGCCGCCGCCCCCGCTGTGGCTCGGCCACGTCCTGGACTTCACCCGGGAGACCTTCGACGACGACCGCACCCTGCTGGCGATCTGGCCCCGCACCGAGGGGCACAGGTGAGCTCCCGGCCGGCCGCCCCGGTCGAGTTCGCCACCCTCACCCTGGGCGCGGAACTCGGCCGGGGCGGCCAGGGAACGGTCCACCAGGTGCGCAACAAGCGCATCAACGAGGCGGCGGCCGACGGCGGTTGGGAGGTCGTCTACAAGGAGTACGCCCCCGCGGTGCTGCCGCAGGTGGACGACGCCGCGCTGGCCGCCGCCGTCGCGCTGCCCGGACGGCTGACCGGCGAACAGAGCCGCTGGCTGTGCGAGAAGACCGCCTGGCCGGCCGCCGTGGTCCGGCGCGGCGGACGGACCTGCGGATTCCTGATGCGGGCCGTCCCCGACCGCTTCCGCTTCACGCTCCGGACCCTGAAAGCCGGCAACCAGGGCCCGCCCAGGCTCGCCACCCTCGAGTACCTCCTCAACGACGACACCTACGTCGCCGGCATCGGACTGACCGTCACCGACCGGGACCGGCTGCTGCTGCTCGCCGACCTCGCCACCACCCTCGACCGCCTGCACCGCTTCGGCATCGCCGTCGGCGACCTCTCCCCGAAGAACCTGCTCTTCGCCCTCACCCCGCAGCCCGAATGCTTCCTCATCGACTGCGACGCGGCCCGCACCGACCTCGCGACGGTGCTGCCGCAGGTCGAGACCCCGGACTGGCACGTCCCCGCGGGCGAGGAACGGGCGACACGGCACAGCGACACCTACAAGCTCGCGCTGCTCGCCGTCCGCCTCTTCGCCCGCGACCAGAGCACGACCGACCCGGCCGCCCTGGCGGCGATCGACCCGGCCCTCGGCGACCTGGCCCGCAGCTCGCTCGGAACGGACCCGGCCGCCCGGCCGACGCCCGCCGCCTGGGCCGAGCGACTGGCCTCGGCGGCCGGCCGGGTGAAGGCGGCCAAGGGATCGAAGGCCTCCGGCGGGTCGAAGGCGTCCGGCGGGTCGAAGCGGAAGCCTCCGGCCGGGGCGGGGGCCTCGCGGACACGGGTCAACAGCGCTTCAGGGTCCGGTGGTTCGGGTGGTTCGAGTGGTTCGGGCGGCTCGGCCGGTCCGGTCACCGTGCCGGGCGCGGGCGCGGGCAGCGTGGCCGCCCGGGTCGGCAAGGTGCTCCTCGGTCTCGCCGCCGTCGTGGCCCTGGTGCTGGTGGTGGGCTACGACGGCGACTCCCACCCGGTCGGCGCCCGCTCGGCCGCTGACAGCCAACCGCTGACGGGCACTCACCCGACGCGTCTGGCCGGCAGTTCCTACCGGATCCCGCAGCCCGACCCGATCGTCACCAGCACCCGCCCGCCAACTCCGACCCCGACACCGACACCGACCCCGACCCCCACGCCCACGCCGAGCCCGAGCCCGACCGATCCGGTCGGCACCGCGACCGTCGGCGACTGCTTCCACGACACCGGCACCAGCGACCACGCCGACCTCAGCCCGACCGCCTGCGCCGCCGGGGCGTTCAAGGTGGTCCGGATCAACGAGGGCAGCACCGACCTGGACGGCTGCGCCAACGTGCCCGGCAACGACGAGAGCGTCAGCTCCAAGCGCTACTCGAGGGTCCTCTGCCTCAGCTACCAGAGCCCGGGCGGGGATTCGTACCACGCCCGGCAGGGCGACTGCGTCTTCGGACCGTCCGGCGGGGGCCAGTGGTCGCTGCTGTCCTGCCGGACCGGCGCCTTCAAGGTCCTGGCCGTCTACACCGGCACCGGCGACCACTCCAAGTGCGACGGCTGGCCCCACTACAACCAGTGGCGGACCGTCCCCGGCCCCAGGGGCGCCGACCGCGACGTCCTGCAGTGCCTGTCCATGGTGTTCCCCGACGACGCGGGCTACGCCCCCGTCCGCACCTGCCTGCTCAAGTCGGGCTCCACCTTCACCGACGTCGGCAGCTGCGAGCGCTCCAACGTCTACGTCACCGGACGCACCAGCACGCCCAACTACCCCGCGTTCTGCGGCCAGGACGCCTCCACCTACTGGCGCTCCAACGAGTTCCCCGACCTCGGCTACACCGTCTGCTGGCGCTGGCGCTGACCCCGCCATCGCTGCGCATCGACCAACCGGCCATCCCACCAACGAAGTTCGAGGACCTGACATGGCATACCGCTACCGGTGCGGCGAGTGCGGCTTCAAGACCTCCTGGGGCACCGAGTCCCAGGGCGAGCGGGCCCAGATCGCGCACTACACCGACCGCCACCCCGGCCTGCGCCCCGGCGGAACGGTCGAGGCGAACACCAAGAACCCCGAGGGCGGCATCGGTTGCCTCGGCATCCTCGCCGTCCTGTTCCTGCTGTTCGTCCTCGCCGCCGCGTGCAGCCGATGACCGGCACCGACCCGAACACCACGACCAGGGGGACGTCATGACGAAGCACTACTGGAACCAGGACCCGGCCGCACCCGCACCGCCCACCTGGCAGCAGACGCCACGCGCGGTCCCGCCCCGACTCGGCCCCGGCGGCGGCACGGCGACGGCACCTGCCGCGCCGGCCGCCGTGCCGGCCGCTGCGGCACCTGCCACGGCGCCGCCCGCACCCGCGACGCCGGCCGGGCCGTCGGGCCCGGGCACACCGCCGCCCACGCCGCCGGTCGCGTCGGCGCCTGCGTCGGCGACGCCCTCCGGGGCGCGGGCAACGCGCCGGGGAACCGGGGTACTTCGCCACTGGCGGCTGCTGGTGGCCGCGGTGCTGCCCTGCCTGGTGCTCATAGGTGTCGGCTGGTGGCTGTGGCCCGAGCAGCCCACGGGCATTCCGCCGCACGTCGCCGCCGGGACGGTCCAGGCGGACCTGCTCGGCGCCGACAGCGTCAGCCGGCTGGCCGGGACGACGGTGGTCGCCGGGTCCCAGTCGGGCCGGCCGCACGCCGCGCTGAACGCGGCGCCCTCGGACTGCGCCGTCGCGGCGGGCCCGACCACGCAGTCGGTCTACGGGCCGGCGTGGAAGGCCTTCCTCTCGGCGACCTACCAGGACGCGGGGGGTTCCGGCGCGTACAGCGTGAACCAGACGCTCGGCGTCTTCCCGGACGCCGACACGGCCGGCACCGCCTTGCAGCGGCTCACCGACGGCCTCGCCAGGTGTTCTTCCGCCACGGTCACCGACCAGGCCGGGCGCAGCTCTAAGTGGACCTACACGGCGCGCCCCGCCACCGAGTCCGCCGTGGTGTGGGCCGCCGCGCAGGACGGCGCCGGGGACTGGGCCTGCTTCCACCAGGCGCGGGTGAAGGGCGCGAGCCTGCTGCAGGTCGCCGTCTGCCAGGCGGGTGACGGGGCGTCGACCGCCTCGAAGCTCGCCGACGAGCTCGCCGGGAAGGTGACCGGATGACCCCGCCCCGGCGCAGGGCGGCCGCGCGCCGCCTCGTCCACCTCGTGCTGATGGCGCTCGTGGCATCGCTGGCGCCGATCCTCGCCCTCGGAGCACAGACGGTCGCGGCGACCCCCGCCGCGGCGGCCACGGCACAGGCGGGCACGCTCGCCCCCGCGCAGCTGATGACGCCCCAGGGCTTCGAGGCCGCCGTGGCAACGATGCTGGCGAAGTTCGATGAGGCGAACCGGCAGGCCGCGGAGATGGCGCAGCAGGAGAAGGCCGTGGTCGCCGAGGCGGAGCGGATCCTCAAGGAGGCCGCCGCCATCCGCGACAGCAAGGCGGCGCTCAACGCCAGGGTCGCCGCGGTGAACCAGGAGATCGACGGCCACAACGCGCGGGCGAAGGCCCTGGACGGCGAGATCGCGGCCCACAACGGCAAGCAGCACGAGTTCCAGATGCCGGCGCAGGCGCAGGCCGCCGCCGCCTACGACGGCGAGGCGCAGCAGTTGGAGGCCCGGAAGAACCAGGAGAACGCCGTCGAGGACAAGATCCAGGGCGAGCAGAACCAGATCCGGCAGGAGGCCTCGCAGGTCGACGCCCGGTCCTCCCAGCTCGACGCCGCGTCCAAGGCGAACGACACGAAGGCCTCCGACCTCAAGACGAAGGCCCAGCAACTCCAAGCCCGCAGGCAGGAGTTGCTCGGGCAGATGGCGCAGGCGATCCAGAACCTCGCCACCGCCGCACCGAATCCGGCAGCGGCCATGGACCAGGGCGGTGACGCGCCCGCCCCGGCCCCGCAGGCCGGCAACCGGTCCGTGAGCCAGAGCGAGGACACCGGCGACACCCCCTACCAGCAGCCGCGGATCTCCGCCCTGAAGGACTACGGCAAGCAGGCCGGCGGCACGGTCGACGTGCGCCCGGGAACCGCGTACCTGACACCCGAGGCCATCAGGCAACTCCCCGCCGCGCGGGCGGCCACCATGACGAGCCCCTCCTTCAGCTACGACGGCCTGGTCCGCAAACCCAACGGGCACTACACGGCGCTCCGGCTCCGGGCGCCCGCCGCAGCCCCGGCCGCGGCTCCGGCTCCGGAATCGTTCGCGCCCGGAGGGCTCGTCGCGTACCGCAACGGCGAACGGCTCCTCATCGACGGGATCACGACGCTCCAGGACGCGGCCGCCTCCGCGGGGTCCCTGCCGAGCTCCGGCCCGGACGGAGGGGAGCAGCGGCGGGATCCGGAGGACTGCCGCCGAGGTGGCAAGGGATGGGTCGAGCTCGGCAAGCGGGACAGCGCGAACGGGAACCGGGCGACCCAGATGAACGCCTGCCTCGACACGGACTACCTCAGCACGCACGAGGGCACCGGCACCCAGACGACGCCCCGCCCGCCCGGGTACAACTGGGCCGGGAGGTACAACGGCTTCCTGGGAAACACTGATCCCTCGAAGTGGATCAACAACTGCCACCTGCTCGCCAAACGGCTGAGCGGGAGCGGCACCGACCTGGACAACCTCGCCACCTGTTCCAGGGCGGCGAACGCCGCTCCGAACGCGACCGGCGACCCGGGGATGAATCCCCACATGGCGAAGATCGAGGGCGAGGTCTCCGATGCGATCGCCGACAAGCAAGTCGTCCGCTACACGGTGACACCGCATTACGCCGGGAACAGGACGGTCCCGTACGAATTCGTGATGAGCGCTCACGGGGTCTACCCCGACGGAACCCGGGGCATCGACACGGAGGACGTCGTGATCGAGAACAAGATCTGGAGTGTCAAGAACGGCCAGTGGTACAACCTCGGCCGCGTGTTCGACAGTCGAATGACTCCGGTGGGCCCGGTTCCGACCGGCCCGACGGATTAGGGGAGAACCAATGACGAGCAATGCACTCGAACGTCTGCGGCGGGTTCTTCCGCCCTCGCCGGCCACCGCGGAAGGAGCGGTGCCGGACCTGCCGGGAGTGGCGACGGCCGAGGCCGCGCTGGGAGTCCGACTGCCGCCGGACTACCTGGACTTCCTCGCGGTCTACGGTGCCGGATTGCTGGACGACTTCCTGCTGATCGCGGCACCGGCGACGGCACCCGGCCACCAGAACACGAGCATCCTGGAGCTCACCGGGACGTTCCGCCGGGCTGCTGCCGAGCCGTACATGGCCAGAGACCTGGGAGACGGTGAGGCGTACATCCACTGGGGCGTGGACGGCGGCGGAGGCTCCTACCTGTGGCGCATCGAGGGCGAGTCCAGCGCCGAGTGGCCGGTGTGCGTGTACGAGGACGGATTGACGGTCCTGCCGTACGGAATGGTGGAGTTCCTGGCCAGGGCCTGCACCGAAGGTCTTCCTCCGGACCTCCAGGGCAAGCTCCGCGGCGGCGGCGGCCACGAATTCCTGCACTGGCAGGACCAGTACCGCCGCGACGCCGAGCAGTACGGGTCCGATTCGTACATCGGCGGCTGAGCGACGCGCTCCCGCCCGGCCGGGACAGGGTTCCGGCCGGGCGCGGCAGCGGTCCGCGGGCGGTGCGGCGGACGCCGGTGCGGGGGCCGGGGTGCGGGTGGGGGATGCTGGGGGGCATGCGTGCTGCCCGCCTGATCCGCATGGCTCTTCTGCTGCAGTCCACTCCCGGGCTCACCGCCGCCGAACTGGCGCGGGAGTTGGAGGTGTCCGAACGGACCGTCATCCGCGACGTGCAGGCGCTGCAGGGGGCCGGGATCCCGGTGCGGTCGGAGCGGGGCGGGCCGGCGGCTATCGGCTCGCCCCCGGCCACCGGACGCGGCTCACCACCCTGCACCCCACCGAGGCCGAGACCCTGTACCTGTCCGGGCTGCCGTCCGCGCTGCGCGACCTGGGGCTCTCCGACGCCGCGGACACCGCCCGGCTGAAGCTCTCCGCGACGCTGCTGCCCTCCCTTCGGGCGGCCGCCGAGTCCTCGGCCCGGCGGTTCCACCTGGACGCGCCGGCCTGGTTCCGCGAGCCGTCCGCCCCCGACCTGCTGCCGGACCTGGCCCGGGCGCTCTGGGCGGACCTCGCGGTGGAGTTCGGCTACACCCGCCCCGGCCGCGAGCCGGGGCCGGCCCGCCGGGTGGAACCGTACGGGCTGGTCCTCAAGGCGGGCGTCTGGTACCTGGTGGGCCGAGCTCCCGGCGCCGCGGGCGGCGCCTTCCTGACCTTCCGCGCGGACCGGATCACCGCACTGCGCACGCCGGTTGACGGAGCGTTCACCCGTGATCCGTCCTTCGACCTGGCGGCGTACTGGGAGGAGCACAGCGCCCGGTTCGCCCTGTCGCTGCTGCGCGCCACCGTCACGGTGCGGCTCACCCCGGCGGGCGCGCGCCGCCTGCCCGAGGTCACCGACCGGGCGGCGGCCGGACGGGCGCTGGCCGCCGCCGCGCCGCCGGACGCCGCCGGCCGGGTCACCCTCGAACTCGCCGTCGAGTCCGAGGAGATCGCGTTCGCCGAACTGTCCTCGCTCGGCGCGGAGGCCGAGGTGCTCGCCCCGTCCGGTCTCCGCGCCCGCTTCGCCCGCCAGGCCCGGGCCCTCGCCGCGTGCTACCGCGAGGAGGACCCGGACGCCGGGGAGCAGAAGACCCGGGACGACGGTTCCGCCGAGGGTCAGCGGTAGTCGTCGGCGGAGACCGGATCCCCCTTCTCGCCGCGCTCGCCGACCGCCTCGAAGTACGCCCAGGCGTCCGGCCTGCTGCCGTCCACGTCCGTGATGCCGTAGACCCGGGCGAGTTCGGCGCTGGACGTCGACTTCCGGTTCCACCGCTCGGCCCGCTGCGGGTCGGCCGCCAGCGCGGCCACCCCGCGGGCGAGGTACTGCGGCGATTCCGCGATCGCGAAGGCCGGCTCGACGGCGATGACGTCCCGCCAGTTCTCCTCCGCCACGCCGAAGTGCGTCAGCATCTGCTCGGAGCGCAGGAAGCCCGGCGTCACGCACACCGCCGCGCCGCCGTACTCCGCCAGCTCCTCGCCGAGTCCGAAGGCCATCCGGATCGGCGCGTTCTTCGCCAGGTCGTAGTAGACGTTCTCCCGGTACCGGCGGTTGGTCTCCGCCGTCCCGTCGGTGACCTCCACCAGCAGCGGTGCGGCCGATCGCACCAGCAGCGGCAGGCCGAGCGCCGCCGTGATCACGTGCGAGCGCACGCCCAGTTCCAGCATCCGCAGCCCGTCGGCGAGCGGTGTCTCCCAGCTCTTCTTGCCGAAGATCGACTCGGCGGTCAGGCGCTCGCCGCCCCACAGGTCGTTGACCAGGACGTCGAGGTGGCCGTGCTCCTCCTCGATCCGCCGGAACAGCGCCCGCACCTGCTCCTCGTCCAGGTGGTCGGTGGGCACCGCGATCCCCACCCCACCGGCCGCCGTCACCAGTTCTCCCGTCTCCTCGATCGTCTCGCTCGCCCGGCCGACCTCGCTCAACCGCGCGCGAGTCGTCCGTCCGGTCACGTAGACCGTCGCCCCGGCCCTGCCCAACTCGACCGCCAGCGCGCGGCCCGCACCCCGGGTCGCGCCCGCGACCAGGACGATCCGGCCGGCCAGCGGCAGGGCGGGAAGGCTGTCACGGGGCGCGGCACTGTTCGTGTTCTCCATGCCTTCAACGATCGCCGCCAAAGGTGACAAGACCCGTCACCTTTTACTCCTTCACAACTCCACCCCGATACCGACACCGAAGGGCCGCAGCACACTGCGGGGAGCGTCAGCCGGCGTCCGGCCGAGGGGCCGTCAGACCGGCCGTCAGGAAGGCGACCACGGTGGAGAGTTCGGGGAACGACGGGACGGGGCCGGAGGCCGCGTCGGTGGCGAGCGGGCGGCCGTAGGTCTCCAGCAGGGCCGTGAAGGCGAGCCGCCAGCGGTCGGTGATCTCGTGGACGGTCAGCTCGGGCAGGGCCCGGCCGAGGACCACCTCGAACGGGGCGGTGCCCGCCCACGGGGAACCGCTGAGCGGCCGGTCGGCGGCCAGCATGGTCTGGGCGAGCAGCCGGCAGAGCATCCGGCCGCGCTCGGTGCGCACCAGCTCGTCGAACGGCCCGGCGACGGCGGTGACCAGCGTCCGCACCTGCGCCGGGCCGGTGGCGGCGGCGTCGGGGCGGAGGGTGGCCGCCTCCAGCCGGTCCTGCCACAGCGGCAGCAGCTCGCGCCCCAGGAGTGCCGCGACCAGCCCCTCCCGAGAGCCGAAGTGGTAGTGCACCGCACCCGGATTGAGCCCGGCCTCGGCGTTGATCGCCCGCACCGAGACCTGGCCGACCCCGCGCTGGAGGAAGAGCCGCTCGGCGGCCGCGAGCAGGCGGTCGCGGGTGGTGGCGGGGTCCGGTGCCGGTGCCTCCGCCGGTGCCGGGATCCGGTTCGGGGGCGTGCTCTGGGCTGCGTCGTCGGGCATGCGGCCATTGCATCACGGGAGCTCGGGTTACCATCCAATCAGTGATTGAAAACCGATTGGCGGACCCGGGCGGCAACGCCCCCGCCGATCTCCCGCGCTCCCGCGCACAGTGATCGAGAGGCTCGCACCATGGGTACCTACGCCGTCACCGGCTCCGCTTCGGGAATGGGCGCCGCCAGCGCCGCCGTCCTCCGCGAGAACGGGCACACCGTCATCGGCGTCGACCTCCACGACGCCGACATCACCGCCGACCTCGGCACCCCGGAAGGCCGCCGGTCCGCCGTCCAGCAGATCCTGGACGCCGCCGACGGCCGACTGGACGGCGTCGCCGCCGTGGCCGGCGTCGGCCCCGCCATGAAGGACGCCGGCGCCGTCGCCGCCATCAACTACTTCGGCCCGGTCGCCCTGCTGGAGGGGCTCCGCCCGGCCCTCGCCCGCTCCGCGGCGGGCCGCGCCGTGGTGATCGGCTCCAACTCCTCCACCACCGTCCCGATGATCGACGACAAGCTGGTCGACCTGCTGCTCGCGGGCGACGAGCCGGCAGCCCGCGACCACGCCCGGGCCGCGCAGACGGCGCTCCCCGCCGAGATGATGCAGAGCGCACCGAGCATCTCCGCCTACGCCACCTCCAAGTTCGCCCTGGCCCGCTGGGTGCGCCGCACGGCCGTCACCCCGACGTGGGCCCGCGAGGGCGTCCTGCTCAACGTCATAGCCCCGGGGGCAGTGATCACCCCGCTGATGCTCGGCTCCACCGGCGCCGGCCAGGAACCGGACCCCGACGCCTTCCCCACCCCGATGCCGCTCGGCCTCTTCGGCCGGCCCGAGGACATCGCCTTCTGGGTGCACCAGTTCCTGCGCCCCGAAGCCCGGTTCACCACCGGAGCCACCCTCTTCGTCGACGGCGGCACCGACGCCGCCATGCGCCCGGACGCCCAGCCCACCGCCCTGACCCTCTGACCACCCGGGCCCTCTGACCACCCGGGCCCGGCCCAGCGGCCGGGCCCGCCCCAGCGGCATCACTCACGGGCCCGCCCCAACGGCAGAACCCGCGGGCTCAGGGACTCGGTTGCTCAGGGCCTCAGGAGTTCAGTACGAGGGCGAGGGCGAGGGCGACGAGCACCAGGCCGGTCGTGGCATTGAGGACGTGCCGCGCGGCGGGGCGGCGGAAGACGGCCTGGAAGGCGCCGACCGCGAGGGAGACCGCGGTGAACCAGGCGAGCACCATCAGGACGGTGACCGCGCCGAGGAGCGCCTTGTCCGCCCAGGTCGAACGGTCCGTCAGGAACTGGGGGAGCAGGGCCACCAGGAACACGATCGACTTCGGGTTGAGCACGTTGGTGACGAGGCCCTGCCGGAAGGCGGTCCACCACACGTCCTGCGCCCCGGCCCCCGTCCCGGCGTCGGCGGCGGCCGGACCCCCGTCCGCCGCGCGGGCCGCCAGCAGGGAGCGGACGCCGAGGTGGCACAGGTAGGCCGCGCCCGCGAGCGTGATCGCCCGGAACACGGCGGGCGAGGCGGCGAGCGCGGCGCCGACGCCCACCACGGCGGCGGCGGTGTTGACCGCCATGCCCACCGCGACGCCCACGGCCGCCCCCAGGCCCGCCGCCCGTCCGCGCAGCGCGGCGAAACGGCTGACGAGCGCGAAGTCGGGGCCGGGCGACATGGCCCCGAGCAGAGCCACTCCGGCGTAGGACGCCACCACTTCCAGGCCGATCATCACGCGCGGCGCTCCCCGGTGCCGGCACCGGTGTCGTCGATGCGGGGTCGCAGGGGCGTGGCGGCGTCCTGTGCCGCGGTGCTCGGGGCGAGGGGCATGGGTGTCTCCGATGCGGGATCGACGGAAGGAGGGGCGGGGCCGGCGGGCCCCAGTGGCCTGATCGGGTGTCAGGGGCACGGCCGACACGGCGAGTTGGGGGAGCACGGCGGGGGCTGCCCGCCCAAGCCGCCGCAAGGGCGGGCAGCCCACGCTCGGGTGCAGTGGAGCAGGCGGTGCCCGCGGTTCGGACCGCACGCGTACCGCTGCGAGAGCGCCGACAGGTCGGCCTCCGCCGCTTCGCGCCGGGACTCCCGGACCGGCGTTCCGTCCGTCCGGTCACGCGTGTTTCACAGCTTCCCTCCCTCAGCCGTGCCGCAACGCCGGCCACTCTGGCAGTGGCGAATGAATCCGTCAAGCAGTAGCCTGCTGCGCATAGTTCGGACGTGATGGAGGCTCAGGTGACTACTTCCGACAGCTCGGAGGAGACGGACCGGCGCATCGCCTGCGCCCTGCAGCTCCACGGCCGCGCCCCTTGGGAGCAGATCGCGCAGGTCCTCCGCCTCCCCGAGCGCAGCACGGCGCGGCGCGGTCAGCGGCTGCTCGAATCGGGGCTGGTCCGCGTGGTCGGGCTGCTCGACACCCAGCTGATCGGCCGGCGTGCCCCGGTGCTGCTCCGGCTGCGCGTCGAGACCGGGCGCGCCCGGGAGATCGCGGAGACGTTCTCCCGGCTCGCCGAGACCCGGACGGTGCTGGCCCTGCTCGGCTCCTCCGACCACTTCGTGGAGCTCGTCCCCAAGAGCGACGACACGCTGCGCGCCCTGCTCTTCGACGGGATGCCGCCCCAGGTCCGCAGCTCCTCCTCCTACCCGGTCCTGCGCTTCTACACCGGCAGCCACGAGTGGAGCGGCGGCGCGCTCACCCCCGCCGAGGCGGCGGCCCTCCGGCAGCCCTCACCGGTCCCGTTCGGGGCGCGGCACGGCGAGGTGAGCCTGCACCCCGACGAACAGCGGATGGTCGAACTCCTCGCCCAGGACGGCCGGATGTCCACCACCCGGCTGGCCGGCGAACTCGGCGTCAGCCAGGCCACCGCCTCCCGTCGACTCGCCGGACTCCTCGAACAGAACGTCGTCCGGGTCCGCGCGGACGTCGCCCCGTCGCTGTTCGGACTGACCACCGAGGCACTGCTGTGGCTGAACGTCGGCTACCGTCACCTGGACGCCGTCGGCCGCGCCCTCGCGGAACGGCCCGAGGTGATGACCCTCGTCTCGATCACCGGCGACCACCAGATCTGCGCCCACCTCGCGGTCCGTGACCCCCACCACCTCCAGGACTTCCTGACCGGCGTCGTGGGCGGCCTGGACGGGGTCGGCGACATCGACGTGACGGTGCTGCTGGAGACCTTCAAGCGCGGCGGCTTCGTCGTGCCCCCGCCCCGCGCCGCGGCGGGCCCGCGCGCCTGACCGCCCGCCCTGCGCCGCGCGCCGCTTCGCCCGCCGGGGCGCGGGGGCGGACGGTCAGTGGATGTTCCGGGTGAGGGAGGCCACGAAGTCCAGGATGGCCCGGCCGACCGGGGTGGCGGCGATCAGAACGCCGAAGACCACGCAGTACGCGGCGCCGAGCTTGTCGTCGAAGCGGGTGCGCGGCGCGGTCGGCCTGCGCAGGCGCAGCACGATGATGACCGCGAGGAGCGCGATCGCGCTGAAGGTGAACTGCATTGCCTACCCCTGGTGACGCCTCGGATGCTGTGGGTGAGCATGGCAGAACTGCGGTGGCGGTGGGGCGGGATCGGGAATTTCGGCCCACGGGCACTGCTGCCGTTCGCGCACCGACCGCCCTGGTGCGGGCGCGGGTGGTGTGTGCCGGCCCGCCGTCGGGCGTCAGGAGGCTGCGGCGGCGAGGAGGGTGTCGAGCAGGCCGGGGAAGCGGGCGTCGAGGTCGGTGCGGCGCAGGCTGACGAAGCGGTTGCGGCCGGCGACGCGGGTGGTGGTGACGCCGGCTTCGCGGAGGACGCGCAGGTGGTGGGAGACCGTCGACTTGTGGAGGTGGTCCAGGCCGAGGCCGCGGGGGTCGCAGGAGTGTTCGGCGCCGTCGGCGTAGCTGCGCAGCAGGGTCATCCGGACGGGGTCGCCGAGGGCGTGCAGCACGGTGACGAGGTCGATGTCGGCGGTGGCGGGCTGGGGCAGCCGCTCGGTGTCGGTCACGGGGGCGGGTGCTCCTCGGGGCGGTGGCCGGGCAGGGATTGTTTGACAATCATCCACCCATCCTCGAATGTTTGACGAGCGTCCAACTGTTGCATGCTTGTCCAACAGAGGCTGCGCGGCAGTCCTGCACGCCCGTCCGTCGAACCGTTTCCTGCACCCCGGGGGGTTTCCCGTGCCCGTACGCCTGCTCCTGCTCGCCCTCGGCACCTTCGCCGTGGGCACCGACACGATGGTGGTGGCCGGCATCCTCGGCCCGGTCTCCGCCGACCTGGGCGTGTCGGTACCGGCCGCCGGCCAGCTGGTCACCGTCTTCGCGCTCGGCTACGCGCTGCTGGCCCCGGTGCTGGCCACGCTCACCGCCCGCTGGCCGCGCCGGCGCCTGCTGCTGACCGCGCTCGCCGTGTTCAGCGCGGCCAACGCGCTCAGCGCCCTCGCCCCCACGTACGGCCTGCTGCTGGCCACCCGGGTGCTGGCGGCGGCCGGCGCCGCCCTCTACACGCCGACCGCCAACGCCGTGGCCACCACCCTGGTCGCCCCCGAGCGGCGCGGACGCGCGCTGGCCACCGTGCTCGGCGGGATGACGGTGGCCACCGCGCTGGGCGTGCCGGTGGGCACCTGGGTCGGGCGCGCCGACTGGCGGCTGACGATGTGGCTGGTCACCGCCCTGGGCCTGGCCGCGCTCGCGGGCCTGGCCCTGCTGCTGCGCGACCTGCCCGCGCCCGTCGCCGCCCCCACCCTCCGGGCGCGCCTCGCGCCGCTGGGCCGGCCCCGGGTGCTCGGCGCGGCGGCCACCACGCTGGTGTTCTTCCTCGCCTTCCAGAGCGTCTACATCTACCTGGCCACCGCCGTCTCGGGCGCCACCGGCGGCGACGGCGGCCGGCTGAGCGTGGTCCTGCTGACCTGCGGGGTGATGTCGGTGGTCGGCAGCTGGCTGGGCGGGCGCCTGGTGGACCGGCTGGGGGTGCGCCGGGTGCTGCTGGCCGGCTCGGCGGCCGCGGCGGGCGCGTTCGCGGCGCTGCCCTGGCTGGGGCGCTCCATGCCGGGGGCGCTCGGCTACGCCCTGGTGGTGCCACTGGCGGGGTGGGCGGTGTCGGTGGCCCTGCCGCACCGCCTGGCGTCGATCGACCCGGGCAGCGCACCCCTGCTGATTTCGCTGAACAGCAGCGCCCTGTACCTGGGGACGGCGGCCGGCGGCGTGGCCGGATCGGCGGCGATCGGACTGCTGGGCGGGCGCTGGTTCCCGCTCGCGGCGGCGGCCCTCGCAGTGGCCGCGAGCGCGGTGGCCGCGGCGACCACCCGCGACGAACGGGCACCCCGTACGCGGCGGCCGGCGCCGGAGCCCGTACGCGTCTGAGCAGGATCCACGGGAGTTGACGACACCGACCGGTCGACGACGCACCGTGCCCGCACCGGCCGTGTCGTCGTGCCCCGCCGGGTACGGACGGGCGCCGCCGCCCGCCGGGCCGCACGGCAGGGGCTCGCCGGGCGTCCGGTCCGAGCCGGCAGAACGGCGCCGGGTCAGGCGGCCGGGGTGGGCCAGCGCGGTCCGGTGGCCGGGTCGCCGAACCACGCCCACTGCGCGTCGGGGGTGACGGTCATGCCGTAGTCGTAGACCTCCGGGCGGCCGAGGCCGGCCCACTCGTCCCTGGCCGCGCCGACCTCCTCGGCGAGGCGGCGGGGCCGCCCTGGTGGACGAACACGCCGTCGGGGGTGGAGGAGAGGGTGGCCCAGGAGGAGGCGCCGTCGTGGATCCACGCCGACACCCCGTCCGCGTCGGCCGCGGTCTCCACGCGGACCTCCGGGAGGACGACCCGCAGGTGGAACAGCAGGTCCCAGTCCCGCAGTTCGGCCGGATCCCGCTCGGTGCGCCGCTCCGGTCCGGGCGGGGCGCTGCGGCGGATCTCGGTGAAGCCGCGTTCCGGGCCGCCGGCGGTGGCGCCGGTGCGGTCGGGCATGAACCGGGCCAGGCCCTGGAGCCAGCCGGTGGCGCTCCCGCGGTCCTCGGCGACGGTGAGCGCGACGTGGCCGAGCCGGCCCCAGGGCACGACCAGGCGGCCGCCGGGTGCGCTCTGCTCGATCCACGGCCACGGGATCCGTTCGACGGCGTAGGTGGCGATGACGCGGTCGTACGGCGCGCCGGCGGGCAGGCCCGCGGTGCCGTCCCCGGCCCGCACGTGAACGTCCAGGCCGGCGGCGCGCAGGCGGGAGGCGCCGGCCGCCGCGAGGCGGGGGTCGACCTCGATCGACGTCACCAGGCCGGGTCCGGCGCGGTGGGCGAGCAGGGCGGCGTTCCAGGCGGTGCCGGTGCCCAACTCCAGGACGCGGTGGCCGGGTTCCGGCAGCAGCGAGTCGAGCATGTCGACCACGACGGCGGGCGCGGACAGGCTGGACGAGGGCAGGTTGCCGGCGAGTTCGGTGACCGCGGGCCGGCTCGGGTGGCCGAAGAGGTGTTCGAGCCAGCGTGCGGGGTCGGTGTCGCGGTCGACGGGCTGCCAGGCGTGCCCGTCCCAGTCCCACAGGCGCGCGGGGGCGAACCGGTCGCGGGGAAGCGCGGCGACCGCGGGGCGGATCCACGGCGAGCGCTCCGGCCACTGCCCGGTGCGCGCCATCTCGGCGTCGAGGTGCTGTCGCCACGCCTCGGCCGTGGACGGGCTCGTGGTGCTGTCGACCGCGGTCACCGCGTTCCCCCCTACTTCTTGTGCTTGCCGGTGCCCGGCTGCGGCTTGTCGACCTTGCCGTCCGCGTTGCCCGGCGGAGGCGTTCCCGTTCCCGGATCCGGTTCCGGCTTCTCGTGCTCGCCCATGACCTCTCCTCCCCGATGCCCGGCCGGACGGAATACCGGCCGGGTGCCATCGTCCCGCCCGGCCGCCGGGCCCGGAAGGGCGCACGAGGGTGCTCATTGCGCGCGCCGGTTGACCCGGGTCGACCGGACGGGTCGCGGCCCGCCGGAGGCCGAGGCCGAGCCGGTCACCGGCCGGGGCCGGTCAGGCGCGGGCGTCCTCCGGGACGCCGAGGGCGTGCAGGAGGTGGTCCCGCAGGTCAGGCCGACCTCCGCCAGTGCCGCGCGCCCGCATCACTGGAGTCAGCGCCGTGACCGACGACCTGCTCGCCCGCATCCGTCACCGCCGCGACCAACTGCCGCCCGCCGAACGCGGCATCGCCGACCTGGTGAGCGCCGACCCGGGTCTCGCCGCCGAGCGGACCATCACCGAACTCGCCCGCGCCGCCGGCACCTCCGAGACCACCGTGCACCGCTTCTGCCGCAGCCTCGAACTGCGCGGCTACGCCCAACTCCGGCTCGCCCGCGCCGCCGAGGCCGAACGCCTGCGCGCCGACGACCGCGCCGACCTCGACCTCTCCCGCGACCTCGGCCCCGAGGACGCCCCGGCCCAGCTGGTCCGCAAGGTCGGCCGGGCCAGCGCCCGGGCCGCCGAGGAGACCGCCGCCGGGCTCGACCTCGACGTGCTCGCCGCGCTCGGCGAAGGCGTCCGCCGGGCCCGCCGCATCCTGGTGGTCGGCGTCGGCTCCAGCGCACTGGCCGCCCTGGACGCCAGCCAGAAACTCCAACGGCTCGGCCACGGCGCGGTGTTCGCCGGCGACGTGCACGCCGCCCTGATGATCGCCGCGCTCCTCGAACCCGGCGACCTCGCCATCGGCTTCAGCCACTCCGGGCGGGCCAGGGAGGTGGTCGAGGTCCTGGAGGAGGCCCGCGCCGCGCGGGCCGGCACCGCCGCCGTCACCAGCAGCCCCCGCTCCCCGGCTGCCGCTGCCGCCGACCTGGTGCTGCTCACCGCCGCCCGGGAGACCGCCTTCCGCAGCGGCGGCACCGCCTCCCGGACCGCCCAACTCACCGTCGTGGACGCCCTCTACGTCACCCTCGCCCAGCACGACCACGCCCGTATCGTCGACGGCCTGGAGCGGGCCCACGACGCCGTTCGCCGCCACCGCCGCCCCCGCTGAGCCGGCACTGCTTCACCGCGGCCCGGGCTCAGTGCGGGCCCTCGGCGGTGAAGCGGGCGACGAGTTCGCGTTTGAGCACCTTGCCGCTGGGGCCGAGGGGGAAGGCGTCCACGAACTCCACCCGGCGCGGGTACTTGTACAGTGCCATCCGCTCCCGGCTCCAGGCGGTGATCGCGGCGCCGAGCTCCGGGCCGGGCGCGGCGCCGGGGCGGGCCCGGACCACCGCGCACACCTCCTCGCCGTGGACGGGGTGGGGGAGCCCGATGACGGCTGCCTGGGCGATCGCCGGGTGGCGGGCCAGCACGTCCTCGACCTCGCGCGGGTAGACGTTGTAGCCGCCGCGCAGCACCACGTCCTTCTTGCGGTCGACGACGGTCAGGTAGCCCGCGTCGTCCTTGACGCCGAGGTCGCCCGAGCGGAACCAGCCGTCCACCACGGCCTCGGCGGTCGCCTCCGGCCGGTTCAGGTAGCCGGCCATCACGTTGTGCCCGCGGACGACGATCTCCCCGGTCTCGCCGGCGGGCAGCAGCTCGATCCGGTCCGCCGTTTCGGCCCGGGCGATCTCGACCTCGACGCCCCAGATCGGCCGGCCCACGGTGCCGGGCCGCAGCGGCCACGCCTTCTGGTTGTAGGCCACCACCGGCGAGGTCTCGGTCAGCCCGTACCCTTCGAGGACCGGGCAGCCGAAGGTCTCCCGGAACGCGTCCAGGACCGCCACCGGCAGCGCGGCGCCGCCGGAGAACGCGCGGTCGAGGGCGGGCCGGCGCGGGTCGGCGCCGGCCGCTTCGAGCAGCGCGGTGTACATCGTCGGGACGCCCATGAACACGGTGCAGCCCTCCCGCACCATCAGGTCCAGCGCGCCCGGCCCGTCGAAGCGCGGCATCAGCACCAGGGTCGCCCCCGCCCGGAAGCAGGTGTTCATGCCGCAGATCTGGCCGAAGGTGTGGAACAGCGGCAGGCAGCCGAGCAGGACGTCGTCCGCGGTGAACTCGAACGGCGACAGCATGGTGGTGTCGACGTTCATCACCACGTTGAGGTGGGTGAGCAGGGCGCCCTTGGGCCGGCCGGTGGTGCCGGAGGTGTAGAGGACCAGCGCGATGTCCGCGGGGTCGCGCGGCACCTGGCGGTCGATCGGGGCGCTCCGGGCCGCGAGCACGTCCAGCTGCCGGCCGGGGACGCCCGCCTCCGCCTCCTCCTCCATGACGGTGAGCAGGGGAGTGCCGACCGTCTCCGCCGCCCTGCCGCCCTCGGCCAGCAGCGGGGCGGCGCAGATCAGCGCCGCCGCGCCGGAGTCCCGCAGCACGTACGCGATCTCCTCCGCCCGCAGCAGGGCGTGGACCGGGACGGCGACCGCGCCGAGCGCGAGCACGCCGAAGTAGGCCAGCGGAAAGTGCGGGGTGCTGGGCAGCAGCAGCGCCACCTTGTCGTCGGGGCCGATGCCCCGCGCGCGCAGCACCGCCGCGTACCTGCGGGCCCCGTCCCACAGCTCGCGGTAGGTGATCTTCCGGGAGCCGGACACGATCGCCGGGTGCTCCGGCCGGCGCAGCGCGGACTCGGCGAGGATCGCCGCCACCGAGAGGGTCACGGGAGTCTCACCCGCCCGCTTCCGCGGCCAGCCGCGCCTTGTCCGGCTTGCCGACCCCGGTGAGGGGCAGCGCGGAGCGGACCCGGATCAGCGCGGGGACGTGCTTGGGCGAGAGGGCGGTCCGGACGTGTTCCGCCAGTTCGTCGGGGCCGGCCGTGCCCGCCTCGCGCAGCACCACGGCGGCGTGCAGGTACTCGATCCGGTCCTGGTCGCGGACGCAGAACGCGGCGGCCTGCACCACGTCGGGATGGGCCAGCAGGGCGTTCTCCACCGTCACCGGGTGGATCTTGATGCCGTTGGTCTTGATCACCTCGCCGATCCGGCCGCGCAGGTGCAGGTAGCCGTCCGCGTCGACGAAGCCGAGGTCGCCGGTGTGCACCCAGCCGTCCCGTACCGTCCGGGCGGTGAGCTCGGGCTCGGCCACGTACTCGCTCATCGTGAACGGCGACCGGACGCAGACCTCGCCGATGTCGCCCGGCGGCAGGTCGCGGTGGTCGTCCGGATCGGTGATCCGGACCCAGTCGGGCATCGGGCGGCCGACCGTGGCCCGCAGGCGGGGGTCGAGGTGCTCGGCGGGCGAGAGCATGCTGACGAAGCCCGCCTCGCTGGTCGCGTACACCTGGAGCAGCACGTCGCCGAAGACCTTGACCGCCTCGGCCAGGCGCTCCGGGGAGGCGGGGCAGCCCAGGTAGGTGACCATCTGCAGGCTGGACAGGTCGGTCGAGCCGACCTCCGGACGGTCCATCAGCAGGTAGAGCTGGGGAGGGGAGAGCAGCATCCGGGTGACCCCGTGGCGCTCGATGCAGCGCAGCACGTCGCCCGGGTCGAAGCCGTCCCGCAGGACCACCGAGCCGCCGGAGGCGAGCGAGTCGTCGGCCGTGGCGCCGCTGGAGTGGCTGAGCGGGAGGCAGGCCAGGTAGACCGAGCGCCAGCCCATCTGCAGGCCGGCGGAGATGAAGCCGTTGCGGGCCCGGAAGTCGAAGGCGATGCCCTTCGGCCGGCCGGTCGTCCCGCTGGTGTAGGTCACCACCGCGGGCCGGTCGGGGGCGATCTCGATGCCGGCCGGGTCCAGCGCGTCCGGATCCCCGGTCGTCAGGTCCAGGACGTCCGGGCCGAGGTCGCCGAGGGCGACCAGGGTGAGCGGGGCGCCCAGCCGCTCGCGCAGTTCGCGGGCGGCCGCGAGGTTCTCCGCGTCGACGGCCAGGTGCGTCGCGCCGGTCTCCCGGAGGATCTTGAGCTCGGCCTCGGCGGCCAGGTGGTCCGCAGGGTCGACCGCGTTGGTGGTGTGCAGGTGGACCACCGTGGCCCCGACCAGGTTCGCGGCGTACCGCAGGACCAGGGTCGGGGCGGTGTTGGTGACGGTCAGGACGGCGACCACGGCGTCCGTCCCGCTCCCGCCGGCCTGCTGGTGCAGGGCCTGCGCGGCCGACCGGACCAGGGCGGTCAGCTCCGCCGCGGTGAGCGTCCGGTCGCGCCAGGACAGGACCACCTTCTCCGGTTCCGCGGAGATTACCTCAAGGATTTTGCTGACATACGTTTCGTCCGACGGCATGGGAAACTCCAGAAGTGCCGGTCCGAGGAATTTCCGCACAGCCTACAACAGGTAAAGCGCGGCCACCAGGGTGCGAATCGGGAAAGCGGACGCGCGGCGGAAAGCGAATTGTCGCACGCTGCGCCATCGAAGTGATATTCCGCTCTGGGACAATTCCCTCAGCCGGTCCGGGCCCCGCATCGGTGCAGCCTTCGGAGAAAGGGTCGTCATGAACCAATACCTGGAGCTCTTCGCCCTGCACATGAAGGAGGGCGGATCCCCGAAGGCGGAACGGGAGTTCCTGGAGATCGGCCGGCTCGCCGGGAAATTCCCGGCGGCCCGGAGCCTGCGGGACGGCGACGCCGCCGAGATCAGCGTGTGGTGCAGCAACGACTACCTGGGCATGGGCCAGCACCCGCTGGTCCTGGCGGCCACCCGCGAGGCCCTCGACGAGTACGGCGCGGGCGCGGGCGGCTCCAGGAACATCGGCGGGACCAACCACTACCACGTGCTGCTGGAACGCGAACTGGCGGATCTGCACGGTAAGGAGGACGCCCTCCTCTTCACCTCCGGATACACCGCCAATGACGGAGCGCTCACGGTCCTGGCCGGCCGGCCGAAGGACTGCGTCGTCTTCTCCGACGAGATGAACCACGCCTCGATCATCGACGGACTCCGGCACAGCGGCGCCCAGAAGCACATATTCCGGCACAACGACACGGCGCACCTGGAAGAACTGCTGTCCGCCGCCGATCCCGACCGGCCGAAAATGATCGTCGCGGAGTCGGTCTACTCGATGGCGGGCGACGTCGCGCCGCTCGCCGAAATCGCCCGGATCGCCCGCGAGTACGGTGCGATGACCTTCCTCGACGAAGTCCACGCGGTCGGGATGTACGGACCGGAGGGCGCCGGAATCGCCGCGGGCCTGGGCATCGCGGACGAGTTCACCGTCATCATGGGAACGCTCGCCAAGGGATTCGGCACCACCGGCGGGTACATCGCCGGCCCCGCCGAACTGGTCGACGCGGTGCGCGGCCTGTCCCGCTCCTTCATCTTCACCACCGCCCTGCCGCCGGCCGTCGTGGCGGGCGCGCTCGCCGCGGTCCGGCACCTGCGCGGTTCGGAGGAGGAGCGCGACCGGCTGCACGCGAACGCCCGGCTGACGCACCGGCTGCTCACCGAGCACGGCATCCCCTTCGTCTCCGACGGCTCGCACATCGTCTCGATCTTCGTCGGGGACGACGCGCTCGCCCAGCGGATCTCCGCCCTGCTGCTGGACCGCCACGGCATCTACGTGCAGGCGATCAACGCGCCGAGCGTGCGCGCCGGGCAGGAGATCCTCCGCAGCGCGCCCGGGGCCGTCCACCAGCCCGCGCAGGTCGAAGCGTTCGTGGCGGCGCTGGACGGGATCTGGCGGGAGCTCGGGGCGCCGCGCGGCCGGGGCCCGCGGCAGTCCGGCTGACCGGACGGCCGACCCGCTGCGCGGGGTGCGCGCGGGCTGTTCCGCCGCTCCGCGCCCCGCCCGCTCCCCCGCCCGCGTCGTGTCGCGGCCTGCGCTATCGGGCTGCTATCCGCCGTAGGAAAGATCGACGTCGCAGGTCCGGTGGCGCAACGCACCGGGCCTGACGAAGGCGTCCCGGTCGGCGGGCGACCCGCGAGAGCGGGTCGCCCGCCACGGTTCGGCGACCGGTGGTCCCGCTCGCCGTGAAGGAGTCCGAAGAGACGATGGCGCACCCCGACGGTACGGAAGCACCGCTGCTGTGGACACTGGCCGGCAGCGGCAGGGAGTCGCTGGCGGCCGGCGCGCGCGGCCTGCACGGGTACCTGGCCGGTCGTGACGACTGGAGCCCCCGGGACATCGCGCTCGCCCTCGCGCGCACCGCCGCCGCGGGCAGCCGGCGGGCGGCCCTGGTGGCCGACGACCGGGACGGCTTCCTGCGGCGGCTGGACGCGCTCGCCGACGGCCGGAGCATGCCCGGCCTGGCGGAGGGCACCGCGGGCGCGGGCCGCCGGGTCGCCTTCGTGTTCCCCGGTCAGGGCGCGCAGTGGCCCCGGATGGCCGTGGACCTGCTGGACGCCTCCGCGGTGTTCCGCGACCGGATGGAGGCGTGCGCACAGGCCCTGGAACCGTTCCTCGACTGGTCGCCGATCGACGTGCTCCGCGACCCGGACGCGCCCGGCGCGCCCGCCGCGGACCGGGCCGACGTGGTGCAGCCGCTGCTGTTCGCCGTGACGGTGTCGCTCACCGAACTGTGGCGCTCCCACGGCGTGGAACCCGCCGCCGTGCTCGGGCACAGCGTCGGCGAGGTCACCGCCGCCGCGGTCAGCGGCGCGCTGTCCCTGGACGACTCCGCGCGGGTCGTCGCGCTGTGGAGCCAGGCCCAGGCCACCCTGGCCGGACAGGGCGACATGGTCGCCGTCATGGCCCCGGCCGGCGAGGTCGAACCGCGGCTGCGCCGCTGGGACGGCCGCCTCGTCGTCGCCGCGCACAACGGCCCGCGCTCCGTGATCGTCTCCGGCGACCGCGACGCCGCCGCCGAACTCCTCGCCGACCTCGCCGCCGACGCGGTGCACGCACGGCGGATCGCGGTGGGCCTGGCCGCCCACTCCCCGCACATCGACGCGATCGTCCCCCGGATGCGCGCCGACCTCGCCCCGATCCGGCCCCGCACCCCGCGGCTGCCCTACTACTCCGGACTGACCGGCGACCGACTCGACGCCCCGGCCCTGGACGCCGACTACTGGTGCCGCAACCTGCGCAACACCGTCCGGTTCCACCAGGCGGCCGGCGCCCTGCTGCGGGACGGCTACGGCGCCCTGCTGGAGGTCAGCCCGCACACCGTGCTGACCTCCGCCCTCACCGACTGCGCGGAGGAACACGGCGCGCAGGCCGCCGTCCTCGGGACGCTGCGCCGGGACCAGAGCGGCCCGGCCCGCTTCCTGGCCTCGCTCGGCGACCTGTACGTGTGCGGCGCCGCCCCGGAACGGGAAACGCCGCCCGCCGAGGAGCACGCCGGCGTGCACGAACTGCCGGCGGCCGTCCTGGCGGCGCTCACGGAGCCCGGCCCGGCCGACGCCGACGGGCCGGACGACGCGGGCGACGGCCCGGACGCGGGCGACGCGTACCGCGCGGAGCTCGCCGCCCTGGGCGCGGCGGAGCGGCTCGCCGTCCTGACCCGGCTGGTGGACGAGGAGATCGCCGCGGTGACCGGGCGCACCGAGCCGGTCCCCGCCGACCTGGCCTTCCTCGACCTGGGGTTCGACTCCGTCACCGCCGTGGAACTGCGCAACCGGCTGAGCGCCGCGACCGCGCTGCGCATCCCCGCGACGGCCGTCTTCGACTGCCCGACCCCGGCCGCCCTGGCCGGGTACCTGTGCGCCCGGATCGGCGGCGACCGGCCCGAGCGGAGCACCGGCGCGGACCGGCCGGTGCGGCGGCCCGCGGACGACGACCCCGTGGTGATCGTCGGCATGGGCTGCCGCTACCCCGGCGGGGTCGGCAGCCCCGACGAGCTCTGGGAGCTGCTGTCGGCGGGCGCCGACGCGGTCTCCGCGCTGCCCGACGACCGCGGCTGGGACACCGCCGGACGGTACGACCCCGCCCCGGGCACACCGGGCCGGTACTACCAGCGGGAGGCGGGCACGCTCGCCGGCGCCGCCGACTTCGACGCCGAGTTCTTCGGCATCTCGCCGCGCGAGGCGCTCGCCATGGACCCGCAGCAGCGGCTGCTGCTGGAGACCACCTGGGAGGCGCTGGAGCGGGCCGGGATCGACCCGGCCACGCTGCGGCGGACCCCGACGGGCGTCTACGTCGGCGCGATGACCATGGACTACGGCCCCTCGCTCGAACAGGGCGCCGACGAGGGCGGCCACCTGCTGACCGGCAACACCGGCAGCGTCGCCTCGGGCCGCCTGGCCTACACCCTCGGCCTGGAGGGAGCGGCAGTCACCGTGGACACGGCCTGCTCCTCCTCCCTGGTGGCCCTGCACCTCGCCGTCCGGGCGCTGCGCTCCGGCGAGTGCTCGCTGGCGCTGGCCGGCGGCGCGACCGTGATGTCCACGGTCGGCATGCTCGTCGAGTTCAGCAGGCAGGGCGGACTCGCCCCCGACGGCCGCTGCAAGGCGTTCGCGGCAGCCGCCGACGGCTTCGGCCTGGCCGAGGGCGCGGGCATGCTGCTGCTGGAGCGGTTGTCGGACGCGCGGCGCAACGGGCATCCGGTGCTGGCGGTGGTGCGGGGTTCGGCGGTGAACCAGGACGGTGCGAGCAACGGTCTGACGGCGCCGAACGGTCCGTCGCAGCAGCGGGTGATCCGGGCGGCGCTGGCCGACGCGGGTCTGACTGCCGCGGATGTGGATGTGGTGGAGGCGCACGGTACCGGGACGCGGCTGGGCGACCCGATCGAGGCGCAGGCGCTGCTGGCCACCTACGGGCAGGACCGGCCCGCGGACCGGCCGGTGTGGATCGGCTCGCTGAAGTCCAACATCGGCCACGCCCAGGCCGCGGCGGGCGTGGGCGGGATCATCAAGTCGGTGCTGGCGCTGCGGCACGGCGTGATGCCCAAGACGCTGCACGTGGACGGCCCCACGCCCGAGGTGGACTGGTCGGCGGGCGCCGGCCGGCTGCTGACGGAGGCCCGCGCGTGGGACGACACGGGCCGGCCGCGCCGCGCGGGCGTGTCCTCCTTCGGCATCAGCGGGACGAACGCGCACGTGATCCTGGAGTCCGTGCCGGCCGAGGCAGAGGAGGACGCCCCGCGACCCGGGACGGTCGCCTGGCCGCTGTCCGCGCGCACCGCCGAGGCCCTGCGCGCGCAGGCGGAGGCGCTGCACCAGCGGGTGGCCGCGGAGCCCGGGCTCGATGCGGCGGACGTGGGCCACTCGCTGGCGACGGGGCGCGCGTCCTTCGCGCACCGCGCGGTGCTGGTGGGCGGGAACTGCGGCGAACTGCTCGACGGCGTCAAGGCGCTGGCGCAGGGTGCTGCGGCGTCGAGCGACGGGCTGGTGTCCGGCCGGTCGGTGCTGGTGTTCCCGGGGCAGGGGTCGCAGTGGGTGGGCATGGCTGCCGAGCTGCTGGCCGGGTCGCAGGTTTTTGCGGCGCGGATGGCGGAGTGTGCGCGGGCGCTGGCGCCGTATGTCGACTGGGAGTTGACGGAGGCGCTGGGGTCGGAGGCGCTGCTCGCCCGGGTCGATGTGGTGCAGCCGGTGCTGTGGGCGGTGATGGTGTCGCTTGCGGAGGTGTGGCGGTCGTTCGGCGCGGTTCCGGATGCGGTGGTGGGGCACTCGCAGGGCGAGATCGCGGCTGCTGTGGTGGCTGGTGGTCTGAGCCTGGAGGACGGCGCGAAGGTCGTCGCTCTGCGGAGCCTGGCGATCCGGGCGTTGGCGGGGCGGGGCGGCATGGCCTCGATTCCGCTGCCGGTGGAGGCGGTGCGCGAGCGGCTCGGTCGGTTGTCGGTGGCCGCCGTCAACGGTCCGTCGTCGACCGTGGTGTCGGGTGATGCGGATGCGGTGGCTGCGCTCGTGGCGGAGTTCGTAGAGCAGGGGGTGCGGGCGCGGCTGATCGAGGTGGACTACGCCTCGCACTCCGCGCACGTGGAAGAGATCCGCGAGCAGCTGCTCACCGACCTGGACGGCATCACCCCGGTCTCGGGCGGCGTGCCGTTCTACTCCAGCGTGACCGGTGGCCTGCTGGACACGAAGGCGCTGGACGCCGAGTACTGGTACCGCAACCTGCGGGAGACCGTCGAGTTCGGCCGGGCCACGGAAGCGCTCCTCGCCGCCGGCCACCGCTTCTTCGTCGAGTCCAGTCCGCACGCGGTGCTGGGCGTGGCGGTGGGGGAGTCGGTGGAGGCCGCCGGCGTCGAAGCCGCGGTGCTGGGGACCTTGCGCCGCGGGGAAGGCGGCCCGGCGCAGGTGCTGCGCGCGGTGGGCCGGGCCTGGGAACGCGGCTTGGGCGTCGACTGGTCGGGGGCGTTCCCCGGTGCGCGCCGCGTCGAGCTGCCCACGTACGCGTTCCAGCGCACCCGCTACTGGCTGACAGCCCCCGCCGCCGTCCCGGCCGCCCCCGTGGAGGAGCGCTGGGACGAGCTGGAAGGGCGGGACCCCGCCGAGCTCGCCGAGATCCTCGGGGTCGGCCGGGCGGCCCTGGTCGAGGTGCTGCCCGCGCTGGCCACCTGGCGGACCGTCAGGCGCCGTGAGCGGACGGCGGATTCGTGGCGCTACCAGGTGGCCTGGGCGCCCCTGTCGGTCGCGCCGGCGGACGGCCTCCCCGGTCGCTGGCTCGCGCTGCGGCCCGAGGGCGGCGCTGCGGCGGCCGTCCTCGACGCGCTCGGTGAGGCCGGGGTCGAGCTCCTCCCGTGCGTCGTCGCCGATCCGGGCGCGACCCGCGAGCAGCTGGCCGCGCTGCTCACGGAGACGGCGGGGGAGCAGCCGATCGCCGGCGTGCTGTCCCTGCTGTCCTGGGAGGAGCGCCCCCACCCCGACCACCCCGACCTGCCCGGCGGCGCGGCGCTGACCCTCGCGCTGGCCCAGGCGCTGGAGGACGCGGACCTCCGGGCCGGGCTGTGGACGCTGACCGAGGGAACGGCGGTCCTGGGCGGCGCGGAGCGGCCCGGGCACGTCGGCCAGGCCGCCTCCGCCGCGCTGGGCCGGACGCTGGCCCTGGAGCACCCGCACCGCCACGGCGGTCTGGTCGACCTGCCCGAGGTGCTGGACGCCCGGGCCGCCCGCCGCCTGTGCGCGGTGCTCGCGGGGGCCGCGGCCGACGAGGAGCAGGTGGCGGTGCGCTCCACCGGGGTCCACGGACGCCGGCTCCGGCCCGCCCCTGCCGTGCCGAAGGCCCGGGACGGCGGAACGGACGTCCGCCCGCGCTGGCGGGGCACCGTCCTCGTCACCGGCGGCACCGGCGGCGTCGGCTCGCACACGGCGCGCTGGCTGGCCGGGCAGGGCGCGGAGCGGCTGCTGCTGGTCAGCCGGCGCGGCGCCGAGGCGCCCGGTGCGGACGCGCTGCGGGCCGAACTGGCGGCGCTCGGCGCCGAGGTGGCCTTCGCGGCGTGCGACGTCGCCGACCCGGCCGCCTTGGCGGAGCTGATTGCCGGCATCCCGGCGCGGTACCCGCTGTCCGCCGTCGTCCACGCGGCGGGCGTCCTCGACGACGGTGTGCTCGACGCCCTGGACCCGGCGCGGCTCGCCGTGGTGCTGCGCGCCAAGCTGACCGCCGCCCGGAACCTGCACGAGGCCACCGCGGGCCTCGACCTGTCGGCCTTCGTGGTGTTCTCCTCGCTGATGGGCGTGGTCGGCAACCCCGGGCAGGGGAACTACGCGGCCGCCAACGCCGCCGTCGACGCACTGGTCGCCGCCCGCCGGGCCGCCGGACTGCCCGGCACCTCCGTGGCCTGGGGCGCCTGGGCCGGGCCCGGCCTGCTCTCGGACGAGGTCGCCGGCCGGCTGCGGGACCTCGGCCTGCCGGTGATGGAGCCCGAGACGGCCGTCACCGCGATCGGCCGGGCGCTGGAGGCGGACGACGCGCTGGTCGTGGTCGCCGACGTCGACTGGAAGCGCTTCACCGCGGGCATCGGCCTGCGGTCCGCCGCCCTGCTCGACGGGATGCCGGACCCGGCCGCCGCCGGCCCCGCCCCGGACGCCGCCGCACCGACGGCGCCCCGGGAGGGCGACGGCGCTCCCGACACCCTGCGGCAGCGGATCGCCGACCTGCCCAGCCACGAGGACCGGGTCCGGGCGCTCACCGAACTGGTCCGCACCCACGCGGCGACGGTCCTGCGCCACCCCGGCGTCGACACCGTCCAGCCCGGACGGGCGTTCTCCGCGCTCGGCTTCGACTCCCTGATGGCGGTTGAGCTGCGCAACCGGCTCGCCGCCGCCACCGGACTGGCCCTGCCCGCCACCGTCCTCTTCGACCACCCCACGCCGTCGGCCCTCGCGGACCGGCTGCTCGCCGAGCTCGACCTTGACCTGGACCGGGACCTGCCGGACGCGGCGAGCGGCGGCGACGAGTCCGCCCGGCCCGCCGAGGCCGTCGGCAACGAGCCGATCGCGATCGTCGGCATGGGCTGCCGCTTCCCCGGCGGGGTCGCCCGGCCCGAGGACTTCTGGCGGCTGCTCGCCGAGGGAACCGACGCGGTCGGCGACTGGCCGTCCAACCGGGGCTGGGACACCGAGCGGCTGTACCACCCCGACCCCGACCACGCCGGCACCACCTACAGCCGGCAGGGCGGCTTCCTGCACGACGCCCCCGAGTTCGACGCCGAGTTCTTCGGCATCTCGCCGCGCGAGGCCCTCGCCATGGACCCCCAGCAGCGGCTGCTGCTGGAGACCGCCTGGGAGGCCGTCGAGGGCGCCGGGCAGGACCCGACCGCGCTGAAGGACCGTCAGGTCGGCGTCTACATCGGCACCAACGGCCAGGACTACTCCGCGCTGCTGGAAGGCGCCGAAGGAGTCTCCGAGGGCCACCTGCTCACCGGGAACACCGCCAGCGTGCTGTCGGGTCGGCTGTCCTACGTCCTCGGCCTCCAGGGGCCCTCGCTCACCGTCGACACCGCCTGCTCCTCGTCCCTGGTGGCGCTGCACTTGGCCGTCCAGGCGCTGCGGCGCGGCGACTGCGAGCAGGCCCTCGCCGGCGGCGTGAGCGTGATGAGCACCCCGCGGCTGTTCGTGGAGTTCAGCCGGCAGCGCGGGCTCGCCGCCGACGGCCGGTGCAAGGCGTTCTCGGCGGACGCGGACGGCACCGGCTGGGGCGAGGGCGCCGGCGTGCTGCTGCTGGAGCGCCACAGCGACGCCCTGCGCCACGGCCACCCCGTCCTCGCGCTGATCACCGGCACCGCCGTGAACCAGGACGGTGCCAGCAACGGCCTCACCGCCCCCAACGGCCCGTCCCAGCAGCAGGTCATCCGCGCCGCCCTGGCCGATGCCGCGCTGCGCGCCGACCAGATCGACGCGATCGAGGCCCACGGCACCGGCACCGTCCTCGGCGACCCGATCGAGGCGCAGGCGCTCCAGGCCGTCCACGGACCGGAGCGGCCGGCGGACCGGCCGCTGTGGCTCGGCTCGGTGAAGTCGAACATCGGCCACACCCAGGCGGCGGCCGGAGTGGCCGGAGTGATGAAGATGGTGCTGGCCATCCGCCACGGCGAACTGCCCGGCACCCTGCACACCAGGACGCCGAACCCGCACGTCGACTGGTCCGGCGGCGGCCTCCGGCTGCTCACCGCGCACACCCCGTGGCCGGAGACCGGGAGCCCGCGCCGGGCCGGCGTGTCCTCGTTCGGCATCAGCGGCACCAACGCGCACGCCATCGTCGAGCAGGCACCCGCCATCGCGGCCGTCCCCGCCCTGGACCGGACCGACACCCCGGCCGCCCCCACCCCGGAGGCCGCCGCCGTCCCCGCCGCCACGGTGGCCCTCGCGGCGGTCGCCGCCGCCCCCACCGCCCGCCGCACCGGCCCGCCCGTGCCGCTGCTGCTCTCCGCCAGGACCCCGGAGGCGCTGCGGGCCCAGGCCGGCCGGCTGGTCGGCCGGCTCGACGCCGACCCGGACGTCGAACTGGTGGACGTCGCCTACTCGCTCGCCACCGGCCGGGCCCTGCACGAGCACCGGGCCGCCGTCCTCGGGCGGGACCGGGCGTCCGTCCGGCGCTCGCTCACCGCACTCGCCCGCGGCACCACGGCGGGCCGGCTGCTCACCGGCGGCGGCGGACGCCCCGGCCGGACGGCCTTCCTCTTCCCCGGACAGGGCAGCCAGCGGGCCGGCGCCGGCGCGGAGCTCTACCGCGAGGACCCGGTGTTCGCCGACGCCCTCGACGAGGTGCTGACCGGCCTCGACCCGCACCTCGACCTGAACCTGCGCGACCTCCTGTTCGCCGAACCCGGCACCCCCGGCGCGGAACTGCTCGACCGCACCCGGTACACCCAGCCCGCGCTGTTCGCCCTGGAGACCGCGCTGTTCCGGCTCGTCCGGCACTGGGGCGTGCGGCCCGACCTGCTGATGGGGCACTCCGTCGGAGAACTCGCCGCCGCCCACGCCGCCGGCGTGCTCGACCTGCCCGACGCCTGCGCGCTGGTGACGGCCCGCGGCCGGCTGATGGACGAACTGCCCGGCGGCGGCGCGATGGTGGCCGTGGAGGCCGGCGAGGAGGAAGTGCGCCGGGCCCTGTCCGACGAGGACCCGGACGCGGTGGACATCGCCGCCGTCAACGGACCCGACTCCGTGGTCCTCTCCGGCGACGAGGACGCGGTGGAGCGCCTGGCCGGCGCGATCCGCTCCCGCGGCCGGCGCACCCGGCGGCTGAGCGTGAGCCACGCCTTCCACTCCGCCCGGATGGACGCGATGCTCGACGCCTTCCGGGAGGTGGCCGAGTCGCTGACCTACCACGCGCCCGGCACCGAGATCGTCTCCAACCTGACCGGACGCACCGCCACGGCCGCGGAACTCCGCTCCCCCGAGTACTGGGTGCGGCACGCCCGGGGCACCGTGCGCTTCCTGGAAGGGGCCCGCCGGCTGCGGGCCGAGGGGGCGACCACGTACCTCGAACTCGGACCGGGCGGCGTGCTGTCCGGCATGCTCCACACCTGCCTCGCCGACCCCGACCCCGCCGCCGCCCCCGGCGGCCTCGGGGCGGTGCCGCTGCTGCGCGGCGACCGCGGCGAGGCGGACGCGGTCCGCACCGCCCTCGCCTCGCTGCACCTGCGCGGCGTGGCGGTCGACTGGTCGGCGGGCTGGAGCGGCACCGACGTGCGGCGGGTCGACCTGCCCACCTACGCCTTCCAGCACCGGCGCTTCTGGCCGGAAGCCGCACCGGACGCGGCCCCCGCCGCCTGGCGCGCCCGCCGCGGGACCGCCACCCCCGCCGCCCCGCACCGCTACCGGATCGGGTGGGAGCCGCTCACCGTCCCCGCAGAGCCCCGCCTCGCCGGCCGCTGGCTGCTCGTCGTCCCCGACGGACCCGGCGCCGAGGACACCGCGCTCGCCTGCGAACAGGCCCTCGCCGGACACGGCGCCGACGTGGTGGTGACCCGGGTCAAGCCCGCCGTCGAACGCGCCGAACTGGCCGCGCTGCTCCCGGAGTTCGGCACCCTGGACGGCGTCCTGTCGCTGCTCGCGCTGGCCGAGGGCCCCCACCCGGAGCTGCCGACGCTCGACGCCTGCCTGACCGGCACGCTGCTGCTGGTCCAGGCCCTCGGCGAGAGCGGCACCGACGCACCCCTGTGGTGCGCCACCCGCGGCGCGGTGGCCGCCGACGGCACGGAGGGCGTCCGCCCCGAGCAGACCCAGGTGTGGGGCCTGGGCCGGGTCGCGGCACTGGAGCACCCGCTGCGCTGGGGCGGCCTGGTCGACCTGCCGGAACAGCTGGACGGGCCCGCGCTGGACGGGCTGTGCGCGGTCCTCGCCGGACTGGACGGCGAGGACCAGGTGGCCGTGCGCGGCCCGGTGGCGCTGGGCCGCCGGCTCCTCCCCGCACCCGAGCCGACGACACCCGCACCCGCCCCGTGGACGCCGCGCGGCACCGTCCTGGTCACCGGCGGCACCGGCGGCCTCGGCGCCCAGGTGGCGCGCTGGCTCGCCGAGCGCGGCGCGGACCACCTGGTCCTGCTCAGCCGGCGCGGCCCCGACGCCCCCGGGGCCGAGGCGCTGACCGACGCCCTGGCCGCGCTCGGCGCCCGGAGCACCCTGCTGGCCTGCGACGTCGCCGACCGCAGCGCACTGGAACAGGTCCTGGAACGGCTGCACGCCGAGGGCGACACCGTCCGGGCCGTGGTGCACACCGCCGGACTCACCTCGGACACCGCCCTGATGGACTGCACACCGGAGGAACTCGCCCTGCGGACGGCGGCCAAGACGCGCGGCGCGGCCCACCTCGACGCCCTGCTCGACGGCCAACCGCTGGACGCCTTCGTGCTGTTCTCCTCGATCTCCGGCACCTGGGGCAGCGGCGGCCAGGCCGCGTACGCGGCGGCCAACGCCTACCTGGACGGCCTCGCCGCGGCGCGGCGCGGCCGGCGCCGGCCCGCCACCTCGGTGGCCTGGGGCCCCTGGGCCGGCGCGGGCATGGCCGAAGGCGCCGTCGGCGACGCCCTGCGCCGCCACGGGCTGCTGCCGATGGACCCCGCCGCGGCGCTCGCCGCGCTCGGCCTGGCGCCGGCCCAGGACGAGCCCGAACCGGTCGTCGCCGCGCTGGACTGGAGCCGCTTCGCGCCCACCTTCGGGTCGGTCCGGGAGAGCGCGCTGCTGCGCGACCTGCCGGCCGCCGCGGAGTTCCGGGCGGCGGACGGCGCCCCCGCGGCCGCCGACACCTCCGCCGGCACCGGGCCCGGCACGGGCGGCGACCCGTCGTGGTCGGACCGGCTGCACCGGCTGTCCGGGCCCGAGGGCCGCAAGCTGCTGACCGAGCTGGTCCGGACCGAGGCGGCCGCCGTCCTGGGTCACGAGTCGGCCGTCGGTCTCGCCGCCGACCGCCCGTTCCGGGAGGCGGGCTTCGACTCGCTCACCGCCGTCGAACTCCGCAACCGGCTGGTCGCGGCCACCGCCCTGCCGCTCGCCCTCACCTCCGTCTTCGACCACCCGACGGCGGCCGCCCTCGCCGCCCACCTGTTCGCCGAACTGGGCGGCACCGAACCGGGCGCCGACGCCACGGCCGACCCCGCCGCCGGCGCGGCCCGGCCCGCGACGGCCGACGAACCCCTGGCGATCGTCTCGATGGCCTGCCGGTTCCCGGGCGGCGTCCGCTCGCCCGAGGACCTGTGGCGGCTGGTCGCCGACGGAGTGGACGCGATCGCCGCGCTGCCCACCGACCGCGGCTGGCCGCTGGAGGACCTCTACCACCCGGACCCGCTGCACCCGGGCACCTTCTACGCCACCGGCGGCGGCTTCCTGGACGGCGCGGCCGAGTTCGACCCGGAGTTCTTCGGCATCTCGCCGCGCGAGGCGCTGGCCATGGACCCGCAGCAGCGGCTGCTGCTGGAAACCAGCTGGGAGGCGCTGGAACGGGCCGGACTCGACCCCGCGTCGGTGCGCGGCAGCGAGGGCGGCGTCTACGTCGGCGTCGCCTCCCAGGGCTACGGCAACGGCCCGCAGGACCCGGCCGCCGACGTCGAGGGCCACCTGCTCAGCGGCACCGTCACCAGCGTCGCCTCCGGCCGGATCGCCTACACCCTCGGCCTCGGCGGCCCCGCCGTGACCGTGGAGACCGCCTGCTCCTCCTCGCTGGTGGCCCTGCACCTGGCCGGCCAGGCGCTGCGGGCCGACGACTGCTCGTTCGCCCTGGTCGGCGGCGCCGCGGTGATGGCGAGCCCGGACGTCTTCGTCGAGTTCAGCCGCCAGCAGGGCCTGTCGCCCGACGGCCGCTGCCGCTCCTTCGCCGACGGGGCGAACGGCACCGGCTGGGGCGAAGGCGTGGGCGTCCTGCTGGTGGAACGCCTCTCCGACGCGCGCCGCCTCGGCCACCCGGTGCTCGCCCTGGTCCGGAGCACCGCCGTCAACCAGGACGGCGCCAGCAACGGCCTGACCGCCCCGAGCGGCCCCGCGCAGCAGCGGGTGATCCGGGCCGCGCTCGCCACCGCCGGACTCACCGGCGCCGAGGTCGACCTGGTCGAGGCGCACGGTACCGGCACCGTGCTCGGCGACCCCATCGAAGCCCAGGCCCTGCTCGCCACCTACGGCCAGCACCGGCCCGCCGACCGCCCGCTCTGGCTGGGCTCGCTGAAGTCCAACATCGGCCACACCCAGGCCGCCGCCGGCGTCGCCGGAGTCATCAAGACGGTCCTCGCGCTGCGGAACGGCGTGCTCCCCGGCACCCTGCACGCCCGGCAGGCGTCCAGCCGGGTCGACTGGACCGGCGGCGCGGTCCGGCTGCTCGCCGACGCCCGCCCCTGGGACGCTCCGGACGGCGGCGGCCCGCGCCGGGCCGGCGTCTCCGCGTTCGGCATGAGCGGCACCAACGCCCACGCCATCCTCGAGGAAGCACCCGCCGCCGACGGCCCGCCGCAGGCGGACACCGACGGCGAACCGGCCGAGGAGACCGCGGCCGCGGTGCCCTGGCTGCTCTCCGCCACGACCCCCGCGGCCCTGCGCCGCCAGGCCCGCCGACTGGGCGAGCACCTGCGGGCCGAGCCCGCCGTCGGCGCCGCCGCGGCCGCCCGGGCGCTCGCCACCACCCGCTCCGCGCTGCCCTTCCGGGCGGCCGCCACCGGCCGCGACCGGGCCGCGCTGCTCGGCTGGCTGGACGCCCTCGCGGCGGGCGAACCCGCCCCCGGCGCCGTGCAGGACCGGGCGCGCGGCGGCCGCACCGTCTTCGTCTTCCCCGGCCAGGGCTCGCAGTGGGCCGGCATGGCCGCGGCGGCGCTCGACGCCTCCCCGGCGTTCGCCGACGCCGTCGCCGCCTGCGAACGGGCGCTCGCCCCGCACACCGACTGGTCGCTGACCGAGGTGCTGCGCGGCGCGCCCGGCGCCCCGACGCTCGACCGGGTGGACGTCGTCCAGCCGGTGCTGTTCGCCGTGATGGTCGCGCTGGCCGCGCACTGGCGCGACACCGGGATCACCCCGGACGCCGTGGTCGGACACAGCCAGGGCGAGATCGCCGCCGCCTGCGTCGCCGGAGCACTCACGCTCGACGACGCCGCCCTCGTGGTGGCGTGGCGCAGCCAGGCGCTGCTGAAGCTGTCGGGCCGCGGCGGCATGGTGTCGGTCGCCGCCTCCGCCGAGCGCGCCACGGCCCTGCTGCCCGCCGGCGGACGCGCCTGCGTGGCCGCGGTGAACGGCCCCGAGGCCGTGGTCGTCTCCGGGGAGCCCCGGGAACTGGCCGCCCTGCTCGCGGCCTGCGAGCGGGAAGGCGTCCGGGCCCGGGCGATCCCGGTGGACTACGCGGCCCACTCGGCCCAGGTCGCCGAGATCGAGGACGAACTGCGCGAAGCCCTCACCGGGATCCGCCCCCGCGCCTCGGCCGTCCCGCTCTACTCGACGGTGACCGGCGAACCCGTCGCCGGAGAGACGCTCGACGCCGCCTACTGGTACCGCAACCTGCGCGAACCGGTCGACTTCGCCGGAGCGACCCGCACCCTGCTGGACGCCGGCCACACCCTGCTCGTCGAGGTCAGCCCGCACCCGGTGCTGCTCGCCGGGATCGAGGCGGTGGCCGCGGCGGCCGGGCGGGAGGTGTCGGCCGTCGGCACCCTGCGGCGCGGCGACGGCGGCCGGGACCGGCTGCTGGCCTCGCTCACCGAGGCCTGGGCGGCCGGCGGCGGCCCGGTGGACTGGACCCCCTGGACCGGGACGCCCGGGCCCGCCCCCGTACTGCTGCCGACGTACCCCTTCCAGCGCGACCGGTACTGGCTGGCCACCCCGGGCCGCACGGCCGCCCCCGCCGCCGCGCCCGCCGAGACCGCGCCGCAGCCCGCAGCCGACGAGGACGGCACCCCCGCCGAACAGCTGGCCGCCCGACTGGCCCCGCTGGACCCGCGGGCCCGCCGCCAGGCGGTGCTCGACCTGGTCACCCGGCACGCCGCCGCCGTCCTCGGCCACCCCGGAACCGGCCCGGTGCGCCCGGAACGCACCTTCGCCGAGGTCGGCTTCGACTCGATGCTCGCCGTGCGGTTCCGCAACGCGCTGTGCGAGGCCACCGGGCTGGCCGTCCCGCCGACGGCCGTCTTCGACCACCCGACACCCGAGGCGCTCGCCGCCCACCTGGACGCGGAACTGTCCGCCGCGCCCGCACCGCCCTCGCCGCTGCTCGCCGAGCTGGACCGGCTCGCCGCGCTCCTCACGGCCGCCCCGCCCGGAGCGGACGACGGCGACGGGGTCGGCGAACGACTGGACGAACTGCTGCGCGGCTGGCGCCGACGCGCCGGCGCACCGGGCGACGGGGCAGTACCTCCCGGGGCGGTGCAGGACACCGCCACGGTGACCGAAACGGCGACAGCGGACGAGCTGTTCGCCCTGATCGACAACGACTTCGGGAACGTCTGAGAGAGAGCTGGCACTGATGTCCGACGACAAGAAGCTGCTCGACTACCTCAGGCGCGCCACTGCCGACCTCGGTGACGCCCGGAGGCAGCTGCGCGAGGCCGAGCAGGCCCGCCACGAACCGATCGCCATCGTCTCCATGGCCTGCCACTACCCCGGCGGCGCCGACACGCCCGAACTCCTGTGGGACCTGCTCTCCCGGGGCGCCGACGCGATCTCCGCCTGGCCGGTCAACCGCGGCTGGGACCTGGAGGGCCTCTACGACCCCGACCCCGAGCGGCCCGGCACCTCCTACACCCGGCACGGCGGCTTCCTGCACGACGCCGCCGAGTTCGACGCCGAGTTCTTCGGCATCTCGCCGCGCGAAGCCCTGGCCACCGACCCCCAGCAGCGGCTGCTGCTGGAGACCGCCTGGGAAGCCGTCGAGCGGGCCGCGATCGACCCCCGCTCGCTGCGCCGCACCGCCACCGGCGTCTTCCTCGGGGCGATCGGCAACGACTACGGCGCGGGCTCGCGCCACCTCCCCGAGGTCCAGGGCCTGCTGGACACCGGCACCGCGAGCAGCGTGGCCTCCGGCCGGATCGCCTACACGCTGGGCCTGGAAGGGCCCGCGGTGACCGTGGACACGGCCTGCTCCTCCTCCCTGGTCGCCCTGCACCTGGCGATCCGGGCCCTGCGGGCGGGCGACTGCTCGCTGGCCCTGGCCGGCGGGGTGGCCGTGATGGCGACCCCCGACGCGTTCGTGGCGTTCAGTCGCCAGCGCGCGCTGTCGGCCGACGGCCGCTGCAAGGCGTTCGGGGCCGACGCGGACGGCACCGGCTGGTCCGAGGGCGTCGGCGTCCTGCTGCTGGAGCGGCTGTCCGACGCCCGCCGCAACGGCCACCAGGTGCTGGCGGTGATCCGCGGCTCGGCGATCAACCAGGACGGCGCCAGCAACGGCCTGACCGCACCGAACGGCCCCGCGCAGCAGCGGGTCATCCGGGCGGCCCTCGCGGACGCGGGCCTGACGGCCTCGGAGGTGGACGCGGTCGAGGCGCACGGCACCGGCACCACCCTCGGCGACCCCATCGAGGCGCAGGCCCTGCTGGCCACCTACGGCCAGGACCGGCCCGCCGAACGGCCCCTGTGGCTGGGCTCGTTGAAGTCCAACATCGGCCACACCTCGGCGGCGGCCGGCGTCGGCGGCGTCATCAAGATGGTGCTGGCGATCGAGCACGGCGAACTGCCCAAAACCCTGCACGCCGACCGGCCCACCCCGATGGTCGACTGGTCCTCGGGCGCCGTGGAACTCCTCTCGGAGGCCCGCGCCTGGGACGACACCGGACGCCCGCGCCGGGCCGGCGTGTCCGCCTTCGGCGTCAGCGGCACCAACGCCCACCTGATCCTCGAACAGGCCCCGGCCGAGGAAGCCGAACCCGCGGCCGACACCGCGGCCGACGACGGCCCGCACCCGCTGCCCTGGGTGCTGTCGGGGCGCACCGACGAGGCGCTGCGCGCCCAGGCCGCCCGACTGCTGGCACACCTGGACGCCGCCCCCGGCCCCCTGCGGCCCGCCGCCACCGGCCGCGCCCTCGCCCTCACCCGCACCGCCTTCGAACGGCGGGCCGTCGTGGTGGGCACCGACCCGGAGCGGCTGCTCGACGGCGTGAAGGCACTCGCCGAGGGCCGCTCGGCGGCGGGCCTGGTGCAGGGCGACGGCGTGTCGTCCGGCCGTTCGGTGCTGGTGTTCCCGGGCCAGGGGTCGCAGTGGGTGGGCATGGCTGCCGAGCTGCTGGCCGGGTCGGAGGTTTTTGCCGGGCGGATGGCGGAGTGCTCGCGTGCGCTGGCGCCGTACGTCGACTGGGAGTTGACGGAGGCGCTCGGTTCGGAGGCGCTGTTGGCGCGGGTCGATGTGGTGCAGCCGGTGTTGTGGGCGGTGATGGTGTCGCTGGCCGAGGTCTGGCGGTCGTTCGGCGTCGTGCCGGACGCGGTGGTCGGCCACTCGCAGGGCGAGATCGCGGCGGCTGTGGTGGCGGGTGGCCTGAGCCTGGAGGACGGGGCGAAGGTCGTCGCACTGCGGAGCCTGGCGATCCGGGCGCTGGCCGGACTCGGCGGCATGGCTTCGATTCCGTTGCCGGTGGACGCGGTGCGGGAGCGTATCTCGGGTCAGCTGTCGGTGGCGGCGGTGAACGGCCCGTCGTCGACCGTGGTGTCGGGTGACGTGGACGCGGTGGCCGAGCTGGTCGAGGAGCTGGTGGCGGAGGGCGTGCGGGCGCGCCTGATCGAGGTGGACTACGCCTCGCACTCCGCACATGTGGAGGAGATCCGGGAGCGGTTGCTCGCCGACCTGGACGGCATCGTCCCGCAGTCCGGTGCGGTGCCGTTCTACTCCACCGTGACGGCCGGCTGGCTCGACACGAAGGCGCTGGACGCCGAGTACTGGTACCGCAACCTGCGGCAGACCGTCGAGTTCGGCCGGGCCACCGAAGCGCTGCTGGAGGAGGGCTTCCGCTTCTTCGTCGAGTCCAGCCCGCACCCCGTGCTCACCTTCGGTGTGCAGCAGAGCGCCGATGCGGCCGACGCCGCCGGCTCCGCGCAGGGGCCCGCCGTGGTCGTGGGGACGCTGCGGCGCGGCGAGGGCGGCCCCGACCGCTTCCTGACCTCGCTGGGAGAGGCCCACGTGGGCGGCCTGCTGCCCGACTGGGACCGGGTGTTCGCCGGACACCGTTCGGTCGGCGTCCCGCTGCCCACCTACGCCTTCCAGCGGCGGCCGTACTGGCTGGAGGACACCGCTCCCGTGGCGGGCGGGGCCGCCGGGGGCGACGACTTCTGGGAGGCCCTGGGCGGGGGTGACCTGGACCGGTTCACCAGCGCCCTCGGTGTGGCGCCCGAGGACCCGCTGAACGTGGTGCTTCCCGCGCTCGCCCACTGGCGCAGCGAGCGCACCGAGCGTTCGGTGGTCGACTCCTGGCGCTACCGGGTGACCTGGCGGGCCCTGCCCGAGGGCCCGGCGGCCGCCCTGGACGGCAGTTGGCTGGTGCTGTCCGCGGACGGGCAGCCCGAGGACGGGGCCCGCCGGGCGGAGGAGACCGTCCGGGCCGTCGAGCAGGCCGGGGCCGCGGTGGTCCACCTGCGGGTCACCGGGGCGGCGGCCGACCGGGCCGTGCTGGCCGAGCGGATACGCGCGTCCCTCGACGGGCTGCCCGGGCCGGTGGCGGGAGTGCTGTCGCTGCTGGGCCTCGACGAGCGCCCGCACCCGGCGCACCCCGCCGTCCCGCTGGGCACCGCGCTCAACCTGGCCCTGGTGCAGGCCCTCGGCGACACCGGGGTCGGTGCGCCGCTGTGGTGGGCCACCCGGGGCGCGGTGTCGGTAGGGGAGACGGACGCCGGGAGCGGGGTCAGCGCCGCGCAGAACCTGCTCTGGGGGCTGGGCCGGGTCGCCGCGCTGGAGTTCCCGCAGCGCTGGGGCGGACTGGTCGACCTCCCCGAGGACCTGGACCAGGACGCCGCGCGGCGGCTCTGCCGGGTGCTGGCCGGTCAGGCCGGGGACGAGGACCAGGTGGCCGTCCGGGCCACCGGCTGCCACGGCCGGCGGCTGGTCCGGTCCGCCCTGGGCGACGCCGCGCCGCGGCGGAACTGGCGGCCCGGGGGCACCGTGCTGATCACCGGCGGCACCGGCGGGATCGGCGCGCAGATCGCGCGCTGGCTGGCCCGGCGGGGCGCCGAGCACCTGGTGCTGGTCAGCCGGCGCGGCGCGGACGCGCCGGGTGCGCCGGAACTCGCCGAGGACCTGGCCGCGCTCGGTGCCCGGGCCACCCTGGCGGCGTGCGACGTCGCCGACCCGGACGCCCTGCGCGCACTGAAGGACGGCCTCGAACAGGACGGCCACCGGATCAGCACCGTCTTCCATGCCGCGGGCGCCGGGCTGCTGGTGCCGCTGCCCGAAACCGACGCGGCCGAGTTCGCCGACACCCTGCACGCCAAGGTCGGCGGCGCCCGCAACCTGGACCGGCTCTTCGACCGGGACACGCTCGACGCGTTCGTGCTGTTCTCCTCCATCTCCGGGGTGTGGGGCAGCGCCGTCCACGGCGCCTACGCCGCCGCCAACGCCTACCTCGACGGCCTCGCCGAGGACCGCCGCAGCCGCGGCCTCGCCGCGACCTCCGTGGTGTGGGGGATCTGGAGCCCCGAGGACGGGGCCGGCGGCATGGCGGCCGAACTCGCCGAGGAGACCCTGCGCGGCCACGGCGTGCTCTTCATGCCGCCCGCCGTCGCCATCACCGGCCTCCAGCAGGTCCTGGACCACGACGAGACGGTGACCGTGGTCGCCGACATCGACTGGGAGCGCTTCGCGACGGTCTTCACCTCCGCCCGCCCCAGCCCGCTGATCGGCGAACTCCCCGAGGTGCGCAGCGCGCTGGCCGCCGGCCCGGAGACCGGCGGGCCCGCCACCGGGGCCACCCCCTCGGCGCTGCGCGAACGGCTGGAGCCGCTCCCGGCCGCCGAGCGGACCCGGGTGCTGGTCGAGCTGGTCCGCACCCACGCGGCCGCCGTCCTCGGCCACGACTCGCCCGACGCGGTCGCCCCCGGCCGCGCCTTCCGCGAGCTGGGCTTCGACTCGCTGACCGCCGTGGACATGCGCAACCGGCTCAACGCCGCCACCGGCCTGCGGCTCCCGGTCACCGTCGTCTTCGACTACTCCTCGGCGACCGCGCTCGCCGGACGACTGGAGACCGGCCTGCTCGGCGCCGCCGCCGAGCCCGCCACCGTCCGGCAGCTCCCGGCGGCGGCACCCGCCGCCGTCGACGACGACCCGATCGCGATCGTCGCCATGAGCTGCCGCTACCCCGGCGGCGTCCGCACCCCCGAGGACCTGTGGCGGCTGGTCGCGGACGGGCACGACGCCGTCTCCGGGCTGCCGTCCGACCGCGGCTGGGACCTCGACGCGCTGTACGACGCGGACCCCGACCGGCCCGGCCGCAGCTACGCCGCCGCGGGCGGATTCGTCCGCGACGCGGACCGCTTCGACCCCGGCTTCTTCGGCATCTCCCCGCGCGAGGCGCTGGCCATGGACCCGCAGCAGCGCCTGCTGCTGGAAACCTCCTGGGAGGCGATCGAGCGCGCCGGCATCGACCCGTCCACCCTGCGCGGCACCCCGACCGGCGTCTTCGCCGGCGCCTCCTACCAGGGCTACGGCGGCACCCTGCGGGACATCCCCGAGGAGCTGGAGGGCCTGTTCATCGCGGGCATCTCCACCAGCGTCCTGTCCGGCCGCGTCGCCTACCAACTCGGCCTCCAGGGGCCCGCGGTGACCGTGGACACGGCCTGCTCCTCGTCCCTGGTGGCGGTCCACCTCGCCGCGCAGTCGCTGCGCTCGGGGGAGTGCGCGCTGGCCCTGGCCGGCGGCGCCACCGTGATGGGCACCCCGCTGTCGTTCACCGGCTTCAGCCGGCAGCGCGGGCTCGCCGAGGACGGGCGCTGCAAGTCCTTCGCCGCCGCCGCGGACGGCTTCGGCATGGCCGAGGGCGTCGGCCTGCTGCTCCTGGAACGCCTCTCGGACGCCCGCCGCAACGGCCACCCGGTGCTCGCCGTGCTGCGCGGCTCGGCGATCAACCAGGACGGCGCGAGCAACGGGCTGACCGCGCCCAGCGGCCTCGCCCAGCAGCGGGTGATCCGCGACGCGCTGGCGAACGCCCGGCTGACGGCCGCCGACGTGGACGCCGTCGAGGCGCACGGCACCGGCACCCGGCTGGGCGACCCGATCGAGGCCGACGCGCTGCTCGCCACCTACGGCCAGGACCGGCCCGCCGACCGGCCGGTGTGGCTCGGGTCGCTGAAGTCGAACATCGGGCACACCCAGGCCGCCGCCGGCGTCGGCGGCATCATCAAGATGGTGCTGGCCATGGAGCACGGCGAACTGCCGCGCACCCTGCACGTCGACCGGCCGACCCCGAACGTCGACTGGACGGCGGGCGCCGTCGCCCTGCTCACCGAGGCCACCCCCTGGCCGGAGACCGGCCGACCGCGCCGGGCCGGAGTCTCCTCGTTCGGCCTGAGCGGCACCAACGCGCACGTCGTCATCGAACAGCCGCCCGCCGAGCCCGCACCCGCGCTGACCGCCGCCGCCGAGCCCGCCCCCGCCGTCGTCCCGTGGGTGCTGTCCGGGCGGACCGCCGCGGCCGTGAAGGAGCAGGCGGCGCGGCTGCACGCCTACCTGACCGGGCGGCCGGAGCTGGCGTCCGCCGACATCGGCTACTCGCTGGCCACCACCAGGACCGCCTTCGAGCACCGTGCGGCCGTCGTCGGCGGCGACCGGGCGGCCCTGCTGGGCGGCCTGGCCGCGCTCGCCGCGGGCGAGCGCGCACCCGGCCTGGTCGAAGGCACCGTCGCCCGGTCGACCAGGACCGTCTTCGTCTTCCCCGGCCAGGGCTCCCAGTGGGCCGGCATGGCCCGCGAACTGCTCGACCACGCCCCGGCGTTCGCCGCCCGCATCGCGGCCTGCGAACGCGCCCTCGCCCCGCACCTGGACTGGTCGCTGCTCGCCGTCCTGCGCGAGGAGCCCGACGCGCCCCCGCTGGACCGGGTGGACGTGGTGCAGCCGGTGCTGTGGGCCGTGATGGTCTCGCTGGCCGAACTGTGGCGGGCGCACGGCATCGTCCCCGACGCCGTGGTCGGCCACTCCCAGGGCGAGATCGCCGCCGCCTGCGTGGCCGGCGCGCTCTCGCTGGACGACGCCGCCCGGATCGTCGCGCTGCGCAGCCGCGCCCTGCTGGCCCTGACCGGACGCGGCGGCATGCTGTTCGTGCCGCAGCCGGTCGAGGCCGTGCGCGAGGCGCTGGCCGCCCACGGCGGGGCACTCGACGTCGCCGCGGTCAACGGGCCGACCTCGGTGACGGTCTCCGGCGACCCCGCCGCCCTGGAACGGCTGCGCGAGCAGTACGCCGAGGTGGGCGTCCTGGCCTGGCCGGTCCCCGGCGTGGAATTCGCCGGCCACTCGCCCCAGGTGGAGGAGCTCCGCGAGGAACTGCTCGCCCTCCTCGACGGCATCGCGCCGCGGACCTCCGCCGTCCCGTTCTACTCCACCGTCAGCGGCGGGCCCGTCGACACCGCGGGCCTGGACGCCGCGTACTGGTACGAGAACCTGCGCCGGCCGGTCGAGTTCGGCCGGGCGCTCGAGGCGCTCGTCGCCGACGGGCACCACACCTTCGTCGAGTGCAGCACCCACCCCGCGCTGACCGTCTGGATCCAGGAGGCCGTCGAGGCGGCCGGGGTCGCCGACGGGGCCGTGGTCGGCACCCTGCGCCGCACCGAGGGCGGCCCCGGCCGCTTCCTCTCCGCACTCGCCGAGCTCCAGGTCCGCGGCCTGCCGGTGGACTGGGACGCGGTGTTCGCCGGAACCGGCGCACGCAAGCGGCCGCTGCCCACCTACGCCTTCCAGCAGCAGCGCTACTGGCTGGACAGCACCCCCGGCCGGCCCGCCGACACCGTGGCCGGCACCGCCGCCGCGACCGGCACCGGCCCGGCCGACTCCGGCTTCTGGACGGCCGTCGACCGCGGCGACCTGGACGCCCTCGCCACCACCCTGCGGGTCGAGGACGGCGAACTGCGGGCCTCGCTCGCCTCCCTGGTGCCCACCCTCGCCGAGTGGGCGCGCGGCCGGGCCGACGACCGGACCGCCGACAACTGGCGCTACCGGGTCGCCTGGAAGCCCCTGCCGGCCGCCGAACGGCCCCGGCTCACCGGCAGCTGGCTCCTGGTCGCCCCGGCCGGAGCCGCCGAGGACCCGGCCGTCGCGTTCGCCGCGGACGCCCTGAGCGGACACGGCGCCACCCCCGTCCTGGTCGAGGCGGGCCACGACGCGACCGACCGGGCGCGGTTCGCCGCCCTGCTCCGCGACGCCCACGACCGCGCCGACGGGCCGCCCGCCGGAATCCTGTCGCTGCTCGCCCTGGCCGAGGAACCGCACGGCGAGGGATCGGAGCTCCCGCTCGGCCTCACCCTGACCGTCGCGCTGCTCCAGGCCCTGGGCGACCTCGGCACCGACGCTCCGCTCTGGACCGCCACCCGGGGCGCGGTCTCGGTCGGCCGGTCCGACCGGATCGACAGCACCCTGCAGGCCCTCACCTGGGGCCTCGGCGGCGTCGCCGGCGTCGAGTACCCGCAGCGCTGGGCCGGCCTGGTCGACCTGCCGCGACGCCTCGACGACCGGGCCGCGACCCGGCTCGCCGAAGCCCTGGCCAACCCCGACGGCGAGGACCAGCTCGCGGTGCGCGCCACCGGCCTGTACGGCCGCCGGGTCGTCCACGCCGCACTCGGCGACACCGCCCCCGCCCGCGACTGGACACCCGAGGGCACCGTCCTGATCACCGGCGGCACCGGCGGCCTCGGCGCCCAGATCGCCCGCCGCCTCGCCCGCACCGGCACCGCGCACCTGCTGCTGACCAGCCGCCGCGGCGCCCAGGCCCCCGGCGCCGAGGCCCTGCTCGCCGAACTGCGCGAGCTCGGCGCCGAGGCCACCGTGGCGGCCTGCGACGTCGCGGACCGCGACGCCCTGGCGGAGCTGCTCGCCGCGATACCGGCCGAGCGCCCGCTGCGCGCCGTCCTGCACACCGCCGGCGTCCTCGACGACGGGGTGATCGACTCCCTCACCCCCGAACGCGCGGCCGGCGTCCTGCGCCCCAAGCTCGACGGCGCGCGCAACCTCGACGCGCTCACCCGCGGACTCGACCTGACCGCCTTCGTGCTGTTCTCCTCGCTCGCCGGCACCCTCGGCGGCACCGGCCAGGGCAGCTACGCCGCCGCCAACGCCCACCTCGACGCGCTGGCCCGGCACCGCCGCGACCTCGGACTGCCCGGGACCTCGGTGGCCTGGGGCCTGTGGGGTGGCGAGACCCTCGCCGCCGGAGCGGTCGCCGAGCGGCTGATCCGCGACGGCCTGCCCGCCATGGACCCCGCCACGGCCACCACCGCGCTGCTCCGCGCCCTCGACCACGAGGACACCAACGTCCTCGTCGCCGACTTCGCCTGGGACCGCTTCACCCGCGCCTACACCGCGCTCCGGCCCAGCGCCGCCCTCGCGGACCTGCCCGAGGTGCGCGACGCGCTCGCCGCCGCGGCCGGGCCCGGGGCCGGGGCCGACGGCGCCGAGCCGCCGGCCCTGCGGATCGCCGCACTGCCCCCGGCGGAACGCGACCGGGCCCTGCTCGACCTGGTCCGCCGCGAGGTCGCCGCCGTGCTCGGCCACCCCGGGCCCGAGGCGGTCGGCCCCGACCAGGCGTTCAAGGAGATCGGCTTCGACTCGCTGACCGCCGTCGAACTGCGCAACCGGCTCGCCGCGGCCACCGGCCTGCGCCTGTCGGTGACCCTGGCCTTCGACTACCCCACCGCCACCGCCCTGGCCGGACACCTGCGCGCCGAACTGCCCGGGGTACCCGCCACCGAGGCCCCCGACGCCCCCGGGCAGCCGCCCGCGGCCGCCGCCGTCCCCGAGGACGAGGCGATCGCCGTGGTCGGCATGAGCTGCCGCTACCCCGGCGGCGTCAGCACCCCCGAGGAGCTGTGGGAGCTCGTCGCGGGCGGCGGCGACGCGATCACCGGCTTCCCCACCGGACGCGGCTGGGACCTGGACGGCCTCTACGACCCCGACCCGGACCGGGCCGGCAGCACCTACGCGCGGGAAGGCGGCTTCCTGCACGACGCCGACCGCTTCGACCCGGCGTTCTTCGGGATCTCCCCGCGCGAGGCGCTGACCATCGACCCCCAGCAGCGGCTGCTGCTCGAACTCTCCTGGGAGGCGTTCGAGCGGGCCGGCATCGACCCGCTCTCCCTCAAGGGCAGCCCGAGCGGCGTCTTCGTCGGCTGCAGCCACCACGACTACGGCTCGCGGATCACCGAACCCTCCGAGGAGGTCGAGGGCTACCTCGGCATCGGCAGCGCCGGCAGCGTGGCGTCCGGGCGGATCTCCTACAGCCTCGGCCTCGAAGGGCCCGCGGTGACCATCGACACGGCGTGCTCCTCCTCGCTGGTCGCGGTCCACCTCGCGGCCCGCTCGCTGCGGGCCGGCGAATGCTCGCTGGCGCTGGCCGGCGGCGTCACCGTGATGTCGACCCCGGGCGCGTTCGTGGAGTTCAGCCGGCAGCGGGTGCTCGCCGAGGACGGCCGCTGCAAGCCGTTCGCCGCCGCCGCCGACGGCACCTCCTGGGCCGAGGGCGCCGGACTGCTCGTCCTCGAACGCCTCTCCGACGCCCGCCGCAACGGCCACCCGGTGCTCGCCCTGGTCCGCGGCTCCGCCGTCAACCAGGACGGCGCCAGCAACGGCCTGACCGCCCCCAACGGGCCCTCCCAGCAGCGCGTCATCCGGGCGGCCCTCGCCGACGCCGGCCTGACCGCCGCCGAGGTCGACGCGGTGGAGGCGCACGGCACCGGCACCAAGCTGGGCGACCCGATCGAGGCCCAGGCGCTGCTGGCCACCTACGGCCGGGACCGCGGCGAGCAGGACCCGCTGTGGCTCGGGTCGCTGAAGTCGAACATCGGACACAGCCAGGCCGCCGCCGGCGTCGCCGGAATCATCAAGATGGTGCAGGCCATGCGGCACGGGACGCTGCCGCGCACCCTGCACGTCGACGCGCCGACCCCGCACGTCGATTGGGCCGCCGGCGCGGTCCGGCTGCTCACCGACGACACCCCGTGGCCGGAGACCGGCCGCCCCCGGCGGGCCGCGGTGTCCTCGTTCGGGGTCAGCGGCACCAACGCCCACACCATCCTCGAACAGCCCACCGAACCCGCCCCGGCCGCCGCCCCCGTGCCGGCCCCGGCCGCCCCCGCGCCGGCCGACGCGCCCGCCCTGCCCTGGCTGCTCTCCGCCCGCGGCGCCGACGCGCTGCGCGAGCAGGCGGCCCGGCTGCTCCGGCACGTCGAGGACCACCCGGCCCTCGCCGTCGCCGACCTCGGCCGCTCGCTCGCGCTGCACCGCAGCGCCTTCGAACACCGGGCCGCCCTCACCGGCACCGACCGGGAGTCCCTGCTCCGGGCGCTCGAAGCCCTCGCCGCCGACGAGCCGTCGGCGGACCTGGTGCGCGGGGTGACCGGCCCGGCCGTGAAGACCGCCTTCCTGTTCCCCGGCCAGGGCAGCCAGCGCACCGGCATGGGCGCCGGACTGTACGCGCGGTTCCCGGTCTTCGCCGACGCCTTCGACGCGGTCTGCGCGGAACTCGACCCGCTGCTCGACCGCCCGCTGCGCGAGGTGGTCGACGCGGCCCCCGGCGACCCCGGCCACGGCCTGCTCGACCGCACCGAGTACGCCCAGCCCGCCCTGTTCGCGCTCGGCGTCGCCCTGTTCCGCCTGGTCGAGCACTGGGGCGTGCGCCCCGACCGGCTGCTCGGCCACTCGGTGGGAGAGCTGGCCGCCGCCCACGTCGCCGGGGTGTTCACGCTGCCCGACGCCGCGGCGCTGGTGGTCGCCCGGGGTCGGCTGATGCAGGCCCTCCCGGCCGGCGGAGCGATGGTCGCCCTGGCCGCCGCGGAGGAGGAGGTGCTGCCGCTGCTCGCGGGCCGCGAGCACCGGGTCGGCCTCGCCGCCGTCAACGGCCCGGCCTCGACCGTGGTCTCCGGCGACGCGGCGGCGGTGGACGAGATCGCCGCCCAGCTCGCCGCGCGCGGCCGCAAGACCCGGCGGCTGCGGGTCTCGCACGCCTTCCACTCGCCCCTGATGGAGCCGATGCTCGCCGAGTTCCGCGACGTGGTGGCCCGGATCGTCCCGGGGGAGGCCGCCGTCCCGGTGATCTCCGACCTGACGGGCGAGCCGGCCACCGCCGAGCAGCTCGGCTCGCCGGACTACTGGGTGGAGCACGTGCGCGGCACCGTCCGCTTCCAGGACGGCATCCGCCACCTGGAGCGCGACGGCGTCACCGCGTTCGTCGAACTCGGCCCCGACGGCGCGCTCACCGCCATGGGCCACGACTGCCTTACCGGCGCCGCCGACGGCCCCGCGCTGGTGCCGCTGCTGCGCAAGGACCGGCCCGAGGCGCCCGCGGCGACGGCCGCCCTGGCCCGGCTGCACGTCACGGGCGTGCCCGTGGACTGGGCCGCCGTCCACGCCGACGGCCCGGCCCGGCCCGCCGTCGACCTGCCGACCTACGCCTTCCACCGCGCCGGCTACTGGCTGCAGGCCGGCCCGGCCGCGACCGGACTGCCCGCCGCCGGACTCCAGGCCGTCGGCCACCCGCTGCTCGGCGCCGGAACGGAACTCGCCGACTCCGACGGCTTCCTGTTCACCGGCCGGTTCTCGGTCCGCAGCCACCCCTGGCTGGCCGACCACGGCGTCTACGAGGGCGTGCTGTTCCCCGCCACCGCGTTCCTGGAACTCGCCGTCCGCGCGGGCGACCAGGTCGGCTGCGACCAGGTCGAGGAACTGACCCTGGAGGCACCGCTGGTGCTCCCCGCGGGCGGAGCCGTCGCCCTCCAGCTCACCGTCGGGGCCCCGGACGCCGCCGGCACCCGCCCGCTGAGCGTCCACGCCCGGGCCGCCGACGCCGGCCCCGACGCCCCCTGGACCCGGCACGCGAGCGGCCTTCTCGGCTCCGCCGCGGCCGCCGACCCGGCGACCCCGGTGGACCCCGGGGCCTGGCCGCCGCCCGGTGCCGTCCCGCTCGACACCGACGGCCTGTACGACCGCTTCGCGGGCGGCGGGTTCGCCTACGGCCCCGCCTTCCAGGGCCTGCGCGCGGCCTGGCGGCTCGGCGACGAGGTGTACGCCCTGGCGAGCCTGCCGGAGGAGCAGCGGCCGGACGCCGCCGCGTTCGGCCTGCACCCGGCGCTGCTGGACGCCGCCCTGCACGCGCTGGTGTTCGACGTCCTGGAGGGGCCCGCGCAGGGCTGGCTCCCGTTCTCCTGGAACGGGGTGCGCCTGCACGCCTCCGGGGCCGCCGAACTCCGGCTGCGGCTCACCCCCACCGGCCGCGACGCCGTCGCCGTCCAGGTCAGCGACACCACCGGGCGGCCGGTGCTCTCGGCCCGCTCCCTGGTGCTGCGGCCCGTCTCCCGCGACCGCTTCACGGCCACCCGGGCCGGACACCACGAGGAACTGTTCCGCCCCGAGTGGCAGGCACTGCCCGGGCGCGCCGCGACGGCCGGCGCCGCCCCCGACCCGGACTCCTGGACCGTGCTCGGCGGCGGGACGCTCCCCGGCCGGCCGGTCGCCGACCTCGCCGCGCTGTCCGCCCGGCTCGACGCGGGCACCCCGGCGCCCCGGACGGTGCTGGCCGCCCTTCGTACACCGTCCGGAACGCTCCGCGACGCCGTCCACGACGGCCTCGGCACGCTGCTCGCCCTGCTGCGCGACTGGCTGGCCGAAGAGCGCCTGGCCGGCACCAAGCTGGTCCTGGTCACCACCGGCGCCGTCCCGGTGACCGGCGACGGCGACGCACCCGACCCGGCCGCGGCCGCGCTCTGGGGCCTGGTCCGCTCGGCGCAGACCGAGAACCCCGACCGCTTCGTCCTGCTGGACCTGGACGGCGCGGACACCCCGCCCGCCCTGCTCGCCGAGGCCCTCGCCTCCGGGGAACCCCAGCTCGCGATCCGGGCCGGGACCGTCCACGTCGCCCGGCTGGCCCGGGTACCGCTGGCCGCCACCGGGCGCACACCCGGCTGGGGCGGCGACGGAACCGTCCTGATCACCGGCGGCACCGGCGCCATCGGCGCCCACGTCGCCCGCCACCTGGCCGCCGAGCACGGCGTCCGGCACCTGCTGCTGACCAGCCGCAGCGGCCCCGCCGCCGACGGCGCGGCGGAACTCCTCGCCGACCTCGCCGCCCTGGGCGCGCACGCCGAGATCGCCGCCTGCGACGCCGCCGACCGCGACGCCCTCGCCGCCCTGCTCGCCGCCCTGCCGCCCACGCACCCGCTGACCGGCGTGGTGCACGCCGCGGGCGTCCTGGCCGACGGCGTCGTCGCCACCATGACGCCCGCGCAACTGGAGCAGGTGCTGCGCCCCAAGGTGGACGCGGCGATCAACCTGCACGAACTCACCGCCGGCCTGAAGCTGTCCGAGTTCGTCCTGTTCTCGTCCATCGCCGGCGTCTTCGGCGGCATGGGCCAGGGCAACTACGCCGCCGCCAACGCCTTCCTGGACGCCCTCGCCCACCGGCGCCGCGCCGACGGGCTGCCCGGCCGCTCGCTCGCCTGGGGCCTGTGGAACAACAGCACCGGCATGACCGGCGGCCTCACCGAGGCCGACCTGCGGCGGATCGCCCGCGGCGGGATCGTCGCCTTCGACCCCGCCCAGGGGCTGGCGCTCTTCGACACCGCCGGCACCCTCGACGAGCCGGTCGTCCTCCCGCTGCGGCTCGACACCGCGGCCGTCCGCGCCCAGGCCGCCACCGGCGGCGTCCCCGCCCTGCTGCGCGGCCTGGTGCGCCCCGCCGCCCGGCGCGGCGCCGCGGCCCCCGCGGCCGGCACCGGACCCGACGGGCCCGAGGCACTCAAGCAGCGTCTCGGCACCCTCAACGAGACGCAGCGCGGCCGGGTCCTGCTCGACCTGGTCCGCTCGCACGCCGCCCTGGTGCTCGGCCACAGCGGCCCGGCCGCCGTCGAACCCGGACGCGGCCTGCTGGAGGTCGGCTTCGACTCGCTGACCGCGGTGGAACTGCGCAACCGGCTGCGCGCCGCCACCGGCCACCCGCTGCCGGCCACCCTGCTCTTCGACCACCCCACCCCGGCCGCGATCGCCGAGCACCTCGCCGCCGAACTGCTCCCCGACGCCGGGCCCGGACCGCTCCCCGGCCTCGCCGAACCGGACCGGCTGGCGGGCGCCCTCGACGGCGTCCCCGACGACCCGGCGGACCGCGAACGGCTGGCCGGCCGGCTCCGGGAACTGCTGCGCACCCTCGACCCGGCGGCCCCCGCCGCCGACGGCGACGGCACGGCGGCCGCCTCCATCGAGGACCGGATGGACAGCGCCAGCGACGACGAACTCTTCGACCTCATCGACAACGAACTCGGCCGGTCATGACACCGACCCGACCCGCGAACCAGGACGGCGGCCCCCGATGGTGAACGACGACAAGCTGAGGGACTACCTCAAGCGCGTGACGGCGGACCTGCACCACACCCGCCGGCGCCTGACCGAGGCCGAGGAGGCCGCCCGCGAACCCGTCGCGGTCGTCGCGATGAGCTGCCGCTACCCCGGCGGCGTCCGCACCCCCGAGGACCTGTGGCGGCTGGTCACCGAAGGCACCGACGCCATCACCGGCTTCCCCGGCGACCGCGGCTGGGACCTCGACCACCTGGACGACCCGGAAGGGCTGCGCGCCGGCACCAGCCACACCGCGCTGGGCGGCTTCCTCGACGACGTCGGGCACTTCGACCCCGGCTTCTTCGGGATCTCCCCGCGCGAAGCGCTCGCCATGGACCCCCAGCAGCGGCTCCTCCTGGAGACCACCTGGGAGGCCTTCGAACGGGCCGGCATCGACCCCGCGACCCTGCGGGGCAGCCGGACCGGCGTCTTCGCCGGCGTGATGTACCAGGACTACGCGGTCCGGCTGCGCCAGGTCCCCGACGACGTGGCCGGTTACATCGGCAGCGGCAGCTCCGACAGCGTCGCCTCGGGCCGGGTCGCCTACACCTTCGGCCTGGAGGGCCCGGCGGTCAGCATCGACACCGCCTGCTCCTCCTCGCTGGTCGCCATCCACCTCGCCGCCCAGGCCCTGCGGGCCGGCGACTGCACCCTGGCCCTGGCCGGCGGCGCGATGGTCATGTCGACGCCCGTCCCGTTCGTCGAGATGAGCCGCCAGGGCGGGCTGGCCCGGGACGGCCGCTGCAAGTCCTTCTCCGCGGCCGCCGACGGCACCGGCTGGGGCGAGGGCGTCGGCATGCTCCTGCTGGAGCGCCTCTCCGACGCCCGCCGCCACGGCCACCCGGTGCTCGCCCTGATCCGCGGCACCGCCGTCAACCAGGACGGCGCCAGCAGCCGGCTCACCGCCCCCAACGGCCCCGCCCAGCAGCGCGTCATCCGGCAGGCCCTGGCCAACGCCGGACTCACCCCCGCCGACGTGGACGTGGTCGAGGCGCACGGCACCGGCACCCCGCTCGGCGACCCGATCGAGGCCCAGGCCCTGCTGGCCACCTACGGGCAGCACCGCGCGGACGGGCAGCCGCTGCTGCTCGGATCGCTGAAGTCGAACATCGGGCACACCCAGGCGGCGGCCGGCGTCGGCGGCGTCATCAAGACCGTCCTCGCCATGCGGCACGGCACCGTCCCGCCCACCCTGCACGCCGGCGAGCCGTCCCCGCAGATCGACTGGACCGCCGGCGCGGTCCGGCTGGTCACCGCCAACACCCCCTGGCCCGAGACCGGACGGCCGCGCCGCGCCGCGGTCTCCTCCTTCGGCGTCAGCGGCACCAACGGGCACGTCGTTCTCGAACAGGCCGAGGAGCCGCCCGTCCCGGAGCCCGCCGACCCGGCCGGGCCGGCCGCCCCCGCCGTGCTGCCCTGGGTGCTCTCCGGACGCACCGCCCCGGCGCTGCGCGCCCAGGCCGCCCGGCTCCGCGCACACCTCGACGCCCACCCCGGGCCCGGCCCCGCCGAGATCGGCCACGCCCTCGCGACCACCCGCGCCGCGCACGAGCACCGGGCGGTGCTGATCGGCGCCCGCCCCGAGGAGTTCCGGGCCGGCCTGGACGCCCTGGCGGCCGGCCTCGACGCCCCCGGACTGGTCCTCGGCACCGCCGGGACCGGCGGCGAAGTGGCCCTGGTGTTCCCCGGCCAGGGCTCCCAGTGGCCCGGCATGGCCGTCGAACTCCTCGACTCCGCACCCGCGTTCGCCGCCCGCATCGCGGACTGCGAACGCGCCCTCGCCCCCTTCGTCGACTGGTCGCTGGAAGCCGTCCTGCGCGGCGCCCCCGGCACCCCGCCCGCCGACCGCGTCGACGTCGTGCAGCCCGCGCTGTGGGCCGTCATGGTCTCGCTGGCCGAACTGTGGCGCTCCCACGGCATCACCCCCGGCGCCGTCATCGGCCACTCCCAGGGCGAGATCGCCGCCGCCTGCGTCGCCGGCGCGCTGTCCCTGGACGACGCCGCCCGGGTCGTCGCCCTGCGCAGCCGCGCGATCCGCGCGCTGTCCGGCCGCGGCGGCATGGCCTCGGTGGCACTGCCCGCCGCCCAGGTCGCCGACCACCTCGCCCCCTGGGACGGCCGGCTCTCCGTCGCCGCCGTCAACGGACCCGCCTCCACCGTGGTCTCCGGCGACACCGACGCCCTCGACGCCTTCCTCGACCGGACGGCCGCCCTCGGCGTCCGCAGCCGGCGCATCCCCGTCGACTACGCCTCGCACAGCGCCCACGTCGAGGACATCCGCGCCGACCTGCTCGCCACGCTCGACGGACTGACCCCCCGCCCGTCCGCCGTCCCGTTCTACTCCACCCTCACCGGCGGCCTGCTGACGGACACCACCGCCCTGGACGCCGACTACTGGTACCGCAACCTCCGCGGGACCGTCCGGTTCGAACAGGCCACCCGCGCCCTGCTCGCCGACGGCTACCAGGTCCTGCTGGAGAGCAGCCCGCACCCCGTCCTCACCGTCGGGATCCTGGAGACCGCCGAGGACGCGGGCGCCGACGCCACCGCCGTCGGCACCCTGCGCCGCGACGACGGCGGCCCGCGCCGCTTCACCGAGGCACTGGCCGAACTCCACCTGCGCGGAGTCTCCCCGGACTGGGACGCCGTCTTCGTCGGCCGCCGCCCCGGCCGGGTCGAACTGCCCACCTACGCCTTCCAGCGCGAGCCGTACTGGCTGGAGGACGGCGCCGCGCCCGCCGCCGACGTCGGCTCCGCCGGACTGACCCCGGCGGACCACCCGCTGCTGGGCGCCGTCGTCCACCTCGCCGACAGCGACGGCCTGCTCCTCACCGGCCGCCTCTCCGCCCGCACCCACCCCTGGCTCGCCGACCACGCCGTCGGCGGCCGGGCCCTGCTCCCCGGCACCGCCTTCCTCGAACTCGCCCTCCAGGCCGGCGCCCGGATCGGCAGCCCCCGCGTCGAGGAACTCACCCTCCAGGCACCCCTGGTGCTGCCCGAACACGGCGGCACCGTGCTGCGCCTCACCGTCGGCAGCCCCGACGCCCGCGGCCACCGCCCGATCGGCCTGCACTCCCGGCCCGACGCGCCCGCCGACGGCGACCCCGAGGACGAGTGGACCAAGCACGCCGAAGGCGTCCTCGCCCCGGACGCGGCCGACGACGCCGAGCCCGCCGGGCCGATGCCCTGGCCGCCGCCCGGCGCCGAACCCCTCGCCCTCGACGGACTGTACGAGCGCTTCGCCGCCGGCGGATTCGCCTACGGCCCCGCCTTCCAGGGCCTGCGCGCGGCCTGGCGGCGCGGCGACGAACTGTTCGCCGAAGCCGTCGCGCCCGCCGGACCCGCACCCGACACCGCCCGCTTCGGCCTGCACCCCGCCCTGCTGGACGCCGCCCTGCACGCCACCGGCGTGCCCGGCACCCCCGGCGCGGACGCCCACCCCGAGGGACGGCTGCCGTTCTCCTGGAACGGCGTCACCCTGCACGCCACCGGCGCCGGGACGATCCGCGTCCGGCTCACCCCGGCCGGACCCGACGCGCTGGCGCTCGCCGTCGCCGACGCGACCGGCGCCCCCGTGGCGACCGTGGACGCGCTCGTCCTGCGACCCGCGGGCACCGCCGCCCTCGGCACCGACCCCGCCCCCCGCGGCCGCCACCACCGGGACCTCTACGCCACGGAGTGGGTCGCCGCACCCCCGCGCGCCGGCAGCATTCCCGTCCACCGCACCGCGGACCTCGCCACGCTGCTGGCCGCCGCCGAGGCCGGGGAGCCGGTACCCGGGACGGTCCTGCTCCTCTGCGCCGAGCCCGCGCCCGCGGCCGGACCGGCCGAGGCGGTCCGCGCGGCCCTCCACCGGGCCCTCGCCGACATCCGGAGCTGGCTCGCCGACGACCGCTTCGCCGACTCCCGCCTGGTCTTCGCCACCCGGGGCGCGGTCGCCGCCCGGGACGGGGAGGACGTCCGCAACCCCGCACACAGCGCGCTCTGGGGCCTGGTCCGCTCGGCCGGGTCCGAACACGGGCGCTTCGCCCTGCTCGACCTCGACGCCGAGGACGAGCACGGCACCTCCCCGGCCGTCGCCGCGGCCCTCGCCACGGGCGAACCGCAGACCGCCGTCCGCGGCGACCAGGTCCGCATCCCCCGACTGGCCCGCGTCCCCGCGAACGACCCCGCCGACGACGCGGCCGGGCCGCTCCGGGCCTTCGACCCCGACGGCACCGTCCTCGTCACCGGCGGCACCGGCCTGCTCGGCGCCCACGTCGCCCGCCGCCTGGTCACCGGACACGGCGTCCGGCACCTGCTGCTGCTCTCCCGCAGCGGCCCGGCCGCCGCCGGAGCCGAGGAACTGCGGGCCGAACTCGCCGCGCTCGGCGCCGAAACCGACGTCGTCGCCTGCGACGCCGCCGACCGGGACGCCCTGGCCGCCGTCCTCGCCGACCTGCCGCCCGCGCACCCGCTGACCGCCGTCGTCCACACCGCCGGCGCCCTCGACGACGGCGTCGTCACCGCACTCACCCCCGAGCGGATCGACGCCGTCCTGCGCCCCAAGGTCGACGCCGCCCTCCACCTGCACGAGCTGACCCGCGACCACGACCTCACGCACTTCGTGCTGTTCTCCTCCGCCGCCGGCACCTTCGGCGGCCCCGGACAGGCCAACTACGCCGCCGCCAACGCCTTCCTCGACGCCCTCGCCGCCCGGCGCCGGGCAGCCGGACTGCCCGGCCAGTCCCTGGCCTGGACCCTGTGGGAGCAGCCCAGCGCCCTCACCGGACACCTCGGCGAGGACGACGTACGACGCCTCGCCCGGTCCGGCATGCCGCCACTCTCCACCGAGCGGGGACTCGCCCTCTTCGACACCGCCCTCACCGTCGACCGGCCCGTCCTGGTCCCGATGCGCCTCGACACCGCCGCGCTGCGGACCGCGGCGGCCGACGGCACCCTGCCGCCGCTGCTCCGCGGCCTGGTGCGCACACCGCCGCGCCGGGCCGCTGAAGCCGCCGCGGCCGACGACAACGCCCTGCGCCTGCGCCTCGCCGCCCTCGACGGCCCCGGACGGACCCGGCTGCTCGTCGAACTCGTCCGCACCCACGCCGCGGCCGTCCTCGGCCACGCCTCGCCGGACACCCTCGACGCCGGACGCGCCTTCCGCGAACTCGGATTCGACTCGCTCGCCTCGGTGCAACTGCGCAACCGCCTGAACGCCGCCACCGGCCTGCGGCTCCCCGCCAGCCTGGTGTTCGACCACCCGACCCCGGCGGCGCTCGCGGACTTCCTGCGCGCCGGACTCACGGACACCGCCACGGCCGCCGCGCCCACCCCGCCCGCCGTCCGGGACCGGGACGCGGACGACGACCTGATCGCGATCGTCTCCGCGGCCTGCCGCCTCCCCGGCGGCGTCCGCACCCCCGAAGACCTGTGGCGGATGCTCGCCGACGGCCGCGACGGCATCTCCGAATTCCCCACCGACCGGGGCTGGAACCCGGACGCCCTCTACGACCCCGACCCCGAGCGCGTCGGCACCTCCATCACCCGGCACGGCGGCTTCCTGCACGACGCCGCCGACTTCGACGCCGAGTTCTTCGGCATCTCGCCGCGCGAGGCCCTCGCCATGGACCCGCAGCAGCGGCTGCTGCTGGAGATCACCTGGGAGCTCTTCGAGCGCGCCGCCATCGACCCGGCCACCCTGCGCGGCGCCCCGGTCGGCACCTACGTCGGCCTGATGCAGCAGGACTACGCCGCCCGACTGCTGCCCTACATCCCCGAGGACGTCGAGGGATTCCTCGGCACCGGAAACTCGGGAAGCATCGTCTCCGGGCGCTTGGCCTACTTCTTCGGCCTCGAAGGCCCCGCGGTCACCGTGGACACGGCCTGCTCCTCCTCGCTGGTGGCCCTGCACCTCGCCGTCCGGGCGCTGCGCTCCGGCGAGTGCTCGCTGGCCCTGGCCGGCGGCGTCAACGTGATGTGCAGCCCCGAACTGTTCGTCGAGTTCAGCCGGCAGGGCGGACTCGCCCCCGACGGCCGCTGCAAGTCCTTCGCCGCCGCCGCCGACGGAACCGCCTTCGGCGAAGGCAGCGGCATGCTGCTGCTGGAGCGGCTGTCGGACGCGCGGCGCAACGGGCATCCGGTGCTGGCGGTGGTGCGGGGTTCGGCGGTGAACCAGGACGGTGCGAGCAACGGTCTGACGGCGCCGAACGGTCCGTCGCAGCAGCGGGTGATCCGGGCGGCGCTGGCCGATGCGGGGCTGACTGCCGCGGATGTGGATGTGGTGGAGGCGCACGGTACCGGGACGCGGCTGGGCGACCCGATCGAGGCGCAGGCGCTGCTGGCCACCTACGGGCAGGACCGGCCCGCGGACCGGCCGGTGTGGATCGGCTCGCTGAAGTCGAACATCGGCCACGCCTCGGCAGCCGCCGGGGTGGCGGCCGTCATCAAGTCGGTGCTGGCGCTGCGGCACGGCGTGATGCCGAAGACGCTGCACGTGGATGGCCCGACACCCGAGGTGGACTGGTCGGCGGGCGCCGGCCGGCTGCTGACGGAGGCCCGCGTGTGGGACGACACGGGCCGTCCGCGCCGGGCAGGCGTGTCCTCGTTCGGCGTCAGCGGCACCAATGCGCACGTGATCCTGGAGGCTGTGCCGGCCGAGCCGACCGCTTCCGCCCCCGCCCCCGCCGCCCCCGCCGCCGTCCCCGTGCTCCTCTCGGCGCGCACCCCCGAGGCGTTGCAGGCCCAGGCCGCAGCACTGTCGGCCCGCCTCGGCGACGGGACCGGCGTGCGCGCCGCGGACGTGGCCTTCTCGCTGGCCACCGGCCGCAGCGCACTTCCACAGCGCGCGGTACTGGTCGGCACGGAGGACAACCTCGCCGAGCACCTGACCGCGTTGGCGCAGGGTGGTGCGGCGCCGAGCGGCGGGCTGGTGTCCGGTCGCTCGGTGCTGGTGTTCCCGGGTCAGGGGTCGCAGTGGGTGGGCATGGCTGCCGAGCTGCTGGCCGGGTCGGAGGTTTTTGCCGGGCGGATGGCGGAGTGCTCGCGTGCGCTGGCGCCGTATGTCGACTGGGAGTTGACGGAGGCGCTGGGTTCGGAGGCGCTGTTGGCGCGGGTCGATGTGGTGCAGCCGGTGTTGTGGGCGGTGATGGTCTCGCTGGCCGAGGTGTGGCGGTCGTTCGGTGTGGTGCCGGATGCGGTGGTGGGTCACTCGCAGGGGGAGATCGCGGCGGCTGTGGTGGCGGGTGGTCTGAGTCTGGAGGACGGGGCGAAGGTCGTCGCTCTGCGGAGTCTGGCGATCCGGGCGTTGGCGGGTCGGGGCGGCATGGCTTCGATTCCGTTGCCGGTGGAGGCGGTGCGGGAGCGCATCGCGGGCCGGTTGTCGGTGGCCGCCGTCAACGGCCCGTCGTCGACGGTGGTGTCGGGTGATGCGGACGCGGTGGCCGCACTGGTGGATGAGCTGGTGGCGGAGGGGGTGCGGGCGCGCCTGATCGAGGTGGATTACGCCTCGCACTCCGTGCACGTGGAGGAGATCCGGGAGCGGTTGCTCGCCGACCTGGACGGCATCGTGCCGGTCTCCGGTGGGGTGCCGTTCTTCTCGACGGTGACGGGTAGTTGGCTCGACACGAAGGCGCTGGACGCCGAGTACTGGTACCGCAACCTGCGGCAGACCGTCGAGTTCGGGAAGGCCACGGAAGCGCTGCTGGGGGAGGGCTTCCGGTTCTTCGTCGAGTCCAGTCCGCACGCGGTGCTGGGCGTGGCGGTGGGGGAGTCGGTGGAGGCCGCGGGGGTCGACGCGGCGGTGCTGGGGACCTTGCGCCGTGGCGAGGGCGGCCCGGCGCAGGTGCTGCGCGCGGTCGGTCGCGCGTGGGAGCGCGGCTTGGACGTCGACTGGTCGGGGGCGTTCCCCGGTGCGCGCCGCGTCGAGCTGCCGACGTACGCGTTCCAGCGCACCCGCTACTGGCTCGACGTGCCGACCACCAGCCAGGACATCGCCTCGGCGGGTCTCGCCACGACCGGGCACCCGCTGCTCGGTGCGGCGGTGCAGGTCGCGGACTCCGGTGAGCTGCTGCTCAGCGGCCGGATCTCGCTGCGCACCCACCCCTGGCTCGCGGACCACGCCGTGTCGGGCGCCGTGCTGCTCCCCGGCACGGCCTTCCTCGAACTCGCGCTGCGCGCCGGGGTCGAGGCCGGGTGCCCGGTGGTCGAGGAACTCACCCTGGGGTCGGCGCTGGTGCTCCCAACGGAGGAGGCTGCCCACCTGCAACTCCGGGTCGCCGGGCCCGACGGCGAGGGCCGGCGGAGGCTCAGCGTGTTCGCCCGGACGGCCCGGGACGCCGACGCGCCCTGGACCGAGCACGCCACCGGCATCCTGGCGTCCCGGGCCGCCGGCGACCAGGCCGCAGCCGCGGCCGGTCTGCTGAGCTGGCCGCCGTCCGGTGCGGAACCCGTGGACACCGGCGACCTCTACGAGCGCTTCGCCGAGGCCGGCTACCAGTACGGGCCCGCCTTCCGCGGCATCCGGGCCGCGTGGCTGCGCGGCGGCGAGGTGTTCGCCGAGGTGGTGCTGCCGGAGCAGCAGCACGCCGACGCCGCCGGATGCGTGCTGCACCCCGCGCTGCTGGACGCGGCCCTCCAGTCTTCGGCGCTGCTGCCCGACCAGGAGGGTGGGGCCCGGCTGCCGTTCAGCTGGACCGGTGTGACCGCCGGGATCACCGGGGCCACCACGCTGCGGGTGCGGCTCGCCGCCGACGCGCCGGACAGCGTCACCCTGCACGCCCACGACCTGTCGGGCCGGCAGGTGATCGGCGTCCAGGGCCTGCTGCTGCGGCCGCCGGCCGCGGGCGGGCCGCTCGCCGCGGCCGCCCATGCCGAGCTGCTGTACCGGCTCGACTGGACCCCGGCCGCCGACCCGGCCGAGGGCGCCGCGCCGACCTGGGCCGCTCTCGGCGGTGCCGTCCCCGGTGCGGTGTCCTGGCCGGACCTGGACGCCCTGCGCGCCGCCCTCGACGCGGGCGCCGCTCTCCCCGAGGTCGTCGTGGCGGCCGTGGCCAGCGCCGAGCTGCCCGACCCCGCGGACCGGGTCCGCGCCACCGCGCACCGGGGCCTCGCCCTGGTGCAGGAGTGGCTGGCCGACGAGCGGTTCGCCGCGGCGGGGCTGGCCCTGCTCACCCGGGACGCGGTCCGCACCGGGCCGGTCGACCGGCCCGTCGATCCCGCCCAGGCCGCCCTGTGGGGCCTGGTGCGCAGCGCGCGGGCCGAGCACCCCGGGCGCTTCCTCCTCGTCGACGCGGCCGGGACCGCCGACCCGGCGGAGGCCCTGCCCGCGGCGCTCGCCGCCGGGGAACCCGAACTGGCGTTGCGGACCGGCTCGTTGCTGCTGCCGCGGCTGGTCCGCGGCGGACGGCCGGACGGCACGCTGTTGCTGCCGGACGGCACCGGCTGGCGGCTCACCACCGACGGCAAGGGCTCCGTCGAGGACATCCTGGCGGAGCCCGCCCCGGATGCCCTCGCTCCGCTGGGCCGGGGCGAGGTGCGGATCGCGGTGCGCGCCGCCGGGCTGAACTTCCACGACGTCATCGCCGCGCTCGGCCTGGACCCCGACCCGGAGCACCAGGGCCTGGGCAGCGAGGGCGCCGGCACGGTGATCGAGGTGGGTCCGGACGTGGACGATCTGGTGCCCGGGGACCGGGTGATGGGGATCTTCTCGGGCGCGTTCGGCCCGACCGCCGTCGCCGACCGCCGCACCGTCGCCCGGATACCGGCGGGCTGGTCCTTCGCCCGCGCCGCTTCCGTGCCGGTGGCCTTCCTGACCGCCCACTACGGCCTGTTCGACCTCGGCGGCTTGCTGCCCGGGGAATCGGTCCTGATCCACGCCGCGGCCGGCGGCGTCGGCACGGCCGCGGTGCAACTCGCCCGGCACGCCGGTGCGCGGGTGTTCGCGACCGCCTCGCCCGCCAAGTGGGACGTGCTGCGGGCCGGCGGGCTGGACGCCGAGCACATCGCCTCGTCCCGCACCACCGACTTCGCCGACACCTTCCTGACGGCCACCGGCGGGCAGGGCGTCGACGTCGTGCTCGACAGCCTGGCGCGGGAGTTCGTCGACGCCGGCCTGCGGCTGCTGCCGAACGGCGGCCGGTTCGTGGAGATGGGCAAGACCGACATCCGCGACCCCGAGGAGGTCGCCCGGCAGCACGCCGGGGTCCGCTACCGGGCGTTCGACCTGATGGAGGCCGGTCCGCAGCGGATCGGCGAGATGCTCGCCGAGATCCTGGACCTGTTCGAGCAGGGCGTGCTGCAACCGCTGCCCGTCACCGGCTGGGACGTCCGGCAGGCCCCGGCCGCGCTGCGCTCGCTCGGCCAGGCCCGGGGCGTCGGCAAGAACGTCCTGCTGCTGCCCGCTGCGCCGGACCCCGAGGGGACCGTGCTGGTCACCGGGGCCACCGGCACGCTGGGACGGCTGCTGGCCCGGCACCTGGTCGTCGCGCACGGCGCCCGGCACCTGCTGCTGGCGGGCCGCCGGGGCGGGGCCGCCGACGGAATGCCGGAGCTGGTCGCGGAACTGACCGGGCTCGGCGCCTCGGTGACCGTCGCGGCCTGCGACGTCGCCGACCGGGACGCGCTCGCCGCCCTGCTCGGGTCGGTGCCCGCCGCGCACCCGCTGACCGCCGTCGTCCACGCGGCCGGCGTGCTGGACGACGCCACGGTCGCCGGGCTGACCCCGGAGCACCTCGACCGGGTCCTGCGGCCCAAGGCGGACGCGGCACTGGCCCTGCACGAACTCACCCGGGACCTCGACCTCGCGGCGCTGGTGCTGTTCTCCTCGGGCGCCGCCCAGTTCGGCGCGGCCGGGCAGGCGAACTACGCCGCCGCCAACGCCGTCCTCGACGCCCTCGCCGCCGAACGCCGGGCCGAGGGACTGCCCGGCCTGTCCATCGGCTGGGGCCTGTGGGAGGAGCGCAGCGGGATGACCGCCGCGGTCGGTTCGGGCCGGGGCGTCGGAGCGGGCGCGCTGACCTCGGCGGAGGGCCTCGCCCTGTTCGACGCCGCGCTGGACTCCCCGTACGCCTACCGGCTCGCGGCCCGGATCGCCCCGTCCGTGCTGCGGGCGGACGACCGGCTGCCCGCCGTGCTGCGCGGCCTGGTCCGGCCCGCCCGGACCGGTGCCGCCGCGGCGGAGCTGCCCACCCGGTCGATGGCGCAGCAGCTCGCCGAACTGCCCGAGGCCGAACTGCACCGGACCCTGCTCGACCTGGTGCGCGGCACCGCCGCGGCGGTGCTCGGCCACAGCTCGCCGCACCTGATCCGCCCGGCCCGCCCGTTCAAAGACGTCGGCTTCGACTCGCTCACCGGGGTCGAGCTGCGCAACCGGCTGGCGTCCTCGACCGGGCTGCGGCTGCCGGCCGCGCTGGTCTTCGACCACCCCACCCCGGAGGCGCTGGCCCGCCACCTCGCCGAGCGGGCCGGCGCCGCCCGTCCGAGCGCCGACGCGGCGGTCCGGGCCGGGCTCGACGCCCTGGAGTCGCTGCTCGACGCCCTGCCGCAGGACGGCGTCAGCGAGGAACTCGCCGCCCGGCTCCGGGAAGTGCTGTCCCGCCCGCTGCCCGCCGCGGCACCGGCCGCCCCCGCCCGCCCGGCGGGCGACCCGGGCGACCCGGACGACCTGGCCCCCGAGCTGATCGAGGCGGCCAGCGACGACGAGATGTTCGAGTACCTCGACCGGCAGTTGGGGTCCGCATGACACCGTCCCGCGCCTCCCGCGCGCCCCGCACCCCCCGCGTCCTCCGGGACGAGACCCGAGCAGCCCGAGACGAAAGCAGCGGTGTCCAGTGAGCGACCAGAGGATGCGCGACTACCTCAACCGGGTGACCATCGACCTCCGCGAGACCCGGCAGCGGCTCCGGGAGGCCGAGGCCCGGGCCGGCGAGCCGATCGCGATCGTGGCGATGAGCTGCCGCTTCCCCGGCGGGGTCCGCACCCCGGAGGAGCTGTGGGAGCTGCTCGCCGAAGGCCGCGACACCGTCGCGCCCGTCCCCGGCGACCGGGGCTGGGAGCGCGCCTGGCCGTCCGGCGGCACCGTCCCCGGGCGGGGGGCGTTCCTGGACGGCGCGGCCGACTTCGACCCGGAGTTCTTCGGCATCTCGCCCCGCGAGGCGGTCGCGATGGACCCGCAGCAGCGGATGCTGCTGATGACGTCCTGGGAGGCCGTCGAGCAGGCCGGCATCGACCCGCTCACCCTGCGGGGCAGCCGCACCGGGGTGTACGCCGCGGCCATCGACCAGGGGTACGCGACGCTGGGCTCCGGCGCCGCCGAAGCCGTCCAGGGGTTCCTGATGACGGGGAACTCGATGAGCGTGATGTCCGGGCGGGTCTCCTACGCGCTCGGCCTGGAGGGCCCCGCCGTCACCGTGGACACCGCCTGCTCCTCCTCGCTGGTGGCGCTGCACCTGGCGGCGCGGGCGCTGCGGGCCGGCGAGTGCTCGCTCGCCCTTGCCGGCGGGGTCAGCGTGATGGCGCTGCCGGCGGTCTTCGTCGAGTTCAGCCGGCAGGGCGCGATGTCCCCCGACGGCCGCTGCAAGCCGTTCGCGGCGGCCGCGGACGGCACCGGCTGGGGCGAGGGCGTCGGCATGCTGCTGCTGGAGCGGCTGTCGGACGCCCGCCGCAACGGCCGTCCGGTGCTGGCCGTGCTGCGCGGCTCGGCGATCAACCAGGACGGCGCCAGCAACGGCCTGACCGCGCCGAACGGCCCGTCGCAGCAGCGGGTCATCCGGGCCGCACTCGCGGACGCGGGCCTGACGGCCGCCGACGTGGACGCCGTGGAGGCGCACGGCACCGGCACCACCCTCGGCGACCCGATCGAGGCCGACGCCCTGCTGGCCACCTACGGCCAGGACCGGCCCGCCGGGCGGCCGCTGTGGCTGGGCTCGCTGAAGTCCAACATCGGGCACACCCAGGCCGCCGCCGGCGTCGCCGGAGTCATCAAGACGGTCCTCGCGCTGCGCCACGGCATCCTGCCGCGCACCCTGCACGTGGACGCGCCCACCCCGCACGCCGACTGGGCCTCGGGCGCCGTCGAACTCCTCACCGAGGCCCGCGACTGGCCCGCCGTCGACCGGCCGCGCCGCGCCGGGGTCTCCTCCTTCGGCATGAGCGGCACCAACGCGCACGTCGTCCTCGAACAGGCGCCGGAGTCGGAGCCCGAGCCGGCCGGCGGGCCGGAACCGGTGCCCGGGGCGGTGCTGCCCTGGGTGCTGTCCGGCCGCACCGCGGCCGCGCTCGGCGAGCAGGCGGCCCGGCTGCACGCCCGGCTCGCGGCGGGTGCGCCCGCCCGGCCGGCCGACCTCGGGTACTCGCTGGCGACCACCCGGTCCGCCTTCGAACACCGGGCCGTGGTGATCGGCGACGGGCAGCACGCCCTGCTGGACGGCCTCGCCGCGCTGTCCGGAGCGGGCACGGAGCTCCCGGACGCTGCCGCGTCCGCCGAGGTCGTCACGGGCACCGGCCGGGTGGTCGAGGGCCGGACCGCCCTGGTGTTCCCCGGCCAGGGCTCCCAGTGGGCCGGCATGGCCCTGGACCTGCTCGCCGACAGCCCCGCCTTCCGCGACCGCCTCGCCGCCTGCGACGCCGCGCTCTCCGCCCACGTCGACTGGCGGCTCCCCGCCGTCCTGGCGGGCGCGCCCGGGGCGCCCTCGCTGGACCGGGTGGACGTGGTGCAGCCGGCGCTGTGGGCGGTGATGGTGGCGCTGGCCGCGCACTGGGAGTCCTGGGGCGTCCGGCCCGACGCCGTGGTCGGACACAGCCAGGGCGAGATCGCCGCCGCCGTGGTCGCGGGCGCGCTGAGCCTGGAGGACGGCGCGAAGGTCGTCGCCCTGCGCAGCCGGGCCATCCGGGCGCTGGCCGGACTCGGCGGCATGGTCGCGGTGTCCCTGCCCGAGGAGCAGGTCCGCACCGAGATCGCCCCCTGGGACGGGAAGCTGTCGGTGGCCGCCGTCAACGGGCCCGCCGCCGTGGTGGTCTCGGGAGAGAGCCGGGCACTGGCCGAACTGCTCGCCCACTGCGGCGCGCAGGGCGTCCGGGCCCGCGCCGTGCCCGTGGACTACGCCTCGCACTCGGCCCAGGTCGAACGGATCAGGTCCGAGGTGCTGGCCGCACTGGCCGGCGTGCGCCCGCTCCCGGCCCGGATCCCGCTGTACTCCACCGTCACCGGCGACCGGCTCGACACCACGGAGATGGACGCCGACTACTGGTACCGCAACCTCCGCGGGACCGTCCGCTTCGACGCCGCCGTGCGCTCCCTGGTCGAGCAGGGCCACGAGGTCTTCGTCGAGGTGTCGCCGCACCCGGTGCTGACCATGGCCCTCCAGGACACCGCCGAGGCCACCGGCGCCGCGGAGCCGCCCGTGGTCGTCGGCACCCTGCGCCGCGACGAGGGCGGACTGCGCCGGGCACTGCGCTCCGCCGCCGAACTGTGGGTGGCGGGCGCCGCCGTCGACTGGTCCGCGGTGTACGCCGGCACCGGCGCCCGCCCGACCGCGCTGCCCGGATACCCCTTCCAGCTGCGCCGCTACTGGCTGGAGCCGGAGGCGCGGCCCGACACCGCCCCGGCCGCCGACCCGCACGACACGGCCTTCTGGCAGCTGGTCGACCACGAGACCCCGGCCGAGATCGCCGCCCGGCTCGCCGTCGACGAGGACGCCCTCGCCCCCGTGCTGCCCGCCCTGCGCGGCTGGCGCCAGCAGCGGCGCGCGGAGAGCGTCGTCGACTCCTGGCGCTACCGCATCGGCTGGCAGCCGCTGCCCGAGCCGCCGCCCGCCGTCGCCGCCGGCACCTGGCTGGTCGTCCTGCCCGCCGGACACGAGGACGACGCCCGGGTCCGCGGCCCGCTGCTCGCCCTCACCGAAGCGGGCGCCACCGTCGTCACGGCCGCGCTCACGGACGCCGCCGTCCGCCGCACCGAGCTCGCCGACACGCTCGCCGGCGCCCTCGGCGACCGCGTCCCGACCGGCGTGCTGTCGCTGCTGGCCGCCGCCGACCGGCCGCACCCCGAGCACCCGGCCCTGCCCGCCGGGACGGCCCTCACCGTCGCGCTGGTGCAGGCCCTGGGAGACCTCGGCCTCACCGCACCCCTCTGGTGCGCCACCACCGGGGCCGTGTCCACGGGCCCCGACGACCCGGTCACCGACCCCCGCCAGGCCCTGGTCTGGGGCACCGGACTGGTGGCCGCGCTCGAACAGTCCACCCGCTGGGGCGGACTCGTCGACCTGCCGCCCGACCTCGACGCCCGCGCCCGCACCCGGCTCGCCGCCGCACTGACCGCCACCGGCCCCGGCCGCGAGGACCAGCTCGCGCTGCGCCCCACCGGCCTGCTGGCCCGCCGCCTCCGGCGCGCCCCCCGGAACGAGGGCCGCCGCACGACGCCCTGGAAGCCCCGCGGCACCGTCCTGCTGACCGGCGGCACCGGCGCCGTCGGCCCGCACCTCGTCCGCTGGCTGGCCCGCAGCGGCGCCACCCACCTCGTCCTCCCCGGCCGCCGCGGCCCCCAGGCACCCGGCGCGGCCGAACTCACCGCGGAACTGGCCGCCCTCGGCGTCCGACTCACCCTGCCCGTCTGCGACCTGGCGGACCGTCAGGCCGTCGCCGCACTGCTCACCGGCCTGGAGACGGCGGGCGACCCGGTCACCGCGGTCGTCCACGCGGCCGCCTTCGTCGCGCTCGCCCCGCTGGACGGCACACCGATGTCCGCGTTCGAGCAGATCGTCGCCGCCAAGGCCGCCGGCGCCGAACACCTCGACGCCCTGCTCGACCGCGAACTCGACGCCTTCGTCCTGTTCTCCTCGATCGCCGGAGTCTGGGGCAGCGGCGACCACGGCGCCTACGCCGCGGCCAACGCCTACCTCGACGCCCTGGCCCAGCACCGCCGCGCCCGCGGCCTCACCGCCACCACCGTCGACTGGGGCATCTGGCAGGCCGAGAACCCCTACCAGGACCGGGCCGCCGGAGCCGACGCCGACCTGTTCAACCTGGAGGAGCACGGCCTGCCCCGGATCGCCCCCGACCTGGCCGTCCACGCCCTGCAGCAGGCCCTCGACGACGACGAGACCGTCCTCGCCGTCGCCGACGTCGACTGGGAGCGGTTCGCCGCCGTCTTCACCTCCGGCCGCCCCAGCCCGCTGCTGACCGGCGTCCCCGAAGCCCGCCGTGCCCTGGAGGCCACGACCGGCGACGCCGCGGCACCCGCCGCCGCACTGCTGCGCGAACGGCTCGCCGCCCTCGGCGAACCCGAACAGCACCGCCTGCTGCTCGACCTGGTCCGCACCCACGCGGCAGCCGTCCTCGGCCACGCCGAGGTGGACGCGATCCGGCCCGGCATGGCCTTCCAGGACATGGGATTCGCCTCCCTCACCGCCGTCGAACTCCGCAACCGGCTCAACACCGCCACCGGACTGCGGCTGCCGTCCACCCTGATCTTCGACCACCCGTCGTCCACCGCACTCGCCCGGGAGATCCGCGCCGAACTGCTCGGCCGGCCGGACGCCGAACCCGCCCCCGCCGGCCCCGACACCGCCGCGCAGCCGCCCGCGCCCGCCGACGAGCCGCTCGCCATCGTCTCCATGGCCTGCCGCTTCCCCGGCGGCATCGGCACCCCCGAGGACCTGTGGCAGCTCCTCGCCGACGGCGGCGACGTCGTCTCGGAACTCCCCACCGACCGCGGCTGGGACCTGGAAGCGCTCTACCACCCCGACCCCGACCACCCCGGCACCTCCACCACCCGGCACGGCGGCTTCCTGCACGACGTCGCCCAGTTCGACGCCGAGTTCTTCGGCATCTCGCCGCGCGAGGCCCTCGCCATGGACCCCCAGCAGCGGCTGCTCCTGGAGACCACCTGGGAGGCGATCGAACGCGCCGCCATCGACCCGGCCGCCCTGCGCGGCAGCCGCACCGGCGTCTTCACCGGCGTCAACTACGCCGACTACGCGGCCGTCGTCGCCCAGTCCGAGCAAGGCGACGGCCACCTGCTCACCGGCAGCGCACCAAGCGTCGTCTCCGGCCGGGTCGCCTACACCCTGGGCCTCGAAGGCCCCGCGGTCACCGTGGACACGGCCTGCTCCTCCTCCCTCGTCGCCATGCACTACGCCGGCCGGGCGCTGCGCGGCGGCGACTGCTCGCTCGCCCTGGTCGGCGGCGTCGCCGTGATGGCGACCCCCGGCTCCCTGATCAGCTTCTCCCGGCAGCGGGGACTCGCCGAGGACGGCCGCTGCAAGGCCTTCTCCGACGACGCGGACGGCATGGGCATGGGCGAAGGCGTCGGCGTCCTGCTGCTGGAACGGCTCTCGGACGCCCGCCGCAACGGCCACCCGGTACTGGCCGTGGTCCGCGGCTCGGCGATCAACCAGGACGGCGCCAGCAACGGACTCGCCGCCCCCAACGGCCCCTCGCAGCAACGGGTGATCCGGGCCGCCCTCGCGGACGCGGGCCTGACGAGCGCCGACGTGGACGTGGTCGAGGCACACGGCACCGGCACCACCCTCGGCGACCCCATCGAGGCCCAGGCCCTGCTGGCCACCTACGGCCAGGACCGGCCCGCCGAACAGCCCCTGCTGGTCGGCTCCCTCAAGTCCAACCTCGGCCACGCCCAGGCGGCCTCGGGCGTGGCGGGAGTCATCAAGACGGTGCTGTCCATGCAGCACGGACAGGTGCCCCGCACCCTGCACGTCGGCACGCCCTCCAGCCACGTCGACTGGACACGCGGAGCGCTGGCCCTCGCCACCGAGCACCAGCCCTGGCCGCGCCACGGCCGCCCCTTCCGGGCCGGCGTGTCCTCCTTCGGCCTGAGCGGCACCAACGTCCACACCATCCTCGAGCACACTCCCCAGGAGGACGACGCCCCGCCGGCCGCGCGCACCCCCGTCGTACCGGCGGTGCCCTGGCTGCTGTCCGCGAAGAGCCCGCAGGCCCTGCGCCTCCAGGCCGACCGGCTCCGCCGCCACCTCGACCGCACCCCCGGATCCGACCCGCGCGACATCGGGGCCGCCCTGCACGCGCGCACCGCCTTCGAATACCGCAAGGCCCTGGTCGGGAACGGCGACCAACTCCCCACTCTGCTCGGCCGGATGGCCGACGACGACTCGGGAGCGTGGGACGGCGGTCGCCCGGTCGACGGCCGTTCGGTGCTGGTGTTCCCGGGTCAGGGGTCGCAGTGGGTCGGGATGGCTGTGGAGCTGTTGGCCGGGTCGGAGGTTTTTGCGGCGCGGATGGGGGAGTGTGCGCAGGCGCTGGCGCCGTACGTCGACTGGGAGTTGACGGAGGCGCTCGGCTCGGAGGCGCTGCTCGCCCGGGTCGATGTGGTGCAGCCGGTGTTGTGGGCGGTGATGGTGTCGCTGGCCGAGGTGTGGCGGTCGTTCGGTGTGGTGCCGGATGCGGTGGTGGGTCACTCGCAGGGGGAGATCGCGGCGGCTGTGGTGGCGGGTGGTCTGAGTCTGGAGGACGGGGCGAAGGTCGTTGCCCTGCGGAGCCTGGCCATCCGGGCGCTGGCCGGACTCGGCGGCATGGCCTCGGTGCCGTTGCCGGTGGAGGCGGTGCGGGAGCGCATCGCGGGCCAGCTGTCGGTGGCCGCCGTCAACGGCCCGTCCTCGACAGTGGTGTCGGGTGATGCGGACGCGGTGGCCGCACTGGTGGAGGAGTTCCAGGCCGAGGGGGTGCGGGCGCGCCTGATCGAGGTGGACTACGCCTCGCACTCCGCGCACGTGGAGGAGATCCGGGAGCGGTTGCTCGCCGACCTGGACGGCATCGTGCCGGTCTCCGGTGGGGTGCCGTTCTTCTCGACGGTGACGGCCGGCTGGCTCGACACGAAGGCGCTGGACGCCGAGTACTGGTACCGCAACCTGCGGCAGACCGTCGAGTTCGGCCGGGCCACCGAAGCGCTGCTGGAGGAGGGCTTCCGGTTCTTCGTCGAGTCCAGCCCGCATGCGGTGCTGGGCGTGGCGGTGGGGGAGTCGGTGGAGGCCGCGGGGGTCGAAGCCGCGGTGTTGGGGACCTTGCGCCGTGGCGAGGGCGGCCCGGCGCAGGTGCTGCGCGCGGTCGGTCGCGCGTGGGAGCGCGGGTTGGGCGTCGACTGGTCGGGGGCGTTCCCGGGTGCGCGTCGCGTCGAGCTGCCGACGTACGCCTTCCAGCGCACCCGCTACTGGCCCGAGCCGGCGCCCGTCGCGGCGGCGGATGTGGGCGCGGCCGGGCTCGACCCGGCCGACCACCCCGTCCTGGGGGCGGCCGTCGAGCTGGCCGACACGGGGGAGTTGCTGCTCAGCGGCCGGCTCTCGCTGCGCACCCATCCCTGGCTGGCCGACCATGCGGTGGCCGGTACGGTCCTGCTGCCCGGCGCGGCCTTCGCGGAACTCGCCGTACGCGCCGCCGACGAGGCCGGGTGCCGGCTGGTGGAGGAACTGACGCTCCAGCAGCCGCTGTTGATACCCGTCGACACCGCCGTCCGGGTGCAGGTGCGGGTCGGCGCTCCGGACGCGCAGGGGGGCCGCTCGCTGGACCTGTTCTCGTGCCGTGAGGACGCGGCGACCCCGCAGTGGACCGCGCACGCGACCGGCCGGATCACCGCCGGGGCCGAGACGCCCGCGCCCGTACCGGGCGGCGAGGGAGCGTGGCCCCCGGCCGGTGCCGTGCCGATCCCCGTCGACGACCTGTACGAGCGGTTCCACGCCTCCGGCTACGGCTACGGGCCCGCCTTCCGCGGGCTCACCACTGCCTGGCGCCGGGGCGAGGAGGTCTTCACCGAGGTCCGCCTGCCGGAGGACCAGCACCGGTCCGGCTCCGCGTTCGGCGTGCACCCCGCACTCCTGGACGCCGCCCTCCAGGGGCTGTTCCTGCGCGCCGAGCCGGGGACCGGGGCGGGCCAGGGCCGGCCGTCCGCCGGACTACCGTTCTCCTGGAGCGGGGTCGGGCTGCACGCCTCCGGGGCCACCGCGCTCCGGGTGCGGCTCGGCTTCCGGCCGGACGGCTCGGTGTCGATCGACGCGACCGACCCGCACGGCCTCCCGGTCGTGTCGGTCGAGGCGCTCGCCGTCCGCCCGATCGACCTCGACGCCCTCCGCCCCGGCGGAGGCCCGGAGTCCCTCTACCGGGTGCAGTGGGCGGAGGCGCCCGCCACCGCGCCCGCCGGTCCCCTCGGGAGCTGGGCCGTCCTCGGCGGTGGCGAGCTCTTCCCGGACAGCCACCCGGACCTGGCCGCGCTCGGCGCCGCGCTGGACGCCGGAGCGCCGTCGCCCACCGCGGTGCTGGCCTGGTGCGACCGCACCCCGCCCGTCCCGTCCCCGCCCGACGCCGCATCCGTGCACAGCGCGCTGGACGACGCCCTGCGGCTCGTCCAGGACTGGCTGGCCGACCCGCGGTGGGAGGAGGGCACGCGGCTCGTGCTCGTCACCCGGGGCGCGGTCGCCACGGCGGCCGGCGAGGAGGTCACCGACCTCGCCGGCGCGGCAGTCCGCGGCCTCGTCCGCTCCGCCCAGTCCGAGCACCCGGACCGCTTCCTGCTGATCGACACCGACGACCCGGCCGCCGTGACCGGCCTGCTGCCCCGGGCGCTGGCCGGAACGGAACCCCAGCTGGCGATCCGCTCCGGACGGCTGCTCGCCGCCCGCCTCACCCGGGCCGCCGCCGCGGAGCCGGACCGGGCCGCGCCGGCCGGCATCGGCGCGGACGGCGGAACCGTCCTCGTCACCGGGGCCGGCGGCGCGCTCGGCGGCCTGGTGGCCCGGCACCTGGTGACCGCGCACGGCGTGCGGAACCTGCTGCTCGTCGGCAGGCGCGGCGCGGCCGCCCCCGGCCTGGCCGACCTCGCCGCCGAACTGCGCGGGCACGGCGCCCGGGTGGACGTGGCGGCCTGCGACGTCGCCGACCGGGACGCGCTCGCCGCCCTGCTCGCCGGCCTTCCCGCCGACCGGCCGCTGTGCGCGGTCGTCCACGCGGCCGGCGTCCTGGACGACGGGACGGTCGAGTCGCTGACCCCCGAGCGGATGCGCCACGTCCTGCGGCCCAAGGTCGACGCGGCCCTCCACCTGCACGACCTCACCCGCGAGCTGCCGCTGTCGGCCTTCGTCCTGTTCTCCTCCGCGTCCGCCACGGTCGGCAACGCCGGGCAGGGCAACTACGCGGCCGCCAACGCCTTCCTCGACGCGCTCGCCCAGCACCGGCGCGCCCTCGACCTGCCCGCCCAGTCGCTCGCCTGGGGCCTGTGGGCGCAGCGCAGCACCATGACCGGCACGCTCGGCGCCGCCGACCTGCGACGGATGTCCCGGGGAGGCACCGCGGCCATCGGCAGCGAAGAGGGCCTGGCCCTGTTCGACGCGGCGCTCACCCTGGACGAAGCGCTGCTCGTCCCGGTCAAGATCGACCTCGGCCGGCTCCGGACGGCAGCCCGGACCGGGCCCGTCCCCGCCCTGCTGTCCGCCCTGGTCCCCGGTGCCGCCCGCCGACCCGCCTCCGGGGCGGACGCGGCCGAAGCGGACTCGCTGCGCCGCCGGCTCGCCGACCTCGGCCCGGAGGAGCGCCTCGCCGCCCTGCTCGACCTGGTGCGGAGCCGGGCCGCCGACGTCCTCGGCCACGGCGGGGCCGCGGCCGTCGACCCGGACCAGGCGTTCAAGGACCTCGGCTTCGACTCGCTCACCTCCGTCGAGCTCCGCAACCGGCTCGGCGCCGCCACCGGCCGCCGGCTGCCCGCGACCCTGGTCTTCGACCACCCCACCCCGGCCGCCGTCGCCCGCCACCTCGCCGGGCGCCTGGCCCCCGACGGGCCGGGCAGTCCCGCCGCCACCGGCACGCCGGACCGCGCGGACCACGAGATCGGCTCGCTGCTCGCCGCGATCCCGCCCGCCGCGCTGCGCCGGGCCGGCCTGCTCGACGCGCTGCTCGCCCTCGCCGACCGGCCGGGCACGGCGGAGGCGCCGGCGCCCGCCGCCGACATCCACGGCATGGCCGTGGACGACCTCGTCCGGATGGCCCTGGACGGCGACCGTGACTGACCGACAGCCGCAGAAGGAGAAGTCCACCGCCATGCCCACCGACACGGACCAGGTGGTCGCCGCCCTGCGCGCCTCGCTGCTGGACAACCAGCGCCTGCGGCAGGAGAACCGGCGGCTCCGCGACGACGCCGCCGAGCCCATCGCCGTCGTGGCGATGAGCTGCCGCTACCCCGGCGGCGTCCGCACCCCGGAAGACCTGTGGGAGCTGCTGTCCAAGGAGCGCGACGCGGTCTCGCCGTTCCCCACCGACCGCGGCTGGGACGTCGAGGGCGGCTTCGACGCCGACCCCGACACCCCCGGCACCTTCTACGTCCGCGAGGGCGGCTTCCTGCACGACGCGACCGGCTTCGACGCCGGCTTCTTCGGCATCTCGCCGCGCGAGGCGCTGGCCATGGACCCGCAGCAGCGGCTGCTGCTGGAAGCGTCCTGGGAGGCGGTGGAACGCGCCGGCATCGACCCGGCCACCCTGCGCGGCAGCCGCACCGGCGTCTACACCGGAGTGATCTACAGCGAGTACGGGTCGCGCCTCGGCCGGGTGCCCGACGAGGTGGAGGGCTTCCTCGGCACCGGCACCATCCCGAGCGTCGCCTCCGGCCGGATCGCCTACACCCTGGGCCTGGAGGGCCCGGCGGTCACCCTGGACACCGCCTGCTCGTCCTCGCTGGTCGCCGTCCACCTCGCCTGCCAGGGCCTGCGCGCCGGCGACACCACCCTCGCGCTGGCCGGCGGGGTGACCGTGATGGCCACCCCCGGCCTGTACGTCGGATTCAGCCGCCAGCGCGGCCTGGCGCCCGACGGGCGCAGCAAGTCCTTCTCGGCCGCGGCGGACGGCGCCGGATTCGGGGAGGGCCTGGGCCTGCTGCTGCTGGAACGGCTCTCGGACGCCCGGCGCGCCGGGCACCCCGTGCTGGCCGTCATCCGCGGCTCGGCCGTCAACCAGGACGGCGCCAGCAACGGGCTGACCGCCCCGAACGGGCCCGCGCAGCAGCGCGTCATCAGCAGCGCGCTCGCCCACGCCGGACTCGCCCCGGCCGAGGTGGACATGGTCGAGGCGCACGGCACCGGCACCGTCCTCGGCGACCCGATCGAGGCCCAGGCGCTGATGGCCACCTACGGGCAGGACCGGCCCGCCGGGCAGCCGCTGCGGCTGGGCTCGCTGAAGTCCAACCTGTCCCACACCCAGGCCGCCGCGGGCGTCGGCGGGATCATCAAGTCGGTGCTCGCCATCCGGCACGGCCTGATGCCGCGCACCCTGCACGTCGACCGCCCCTCACCCCGGATCGACTGGACCGAGGGCGCCGTCACCCTGCTCACCGAGGCCACCCCCTGGCCGGAGACCGGACGGCCGCGCCGGGCCGGGGTGTCCTCCTTCGGCGCCAGCGGCACCAACGCCCACGTCATCCTCGAACAGGCCCCCGCCGCCACCGACGAGCCGGTCGACCGGCCGGCCGCACCGGCCGCCGTCCCCTGGATCCTGTCGGCCCGCACCCCGGCGGCGCTGCGCGCGCAGGCGGCGGCGCTGCACGAGCGGGTCACGGCGGAACCGGACCTGAGCCTGCTGGACGTGGGCCATTCGCTGCTGGCGGGCCGTTCGCGGTTCGCCGAGCGGGCGGTGGTGGTGGGCGCGGACCGGGACGAGCTGCTGGCCGGGCTCGCCGCCCTGTCGCGGGGCAAGGGCTCGGTGAGCGTGCCGGTCGGCGGCGGGCCGGTCCCGGGCCGGTCGGTGCTGGTGTTCCCGGGCCAGGGGTCGCAATGGGTGGGCATGGCCGTGGAGCTGCTGGCCGGGTCGGAGGTCTTCGCGGCGCGGATGGGGGAGTGTGCGCGGGCGCTGGCGCCTTATGTGGATTGGGAGTTGACGGAGGCTCTCGGTTCGGAGGCGCTGTTGGCGCGGGTGGACGTGGTGCAGCCCGTTCTGTGGGCGGTGATGGTCTCGCTCGCGGAGGTGTGGCGCTCGTTCGGCGTCGTCCCGGATGCGGTGGTCGGCCACTCGCAGGGCGAGATCGCCGCCGCCGTGGTGGCGGGCGGTCTGAGCCTGGAGGACGGCGCGCGAGTGGTGGCCCTGCGCTCCCGAGCGGTGGCGGCGCTGGCGGGCCGGGGCGGCATGGCCTCGGTGCCGCTGCCGGTCGAGGCGGTACGGGAGCGGATCGCCGGCGGGTTGTCGGTGGCCGCCGTCAACGGCCCGTCCTCGACAGCGGTTTCGGGCGACGCGGACGCGGTGGCGGCACTGGTCGCGGAACTCCTGGAAGAAGGGGTGTGGGCGACCTCCATCGAGGTGGACTACGCCTCGCACTCCGCGCACGTGGAAGAGGTCCGCGAGCGGCTGCTCGCCGACCTGGACGGCATCGTCCCGCAGTCCGGCGCGGTGCCGTACTACTCCAGCGTGACCGGCGGCCTGCTGGACACGAAGGCCCTGGACGCGGAGTACTGGTACCGCAACCTGCGGCAGACCGTCGAGTTCGAGCAGGCGACCCGCGCGCTCCTCGCCGCCGGCCACCGCGTGTTCATCGAGTCCAGCCCGCAGCCGGCCCTGATGTACGGCATCGAGGACACGGCCGCCGACGCGGGCGCCCCGGAGACGGTGGTGCTCGACACCCTGCGGCGCGGAGCCGGAGGGCTCCGCCGGCTCCAACTCGCCCTCGCCGCCGCACACGTCCGGGGCCTGCGGGTCGACTGGGAGCGGATCTTCGCGGGAACCGGCGCCCGGCGGGTGGACCTGCCCACCTACGCCTTCCAGCGCCGCCGCTACTGGCTCGACGCCCTGCCCGCCGACCGCGACCAGGCCGCCAGCGGCCAGTCCGCCGCCGACCACCCGCTGCTCGGCGCCGCGATCGACCTGCCCGACGACGCGGGCACCCTCTTCACCGGCCGGCTCTCCGCGGCCACCCACCCCTGGCTCGCCGACCACGCCGTGGCCGGAGCGGTGATCCTGCCAGGCGCGGCCCTCGTCGAACTGGCCGCCCACGCGGGCCGCCACCACGGCTGCGCGCTCGTGGAGGAACTCACCCTCGCCACCCCGCTGCTGCTGCCCGACGGCCACGCCGTCCAGCTGCGCGTCCGGGTGGGCGCCGACGACGGCACCGGCCGGCGGCCGGTCGAGTTCCACTCCCGGCCCGAAACCGCCCCCGACGCCGGCGACCGGCCCTGGACCCGGCACGCGACCGGCACGGTCGGCCCCCGCGACCCCTCCGCCGAGCGGGACGGCCCGGCCGAACCGGCCGGCGCCTGGCCCCCGCCCGGCGCCGTCCCGCTCGACGTGGACGAGCTGTACGCGCTGCTCGAAGCCCGCGGCGTCGCCTACGGCCCCGCGTTCCGCGGCCTGCGCGCCGCCTGGCGCACTGCCGACGCGATCCACGCCGAAGTGGCCCGGCCCGACGGCCTCCCCGGCACCGGCGCCGACGGCTTCGGCGTGCACCCCGCCCTGCTGGACGCGGCCCTCCAGACCACCGGCCTGCGCGAGGGCGCCGCGACCGCCGAGCCCGCCGACGGCGTCCCGCTGCCGTTCTCCTGGCAGCGCGTCGCGCTCGAAGCCTCCGACGCGCCGGTCCTGCGCGTCCTGCTGCGCCCCGACGGCCCCGACGCCGTCACCGCGCGGATCACCGACCCCGCGGGACGCACCGTGGCGACGGTCGGCTCGCTCACCCTGCGCACGGCGTCCACCGCGGCGCTGCGGGCGTCCTCCGGCTCGGTCTTCCACGTCGGCTGGACGCCGGTCACCGCCGGGCCCGGCCCGCGCCCCGTCACCCGCTGGGGCCTCCTCGGCCCGCGGGACGAGCGGGTGCTGCCCGCCGCCTTCCCCGTCGAACCCCGGCCCGCGACCGCCGACGCGGTGCTGCTGACCTGCCCCCCGACCGCCGACGGTACGGACCCCGCCGCGGTGCACGCGGTCGCCGCCGAGGTCCTGGACCGCGTCCAGGCCCGGCTGGCCGACGACACCACCGCCCGGACGCGCCTGGTGGTGCTCACCCGGGGTGCCACCGGCCCGCACGGCGCGCGGCCGCGGCCGGCGGACCCGGGAGCGGCGGCCGTCTGGGGCCTGCTCAGGGCCGCCCAGCTCGAACACCCCGACCGGTTCGTCCTGCTGGACATCGAGGGCCCGGACCAGGACGGCCTCGGCGACGCGCTCGCCGAGCTGCTCGCCACCGGCGAACCGCAGGCGGCCCTGCGCGACGGCGTGCTGTACGCGCCCCGCCTGGTCCGGCCGCCGGCCGCCCCCGCCCCCGACCCCGCGGCCCGGCCGGCCGGCGCGTTCGGGCCGCCCGAGGGCACGGTGCTGCTGAGCGGCGGCGGCGCGCTCGCGGCCGTCCTGGCCCGCCACCTGGTCGCCGCGCACGGCGTGCGCCACCTGCTGGTGCTGAGCCGCCGCGGCGCCGACGCCCCCGGCCTGCCGGAACTGACGGCGGAGCTGGCCGCCGCCGGCGCCGAGCTGACCGCCCTCGGCTGCGACGTGTCCGACCGCCCGGCGCTGGCCGCCGCCCTCGCCGCCGTCCCCGAACGCCACCCGCTGTGCGCCGTGGTGCACACCGCCGGCGTGCTCGACGACGGCCTGCTGGACGGGCTGACGGCGGAGCGGATGGCCGCCGTCCTGCGGCCCAAGTTCGACGCCGCCCGCCACCTCGACGAGTTGACGCGCGGAGCGGACCTCGCCGCGTTCCTCGTCTTCTCCTCCGCCGCGGGCGTGCTCGGCAGCCCCGGCCAGGCGTCCTACTCGGCCGCGAACGCCGCGCTCGACGCCCTGGTCGCGGAACGCCGGCGGCTCGGACTCCCCGGCCTCTCGCTGGCCTGGGGGCCCTGGGAGCGGATGAGCGGAATGACGGCGGAACTCGCCGCCCCCGACCGGCGGCGGATCGACCGGCGCGGCGCCCGCGGCCTCTCCGACGAGGAGGCGATGGCCCTGCTGGACACGGTCTGCGCCGCGGACACCGCCCCGCCGGGAGACGGCAGCCCCGTCGTCCTGGCCCACCTCGACCTCACCGTGCGCGGCGACGGCCCGGTGCACCCGCTGCTGCGCTCGCTGGTCCGGCGCACCCCGGCCGCGCCGGCCGGGGCGAAGGCGGCGCCGACCGCCGCCGCGGCCCTGCGCCGCCGGCTCGACAACGCCGCCGACGCGCAGGAACGCGAACTGGTGCTGCGCGAACTCGTCCTCGCCGAGGCCGCCGAAGTCCTCGGCCACACCGACTCCGAGGCGCTGTCCGCCACCGCGCCCTTCCTCTCCGTCGGCTTCGACTCGCTGACCGCGGTCGAGCTCCGCAACCGGCTCGCCGCCGTCACCGGAGTGCGGCTGCGGCCCTCCGCCGTCTTCGACAGCGGCACCCCCGCCGCGCTCGCCGCGCGCCTCGCCGCCGAGGCCCGGACCGAGGACACCCCCCGGGCCGAAGCGGCGCCCCCGACCGGCGCCGCCGCGCCCGACACCGAGCCCGCCGACACCGACCCGGCGAGCGTGCTGTTCCGCCGGGCCTGCGCACTCGGCCGGATCGACGAGGGCATCGCGCTGCTCAAGAACGCCTCCGCGCTGCGCCCGGCCTTCCACCGCGGCAGCGAGCACGCCGCCGCCGGCGCCGGCCCGCGGCTGCTGCGCCTGAACGAGCGCGCCGACGCCCCCGTCCTGGTCTGCTTCGGCTCCGTCGTCGCCCTCGGCGGCGCCCACCAGTACGCCCGCTTCGCCTCCCGCTTCCGGGACCGCTACGCCGTCGCCGCCCTGGACGCCCCCGGGTTCACCGCAGAGGAGGAACTGCCCGCCGACATGGCGGCCCTGCTCGACTACCAGGCGACGACCCTGCTCCGCGAACTGCCCGGCCGGACGCTGATCCTGGCCGGCTCCTCCTCCGGCGGCACGCTCGCCCACGGAGTGGCCGCCGCGCTGGAGCAGCGCGGCGCGGGCCCGGCGGCCGTGGTGCTGCTGGACACCTACCTCTCCGACAACCGGGGCATCACCCAGTTCAACGACGTCCTGCTGGGCGGCATGTTCGCCCGCGAGGACCGGGCGGCCCCGATGGACGGCACCCGGCTGACCGCGATGGGCGGCTACTTCCGGCTGCTCGACGACTGGAAGCCCCCGACGGTCGGCGCCCCGCTGCTGCTGGTCCGCGCCTCCACCCCGCTCGGCCGCCCGTCCGCCGACGCCGGCGACTGGCGCGCCTCCTGGGCCGGCGCCGACACCGTCGTCGACGTCCCCGGAGACCACTTCTCGATCATGGAGCAGCACGTCGCGACCACCGGCGACGCCGTCGCCGACTGGCTCGGCGCGACCCTGCCCGCCACCACCCTCCGTACCACCGACGGCTCGTGAGACTGAAGGAGAACCCGTTGACCACCGCCCCGTACGACGATTCACCCCCGCGGCACGCCCTCACCGTGCTGGGAGCCGGGGTGATGGGCGTCGGAATCACCGTCCTCGCCCTCGGGCACGGCCTGCCGGTCCACCTGGTCGACGTCGACCGCGAACGGCTCGACCGCGCCGCGGACCTGATCGACGGCGAGCTCCGGCTGGCCGAACTGATGGGCGCACTGCCCGCCGGGACGCCCCTCGGCGCCCTGGAGACCGGCACCTCGCTCAAGGCCGCCGCCGGAGCCACCGCCGTCGTCGAGGCGGTCACCGAGAACGCCGCGATCAAGGCCGCCGTGCTGTCCGAGGTCTCCGGACTGGTCCGGCCCGGAACCCTGCTGATCACCAACACCTCCTCCATCCCGGTCGACGAACTGGCCGGGGCCCTGGAACGGCCGGAGGAACTGGTCGGCACCCACTTCATGAACCCGCCCTACCTGATCGGCACCGCCGAAGTGGTCCGCGGCGCCAGGACCGGCGACCACGCGATGGCCGCCGTGGCGGCCCTGCTCACGGCGCTGCGGCGGCGGGCGGTGACCGTCCGGGACGCGCCCGGCTTCGTGACCAGCCGCATCCTGCACCCGATGATCAACGACGCGGCACGGGTCGTCGAGGAGGGCACCGCCACCGCCGAGGACGTCGACGCCCTGATGCAGGGCTGCCTGGGACACCCCACCGGCCCGCTGCGCACCGCGGACCTGATCGGCATCGACAACCTCGTCGACTCCCTCACCGTGCTGCACGAGCGCACCGGCGACGAGGGCTGCCGCCCCGCCGAACTGCTGCTCCGGCTGGTCCGCGAGGGCCGGCTCGGCCGCAAGTCCGGACGCGGCTTCTACGACTACACCTGAGCGGCCCGAACACCCTCGAAGGCCCCCCGAACACCCCGAACAGCCCCGAACAGCCCGACAAGGAGACAGCCATGAGCACGCCCGACACCCACACCCTGGAGAAGGAACTGCTGGAGTTCCTGGAAGGACGCACCGGAACCGCCTGGGACGCCGACACCGACCTGTTCGACGCCGGCGGCCTGTCCTCGCTCTTCGCCATGCAGGTGGTGGTGCACCTGGAGAAGACCTACGCCATCGCCGTCCGGGGCGCGGACCTGCGGCTGGACAACTTCCGCACCGTGCGGCGGATGGCCGAATTGGTGGCCCGCCTCCAGGCCCCCGCCGGCGGCCAGCATGGGTGAGGACCTGAGCGGCGCCATGGCCTCCGTCGCCCTGCGGGTCGGCGACCTGGCGGAGGAGTGGGACCGGACCGGCCTCATCCCGCGCGACCTGCTCCGCGAGCTGGGCGCCGAGGGCCGGCTGTGCGCCGAAGTCCCGCAGCAGTACGGCGGCTGGGGGCTCGACAGCACCAGCAGCGGCGCGTACACCGCCCACGTGGGCGGCCTGTGCAGCTCGCTGCGCAGCGTGATGACCTCCCAGGGCATGGCCGCGTGGACCATCCACCGCCTGGGCACCGCCGAGCAGGCGGCCGTCCACCTGCCCCGGCTGACCGGCGGCGACCTGGCGGCCGTCGGCTTCAGCGAGCCCGGCGCCGGCAGCGACCTGTCCGCGATGACCACCACCGTCCGCCGGGACGGCGACACGGTCGTCCTCGACGGGCACAAGAAGTGGGTGACCGCCGCCCACTACGCCGACCTGCTGGTCATCGTCGGCCGCTACCAGGACGGCGCGGTGGCCGTCGTGGTGCCCGCCGACGCGCCCGGCGTCCGGATCGAGCGGATCGCCGACCCGCTCGGCTGCCGCGCGGCCGGACACGCCGACGTGCACCTCGACGGGGTGCGGCTGCCCGCCGACAGCGTCCTCGGCGGCCACGGGCTGCCGCCCGCCCTGCTGGTGACCACCGCGCTGGCCTACGGGCGGATGTCCGTCGCCTGGGGGTGCGTCGGCATCCTGCGGGCCTGCCTGGCGGCGGCCGCCGCGCACGCGGCCGGACGCGAGCAGTTCGGCAAGCCGCTCGCGGAGCACCAGCTCGTCGCCGGACACCTCGCCGACCTCTACACGGCCGAGCAGGTGGCCACCCGGGCCTGCGAGCACGCCAGCCGCTGCTGGGACGAAGGCTCGCCGGACCAGGTGGTGGCGACCGTGCTGGCCAAGCACGTCAGCGCCACCCAGGCCGCCCGCGGCGCGGCGACGGCCGTCCAGGTGCTGGCCTCGGCCGGCTCCCGGGACGGGCACACGGTGGCCCGGGCGTACCGGGACGCCAAGCTGATGGAGATCATCGAGGGCAGCAACGAGCTGTGCCGGCTGATGCTGGCGCAGCACGCCCTCTCCGCCCCGGGGGCGCCGTGAGCGGGCCCGCGGTCGACGAGACGAGGAAGGACGACATGGCTGCGACCGTCAAGTGCCTGGTCTGGGACCTGGACGACACCCTCTGGCAGGGCACCCTGCTCGAGGACGGAGAGGTGCACCTGCCGGAGGAGGTGCGCAAGGTGGTGATCGAACTCGACTCCCGCGGCATCCTCCAGTCCGTCGCCAGCCGCAACGACCACGAGCACGCCTGGGCCCGGCTGGAGGCGTTCGGCCTCGCCGAGTACTTCGTCCTGCCGGAGATCGGATGGGGCGCCAAGTCCGAGTCGGTGAAGCGGATCGCCGACCGGCTGAACTTCGCGCTCACCACCATCGCCTTCGTCGACGACCGGCCCGCCGAACGCGCCGAGGTGGCCTTCCACCTGCCCGAGGTCCGGTGCTACCCGGCCGAGCAGGTCCTCGCCCTCACCGACCTCGCCGAGTTCACCCCCGCGACCAGCACCGTCGACTCCCGGCGGCGGCGCCAGATGTACCAGGCCGGCTTCCGCCGCGAGGCCGAGCGGGAGGCCGCCCCCGGCACCGACGAGGAGTTCCTGCGCTCCCTGGACCTGCGGATGCGCATCGGCCGGGCCACCGGCGAGGAGCTGTCCCGGGTCGAGGAACTCACCCTGCGCACCAGCCAGATGAACGCGACCGGGGTGCACTACCCGGACGCCGTGCTGCGCGAACTGATCACCGACCCCCGGCACGAGGTCCTGGTGGTCACCCTCACCGACCGGTTCGGCCCGCACGGCGCGGTCGGCGTCCTGCTGCTGGAGCGCCACCCGGGCCTGTGGCACCTCAAGCTGCTCGCCACCTCCTGCCGGGTCGTCGCCTACGGCGCCGGCGCGACCCTGCTGAACTGGCTGGCCGACACCGCCGCCCGGTCCGGGGTCCACCTGGTCGCGGACTTCCGGGCGACCGAACGCAACCGGATGATGGAGATCGCCTACCGGTTCGCGGGCTTCGAGGGCCTCGACGAAGCCCCGTGCCCGTGCGCCGACGTCCTCGCACCGGCCCCGGAGGACGGCGGACTCCAGCGCCTGCACCTGGCCCCCGGCCCACGCGTGGTGTCCACCGTCATCGACGTGGCCGCACCCGACCTGAACACGCCGGAAGGGGGCCCGGCCACGCCGTGACGCCCGCGGGGCCCGGCGCTCCCGGGCCCCGGGAGCGCCGGGCCCCGCCGCGCTCAGCGCTTGCGGACCAGGGTGATCCCGTCGGCCATCACCAGCAGCGACAGCTCCACCCGCGGGTCCTCGTGCAGCACCCGGTTCAGCGCCCGCACCCCCGCAGTCTCCGGGTCCACGGCGGCCGGATCGGCGACCCGGCCGAAGAAGAGGGTGTTGTCGACCACGATCAGACCGCCGGGACGCAGCAGCGCCAGCGAACTCTCGTAGTAGCGGACGTAGTTGGTCTTGTCCGCGTCGATGAACACCAGGTCGAAGCTCTCCGGTCCGCGCTCCGCCAGCAGCGCGTCCAGGGTCGCGGCGGCGTCGCCGATCCGCAGGTCGACCCGCGAGTCGACGCCGTCCCGCTTCCAGAACTCGGCGCCGATGGCCGGCCACCGCTCCTCGATGTCGCAGGAGACCAGCACCCCGTCGGCCGGCAGCGCCCGGGCCATGCACAGGGTGCTGTAGCCGGTGAAGGTGCCGATCTCCAGCACCGCCCGCGCCCCCGTCAACCCGACCAGCAGGGCCAGCAGTTGGCCCTCCTCGGCCATCACCTGCATGGCGGTCCCGCCGGGCAGGTCCGCGGTGGTCTCCCGCAGCTCCCTGAGCAGGTCGTCGTCACGGAGGGAGACCTCCCGGACGTAGGCGAGCAGGTCGCGGGTGGCTGCTGTCTGGTCGGCCATGGCGAAGGGTCCTCTCGGAGGAGATCGGGTCGGGCGGGAACGGGACGGACGGGAACGGGACGAGAAGGATCGGGGCGAGCGGCCGCCGGGACGGTCACCCGGCGCGCATGTACGAGTGGTCGTGCCGCAGGGCGGCGACCGCCTGCGCCCGCTCGTGGGCGTAGGCCCGCAGCAGTGCGTCCAGCGGGTAGCGGCCCCCCGTCGGCGCGCCCAGCAGGTTCGCCTCGACCAGCGCGTCCAGGGCCTCCTCGGCCTGCTCCTCGGAGCAGCCGAACATCACCGCGACGCGGCTGCCGGAGACCGACCACGCGCCGGCGGCCCCCAGCGCGGTGAACACCTCGGCCGGGTCGACCCCCGCCCCGGCGGCCCGCCGGAGCCCGGCGTGGTCGGCGTCGAGGCAGGGCCGGACACCGAGGTCGCCCGCGTGCAGCTCGTCCAGCAGCCGCGGGGCGTCGGTGAGCCGCCGGGCGAAGAGCCCGATGCTCCAGTGCGGGCGCTCCAGCAGCCGGGTCCCCGCGATCCGGATGGCCAGCGGCAGGCCCCCGCAGACCGTCAGCACGGTACGGGCCGCCTGCGGTTCGGCGCCGACCCTGGCCGGGCCGACGATGCTGCCCAGCAGCTCCAGCGATCCGGCCTCGTCGAGCGGGCCGAGCTGAAGGGTGCGCGCCCCCTCCAGGTCGGCCAGCCGCCGCCGGCTGGTCACCAGCAGTCTGCTGCCCCCGCTGCCCGGGATGAGCGGCCGCACCTGCGCGGTGCTGGAGGCGTTGTCGAGCACCACCAGCAGGCGGCGGCCCGCGGTGAGCGAGCGGTAGAGGCTCTCCCGCTCCGACGCCCCCTCGGGTATCTCGTCCCGGGGCACGCCCAGGTCCGCCAGGAACCGCGGCAGGACCGTCCGGGCGGTCAGCGGCCGCGCCGCCCCGCCGAGGTCCGCGTACAGCTGGCCGTGCACCGCGGACCCGCGTACCGCGTGCGCGGCGTGCAGGGCCAGCGCGCTCTTGCCGACACCGCCCCGGCCGGTCACCACCGCCGTCGCCACCATGCCCGCCGGCATCGAGCCGGCGGCGAGGAAGTGCTGGAGCCGGGCCAGCGCGCCGGAGCGGGCCGACAGCGGCAGCGGCACCGAGGGGAGCTGCGCCGGACTCGGCCAGCAGGGCCGGTCCCAGCCGGTGGCCGGCGTCGGCGCGGGGGCCGCCGCCCGGGCCTTCGCGGGCTGCGCCGGCGAGGGGGCCGGGGCGGCCGGGGCGGTCCGGGCGGTCGGGGCGGGCGTCCGGGGCCGGTCGTGGACCGCCAGGATGCGCTGGTGCACCTCGCGCAGATCGGCGCTCGGCTCGGTGCCGAGCTGCTCGACGAGCAGCACCCGGGTGCGCCGGTAGAGGTCCAGGGCCTCCGACTGCCGTCCCGAGCGGAACAGCGCCAGCATCAGCTTGCCCACCAGGGCCTCCCGCAGGGGGTGCTTCCGGACCAGCCGCACCAGCTCCGGCACGATCTCGGCGTGCCGGCGCAGCGACAGCTCCGCGTCGAACCGCAGCTCCATCGTCTGCAGGCGGAGCTCCTGGAGGTAGCGGCCCTCCACGTCGCGCAGCGTCTGCGAGGGGATGTCCGCCAGCGGCTCCTCGCGCCACAGCGCGAGCGCCTCGGCCAGCTCGGCGGAGGAGCCCTCCAGGTCGCCGCGCTCGGCCAGCTCCGCCGCGCGCCGGCGGTGGGCGGTGAACTGCCCGAGGTCGCTCTCGTGCTCGCCGAGTTCGAGGAGGTAGCCGGGCGCCCGGGTGAGGATCCGGGCGGAGCCGATCTCGCCCAGTGACTGCCGCAGGCGCATCACGTAGGTGCGGACGGTCGCGGCGGCGCTCGGCGGCGGGGCGCCGTCCCAGACGTACTCGGCGATCCGGTCGACCGAGGTCACCCGGTTGGCGTTGAACAGGAGCGCCGCCATGACCACGCGCTGCCTCGGCGCCGACACGTGCACCTCGCACGCGTTCAACCGGATCGAAAGCGGGCCCAGCAGCAGGAAGTTCAACGGGGGAGTCCTCTTCTTCGTACGGCCGGTCTGCCGCCGGCCTCTTTGGGGGGCCGTGTACGCGTCAACACGGTCCTGTTGGGTGTGGGTGTTCCTGGAGTGCGTGTCGTGCGCCGCGTGCGGGTCGTGCCCCGGGCACGGGTCGTGCGCTCGTGCCGGGTTGCGCTCGTGCCGGGTTGCGCCGCGCGGCACCGCCGCGACGGGAGCCGCGGTGCGCGGGCGCGGCCGGACCGGTGCCGCCGACACGGCTGCGGTCCGGCCGGCCGATACCGTCGGGACGGAGCCAAGTAAAACCCACCGGATTGCTCCGCATCGCAACGTCCTTGCCAATCACCGAAGAGATGGCCGGAATTGAACCCGGACATGAGCGGATCGGTGCGCTCCGGTGGGTACTTGCTGACATTCCGAGCGGTATGGCAGGCTGTCATATGCGGTGCCCGTGAGTAACCGATCACCGTCGTTCAAAGCTCCCCGTATAAGCGCGCACCAGACCGCCCGCCGGTGCGAAGGATGTCCCGCCCGATCGCCACACCCATGCCCGCCGGCCCGCCGCGGATTTCGAGAAGAGAATGAAAGGCCGCCATGACCTCCCTCTCTCTGGACAGCGACCTCTGGTGCCGTCGCTTCCACCCCTCGCCGACGGCCACGCGCCGGCTGGTCTGCTTTCCGCACGCCGGTGGCTCGGCGAGTTTCTACTTCCCGATGTCCGCCGCCCTGCACGGCCCGGTCGACCTGCTGGCCGTCCAGTACCCCGGCCGGCAGGACCGCCGGGAGGAGGCCGGCCTGCACGACCTGCACCGGGTGGCGGACGAGGTGGCCGAGGCACTGCGCCGCTGGGACGACCTCCCGCTGACCCTCTTCGGGCACAGCATGGGCGCGCTCGTCGCCTTCGAGGTGGCCCGGCGGATCGAGCGCGCCGGCGGCCGGGTCGACCACCTCTTCGTCTCCGGCCGCAAGGGGCCGACCGACGACCGGCCCGACGCCTCCCACCCGGTCGACGACGAGGGCATCGTGGCCGAACTCAGGGCCATGAGCGGCACCGACGCCCGGCTCCTCGAGGACCAGGAGCTGCTGGAGATGGTGCTGCCCGCGCTGCGCGGCGACTACCGCGCCGTCGGGGCCTACCGCGCCGACCGCGACGCCGCGGTCGCCTGCCCGGTCACCGCCCTGGTGGGGGACCAGGACCACTGGGCGCCGGTCGCCGACACCGAGCGCTGGCGCGACCGCACCACGGCCGCGTTCGACCTCAAGGTCTTCCCCGGCGGGCACTTCTACCTCAGCAGCCGGGCGGACGAGGTGGCCGGCCTGCTCCGCGACCACCTCGCCGGCGCGCTCCGCGCCTGAGGCCCGGAGTTTCCGGGCCGCCCGCCGGCCGGCTGCCGTTTCCCGGGCGCATTCCCCCGGGGTGCCGGGCGTCGGGGCACGGTCACCCCGTGTTCTCCCGGAATTTATCGATTCCCGGAAGAGGACGGGGTAAGGCGTCCCCTCCCCGGTTGCGGGAGCCGTCGCGAGTGCGGGCCGGGAAAGTCTTTTCCGGCGGCCGGAAATGCAGTCCGCCGCCGGGCCGGCGGAGATTTTCCCAGACCCGGATATCGTCTCGATATCGCAGCGCGAGACGGGTCGCCGGACGTCCGGTCGGAGGCCGCATTCTCCGGCATTGTGCGACCACGTCCGCCACGCCACGCCCGAGCCGCACCACCGTTCCCTCCTTTCACACCAATCCCTCCTTTCACACCGATTCACAGGAGCTGTCATGAGTCTGGGGTACCTGTTCGGCGGCGGCGTCGGGACCGAGCCGCACGGCCTGGAGCTCTACCGGACGTACGAGGTCGTGCAGTGCTGGTACGAGCAGGTCTCCGCGTGGACCGGGCTGACGGTCGGACAGATCCTGGAGGAGGACCTGCCGACCGCCCAGGAGGAGCGCCAGAGCGTCGGCACCGTCCGCGAAGCCGCCCTCGCGATCGGCGTGCACGACGTGCTCGCCTCGTTCAACCTGCGCCCCGCGGCCATCGGCGGCCTCAGCCTCGGCGCGATGACCGCCAGCTGCCTCGCCGGATCGCTGGGGCGCCGGGAACTCTTCGAGATGCTGGCCTCCTCCCGCGACACCCCGGAACCGCCCGCCGACGACCCGCGGCAGGGCATAGCCATCGCCTTCGGCCCCGTCACCGACGGCGCCCCCAGCCACCCCGGCGAGAACCTGCCCGGCGTCTACCTGGCCGGCGACTTCGGCCCCACGGCCGACGGCAGCCAGCGCCTGATGATGCTGGCCGGCCACGCCGACGCACTCGGCGCGCTCGCCGCCGACGTCCCGCCGGGAACGGTCGTCCCGCTCCCCGGCCGCACCATCGCCGTCCACACCCCGCTGCGCCGGCCCTACCGCGAGTTCATGGCCCCGCGGATCGACGCGATCCCGTTCAGCGACCCCGAGATCCCGCTGCTGTCCTGCCTGGAGCCCAAGGTGCTGCGCACCGCCGCCGACGTCCGGGACCTCTTCCAGCGCAACTCCACCGACCCGATCAGCCTGGTCGACGTCTACACCGGGATGAAGGAGCAGGGCGTCCGGCTCGGGCTGGTGATGGGCCCCTCGATTCCCGAGGGCATCCTGGCGTTCCCCTTCCCGGTGGTGCACATCGAGCGGCCCGAGCACATCGAGCAGGCGCTGACCACCGCCTACGAGCTCGGCATCGACCTCTCCGGCGCCCCGGCCCTGTCGTGACCGCCGCCACCGGCGCCGACCCGGACGCCCAGATCGCGCGATGGCTGGACACCGACCTCGACGAGTGGACCCGCACCGTGGTCCGCCGGCACTTCGACCCGGTCACCGGAAGCCCCTACTGGCTCGGGCAGCTCTCCCGGCTGGACTTCGACCCGCGCGACATCACCCGCTACGACCAGCTCGCGGCCTTCGGCCCGTTCCCGCTCGACCGGCTGCGCACCGAGGACCCCGCGGACCTCGTCCCGCTGGCGGTGCCCCGGCCGCTGGTCGGCCGGGTCTGGGACACCGGCGGCACCACCGGCACCCCCTGCCGGGCTTTCTACACCCCCGACATGCTGCGGCACCGGGCGCTCTGGCGCCGCTGGTCCTTCGTGCGGGAGGGCTTCCAGCCGGGCCGCACCTGGCTGCAGGCCACCCCCACCGGACCGCACCTGATCGGCAACGGCGTCCAGGAGGTCTCCGAACTCCACGCCGGCCAGGTGTACGCCGTGGACATGGACCCCCGGTGGGTGAAGCGCCTGATCCGGACGGGCCGCCTGGCCGAGGTCGGCGACTACACCGCCCACCTGCTGGAGCAGATCGCCGATGTCCTCGAGCCGGGCCGGGTCCACTACGTCAACACCACCCCGGCGCTGTTCCAGGCCCTCCGCCAGCACCGGCCCGAACTCGTCGCCGCCCTCGACGGCGTACGCCTGAGCGGCACCCAGATCAGCGCCGACATGTACCGGAGCTTCACCACCGCCCTCCAGGGCGGGATCTGCGGGCTGACCTACGGCAACACCTTCGGCAACGCGGCCTGCCTGGACGTCGAGCGGGACGGCGAACTGATCAGCTACGTCCCGAACTACCCGCAGGTCACCATGGCGGTGGTCGACAAGGCCGACCGCTCGACCCCGGTCGCCCCCGGCACGGTCGGCCAGGTCCGGCTCACCGTCCTCCACGAGGACCTGTTCCTGCCCAACATCCTGGAACGCGACCAGGCCCTCCGGCACCCGACCGACCAGTGGCCCACCGACGGCGTCGCCAACGTCCGCCCGCTCCAGATCGCCACCTCGTCCCCGGAGGGCCTGTACTGAGCCGTCGCCGAACGGTGCGTCTTCGCTGCGACTGTCGACGGGCCACGCGGCCTGTGACGGTGGGATCCGGAGGCACGGGGCCTCCGGATACGCGAAGGAGCACTGTCATGGACTTCCGCGACGAGTTTCCCGCCGACCGGCGACTCGCCCGGGTGCACCGGGCGGGTGCGGGCCTGTGCGGCGTCGTCCTGCTGGCGTTCGGCTGTCTCGGCCTGGCCGACGGCCTGGCGTTCTTCGGCACCACCGGCGAGCGGGTGGCGGGCCTGTCGAGCAACGGCCTGCTCAGCGTGGTCTCGATCGCCACCGCCGCGGTCCTGATCGTCGGGGCCGTGATCGGCGGCCGCACGGCGTCCACGATCACCATCGCGGTGGGCGGCCTCTTCGTCCTCAGCGGGTTCGTCAACCTCGCCCTGCTGGACTCCGGCGCGAACGTCCTGGCCTTCAGGATCCCCAACGTCGTGTTCAGCTTCGTGATGGGCCTGGTCATCGCCACCTGCGGCATGTACGGCCGGGTCAGCGGGAAGCTCCCGTTCGACAACCCCTACTGGCGCCACCGCCACCCCGGGGCGCAGCAGCAGCAGGCTGCCGCGCCGGCCGCCCGTGCCGGGATCGCGGGCCGCACCCGCTGAGGCCCGGTCAGGCGGTCACGGCCCGTTCGAGGAGGTCGAGGGCGCTGAGCAGGGTGCGCGGCCCGGCGGCGCCCTCCGGCGGGTCGAAGCGGTGCCAGCCGGGGCCGGTGGCGAGGACGATCGCGTGGCTGCGGGAACCCCGGGCGCCCCAGGCGGTGCGGACGACCTGCCGGACCAGCTCGGGCTCGCTGGTCTGCGGGCTCTGGGACCAGAGCATCACGGCGCCCGGGCCGGTCCGGCGGACCGCGTCCAGCAGCGCGCGGGGCGGGACGGCCGCGCCGAGCATCCGGAAGGGCAGGGTGCGCTCGGCGAGCCCGGCTGCGACCGCGTCCAGGGGCAGGGTGTGCTGTTCGGCCGGCATGGCGGCGAGCAGCACGGGCGGCACCGCCCGCAGGGCGGCGGCGCGGACGGCGACGGTCCGCAGGGCCGTGGATACGTGCCAGGAGAGCAGGTGCTCGACCTCGACGTACTGCTCGCCGTCCGAGGCCCACTTGCGGCCGACCGCGCGGAGTGCCGGCAGCATCACCTCCGTCCAGGCCTCGACGGTGCCGAGCGCGGTGACCGCGTCCTGGAGGATGCGGGCAACCTCGGGGGCGTCCAGCCGGACGGCGGCCCGGGCCAGGCCACGGCACTCCGGGCGGACCGAACCGACGTGCAGCGCGCGGCTGCCGCCCGGCCCGCCCGCCGCCTCGTCCGCCGGCGGCGCCGGGGGGACGGGCGGGCAGCCCCGGCGGCGAGCACCGCCCGGGCGGCCTCGGCCGGCGGGACGCCGCGCGCGGTCAGGCGGCACATGGCCTCCAGGACGGCGATGTCGGCCGGACTCCACCGGCGGTGGTGCCCGGGCCGGCGCCCGGACGGGCCGATGCCGTAGCGCCGCTCCCAGGAGCGGATCGTGGTGGGGGAGACCCCGAGGTGCCGGGCGACGGCGCCCGTGGGCAGGCCCGCGCCGTCGGAGGCGCCGCCCGCCGCCCGTGCGTCCGGTGCGTCGTCCCGCACCGCCGGCCTGTCCTGCGGGGCGGTCCGGACGCCGTCGTCCGGGCCCCCGGTGCCGTACCCGTTCACGGATGCCTCCCCTGCCACCGGGTCCTCCCTACGCCGTCCGTGCCACCGGCTCGCGGTCGTCGAGCGCGGCGCGCAGCCGGCGGAGCCCGTCGCGCATCCGGGTCTTCACGGTACCGAGCGGGAGACCGAGGTACTGCGCGATCTCCCGCTGCGAGTAGCCGCCGTAGTACGCGAGCACCAGCGATTCGCGCTGCGGCAGGCTGAGCCGGGCCAGGGCGCGCCTGACCCGCTCGACGTCGAGGAGGCGCTCGGCCTGCTCGGCCACCGACTCGCCGACGGGCCGCTCGCGCAGGGCGGCCCGGACCTCGCGGTCACCGGCCGCCCGGGTCGAGCGGACGCGGTCCACCGCACGGCGGTGGCCGAGGGTGAGCGTCCAGGCGAGCACGCTGCCGCGCTCGGGCCGGTACGCGGCGGCGGTGCGCCAGACCTCCAGCATGACCTCCTGCGTCACCTCCTCCGCGTGCGCCGGGCTGCGCAGCGTCCGCAGCGCGATGCCGTACACGGGCGGGGCGAGCGTTTCGTACAGCGCGGCGAACGCGTCCTGGTCGCCGTGCGCCACCAGGGCCATCAGCCGGGCCGGATCGGCCGCTCGGGCCCGGGCGGGGGCGGCGGCCGCCGGTTGCGGGACGGGTCGTGCGAGGGTGCTCCGGTTCACGCCGCCACCGTGCAGCGTTTCGGCAGCGGAAGGCGACTCGCATCCATCGTGCATCGTTTCGCGCCCGGCCGGGGCAATCCGGTGCACGGGTCCGCTCCGAACGGCAGGCAGTCGCCCGTGACCGGGCCCGCGCCGCACCCGAACCGAGGAACCACCGATGACCGTCGCCGTCGCCCTGTTCACCCAGGACCTGAGACTGCACGACAACCCGGTCCTGCACGCCGCCCGGCACGCCGCCGACCAGGTCGTACCGCTGTTCGTCCTGGACCCCGACGTGGCGGCGGTCGGCTTCGCCGCCCCCAACCGGCAGGCGTTCCTGGCCGCCTGCCTGGCCGACCTGGACGCCTCGCTGCGGCGGATCGGCTCCCGGCTGGTCCTGCGCCACGGCGACCCGGCCGAACAGGCCGCCCGGATCGCCGCCGAGGCGGACGCCGACACCGTGCACGTGGCCGCCGGGGTCAGCGCGTTCGCCCGGCGCCGCGAGACCAGGCTCCGCCGGCTGCTGGGCCGGCGGCTGCACGTCCACGAGGCGGTGCTGACCGTGGTGCCGCCCGGCCGGGTCACCCCCGCCGGGCGCGACCACTACGCGGTGTTCACCCCGTACCACCGGGCCTGGCAGCAGGCCCCGCGCCGCTCCCCGCACGGGGCGCCCCGGCGACTCGACACGCCGGACGGCATCGGCAGCGCCGAACTGCCCGCCGCCCGTCCGCACTCGCCCGGCCTGCCGCCCGGCGGCGAGAGCGCCGCCCGCCAGCAGTGGCGGCGGTGGGACGTCGACGGCTACGCCGACCTGCACGACGCCCTGGCCGCCGACGGCACCTCGCGGCTCTCCCCGTACCTGCACTTCGGCTGCCTGTCGGCCGGCGAACTGGCCGCCCGCGCCCGGGCGCACGGCGGCGACGGCGCGGAGGCCTTCGTCCGGCAGCTGGCCTGGCGCGACTTCCACCACCAACTGCTCGCCGCCCGGCCCGAGGCCGCCCACCGCGACTACCGCCCCCGGGACGGCGGCTGGCACCGGGACGAGCGCGAGGCCGACGCCTGGCGCGAGGGCCGCACCGGCTACCCGATCGTCGACGCGGGCATGCGCCAGCTCGAACACGAAGGGTGGATGCACAACCGGGCCCGGCTGCTCACCGCGTCCTTCCTCACCAAGACGCTCCACCACGACTGGCGGGTCGGCGCCGCGCACTTCCTGCGCCTGCTCGTCGACGGCGACCTGGCGAACAACCAGCTGAACTGGCAGTGGGTCGCGGGCACCGGCACCGACACCCGCCCGAACCGGGTGCTCAACCCGCTCCGGCAGGCCGACCGGTACGACCCCGACGGAGCGTACGTCCGCCGGTGGGTGCCCGAACTCGCCCACCTGCCCGGCCCGTCGATTCACCGGCCGTGGCTGCTCGCCCCCGACTACCCCGCGCCCCTGGTCGCGCCCGAGGACCTGGCGCTCCGGCTCCGCACCGCCCGGGCCCTCGACTGAGCCGGAGCCGCGACCGGACCCGGAGCCGCGGCCGGCTCCGCACCGGTGCCCGCGGCCCGGCTGGCCGCCCGGGCGGCCAATCCGCAACGGGCAGCACTCCGAATGGGTGGTGCACACCGTGGTCGGCCGCCCAGCGGTCCAGGTCAGAGAGGCCCCCGTGACGATGCCCGTCTCCGAACGCACCGGCTCCCCCGCGCCCCGTCAGCCGCGCCCCGGAGGCGGCCGCCCCGGCCGCCCGATCGCCGTGGTCGGCGCCGGGGTGGCGGGCCTGACCGCGGCGTACGAACTCCACCGGGCCGGCGCCGACGTGGTGCTGTTCGAGGCGGACGACCGCCTCGGCGGCCACGCCCACACCCAGGCCGTGCGCGGCCACGACGGGCGGGAACTCGCCCTGGACACCGGATTCCTGGTGCACAACGAGCGGACCTACCCCCAGCTGGCCCGGCTGTTCCGGGAGTTGGGGGTCCGCACCCGGGACAGCGAGATGAGCATGTCCGTGCACTGCGACGGCTGCGGCCTGGAGTACGCGGGCGCGCGCGGCCCTGCCGGGCTGCTGGCGCAGCCGTCCGCCCTGCTGCGCCCCAGCTACCTGGCCATGCTGGCCGACGTGCCGCGGTTCCACCGGCGGGCCAAGGCGCTGCTCGCCGACCCCGGCGCGGGCGACCCGAGCCTGCGCGAGTTCCTGGCCGCCGAGAACTTCAGCCGCTACTTCGTCGGCCACTACATGACCCCGGTGGTGTCCGCGGTGTGGTCGTGCGCGCCGGACCTGGCCGGCGACTACCCGGCCCGCTACCTGTTCACCTTCCTCGACAACCACGGCATGCTCGCGGTCACCGGCTCACCGACCTGGAAGACCGTGGTCGGCGGGTCCCGGACCTACGTGCAGCGGATCGCCGAGCGGCTCGGCACCGTCCACCGCCTCGCCCCGGTCCGCCGGGTGCGGCGCCACCCGGACGGGGTCGCGATCACGACCGCCGACGGGCGCAGCACGGACGCCGCGGCGGTGGTGATCGCCACCCACGCCGACCAGGCACTGCGGCTGCTGGCCGACCCGACCCCCGCCGAGCGCGAGGTGCTCGGCGCGTTCCGCTACTCCCGCAACCCCACCGTCCTGCACCGCGACGCCTCGCTGCTGCCGCGCGCACCCTGGGCGCGCGCCTCGTGGAACTACCGGATGCCGACCTGCTACGGCCCGGCCGACCGGGTCCGCGTCACGTACCACCTCAACCGGCTGCTGCGGCTGAACACCCTCGACGACTACCTGGTCACCCTGAACGAGGACCGGGACACCCCGCTGCCCGCGCACGCGGTGGTGTCCCGCACCGTGTACGAGCACCCCGTGTACACCGCCGGGACGGTCGCGGCGCAGCGCCGGCTGCCCGAACTCGCCACCGGCCGCACCGCGTTCGCCGGCGCCTACCACGGCTGGGGCTTCCACGAGGACGGCTGCCGCTCCGGCGTCGCGGCGGCCCGCACCCTGCTGGGCGCGGGCGCGCGATGACCGGGCCCGGCCGCCGCACCCTCCCGGGCCCCTGGGGCGCGGCGCTCTACCCGTACGTCACCACCCACGTGCGCACCGCGCCGCTGCGCGACGCCTTCCGGCACCGCGGCTACCTCTGGCTGGTCGACCTCGACCGGATGCCCCCGGTGCCCCGGTGGCTGCGCCCGCTCGCCCGGTTCCGCCCGGGGGAGGCGATCCGCCGCGAGCTCGCGGACTTCCTCGCCGGGCAGGGCACCGACCTGGCCGGCGGCAGCGTCCTGATGCTCACCCAGGCACGGGTGCTCGGCCACGTGTTCAACCCGCTGACCGTGTACTGGTGCCGGGACGCCGCCGGCCGGCCGCTGTGCACCGTCGCCGAGGTGCACAACACCTACGGCGGCCGCCACCGCTACCTGCTGCGGCCCGGCCCGGACGGCGTCGCCGGGGCCCGCAAGGAGTTCTACGTGTCCCCGTTCTTCCCGGTGGCGGGCCGCTACCGGATGCGGCTGCCCGAGCCCGGCGACCGGCTGGACCTGACGGTCCGTCTGGAACTCGACGGGGGAAGCCCGTTCACCGCCACCCTCCGGGGCCGGGCGCTGCCCGCCGGCGCCGCGGTCCTGCTGCGCGCCGCGCTCCGCCACCCGCTGCCCACGCTCGCGGTCTCCGCGCACATCCGCTACCGCGGCATCCGGCTGTGGCTGCGCGGCCTGCCCGTCCATCCACGGCCCGCCGGTCCGCGCGGCCCGTCCGGGTGCCCGCTGCCGTCCCCGTCCGACACCCCGCACGAGGAGTCCACCGCATGACCGTCCAGCTCGACCTCACCGCCCCGCCGGCCCCCATCGTCGACCCGAGCCGCTGGCCGGACGTCGCCCGCGTACCGCAGGGCCGGCTGCGGGCCGCCGTCGCGGAACGGCTGCTGCGCCGGGCGTCCGGCCGACTCGGCATCCGGGTCGACCGACCGGACCGCCCGGTTGACCGGACCGCCCGGCCCGGCGCCCCCGTCCTGACCCTGCACCGCCCCGCGGACTTCTTCCGCCGGGTCGGGGCGAGCGGCCTGATCGGCTTCGGAGAGGCGTACCAGGCCGGCGACTGGGACAGCCCGGACCTCGTCGCCCTGCTGACCGCCCTGGCCGCCGCGCCCGAGAAGCTGATCCCGCCCGGCACCTCCTGGCTGCGCCGCGCGGCCGTCCGCCGGACGCCGGCCGGCGAACGGCCGACCACCGGCAACGCCCGGCGCAACATCCACCGGCACTACGACCTGTCGAACGACCTCTTCGCGCTGTTCCTCGACCCCACCCTCAGCTACTCCTCGGCGCTCTTCCCCACCCGCGCCGACGGCACGCCGGCCGCGTCCTGGGACGGGCTCGCGGCGGCCCAGCACCGCAAGATCGACCGGCTGCTCGACCTCGCCCGGGTCGGCCCGGGCACCCGGGTGCTGGAGATCGGCACCGGCTGGGGCGAGCTGGCGCTGCGCGCCGCCGCCCGCGGCGCACGGGTGGTCAGCCTGACCCTCTCCGAGGAGCAGCTGGCCCTGGCCCGCCGCAGGATCGCCGACGCCGGCCTCGCCGACCGGGTCGACGTCCGGCTGTGCGACTACCGCGCGGCGCAGGGCAGGTACGACGCGGTGCTCAGCGTCGAGATGATCGAGGCGGTCGGCCGCCCGTTCTGGCCGGCCTACTTCGCCACCCTGGACCGGGTGCTCGCCCCCGGCGGGCGGGTCGCGCTGCAGGCCATCACCATGCCGCACGCGCGGATGCTCGCCAGCAGCGGCACGCACACCTGGATCCTCAAGTACGTCTTCCCGGGCGGACAGATCCCCTCCCTGCGCGCCGTCGAGGAGAACGCCGCACGGCACGGCGGCCTGCGGGTGGTCGACACCGCGGCGTACGGCCCGCACTACGCCGAGACGCTGCGGCTGTGGCGGGAACGGTTCCTCGGGCACACTCGGGAGGTGGCGGCACTCGGCTTCGACGAGGTCTTCCGCCGCATGTGGGAGCTGTACCTCGCGCACTCCGAGGCCGGCTTCCGCGCCGGATACCTCGACGTCCACCAACTGCTGCTGACCCGCGGGCAGGAGGCCCGGTGACCGCCGCCGCCGTACTCGGCCCGCTGCTCGCCGACCTGCTCGGCGGGCCCCTCCCGTTCCGCCTGAAAGCCTGGGACGGCTCCACCACCGGCCCCGCCGACACGCCGGTGGTGGTCCTGCACCACCGGCGGGCCCTGCGCCGACTGCTCTGGCAGCCGGGCGAACTCGGCCTCGCCGACGCGTACATCCTGGGCGAGCTCGACGTCGAGGGCGACCTCGCCACCGGCCTCTCGCAGGTGCGGAACGCCCTGGCCGGACGCCGGATCGCCCGGCCCGCCCCGCAGACCTGGCCCGCCCTGCTGACGGCCGCCGTCCGCCTGGGCGCGCTCGGCACCCCGCCACCGCGCCCCGGCGGCCGCGCCGCCGTCCGCGGCGCGCTGCACAGCCGCGCCCGCGACCGGGCCGTGATCAGCCACCACTACGACCTGTCCAACGACTTCTACGCACTCCTGCTGGGACCGGCGATGGCCTACTCCTGCGCGTACTACACCGACGAAGGGCAGAGCCTGCAGGCGGCGCAGGAAGCCAAGTTCGACCTGATCTGCCGCAAGCTCGCGCTCGCCCCCGGAGTGCGCCTGCTCGACATCGGCTGCGGCTGGGGCGCCCTCGCCCGGCACGCCGCCCTGCACCACGGCGCACGGGTCACCGCCGTCACGCTCTCCGCCCAGCAGCACCGGTGGGCCACCGAGAGCATGGTCCGCTGCGGCGTCGACCACCTCGTCGACGTGCAACTGCGCGACTACCGCGACATCGAGCCGTCCCGCCACGACGCGATCAGCTGCGTCGAGATGGGCGAGCACGTCGGCAGGGACGAGTACCCCGCGTTCGCCGCCCGGCTGCACGACCTGCTCGAACCGGGCGGGCGCGTACTGATCCAGCAGATGTCGCGCGGCACGGCGGCGCCGGGCGGCGGCGCGTTCATCGAGGCCTACATCGCGCCGGACATGCACATGCGCCCGCTCGGGCAGACCGTCGGCCTGATCGAGGACGCCGGACTCGAGGTCGTCCACACCGAGGCCATGCGCCGGCACTACGCCACCACCATCGACGCCTGGCACGACACCCTGCGCAGCCACCGCACCGAGTTCACCGCCATGGTCGGCCGACCCACCGTGCGCCTGTGGGAGCTGTACCTGGCCGGCAGTTCGCAGGCCTTCGCCGAGGGACGGATGGGCGTCGACCAGATCCTCGCCGTCCGCCCCGCCGACCCGCACCCGGAGCCCGCATGAACACCGGCGCCTTCCTCCTCAACCTGGCCGTCACGGCCGGCGTCGCGCTCGCCGTGCTGCTGGCGGCGTTCGCGGCCGGCGCCCGGCTCGGCCGCCACCGCGGCGTGGACGTCGCCTGGGGCCTCGCCTTCACGGCCGTCGCCGTGACCGGCCAGCTCCTCTCCGCCGGCCACGGCGACCCGGCCCGCCGCCTGCTGGTCACCGCCCTGGTGGCCGTCTGGGGCCTGCGGCTGTCCGCGCACATCTGGTGGCGCTCCCGCGGCGCCGGCGAGGACCCCCGCTACGCCCGGATGCTGTCCCGCGCACCCGAGGGCCCGGCCCGCACCCGCTACGCCCTGCGGAAGGTCTACCTGCTCCAGGCCCTGCTGGTCTGGTTCGTGTCCCTGCCGGTCCAGTACGCCCAGTACCTCCCCGACCGCCTCGGACCGCTCGACGGCGCCGCGGCCGCCCTGTGGGCCGTCGGACTCTTCTTCGAGAGCGTCGGAGACCGGCAACTCGCCCGCTTCAAGCAGGACCCCGCCAACCGGGGCCGGGTGATGGACCGCGGCCTGTGGCGCTACACCCGGCACCCCAACTACTTCGGCGACGCCTGCGTCTGGTGGGGCCTGTACCTGCTGAGCGCCCACCACCCCGCCGCGCTGCTCCTGCTGCCCAGCCCGCTGCTGATGACCTGGCTGCTGGCCTTCGGCAGCGGGAAACCCCTGCTGGAACGCCGGATGGCCGCCCAGCAGCGCCCCGGCTGGGCCGAGTACACCGCCCGCACCAGCTCCTTCCTGCCGCTCCCGCCCCGCCGGCGCGCCTGACGGCCGGACCGCGCCGATGGCCGCTCCCCCGCCGGGAGCGGCCATCGACGTGAGCACCCCCCGCCAGGGGGCACGAGCGGGTTCAGCCGAACGACAGGAGGACCACCGGCGCGCCCGTCGGCCGGGCGGAACCGCCGGCCGGCTCCACCGTCACGCCGACGCCGCGCGCCCCGTTCAGCGGCCCGCTCAGCAGCACCGCGCCGGCCGGGTCGGACATCAGGCCGGCGGGCCGCATGGAACCCGCGTCGTCGAACCACAGCTCGTACGCGGTGCCCTGCTCCAGGGCCGGCAGGCCCGAGGCGAGGAACCCCGCGGCGTCCCGGGCGTGCGACCACACCACGGTGGCGACACCGCCGCCCCCGGCCACCCCGGCGCTGGCGATCCGCGCGTCGGGAGCCGTCAACAGCTCGGTGATCCGCGCCTGCTGCCGCTGGAGCGCGGCGGCCCGGGACCGGGCCCGCTCGCTCTCGCCGTGCTGCTGCACGGCCACGCCGCCGGCCGCGGCCGCGAGCGCCAGACAGGCCGCCAGCGCCAACCGCGGCCACGAGCGGCGCAGCCTGCGCCGCAGCGGGCGCGGGCCCGGCGGCGGCCCGGCGGGCGGCTCCTGCCGGACGGTGTCCAGAGCCGCCATCACCCGCCTCCGGAGCTCCTCGGGGACCGGAACGGCCTGGGCGGCGCCCAGCCGGGCGAGGGTGGCCGTGAACTCGGCGACCTCCTGCGCGCAGGCGGGGCACCGGGCCAGGTGGCGTTCGAACTCCTCCCGCTCGGCGTCGTCGAGGGCGTGCGCGGCGTACGCACCGGTGAGGGTGTGCAGGTCGGCGGTGCTCACACCGTCACCCCCAGGCAGTCGCGCAGCCGGATCAGACCGTCCCGGATCCGGGTCTTCACCGTCCCCAGCGGGACGCCGAGCAGCGCCGCCACCTGCGGATAGGTACAGCCCCGGAAGTAGGCCAGCGTCACCGACTCGTGCTGGAGCTCCGTGAGCCCCTTGAGGCAGCGCCGGACCTGCTCCCGCTCCAGCCGGCCCTCGACCTGCTCGGCGACCTCGTCGAACGCCGGACCCTGCGAGACCGCCGCGAGTCGCTGCTCCCGCTCGGCGGACGCCTGGGCCGCCCGGACCCGGTCCACCGTGCGGCGGTGCGCGATGGTCAGCACCCAGGCCAGCACCTCGCCGCGGTCGGGACGGTACTGGGCGGCCTTGCGCCACACCTCCAGCAGCACCTCCTGCGCGACCTCCTCCGACTGGGCCGGATCGCGCAGCACCCGCCGCACCAGCCCGAGCACCGGACCGGCCACGGCGTCGTACAGGCCGCCGAACGCCTCCTGGTCGCCCAGGGCGACCCGGCCGACCAGCTCCTTCAGATCGGGCCCGGGCCGAACCGGGCCGGAGAGACGGACCACGGCGCTCACCGCGGCACCCCCTCGGCCCGGAGGCCGGCCGGCCAGACCGATGACGGGACAAGCAGCATCAGGGATCGATCCTCCCAAGCACGGCGGTCGACGGACCCGCCACGACGGACGAAGAAGCGGAACACCCGCTCTTCGGAGCCGCGACCGCCGCGGATTGCCCGGAAGGCGACCGCACCGCACCGCCGCGCTCCGCCACGCGCCGCCGCGCCCGTTCCCCTGCGGCAACGCGGCACGTGGGCCGGCCGGGCCGCCGGTGGGAGGCTGGTGGAAGGTGGCGCCGACCGGCCGGGGAGAGGTACGCGTGAGGATCGAACCCGTGACAGGGGCCGCGCCGCGGCGGGTGGGCCGGCCGATCCTGTCGCAGCACTGGCGGAACGTGCTGTTCCTGCACTGGCCGGTCCGTCCCCCCGCCGTGGCCGACCTGATGCCGCCGGGCGTGGCTCCCGACGTCTGCAACGGCACCAGCTGGGTCGGGCTGGTGGTGTTCGGCACGGAGCGGACGGGACCCGGACCCGGCGGAGGAATCCCGTACTTCGGGACGTTCCCCGAGGTGAACGTCCGGCTGTACTCGGTGGACGGGCGGGGCCGCCGGGGCGTGGTGTTCCGGTCGCTCGACTGCCCCCGGCTCGCCGCCGTCCTGGTGGGCCGGGCGGCGCTCGGCCTCCCGTACCGCTGGTCGGAGACCCACTGGACGGCCGAGGACGGCGCGCTGCACCTGGCCAGCCGGCTGCGGGGCCCGGCGGGCAGCCGGGCCGGCTGCGTGCTCCGCGCCGAGGTCGGCCCCGGGCTCGAACGGCCGGGCCCGCTGGCCGAGTTCCTCACCGCCCGCTGGGGGCTGCACACCCGGACCCGCGGCCGCACCGTGTACCTGCCGGTCGAGCACCCGCGCTGGCCGCTGCACCGGGCCCGCCTGCGCGAACTGGACCAGGACCTGCTCCCGGCCGCCGGCGTGGAGGCCGCCGGACCACCGGCGAGCGTGCTCTTCTCCCCGGGCGTCCCGGTGCGGTTCGGCCCCTGGACGCCGGTGGACTGACCGGCCGGGCCGCCCTTCGACCAAGCCGCGGAGCCGCCCCGCTCCGAACACCCGGCAGTCCGACCGGAGGGAACACGCCCATGACACCGCCGCCCGTCACGGAACCGCCCGCCCTGCGGCTCCTCCACGTACCGCCGCGGGTACGCGCCGCCGTCCTGCTGCTCCCCGGCGGGCGGGCCGAGAGCCGGCAGCCGCCGACCCGGCTCGACCTGCCGTCGCGCCGCATGATCCCGTTCGGCCGGGCGGTGCGCCGCGACCTGCCCGGCGACGTCCTGCTGACCGCCCTGGTGCGCTACCGGCACCGCGGCTGGAACGGCCCGCGGGCCGATCCCGTCCGGGACGCCCGCCGCGCCCTCGGCGAACTGGCCGCCCTGGCGCCGCAGCTCGCCGTCACCCTGGTCGGCCACTCGATGGGCGGCCGGGCGGCGCTCGCGGTGGCGGGCCACCCGCAGGTCCGCGGCGTGGTGGCGCTGGCGCCCTGGTGCGTCCCCGGCGACCCGGTCCGGCAACTCGCCGACCGGGACCTGGTGGTCCTGCACGACCCGGGCGACCGCATCACCTCGGCCGCCGAGTCGTTCGCCTTCGCCCGCCGGGCGGCCGCGATCGGGGCCCGCGTGCAGACGCTCCCGATGCGCCACGGCGGCCACAGCATGCTGCGCGACGCCGCGACCTGGCACCGGCTCACGGCCGACGCGATCGCCTCCGTCATGACCGGCGTGCCGCTGCTGCCGCCGCGACCGGAGCACTGACGGACCACCCGCCACCGGCGGCGCCCCGGCAGGGGAACGCCGCCGGCCGTCCACGCGCGGCGATCGAGGCACGGATGCCGTGACTGCTCCGCCTGGGCGCGGCAGGACAGCCCGGGGCCACGAGGCGGGCGATCCCGCTGATCGAGGCCCGGTCGGTGTTCCGCCGCCGCTTCCGCCGCGCCAAGGCGCACCTGGTGCTGTCGGCGATGCGCCCCCGCGCGGCCGAACCGGGCCGGCCGACAGCAGTCCGGCGCGACTGCCGGGGACACGGTGCTGCCGCTCATCCCGACCAGCCGGGTGTCCCCGGGGCGGGGCGGGGGTCACGGTGCGCCGAGGCCCCACAGTTCGGTCTTGGCCCAGGCGCCGACGATCGCCACGTCCGGGTTCTGGTGGCGGAGTTCGGCCCAGTGGCCGGCCAGCAGTTGGAGGCGGACGGTGAGCGGGAGCTGGGCCAGCACCGGGGGCAGCTCGGCGGCCGCGCCGGTGGCGGAGAGGGTGCCGACGGTGATGCCCTCCGCGGCGGCGGCCGCGCCGAGGGCGGCGGTCAGGCCGTCCTGGTCGGCCCGGGCTCCAGCAGCAGCAGGCCGTCGGCGGCCCCGAACGGCACGGCCGAGCCGTGCAGGTAGAGCTCCGACTCGTAGCCCTCGGCGAGGATGCGGGCGGCCTCGCGGACCTTCAGCGCGCCCTCCCGGGCGGTGACGCCCCAGGGCCCGGCGCCGATCACGGCCAGCGCCCGGGCGGGCAGGGCGACGGCGTCCAGGCCCGGATCCCGCCCGGCCTCGCGGATCGCCTCGGCGGTCCGGTGCAGCTGCTCGGGGCCGTAGTCCGCGGCGCCCAGGCGGTGGGCGAGCCCGGCGAGCACGGTGAGGGCGGCGGTGTAGCTGACGGTGTAGGTCTCGGACTGCTCCTTGGCCACCGTCTCGACCGCCTCCGGCCAGTCGGCGGTGCCGACGCCGGTGATCGAGACCGCGGGCACGCCCGCGGCGAGCGCCTGCTCGCGGCAGCGCAGCGCGTAGGCCGTCTCGGCGGTGTGGGTGATCACCACGACGGCGTCGTCGGGGCGCAGCGGCGCGCCCCAGCGGGCGAACTGGGCGGCGGAGGACCAGCGGGCGTCCACCCCGGCGTGGCCGAGCATCATGGCGCCGAGCTCGGCGGCGTGCTGGCTGGTGCCGGTGCCGAGCAGCAGCACCCGGCGGGCGCCGGCCAGCCGCTCGGCGACCGGTGCGAGGTCGGCCTCGGCCAGGCGGTCGACGGCCTCCGCCTGGGCGTGGATCATGCGGTGGAGGGCGGTCTCCTGGAAGGTGCGAGGCATGGGGGTCACTCCTCTCCGGCCGGGCGGGCGGCCGTGCAGATCAGGTGCGGCGAGTGGATGTGGAACGGGCTGAGGTCGTAGTCCCCGTGCAGCCCGTCCGGGCTCAGGCCGGCGCGGGTGAGCAGGGCGGTGAGCTCGTGGGCGCTGTACACGCGGTAGTCGGCGGTGACGCTGCGGCCGACGGTACCCGAGGCGGGGTCGAAGGCCTGGATGTTCCAGGTGATCCGGCTGGTCAGCGCGTCGAACCGCTCCTCGTACAGGTACGTCGTCCCGGTGCTGGAGTCGAAGTTGCGGACCACGAACTCCTCCGGCGCGGTGCCGAAGGACTCGCCGCTCTGGGTGAGGAACCAGTCCCGGTTCATCACGTCGATCAGCAGCCGGCCGCCCGGGGTCAGCCGGTCGCGGACCTCGCGCAGGACGGCGAGGTTCTCCTCCTCGGTGTCGAAGAAGCCGAAGCTGGTGTGCAGGCTCACCACCGCGTCGAAGGAGCCCTCGGGGAGGGCGCTCAGGTCGCGCATGTCGGCCTGCACGAAGGAGACCCGCTGCCCGGCGCGCTCGGCCCGCTCGCGGCCCTGTTCGAGGTAGGGCTCCATCAGGTCCACGCCGGTGACCCGGAAGCCCGCCGCGCCGAGCGGCACGCTGTGGCGGCCGGTGCCGCAGGCCAGGTCGAGCAGGGCGGCGCCGGGCTTCAGGTCGAGCGCGCCGGTGACGCAGCGCACCATCGCCTCGGCGGTGGCCGCGTCGCGGAGCTCCAGGTCGGAGCCGGTGTAGACGTCGGTGAAGAAGGTGCTCCACCACTCGGTGGGACGGTCGGCCACGGGTATCTGGTCCGTTCTGTGGTGAGGGTGTCGGTGCGGGGGAGGGGGTCAGGCGGGCGGCCGGGCCTCGACGCCGAGGAGGCCGGGGGAGTCGAAGCCGTCGAGGCCGTCGTGGTCCGTCGGGCGGAAGTGCTCCAGGCTGGCCCGGAGCCCGGGACCGGTGTAGTCGACGTAGTGCAGCCGGCCGGTGCCCGCGCGCAGGCCGGGCAGGCCGCCGAACTCGCCGACGGCCCGGTACTCGCCGTCGCCGCGCTCGACCACGACGAGCAACTGGCCGTCCAGGGTGGGGAGATCGGGGTCGAAGCCGGCCGCCCGGGCGGTGCTGCGGTGCCAGTACGAGCTGCGCTCGGTGCCGTCCGGCAGGGACTCGACCGCCAGCCAGAGCGTCGCGCCGCCGGTTCCGCCGGTCAGCAGGTACTCCGCCCAGCGCTGGGTGGCGCTGCGGACCTGGACGGCGCCCAGGACGGTCGCCCCGCCCGGCAGGGTGGCGCCCGGGCGCAGGTCCATCAGCCCGGCCATCAGAACTCCCGCCGGCTGTTCGGCCGGGGCTCCGGCCGCCAGGGCGCGTCGTGCAGCTGCTCCGGGCCGATGGGCAGCCCGGTCATCAGCGCGGCGTTGTGGTAGGCCGGGCTCTCCTCGGCGGTGAAGTAGTCCAGCATCATGGTCCATTCGTCCGGAGCCGGCCCCGCGGCGGGCGGCGGGAAGGGGGTCGGGTCGGCGTAGTACGAGGAGACGGTGACGTCGATGTGGTAGAGCGAGCCGTACCGCTCGGGGTCGGCGTCGGCCGGCAGATGGCCCGGCCGGGGTGGCCGGCGCAGGCCGTAGCCGGTCGGGCGGTCGCCGCCCAGGTGCCAGGTGCTGCTGTGGCCGGTCGGATGCCCGATGCCGCCGTTGCCGACCGAACGCAGCGCCGTGCCATGGGAGTTGCGGACGGCCTCGGCATGGGTGCGGAACCGGCCGGCGTCGTGCGCGGCCTGGGTGTGGTGGCCCACGGCGTTGACGTTGAGCAGCATGCCGCCCGGCACCCGGTGGTCGTGCGCCCGGGTGAGGTGGGCGCCGGTGAAGAACACCGTCATGCTGGCCGCGAAGAGCTCCAGACGCCCGTCGGGCCGGCGCAGTGGCACGCCGTCCAGGCAGATGGTGTCGGCCGCGATCGGCGCCCACTCCGGCAGGTACAGCCCGACCAGCAGCCGGAAAACCTCCAGCAGTTCGGGCCCGGGGCGGGCGTGCGCCAGCCGGGCGCTGTTGAACATCACCTGCAGACTGCTGGTGCGGCCCGCCAGGGCACGCAACTTCCAGCGTTCGCGGGCCTGTTGGAGCAGCTTCTCGACGTGCTCGGCGCCGCGTGCCAGATCCTCCTCGTCCACCCAGCAGATGTCGAGCGCCGGGTCCGCGTCCGGCCGGGCGGCCACCTTGGCGAAGACGCACGGCTGGTGGCCGCCGAACCAGCGGCGTAGCGCCGCCTCCTTCTCCTCCCGGGAGGCCGCCGCCGACAGCAGCACGGTGTGCGCCTCGTCGATGTCGGCCCCGAAGCCATGCCCCGGAGCATCCGGGACGAGCCGGTCCAGCGCCGCCGTCAGCGGGTCGTCGCTCTCGGCCGCAGCCGCCACCGCGGGTGCGGCGAGGTCTTGCCCTCCAGTACGTCGCATACGTAACTCCCCCATGCGGGCGCGTTCTTGAAGCCGTGGCCGGAGTCGCCCCCGACCAGCCAGACGGTCGGGGCGGCCGGGTGCCGCCCCAGGACGAACTCCTCGTTCTCGGTGGTCGTGTAGGTGCAGGTCTCGGCGGCGAGCACCGGCGCCCCGGCCAGCGCCGGGAACCGCTGCCGCAGGTAGGCGCGGGCGGCGCCCGGCAGTTCGGGCGGCGAGGCGGGCGGCACACCGGGCGGCGCCTCGACGTCGGGGACGACCTTGACCCCGGCGCCGCTCAACGCCCCGATGCCGTACATGGCACGGCCCAGGTCGAGCCAGGCCGGCGCCCCGGGTCCGCAGGGCAGCGCGGGCGAATCCAGGTAGTAGCTCACCTGGCCCGCCGGCCGCCCGCAGGCCAGCTCCGGGAAGATCCCGGGCAGGGCGGCGCCGACCGCCCAGACCGTCAGGTCGGCCCGGTGCTCGGCGTCGTCCACCCGCACCCCGGCCCGGCCGGCCGGGCCTCGCCGCGCACGAACGCGCAGCCGAGCACCCGGCAGGAGGCCGCCAGCGCCCGGACGGCCGGGCGGGCGCGCAGCACGCCGGCCTCGGGCTCGTACAGCGCGAACTCCAGGCCCTCGGTGCCCACGGCGGGGAAGCGCCGGGCCACCTCCCGGGGCGACAGCCGCTCGGCCGGGACGCCGAGGCGGCGCAGCGCGGCCAGCGACCGCTCCTCCCAGCCGGTGGCCGTCCCCCGCGAGGCGAAGCTCAGCACGCCGGACGGGACCAGCAGTTGCTGTCCGCTCTCGCGCTCCAGCTCCCGCCAGCGGCCGAGCGACCGCCAAGTGAGCTCCGCGTACCAGCTCCGCGCCCCGTAGGCGCAGCGCAGAATGCGGGACTCGGCCGCGGAAGGGCCCTGCTCGCCGGGCCGGTTGGGGTCGGCAATGGTCACCCGGTGGCCGCGGAGGGCGAGTTCACGGGCGACCGAGAGGCCGACCACCCCCGCCCCGACGACCAGCGCGGTGCTCAACGGAGCCGGCCGCTCACCGGTCCATCACCTTGGCCTCCAGATCGGCGGGCTGCGGGAGGAAGAAGGTGGTCCCGGCCTGTGCCGCGCCCTCGGCCGCCAGCGGGCGCAGGCCCGTCCAGCGGACCGGCCCGGTGTGCCCCAGCGCCCGCCAGAGCCGCTCGGCGAACTCCGGCATGACGGGGTGGGCGAGCTGGGCGAGCAGCTGCGCGGCCGCCGCCTCCACCGCGAGCGTCGCGGCGTCCTCGGGGTGCGCGGCCGCGAACTCGGCGGTGCTGCCGACCAGGTCGCAGAGCGTCCGGGCGGCGGTGCGCGGCGAGAAGCTCCCGGCCAGGTAGGCGCCGTGGCCGCGGGCGGCGAGGCGGGCCAGCTCGGCCAGCTGCGCGCGGTGCCCGTCGCCCAGGCCGGTGAGCCCGGTGGCGGCGCCGGCCGCCAGGCGGTCGAGCACCGAGGCCAGCCAGGGCTGCCAGCGCCCGGCCAACTCGCCGTCCGCGAGGGCGTGGAAGCGCTGCCAGGTGAAGTCGGTCCGCTCGTCCTCGGGCCGGTCCAGGGCCAGCACGAAGCGCACGGTGTCGGCCGGCACGTGGGCCAGCAGGTCGGTCGCCCAGATCGCGTGCCGGCGGCTGGTGGAGAACTTCGCCGCGTCGAGCTCGTAGAACTCGTTGGTCAGCAGCGCGTCCGGCAGCCGCAGCCCCTCGTCGTAGGCCATCAGCAGGGCGGGGATCAGCGCGGCGTGGAAGTAGCCGTTGTCGAAGCCGAAGAACTGCACGATCTCGGCGCCGTCCCACACCTGCCGCAGGTCGGCGGCGTCGCCCCGGCGGCCGAGCGCCTCGGCCACCGCGTTGAGGTAGCCCGGGGCCATCTCGGCCCAGACGTAGACCCGCTGGTCCTCGAAGCCCGCGACCGGCACCGGCAGACCCCAGCCGGTGGGGTGGCTGAGCGGGATGTCCGGGAGCCCGGCCTCGGTCAGCTCCAGGCAGAAGGCGCGGAGCCGCGGGCTCATCACCGTCCGGCGGTGGTACTCGGCGAGCCGCTCGGTGTACCGGCCGAGCGGGAAGACCAGGCGCTGGTAGGAGCGCAGCACGGGGACCCCGTCGCAGCCGGTGCAGCGCGGGTCGGCCAGGTCGGTGCAGACGTTGGGCCAGGCGCAGACCTCGCAGGAGCTGCCGTCCGTGACCACGCCGCAGTGCGGGCAGCCGCCCCGGACGTACGCCTCGAAGAGGTAGCGCTCGCAGCCCTCGCAGTACAGGCAGTCCTCGGTGCGGCGCTCCAGCCGGCCCTGCCGGTCCAGCGCGAGCACGAAGTCGCGGACGGCCTCCTGATGGCCCGTCGAGTGCTGGGGGCGGACGTAGGAGTCGACGGCGAAGCCGATCGAGTCGAAGATGGCGGCGATCTCGTCGGCGAAGCCCTGGGCCATCGCCAGGGGTTCCTGGCCGAGCGTGCGGGCTTTGGCCGGGACGTAACTCTGGTGGACGTCCGAGCCGGTGGCGTACAGGGCGCCCTCGCCGCGCAGGTGGCAGGCGCGGGTGTAGACGTCGGCCCCGGAGTACGGGCCGGCCAGGTGCCCCAGGTGGAGGTCGCCGTTCGGGGTCGGCGGTGCGGCGGTGACTACGCTGAACACGGGCATCGCGAGTGGGCTCCTCAGAGGCTGACGGGTCCGTGGCTCTCCGGCCAGTAGATGGTGAGGAAGACCAGCCGCTGGTCGCTGCTGGCGTTCGTCACGTGGTGGCGGCTGCCGCCGGGGATGAACACGGACAGGTCGGGGTGGACGGGCGCGCGCTCCTCGCCGATGGTGATCTCGCCGCGGCCCTCCAGGAAGACGAAGACCTCGTTCTCCTCGTGCTGGTGCGGCTCGGTCGCCCCGCCGGGCTCGACCACGGCCCTGCCGAACCCCCAGGGGGCCAGGTCCTCCCCGCCGTGCGGGTAGAGCTGCTGGTAGCGGATGCCGTACGCGTCGGTCAGTTCGTGCTCGGTCATCGGACGGATCAGCAAGGACCCACACCTTCCCCCGAGGAATGCGAGGCAAGGCGGCTCAGGCGCGTTTCCCCGTCAACCCCGTTCGTCGTCGATGGTTGGCGGTGTGATCATCGTCTTGGCTCTGAAGCACTGTCAAGAGTTGTCATCAGTGCGGCCGTTGACCCGCAGAAGTGGTTGGCAACCTGTCAGTTCCGGACTGACAGCACCCGCACACTGCCCCCGTTGGGATGCGTGAATTCCGCGGCGCGGGCGGGCATTTCTGGTATCCGGCCCACCCCGGCATCGCCGAAGTGACCGGCGGAGGCGCGCACCGAATGACGGCGAGGCGGGCCGCAGTCCGGAACCGGGGCCGCGGCTCGCCGGCCGGCAGGGCGAGTGTTCGGGAGCGAGCCGGCCAAGGCCGGGGCCGGCGGGTGGGAGCTCCGTCGAGCCGGCCTCGCTCGCGCGGGGCGGACGACCACAGGACCCGTCCGGGCACTGGCGCCGGCGGCATCGAATTCCGCGGGTGCGGCACCGATCGGCCGCTCCCGTCACGCGGATCCCGAGGCCGCGTCCACTCCTACTGCGACAGCCTCACGGCGTGCTCCAGTTGCACGGGGGAGAGCCCGGCCCTGGGGCTGTTCGCGGTGGTGGACAGCCGGCTCCGCTCCAGGGCTCCCGCGCGGCTCTCACGATCGCGTCCGTGGCGTCCTCGTGGCCGAATTCAACTGGACCAGCGGGCGCACATGCCGAAGGAGGGCGGCAAGCCCTCGGAACCCCGGCGCTCGTATCCCCGATCGAGCCCGCACACCGGGCAGTTGGTCCCCGGCCTCGGCGTCCTGGCCGTGGGCCGATGCTACGGACGGACCGTCCTGCGAAGCGCGGGGACTGTTCGCTGTCGGGGCCGCGCCACCGGTTCGGCCGGGCCTCCTCGCCGGGGGCTCTCGTTCGACCGTGGCGGTGACCGTGTCCACCCGTGCACCGAATCAATGGCCACCGTGCTGTCCCGGTCCGTCCTGTCGGTGCGGGGCCCTTGACGGAGGGTCAGACGCGCAGGGACCCCCACGTGTCCTGGCCCACCTTGCCGTCCGCGGTGAGGTGCTCGTTGCGCTGGTAGCGCTTCACGGCCTCCTCGGTGGAAGCTCCGAAGTATCCGTCCACCCCTACCGGGTAGCCGTGGTAGTTCAGCAGCGACTGGAGTTCCTTCACCCTCGCGCCGCCATCGCCGCGCTCGGTGTAGGCGTTGCTGCGGTCGTAGCCGCAGTAGATCCCGCCGTCCAGGTGGTCCTGGCACTGGCCCGGCGTCGAGGCCGGCGCCCGGGTGGTGAGGGGCGCGGCGGGAGCAGCGACTGCGGCACCGGCAGGGAGAACGGCCGCCGCGACCGCGGTGGCCGCGAGGAGGGTGAGCTTCATACGCGCGAACCTACCCACGCGACCAGCCGCGGCGGCAGGGCGCGCCAGAGCACCCGGACGCGCACGAAGTCCGGCAAGGGGGGCGGGGCGCAGCGCTCGCGCCGTCCGGCCGGAGAGGCAGGCGTCGGCGACGTCCAGGCGGACCGGCTCACGCCCGTCGATCTCTACCCGTGGCCCGAGGACGGTACCGGCACCCGACGGCCCCCACCCGCTCGACAAGGCCGTCGCCCGGACCGGCATCACCGCCGCCTCGACCCAGGCACCCGGTTGATCCGGGCCTGCCGGCCTCCGCCCGTCCCGCCCCCGTCAGGCCTGCCCGTACGCCCTCTCGGCCATCGTGGCGATCGTCAGCGGGATCTCGTGGGCGGGCACGGCGGGCGATGCGGGAAAACCGGCCTTCAACGCCCCGGCGGGCCAGAACGCCACCCGGCAGGCCGAGCAGAACCAGGCGTGCTCCCACACCTGCATCCGCCGGGTCCAGATGGCGTTGTGAAAGGACACCTGCTCGGCGTCGGCGGCGGGAAGCGGAGCCCGGCCGCGGGCCAGCCAGAGAACCACCAGGACGACGACGCCGGGCACCGGCAACCCGGACAGGACGGCTGCCGCGCTCAGCCCGGCAGCGTCGGCGGCCAGGACCGCCACCAGGCCAGCTGCCAGGTAACCGCCGACGATCAACGCCGCAGTCCGGGTACGGAGGTTCCAGCGGGGCTCGGACGTGGCGACCCGGGTCACCGGAGGCGGGGGCGGCGGGGCCACCTCGAAGGCGGGCGGGTCACCCTCGTACGCCCGGCGCGCCCTGAGGGTGCTGCCTGTCTCCCCACACTGCGGACACTCCTCGAACACGACCGTTCGTTCCTCTCCGATGGTCCACCCCTGCCGGGCACCGGCGTTGCGGGTGCCCGCCGGCGACGACGCCGCCGGCACCGTCGACTTCGTCGAAGCGGAGCAGCCGACGCGGACGGACGACCCGGGCACGGCACGCCGGCTCTGCAGCCCGCGTCGGCCCGGACGTTCCCCCCCGCCGGGCCTCCGCACACGGCGCAGCGGACTCTAGCGGGCCGCTGCGACACCGTCGCAGGGCCACCGCCGGTCAACGAGCCGGTCGCTGCGGGAAACCCCGCACACCCCGCCCCCGAGCACCTGCCGTGGAGAACCGACCACCGGCAGCGGCATCGACCAGGAGCCCGGACACCGGTGCAGGCCTGGCTTGCTGGGTATCCCGTGGACGGTCTGCCCGGTCGGCGCGGATGATCGCGTCATGCCGACTGAAGAAGAGCTCGATTCCATGGCGGACCGCATCGAGGCCGCATCCGCGGGTGCGTGGATTCCTGTGCTGGAGACCCGCGGTGCGACCGGCAGGGCGAGCTGCATCCGGATCGCCCCGGCCACTGCTGTGGATGACGACGAGATCCATCTCAGTCGGTTCATCAACGGAGAGCAGGTCCAGGTGAGTCCGGACTCGCAACTGGATGCCGACCTCGATTTCATCGCTTCCGCGCGACAGGACATGCCTCGCCTGATCGCCGAGGTCAGGCGACTGCGCGGTCTGCTGAAAGGGGACAGCGACCCACGGCACGCTGCTTTCGTGGCGCTCCGCGAGCTCGGACGAAGCCAGGACTACCGTGACCGCGCTGATGCCGGTCGTGGCCTGGCGGCCTTCGCCGACATGCCGGAGGCCCATGGGCCACTGCTGGAGCTCGTGCTCGACCCGGGCGACACCTTCGTCACCCGGGTGACGGCAGAAGCCGTGCTTCGGCGAAAGGACAGGATCGGGCTGACGGTCGTCGCCTCCGCGATGGCAGTCGCCAACCCGAACCACAGCGATTGGATCCACACCGCGATCGTCGATGTGTTCAGCATCTTCTCCGCGGACCGAGACAGAGCGATGCAGCTGTGCGAGGAGATCTTGCGGGACACTGACGACCGCGTTGCCCCGGGGGCCCGTCAGCTGCACGACGTCCTGGCCGAGATCGACCCGGTACTCCGCCCCGCGTAGCGCGGATCAGTCGGCGGAGCTGCGATCCGGGCTTCGAGGTCGACGACCCGGAACTCTGCGTGGGTGGCCTTGAGGGCGTCCTCGGCGTTCAGCACCCCGCGCGCGCCAGGTTGCCTCGCGCGGCTCCTCGTCGTCGGTGACCATCGGGGTCCGGCGCTGGCCGACCTCGGCCATCGCGGTGGCGGCGACTGCGGCTCGGGCGTCGGTGCTCCGATCGGACCGGCTCGCCGGGGCGTCAGCGGCCCGTGGCCGCGTGCTCGGCCAGTTCGAGGAGCGCTTCGAGGTCGTGGGCGGCCTCGGCGGGGCAGAGCGCCGGTTGCGGCGGCGAGGCCTGCGAGTGCGGCGGCGGGCCCGGGTGTTGCGGGCGGCCGGGGCGGCCTTGCCGACGGCGTGGGCGGCCTGCTCGCGGTCGCCCGGGCGGCGGTGGCGCTCTCGTCGGCCCAGCGGAGGAGGGGGTGCGGCAGGTGCGAGGCGGGTACTTCCTCCAGGAGGCGTGGGGTCCGGCGGACGGGGGACGAGATGTACGGGGAAGGTCCGGGCCGAAAGTTGGGCCCGCAGGGCTTCTGGGCGGGAGTGACCATGCTCGTGCTGCTGTTCGGTGGGATGGCGCTGCTTGCCCTGTGCACACCGCCCGGCGCGTACACATGCGACAACTCCAACTACCCGACCGGCCCGTGCACGAGTATCCAGCCCGAACCGACGCCTACGGGCTCGGTGTTCCGCTGCCCGACCGATTGGTGGGAGTACCGCAGGCTCGGCCGGGAAGCAGCCTTCGGCTGTGCGATGACCCGGCCGACTCCGCTGCCGTGCCCAACCACGCCGGACACCTACTGGGTGGCGGTGAACCTCGATGAGCTTCCTCCGGGCTGCACCCACCCGCGGACGGCGACGGTCTCCTCGGGACGCCCGACAGGATAGGCACCGGCCAGGCGGCCGCTCTGCGGCGCGCAGCACCGGGCCGCCCGCGTCCCGGGCCAGGGTGCAGACGGCGTCGCCGCAGCGCACCGCGGCCCGCTCGGCCTGCTGCATCCGCAATCGGCAGCAGCTCCCGGCGCGCCCATTCCCGAAGGTGGTCCTGCACGTCCCGGGCGAGCGCGGCCTGCGGCCCCGGGTCCTGGCCGATCGCTTCGGCGCCGGGCACGACGATGCTCTGCGAAACCGCTCCTTCATCGACACGTTCATCACCCGGCCCGCGCGCGGATCGTGACGCTCCGTCCAGGCCCGGGCGGTGGCCACGGCGTCGCCCGTCCGCTCCACGAAGCACAGGAGGCTGCCGAAGAGCTGAAGGCCGAAGTGGACCTCGCCCGGCACCACGTCGGGCTCGCCGTCCTGACCCGGCATCAGGAAGACGTCGGGCGAGGCCAGCAGGGCGTGTTCGGCGGGGCGCAGCCGGCGGGCCGCCGGCTCCGTCAGGTCGGCCGCGGTGAGAGCGACCTCGGGGGCGCTGCCGTCCCAGCGGCCGGCGACCAGTTCCTCCAGTTCCCGGACGGCGGACCGCGGTGGTCGAGGTCGCGCTCGCCGACGAGCCCGACCGGCTCGACTACCGCTTCTCGCTCTTCCACGCCCCCTGCTCGCTGCACGACTGGGCGGCGGTGACGCTGACCGCCGAGCACGGGGCGTGGATCGCTCCGGCCGACGACCCCAACCGGCCGATCGTCCCCTACTGCCTCGCCTGTGCGGCGGTGGCCGGCCGCAACAACCTCGACGAGGCCCGCCGCCACGTCGGCGACGCCATCGAACGCGCCGAGGCGTTCGCGGACGCCTGGTGCCTGCGGGACGGGCTCCTGGTGCACAGCGGAGACCCGGCGGGCGCGGAGCAGCCCTTCCGCGCCGCGGTCGAACTCGGCGAACGCGCGCACCCGGTGGCGATCGAGGACCTGAGCCGGTCCACCTGGCGTCCGCGACTGGCCCTCGCCGCCCTCGCCCGCAAGGCCGGCCGCGAGGACGAGGGCCGGCCCTGGAAGGCCGAGGCCGCGAAGCTGCGCCGGCGGGTTCCGGCGGGCCGCTGAACAGCGGGCCGGCCCTCGGCCGGATCCCCGGGGTACGCCGATGGTGCACCCGGACGGCGAGGATCGGGCGGAGCTCGGCAGGCGCGCACCGGCAGGGCGTAGGTCCTGAAGCTCGTCCGCCGGCTCGTGTGGACGTAGGTGCGGCGGCGGATCGGGTGCACCCCGCTCACCGGCGCTCTGACCGGGCGGTGCGCGGCCCGGCACGGCGAGCGGACAGCCGAGGTGCTGGACGCCGGCCCGGGCTGCCCGGCGAAGCCGCAGCAGGGTCCGAAGGTCCCTGACCGGGAGCCTTGCCGGCCGTGTCCGGCCGGGGCCCGGTTCGGTCCGGTGATCGTAGGAGCAGCGGCCGCCGGACGAAGGGAAGACCATGGGCAGCGAGTCTCCTCGTCGGTCGCCGAGTTCGACTGACTGTTCATCAGCGACTCTCGGGTGTCCGGCCGTTGGGCCGGGTACGCTGGGAGCAAGGGTCGGCGGCAGCAGGCTGGGGGCGGGCGTGGGGACCAGGATTTCGGTGTCGCTCAAGGGGGCCCTGGGGCTGGACGACGCGTCCCGGCTGCTGGAGGAGCTGGCCGCGCAGACGGGCCTCGGCTGGCGCGAGGAGCCGGTCGACGAGGGCAAGGTCCTCAGCGGTGGCCTGGTGGAGATCCTGCTGGTGGCCGTGGCGAGCAAGACGACCGAGCTGGCCTACGAGGCGGTGCTGGAGCGGGTGAAACAGGTCGTCGAGCGCTGGCGCGAGGAGCGGCTCGACCGGCCGGAGGCCGTGGTCGACGCGCAGGCCCTGCCCGACGACGAGGCGACGGGTGCGCAGGAGCAGGACGGCTGAGATGGCCTCCCGGGCGCTGGTGATCGGACCGGGCGAGTACGCCGAGGACTCGGGCCTGCCGGGCCATCCCACGATCCGCGCGAGCGCCCTGATGTACGGGCACGCCCTGTCCGGCGACGCGATGTGGGGTCCGGAGAGCTACCGCGTCCTGGTCGGCGAGCAGGCGCGGACCGCGGACGACGTCATGCGGGCGTTGCAGGGGGCCGCGGACGCGACCGGGCCCGAGGACGTCCTGCTGGTGGTCTACGTCGGCCACGGCCAGTACTGGAGCGACGTGCCGGGCGGTCAGGTCCACCTCGCGGTGGGGTCCTCGTACAAGGACAAGCCGTGGACCTGGCTCTCCAGCTGGTACCTCTACCGCGCCATGCGCAAGGCCAAGGCACGGCTGAAGGTCCTGATAGCCGACTGCTGCTACTCCAACATGCTGCCGATCCTGAGCGGAGGGGACGAGGCGATGGTCCTGCCCGGGGTGCTGGGCCGGCGGGACGAGGGCAGCTGCGTCTTCACGGCCGTCAGGAACGTCAGGGCCGCCGACGCCGAGGGCTGTTCGAGCCTGCCCGCGCCGCTGGACCGGTGCACACCGTTCAGCGGACACCTGCTGCGCGTCCTGCAGGGCGGCACCAAGGACCACAAGGACCGGCTGACCATCGGCCTGTTGCGCGAGGCGGTGCGGCGGGAGATGGAGGGCTGCGCGCACCAGGTGCCGGGCATGCTGCTCAACGACGCCCGGGACGGCACCCCGCTGTTCACCAACCGGATGGAGCGCCGGCTGCGGGACCAGAGCCAGGTGCCGGTCAGCGCCGAGGACTGGATCAGGCACCTGATGATCGATCAGGACTACTTGCTCGACGTGCTGTTCGGGGACGAGCGGATGGTCGGGGACATCGTCGGCACGCTGAGCAGGCGGCCCGACGACGCCAGCCAGTCCCTCGCGCGCCACCTCGACGAGAAGGCGAACACGCGGTTCCAGGAGCCCGAGACCTTCGCCCGGTACTGGAACCGGGTGGAGCGGGCGCCGCGCGCATGAGCGGCAGCCTGCCGGGCGAGGCCGTCGGGGGCGGCCCGGAGCGCCCCTCGGCCCTCGGCTACGGGTGGGTGACCACCTGCTCGATCGAGAGCTTCGTGCGCCGCATGCAGGCCATCCGGCTGGGTACGGCCAACGACGACGGGGCGCAGCCCGCCACCGCGATCCGCCTGCTGCACGTGTTCGCCGTCAGTCGCTCGATCGACGATCTGCTCACGGCGGCCTCGACGTCGATGCCCGCGTCCAGCCCGGCCCTCCCCGCGCGGAACCGCCTCAACTACTGGGACTCCGTCAACATGCTGGCGACCGCGGCCCTGTGCCGCAGCGCCGAACAGGCGGCGGAGCTCGCGTGCAAGCAGTGGGAGGCCGAGGGGCGCGGCGCAGCGGGGCGGGGCACACCGCTGACCGACGGCATCGTGCACGACGTCGCCTGCCAGCGGACCGCGCCGGACGTCGCCGTCTTCGTCCGGGAGTGCCGGCGGGCGCAGGGACCGGTGGACAAGACGCTGCGCGTCTTCACCCGGCCGAGCTCCGGACGGACCAATCTCGACAAGGCGCTGCTCTACATCCTGCTCCGCGACCAGGGCTGCAACCCGGAGGCCACCAAGCTGCTCCTGCAGACCTTGTCCGCGATCGACCGGCACGGTTCGACGCAGGCGGCGGACACCGACCCGGCCGAGTTCCACGACCTGGTCGGGGCGCTCTACCAGCTCAGCCCGGCCGAGCAGATCCTGGAGAACTGGGTCGATGCCCAACTGGCCGACCCGGATCAGGTGATCACGACCAGGCGGATCGTCGCCCGGCTGATCGCCAGCGAGACCGGCAACCCCGACACCCTGGTCGAACACGTCGGTGCCCGGTTGTCCCGGCACGACATCGTCGAGATCTGCGGCCAGTTGGCGACCACGCGGCCCGAGAAGTGCGACGAGATCCGACGGCACGCCGCGGCGCGGAGCAGCAACGACGAGCTTGCCGAGCTCGTCATCGCCTGGCACCGCTCCCAGATACTCACCCGGACCACCAAGGACCTCCTCGCCGACGTCGTCGCCGTCGGGGTCGGCGGGGCCGCCGGACCCCGGCCGCGGTCGAGGGTGGCCGACCTGGACAAGGTGCTGGCGAACTTCAACGCAGAGGCGGAGTGCCGGCGACTGCTGTGGATCGCGGCGGCCGAACAGGTCGAGGGCCGCTCCGGGATCGAACTGGCCGAGCTGCTCGGCCGGGTCGAGCGCACCAGCGACCGTTACCGGGTGGCGCGCAGGACCGCGCGCAAGCTCACCGCGCACGTGCTCGGCAACGGCGCCGACCCCGGACTGTTCGTCGACTACGTCACGCGGCTGCGCGTCGACGGGCGCTCGGACGCGGTCTTCCTCGCCCTCAAGGAGTTGGCGGACCCCTCCGACCCAGGCAGCTGGCCCGAGGGGTCGGCGCAGGTCATTGCGGAGATCGCGGTCCGCCTCTACGCCCGGGACGCGGAGCGCGACGGCTGGGACCTGCTGGAGCGCTGCCTGGAGAACGAGCAGCGCATCAGCCACCAGGACGTGGCGGCCGTCGTCGCCCGGCTGCGCGAGCCGGACAGCACGCTGCCGGCCGACCGCAGGCTCTTCCTGCTGCGCGCCACGGTGGGCCGCTGGGCCGACACCCACGCCCGGGAGAACGCGGTCGAGTTGCTGCGGGAGAACGGCTACGACGCGGAGGCGGCGGAAGTCGTCCGCTCACTTCGTTAGGTTGGGGGCGGGCGTCGGCGTCGGCAGCAGCGGGGCCTCCTGCCCCACGTGCTGGCGCGAGGTCCTGACCAGGATCTCGAAGGCGCCGAGCGCCAGGGCGGCCACCAGCACGCCCACCGCGAACTCCTGGTGCGTCCCGACCGAGGAGTTGCCCAGCAGCGTCAGCAGCATCAGCGCGGCCAGGTAGGCGGTCAGCCAGATCGCCGCCCGGGCCGCCGCGCTGGTGCGCCAGTGGCGCAGGAGCGTGACGTGCTCCTTGGCGTCGTAGATCCGTCCGAGGAACGGGAGCCGGCGCGAGAGGACGGGGAGTACCAGCAGCAGGGCACTGCCGCCGGCGAGCGAGGCCATGGCGCGCCACATGCTTGCCCAACCCGCGCCGTAGAGGATCAGCGCGATCAGCGTGAAACTCACCCGGGCCAGCCCCTCGTGGACGGTGCGCCGCCGCGAAGAGTGCCGGCCCAGCTTGCTCCGCAGCGAGACCAGGACCACCCCGGGGAAGGCGTAGATGATCAGCGTCAGGACCCCGGTGACGGCGGTCAGCGGGGCCCAGCTCCCGCCGGCCAGCCACAGCACGATCGCCCCGATGAAGAAGTCGGCCAGCAGGATCAGCCAGTAGACGTCGTAACGCTGCCGCAGCGAGGCCCTGCGGGCGCTCTGCAGGCCCCGGTGCGTGAGGTGGGCCCGGCTGAGCGCGGCGACCTCGCGGGTCACGGCCTGTCCGAAGACGACGCCGGCGCCGAACGGCGAGGCCACGGCGTCGATCCTGAGCAGCCACCCCAGAACGTTCAGGTCGGCGGCGAACGCGAAGTCGACGAAGGGCGATTCGGGCCCGTCCACGGCCTGGCGCGACGGGAATCCCAGCGGCTGCCAGTGCGTCTGGAACCGGTCGAAGACCACCTGCAGCGCGATGTACAGGGCGGTCGAGCCGACTATCGTCCCGAAGACCGCCCAGCGCAGCCGGGCCGCCTCGCCGATCCCGCGCCGCTTGACGTTCCCGGCGAGTTCCAGTGGCGCCTGGAACCCCACGTAGGCGTATATCACGCCGCTGTTCACCACGGCGGCCAGCACGGCACTGCCGCCGTGCCCGCGGGGATCGGCGGCCGACGGCAGGATGCCGGGCTGCACGCCGTGGGTGAGCAGCAGCACGACGGCCAGGACGGGGACGGCGACCTTCGCCAGGGTCAGGGCGGTCGAGAAGCGGAACAGGAGCCGCGGTGCAATCAGGTTGACCGCGCAGATCAGCATCATGAAGACCAACGTGTACCCCCAGCCCACGAGGGTGAGCCGGTGGTCGACGAGCAGCCCGGAGACCTTCCAGGACAGGCCCTGGGTCATCGCCAGGGCCTCGCTGGCCGAGTTGATCGCGTAGAAGATCCACAGCCCGGCGGCGATCACGGTCGCCACCAGCGGTCCACTGCTCTGCAAAGGCAGGAAGATCAGCCCGCCGGTCTTGGGTGCGGCACTGCTCAGTTCGACCATGACCCAGGCCACCACCAGCATCAGCCCGCCGCCGACCAGCCAAGCCAGCCAGGCGCTGGAACCGGCCTGCTCGTACGCCTTCTGCGCGCCCACCAGCCAGCCCGACCCGAAGACACCCCCGGCCGCCAGACCGACGAGATGGTGGACAGGCAACCGGCGTTGTTCGTCCTCGTCCTCGATCCGCACCGCCTGTCCGCTGCCGCGCCGCGTCTCCTGGACGCTCACTTGGGCCCCCCGACGTTCACGGTGCTGGCGCCCCCACGCCCAGCATGAAAAGCGTACAGAACACGACACGATCCGGGTGATGGTCCGTCAGGAAATCGCTACCGCAACGCGGATCCGGTCAGTAGCCGGTGCCGGTCTCCGGGCGGCTCGCCGTCGGCCACTGGTCGTGGAGGATGAGGTCCGGGTGCACGGAGCGCTTCCAAGACTCTGTTCCGCGACCCGGGCGACGACGGTCCGTTCGCCCGCACCCCGGCCGACGACGTCGAACCGGCTGCTCCACGCACGGGAACTGCCTCCTCGAGGGCGGGACGGATCTCGAAGTCGCTCGCCTCGTGGTCCGCGTCCTCGGCCTGGTGCCCGACTCTCGCACGAGCGGAGACACCAGATCGGCCGATCGACCAACTTCGTTCCCCGCACGGGGTTCCGAACACGGAGACCGCGTGTGACGGCCCCCTGCTCCCGTGGACGTGTCGCTCGCCGTCGCGCCTGCTGTGCACCGGAGGAATCGGAGGAAGGAGCCAGTCGGGAGCTTCGTACCGGCGGTGCCCAGCGACGGCCAGACGCTCAGCCGGCCATCGGAGCCTGTCCTGACACGGGCACGCTGCCCTCCGGGGCGAGAGTGGTCGCGCAGCCGGTGACCTGGTGTTCCCAGATGACGATGTCCGCTGCACGGAGCAGGCTGAGCGGTCTGCCGTCCGGGGTCACCACGGGCGAGGCCAGTGCGGTCAGCCACTCGCGGTGCGTGCGCAGGTCGGTCTGGTACAGCGGCCACAGCTTGCGTGGCGTGTCCTGGTAGGCACCGGAGGGCGGCGTCTGTCCCGTGTAGAAGCGGTAGACGGCCTGGTCGAAGATCGGCACGAGGCGGGGACGCTTGCGGTGGAGGATCTTGGTCACCGCCACTGCCTTGACACCCGTGACGTCGCCGCTCGCGACCAGCGCCTGATCGACGAGTTGCCAGGGCCCCTGAGGATCGTCGAGCGCGACGTCGAGGAAATCGGCTGTCGCGCACCGGCCGTCATCCAGGACCGCTTGCATGGCGTGCCGCAGGAGTGTGCCGGGGCCGTCGGGCTGGAACAGCGGAATGACGTGGCGGTAGCCGAGGGGGACGCTGAGCAGAGCCGGGGCGAGGCAGTCGAGTGGTTCCAGCCGATCCGGGCTTCCCTGATGATCGTAGACCCGGAACGCTCGCGGGCCCGATGGATCGACGTAGTGGTGCAGATGGCGTTCGGCGCAGTTCTGGAGCGCCGCGATGCTGGCCATGGATCACCTGATGGTTGGTCGGCTGCCGCCTTGTGACCGGGTTCGGTCCTGGTACCGGCGCCGTGGCGGGCTTCAACCGATTCTATCTGTCGGCCCTGAGCGCGAGCCCGAAGTCGATCATCTCCGTGAACAGTTGACCCGCTGCGCTCCGACGGGCGGCGCCGTGCCGACCTCGTCCCCTTCGATCGATCCCGGCCCGCCCGGCCCGCCCGGCACGCCCGGCACGCCCGGCACGCCGGCGCTGCCACGGCAGTGGAGGCCGACCGGCCGAACCAGCAGCGATCAGCAACAGGACAGATGAGCAGCGGTGTTCGATTCCCTCCTCCCCACCGGACTCGTCCTCGCTGCCGCCCAGCAGGCCGCCGCGCTCACCGCCGTCCCGTCGCCGAACAGGACGGCCCCCTCGCTCACCCATGCGTCCGAACCCGACCAGACGCGTCTCGACGCGGCCCAAGCCCGTCCAACCGGCCCGTCTCCGAACTCTCCCCGCCCGCCCACTCCGTCAACCAACTGCCCGGACCAGAGCGGCACCCAGCCGCCACCGCCCCGCCGCTGACCCCGACTCGGCCCAGCGGCCCCGAACCCGGGCCGAGGCCCACCGACGAACGCCGCTCCCACCCACACCTCCGGCCCGATCGGCGACGGCGACACCATCGACGTCACGATCCTCCGCCACCACAGACGCCCCGACGTCTACGCCTCGCACGGCGGGCGGATGACGGGACCGGTGGCGGACGCCCTGCTGCCCTCCGTCGGCTTCCTGCCGACCGAGCTACCCGGGTTCTTCCGCCTCTCCGATCCCGGGCGCGACGGCGAGGAACGTACTCGCTCCGCCGTGCGGGCCCTGCGCACGATGGGCCACCGCGTCGCCACCGAATCGCCGTTCGACGTCCCCGGCACCGCGCTGCGACCCGGGGAACCTGACGTCGCGTTCGGCCGGCACACCGATCTGGGGATCGCCGCCGCAGTCACCGACGGCCTGCCGATCGACCCCGGCGCGTTCCTCACCCGACCCGGCTGGCGCTACCGCCCCGACCTCGACGTCTACCTCTCTCCTGCCCAACTCGACGAAGGACTCGACGCCGTGGCCACGGCCGACAAGCAACTCCAGCGCGGGCGGTACACCACCACCGTCCATCCCGACCTCGCCCCCGCCGTCCGCAGGCGCGGCACCGACACCCGCGAGCGTCTCCGGGCCGAGGTCGTCCTTGGCGCCCATGGCCGACTCGCTTCACCGGCCGTTCGATGCCCACACGCCTGCCGTGCGCTATGCCCTGCTTCTTGAAGCCCTGGTCGACCATGGCCGTCCACGGCCAAGGCCCGCTTGCGGTCCGGCACCAATGCCGCCGCGCCCCGGCCGGTCGTGGAGGAAGGGACCCCTGCGGCCGCGTGGACGCTCCGCGTGTCCAGCACCACCACCGTCGGGTCCTCCAATCGGCGGGCCCGCTCGCGGACCCAGCAGCGCAGGAGTTCATGGGCGACCCGGTCGGTCCTGCCCCGGTAGAGGATCGAGTTCACGAACTCCCGCATCGCGTAAGCGCTCTGATGGCCACCCACTGACCGCTGCCAGCCCTTCCACGCCGCCAGCACCGGTTCGATCAACGACCACTGCCCGTCCGACAAGTCGGTCGGGTAGGGCCTGCGTTCACTCACCCCAACAGGCGGCCGAGCCCTGCCGGACGGTTTCTGCCGCGCCCACACCATGGCGGCGGCGATCGCCAGGTCGACACCTGCTTCTTCCGTCAGGTCCCGGTAGTGGCGGGCCGATTCCGGAAAGCGGCGCAGCACGTCGGCCACCTCCGCTGCAGCTGGACCTCGCAGGACGCGAAGCCACCGCTGGGTGGCGGCTTGCGGAGTCCACTGGTCGTAGGTCTCGTCCCAGGAGCACAGGGCGGTGGCGGCCTCCGCCAGCAGTTGGAGTTCGCCGGACTCGCCGGCTGACCGAGCCGCTTTCAGGAAAGTCAGCAAAAGGTCAGCACTCATCCACCCACAGCATGCGGGACCTGCCCGCAGATGGGAATCGGCGAGGTGTCCGAGACGGGCGGCCAGGAGCTTGGTCGGCGACGTTCGCCTGTGCCTCGCCTGTAGTCGAAGGCGGTCGCGGGATGCCTTGGCGGGTCGTTTCCCGCGACCCCCGAGAGGTGCGTCTTGCAGGTCAGAGACGGTTTCCGCGCGCCTTGAGGGCCACGTTCGGGAGCTCCGGGGCGGGCAGGCGGTCGCCCGGGTAGCCATGGACCTCGCCGAAGCGGGTGGAGGCCTGCTGCCACTCCTCGCGGGCCTGGACGACCTCCTCGGCGGTGCGGCCGATGAAGTTCCACCACATGACGATGGGCTCGTCGAAGGGGGTGCCGCCGAGGAGGACGAGGCGGGCGGGGGTGGGGGAGGGGTTGGTGAGGGTGAGGGTGGTGGGGCCGGGCGCGAGGTAGCCGAGGTCGGCGGGGTGGAGCGGGGTGCCGGCGAAGGTGATGTCGCCCTGGTCGACGAGGAGGCCGTGTTCGAAGGCGGGGTCGACGTCGAGGGTGAGGGTGGCGCCCGGGTCGAGGGTGAGTTCGGCGCCCAGGAGGGGGGTGAAGGTGGGGACCGGCGAGGTGTCGCCGGCCAGGGTGCCGAGGAAGACGCGGGCTTCGGCGCCGTCGAGGGCGACGGGGCTGGGGACGTGGTGGTGGAAGTCGCGCCCGGTGTGCCGGTGCTCGTCGGGCAGGGCGACCCAGAGCTGGACGCCGTGCAGGACGGTGGTGGCGGCGGTGGAGGTCTCGGAGTGGGCGATGCCCCGACCGGCCGTCATGAGGTTGAGCTCGCCGGGGCGGACGAAGGCGTGCACGCCGAGGCTGTCGCGGTGCTCGATCTCGCCGCTGAACAGCCAGCTGACGGTCTGCAGGCCGATGTGCGGGTGCGGGGCGACGTCCATGCCGCCGGTGGTGGCGACGTCGTCGGGGCCGTAGTGGTCGATGAAGCACCAGGCGCCGATCAGGGTGCGCTCGCGCTGGGGGAGGGTGCGCCGGACGGTCATCGCGCGCGGGCCGCCGAGCGGGACGTCCCGCGGCGGGAAGACGCGGGCGGTCTGCGGGCGGGGCCCGTTCTCGGTGGTGCTCATGGTGTCGTTCCCTCCCGGGCCGTCCGGAACCCGGAGTTCCGTGCGGCTCGTTCCGCCAATCGTTTCATCTTCAACTATTATGGAGGGTAGTGTCCGACAAACACCAGCGCGCAGCCGGAGGAGTTCAGGTGACCGAGGTGGCGACCACCGCGCCCGACCAGCGGGTCTACATCGACAAGCAGCACCCGCAGGCCTTCCGGGCCATGCGGTCCACCGCCGAGACGGTCCGTGAGGCGGCCGCCGAGGCCGGGTTCGACCGTCGCCTGGTCGAACTGATCAACCTGCGGGTCTCGCAGCTCAACGGCTGCGCCTACTGCCTGGACGTGCACACCAAGGCCGCGCTGCAGGCCGGCGAGAGCGTGCAGCGCCTCGGCGTGCTGAGCGCCTGGCGCGACACCGCGCTGTTCGACGAGCGCGAGCGCGCCGCACTGGCACTGGCCGAGGCGACCACCCACCCCGCCGACGCCACCGCCCAGGAGGCGGCCTACGCGCAGGCCTGGACGGTGTTCGGCGACGAGCAGATCTCCGCCGTGATCTGGGTGGCGATCACCATCAACGCCTTCAACCGCGTCTCGGTGCTGAGCAAGCACCCCGTCCGGCCCGCACGCGTCGCCACCACCGGCTGACGCCGCGTCAACATCCTCGGGCCGTCCCGCGCTTGGCGTCGGCCGAGAGGCAGCCCCCGCCGAAAATGCGTGGCCGGCGGGGGCGCGGCGATGGCAGGGTCGGGGGATGGCTCAGCAGCGCAGCTCGTCCCGTGGGCCCGCCGCGTCCGGGCGGGCGTCCGACCTGTACGCCGTGCGCGCAGACTTCGACGACAGCACGATCGTCGTCTACCAGGCGTACGCGCCGGCGATCGCCGACGCCGCGCTGCGCGCGGGGAGGTTCGTCGCGCCGTTCTCGTTCCGGCGGATGACCTGGATCAAGCCCTCGCTGCCCTGGCTGCTGCACCGCAGCAACTGGGGCGCCAAGGCCGGGCAGGAACGCGTCCTGGCGGTCCGGATCACCCGGGCCGGATGGGAACAGGCACTGGCCGCGGGCGAGTTGACCACCGGCGACCAGCAGCGGCTGGCCGCGGCCGAGGTGCACGTCCAGTGGGACCCGGAGCGGTCGCTGCGCGGGGCGGCGCTCAACCACTACAGCATCCAGGTCGGCCTGGGGCGGGAGACCGTCCGCCGGTACGCCGAGGAGTGGATCGTCGGGCTCACCGACCTCACCCCGCAGATCCGGCGCGCCGCCGAACTGGTCCGGGCCGGCCGCGCCGAACAGGCCCGCCGGCTGCTCCCGGACGAGCGCCGCTACCCGCTGCCCGCCGACCTCGCCGCGCGGCTCTGCCGGAGCTGACGCCGGCCCGGGGCGTCGTCAGTCACGGCCCTCGGGCAGGTCGGCCGGGCGGATCCGGTACACCTGAAGGTTCAGGTCGTAGTACTTGGCGGTCTCACCGACCCAGCGCATCCCGAGCCGCTTCGCCACCGCGTGCGCCCGGTCGTTCTTCGGCCGGGCCACCGCGAAGATCTCCTCGACGTCCTGGGTGAACGCCCAGCGCAGCAGCGCGAGACCCGCCTCCGTCGCGTACCCCTGGCCCCAGGCGTGCGGGGCGAGCTGCCAGGTGATCTCCAAGTCCTCCTCGTGCGGCGGCAGCGGACGGATGCCCAACCCGCCGACCACCCTCTTGTCCTCCCGGCGCTCCACCGCCCACCGCCCGCGCGGCGGCAGCAGCCCCGACTGCTCCTGCGCCCAGGCCTGCAGCCGCGCGCGCATCGCCTCGACGTCGGCGACCTGCGTCATCGCGGGCGTCAGCCAGCGGGCGACGTCCGTGGAGCCGTACACGGCCAGGGCGTCCTCGGCGTCGTCGGGTGTCCACTCGCGGACGAGGAGCCGATCGGTGGTCAGGCTGATCCCCATGGGCGGATCCTCCCTCATTCGGTTGGCGGACGTCTCCCTCCCCCGGAGTGTGCGCCCCCGACCCGCCCCAGTCGAGCCGGACGGCCGCTCCGCACCGCCCGTCACCGCCCGGTCGCCCCCGGCGCACGAGG
>NZ_KK853997.1:264729-329402 GCF_000696185.1 Kitasatospora cheerisanensis KCTC 2395 | reverse complement strand
CTGCTCGTAGGGTGGGGCGTGCCCACGGCGGGCCGCAGCGCCCGCCGGACGGCACCCCAGCCGCGGACCCACCGGCCATCGAACCGTGCCGGGTCCGCGTCCGACCGGCAGAGCCGAGGAGAGCCATGGCCGACGTCCACCCGCCCCGCACCGACGGCACCCCGACCGCCGAACTCGGCGTCATCGGCGGATCCGGACTGTACGCACTGCTCGACGAGGTCACCGAGGTCCACGTCGACACGCCCTACGGGCCGCCCAGCGACTCCCTGTTCATCGGCGAAGTGGCCGGCCGGCGGGTCGCCTTCCTGCCGCGCCACGGCCGCGGCCACCGGCTGCCGCCGCACCGCATCAACTACCGCGCCAACCTGTGGGCGCTGCACTCGCTGGGGGTGCGCCAGGTCCTCGGGCCGTGCGCCGTCGGCGGCCTACGTGCCGAGTACGGGCCCGGCACGCTGCTGGTGCCCGACCAGTTCGTGGACCGCACCTCCGGCCGGGTGCAGACCTACTACGACGGCGTGACCCTCCCCGACGGCTCGGTGCCGGAGGTCGTGCACGTCTCGATGGCCGACCCCTACTGCCCGGACGGCCGGAACGCCGCGCTCGGCGCCGCCCGTTCGCTCGCCTGGGAACCCGTTGACGGCGGCACCCTGGTGGTGATCGAGGGCCCGCGCTTCTCCACCCGCGCCGAATCCCGCTGGTTCACCGCCAACGGCTGGTCCGTGGTCGGCATGACGGGCCACCCCGAGGCCGTGCTGGCCCGTGAACTCGGCCTCTGCTACACCTCGTTGGCGCTGGTCACGGACCTCGACGCGGGCGTGGAGACCGGCGAGGGCGTCACCCACGCCGAGGTGCTGGAGGTCTTCGCCCGCAACGTCGACCGCCTGCGCACCGTCCTGTTCAAGGCCCTCGAGTCGCTGCCCGCCACCCGCGACTGCCTCTGCTCGCACGTGCTCGACGGCCTGGAGACCGGCCTGCCCGGCGTCTGACCGCCCGTCGGCGGTTCGGAGATCCATGACTCGGCGTTCCGGAGACCCAGGACGGCGATCGGCCGACGCCCCCGCGTTCTGACGGGGCGTCGGCCGATCGGCGGTGCGGTGGGCGGGTTGCCCCGGAGCGGACGGGACCGCTACCGGCTGCGCCCCCGCCGAGCGAGGTGCGCCAATATCATCAGGGCGGCCAGCGTCGTGCCCCAGGCCGCCACCACGGCGACCAGCAGCACCGGCGCCCGCAGCGCCACCGCCAGCCCCAACAGTCCGAACGACAGTGCCAGACAGCACGCGATCACCACGACCACCGAGCGTGGCCTGGCCACCAGCGACCGTCGAAGCCGCGCCAGCCTCGCTGGTCGCATCGTGCGCAACTCGCGCTCCAGCTCCAGATCGCTCCCCAGCTCGGCCTCGATCTGCTGAAGGATCACGAGCTCACGCGGGGAGAGTGCCGGTCCGTCCATCAACCACCTCCGCGCCGCCAGGCAGGAGCGCCCCGGCCTTCCCTGCCGGCGCGCCCCTACGTCCCAGGTAGGAACACATCTGCCCGCTGCACGCCGGTTCTAACATGCGAACGCCCGGTCGAACCGCCGTGCTGCCATTGGCTTTTCGTCCCATTGACGGCCCATCCGACCCGCGTGCCGCGCCCACCCCACCGGCCCCGCCCGCGCACCCCGAGCGCCGCCCGCACGCCCGCTGCTGGCACGGCCGGTGCGACGGCGCGCGGCGTTCACGGGCAGAACCGATTCGCCACTGCGCCCCGCCACTACGGTGGTGCGCGCCGAGCCGGACCCGCCGGCCGCGGCCCACGCACGACCGGAAAGGCCGTACCAGCCTCATGCACCTGCGCCACGCGGCTGCCGCCACCGCCGCCACGCTCGCCCTGCTGTTCGCCACACCAAGCCCCGCCGCCGCGGCCGTCGGCGAGTTCCGGTACACCTACTACGACGACTTCGGGAACCGCGCCGCCGGAGTGCTGGTCGACCCCGACAGCCGCGTCTGCGTCACCCTCCCCGAGGTCGCCGACCCCGACACCACCGAACCCGCCTTCGCCCCCCAGAACCTCACCGGCTCCACCGTCACCGTGTTCACCGGCCCCGACTGCGACGGCGACTACTACTCGCTGCGCCCCGGCGGCCGCGCCTCCGACCGCCTCAAGCTCCGCTCCGCGCTGTTCTCCTGACGGCGCGGAGCCAGTGACGCCGCGGAACTCGGTGGCGCTGCGGAGCTCACTGGCTTCTGCGAAGGCCACCGCCTTGCGGAACCGACTCACCTGCGGAACCGACTGACCCGCGGAGCCGGCTGACCCGCGGAGTCCGCCTCCGGTGCCGCGCGACCCCGGCCCGTCCGGGGTCGCGCGGCCACCGGGTGAGGTGCCGTCAGGAGGCCTTGCGCGGAGCGGCCTTCTTCGCGGCGGCCTTCTTGGCCGGCGCCTTCGCCGTCTTCTTCGCCGCCGCCCCGCTCCGGCCGGACGCCGTCTTCCGGGGCCGCTTCGTGGTGCGCCCCGACTCCTCCTCGGCCGCCCCGGCCTCCGCCTCACCGCCGTCCGACGCCTGCCCCGCCGCCCGGCTGCCCTTCGCACCCCTGCCGTGCTCGCCCTTCGCGGCCTTCACGCTGCTGCGCAGCACCGCCATCAGGTCGATCACCTCGGCCTCGCCGCCCTCGGCCTGCTCCTCCAGGTGCGGGGCCTCCACCCCCGCCAGCTTGGCGTCGATCAGCTCCTGCAGCGCCGCCTGGTACTCGTCGTGCAGCGCGGACAGGTCGAAGTCCTCCGACAGCGTGTCCATCAGCGAACGCGCCATCTTCAGTTCCTGCGGACGGACCGTCACCTTCTCGTCGGGCGCCATCCCCTGCGCCGAGCGGACCTCGTCCGGCCACAGGCAGGTCTGCAGCACCAGGGTGTCCTCGTGCACCCGCAGCACCGCCAGCGACTCCCTGGTCCGCATGGTCACCTTGGTCACCGCGATCTGCCCCGACTCGCGCAGCGCGTCCCGCAGCAGCACGTACGGCTTCGCCGGGGCCTTGTCGGCCGTGGCCACGTAGTAGGCCTTGGAGTACATCAGCGGATCGATCGACTCGGCGGGGACGAACGCCAGCACGTCCACCACCTTCTTGCTCGGCAGCGGAAGCTCCGCCAGGTCCTCGTCGCCGAGCACCACCTGCCGACCGTCCGGGGACTCGTAGCCCTTGGCGATCTCGCTGTACGGAACCTCCTTCCCCTCCGCCTCGCAGAACCGCTTCAACCGGATGCGGGAACCGTCCTTCTCGTGCACCTGGTGCAGCGAAGGACCGCTGTGCTCCTCCGTGGCGGCATACAGCTGGACCGGCACGCTGACCAGCCCGAACGTGATGACGCCTTTCCAGGTGACCTGTGGCATGGCATGGCCCTTTCGCGGGGATTTCCCACGGTATGCCCGAGCGACAGGTCACGGAAGTCGAGGGCCGCCGCCTGGTCCTCTCCCATCTCGACAAGGTCCTGTGGCCCGCCACCGGGTGGACCAAGGGCGAGGCCCTCTACTACTACGCGCAGATCGCCCCCGCGATGCTGCCGCACCTGCGCGGCCGCGCCGCCAGCTTCCTGCGCTTCCCGGCCGGCATCGGCGAGGAAGGGTTCTTCGCCAAGAACCCGCCGCCCGGCCTGCCCGACTGGGTCCGCACCGTGACCGCGCCCAGCCACGAAGGCCCCAAGCAGCGCGTCGCCGTGGACGACCTGCCCACGCTGATGACCGTCGCCAACGGCTACGCCCTGGAACTGCACGTCCCGCAGTGGACCGCCGAGAGCGGACCGGACGCCCACGACCGCCTCGTCGTCGACCTCGACCCCGGACCGGGCGCCGACCTCACCCACTGCTGCCTGGTCGCCCTGCTGATCCGCGAAGCCCTCGCCGCCGACGGACTCGTCTGCCGGCCCAAGACCTCCGGCAGCAAGGGACTGCACCTGTACGCCGCACTGCGCCCCACCCCCGCCCGGGAGGTCAGCGACTACGCCCGCGCCCTCGCCGAACGCCTCGCCCGCGAGTACCCCGCCCTGGTGGTGTCCCGGATGACCAAGGCGCTGCGCCGGGGAAAGGTGTTCGTCGACTGGTCGCAGAACGCGACGGCGAAGACCACCGCCGCGCCCTACACGCTGCGCGCCACCAGCGTCCCCGGGGTGTCGGCCCCGGTGAGCTGGAGCGAGGTCGAGCAGTGCACCGACCCGGCCGAGCTGACCTTCAGCCCCGAGCAGGTGCTCGACCGGTTCGCCGAACAGGGCGACCTGCTGGCCGAACTGCTCAGCGACGACCAGGCGTTGCCGGACCCGGCCGACTGATGCCGCTAGCGACCGACCCGGGCCCGAGCGGGTGGGAGCCGGTCGGGTGGTGCGGAACGCAGTGCGGCGACGAAGCGATGTGCGGTGCGGTGCCGATGCGGTGCGGTGTTGACGTCGTGTCAGGACGTGGCGGCCTCCGTGGCGGGTTCGGCGATCAGGGCGGTGGCGGCGCGGCGGAAGCCGATGCTCTCGTAGATCCGCGCCACGGCGTCGTCGCTGGCGGACAGGAAGACGGTGCGTATGCCGGTGGCCCGGGCGTGCTCGACCAGGTGCGCGGTGACCCGGCGCGCCAGGCCCTGCCGCCGCAGGGACGGGAGCGTCGCCACCGCGACGATCTCGCTGACCCCGCCCACCGGCTGGTGGCAGCCGGAGGCACTGGCCAGGCCGTCGGGGCCGACCGTCGCGGCGACGACCGTGCGGCCCGCCTCCATCCGGCCGATCATCCGGGTGACCTGGCCGTCGGCTATCGCCGTCCGGGTGGCGTCGGCCAGTTGCTCCGGGCCGGCCGCGCCGACGAGGGTGCCGGGCTCGGCGAAGGCGAGGTGCGGAACGGCGACGGCGCTCGGCAGCAGCGGGTCGTCGGTCGTCAGCACCCGGACCTCCGGGCCGTCCTCCGCCGCCGGGGCGGCAGCTGACGGGCCGTCGAGCTCCAGGACCAGCAGCGGGTGCTCGTGCACCTCCAGGCCGGAGGCCTCGATCGCGGCGCGCAGACCCGGCGTGGTCTCGTGCACCCACTCGAAGGTCTCCGGGGCGCCCAGCTTGCGCTGGCGGGCCCGGACGCGGTCCACGTCGGCGGCGGTGAACTGCCCGTCGCCGCCGAGGGTCGGGCGTCCGTAGTAGTGCCAGCCCGGGCCGGTGCGCACGAACAGGGTGAGCGGGCCGTAATCCTCGGCGGTCGCGGAGAACCGGGGAACCGCGTCGTAGAACTCCTCGAGCCGAGCGAGGACGGTCGACGGCCCTGCGCCCTCCGCCGCCGTGGTGGAGCTGGAGCCGGTGTCGTGCAGGGAGTTGCGCATCGTGCCGTCCAAAGTGTGTGGTGCGTCCTCTCGGAGAGGTTGATCACGCGGAATCAAAGCAGCCCGGTCGGACGGGTGCATCCAGTTTTTCGAACCCCGTGCAACCCCTGTTCGACCCGGCCCGACCGGGAGCCCGTCGAGAGAAGAACCGGTTCTGCGCTGCGGCGACTGGCCGGTTTCGGTGCGGAAGTGCGTGATGGCCACCTCCCCCGGGCGGTGCTCGGCGGGCCTTCAGGTCCGAACAGCCAGCGGATGTTCACCCGGGGGAGGGACGGAAGGAGGAGCCTGGCTGACGTTCCGTCAGGCCTTCCACACCTCGGCGAGGTGGGCGATCAGCAGCTCGGAGACCTCGGCGGGGCGCTCCAGCGCGGGCAGGTGGCCGGCCCAGGGGAGTTCGCGGTGCTCGGCGTTGGGCAGCAGGGCTGCCACGTCGGCGGCGATCCGGCGGAAGTCGTCCACGTCGTGGCGGCCGCCGAACACCAGTGCCGGGGCTACGGCGTTGCGCACGTCCACCTCGATCGTCGTCGGCTGGACCTCCTCCTCGGGGGCGAGTTGCAGCTCGAACGCGTTGCGCTGCATCAGGCGCACCTTGGCCCGGGCGGCCTCGTCCGCGTCCGGCCCGAGCCAGGTGTCGACGTTCAGCTCGACCGCCTCGTCGAGCCGGCCGGACTCGATCAGCTCCTCCTCGCGCTCGCCCCAGGCCACCAGGTCGGCGCTCGGCTCGTGGAGGGAGCTGCCGGGGCAGAGCAGCGTCAGCGAGTGGACCCGCTCGGGGTGCAGCGCCGCGAACTGCGTGGCCATGTTGCCGCCGAAGGAGGAGCCGACGAGGGAGACCCGGTCGATGCCGAGTTCGTCGAGGAGCTCTTCCAGGTCCGTCAGATTGCTGTACGGCGCGTCCGCGCAGGGGGTCTCCCCGAAACCGCGGAAGTCGCACCGCACGACTCGGTATCCGGCCTCGCGCAGCGCGTCCCACTGGCCGTCCCACATCCGCCGGTCGCAGACAGAGGAGTGCAGCAGGAGTACCGCGGGGCCGTCGCCGGCCACCTCGTGAGTGATCGTCATTGCGCCAACCTAGAACAGCGGAACCCCGGCCGACCAGGGAATTGCCTGTCAGCAGAGACGCCCGGGCGGGGCCGCGGCGCGGTGTCGGCGGCGCGCGGCATGATGGGGGAGTGCCCGAAGGAGACAGCATCTACCGCGTCGCCAACCAGCTCAACCACGCGCTTGCCGGCGGCGTGTTGACGGTGGCCGACCTGCGCGTTCCCGCCCACGCCACGGCCGACCTCACCGGCCGCCGGGTGCTGGAGACGGTGCCGCGCGGCAAACACCTGCTGACCAGGTTCGAGGGCGGCGTGACGCTCCACACCCACCTGCGGATGGACGGCCGCTGGCAGGTGTTCCGGCCCGGCGAGCGCTGGCGCAGCGGGCCCGCGTTCCAGATCCGGGCGATCCTCGGCACCGAGCAGGGCACCGCGGTCGGCTACCGGCTGCCCGTGGTGCAGTTGCTGCGCACCGCCGAGGAGGACCGGGTGGTCGGCCACCTCGGCCCCGACCTGCTCGGCCCGGACTGGGACGTCGCCGAGGTCCGCCGCCGCCTGCTCGCCGCCCCGCAGCGCCCGGTCGGCGCTGCCCTGCTGGACCAGCGGAACCTGGCCGGCATCGGCAACGTGTACGCGAACGAGCTGAGCTTCCTGGCCGGGGTGACGCCCTGGCTGCCGGTCGCCGAACTGCCCGACCTGGACCGGCTGCTGCACCGGGCGCACCAGCTGCTGGACGCCAACAAGCTGCGGCCCGGCCACATCACCACCGGCGACACCCGGCCCGGCTGCCAGCACTGGGTGTACGGCCGCGCCCGCCGGAACTGCGTGCGCTGCGGGACGCCGATCCGCACCGGCACCCACGCGCAGGACCGCGCCGCGTACTGGTGCCCGCGCTGCCAGCGCGGCCCGGGGCCGACCGGCTGACGGCGGGCGGGCATTGACGGCGCGTCAGTCCTGTTCGACCAGCGCCGGGTGGCGCGGGTCGTCCACCCGGACGGTCAGGTCGGCCAGCGCGGCCGGGTCGGTCTCGGAGCGGTAGCGCTCGTGGGCGGGCAGCGTCCAGTGGTCCTCGGCGGGCGTGCGGCGGGCCAGTGCGGCCGGGGACTGGGTGAGGTGCACGGTGAGTTCGAAGGGCAGCCAGCGGCCGAGCAGGAACGGGCCGTCCAGCAGCAGCACGCCGCGCGGCGGCAGCTCCAGGTAGCGGGCCCGGGTGGCGCGGTCGGTGGCCGGATCCCAGAAGGTCGGCAGGATCCGGCCGTCCGCGCCCGGCTCCAGCGGATCGAGGACCTCGCGGAGCAGCGCGCCCTGGTCCAGCCACAGGTCGTGGAAGGCGTCCGGGTCCTGCTTGCCGTACTCGAAGCGGACCGAGGCGGGGCGCAGGAAGTCGCCCGCCGACACCCGCTGGACCGGCCGGCCGAGCAGCCGCAGCGGCTCCACCAGCGCATCCGCGAGCTCGCCCGGCCGGGCGGCGGCCGCGCCGTCGACCGCCACCCGCAGACGGCGGTTCGGGTCGCCGGGCAGCCGGTGGATCCGCTCCGCGAGCAGGCCGACCAGGCGCTCCGGGGAGATCGGGGTCACCCGCACCGGACGATCACTCCCTCTCCGTCAACCGGACTATATTTTCCGACACCTGATCGTCGCTCATCCGAGGGGGACCCCCGTCGTGCCGTCGCCGATTCTCGCCGAAGTGGACGCCCTCGCCGCCCGCGCCCACGCCGGACAGCACGACCGCATCGGCGTCCCCTACATCGAGCACGTCCGCGCCGTGGCGGCGGGCGTCGCCGCGTTCGGCACCGGTCTGCAGATGGCAGCCCTGCTGCACGACGTGCTGGAGGACACCCCCACCGGCCCCGACGAACTCCTCGCCGCCGGAGTTCCCGCCGCCGTGGTCGCCACCGTCCGCCGCGTCACCCGGGAGCCCGGGACGGACTACCGGACGATGCTGCTCGACATCGTCGGCGACCAGGCCGCCACCCTCGTCAAGATCGCCGACAACGCCCACAACTCCCGCGCCGACCGCGCCGCCCAGCTGCCCGAGGCGGACCGCGCCCGGCTCGCCGAGCGCTACCGGGACGCCCGGGCCGTGCTGTGGCCGGCCGTCGCCGAGTCCGACCTGCGGACCGTCCTCGCCGTCGTCAACCCCGCACTGCTGGCCGAACTCGACTGAGGCCGCGCGCGGGAGCACGCTGGAAGGAGCAGCGGGGGTTCGACAGCGAGGAGCCCAGGATGTCCGAGATGAACGGCAGGCTCGACGACAAGGCACGGCGCGACGAGGACGACGTCCGGGCCGCCGACCCCGAGGAAGGCATCACCTCCTACCAGACCATGCACGCCTGGGAGGAGTCGCAGGCGGAGGGCGACCGGGTCGCCGAACCGCTCCAGCAGGAGGAACAGCGGTGAGCGCCCGCGCCGTGGTCCCCGAACCGCACGTCAGCGAATGGAACGTGCGCCTGCGGCTGGTCGAGGTCGGCGACCTCACCGAGGCGCACGCCGTCCTCGACACCGGAGTCAACCTGATCGAGGTCGACGCCGAAGCCCACCGCAGCGCCCAGGACCCCGCCGACCCGGCCATCGGCGACGAACTCGCCGTCGGACGGGCCCTGGCCGCCCTCGGCCAGCAGCTGATCCACCGCGGCTCGACCGCCGCCGAGGCCGTCGAAGCCGCCCGCCGCCGCGACACACCGTAACCGGCCGCCACCGGTGGCCGGGCGTCGACCGTCGCAGGGAGCAGCTACCGGTACGTAGAACAGATCAGTGTGCGAAACAGCCGAATCGTGACCCACCACCGCGTCCGGCCCGGAACCCACCGGGCCGGACGTGCGTCACTCCCGGTGGCCGCGCACCCGCGCGGACCGCAGAGGACGGACGGGCCGCGCCGCAGCGCGCGGGAACCCGGGGGTGGACGCGGTGACGAACGAGCAGCACCCGGGCAGCAGACCGGCGGACCGGCCGGCGCGGAACGCCCACTGGGAACTCCCCGATTACGCCCACCGGCGCGAACTCGGCGTGGGCGCGTCCGGACGGGTCGTGCTCGCCCACCACCGGCCCACCGGCACCCCGGTCGCCATCAAGTACCTGCTCGGCAACCACCCCGACCAGGCCGCGTTCCGGGTCGAGGCCGAACTGCTCGCCGCCCTCGACAGCCCGCACGTCACCCGCCTCCACGAGTACGTGGAGAGCCCGCACGGCGCGGCCATCGTGATGGAACTCGTCGACGGCATCTCGCTGCGCGAACTGCTGAAGGCTGAAGGCGGCACCGGCCCCGAAGCCGCCCTGCTCGTCCTCAAGGGCTCGCTGCTCGGACTCGCCGCCGCCCACCGGGCCGGCGTCGTCCACCGCGACTACAAGCCCGGAAACGTGCTGGTCACCCGCGACGGCACCTCGAAACTCGTCGACTTCGGCATCGCCGTCCGCACCGGAACCACCGGCGCCGTCGCCGGGACGCCCGCCTACATGGCACCCGAGCAGTGGGCCGGCAAGCCCGCCTCCCCGGCCACCGACGTGTACGCCGCCACCGCCACCTTCTTCGAGTGCCTCACCGGCGCCAAACCCTACGCCGGCACCACGCTGATGGAACTCGCCGTCCAGCACACCGAGGCCGAGATCCCCGCCACCCAGGCGCCCGAAGCACTCCGCCCGCTGATCCGGGCCGGCCTCGCCAAGCTCCCCGATCAGCGGCCCGTCGGCGCCGAGGCCCTGATCGGACAACTGGAGGCGGCCGCCGGCGCGGCCTACGGCGCCGACTGGGAGGAGAAGGGACGGCGACGGCTGGCCGCCCTGGTCGCCCTGCTGCCGCTGCTGCTCCCCTCGGCCGGCGAACCGGCCCTCGGCGGCACCACGTACGCCACCACCGTCCTGCCCGCCGGGCCGCCGGGCCGCCACCCCGGCCGACGGGCTCGCGCACAGCTGGTCGCCACCGTCGGAGCGCTGGTGCTGGCCGCCGGGGCGCTCACCGCTGTCGCCGCCGCCGACCCCGGCGGCGGGCCTGGAGCCGTGACGGCACCTGGGGCGGTCACCAGCGTCCGGCCGGCCACCGAGCCGTCGACCGGCGCCGACCCGAGCGCCGCGATCGCTTCCTCGCCCGTGCCGTCGGCGAGCGCCACGACCGGGCCGTCGCCGACGCCCTCGAACAGCGCGACCAAGCCGGCCGCCTCGCCGAAACCCTCCCCGCCGGCCGACCCCACCGGCTCCGTCCCTGCCGGCTCCGCCCCCGGCACATCGACGCCGGTGCCCACGCCGGTGTCCAGCCCGAGCAGTGCGGCACCGATCGCGGTGACCCTCGGCAGGATCGGCGTCAAGCCCAGCGGCACCACCCTCAACGCCTACGTCCCGGTGACCGTCCGGACCGCCGGCACCGGAACCGCGACCGTGACCTTCACCTGGCGCGACGCCGACACCGGCGCGGTCATCGGCACCACCCCGGGCGGCCCCGTCCCGGCCGGAACCACCACCGTGACGAGCTCCTTCACCTTCCCCTGCGGTCACCGGCACGGGACCGTCACCGTCACCACCAGCCCCGCCGCCGGCAGCTCGGCCACCACCGGGCCGTACCTCCTGATCTGCCCGCCCCCGCTGAGAGGAGCAGCAGGATGACCGAGCTCCCGCCCGAGACCGGACTGGTCCTCGGCCCGGTCCGCCGCCGGGCCACCGCGCCCGACGGACCGTCAACCCCGGCCATCGACACCACCGTTCAGCTGCGCCCCGCCGGACGCCCCGCAGACGGCCGCGGCGACGACGGGCGGACGGTGCAACTGCGCGCGGCGGGGCAGGCGGCTGCGGAGCAGACCGTTCGGCTCGCCGTGCCGTCTGCTGAGGAGACCGTCCGGCTCGAAGCGGTTGCCGCGGAGGCGACCGCTCCGATCGATCCCGGGCGGACGCAGCCGCTGGACGTCGGCGCGACCGTGAGACCGGCGGCGGTGCCATCGGACGGGCTGCGGCGGTTCGGGCCCGGGGTACCGCCGCGGGCGGCCGCCGTGTGGCGGGGCGAGGACGTCCCCGGGACGCCGGAGCGGCCGAAGCCGGGGCGGCGGTGGGACCGGTGGCTGCTGGTGCCGCTGGTGATCATGCTGGTGCTGCTCGGCTACCTGCTGTGGGACCGCCACGGTCGCCCGGTCGCGGTGGTGGGCGTGACGGCGAGCAGCGACCCGGCCGGGCCAGGCTGCGACGGAACCGCCGTGATCACCGGAACGCTGGAGACCGACGGCGGCGCCGGCGACCTCACCTACCGCTGGATCCGCAGCGACGGCACCGACTCCGGACCGATCACCCAGCGCGTCCCCTCCGGGCAGCGGCGCACCGAGGTCGCGCTGCACTGGACGTTCCAGGGGCACGGAGAGGTTTCGGCCACCGCACGCCTCGAAGTGCTGAAGCCCGGCGGCGGGGCCCACGCCGAGACCGTGTTCGACTACCGCTGCCCGTAGGCGCACGGGCGTGCCGAAACCCGGGCCGCGCGCCTGCCTGCGCCGCGGCCCGGGTTCCGAAAGCTCAGGCCTGCGGCGCCGCCGCGCCGCCGCCCTCCTTCACGGCCTCCACCATCCGCTGGTGCACCTCGCGCGCCGCCGCCTCGTCCGCCGCGGGCACCGGGCTGCCCTCCACCGTGAACCAGTCGAGCGCACCGCTGTACTGCACCGTCAACCGCGCCTCGCCCTCGATCCACATGGTGTGCACCGTCAGATCGCCGGTGATGACGCCGATCTCCACGGTCTTCACGCCGCCGTGGCCGGACAGAATGCCCTGCGTGGTCCAGGTTGCCCAGGTGTTCACAAACCCGCTCCCATCCGCCGCCCTACGGGCCGCTCGGTCCCGACCCCACAGGTACCCAACCCGTGGCGACCGTCTTCCACTGTCACCCGGAAGGCCGAAAACCGCCCCCCGGGCGGGTGCCCGATTCCAGGAATAGCATCGACATATGGGAGAGCGAGAGGCAGCGCTCACCGCGCCGAAACTGGTCCTCGAAACCGGCGGCGACTCGACGGTCATCACCCCGAGCCGCACCTACGCCCTGGGGCGCGATCCCACCAGCGACATCGTGCTCACCGACCCCCGGGTCTCCTGGCACCACGCCCGGCTGCACGCCGGCGACGGCCACTGGATCGTCGACGACACCGGCTCCACCAACGGCACCTGGGCCGGCGGGGAACGCATCATCCACCTGGAGATCGAACCCGGCACCGTGCTCTGCCTCGGCAGCCCCGCCGACGGACCGCGCTGCACCTTCAGCGAGATCCCCCGGCCGACCGCCGTCCATCCGCTGCCCGGCGCAGCCGCGGCCGGCCGGCCGTCCGCGCTGACCGCGATCACCGGCTCGCTCCGACCGCCCTCCAGCGTCCGCCCGCTGCCGACCAAGGTCTTCCGGATCGGGCGCGCCACCGACAACGACCTCGTGCTCGGCGACCTGTCCGTCTCCCGCCACCACGCCGAACTACGGGCCCGGGCCGACGGCCGCTACGAGATCGCCGACCTGGACAGCCACAACGGCACCTACCTCAACGGCCAGCCCGTGCTCCGGGCGCCCGTCGGGCCCGGCGACCTGGTCGGTATCGGACACTCGGTGTTCTGCCTGGTCGGCGACGAACTCCAGGAATTCGTCGACACCGGTGACATCGACCTCGACGTCTCCGACCTGACCGTCCAGGTCGACGGCGACCGCACCCTGCTCGACCACGTCACCTTCCCGGTCGGCCAGAAGAGCCTGCTCGCCGTCGCCGGACCCAGCGGCGCCGGCAAATCCACCCTGCTCAACGCGCTCACCGGGCTGCGCCCCGCCGACCGCGGAACCGTCAGCTACGACGGCCGCGACCTGTACCGCGACTACGCCGAACTGCGCCAGCGCATCGGACTGGTTCCGCAGGACGACATCCTGCACACCCAGCTGACCGTCCGGAAGGCCCTCTCCTACGCCGCCGAACTGCGCTTCCCCGATGACACCGCGCCCGCCGAACGCGCCGCCCGCGTCACCGAGGTGATCGACGAACTCGGCCTCGCACCCCGCAGCGACCAGGTCATCTCCAGCCTCTCCGGCGGCCAGCGCAAGCGCGTCAGCGTCGCCCTCGAACTGCTCACCAAGCCGTCCCTGCTGTTCCTCGACGAACCCACCAGCGGACTCGACCCCGGCATGGACCGCTCCGTCATGCAGATGCTGCGCGGCCTCGCCGACGATGGCCGAACCGTCATCGTGGTCACCCACAGCGTGCTCAGCCTCGACCTCTGCGACCGGCTGCTGCTGCTCGCCCCCGGCGGCCGGATCGCCTGGTACGGGCCGCCCGGCGAAACCCTCGACCACTTCGGATACGCGCACTGGCCGGAGGCCTTCGAGGCGTTCGAGAACCAGACCGACCGCGACTGGGCCGGCCAGTTCCGCGAATCCGTGCCCTACCGCAAGTACGTCGCCCGGTCCGCGGCGCAGCGAACGCCTGCCGGCCAGCGGCCGCCCGCCGGCGCCCCGTCGGGGGAAGAACCCCGACTGCCGGCGGCCGCCGAGACACCCGCCGCCAAGCCGAAACCGCGACGCTGGCGCAAGCAGGTCGGCACGCTCTGCCGGCGCTACGCCAGCGCCCTCGCCGCCGACCGCACCTTCCTCGCCGTGATGATCGCCCTGCCGTTCGTGATGGGCGCGATGGCGCACGCCCTGGCCGGCAGCCGACTCGACCAGAACACCGCCCTCAACGCGCTGCTCATCCTGTGCGTCGGCGGCGTGCTCACCGGCGCCGCCAACGCGGTGCGCGAACTCGTCAAGGAACGGACGATCTATCAGCGCGAACGCGCCGTCGGTCTGTCCAGATCGGCCTACCTGTGCTCGAAGATCGTCGTGCTGGGCACGGTGACGGTCGTTCAGTCGGTGGTGCTCACCATGGTCGCGCTGGTCGGCGTCCGGCTCCGACCGCAGGGCGGCAGCGGCGTCTTCCTTCCGCCGCTCGTCGAGATCACCCTCGCCGTCGCACTGCTCTCGCTCACCGCGATGATGCTCGGGCTGCTGATCTCCGCGCTGGTCAAGAAGGAAGAGGTGACCATGCCGCTGCTGGTCCTGGTCGCCATCATCCAGGTGGTGTTCTGCGGGGCACTGCTGCAACTCGACCACATCCCGGTGCTCAACCAGCTCTCCTGGCTGGTCCCGTCGAGGTGGGCGCTCGGCGCGATGGCCTCCACCATCGACCTGCACGCCATCGTTCCGGGCAGCCTCACCGACGACCCCCTGTTCGCCCACCGGCCCGGCATCTGGCTGCTCGACATGGGGATGCTCGTCGCCCTCGCCGTGCTGTACGGCCTGATCGTCGCCCGGCTGCTGCGCCGTCACGAACCGGCCGTGATGCGGCGGTAGCTCATGGGCACCCCCGGCGGATTCCGGCCCACCCATGTCGTCCCCGGCGACGGCATGCCCACCTGGACCGGCCCCGACCCCGCCGCTGTTGGCCTCCCGCTCGACCCGCTGCTGCCGGTCGTCCTCGCCGAAGCCAACGGCAACTGGGCCCGGATCGTCTGTTCCAACGGCTGGACCGCGTGGGTCGACGGCCGCCTGCTGGTCGCCCTCCCGCAACGCCCGCCCACTGCCGGCCTCCCGCTCACCGCCGGAGAGGACCCGCGCCCGCTGCTCGCCACCCTGGAACGCGGCCTCGCCAGCTACCGGCGGCTGCTCGACGACTACGCCGCCGGGCGGATCGACCTGCAGGCCTTTCGCGACCGCACCCGCGACCTGCGGCTCGGCGCGGTGATCGACGGAACCTCCGCCTGGCTGCTCGACCTCGACCAGGGGCGCTGGTACTACTGCGACGCCGCGCAGGTGCAGAGCTACGCGGTGGCGGAGGGGGAGGAACGCGACTCCGGCGGGGGCCAGGAGCCGGGCGTGGGCGGTGAGTCCGGCAGGGGTGGTGAGCCAGGCGGGGGTAGTGGGGCGGGCAGGGGTGGTGAGCTGGGCAGGGGTGGTGTGACGGGCGGTGGCGGCCGCGGTGGGGAGGGGCATTCCGGGGCGGGCCGGGTAGCGGAGTGGGGAGGCCCGGGCGCCGAGGTGTGGGACGGCGCGGTTCGGGACGTCGCTGAGCACGGGCGGAGCTGACAGTGCCCGGGGAAGAATCGCTGGCCGCCGCCGAGCAGGGCGAACTCGCTGGGCGGACGCTGGCCGGGTACCGCCTGGAGCACGTGATCGGCCGGGGCGGCATGGCGGTGGTGTACCGGGCCGAGGACCTCCGGCTCGGCCGCACGGTGGCGGTGAAGCTGCTGGCACCCGAACTCGCCCGCAACGAGACCTTCCGGCAGCGCTTCGTCCGGGAGTCCCGGGTCGCGGCGTCCCTCGACCACCCGAACATCGTCCCGGTGTACGAGGCGGGAGAGGTCGAGGGGGTGCTGTACATCGCCATGCGGTACGTCCGCGGCCGGGACCTGCGCAGCCTGCTCGACCGGCAGGGCCCGCTGACGGCACGCCAGGTCGTGCGGATCGCCGTCCAGGTGGCCAGCGCCCTGGACGCTGCGCACGCCCACGAGCTCGTCCACCGCGACGTCAAGCCCGGCAACGTGCTGATCGCCGAGGGCACCGACCCGGACCACCCCGAGCACGCCTACCTCACCGACTTCGGGCTGACCAAGAAGTCGCTGTCCCTGACCGGCCTGACCAGCGTCGGCCAGTTCGTCGGCACGCTGGACTACGTGGCCCCCGAGCAGATCTCCGGCAAGCCCGTGGACGGCCGCTGCGACGTGTACAGCCTGGGCTGCGTGGTGTACGAGATGCTCACCGGCGGCCCGCCGTACCGCCGTGACGACGACCTGGCGCTGCTCTGGGCGCACCTGAACGACCCGCCGCCGGACGTACTGGAGCAGCGCGCGGACCTTCCCGAAGGCGTCGGCGCCGTCCTGCGGACGGCGATGGCGAAACGGCCGGAGGCCCGGTACGGGAGCTGCCTGGAGTTCGTCGCGGCGCTCCGGGCGGCTTCCGGCACTCGGCCCGGACGGCTGCGCCAGGCGCCGCCGCTGCCGCCCGCGTGGGCACGGCCGGTGTTCGACCCGGGCGGCGTGCGCTGACGCCAGCGGCGGGACAGCGCAGGCCGGTTCGGCCGGTTCGAGTGGCACCAGGAGTCCCGGTGGTCCCACGGGTACCGTTCGACACGGGGGCGGTGTAGCCGGTGCTCCGGGTGGATTCGACCAAGTTGCCGGTGGCCCACCGTGCTTGATGATTCGTAGGGTGCGACGTAACGATCTATGGCATGCACCTATCAATCCTTTGAGTTTGCTGGCAATCTGCCCCTCGGCCAGGGCCCCCACAGACCCTGGCAACCGAGAGGAGCACCGATGAGCGACAGACTCCGCGTCCTCGCCACCCGTGCCGCCGCGCTGCTGAGCACCACCGTGCTCGTGGCCGCCGGCACCGCAGCCCTGACTGCCCCCACCGCGCAGGCCGCCGAGGGCACCAAGGGCGTGGCGGCCGCGAGTTGCACGGCGACCCAGGTGGTGGCGAACGGCGGATTCGAGTCCGGCACCACGCCGTGGACCTCGTCCAGCGGCGTGGTCACCAGCGGCGGCGGGCAGAGCGCCCACGGCGGAACGTACTTCGCCTGGCTGAACGGCTACGGGTCGGCCCACACCGACTCGCTGGCGCAGACCGTCACCCTTCCCGCGGGCTGCACCACCGCCAGCCTCAGCTTCTGGCTGCACGTGGACACCGCCGAGACCACCAAGACCACGGCGTACGACAAGCTCACCGCCAAGATCGGCACCACCACCCTCGCCACCTACTCCAACCTGGACGCGGCGGCCGGCTACGTGAAGAAGACCTTCGACGTCTCCGCCTTCGCCGGACAGACCGTCAGCGTCTCATTCAGCGGGGTCGAGGACTCCGGGCTGCAGACCAGCTTCGTGCTGGACGACGTGGCGCTCGACGTCTCCGGCGACGGCACCACGCCGCCGCCCACCACCGACGCCACCCGGACCCCCGCACCCACCGGATACACCGTCAACCTGACCAGCGACGCGACCGGCGCCAACTGGACGGGCCACCAGAGCATCGGCTTCACCAACCCCTCGGCAACCCCGCTGACCGAGGTGTACCTGCGGCTGTGGGACAACTACCACGGCAGCTGCCCCACGACGCCGATCACCGTCAGCAACCTGACCGGTGGCACCGCCGGAGCGCTCACCGTCGGCTGCACCGCGCTCAAGGTCACCCTGCCCGCGCCGCTCGCCCAAGGCGCGAGCGGAAGCGTCGGCTTCGACCTGTCCATCGCCGTCCCCTCCGGCGCGGACCGGTTCGGACGCGACGGCGCGTTCGCCAACATCGGCAACGCGCTGCCCGTGCTCGCCGTCCGTGACGCGGCCGGCTGGCACCTGGACCCGTACACCAACAACGGCGAGTCCTTCTACACGCTGGCATCCGACTACACGGTGACCCTCGACCACCCGAGCAGCCTGCTCGTCCCCGCGACCGGCACCTCCGTGGACACCCCCGGCACCAGCGGACGGACCGTCACCACCGCCACCGCCAAGAAGGTCCGCGAATTCGCCTGGGCGGCCGGCCCGTTCAGCAAGATCTCCGGCACCTCGCCCGGCGGCGTCGCCGTCAACATCTACTCCGTCAGCGGCATCAGCTCCGCCGACTCGCAGTCCATGCTGAGCACCGCCAAGTCCGCCGTCGACTCGCACGCCGCCCGCTTCGGCGCCTACCCCTACGGCGAACTCGACGCGGTGATCGACAACAACTACTGGTTCGGCGGCATGGAGTACCCCGGCTTCGTCCTCGACCTGGTCTCCACCACCGCCCTCACCCACGAGATCGGCCACCAGTGGTGGTACGGCATCGTCGGTGACGACGAGTACAACAGCCCCTGGCTGGACGAGGCGTTCACCGACTACGCCACCGACCTCGCGCTCGGCAAGACCGGCACCAACTGCTGGAGCAGCGTCTCCTGGGCGTCCTCCGCCGAGAAGATCACCAACTCGATGGCCTACTGGGACGCCAACTCCTCCCGCTACTCGACGGTCATCTACAACTACGGCAAGTGCGCCCTGCACGACCTGCGCCGCACCATCGGCGACGCCGCGATGACCACGCTGCTGCACGACTACGCGGCAGCGCACTGGTACGGGATCTCCACCACCGCCGAGTTCAAGGCCGCCGCGCAGGCCGCGACGACCGTGGACCTGACCTCGTTCTGGACCCAGCACCGGATCGGCTGATCGCCCGCAGGGTGAGTGATCGGCGGAGGCTGCGCACTCGACATCGACAGCCTCGAAGGCCTCGAAGGCCTCGGCAGCCGGGCACTCGGCAGCGGGGCACTCGTCGGCCGAGCGCGCGATGGCCGAGCACCTGACGGCTGAGCAGTCGACAGCCGAGTACGTGGCGGCCGAACGGCCGTTGTCGTTCCCGCCCGTCCGGTCCGGAACTCCACTGGACGGGCGGGGGCGACCTGTCCCGCCGCAGCCACCTGTGCTTCGCTTCTCGGTCAACGCAGTGCCTCGCCCTCGGATGCCGCCCGGCGCGCGGGGTCGCGTCGTTCTGCGGACCGCCGGCGATTGACCAGGCGTGGGGCGAGCACCCCGCCGAGGAATCCCGCGAGGGCACCCCAACCGGCGGCCAGCGGGACGAGCGTGAGCAGGTCCGGGGCCAGTTCGTTCGAGCCGGTGCCGCTCAGGCCCAGCGCCGACAGCTCGTACACGGCCGAGACTCGCGTCAGCAGGCCGACCGCCAGCATCGCCAGGCAAAACACCGAGGCGAGCCGGAGGGCCATCCGCCAGGCCGGAAGCAGCGGATCGGACCGTGCTGCGGCCGCCACACCCGTCGCCAACACAAGCAGCGCGGCGACCGGCAGCAGTAGCCACACCCAGCCGTTCTGCTGCGCCAGCGAGCCGAGATCCAGCGTCACGTCCCTGCCGGAGTGCAGCACCGCGGCCAGTGGATCCGGGAGTGGCAGCCCGAGGTTGCCGGCCACGTGCCCGTGCCAGGAACCACCCATCCCGAGTCCCAGTGCCAGCCAGGCCAGGTTCGGCAGACCCAGGAACACCACCGCGAGCGTCTCCCTCGGTTCGTCGCCCGCTGCTGCCGCCACCAGCCCGCCGACCAGGCCCAGACCGACGTACAGCAGCAGGAGAGACAGCACCGCGTGCACGGTCGGTCGCAGGGCGCCGTGCCAGCTTGCCCACCGGGCGGGAACCGGCGCTCGGCGTGACGCCGCCAGTGCGAGTGCCATGACCACGGCCAGCCACAGGAGTGAGCAACCCACTGCCGGGCCGGGATCCACCTGGAATCCCACGACCGGGGCCAAGCCCAGTGCGCCGCCGATCCGGTCGATCAGCGGATCGCCTGTCGACACCGTGAAGCTGTGCCGCGCCGCCATGGTGAGCAGGAGCACCACAACCGTCCAGCACCCCGTCAGTGCGAGTACGCGCGCCAGCAGGGCGCGACCGCCCGCCACAGCCTGCCGGGGCAGCGGATGCAGGAACAGGAACGCCGCGGCCAGTGCCCCGGCCAGCGTGGCGGACAGCGGAACGGCCGTTACCCCGCCGTGGGCAGTCGCCCCGAAGAGCGCGCTGCCCTCCAGGTGGACCGGCACCCCCATGGACAGCAGCACCGTGGCGGCCAGCGCCGACCCGAATCCGCTACCGGGCAGCCGATCGGCATGCGCCAACCACAGCCCGAGCGCGGCCACCGCTGCCATCGCCACCAGAGTGCCGAGGACGGTCACCAGTGTGGTCACCGCCACAGCGACCCAGGTGGGCAGCACCGGGCGGGGCTTGCCATTTCGGCGCGAGGGAGCGGCAGCAGGCGTCACACGACTCACCGGCCCTTCGAGCAGAGGCCCGTGCGGGTGGCCGCCCGTGACGGGCCAACCTTTCCAGCTTCGGACAGCCCGCCACGTACGGCGACTTGTCGCTGCGGACGGATACGAGGCGGCGGGCTCGACGATGCGGGCGGAGAATGGTGCATGCGCAGTGTGGTCTCGGGGGAGTCCGACCGGGAGGCAGTCCCGTGGCTGAGCAGCCGACATCTCGGCAACCCGAAGAACCGGACAACGAGAGCAACAGCGAGCCTCCGCCGCCTCAAAGCCCCACCGAGGTGGCGGGCGAGTCGGCCGGCCGCCGACCGAGGTGGTGGGAGGACCGCCCGGCTCCCCGACGGAGGTGGTGAGAGAGCCTTCGCCCGAGCGGACGGGCACGCAACCGTCACAGCCGGACGCGAAGCCTGACGGAGCGTCAGGTGCGGGATCGTCGGGACCTCCGACAGAGCTGGTGAGCGGAACAACTGGGCCTCCTACGGAGGTAGTCGGTGATTCGGACGTGAGCCCGGGGCGACAGACGGGCACGCAGGACTCCGACCGGGCGGCGCGATCCGGACGGACTGCGCAGGGCGGCGGGACGTCGGACGGGAGGTACGAACCGTCGAGTGTGGAGCCCCCGACGGAGTTGGCGGGTGGGACAGTTGGGCCTCCTCCAGAGATGCCAGGCGGGTCCGCGCCTGGTGGGTCGGTGCCAGGCGGGCGGGTGCCCGGCCGGTCGGATTCGCAGGATGTAGGACGGGGTGTCGAGCGCGAGGGGTCGGCGAGTCGCGGAACGGGCGGTTCCCTGTCGGGGCCGGGTCCGACTCCGCGAGCGGGCCAGGATTCGGGCCCCGAGCCGAGGCAGGGCCGCCGTCGTCCTCGGGCGGAGCGGGACCTGCCGGTCCGCCGTCCGGTCCGCTGTCGGCAGGCGGCCAGCGTCAGTCTGGCGGTGCTCAGCCCTCGGACGGGACGCAGTCCTCGGGCGAGGTGCGGTCGTCGGACGCGTCCGGTGCTGGGGCGTCGCCGCCCAGCGGTGGCGGGCGCGTGCTGGAGGGTGGGAGTGGGGACGGCGACGGGGGAGGTGGCCGGCCTTGGTGGCGGAAGGGGCCGGTGCTGGCGACCGCCGTGGTCGTCGCCGGGCTGGGGGTGGCGTTGGGTGTGGTGCTCAGCAGTGGCTCCTCCGGTGGTGGGTCAGGACAGAACGTGGCTCTCCAACCCGTCGCCGCCGCCGGCCAGGATCCGTTCACGGGATCCGTCGCCTACGCCGCGGGGTCGGGTCAAGGCGGGTCGAGCGGGTCGAGCGGGTCGCCGAGCGGAGGGAACGGGACCGCATCGGGCGCAGCCAGTCCTCCCGCGGCCGGTGGGACCGTGGACGGTGGCACACCTGGCCTGTACGGCGGTACGAGGGAGGTCGCCAGCTGTGACGTCCCGAAGCTCTCCGGCTACCTGACCGAGAACGCCGACAAGGGCCGGGCCTGGGCCGGAGTCGAAGGCATCGACAACTCGCAGATCGACGGCTACCTGCACGGCCTCACCCCGGTGGTGCTGCGGCAGGACACGCGCGTGACCAACCACGGCTACCACGACGGCCAGGCGACCGCCTACCAAGCCGTTCTGCAGTCCGGCACGGCTGTCCTGGTCGACAACCAGGGTGTGCCGCGGGTTCGTTGTGCGTGTGGCAACCCGCTGCTGCCGCCGAACGGTTCGGGTGGCACTTATACCGGCACGGGGTGGACCTCCTTCCAGGCGAACGGTGTGGTGACGGTGAAACCGGCGGCCGCGCCGGTCACTCAGATCGTGCTGGTCGATCAGGCGACCGGGAGTCAGTTCGACCGACCGGTGGGCGGGACGGGCGGATCGGACAGCTCCGCGAAGCCAAGCGCGTCCGGTTCGGCGTCCTCGCCGGGCAAGTCGGGTGGCGGCTCGCCGTCCGGTAAGTCGCCTGCGGGTCCGTCGACCGGTCCGTCGGCCGGGTCGCCCTCGTCCGGAGCCTCGGGACCCTCCGGAAAGAGCTCGCCGGGATCGGGGCCGGGCTCCGCGCCCGCCTCGTCGCCTCCCAGTACGGCGCCCTCGGGGCATGGGAGTTCGGGTGCGGCCGGGAGCGGTTCGGTCGGCTGACGCTGTGGTTCGGTCGGCTGACCCTGTGGTTCGGTAGGCGAAGGCGATGAGCTTGCCCTTGGGGACCGCCGTGTCTCAGTGGCGCAGGTATCGGAGCATGGTGACGCCGCTTTCGAAGGTGTGGGTTTCGGCGAGGACCAGGTCGGTGCGGGTGTCGGAGGGTGGGAAGAGTGGTCGGCCGCGGCCGAGCACCACCGGGTGCACGTAGAGGCTGTATTCGTCGATCAGGTCGAGCCGGCGGAGTTCGGCGGCGAGGACGGCGCCGCCGACCGCGAGGTCGGACGCGGAGCGGCCCTTGAGAGCGGCGATCGCCTGTGGCTCGACCGCGCGGGCGATCGTGGTGTTCCAGCCGGCGTGGTGAAGCGTGCGGGAGAAGACGGTCTTCGGCATGTCGCGCCAGATGCGGGAGAACTCGATCATCGGCGGAGTGGCGGCCGGATCCTGGTCGGCGGTCGGCCAATAGTCCGCCATCAGCTGGTAGGTGACTCGACCGTCGAGGAAGCCGCTCATTGCCGCCAGCCTGCGGTTGAAGTGCTCGTGCAGTTCGTCGTCGACCAACTGCCAGCCGAGATCGCCGTCGGGCCCCTCGAAGTACCCGTCGAGGGAGACGGACATCATCAGGACGAGCTGGGACATCTGTGCCTCCCGGGACATTTGGCGATCAATGTGGTGTCCGCCAAGGTACCCGGGTCTCTGCGCGTCGTAACCGATTTTCGGGCTCGTGAAAGCGAAATCTCCGAGAGGTTGACATCCGGGTCAACCGATTGGCTGATGGGACGTCAACTGATTGGTGAGGAAGGGGTATCCGATCGGCTTGAGAGGAGCTCGGAGCAGCCGGGAACACTCGAGGCAGGACCGATCAAAGGTGCGAACAGGCACCGGACCTGAAAGGGGATCAACATGCGTGAGCTGCAGAGCATGCTGGAGCGTCGGGTTGCGGACGGCACGGTGCCGGGAGCGGTGGCTCTGGTGGCGCGTGGCGGCTCAGTGGAGACCGCCGAGGCGGGCGAGCTGACCAGGAAGTCGCTGGTGCGGATCGCCTCGATCGGGAAGCCGATGATGGCAGCCGCAGTGATGCAGCTGGTCGACGACGGTGTCTTCGGCCTGGACGACCCGGTGGAGCACTGGTTGCCGGAGCTCGCCGATCGCCGGGTGGTGCGGACACCGAGGGCGCCCTTGTCGGACACGGTGCCGGCCGAGCGGCCCATTACGGTGCGGGACGTCCTCGACTCCCGGGCGGGCTACGGATTCTCGGAGGACTTCACGTTGCCGGCGCTGGTGCCGCTGGTGAGCGAGTTGCTGCAAGGCCCGCCCCAGCCCCAGAAGGTGCTGCCACCGGACGAGTGGCTGGCGGCACTGGCCCGAATCCCGATGCTCCATCAGCCCGGCACGGCGTGGCTCTACAACATCTGCTCGGACATCCAGGGCGTGCTGGTGTCGCGGGCGACAGGCCAGCCGCTCGACGAGGCGCTGGCGGAGCGGCTGTTCGAACCCCTGGGGATGACCGACACGGGATTCTCCCCACCACCGGGCCAGGCCGGCCGACTCAGCCCGCTGTACCGCCCGAACCCGGACGGGTCGTTGACCGTGGCAGACCCACCGGACGGCCAGTGGAGCACCCCGCCGGCGTTCCCCTCAGGAGCCGGCGGTCTGGTGTCGACGCTGGACGACGTGTTCGCCTTCCAGCGGATGCTGGTCACCGGAGGGCGGGCCGAGGACGGGCGGCACGTCCTGTCCGAGGGCGCGGTCTGGCAGATGACCACCAACTACCTGACGGAGCAGCAGCGAGCAGCCGGCGAACTGTTCCTGGAAGGCCAGGGCTGGGGCTTCGGCGGTTCGGTGGACGTGGAGCGGCGCGAGCCGTGGAACGTGCCCGGCCGGTACGGCTGGGTCGGAGGCACGGGCACGGCGGCCCACCTGGTCCCGACGACCGGGCTGATCACCGTCCTGCTCACCCAGCGGGAGATGACCGGCCCCACACCGCCGCCGCTGATGCGGGAGTTCTGGCGCTACGCGGCCGGCGGCTGATCCGACGACGCGGCGGGAGGAACCGCCCGGCGATAGCTGGACCCGTCCCGGGTGCGGGTCAGGAGCTGAGCCTCGATCAGGTACCGGCGAAGCATGGAGGTGTCGGCATGGACGGTGAGTAGCGCGTCATTGACCTCGCGCTCGCTGTACGAGCGGTCGGGCTCGAAGAGCGACTGCGCGAGGTGGTCGAGCAGGGCGGTGCGACGGGCGGGCTTGCGCGGGATCGACGTCAGCCGGCCCTCGGTGAAGAAGGCGGCAAGGTCGGCCGGTGTTTCGTTGACGGACATGAGGCAGAGCCTCGCAGGGCGATTGCGAGGCGGACAACCCGATTTCCATGAGTGACGCCGGTGGGCGGCCGGCGTCACGTAGGAGGAGGACAAGCATGCGAATGACCAAAGGACGGTGGGCCTGGTTGCGGGCGTTGCTGTCCCGGTGCTGGCAGGGCGTTGGCTCAGGCGAGGCCGCACCAGCCGAGGACGGTCTGCACCAGCAGGATCGTGGACATCAGCGCCACCCCGGCCACCACCGTGGTCGCGGCGATCCGGTACCGGCGGCTGTTCGCGGCCTCACCCAGCAGCGAGCGGCGGTTGGTGAGCACCAGCAGGTACACCAGCACGATCGGGCTGATCAGCCCTTGGAGCACCTGAGTACCGATCAGCAACTGAATGACGTCCACCGGGGTCAGGGCCACGATCGCGCCGAGGGCGATCTGCGCGGTGAACACTCCGAGGAACAGCGGTGCGTCGCGGAACCGTCGGGAGACCGAGCGCTCGACCCCTGCGGCCTCACCGATCGCGTAGCTCGCCGACAGCGGAACCACGGCGCCTGCCAAGGCCGAAGCTCCCAGCAGCCCGAACGCGAAGAGGAGTTCCGCGCCCGGTCCGGCCACCGGCTCAAGGGCCCGGGCAGCCTCGGCCGCGGACTGCAGCGGGCCGGTGCCGCCGATCGCCGAAGCGGTGGCCACGATGATGGTCAGGCTGATCAGGCAGGCGAACACCGCGCCGAGCACGGCATCCGCCCGGATCAGCTTGTACTCCTCCGGCTTCGCCCCCCGATCCACCACTCCGGCCGCGGCGTAGAACTGCATGTAGGGGCTGACAGTCGTTCCGATCAGCGCCACCGCAAGGAGGATGAAGTCGCTGGACGGCTGGAGGTGCGGCACCAGCAGGCTCTTGCCGACCTCACCCCAGCGCGGGTGTCCGAGGATCATCGCGATCGGGTAAGCGAAGAACGCCAGCGACATCACCAGGAAGATCCGTTCGGCCCAGCGGTAGGAGCCGAACAGCACCAGCGCCCACAGCAGTACCGCAGCAGGTGGGACGACCGCCCACTTCGGGATGCCGAGCAGGTCGAACGCCGCACCGATGCCGGCGAACTCGCTGACGACCAGGCCGGTGTTCGCGAGCAGCAGGCAGCCGACCGCCAGGGCAGTCAACCGGAGGCTGAACTGCTCGCGGATCAGGGCGCCGAGGCCCTTGCCGGTGTACGCCCCCAGGCGGACGGCCATCTCCTGCACCATCACCAGAGCGATGGTCACCAGCACCATGAAGAACAGCGTGCCGTAGGTGAACTGGGATCCGGCCGAGGCGTAAGTGGCGATGCCCGCAGCGTCGTTGCCGGCGTTGGCGGCGACCAGACCGGGCCCGGCGATCATCGCCAGCGCGGCGATCCGGCGCAGTCCGCGGCGGCGGCCCTGCCGCGGTGCAGGCACGGCGACCGGCCCGGAGACCGTGCTGGCGGCTTCCAGCGTGGCAACGGTGACGTCGGCCGGGGTCGAGGTGTCGGAGGTGTCGGCCGGGGTCGAGGCATCCTGAAGGCCGGCGGAGTTGGCGGCACTGAGGTCGGTGCGGGCGTTCACTGGAGGAACCTCCGGAAGTGCAGGCGCCCGCGCTCGGGCAGCAGGGCGTCGATGATGTCGTCGGCGAGGATTCGGCCCAGTGGCCGTTCGTCTTCGCCGACCACCAGGAGGGAGGACTTTCGGGCGGCCACCAGGCGGTCGGCGGCCTGGGCGAGCCGGGTCTCCGGGGAGAGCGTCACCGGTGCGCCGAACTGGGCAAGCCAGGCCACCAGATCGGAGACCCTGGCGGAGTCCTCGGCGACCGCCAGGTCGAACAGCGGCACATCGGCCACCAGTCGATCTGCGGCGTCGAGCACCACCACGGCGTCGATCTCGGTGCGGTGCTCGGCCTGCGCGGCGAGGTCGGCGCGGACTTCGGCCACGGTCTGCTCCAAGCGCGCGGTGACCAGACGGGTCGTCATGGCGCCGCCCGCAGTGCCCTCACGGTGCGAGAGCAGACCACGGAGCTCGTCGGCCTCCTCGCTGGGCATCCGCGCAAGCAGGGTCTCCCGCTCACGGGGCGCCAGGTCGCGCAGGGCGTCGGCGGCTTCGTCGGGCTCCATCTCGTCGACCAGCCGGGCGGCGTGTTCCGGCCGGGCCTCGCGCAGTAGGTTCTCCAACTCGGCGGGCTCCATCTCCTCCAGAGCGTCCGCGGCCTGCTCGGGCTCCAACCAGCCCAGCAACTGCTGGCGTTCGCTGCGGCCGAGGTCCTCCAGGATGTCGGCCAGATCGGCGGGGCGGAGCCGGTGCAGGGCGGAGCGGGAGGCCCGCAGCCGGACCTCCGCCGGTCCGTCGGTGGCCTGCTCGCCGAACGGGGCGAAGGACTGCCAGTCGAGGACCCGGTCCGGCGTCGGCCGGGCCTGCCAACGGCGCGGACCGAGCCGGCGCACCAGCGTCGGCAGTGAGACGTCCACGCCGACCAGGACCACCCGGCCCACCAGCGGTGCCAGGTAAAGATCGGCGGCGCGGGTCACCTGGACACCGTCCACGTCGACGAGTTGATGGTCCAGCACGTCACGGGCCAACAGCACCTCGCCGGGGCGGCGCTGGAAGTCCCGCAGATCGATCCGGGAGGCGCGCAACTGCACCTGCCCGGCGGCCAGGCGCCCGATCGCACCGGCCGGGAGGAAGGCACGGCGGCTGCCGATCCGCAGGATCAGGCCGGTCATCGGCGGGTACGGGTCGGGCCCGTACAACCGGGCGACCACGTCGGCGAGCCGCCCCACCTCGGCGCCGGCCTGGTTGGTGACGGGCGCTCCGACCAAGCCCGCCAACGAGACAAGGGAGGAACGGACTGCCCGGCTGGCGGTGGCGCGGCGATTCAGGTTGATCCGCCGGTCGCGCAGCCTGGCGGTGGTCGAATTGAAGAGTGTGTTGGTGGCCATGATGAACACCCCCTCTGCCCCGGCAAGGCGGGGCGGACGGGCGGATCAGGACAGTTCCTCGTGCACGTCGGTCGGGGCTCGTGCCCGGACACGGCGTCCGCCGTCCCCGGGGCCGACGGCAGCCGACCTCGGCCAGTGCGCCGACCAGCCTCAGGCGGGACCGGACCGGCCGGCCAGGGCCCACCACTCGGGGGCAGTGCTGCCCGGTGGCAGACCTGCCGTCCGCTGCGGTGGCCGGCGTCGGGAGGGCTCAGGACACCGGCCGCGCGGCGGACCGACGCGGATGGCTGAAGCCGAGCCGGCTCCGAGCCGGGTCAAGGCAGCAGACAGCAGGAGACAACTGCAGCCGTGGGTACGGGAGTGCCGGAGGGCGGTGACAGCCGGGCGGCGCGTGTGCCGAGCAGTCGGTGGACCGACGAGCCTGCCGCAGGAAGCACGGCGGGCACGACGGACAACCGGCGTAACCCGGGCGGACGGAGTCGCGGAGTCAGTGAAGGAGGAACAGCCTCGAACCGCAGAACAACGGCAACGGCGAGGACGAAACGGGAAGGGGCTGACTGTGCCCCGGACTACTGCAGTCCATCTCGCCCTCCTCCCGGTCCTGGCAGGCGAGTTCCACTCGCCGCCGCACGGCAGGCGACCGGACCACGATGGTCCGGCGCACCTCAACTCGTCAGAGCTTTGGCACTCCACGGCGTGTCCCCGACCAGGGGAAGCCACTTGGGGTCACCCCTTGGGCCGGGGAGACCTGTCCTGATCCGGAGCGTCTCTCGACGGGTGGGATCAGTGGCCTGTGTCCGTGAAGACGCCTCACCGAACGAGGTGTCTGTCGCTACGGGAACAGGATAGGCCCGCCACTACCGTGGCCACCCCATCCTTGACCAGGGTTTGACTCCGACCTGGTGTGACCTGGGCCAACGGCCATGTCTCGGCCTGTCGCCCGAGGCTGGGGTGCAGGGCGCGCGCGGCGCGTGCGCGGGGCGGCGGGGAGCGGCCGAGCGACCGGGGGCTGTGGCTGAACCGCAACGCGCCGGACGGGGCGGGCGTGAAGGACGACCGAGATGATGACCCACACGGGGGAGAGGGGGATCGACGTGAAGGAAGCGTCGGAACGGAACAGATATGTCGACCTGCTGCGGGCGCTGGCGATCGTACTGGTGGTGATCGGCCACTGGCTGATTACCGCGCTGGAACGCGAACCTGACGGGTCGTTGGCAGCGCCCGAGCTGATGGTCGCAGTGCCGTGGACCCAGTGGCTGACGCTGGTCTTCCAGATCATGCCGGTGTTCTTCCTGGCCGGCGGCTACGCGGCGGCCGGGTCCTGGAGCCGTTGCCGCGCCGAGGGCGGTACTGCGGCCGGCTGGATCCGCGGGCGGGCGCTCAGGCTGCTGCTGCCCACCGGCGCGTACCTGGTGCCGGCGCTGGGCGGACTCCTGATCGCCGCCGCATTCGGAACCGATCCGGCGCTGCTGGGGATGGTCGGCTGGGCCCTGGCCATGCAGTTCTGGTTCCTGCCGGTCTACTTGACGATCAGTGCGCTGACGCCCTGGTTGTACGCGCTGCACCGACGGTGGGGCCTGGGCTCCGTGATGGTGCTGGCTGCTGCGGGCATCGGCGTGGACATGGTGGTCCTCGGAGCGGGCGAGGGCTGGGCGGGACGGGTCGGCTGGCTGAACTACCTGCTGGTGTGGGCCGTCGCCTACCAACTCGGCTTCGCCTGGAGGGACGGCGGGCGGACCGTCCGCCCGTGGTTCGGGGCGGTGCTGGCAGCTGGCGGTGCGGCCGGATACGCGGCGCTGGTCGGGTTCGGGCCGTTCCCGGTCAGCCTGGTGCTGGTCTCCGGCGAGGAGGTGTCCAACACCGACCCGCCCTCGGTGGCGATGCTGGCCTGGCTGCTCGCCCAGTGCGGGCTGTGCCTCCTGCTGGCGCCGTTCGCGGAACGGGCTCTGCGGCCGGTGCGTCGGCGGCGGCTCGTCGAACCGCTCGGTCGGGTCAGCATGACGCTCTACCTCTGGCACATGGTGCCGGTCCTCGTCGCCGGTGCCGCATTCTACCTGACCGATCTGGCTCCCGAGCCGGGGGTGGGCTCGGGAGCCTGGTGGGCCTGGCGGCCCGGCTGGATCCTGCTGCTGGCCGCGATCGGCGGACCCTGGCGACCGGCCGTCCTGGTCGCCGGGCTGGCAGCCACCGTCTGGGCGCTGGTGCACTGGGCCGCGCAGGGCCTCGCCCCGAACGGTTCGCCGGACTGGCCGACGGTGCTGGCGTTCACCGCCGGGGCAGTGCTGGTGGGTGCCGCCGCCACCCGCTGGGCGGCGGCGGAGGCGACCGGGGCGGCGGTGCGACAGGAGGGCTGAGCAGGCGTCAGGACTGAAGGGAGAGGCGGAACTCGACGGAGCGGTGAGTGGGGCGGTAGCCCAGGGCGTGGTTCACGGCGAGCATGCCGGCGTTGTGCTCGGCGGTGTCGGTCAGCAGACCGGTGATCCCAGGCTGCTCGCTGCGCGCCCAGCGGATCGCCTCGGCCTTCATGGCCCGGGCGAGGCCCCGTCGGCGGTGGGCGGGCAGCACGCCGGTGCCGTAGTGCTGGGCGTCGCCGGCCCGGCCGGCAGGGAGCACCAGTTCGGTGAAGCCGACGATGGTGCCGGTGGCCTCCTCCACCGCGGCGACGGTGTGCAGCAGTTCACCCCGGTCCGCAACTGCCTTCGCGGCGGCGAGGACCCGCGCCTCGTCCCAGACGAGGAGACCGAAGTCGGTGTCGCCCATGGGCATGTCGTCCATGGCAGTGCGCGAGAGGGTGAAGGTGGCCAGCCACTCGTCCGGGCAGCTGCCGAGCCAGGAGACCAGCCGGTAGCCGGGGTGGAGCGGAACCTCGGCGGTGGCCGACGGGTCGGCAGGAACGGTCAGGTCGAGCCGGCCGTACTCGAGGACCAGCGCCCGCGTGAAGTCCCGCGCGGAGAGGAAGCCGTCGCCGGGGGAGCCCTCGACCGCCTGGACCAGCAGGACCCGGCGGCCGTCCTCGCGGGCCGCCGAAGCTGCGGCCGAAAGCAGTGCCGAACCGACGCCGCGCCGGCGTTCGGCGGGGTGCACGTTCAGGGTGAGGGAGGACAGGTGGGCCTGGCCGGTCGAGGTGAAGAGCGCCAGCGTGGCGGCTCCGAGTGGCGTGCCGTCGGGGTCGGAGGCCAGCCAGGTCAGGCGACGGGTGTGGGCGAGCGGAGCAGGATCGGCGAGGGCGGTCAGACGGAACGTCACGGGTGGTGAACTCCAGAGGGGAGGGCGGCAGGGCAAAGGGCGTGCACGCGGCACCGAATCAGGTGCACCGGATCGGTGCAAGCGAATTCCGGCCCGCCGCAAAGGCGTTGTGCTCCGGAGGACGGCGGGTGACGGGAGGGCGGCACGGTGGTCAGTGCGGGGCGATGGTGAGGGAGAGGCGGAGGATGCCGACTGATTGAGCGTCATATCAGAGGAATGGACGATGTTCTGACGAAGGGTCAGTTTCTGCCGACACGCGCGCGGTCACTGGTGCGGGCGGGTCCGGGGCGGAATCATCGTCGCTGTGGTGGTCGGCGTCGCGGCAGTCGTACAGACTGCCGAGGCGCACCCGGGGCGGCGGAGGTGGAGGGCCGATGACCGACGCGCGACTCACGGTGGAGCGGCTGCGCAGTCTGGTGGCCGAAGGCGCGGTGGAGACCGTGGTGCTGGCGGTCACCGACATGCAGGGACGGTTGCAGGGCAAGCGGCTGGCGGCGGAGTACTTCCTGAACGAGGTGCTGGCCGGCGGAGCCGAGGGCTGCGGCTACCTGCTGGCGGTGGACGTGGAGATGAACACCGTGGACGGCTATGCGGTGTCCTCGTGGGAGACCGGCTACGGCGATCTGGTGTTCCGGCCCGACCTGGCGACCCTGCGGATGGTGCCGTGGCACCCGGCCACCGCAATGGTGCAGTGCGACCTCGCGCACCAGGACGGTAGCCCGGTCGTGGTGTCGCCGCGCCAGGTGCTGCGCCGTCAGCTGGACCGGCTCGCCGGCTACGGGTGGCGGGCGTACGTGGGCACCGAGCTGGAGTTCATGGTGTTCCGCGACAGTTACGAGCGAGCCTGGGAGAAGCACTACCAGGACCTCACGCCCGTCAACCAGTACAACGTGGACTACTCGATCCTGGGCACCGGCCGGATCGAGCCGCTGCTGCGCAGGCTGCGCACCGGGATGGCGGGCGCGGGGCTGGTGGTGGAGTCGGCGAAGGGCGAGTGCAACCTCGGCCAGCACGAGATCGCCTTCCGCTACACCGACGCGCTCACCTGCTGTGACGACCATGCGGTGTACAAGACCGGCGCCAAGGAGATCGCCGCACAGGAGGGCGTCAGCCTCACCTTCATGGCCAAGTACGACCAGCGGGAAGGCAACTCCTGCCACATCCACCTGAGCCTGCGCGACCAGCAGGATCGCCCGGTGTTCCCCGCCGCGGCAGAGCAGCAGGGAGAAGGCGGCCAGAACGACGCCGAGGGCCCGAACGGGCACGGGCAGCAGGGCCGGTTCTCGCGGACGATGGAGCACTTCCTGGCCGGTCAGCTCGCCTGCCTCGGCGAGTTCGCGCTGCTGCTCGCCCCGACCGTCAACTCGTACAAGCGCTTCGTGGCGGGCAGCTTCGCACCGACCGCGATCGCCTGGGGCCGCGACAACCGGACGTGCGCGCTGCGGGTGGTCGGGCACGGCGGGTCGCTGCGGTTCGAGAACCGGGTGCCCGGCGGGGACGTCAACCCGTACCTGGCGGTGGCCGCGCTGATCGCCGCGGGGCTGTACGGCGTCGAGCACCAGCTGCCCCTGGAGCCCGAGTTCACCGGCAACGCCTATGCCTCTGACGCCCCGAGGGTGCCCGCCACGCTGCGCGAGGCGATCGAGCTGTTCGACCGCAGCGAGGCGGCGACCGAGGCGTTCGGCAAGGACGTGGTCCGGCACTACGCCCACGCGGGCCGGGTCGAACTCGCCGCGTACGCCGCCGCCGTGACCGACTGGGAGCGCCGCCGCGGCTTCGAGCGGCTGTGAGCGCGGACGCCGGAGCACCTGCACGCGGGGCACCTGCACGCGGACACCTGCGCGCCGGCGACCTGCGTTCGGGCGACCCGGCAGCGAAGAGGGCAGCGCCACCGAGCGCCACCGAGCGACAGGCGGCGTCGACACAGCACACCCGAGGAGAGCGTGTGATCGAGCAGTCCGATCCGTACCAGGTGGTCAACCCCGCCACCGAGGAGGTGATCGCCACCGTCGACCTGGCGGGGCAGGCCGACGCCGACGCCGCGATCGCCCGTGCCAAGGCCGCGTTCGAGAGCTGGCGGTCCGTCAGTCCGGGCGACCGGGCCCGCCTGCTGCGCCGCTTCGCCGCCGAGGTGGACGCGGACCGGGAGCACCTGGCCGCCCTGGAGGTCGCCAACGCGGGGCACACCATCGGCAACGCCCGATGGGAGGCCGGCCACGCGCGCGACGTCATCGAGTACTACGCGGGCGCGCCGGAGCGCCTGTTCGGCCGTCAGATCCCGGTCGCCGGCGGCCTCGACGTCACCTTCCACGAACCGCTCGGCGTGGTCGGCGTGATCGTGCCGTGGAACTTCCCGCTGCCGATCGCCGTCTGGGCCCTCGCCCCCGCCCTGGCGGCGGGCAACACGGTGATCGTCAAACCGGCCGAGCTCACCCCGCTGACCGCCCTGCACCTGGGCGAACTCGCCCTGCGTGCGGGCCTGCCCGAGGGCGTGCTACAGGTCCTGCCGGGGCGAGGGCCGGTGGTCGGGCAGCGCTTCGTCACGCACCCGGACGTCCGGAAGGTGGTGTTCACGGGGTCGACCGCCGTCGGCAAGTCCGTGATGGCCGGCTGCGCGGCCCAGGTCAAGCCGGTGACGCTGGAGCTCGGCGGCAAGAGCGCCAACATCGTGTTCGCCGACGCGGACCTGGACAAGGCGGCGGCCACCGCCCCGTACGCGGTGTTCGACAACGCGGGGCAGGACTGCTGTGCCCGGTCCCGGATCCTGGTCGAGGCGAGCGTGTTCGAGGCGTTCATGGCCAAGTTGGAGACCGCCGTGCGGGCCGTCCGGGTGGGCGACCCGGCGGACGAGAAGACCGAGATGGGGCCGCTGATCTCGGCCGCGCACCGGCAGCGCGTCGCCTCGTACGTGGATGGCGACACCGAGGTGGCGTTCCGCGGCAGCGCCCCGGAGGGGCTGGGCTTCTGGTACCCGCCGACGGTGCTCGCGCCGATCGCGCCCGACCACCGGGCGTTCACCGAGGAGGTGTTCGGGCCGGTGGTCGCGGTGGTGCCGTTCCGCGGCGAGAGCGACGTGGTGCGGATCGCCAACGCCACCGAGTACGGCCTGTCCGGCTCGATCTGGACCCGGGACGTGGGCCAGGCGCTGCGCGTCGCCCGCGCCGTCGAGGCGGGCAACCTGTCCGTCAACTCGCACTCCTCGGTGCGCTACTGGACGCCGTTCGGCGGCTTCAAACAGTCCGGCCTGGGCCGCGAACTCGGCCCCGACGCCCTGCACGCCTTCACCGAGACCAAGAACGTCTTCATCGCGACGGAGGAATGAACCCATGACCAAGCGACTCGAGGGCCGGGTGGCGGTCGTCACCGGCGCGGGCAGCGGCATCGGCCTGGCCACCGTGCGCCGGTTCGTCGCCGAGGGGGCGAAGGTGGTGTGCGCCGACATCGACGAGGAGACCGGCGCCAAGGCCGCCAACGAGGTCGGCGGCCTGTTCGTGCGCACCGACGTGTCGGACGAGGAGCAGGTCCGGGTCCTGTTCGACACCGCCGTCGAGCACTACGGCAGCCTGGACGTGGCGTTCAACAACGCCGGCATCTCGCCGGCCGACGACGACTCGATCCTGGTCACCGGCCTGGAGGCGTGGAAGCGCGTCCAGGACGTCAACCTGACCTCCGTCTACCTGTGCTGCAAGTACGCGATCGGGCACATGCGGCGCCAGGGCAAGGGTTCGATCATCAACACCGCGTCGTTCGTGGCGGTGATGGGCGCGGCGACCTCGCAGATCTCCTACAGCGCCTCCAAGGGCGGGGTGCTGTCGATGAGCCGCGAGCTGGGCGTCGAGTTCGCCCGGGAGGGGATCCGGGTCAACGCGCTGTGCCCGGGCCCGGTCAACACCCCGCTGCTGCAGGAGCTGTTCGCCAAGGACCCGGAGCGGGCCGCCCGCCGGCTGGTGCACATCCCGCTCGGCCGGTTCGCCGAACCTGAGGAGATCGCCGCGGCGGTCGCGTTCCTGGCCAGCGACGACTCCTCCTTCATGACCGCCAACACCTTCCTGGTGGACGGCGGCATCTCCGGCGCCTACGTCACGCCCCTGTAGCCGCCCCGCACGCGGACCGGACCGGCCGTGCGGGTCAGCAGGACGCCGCCCGGCCGGGACCGCCCCTGACGGAGCGTCACCCGTGCGGGGCAGCAGGAGACCGGCCGGCCGCGCACCCCTGACGGAACGTCACCTGTGCGGGTCACCGCGAGGAGAACGCGTCCCCGCCGATCGCGATCGCCTCGCCTCCGTACGCCGTGGCGTCGCCGTTGACGGCGACCGCCGATCCGGTCAGCGCCTCGGCATTGCCGTCGAGTGCGAGCGCGTTCCCGCCCTGCGCCCAGGCGTCGTCGCCGACGGCCGTCGCGTTGCCGGCCAGTGCGCCCGCCTCACCGGCGATCGCCAGTGCGTCGCCGCCCTGGGCCCAGCCCTTCCCGCCGATCGCCGTCGCGTCGCCGCCCTGGGCCGTCGCGTCGCCGCCGACGGCGAACGACCCGTGCGGGTGGTCGTGCGCCGAGGCGGCGCCCGCTGAGCCGAGCAGGGCGAGGCCGGCGAGGAAGGCGGCGGTGAGCCCGGAAGTGGTGGAACGCATCAAGTCCTCCATGGATCGTGCTGTACGCGACCGATCCTGGTGGAGCGCCGGGCGGCGGCGCGTGCCGTCGGACCCGCCGTCACCCGCCCGGCGCAACGCCGCCGCCGTGGCGGGTGAGCGAGACGGTCGGAGGTGGGCGACGGAGGCCGGGCACAGCCGGTGGGACGATCCGATCAGCGGGCCGGGATCTCCATCTCGAACCAGACCACTTTGCCGTCCCGGGTCGCCCGACTGCCCCAGCGGTGCGCCAGTTCGTTGATCAGCTGCATGCCCCGGCCGCCCTCGTCGTGCGGGCCCGACGGCCGCAGTCGCGGCTCGCGGCTGTCCGCGTCCGACACCTCCACCGTCAGCAGCGCCCCGCGGAACACCCGCAGCTGCAGCGGCGAACCCGCGTGCATCAACGCGTTCGACAGCAACTCCCCGGTGAGCAGCACCACCGGCTCCACCAACGAGGCCAGCCCCCAGCCCGACAGGGTCCGCCGGGTGAACTCCCGGGCGTGCCGCAGCAGCGCCGGATCGCCGGACAGCGGGAGCGTGGCCAGCCGGTCCTCGCCGACCGGCCCGGCATGGGCCATGATCACTGCGACGTCGTCCTGCCCCATCGTCGCCCCGAACGCGTCCAGCACCACGTCGCAGCCCCGCTCCAGGGTGTTCTGACGGTGCGTCACCGTCTCGCGCAGCAACTCCAGGCCCTCGTCCAGGTCCTGGCCGCGCCGCTCCACCAGCCCGTCCGTGTACAGCACCAGCAGCCCGTCCTCGCGCAGCGGGAAGCGGATCGACTCGAACGGCACGCCGCCCACGCCCAGCGGCGCCCCGGGCGGCGGCTGCACCAGCCGGGCCTGACCGTCGTGCTCCGACACCACCGGCGGCAGGTGCCCGGCCGAGGCGAGGATGCACTCCTCGTCGACGGGGTCGAACACCGCGCACACGCAGGTCGCGAACTGGCCCTCGCCGAGCTGCGCGGTCGCCTCGTCCAGCCGGCGCAGCACCCGCGCCGGATCCAGGTCCAGGGTCACCAGCGTGCGCGCCACCGTCCGCAGCTGGCCCATGGTGGCGGCCGCCCGGATGCCGTGGCCCATCACGTCGCCGACGATCAGCGCCACCCGGCCGCCGGTCAGCGGCACCACGTCGAACCAGTCGCCGCCGATCTCGTCGCCCACCGTCGACGGCAGGTACCGGTGCGCGATCTCCAGCCCGGGCGTGTGGTGCACGTCCTGCGGCAGCAGACTGCGCTGCAGCGTCAGCGCGGTGTCCCGCTCGCGCCGGTACAGCCGGGCGTTGTCGATGCACACCGCCGCCCGCGCCGCCAACTCCTCGCCGAGCGCCAGGTCCGCCGCCGTGAACGCCTCCGGGTTGGCCATCCGCGCGAACTCCACCCCGCCCAGCACCTGGCCCGCGCCAGCAGCGGCACCATCAGGTACGAGTGCAGGCCCGCGTCCAGGCTGGGCTGCACCCGGTCCGGGTAGGTGACGATCCGGCGCAGCGCGAACTCGTCCACGTGCGGCACCAGCACCGAACGGCCCGTGCGCATCGCCTGCGCGTACAGGTGCGCGGAGTGCGAGGCCCGCCGACCTCGTCCGCCGCGTTCGCCATCCGCACCCCGGCGGTGCCGGTGTCGTCGTCGACGCGCTCGCCGACCGCGACGGCCCGCAGCAGCACCGACCCCGACTCGGGCACCGGCTCCGGCTCCTCGTCCGCCATCACCGCCTCGCGGATGTCGACGGTGACGAAGTCCGCGAACCGCGGGATCACCACGTCCACCAGCTCCTGCGCGGTCAGGTGCAGATCCAGCGTGGTGCCGATCCGGGTGGACGCCTCGTTCAGCAGCGCCAGCCGCTGCTGGGCGGTCTCGGCGGCCTCCAGCGCGCGCTGGCGCTGCTCGGAGGCGTCCCGCTCCCGGGTGTACAGCAGCGCGTTGTCGATCGACACCGCCGCCCGGGCCGACAACTCGCCGGCCAGCGCCACGTCCGCCTCGTCGTACGGGGCCTCGGTGCGCGAGCGCATGAACGTCGCCGTGCCGATCGCCGAACCGCGGGCGATCAGCGGCACCACCATGAACGACCGCACTCCCTGCTCGTGGATCGCGGCGCTGCGCACCGGGTCGTCGGCGAACCAGTTCATCCCCGGGGCGTCCGCGTGCGGCACCAGCACCGGCCGGCTGTGCGCCAGCGCCCACGCGTACGGGCTGCTCGGGTGGAAGCGCTGGACGGTGCCGACCGGCGCGACCGAGGACATCCCACTGCCGGGCACCGTGTGGAACGCCAGCCGTCGCAGCACCGCGGACCGGTCGGACCGGTCCGGCGGGGTGACGGCCCCGCCGCGCACCATCGACTCCAGCACCTCGACGATCACCGTGTCGGCCAGCCGCGGCGCGGCGGTCTCGGCCAGCTCGCGGGCGGTGGTCGCCAGGTCGAGCGTGGTGCCGATCCGGGTGGACGCCTCGTTCAGCAGTGCCAGCCGCTGCTGCGCGGCCTCGGCGGCGGTCTCGGCCTCGAACCGGTCGGTGATGTCCACGACCGTCACGCACACCCCGAGCACCTTGCCGTTCGGCCGGTCGAGCCGGAAGCAGGCCACCGACCAGGCGTGCTCGCGCTCCGGATCGGCCGGCGTCCAGCCGTGGGTACGGGCGTCCAGCACGGACCGGCCGTCGGCCAGCACCCGGCGCATCATCGCCTCGACCTGGTGCCCGTCGATGCTCGGCAGCACCTCGATCAGCCGCCGGCCCAGGTGCTGCTCCTGCGGCACGCCGTTGATCCGGGCCAGCGCGTCGTTCAGGCGGACGAAGCGCAGTTCGGCGTCGAACACCGCCATGCCGACCGGGGACTGGGTGAAGAAGCCGTCCAGCACTGCCAGATCGGAGGCGAGTCGCAGCACCGAGCTGACGTCCGAGGCCACCGCCAGCACCATCGGGTCGCCGTTCGGGCCGAGCACGGGAAAGGTCCGGAAGTCCAGCCGCACCACGTGCCCGTCCCGGTGCCGCACCGGGAAGATCCCCGAGAACGGGCGCCCGCCGACGATCCGGGAGAACAGCTCCAGCACCTCCGGACGGCGCTGCCCCTCCACCAGCAGGTCGGCGGCCCGCGAACCCACCGCCTGCTCGGCGGAGAAACCGAGCAGGGTCTCCGCGTCCGGACTCCAGTGCAGGATCCGGCCGTCCGCGGCGACCAGCGCCGTCGCCACCGGAATGGCCAGCAGGCCGTCCGGCAGCGGCGCATCACCTTCCGCGAACGGGGAGGTGGGACGGGTCCGGGGAATGTCCTGCTTGTCGGTGTCCATCTGGCCACCTGTCGTTCCGGAGGCGGGTACCGCCCTGCCATCGTCGCACGGCAGACCGCCCGCGCCCAGACGGGTGAGCGCCCGCTATCGTGGGCCGGATGGACACCCGTCGGACCGACCCCCAGGCGGCGCCCGGTGGCGCGTAGGACCCCCGCCCCGCCGAGCCCGCTCCCGCAGCGCGACGGCATCGACCCCGTGCACGTGCGGCTGCCGCTGGAAGGCCCCTGGCCGACCGTCGCGGCCTACCTGGAGGAGCGCTACGGCACGGCCGCCGGGCCCGGGCGGATCGCCGCGATGCTCGACGCCGGCGAGTTCGTCGGCCCCGACGGGCCGGTCACCCCCGACGCGCCCTACCGGCCCGGCGGCCACGTCTGGTTCCACCGCGAACCCGGCCCGCCCGAACCCCGGGTGCCGTTCCCCGTCGAGGTGCTGTATCGCGACGAGCGGATCGTGGTCGCCGACAAGCCGCACTTCCTCGCCACCACGCCGCGCGGCAGCCACGCCACCGAGACCGCGCTCGCCCGGCTGCGCCGCGACCTCGACCTGCCCCGGCTCAGCCCCGCCCACCGCCTGGACCGGCTCACCGCGGGCGTGGTGCTGTTCGTCGCCGACCCGGCCCGCCGAGGCGCCTACCAGGGCCTGTTCGAACGGCGGGAGGCCGTCAAGACCTACGAGGCGATCGCCCGGCACGACCCGGCGGTGTCCCTGCCGACTACGGTGCGCAACCGGCTGGTCAAGGACCACGGGCGGCTGGACGCCTACGAGGTGCCGGGGGAGCCCAACGCGGAGAGCCGGGTCGAGCTGGTGGAGGCCCGCGACGGCCTGGGCCGCTACCGGCTGGCCCCGCGCACCGGCCGCACCCACCAGCTGCGGGTGCACATGAACGGGCTCGGGCTGCCCATCCTCGGCGACCCGATATACCCCGCGCTGCTGCCGGAGCAGGACCCGGAGGACTACCGGCGCCCGCTCCAACTGCTGGCGCGCTCGCTGGAGTTCACCGACCCGGTGGACGGCGGGGAGCGCCGCTTCGTCAGTCGGCGGGAACTGGCGGCGTGGGTCGACCCCGACGGCTGGGGCGCCTGACGGTTCACCGGGAGGCGGCAAGGGTCTCCTTGTGCACAGTGTATTGACGGGCAGTCTAATAACTTCTACCTTCGCGGCAGTGGCACCGTTCCACCCTCGACGCCCCTCGACCCCACCGCGAAGGAGCCGGCATGCCGCCCCAGCCCGCCGCAACCCCGACCGCTCCCGACCGCGAGCGCGCCGCCCCGACCGGGAGCGCACCGCCGAACGCCTGCTCGCCTCCTCCGCGAAGCTCTCGTTCAACCCGCTCAAGGACGTCGACTGGGACGCCGACCCCGTCCCCGGCGCCTACTACTGCCCGCCCCGCCACCTCTCCCTCTACGGCACCGACCTGTGGGAGCGGATGACCGAGGACGAGCGCATCGAACTCTCCAAGCACGAGGTCGCCTCGATCGCCAGCGTCGGCATCTGGTTCGAGGAGATCCTCATGCAGATGCTGCTGCGCCACGCCTTCGACCGGGACCCCACCAGCAACCACGTCCAGTACGCGCTCACCGAGATCGCCGACGAATGCCGGCACTCGATCATGTTCGCCCGCATGATCGCCAAGATGGGCGTTCCCGCGTACGGCGCCGGATTCGTCGCCCACAACCTCGGCCGGCTGTTCAAGGCGATCTCCACCCACAGCCAGACCTTCGGTGGAACCATGTACGTCGAAGAGATCCTGGACGCCTTCCAGCGCGAAGTGATGAACGACGACACCCTCCAGCCGCTCACCCGGCAGGTCTCCCGGATCCACGTCATCGAGGAGGCCCGGCACATCAGCTACGCCCGCGAGGAACTCGTCCGCAAGCGGCTCGGGCCGGTGCAGCGGCGGTGGGAGCAGCTGTTCCTCGGCGTCGTCATCTACTACGCCACCACCGCGCTGATCCACCCCCGGCTGTACGCCGCCGTCGGCATCGACCCGAAGGTCGGCAAGGCCGTCGCCCGGGCCAACCCGCACTGGCGCGCCACCAAGACCGAGATGGCCCAGAAGGTGGTCGGCGTGCTGGACCGGGCCGGACTGGTCGGCCGGGCGAACCGCTGGCTGCTGCGCGCCGCCGGCGTGGTCGCCTGAGCGGGCACTGACGGGCTCTCATCCGCGGGGCGACGGCGCACAGTTGTGACCTTCCGGTGCGGATGTGGCCTTCCGGTGATCGACCGGCGCGGATAAGGTGCGACGCATCGAAACGATCCGGGGGGATCACCATGCGCCGCGCACCACTCGGCACCGCCGCTGCCGCCGCCCTGCTGCTCGCCACCGCCACCGGATGCGGCGGATCCACGCCACCGGCCGGCGGGACCACGACCACCGCCCCCGGCGGCGACTCCGCCGGGGGCGCGCCTCCGCCGCGTCCGGCAGCCCCGGCGCCGCGGACGGTGCGTCAGGCAGCCCCGGCGCGAGCGGGAACGCGAGTACGGGCGCGGCGGCGCCGGGCGGCGCGGGAGGCAGCATCACGGTCGCGTTCGCGGGCGACGTCCACTTCGAGGGCCGGACCGCCGCCCGGCTCACCGCCCCCGCCGCCGAGACCGCGCTCGGACCGATCGCCAAGACCCTGGCCGCCGCCGACCTCGCGGTGCTCAACCTGGAGACCGCGATCACCGGCCGGGGCAAACCCGAACCCAAGACCTACACCTTCCGCACCAGCACCAAGGCCCTGACCGCGCTCAAGGACGCCGGCGTCGACGTGCTCTCCCAGGCCAACAACCACGCCGTCGACTTCGGACCCGACGGCCTCACCGACACCCTCGCCGCCAAAGCAGGCTCCCCGATCCCGCTGATCGGCATCGGCAAGGACGCCACCGAGGCCTACGCGCCCCACCTCACCACCGTGCGCGGCGTGAAGGTCGCCGTCCTGGCGGCGAGTCAGGTCGACGACCTCACCAACCAGAAGTGGCGGGCCGGCCAGCACAAGGCCGGCATCGCCTCCGCGTTCGACGAAAAGGCGCTGCTGCGCGCCGTCACCGACGCCAAGGCGCAGGCGCCCGTGGTGCTGGTCTACCTGCACTGGGGCGAGGAGGGCGTGGCCTGCCCGACCGCCGCGCAGACCGCGCTCGCCAAGAAGCTCGCCAAGGCCGGCGCCACCGCGATCGTCGGCACCCACGCTCACACCATGCTCGGCGCGGGCATGCTGGGAGACACCTACGTGGCGTACGGCTTCGGGAACTTCCTCTGGTACGGCACCTCGAACTACACCGGCTCCGACGAGACCGGCGTCACCACGCTCACCATCACCGGCGAGGGGCGGGTCACCGGAGAAACGTTCACCCCCGCGCACATCGACGGGCGGGGCGTGCCCGTGCCACAGACCGGCAGCGCAGCGAAGAGCGCCCAGCAGCGCCGCGACGGCCTGCGCGGCTGCACCGGGCTGGCCGCCGTCCCCAAGTGACGGCGGCTCGGCCCGGCGGGCGTCACCCCAGGTTCAGCACCTGGCCCGGACGGATCAGGTCCGGGTTCTCGCCCACCACCTGCTGGTTGTCCTTGTAGAGCTCGGTCCAGCCGCCGTCCAGCTCGTGGGTGCGGGCGATCTTCGCGAGCGTGTCGCCCGGGCCGACGGTGTACGGCTGCGGGGTCGCGGCCGGGGCGCTCGGCGCGGCCGCCGGCGTCTCGGCGGACCCGGCCGGGGCGGTTGGCGCGGTCGGTTCGGTGGCGGACTGGCCCGGGGCCGGGGTGGCGGCCGCCGGGTCCGGGGTGGGAGCGGTCGGCGACGGGGTGGTGGTGGCGGGGGCGGAGGGCGTCGGCAGTTGGGTGTTGCCGTTGCCGTTGTTCTGGCCCTCGCCGGTGCCCGTGCCGTTGTTGCCGTTCCCGTTCGCGTTGCCGTTCTGGTCGCCGGGGGGCGTGGACGGGCTCGGGGTGGTGCTCGGGTCGGTCGACGGCAGCGGGACGACCGGGGTGACCGGGGCCGTCGGGGTGGCGTGGCCGTCCGGGGCGGTGGTGCTCGGCGCGGTGGTCTCCGGAGCGGGCGCGGCCGTGGGCGGCTGAGGGTGCGTCAGCTGCACGTAACGCTCGTACAGGCTCTGGTGGCTGGTCCAGAACCAGCCGCCGTTCTTCTCGTACCAGTAGACGTGGTACACGGGGTCGTAGCCGGGCAGGCCGGAGAAGACCGGGGCGGCGTTCGGCGTGGTGACGGTGCCGTCCGGGGCCGCGTTGGCGGCCGCGACGCCGCGGGCGCCGCGCAGCGAACCCGTCTCGTTCGCCGAGTCGTTGTCGTCCACCACGCCGGGAGCGGTGGCCACGCTCAGGTTCGCGGAGTCGGCGCAGCCGGACCAGGGCTGCGGGCCCTCGGTGGCGAGGATGCGTTCGGCGACCGCGATCTGCTGGCTGCGGGTGGCACCGTTCGGCAGCGCGGCGTACTGGGTGCCGCCGTAGTCGACCCAGCGCTGGGCGTTGATCTGGAGGCCGCCGTACAGGCCGTCGCCCGCGTCGGCACTCCAGTTGCCGCCGCTCTCGCACTCGGCGACCCGGTCCCACACCGCGCTGGGGGCGGCGTGCGCACTCGTCACCGCGAGCAGCGGCAGTGCGAGGCCGACGCCGGCGACGCCGGCCGCGGCGATCGCCCGCTCAGCCGTCTTCTCCGCCTGGCTCTGCCGACGGTGGCGTCCAGAACCCGTGAAGAGCATGCCCGATCCTCTCCGCACGCCTGCGAGGTGAGCTGTCGGGTTCGGACCGGGAGGGAGGTCCGGCCGCCGCACTCCGGTCGGACCGGCGTGGACGGCTTCACCCCTAGCCGTGGGGGACGGCGACGTACGTGGTTCCCCCGCCCCTGCCCGGGTTGTGGTGGTCGACCCGGCGGCGCGGCGGACAGGGCTCGGCGATACCGCGCGCGGGGGCCCGGCGGCGCGGGCCGGACCGAGCCTATTCACTCGAACGGCGCAATCACAAGCGCATCGCGCCCGCGTCACGGTCGAATCACGCCCGTCCGGAGAGCCGTCGGACACGGACCGCCCTTGCGGGAGCGGGGAAGCGCTGCGGCCGTGCGTGGGCGACCTGTTGACGATCATTTCGGCGGTGGCGCGGCCCGCCGCGGGGTGCGGTGTCCGACGGCTGGACGGCGGAGTGGTCGGACGGTCGGCCGGGAAGGTCTGGCCGATCGGTGGGATTGGGGATGCCGGGCGGAGGGAACACGGGCGCCCCGAGGCGGTCGGACATCGACTGGCGACACGTCAACTTAAGCCAGTGCAAGCCTAGTTGGTGCTATTTGGGGCGTTTGCGGCGTTGCGGATAATTCGCGCGACAGCCGGTCCGACGGCTCCCTACCATCGCGGTGATCGTTCCCCGACCGCTGTGGAGGTGCCCATGGCTGCACTGATCCCCGAAGTGCTCCGAGCAGAGCGCCAGTTCGCCCGTCTGTTCGTCGGCCAGTCGCTGTCCATCCTGGGCGACCGAGTCTCGTTCGTGGCCCTGCCGTTCGCCGTCCTGTCGATCGGCGGGTCGGCCGCCGACGTCGGACTGGTGGCCGCGGCGAGCCTGGTGCCGATGCTGGTGTTCACACTGGCCGGCGGAGTGTGGGCGGACCGGATACCGAGACAGCGGATCATGCTGGCCTCCGACCTGGTCCGGTGCGCGGTCCAGACGGCCGTCGCGGTGCTGCTGTTCACCGGCACGGCCACGGTCGGCGCCCTGGCCCTGCTGATGGTGGTGTTCGGCGTGGCGGACGCCTTCTTCCTGCCGGCGTCCACGGGGCTGCTCCCGCTGCTGTTGTCCGGTGACCGGCTGCGCGAGGCCAACGCCTTGCGCGGGTTCGTGAGCTCGACGGGGCTGGTCGTCGGTCCGGCGCTGGCCGGCGCACTGGTCGCACTGGCCGGGCCCGGCGGGGCCCTGATGGTGGACGCCGCGAGCTTCGCGGCCAGCGCCCTCGTGCTGGCCAGGCTCGGCCCGGTGGGCGGGTCGGGGGCCGCGGAGCGGGCCGAGCGGCTCGGGTTCCTGGCCGAACTCCGGGTCGGGTGGCGGCAGGTGAGGGAGCGCAGCTGGGTGTGGTCGAGCATGCTCGCGATGGCCGTCTACCACGTCGTGGTGCTGCCCTCGGTGTTCGTGCTCGGCCCGGTCCTGGCCGACCGCGAGTGGGGCGGCGCGCGAGACTGGGCCGTGATCGTGATCGCCTTCGGCCTCGGCTCGATCGTCGGCGACGTCTGCGCCTACCGGCTGAAACCGGCCCGGCCGATGGCGGTGGCAGCCGTCGCGATGGCGGTCGCCTCGTGCCAGGCGCTGATCATCGGATCCGGCGCACCGGTGGTGGTGATCGCCCTGCTGGAGGCCGTCACCGGAGTCGGCGTCTCGTTGTTCTTCGTGCTGTGGGAGACCTCGCTCCAGGTGCACATACCGGAGCAGGTGCTGTCCCGGGTCAGCTCGTACGACCACCTGATCGCGGTGGCGCTGATGCCGCTGGGCCTGGTGCTCGCCGGCCCGCTCGCGGACGGGCTCGGCGTGCACCGCACGCTGTTCGGCATGACGGCGCTGGCGGTCCCGGCCGCGCTCCTCCTGCTGGCCATGCCGGCCGTCCGGAAGCTGCCCGCGCAGGCGCAGGAAGGTGCCCTCTCCATTCATCCATGAACAATTGGAATAGTATCGATGCTGCGCCGCTCGATCGACGCCCGCGGAGCACCGTTCCAAGCACCACGCCCCACGCACCATCCGGGAGCCCTCCATGTCCGTCCAGGCTCAGCGCCCGCTGCCTCCGCCGGCGTCCACGCCGAGCGGTGCTCCGCGCACCACCCCGGTGGGCGGGCCCTCGGGCAGGCCGATCCGGCTCGGGCTGCGCGCCAACCTCGCGCAGTTCAGCCTGCTGGTGGCGGTCAACGCGCTGGTCGGCGGCATGCTCGGCCAGGAGCGGACGGTCCTGCCGCTGCTCGCCGACCGGGTCTTCCACCTGTCCGCCTACACCGGCGCGCTGACGTACATCCTGGCGTTCGGAGCGACCAAGGCGGTCACCAACTTCTTCGCGGGGACGCTGTCCGACCGGTACGGGCGCCGGCCGGTGCTGATCGCGGGCTGGCTGGTGGCGCTACCGATACCGGCGATGCTGGCCTGGGGCCCCACCTGGGGCTGGATCGTCGCGGCCAACGTCCTGCTGGGCGTCAACCAGGGCCTCACCTGGTCCACCACGGTGATCATGAAGATCGACCTGGTCGGGCCGGCCCGGCGCGGCCTCGCGATGGGCCTCAACGAAGCGGCGGGCTACCTCGCGGTGGCCGTCACCGCGACCGCCACCGGTGCGATCGCCGCCCACTGGGGCCTGCGTCCGCAGCCGTTCCTGCTCGGCGCGGCGTACGTCGCCCTCGGCCTGGGCCTGGCGGTCGCCGCCGTCCGGGAGACCCGCGAGCACGCCCGGGCGGAAGCCGCCGCCCACCTGGCGCCACCCGGCGCCGACTCGTCCCCGGCCGGCACCGACCGGGGGAAGGAGGGTCCGGCCACGGCGGGCGTGCACGCCCGGGCCGGTGATCCGGCCGCGCTCAGCACCGCCCGAATAGCCCGCACCACCAGCCTCGGTGACCGGGCGCTGTCCAGCGCCAGCTGGGCCGGCATGGTCAACAACCTGAACGACGCCCTCGCCTGGGGCATCTTCCCGCTGCTGTACGCCGCGCACGGACTGGAACTCGGCAGGATCGGCATCCTGGCCGCGCTCTACCCGGCGGTGTGGGGAGCGGGGCAGATGCTCACCGGCTGGTGGTCCGACCGGATCGGCCGCAAGCACCTGATCACCGCCGGCATGCTGGTCCAGGCGGCCGCCCTCGGACTGGTGGCCGTCGGCACGTCCTTCCCGGTGTGGGCCGCGGCCCAGGCCCTGCTCGGCGCTGGCACCGCCCTGGTCTACCCGACCCTGCTGGCCGTCATCGGCGACGTCGCCCACCCCGCCTGGCGGGCCCGCGCCGTCGGCGTCTACCGGCTCTGGCGCGACGGCGGCTTCGCGGTCGGCGCACTGATCGCGGGCATCCTCGCCGACGCGTACGGCGTGACCACCGCGATCTGGGCGGTCGCCGCCCTGACCGCCCTGGCCGGCATCACCGTGGCGGTGCGCATGTACGAGACCCACCCGCGCAGCTGACCGACCGTCAGCGGCAGGCGCGGAGCGAGACGGAGGAGAGGCCTACAGGAAGAGCGAGACCAGGCCCAGCACCAGGGCGAGCGCGGGCAGCACGGCGAACCAGGCCAGGCCCACCCGGTACGGGGTGCTGAGCCCCTTGCGGCGCGGCGGGGCGTTGCGGCGGACGCTCAGCAGCACCAGTCCGGAACCCGGAACGAAGGAGCACAGCCACAGGCCGAACAGGAACTTGGCGCTGTCCGCCAGCGCGTGCCGGGTGCCGAGCTCGACGCAGCCGCCGGTCGGGGAGCAGCTCACGTCCAGCACGGTGCCGGGCGCGTAGCGGGTCGGGGCGTCCCGCAGCAGCCAGGAGCCGTCCACCGTGTCGGCGGTGCCGCGCTCGCCGTGGCCGTAGCAGTTGTAGGCCTTGTGGCGTCCGCCGCCGTTCGCCAGGCAGGCGTCCACGGTCATGCTCAGCTTCGGGGTGCCGCGCCAGCCGACCTGGTAGCTGAAGTCGGTGGCCGCCTGGCGGGTGAGCAGGGCGCCGAGGACGCCGGCGAGCAGCAGGCCGAGCACGCCGAGGGCCATCGCACAGCGGGCCGAGAGCCGGGCGCTGCCGGACCTGCGGCTCCCGCCCGCCGGAGCGGGCGGCTGCCCGGAAGCAAGCTCGGGCTCGGGCTCGGGGCCGCGCGCGGGCCGGTACCCGGGCTCGTACTCGGGAACGGCGGGGACGGTCGTGTGCGCCGTGACGGACGGAACGGTGGGCAGGGCCGGGTCGTCGGGGTCGGTCAGGTGGTTCCGGTTCGTGGCGTCCATGGTTGATCCCCCGTCGGTTCGCGCCTGGTCGGCACCATAGCGCCGGGAAGCCGCCTACGGGCAATCCGCGGTGCGGAACTCGGCGCGCAGGGCGAGGAGTTCGGACGTTCGTGCGCCGTGCGCCCGCAGGTGCTCGTCCAGCGTGCCGTGGTGGGAGCGGACGGACAACAGGGCGCGGCGCAGGTGGACGGCCGCGACCGGGCGGGTGGCGTGGCCGGGGACGGCGGGATCGGGCGCGGTGAGGCCGAGCGCGGCGTTGGAGTGCAGGAAGTCGGCGAGGATCTCCGGCTCCCCGGCGCCGAGCAGCGACTGCAGCAGCGCGACCACCACGCCGGTGCGGTCCTTGCCGGAGGCGCAGTGCACCAGGACGGCCCGGCGGTCGGCGGTGAGCAGCGCCCGGAGCGCGGCGACGGTCGGGCGTCCGGCGAGCTCCGCCATCAGCGGGTACAGCTCGGCCGGGTCCTCGGGCCAGCGCTGCTCGGCGAAGACCGGGACGTGCAGGTGGCGGATGCCGGTGCCGTCGAGCGCGTCCGGCCGGGCGGCGGTCTCCGGCGTGCTGCGCAGGTCGAGGACGGTGCGCACGCCGAGGTCGAGCAGGGCCCGCGCCCCGTCGGGCGTCAGCCGGTCGAGCGCGCCGGAGCGGTACAGCACTCCGCGCGGGAGGTGGCCGCAGCCGCCGGCGTCCCGGAAGTTGCGCACTCCGGGGACGACGGGGCCGTCCGGCGCCGTGGTCGGTTCGTCCGCGATCATGGCGGTCATCCTAGGCAGGCCCGGCCGGCGGATCACCGGGCGGGCTCAGTTCGGGGCGGCTTCCAGGATCACGGCGGTGTGCTCGCGGATGGCGCGGCCGTCCATCTCGACCACCACGGCGGCCTGCCCGGTGCCCGGCGGCACCGGGACGCGGATCGCCGGGATCTTCGCGGTGTTGCCGCACAGACCGCGGTAGTCGGCCACGTCGCCGTGCTCGTAGGGGCCGTCGTCCAGCTTCGCCACCTGATCGGCCGTCAGGCCGTGCTGCTTCAGGTAGTCGGTCATCGCGTCGCGGGTGCTGTGGAGGGCGACCGCCAGGTGGACGCGGCCGGTGTCCGGGTCGGCGCGGGCCAGGTAGTGGACGTCGGTGGCCCGGGCCGGGAGGTCCAGTCCGCAGGCGGCCAGCGCCTGGTCCAACGGCAGGTCGGTCCCGGTGCAGGCGCGTCCGTCGCCGACCGGCGGCGCCTCCTCGGTCGCCCAGCGCACCACCCACCAGCCCAGCAGGGCCAGTGCCACCAGCACGGCCAGGCCGATCGCCCGCCGCACCGTGCGTTCCCGTGCCTCCGACACCCCGCGCCCCCTCGCCCCACGGACGCGCCCCCGCAGAGGGCGCGCACGAACTGCGCGACGCTAGCAGACAGCGCCGGGAGCGGTCGACGGCCGTGGCGATCACGGATACTGACGGTGCGTCGGACGGCCCGGGCGCGACAAGCGAGCCGCGGCCCGGGCCGTGGCCCGGCGTCCGGACGGGGACGCCGGGCCGGAGGGGAAGGTCAGCCGAGGGTGATGCCGGGGTACAGCGGGTGCCCGGCCAGCAGGTCGACGGCGCGCTTGGCGACCGCGTCCCGGACGGCCTCGTCGAGCACGTACTGCGCCTTGGAGGAGCCGGCGGCGGAGGTCGCGGACAGCACGGTGTGGATCAGGTCCGCCGCCTCGTCCAGCTCCGCCGTGCCCAGGCCGCGGGTGGTGAGCGCGGGCGTGCCGAGCCGGACGCCGGAGGTGTACCAGGCGCCGTTCGGGTCCTGCGGGACGGCGTTGCGGTTGGTGACGATGCCGGAGTCCAGCAGCGCCGCCTCGGCCTGACGGCCGGTCAGTCCGTACGAGGAGACGTCCGCCAGCACCAGGTGGTTGTCGGTGCCGCCGGTCACCAGCCGGGCGCCGCGCCGCAGCAGCCCCTCGGCGAGCGCGTGCGCGTTGTCGACGACCTGCCGGGCGTACACCTGGAACTCGGGCCGGCGGGCCTCGGCGAACGCGACGGCCTTCGCGGCCATCACGTGCGACAGCGGGCCGCCGAGGACGAGCGGGCAGCCCCGGTCGACGTGCTCGGCCAGCTCCGAGGTGCACAGCACCATGCCGCCGCGCGGGCCGCGCAGCGACTTGTGCGTGGTGGTGGTGACGATCTGCGCGTGCGCGACCGGGTCGAAGTCGCCGGTCAGCACCTTGCCCGCGACCAGGCCGGCGAAGTGCGCCATGTCGACCATCAGGGTCGCGCCGACCTCGTCCGCGATCTCCCGCATCCGGCGGAAGTTCACCAGCCGCGGGTACGCGGAGTACCCGGCGACCAGGATCAGCGGCTTGAACTCCAGGGCGATGCGCCGGACTTCGTCGTAGTCGACCAGGCCGGTCGCCGGGTCCGTGCCGTAGCTGCGCTGGTCGAACATCTTGCCGGAGATGTTCGGCCGGAAGCCGTGCGTCAGGTGACCGCCCGCGTCCAGCGACATGCCGAGCATCCGCTGGTTGCCCAGCTCCCGGCGGAGCTCCGCCCAGTCCTGCTCGGTCAGGTCGTTGACGTTGCGCACGCCCGCCCGCCGCAGCGCGGGGCTCTCCACCCGCTGCGAGAGCACCGCCCAGAACGCCACCAGGTTGGCGTCGATCCCGGAGTGCGGCTGCACGTAGGCGTGTTCGGCGCCGAACAGCTCGCGGGCGTGCTCGGCGGCCAGCGACTCCACCGTGTCGACGTTGCGGCAGCCCGCGTAGAAGCGGCGGCCCGGAGTGCCCTCCGCGTACTTGTCGCTCAGCCAGTTGCCCATCGCCAGCAGCACGGCGGGCGAGGCGTAGTTCTCACTGGCGATCAGCTTCAGCGAGGCGCGCTGGTCCTCGATCTCCGAGCCGATCGCCGCGGCGATCCGCGGCTCGACGGCGCGCACCACGTCCAGGGCGCTGCGGAAGGCGGTGTCGGCGGCGGGGCTGCCGAAGGTGTGCGGGGTCAGGGACTCGGCCAAGGCGGTCTCCTCGTTCGGAACGGCGACGATTCGGACGGCCCAGGCGCTCGGCTACAGCACCTCGGAACCCGAAGGTCCCGAGCGGAGCCGCTCCCCGATGGTGAAGTCCATCCCAGCGCGCCAGTCACGGCTCACCGCGATGCTACCAACCGGCGCGCCCGCCCCGGGCCGCACCCCGGCGACCCGGAAAACCGCTGGTCGGCCCGACCGGACGTTCGGCATGATCGTGCACATGACCTGGACCGTCCCCGCCCCCGCCCGCACCGGCGGCTCGCTCACCGCACCCGAGGCCGAGCTGCTCCCCGACTACCTGGCCTGGCACCGTTCCACCTTCCTGCACAAGTGCCGGGGCTTGAACGGCGAACAGCTCGCGCTGCGCCCGCTGCCCGCCTCCTCGCTCTCGCTGCTCGGCCTGATGCGGCACCTGGCCAAGGTGGAGCGGACGTGGTTCCGGATCCGGTTCGCCGCCGAGGACGTCCCGCCGCTGCACGCCGTCGAGGGCCACAAGGACGCCGACTTCGACCTGCTGGACCCGGCCCGCGCCGAGCAGGAGTACCGGCAGTTGCTGGAGGAGCAGCGCCTCGCGGACCTCGCGGTGGCCGGCGCCTCGCTGGACGCCACGCTGGCCGCGTACGGCGAGCCGCAGTCGCTGCGGATGACGTACCTGCACGTCACGACCGAGTACGCCCGCCACAACGGCCACGCCGACCTGCTGCGCGAGCACATCGACGGGGTCACCGGAGCCTGATCGGGCCCGAAGTGCCCTGACGGGCAAGGGGAATGGGGGAGGGGCCGGTCGAACGGCCCGTCAGGTGACCGGATAGCATACCGAGTATGGGACCTCTCGAACCGAATGTGCCCGAGCTGATCCTCGGCTTGATCGTTTTCTTCCTGTTGTTCGCGGTGCTCGGCAAGGTACTGCTGCCGCGCATCGAAAAGACCCTTGCCGAACGTCACGACAAGACCGACGGCGGTCTGGCCCGTGCCGAGGCCGCCCGGGCCGAGGCGGAACGCCTGCGCAAGGAGTTCCAGTCGGAGCTGGCGGCCGCGCGCCACGAGGCCGCCGCGATCCGGCAGACCGCCGCCGAGGAGGGCGCGGCCCTGGTCGCCGCCCTCCGCGCCGAGGGTCTCCAGCAGCGTGAGCAGCTGGTCGCCGAGGCGCACGTGCAGCTCGCTGCCGACAAGGTGCTGGCCGAGGCCGAACTCCGCGAGGACGTCATCAAGGTGGCGACCGAGCTGGCCTCCCGGGTGGTCGGCGAACCGCTCGCCGACCTGCCCGCCACCCGCGCCATCGCGGAGGAGTACCGCAACCGCGCCACCGTCTGACGCGCAGTCAACCGGCTGGTGCCGCACGAACGGACGGGCCGTCCGCCCCCGGGAAGTCCCGGGAGCGGACGGCCCGTCCGGCGTTTCGGGACAGCGGGGTCAGGAGCACGGGCCGTCGTCGGCCCACACGCCCCACTGGCCGCTGGCGGACGGGTTCTCGTTCAGCGTCCACCACTTGGCGTGGTAGTTGTGGCCGTTGTAGCTGGCCTTGTCGCCGCCCACGTAGGTGGTGCCCGCCTGCCAGGCCGGGCTGCACGGGGTGGTGCCCGTCGAGGGGCTGGAACTGCCGCTCGGCGAGGTGCTGACGGTCGGCGAGGGCGAGCCGGTGGGCGGGGTGGCCCCGGCGAACCGGACCGTGAACTTGGTGAAGTCCCAGTCGTTCTGGGCCACGCTGGAGCACGACCCGGACAGGCCGGGGTCCACCGTGCCCGGGCACTGCCGGTCCCGGTTGACCGACCAGTAGGTGTAGCGGGCCAGCTTGTGCGCGGTGGCGAAGTCCAGCACCGTCTGGAAGTCGGCCTGCCGGAAGTACTCGGCCGCGTCGGTCCGCCCGTTCATCATCGACACGCCCTCGTGGGCGTACGCGGTGGCCTCGTTCCAGCCGAAGGTGCTCTGCAGGATCTGGTTGAACTTCACCAGCGCGTCGGTCTGCGCCGCCGCCCCGCTGAACCCGCCGTCGAACGGCATGATCGAGTAGTTGTTCGGGGTGAACCCCTGCGACTTGGCCTCCAGCAGCATCTGGGTGCCGAACCAGCCGGTGCCGGCGTTGGTGCCCGCGGTGGTGATGGAGACGTACAGCCCCGGGTTGTTCTGCTGGAGGATCCGGGCCGCGCCGATCTCGTTGTGGATCGCCGCGGTGTTCTCGTACTCCGGCTCCTCCAGGTCGAAGTCGATCGCCTTCAGGCCGTACTTGGTGACGACCTTCTGGTACGCGGCCGCGGTCGCCTCCGGGGTGCCGCAGGTCTGGCCCAGCTTGGTGCCGCCGTAGCCGCCGACCGACACCGAGACGTCGCCGCCCTTGTTGCGGATGGTCTGGATCACCGCCGGCATGGTGGTGTCGGAGTCGATCGAGGAGGTGCCGCCCCAGGCCGGGCTGCAACTGCTGCCCTGGGCCAGGATGAACGCCAGCTGGAAGGCCTTCTGGCCGGTGGCGTCCATCACGGCGGCCGCGTCCGGCGGGCTGTTGTCCTCCGGCATCAGGTACGGCGCGGAGGCGTACCAGTTGGAGCCGAGCCCCTGCGCGGTGGCGGCGTTCGCCGGTCCGGACGCGCTGACGGCGGCCACCCCGCCGGCCAGCAGGCCGAACACGGACAGCGCGACGGCGAGCGCGCGGCGCGGACGGCGGCGGCGCGCCGGGGTGTCAACGGCAGGGGGGTGTGGGGGAAGTGCGCGTTCCATCGAAGACCTCTCCAGGAGGCGGCGAGGACGGCGGGCCCGGACGCGCGCGGTGGGGGTCCACGTGGGGGTGCGCGGCCGGGTCAACGGTCGGGTACCAAGCCGAGGTTGACGTGACTGACCTTTGGTATAGACCTGTGCGAATTCGCCGTCAACCCTTGCCGGCGCCGGGCCTGCGGTGACGCGCCGTCAGCCGCCCGCCGGGCCGGAGTCGTCCGCGCGTTCGGAGCCTCCCGCCCGGCCGGAGCCGCCCGCCGCGCCGTGCCACCCGGGCCCGTCGGACACCAGGCCCGCACGGTCCGCCGGCGCCCAGGTGCCCGCGCCCGCGCCCGTGCCTGCGCCCGCGCTCGCGCCGGTACGCGCCTCGGCGGGGAGGAAGGACTCCAGGCCGCGCAGGAACACCTCGATCTTGAACGCGTACCGCTGGTCGCCGTCGCCCGTCATCATGGTGTCCGCCATGCCCTGCAGGGTCGGGAAGCGGTCGGTCGGCAGGTCGTGCAGGTAGCCGCGCAACTGGTCGAAGTACGCGCCGAGATCGGTGCCCCGGGCCATCCGCTCGGTGTACACCGACGCCTCGTACGCGTCGGTGTCGATCAACTGGCCCAGCCCGTCCAGCGCCCAGGCCGCGACCTGCGGCGGCAGGCCGACCTGGAGCAGCAGGTCGAGCAGGAACTCGGTGATCCGCAACTGGCTCTCGCCGATCGGGATGCTGCCGAGCGACACCAGCGACACGTCCCGGTGGGCCGTCAGCACCCGCTGCGCCTCGAAGCAGATCTCGGTGATCTGCTCCTTCCAGCGCTCGGGCTCCGGCCGGAGCGGCAGCCGGATCTCCGCCACCACCCGCTCCAGCATCAGCTCGAACAGCTCCTCCTTGTTGGAGACGTGCGCGTACAGGGAGGCGGGGCCGGTGCCGAGCTCCTGTGCGACCCGACGCATCGTCACCCCGGACAGGCCCTCGGCGTCCAGCACCCGGATCGCCGTCTCGACGATCAGCGACCGGCTGAGCGGCTGGCGCGGATCGGCCTTGCGGGGCTTGTGCCACGGGATCGCGGGCATCTGCGCGGGCATCGGGCCACCTGCTTTCGCTGAACTGTCGACCGGCGATCATCGTACTCGGGACGAACGCCGTTCGACGGGTGGGCGAAGGGCCGGGCCCGGGGAGGGCCTCGGGGGCGGGTCAGGGGCGGTCTCGGGGAGAAGTCAGGGTTAATTCGTTTGACGGGAACGGCGCTCGACTCGTAGAACAGTGTTCGTTCGAAGAAACACCGTTCACTGCGCGGCCCCCGTCCACCGCGCCCTGGCACTCCGCAGGAGTTTTCGATGACCGACGCGGTCGGACTTTCCCCCTCGGCCCCGCCCTCCGCGGGCGCGGCCGACCCCTACCGTTGGCGCTGGGTCGCGCTGTTCGTCATCCTCGCCGCCGAGGTGATGGACCTGCTCGACTCGCTGGTGACGAACATCGCCGCACCCGCGATCCGGCAGGACATCGGCGGCGGCGAATCCACCATCCAGTGGCTCGGCGCCGCCTACACGCTGGCGATGGCCATCGGTCTGATCACCGGCGGCCGGCTGGGCGACATCTTCGGCCGCCGCCGGATGTTCATGCTCGGCGCGGCCGGGTTCACGGTCGGCTCGCTCGCCTGCGGCCTGGCCCAGGAGCCCTGGCAACTGGTCGCCGCCCGGGTCGCCCAGGGCCTGCTCGGCGCGGTGATGCTCCCACAGGGCCTCGGCATCATGAAGGAGATCTTCTCGCCGAAGGAGCAGGGCGCGGCCTTCGGCATGTTCGGTCCGGTGATGGGCCTGTCCACGGTCGGCGGCCCGATCCTGGCCGGCTGGCTGATCGACGCCGACTTCGCCGGCACCGGCTGGCGGATGATCTTCCTGATCAACATCCCGCTCGGCCTGTTCGCCCTCATCGGCGGCCGGGTCTTCCTGCCGGCCCGGGGCGAGGGCCGGACGGTCCGGCTCGACCTGGTCGGTGCGCTGCTCGCCGCGATCGGCGCGGCCGCCGTCATCTACCCGCTGGTGCAGGGCCGCGAGCACGACTGGCCGCTGTGGGCGTTCGCGCTGCTGGCGGTCGGCGTGGCGGTGTTCGGCGTCTTCGGCTGGTACGAGTCGCGGCGCAAGGCCGCCGGCGCGGACCCGCTGGTCGAGCCGAGCCTGTTCGCCAAGCGCGGCTTCAGCGGCGGCATGGTGCTCGGCCTGATCTTCTTCACCGCCATGACCGGCTTCTGGCTGACGTTCAGCCTCTACACCCAGCTCGGTCTGCACTACAGCCCGCTGAAGTCAGGCCTGGCCGGGGTGCCCGCCTCGGTCGGCATGGTGATCGCCTTCGTCGCCTCGCAGGCACTGCAGCGCTTCGGCCGCAAGGTCATGCACGTCGGCCTGCTGGTGATGACGGCCGGCGTGTTCGCCCTGATGTACACGCTGCACAGCCAGGGCGCGGGCGTCACCCCGTGGCAGACGGTGCCCGCGCTGGCGGTCACCGGTCTGGGCATGGGCCTGGTGATGGCCCCGTTCTTCGGCATGGTGCTGGCCTCGGTCGAGGCGCACGAAACCGGTTCGGCCTCCGGCACGCTGACGGCCGTTCAGCAGCTGGGCGCCGCGCTCGGCAGCGCCATCCTCGGCACGGTGTTCTTCGAGCGGCTGAAGACCGCCGACTTCGCCAGCGCCGAGCAGCTCACGCTGTGGGCCGAGATAGGCATGATGGCCGTGGTCTTCGCAGCCATCTTCCTGCTCCCGATGCACGGCCGCCCGGAGGGCGAGCCGGGTGAGGACGGCCAGGACGGCTCCGCGGGCGCCGAGGCGCCCGGTCTCCGCAAGGAGGGCGAGCACCAGCCGGTGTGACGCCCCGTCAATGACGGACCGGTCGGCCGCCCCGGCGCCAGGCAACGAGTGCCAGGTGCACCAGGGGCGACCGACCGGTCGTCGGCCCATCGGCGAGTCCGACCGCCGGGCGGTCAGCCGTTGTACGCGGCGAACAGCTTCGAGAACTGGTAGGGGGTCTGCGGAATGTTGGTGCACTTGGGCAGCGAGCCGGTGCAGGCGTTGGCGTCCCGGGTCAGCTCCCAGAAGGCCAGCTCGCCGAGGTGGTTCTGCTGGGCGAAGGCGATCAGCTGCTGGGCGTCGGAGATACCGAACACCTCGGAGGCGGTGTCGTTCTGGCCGAGCATCGGGGTGACGCCGACCATGGCGTAGGCCTGAGCGTCCGTCAGGTTGGTCCACACGGAGCGGATCTGCGCCTGGGTGGACTGGGCGGACTGGATCGCGTAGGCGCCCATCTTGCCGGCGGGGCTCGGGGCGGCCCAGTCGCCGAAGTCCATCGCCATCACGTTGACCAGGTCGACGGCCAGGCCGGCGTTCTTGGCGGACTGCAGGATGTAGACGCCGTCGGCGGTGAGGCCGCTGGGCAGCACCGGCAGGGTCAGGCTGACCTTCAGCTCGCGGCCCTTGGCGCGCTGCGCGGCCTGCACCTGGGCGAGGGCGGCGGAGCGGCGGTCGACGGAGGCGTGGTCGGTGACGGCGGTGCCCTCGATGTCGAAGTCGACCCGGTCGAGCGCGTAGACGTCCACCACCTTCTGGTACTGGGCGGCGAGCGAGGCCACGGTGGTGCAGGACTGCGCCAGTTCGGTGCCGTTCGCACCGCCGAACGACGGACGGACGTCGCCTCCCGCGGCCCGGACGGCGTCCATGTCGGCCTTGTTCCAGCCGGTGGCGGGGTCGTACGCGCCGAACCAGCTGGCGGTGCACGGCTGGCTGCCGTTGATGATGAAGGCCAGCGAGAACTCCTTGAGTCCGCTGGCGGCGGAGAGCGCGGGCAGGCTGGGCGTCGGGTAGGCGCCGAGGTCCACGTAGGGGGCGGCGGTGCCGGGGGTGGTGCCGGTGCCCGCGGTGGCGGTCACGGCCGCGGAGGCGGCGGACTCGTTGCCGGCGGCGTCGAAGGCGCTGACGGTGAAGCTGTGGCTGCTGCCCTGGAGCAGTCCGCGGACGGTGGCGCTGGTGCCGGTGACGGTGGCGACGACGTCGCTGCCCTCGCGCAGGTGGTAGCCGGCGACGCCGACGTTGTCGGTGGCGGCGTTCCAGCCGAGGGTGATGCTGCCGGGCCCGGCGCCGGTGCTGTGCAGGTTGCCGGGGACGGTCGGCGCCGCACCGTCGGCGGGCGCGCCGGCGCACGGCTGGTTGTTGATGGTGCAGTTGACGGGCGCGCTCTGGGCGGCGCCGGTGGTGACGCCGAAGCCGACGGTGGGCGCGCTGGTCCCGGGGCGAGCGGCGCGGCCCAGCTCGGCGAGGTCACCGTGTAGTGGGTGCCGGTGGAGGTGCTGGTGGAGGTGAGGGTGCCGTTCCACAGGCTGGAGACGGTCTCGCCGGTCGGCAGGTCGAAGGAGAGCGACCAGCTGTTGACGGTCGTGTTGGTGTGGTTGGTGACGGTGTAGCCGGCCTGGAAGCCGTTCGACCAGCTCTGGGTCACGGCGTAGTCGGCGACCAGTCCGGAGACTTCGGCGGCCGCGGCCGGACCGGTCGAGATGGCGGCCAGCGGCGCGACGAGCAGGGCCGCGCCGGCGGCGAGAGACAGGGTGACGCGCCTCATGGGCGGGTTCTCCTCGACGGTGTGGGGGAGTTGGGGGGTGCGGCAATTGCGCAGCTGGGCAAGACGCGAAGCCGGGCGGGTGCGTGGCGCGTTGTGTGCGGCACGCGGTGCGCGGTGCGCGGCCGGTCAGGGCCTTGCAGGGGCGTTCGGGGCCGCGCGGGCACGGGCTCGCGGCTGCGCAGCTGCGCCGTGAGTGCGGGGGCGCACTCAAGATGGTCCAGACCAATCCGGGCCGTCAAGGTGAAGTCCTGCGGTTTTACGAGGAGTTGACGGTTCGTCGCGGCGAGGCAGGGGCCGGTGGGCGCGCTCGGGCGGACCACGGACGACGGAGGCTGCGGAACGGCGAAGGGCGGAGCGGGCGGCGCAGGCGGAACGGCGAAGGGCGGAGCGGGCGGGACGACGGAGGGCGCGGCCCCCGAACTGTGGGGGATGGGGCCGCGCCACCCGCCTGACCGGGGTCAGGCATCCATGGGCCGTCAGGCGGTGACGGCGGCGCCGCGCATCCGGCGGGCCAGGTACACGCCCGAGGCGGTGGCCGACAGCAGCGCGGCGCCGGCCAGGCCGAGCAGCGCGTTGCTGCTGTTGTCCGCGGTCACCGAGGCGGCGGTGCCGGAGGCGCCCGCGGTACCGGTGGTGGCGGCCTGAGCGGTCGTCACGTCGCCGCCGTGGCCGTGGTGCGAGACCAGCGAGTGCGAGGCGCCGGCGTCGATCTGCGCCTCGGTGGGCGCGGTCGGGGCCTGGGCGGCGAACGCGCCGGCCGCGGCGGCGGTGCCGTTCGTGCCGAAGTCGACGTCCGAGCAGCCGTAGAACGCCTCCGGGCTGTCGGTGCGCTGCCACACCATGTAGACCAGCTGGCGGCCGGTGCGCTGCGGCAGGTTGACGTTGACGTTGTAGTAGCCGTTGTCCGAGGTGCGCGGGCTGGCGAAGATGGCGATCGGGTTCGCCAGGTCCAGGTTGGACCACTTCAGCGGCTGGGTCGGGTTGTAGGTGCTGTTGGTGATGTACAGCGTCATGACGCCCTGGTGGGGCGCGGTGACGCGGAAGTTGAAGGTCTTCGCGCCGGCCGTCACCGAGGTGGCGGGCCAGTCGGTGCGGGCCCAGTCCAGGGCGCGGTACTTGTCGCGGTTGGCCGAGCAGAGGTGGCCGTCGGGGATGATCTGGCGGCTCTGCCCGTTGGCGCTGGCGATGTTGACCTCGTTCCAGTCGTACAGCGGCTGGGTGCCGCTGTCCGCGACGAGGTCCTTGCAGACCTGCGACTTGGGGGTCTCGGGGCCCTCCGCGTAGCAGGCGGCGACGCGGCTGGCGGGTCCGAACATGGCGCCGTGGGCTCCGGCGGTGCCGGCGGCGAAGGTGGTGGCGACCAGGGCGCCCGCGCCCACCGCGGACGCGGTGAGCAGACGACGGGACCAGGACATGGTTCTCCTCGGGAAAGGCCGGGTCGATGGTGGGGGAAAAGGGGCGGACACGTCCGCCCGACACCCAGGGGCGCGACCCCGGGGCGGCACGGTGTGGACCCGGCACACCGCGAACGGACCGAAGGCTACGATTGGCCTATACCAATTGACAAGTGTCTGCCATATTCGGCCAGCACTCCGGTGGCGGCATTCGGCCACCCGCAACACCGGTGCCGAGCCCCCGACCTGGCACCCCGTCAGACCCCGCCGCGCGCCCGCTCGACCCGAAGCACCAGCGGAATCGGCCTCCACCCACCCCACGCCCTACCGCTCCCGTACCCACCCGGCTACGCCCACCGCCCACCCCGCCCCACCTGCCCGCCCCGGCGGATAAGAAGCCGATAACCCACCCCTAACCCTGAGCCAAGCCGCCCCGCCGCGCCCCGGCCGCGCCTCCACCCGTCAACACCCCGTCAACACCCCACCGACAGCCCGTCAGTTCCCGGACGCGTCCAGCGAACCGAGCAGCCGCGCCGTGTCGAGTCCGGTCTCCAGGTAGGCGAGGAACACCTCGTTGTTCAGCGCCCACGGCGAACGCCGCTCCCGCACCCGGCGGACGGCGTCGGCGCTGCCCGCCCCCAGCTCGATCAGCGCCTGGGCGACCACCAGCCCGGAACGGTTGTAGCCGCTGTGGCAGCGGACGAGGACCCGGCGGCCGGCCGCCACCGCCGTAGCGGTGCACTCCGCCAGGGCCTGGACGGCGGCCAGTCGGGCTGCGTCCAGGGCCGCGTCCGGCATCTCCGCGACCAGGTGCTCGACACCCGGGGCCGGCCCGTGGCCGGGGGCCGTGAACAGGCTGACCACCAGATCGAACTCGGCGTCGACCCGCACCGGGTGGCGCTGCCCGGCGGGGTCGAGCCAGTGGTGGCCGCCCATCCACAGCCCGGGCACCACCTCGTTCCACGGTGCTTCCGGCTCCGGTGGGCCGGAGCGGCCCTTGTGGCGGGTCTTCATGGTGGTGCCTCCCGGGGTGGGAACGGGAGTGAGGGTGGGGTCGGTTCCCGGAGGGGGCGTTCGTCGGGCGTTCATGAGGGGAACAGGTGGCGGTGGGGCTTCGTTGGGGCGGGGTCGGGAGGTTGGTCGGCGCCGTGTTCACACTGAAGCCAGGGACGGAGAACGTGATGGAACCGCGTGCCCCCAGGTGGCGTCGTCGCCTCTCGATGCTGTTGGCCGCCGTCGCCCTGCCCGCCGTCGGAGTGGGAGTGCTGACGGCCCCGCCGGCCGCCGCCGCGCCGGCGGACGACGTCCGGATCAACGAGGTGGTGACGACCGGGTCGGTGAACGACTCGATCGAGCTGTACAACAAGGGCGCCGCGACGATCGACCTGTCGGGGTGGATCCTGAAGGACGACAACGACAGCAGCAAGTACAAGATCGCCTCGGGCACCAGTCTGGCCCCGGGCGGGTTCAAGGCCTTCGACGTGCACGGCAGCTTCGGCCTCGGCTCCGCAGACAGCGCCCGGCTGTACCTGGCGGACGGCGTGACCCTGGTCGACTCGTTCAGCTGGAGCTCGCACTCCAACCCGTCGTGGTCGCGCTGCGCCGACGGCACCGGCGGCTGGACCCAGGCCGCCACGCTCACCCTCGGCGCCGCCAACAACTGCGGCTCCGGCAGCGGCGGTTCCACGACGCCGGTGGCCTGGCCCGGCGGTTCGACGGTCGCCACCGCGGACGCGGCCAACGTGTTCGGCACCGACCTGTCCGGCCTCCACCAGGAGGGCGGCGTGATGTGGGGCGCGCAGAACTCCGGCAAGCTGTGGCGGCTCGTCCCGAACGGCTCCGGCGGCTGGACGCCCGACACCGCCAACGGCTGGGGCTCCGGCAAGGCGCTGCGCTTCCCCGGCGGCACCGGCACCCCCGACGACGAGGGCGTCACGCTGACCGGCGCGGGCTCGGCCGGCGGCGTGTACGTCTCCAGCGAGCGCAACGCCGACTCCTCGTCCACCAGCCGGCTGTCCGTGCTGCGGTACGACGTCTCCGGCAGCGGCAGCACGCTGACCGCCACCCGCGAGTGGAACCTCACCGCCGACCTGCCGGCCACCGGCTCCAACCTCGGCCTGGAGGGCGTCACCTGGGTGCCCGACAGCTACCTGACCGGTGCGGGCTTCAAGGACGCCTCCACCGGCGCCGCCTACGACCCGAGCCGGTACGCCGCGCACACCGGCGGCGTGTTCTTCGTCGGCGTCGAGGGCTCCGGCACCGTCTACGGCTACGTGCTGCTGGAGGCCGGCGGGTTCACCAAGGTCGCCACGGTGAGCAGCGGCCTGGCCGGCGTGATGGAACTCCAGTGGGAGCCGCAGGCCAACCGGCTCTGGGTGGTCTGCGACGACACCTGCTCCGGCCAGCACCGCACCTTCCAGGTGAACGCGAGCGGCGCCTTCGCGGTGACCGCCGTCTACAACCGCCCGTCCGGCATGCCGAACATCAACAACGAGGGCTTCACGCTGTCCGGCGCCGACGAGTGCGTGGGCGGCAGCAAGCCCGTCTACTGGTCGGACGACAGCAACACCAGCAGCCACGCCCTGCGCAAGGGCAGCATCAGCTGCTGACCCGCCGTCAGCGAGCGCTGCGGCCCCGGACTCCGGAAGGAGTCCGGGGCCGCAGCGTGCCCGAAGGCCGAGGGACGGTGGTCGGAGGCGGGAGGTCAGAGGTCGGCGGGCGGCGGGGTCTCGGCGACCGGGCCGAACTCGGCCAGGCCGGTGGTGGACCGGAAGGCGTAGCCGCCGGCCTCGCAACTCAGCGTCAGCTCGGAGAGCCGGCCCGCGTCGTCGATCAGCAGGTCGGTCGCGCAGTCCGGGACCTGATGCTCCGCCAGGTGCGCGCGGGAGTCGGCGTCGAGCGCGTCGGCGAGCTGCGCCACCGGCAGGCGTCCGACCAGGTGGAATCCCGTTCCGCCGTGCAGAGTCCGGATCTTCGCCATGCCGTGGAAGGACCCCGGGTCGGCCCGCAGCAGCGCCTGCGCCAGCGGACGGTGGTCGACGAGCAGCGGCTGGGCCGGGCGCGGCGACCGCGTCCAGGGCCGGTCCTCGGTGCGGGTCCAGGCGGCGTCCCGGGTCACCGTCAGATAGGTCTGGGTGCGGGCGTCCTGCTGCACGGACACCACGCCGAGCGCGCCGGTCTGCGCGTCCGGCGCCACGTTGATCGCCCCCTGCCGCCGCACGTCGAGCGTGCCGTCGGTGACCTGGACGGAGAGTATCGCCGAGAACGGCTGCTGGGCTGCGGCCAGCGCCGCGCGGAGCTGGGCCAGCTCCTGGGCGGGGTCGTTCGGTCCGGGCGCGGTGGTGCTCGCGGACGTGGCCGTCGGACGGGGCGGCGCGGGCGCCGGCCGCGGCGGTGCCGGCGTCGCCGAACACCCGGTCAATGCGGCCGCCAGCACTGCCGCGGCCATTCCACCCCTGCGCGTCACCGCACTCACCGTCACTCCCCTTAGTTCGGCGGGCGACACGTTGTCGCAGGTCGGGGGCGGAGCGCAAGCGATTTCGACGGCGAGCACGGCAGGAGTCGGTGACGGTGCGTCAAAGAGATTGTTCAGGCGGTGAATCCGGCGTGCACGTGGTCGTGGTGGGTCTGGTCGCTGAAGAACTGGTTCGCCGTCGCACCGCCGGACAGCTGGCGCGGGCCGCCGACGTTGTACGAACCGGCGGCCGCGGCGGCCCGCATGAAGGAGTCGACCAGGTCGGCCGGGGTGGCCGGGTCGACCACCGGACGGCCGTCGATCTGCCAGGTGTCGAAGGCCAGGCCCTTCGGATGGTCGCTGGGCCGGTCGGTGCCGAACACCAGTTGCGGGTGCCCGGACCGCACCACGCTGACCTGGAAGCTGTACGGTCCGGCCAGCGCCAGCATCGCGGTCAGCACCGCGTCGTGGACCTGCCCGCTGCGCACGTCGGCCGCGGCGGCCGGCGGCAGCACGATCCGGGGCTGGGCGAGGACCTTGGTTGCCGGGTCGGGGAGACTGTCCGCCACCCGGCCGGGGTCGGCGGGGTGCAGGGCGGTGACGGTCCATCGGGGCTCGGCCCGGGACAGCCGGACGTCCACCGTGGTGCCGGTGGACTCCGGCGCGCCGTCCGGCCCGGTCCGCCACTGCCGGCACACCACCAGCACGCTCGCGGAGTCGCTCAACAGCCCGCCGTACTGCGCGTAGACCACCTCCACCGCGGCCTGCGAGGCGTCCGCCAGCAGCGGCCCGCCCTGCTCGGCCAGCCCCGCCGGGAGGCCGAGTGCCGCCACCCGCTGCCCGGCCGCGTCCGCGCCCTGCCCGCCCGGCGGCCAGCTGCCGATCGCCTCCACCACCTGCACGGCCCGGAGCTTGACGTCCGGTTGGAGTTCCCCCGGCCCCGGCTGCCAGGCGGCGGGGGAGGGGAACGGGGAGCCCGTCGGGGACGGGGAGGGGGAGGAGAAGTTCCGGGCGATCGGGTGGGAGGCGGAGCAGGCCGTCAGGGCGCAGCCGAGCCCGGCCAGCAGAACGGACCGGCGGCGGGGAACGGAGTGCGGGGCGCTCATCCGCCCACTATCGGTGCAGGCCGGAGGCGGACCGGAGGTGACGCGCCGTCGGGTCGGACGCGAGGAGGTCGGGGGCCGCCGGGCGGTGTCGGTCCGACGCGCGAGAATGCCCGGCATGGCAGCCACCTCTCCCGCGACCCGACTGGTCACCGCCGCAGCCCGTGAGGTCCTCCGCCCGCTCGGGTTGAAGCAGCGCGGCAGGTCGCGGATCTGGATCGACGACCACGGGTGGTGGTTGGGGGTCGTCGAGTTCCAGCCGTCGAGCTGGAGCCAGGGCTCCTACCTGAACGTCGGCGCGATGTGGCTCTGGCAGGACGCCGACCGCCTGGAGTTCCACCAGGGCGGCCGGGAGGCCGGGCACGAACCGTACGAGGACGAGGCGCAGTTCGCGCCGCTGGCGACGGCGCTCGCGCGGGCGGCCGCGGTCGAGGTCGCCGGGTACCGGGCGCGGTTCGCCACTCTCGCGGCGACGGCGCAGGACCTGGCCGCCCGTCCGGCCCGGCGCGGGAACCTCTGGGACAACTACCACGCCGGCATCGCCGCGGGGCTGGTCGGCGACGTGCCCACGGCCCGCGACCGACTCGCCCGGGCCGCACAGCAGTTGTCGGGTACGGACATCCCGTGGATGGTCGAGGCCCACCGGACGGCGCGGCAGCTCCGCGAGACGGCCGAGGACACCGGGGCGCTCCGGCGCTGGGCGGCCGAACGGACCGCGTCCGGCCGGCAGAAGCTGAAGCTCGGGCCGCCTCCGGCCGGGCTCCCGGAGGAGCTGCGAGGGCCGTAGGGCCCGTCTTCAAACCCGCGTCGCAGGCCCGCGGCGTCCGGTGCGTGCTCTCGGCGTGCCGGGTGGAAGGCCTCGTACTGGATGTACTTGGTCTTTCGCCCGGTGCGGCGAGAGTGCGTGCCGGGCGTCGTGGGGCAGGCGGGGTTTGAAGACGGG
>NZ_KK853997.1:238992-263742 GCF_000696185.1 Kitasatospora cheerisanensis KCTC 2395 | reverse complement strand
GGGCGGGCGCGAACAGGTCGAGGCTTCGCCCGGTGAGACTGCCGAGCCCGGCGCCGGCGGCGAGGAGGCCGAGCCCGAGCAGGGCGACCGGCAGGGCGTAGTGGTGCAGGGTCAGGGTGGTGCAGGTGCCGTCGCCCGCGCAGCGCACCGTCAGCACCGTGCCCTCCGGGTAGGCGCGGGGCGCGTCGGGCAGCCGCACGGGGGCGCTGTCGACGGTGCCGCGGCAGGTGGTGACGGCGGTGCGGATCGTGCGCCGGTCGGTGCTGCACGAGGCGACGGTCAGGGAGCGTTCGGGCCGCTGGCGGGCATCCGACAGGGCCTGGAGCTCGGCGAGGCCGACGACCAGGACGGCGACGCCGAGGGCGGCCACCACCAGGGCCGCGAGGAGGCGGACCCAGGTCGAGCGGTTCGAGCCGCGTCCGCGCGCTTTCCTGTCCTGCTGCTGGGGCATGACGGCCCCTCACTTCCCACCCGAACCGATGTGCGGGCCCAAGCTACCGCGTCAGACGAACAGGTGGGCCAGCAGGCCGGCGACGGTGAGCAGGACGGCGGCGAGGGCGGCGACCGCCGTGGCGCGGTGGGCGCGGCGGCTGCGGAGGAGTTCGGCGCGGTGCGGTGCGAACAGGTCGACGGCGCGGACCGTGACGGCCAGCAGGCCCGAGCCGGTGACGAGCAGCCCGAGGACGGTGAGGCCGAGGGCGAGGACGTGGCGGCCGACGGTGGGGAGGTCGCAGCTGCCGTCCCGGTCGCAGCGCACCGTCACCACGGTGCCGCCGGCGTACTCCTTCGGCGCGTCGTGCAGCAGCAGCCGCGCACCGAGGACGTCGGTGCTGCCCGGGTCGCGGCTGCCGTGGCAGGTGGTGACGCCGCTGCGGTACCGGTGGACGGTGCTGCACGAGTCGACGGTCATCCGCAGCTCCGGTCGGCGGTGCTGGTCGGCGAGTTGCTGCACCGCAGCCGCCCCGGCGAGCAGCAGCGCCACCCCGAGCGCGGCTCCGAGCAGCGGGAGCAGCAGGGCGAACACCCCGGGGCGCGGCGCGGACGGGAGGCGCTCGCCGCGCTTCGGGGTGGGCCGGTACTTGGTCCGGTCGGGCTTCCTCTGCTCGGCCATGACGGGCCGTCACCCCTTCCCCCGTGCGAGCGGCGCCCTGCCCGGCGCGACGGCCCAAGCTACCGCAGGCCGGGGCCCGCGGATAGGATCACCGGATGACCGAGTTCCGCATCGTGGAAGCAGTGGCGCTGTCGCCCGAGGAGACCTGGCGACGCCTCACCGACTGGCCCCGGCACGGCGACGCGGTGCCGTTCACCACCGTCACCGGCGACACCCGGACGGTGGTCGCGCGCACCGGCCTCGGCCGGCTCGGCTTCGCGGACGTGATGGACGTCGCCCGCTGGGAGCCCCCGCAGGACGGCGGGCCCGGCCGGTGCCGGCTGGTCAAGCGCGGGCCGGTGGTGACGGGCTGGGCCGAGATCGAACTCCGGCCCCACCGGGGCGGCACGGCCGTGCGCTGGTGCGAGGACCTGCGGATCGGCGTCCTGCCCGCGCTGTTCGACCGGCCGACCGCCTGGTGCGGCCGCGTGGTGTTCCGCCGGGCGCTGCGCAGGCTGCTGCGCGGCTGAGACGTCCGGGCGGGGCGTCCGGGCGGGGGAGTGCGAGCGGGGCGTCCGAGCGGGGCGTCCGGGCGGGGGAGTGCGAGCGGGGGCGTACGAGAAGGGCCCGGGCCACCGCCGTGGTCCGGGCCCCGCTCAATGACCGGACGTCAGATCAGGCCCTGGGCCAGCATCGCGTCCGCGACCAGCTCGAAGCCGGCGATGTTCGCGCCGACCACGTAGTTGCCGGGGCTGCCGTACTTCTCGGCGGTGGTGAAGCAGGAGTCGTGGATGTGCTTCATGATCTCGCCGAGCCGGTTCTCGGTGTGCTCGAAGGTCCACGAGTCGCGGGAGGCGTTCTGCTGCATCTCCAGCGCGGAGGTGGCGACACCGCCCGCGTTGGCGGCCTTGCCGGGCGCGAAGGCCACGCCGGCCTCCTGGAACACCCGCACCGCCTCCGGGGTGGTGGGCATGTTGGCGCCCTCGGCGACGGCCTTCACGCCACCGCGGACCAGCGCCAGCGCGTCCGACTCGTGCAGCTCGTTCTGGGTGGCGCAGGGCAGCGCCACGTCGCAGGGGACGTTCCAGACGCCGGTGCCCGCCACGTACTTGACGTGCGAGCCGCGCGCCTCGGCGTAGTCGGAGACGCGGCCGCGACGGGTCTCCTTGACCTCCTTGAGCAGGGCCAGGTCGATGCCCTTCTCGTCGACCACGTAGCCGGTCGAGTCGGAGCAGGTGAGGACCGTCGCGCCCAGCTGCTGGGCCTTCTCGATCGCGTAGATCGCCACGTTGCCGGAGCCGGAGACGACCACGCGCTGGCCCGCCAGGCTCTCGCCGCGGGTGCGCAGCATCTCCTCGGTGAACATCACGCAGCCGTAGCCGGTGGCCTCGGTGCGCGCCTGCGCGCCGCCCCAGCCCAGGCCCTTGCCGGTGAGCACACCGGACTCGTAGCGGTTGGTGATCCGCTTGTACTGGCCGAACAGGTAGCCGATCTCGCGGCCGCCGACACCGATGTCACCGGCCGGGACGTCGGTGTACTCGCCGAGGTGGCGGTGCAGTTCGGTCATGAAGGACTGGCAGAAGCGCATGATCTCGGCGTCCGAGCGGCCCTTGGGGTCGAAGTCGGAGCCGCCCTTGCCGCCGCCGATCGGCATGCCGGTCAGGGCGTTCTTGAAGATCTGCTCGAAGCCGAGGAACTTGACGATTCCGAGGTTGACGGAGGGGTGGAACCGCAGTCCGCCCTTGTACGGGCCGAGGGCGGAGGAGAACTCCACCCGGAAGCCGCGGTTGACGTGGATGTCGCCCTTGTCGTCGGACCACGGCACGCGGAAGATCAGCTGCCGCTCGGGCTCGCAGACCCGCTCGATGATCCGCGCGTCGACGAGTTCGGGGCGCTGCTGCAGGACCGGGCCGAGCGTCTCCAGGACCTCGCGGACCGCCTGGTGGAACTCGTTCTCGCCCTGGTTCCGACGCAGGACTTCCTGGTACAGCGGCTCGATCAGGCGGGCACCGGCGTCGGTGGACGCGGCAGAGCTGTGGGTGGCCGGCATCAAGGCACAACCTTCCGTGGATCGGATGGTGCACGAGGGCGCCCCCGTCCCGGGGGCCGCCCTTGGTCCTCCTCGCCGTTGAGGATCGCCGCCGACGCGCCTGACACGCGCCGCGCGGCGGGGTGGGACCTATGGTCCAGGCCATTGTCACAGTGCTGACCTGGATTCATCGACAGCGTGTCCAGCATGTGAACACCCCGATCAGGTGAATCCGGCCGCCGGGCGCCGCCGGAAGCCCGAACCCGGCGCATCGTGCAGGTCCGGTGACCGCCGGTGCTCAGCGCGGCAGGACGGTGACGCCGTTGTCTTCGAAGATCTCGTCGATGATCCGGAGTACCGATCCGCGTTCGGGCTCGTCCGGATCCATCGGCTCGGCGTCGAGCGCCGCGCGGCTCGGGCCGGAGTGCTCCCACTCAAGGGTGACGGACTCCGCGCCGCCCCAGCTGGGCAGCCGGAGGCAGTCTTCCAGGGCGGCCAGGTTCCAGCCGAAGTAGCCGCCGGGGCCGTTCACGGCCTCGCCGAGCGCGCAGTAGAAGGCGTACTCGTCCACGATGTGCCGGCCGTCGATCCGGTAGTGGCCGTGCGGCGGCCACTGCTGCTCGTGCGGTCGCGGCCGGTGGGAGAAGAGCGCGGCACCGGCCCAGGCCGTCCGGCCCGCCCGGTCCAGGCCGTGCCAGAGACCGGGGCGGTCGAGGGAGCCCGAGTGCCGCAGACGCCAGGGCCGTTCGTAGGCCGGCGAGAGGTGGTCCCCCTGGAGTTCGACGGTGATGTCCCAGAGCCCGGCGCCGCGCGCGGAGGGCCGGGCAGCCAGCACGGTGAGCTGGTAGAGCGACAGATGGCCCATCCGGCGGCCCTTGGCGTCCTGCGGCAGCAGGAAGGCCCAGCCCTCGAGTTCGGCCTCCGGGGTGCCGATCCGGGCGAGCGCGGCGAGCAGCGAACCCGCGGGCGCGCAGCCCAGCAGTTGCACGTCCCAGCGGTACCGCTCGTCGCCCGAGTCGTCGTACCCCTGGAACAGGTCGACGAACTCCTGGACGTGCCCCCAGGATTCGTCCAGCTCGTCGCCGATCAGTTGCCCGCCGATGCCGTGGCCCGCCAAACGTCCTGCCCCCTTCGTGTGCGCTCGGGGCAGGGTATCCGGCGGGCCGGGGCGGCGTCAGGGGCGGGGCTGGATCCACCAGGCGGTGGTGGCCGGGGGGAGGGTGTCGGGCGGGCAGGGGGAGGAGGAGAGGAGGGGGTGCCGGTGACGGGGGCGGGGGCGGGGTGGTGCCGAAGTTGATGGCGACCAGGAGGCCGTCGCCGCGGGTGAAGGCGAGGACGTTGGGCGGGGTCTCCAGCCAGCGGAGGGTGCCCTCGCCGAGCTGGGGGAGCAGGCGGCGCAGGTGGAGCGCCTCGCGGTAGAGGTGGTAGGGCGAGGTGTGGTCGGTGAGGGCACCCTCGGCGGTGTGCGCGGCGAAGGACGGCGGCTGGGGCAGCCAGGTGGGGGCGGAGCCCTCGGGGCCGAAGCCGAACGGGGCCTCGCTGCCGGACCACGGCAGCGGGACGCGGCAGCCGTCCCGGATGCCCTTGCGGCTGCCGGTGCGGAAGAAGATCGGGTCGGTGATCACGTCGTCCGGCAGGTCGTCGACCTCCGGCAGGCCGAGCTCCTCGCCCTGGTACAGGTAGGCCGCGCCGGGCAGCGAGAGCATCAACAGGGCGGCGGCGCGGGCCCGTTCGGGGCTGCCGAAGCGGGTGGTGGTGCGGACCTGGTCGTGGTTGTTGAGGACCCAGGTGACGGTGGAGCCGGTCGCGGTGATGTCGCGCACCGCCGCGTCGATCACCTGGTGGAAGTGCTCGGCGTCCCACGGCGCGTGCAGCAGGTGGAAGAAGAAGGCCTGGTGCAGCTCGTCCGCCCGCACGTACTTGGCCTGCTCGGCCGGCGTCGGCACGGACGCCTCGCCGACCAGCAGCCGCTGCCGGCCGTCCTGGGCCGTGTACTCCTCGCAGATCGCCCGCCAGGACCGCCACACGTCGTGGACCTCGGGCTGGTTCCAGGCCAGCGGGTTGACCGAGTCGCGGGTGCGCTCGTCGGCCTCCGGGTCGGGGGAGTCGGGGAGTTCGGGGTGCTTGAACAGGCCGGCGGCGACGTCGATCCGGAAGCCGTCCACGCCGCGGTCCAGCCAGAACCGCAGGACCTTCTCGAACTCGTCCGGGACCTCGGGGTTGCGCCAGTTCAGGTCCGGCTGCTCGGGGGTGAACATGTGCAGGTACCACTGGCCGGCGGTGCCGTCCGGCTCGGTGATCCGGCTCCAGGCGGGGCCGCCGAACATCGCCCGCCAGTTGTTGGGCGGCAGTTCGCCGTCGGTGCCGCGGCCGTCCGCGAAGTGGAAGCGGGCCCGCTCGGGGCTGCCGGGGGCGGCCAGCAACGCGTCCTGGAACCACGGGTGTTCGGTGGAGCAGTGGTTGGGCACGGTGTCCAGGACCAGGCGCAGGCCGAGCTTGCGGCAGTCCTCGACCAGCAGGTCGAAGTCCTCCAGCGAGCCGAACATCGGGTCGACGCCCTTGTAGTCCGCCACGTCGTAGCCGTGGTCGTGCTGCGGCGACGGGTAGAACGGGTTCAGCCAGATCCCGTCGACGCCCAGGCGCTTGAGGTACGGCAGCCGGGCGCGCACCCCGGGCAGGTCGCCGATGCCGTCGCCGTTGGAGTCCTGGAAGCTGCGCACGTAGACCTGGTAGATCACCGCGTCCCGCCACCACAGGGAGTCGGGGGCGGCGGGCGCCGTCTGCTCGGCGGGGAGCTGGCGCTCCCCGGGGGCGGCGGCGGAGGGGCCGGGGACCTCGGCGGGGCGCGGCGGATCGCCGGGGACGACGGACGTGATCATGCGTCACCTTCACGGGAGCGCGCGAGGGAGGTCGCGCTGGCAGGTGTGGGAACCGGCCTTGCTGACAGGCCGTCAGTTCCTCGGAGATACCTGCATGTTAGGTATAGGCCAGAGAGTGTGTCCAGGAGACTGCCGGGACTGATGTCACTTCCTGCGCCACAGGGTGCCACCACCTGGACCGATCCGGGGCGGGTTCCGGACGAATAAGCGGGCGCGCATCGGGGTAGGGCAACGCCCAGGAGCGCCGCCCGGCGCACGGCCGACCACGGTCCGACCGCCCGGCGCACCCCCCGGACGTTCAAGGAGGCACCCGCGTGCGGCTACCCCTGCTCGCACTGCTCGCCATGGGCCCCGCGCACGGCTACCAGCTCCGCCGCGCCCTGGAGAGCACCTTCGGCCCGGCCTACCCGCGCACCAACGACGGGCAGGTGTACATCACGCTGGGCCGGCTGGAGAAGTCCGGCCTGATCGAGGGTCGGAACGTCGCCCAGGACGGCCGCCCCGCGAAGCGGGTGTTCGCGCTGACCGACGCCGGGCGGCGCGAACTCGCCGACTGGTTCGCCCGGCCGTCCGAGGGCGCGAAGGTCCGCGAGGAGTTCTTCCTGAAGCTGGTGCTCGCCCCGCAGACCCGGCTCGCCGACCGCCGCACCCTGATCGACGTCCAGCGCTCGCACTGCCTGGCCACCCTGCGCGGGCTGCACGCCAGCGCCGACCGCTCCCGCGGGCACGGCGCGTCCCGGCTGCTGATCGAGGGCGCCGTGCTGCAACTCAAGGCGGAACTCGACTGGTTGGAGCGCTGCCAGCAGGAGTTCACGTAGGACGTCCGCACCGAGGGGCGGGCGGTGCGCTCCAACCCCCCCGCTCAAGGCACCAGCCTCTCGCTCAAGGCGCCGACCCCTCGCTCAAGGCGCCGCGACGCCGGCCGCCATGCCGGCCAGCATCCAGTCCAGGGCGCGGTGGAACTGCCGTTCGCGCAGCACCGCCTCGGGCTCCTTCGGCCGCTCCGTCACGACGCCCGACTCGGCGACGCCCGGGATCTCCAGCACCGCCTCGGTGATCTCCTCGATCAGCCCCTCGGTGGTGGTGCCGGCCGCGCCCGCCTTCTCCTGCCAGTTGACCTCGGTGGCGGTGAAGCCGTACGCGTACTGGAAGATCGCCGACAGGGCCGCCATCGCGTCGGGCTCCGGCAGCGGCGACTCCCGGGAGATCTCCAGCGCACGGGCCGAGAAGCGCATCGAGTTCGGCCCGATGTTCAGGTAGTCGTTGTAGATCCGCACCGCCCACGGGTGCGCCAGCATCGCCGCCCGCCAGGTCACCGCCAGCGCCCGCAGGCCGTCCTGCCAGCGCAGGCCGTCGCTGGTCCGGGGCAGTTCCATCTCGCCCGCCACCACGTCGAGCGCCAGCTCCAGCAGGTCGTCCTTGTCGGCGACGTACCAGTACAGCGACATCGGCGTGACGTCGAGCCGGGCGGCCAGCGCGCGCATCGAGAACTTCGCCTCGCCCTGCTCGTCGAGCAGCCGCACCGCCGCCGCGACGATCACCTCGCGGTCCAGGCCGCCCGCGCCGCCGGCGGCGGCCCCGCCGCGCGGGTGCCGCGGCGGCCCGGGCGGGCTGCGGGGTGAGCCACACGCTCTTCTTCACCTGTGAGGCGCGCTTGACGGCCACGCTGCTCCTTCGCGTTCCGGGGTACCGGCGGACCGGGCTTGAGGTGCCTACACGGTACGCGCCCGGGCCCGCGCGAGGTGCGCGGGCCCGGGGACGGTCGGCGGCCGGTCAGCTCGGCGAAGCCGCAGGTGAGGGCTCCGGCTGCGGGGCCGGGCGGCGGGGGTGGCGGGCCGGTCCGCCCGGTACAGCAGCGCCGCCGAGAGCAGGCCGCCGAGCAGCACCGCGGCCGCGCCGATCAGCTGACTGGACGTCAGCCCGTCGGCGAACGCCGTCCGCACCGCGGCGCGGGCGCCGTCGTCGGGCGCGGCGGCCAGCGCCTCCGGCAGCGACCGGGCCGCCGAGCCGGGCACCGCGTCGGGCAGGCCCGCCGCGAAGCGCGAGCCGAGCACCGCGCCGAGCACGGCCACGCCGAGGCCGCCGCCGAACTCGGTGGCGGTGCCCTGCAGGCCGGCGCCGGCACCGGCCCGCTCCGGCGGGATCGCGCCCATCAGGGCGGAGGCCATCGCCGGGGTGGCGAGCGCGATGCCGCAGCCCATCAGCAGCAGGCCCGCCAGCAGCCCGGCGTAGCCGTGCGCCGAGCCGGTCACCGCGATCACGGCGAGGCCGCCGGCCAGCAGCGCCATGCCGATGGCGATCGCGCCGGAGAAGCCGGTCTTCGGCAGCAGCCGGGCGCCGACGCCGGTCAGGTTGAGCGCCACGATCACCAGGGCCAGCGGGGACATCCGCAGGCCGGCCTCCAACGGCGGGTAGCCGAGCACCAGTTGCAGGTACTGGGTGAGCAGGAACAGCGAGCCGGCCATGCCGAAGGCGCTCAGGATGCCGCCCGCGACCGCGCCGTTGAACCGGCGGTTGCGGAAGAACGCCATGTCGAGCATCGGCGTCGGGGTGTGCGCCTCCCAGGCGACGAAGCCGCCCAGCGCGAGCACGCCGACCGCCGCGGACAGCAGCACCTTGGTCGAACCCCAGCCGTCCACCGGGCCGGAGATGATCGCGAACACCACGCCGACCATGCCGACGGTGGACAGCACCGCGCCCGGCAGGTCGGGCCGGCGGCCGGCCGGGTCGCGGCTCTCCGGCAGCAGCCGGGTGACGGCGAACAGGCCGATCAGCGCCACCGGAATGTTGATCAGGAAGATCGAGCCCCACCAGAAGTGCGCCAGCAGCGCGCCGCCGAGCAGCGGGCCGCCGGCGAAGCCCAGCGAGCTGACGGCCCCCCAGATGCCGATCGCCTTCGGCACCTCGGCGCCCTGGAAGACCTGCATCACCACGGCGAGGGTGGTGGTCATCAGCAGCGCCCCGCCGACGCCCATGCCGGCCCGGGCGGCGATCAACTGCCCGGAGGACTGGGCGAAGGCGGCGGTGGCGGAGCCGATCCCGAACAGCGCCAGCCCGGCCAGCAGGGCGCGCTTGCGCCCGTACCGGTCGGCGAGGCTGCCGGCCGTCAGCAGCAGGCCGGACTGGACCAGCGCGTAGGCGTTGATCATCCACTGGACGTCGGCCGTGCCCGCGCCCAACTCCTCGGTCAGCGACGGGATCGCCACGTTCAGCACGGTGTTGTCGAGCAGGACCACCAGGGTGGCCAGGCAGACCACCGCCAGGATCACCCAGCGGCGCGGGTGCGGGGCGGTCGCGGGGACGGATGGCTGTGACAAGAGAGGAACCCCCAGAGCGGACGCGCGGACGAGCATGCGTTGTACACCGTAGAGGAACTCTTCTACGGTGTACAACGCATTTCTGCGCGAGGCTTCCAGGGAGGGAGCGGCCGTCGGTCCTCACCGCCGCCCCGGCCGGCTCACCGCGGTCAGGCGGTGTGCCAGCGCTGGTCGTCCGCGTCGTTGCAGTACCACTGGATGATCGGGGTGCGGTTCGCGGAGCTGCCGCCCTGCACGCTGACGCACAGGTTGGAGTTCTTGTTCCGGAAGCGCATCTTCCAGGCGTCCGCCGTCATGTAGTTGTCGATGTACCAGACCTGGTTCGCGTTGCCGAGGCAGTCCCACTGGCCCAGCTGGGCACCCGCCGTCGTCGTCCAGCCCGGGGCCTCCAGGCACTTGCCCCAGTTGTTGACGATCTCGTAGGCGCCGCCGCCGGTGTTCTCGAACGTCCACAGCTGGTCGTTGTTGCCGTTGCAGCTCCACTGGATCGCCAGGGTGCCGTTCCCGCTGCCGCCGCCGTCGTTGGCCAGGCACTGGTTGGTGGCGTTGCTCCTCAGGTTCCCCAGGAAGTCGCTGGCGGCCGAGGCCGAGCCCGTCGAGGTCAGGGCGAGCGACACGGTCAGCGCGGTGACGGCGCCGGCGGCGGTGAGCAGACGGCCGAAGCCGGTCCTGCGGGTCATGGGGTCCTCCCGATCGGTGCTGCTGGGTGCGGTGCCCGGCCAACCTAGGGCCGACCCGCCGTCAGGTCCGGTGCCGAACCGCCCGGTGAGCGGGCCCGGAGGGTGTCGCACTGCACACCGAGCGTGTTGATCTCCGGCTCGCGGCGCGGATAGCCTGGACCCGAATCGACTTCGGATGTCACGCGGGGGAAGCGACATGCGCGAGACGTCCCCGCCGGCCGGCCGCACCCTCGAACGCCTGCGCCGCGCCGACGACGTGCTCGACCTCCAGGCCGCCGGCCGCCGCGGCGGCACCGCCGCTGTCCTGCGCCGCCTCGCCGCCCGCACCCGCGCCGGCGTGCTGCTGCTCCACCCCACCGGCACCGACGCCTGCCCGCCGCCCACCCCCGTCGGCACCGCCGAACGCGCCCTGGCCCGCAGCGCCGTCCGCGAAGCCGCCACCCGCGCCGCCGGCTCCGCCGCCGTCGGATCCTCCGCCCTGACCTGCCTGGTCGTCACCCTGCCCGGCCGGCCCGGCACCCGCCCGCCCGTCCTCGCCGCCGTCGCCCCCGGCCCGCCCCGCCCGAACTGCCCGTCCTGCTCGCCGACGCCGCCACCGTGCTCAGCCTCACCTGGGACGCCGAACACGGCCGCCGCCAGGCCCACCGCGCCCGACTCGCCGACACCGGCACCCGCGAAGCCGTCCTGCACCTGCTGATGGACGGTCAGATCGCCGTCGCCCGCCGGCTCGCCCGCACCCTGCGCCGCGAACTGCCCGACACCGTCCGGCTGTACGCGGTCGAAGGACCCGCCGCCGCCCGCCGGGAAGCCGCCGACCGGGCCACCGCCGCCCACGCCTGGGCCGGCCGCGAACCCGGTGCCGCCCGCCGCACCCTGATCCTCGAACCCGCCGACGGCAGCCGCCCGTCCGCCGCCTGGCTGCACCACCCCGCCGTCGCCGACACCTGCCACGTCGGCATCAGCGACGCCGTCCCGCTGCGCGACACCGCCACCGCCCACCGGCAGGCCCTGCACGCCCTCGCCGCCGCCCGCAGGCACCCCGAACGCCGCGCCGCCCACACCCCGCCCCGCGACCTCGCCACCGCCCTCGGCCCGGACGGCGCCCACTGGGCCGCCACCGCCCTCGCCCCGCTGCACACCCACCGCCCCGCCCGCCCCCAGGACCCCGACGGCCCGCCCTGCTCGCCACCGCCGCCGCCTGGCTGCACCACCCCGCCGACGCCGCGAACCGCCTCGGCATCCACCGCAACACCCTGACCGCCCGCCTCACCCACCTCCACCGGCTGCTGCACCTCCACCCGCACCGCCTCGCCGACCGCGCCACCCTCGCCTCGCCCTGCGCCTGCACCCCGAGACGCCGCCGCCCGCCGCCGAGCCGCCCACTCTGGACCGGCTGCTGACCCGCCCCCAGACCGCCGACTGGGCCCGGCACCTGCTCCAGCCCTGCGCGCCGCCCCGCCCGCGCTGCCGCACACCCTCGCCCGCTGGCTCCACCACGACGCCCGGACCGCCCCACCGCACGCGAGTTGGGCCTCTCGCCGGCAGCCGTCCGCAAACGCCTCGCCCGGATCGAGACCCTGCTCGACCGCGCCCTGCTGCGCCCGCCGACGGCCGTCCACGAGCTGTGGCTCGCCCACCGGGCGCTCGGGAGCGGCGACCTGACGGCGCGTTGAGGATCAGCGCGGGTCGAGTTCGAGTGCCGGGCCGAGCCAGGCCAGCATCTGCCGCAGCCGCAGCCGGGCCTGCTCGTCCAGGCCGGGCCGGGCGATCATCTCGCGCAGCCAGGACGCCGCCTCCTGGCCGGCGCCGGCCACCAGCATGTCGTTGAGCAGCTCCAACTCCTGGTCGCTGGGCAGCCAGAGGATCTCCAGCGCGTGCCGCCAGCACTCGAGGGCGGCCTCGCGGAGACCGAAGCTCGCCAGCCCCTTGGCGAGGGCACGGATCTGCGAGACGGAGACGCGGGTGCGGGTCTTGGCGGTGCGGATCGCGGTGGGCAGGTAGTCCAGCCCCTCGGCCTCGACGAGGGTGCCGAGCGCCGTGAAGATCTGCTGGCCGCCGGCGGCCGGGGAGGCGAGGAGCCGGTGCGCGAGCGCCACGGCGAGCGGGATCAGGGCGCCGGCCGACACGTCCAGCACCGACAGGACGCCCGCCACCCAGTCCTGGTGGGGCCCGGGCTCCTCCGCCAGGACCTGTTCCACCAGCGGCCCGAGCTCTGCGGGCCGGGCCTTGAGCAGCACGCCGGCGGCGTCCTTGTAGTACGACTCGGGCAACAGCGGCGTGCGCAGCGCGAGCGAGGCCAGCACGGCAGCTTCGGCAGTCGCCCCGGCGTCCAGCAACTCGCGTGCGCAGCGCGGACGTTCGTACGGATCGAGGTCCTCGCCATGGCGCAGCAGCGCCATGATGTCGGGGGCCGCGGAGCTGCCCGCGGCGGCCAGCCAGGCCGACACCACCAGGTGCGTCTCGTGCGTGGGCCGGTTCGGTGTGGACAGCACCTGCCTGGCCCACTCCACCGCCAGCAGGGACCGGCCGGTCTCGGCGGCCGCCCGAGTGAGCCAGGCGGCGAGATACGGCGGCTGGCCGGCCGCCGGGGTGGCGTTCCTCAAGGCGTGGAGCACCGGTTCGGGACGCTCCTTGCCGTGCACCCGGGCCCAGATGCCCGCCGCGTTCTTCAGCGGCAGGGCCGGCATCCGGTCGGAGCGGAGGATGCTCTCGGCAACCCGGGCGGCCGCGGCCGGCTCCCCGGACTCCTCCAGGGTCCGCGCCAGCACATCACGGCCGTTGGAGTCGAACACCGGCCGGTCCAGCGCCGCCGCCACCACCTCGTCCGCGCAACGGCCCTGGGAGGACGCGAGCCAGGCCCTGGCCGCCCGCTGCAGGTCGCCGGAGCGGGCCGACGGATCCGCGAGCACCTCGCGGGCCAGCTCCCGGACCCGGTCGGCCTCGCCCAGGACGTCGAGCGCCTCGGCGGCGATCGCCGTCTCCCAGGTGTCGGCCCGGATCCCCTCCCGGACGGAGCGGGTTCGCGCCAGCACCGCCTGCTGGGCGGTCGTGCCGAGGGACAGCGAGATCCGGGCCGCGGTCGGCAGTTCCTCGTACGTCCCGGGCAGGATGTCCGCGAGCAGCGACTCGGCCTCCGACGGCGCGCACACCCGGCTCAAGGCCTCCAGCGCGCCCAGGCGTTGGGCTACCGACAACACCCGGCTCGCCGCCAGCGCCCGCAGCCGGTCGGCCGTTCCCGGCCGGTCCGCGAGCGCGGACAGCGTGGCGAACGCCTCCCGCAGGGCCGACTCGTCGTCCTGGTTGCGGACACTGTCCTGGAGCCGCCGCAGGATCTCCGACCACGTCCGCCCGCTCACCCGCACGCCTTCGGCGACCAGCAGACCGGCAAGGTTCACCGGATCCCTGTCGTCGATCATCCGGCGCAGCAGGTGAGCGACGATCAGGTCGGCGTCGCAGTCCGGCCGTTCCGCCCACAGGCAGAACGTGAACAGCGCCAGGGTGTGCTCCGCCTCGCCCATCCCCTTCCCCGCCCAGCTGTCCAGCTCCGGGAAATCCGGCGGAATCTCCTCGGCGTAGGACCGGGCGGCCAGGAACTCGGCGAACGAATGGTGCAGGAACCGCAGGTCGTCACCCTGCGGGACGAGCAGGCCGGTGCCCAGCAGCAGGTGCCGCAGCTCAGCCTCCCAACGCCCCGTCAGCGCCAGCCCCGCCGGCCGGTGCTCCCGCACCCACCGGCGGGCCGCCGCCTCCAGCGAGCTGTCGCTCTCGATCCGGTGCCGGGCCAGCGCGCCGACCAGCTGCTCACGGACCCGCCGGACCCACCCCGCCAGCTCGCCGTCCCGCCCGTCCCGGCCGACCGCGCCGCGGCTCACCAGGTGGTCGTGGAACAGCTGGTAGAGACTCAAGCGGTTCGCCGGAAGCGGCCGTTGCGGGTCGATCGTCGCGCTGACCGCGGCGATGGTCGCCAGCAGCGGATTCTGCACCAGCTCGCTCAGCCGCCCGTCCTCGGTCTCCCGCAGGAACCGCGAGGCCGCGGCCTCCGTCTCCTCCGGGCCCCGGTCCTGCGCGCGGAACCACTGGGTGGCGAAGTTGCGCAGCTCCGCCCGGCTGAACGGCTCCATCCGGTACGAGCTGAACGCGGCGCCGCGCAGCGGCGTCAGCTCGATCTCCGGCAGCGGACGGGTCGTCACCAGGAAGCGGTACGCGCCGTCCGACCGGGCGTGCTGCGCGATCACCCGGATCAGCTGCGCCCGGGCCTGCCGGTCGGTGATCTCGTCCAGGCCGTCGACCAGCACCAGCCACTGCGCGCCCTGCACCCGGCCGGTGAACAGCCCCGGATCGGCCTCGGCGACCAGGCTGTGGCCCATGCTGTCCCTCGCCGCGTCGCACAGCGCGGCGCTCCACGAGCCGGAGTGCTCCACCAGAGCGCGGGCGGCGATCCGCAACGGCACCAGCGGCTCGGTGGCCGGCGCGGCCAGACTGCTCTCCTGCCGCAGCCAGACCCGGGACAGCAGCCAGGTCAGGTGGTTCGTCAGCGTGGACTTGCCGGAACCCGGCTCGCCCGTGACCAGCAGGTGCCCCGGCCGCTCGAAGATCTCGCTCAGCGGCAGCACGGTGTCCCGCTCCGAGGAGGAGGCGGGCGGGTGCGAGCTGTCCGACCCCACCGCGGGCGTGCCGTGCACCTCGGGGCCCGCGGCCTCCCGGCCCGCCGGCACCGCGGCCCGCATCTGCTGCCGCACGTAGATCGCGGACAGCGGCGGCTCCTTGACGTCGAGGATGTCGTACGGCAGCCGGTCGGCGGAACGGGACTGCGCCTCCAGCAGGTTGCGCAACGCGAGCGCCGGCAGCGGGAGTTCCGACCAGGACGTCAGGCGCGGACGGGAGGACTGCTGCTCGGCGGCGGTGGCGCGGTCCCGCGCGTCCTTCGCCCGGGTCCAGATCGGCACCACCTCGGCCGGATCCCGGCCGAGCGCCGTGGCGAGCGCCTTGGTGAACTCCAGGGTCAGCAGCCGCGACGCGTTGTGCACGCCGTACACCGCCGCCTTGCCGGCGAAACCGGTCCGGACGAACGCGTTCGGGGTGCCGTAGCCGGCGCTCACCAGCGCCTGCCGGAACCAGGACGCCAGCTCCAGCAACTCCGGGTACCGCACCTGCTCGTCCTTCGGCGGACGCCCCGCTGGCATGTCCTCCCCGCTCGGTCACGACCCCTGAATTTCTCCGAGTTTCCGTAGCCTAGTGGGAAATTGACGCCCCGCAAGAGCCTGGAATCCGGCCGTCCGGCCACCGACCGACGAGCGGGGAGACCGACCATGGGAGTGTTCGACACCGGCGATCCGGTGGTGCTGACCGTACTCGGCGCGGCGAGCGCGGCGGCGACCGTCGCCCGCGCCTGGATCCGCCACCGCACCGCGATCCGGCTCGAACAGGAACGCACCCGGCGCGTGCTCGGCGCCCTGACCGGCGCCACCCGGCAGGGCCGGGCCGAGGTGGTGCGGGCCTGTGCCGAACTGGAGGCGAAGGCGGCCCGGCCCGGGAACTCCCGCCGTGACGCCGGGCGTTGAGGCCGACATGGTGGCAGTGGTGGCGGTCATGGGCAGTCTGGTGTTCCCCGCGGCACTGGTGCTGCTGGGGTTCGCGGCCTCGGCGGCCCGACGGACCCTGCCCCGCAGAACCGGCCCGCCGGCGCCGAACGCGGCGTCGGCGCGCAGGCCGGAGAGGAACTGCACGCCCTGCTGTACGCGGGCAAGCGGGTGCAGCTGGAGCAGCGCCGGATCGAACTGGTGCTCCGCGACGACGAGCACGACGGCGCACCCCCGCGCACCGGCATCGACCTGGCCGCCGGAACCGCCCGGCTCCGCCGTCCCGGCGCGGCGGAGGGCTGACGGTGCGTCGGGCGGCGCGGAGGGCCGGGCGGTGCGTCGGCGGGCCGTCAGCGGGTGGAGATCCGGAGGCGGAGGCGGCGCGGGCGCAGGACGGTGGCGAGCGGGACCGGCCGCAGATCGGCGTCCGGCTCCGGGAGGAGCCGCCAGCGGGACAGCAGGGTGGCCAGCGCGAGGACGCACTCGGTGCGGGCGAACAGGTCGCCGACGCACTTGCGGGCCCCCGTGCCGAACGGCAGGAAGGCCAGCCGGGCGGCGGGCGTGACCCGCTCCGGCCGCCAGCGGTCCGGATCGAACTGGGCGGGCGCCCGGTACGCGGCCGGGTGCCGGGACACCGCCGCCGGGGAGAACACCAGCGTGGTGCCCGCCCGCAGCGGGTGGCCCGCGAGTTCGGTCGGCGCGGTCGTCACCCGGGTGAACAGCCAGCCCGGCGGGTGCAGCCGCAGCGTCTCCGACACCACCCGGTCGACCGCGCCGAGCCTCGGCAGGTCCTCCCACCCCGGCGCGCGCCCGTCCGCCAGCACCTCCGCCAGCTCGGCCCGCACCTGCTCCTCGGCCGCCGGGTGGTGGGAGATCCGCCACAGCGCCCAGGTGAGGGTGGCGGCGACGGTCTCCGTCCCGGCCGCCAGCAGCGTGATCACCTGGTCGTGCACCTCGGCGTCGGTGAGTCGCGCCCCGTCCTCGTCGCGGGCCGCGAGCAGTGCGGACAGCAGGTCGGGCTCGGAACCGTCGGCCCGGTCGCTGCGGCCGACGGGTGCGGCCACCCGGTAGTCGGCGATCAACTGCCGGGTGGCGTCGTGCAGGTAGGCCAGCGCCCGGTGGTAGCGCAGGGTGGCCGGCAGCGGCAGGCGGCGTACCGGCCCCGGCAGGAACATCTGCCGGAACAGGCCGTTCAGCACCGTGTCGAAGGCCTGCTCCACGCTGCGTGCCAGCCTCGCGTCGATCGCCGTGGAGTACAGCGTCCGGCCCAGGGTGCGCAGCGCCAGGCCGTAGCAGACCGGGAAGGCGTCGATCACGTCGCCCGCCCGCCAGGTGCCCGTGACGGCCGCGAGCTCGACCTGCACGGCGTGCGCGTAGCGCTCCAACTGGGAGCGGCGGAAGGCGGACTGGACCAGCCTGCGCTGCCGGCGGTGGTCCCGGTGCGGGCAGGTGACCAGGCCGTTGCCCGCCACGTCCCGGGCCCGCTCGTAGAACACCCCGCCCTTGTCGAACAGCCGGTCGTCGGCCAGCACCCGGTTCAACAGGTCCGGGTGGCACGGCACCTGAGCGGCCGTCGGCCCGAGCCGCACCGCCACCAGGTCGCCGTGCGTGTGCAGCGAGGACAGGAACCCCGCCGAGCCGCGCAGCAGCCGGAGCCCGTGCCCGACCAGCGGCAGGGCGCCCGGTGCGACGGCGGCGGAGTAGGTCGGTGGCGGCGGCGACGGCGGCATTCCTCCACGGTAGGCAGCGCGGACCGGACCCCGGCCGCGACGCGCGGCCCGCCGCCCGGCGGCCCGGGCGGGGTCCGGGCGCGGCGGGGGAGTGCGAACGCAGGTTCGCGGAGTGGCTGCGGACTCCGCGAGTTGACGGGGAGTCGGAGGGTGCGCCGCTCCCTGGGTTCGGCGTGCGGCACCTGTTCTTCACGCGTCAGCGGCGGACGCGGTCGGAGCCGAGCAGCGCGGACGCGCCCCGGCGCTCCGGCGCGAGCAGCACACCGGAGGTGACGCCGCGCCGGCCCACCACCAGCGCCCCGCCCAGGAAGCCGACGCCGCTGGACAGTTGCAGCGGCCGGGCGTCCGACGGTAGCCCCGCGCGCTCGGCGAGCACCGAGAACCCGGCCATCAGGCCGAAGGGAGAAGGTCCGGGCCGGGTACCGCTGCCAGAGCGCGCCCTCCCGCGGCCCGACCCGGACCGTCGCGCCGCGCAGCGCCCCCGTCGCGAGCCCGAGCACGCCGCCCTGCGAGGGTAGTCCGGTTCAGAGGGGTTCAGTAGCCCAGGAGTTGGGGGCGAGAGGGGCGGCCGGCGGCGGGACGGAGGGCTGACTCCGGGGTGATGAGCGGGGGGCGACGCAGCATCAGTGGGCGGCGGGGTGGCGGGAGAGGAAGGGTTCGGCGAGGAGGCGGGCGGCCGGGCAGAGGGTCTGGCCGTGGCGGGCGAAGAGGGCGTCGCGCGAGTCGAAGTGGCCCAGGTCGGTGCGGACGTGGGCGGAGAGGTCGCACGGGCCGGTGGTGGGGCAGGCGGCAGTGGCGGTGCCGTCCCAGTCGACCGCCGTGCGGGAGAGGGCCTCGAACAGGGTCTCGGAGCCGGAGTTGGTGAAGGGCTCACCGGTGCGGCCGGTCGCCGGGGTGTCGGCGAACAGGGCGGAGATCGGCAGCCACGGGTCGTCCGAGGGCCGCTCCGGGAGGAGGAACTCCGGCCAGGCGAGCACCACTTCGGTGGGCACCAGGGCGCGCAGACGGGGGAAGCGCGGGTACCAGAACCGGCCGTCCACGAGCAGGCCGCGCACCCGGGTCGGCACGCCCCAACTGCGGGCCACCGCCTCCAGGACGGCCATCCGCTGACTGCACGAGCCCCGGCCGGTCCGCAGCACCTCGGACACCGGGCGCTCCTCGTCGATCGAGTAGACCGGCCGGACCGCGCCGGCGATCCAGCGGTGCGCCCGCCGCAGCGCCGCGACGGTCTCCCCGGCGGCGGGCGGCGAGCCGAGGGCGGCGACGGCGGCGCGGACCCGAGGGTGCGTCAGGTCGAGGACCCGGGTGGGCGCGGTGCTGCCGGCGGCCGTCGCGGCGGGGGCGGTCGCCCGTCGGTCGTACCGGCGGGGCATCAGCAGCGTGCTCGTCATGACCGTCCTCGTTCCGTCCGGGTGCGCCGCCCAGCCTTCCAGGAAAGTTGAACGCGTTCAAGTGCAAGGGCGGGACAGTGGCGGGCGGCACTTGACGGACCGTCGCCCGGCCGGCGGCGCGGCGCTCCGCCCGGAGCCCCCGGCGTCGGCCTACCCTGGACAGCACGGAAGGACGTGGCGAACGTGGCGCACCGGATCGACGGCAGCACGGGGGACGTCCTCACCGCACGCCTGCGCACCCTGATCGCGCGGCTCACCGAGCTCGAACCCGAGGTCCGCGCCGACCGGCCCGACGCCGTCCACCAGATGCGGATCGCCGCCCGCCGCCTGCGCAGCGTCCTGCGCACCCACCGCCGCCACCTGGCCGGCGACCACACCGACATCGAGGACGAGCTGCGGCTGCTCGGCCGGAGCCTCGGCCGCGCCCGCGACGCCGAAGTGCTCGGCGAACGCCTGCTCGGCCACGCCCGCGACCTCCCGGCGGGCGGTGACCGCGAACGGGTCCTCGCCGAACTCACCACCTGGCACCGCCGGGAGGCCCGCGAGGCCCGCACCGCCGTGCTCGCCGCCCTCGACGGCCGACGCTTCCGCGACCTGCTCGCCGACCTCGGCGCGCTCGCCGCCGACCCGCCGCTCGGCGCCCGCGCGGCGAAACCCGCCGGCCGGGAACTCACCCGCACCCTCCGCCACGAACAGCGGCGCACCGTCGAACGGCTCGCCGCCGCCGAGAACGCCCCCGAGGGCGCGGCCCGCGAACACGCCCTGCACGACGCGCGCAAGGCCGCGAAGCGCGCCCGCTACGCGGGCGAGACCGCCGGCCGCGCCGCCCGCAGCTTCACCCGCCGGATGAAGGCGTTGCAGGACGTCCTCGGCCGGCACCAGGACGCGATCGTCGCCCGCGAGGCCGTGCGGGGCCTCTCGGACGGCGGCTTCGGCTACGGGGTGCTGTTCGGCCGCGAGGTGGCGGAGGCGGCGTTCGCGCGGGAGCTGCTGCCCCGGGCGTGGAAGCGGGCGGAGCGCCGAGTGAAGCGGATGCGGTGACGGACCGTCAGGCCGTGGCCTGCGTGGCCTGCGCTGCCGTCAGGCTCGCAGGTGACGGAGCGTGAACTCGGGGAGGGCGTACGGGCCGGCCTGCGGGGCGGCGGGGTCGGTCGGGGCGTCGGCGCCCGGGATGTCGGCGGCGTGGGCCTCGGCGTCGTCGACGGGGGTGTAGTCCAGGACGGACGGGTCCGGGAGTTCCCAGAAGCGGCGGGAGTTGGCGGAGACGGCGTACGCGGTGGCGAAGCGGACGGTCGGCGGGGCGGTCAGGGCGGCCCGGACGAAGCCGACGGCGTCGCGCGGGCTGAGCCAGGTGGAGAGGTGCCGGGCCTCGGTGGGGGCGGCCTCGAAGCTGCCGATGCGCAGGCAGACGACCGACAGGCCGAACTTGTCGGCGTAGAGCCGCCCGAGCGCCTCGACGGCCGCCTTGCTCACGCCGTACAGCCCGTCCGGGCGGACCGGATCCTGCGGCCCGGTGAGGTGCCCGGCCGGGTGGAAGCCCGTCACTCGGTTGCTGCTCGCCAGCACCACCCGGGGGATGCCGGTGCGGCGCGCCGCCTCCAGGACGTGGTGGGTGCCGAGGACGTTGACGTCCAGCAGGTCCGGAAGTGACGCCTCGTCGGGCAGGCCGCCCAGGTGGAGCACCTGGTCCGCGCCGGCGAGCGCCTCCTCGACGGCGTCCGCGTCGCGCAGCTCGACGGTGCGGACCTCCTCGGTGGCGGACTCGGCGCGCAGCGGCACCCGGTCCAGCAGGATCAGCCGCTCCGCCTCGCCCCGGAGCGCCGCGCGCACCACGGATCCGATGTTCCCCGCCGCGCCGGTCAGCGCCACCGTACCCAGCCGCACCGTGCCTCCTGGTTGCTCTGGACCGTCCGTCCCTTCAGGCGTCCCGGACGATCGGGTGTTCCGCATTCTGGTCACCGGACTCGACCCGATCAAGGGCGGGGCCGTCCGTGCCCGGAGGACCGGCACTTGATCATGGTGGGCGGGCGTGGTTCAGTGCACGGCAACACGTAGGCGGGGGAGGGGCGATGGCGCGCGGATGGACCCGGGTCACCGGATGGGCGGCCGTGCTGAGCAGTGTGTTCGCGGCCGGGCACGGGACGGCGGTGGCGCTGCTGCCCTCCGGGCAGGCGGCCGGGACGGCCGAGCGGGTGCTGCCGGGCGCCGTCGCGGTGCTGTGCGCGCTCGGCTGGCTGGCGGCAGCAGCGCTCGACCGGCGGCGGGCGCCGCTGCGCAAGGACACCGGGGCGGGACGGCCGTCCTGGCTGCTGGCCGGACTGATCGGGATAGGCATGGTGCTCGCCTCCGTGGCGGCGCTCGCCCAGGCCAACGGGCCGGACCAGGCCGACGGGCGGCAGCTCCGCCGGATCGCGCAGGCCGGCGGGGTCGAACGGCAGTTGCCGATCGTCGCGGTCCGCTCCGAGTCCGAGGAGCTCGGCCGGGTCAACCGCCGCCGCGTCCTCCGCACCACCGTCGACCTCCAAGTCCCGTACGCGGCCGGGCCGCGCACCGTCACCACCCAGGTGGAGACCAACGGCAGGCCGCACGCGGGCGACCTGGTGACCGCCCGATTCGCCCCCACCGCGCCGGAGTTGGGCGTCCGCGCGGAGCGGGAGATGACGGTGGACGGGCTCGGGCTGATCTGGATCCTCGGCCTCGGCGCGGTCTGCCTGGTATTCACGCCGATCGTGACGATCGACTCCCGGGCGCGGATCCACGCCTGGCGCCGCTACCGCCCCGACGTCCACCTGCCCTCGCTCGCCCTGCTGGCCCTCGGTGCCGCCGCCGCGGCCTACGTCGGACTCGCCCTGCCGTCCCCCTGGCTCGGCTGGCCACTGGCGGGCCTCGCCGCCGCGACCCCCTGGCTGTGCCTGACCCTGGCCGGTCGGGCTTCGTCCGAAGAACGCGAGCGGCCGGCGGCGGGCTGACGGCATGTCATATAGGTGCGGCGCTGGCACGCTCCGGTGGGCCTGGCAGCGTGCCGGGCGCCGTGATGCCCCGGACGGCCGCCGGCGGTGCTCCTCGCCCGCGTCGGCGGCCGTCCGCGTCGGCGCCACCGCCGATCCTCAGGCCAGCGCGGCTGCCAGGCGCTGCGGCAGGGTGTCGTAGGGGTGGCAGTCGACCACCGGGAGGCCGTGGGTGCGGGCCTCGGCGGCGAGCCAGTCGGAGTAGGCGGCGCTGACCGCGGCGCGGGCGGGCTGGGGGCCGAGGTGCGGCTCGCGGTCGGCGTAGTTGGCGCCGATCCGTGCCGGGTCGCCCTCGTGGAGGAAGACCGCGCGCAGGCGCCGGTGCTGCCCGGCGGCCTCGGCGGCGGCCCGTACCGCGGCGGCGGGGGTGAGGTAGTCGCCCTCGACCACGGCGGGCACCGGCACGCTCAGCCGGTTGCGGACGACGCCGAGCACGGCCTCGTCCATGGCCTGCGCGGTGGCGATCTGCAACTCCAGCACGCGCTCGGCGCCCAGGTCCCGTTCCGGGTCGCGGTAGGCCGCGAAGCGGTGCAGCGCCGGGTGGGTGGCCGGGGTGGTGGCTGCCTGGAGCGCCGCGACGACATCGTCGAACTCGACCGTGAACGCACCGCGGGCCCCGGCCAGCAGGGCGGCGGCCCGGCTCTTGCCGACACCGGAGGCACCGCCGATCAGCAGGACGTCCCAAGCATGATGATCACTGCGCATGCCCCCACCGTAGGCGACGCGAAGAGCCGCCCGCGGGGCGGGGTGCGGGGCGCCCGCCCCGCGGACGGGCCGGTTGGTGAGGGGGCGTCAGCCGCCTTGCCGGGCCGGCAGACCGCCGGCCCGGGGTGGGGCCGGCGGCAAGGCGTCGGGCGGCAGGGGTCAGGCGGCCTGGTCGAAGGAGGCGGCGAGGCGGGGGACGTAGTCGGCGAGGGCGGGGGCCCAGCAGCCGTAGTTGTGGCCGCCGTCGCAGGTGGGGGAGAGGGACGAGCCGTTGCCGTAGTCGACCAGGCGGCCGGCGATGCCGAGCTGGTCGAGGCGGCTCTTGACGGTGGCGGAGGCCAGGGCGGTGAAGTGGTCGATCGGGCCCTGGTTGCCGGTGTAGAGGGCGATGTCGGTCTCGGCGAGCCGGGCCAGGTTGCCGAGCGCGGCCGGGTCGACCTCGTTCCAGACGTGGTCCGCGCCGAACACCGGGTAGGGCGAGCCGAAGATCGCGTCGCTGTCGACCACGGCCCCGTAGCCGGTGCACTGCCCGGTGCCGGCGGGGCTGGAGGTGCTGACGGCGCACCACGCGCCGGTCAGGTTGAGCTCGGTGGCCAGTACCGCGGCGCGGATCTCCGCCATCCCGAAGTCGATCCCGCCGGAGAGCGCGGCGACGTGGCCGAACAGGTCGGCGCGGGCCTCGGCGTAGTGCAGGGCGCCGTAGCCGCCCATCGACAGGCCGACGACGGCCCGGTGGGACCGGTCGGCGCGGGTGCGCAGGTTGGCGTCGACGAACGGGACGACCTGCTCGGTGTGGAAGGTCTGCCAGTCGGCCGCGCCGACCGGGGTCCGCTGCATCACCCAGTTCGCGTACCAGCTCTTCAGTCCGCCGTCCGGCACGACGGTGATCATGCTGTCGGAGTGCAGCGCGGGCGCGGCCGAGGCGTCGTCCACGGAGCCGCCGCCCCCGTGCAGGAAGTAGCTGACGGGCCAGCGCCGCTCGGGCTGGGCCGCGTAGTCGCGGGGGAGCAGGATGCGGATCCGGTGGGTGCCGGAGAGCCGGGCGGTGGTGACGGTGACGGTGAAGTCGGTGCTGGAGCGCACCACCGGTCGGCCGACCTGGGTGAGGCCGAAGCCGTCGGCGAGGACGGGCGGCGCGTCGTCCTGGGCGTGGGCGGGTGCGGCGCCGAGCAGCGCGGCCAGGGCCGCGGCGGCGGTGGCGGCGGCCAGGGTCCTGGCCCGGCGGTACCAGGCGGGGAAGAAGCTCATGTGCGGGTCCTCCGGAGTCGGGTCGGGAACGGGAGCGGTGCCGGCCTCCGGCTAGAGCGCGCAGTAGGCGTCGGCGGTGGCCTTGGAGGTGTCCTGCTGGCCCTTGGTCGGGGCGAGCAGGTGGTACTCGTTGTTGGCGCGGACGACCTGCTTGCTGCCGTCGTCGTTCGCGTACCAGTCGCTGTAGTAGCCGAGCACGGCCCCGTTGTGGCCCCAGGCCCACTGCCCGCACGGCAGTTGCTGGTGGATGATGCCGAGCCCGTAGCCGATCTTCCCGTCCGTGCCGACGGGGACGGTGGTGGTGAGTTCGGCCTGCTGCGCGGGCGGCAGCAGCCGGCCGGACATCAGGGCCCGGCCGAAGGCGGCCAGGTCGTCCAGGGTGGACACGATCGCCCCGGCCGCGCCGAAGACCTGCACGTTGGAGGTGGTGGCGTCGAGGATGGCGATCCCGATCACCGGGTACTCGTAGCCGCGCAGGTAATTGCCGTGCAGGGTCGGGTCGGTGGTGGGGAAGGTGGTGTTCCGCAGGCCCAGCGGCTCGACGATCCGGTGCTGGATCTCGGTGGCCGGGTCGTTGCCGGTGACGGCCTTGATCACCATCCCGGCCAGCACGTAGTTGGTGTTGGCGTAGCTCCACTGCTGCCCCGGCTCGGCGGTCGGCCGGTGCTGGGCGAGGCCGAGGTCGACCAGGGACTGCGGCGTCCAGGTGCGGGTGGGCTGGGTGTTGAGCGCGTAGGCCAGCGCGAACCCGTTGTCCTTGGCGTAGTCGGGCAGCCCGGAGGTGTGGTTGAGCAGCTGGCGCAGGGTGATCCGGCTGCCGTCGTAGCCGTTCGCCGCGACCGCGCCGGGCAGCCAGGCGGCGACGGTGTCGTCCAGCGACAGCCGGTGCTCGGCCTCCAACTGGAGCAGGACGGTGGCGGTGAACGCCTTGGTGTTGCTGCCGATCCGGAACTGGGCGGCGGGATCGGCGGGCGCCTTGGTGGACAGGTCGCCGACGCCCGCGTGCACGTACTGGACGGTGTCGCCCTGGCGGACCAGGCCGATCACCCCCGGGTAGCCGTTGGCGACGCCCTGCAGCGCGCCCGCCTGGAGGA
>NZ_KK853997.1:238339-238954 GCF_000696185.1 Kitasatospora cheerisanensis KCTC 2395 | reverse complement strand
CGTCAGCTCCGCAGGTGGCGGCGGCCGCGGGGCCCCGCGGGCGGTCACCGCGGATCGGCCCCTCGGGCGGAGGACGGCGGGTCCGAGGGGAGGACGGCCGGGGTGTAGCGGGCGTCGGTCCGGCGGAAGGCACGGCTCAGGTGGTGCTGAAGCCGTACGTGGCGGAACTGGTACACCGCGCCGGTCCGCCGCAGCACGCCGCGCCGGTAGGCGTCGTCCAGGAACGCGGCCGGCTGCCAGGGGAGCCGGCCGGTCAGCGGCAGCCAGATCCGGGCCAGGACGAGCCACTGGCCCCAGGCGGTGAAGGCGAGCAGGTAGGCCGCGCTCCCGCCGATCCCGCCGACCGTGCCGATCATCAGACCGTCCGTCAGGTCCCAGCTGAGCGGGCCGAGCAGGCCCTGGAGCGCCCCCACCACCAGCCGCCCGCCGAAGGCGATCGCGAGCGCGAACGCCGGGGCCAGCACCAGGCACGTCCGGGCCACGGTGGCCCGGTTCGAGGCCAGCAGGTCGGCGGGGTGGCCGCCGAGGCGATGTCCACCGGGGCCTCCAGGGCGGCGGCCAGCCCGAAGACCAGGCCGGCGGCCGCGCCGAAGATCAGCCCGAGGCAGAACATGT
>NZ_KK853997.1:230850-236850 GCF_000696185.1 Kitasatospora cheerisanensis KCTC 2395 | reverse complement strand
GACCAGGGTGCCCACCAGCAGTTGATGCCGGGTCGGTTCGGCATCCGTGTACAGCGCCCGCTCCAGCGCGCTCGCACCCGCGCACCCGACGCCCATCAGGAATCCGCCGAGCAGGCCGTGCAGGAACCGGGCGGCGAAGGTCCGCACCGGCCGCCGCCCGAGACCGCCCCCGCCGCCGGGCAGCCGGAGCCGCAGCCGCACCCGGCCCGGCTCGAACACCGCCTCGCCGCCGATGGCGAGCAGCAGCGCGTACACCGCCCCGAAGGCCAGTCCGGCGATCGGCCCCATCAGCGCGCCCTGGAGCAGGAGTTCGGCAGCCCCGATCCCGGTGCACAGGCCCACCAGCCAGTCGGCCACCGCGACGCACAGCGCGGTCGACGCCATGACCACGGCGGTACGGGTCGAGCGCGACAGCGAGCCGCCCAGCCGCCACCAGGCCAGGTCCTGCCGTTCGTGGTCGAGCCCGTCCAGATGATGGGCGAGCCGGGCCAGCCACTGCCCGGCCCGCCCGGCCTCCCACTCCCGGGAACGGGGCCGCCCGCCCGCGGCGTCCCGCTCCGGCACCCGCCGCCGGTAGACGGCGGGCACGAAATCCGCCAACAGGTGCTCCTCGACGGCCCGTTCGCTCGGGAAGCGCCCGGCGTCGAGCAGCTCGGCCGGATCCCGGTCGGGCGACTCGCTGTAGACCGCCCGGGCCAGACCGACCATCAGCGGAGTGGCCAGCACCGCGGCCAGCCGCCCCGCCGCCGGGGTCCGGCCCGCCCGGACCTCCGCCAGCACGGCGTCCCACCGCGACCCGTCCCCGGCGCCGCCGGCCACCGCCCGGGCCGTTCGCGGCAGGTAGTGGAGCAGGTCGTCCGGCGCGAGATCCGCCAACTCGACGGCCGCCGCCCACAGCAGCGGCGCCCGCGCCTCCCGGACCGCCCCGGCGAACTCCGCACGCCGACTGGTCACCACCAGCGGCAGCGAGGTCGCGTTCAACACCCGCAGGGCCTCGCAGCGCAGCCCCTCCGCGATCTCGTCGAACCCGTCCAGGACCGGCAGGACCAGATCGGCGTCCACCAGGGCCGCGGCCAGCGTCGACCCGGACGGGCCCCGACGCGCCAGGTAAGGGTGCTCGCGCAGCAGCCGGTCGACCAGCCAGTCCCGCAAGGCGGTCCGCGTCGGATCCCACGACGCCGCCCCGAGCAGCACCGGCACCCGGCCCCCGACGGCCGGCGACCCCACGCAGTCCAGCAGGAACCGCACCGCCAGGACCGTCTTGCCCGAGCCCGCCCGCCCCAGGACCACCAACCGCCCGGACGGGATGCGCCGGTAGACCTCCAGCACGCTGCGCAGATCGCCGTCCAGGTCCATCCGGGCGGGCGCCTCGCCCGGCCCGAGCCGCTGGATGTTCTCCGAACGGTCCGTCAACTCCGCCGGCGCCGGCCGCCAGCGCACCGGCAACGGGAACGGGTCGTGGACCTGCCGCTGCGCCTCCTCCCGCTGCCAACGGCGCCGCACCTCGGTCGCCAACTCCCGTACCGCACCGGCCAGATTGTCCGGCACGAGGACCGGCGCGGGCGCGGGGGCGGCGCGGGCGCGGTGAGCGGCGCGGGGGCGGGGCCGTCGGCGGGACCTCGGCGCGAGGCTCCGGGGCCGGCCCCGTGCGGGGCACGGAGAGCAGCCGGGCCAGCAGCCGGCGGTCCTCCTCGTCGATGTCGAGCGCGTCGGCGAGCAGGTGCACCGTGCCGAGCCGGTGGTCGGTGGCACCGCCGCGCTCCAGCCGTCTGATGGTCCGGATGCTCACGCCGGACCGCTCCGCCGCCTGCTCCTGCGTCAGCCCCGCCCGACCACGCAGCCGGCGTAACAGCTCGCCGAGCTGATCTGCCACCGGACCGCCCCCTCCCTACTCGCCAGTACGGACCCGGGCGAGCCTACCGGCGGCGACCGGCCACCGATGGCCGGTCGCCCGACCTGTCCGCCCGCCCCGGGCCGCGCCACGATCACTGCCCCGAGACCGCGGAGCGAGGAACCGACGTGACACACCGCTACTGGTGCGACGAGTGCGGACACCGCACGCCCCGGCTCGACGCCGCCGACGCCGAACGCCGACTGCTGGAGCACTACGCCGCCCACCACCCCGAGGTCGCCCCCGGCGGCCAGGTCGAGACCGGCCGCGGCCTCGGCGGCTGCGCCTGCCTCGGCCTCACCGCGCTGCTCCTGCTGCTGGCGGTGGTCGTGGCGGCCTACCGCCACTGACGGCCCGTGGAGCGGGGGCGGGTGGACCGGCGACGACGGCTCGGATTCGATCGTTTGAGCCGGAGGAAGCGCGTCCGCGGCGCCCCGCATCCGGCGGGCATCCCGATCATTTCGGGATCATCCGCACGGATCGGCGGGTTTTTATCGGCCACATATCCGGCGACCATTCGGCTGCAAATCTCCATTTTGCGAGCCCATCGAACCTGCCCGCCTTGGGGCATTTGCTTTGTTTCAGGCGCTTCATGGAAGGTGGGCGAATATTTTGCGCTTTGCCGTGTGGCATGCATCACTTTCTCCGGCTTCCGGCAAATGAAAGGAATTGTTGATGACATGCTCACGGCATCGGGTCGGCGCCCTTTCCGGGCGTCGCCAATCGGTAATCGGGAGGGAATCTTCATGATCACCACATCGCGCATCGCCCGCCGGGTGGCCGTCGTGGGGGCGGCGGCCGTGCTGGCCGGCGGCTTCGGGATGAGCACGGCCTCCGCCGGCGTCCAGTCCAGCGGAGGCGGCTGCACCGGCTACGTCTCCGTCGGCTACGGCCTGTCGATCAACTCCTGTATCTCCGCCAGCAGCGGCACCGTCTTCCCGGACGGCTACATCTCGGGCAGCGCCAGCAACTGCACCATCTACGTGGACCTGATCAAGAACGGCAGCGTCGTCAGCACCCGTACCGGCAGCTGCACCCCGGGCCACATCAACGGCGGTCCCGTCTCCGGCGGCGGCACCTACTTTACCGGCATCTACGCCGTCGTGAACGGGAACTACACCTCCGAGATCATCAGCCCCAACGAGTACAACTAGTCCGTCGGCGGTGGAGTCGGCCGGCTCCGCCGCGGACGAACGGCTGACGCCGGGACCGGTGTCTTCCACCGGAATTCCTCGGCGCCGGCGCGGCCTTTCGGGTGATCATGGAAATCGCATTTCCATGGACATCGCGCGGAAGGCCGCGCCGGCACGTCGTGCCGGCGGCCGCACTCCCGAGCGAAAGTCGGGCCGGGGACGGGCTGCCTCCGGCCAGCAAGCGGAATGCCCCCTACCGCGCCCTTCGTCAAACCCGCCCCTCCTCCCGTGGGATGCTCTCAGCATGTCTGGCACAAAGCGTTCTCACGCCTCGCTTGCGGCAGCGGCCGCCGTCCTCGTGCTGACCCTGGTCGGCTGTTCCTCCGGCTCCTCGACCAGTTCGTCCGGCGAAGGCACCGGCCTGGTCAGCGTCAAGGGCGGGGTCGCCACCGCCGCCCCCGGCCACCGGGAGGAGGCGCCGGACATCTCGGGCGCCACGCTGGACGGCGGCCCGGTCAAACTGTCCGACTACCGGGGCAAGGTCGTCGTCCTGAACCTCTGGGGCTCCTGGTGCAGCGCCTGCCGCACCGAGGCCGCGGGCCTGCAGGAGCTGTGGCAGAAGTACCAGGGCCAGGACGTGCAGTTCCTCGGGATCAACACCCGGGACAACGACCCGGCCAACGCCATCGCGTTCGAGAAGAACAAGGGCGTCACCTTCCCCAGCCTCTACGACCCCGACGGCACCCAGATCCTCAGGTTCCCCAAGGGCAACCTCAACCCGCAGGCGATCCCCACCACCATGGTGATCGACCGGGACGGCAGGATGGCCGCCCGCGTCTTCGGCGCCCGGGGCTCGGAGGACATCGACGCCATGATCCGGCCGGTGCTCGCGGAGCAGGCGCCCGCGAAGCCCTGACGGACTGTCACGCATCCTGCCGCCCGGCCAGTCTGACCGAACGTCATGCGCCCGGGCGGCCTGCCGGTCCGTCCGATCGTGACGGACCGGCAGGCCGAGGGGCCGGGCCCGTGGTCGGTGTCAGGCGGCGGCGGCCAGGTCCGCCCGGCCGAACAGCAGGGCGTAGCCGCGGGGCAGACAAGCGAGCAGGCGGTCGGCGAGGTGGTCGCCGGCTAGTGCGGCGAGGGCGGCCAGCACGGACGAGGCGTCCCAGCGGGCGGCGGTGAGGCTGGTGCCCAGGGCGTGGGCGAGGCTCTCGACGAAGGCGGGCGCGGTGACCGGACGCGGCAGCGGGAGCTGGGCGGCGAAGACGGCGCGGGCCCGTTCGGGCAGGACGGCGGCGAGTTCGCAGCGTTCGTCACCGGTGAGCTGCGAGCCGAGGAGGGTCAGGACGGCGTCGAGGACCCGTTCGGCTTCCTCGTCGGAGCTGTAGCGGCCGAGGCTGCGGATCTGCTGGAGGAGATGGCGGTAGCGAGTCATGACCGTGGAGCCTTCCTGGGGCCGGCCGCCTGCGGCCGGCGGCGTGAGGTGGGTGGTCAGGGTCGTTCGCCTGCCGTCGGCCGGCCGAACAGCAGGTCGTAGCCGGGCGGCAGTTGGAGCAGGACGCGCGCGGTGAGGTCGTCGCCCGCGGCCTCGGCGACCGTGGACAGGACGGCGCCGATGTCCCACAGGGCAGTGGCCTCGGTGGCGCCCTCTATCCAGGCCGCGGTCGCGCGCACGAACCGCTCCGGACCGAGCGGCTCGGCGGCCTGCAAGGGGTTGAGCAGGATCAGGGCCATGGTCTCCGGCAGGCGGGCGGCCAGTTCCGCGCGCACGTCGCCGACCAGGTGGGCGCCGAGCAGGGCCAGGACGGTCCGGGCGGCCCGCTCGGCCTCCTGCACGGTGTCGTACTCGCCGCGTTCCCGGACCTCGTCGAGGAACGCCTCCCATCGAAGAGTCATCGCGCTTCTCCCTCCGTCGCAAGGTCCGGCGAGACCGGGCCCGGTCGGGGCTCGACGGCCAAGAGCCGGTGCAGGCCGGTGAGTTCGAGCAGTCGGACGACACGGCGGCCGGCTCCGCACAGGATCAGGCGCCTGCCGCTGCGGTCGGCCTGGTTGCGGGCCCGGACGAGGGCGCCCAGGCCCGCGCAGTCCATGAACGTCACCTCCGACAGATCGAGCACCACCTCCCGGTGCGATTCGAGCGCGTCGGCCAGCGCCCGGCACAGCGCGGGGGCGGTGTCGACGTCGATCTCGCCCTCGCCCCGTACGACGAAGGGGTGGCTGGTCCGGGCGTTCATGGCGTTTCTGCGCTGTCGCGGACGGGCCGGCGCGGGTGCGGGCGGCCGGCGGTCGGGGCGTTCCGGCCGCCCCGCCCGCCGAGGGGCGGAGCAGGGGCGGTGCGGAACGGCGTCAGGGCGGCCGGTCAGGCCTTGATCTGCTTGCGGTCGCCGCGGTGGCTGATCGCGACCTTGCGGGGCTTGGCCTTCTCGGCGACCGGGATCCTCAGGGTCAGCACGCCGGCGTCGTAGTCGGCGGTGATCCCGGCGGGGTCGAGCGTGTCGGACAGCATGACCTGGCGGGAGAACACGCCGAGCGGGCGCTCGGACAGCTCCCACTTCACGCCCTCGCCCTCCTGGTGCGGACGGCGCTCGGCCTTGACGGTCACCATGTTCCGCTCGACGTCGATGTCGATCGCCTCCGGATCGACTCCCGGCAGGTCGAAGCAGATCACGTACTCGTCGCCGGACCGGTAGGCGTCCAGCGGCATCGGGGCCGGACGCGACCAGGTTCCCGTGTTGCCCAGGAACTGCTGGGTCAGGCGGTCCAGGTCGCGGAACGGGTCAGTGCGCAGCAGCATCGCGAAACACCTCCACTGATCGAACGGTTGCCAGTGCGCTTCACCTGACACTTTTGTAGCGCGTCATCCATCCGATGACAAGTCGGCATGTCACCGATAGAGTGACGTTCATGAGTGGAACGCCCCGCAAGCCCGCCGACGGCCCGCCCCGGCCGGCCGAGCCCGCCTCGTTCCTGGCCGCG
>NZ_KK853997.1:219140-229545 GCF_000696185.1 Kitasatospora cheerisanensis KCTC 2395 | reverse complement strand
CGCGCCCCGGCGGCCGAGATCACGGTCTGGGAGCGGAACGCCCCCGAGGACGCGTTCGCCTTCCGCTTCGACATCGTCCGCACCGAGCACGGCGTGATGCAGCTCCACGCCTACCCCTACAGCGCGGACGCCAGCACCTTCGTCGTCGAGATGCGCGAGGAGGTGTGGCGGGCCGCGGGCCTCGACCGGCAGGCGCCCGTCGCCGCCTGCGAGCGGCTCTTCGCGCACGTCCTGGACGGGCACCGCCTGTTCGGCCGGGCCGCCGCGCACTGGTCGTCCTTCCACACCGTCACCAACACCCGCTGGCGGGAAGGCAACCTCGTGCTGTTCGGCGACGCCGCGCACACCGTGCACTTCTCCACCGGCTCCGGCACCAAACTCGCCATGGAGGACGCCGCCTCGCTCGCCGCCGCCCTGCACCGGCACCCCACCCTGGACTCCGCCCGGTGCGGTCCGTACCCAGTGTCTCGTGCGCTCGTGCGGCGTAGGCGCAGGGGCTGACGGGGCGTCAGGTCGGGTTCAGGCCGGCGGTGGTGGCGGCGGTGTGGAGGAGGGTGTCGACCATGGTGGGGGTGAGGCGGCCGGTGTAGGTGTTGCGGGGGCTGACGTGGAAGCAGCCGTAGAGGTGGAGCGGGGGGCCGGTCGTCGGTGGCGGGGAGGACGGCGTGGGCGCCGTGGCCGAAGACCGGGCGGGGGCGGGGGACTTGCCAGCCGGCGGCGGCGAGGGCGGGGAGGACGGCCTGCCAGGCGAAGCCGCCGAGCGCGACGACGGCGCGGACGGTCGGGCGCAGGTACTCGAACTCGCGGACGATCCAGGGGCGGCAGGTGTCGCGTTCGGCGTTGGTGGGCTTGTTCTCCGGCGGTGCGCAGCGGACCGGGTCGGTGATCCGGACGCCGTGGAGTTCGAGGCCGTCGTCGCGCCAGGTGGAGTGGGGCTGGGAGGCCAGGCCCAGGCGGTGCAGCGAGGCGTAGAGGAGGTCGCCGGACGGGTCGCCGGTGAAGATCCGGCCGGTGCGGTTCCCGCCGTGCGCGGCGGGGGCGAGGCCGACCAGCACCAGCCGGGCGTCGGTCGGCCCGAAGCCGGGGATCGGCCGCGCCCAGTAGTCCTGGTCCTGGAACGCCCGGCGCTTGACCCGGGCCGCCTCCTCGCGCCAGGCGACCAGCCGCGGGCAGGCCCGGCAGCCGACCACCAGTTCGTCCAGCTCGGCCAGGCCGTGCACGCGTTCGACCAGTTCGGAGGGCTGTTCCGCGGCGGGCAGGTCCATGGCCCCGATCCTACGGGCGCGGAACGGGGAGTCGGCGGTTCGTCGGTAGGTCGTCGACGGGCGGGAAAGCGGTTTCCCATTGGGGCGGCGGCGGCGGAGGCGGCCGGGTGGGGCCGGGTGCGGAGTAGCGTAGAAGTACAGGTCTGCGTCCCGTACGGGTCGAGGTGACGGCGATGATCGTGGTCGACGTGGTGATCGTGCTGCTGTTGGTGCTGGCGGTGTACGCCGGGCTGAGCGTGCGCATGGTGCAGCAGTACCAACTCGGGGTGGTGTTCCGGTTCGGCCGGGTGCTGGACGAGGTCCGGGCGCCCGGGCTGGTGCGGATCGTGCCGGTCGCCGACCGGCTGCGGCGGGTGAACGTGCAGATCATCACGATGCCGATCCCCGCCCAGGAGGGCATCACCCGGGACAACGTGACCGTCCGGGTGGACGCGGTGGTGTACTTCAAGGTGGTCGACCCGGTGAAGGCGATCGTCAACGTGCAGGACTACTCCTTCGCCATGTCGCAGGTCGCCCAGACCTCCTTGCGGTCGATCATCGGCAAGAGCGAACTGGACGACCTGCTGGCCAACCGCGAGCCGATCAACCAGGGCCTCGAACTGATGCTGGACAGCCCGGCGTTGGGCTGGGGCATCCAGATCGACCGGGTGGAGATCAAGGACGTGGCACTGCCCGAGTCGATGAAGCGCTCGATGGCCCGGCAGGCCGAGGCGGACCGGGAGCGGCGGGCCCGGATCATCACCGCGGACGGCGAGTTCCAGGCGTCCGCGCGGCTGTCCGAGGCCGCGAAGGTGATGGCCGCGACCCCGGCCGCGCTGCAACTGCGGCTGCTGCAGACCGTGGTGGAGGTCGCCGCCGAGAAGAACTCCACGCTGGTGCTGCCGTTCCCGGTCGAGCTGCTGCGCTTCCTGGAGAGCTCCACCGAACGCAACGCCGCGCAGGCCGTCGAGGCCACCGAGGTCGCGGCCCAGCTCGCCGAGGCCGAGGAGGGTGCGGAGGACTCGCCAAACGTCGAGCAGCTGGAGCTGCCGCAGGTCGCCGCGGCCGCCGAACTCGGCCTCCCGAAACACCCGTTGGACGTCGCCCCGCGACACGCGGCGTGACCGGCCGGGTGGCCGGAGTGGCGGTCGGCCGACCGGTGCGGCCAGCGGTGGCGGCCGTCCCGGTGGCCGGGCCAGCATGGAAGAGGCCAGAGGACGAAGACGGCCAGTGGACACCAGGCTCGGGAGGTCCGGCCATGACCACCGCGAAAGAGATCATGCACCCGGGAGCGGAGTGCGTCACCGGCGAGCAGACCCTCGCCGACGCCGCCCGGATCATGCGCGAACGCGACGTCGGCGCACTGCCGATCTGCGGCGAGAACCAGAAGCTGCTGGGCATCGTCACCGACCGGGACATCGTGCTGAAGTGCGTCGCCGACGGACGCGACCCCAGCACCGTCAAGTGCCTCGAACTCGCCGCCGGACGGCCGACGATCATCGAGGAGGACGAGGACGCCGACCTGGTGCTCGAAGTGATGGAGCACCAGCGGGTGCGCCGCCTGCCGGTGATCAACCACCCCGACCACAAGCTGGTCGGGATGATCAGCGAGGCCGACATCGCCCGGCACCTCCCGCAGGAACGCCTGGCGGAGTTCGTCACCGCGGTCACCGCCCGCTGACGGCCACGGCACGGACCGCGACCGCCGTACAGGCCGGGGCACGGACCACGACCGCCGCACCAACCCCCTTGGCGTGAGCCCGGATCGGCGGTGCGACGGTCGCGGCGGCGCGGTGCCCGCGGGTCAGTGCAGGTACTGCTTGGGCAGCTTCGCCAGGAACTGGTCCGCGATCACCTGGTAGCCGGCGTCGTTGGCGTGGATGTCGCCGCGCGCCATGTTGGTCCACTGCATGATCCGGGCCACGTTCAGCGGCACCTGCTGGCCGCCCAGCGGTACCAGCGGGGCGAAGGACGTGGTGTCGAACGCGCCCGCCACGTCGGCGGTCGGGACGCGGTGGCGCGCGTCCACCGTCTCGATCACCGAGTTGAGCGCGCCGGCCAGCGGCACCGAGGCGGTCGCCATCGCCTTGCCCTGATCGCCCGTCATCCAGGCCGCCAGGAACGGGTCGTACAGGTTCATGCCGACGATCCGGGTGTGCGGGCCGGCCGCCTGCTGGAGTTCGCCGAGGATGCGGTCCAGGCCGGTGCGGACCTGTTCGATGCCGTTCATCGCGCACGGCAGGTCCAGCGAGCCGCCCGCCGCGCAGCGCTGCACGTCGTTGGCGCCGATGTCGATCGTCACCAGCACCTCGTCCTTCCAGTGCGCCTTCAAGTAGGCCACCGCCGCCTCCAGTTGGGAGCCGCCGAAGGAGTGCGGGTACGGGCAGCCGCCGTTCGCCATGGTGCCGGTGGTCTCGCCCGGGCAGCCCAGGTCGGTGAACTCGAACGGGCGGTGGTCGCGCGCCGCGCGCTCGCCCAGCGTCGCCGCCAGGTCCTGCGCGTAACCGCGGCCCACGATGTGGCCGCCGGTCGGCGTCGACTGGTAGCCGGCCGCCAGCGAGTCGCCGACCGCCAGGTAGTACGCGGTGCGGTGCTGCCCGCCCGGCGCCGCCGACGCGGGAACGGCCGCCGCGCCGGTCAGCGTCAGAGCGGCGAGAGCGGCCGCAACGAGCGAGCGGCGGCGGGGGATCGGGCGCATGGAGCCTCCAGGCGGCGAATGATCGGGATCGCACGGACCAGGGGAGGCTACTGCCCGGTACGCCCCCAGGAACAGGGGTGTGCACCGGGCAGTGGCGGACCGGGGAAGCCGGCCCAGGAAGCCCACGGGGAGAGTCAGCCCGGGAAGGCGTAGACGGTGGTGGCGTGCGCGACCGGGTCATCCGGCGCGTCCGGTGCGGTCAGCGTGATGTCGGCGAAGGCGATCCGGCGGCCCAGCTTGGTCAGTCGCGCCGTCACCAGCAGGTCGGTGTCACGCGCCGCCCGCTGGAAGGTGATCGACTGCTGGACGGTCGTCATCGGCCCGAAGCCGCCCAGCGCGGAGGAGACCGCGATCACCGTCGCCGTGTCGGCCGCCGCCATCATGGCCTGCCCGGACAGCCCGCCGCCGTCCCGGGCCAGTTGGTCCGACCAGGGCAGTCGCAGCACCGCGTGCCGCGGCCCGGTCTCCACCACCGAGAGCCCCAGCGCCTGCACCCACGGCGCGAAGCGGTCGGCCAGGATCCGGTCGCCCTCGGCGAGTTCCAGCGGGCGCTTGGCGGCGGCCTCCTCGGGCGGGGTGGTCGCGGTCGTGTCGGGGGCTGCGGGCGAGGGCGTCGTCATGGCGTGATCGTAGGGGTGGCCCGTGACGCAGCGCCATATCCCGAGCGCACAGCGTTCACCGGGTCGTGGGCGGGAGCGCCGCGAGGCATGGTGGTGGGGTGGACGTGCGGCGGAGTCTGGCGGGACTGCGGAGCGAGTGGCGCACCGGACACCTGATGGTGCTGCTGCCGCTCGGCCTGATCGTGCTGATCTCCGTCATCGACATCCTGATCTCCCCGACCATCCACCTCGGCCCGCTGCTGGTCGTCGCGCCCGCGATCACCCCGTCGTTCGCCGGCACCCGCCTGACCGTCCTGGTCGGCGTGCTCGCGCTGATCGCCCAGACCGTCATCGCCGCCCTGCACGGCGGCCTGTTCACCGCCAACCACCAGGCGCAGATCGTCGCGCTCGCCCTCGTCACCGCCGTCGTGGTCGCGTACTGCCGGGTGCGCGAACGGCACGGACTCGAACTCACCCGGGTCCGCAGCGTCTCCGACGCCGTGCAACGCGTCCTGATGCGCCCGCTGCCGGACCGGGCCGGGCCGCTGCGACTCGCCACCCGCTACCTGGCCGCCGCCGACGAAGCGCACGTCGGCGGCGATCTGTACGCGGCGGTGCGGGTCGGTCGGGCCACCCGGCTGCTGATCGGGGACGTCCGCGGCAAGGGGCTCGGGGCGGTCGGGGACGCGGCGGCGCTGCTCGCGGCCTTCCGCGAGATCGCGCACCGGCACGAGGACCCGGCACGGCTGGCCGACGCGCTGGAGGCGTCCTACCAGCGCCACCTCGCCGAACTCGCGGACAGCGGGCAGGAGATCAGGGAGAACTTCGTCACCGCGATCGTGCTCGACCTGCCGGACGACCGGGCCGTGATCAGGCTCGCCGACTGCGGGCATCCGCCGCCGTTGCTGGTCACCCCCGAGAGGGTGCGGCTGCTGCCCGTTCGCCGGGCCGGACCGCCGCTGGGCATGGGCGAGCTCGCCCCGGCGGCGCGCCAGACCGAGGAGTTCGCGTTCCCGCCCGGCAGCACGCTGCTGCTCTACACCGACGGCGTCACCGAGGCCCGCAACCACGAGGCGACCTTCTACCCCCTCCCGACCCGCGCCACCCAGCTCACCCCGGCCCCCACCCCGGAGGACTTCCTCGACCGCCTCCGCCACGACCTGCTGGGCCACGTGGGCGGGCGGTTGATGGACGACGCGGCGTTGATTGCGGTGGTGCGGGACGGGTGAGGGGCGCTGCGCTGTGCTGGTGGGGGGCGAGGTCGGGGAGGGGTGAGAGGGCGCTGCGCTGTGCTGGTGGGGGGCGTGGTCGGGGAGGGGTGAGGGGGCGCTGCGCTGTGCTGGTGGGGCGTTCAGAGGATGCGGCGGGGGCCCCGGGGCTGGGGTGTTACGGGGACGGGATGAGGTGGGTGAGGCGGGTGGCCAGCCAGGGGCGGCGGCCGGTGGCGCGGAGGTGGCCGCGGGCGATGGCGAGCCATTGGGGGGTGCGGTGGAAGGCGACGAGGAGGAAAGCGACGGGGTCGGCGGAGACGCGGCAGTCGGGGGTGCGGGGCGGGGTGTCGCGGGTGACGGTCAGGGCGGCGTCGCGGAAGGTGAGGAAGAGGCGGGGGCCGCGGCGGACGGTCAGGTCGAGGACGAGGTCGACGTCGCGGGCGGCGGCGCGGTCGAGGGCCAGCGGCATCATGATCGGCATGGCCTGCCCGAGGACGAGCGCTGCGTGCTCCGGCGGGATCCGCCAGGGCGTGCGGGTGGCGCGGGCGATGTCCCGGCCGTGCACCAGGCATTCGCTGAGCAGCAGGCCGGTCGCAGCCGCGACGGTGAGGGCCGGCCGGGCCCGTACCAGGGGGTGGCGACGGGGGTCTCGGGGGCGAGGTCCGCGGTGGCCCGGAGGAAGCGGGCGGTCCGGGCGGCGACGAACCCGGCCGCGTCGCCGTCGAGTTGCCTGCCGAGCATGGTCACGGCGCGGCCGTTCACGACGGCCATCCGCGGGCCGAAGGGCAGGTCGGCGGTGGGCAGCAGTTCGTCCCAGTCCACCGTGTCCTCGCTCGACACCGAGGAGCAGTAGGCCAGGAACACGGCCGCCACGTGGGCGCCGACGTCGGCCACCGACCAGCCGGGCAGGACCGGGCGGGCGCCGGACTCGCGGGTGGATTGCAGGAGATGGACCAGGCGTTCGGCGGTGGAGGCGAGCGCGGCGCGGGTCCGCCGGTGTTCGGCGGAGGGATCGTGGTGCTCGGCCATGGCGGCTGCTCCCGGTGGGGGTGGGTGAGCGGGACCGGAAGGTTACCGCCTGGTAGGGCGCGGGGGAAGGGCACGTCGCGGTGGACTGCCGGACCGGCGCGGGCGGGGCGTGGATAGGCTGGCCCGGCTCCCACGCCCCACCGTTCCGAAGGACCAGCATGCAGCCGATCACCGACCGTCCGATCCGCTGGGGCATCCTTGCCACCGGCGGCATCGCCACCTCCTTCGTCGAGGACCTGGCCGCCGTGCCGGGCGCGCAGGCCTTCGCGGTGGCGTCCCGTCGGGAGGAGTCTGCCCAGGCGTTCGCCGAGCGGCACGGCATCCCGCGCGCGTACGGCAGTTGGCAGGAGTTGGCGGCCGATCCCGAGGTGGACGTGGTGTACGTGGCCACGCCGCACTCGGCGCACCATGCCGCGGCGAAGCTGCTGCTGGAGGCGGGGAAGGCGGTGCTGTGCGAGAAGCCGTTCACGCTGAACGCCGCCGAGAGCGCCGAGTTGGTCGCGCTCTCCCGCAAGCGCGAGGTCTTCCTGATGGAGGCCATGTGGACCTACCTGGACCCGTCCGTGCGCCGGATCGTCGAGCTGATCGGTGACGGTGCGATCGGTGAAGTACGGTCCGTGCAGGCCGAGTTCGGTTTCGTCGGGCCCACCGACCCGGAGCACCGGCTGTGGGATCCGGCGGCCGGCGGCGGCGCGCTGCTGGACCTCGGCGTGTACCCCGTCGCGTTCGCCCAACTGCTGCTCGGCGAGCCGGAGTCCGTGCAGGCGACGGCCCGGCTGACCGAGCGCGGCGTGGACGCGCACACCGGTGTGCTGCTCGGGTACGGCAGCGGGGCGACCGCGCTGCTGTCCTGCTCGCTGGAGGTGCAGTGCGGTCAACGCGCCTCGATCCAGGGCGAGTCGGGCCGGATCGAGATCGAGCGGGACTTCTTCCACCCGGCCGGCTTCACCCTGCACCGCGAGGGCCGCGAGCCGGAGACCTTCCGCGGCCCGGTCGTCGACGGCCACGGCTACGGCCGGGAGGCGGCCGAGGTGATGCGCTGCCTGCGGGCCGGCGAGACCGAGTCCGCGCTCGTCCCGCTGGACGCCACGCTCGCCGTGATGCGCACCCTGGACGCGGTGCGGCAGCGGATCGGGGTGCGCTACCCCGGCGAGTGAGGCGCCCGGCGGGTGTCCTGCTCCGGCCGCTCGAAGGCCCGGAGCAGGACCTCGGCGAGGTGCAAGGGCCGGGCGGACGGCTCCAGTTGGGTGAGCTGGGTGCGGCAGCTGAGGCCGTCGGCGAGCAGCAGGGTGTCGGGTTCGGCGGCCCGGACGGCGGGCAGCAGGGCGCGTTCGGCGAGGGCCACCGACACCTCGTAGTGGCCGCGCTCGAAGCCGAACGCCCCGGCCAATCCGCAGCAACCGGCGTCAAGTTGACGGTTCGTCAGGCCGAGCCGCGCGGTCAGGCGCTGGTCGGCTGCGGTTCCCAGGACGGCGTGCTGGTGACAGTGCACCTGGGTCATCGCCGCCCCGCCGAGGGTCGGCAGGGCGACCTCCCGTTCGTCCAGGAACTCTGCCAAGGTGCGGACCCGGGACGGGAGTTCGGGTTCGCCGCCGAGGAGCTTGGGCCAGTCGCCGCGCAGCGTGGCGGTGCAGGAGGGCTCCAGCCCGACCACCGGCAGGTCCGGCGGCAGCCGGCGCAGGGTGCGGCGGATCACCCGGCGGGCCGCGCCGAGTTGGCCGCTGGCAACCAGCGTCAGCCCGCAGCACACCAGGCCGGAGGGCAGCTCGACCCGGAAGCCGAGCCGCTCCAGGACCTGGACGGCGGCCACCGCCGGTGCGGGGTACAGCAGTTCGGACATCGAGTCGGGCCAGAGCAGGACCGCCGGGGCGGCCGGGTCGGCGGGGTGCGCGGCCCGGTGGTCGCGGAACCAGGCGGTGAACCGGCGCTCCGGGAGGGCGGGGAGGGCCCGTCGGGGGTCGATGCCGCCCAGCCGTTTGAGTGCCGCGCCGGTGAGCCGGCCGCGCAGCACGGCGTTGGCGGCGCGGGGCGCGAGGTGGGCCAGGCGCAGCCAGAGCGGCAGTAGTCCGAGTGACCAGTGGGCGGCCGGTCGGGGCCTGAACCGGTAGTGGTGGTACAGGAATTCGGACCGGTAGGTGGCCATGTCCACCTGCACCGGGCAGTCGCTCGCGCAGCCCTTGCAGCCCAGGCAGAGGTCGAGCGCCTCCCGGACCTCCGGTGAGCGCCAGCCGTCGGTGACCAGTTCGCCGCGCAGCATCTCGCCGAGCAGCCGGGCCCGGCCGCGGGTGGAGTGCCGCTCCTCCTGCGTCACCAGGTAGCTCGGGCACATCAGCCCGCTCGCGGTGTCCACGCACTTGCCGACGCCCACGCAGCGGTGCACCGCGTTCAGCAGGCTGCCGCCGTCCTGCGGATAGGCCAGGGTGAGCGGCAACTCCCGTCCGGCGAAGCGGAGATCGGCGTCCAGCGGGCGCGGGTCGACCAGCAGGCCGGGATTGAGCAGGCCGTCCGGATCCCAGATCCGCTTGAAGCGGGCGAACAGGTCGATCACCTGCGGCGGGAACATTCGGGGCAGCAGCTCGGCCCGGGCCTGCCCGTCGCCGTGCTCGCCGGACAGCGAACCGCCGTGCGCCACCGCGAGATCCGCCGCCTCGGTCAGGAACTCCCGCATCGCCTCCGGCCGTTCGCGCAGCGGGAAGTCCAGCCGCAGGTGCACGCAGCCCTCGCCGAAGTGCCCGTACGGCACCCCGCGCAGGCCGTGCCGTTTCAGCAGGGCCCGCAACCGGCGCAGGTACGAGCCGAGTTGCTCGACCGGGACGGCCGAGTCCTCCCAGCCCGGCCAGGCCGCGCCGCCGGGCGTGCCGTCCGGGCCGGGCGGCAGGCGGGTGACGATGCCGGCGCCGGCCTCCCGGATCGACCACAGCGCGCGCTGCTCGCCCGGGTCGGTGACCAGCGCGGCCGTCGCGGTGCGCTCGCGCCGTACCGCGTCGGCGAGTTGGCGGGCCCGGTCGGCGGCCTCGGCCGCGGTGTCGCCGCCGGTCTCCAGGAACAGCCAGCAGGCGCCGGCCGGCAGCCGGTCCAGCACCGGCGGGCGCGGGCCGGCGGCGAGCAGCGCGGCGACCAGGTCGGCGGCCATCCCCTCGCAGGTCAGCGGCCCGAGCGGCAGCAGGGCGGGCACCGCGTCGGCAGCCGCCGTCTCGTCCGGGTAGCCCGCCACCAGCAGTGCCCGGTACGGCGGTTCGGGCACCAGCCGGACGGTCGCGCCGAGCAGCAGGGCGCACGTTCCCTCAGTGCCGGTGACGGCCCGGACCAGGTCGTGGCCGCGCTCGGGCAGCAGCGCGTCCAGCGGGTAGCCCGAGCCGCGGCGCGGGAGCACCGGCATGGCGCGGCGCAGCAGGGCCAGGTTGTCGGCGGCGAGCGCCTGCAACTCCCGGTGCAGGCGGCCGAGTCGGCCCGGGGCGGCGGCCAGGGCGGCCCGCTCGGCGGGCGGCAGCGGGCCGCTGACGGTCAGTTCGGTGCCGTCGGCGAGCAGCAGGTCGAGGCTGTGCAGGTTGTCGGAGGTCCGGCCCCAGGCGAGCGAGTGCGAGCCGCAGGCGTCGTTGCCGATCATCCCGCCGAGCGTGCACC
>NZ_KK853997.1:218234-219109 GCF_000696185.1 Kitasatospora cheerisanensis KCTC 2395 | reverse complement strand
GTACCCGACCCGCGCGCCACCACCGGCGCCCCGAACTCCCGGCACACCGTCAGCGCCGCCCGCACGTCGTCCCGGTCGGCGGGCTTCACCACCCCGCGCGGGACGTGCCGGTAGTTGGACGCGTCCTGGCCGTACACGGCCCGCTCGGCGGTGTCGAAGCGGACCTCGCCGCGAACGGCGGCGGCGAGGGCGCGGGCGAGATCGGATGCCATGGCCCGATCATCCCAGCGGTCGGGCGCCCGGGGGCGCGGGGCGCACGGGTCAGGACTGCTGGATCGGGCCGATCAGCCAGTTGCCCGGCGCGTTCACGTCGGAGCTCAGGTAGAACTCGGTGATGGCGGTGCGGAATTCGTCGTTGCTGATCATCCCGTGCCGTCCCGGTCGAGCCGCCGGAACGCGTCCTCCGAGTGCACCGGCGGGATGCCGAGCGCGTCGTACATGCGCACGTACTCGTCCTTGCTGAGCACGCCGTCGCGGTTGGTGTCGAGCGCGCGCATCAGCGCGTCGGCGATGGCCAGCACCGCCTTCTCGAAGTGCTCCGGGGCGGTGACGTTGGCGGCCATCACGTCGAGGAACTCCTGGCGGTCGATCCGGCCGTCCCCGTTGGCGTCCCCGTGCTCCAGGAGCACCCGCCACCACTCCTCGAACGCCTCGCGCATCGCCGTGGTGTTCTCCCGGTCGTCCTCGGCGGCGAGCGCGGCGAAGAGCTCGCCCATCGCCCGGAAGTCGTCGTGCGTGAGCACGCCGTCGCCGCCCTGGTCGAACCAGTCGAAGAGCATGGTGAACTTCTGGTTCTTCACCTTGACCGGCATTCCCGCAGCCTCTCGCTCGCCCGACGACGGGACATGACGCCCCGTCAAGACCTGCGAGGCACG
>NZ_KK853997.1:181707-216381 GCF_000696185.1 Kitasatospora cheerisanensis KCTC 2395 | reverse complement strand
GGTCGAGACCGAACGGGGAGGCAATCGCCGACGGGGAAACTCACGCCTTTGACGGAACGGCGCGGTCGGACCATAGGACGTACGGGAGGTGACGGCCGGTCAGGACTGGTCAGGAAGCCCGCTCCGCGGCGTCGATCTCGGCGAGGAGCTGCTCGACGCGGGCGCGGACGGCGTCGCGGATCGGACGGACGGCTTCGACGCCCCGGCCGGCCGGGTCGTCGAGCGGCCAGTCGAGGTAGTGGCGGCCGGGGAAGTAGGGGCAGGCGTCGCCGCAGCCCATGGTGATGACGTAGTCGGACGCCTGGACGGCCTCCGGGGTGAGGATCTTCGGGCGCTGCGCGGAGATGTCGATGCCGACCTCGGCCATCGCGGCGACGGCGGCCGGGTTGACCTCCGCCCCGGGCGCGGAGCCCGCCGAGCGGACCTCGACCCGGTCGCCCGCGAGGTGGGCGAGGAAGCCGGCCGCCATCTGGGAGCGGCCCGCGTTGTGGACGCAGACGAAGAGCACGGAGGCGAGGGGCGCGGTCATGGGGGAGTGGTCCTTCGGCGGTCGCGGGCGTGGGTGCGGGTGGGGTCTCGGGCGGTCGCGGGCGTGGGCGCGGGTAGGGGCGCGGGTGGGGTTGGTATCAGTGCTGGCTGATGTGAAAGTATCAGTCCATGGTGATGTCAGTCGACACTGACCTGTTGCGGGTGCTGTCCGACCCGCTCAGGCTCCGGATCGTGACCCTGCTGGCCCGCGAAACCCTGTGCACCACGCACCTGGTGGAGGAGACCGGCGCCCGGCAGACCAACCTCTCCAACCATCTGAAGGTGCTGCGGGAGGCGGGCCTGGTGGACACCGAGCCGTGCGGCCGGTTCACGTACTACCGGCTGCGGCCGGAGGTGCTGGAAGCGCTTTCCGGGCAGTTCGCCGCGCTCGCCGCCACCGCCCGCGCCAACGCCGACACGAAGAGGTCCTGCTAGTGGCACGCACCGAGCCCGCCCCGAGAGCGCCCGAGCAGTCGGTCGCCGCCAGGCTCTCCACCCTCGACCGCTACCTCGCGGTGTGGATCCTGGCCGCGATGGCCGTCGGCCTCGGCCTGGGCCGGCTGATCCCCGGCCTGAACGACGCGCTGGCGAAGGTCGAACTCGGCGGGATCTCGCTGCCGATCGCCCTCGGCCTACTGGTCATGATGTACCCGGTACTCGCCAAGGTCCGCTACGACAAGCTCGACGCCGTCACCGGGGACCGCCGCCTGATGGTGTCGTCCCTGGTGATCAACTGGCTGATCGGCCCGGCCGTGATGTTCACGCTGGCCTGGCTCTTCCTGCCCGACCTGCCCGAGTACCGCACCGGCCTGATCGTCGTCGGCCTGGCCCGCTGCATCGCCATGGTGATCATCTGGAACGACCTGGCCTGCGGCGACCGCGAGGCCGCCGCCGTTCTGGTCGCCCTCAACAGCGTCTTCCAGGTCGTCATGTTCGGCGTGCTCGGCTGGTTCTACCTCGACCTGCTGCCCGGCCGGCTCGGCCTCGGCGACGGCCAGCACCTCGACATCTCGATGGGGAGGATCGCGCTCAACGTCCTCGTCTTCCTCGGCATCCCGCTCGCCGCCGGCTTCCTCACCCGCCGCCTCGGCGAACGGCGGCTCGGCCGCGAACGCTACGAGACCGCGTTCCTGCCGCGGATCGGCCCGTGGGCGCTGTACGGGCTGCTGTTCACGATCGTGATCCTGTTCGCCCTGCAGGGGAGGACCATCACCTCGCAGCCGCTGGACGTCGCCCGGATCGCGCTGCCGCTGCTCGCCTACTTCGCGATCATGTGGTTCGGCTCCTTCGCCCTCGGCAAGGCCGTCGGTCTGGCCTACGATCGCACCGCCACCCTGGCGTTCACCGCCGCCGGCAACAACTTCGAACTCGCCATCGCCGTCGCCATCGGCACCTTCGGCGTCACCTCCGGCCAGGCACTGTCCGGCGTCGTCGGCCCGCTCATCGAAGTGCCCGTCCTGGTCGCCCTGGTGTACGTCTCGCTCGCCTGGCGCAAGCGCTTCGCCCGCGCCGCGCCCTGAGCCCTGCCGCGCCCTGAGGACCCGCTGCGCCCTGAGTATCCCCTGCGCCTGAGCCGCGCCGCGTCCCGACTCCCCGCCGTCCGGCGGCCGCCGCACCGAAAACCGGTGCGGCGGCCGCCGGACGGCGGTTACGTTTCGCCCATGGAATCCGAGTACCCGCTGGTCCGTGACGTCTTCCCGGACCTCGTCGCCGAGCTGACCGAACTCCTGGAACACCAGGACGAACCCGAACTGGCCGCCACCGTAGCGGAGTTGCGCCTGGTCGCGGACTGCGGCTGCGGCGACGCCTTCTGCCAGAGCTTCCGCACCGTCCCGCACCCGCCCGGCCGGCCGTACGGCCCGGGCCACCGGTCCCTGCCGCTGTTCGCGGAGGAGGGAATGGTGGTCCTGGACGTGGTGGACGGGCGGATCATGTACGTCGAACTGGTCGACCGCCCGCCCCTGCGGGACACCCGGTTCACGGCCTGACGCGGCGTCAGCCGACGATCCGGCTGCGGCGCTCGATCAGGACGGTGTCGCGCCACACCCCGCGGTGGCGGGCGACGCGCTCCCGGGTGCCGACGACGCGGAAGCCGTGCCGGGAGTGCAGGGCGAGGCTGGCGGCGTTCTCCGGGAAGACCGAGGACTGGATCGTCCAGATCCCGGCCGCCTCGGTGGAGGCGATCAGGCGCGTCAGCAGGGCCCCGGCCACACCCCGGCCGCGGTGCTCGGGGTGGACGTACACCGAGTGCTCGACCACGCCCGCGTACACCGGCCGGGAGGAGACCGGGCCGACCGCCGCCCAGCCCAGCACGCGCCCGTCCGCGCCGAGGGCTACGTGCCGGTGGCCGGGCAGGCGGCCCTTGTCGAAGGCTTCCCAGCTCGGCGGCTGCGTCTCGAAGGTGGCGTTGCCCTCCGCGATTCCGGCGCGGTAGATCGCCAGGACCTGCTCGGCGTGCTCGGCCGTCATCGCGGTGAGCACGGTCAACGCACCTCGGCGGGGCGGCGGTCGAGGTCGAGCAGCGCGGTGAGCCCGGCCAGGACGGACGGCTCGACCCGGTAGTAGACCCAGGTGCCGCGCCGCTCCGAGCTGAGCAGACCGGCCTCGCGCAGCTTCTTCAGGTGGTGGGAGACGGTCGGCTGGGAGACGCCGACGTCCTGGATGTCGCAGACGCAGGCCTCGCCGCCCTCGTGCGAGGCGACCTTGGAGAACAGCCGCAGGCGCACCGGATCACCGAGCGCCTTGAATGCGGCGGCCATTCGCACCGCGTCCGGCTCGGAGAGCTCGGCCGTGCCGAGGGGCGGGCAGCACGGGGCGGCCGCGGACTCGAGGACCGGCAGCTCGGCCTTGGAATTCGACATACGTCTATGTTGACATCCGTCGAAGCAGGGTGGCAAGGTCGAGAACGCCATTACATCGACGTTCATCGATACAGGTGCCGGGCGGACCCCCGACACCGCGAAGGGACCGCCATGAGCGCCAGCCCCGACCGCCCCGACCGCTCCGAGCTGCCCGTCCTGGTCGTCGGCGCCGGCCCGATCGGCCTGGCCGCCGCCGCCCACCTGCTGGAGCGCGGCCTCGAACCCCTGGTCCTGGAGGCCGGCCCCACCGCCGCCACCTCCGTGCGCGGCTGGTCGCACGTCCGCCTGTTCTCCACCTGGGCCGAACTCGTCGACCCCGCCGCCGAGAAGCTCCTCGCCCCCACCGGTTGGACGAGCCCCGACCCGGCGCGCTACCCGTCCGGCGGCGACTGGGTCGCCCAGTACCTCCAGCCGCTCGCGGACGCCCTGGGCGACCGCGTCCGTTACGGTGCCCGGGTCACCGGCATCGCCCGCGCCGGCCGGGACCGCATCGTCGACGCCGACCGCGCGGAACAGCCCTTCACCGTCCACCTCGAACACCCCGACGGCACCGAGGAGCGCCTGCTCGCCGCCGCCGTCGTCGACGCCTCCGGCACCTGGGCCACCCCCAACCCGCTCGGCGCCGACGGCCTCCCCGCCCTCGGCGAACGCGCCGCCGCCGGCCGCATCGCGCACCGCATCCCCGACCTGAACGACCCCGCCGTGCGCGCCCGGTACGCCGGCCGCCGCACCGCCGTGGTCGGCACCGGCGCCTCCGCCTTCACCGCCCTCGCCGCCCTCGCCGAACTGGCCGGCACCGAACCCGGCACGCACGCCGTCTGGGTGCTGCGCCGCGGCATCACCGGCTCCACCTACGGCGGCGGCACCGCCGACCAGCTCCCCGCCCGCGGCGCGCTCGGACTCGCCGCCCGGAAGGCCGTCGAGGACGGCCACGCCCACGCGCTGACCGGCTTCCGCACCACCGCCGTCGAACCCGCCGACGGCGGCCGGCTCGTCCTGCGCGCCGAGGACGGCCGCCGCAGCGAACCCGTCGACCAGGTGCTGGTGCTCACCGGACTCCGCCCCGACCTGGGCTTCCTCGACGAGCTGCGCCTCGCCCTGGACGACCGCCTCCAGGCGCCCGTCGCGCTGGCCCCGCTGATCGACCCGAACCAGCACTCCTGCGGCACCGTCTACCCGCACGGCGCCCGGGAGTTGGCGCACCCCGAGCAGGACGTGTACCTGGTCGGTATGAAGTCCTACGGCCGCGCGCCGACGTTCCTGGCGATGACCGGCTACGAGCAGGTCCGCTCGGTGGCCGCCGCGCTGGCCGGCGACCACGAGGCCGCCGCCCGGGTCGAACTCACCCTTCCCGAAACGGGCGTGTGCGGCGGCTCGGGCCGCTACGACGAGGCCGAGGTCGAGCCCGAGGCCGAGCAGGCGGGCGGCTGCTGCACCACCGCGCCGGCCGCGCCGGTGCCGCTCATGCCGGTGCCGCTCGCGCTGACCGTGCTCGACAACCCGTCGGGGGGCGGCTGCTGCTGAGCCGCCCGCCGGTCCGACGAGCGGTCAACAGCCGTACAGGTCAGGCGGATTCGGAGGTGGCGGCGTTCTGCTGCGGGATGGTCGCCACCGCCAGCTCGGCGGCCTGAGGCTTCGTCAGCGAGGCGACGGGGGCGGGGGCCGCCTCGCCCTGCTCCTCGCCGACCGGCACGGTCGGACCGCTCGGACCGCTCGGTGCGCTCGGAGCGGGAGTCGCCGGCGCGGGGGTGGCGGCGGGCCCGCTGGGTGAAGTGGGCGCGGTGGGCTGGATCTTGTCGTCGCGTTCGTCGTCGCCCGCGCCGTCGCGGGTGGTCAGGACGGTGTCGAAGATCTCGCGGAGCTTGTCGGTCGCCTGCTTGGAGAACAGGCCGCACAGGCCGGCGATCCCGGCGAAGCCGTACGGGTTGGTGGCGGTGCCGTCGGTGCCGTTGGCGAACAGGCCGCCGCGCAGCAGGAAGTAGACCAGCAGGGCGAGGGCGCCGCCGATCGCGGTGCGCAGCAGGTACCAGGGCAGCCAGCTCGGCAGCAGCTGGCGGTTGCCCGCGTAGGTGGCGAAGGAGGTCGCGGCGTGCACGAAGCTGCCGAGGCCGCTGGCGGCCAGGACGGCCACCAGCATCGCGGTGTTGGAGGTCAGGTGCCAGGGGCCGAGCCCGAGCACGCTCCACGGCATCGGCTCGGAGACCTGGGCGCGCTCGGCGGTCAGCGTGGTGAGCGGCGTCCAGACGCTGATCAGCGCGGCGACGCAGGCGAACGCCTCGGCCAGCAGCAGCACGCCGAGCAGCAGCACCGCCCAGCCCGCCATCTGCTGCTGGGGCGGGAGTTGCTGACCGGTCGACCCCGCGCCGGGGCCGCCGTCGGCGGAGTACACGTCGGAGGTGGGGTCCGGGGCGGGGCCCGCGGCCTGGTCGGCCGACGGGGAGACAGGGAGAGTCATCGGGGAGTTCGCCTTCCGGTCCGGTGGTGCACGGAGAGGGTGCACGGAGGTGGCGCGGCAGAGCCGGTCGCGGGGAGGGACTCTACCGTCCGGACCGGACCGACGATGCGTCAGGACGCCCGGCCGGAACGCGAGATGGCCCGCCCGCGGCGCCTGCGGCCCGTCCACCGCCGCGAGTCGCCACCATCGGCCCCCACCGGAGCGTGTACCCGCCAGGGGGCGCGGGAAAGCGCGGCGCGCCGCACCGGACTTCTGCTGCGGCGCGCCGCACCGGACTTCCGCCTCCGGAGCTCGCCGGGATCGGACGGCTCCGGCCGGGCGCGCCCGGCTCAGCGCCGCACGCCCGCCAGCCGGGAGAACTTGGCCACCTCGAAGGTGGCGTACGAATTCGACGCCAGCAGCGAGAACTTGATGCCTTCGCGGCCCTCGGGGCGGCGGTACCCGTCCGGGAGGAAGCGCTTGTAGTGCTCGGCGGCGCGCTGGAAGAACTGCGGGCGCTCGGCGCGGCTCAGGCAGCCCGGCAGGTCGAAGACGAACAGGTAGTGGCGCACCATCCGGGTGAACAGGTGGCTGCGCACCTCGGGCGTGACCGGCGCGGCGTCGGCGGGCCGGGCGTCCAACTGCTCGAAGGTGTCCTCGTAGCGGTCGAACAGGTCGAAGTGGCTGGCGCCCTCGCTGCCCGCCGGGTGCAGGGTGTGCCGACGGCGGATGGTGACGCACTCCTGGTCGAGCACCGCGATCCGGGAGGCGGCCAGCAGCGAGCGGTGCACCGCCGGGACCTCCTCGTAGAAGCCGTCCGGGAAGGCCGGAACGGTGCCGGTGCGGATCAGCCGGTCCCAGACCAGCGGCGGCGCGCCGAACACTTCGGGGTGCTCGGCCGCGGTGAACACGCCCGGGCCGGCGGCGGCCAGCATCTCGGCGGCGTTGCCGGGCCAGACCTTGTCCCGGTACTCGCGGTTGTGGCCGAACAGCAGCAGGTCGACCTCGCCGGTCTCGGCGAGCCGGGCGTCCATCGCCTCGAAGGCGTCCGCCGGCAGCAGGTGGTCGGCGTCCAGGAACAGCAGGTACTGGCCGCGCGCGTGCGCCGCGCCCGCCATCCGGGCCCGGCCGATGCCGGGCTCCGTGTCCAGCCGCAGCACCCGCACCCGGGCGTCGCGCAGCTCGTACGCCTCCACCAGCCGCTCCTCCGGGCAGTGCGGGGAGGGCGTCTGGACCACGATGATCTCGAACTCGCGGAAGGACTGCCCGAGCAGGGAGTCGAGACACTCCTTCAGTTGTCCTTGCTCGTCGTAGGCGGGCAGCACGACGGTGATCAATGGTGGGGCCATGGGTCGGGAGGCTAGGGGCGGGGACAGCCTCAGGCAAAGGTCGGAAGCCGCTCGAAAGTGGCTATTCCGGACAGCCGTCGCGGGACGTTCGCCGAATCTTCACCGAACGGACACGACCGTGCGATGAAATGTCCGGATAGAGGGCGGAACGCCGCGACTTGCTGACGTATCGTCAGATGTACGCATGGTGGTGGAGCTGCGCACACACCGTGCCGAACGCCCCCGAGGCGTGCGCCCAGCGCCCTCAGTACCAGTTGTGCGCCTGCCAGAACGACCACGCCGCGCACGGGCTGCCGTACGTCTCGTTCATGTACTGCAGGCCCCACTTGATCTGGGTCGCCGGATTGTCCTTCCAGTCCGCGCCCGCCGACGCCATCTTCGAACCCGGCAGCGCCTGCATCAGCCCGTACGCACCCGAGGACGGGTTGGTCGCGTGCACGTTCCAGCTGCTCTCGCGCTCCACGATGTTGCTGAAGCACTGCAACTGGCCCGCCGGCACGAGCTGCGCGGCGATCTGCTGGGGCGTCCCGCTGTACGTCTTCGCGGCAGTGGAGGGGGAGGCGAACGCGGACGCGCTCGGCGTGCTGCTCGGCAGGGCCTGGCGCTGCTGCGAACGGGACGCCGCCTCCTGGCGGGCCTTCGCCTCCGCCGACGCCTTCGCGGACGCCGAGGCCTCGGCCTTCGCCGACGCCTCCGCCTTGGCCTCCGCCTCGGCGCTCGCACTGGCACTGGCACTGGCGCTCGCCTCGGCGTCCGCCTTGGCCTTCGCCGCCGCCTCGGCGCTGGCGCTGGCACTCGCGCTCGCCTCGGCCGCGGCCTGCGCGGACGCGGCGTCCTGCGAGGCGACGGCGTCCGCCGCGAGCTGCGGGCCGCTCGCCGGGACGGGGTTGGCGGCGGCGTCGGCCGGCGCCGCGTCCTGCGGGAGGGCGATGGCCAGGGTGGCGGTGCCCGCGACGGCGAGGGTGGCTATGCCCGTCACCACGGCGTGACGGTGACGGCGGAGCTTCTCCGAGAAGCTGAGCGTCCTGCGGTGCTGCATGGCGACCTCTTCTGCTCGTACGGGCCGGGCGGCCGGTCGGACCCGGCGGCCGCCGACCGGCACACGGCGCGGCACGGCGCCGAGGCGGCACAGCACTTTCACGAACGTGGCAGGCGGGAACAGCGGGCCGGGTGGGGACCGGCCGGACTGCCCGGCGGACGGGGGACATTCTTGGCAGACCACGGAGAGTCGCTCAACGGGCCCGAAAACTACGCCCGGTCGTAGGTGGCCGGGTGGCGGGAGCCATGCCGGACGGCTGCCGGCGCCCCGCCGGGTGGACCGGACCACCGGGTCGATGTACGGACCGCAGGCGCGCGTTGACCTGCGATTTCGTTGCGCCGGGCAGCCGCTGCGCGGAGCCGGTGCGGTGTCGGTCGGCCGGGCGGGCCGGACACCGACTATCGAGGACCGTAGTAGGCCGCCGCCATGTGGGCGGGCTCACAGGAACCGAACGCCCGTCGGAACGCACCGCACCCGGACGGCCACGCCCGGTCGACCGGAACGGCACCCCGGTCACAGCCCGCAACCACCTGGCACCGATACTTGCCGCATGGTGATCGCGGTGGTGGGAGTGGCTGCGGTGCTCGGCCTGTTCGGGGCGGCGCACTGGTACGTGTGGCGGCGGCTGGTCCGGGACGTCTCCCGGCCCGGCGGGCGGTACCGGCGCACCGGGACCGTGCTCGTCGTCCTGCTGCCCGTCCTCTCGCTGCTCGCCCTGGTCGGCAGCCGGGTCTTCCCGCTCGCCGTGCAGCGCTGGTTCGCCTGGCCGGGGTACCTGTGGCTCGCCGTCCTCCTCTACCTCCTGCTCGCGCTGCTGGCCGGCGAGCTGCTGCGGCCGCTGCTGCTCCGGGTGGCCCGCCGCCGCGAGGCACCGGCCGCCGCGGAGCGGGTGCCCGAGCCGGTGGCGGTGGCTGCCGCCACGGCTTCCGGGGCGGCGTTGCCCGAGCCGGAGCTCCCCGCGCCGTCCGGGCCGGCGGCCGCGGAGCCGTCGCGGCGGCTGTTCGTGTCGCGGGTGGTGGCCGGGGCGGCCGCCGGGGTCGCCGCCGGCGTGGTGGGCAACGGCGCCTACGGCGTGCTGCGCGGACCGCAGGTGAAGCAGGTGACGGTACCGCTGGCCAAACTGCCGCGGGCCGCGCACGGCTACCGGATCGCGGTGGTCAGCGACATCCACCTCGGCCCGATACTCGGCCGGGCGCACACCCGGCGGATCGTCGACACCATCAACGCCACCCAGCCCGACCTGGTCGCCGTGGTCGGCGACCTGGTCGACGGCAGCGTCGCCGAACTCGGCCCCGCCGCCCGCCCGTTGGCGGACCTGCGGGCCAAGGACGGCGCGTACTTCGTCACCGGCAACCACGAGTACTTCTCGGGCGCCGCACCGTGGGTCGACTTCGTCCGCGAGCTCGGCGTCCACCCGCTGGAGAACGCCCGGGTCGAACTGCCCTGGTTCGACCTGGCCGGCGTCAACGACATCGGCGGCACCGCACAGGGCCAAGGACCCGACTACGCCAAGGCGTTGGACGACCGCGACCGCGGCCGGGCCGCCGTCCTGATGGCCCACCAGCCGGTGACCATCCACGACAGCGTCCGCCACGGCGTTGACCTCCAGCTCTCCGGGCACACCCACGGCGGCCAGCTCTGGCCCGGCAACTACCTCGCCGAACTGGCCAACCCGACCGTGGCCGGCCTGGAACGGTACGGCGACACCCAGCTGTACGTCACCCGCGGCGCCGGCGCCTGGGGCCCGCCCGTCCGGGTCGGCGCACCCTCCGACATCACCGTGGTGACGCTCGCCTCGCTCCAGGCCTGACGGCCCGTCAGAAGCCGCGCGCCGGAAAACCGTTGGCCCGGGCGGAGGGCGGACCGGCAGGATCTCCGCCATGGAACGAGAGCCGCAGCAGAAAGAGGAAGTGCCCGCGATCGACCTGGCGTTCATCGCCGAACAGTGCGCGGCGCTGGTCGCCGACAACCACGGCCGCCAACTGGACTGGAGCATCGCCGGACTGGCCGAACTCGACGCCGTCTGCGCCGAGTTGATCGCCGACAGCCCGCTCGACGACCCGCGGATGGGCCTGTGGTGGCGGCTGGTCGGCGCCTACACCGGCGAGGTGATGGTCCGCAGCTACGGCGGCGAGTGGGCCGACGCCGGCGACCACTCCGACGGCCCCGCCGTCCGGGCACTCGGCCTCACCGCGTTCCCCTTCAACACCGCGCACCGGGTGCTGCTCGGCGAGGAGGGGAAGAGCCTGCGGAGCTCCGCGAGCGCCCTCGCGGCGATCGCCCGCGACCGGGGACTCGTCGGCTGACGGACGCTCGTCACGGGTGCATGCGGGCCCCCTTGAGCACCTTGTCCACCGCGTTGCGCGGACCGTGCAGCGCCAGCCCCACCAGATCGAGCGCCGCCGTCGGCACCGCGCGCACCGCCGCCCGGTTGTCGAGGTCGTTGCCGGTGCCGAACAGCTCCGCGGTGAACACCGCCACCGGCAACGACCGGGCCAGCGCCCGGCCGTGGGCCGTGGACAGCAACGCCCCGTCACCCTCGAACACCAGCACCGGCTGACGGAACATCGGCAGATACGGCGTGCCGTCCGCATCCGCGTACGGCTCGCCGATCAACTCCGGTACGGCGGTGCCCAATCCGCTCACCAGGAAGGCCGTCACGTTCAGCCGCTGCCACGGTTCGAGGTCGGAGCGGAGCAGGACGGCGATCTTGGTGTCGAAACGGAGCGGCCGGCTGCTGGTGGGGGCGGGGAGCGTGTGCGTGTCCATGGACTGAGCGTGCCGCGTCCGGTGGTGCGCGGTCTTGTACGTTCTTTGCATGGCGACGGGAGCAGCGACGGGGGCGGGGCGGGGGCGGGGCGAGTGCGGGCGGGGTGCGGCGGCTCGGGAGGAGATCACGGCCTGGCGGCCGCGAGTGCCCGGCGTCGTCGAGGTGCTGCACGCGCACCTCACCGAACACCGGTACCCCATGCACGTCCACGACTCCTGGACGCTGCTGATCGTCGACGACGGCGCCGTCCGCTACGACCTCGACCGCCACCGTCGCGGCACCCCCCACGACACCGTCAGCCTGCTGCCGCCGCACGTGCCGCACAACGGGTCGCCGGCCAGCGAAGGCGGCTTCCGCAAACGGGTCCTCTACCTCGAACTCGGCCAGCTCGGCGAGGAGTTGATCGGACCGGCGGTCGACGGGCCGGACCTCGCGGACCCGCTGCTGCGGCACCGGGTCGGGCAGCTGCACGCGGCGCTCGGCACACCCGGCGAGGAATGGGAAGCGGAGAGCCGACTGGCGCTGATCAGTGCGCGGCTACGGGAGGTGCTGCGCCCGCGAGTCGGCGTGCCGGCCCGCCGGTCGGGCGCGGAGTCGCCCACGAACTGCGCGACCTGCTGGACGCGAGGCTCACCGAACGGACCACGCTCGACGAAGCCGCGAGCATCCTGCACGCCCACCCCGCGCACCTCGTCCGCGCGTTCACCGCCGCGTTCGGCCTCCCCCGCACCAGTACCTCACCGCCCGCCGCATCGACCGCGCCCGCCACCTCCTCCTCGACGGCCACCCCCCGACCACCGTCGCCACCACCCTCGGCTTCCACGACCAACCCCACCTCACCCGCCACTTCCGCCGGATCCTGGGCACCACCCCAGCCAGATTCGCTGGGCGGGGAGGTAGGGGAGCGCGACTCGGTGGCGGGGAGGGGCGCCGTGGTGGGGGGACCGCTTCGACCTCGAGTAGCCACCGGTGGGCAATCTACGCAGGGCTTGACGGGGGCGGTGGGTTGGTGGGGGTTGGGGGTGCGTACGCTCTGGGGCGTTCGGGTGCGGATGAGTTGGGGGCGTGGGTGGCGAAGGGTGTGGGGCGTTGGCGGTGGGTGGGGTGGTCGTGGGGCGGCCGTGTTGGCGGCGGGGGCGGCGTGGCTGTTCCTGAGTGACTCGGGGTACTGGCCGGGGGCGTCGCTGACGCGTGCGTGGGAGTCCGACCGGGACGGGACGTCCGCGGAGGAGGGGGCGCACCGGACGTGGGTGGTCGGGGACACCCTGGTGCGCGGCCGGTTCACCAGTGTGACGGGGTTCGAGGCCGGTTCGGGCCGGAAGCGGTGGGAGTTCGTTCCGCCGGGCCGCAGCCGGATCTGCGCGAGCAGTACGGCTGTTGACGGGTCGTTGGTGCTGGTCGCGTACGGCGACCTGGCGGGGAAGGCGGGGGACGGCGCGACGGTCCGCGGCTGCCCGACCGTCGCCGCGCTGGATCTCGCCGACGGCCGGGAGTTGTGGTACGGCGACCGGAAGACCTGGGAGTTGGAGTCGGACCGGCTGAACGACGGCCTCGTGGCGGTCGGCGGCGGTCTCGGCGTGGTGCTGGACTCCGGCCACGCCCGCGACGGCGGGAACGGCGCGGTGCGGGCCGTCGACCTGCGGACGGGGGCCGCGCGCTGGACGGCGGCGCTGCCGGCGGGGTGCCTGCCGGACAAGGTGGCCTCGGCGCCGGAGCAGGTGCTCGCGGTGCTGGTGTGCGAGGGCGAGGCGAAGCTGGCGGCGTTCGATCCGGTCAGCGGCGCGTCGCGGTGGACCGTGCCGCTGGACGCGCGTCGCGGGGTCGCGGCCCGCGCCGTGGTGACGTTCGTGTCGACGGCGCCGATCGTGCTGCGGGCCGACGAACTCGGCCAGGGCGTGGACGCGTTCCTCGTGTTCGGGCCGGACGGCCGCCCGACGTCCCGGGTGGAGGCGACCGGCGATCACGGCTCGATCGACTCGCACGTCACGGTCTCGGACGGGCGGCTGTTCGCGCTGGTGAGCACCGGCGGGAAGAAGGACCGCCTGGTCGCGTTCGACCTGGCGACGGGTGCGCAGGCGTGGAGGGCGGAGGTCGGCGGCCCCCGCTACCACCCCGGTGCGCTGCACGCGCAGGACGGCCGGGTGATGGTCCTGATGACGTCGATCAAGTACCACGACAGCCTGACCGTCCTCGACGCGCGCACCGGCGAGGAGAAGGAGGAGCGCTCGTTCCGCGAACACGTGGGCAGCGTCGACGACCTGTTCGACCGTCAGGGCGCGGTGATCACCGTCCGGTCGGGCGGCGGCGTCCGCCCGTTCGCCGGGTACGAGCGCTGGTGAGGGCCGCCGCGGGGTGAAAGTTTCACCCCGCGGGCCCGGTGCGGCGGCGGGTGCGGGGCCCGGGGGTTGACGGTGCGGCAGGCGGGGTGGGTGCATGGGCCGCTCCGTTGGAAGCCGACGTCTGCTGGGAGAGATCCGCCATGCGCCCACCCCACCCCGTGCGAGCCGCACTGTCGCTCGCCGTGCTTCTCGCCTCCGGTCTCGGGCTCGCCGCCGCCCCGTCCGCGGGGGCCGCCGAACCGGCGTCGCGGACGCTCACGGCGGACTCCCGGTTCTACGTCGACCCGGGCAGCAAGGCCGCCCAGCAGGCGCTGACCGACCTGAAGGCGCACGACCTGGCCGGCGCCAAGGCGATGGCCCAGCTGGCGTCCTGGCCGGTCGCGCAGTGGTTCAACGGGACGGCGACGCCCCAGCAGACCACCGACGCGATGGCCGCGCTGCAGACGAAGGCCGCCCGGGCCCGGCAGGTGCCGGTCACGGTGGCGTACAACGTGCCGGGCCGGGACTGCTCGCAGTACTCGGCGGGCGGCGCCGCGAACAGCGCCGAGTACGCGCAGTGGATCGACGCCCTCGCCCGCGGCATCGGCGACCGGACCACCGTGGTGGTGCTGGAGCCGGACGGCCTCGCGCTGTCCCCGGCGTTCTGCGGCGGCACGGCCGCCCAGCAGCAGGACCGCCTCGCCGAGATCGGCGCGGCCGTCGACCGGCTGGCGCAGCAGCGCGGCGCGCTGGTCTACCTGGACGGCGGCCACAGCGGCTGGCAGAACGTCGGCACCCAGGCCCAGTTGCTGATCGACGCCGGAGTGGACCGCGCCACGGGCTTCTTCCTGAACGTGTCGAACTACATGACCGACGCCTCGCTGGTCCGGTACGGCACCCTGGTGTCGAAGTGCGTCTGGTACCTGGAGCACAACCCCGGTGCCACCGCCGACAGTTGCGCCAACCAGTACTGGCCGGACGCGGACGCGGACGCCTGGTACGCGGCGAACGTCCCGGCGGACGCGAAGCTCACCCACTTCGTGATCGACAGCAGCCGCAACGGCCAGGGTCCGTGGACCCCGCCGGCCGGCAAGTACACCGACGCGCAGACCTGGTGCAACCCGCCCGGCCGCGGCCTGGGCACCCGCCCCACCTCCGCGACCGGCGTCCCGCTGCTCGACGCTTACCTGTGGATCAAGGTCCCCGGCGAGTCCGACGGAAGCTGCACCCGCGGCACCGCCGGCCCCGCCGACCCCGAGTACGGCACCGTCGACCCCGTCGCCGGCGGCTGGTGGCCCGAGCAGGCCCTGACCCTCGCCCGCAACGCCACCCCGAAGCTGACCTTCAACCTCGGCCACTGACACCGCGCCCGGGCAGCCGGCCCGGTCCGCCGAACGAAACCGGCCGTCGGGGGCGGAACGGCATGGCCGACTTCCGCCCCCACCGACGGTTTCACGGCTCCATCGGTTTCTCCTGCCGAACATTCGTGGGAGCGTGGCGACGGTTCGTCCACGGGGCAGAACCGCACGGCCGACTTCGTTCGCACAGGGGGAACTCGAACATGCGCATCGGAACACGCCTGACCGGCCTCGCCGCCGGCGGCCTGCTGCTCGCCGCCACGATCGGCTTCGGGGCCGCCTCGCCCGCCCAGGCGGTGAACTGCGACCTGCCGCCGGTGGGCAGCATGTGCCTGCACGTCCACAACGCGGCCACCGACGAGTGGTACTGGTACGGCCCCTGGTACTCCTGCGACGTCCACCGGCTCGCCTTCTCCGAGATGCCCACCTGGATCAACAACAACCAGACCGGTGGGGTGCGGACCACGTTCTACGACAGCAGCGGCGGCGTGCTCGGCAGCGTCTCCCAGGACTACTCCGGCCGCCCGCCCGGCTACTCGGACGCCGGCAACTCCGCCGCCAAGTCCGTCCGCGTCTGCTGATCCGCGTTCCGGCCGGTCGGGTGCCGCCCCGCGGTGCTCGGCCGGCCGTCAGGCGGTGTGGCGGGCGACGATCGTCCGCATGGACGTCAGGAAGCCGGTGACGGCGGCGAGTTCGGCGGGGGAGAGGCCGTCGACGAGGGCGACGGTGTCGGCGATCAGCGGGCCGAAGAAGGTCTCGCCGAGGGTGATCGCCCGGTCGGTGACCGCCAGGAGGACGCGGCGGCGGTCGTGCGGGTCGCGGGTGCGGCGGACGTGGCCGAGCCGTTCGAGGCGGTCGAGGACGGCGGTGGTGCCCGCCGAGTTCAGGCGCAGTTCGCGGCCGAGCAGGCCGGGCGTGGCGGGGTGCCGGCCCGGGCGGCGTCGAGCAGGGCGATCAGGGCGCGCAGGTCGGTCGGGTGCAGGTCGTTGCGCCGGGCGAAGTCGGCGGCCAGCAGGTCGAGTTCGACGGTGAGCGCGCGGAGCTGATGCACCGTCCGGAGGCCGTGGTCGGGCGGGAGTTCGTCGGTCATGCGGAGCGGCCTTTCGGCAGGGGCGGGTGTGCGGGCGGGGTGGACCGGTGCATAGTATCTCGCCGAGCGAGACAATTGCTCAGCGAGACAACTCTGCCCGCGGAGGCTGCTGCCATGGCGTTCGACCGTTCCGCCTTCCTGTCCGCGTACGACACCCTGCTCGACCGCTGGCCCGTCCCCGTCGAGACCCTCGACGTCGACACGCCGTACGGCACCACCCGGGTGAACGCCGCCGGACCGGCCGGCGGGCCGCCGCTGGTGCTGCTGCACGGCGGCGGCGCCACGGCCGCGAGCTGGTGGCAGAACGTCGGCGAACTCACCCGCGGGGCACGGGTGTTCGCCGTCGACCGGATCGGCGAGGCGGGCCGCTCGGCGAGCGGCGGGCGGCAGCCGCTGCGCCGCGTCGAGGACCTGCACGGCTGGCTGGACGCCGTCCTCGACGGGCTCGGCCTCGACCGGGTCGACCTGTGCGGACACTCCTACGGCGGCTGGATCGCGCTGAGCTGGACGCTGCGCAGTCCCGACCGGGTCGACCGCCTCGCCCTGCTCGACCCCACCGGCTGCTTCACCTCCTACGCGCCCGCTACCTGCTGCACGCCGCGCCCATGCTGGCCCGCCCGAGCGAGGCCCGCGCCGCAGGCTTCCTCCGCTGGGAGACCGGCGGCAGCCCGCTCGACCCGGACTGGGCCCGCCTGTACTGCCTCGCCGCGACCTTCCCCGCTGCCCGGCCCGTCACCGGACCCCGCCCCCGACCCGAGGCCCTGGCCGCACTGCGCGCCCGCTGCCTCGTGCTGGCCGCCGCCGACAGCCGCGCCCACAATCCGCGCACCCTCGCCGAGCGCGCCGCCGCGCTGCTCCCGCGGGCCGAGGTCCGTACCCTGCCCGGCGTCTCCCACCACGCCCTGCCGCACACGCAGGCGTCCGCCGTCACTGCGGAGTTGACGGCCTTTCTGGCCCGCAAGCCCTGACGGCGCGGGACGCTACCGTCGGAGCAGCGAAGAACGGCGGGAGGAGAGCGGTCGTGGCGGTGCGCAGGGTGGTGCCGAACGTGCGGGTGGCGGACGGGCGGGCGATGGGGGAGAGCCGGGAGTTCTACGAACGGCTCGGCCTCGCGGAGGTGATGGACCACGGCTGGATCGCGACCCTGGCCGCGCCCGACAGCCCCACCGCACAGCTGAGCCTCACGACCGGGGACGCCACCGCGCCCGTGGTGCCGGACCTGAGCGTCGAGGTGGACGACGTGGACGCCGCGTACGCGGCGATGCGGGCCGCCGGCGCGGAGATCATGCACCCGCTGACTGACGAGGAGTGGGGAGTGCGCCGGTTCTTCGTCCGGGACCCGAACGGGCAGGTGGTGAACGTCCTCGGGCACCGGTGAGCGGAACTACCAGCCGGTGCGCAGCCGGTAGGACGGGGTGAGGTCGCGGACCTCGGCGGAGCGGACGACCTGGCGGCCGAGGACGGGCCGCAGGTGCTTGTCCAGCAGCCGCAGCACCTCCTCGGACAGCCGCGCCTTCAGCCCCTCCGGCCGCCCCGGCAGCAGCCCGATCGCGATGTGCACGAAGGCCGTCAACTGCCCGTCCGCATCGTCCACCCAGGTCTCCGCCGCCTGCCGGAAGAAGGTCTTGCACACGCCCCGGGAGGCCACCCGGTCACGGACCAGCGGGTGGAGTTCGCGGACGAAACCGGGGCGGTCGAAGGAGTCGGCCAGCTGGGGCGAGTAGTCGACGGTGATGTGGGGCATGGCGGACCTTCTTCGCGCAGATGCTTGGCTTCTACACCTGCCATTGAATCCCCGCCCACCTCGGGCGCTGCGCCCGGGGTCCCACATGGCGGACAGCCGGAGAGGGTCAGTCGGCGGCCGCGGACCCGGGCGGCACGTCCCGGATGCCGAGGCGCAGATGCTCCACGTGGTACAGGGCCTGGTCGAGGAGCTCGGCGACGTGGTTGTCGTACAGCGCGTAGACGATCGACCGGCCGTGGCGCTCGCCGGTGACCAGTCCGAGGTTGCGCAGCAGCCGCAGCTGGTGCGAGCAGGCGGAGGCCTCCAGGCCGACGGCCTCGGCCAGTTCGCCCACCGAGCAGGGCCCCTCCTGGAGCCGGGCCAGGATGTGCAGCCGGGAGGGCGTGGCCAGGGCCTGGAGGGTGGCCGCGACGTCGGCGGTTCCGACGGCATCGAGGCGCTCGCGCGTGGTGGCGCCGGTGGCGGTGTCGGTTCCGTGGCCCATGCGCTCATCATACTCACCACACCTGAAGACCTGTTCAGATGTTCCGGTATGGTGGCCGTGTCGTCCCGCCCGCCCGCGAAGGGTTGCACTGCCATGTCCTCCGTCCTGGACCGGCGGCCCGCGCCGCCCGTCGCCGCGCCCCGCCCGGCCCCGCCGAAACGGCGCACCCGCGTCCTGGCGCTCCCCGAAGCCCGCTGGGCACTGGCCTCCCTGCTGCTGTTCCTCCTCGCCCTCCCGCTCGACCTGGCCGGCGCCCCGCCTGGGCCTGGGGCCCGCTCTACGCCCTCGCCTACGCCACCGGCGGCTGGGAGCCCGGCTGGGCCGGCCTCCGGGCACTGCGCGAGAAGACCCTCGACGTCGACCTGCTGATGATCGTCGCCGCCCTCGGCGCCGCCGCCGTCGGACAGGTGATGGACGGCGCGCTGCTGATCGTCATCTTCGCCACCTCCGGCGCGCTGGAGGCGATCGCCACCGCCCGCACCGCCGACTCGGTCCGCGGCCTGCTCGACCTCGCCCCCGCCACCGCGACCCGGCTGACCGGCGACGCCGGCTCCGGCTCCGGATACGGCGAAGAGACCGTCCCCGTCGAGGAGTTGACGGTCGGCGACACCGTGCTGGTCCGGCCCGGCGAGCGGATCGGCGCGGACGGCCGGGTCCTGGACGGCACCGGCGAGGTCGACCAGGCCACCATCACCGGCGAGCCCCTGCCGGTCGCCAAGCGCCCCGGCGACGAAGTGTTCGCCGGCACCCTCAACGGCACCGGCGCGCTGCGCATCCGGGTCGAACGGGACGCCACCGACTCGGTGATCGCCCGGATCGTCGCCATGGTCGAGGAAGCCTCCGAGACCAAGGCCCCCACCCAGCTGTTCATCGAGAAGGTCGAACAGCGGTACTCCCTCGGCATGGTGGCCGCCACCCTCGCCGTGTTCGCCGTCCCGCTCGCGCTCGGCGCCGCGTTCACCGGCTCGCTGCTGCGCGCCATGACCTTCATGATCGTCGCCTCGCCGTGCGCGGTCGTCCTCGCCACCATGCCGCCGCTGCTGTCCGCCATCGCCAACGCCGGCCGGCACGGCGTCCTGGTGAAGTCCGCCGTCGTCATGGAACGCCTCGGCCAGGTCGACGCCGTCGCCCTCGACAAGACCGGCACCCTCACCGAAGGCACCCCCGGGTCACCGACGTCCGCCCGCTGCCCGCCGCCGGACTGACGGAGGACCAGCTGCTCGCCCTCGCCGCCGCCGCCGAACACCCCAGCGAACACCCCCTCGCCGCGCCCTGGTCGACGCCGCCCGCACCCGCCGGCTGCCCTCGCCCCGCCGAGGACTTCACCGCCACCCCCGGCGTCGGCGTCACCGCCACCGTCGACGGACACACCGTCACCGTCCGCGCCCCCGAACGCGACTGCCCCGCCACCGGCGAAGCCGTCGCCGCCCTCGAGGACGCCGGACGCACCGCCGTCGTCGTCGCCACCGACGGCGCCCCCGTCGGCGTGCTCGGCCTCGCCGACCGGCTGCGACCCGACGCCGCCGCCACCGTCCGCGCGCTCACCGCGCTGACCGGCGACGCCCCCGTGCTGCTCACCGGCGACAACCCGCGCGCCGCCCGGCGACTGGCCGAGGAGGCCGGCCTCGGCGAGGTCCGGGCCGGGCTGCTGCCGCAGGACAAGGCCGCCGCCGTCCAGGAGTGGGAACGCGCCGGACGCAAGGTGCTGGTGGTCGGCGACGGCGTCAACGACGCGCCCGCGCTCGCCGCCGCGCACACCGGCCTCGCCATGGGCCGGGCCGGCTCCGACCTCGCCCTGGAGACCGCCGACGCGGTCATCGTCCGCGACGAACTCGCCACCGTACCGGCCGTGGTGGCGCTCTCCCGGCGCGCCCGCGCGCTGGTCGTGCAGAACCTGGCCCTCGCCGCCGCGTTCATCACCGTCCTGGTGGCCTGGGACCTGCTCGCCCCGCTCCCGCTGCCGCTCGGCGTGCTCGGCCACGAGGGCTCCACCGTCCTGGTCGGCCTCAACGGCCTGCGCCTGCTGCGCGAATCCGCCTGGACCGGCGCCCTCCGTGCGGGGGGCGCCGCATGAGCCGCCGCTCCGACCGCACCCGGCAGACCGCCGAGGCCGCTGCCGCCGCCCGCTGCACCGTCACCGTCTGCCGCGGCTGCTGCTGCGGCGTGCCCGCCAAGAACCCCCGGCTCGACCACGAGGCCCAACTTGACGACCTGCGCACCGCGCTGGCCGGCGTCGCCGCCGTCCGCCGCACCGACTGCCTGGACGCCTGCGAACAGGCCAACGTGATCGTCGTCCAGCCCTCGGCCGAGGGCCGCCGGGCCGGCGGGCGGCCCGTCTGGCTCGGCCTGGTCAACGACCGCGACGCCGCCGCCGACATCACCGCCTGGGTCGCCGCCGGCGGCCCAGGCCTGGCCGAGCCGCCCGCCGTGCTCGACCTGTACGCCTTCCGGCCGTCCCGCCGGGTCCGCGCCGAACTCGAGTCCGAGTAGCGCCGGCGGCGCGCAGCCCACGACCTCGGCCGCGCGCCGCCGGCGAACCGGGCGGACCAGGGTGAAAGCCGCAGATCGGCGGCGGAAATCCGGGCGCGGCCATTGGCCCGGCCGGAGCCGGGAGTGTAGGAATGGGCGTATGACCCGGTTTCGGGCAGCACCCGGCGGACACAGCGTGGCGGGCCAGGCCTCCCCGCGCCGCACGCCCATGGGCCGCCGCGAACCGCTGAACCCCGCGCGGCACGGACGGCGCGGATGACCCAGCACCCGCCCGAGACCCCCCGCGCCACCGAACCGGCCGTCGTCCGCGAAGGCGTGCTGCTGATCGGCGCCGACCGCGCCCTGCTGTATGCCAACGACGAGGCGCGCCGACTGCTCGAACTGCCCGCCGACTGCGAGGGCCGCCCGCTCGGCGCGCTCGGCCTGCCGCCCGCCCTGACCGCCCTGCTCGACGACGGCGGCGACCTCACCGACGCACCCGTCGCCGTGCACGGCCGCACCCTCGGCCTCGACCTGCGCCCCACCGACCGGGCCGGCGGCCCGCACTGCCGGATCGCGACCCTGCGCGACACCGCCGCCCTCGCCAACCCCGACACCGCCCGCCGCCGCCTCGAACTGCTCTACCGGGCCGGCGCCTCCATCGGCACCACCCTCGACATCACCCGCACCTGCCAGGAACTCGCCGCCGCCCTCGTCCCCGCCTTCGCCGACTTCGCCTGCGTCGACCTGTACGAGGGCGTCCTCGACGGCGGCGAACCCCGCCCCGGCCGGCACCGGCCGCTGCGCCGCGCCGCCCTGTCCGGCATCACCGCACAGCCCCCGCTGCTCGGCCCCGGCTCGCCCGTGCCGATGGTGCCCGGCACCCCGCGCGCCCGCGCCGTCGCCGCCGCCCGCTCCGTCGTCGAACCCGACCTGTCGGCGGCCCTCGACGCCTGGGACGAAGTCAGCCCGGGCACCGTCGACGCCATGCGCGGCGAGCAGGTGCACACCCTGATCGCGGCGCCGCTGTGCGTCGGCGACACCCTGCTCGGCGTCGCCACCTTCTGGCGGGCCCGGCCCCGGCCGGTGTTCGACGCCGAGGACGGCGCCCTCGCCGAGGAACTCACCGCCCGCGCCGCCGTCCTGGTCGACAACGCCCGCCGCTACACCCGCGAACACACCATGGCGGTCGCCCTCCAGCACAGCCTGCTGCCCGCCGGCCTGCCCCAGCAGCAGGCCCTGGAGGTCGCCTCCCGCTACCTGCCCGCACAGGCCGGCGTCGGCGGCGACTGGTTCGACGTCATCCCGCTGTCCGGCGCCCGGGTCGCCCTGGTGGTGGGCGACGTGGTCGGCCACGGCGTGCACGCCGCCGCCACCATGGGACGGCTGCGCACCGCCGTGCACACCTTCTCCTCCCTCGACCTGGCCCCCGAGGAACTCCTCGGCCACCTGGACGCCCTGGTCAACCGCCTCGACCAGGAGAACCCCCGCCCCGACGGCGCGGAACGCCAGATCACCGGCGCCACCTGCCTGTACGCCGTCTACGACCCCGTCACCCGGCGCTGCACCTTCGCCCGGGCCGGCCACCCGCCGCCCGCCGTGGTCCACCCCGACGGGCGGGTGGAGATCCCCGACCTGCCCGGCGGGCCGCCGCTCGGCATCGCCGGCCTGCCGTACGAGGCCAGCGAGCTGGAACTCGCCGAGGGCAGCCGGCTGGTGCTGTACACCGACGGGCTGGTGGAGTCCCGCGCGCACGACCTCGACCACGGCATGAAACTGCTCCGCGCCGCGCTCTCCCACCCCGACCGCAGCCCCTGGCAGATCTGCGACGACCTGCTGGAGGCGCTGCTGCCCGCCAACCCCGCCGACGACATCGCCCTGCTGGTGGCCCGCACCCGGGCCCTGCCCGCCGACCACGTCGCCGACTGGGACGTCCCCGCCGACCCGGCCGCCGTCGCCCGGATCCGCGCCGCCGTCACCAGCAGGCTGGAGGACTGGGGCCTCACCGAGCAGGCGTTCGCCGCCGAACTCGTGCTCAGCGAACTGATCACCAACGCGATCCGGCACGCCAGCGGACCGATCCGGGTCCGGCTGCTGCGCGACCGGGCCCTGATCTGCGAGGTCTGGGACGGCTCCGCCACCTCCCCGCACCTGCGGCACGCCACCGACACCGACGAGGGCGGCCGCGGCCTGTTCCTGGTCGCCCAGCTCGCCGAGCGCTGGGGCACCCGCTACCCCGCCAGCGGCAAGGTGATCTGGGCCGAACTGGCGATCGACGAGCCGCTCACTCCTCGCACAGCTGCTTGAACAGCTGGAGATCGGACCGCACCGCCTCCTCCACCGCCCGGCTCTGCGCGAACCCGCGCGGCCCGCCCACCGCGTCCTTCAGCTCGTCCGGGTCGTACTCCAGGCGGACCTGCACCTGGGTGCGCGAGGCGTCCAGCGGGCGCAGTGCGAAGGTGCCGCGCAGCGGCGGGCCGTCGGTCTCCCAGCTCATCACCCGGCCGCGCCCGTGGTCGGTCAGCTCCGCGTCCACCCGGTGCCGCTCGCCGCCGAACTCCACCTCCAGGTCCGCGTGCCGCCGGCCGCGCGCCGTGGCGTGCACCACGCCGCCCACGAACTCCGGGTACTCCGCCACCCGGTGCAGCTGCGACCAGGCCGTCCCCACCGGGGCGGTCACCTCGATCTGCTCCTCCAGGGTCCGCATCGCGCGCACCTCCGCATCGTCGACGCTCCCTTCCAGCCTGCAAGGGACGGCGGTCGGCGGCAAAGGCGACCGGCGCGGGGCCCCGGCCCGGCGCCGTCGCGGGGAGCGGGGCGCAGCGCAGATCGGATATCGTTCCGGCCAGCCGCTGCGACCGGCAGGAACGACCAATTCGAATACCAGTCGGGGGACTTGATGAACGATCAGCCCACTCGGGCGATGCCGCCCACCGAGCCGCCTCCGGCGGCCCCGAAGGCGTCGGCCGCCAAGACCTGGGGCGTGATCGCCGCGGTGGTGAGCGCGGCGGCGGGCGTGGCGAGCGCGATCGCGGCCTTCACGGGCGGTTCGGACGGCCCCGCCGCCGCGCCCCCGCCCGCCGCGCAGACCACCGTCACCACCCCCGGCCAGGCCCCGGCGGGACGGCGACCGGCGGGACGGGCGGCGCGCCGCCGGCCGCGACCGCGGCGCCGGTGCGCTGGTCGGGGAAGGTCCGATTCGGGCTCTCCGGCCTCGACCTGGCGACCCTGCCGCCGAAGGCCCGCAGCGGCGACACGCTGGGCGGCAGCATCTGGCCGAGCGCGCAGCGCAGCGGCAGCAGCGGCATGAAGATCAAGGGCCAGGTCGCCCCCTGGGCCGGCCCCGGCGACCCCACCGCGGAGGGCTGCCGCACCCTGCTGCAGACACAGCCGCAGAAGGAGGTCGACGTGCTGGAGGGCGACCGGGTCTGCGTGGTCGACGACCACTCGCCGATCGCGGTCGTCACCGTCACCGCCACCCACTACGACGCGGGCAGCTACGGCGAGCTGGAGGCCGACCTGACGGTGTGGAACCTGAAGCTCTGACGGCGACGACCGCGGTGCCAATGACGGCGGCACGGCGAAGGCCCCGGCCCCCGACGGACGGGGACCGGGGCCGGTGGGACGCGGCCGGTCAGGACTCCGGGAAGGCGCCGTCGAACGCGGCGGCCAGCCGGAGGTACGGGACGGCCTCGGCGTGCCGGCCCTGGCGCTCCAGGACGCGGCCGAGCACGAGGTGCGCGTAGTGCTCCACCGGGTCGCGCTCGATCACCGCGCGCAGCTGCTCCTCGGCGCGGCGCAGCTGGGCCGAGTGGTAGTACGACCGGGCCAGCAGCAGCCGCGGGCCGACCTGCTCCGGGACCTCCTCGACCAGCTCGGCGAGGATCCGCGCGGCGTCCGCGTACGCCTTGGAGTCGAAGAACAGCTGGGCGCGGGCCCAGCGCTCGGCCACGGTGCCCTCGTGGAGGGTGGCCTGCTCCGGGCGCAGGCCCGTCGTGGTCTCCGGGCGGAAGTCGGTGGTCATGCCCTGCTCCTTCCCGTTTCCGGGTCCTCGTCGGACCTCCGCGGCCCGACAGGTGGTTGAACATTCACCTACCGGGGTCTATTCCGCGCGGAAACCGGGACGCTCAGGCCCCCGCCGCCAGGTCCAGCAGCCGCACCATGAACGGCACCGGCAGGGCCGCGTTCGCCGCCGCCGCACCCGGCCGCGCACCCGGCTCCAGCAGGCCGAGCAGCACCTCCAGCGGCAGTCGCGGATCCCGGGCCGCCGCATCCGCCACCACCGGGTCCGGGTCCTCCGCCAGCCGCGCCAGCACCCCGGTCGGCAGCTCCGGATCGCGCAGCGCCGCCCACCGCAGGGCCGGCTCCGGCCGGTCCGCCCACGCGGCCGGCCCGGGCGCCGCGAACCGCTCCAGCGTCGGCAGCGAGGCCGGGCCGAGCAGCTCCGCGTACACCGACCGCAGCAACTCGCCCGGCGCGTCCGCACAGTGCTCCGCCAGCGCCAGCCGCACCGAGAGCTCCGGGTCCTCCGCCAGCAGCGCCACCACCTCGGCCGGCAGGTGCTCCAGCGAGGCCACCGCCCGCCGCACCAGCGGATGCGCCGAACCGGCCAGCCGCAGCAACTCCGCCGGATCGCCCGCCCGTTCGGCCACCCACGGCAGGTCCGGCGCCGCCGCGTCCGGCACCCGGAAGTCCACCGCCGCCCGCTGCCGCTCCGTCAGGTCCGGCCGCAGCGACACCGCGAGCCGCACCTCCGCGTCCGGATCCGCCGCCAGGGCCAGCGCCAGATCCGTCGGCAGCCGCGGATTGCCCGCCGCCGCCCGGCGGATCCGCGGATCGTCGTCCAGCACCAGCCACTCGCCGAGCGCCCGCTCCAGGGCGGCCCCGCCGCCGTCCGCTCGCGCCGCAGCGGATCGCTCTCCGCTATGTACCCCGCCAGCGTCACCGGCAGCGGCCGCTCCACCCGCAACGCCCGCTGCACCGCCGAGCGCACCGCCGGATCGCGGTCCGACCGCAGCGCCGTCCGTACCCGGGGCGGCAGTTGGGCCCAGCTGTCCGCACCCACCGCCGCCGCCCGCACCAGCGGCGAACCGTCCTGCGCCAGCCGCACCAGCAGCTCCACCGGCAGGCCCGCACAGCCCGGCACCAGGCGGCGGGTGTCCGGATCCCGGTCTGCCGCCAGCGCCGCCAGCGTCTCCGGCGGCAGCGCCACCCGGTGCCCCGCCGCGGCCGCGGCCCGCCGCACCCGGCGCTCCCGGTCCGCGGCCAGCGCCGCCAGCGTCCCGGCCGGCAGCCCCGGCCGCTCCGCCAGCGCCGCCCGGACCCGCCAGTGCGGATGCCGCAGCGCCGTCTCCAGCACGCAGTCCGGCAGCTCCGGCCGCACCGCCAGCCAGCCCGGGCCCGCGCCGTCACCGCCGTCGGCGGTGTCGCCCAGCAGCCGGCACAGCACCTTGGCCGGGGCCGCCGGATTGGCCGCCAGACCGGCGCGCCACTCGCCTGCGGGCGGTGGGCCGGACATCGGTCGCCAGACGGCGGCGGGCTGATGGGCGCTCAGATCGAGCACGTGTAGAACCTCCCCCGGAACGGCAAACGTCACCGAGCCTACCCGCGTGGTGGCGCTCCGTGCACGGGATCGCGCCACGCCCACACCTGCGGTTCGCAGGATGTGGGAAGTGTGCGCACGGTGCGGAACACCGGGGGAGGAACGGGACCGTTCCGCGCGGCCCGAGTGGCACTCGGTGCCAAGGCGGGGAGGGTCGACGGGCCGTCAGGTGCGCGGAACCAGGCGGAAGGTGAGCACCCGGCCGCCCTCCTCGCTGGTCACCAGCTGCACCCGGGCCCCGATCGGCACCGCGCCCGGCAGTCCGCCGAGCACCGCCGCCTGCACGGTGAACCCCTCGTCCAGCACGATCAGGTACGGGCGGCCCAAGTGCGGACCGCGGCGGGTCGGACGCAGCAGCCGCTGCACCGTGCCCTGCCCGGACGCCACCGCCGGCTCCAGGTCCGCCGACCCGCACACCGGGCACAGCAGGCAGGAGCCGGAGCTCGCCGAGTGGCACCAGTGGCAGCGGCGGTAGCGCAGCTGGGTCTCCACGACCGGCTGCTCGGGCTGCCGCTGGAAGCCGGACGGGACGAAGTGCGGAGCGAACGGGTCGGCGGCGGTGGCGAGTTGCGCCACCGGGCCGGAGAGGGTGGGGGAAACCGTCGGGGCCGTCGTCGGTGCGGCCGGGGCGAGGGTGGGGGTCATGGCCGTCTCCTTGCTGAGCCGGTGTGCGCCGCCGTACCGCCGCCCGGGCGGGCGTGCGGTCGGGGCGGTCTGCCAGGAGGACGGTATGGCACTCAGTGCCCCGTGTAAAGGTACCGAGTGCCAGACGGTACGTCAGATGATCCGAGTGGCAGGTGGGCCGGCGCCGGGTCGCCCGGCGGGCCCGGCCGAACGGGCTCAGGGCTCCAGCGCCGCTTCCACGCCCTGCACCACCCGCCACATCGGCGTCCCCCGACGGGCCACCATGACGACCACCTCCTCGTCCTGCGACTCCGCCCGGCCCTCGGCCGCACCGTCGCCCCAGGTGTCGATCACCAACTGCAGCGCCTCGTCCACCGCCGCGCCCACGTCGCCCTCGCCGCCCGAGCGCAGCCACGCCCGCAGCGCGAAGTTGTGCGCCGCGACCACCGCCGCCGCGATCACGTCCGCGCGCAGCGCGCCGTCCGCGCGGGCCGCGTACCGGGTGCGCAGATGGCTCGCCAGGGTGCGCTCGTAGCGCCACACCACCGACAGCTCGTGGGTGCGCAAGTTCGGTACCTTCTTGGTGAGTTGGTACCGCCCCACGGAGAACGCCGGGTTCCCCGCGTACATCCGCAGCACCAGCCGGGCCGCGTCGCAGACCTGCGCCACCGGGTCGCCCGTCGGGTCGGCCTGCTCCAGCAGCGCCGTCATGTCCGCCAGGCAGCCGTCGTGGTCCGGGAAGACCACCGCCTCCTTCGACGGGAAGTACCGGAAGAACGACCGCCGGCCGACGCCCGCGAGCGAGACGATGTCGTCGACGGTGGTCTGCTCGAAGCCGCGCTCCGAGAACAGCTCGAAGGCCGCCTCCACCAGCGCGTCGCGCATCGTCGGTCGGCTCGCGGCGGTTCCGCCCTGCTCATGCACCTCGCTCATACCCCGGACGGTAGCACCGACCCGGACGGCGAGGCTGGGCGAGGCGATACTCAGTGTGCATAATCGGGGGTACTGAGTGCCATCACCGAGGAGACTGCCATGACCCAGGACTTCGACCTCTTCCGGCTGAGCGAGGAGCACGAGATGCTCCGTGAGTCGGTGCGTTCGCTGGCGGAGGCGAAGATCGCCCCGTTCGCGGCGGCGGTCGACGAGGAGGGGCGTTTCCCGCAGGAGGCGTTGGACGCCCTGCTGGCGAACGATCTGCATGCGGTGCACGTGCCGGAGGAGTACGGCGGTGCGGGGGCGGACGCGCTGGCGACGGTGCTGGTGATCGAGGAGGTGGCGCGGGTGTGTGCGTCGTCCTCGTTGATCCCGGCGGTGAACAAGCTGGGTTCGCTGCCGGTGCAGTTGTCGGGTTCGGAGGAGTTGAAGGCGAAGTACCTGGGGGCGCTGGCCCGGGGTGAGGGGATGTTCTCGTACTGCCTGTCGGAGCCGGAGGCGGGTTCGGACGCGGCGGGGATGAAGACCCGGGCGGTGCGGGACGGGGACTTCTGGGTGCTGAACGGTGTGAAGCGGTGGATCACCAATGCGGGGGTGTCGGAGTTCTACACGGTGATGGCGGTGACGGATCCGTCGCTGCGGTCGAAGGGCATTTCGGCGTTCGTGGTGGAGAAGGGCGACGAGGGGGTGTCGTTCGGTGCTCCGGAGAAGAAGTTGGGGATCAAGGGGTCGCCGACGCGTGAGGTGTACTTCGACAATGTGCGGATTCCGGCGGATCGGATGATCGGTGCGGAGGGGACGGGGTTCGCGACGGCGATGCGGACGCTGGACCACACGCGGGTGACGATCGCCGCGCAGGCGCTGGGGATCGCGCAGGGGGCGCTGGACTACGCGAAGGGGTACGTGCGGGAGCGCAAGCAGTTCGGGAAGGCGATCGCGGAGTTCCAGGGCGTGCAGTTCATGCTGGCGGACATGGCGATGAAGCTGGAGGCGGCGCGGCAGTTGACGTACGCGGCGGCGGCGAAGTCGCAGCGCGGTGACGGGGATCTGACGTTCTTCGGGGCGTCGGCGAAGTGCTTCGCGTCGGACGTGGCGATGGAGGTCACGACGGACGCGGTGCAGTTGCTGGGCGGGTACGGGTACACGCGGGACTACCCGGTGGAGCGGATGATGCGCGACGCGAAGATCACCCAGATCTACGAGGGCACCAACCAGGTCCAGCGCATCGTGATGGCCCGCAACCTGCCGTAGTCGTTCCCTTCTTCAGGCGCCCGTCTGCGGGGTCGCTCCCACGTGCAGGTCACTGTCCGTGGCGCGATCCGGCCGGCGGGCGTCTCCCGTCTCGCGCAGTTCCCCTGTTCACGTCCCGTGACGGCGGTCACATGAGTGGCCAACTTCCTTGTGCGAGGCCGGGTTTGGCCGAAAGGGGCGGGTCGGCATGTGACGGAGTGTCGACGATGGTGTCGACCCTGGTGTGGTGGGGGATCTAAGGTATGCCTTAGCTTACTGAGCGGCGGTCCGGCCGGGGTTTCCGGAAGGGCGCCGCACTGGTGTTTTCCCGTATCCCTCGCCCTTGGAGTGAGCATGCCCGCCCGCCGTACGACTGCCGCGACCTTCCTCGTTCTCGCTGTGGCGGGTGCCGCGTTGGTGGGGTGCTCGAAGAAGGACGACGGGAAGGTGTCCGCGGACGGCAGCGGGCCGGTGCAGGTGACGGCGACGGACAGCAAGTGCGAGCTGTCGCGGACGACCTTCCCGGCGGGCCACGTCGAGCTGGCGGTGGCGAACAAGGGCAACAAGACGACCGAGGTGTACGTCTACGCCGAGGGCGACAAGATCGTCACCGAGCGGGAGAACATCGGTCCCGGCACCAAGGTGAGCATCAACGCCGAGATCAAGGCCGGCACCTACGAGGTGGCGTGCAAGCCGGGCATGACCGGTGACGGCATCCGCCAGAAGATCACCGTGACCGCCGCGTCCGGCGCCCCGGTGAAGACGGACGACCGGCTGACCCAGGCGGTCGCGGACTACCGCAAGTACGCCCAGGAGCAGGCGGACGCCACCATCCCGGTGGTGGAGCAGTTCGCGGCGGCGATCACCGCCGGCGACGTGGAGAAGGCGAAGTCGCTGTTCGCGGCGTCCCGGGTGGGCTGGGAGCGGACCGAGCCGGTCGCGGAGAGCTTCGGTGACATCGACCCGAAGACCGACACCCGCGAGGACGCGCTCGAGGACGGCCAGCAGTGGACCGGCTGGCACCGCCTGGAGAAGGCGCTGTGGGTGGACGGGAAGATCGGCGACGAGGAGAAGACCCTCGCCGCCCAGCTGGTCACCGACCTGAAGGACTGGCAGAAGCGCGTCCCCAGCGCGGAGATCACCCCGACCGGCATGGCGAACGGCGCCAAGGAGCTGCTGGACGAGGTCTCCAAGAACAAGATCACCGGTGAGGAGGACCGCTACAGCCACACCGACCTGTCGGACTTCGCCGCCAACGTCGAGGGCGCCCGCCAGGCGTACGAGCTGCTGAAGCCGGTCGCCTCGGAGAGCGACGCGGCGCTGTCGAAGACCCTGGACGCCGAGTTCGAGAAGATCACCGAGCTGCTGGCCAAGTACCGCCAGGCCGACGGCGGCTACACCTCGTACGACAAGGTGACCGAGGGGGAGCGGAAGACCTTCTCCGACGCGGTGAACTCGCTGAGCGAGCCGCTGTCGAAGCTGGCCGCGGCCGTCGTGGTGAAGTAAGGGCAGCGTAAGCTAAGGCTCTGTCAGCAGGTCAGGTCCGCAGGTCCGAGCAGGTCATGTCCGAGAGGGAACGCACGATGGACGTCGAGAACGAGCAGCAGGCGGTCTCCGCCGACGGTGGCGCGGAGAAGCCGCGGGCCGGGCTCAGCCGACGGGCCGTCATCGGCTGGGCCGGCGCGGGCGTGGCGATCGGCGCGGCCGGGGTGGGCACGGTGGCCGCGGCGACCATGGCGGACGACGCGCCGGCCGCCGCGCCGCAGAACCTGGACGTGCCGTTCTACGGCGAGCACCAGTCGGGGATCTCGACGCCCGTTCAGGACCGGCTGCACTTCGCCGCGTTCGACGTGATCACCGAGGATCGCGACGCGCTGATCAAGATGCTCAAGGAGTGGACCAAGGCGGCCGCCTCGATCACGGGCGGCCGCGAGGTCGGCGGCGGTGCGGTCGGCGTCGTCCCGCAGTCGCCGCCGGACGACACCGGCGAGGCGCTCGGCCTGCCGGCGTCGCGGCTGACGCTGACCATCGGGTTCGGGCCGACGCTGTTCGAGAAGGACGGCAAGGACCGGTTCGGGCTGAAGGCGAAGCGGCCCGAGGCGCTGGTCGACCTGCCGAAGTTCAAGGGCGACCGCCTGGAGGCGAATCGTTCCGGCGGCGACATCTGCATCCAGGCGTGCGCGGACGACCCGCAGGTCGCGGTGCACGCGATCCGCAACCTGGCCCGGATAGGCATGGGCGTGGTCAACGTCCGCTGGTCGCAGCTCGGTTTCGGCAAGACCTCGTCCACCACGCCCGACTCGCAGACCCCGCGCAACCTGATGGGCTTCAAGGACGGCACCCACAACATCGCCGGGACGGACGCGGATTCGCTCGCCCGGCACGTGTGGGCGGCGCCCGGCGACGGCCCGGACTGGATGACGGGCGGCTCGTACCTGGTGGCCCGCCGGATCCGGATGACCATCGAGACCTGGGACCGCGCCTCGCTGCAGGACCAGGAGGACACCTTCGGCCGCACCAAGATCGAGGGCGCCCCGTACGGCAAGCAGAAGGAGCGCGACGCCCCCGACCTGTCCGCGATGCCGGCCGACTCGCACGTGCGACTGGCCCACCCGGACAGCAACAACGGGCTGATGATCCTGCGCCGCGGCTACTCGTTCACCGACGGCACCGACGGCCTCGGCCGCCTGGACGCCGGCCTGTTCTTCCTGGCGTACCAGCGCGACACCCGCAAGGCGTTCGTGCCGCTGCAGACCAAGCTCGCCGCCAACGACAAGCTGAACGAGTACATCACGCACGTCGGATCCGCCCACTTCGCCTGCCCGCCCGGGGTCCGCAAGCCCGGCGAGTGGTGGGGCCAGACCCTGTTCGGCTGACCCCCGCCCCCCTCTCCCGCAAGCCCTCACGTCCCCACCGAGGAGAACCGCCGTGTTCGCCAACTACCTGATCGGCCTTCGAGAAGGCCTCGAAGCCAGCCTGGTGGTCTGCATCCTGATCGCCTATCTGGTCAAGACCGGCCGCAAGGACCGGCTCGGCCCGGTGTGGATCGGCGTCGGAAGTGCCGTCGCGCTGTCGATGGCGTTCGGCGCGGTGCTGCAGTTCGGCTCCAACCAGCTGTCCTTCAAGGCGCAGGAGGCGCTCGGCGGCACCCTGTCGATCGTCGCGGTCGGCCTGGTGACCTGGATGGTGTTCTGGATGCGGCGCACCGCGCGGCACCTGAAGAGCGAACTCCAGGGCAGGCTGGACGCCGCGCTGGCGATGGGCACCGTCGCCCTGGTCGTCACCTCCTTCCTGGCCGTCGGCCGGGAGGGCCTGGAGACCGCGCTGTTCATCTGGACCGCCGTGCAGTCCACCGGCGACGGCTGGAACCCGCTGGCCGGCGCGATCCTCGGCCTGCTCACCTCCGCGGTGCTGGGCTGGCTGTTCTACCGCGGCGCGCTCAAGATCAACCTGGCGAAGTTCTTCACCTGGACCGGCGGCATGCTGGTCGTGGTCGCCGCGGGCGTCCTCGCCTACGGCGTGCACGACCTGCAGGAGGCCGGCTGGATCCCCGGCCTGAACGAGCTGGCGTTCAACATCTCCTCCACCATCCCGGTGGACAGCTGGTACGGCACCCTGCTGAAGGGCGTGTTCAACTTCCAGCCCGACCCGACGGTGGTCCAGATCGTGGTGTGGCTGCTGTACCTGGTGCCGACGCTGTACTTCTTCTTCCGCAAGCCGAAGGCCGCCGGCCCCGCGCCGAAGCCCGCCGTGACGGAGGCGAAGGCCGCCTGACGGACGGTCAGAACGGAAGGAACCGCCCGGTTGCCGCTGATGCGGCAGCCGGGCGGTTCGGCGTTCTCGGGGCAGGTCTAGTAGATGGAGAAGACCGACGCCCAGTTCTGGCTGAACGCGGTGGAGGCGGTGGTGGCGGTGACCGCGTGGCCGGCGGTGGCGTCGCCGTCGAGGACGAAGCCGGTGGCCGGGTTCTTCAGGGTGTAGGTGCCGACGGCGTTCTGGGTGACCGTCCACTTCTGGTTGGCCTGGCCGAGGTTGACGGCCTGGAGGGTGACCTGGCCGCCGGCGTTGGCCGGGCGGTCAGGTAGAGCGGGATCAGGCAGCTGTCGTAGATCCGCACGGTGCCGTCGCCGTTGGAGGCGAACTTCCAGCGCTGCGAGGCCCGGGAGGTGTCGAGCGCGGCGAACTCGGCGACCGAGGGGATGCTGCCGCTACAGGTGCCGCCGCGCTGCAGGGCGTTGCCGCCGCCGTTGGTCAGCGCGTGGTAGCCGTTGTCGTCGATCACGGTGGGGCCGTAGTTGATGGAGCTGCTGTCGACCGCGGTCAGCGCCGCGCCGGTGGTGGACAGCCCGCTGGTGAGCCGGACGTTCTTGAACCAGTCGGCGAAGGTGGTGGGCGTGTTGGTGCCCAGCGAGGCGATGGTGCCGTTCCAGTTGCCGTCGACGGTGTTCCAGAGCTTGAGCAGCGCCATGTCGATGTTGCCCTGGACCTGGTCGCCGGTCTGCCAGGCGTCGCCGGCCACGAACGGCGTGACGTCGCCGTTGGGGAAGACGAAGCGCTGGTCGCCGAGCACGTAGGCGGCGGCCGCGTCGGCGAAGGCCTCGGTCCAGGCGCAGGTGCCGGAGGACGGCCAGTTGATGTAGTGCGGGTTGCAGTTGGGTATGTTCGCCGGCCAGAAGTCCTTGTACAGCCGGTGCTGGAAGAAGTGCGAGGCCTCGTGCAGCACCATGTGCTCGGAGTCCGGGTCCTGGTCGGACAGGAACACGGTGTGCGAGCCGGTGATGTACCAGGGGCCGGTGCCGGAGCCCGAGGTCCAGTTCAGGTTCATCGTGGTGCAGGTGGCGGCGTTCGCCTCGGCGGAGGTCCAGCACGGGGTGGTGGAGTTGGCCCGCTTCGACCAGAGCGCGTTGACGGTGTCGAAGGCGTGCCAGGCGCGGTTGGTGGCCACCGGCGGCTTGACGGTGCCGAGCGCGACGCTGGCGGAGACGTTCGACTGGGTGGCGGTGGTGAAGCTGTACGGCGTGTTGTTGGCGTCCTGGACGACCCGCCAGACCTGGTTGTTCTGAGTGGCGAAGCGGACGTACAGGTGGTCCATCGAACTGGTGCTCACCGGGGTGTAGCAGAGGTTGAAGGAGCCGTCGGCGGCGCCGGTCAGCTGGGTGTCGCTGTTCAGCTTGTGGTCGGTGTCGGTGGACTTCTCCCGGCCCCACAGCTCGACGGAGGCGTTGCGGGCGGACCGGGTCAGGGTCGGCTTGGTGGGGCCCGCCTCGGCGGACTGGTAGTCGAACTGCAGGGTGCCGTTCATGCAGATCGGCGTCGCGGCGGACGCGCTGCCCGCGGTCAGCGGGACGATGCCGCCGGCGGCGAGCAGGGCCGGCACCAGCAGGCGCAGGGTGGTGGAGCGGCGTGCCATGGACGTCCTTCCAGACGATGGCCCGGTCCGCGCACGGGGCGGACGGGGCGTGCGAAGGCCGGGTGAGGGCCCGGCTCCGGCCCGGACGCTCCGTACGGTGACGGGGCGTCGGCGGGCCGTGAGCAATCGTCGTGTCCGCGACAGGAGGGCCACCAGGGGCGCGCGGAATCATCGGTTCCGCTTGTGTGTGCCACCGGTGCGCCGGGCGTATGGCGAAGAGTTCGTGCGCCCCCGGTTGACCTGCTGACGAGCCGTCAGGCGGACGGCCAGGCGCGCAGGGCGAACTCGGCCGTGCGGTGCAGCTGTTCGGCCGGGGCGCCGTCGGCGGCGCGGACGGCCAGGCCGTGGGTCAGGGTGGTGAGGTACTCGGCGAGCGCGGCCGGGTCGGTGCCCGGGGCGAACTCGCCGGCCTCGGCGGCCCGTTCGAGGCG
>NZ_KK853997.1:87350-180557 GCF_000696185.1 Kitasatospora cheerisanensis KCTC 2395 | reverse complement strand
GTACAGCCGGGCCGCCGCGCTGGAGCTCGCGCCGCGCGGGATCACCGTCAACGTGGTGCAGTCCGGGTCGGTGAACACCGAGATGAACCCGGCGGACGGGCCGAGCTCCGACGCGCAGCGCGCGCTGAACGTGCTCGGCCGCTACGGCCGGCCCGAGGAACTCGCCGCCGCCGTGGTCTTCCTGGCCACGCCCGCCGCCGCGTTCATCACCGGCAGCGTGCTCGCCGCGGACGGCGGCTTCTTCGGCTGAGCGTGCGGTGAGGGGCCGTCAGGGGAGCTGGCCGGGCGGGAGGGTGGAGATGCCGGCGGCCAGGAAGGCCATGGCGGCCTCCAGGTGGGCCTCGGTGGGGCGCAGGTAGAGCTCGCTGACCACGGCCGCGGCCGCGGCGGCCACCATCCGGGGGGTGAAGGCGTCGGGGGCGGCGCCGCGTTCGGCGGCGAAGATCCGGGCGCCCTCCTGGATCGCCTCGGCCAGGCGGCTGTTGGTGACGGCGCGCAGCTGCGGGTTGCGGTCGAGCATCGCTTCCCACAGCCCGTCCAGCTCGCCCTCGGCGGGGTGCTCGGCGAGATCGGCGCGCAGCCAGGTCTCCAGCGCCTCCAGGGTGGTGGTGCCGGGGGCGCGGTTGTTGAGGGCGTGGGCGAGGCGGCCGGTGAACTCGCCGAGGTGGCAGGTCGCCAGGTCGAGCTTGGTGGGGAAGTAGAGGGTGACGGTCCGCGCCGACACCTCGGCCCGGTCCGCGATCTCGGCGATGGTGGTCGCCTCGAAGCCGCGCTCCGCGAACAGCTGGTAGGCCGCCCGCAGGATCGCCTCCCGGCGGCGGGCCTTGCCGCGTTCCCTCGCACCCTCGCTCATGCCGCGCATCCTATCAGCGTTACCGCCGACGGTAATTTTGCAGCCAACTGCAAACTTGCCTTAGGGTGCAGAAATCCACTGGTTTTCGAGCACGAGGGGGCGCGATGGCGTCGGTCCTGTACGCATGGGGACGATGGGCGGTGCGCCGCCGCGGCCGGGTGATCGGGCTGTGGCTGCTGCTGCTCGCGACGATCGGCGCCCTCGGCACCACCCTCGCCGGGCCCACCAGCACCGAGTTCACCGTCCCCGGCATCGAGTCGCAGCAGGCCCAGGACCTGCTGGAGCGTCAGCTGCCGGAATCCGCGGGCGGCACCGCCCGGCTGGTCGTCGCCGCCCCCGCCGGGCAGACCCTCGACGCGCCCGCCGCGCAGGCCGCGCTGCGGGACGGCCTGCACCGGGCCGCCGCGATCCCCGGCGTGGTGCACGTCGCCGACCCGTTCGAGAGCCGCACCGTCTCGCCGGACCTGCGGATCGCCTTCGCCGACGTGCAGTTCGCGCAGCCCGCGCACGACGTCCCGCAGAGCGCCAAGGACGCGCTCGTCGACGCCGCCGGCCCGCTGCGGGACGCCGGACTGCAGGCCGAGTACGGCGGCACTGTGATGGAACCCGCCATCGAGGTCGGCGGCCCCGCCGAAGTGATCGGCGTGGTGGTCGCGTTCGTGGTCCTCGCCGTCGCGCTCGGCTCGCTGGTCGCCGCCGGACTGCCCTTGCTGACCGCCGTGGTCGGCGTCGGCATCGGCGTGCTCGGCGCCCAACTGCTCGCCAACGTCGTCGAGATGACCGGCACCGCGACCGTGCTCGCGCTGATGATCGGCCTCGCCGTCGGCATCGACTACGCGCTGTTCATCATCGCCCGGCACCGCGAACAACTCGCCGACCCGGACACCGACATCGAGGAGTCGGCGGCCCGCGCCACCGCCACCGCCGGCAGCGCCGTGGTGTTCGCCGGAGCGACCGTGATCATCGCGCTCGCCGCGCTCGCCGTCACCGGCATCCCGTTCCTGACCGTGATGGGCCTGGCCGCCGCCGCGACCGTGCTGCTCGCCGTCCTGGTCGCCGTCACCCTGGTGCCCGCGCTGCTCGGCCTGCTCGGCGAACGCCTGCGGCCGCGGCCCCGCGCCGCGAAGCCGGAGAAGCGCTCCGGCACCTGGTCGGCGGCCTGGGCGCGCGCCGTCACCCGCAAGCCGCTGGTGGTGCTGCTGGTCGGCGTGGTCGGCCTGCTCGCCCTCGCGCTGCCCGCCCGGGACCTGCGGCTCGGCCTGCCCGGCAACGCCTCGCAGCCCACCGCCAGTACCCAGCACAAGAGTTACGACCTGCTCAGCGAGGGCTTCGGCCCCGGCTTCAACGCCACCCTGGTCGCCGTGGTCGACGCCGCCGGAATCCCCGCCGAGCGCCGCGAGCCCGCCCTCGCGGAGCTGCACGCCACGCTCTCCGCGGACCCGGGCGTGGCCGCCGTCGGCCGCCCCGTCGCCAGTGCGGACGGCAGCACCGTCGCCGTCCCCGTCGTCCCGCGCACCGGGCCGGACGACCGGGAGACGAGCGAACTGGTCGACCGGCTGCGCGAGCACAAGGCCGCCGTCACCGCGAACGGCGGCACGCTGTACGTCGCCGGGGCCACCGCCGCCGCGATCGACGTGTCCGGCAAACTCGCCGACGCGCTGCCGCTGTTCGTCGGCCTGATCGTCGTACTGGCGCTGGCCCTGCTGGCCGTCGCGTTCCGCTCGCTGCTGGTGCCGCTCAAGGCGGTGCTCGGGTTCCTGCTGTCGGTGGCCGCCGCGCTCGGCATCACCGTCTGGGTGTTCCAGGACGGGCACCTGAACGGGCTGCTCGACATCCCGTCCGCCGGGCCCGTCACCAGCTTCCTGCCGGTGCTGCTGATCGGCGTGCTGTTCGGACTCGCGATGGACTACGAGGTGTTCCTGGTCAGCCGGATGCGCGAGCACCACCAGCACACCGGCGACGCCGCCGGGGCCGTCACGCACGGCGTCGCGCAGAGCGGACGGGTCGTCACCGCCGCCGCGCTGATCATGGTGGCGGTGTTCGGCGGCTTCGTGTTCAACCACGACCCGATCATCAAGTCGATCGGATTCGCGCTCGCCGTCGGCGTGTTCATCGACGCCTTCGTGGTCCGGATGACCCTGGTGCCGGCCGCGATGGCCCTGCTCGGCCGCCGCGCCTGGCGGCTGCCCCGCCCGCTCGACCGGGTGATCCCCGACGTCGACCTGGAGGGCGCGAGCCTGCCCGCGCCCGGGCCCCGTCCCGCCCCGAAGCCCGCCGAGGCCGAACGGGTCTGACGGAGCGTCACGTGAGCCGGGCCCGGGAGCTGCGCCTCCCGGGCCCGGCGTGCACCTGCCGGTATCAGCAGGGGACCACGGCGTTGACGGTGACCGGGGACGGGCCCCAGCCGAACTTGGTGACGCTGAAGGTGCCGCTCACCGTGGAGCCGCAGGCGACCGTGCCGCTCGGGCCGTTGACGGTGACGGTGCTGGCGAGGAAGTTCACGTACTGCGAGGTCGAGCCGAGCGAGGCCCCGCCGACGACCTGGCCGGAGAGCGTGGTGGCGAGCTCCTGCTGCTGCGGCGGGAAGTCCGGGCTGGGCGGGCCGGCCAGGGCGACCCGGCCGAGGAACTGGACGCTGCCACCGGTGATCGAGGCACAGACCTGGGTCATCAGCCCGGACTGGAGGGACCAGGGGCTGCAGGTCTCGGTGGCAGTGGTGGTCGAGGTGGCCGCCTGGGCAGGGGAGGCCATCAGGGCGCCGGCGGTGGCCAGGCCCGCGGCGAGCAGGGTCAGCGCCTTGGTCGGACGTCGGTTCATCACGCGTTCTCCTTCATGTGGTGGTGCCCGGCTGAGGGCAGGTGATAATGCCGTTGCACATGTGATATTTCACATGTGGCACGACTTAAGGTGCCATACGTTCGAATGCCGGAGGGGCTCTTCGTAAAGGAAAAGGCATGCACGGCCGGAAAATGACCATGGATGGCGAAATAGCGCCCCGGCCGGCTCCGACCCCCGGAACGAAGGGTCGGAGCCGACCGCACGCTACGCCGACGCCGGGCCGTACACCAGGTGCAGGGTGCCGCCGGTGAAGGCCTCGCTGGAGAGCAGGGTGAGCTCGATCGGGTCGGCGGTGTCGTCGAACAGGCGCATGCCGCGGCCGCGGGCCACCGGGTGGACGAACAGGTGCAGTTCGTCCAGCAGGCCGGCGGCCAGGAGCTGGCGGACCACGGAGACCGAGCCGGACATGCCGATCGGGCCGCCGTCCTCGGCCTTCAACGCCCGGACGCCGTCGAGCAGGTCGCCCTTCAGCTGCTCGGAGTTGCGCCAGGTGAAGGAGAGGTCCTGGTGCGAGACGACGATCTTGCGGGTGTCGCCGATGGCCTTCGCCATCCCGGCCTCCTCGCCGCCCTCCAGCTCGCGGGCCGGCCAGGCGCCCGCGAACACGTCGTAGGTGGTGCGGCCCATCAGGACGGTGTCCGATGCGCCCAGCAGCGCGCCGACCGCCGCGCCCAGCTCGTCGTCGAAGTACTTGAAGTGCCACTGCTCCGGGCTCTCCACGACGCCGTCGGCGGAGATGAACAGGCCGGCGGTGATCTTCCTCATGCGTCCGTGCTCCTTGCTCGGGTGGTTCCTTGTGCGCTGACAACCGGTCAGACGGGGCCGGCGCACCGGACTCATCGGTCCCGGCGAAGAAAACCGAAAAAATCTTCCGATCGGCCGTCCAGCGATGAATCCGCGGCCCACGACCGGTCAGGACGGGCATGGAACGCACCGAGACGACCGTCGAGTTCGACGTACCGCCGCACCACGCCGCCCGCCCCGCGCTGGAGGCGCACTTCACCGCACTGCTCGACGCCCACGACCCGCCCGTCCGGATCGCCCTGCTGGTCGGGAACGTGCAGCGGCCCGCCCCCGGCGACCTCCACCGCCTGGGCAGGCTGGCGTTGCTCGCACGGCGGACGGGCCACCGGGTGGTGCTGCGCGGCGCCGGCCCCCGGCTCCGGCTGCTGCTCGACCTCACCGGGCTGGCCGACACCCTCCCCGAGGGCTGACGGCGTGTCAGGCCCGCGGGTCCTCCGTCAACCGCATCGGCAGGTTCCACAGCGGGAACAGCCGCTCCACGTCCATGTGATTGGTCATGGTGGCGATCCGGCCGTCCACGACCTCCAGCACCGTGATGCCCCACGGCGTCCAGCCGACGCCGTCCTCCGCCGGACGGTACTGCGCGAACGCGGGCGAACCGTTCGCCTCCACCGGCAGCAGCCGGGAACCCGCGCAGCCGCAGCCCGCGCCCTGCCACCACTCGCCGAGCTCCACCACGCCCTGCACCCACATCTGGAACGGCGGCATGTTCAGCACCGCGTCCTCGTGCAGCAGCCGCTTCAGGCCCTCGATGTCGAAGGCCTCGAACGCCTGCACGTAACGGGCCAGCAGCGCGCGCTGGGTCTCGTCCAGCGGCTTGAAGGTGTCGCCCGCCGAAGCCCCGTCGCCGATCGTCGCCCGGGCCCGCTGCAGCGCGCTGTTCACCGAGGCCACCGAGGTCTCCAGCAGCTCCGCCGTCTCCGCCGCCGACCAGGCCAGCACCTCCCGCAGGATCAGCACCGCCCGCTGACGGGCCGGCAGCTTCTGCAGCGCCGACACGAACGCCAGCCGGATGGACTCCCGGCCCAGCGCCACCTCCGCCGGATCCCCGACAGCACCCGCGCATCCGGCACCGGCCCCACCCAGATGTTCTCCTCCAGCTGCGTCAGGTCCGGCGAACCCGCCGGACACGGCGACGTCAGGTCCATCGGCCGGGCCCGCCGCTGCGCCGCCGGCCCCATGTCCAGGCACACGTTGGTGGCGATCCGGTACAGCCACGTCCGCAGCGCGGCCCGGCCCTCGAAGCCGTCGAACTTCGACCAGGCGCGGACCATCGTCTCCTGCACCGCGTCCTCGGCCTCGAAGGCCGACCCCAGCATGCGATAGCAGTACGCCGTCAGCTCCCGCCGGAACGGCTCCAACTGCTCCGCGACCTCGTCACGATCCATGATCATTGGCACGCGGGACACCCTAACGGGAGCCGCCGACAATCGGCCCGTGCGGCATCATCGACGCGTGGAACTCGACGCCCACCGCGGCGAACTGACGGCCTACTGCTACCGGATGACCGGCTCCTACCAGGACGCCGAGGACCTGGTCCAGGAGACCCTGCTGCGCGCCTGGAAGGCCCGCGAGCGGTACGACCCGGCGCGCTCCGCCGTCCGCACCTGGCTGTACCGGATCGCCACCAACGCCTGCCTCACCGCACTGGAGGGGCGCGCCCGCCGCCCCCTGCCGTCCGGCCTCGGCGCACCCTGCGACGACCCCGGCGCACCCCTCGCGCCCGCCCCCGAGGTGCCCTGGCTGCAGCCCTTCCCCGACGGCCGGCACGACCACGACACCCGGGCCGAGCTGCGCCTCGCCTGGGTCGCGGCCGTGCAACTGCTGCCCGCCCGGCAGCGCGCCGTGCTGATCCTGCGCGAGGTGCTCGGCTTCACCGCCGCCGAGGTCGCCGAGCAGCTCGACACCACCGCCGCCGCCGTCAACAGCGCCCTCCAGCGCGCCCGTTCGACCGTCGCCGGGGTCGCGCCCGGAGCCGTCCGGGAACCCGAGGACCCCGGGCAGCGGGCCGCCGTCGACCGCTACCTCGCCGCCTTCGAAGCCGCCGACGTGCCCGCCCTGGTCGGCCTGCTCGCCGAGGACGCGGTGCTCGAAATGCCGCCGCTGGCGCTCTGGTTCCGCGGCACGGACGCCTACCGCCGGTTCATGGCCCGGATCTTCCGGCAGCGCGGCGCCGACTGGCGCACCCGCCCCGCCCGCGCCAACGGCCAACCCGCCTTCGCCGCCTACGCGTTCGACGGCGCCGCGCACCGGCTGCACAGCCTCCAGGTGCTGGAACTCGCCGGCGGCTTCGTCGTCCGCAACACCGTCTTCACCGACCCCGCCACGCTGCGCACCTTCGAACTGCCGGAGACCATCCGAGATTTCCCCCGCGGCGGCGATGAATCCGGGCCGCGCCGCCGGTACGTACCGGTGAGGGCCGCCGGAACCGCTCCGCGGCCCCGCACCGACAGAGGAAGGACGGACGCGCGATGAGCGTCATCGTCATCGGCTTCACCACCCTGGACGGCCGGACCGCCGACCCCGACGGCTCCGACGGCACCCCCGGCGGCGGCTGGATGTTCCGCTACGGCCGGGAGCACGTCGGCGGCGACAAGTTCCGCCTCGGCGACACCCTCGACCACGGCGTGCTGCTGCTCGGCCGCCGCACCTGGCAGCACTTCGCCACCCTCTGGCCCGCCCGCGAGGACGCGTTCTCCGCCCGGATGAACGCCGCCGCCAAACTGGTCGCCAGCCGCACCCTCACCGACACCACCGCCTGGGCCAACTCCCGCCCGCTGGACGGCGACCTGCTCACCGCCGTCCGGGCCGAACGGCGGGACGTCGTCGTCACCGGCAGCACCTCCGTGGTGCACCGGCTGATCGCCGCCGGCCTGGTCGACGAGTACCGCACCCTCACCGTCCCCGTCGTCCTCGGCGCCGGGGCCCGCCTGTTCCCCGACGGCGCGCCGCCCGCGGACCTGCGCTGCGAGCAGGCCGAACAGGTCGGACCGCTGCTCTACGCCCGCTACCGGCGGGCCTGACGGACCGTCGGCCGCCGCCCCGCGGAGCATCGGCGGCGGCCGAAACCGCACCCGGCCGCGGGAGATGACAGGTACAGTCCGAGATTGATCACGCGTTCGGTCCGACGACGCCCAACACGCCTGCCGGAGAACCTTCCTGATGGACACTCAGCGATGCCCCTACCGACTCGACACCGCCGGAACCGACCTGCCCGGCGAGGCCGCCGCCCTGCGCGCCCTCGGATCCGCCACCCGGATCGAACTGCCCGGCGGCGTCCCCGCCTGGTCCGTCACCGACCCCGCCCTGATCAAGCGCCTGCTCACCGACCCCCGCGTCTCCAAGGACGCCCACCAGCACTGGCCCGCCTACCTCGCCGGCGAGATCGCCGAGGACTGGCCGCTGCGGATGTGGACCGACGTCCGCAGCGCGCTCACCGCCTACGGACCCGAACACGGCCGGCTGCGCCGGCTGATCAGCCCCGCGTTCACCGCCCGCCGGATCCGCGCCCTCACCCCCGAGATCGAGCGGATCACCGCCGAACTCCTCGACCGCCTCGCCGCCCTGCCGGAGGGCCGCCCCGTCGACCTGCGCAAGGAGTTCACCTGGGTGCTGCCGCTGATGGTGGTCAACACCCTGCTCGGCGTCCCCGAGGAACTGCACGACGCGTTCCGCGCGAGCATCGGCCGGCTCTTCGACACTGCCGCCACGCCCGAGGAGTCCGTCCGCAACGGCGAGGCCGTCTACGTGCAACTCGCCGGCCTGGTCGAGGCCAAGCGCCGCGACCCCGGCGAGGACGTCACCACCGCACTCATCCACGCCCACGACGAGGAGACCGGCACCGGCCTCACCGAACGCGAACTCCTGGACAGCCTGCTGCTGTTGATCGGCGCCGGCCACGAGACCACGGTCAACCTGCTCGGCAGCGCGATCACCGCCCTGGCCACCCACCCCGACCAGCTCGACGCCCTCCGCAAGGACCCGGCCCGCTGGCCGGACGCCGTCGAGGAGACGCTGCGGCTGCGCCCGCCGGTCGCCAACATCCTGCCGCGCTTCGCGGTCGAGGAACTGCACGACGAGGCCAGCGGCGTCACCTTCGCCCGCGGCGACCTGCTGGTGATCAACTTCACCGCCACCGGCCGCGAGGAGGCCCTGCACGGCCCGGACGCCGACCGCTGGGACCACACCCGGGAGACCCGCCGCGAGCACCTCTCCTTCGGCCACGGCACCCACTACTGCCTCGGCGCCGAACTCGCCCGGCTGGAAGCCCGGATCGCCCTCGCCGCCCTGTTCGACCGCTTCCCCCGGCTGGCCCTCGCCACCGCCGGGCGCCGCCCGCTGGAGTCCTTCATCTCCGACGGCCCGAGCGAACTGCCCGTCCTGCTGCACGGCTGAGCGCCGGGAACAGGGGGCTGGTGGGTGGCGTTCGTCGGGAGTAATTTAGTTCACATCAGCTAACTGTCATCACGGCTACCAGGGGTGGGGCGGGAGATGGGCGACGTGGGCACGGGAACGGGCGGACCGGGGCGGATCGGGGTGGAGCACCCGCGGTACAAGTGGGTCGCGCTGTCCAACACCACGCTCGGGATGCTGATCGCCACGATCAACTCCTCGATCGTGCTGATCTCGCTGCCCGCCATCTTCAACGGGATCCACCTCGACCCGCTGAAGCCCGGGAACGTCAGCTACCTGCTGTGGATGCTGATGGGCTACATGCTGGTCACCGCCGTGCTGGTGGTGACCCTCGGCCGGCTCGGCGACATCTGGGGCCGGGTGCGGATCTACAACGCCGGGTTCCTCATCTTCACCATCACCTCGGTGATCCTCTCGCTCGACCCGATGGACGGCGGCGGCGGCGCGCTCTGGCTGATCGGCTGGCGGGTGGTCCAGGCCGTCGGCGGCGCGATGCTGATGGCCAACTCGGCGGCGATCATCACCGACGCCTTCCCGGCCCGGCAGCGCGGCATGGCCCTCGGCGTCAACATGGTGGCGGCGATCGCCGGTTCGTTCATCGGCCTGGTCCTGGGCGGCCTGCTCGCCGAGTGGAACTGGCGCTCGATCTTCTGGGTCAACGTCCCGATCGGCATCATCGGCACCGTCTGGGCCTACCGCTCGCTGCGCGAGACCGGCGTCCGCCGGCCCGGCCGGATCGACTGGTGGGGGAACATCACCTTCGCCGTCGGCCTCACCGCGCTGCTCGCCGCGATCACCTACGGCATCCAGCCGTACGGCGACAGCGCGATGGGCTGGGCGAACCCGTGGGTGGTGGCCGGACTGGTCGGTGGCACCGCGGTGCTGATCGCGTTCTGCGTGATCGAGACCAGGGTCGCCGAACCGATGTTCCCGCTGCGGCTGTTCCGCGACCCGGTGTTCGCCGGCGGCAACCTGGCCGCGCTGCTCGGCTCGATCGCCCGCGGCGGACTCCAGTTCATGCTGATCGTCTGGCTGCAGGGCATCTGGCTTCCGCTGCACGGCTACGACTACGTCGAGACCCCGCTGTGGGCCGGCATCTACCTGCTCCCGCTGACCGTCGGCTTCCTCGCCGCCGGCCCGATCGCCGGGCACCTCTCCGACCGGTTCGGCGCCCGGATGTTCGCGGCCGGCGGCCTGGTGGTGATGGCCCTCTCGTTCGCCGGACTGCTGGTCCTGCCCACCGACTTCGGGTACGTGTGGTTCGCGCTGCTGGTGTTCCTGAACGGCCTCGGCGGCGGCCTGTTCGCCGCGCCGAACACCGCGCTGGTGATGTCCAGCGTCCCCGCCGCGGACCGCGGCGCGGCCTCCGGCATGCGGGCCACCTTCCAGAACGCCGGCATGGTGCTGTCCATCGGCGTGTTCTTCTCGCTGATGGTGGCGGGCCTGTCCGGCTCGCTGCCGGACGCCCTGCACACCGGCCTGAGCGCGCAGGGCGTCGCCGCCGGGGACGTCCACCAGATCGCCCAGACCCCGCCGGTCGGCCTGCTGTTCGCGGCGTTCCTCGGCTACAACCCGATCCGCGAACTGCTCGGCCCGCACGTGCTGTCCACGCTGCCCGCGGCCAACCAGCAGACGCTGACCGGGCGGGAGTTCTTCCCGAACCTGATCTCCGGCCCGTTCCACGACGGACTGATGGTGGTGTTCACCCTGGCCATCGCGATGTCGCTGGTCGCCGCCGTCGCCTCGCTGCTGCGCGGCCGGAAGGCCGCCGGGGCCGGCGAGGGCGCCGAGGAGCCCGCCGGCGACCGGGCCGTCAGCCGGGGCGCGGCCTCGTGAACAGCGGTGCGGAACAGGCGGGTCCGCCGGCCGGGGCGGGCTCGACCCGGCGGACGTGGTCCGCCTGCGGCTGGTCGTCGCCCGCCTGCACCGGCAGCTCGCGCAGGCGTCCGACCGGCGGGACTTCACCTTCGCCCAACTCTCCGCGCTGGCCCGGATCGAGGCCCACGGCCCGATCCGGCTCGGTGAACTCGCCGCCCGCGAACGGGTCGCCGCCCCCTCGATGACCCGCACCGTCGCCCCGCTGGTCGCCACCGGCCTGGTCAGCCGCCTCCCCGACCCGGACGACCGCCGCTCCGCGCTGGTCGAACTCTCCACCGAGGGAGTGGAGTTGCTCGCCGAGATCCGCCAGCGCCGCTCCGAGGTGCTGGCCCGCCGCACCGCCGACCTCGACCCGCAGGAACGCGCCCTGCTGCTGGCGGCGCTGCCGGTGCTGGAACGACTGGTCGCCTTCGAGGACTGACCGCGCCGGGGCAGGCGGGTCCTGAGGGGCCGTCAGGGCCTCGCGGGCGGGGGAGGAGCGTCGAGTTTCGGCCAGGGCGGGGCCGTTCTCGGCTGTGGGGGCACGACGGGAAATTCTCCATGTACGACCGGGGCGAGTCGCTCAAACTTCCGGATTATGTCCGATTGTTCGTCAGAATCTCCCGGCCGGAACGCATCTGATGCGTACATGCTCCTTTGCGTAGCCTTGACCCGGCGGTTCCCCTCGACCGCCGTCCCCCACGACTCCTCAGGAGCGCAGATGCGTCGTTCCGTTCGCGTCCCCTCGCGTGCCGTCAGCCGGCTGCTCAGCGCCGCCGCGCTGGTCGCGGCCGTCGGCCTCACTCAGTTCGCCGCCCCCGCCACGGCCACCACCGCGCAGGCCGGGGCCTCCACCGAGTGCGTCGGAGAGAGCGCCCACGACGACGCCGCGGCCCGCAAGCCCGCCGGCAGCGCCGCCGCCAAGGACCCCAACGCCGTCACCGACGCACAGGCCAAGGCGCTGGAGGCCGACCTCAACGCCCGCGTGGCCCAGCTGGCGGGCACCGCCCAGGGCAGCGCCCTGCTCGCCCCCGGCACGCTGGCCGCCACCACCATCCCGGTGTACGTCCACGTCGTCCACTCCGGGAGCACCGGCAAGCTGTCGGCCACCACGATCGCCAAGCAGATCGACGTCCTCAACGCCGCCTACAGCGGCCAGGGCGCGGGCAACACCGCCAGCCAGTTCCAGTTCCAGCTGGTCTCCACCGACTACACGGACAACGCCAGTTGGTACGCGGGCGTGTCGCCGGGCTCCAGCGCCGAGACCGCGATGAAGACCGCGCTGCGCAAGGGCGGCGCCAACGCCCTCAACCTGTACAGCGCCAGCCTCGGACAGTCGCTGCTCGGCTGGGCGACCTTCCCGAGCAGCTACAAGTCGAACCCGAAGGACGACGGCGTGGTCATCCTCGACACCTCGTTCCCGGGCGGCTCGGCCACCAACTACAACGAGGGCGACACCGCCACCCACGAGGTCGGCCACTGGCTCGGGCTGTACCACACCTTCCAGGGCGGCTGCGGCGGTCAGGGCGACTACGTCTCCGACACCCCGGCCGAGAAGACCGCCGCCTACCAGTGCCCGACCGGCCGGGACACCTGCACCGCCACCGGCGTCGACCCGATCCACAACTTCATGGACTACACCTACGACTCCTGCATGACCCAGTTCACCGCGGGCCAGGTCGCCCGGATGGCCACCTCCTGGGCGGCGTACCGGGCCTGACGTTCCATCAGTAGCCGGGGCGTTCCGGCGCCGGCGGGTGCGAGGCCGTGCGGCCTCGCACCCGCCGGCGCCGTCTCCGCTCAGAACCACTCGTGCTCGGCCTGCACCACGCTGCCCCTGCCCGGGTGGTGGTCGTCCTGCGCGGCGGCGGTGCCGGCCAGCAGCGCTCCGGCCAGGACGGCGAGCGCCGCCCCCTTGGCGAGCAACTCCTTCGTGTCTGCCCCTCGTTCCGGATTCCTGTCCGGAGGGTGCCCGAGGGCGGGGGAGCGGCGCTCCTGCGACGTCACAGGTCGGCGGCGCGGCGACGGCGGCGGGCGCGGAGGGCGAGCCAGAGCCAGAGGGCGAGGGCCGCCAGGCCGGTGGCGGCGACGGCCAGCCCGCGCTGCCAGGCGTGGCCGCCGTCGGGCGGGTAGACGTGGTCGGCGTAGGCGGTGGCCGGGGACCGTTCGCCGAGCAGGCGGGCCGGGAGGCGGCCCATCACGTTCGCCCCGGTGAGCGAGGGCCGGGCCGGGTCGTCCGGGGTGAAGGTGCCCTCGACCACGCAGCGGCCGCAGTCGACGGCCTCCTTGGTGACGGTGAACACGCCCGGGGTGCCCGCTCCGTGGGCCACCGACCAGCCCGGGATCGCGTAGCCGGCGCCGACCAGGAGCAGCAGCAGGGCCGTCACCAGGAGCACCCAGCGGACCGCCGCGGCCTGCACCCTGCTCCGCCGGTCGTCCATCGCCGCACCGCCCCTGTGGTCCTTGGCCTCTTCGAACAGGTGATCATCGTGCCACAGGGCCCGGCAGCGGGCCGTGACGGCGGACGGAGAACCTCCGCCACCTCGACGACCGGGCGCCGGCACGGGAGTTGCGGGTGGCCACCGCCGCGGACCGGTGGGGGCGCGGATCCGCCCGGTCCGGCCTGTCGCTGAGGGGCACGGTGCGGAGGCAGGCCGGGCGCGAAACGGCGAAGCGCCGCAAGGGGAGTGCGGAGGGCCGGGCCGAACCACCGTGCCCGCCCGGCCGGCGAGGGACGGCGGGGCGGGACGGCGGGGCAGCAGTCACCAGCGTCGCGGCGAGGGCCGAGGACCGGCAAGCCGGTTCGGGGGGAATGGCCGGGGGACCGTCGGCCTGGCCGGAGACGTTCGGCCGCCTGCGCGATCCCGCCGCCGGATCAGCACACCAGTGCGGCGATGCCGTCCAGCACGACCTCCAGGCCCGCCTCGAACTCCTCACCGGGCGTGGGGTGTTCGCCCTCCACGACCAGCTCCGCCAGCAGCGGGTGGCGGCCCGCCGCCAGCACCCGCCGCAGGTACGGGGAGTTCGCGTCCCGCCACTGCTCCTCCGAGCGGCCCTCCGCCCGGTCGGCCTGACGCTCCGACAGCTCCGTGCGCAGCGACCCCACCAGGTAGGACTGGAAGGCGGCGGCCGCCCGCCGCAGCTCCGCGGGCCGCCCGGCCAGGCCCGGGACGCGGTGCAGCGCGGCGAGCTTCGCCTCCAGCGCGGCCAGCGCGTGCGGACCCAAGTGCGGGCGGCCGCCCAGCAGTTCGGGGAACCACTCGTGCCGCAGCGCGGCCCGCCTGGTGAGCGCCGCGATCAGGCGCAGGCCCGCGCGCCAGTCCTGCGGCGGCCGGCCGGCCGGCGGGACGATCTCGGCGTAGACCGCGTCCGCCATCAGGTCGAGCAGTTCGCTCTTGGTGTCCACGTAGCCGTACAGCCGCATCGGGCCGACCTCCAGCGCCGCCGCCACCCGGCGGATCGAGACGCCGTCCAGGCCGTCCGCGTCGGCGAGTTCCAGCGCGGCGCCGACGATCAGTGCGCGGCTCAGCGGATGCGGCGTCCGCCGGGCCGGAGGCTCGGGGCGCTCCCAGATCAGGGCGGGCTCGGGCTCGGCGGTCCGACGTGGCGTCATGGGGCGTTCTCCGTAGGGGCGGTGGCCGACGTGCGCGGCGGTCGATACAGTGTATCGACCGATACGGTGTATCAACCACGGGGGAGCACACATGCCGTCCACCACCACCGGCACGAGCACGAGCACGGCCACGGAGATCGGAATCGTCGGAGGCGGCCCCGGCGGGCTCACCCTCGCCCGGCTGCTCACCCTGCGCGGCACCCCGGTCACCGTCCACGAACGCGACACCGGACCGGACGCCAGGACCCAGGGCGGCACCCTCGACCTCCGCCTCGACACCGGCCAACGCGCCCTGCGCGCCGCCGGACTGACCGAGGCGTTCGCCCAGCACGCCCGCCCCGAGGGACAGGACATGCTCCTGTACGACCGCGCCGGCACCCTGCTGTACCGCGAGGACACCCCCGACCCCGCACCCGGCGACGTCCCCTCGCCGCAGCCCGAGATCGACCGCGCCGACCTGCGCGCCCTGCTCCTCGGCTCCCTGCCGCCCGGCACCGTCCGCTGGGGCCGCACCCTCCGCGCGGCCGCACCCGCCCCCGACGGCGGCTGGCGCCTGCACTTCGAGGACGGCAGCACCGCCGACCACCGCGTCCTGATCGGCGCCGACGGCGCCCGCTCCCGGCTGCGCCCGCTGCTCACCCCCGCCGAACCCCACCACCTGGGCGTCAACAGCGTCGAGGGCGCCATCGCCGCCGTCGACCGCACCCACCCCGAACTGTCCGCCGCCGTCGGCCGCGGCACCTACTGGGTGATCGGCGACGGCGACTCGTTCGCCGCCCAGCGCTGCACCGACGGCCGGGTCCGGATCGGCCTCTCCCTCCGGGGCCCCGCCGACTGGCCCGCCACCTGTGGCATCCCGTTCGACCGGCCCGCCGAGGCCCGGGCCGCGCTGCTGGAGCTGTTCGCCGACTGGCCGCCCACCTGCCGGGCCCTGATCGCGGCCTGCGAAGGCGAACTGACGGCCCGTCCGTTCACCGCCCTCCCCGTCGGCCTGCGCTGGGAGCCCCGCCCCGGGCTCACCCTGCTCGGTGACGCCGCCCACCTGATGCCGCCCGTCGGCCTCGGCGCCAACGCCGCGATGCGCGACGCCCTGGAACTCGCCGACGCCCTCGCCGCGCACCCCGGCGACCCCGAACGCGCGCTGCGCGCCTACGAGGAGGAGATGTTCACCCGCACCGCCGAGGACGCCGCCCGGTCCGACCGGATGATCGAGCTGATCCACTCGCCGGGCGGCGCCCGTGGCGTGGCGGCGTTCTTCGACCCCGCCGACCCGGCCGCCGAGCAGCATCTGGAATCCTCGGGGGCATGAGCACAGTTCCGAACACCCCGCCGGACGGCCTGCCCCGCTACCGGGTGCTGACCGGACCGGACGACGCCGCCTTCTGTCACCGCGTCAGCGAGGCGCTCGCGCTCGGCTACCGGCTGTACGACGGGCCCGCCGTCACCTTCGACGGCGAGCGCGTCATCGTCGCCCAAGCGGTCGTCTGGCCGAGCACACCGTAGCGGCGGTCCTCGGCCTTCAGCCCGTGGCCCCTCAGCCGGCGGGGCGCAGGCGGCAGGCGTGGACCAGGTACGGGCCGAGCAGGCCCTCGCGGTCGCCGCTCTTGTAGGCGACGGCGCGGCCGGTCAGCCCGCCGTCCTCGGCGCGCAGCTCCAGGCCGAACGACGGGCTGTTCGGCAGGGCTCCCGCGGTGGGGAGTTGGAGGTCGGCGTAGACGCTCAGGTCCCACTTCGTGGAGCTGTACGCCGGGACGGTGACGGGCGGCAGGTCGGCGAGCCGGACCGCGGCCCGCTGCTCCGTCAGGACCTCGACGTGCAGCGGGATCTCGCCGTCCGGGGTCTCGACACTGCCCGCCCAGCCGCCCGGAGCCAGGGCGAAATCCCGGGCCTCGGCGGTGATCGGGTGGAGGTGGCCGGGGTCGAACTCGGGTGCGAGGCCGTCCATCAGGTGGCGGACGACCGCGTCGCGGGTCGCCTTGTCGGTGCAGTTGCCCAGGACGGCCAGCGAGAGTCCACGGTCGGGCAGGTCGATCATCATGGCCGCGATGCCGCCCATGCCGCCGCCGTGGGTGGAGATCACCGAACCGCCCTCGCGCTGGACGATCCGACCGAAGCCGTAGCCCAGCCGGTCCGTGATCGGCAGGCCGTCCAGCAGCGCCGCGGCCGTCTCCGGCCGGAGCAGACCCGCGGAGCGGCGGGCGAACAGCGCGATGTCACCGGCCGTCGCCCAACCCGCGCCCGCCGCCGGGTGGCTGCTGCGGCAGTCCGGGTAGGCCCGGCCGTCCGGGGTGTAGCGGGTGGCGACCGGCCCCGAACCGGGGTAGGCGTCGCCGAACTCGAAGGACGCCAGGCCGAGCGGCTCCGCGACCTGCTCGCGCAGGAAGTCCCGCAGGGGCTGCCCGGTGACCTCCTCCAGGAGCCGGCCGAGCTCCGCGTACCCGTGGTTCGAGTACTCGAACTCGCTCCCCGGCTCACGCACCTGACGGCGGTACGCGGCCGGGTCGACCGGGGACGGCGCGTCGCCGTAGTGGAAGTCGTAGTACGCCGGGAACCCGCCCCGGTGACGCAGCAGCTGACGCGGCGTCACCGGCCAGCGGTACGGGCCGGACAGCGGGGCGTCCAGGTCGATCAGTCCGCGGTCGGCGGCCAGGCAGACCGCGAGCGCGGTGAACGCCTTCGTGACCGACGCCAGCCCGTAGACGGTCTCCGGCACGGCCGCACGACCCGCCTCGACGTCCGCCAGCCCGTAGGCCCGCGCGAACACCAGCTCGTTCCCCTGCGCCACCGCCACGCTCACCGACGGACTTCCGTGCGCCGCCAGCGCCTTCTCGCAGAACTCGTCCAGCCCGTCCAGCACGCTCATGTCCTCCCCGAGCAGCGACATCCGTTCCGTTCGGATGGTATCCGTACGCGATCGAACGGCCTTCGGCGGGGCGCGAACTGAGGCACCGTCGGGAAGCGCCGCCGCGTTCCGTGAGCGGTGTTCATCGGACAACTGCGGCCGACGGATGAACGTGCGCGCGCGTTCCGGTCGGCCGCGGGCCTCCGTCCCGGCCCGGCCCGGAGACTGCTCCTCGACCTGGCCGCCCGACGACGGGAGCAGTCGTGAGCATCATCATCGGGACCTGGAACGTGGAGAACTTCTGCCGACCACTGCCGGCCGGCAGCCCGCCCGACCCCACCAAATGCGCCGCCAAGGACCAACCCACCTACGACGCCAAGGTCGCGGCGCTGGCCGAGGTCATCACCGGGCTGGCGCCCGACCTGCTCGGCCTCCAGGAGGTCGGCAGCCAGGAGGCACTGGACGACCTGGTCGCCGCCCTGCCCGGCAGCTGGCACACCGCCCTCTCCGACCACCCCGACCCCCGCGGCATCCGGGTCGGCGTCCTCAGCCGGCTCCCGCTGCTCGACGTCCAGCAGCGCAAGGCCTTCCCGGACCACCTGCGTCCCATCCAGGTCGCCGACGACGGAGACGAGGCCCTCACCGCCGAGATGGGCCGCGGCGGCCTGGCCGTCCGGGTCGAGCCAGCCCCCGGCAAGAGCCTCCAGGTGGCCGTCTGCCACCTCAAGTCGAAGCTGCTGACCTTCCCCGACAACCAGCACAGCACCCACGACGAACGCCTGCGCGCCCGGGTCGCGGCCTACGCGCTGTTCCGCCGCACCGCGGAGGCCGCGGCCATGCGCGACCTGGCCGACGAGCTGCTCCAGGGGGACGGCAAGAACCGCGACGTCATCGTGCTCGGCGACTTCAACGACGACTGGCAGGCCGCCACCACCCAGATGCTGTACGGCCCGCCCGGCTCCCAGATCGGCACCGGCGGCTTCACCCACCCCGACCAGGGCGACGCCACCCGCCTGTGGAACCTGGCCCCGCACATCCTCGAACAGGGCGGCTTCTCCCGGGTCTTCGAGGGCCAGCACGAACTGATCGACCACATCATGATCAGCCACTCCCTGCTCGCCACGTTCCAGTCCGTCACCACCGGCGCAGCCGAACTCCCCACAGTCATCGAGGCCAGGCCGGCCGCCCCGCACGCGGGGCCGTCGGACCACTCACCGGTGGTGGCGACGTTCGAGCTGTAGGGGGACTTCGGCTTCGCGGCGGGTGGTGGGGGTTGGGTCCGGGGCCCGCCGGCGAGGCCGAGTTGGCGACGGTCGTCGGGGTGGCTGTGGGTGTCGGTGGAGTCGGGCGTCCGGCCGGAGGGGGTCAGGGGCGGGGGGTGGCGCGGAGGGCCACTTCGAGTTCGAAGCGGGCGTCGGGGGAGGAGAGGGACGGGCCGAAGAGGCGGTGGACGCGGTGGAGGCGTTGGCGGGCGGTCTGGGGGTGGATGCCGAGGCGGGCGGCGACCTGGGGGGCGGTGCCGCGGCCGGTCTGGAGCCAGGCGAGGAGGGTGGCGGCGAGGCGGTCGCGCTGCTTGGGGGTGAGCGGAGCGAGGGGGGCGAGGCGGCGTTCGGCGATCAGGCGGACCAGGGCGGGGTCGGTGAGGAGCAGGAGGTCGGCCAGGCGGTCGCGGCAGTCCACCGGCTGCTCGGGGGCCTGCGGCAGGGAGACCCGGACCAGGCGGGCCCAGCGCAGCGACTGCGCGGCGAGCGCCGGCGGCACGGCCGGGCCGATCACCGCGCCGCGCCCCTGGAGGGCCGCCGTGACCCGGGGGTCGGTCAGCGTGGTGGCCGGGTCGGGCAGCAGCAGGTGCGGCTGCGGGTCGTCCAGGTTGGCGAGGACGTGCTCGGGCAGCCGGCCGTCGCCCGGTGGCCGGCTGCCGAACGCGGCGACCCGGGCCAGGGGTTGACGGGCCGTCGGCCGCGGCGCGGCCGGAGCCGCGGAGCGCGGGTCGAGCGAGACGCCGGCCAGCAGCGCGGGCAGCGGCCAGTCCGCGGACTGCGCGGCGGCGGCGAGTTCGGCCGGATCCGGGTCCGCGCCGCCGGACAGCAGCAGGTCGAGCAGCCGGTGCCGGGCCCGGCCGAGCGCGCCCGCCCGGTCGGTGCGGGCGTCCATGTAGCCCTGGACGCTGGCCGCCGCCACCTCGTCGATGTGCGCGAACACCGCCTCGGCGAGCGTCACCAGCTGCTCCGGACCGAGACCGTGACGGCGCGCCACCCGGGCGTAGCGGCGCCAGGCGATCCGGGCGCCGAGGCGGAACGCCGCCTGCAGGGCGTCCAGACTGCGCCCCTCGGCGAGTTCGCCGCGCCCGAGCGAGCGGTACACCCGCACCTGGCGGAGGTCGGGCGCGGGCAGGCCGGCGACCCGGTCGATGAACTCGGCGAGCGCGGTCTCCACGCCCTGCTGGATTCCGGCCCCGAATTGACCGGACATCGGCCGGGCGAATTCCGGGACGGCGGACCTGATCTCCCGGATGATCTCGGCGGCCAGGGATTGCTGCTCCGCCCTCAGTTCGGCCGATAAATCGCGCGGAAGTCCCTCCCACGGCCCGCTCAATTCCGCTCCTCCAGGTAGCGATAATCCGTTCCACCGGCGTCCCGGACCGCACCTGCCGGCGGCCGGGGACAGGGGGAGTATGCGGCGAGGCTACCCGCCGGTCAATAGGTTCGGCGCAAGCTTGCGGGCCCCGGCCGGCCCGCCCGGCGGCCGGAAACGCGCACCCCGGTGACAGTTCCGCCGGAGGGGGGAAGAAATTCCTGGCACCCGCCGATGGACTTTCCCCGGGCCGCCGCGCCGTGTGTTGACGGCCCGTCGGACCGCTCCTAGCTTCTGGCTGATCCGGGTCGAACCGAAATTCCGGGTCGGACGGTAAACCCACAGCGAGGACGGAAGGTGAGCGGAATGCGGAGAAAGCGCCTGCGGGCCCCGGCGGTCGCGGCACTCGCCACGGCGGCCCTGACGGCGGCGGGAGTCCACCCGGCGGCGGCCGTCGGCTACCGGCCGGTGGAGACCCACTTCTCGACCGGGTTCGTGACGGGCTTCTTCTTCCCCGGGCAGAACCCGCCCGGTGCCAACGACTGGAACTGCCGGCCCGGCGGCTCGCACCCGAACCCGGTGGTGCTGGTGCACGGCACGCTGGAGAACCAGAACGACAACTGGCGCGGCGCGGCGCCCCTGCTGGCGAACCAGGGCTACTGCGTCTACTCCTTCAACTACGGTGGCCCGTCCGAGGGTTCGCCGATCCAGGGGACGGGCGCGGTGGCCGACGGCGCGCGGACGCTGGCCGCGTTCGTGGACCGGGTGCTGGCCGCGACCGGCGCCGCGAAGGCCGACCTGGTCGGCCACTCGCAGGGCGGCATGCTGCCCCGCTACTACCTGAAGAACCTCGGCGGCGCGGCCAAGGTCGGCAAGCTGATCGGCCTGGCGCCCAGCAACAACGGCACCACGCTGGACGGCATCACCGAACTCGGCCGCCAGTTGCACCTGTTGGAGCCCGCGAACGACTTCCTGTCCGGCCCCTGCCAGGCCTGCGTGGACCAGGAGATCGGCTCACCGTTCCTCACCGCGCTGAACGCGGGCGGCGCGACCGTCCCGGGCGTCGAGTACACCGTGATAGCCACCCGGTACGACGAGGTGGTGACGCCCTGGACCAACGCCTTCCTCCCGGCCGGCCCGCACGTCACCAACATCCTGGTGCAGGACCAGTGCGCGCTGGACGCCACCGACCACCTGGAGATCGCCTACGACCCGATCGCCCTGACCGACGTGCTGAACGCGCTCGATCCCGCGCACCCGCGCCCGATCCCGTGTCAGGTCGTCCTCCCGGTGACCGGCCCGCTGCTGTAACCGCCGGGCCCGGCGGGGGAACTCGAAGGCCGGCGCCACCGGGTGACCACCGGTGGCGCCGGCCTTCGAACGTGCGGCCGTGGCCGAAACCGGGCGGCTGTGACGCGCGGGGCGGGTGGTTCGCGGTCAACCTGAGTTGCCCCGGGTCATCCGGATGGCAAACAGGCCAAAGCCAATCCCAATCCTCCGGGGGGCAAGGTTCACCTGATCGGGTGCACCGTCGGCCTCGCGGCAGGTCCGGGCGGTGGCAAAGATCTACTGTTCGGGAGGCGGTGGGCAGCCCGGTGAACCGAAGTCGCGCGATGACGGACCAGGCCCCGGCGAACTCCCGTCAGCGAACCCCCTTTTTCTCTCTGCCAAGACCCATCCCACCATCCCACCCGCGAATCTGACGCCACGTCAGATCTCGCGGCGAGACGAAGGAGAGCCCGGCACGATGTCCGTGGACAGCAGCCCGGAGACTCAGCAGGCGCAGCGCCAGCAGACCAGCCTCACCACCGCCGCCGCACGCAACCTCGCGACCACCACCAAGTCCGCGCCGCAGATGCAGGAGATCACCTCCCGGTGGCTGCTGCGGATGCTGCCGTGGGTGCAGACCTCCGGCGGGACCTACCGGGTCAACCGGCGCCTGACCTACACGGTCGGCGACGGCCGGATCGAGTTCATCCAGACCGGCGGCGACGTCCGGGTCATCCCCCGGGAGCTCGGTGAACTCGCCCTGCTGCGCGGCTACGAGGACGACGAGGTGCTGTCCGCGATCGCCGACCGCTGCGTGCAGCGGGAGTTCCGGGCCGGCGAGACCCTGGTCGAGCGGGGCACCCCGTCCGACAAGATCCACCTGATCGCGCACGGCAAGATCAACCAGATCTCCTCCGGCAAGTACGGCGACGACGCGGTGATCGGCGTCCTCGGCGACGGCGACCGGTTCGGCGAGAACGCCCTGCTGGACGCCGACGCCACCTGGGACTACACCGCCACCGCGAAGACCTCCGGCACGCTGCTCACCCTGAGCCGGGCCGACTTCGAGGCCGTGCTCGCCCAGTCCGAGAGCCTGCAGGCCCACATCCGGGACTTCGCCAGCCTCCCGCTGCAGCGGCAGAACGAGCTCGGCGAGGCCGAGATCGCGATGTCCGCCGGCCACGAGGGCGAGATCCAGCTGCCCACCGCGTTCGTCGACTACGAGCTCAAGCCGCGCGAGTACGAGCTGTCCATCGCACAGACCGTGCTGCGGGTGCACTCCCGCGTCGCGGACCTCTACAACCAGCCGATGAACCAGATCGAGCAGCAGCTCAAGCTGACGGTCGAGGCGCTCCGCGAGCGCCAGGAGCACGAGCTGATCAACAACCGCGAGTTCGGCCTGCTCTCCAACTGCGCGTTCAACCAGCGGATCCAGACCCACTCCGGCCCCGCCACCCCCGACGACCTGGACGAGCTGCTCAGCCGCCGGCGCGACTCGGAGTTCTTCCTCGCCCACCCGAAGACCATCGCCGCGCTCGGCCGCGAGTTCAACTCGCGCGGCCTGTACCCCGACACCGTCGACATCCAGGGCCACAAGGTGCCGGCCTGGCGCGGCGTCCCGATCCTGCCCTGCAACAAGATCCCGATCACCCGGGAGAACACCAGCTCCATCCTGGTGCTGCGCACCGGCGAGGACAACCAGGGCGTCATCGGCCTGCACCAGACCGGCATCCCGGACGAGTTCCAGCCCAGCCTGTCGGTCCGCTTCATGGGCATCGACGAGAAGGCCGTCATCAACTACCTGGTCACCGCGTACTACTCCGCGGCGATCTTGGTGCCGGACGCGCTCGGCGTGCTGGAGAACGTGGAGATCGCCGTCCGCTGACGCCATGTCGACGGTTGCCACCAGGAAGATCACGGAGGACCGCCGCAGGCCGTAACCAAACGGCGGTCCGCCCAGTTGAGGGTGCGTCGGATTGATCATGCAGTTCCGTTTCTGCGACGGAACCGCACCGGTCCTCCGACGCGCCCTCGACTGCGCTCCGGCCGAAACCGGGCCGGCTCAGTCGTCCACAGCCACAGGAAGGTTGGACCACGCCCATGCAGCGGAACGACCGGCCACCCGCGGACAGCGGGGAAGCGGCAGCGGCCTTACCGGCCCGCACCACCCGGCGCGGCGCCCGGGCGGGGCGAAGGGGGCGGTCAAGTGGCCGGCGGAACAGGGGAGTTCGGGCGACCGGCACCCGCACGGCCGGGGCACTCGCCGGGGTCGCCGTGGTCTGCGCGGTGCTCACCGGCGCCACCCAGGCCGCCACCGTCGCCCGCGACCGGGCCGACGAGCGGCGGCTGGAGATCTGCGTCCACGTGCACACCGCCGTCGACGCCGCCGGAGTCCGGGTCGAGACGGACACCGTGGCCGGGGCGAGCGTCCCGTTCGACCCGCCGCGCGGCCCCGGGGCGACCACGCAGGGGGAGCGGGGAGACCACGGGGGCGGGGGCGGGCACGGCGGGGGAGGCGACGGGGGCTGGCACCACTGCCACCCGCGACCGACGCCCAAGCCCAGCCCGTCGCCCAGCCCCAAGCCGACGTCCACACCGACCCGCACCCCCACCCCCACCCCCACGCCTTCGCCGAAGCCGGTGCCCACCCCGACGCCGACACCGGTGAAGCCCGCGCCGCCGGCACCCCGGCAGCCCACCCGCAGCGCGGCGCCGATCCCGCCCGCGCCGCCCACTCCCGCACCGACGACGCCCGCGCCGAGCCCGACACCCGTCCGGCCCGCGCCGAAGGCGTCCGTCCACCTGCCGCCGCCTCCGGTGCACGCCGCACCGCCCAAGCGCCACGGCACCCCGACCACCACCCGGATGCTGGTGGTCACCGTTCCCGCCGTCATCGCCGCCGCCGCGCTGCGGCCGGGCGGGAAGTCCCGGGCCGCCGGCGGACGCCGCGGCCGTTCCTGACCTCACGTCAAGCGACAGGCCGACAGGCCGAGTTCAGCAGTCGAAGAAACAACCCTGACAACAGGAGAGGATCCGTCATGTCCGAATGGCTGGCGCTCGCCCTCGCGATGGCCGGGGCGTGCCTCGTCGTCGTCGCGGTGGTGCTGGTGAGGCACCGCAAGGCAGACGAGCACGAGGACACCTCGGAGACGCCCGACGTCATCGAGTACATCACCATGATGATCGGCGTCGTGTACGCCATCGTGCTCGGCCTGGCCATCGCCGGCGTCTGGGAGTCCCGGTCGTCCGCGCAGGACGACGTGCAGCGGGAGGCCCAGGCGCTGCACGAGGTCGGCGCCCGCGCCGAGGTGTTCCCCGCCGACTTCCGGGACACGGTGGCCAAGGACATCGACGGCTACGTCTCGTTCGTGGTGGACACCGAGTGGCACCACATGCGCACCGACGGGGAACTCTCCCCGGAAGGAACGGAGTTGCTCGCCAAGCTGCGCACCGACGTGGCCACCCGCACGCCGCAGAACGACATCGAGGCGCAGGCCTACCAGGCGATGATGGACAAGATCGCCACCGTCGACGAGGCCCGCAACTCGCGCGGCGGCAACATCGGCCCGACCATGCCCGCCGTGGTCTGGTTCGGCCTGATCGTCGGCGCCCTGGTCACCATCGGCATGCTGTTCGCCCTCCAGATCCGGCGCAGCAGGCGGGAGTTGGTGCTGGCGGGCACGTTCAGCGCGCTGATCGGGTTCCTGCTGTTCCTGATCTGGGACTTCGACGACCCGTTCGGCCGTGGAATGTCGGTCACCACGCAACCGTTCCTCGACCTGTTCCCGTCCCTCAATCAGTAGCCCGAGCGGCGGAGATGGGAGACATCCGGCCGCCCCGGGCCGGTTCGCACATTACGCTGGGGACGGCCGCCCCGGAGGGAACGGGGGACCTGTTCCGGGCGGCCGGCGGGGAGTCCGCGCGGCGTGCCGCCACGGGCGGCACGGGCGCGGCAGCACAACGCGCAACGGGGAGGCACGGCATGGGGGAACAGGACGCGGGGGCGTCGAAAAGGGGCGGGAACGTGGTGGGTCCGGGGGCGGGCAGCAGGTACGCGCGGGTCGAGCGGGAGCGCCGCTTCCTGCTCGGCCGGGCCCCGGAACCCGGCGCCGTCACCTGCGCCCGGCTGATCACCGACCGGTACGTGGACGGCACCCGGCTGCGGCTGCGCCACGTCGAACGGATCGACACCGGGGAGTGCGCCCACAAGCTCACCCAGAAGATCCCGGCGCCGCCCGGCACGACCGGGCCGGAGCAGGGCCTGATCACCAACCTGTACCTGTCGGTGGACGAGTACGCCCTGCTGCTGGACACGCTGCCCGGGCGGGAGTTGACGAAGACCCGGCTGAGCGTCCCCCCGCTCGGCGTCGACGTCTTCGACGGCCGGCTGCTCGGGCTGGTGCTGGCGGAGGCGGAGTTCGACAGCGCCGAAGCAGCAGAAACGTTCGTTCCGCCCACGAGCTGTCTCGCCGAGGTCACCGACGATCCGCGCTTCACCGGCGGCTCGCTGGCCCGCGCGGACCGCGGCCAACTGCGGGGCTGGCTGGCCGACTACGGGCTGGTGCTGGCCTGACCGCAGCGCGGGCCGGCTCCGCGCTCGGAACATGATGGCTGATCAGAGCCCGTTCCGGTTGTGCGAATTGACATTTCGTGCCCCCACCGGGAGGCCCGTACGGTCGGGGCCATGGAGTGGAACTACGAGTCGGCCGAGAACCTCGCGGCCGCCCTGCGCGCCGGTGACGTGACCTCGGCGGAACTGACCGACGGAGCGATCGCCGCCATCGAGCGGGACGACGCCGCGATCAACGCGATCTGTGTGAAGGACTTCGACCGCGCCCGGGACGCCGCGCGCGAGGCCGACCGGGCCCGGCCCGCGGCGAGGACCGGCCGCTGCTGGGCATACCGGTGACGGTCAAGGAGAGCTACGACATCGCGGGGCTGCCCACCACCTGGGGCATGCCGCAGTACCGGGACTTCATGCCCGCCGAGGACGCGCTGCAGGTCTCGCGGCTCAAGGCCGCGGGCGCGGTGGTGCTCGGCAAGACCAACGTGCCGGTGGGGCTGCAGGACATCCAGAGCTTCAACCCGCTGCACGGCACCACCAACAACCCGTGGGACCACAGCCGCACCTCGGGCGGCTCCTCCGGCGGATCGGCGGCCGCCCTGGCATCCGGCTTCGGCGCGCTGTCCATCGGCTCCGACCTGGCCGGCTCGCTGCGCACCCCGGCCCACTTCTGCGGCATCTATTCGCACAAGCCGAGCCTCGGCCTGGTGGCGAGCCGGGGCATGGTCCCGCCGCCGGGCCCGGCGCTGCCGGCCGAACTCGACCTCGCCGTGGCCGGCCCGATGGCCCGCACCGCCCGCGACCTCGCGCTGCTGCTCGACGTGATGGCCGGGCCGGACCCGCTCACCCACGGCGTGGCCTACCGGCTGGAGCTGCCGCCCGCGCGGCACGAACGGCTGGCGGACTTCCGGGTCCTGGTCGTCGAGGACCACCCGTACATCCCGACCGGCGCCGCCGTCCGGGCGGGCGTGCAGCGGACCGCCGACGCGCTCGCCGCCGGCGGCGCCCGGGTCGACCGGCACAGCCCGCTGCTGCCGGACCTCGCCGAGAGCGCGGAGCTCTACCGGCTGTTCCTGTTCTCCGGCTCCGTCGCCCGCTTCCCCGTCGACGAACTCGCACAACTGCGGTCCCGCGCCGCCGAACTGAGCCCGGACGACCGGAGCCTGCAAGCGGCCGTACTGCGCGGCATGCTGCTCAGCCACGGCGACTGGATGACGGCGAACCAGCGGCGCGAGCTCGTGCGCCACCAGTGGCGGCAGCTCTTCGCCGAGTACGACGCCGTGGTGTGCCCGATCACGCCGACGCCCGCGTTCCCGCACGACCACCAGCCCGACCCGTTCAAGCGCGTGCTCGACGTCGACGGCACCGGGTACCCCTACTTCGACCAACTGGTCTGGGCCGGCCTGCCGACCATGCCCGGACTGCCCGCCACCGCCGTGCCGACCGGACGCTCCACCGAGGGCCTGCCGGTGGGCGTGCAGCTGATCGGGCCGATGTTCGAGGACCGCACCCCGCTGAAGCTGGCGGAACTGCTGGAACGGGAGACGGGCGGCTTCCAGCGGCGGACGTGAACCCGCGGACTCCGGCCCGTGGTTTCGGACCTGCGGCTTCCGACCCGTGGTTTCCGACCCTTTCGGATGTACAGGCAAACTGTACATCCGGCGGTCGGGAACCTAGGGTGGGTCCATGAGTGAAGACCGGGAGGCCACGCCGTCCGCCGTACAGGCCTCGCAGCAGGTGCGGTCGGTGATCGGCCGGCTGCGCCGGCGCATCCGGGCCGCCGCCGGGACGGGCGACCTGACGCTCACCCAGGCGTCCGCCATGGGGCGGCTGTTGGACGACCCCACCGGGCAGGGGCTGACCACCAGCGACCTCGCGGTCGCCGAGGGCATGCGCCACCAGTCGATGGCCACCACCATCGCCACCCTGGCCGGAGAGGGACTGGTCGACCGGCGCCGCGACCCCGACGACGGGCGGCGGGTGCTGATCGTGCTCACCGCCGAGGGCCGCCGTCGCGCCGAGGAGGGCCGGCGGGCCCGCGGCGAATGGCTCGCCGCCGAGCTCCAGGCCAAGTGCACCGAGGAGGAACGGCAGACCGTGATCGCGGCCATGGCCGTCCTCGAACGACTCGGCCACGACTGACCGGACCCGGCCCCGCTCCGTCCCCACCGAGCAATCCCGCCCCCACCGAGCAACCGCCCCCACCGAGCAACCCCGGAACCGCCGATGACCCGCCGCAGCACCGCCGAACGGAGCGGGACCGCCGACCAGGCGCCGGCCCTCGACCGCCGACTCGTCCCGCCGATGGTGCTCGGGTCCGTCCTCAACCCGATCAACTCCACCGTCATCGCGGTCGCCCTGGTCCCGCTCGGCGCCGCGCTCGGCGCCTCGCCCGCGCAGACCGCCTGGCTGGTGTCGGCGCTGTACCTGGCCACCGCGCTCGGCCAACCCGTGGTCGGCCGGCTCATCGACCTGTTCGGACCCCGCCGCCTGTTCCTCTCCGCGACCACCCTGGTCGGCGTCGCGGGCATCGTCGGCACCCTCGCCCCCAACCTCGGCGTGCTGATCGCGGCCCGCGTCGTCCTCGGCTTCGGCACCTGCGCCGGCTACCCCGCCGCGATGGCCCTGCTGCGCGCCGAGGCCCGGCGCACCGGACAGGACAGCCCCGCCGGCGTCCTCACCCTGCTCGCCGTCGCCAACCAGACCGTCGCCGTGATCGGCCCACTGCTCGGCGGACTGCTCACCAGCATCGGCGGCTGGCGCGCCACCTTCGCCCTGAACGTCCCGCTGTCGGTGCTCGCGGTCGCGCTGGGCGCCCTCCGGCTGCCCCGGGCCCGGCCCGCCGAGACTGCCGAGACTGCCGGGACGGGAGAGACCGCCGGGAGCGCCGGGACCGTCGCCGGGCCGCGTGGAGGGTTCGCCCGGCGCATCGACCTGCCCGGAATGGCGCTGTTCGCCGTCCTGCTGCTCACCCTGCTGCTGTTCCTGATGGACCCTCACCCCGACCGCTGGTACCTGCCGGTGCTCACCGCCGCCGCCGCGACCGCCTTCACCGTCCGCGAACGCCGCGCCGCGGAACCGTTCATCGACCTCAAGGTCCTCGGCGGCAACGCCCCGCTGCTGCGCACCTACGCCCGCGCGCTCGCCGCGTACGTGGTCGCCTACGCGTTCCTGTACGGCTTCGCGCAGTGGACCGAGGAAGGCTTCGGCCTGACGCCTCTTCAGGCCGGACTCGTCCAGGCCCCCACCTTCCTCGTCGGCATCGCCGTCTCCGTCGCCGCCGGACGGCGCGGCGGCATCCGCACCACCCTGCTGATCGGCGCCGTCGGCCAACTCGCCGCCTGCGCGCTGATGCTCGCCCTCGGCACGCACAGCCCGCTGTGGGCGCTGCTGGTGCTCGCCGTGGTCTTCGGGATCCCGCAGGGCGCCAACGGACTCGCCCTGCAGAACTCCGTCTTCCAGCAGTCCGACCCGGCCCGCACCGGCTCCTCCGCGGGCCTGCTCCGCACCTTCGCCTACCTCGGCTCGATGGTCGCCTCGGCTGCCACCGCCGCCGCGTACGGCCCGCACGCGGGCACCGCCGGCATGCACCGGCTGGCCTGGGTGATGCTGGCCGCGGCCGCGCTGTTCCTGCTGCTCACCGTCTTCGACCGCGGGTTGCGCACGCGGCCGGCGGGGTGAGGCCCGGACGGTCCTCCGGTCAGAACGCGCGGCCTCCGGTCAGGACGTTCGGCCTCCGGTCAGGACGTGCGCCCGCCGGTCAGGGCCAGGCCGTCCATGTAGTCGCGGGCATGGACGATCAGACCCCCGCGGACCCGCATCACCAGCAGCCCCGCGACCGCGAACCCGCCGTCCCGGCCCGCGACCTCGCCGCGCACCGTCTGCTCGACCACCAGCACCTCGGGATCCGCCGAGCGGTGCACGGCCGTCTCCTCGATCTCCTTCGGCCGCACCGGGGTCGCCCCCCACGCCGCCCGGTACCCCGCCCGCACCGCCTCCCGCCCGTCGTACCGCTCCGGAAACCCCGGCACCCGGAACGGGAACTCGTGCACGGCGTCCGGCGCGTAGAGATCCGCGAGCGCATCGGCGTCCAGCGCGAGCATCGCCTGCTGGTAGCGGGCCAGGAAGTCCAGGGGTGTCGACTCGGTCATGGTGTGCTGCTCCCGTGATCTGGCGCACGCCGGGTGCGCGGAGTGGATCCGATCAGACCGTACGCCTGTCCGACGAGGGAGCGGCCCGGAACCTGACAGCTTCCTGCCGGCTCAACTGCTGCTCGGAGACGCACCGTTGTCCGATCGTTCGACCCCGTGCTTACATGGCGCACCTCGGTGGGGACGGACCGGAAGGACGTGGTGCTCGATGTCATGGTGGAAGCGTCAGGGCGAGCTGGTGCTGGTGCCTGCCGAGTACAACCCCGAGGAAGTGCTGCACGCCGTGGACGGTTCGACCGTGGTCGGCATGGTGACCTCCAGCGACGTCTACCGCGGCCAGTTCCGCGCCGGGGTGTACGGGCGCGACACGGTCTGGATGCGCGGACTGCCGCTGAGCGGCACGCACTGGATCTGCGTCTCCGAGGACGGCGGCGAGCGGCTGGTGGACAAGCCGCAGGCCGGCACCGAGGAGTTCCGCAGCCCCCAGGAGGCCCTTGCCGCGATCGCCCGCAACCGCCTGCTGTAGTCAGCCCTTCGCCGACCGGCCGACCGTCACTCCTCGCGGCGGCGCCGGTGGTACCCGTACGTCAGTGCCAGCAGGAGCGGCCCCCACAGCACCAGCGGGAGCGTGGCCACGGCCGCCAGCGCCTTCCACCAGCCGTTGGCGTACTCGACGAGAGGAACCCCGGCGAGGTGGAGGAAGGCGAGCGGCAGCGGATCCCAGAGGACGACCAGCGCCAGCCCGCCGAGTGCGGCCGGGACGATCGCCGCGAGCGGGGGGATGCGCCGGCGGCCGACGACCGGCACCCAGGACGGAACCACCTCGCCCCAGCGGGCCACCAGCCCGAAGGAGAGGTAGGCGAGCCCCTCGGAGAGCACGCTGAGCCCGAAGACGTACAGGATCACCCACCAGTGCCACGGCTTGTGCACCGCATAGACCTGCCCCATGTCGAAGTCGAACGCGAACGGCAGCCGCCACAGGCAGGACGGCAGCACCACCACCGGTATGACCCGCGCACACCGCCCCGCCCAGCCCGGGACCGGCCGCGCCGTGTCCCCGATCGTCGGGGTGGGGGGATGAAGAAGCCTCGTGATCCGCATGCCACGGATCCTCCTCGCCCCCGCCGCACCGGGTCATCGACCTGAGGTGGCGTCAGATGACCACCTCCAGGAGGGCATCGCGTCATCCGCGGGGAGGAGGACGGCGACGAGGAGGCGCCGGCGCGCGCCGTCCGGGGTGCCCGCCGGGCCCGGCCCGGTCGGCGATGGGTGCAGCAGCTGTGTGCCGGGGGGAGGCCGTGGTCTGCGGCGGGGTTGGGTGTGGGCGAACGGGGTGAGTGCGGGTCAGTCGAGGAAGATCGCGGCGAGGCGGGGCAGGTGGCGACGCATCTCGTTGTCGTCGGCGACGTCCCAGCGGGAACCGGTCGGGTGGGTGAGGGACCTGAGCGGGGCGGCTTCCGGGGAAGCGGCCAGTGCCTCGTCGAGTCCGTCCGGTTCGCCGGTGAGGCGGTGGTAGGCGCGGCGGGCGACCTGGTGGAAGTCCTCGTTCCCGAGGAGGACGTCGCCGCCGCCACGTACTGCCGGATGGTCGGCGAGGGAGTCCGGATCGGCGAGGGCGCGCTCGTACCAGTGGCGGCCGAGAGAGATGAGGCCCTCGCGGAAGTCCATGAACCCGTCGTCGGACCACCAGCCCTCGATGAGGAACGCCGCCGCCCACAGGTCGTACCGGTAGGCAGCGTCCCGCAACTGCCACTTGCGCAGGGCGAACTGGACGACTTCCTCGGGCGTGCGGCTCACCAACCGCTCCTCGCACGCCCGCGAGATCGCTTCGTGCCGATCGTCGAAGTCCCGTTCCTGATCGTCGACTTCGGCACACGCCTCGTCCAGCAGGGCCCAGAACTCCTCGACATCCATCACACGGCCCGAGTATGCCAGGCGCTCCGCGCACCCGAGGCCGTGCTCGGGGCGAGCTGAGGCACTGCTGCGCCACTGGCGGCAGATTCCCGCGGTGTCGGCGCGTTCACGACGCCGTGCCAATGCCGCCCGCCCGGGACCGCCGTGAGGCGCCACCGGCTGGGCGCCGCCGTGCTGCGGCGCATCGGGGCGCCGCCCGGGTTCGCGCGGGGGAGGAGAAGTGATTGGCCGTCGGCAGGAGGTGTCGGCGAGGATGGGCCGGTGGAGATGCCGAGGGTGGTGCCGGAGATCGTGGCGGAGAACGGGTTCCGGCTGCGGGGGTGGGAGTTGACGGACCGGGGACTGCTGCGGGAGGTTGCCACCGATCCGTACATTCCGCTGATCACCACCGTGCCCGCGCCGTACTCCGAGGAGGGAGCGGACGCGTTCGTGCGGCGCCAGTGGATGCGGACCGAGATCGGCACCGGCTACCCGTTCGTGATCGAGGCCCCCGACGGTGAGGCCGTCGGCAACGTTGGGCTGTGGGTCGGCGAACTGCCGCTGCGCGGGGCTGCCACGGCCGGCTACTGGGTGGCCGGAGGCGCTCGCGGCCGGGGCGTCGCACTGGCCGGACTGAACGCCGTCACCGCCTGGGCGCTCGGCGAACTGGCCGTCCCCCGGATCGAGTTGTACGTCGAACCGTGGAACACCGGCTCACTGCGCACCGCCGAACGGGCCGGCTACCGCCGGGAGACCCTGGTCTCCGCCCACCAGGTGGTCGCCGGCGAACCTCGCGACATGTGGCGCTTCGCGCGCCCGTGACGGCGGCGGGCCTGCCGGTGGGCCGGTGCTCTGACCGCAGAGGTTCGCCGGGTCAAGGCGGCGACAGTCGGAGAGTCTGTGCGTACCCTCGCCGTGTGAACGATCAGGGGCAGTACGTCAGGTATCGCGAGGACTCGAAGGTGTTGGCGGCAATCGGCGTGTGTGTCGACGCTCAGGTCGCCCCGATCACCGTGCGCCTGCCGAAGGCGTTGGCCGAAGCCGCGGTAGCGGCGTGGGACCGTGAGGAGCTGGGTGGGCTCGGTGAGGAGACGCACGAGCAGTACGCCCTGCGGGACCGCGCCGCTGAGCTCGCGTTCATCGGTCTGGCGATCTCACGGCACGGCCGATGGGAGGGCGACGAGGTGGTCGTGGAGCTGGATGTGGCCTCCGTCGGCGCCGCAGTGCGCGCGTCGCAGTAGTCAGGCAGCGCAGTCGCCCGGTCGGCCGCCGTGTCACCCGCAACGGTGATGTCGGAAAGCTGCCAGCCCCCCGCCGGGCGCGTTGGTGAACTGGCCGGGAAACAAGAGAGCCCCGGCACAGGACGGACACCATGGCATCGACCAGCACCACTGCTTCGCACTCCGGTACGACGGGACCGGTGACACGATCACCGGTGGTCGAGTGGCTGTCCGTGGTGGCGGTCATGGCGGGGATCTTCGTGATCGTCACGACGGAGATCCTGCCGATCGGGCTGCTCACCTCGATCGGGTCGAGCTTCGAAGTCTCCGACGGGATGGCCGGGTTGATGATGACCATGCCCGGATTCCTGGCGGCGGTCTCGGCGCCGGTGGTGACCGTGGCGACGGCGCGGGTCGACCGGCGGGTGATGCTGTGCGCGTTCACGGCGCTGCTGGCGCTGGCGAACGGGCTGGCCGCGGTCGCGCCGGGCTACGGTCTGGTGCTGGTGTCGCGGGTGATGGTGGGGATCACCATCGGCGGGTTCTGGTCGATCGGGGCGGGGCTGGCCGATCGGCTGGTGCCCGCGGAGAAGGTCGGGCGCGCCGTGTCGGTGATCTTCTCGGCCGTGCCGCTGGGGTCCGTGCTGGGGGTACCGGCCGGGACGTTCATCGGCGAACTGGCGGGCTGGCGGACCGCGTTCGTCGCGATGGGCGTCCTGACGGTCGGGGTGCTCGGGCTGCTGGTGCTGGTCCTGCCGCCGCTGCCGCCGACCGCGACCACCCGACTGAGCGTGCTGGGCGGACTGTTCCGCAGGGTGAACGTCCGGTTCGCGCTGCTGCTGACCTTCCTCGTCGTGCTGGCGCACTTCGGTGCCTACACGTACGTGACCCCGTTCCTGGAGGAGGTCACGCACGCGAGCGCCGGACTGATCACCGTACTGCTGCTGGTCTACGGGGCGGCGGGCATCCTCGGCAACTTCCTCGGCAGCTCGCTGGTCGCCCGCCGCCCCAGGGCCGGGTTCGGCGCCGCGGCCGCGCTGCTCGCCGGAGCGACACTGCTGCTGCCGGTGCTGGGCGGTTCGACGGCCGGTGCGCTGGGGCTGCTGGTCGTGTGGGGAGCCGCGTACGGGGCGGTCCCCGCCTGCTCACAGACCTGGTTCGTCAAGGCCGCCCCCGAGGCGCCCGAGGCGGCGTCGGTGCTGTTCACCGCCTCGTTCCAGGCGACGATCTCGCTCGGCGCGCTGGTCGGCGGCAGCATCCTGGACCGCACCTCGCCGTCCGTGGTGATGGCACTCGGCGGGGTCACGGCCGCCCTGGTAGTCGTGGTCGTGCTGGCGCACGTGGCGCGGGGCAAGTTCTGACGGACGGTCAGGCGGGGTGGTTGCCGGGGGTCGGCGGTCCGGTGCGCTGGTGGGTGGGAGGTCAGGTGGAGAGGGCGTCGGCGGTCGCTTTGGTGAAGGCTTCCGGGTTGTCGAGCATGATGTTGTGGCCGCAGTCCGGGATCGCGACCACGGAGACGCCGGCGGCGGTGAGGGCGGCCGTGCCGGGGAAGGGGCCGTCGGCGGCGGGGTGGAGGAAGGTGCGGGGGATCGGCAGGGTGAGGAGCAGGTCGCGCATGACGGGGGTGCTGCCGCGGGTCAGGTGGACGGCGCTGCGGTGCAGGGCTTCGAGGCCGGCCAGGCGCATGGTCGACCACCAGCCGGGGCCCACCGCGTCCCTGACCTGCCGCCAGGCGCCGGCCAGGAACTCCTCCTCGGTGAACGCGGCGATGCCGCTGCTGCCCGCGCCGGGCGGGCCCGGCTCGGGGATCGGGTCGAGGGTGGCGTCGACCAGCACCAGCTTCGACACCAGGTGCGGGTGCCGGGCGGCGAGCACGAGCGCGACCGAGCCGCCCATGCTGTGCGCGATGAGCTCCGCCCCGTCCAGGCCGGCCGCGGTCAGCGCCGCGGCGAGGGCGTCGGCGTGCGACTCCAGGCGGTAGTCGAAGTCCACCGGACGGTCGCTGAGCCCGAAGCCGAGCAGGTCGATCAGCAGCGAGCGACGCCCGGCGAGCAGCGGATGCGCCGCGACCTCGGTGAAGTACGCGGGCGAACTGGAGCCCAGCCCGTGGACGTAGACCCGGGCCGGACCGTCGCCGCCCGGCAGTTCGACCCACCGGATCCGGTCTCCCGACGGGGTGACGGGTGCGCTGTGCATGAGGGGACCTTTCAGTCGATCACGAGAGGCAGGCCTTACGACGCTGCCGGCGTCCGGGAGTCGGCCGGCGGCTCGTCGCGGGACTCGGGGGTGAAGGCGTCGCGGCGGGCCAGGGTCACCGCCAGCGGCAGGCCCAGCCGCTCCGCCGCCCGGCGGCGGACCCGCAGTTGCGCCCTGGTCCGGGGCCGGTACGAGGGCAGGTGGGTGCAGCCGCAGCCCGGCCGGTGATCGTACGTCAGGCCCTCGGCGAGCACCGCGGCGACGACGGACCACGCCTTGGTGTCGCGCCGCCGGGGAGCCGCGAAGTCGAACCCGGCGAAGGCGAGTTGACCGCGGCAGCCGGGGCAGACCCGCCGCCCGAGCGGCCGCCACGTGCTGCCCTTGAAGGAGAGCCGGCACGCGACGCACACGTAGTGGCGGAGAGCGCCGTTGAACGCGTGGTAGCACATGATCGAACAGGCTACCGCGTCGTGCTGTCGGAGCCCGGTGCACTATTTCGGCGCCGGCAGGCGCCGGCATCGACCGTGGAGCAGTGGATGAGAACCGAAGTCCGGGCCTTCGTCGCCGACGGCCCGCTGCCCGACCGGGACTCCACCGAGGAGGAGATCGACCGGCGCTGCGCGCAGTTGGACGCGATCGCCCGGCCCGTTACCGGTGAGGAGGCCCACGCCCTGGCGGCCTGCTTCGGCCCGGACGACTGCTACGGCGTCGCCTGGACGCTCGTCCACCTCGTCGAGACCGCGCCCGGCCCGGTGCCCGCGCCTCCCCGCACCGGCGCCGGAGGCGCACCCGTGTGGGACGTCGTCCGGCACAGGTGGGGCGGGAGGGAGGAAGAGGGCGAGGAGACCGGGTGAACGGCCTCCGCAAGGCCGGGAGTAGCGTGCCGGGAATGCAGAAGGAACTGATCGAGCAGGCGTTCCGGGCCGAGGGCGGGGCGCTCGGGGCAGCGACGGCCGGGCTGGGCGAGGAGGACTGGGCACGGGCCACGCGGTGCGAGCCGTGGGCGGTGGCGGAGCTGCTGGCGCACGTGCGGGTCGCGGTGGGGCGGGTGGCGGAGATGCTGGCCGCGCCCGAGCCGGAGCGGGCGAGCGTGACGGCCGTCGGCTACTACCGTCCGGACGAGCGGTTCGACGCGGCGACCAACAGTGCCCGGATCGCGCTCGCCCGGGACGCCGCGGGGCCGACCCGGCGGGGGAGTTCGCGCGAACCTGGCGGGACACCGCGGCCCGGTTCGAGGCGGAGGGCGAGGGGCGGGTGGTGCGGACCCGGCACGGCGACCCGATGCTGCTCACCGAGTTCATGGTGACCCGGGTGGTCGAACTGGCCGTGCACGGGCTCGACCTGGCCGACGCGCTGGGACGGCCCGCCTGGCTCACCGAGGAGGCCTCGGACGTGCTGGAGGCGCTGCTGCTGAAGGGGGCTGACGGGCCGTCGGTCCGCTCCGCGCTCGGCTGGGACCGGGCGACGTTCCTGCGCAAGGCGACCGGGCGGGCCGAACTCGACGCCGCCGAACAGGCCGAGGTCGAGCGCGCCGGCATCACCTGGCTCACCCTCGGCTGACCCTCGGCGGACGGCCTCCCGGGCGCACTGCCCGGGAGGCCGTCCTGCCGGTCCGTCAGGCCCCGAGGGGCGCCGACCAGGCGGTGCGGACCGGCAGTTCGGACGGTGCGGCGAGGGCGGGAACGGCGGGCGCGGGAACGGCGGGCGCGGCGGGGCGGTGGAGGGTGAACTCGAAGTCCCCGTGGGCCTTGGGGCCCAGGCCCGGCGGCAGCAGCACCCGGGCCTCCAACTCCCAGGTGTCGGCCCGGTCGAGCCAGTAGCCGTTCCGGGCGGCGAGCGCGGCACTGATCGTCAGTGCCCGCCCGCGGGGCCGACCGCGCGACAGGTCGTCGGGTACGGTGGGCATCCGCTAGAAGTCGATGGCGTGATCGTGATCGACACCACGCCCCGGCGGCAACCCGATTTCCGCCGGGGGAGCCGGAGTTCGGACCCGGCCGAATATGCTGCCCCGGTGATCGAATCGAACAGCGCGGCCGCGGGCGGGCCCGTGGAACTGGTGATCTTCGACTGCGACGGCGTGCTGGTCGACAGCGAACGGATCGCCGTCCGCGTCCAACGGGAGGTCGGCGCGCAGCTCGGCTGGCCGCTCACCGAGGCCGAGGTGGTCCGGCACTTCATCGGCCGCTCGCACGCCGCCGGCTGGCAGGTCGTCGCCGAACGCCTCGGCGGAGAAGCCGCCGCCGAATGGGAACGGCGCTTCGAGCAGCGGCACCGCGAACTGGTCGACACCGAACTCCGGCCGGTGGACGGCATCCTGGACGCACTCGCCGCGCTCGACCTGCCCTCCTGCGTCGCCTCCAGCGGAACGCACGACAAGATGCGGCACACCCTCGGCCGGACCGGCCTCCACCAACGCTTCGAAGGACGGATCTTCAGCGCCACCGAGGTCGAGCACGGCAAACCCGCACCCGACCTGTTCCTGCACGCCGCGCGGCGGATGGGCCACGCCCCCGCGGCCTGCGCCGTCGTCGAGGACAGCGGACCCGGCACACAGGCCGCCCGCGCGGCCGGCATGCGCTGCTTCGGCTACACCGGCGGCCCCACCGGCGCCGACGCCCTCACCGGCCCCGGTACCGTGCTCTTCTCCGACATGCGGCAGCTGCCCGAACTGCTGCGCGCCGCCCACCGACCCACGAGCTGAGGACCCCATGGCCCAGGCCGAACTGCCCGCCGGCTACACCGCACGGCCGATCGATCCGGCCGCCGACCTCCCCGCCGTCCAGGAGTTGGTGAACGCCTGCGAACGCGCGCTCGACGGCACCGCCACCACCGACGAGGGCGCGCTCCCCGCGATCCTCGCCCGCGCCGGGCTCGACCCCGCCGCCGACACCCTGCTGGTGCACGCCCCGACGGCCGGCTCGCCGCCTGGGCCTGGACGGACCGGCGCGCCGAAGCCGACGTGCACCCGCAGCACCGCGGCCGCGGCCTCGGCACCGCGCTGCTCCGCTGGATCGAGGACCGGGCCCGCGAACAGGGCACCGCCGCGCTCGTCCAGGTCGTCCCCGACCGCGACCTGGCCGCCACCGCGCTGCTGCACGCCCACGGCTACCGGCCGAAGGTCACCAGCTGGCTGCTGGCCGTCGACCTCTCCGAACCGGTCGACCCGGCGCCCGCGCCCGAGGGCGTCACCGTCCGGCTGTTCCGCGCCGGCGACCCGGCGGACGAGCACGCCGCGCACCTGCTCACCGAGGACGCCTTCGACGAGTGGCAGCAGCGCCGCAAGGACTTCGACGAGTGGGCCGCCCACTCCGTGCACCGCCCACCTTCGCCGCCGACCGGTCCCCGCTCGCCTTCGCCGACGGCCGCCTGGTCGGCGCCGCCCTCGCCCTCGACCTCCCCGAAACCGCCGAAGGCTACGTCGAGGCCGTCGCCGTCCACCGCGACTACCGCCACCGCGGCATCGCCCGCCACCTGCTGCGCCACACCTTCCACGCCTGCCGCACCGCCGGCCTGCGCGCCTGCACCCTCTGGACCCACTCCGAAACCGGCGCCCTCGACCTCTACCTGAAGGCCGGCATGACGGTCCGTCACAGCTCGACCGTGCTGCAGAAGACCCTTCAGTAGGAAGCGGAGGAGCCGAGCAGGGCGTACCCCCAGCGGCTTGTCTGCTGCTGCGGGTCGGAGCGGGGAGCGGAAACGGCGGAACGCACCGCGCCCCGTTGATCGCCCGCAGACTTGGCCCCGCCGTTCCCCGGGCCCCTGGAGGCGCCGTTCGCAGCGCCTGCCCGGTCCGGCGCGCGCGGGGAAGTCGCGGACGGGGGCCGGGGTGGGTCACTAGGGTGGGGGCAGTGGGTCACGGATGAGGGAGAGACGGGGACATGGCGGGGACCGAACTGGCGGAGTTGGCGGCTTCGGGGCGACGGCGCTGGTCGGGGCGGTGGCCACCGACCTGTGGGGGCAGGTGCGGGACCGGGTGGGGCGGTTGCTCACCCGGGGACGGGAGGGGCGGGTGGAGGCCGCGCGGATGGAACTCGCCTACGCCGAGGTGCTGGACGCCGAGGAGAACGGCCTGCCCGAGGTGCGGGAGGGCGTCCGGCAGGACTGGGAGCAGCGGCTGCTGACCGTGCTGCGCGAGGATCCGACCGCGGTCGCCGAACTGCGCGCCCTGCTCGACGAGATCGCCCCGCAGGCCGGCGGGCACCGGATCGAGGTGACGACCATTCACAACGAGATCACCGCCGACGTGCACGGCGTCGCGCTGCAGATCGGCCGGGCCGACACCAGCCACGTGACGCTGCGGCAGCCCGGCGATCAGCCGTCCTGACCGTCCAGCGCGGCGAGCAGGTCCGGGCCCGACCAGGACGGCGGGGCGTCGGCGGACTCGGCGGCGCGGACCAGTTCCAGCAGCCGCCGGTTCGCGGGGGCGGCCAGTCCGTGGCGTGCGGCGAGGGCCAGCACCTCGCCCTGGAGCGAGTCGACCTCGGTGCGGCGGCCGCGCCGGAGGTCCTCCCACATCGAGGAGCGGGCCTGCGCGTCCACCCGGAGGCTGGCCGCCGCGATCCGGCGGAACAGCGCGTCCGGCAGGCCCAGGACGGCCGGCATCCACCGGGCCGGCACCGGGCTCAGCCGGGCCGGCGCCAGGCCCGCCGCGCGGAACGCTGCCAGCCCCTCGCGCTGACAGCGCGCCAGCACCAGCCGGTACGGCCGGCTGCCGAGCTGCTCGCGCAGCGGCCGTCCGGACAGCGCGTTGACGGCGTTGTTCAGGTTCATCAGCAGCTTCGCCGCCTGCACCCGAGGCATGTCCCCGCGCAGCTCCACCGGCAGCCCGGCCGTCCGGGCGGCGGCCGCGAACGGCTCGGCGGCGTCGGCGCGTTCGAGCATCAGGCGGCCCGCGGTGCCCTGGTGGAAGGCGCCCGGGCCGGAGCGGACCACGTTGTACGGCACCATGCCGGCCAGCACCCGGCGGCCGGGCAGGGCCTCGGCCAGCACCCGGGCGTTGTGCAGGCCGTTCTGGAAGCTGATCACGGTGGTGCGGTCGTCCAGGTGCGGGGCGAGCAGGCGGGCCGCGTCGGCGGTGTCCGCGGATTTCACGGTGACCAGGACGTAGTCCGCGCCGGCGGCGGCCGAGGCGTCCACGGCGGTGGCCGGGCGGGCCTCGGTCCGGAGGCCGCCGGGGCCGGTCAAGGTCAGCCCGGTGCGGTCGAGTTCGGCCATCGCGGCGGGGCGGCCGATCAGCGTCACCGCGGCGGCCGCGGTGAGCGCGCCGCCGAGGCGGCAGCCGATGCTGCCCGCGCCGAACACGGCGATCCGCAGCGGTGGCACGGCACGGTCCTCGGGCACCGGGGGCTCCTTCGTCGACGGCACGGCCCCCGAGGTTACCGGCCGGTCACCTGTACGTCAGCACCCTGACGGCCCGTCAGACCGAGGACGGCCCGCCCGGCGGGACGTGGCGGGCGGCCAGCAGCGCCGCGACGTCGTCGTCGGCGGGCCCGCCCGCGTAGCGGCGCAGGTCGCGGCGGAGGCTGTCGAGGAGCCTGGCGGAGGGCTCCGCGGTCCAGCGGGCGAGCCGCTCGGCGAGCGGGTAGAACTCGCCGGCGCGGTCACGGGTCTCGGAGACGCCGTCGGTGTACATCAGCACCCGGTCGCCGGGCCCGAACGGGACGGTGCGGACCCGGTAGTCGGAGGCGACCAGAGCGGACAGGTTGAGCGGCGGCAGCGGCACCTCCGGCTCCAGCAGGCGCACCCCGTGCGGCTGGATCAGCACCGGCGGCGGGTGGCCGCAGTTCAGCAGGCGGGCCTCGGGCCGGTCGTCGGGGATCTCCAACAGCACGGCGGTGGCGAAGCGTTCGGCCGCGTCCGGCGAGGAGGCCCGCTCCGCGTACCGCTGCAGGCCGGTCTCCAGCCGGCTGGCCAGCGCCGGAAGGTCCTTGGAGTCGTAGGCGGCCTCGCGGAACGAGCCGAGCAGCGCCGCCGCCATCTCCACCGCGGGCAGGCCCTTGCCCTGCACGTCGCCGAGGATGATCCGGACGCCGAACGGCGTGCGCACCGCCTCGTACAGGTCGCCGCCGATCTGCGCCTGCTCGGCGGCCGCCGTGTAGTACAGCGCCAGGTCGACGCCGTTGATCCGGTCCGGCAGCGGGCGCAGCACCACCTGCTGGGCGGTCTGCGCGACCGAGCGGACCAGCGCCAGGTCGTGCTCGCGGCGCACCCGCTGCCCGGCGGCGTACGCGGCGGCCAGCGTGACGGTCACGGTCGCGGCGATCACCGAGGCTCCGGAGGCGCCGACGTGGCCGTCCCGGACCAGGGCCAGCACCACTTCGGCGACGACCGCGACGAGGCCGATCATCAGCGTCCCGGACGGGCCCCAACTGGCGGCGGCGAGCGCGGGGGCGGCCACCACGAAGCGGTCGTAGCGCTGGCCGGCCGGGGTCTCGGTGTCGGCGGCCACCGCGAGGGCGATCAGCAGGAACGGCGCCAGGCGGCTGAGGGCGCTCAGCACCGGGCGCGGGCGGGCCGGATCCGGCTTGTCGGTGATCGTGGGCATGACCCGGTGAACGGTACCCGGGCGAGCCGTCCGGGTGTGGGAGGCGCGGGCGGGCCGCACCGGGAAGATGATCAACCGTGCCTGACGGCCGCTCAATGGTCGCCGCCACCATGCCGTTCCGGTCCGCGGTGGTGCGCCGGGCCATGGGCGGTGCCTCCGGCCCGCGCCGATGATTCACGCCAACGTGCTCGGCCACCCCCCACCCGGCCTGCGAGCACACGGCGAGAGCGGAGCCCCCCACATGACAGGACACCACGGCGGAACGGGACGGATCGGACGCTGGGCGAAGGCGCTGGTCGCGGGAGCGGTGCTGGCAGCCGGCGTGCTGACCGGCGCGCCGCCGGCCTCGGCGGCCGGCCTCGGCCAGGTCACCGGCTTCGGCACCAACCCCGGCAACCTGGCGATGTACAGCTACGCGCCGGGCGGACTGGCCACCGGCAAGCCGCTGGTGGTCGCGCTGCACGGCTGCACCCAGACCGCGAGCGACTACTACAACAACTCCGGCTGGGCGCAGCTCGCCGACCGCTGGGGCTTCGCGGTGGTCTTCCCGCAGACCAACTCCACCAACAACCTGCTGTCCTGCTTCTCCTGGTTCGACAGCGGCAAGGACACCCGCGGCAAGGGCGAGGCGCTGTCGGTCAAGCAGATGGTCGACAAGGCGGTGACGCTGTACGGCAGCGACCCGTCGCGGGTGTACGTGACCGGCCTGTCCGCCGGCGCCGGCATGGCCGCCGACCTGCTGGCCGACTACCCGGACGTGTTCGCGGGCGGCTCGATCGCCGCCGGCCTGCCCGCGCAGTGCGCGACCACGCAGGCAGCCGCGTCCGGCTGCCAGAACTCCAACCAGAACCTGACGCCCGCCCAGTGGGGCGACAAGGTCCGCGCGTCCAACCCGGGCTGGACCGGGCCGTGGCCGCGGGTGGCGATCTGGCACGGCTCCTCGGACACCACCGTCGCCCCGGTCAACGCCACCGAGCTGCGCGACCAGTGGACGAACGTGTGGGGCATCCCGCAGACCGCCTCGGCCACCCAGTCGCTGCCCGGCGGCACCACGCTGAGCGTGTACAACGACGGTGCGGGCAAGCCGGCCGTGCAGCTGTACAGCGTCTCCGGGATGGGCCACGGCCTGCCGGTGAGCCCCGGCAGCGGCACCGCCAACTGCGGACAGGCCGGCGCCTACTTCCTCAACACCATCTGCTCCTCCTACTACACCGGGCTGTTCTGGGGCCTGGACGGCAGCACCGGCGGCGACGGGGGCGGCAGCACCCAGCTGCCCGCGCCGGGCGGCCTGGCCGTCACCGGGACCACCGACAGCACCGCGTCGCTGAGTTGGAACGCGGTGGCCGGGGCGGCGTCCTACACGGTGTACCGCGGCGGCGCGCAGGTCGGCACCGCCACCGGCACCGCGTACACCGACACCGGGCTGAGCGCCGGCACCGGCTACGCCTACACGGTGGCCGCGGTGGACGCCAACGGGCAGGCGGGGAAGGCGAGTTCGGCGGTGACCGCGACCACCACCGGGAGCGTCTTCACGCCGAAGTGCTGGACCGACAACAACTACAACCAGGTCGCCGCGGGCCGCGCCCACCAGAGCGGCGGGTACGCGTACGCCAACGGCTCCGGGCAGAACATGGGGCTGTGGAACCTGTTCGTGACGCACACCTTGAAGGAGACTTCGGCCGGCTACTACGTCATCGCCGACTCCGGCTGCGGTGCGTGAATCCCGGAACGACCTCTGACCAGCGATGATGTGGGGCCCCGCCGGTTTCCGGCGGGGCCCGCCACTGTGTCAGAGGCGCAACAAGACGTCTGACAGATTGAATGATTGTCCTTCGTCACAGGGGCGGCGAGACTCGTGCACTCAACATCCGTGCCGACACCCGATTGCCAAGGTGAAAATGACCGCCATCCCCGTGGCCCCGCCGGAGAACCGGTGGGCAACGCCCAAGCGCGTGAGCCTGGTTCCCCTGGTCGCCCTGATCTTCTTCAGCGTCTCCGGCGGCGCCTACGGCATCGAGCCGCTGTTCTCGACGTCCGGGCCCGGTATGGGCATCCTGCTGATCCTGATCACCCCGCTGATCTACAGCGTGCCGCACGCCCTGGTCTGCGCCGAACTCGGCACCGCCATCCCCGTCGAGGGCGGCTACTACCACTGGGTCAAGCGCGGCCTCGGCCGGTTCTGGGCCTTCCAGCAGGGCGTCCTGCAGTGGGTGTGCAGCTTCGTCGACATGGCGCTGTACCCGGTCATGTTCACCTCGTACCTGTCCAGCCTGATCAGCGCCGTCGCCCCCGGCAAGCACGTGCTGTTCGAACTCGCCGGCCTGCAGATCGACCTGAACTGGGTGATCTGCGTCGGCGTCATCCTGATCTTCACGCTGCTGAACCTGATGGGCGCGGGCTGGGTCGGCGACTCCTCGGTGGCGTTCGCGATCATCTGCCTGACCCCGATGCTGATCCTCACCGCGATCGGCGGCTACCACCTGCTGACCGACGGCATCAACCCGGTCTCCTCGATGACCGCCGAGCAGGGCCAGTCCACCTGGAACGCCTTCGGCTCCGGCCTGTTCATCGTGATGTGGAACTACTCCGGCTGGGACTCCGTCTCCACCGTGGCCGGCGAAATGGAGAACCCGAAGAAGCACCTGCCCAAGGCGCTGGTCTGGTCCGTCCTGCTGATCATCGTCGGCTACCTGCTGCCCTCGATCGCCGCGCTCGCGGTCGGCGCCGACGGCGAGGCCGGCTGGACGAAGTGGGAGGACGGCTCGTTCTCCGACATCGCCGGCGAACTCGCCGGCCCCTGGCTCCAGTACACCGTCACCATCGGCGGCCTGTTCGCCTCGGTCGCGATGTTCTCCGCGCTGCTCGCCTCCTACTCCCGGCTGCCGTCCTCGCTCTCCCGCGACGGCTACCTGCCCAACTGGGTCTCCAAGGAGAGCAAGCGCTACCGGATGCCGATGGCGTCGATCATCGGATCCTCCGTCATCTACGCGCTGTTCTGCTTCTCCAGCTTCCAGAGCCTGGTCATCTACGACGTCTTCCTCACCAACCTCGGCATCCTGCTGGAGGTCGCCGCCCTGATCGCGCTGCGCATCCGGGAACCCCGACTGGAGCGCCCGTACCGGATCCCCGGCGGCTGGTGGAGCATCGGCGCGATCACCGCCTGCCTGACCGCCGTCAGCGTCTGGGCCGCCGTCGAGCAGTACCGCGAGGAAGGCACCAAGGCCGTCGTCTACTGCCTGATCGTGGTCGGCATCTCGCTGCTGCTCTACCCGCTGCTGTCGCGGCGCAAGGCCGCCCGCGAGGCCGCCGCCGTCGAGCGCCACGCCGCGCAGCAGGCCGCCGGGGTGCGGGCGTACGGCCTGTCAGAGTGGCAGCCGGACTCGCCACACACTGACAAGGCCGCCACCGGCACCGGACCGGATAGCGTCGAGGCATGATCAACAGCTTCGCCCTGCACGTCCCGGACGCCGAGCTGGAACCCGAGCCGCTCGACCCCGAGCAGATCGTCTCCGGCACCCCCGAGGTCACCGGCAAGGTGGTCTGGGAGTCCGCCGACGGCCGCCAGATCCGCGGGATCTGGCAGATCACCCCCGGGGTGGTCACCGACACCGAGGCCGACGAGATGTTCGTCGTCCTCAGCGGCCGGGCCACCGTCGCCTTCGAGGACGGCCCCGTGCTCGAAGTCGGACCCGGCGACCTCGCGGTGCTGCGCGAGGGCGACCGCACCACCTGGACCGTCCACGAGACGCTCCGCAAGGTCTACACCATCAACCTCGGCCCGGACGTGGCCGAGGACGAGGACCGATAACCGCCGCGAGCGGCACAGCAGTCGGCCCGGCCGCCCCCACGGCCGGGCCGACACCCTCCCAAGGCAAGGAACCGAGAACATGGACCCCGTACACGCCCTGCGGGACGCCAAGCCCACCCCGTTCTGGCTGGAGGACCCCGGACGCCCCGAGGCCAACTCGGCGCTCACCGGAGACGTGCGCTGCGACCTGCTGGTCGTCGGCGGCGGATACAGCGGCCTGTGGACCGCACTCATCGCCAAGGAACGCGACCCCGGCCGCGACGTGGTCCTGATCGAGGCCCAGGAGACCGCCTGGGCCGCCTCCGGGCGCAACGGCGGCTTCTGCGCCGCCAGCCTCACCCACGGCCTCGGCAACGGCCTGGAGCGCTGGCCGGACGAACTCGCCGCCCTCGAACAGCTCGGCGCGCGCAACCTGCAATCGATCGAGGACGCCGTCACCACCTACGACATCGACTGCGACTGGGAGCGCACCGGCGAACTCGACGTCGCCACCGAGCCGCACCAGGTCGAGGAACTCGCCGAACTGTACGAACTCGCCAAGCAGTACGGCGACTACGAGTTCCTGGACGCCGACGCCGTCCGCGCCCAGGTGAACTCCCCGACCTACCTCGGCGCGCTGTGGGACAAGGACGGCGTGGGCATGGTCCACCCCGCCAAGCTCGCCTGGGGCCTCAAGCAGGCCTGCGAACGCCTCGGCGTGCGGATCTACGAGCACACCAAGGCCACCGACATCGCCGAGACCGCCGCCGGCATGGCCGTCCGCACCCCCTACGGCCGGGTGTTCGCCCGTCAGGTCGCCCTCGGCACCAACGTGTTCCCCTCGCTGGTCAAGCGGATCCGCCCGTACACCGTGCCGGTCTACGACTACGCGCTGATGACCGAGCCGCTGAACGCCGAGCAGCTCGCCGCGATCGGCTGGCAGAACCGGCAGGGCGTCGGCGACAGCGCCAACCAGTTCCACTACTACCGGCTGTCCGCCGACAACCGGATCCTGTGGGGCGGCTACGACGCGATCTACCACTACGGGGCCAAGGTCCGCGCCGAGTACGACCACCGGCCGCAGACCTACCAGACCCTCGCCCGGCACTTCTTCCAGACCTTCCCGCAACTCGAGGGCCTGCGCTTCACGCACGCCTGGGGCGGCGCGATCGACACCTGCACCCGGTTCTCCGCGTTCTTCGACACCGCCTACCACGGCAAGGTCGCGCTCGCCGCGGGCTACACCGGCCTCGGCGTCGGCGCGACCCGGTTCGGCGCCGAGGTCATGCTCGACCTGCTGGCCGGCGCGCCCACCGAGCGCACCGCGCTGGAGATGGTCCGCCGCAAGCCGCTGCCGTTCCCGCCCGAGCCCGTCCGCTGGGCCGGCATCGGCATCACCAAGTGGTCGCTGGACCGCGCCGACCGCAACGGCGGCCGCCGCAACCTGTGGCTGAAGACCATGGACGCCGTCGGCCTCGGCTTCGACAGCTGACGACCCGTCACCCGCGCCGGCCGCCCCGCACGCCTCGACGCGCCCGGCCGGCCGGCGCGGGCGCGTCAACCGCCGTCCCCGCACAGCCGGTCCAGCTGCTGGAGATCCGAATCGAGATCGCCGATCACCTCGTTCGGATCGGCCAGCACCATGCCGCTCAGCCGGAAGCTCAACTCCTGGAACCCCTGCGCCAGCCGCAGGATCGTCGGCCGCACCGGCGGATCCGCGTCCGTGCCCGCCCGCATCAACCCCTGGTACGCCAGGTTCGCCGCGTCCGCCTGCGCCGGCCGGGTCGACCCCGGATCGCGCCGGTACGCCGCGACCGCGGCCTGTGCCTGCGCGCACCCCGCCGCCCGCACCGTCGGCAACGGGAGCGGCGGCGCCGACGTCCGGGCCGGAGCCGGGGACGGTGCGGAGGACGGCGGTTCGGGATCCGGCGACGGGGTGGCGGAGCGGCTCGGCACCGGCGCGGGCGTCGGATCGGGCGTCCATCCCGAGGACGCCACCGGCGCGGGCGCGGCGGCCTTCGGCGCCTCCCGCGGCACCAGGTACGCCACCAGCGCGACCAGCGCCGCCACCACCCCGGCCAGCGCCCCACCGCGCCCCAGTCCGTCCGCCGCGGGCCCGGGCCGCCGCCCCGGGCTGCCGGTCCCCGGGCCGCCCGCCCCGCCGGATCCTCCGGCTGACTCTCCGTCATGCCGCCATCCTGACGCGGCACTCGCACCACCGTCCAGCACCCGGCCGTGCGGCGGCGCTCAGTCGGGCACGCGCTCGCCCGCCGCGCGGGCCGCGTCGCGGGCCGCCCGTTCGACCCGGGCGTAGTGGGCCGGCCAGAAGTCGGCGGGCACCTCGGGGAGGACCTCGTCACCCGGACGCAACCCCGTCGCGCCGTCCAGGAGTTCGCGGACCAGGTCGAGCTGGCCGGTGTGCCGCTGGCTCTCCACCACCACGTGCAGCAGGATCCGCTCCAGCGACAGCTGCGAGTGCGGCGGCCAGGGCACCCGGCCGAGAGCGTCCAGCGGAAGGGAGTCGACGGTCTCGTCGGAGTGCGCCCACACCCGGCGGTACTCCGCGATCAGCGACTCCCGGCTCTCGTCCGGCCGGGCCCAGAGGTCGTCGTTCGGCTCGGCCGCGCCCGCCACCCACAGGCCCGGCGCCCCGTCGAACGGACGGCCGAAGGCCTCGCCCAGGTAGACCGCCTCCGCACCCGTCAGGTGCTTCACCACACCCAGCAGATTCGTCCCCGACGGCGTCACCGGGCGGCGCACGTCGTACTCCGACAGGCCCTCCAGCTTCCACAGCACCGCGTCCCGGGCATCCTGCAGATAGATCTTCAAACCGCGCTTGGAATCGTTCGGCTGCTCAGTCATGGGGCGAGTCTGGCCGGGCCGGAAAACGGGCGGCAAAGGGTTTTCCCGCTCGGCCAGGGTGCCGCGCATGGCCATCGACCGAGAACTCGTGGACGCCGCGATCGAGCTGACCCGCCGTCGCTTCCCCGGACAGGACTGGGCCGGCGCCGCAGCGCTGCGCCTGGACGACGGCACCGTGCTGACCAGCACCGCGCCCGAGCCGCCGAACAACGCCGTCCGGCTGTGCCACGAGACCGGGGCGATCTGCGAGGCCTACAAACTCGACCGCAAGGTGGTCGCCTCGGTGTGCGTCACCGCCGCCGACCAGGGCCGCGGGTTCTGGGTGCTCGCCCCGTGCGGCGTCTGCCAGGAACGGCTGTTCGCCCACGGCCCCGACGTCGAGGTCGGCGTCCCGCTCCCCGAGGACCCGACGCGCTGGCGCACCCTGCGGCTGCGCGACGTCCAACCGCACTGGTTCGCCCGGGTGTTCCCCGACGACGTGTGGCCCTACGAGTAGCGCTGCGCAGTCGGCCCCAGGGGTGGTGCCGGGGGCCGCGTCAGTCGGTGATGGCGAAGACGAGCAGGCCCTCCAGCGGCTCCGGGATCACCTCCACGTGCTCCACCTCCGCCCGGGACGGGCCGCGCCGCATCCAGGCCACCATCCGCTCCACCGGCGCGTCGTCGCCCTCGAAGACCGCCTCCACCCGGCCGTCCGGAAGGTTCCGCACCCAGCCGGCCACGCCCGCCTCCGCCGCCGCCCGCCGGCAGGAGTCGCGGAAGAACACCCCCTGCACCGTGCCCGAGACCAGCACCCGCCGCCGGATCACCCGCACCCACCTCGCCCCGCTCGCCGCCACTGCCCCGCCAGATATACCGCAGGCGGCCCCGCCCGGAGCCGCAGGCAGGGCCGGGGACGGAGCGTCGTTCCGCGGCCGCCGCGGGACGACGCGCGGTCGGACGGGCCGTCAGTTCGCCGCTGCCAGCGGCTGTTGCGCGGGCGGGACGGGCGCCGGGTCGTCGATGGCGCGGCTGAACGGGCGCCAGGCGAACACCGTCAGCCCCGCCATCACCACCGCCGAGAACCAGAACGGGCCGGTCAGGCCGAAGCTCCGGGCCAGCGGGCCGCCGATCAGCGCGCCGAGCGCCGAACCGCCCACCGCCAGCGCCATGAAGACGCTCATCACCCGGCCGCGCAACTCGTCCGGCACCGCCCGCTGCACCAGCGTCCGGTCCACGCCCATCCACACCGCGCCGTGCACGCCGAACACCGCCAGCACCGCGCCCGCCACCCACGCCGAACCCGCCAGCGCCAGACCGACGTGCGTCAGCGTCTCCAGCACCAGACCGGTGCGCAGCAGCACCGAGGAGGAGAACCGCGCCTGAAGGGCCGGCGCCACCGCCGCCCCCAGCAGACCGCCCACCGCGCCGACCGCCATCAGTAGGCCGTAGCCGAGCTCCGACAGGCCCAGGTGCTCACGGGCGTACAGCACCATCACCGAGAACCCGGCGATCAGCGTCACGTTCATCAGGCACAGCGCCAGCGTCAGCGTCCGCACCGCCGGCTGACCCCAGAGCCAGCGTGCGCCCTCGGTGAACTGACGGCGCATCGGCAAGCGCACCGGCTCGGCCTTCGGCGGGGCGGTCTGCTCGGACGGCAGCAGGCGCAGCGCCGAGAGCAGGGCGGCCGCGCCGGCGAAGCTCGCCGCGTCGATCGTCAGCGGCAGGCCGGCCGCCACCCCGAACAGGGCCGCGCCGAGCGGCGGGCCGCACAGCTTGTTGAGCACCGAATACGCGCCGAACATCCGCGAGTTGGCGCGCGGCAGCTGCTCGGACGGGACGACGGCGGGCACCAGCGCGGAGGACGCGTTGTCGCCGAGCGCCGCACAACTGCCCAGCAGCAGGCCGATCGCGTAGATCAGCGGCAGCGAGGCCGCGCCCGCGAACACCGCCGCCGCCAGCACCGCCGTCAGCACCGAGCGGGCCGCGTTCATCGCCACCGTCAGGCGCCGCCGGTCCACCCGGTCCACCAGCACCCCGCTCACCGGGGCGAGCAGCAGCCACGGCAGCTGCTGGACGAACACCGAGAGCCCGACCAGCACCGGATCCCTGGTCAACGACGTCACCAGCAGCGGGGCCGCCGCCGCGACGATCCCGTCGCCCAGCGCCGACACCGCCGCCGCCGACCACAACAGCCCGAAGGGCCGCCCCAGTCCACCGTCCCGCTTCATCCCGCACCACCCCAGCCCGCACCCGTCCGCCGCAAACCGCCGACGCTAACCGCCCCGGCGGACGCGCCGCACCTGGTTTTCGGGCGGGTGCACGGGCCGGCGGGTGTGCGGGCCGGCGGGTGGGTGCGCGGACGGGTGTGCGGACGGGTGTGCGGGCGGTGCCCGGTGGGGGGCGGGCACCGCCGGTACGAGGGTCACTGGCCGGTGCGGCCGTCGACGCGTTCGCGCAGGAGGTCGGCGTGGCCGCAGTGGCGGGCGTACTCCTCGATGCGGTGGACCCACAGGGAGCGGACCGGGTCGTTGTCCCGCCCGATGCGGGCCGACATGTCGGGGTGCGCGGCGAACGCGGCGTCGGTGGCGGCCTGTTCACGCTCCAGGTCGGCGAACGCGCCGTCCACCACGGACTGCTCGGGCAGCGCCCCCTCGAAGTCGCCGTCCGGATCCCCGTACAGCTTCGCGGCCGGCTCGCCCGGGACGATCCAGTTCCGCCAGTCGCGCTCCACCTCGGCGAGATGGCGGACCAGACCGAGCAGCGACATGGTCGACGGCGGGACCGAGCGGGTGGCGAGCTGCTCGGCCGTCAGGCCGTCGCACTTCATCCGCAGCGTCAGCCGATAGTTCGTCAAGTACTCGACGAACGTGGCGAGTTCGCCGTCCGCCATCGGCCCGTCGGTGTTGCGGGGATCGTCGTCCGGATCCACCCACATGTCGGGGTAGACACCGGCCCTGGACCACCGCTCGGGAAGCTGCTCACTCATCGTCCGGATGATTCCCGCTCGCCGCGCTCCCAGCAAACGGTTTTCGCACCCGCCCGGGGGAGCGAGGGCCCCGGCCGGCGTCGCGGCCGGGCCCGCCGGTCACTGCTGCCACGCGGAGGCGGCCGCCAGGTCGGCGAGCTGATCGAGCGTCAGGGCCGGGGTGCCGGGCTTGGCGTCGAAGGAGTTGGCGCCGATGTTCTCGCTGACGCTGACGTGGGTGCCGTCCGGCAGCAGGGCGTCGGCCAGCCAGCGGACGGGCGGCTCGGGCGAGCTCTTGGTGGCGCCGTAGGTCGAGGTGACGACCTCGGCGCCGCTCGCCGTCCGGGTGGTCGGGCGGCCGTTGGCCAGCGAGGCGAAGATGCTTCGGGGGTCGCCGTCCTTCATCCAGTGCGGCGTGACCGTGATCGACAGCAGGCAGGTCTGCCCGTCGACGGTGACGGTGAGATGGGCCGTGCCCGGGGTGGTCTGCGGAGCGCTGCCGCGGTCACGCTGGAGGCCCGCCGGCAGGAGCCGGTCGGCGGTGGCCAGGATCGCGTCCGGAAGCGGGAGTTGCGAGCCGCCCGGCGCATTGGTGGAGGTGGTGAACACCTCGAACACCGGGTTCCAGGCCGGGCTGCTGATCACGGCGGCCAACTGCTCGACGGACAGCGCGGGTTCGGGCCGGGTCAGCGGCGGCCCGGCCGTCCGGGAGTTCCTCTCGTCCAGGCGGACCTGGCGGCCGTCGGCACCCGTCCAGATCGCCGTCCAGGTGGAGGTGGGCCCGCCGCCGGGCTCGGGCCGGAACTTCTGGATCATGAGAATCGAGCCGTCCGGGCCCACCGTCCGGGTGCAGCCGTCGGTCGGACGCACGGTCGGGTCCACGCACTGGGTGCCCTGGGTGCCCGCCCCGATCGGCAGCGCGACCCAGTCGGTGCTCAGGGTGATCGCCGAAGCGCCCTGGCCGTCGTCGAACGCGAGATGGGCCATCGGCCCGCCGTGCGGGGCGTCCGAGCCGGCGCCGAAGGTGCTGTCGACCTGGCCCGGGGGCAGCAGGGACACCAGCGTGTCGATCATGAACTGCCCGGTGACGGCCGGGTTTCCCATCGGACGGACGACCACCGGCGCGCCGCCCCCCGGCCGCAGGGCCACTCCGGCCAGGGCGACCAGCGTCAATGCCGCACCCGCGCCGGCGGCCGCGGCAAGACGCCGACGGCGGACGCGGCTGCGCCCGAGACGCTCGCCGGCGTCGGCCAGCAGCTCGACGGGCAGGTCGGGGGTGAGATCGGCGGCGTCCCGCATCAGTGCGGAGACGGCGGTGTCGGAAGGCATGGGGGAGGACTCTCCTGACGGATCGGAAGGGGAAAGCGGTTCTGGCGGGCTCGGTGGCGGATTCGCCGACGGGCTCGCGGTGGCGGGCTCAGTGGCGGACGAGCTCGTCGAGCTGGTCGCCGAGGACGGCGCGGATGCGGTCCAGTGCGCGGCTGCTGCGCGAACGGACGCCGCTGGCGCTCAACTGGAGCGCGGCAGCGGTCTCGTCGACGCTGCGGTCCTCCCAGAAGCGCAGCACCAGCACGGCGCGGTCCTGCGGAGCCAGTTCGCTCAACGCCCTGAGCAGCGTCAGCCGCAGCGACGGGTCGGGATCGCTGACCGCCACCTCCTCGAAGGTGTCGGTCGCCTGCTCACTGCTCGCCCGCCGACGACGGTGCGACAGAAAGGTGTTGACCAGCACGGTCTGGGCGTACCCGGCCGGATTCTCCATCCGGGAGATCTTGCGCCACCGCCCGTAGATCCGGCCCAGGGCCTCCTGGACGAGATCCTCCGCGAGGTGCGCGTCACCACCCGTCAACAGGTAGGCCGTGCGCAGGAGATGACGCCCGCGGGAGACCGCGAACTCCCGGAAGTCGGTCGGCTGCGCCGACTCGGGACTGGTCGATGGATGCTTCATGTCTGCTTTAACGCGACGTACCCGAGGTTGCGTCCCAGGCCGGACGCGCGGGCGTCGCCGTGCGGGCCGTTGCCGGGCGCGGCCGTTCGCACTGATCGTACGCGCAGCAGGTACACCGCAGGTTTACCCGCCGCCTACCGCACAGGGTTGACGACGCGAGGTGCCGGCGAGGCGAGGATGGGCCGCACCCCGGCAGGAAGCCGGCAGAAAGCCGACCGAAGGAGAAGGCACATGAAGAAGATCGCCGCGATCCTGGCAGGCACCGCACTGCTGACCCTGGGAACCGCCATGCCGGCCCACGCCTCCGACGACTGGACCAAGATCTCCGGCTGGTCCGGCCTGGCCAACAGCCGAGCCACCGGCTACATGGGCCTCCCGAACCAGATCGAGGGATGGGGCCGGGTCGACTGGAGCGGTACCACTGTCGAGGTGCACACCGGCGCGCAGGACCTCTTCGAGGGGGACGGATTCTGCTCCGCCACGCAGATCCGCTACCACGTCAAGACCGGCTCCTCCTGGAACCCGGACTGGCAGTACCGCACCCCCGCCCTCGACTGCAGCGTGAACGGCAGCCAGGTCATCTCCCCCTACTACCGCTCCAACTACCCCATCAAGGACGTCGCTTTCCGCTCCTGCCTCGCCCAGGCCGACGGCACGATCCTCAGCTGCCTCGACTGGGCCTGACACTCCGGACTCGCGGGAGAGCGCCGGTGGGGACGTCGGCCGGGTCGCTCCCCCTCGTGGGCGGAGCCGGTGCGGCAAGGGTGTTCGCCCCGTCAGTCCGACCGCTCCGGCCAGCGCCTGCCCCACTCCTTGACCACCCGGTCGCCGACGGCGAGCGACCGGTACGTCCGGGCGTTCACCTCGATGCTGAGCTCCCGCCCCTCGTCGGTGCGGATGTGCACCATGTAGCGGCCGGTCGGGCCGTAGGTGCCGGTCGAACTGCGCACCCCGCGGCCGGTGACCACCCCGGTGTATGCGTCCTTGCTCTCGCGCAGCCCGTGCGCGGCGATCATCGCCACGACCATGGCGGGCGAGCCGATGGAGAGAAGCAGGACAATGGTGTTCGACATGTGCGATCCCCCTGCATCGACGACGGCACAGGCCATCGACGCCAGCGTACCGGTCTGCTGGGCGCCGGCCCAGAAGGCTTACCCAGCAAGGCCGTTCGGCCCCGGCCCGGTGCAGGTCACCCGCGGGCAACGGGACTGGCGAGGCCGTCACGCGAACGCAGGGGTGGCTCCGGTTGACGGGGTGACCGACGAACTCGCCGACGCCGAGCGGCGGTTCCGCAGCGCCGTGCCGCAGCGCCGTCGCGCGTCCGGGGATTCCGTACCGTCCTCGGCGAACCGCCGGGCTCCGCGAGGACGGGTGTGGCCCGGCACCCGCACGGCCGTTCCCGCCGACGGTGGATGACGGGGCATCAGGGGCTACTCGGGCGCTGGGACCGTCGACTGCGAGGACGAGCTGCCACCGCTGCGACTGCCCAGGGCGCCGGCGAGTGCGTCGCGTTGGGGTCGGGTGAGGGTGAGTGCCCATGGCGGGGCGGGCTGGTGGGGGTCGCCACCGCTCAGAGGGGAGTTGAGGCCGGCGAGGTGCTGTGACGCGGGGCGTCCGGCGCGGAGCAGGTGGTGGGCGGAGGTGGCGGGGGCTCCGATGGTGGTGAGGGCGGCGGTCAGGCGTGCCGGTGCGTCCGGGGGGAGGGCGTCGGTGTCGGCACCGTCGGCACCGAACCACTCGGGTTCCGGTCGCTCCTCGCCGGGTGTGAAGCGGCACATGGTCAGCAGGTGATTCGGCCAGAACCCGGCCCGGTCGAGCAGCCACTCACCCTCGACCAGCGGCCCGAGGTCGTATCCCTTGATCAGCACGGACCGGAGTCTCCCAGGCGCCACCGACGTCCGCGGGGCGGATCAGGTCGGCTTCCTCCCCGCACGCGGCAGATCCGGTCGGCCCAGGGCCGAACGCGACGCCGAGGGAGCGGAGACGGCGAGCAGGCCGAAGCGCGGGCAGCACCGCTCCAGCTGAAAGGCCGTCACGGGAGCACGGAGGCCGCGTCGTCGCTCGGTGCCTGATAGACGGTCACGATCGAAGCGACGGCGTCGATCCGGGCGGGGCCGGTGATCCTCAGCCAGGCCAGTTCGGGGAGTTGGTCGGAGCGGTCGAGGCGGCCGACGGCCTCGGCGGGCCAGGGGGACGGCAGTTGCGGCAGGTGGATCAGGGAGATTCCGTCGACGAAGACGGGGGCCACCTCGGGGTCCAAGGGGCGAACCGAGTGGAGACCGGACAGCGAGATCAGGACGTCGGGCCGGTGCGGCCCCTCGCGCAGGAACACGTCCAGGGTCTTGTCCTTGCGGTCCGCGCCGGACTCGTCCCACACGATGCGGTCCACGGAGTAGCCGGTGCAGGACTCCAGCGCCCGGGCGGCGTTCGCGCAGCGGTTCTTGAAGGCGTCGGACGCCCCGGGTCGGTCGGTCACGGCGCGAGACTACAGCGAGCGGACCGGTGCGCAGGAGCTCTCCGCTTCGGCCGGGCCCGGCCCGGCCTGTGCGGCGCAAGCGAGCCCCACCGAGCGCTGGTTGGCGGTCGGGTGGGTCCGTTGGGCCGGACGGATCCGTTGCCTGTCGGACAGCGCGGACGGGGCGTGCGCGGGCGGTCCCGCGCCAGGTCTGCTGCCTCTCCGGCTCGGGAAATCGCTGTTCGAGCGCCGGGGCGCGATGGTAGACATCCGGCGTGGAAAAGAATCTTGAGTTCTCCGACCTGCTCGGACTGATCGACGAGCGGTCGACCGCCTTCCGTGCCGCGGTCGTCGCCGCGCCCAGCCTGGACGCGGAGGTGCCGAGCTGCCCGGGGTGGACGCTGCTGGATCTGGTGAAGCACCTGGGCGGGGGAGACCGTTTCTGGGCCGCGATCGTCGGCGCGGGGCCGGCCGAGGCTCCGCCGGCGGAGGCCGTCGCGCTGCGCGCGAACCTGGAAGTGCCGCAGGGGCGTGAGGAGTTGGTGGCCTGGCTGGCCGCGTCGACGGAGCTGCTGCTGAGCGCCCTGCGCGAGGCGGGGCCGGAGCGCGGCTGCTGGACGTGGTGGCCCGCGTCGCAGTCGCCGCAGACCTCCGGCGCGGTCGCCCGGCACCGGGTGCAGGAGACCGCGGTGCACACCTACGACGCCCAACTCGCCGGGGGCGCAACGGAGCCGCTGCCGGCCGAGCTGGCCCTCGACGGGGTGGAGGAGTTCCTGCTCACCGTCTGCGGGACGCCGAGCGCCTGGCCGCACGAGCCGACCGCCTTCGACTTCCACGCCACCGAGGGCCGCTCCTGGCGTCTCACGGTCGACGGCGAGGGCGCCCGCACCGCCCGCATCCCCGCCGGCGGCGAGGGCCTGGACGCGGCCGGCGCCTCCGTCCGGGGCACGGCCGGCGAGGTGGTGCTGTACCTGTACGACCGCCTCAAGGCCGACTCCATGGGCATCGACGGAGACGCCGGCCTGCTCGACCTGCTCCGCGCCTGGGAGCCGGAGGAGAAGTAGCACGCACCAGGAGCGCGCCGGCCACGCCTCCGGGCGGGCCCACCCTGCCGTGACCCGCGTCGGCCCGCCGCCGTCGCCGCCCGCGCGGGGTGAGCGACGGGCGGGGACGGCGGTCGTGGCGGTGCGCGGGGCAGAGTTCCGGGCGGGGCCGGTGCGGGCGGTTGCCCGGGCGAAGTTCCGGCCGCGGGGCGGCACTAGAGTGTGCGCCCGTGATCTTCAGACGAAAGAAGTCCTCCGGCCTCGCCGACACCCTGACCGAGCTGGAGCAGGGGGCCGCCGCGCGCGACGGGGAGCGTACCGAGCGGGCGTTCGCGGCCGCGGTCAACGCCCTTCAGGCGGCCGGTGATGCGGAGTGCGTGGCCGCCGGGCCCCGGCTGGCCGCGCTGCTGCCGCAGTTCCCGCCGGTCGGACCGCGGTCCGTGCTGGCCACCGCCGCCGGGTTCTGCGTCGAGCGGGGAGCCGACGCGGGAGCCTGCGCCGGCCCGATCCTCGCGGACGTCCGGGACGAGCTGGCCGCCGCGCTCCGCTTCGCCGCCGCCTGGCGGGCCACCGGAGCCGACGAACTGCCGGAGCCCGACGAGGAGTTGATCGACGAGGCGCTGCTCGCCCGGCTCGGCGGCGACCAGTACGAGGCGCTGCGGCTCGCCCGCGCCTGGTGCACCATCGAGCAGTGGCAGGCGCCCGCGCTGGCCGTGCTGTGCCGCAGCACCGAGGTGCGCCGCCGACACCGGGCCGAACTGCTGCCGCTCTGCCGCGAGTTGGAGGTCCTGGGGCGGCACGACCTCAAGTGCCTGTCGTACGCGCTGGCCGTGCTGGACGACGAACCGGTGGTCGTGCTGCACCGGCCCACCGGCACCGGCTACCAGGTGCGGATCGGCGGCATCGGCGACAACTTCCAGCTGCACACGCTGCTCGCGCACCTCCTGATCGGCGGCGGCCACCTGCCCGGCACCGCCCCGTCCGCGGACAGCGTCCGCCTCGCCACCGACCCGGCGCCCGCCGACGGCACCCGCAGCGGCATCGTCGCCACCGGCTCCTTCACACTGCTCGCCCCCGACGGCGGCCGGATCTGGAACGAGGGCCTGCCGGACGACATCCCCGAGGTCGACGGCCACCGCCTGCTGGTGCTGGACGACCCGCAGTACCCGCACGGTTGGAACGCCGACCGGTTCTTCCCGCTGCTCCCCGGCCGGGCCGAACTCGTCCGGGTGCTGCCCGCCGACGAGACCCGCGACTGGTTCGCGCGCACCACCGCCTGACCCCGCCGCACCGGGACGACACCCGTTCGTCGCCCGACCGCCATCCGGACGGACGGCGGGGGAGACGGACGGGCCCGGTAGGATCGGCTGGCGCTGACAACGTTGACATGCCGTCGGCGCCGCAGCCCAGCCACCCCGCCGACCCCGTTGTGGAGCACCCCCATGCCCTTGGCGCTCGTCGCCCTCGCCGTCACCGCGTTCGCCATCGGCACCACCGAGTTCGCCGCCATGGGACTGCTCCCGCAGATCGCCGACAGCCTCCAGGTGTCCATCCCGCACGCCGGCTGGCTGATCTCCATGTACGCGCTCGGCGTGGTGATCGGCGCCCCGCTGCTCACCGCCGGCGCCGCCCGCCTGCCCCGCAAGGCGGTCCTGGTCGGACTGGCCGGTCTGTTCACCGCCGGCAACCTGCTCTGCGCGATCGCCCCCAACTTCGCGTTCCTGGCCGCCGCCCGGCTGATCACCGGACTGCCGCACGGCGCGTTCTTCGGTGCGGGTGCCGTCGCCGCCGCCGAACTCGTCGCCCCGCACCTGCGGGCCCGCGCCGTCTCGGTGATGTTCTCCGGGCTCACCGTCGCCAACATCGTCGGCGTCCCCGCCGCCACCCTGCTCGGCCAGCGCCTCGGCTGGCGCGCCGCGATGCTCGTCGTGGTCGCCATCGGCCTGCTCGGCGCCGCCGCCATCGCCCGGCTCGTCCCGCACCTGCCCGCGCACCCCGGCGCCGGACTGCGCAGCGAACTCGCCACCTTCCGCAGCGGACAACTCTGGCTCGCCCTCGGCACGGTGGTGTTCGGCTGCGCCGGACTCTTCGCCTGCTACAGCTACATCACCCCCACCCTCACCGAGGTCGCCGGCTTCGCCGACTCCTCCGTCACCCTGATCCTCGCCCTGTTCGGCGTCGGCATGACCATCGGCAACGTCATCGGCGGCTACGCGGCCGACCGCGCGCTGCGCCCGTCGATCTGCGCCGCGTTCCTCGCGATGTCCGGCGCGCTCGCCCTGTTCGCGCTCACCGCGCACGCCCGCTGGTCGGCCGCCGTGACGGTGGTGCTGATCGGCATGGCCGGGTTCGCGACCGTCCCCACCGTGCAGACCCTGGTGATCCAGAAGGCCCGCAAGGCGCCCACGCTGGCCTCGGCGACCGTGCAGGGCGCGTTCAACCTGGCCAACGCGCAAGGCGCGTACCTGGGCGGACTGGCCCTCTCCGCCGGCCTCGGCTGGACGTCCCCCACGCTGGTCGGCGCGGGCCTGGCGCTGCTCGGCTTCCTGATCGCGGCCGGATCCTGGGCGGCGGACCGGCGCGGCCCGGTGGCCGTGGCGGACCAGCCGGTCGCGACGGAGCTGGTCGGCGCCGGGCACTGAGGGGCGCCGCGGGGTGACGAGGGGTGTCGCGGGGCACTGAGGGACCGTCACCGGGAGGTATGATCACCGGATTTCCGCAGCGGCGGTGGGGCCGAGCGGAGTCCGTCCGCGAGGAGTGCCGTCGATGCCCCGAACCGAAGGAACCGCCACCCCGGGCCGCATCGGCGTCATGCTCCCGCGCGACCTGCCGGTGAACGACCTGTTCGAGTACGCGCGCCGGGCCGAGGAGTCGGGCTTCGACGAACTCTGGGTGGTCGAGGACCTCGGCTGGCGCGGCGGCATCGCCCAGGCCGCGACCGTGCTCGCCGTCACCGAACGGATCACCGTCGGCATCGGCATCATGCCCGCCGGCGCCCGCAACGTGTGCTTCGCCGCGATGGAACTCGCCAGTCTGGCCCAGCTCCACCCCGGCCGGGTGGTCGCCGGCGTCGGCCACGGCATGCCGGACTGGATGCGGGCCGCCGGCGCGTGGCCCGCCAGCCCGGTCACCCTGCTCAAGGAGTACACCACCGCGCTGCGCACCCTGCTGCGCGGCGAGCCCGGCCCGCCGAACGGACGCTACGTCCAGTGCGAGGGCGTGCAGTTGACGGAGGTTCCGGAGGTGGCGCCGCCGGTGATCCTCGGCGTGCGCGGCCCCAAGTCGCAGGCCGCCGCCGGGGAGGTCGCGGACGGGCTGCTGCTGGCCGAACCCGCCGCCCCCGCGTACATCGGGACCTCGCGCCGCCACCTGCGCCCCGAGGCCCTGGTCGTCACCTACGACGCCGCGGCCGTCGACACCGAGGAGAAGGCCGCCCTCGACCGGGTGCGCCCCGGGCTGGCCGCGATCGGCGAACCCGACTGGGCCGCCCACCTCGAACCGCTCCCGTTCGCCGCCGAGCTGCGCGCCCACCGCGAAGCCGCCGCCGACGGCGCGGAGTTCGCCCGCACCCTGCCCGACGCGTGGGTGCACGCCCTCGCCGTCGTCGGCACCCCCGAGCAGGCCCGCGCCGCCATCGCCGCCCGCCACGCCGCCGGCGCCACCACCGTCGTCCTCGCCCCGGTCGGCCCCTCCGCGCTGGACGCGCTGGACTCCCTGGCGCGCGCCCTGCCCGAGGAGCCGACCGGCGTCTCCTGGCTGGTCCGGCGCGGCGGCCCCGCGCTCCGGGCACTGGGCTACTGGGCCTCCCCGCAGGCGCCCGAACTGCCGGACGCGGCACAGCTGGTGGACGAGAGCTGGGACGAGGAGGAGCGGTCGCTGGTCGCCGCCTACCTCGACCAGGGCCAGCTGATCCGCCAGTACATGGGCGTCTCCCGCTGCCGCCTGTGCGGTTGCAGCAACGGCAACGCCGAACTGACCGACGGCAGCTACGTCTGGCCCGGCGGGCTCGCCCACTACGTCACCGAGCACGCCGTCCGCCTCCCCGCCGAGTTCGTCAGCCGCGCCCGGCGCCGCCTCGACGACCTGGAGCAGGCCGCACCCGACTTCACCTGGTGGAACGCGAGCGCGAACGCGAACGCTGGCCGGACCCGCGACGGTGACTGAGCGGACGGGGGGAGTAGCGGCCGCTCCGGCTCAGGGGGCTGCGGCCAGGTGGCGGGTGAAGAACTCGCGGACCGTGCGGCGGACGCGGGGGATCCCGACGGCCGGGCGGACGGTGCCGACGACCGCGGCGCGGTCCGCCGGGGTGGTCAGGCCGGCCGACTGGAGCCCGGGGAGCAGGGCGGCCAGGTCGGTGACGGCCCAGTGGGCGGCGCCGGGGAGGCGGGTGGTGCGGACCCAGGGGGCCGAGCGGGCGGTGAGGGCGGACCAGGAGCGGTTCAACTCGGCGGCGTGGTCGAAGAGTTCGGTGCCGAGCAGAAGCAGGGGGCGGTCCACGCCGGTCCGGAGGACGGGGAGGGGCTCGGGGGCGTCGCCGGGCCGGAGCGGGGGAAGGTCGAGGTAGCCCTCCAGGTTGATGCCGGCGCGGACCCGCCGGTCCTCGTGGAGGAGTTCGGTGACGGCGCTGCCGCCCGCCGAGTGCCCGTACACGCCGAGGCGGCGCAGATCGAGGGAGAGGCCGCGGGGAAGCGGCAGTTCGGCCGGCCGGCCGAGGCGGTCGAGGACGAAGCGCAGGTCGGCGACCCGGGCGTCGACCATGGTGCGGGCGAGGGCGGGCGTGTCGCGGGGGTCGCCGCGGAAGACCGTCGGCCGGACCGGCTCGGGTCGGAAGGCCGTGGTGCCCGGGAACTCGACCGCCGCCGCGTCGCCGGGGTGATCGACCGTCACCACCACCGCGCCGTGGCTCGCCAACTCCTCGGCCAGGGACGTCCCCAGGCCGCGCGGATCGCCGCCGCCCGGGCTGTACACCAGCACCGGACGGCGACCCGGCAGCGCCGCGGCGTCCGGACCGGAGTGGGACAGGGTGGCGCCCCAGTCCACGCCGGCGGCCGGCAGCCGCAGCGGCCCGTACGGGGCGATCGCCCCGAACACCTCCGCGGCCAGCGGCGGCAGTTGCGGAGCCGGGGCGGTACCCGCGACCGCGCGGGCCGGGTAGAAGAAGGTCAGCATCAACTCCCGCACGGGCACGGAGGAATCCCACGGGTCGCGGCGCGAGCCGTCCACCAGGTACACCGCCCGGCACCCCACCGGGTGGCGGCCGGTCGGCGCGGGCAGGGCGAGGACGACACCGCCCACGGTCGACGGCACGGTCGCGGGGAGGGCGTCGGCGAAGGCCCGCCGGCCGGTGGCGCCCAGCAGCAGGGCGGCGGAGCCCAGCAGCGCCGCCCCGGTGACGGAGCGTCGGCCGATCGAGAAGTCACGAGTCATGCGGGCAGGTTGGCCCGCCGGGCCCGGCGCGGGCGATCATTGAGGCCAGGGGCTCAAGGATGGCGCCCCCGGCCCGCGGGGGTCCGGACAGACACCGGGGGCACCATGCTGCGGATCCACTTCACGCCGGACGACTTCGCCCGCGTCCGCCTCGCGCCCCGGCCCGCGCCGCTCCAGGAACTGAACGCGGCCCTGGCGATGATGTGCCGTCAGGACGGCGAACTGCTCCACGGAGCCTGGCGGCGCAGGACGCTGCGCACCCTGCCGAAGGCCGCCGAACCGCTCGCCGACCTGGTCCCGGCCGGGCGCGCGCCGAGCTTCCTGGACGTGGTGGCGGACTCCCTCCCGGACGCGCTGGAGCAGGTCCGGGCGACCCCGGCCGAGGTGGTCCGCGCCGAACTGGAACGCGTCCACGCCGGTGCGCGCACGCCCCGCCGGCCTGGATCCAGGAGTTGCGGCGCGGCGAGGACGGGCCCGGAGGCTGCTGAGCCGGGCGCAGCGGGCCGCGTTCGACGCGCTGCTCGGCCCGGTCTGGGGGCAGGTGCAGGACCTGCACCACGCCGAGTTCGTGCGCCGCGCCGTGCAACTCGCCGAGACGGGGGCCGGCCCGCTGCTGGCCGGACTGCTGCCCGGTGCCCGGCTGGACGGCGGAACCTGGGAACTGCCGGGCCGCGCACGGGAGATCGGGCTCGGCGGGCGCGGACTCCTGCTGCTGCCCACCTTCCACTGGTCGGGCGGCCCGCTGCTGTCCGACCTGCCGGACCGCCCGGTCGTCGTCACCTACCCGGCCGGCCCGGCTTCCCGCTCCGGCCCGCGGGCGGCGAGGGGCCGCAGGCACTGGCGAGGGTGATCGGCCCGACCCGCACCGAGCTGCTGCACCTGCTGGCCGAGGACCGCACCACCAGCGAACTCGCCCGCCGCCTGCGGGTCAGCGCCGCCACGGTCTCCGCCCACACGGCGGCCCTCCGCGGCGCCGGCCTGATCTCCACCACCCGCGCGGGCAAGGCAGTCCTGCACCACCGCACCGCCCTCGGTAGCCTCCTGCTCGGCATCCGGCCGGCCGGCCCCGGACCCGCCGTGCCGAACGAGGGGTGAGGGTGCGTCAGGCCGGGGCGGTGCAGCGGTAGGGGCCGGTGGGGGCGGGGCGGGGTCGTACCAGGAGGCGAGGCCGAGGAGTCTGGCGCCGAGGTCGGTGAGGCGGGCGGTGGGGTAGCGCCTGGACTCGTGCAGGACCGGGTCGCCGACCAGGGTGCGGTTCCAGTGGGGGGTGCGGAGGTGGCGCCAGGAGTCGATGCGGGCCGTGCGGAGGCGCTCGTGTTCCTCGAGGGCGGGCATCATCGAGAGGTACTGGACGGCGCGGACGCCCCGTTCGGAGCGGTTGCGGGCGACGCCGTGGGCCAGCAGGCCGTTCCAGATCAGCAGGTCGCCGGGATGCAGTTCCGGTCGGACGACGGGGAGTTCGGCGCGGTCGACGGTGGGGCGGTAGGGGTCGCGGTGGGCGGGCTGGCCGAGCTTCCACGCTTCGAAGCGCCGGAAGAGCTCGGGGTTGCAGTGGAAGCCGCCGGTCTCCGCCGAGGTCTCGTTGAGCGCGATGATGCCCTGGACCCGCTGCGGCGGCACGCCGAGGCCGGTGTCGATGTCCCAGTGCAGGGGGAGGTCGCCGTCCCGGTCGGCGGGGTCGACGAGGGCGCGGTCGCGGTTGCCGCGGTTGGGCGGGTTCAGGTTGAGGCGGTCCAGGGTGACCCAGAGCTCCTCGCAGTCCCAGACGTCCACGAACGCGTCGTAGACCCGCTCGTGCTGCCGGCTGTCCCAGAGCAATTGGTGGTGGTACGCCTCGACGAAGCCGTAGACGTGCAGTTGCCGGTCCAGCTCGGAGCGGAACGGCCGGTCGGCGAACCAGCTGTCCGGGTCCCGCGGGTCCAGGCCCTGGAACTGCCAGGCGAAGTCGAGCATCCGGCGGGCGTGCCCGGCGGGCACGGCCTCGCGGACGACGACGTAGCCGTAGGTCTGCCAGTGCGCGAAGTCCTCCTCGGAGAGCACGCGCAGCGGACGGGACTTGGCGAGTTCGCGCAGGGTGTGCTGGGCGAGGTAGGACTCGCCGTCGCTGCTGAAGTACGGGCGGTCGGTGGCGGCGCGGAACAGCTGGGCCCGGCGGGACGGCACGGACATGGGAGACCCCTCCAGGGAGCAGGCGGAAGGTGACGGGGAGTCGGAGCCCGGCAGGTCGGGACGGGATCCGGCCCGGGCGCGGCGACTGCCCCCGCAGCGGGGCCGGGCCGGGGAGGAGGAGCGGAGGAGAAGGGCGGCGCCGGGAACGGGTGCCGCGGCCGCTTCGATCTTCAGATTGGTCCAGACCAGAAACCTTGTCAAGTTCCTGACCGGTAACCGGAAGCGGGCCCGGAATTGACGGGCCGCCAGCTCGCCTGCGGGGGCACACTGTTGCGATGCTGACCGATCACTGGCCGCTGCCCGGCCTGAGCGTGCGCACCCCGCGCCTGGAGCTGCGGCTGCCCACCGAACCCGAACTCGCCGAGCTCGCCGACCTCGCCGCCCGCGGCGTGGTCGCCCCCGGCACCCGCCCGTTCCGCTCCGACTGGGCCTACGACACCCCCGTCGAACGCGCCCGCTCCGTGCTGAAGGCGCACTGGCGGTCCCTGGCCGACTGGACGCCCGAGGACTGGGCGCTGCTGCTGGTGGTCTTCGACGAGGGCCGGCCGGTCGGCGTCCAGTCGCTGCGGGCCACCGAGTTCGCGGTCCGCCGGGAGATCCTGTCCGGCTCCTGGCTGGGCGTCGAGCACCACGGACGCGGCCTCGGCACCGAGGCCCGCACCGCGATGCTGCACCTCGCCTTCGCCGGCCTGGGCACCGAATCCGCGATCTCCGCCTCGTTCACGGACAACGCCGCGTCCATCGCCGTCTCCCGCAAGCTCGGCTACCTGCCCGACGGCGTCGAACGCGACAACCGCCACGGCGAGTTCGCCCTCACCCAGCGCTTCCGCCTCGACCGCGCCGACTGGGAGCCCACCCGCCGCCCCGACATCCGGCTCACCGGCCTGACCCCCTGCGCCGCACTCTTCGGCCTCCCCGTCCCCGTCTAGCAGCTCCCCGGAACCGCCCGCGCGGGCCGCGCGTTCGACAGGCGGACGGTGACCGGGACGGAGCTGTGCCGGGACGGACGAGGAGCGGGGAATGGTGCCCTATCTGATCACGCTGGCGGTGCTCGCCGGGGTCCTGACCCTGATCGGGCTGGGCCTGAACGCGGTCCGGCGGCGCGGCGGGACCGCCGCGGCCGCGCTGAGCGGAGCGCTGGCCGGCTACGAGGAGGCGGTGCGCGCCACCTCGTACGCGGCGCACGCCGAACTGCTCGCCGAGGCCGACCGGAAGGCGCCGATCGAGGTGCCCGGCGGCCGGTTCGACGGCCGGGCCCTGCTCGCGGACGCCGGCGGCTCCGGCCCGGCCCGCCGCCCCGGGCGCGGCGCCTGGCGGACCGTCAGGGCGTGGTGGCGCCGGGGCTGACGGCCGCCGCCGGCTCGGCCCCGGGACGGGCGGCCGGAGCGATCACCACGTTCAGGTGCTTCATGATCGGCTGATCGCTCTGGCTGCTGTGGTCGCCCAGCGCGCACAGCACGTTCATCTCCGGCATGTACCCGGCCGCGCACCCCCGCGGCAGGTCGTACGGGACGGCCAGGTAGCCGTGCAGCGAACGCGTCGAGCCGTCCCGCGCGGTGGCGGTGATGTCGACCGGGTCGAACTCGGCGAGGCCGCGCTCGCGCATGTCCTGCCGGTTCATGAACACCAGCGTGCGCAGGTTCTTGACGCCCCGGTAGCGGTCGTCGTCCGAGTAGATGGTGGTGTTCCACTGGTCGTGCGAACGCATCGTGCCCAGCACCAGCGTGCCCGGCGGCGGCAGCACGTCCGGCAGCGGCGCCGACGAGAACTCCGCCTTCCCCGACGGGGTGAGGAACACCAGCTCCCGGGCCGGCTGCTTGATCCGGAAGCCCAGCGGCAGCCGCACCCGCCGGTTGAAGTCCTCGAAGCCGTCCAGCACCTTCGCCATGGTGTCGCGGATCCGGTCGTAGTCCTCCACGTACCACTCCCAGGGCGTGGCACTGTCCGGCAGCGCCGCCCGCGCGATGCCCGCGATGATCGCCGGCTCCGACAGCAACTGCGCCGACGCCGGGCGCTTCCGCATCCCCACCGACAGGTGCACCATGCTCATCGAGTCCTCCACCGAGGTGGCCTGCACGCCGCCGCGCTGCCGGTCCTGCTCGGTGCGGCCCAGGCACGGCAGGATCAGCGCCCGCCGCCCGTGCACCAGATGACTGCGGTTCAGCTTCGTCGACACCTGCACCGTCAACTCGCAGGCGCGCAGCGCCCGGTAGGTGAACTCGGTGTCCGGCGCGGCCAGCGCGAAGTTGCCGCCCATCCCGACGAACACCGACACCTCGCCGCGCGCCATCGCCCCGATCACGCCCACCGTGTCCAGCCCCGGCTCGCGCGGCGGCTCGATCCCGCACACCTTCGCCAGGCGGTCCAGGAACGCCGCCGACGGCCGGTGGTCGATCCCGCAGGTCCGGTTGCCCTGCACGTTCGAATGCCCGCGCACCGGCGACGGCCCCGCCCCCTCCCGGCCCAGATTGCCGCGCAGCAGCAGCACGTTGACGATCTCCCGGACGGTGTCCACCCCGTGCTCGTGCTGCGTCACCCCCAGGCACCAGGAGAAGATCGACCGGTCCGCCTCCCGGTAGACCCGCGCCGCCGCCAGCAACTGCGCCCGGCTCAGCCCGCTCTGCCGCTCCAACTCCTCCCACGGCGTGCGCTCGCACAGCTCCCGGTACGCCGCGAAGCCCTCGGTGTGCCGCTCGATGAACTCCTCGTCCAGCGCCCGCGGATCGTGCGCCGCCTGCTCCAGCAGCGCCTTCGCGATCGCCCGCAGCAGCGCCAGGTCGCCACCGATCCGCACCTGCAGGTTCAGCGTGCTGGTCGCCGTCGCCCGCATCAGCGCCATGTTCGCGAACTCGTGCGGCACGATCGTCCGGGTCGCCGCCGCCTCCACCAGCGGATTGACGTGCACCACCTGCGCGCCCCGCCGGTGCGCGTCCGCCAGCGCCGTCAGCATCCGCGGCGCGTTCGACGCCGCGTTCACGCCGAGGATGAACAGTGCGTCGGCGGCCTCCCAGTCCTTCAGGTCGACGGTGCCCTTGCCGGTGCCCAGCGAGGCCGTCAGCGCCCGGCCGGACGCCTCGTGACACATGTTCGAACAGTCCGGCAGGTTGTTGGTACCCAGCTCACGGGCCATCAACTGGTACAGGAAGGTGGCCTCGTTGCCCAGCCGGCCCGAGGTGTAGAACGCCGCCCGGTTCGGGTCGTCCAGCCCGCGCAGCTCCCCGCCGATCAGCTCGAAGGCCTGCTGCCAGTCGATCGGCACGTACCGGTCCGAGACCGGGTCGTACACCATCGGCTCGGTCAGCCGGCCCTGGTCCTCCAGCGCGTGGTCGCTCCAGCCCGAGAGCTCCGTCACGGTGTGCGCGGCGAAGAACTCCCGCCCGACCCGCTTGCCCGTCATCTCCCAGGTGACGTGCTTGATCCCGTTCTCGCAGATGTCCAGGTGCAGGCCCTTGTAGTCGTCCGGCCAGGCACACCCCGGACAGTCGAAGCCGCCGTCCTCGTGGTTCATCTTCAGCACCGCCCGCGGACCGTCCACCCACTCGCCCGTCCGCGCCAGCACCCGCGCCACCGACTTCGCGGCCCCCCACCCCGCGGCCGGATGCCGGTACGGCCGCACGCTCGGCTCCGGCTCCGGCTCCGGTTCGCGCTCCCGCGGCTCGTGCTGCGGCCTCTGCTGGGGATCCTCGGTTGCGGTCACGACGGCACTCCCGGTCTGCGGCGGACAACGGCACCTCGGATCCTGCCGCCGCCGCCCGCCCCGACCGCACCGGCCACGCCCGCCGCCCCGCGCGAACCACCCGCCCGGCGGCCCCGGCTGACCGCCCGTCACCACTCCCGGCTCGGCTGCACCACCTCCGGACCGCCCCGGTGCCAGCCCGGCAGGTACCCCTCCGGCGGCGCCGGCAGACTCGCCAGGCAGGCGTCCGAGCAGGCGTTCACCAGCAGCGGCAGCACGTCGTGGCCCGAGGTGTGCAGCGAGATCCACCCCTGCCGCAGCTCCACCACCGGCCCGTCGCACACACTGCACGCCCGCACCTCCGTCGCACCCCGCACCCCGGGATCCAACGCCGCGAGATCCACCGGCCCGTCCACCGGCCCCGGCAGGGCCGGGAACCCCGGCCGGTATTTCTCGTTCCCGTACAGCGCCCGGGTGCTGACGGTGCTGCCGCGCAGCGCGGGCAGCCGGGCCAGCTCGTACGGGAACCAGTGCAGCCGGTGCGAGGTGTACAGCTCGAACACCTCCAGGCTGCGCATCCGCCCGATCTCGGCCGGCAGCCGCACCAGGTTGGAGCGGTACAGCACCAGCTTCCGCACCGCGGTCAGCGTGCCGATGCTCGCCGGCAGCGTCACCACCTGCCGGCGCTGCTCCGCGGTCAGCTCCGTCAGCGGCCGGAACTCCTCCCGGCCGTCGGCCGCCGCCTCCTCGACCAGCTCCAGCAGGCGCAGCCAGCCCGGCGCGGAGGTGTCCTGCCGCTCCCGGTGGAACCGCACCCGCTGCGGGCTCTTCCCCACAGGGAGGCACCGGCAGCGGTCCACCACCGGCTGCTCGTCGTCGCCGCCCATCCCGGCGAAGCCGTTGGAGAACACGGCGGGTCGGCATCGGTCCTCGGGCCCGTCTTCAAACCCCCGCCTGCCCCACGACGCCCGGCACGCACTCTCGCCGCACCGGGCGAAAGACCAAGTACATCCAGTACGAGGCCTTCCACCCGGCACGCCGAGAGCACGCACCGGACGCCGCGGGCCTGCGACGCGGGTTTGAAGACGGGTCCTCGGTCATTCCAGCCCCTTTCGGCGCAAGCGAGTCAGCGGAGTGCGGCCGGGAGATCCAGCTCGTTCAGGCGGGCCAGGCAGCGGCCGATCCCGTCGGCCAGCTCCGCGGCGCCCGCCGGGAACTCCTCCGGGCCGGTGGAGAGCAGTTCCGCGAGGTTGCCCTCCTCGTCCTCGACGGTGACGGCCGCGAGGAGGTCCGTGCCGCCGGCGGCGAAGTCGACGGCCAGCCGGACGGTCAGGGTCAGCCCGCCCGCGAGTTCGAGCGCCTGCCCGTCGAGGTAGGCGGCGCGGTCCGGCAGGTCCCCGTACTGCCAGGTCGGGCCGAGCGCTTCGCGGCTGCGGACGGAGCCCGGCGGGGCGCTCTGCGCCCAATCCCGGGCGAGGGCCTTGAGTCCGAAGTGGGCGTCGCGCAGGGCCACCGCCAGGGCGACGGCGGAGTCGTTGGTCAACGGGCCGCTCCGTTCGCGGCGGTGGGCCCGGGCACGGCCGGGACGAGGTGCGGGTCGGCGCCGAGCGCGATCACCCGGGACCGCACCGCGTCGGTGAAGGCGGTGAGGGCGCGGGCGAGCACCGGCCAGGCGCAGGGGGAGCTCCAGGCGTCCGGGGCGAAGACGGAACCGACCCGCCAGCCGCCGTCGGTCGCCGCGATCCGAACCGCGCCGGGGACGTCGTACGTCACCGAGTCGAAGGCGAAGTCCCCGCGCTCCTCCTCCGGGAGACGGAGCCAGAACGCCAGCCCGCGGGCCAACTCGGCCACCGGAAAAGCGGGTTCGCTCCACACCGGCCGCCCGTCGTCGACGATGGACAGCTCGGCCTCGACGTCCAGCAGCAGCACCGCCGGCGGCGCGGAGGCCGGAGTGAGGCCGCGGCGCGCGAGATCCGGCGCGCCGAAGCTGCGGAAGGCGAAGTACACCACGGCCGCCAGCCTAGAGGCACCCGCTCCGCGCGGCTGACCTGGGGTGTTCAGCGCAGTGTTCAGCGCAGTGGGCGCGGGGCCGTGCGCCGGTGGATGGTCCCTCCGGGCGTGTACCAGCCGGCCTTCTTCCGGACGGCCGGGCTCGGGTCCTCGGTGCGGGCCGCCTCCAGGGCGGCGAGGGCGCGGGCGTCGGTGTGGACGAACTTGCCGGCCAGCTCGACCGCCCGGAGCCGGACCTGCGGGTCGGGGTCGCCGGCCAGGTGGTCCAGCGCGGGGGCGAGGACCCGGTCCGCGCCCGGTGCGCAGGTGTCGCCCTTGCAGCGGTCGCAGGCCAGGGCGTGGAAGGCGGCGATCCTGACCCGGGCGTCGGGATCCTCGACCATGGTGATCAGCCGCTCCATCGAGCCGGTGTCGACGAGGTGGTCCAGGAGGCGGCAGCAGCCCTCGCGGACGGCCGCGTTCCGGTGGGACAGGCCGTCGCGGATCGCCTCCAGCGCGCCGTCCTTGCGTCGCAGCAGCTCCCAGTAGGCCGCCACGGTGCGTTGCGGGTCGCCCAAGTACGCGACGAGGGCTTCGTTGTCGGTCCTGACGAATCCGAGCATGCCGCCAGTGTCGAGCCGCAACGCGCTGTCCTGCAAAGGGATTTGGCCGCCCCGGCGGCAGGGTGGCGGCCGGCCTGACGCACCGTCCGGTCGCCGACACCCTGGCCGACACGCTCGCCTGGGACATCGCCCGCGGCGGGCCGACCGCCGGCAGCGAGTGGCTCGCCGAGGCCGAGGAGGCACGACTGCTGCACGCACTGGCCTGACCCCCGGCGGACCGGCGTCACCGCCAACAACGGCCCGGAAAAAGCCTGTTGGCGGTGGCGCCGACCGCCGGAGCCGGGTGAGAATCGGCCGGATGAAGCCGACACCGCGCACCACCCCAGCAGACTGGCACGGGCTGGCCCGTGATCTCGACGGGGACGTGCTGCGTCCCGGCGACGGAGGGTACGAGCTCGCCCGGCTGCCGTACAACTCCCGCTTCGACATCCACCCGCAGGCCGTGGTGCTCGCCCGGCGGGTCGAGGACGTGCAGCAGACGCTCGCCTTCGCCCGCCGGCACCGGCTGCCGCTGGCGCCCCGCAGCGGCACGCACTGCTACGGCGGCTGGTCCACCAGCCCCGGCATCACCCTCGACCTGAGCGCGATGAACACCGTCACCACCGAGGGCTCCGCCGCCACCGGCACCGCCACCGTCGGCGGCGGGGCGCTGCTCATCGACGTCTACGACGCGCTGCTCGCCGAGGACCGGAGCATCCCGGCGGGCAGCTGCCCCACCGTCGGCATCGCCGGGCTGACCCTCGGCGGCGGCCTCGGATCCGTCTGCCGCGCCTACGGACTGACCTGCGACCGGCTGGCCTCCGCCGTCGTCGTCACCGCCGACGGCCGGATCCGGGAGTGCTCGGCCGACCGCGAGCCGGAACTGTTCTGGGCGCTGCGCGGCGGTGGCGGCGGCAACTTCGGCGTGGTCACCGGCTTCACCTTCCGCACCCACCCCACCACCGTGATCACCACCGCCTCCCTGGAATGGAACTGGCGCGACACCGAACGCGTCCTGGACGCCTGGCAGCGCTGGGCGCCCGCACAGCCGGACGAGGTCTGGTCCTGCCTCGGCCTGAACGCCGACGCCACGGCCGGGTGCACCGTGCAGGCCCACCTGTACGTGCTCGGGGAGCGGCTCGACGTGGCGGAGCAACTCGTCGCCGCCGTCGGCCTCCCGCCGGTCGGGCAGAGCAACCGGACCGTCTCCTACCGGGAGATGATCATGTCGATGACGGGCGTCCACGGCCCCGTCGCCCTCATGCAGCTCACCGGCCGGACCCCGGACGGCGTGCTCGACCGGCCGCCGTTCGTCGCCACGTCCAACTTCTTCCCCCACCACCTGCCCCCCGCCGGCGTCCACGCCCTGGTCGCCTCCGTCACCCGCCGCGCGGCGGACGGCGGTTCGGGCTACGTCCTGCTGGACAGCCTGCGCGGCGCCGTCGGCCGCGTCCCGCGCGACGCCACCGCCTTCGCCCACCGCGACGCGCTGTTCTCCGCCCAGTACCACTGCACGTACGAACCCGGCACCCCCGCCGCCGTGCTCGACGACGCCGCCCGCTGGCTGCGCGAACTGCGCCGCACCATGCGCCCCTGGGCCGGCGACCGCGCCTACGTCAACTACGCCGACCCGCAGCTCGCCGACCACGCCCGCGCCTACTACGGCGCCAACCTGCCGCGCCTCGCCGCCGCCAAGGCGGCCTACGACCCGGACGGGCTCTTCGACTTCCCGCACGCCGTCCCGGCGCGGGCATGACCGGACCGGCCGGGCCCCGTGCGAGGGTGGAGGCGGCAGGACGGCTGCCGGACGAGGACGGGAGGGCACCCGACGTGCTGGTGTGGATCAACGGGCCGTTCGGCGGCGGGAAGACGCAGACCGCCCACAACCTCGCCCGGCGGCTGCCCGGCGCCGCCGTCTGCGACCCCGAACACCTCGGCTTCGGCCTGCACCGCATGCTGCCGCCCGCCCTGCGCGGCGACTTCCAGGACCTGCCCGCCTGGCGCACCGGCACCGTCGACATGCTCGCCCTCGCCGCCCGCCGCCACCCCGGCCCGCTGATCGTCCCGATGACCGTCACCGAACCCGGGTACTTCACCGAAACCGTCGGCCGGCTTCGCGAACTCGGCCACGACGTCCGCCACTTCACCCTGCTCGCCGACCGCGCCACGGTGCTGCGCCGGCTCGCCGAACGCGAACCCGTCCACCACCTGCGCCGGCTCGCCCGGCTGCCCGCGCCGCCGCAGGGCGAGAGCTTCGCCGTCCGCCGCCTGGACGACTGCCTGCACCGCCTCGCCGCCCCCGCCTTCGCCACCCACCTGCACACCGACCGGCTGACGGTCACCCAGGTCGCCGACCGCATCGCCCGGCTCGCCGGACTCCACCCCCGCCCCGACACCGACAGCGCCCCGCGCGCCGCCCTCCGCCGGGCCGCCGTCAAACTCCGCGCGCTGCGGCTGGACTGACAGCCCGTCGGACGGCACCGGCGCTGCGCCGCCGCGGGCCCCGACGAGCGGCTCCGGGCGGCGCAGCCGGGGTGCGGTCGGGGGCGCCGCGGCGCGGTCCCACCCCAGGACTACCAGACGGGCGCCAGCAGTTCGCCGGTGGCGGCGTGGCGGACGGCGATGGCCTCGACGGGGCACATCTCGGCGGCCTCGGTGAGCTCCTCGGACGGCGCGGCCGTCGGATGGAGCGGGGTGGCCCGGCCGTTGGGGGCGAGCGCGAGGGCGTCGGGCGCGGTGCGGGTGCACAGGGCGCTGCCGATGCAGCGGGACTGATCGACCGTCACGGCCACCCGGTCGGCGCTCACCAGGACACCTCCAGGCGCAGCGGGCTGCGGGTCAGCAGGCCGGTGCGCCAGGCGATCTCCTCGACCGGCGCGGTCAGCCGCAGCCCGGGCAGCACGCGGGCCAGGTGGTGCAGGCCGAGTTCGAGCTCCATCCGGGCCAGCCACGCGCCCAGGCAGTGGTGCGGTCCGGCGCCGAAGGTCAGCGACGGGGTGCCGAGCGGCGCGAACAGGTCGACCGGGCCCGGCGGGTAGACCTCCGGGTCCAGGTTGGCGGAGGCGCTGTCGCAGGCGATGATCGCGCCCTCGGGGATGGTCACCCCGCCGATCTCGACGTCCGTGACGGCCCGGCGCAGTTGCCCGGGGGCGCTGGTGCGGTCGCCGAGCGGGACGGTGCGCAGGATCTGCTCGGTGGCCGCGGACGCCGCCGACAGGTCCTCGCCGATCCGCCGCCAGGCGTCCGCGTGCTGCGGATCCAGCAGGTACACCAGGGCGTTGCCGAAACTGGTCATGGTGGTCTCGTGGCCGGCGATCACCAGCCCGATGGTCAGCGAGGTCAGCTGGGCCTCGCTCACCCCGCCGGTCTGGTCGGCGGCCTGCACCAGCGAACTCACCAGGTCCTCACCGGGGTTCTTGCGGCGCTCCAGCACCAGCCGGTACCCGAACTCGCTGAACTCCCCGATGGCGGTGCGGATCTCCTCCGCCGTGTACGCCGTGGTGGACAGCGCGTGGTCGCTCCAGTGGCCGAGCCGGTCGATGTCCAGCCCGTCCAGCTCCATCAGCCGGCTGATCACCCGCACCGGCAGCGGCTTGGTCAGGCCGCCGACCACGTCCGCGGGCGAGCCCGAGGCGACCAGGTCGTCCACCAGCTCCCGCACCACGCCGTCCACCCAGGGCCGCCAGCGCTCGATCGCCCGCGGCGTGAAGGCGCGCTGCACGGTGCGGCGGATCGCCTGGTGGTCCGGGCCGTCGCTGTTCAGCATCGAGGCCGGGTCGTCCAGGATGTTCGGCGTCAGCGTCAGCGGCGGCGCGTCCGGCGCGTACAGCGAGGCCCGGCCGAAGCCCGGGTGCGCGAGCGCCTGCCGGACGTCCGCGTGCCGGGTCAGCACCCACACCGGGGTGCCGGTCGGCAGGGCCGCCTGCCTCGGCGGGCCGGGCTCGGCGCGCAGCAGGCAGTGCAGGGGCACCAGCGGCTGCGCGTCGGGTGCCTCGGGGTGCGCGGCGGTGGTCATCCGTCCTCCTGGCGAGAGACTCGCGGGCTGCCGACCGGCAGCCACACCCGACCGTATGCGCCGCAGCCGCCCCGCAGCAGCACGGAATCAAGCCACCCGCGGAATCCCGACTGCCGGACACCGGCCGCACGTCGGTTCGATTCCCGGACGGGCCGTCAGTCGGCGACGACGGCCAGCGCCTCGATCTCCATCAGCAGCTCGGGCCGGAACAGCGCCACCACCTGCACCGCCGAACTCGCCGGCAGCCGCGCCGGGTCGACATACCCGCCGCGGGCCTCGCGGACCGCCGGAAGGTGGGCGATGTCGGTGACGAAAATGGTCAGCTTGACGACGTCCGCGAAGCGCGCTCCGGCCGCCGCCAGGCAGCGGTCGAGGTTGGCGAACACCTGCCGGGCCTGCGCGAGCGGATCGCCCGCGCCGACCACCTCGCCGCGCTCGTCGAGCGCGACCTGACCGGAGACCTGGACCAGGCGGCCCGAACCGGTGACCACGTGCGTGTAGTTGGCGGCCGGGGCGACACCCGGCGGCTCGGCGATGTGCGTGAGGTGCGAGGAGCTCATGGCGATCATCCTCGCCCACCGGTGCGGCGCGGCGCACCCGAAATACGCCGGACCCTCAGTCCTCGACCTGCGGGAGCTCGCGCAGGAACGGCCGGTCCGCGCCGGGGAGCAGGTCGAGCGGGCCGGCCGCGCGCAGCACCACCTCCAGCACCGCGTCCGGATCGCACGCGTAACCGCCGCTGGCCCAGGCCGCGTTGGCCTCCACCACGGCCCAGCCGGCCGGCGTGCGGCCGACGTCCACCACCGCCGCGCTCGGCAGCGGCGCGCACCCGGCGGCGGCCGCCAGCACCTCGGCGGCGAAGGCGGACAGCTCCGGTCCGTCCGACCCCGGTGCGCCGACGGACAGTTCACCGTCGCACGCGTACCGGGAGGCCGCCCGGACGGCGCCGTCCAGGACGAACAGCCGGTACTCGGCGGCGAACCGCACCACCTCGCTGACCAGCACCGGCGTGTCGTCGTCCAGCAGCTCCGGGCCCGGCAGCCCGCCGCCGTCCCGGTACACCCGGGCCGCGAAGTGCTTGTCCGCCGGGGCCTTCACGAACGCCGGCCGGGTGAGCCGGCGGGCAGCCCCGAGCGTGGTCAACTCGACCGTTCGGCCGGTCAGTTCGCGCGGCAGCGCGGCCAGCCAGCCGGCCGCGGGCTCCAGCGGGCCGAGGCCGAGCGCGGCGCCGACCGCGTCCGCGAACAGCGGGCCGCCGTACAGGTGCACCCGACTGCCCGTCAGCTCCTGCGGGGCCCGCCAGGAGGAGGCCGTGAACGCCCGCAACCCGCGCCGGCCGGCGGCCGTGCGCAACTGCAGGCCGGTCTCGTTGACCCGGGGAGCGAGCAGCAGCGTGGGGGAGGACAGGACGTTCACGGAAGCGATCATGCCGGGCCGGGACACCGCCCGGCCAGCGGATTTCCCGCGGGCCGGGCCGCCGCCGCGGTGGGGTTCAGCAGGCCGGCGGGCCCTGCGGGCAGTCCCAGTCGGCGGCCTCGACCGGCACGCCCAACTCGTCGGTCAAGTGGTAGCAACTGCCGTACGGCCACACCGTGACCGAATCCGGCCGGTGGTCGACCTCGAACGGCTCGTGCGGGCGGACCGCCCCCGGCCACAGGGCCTCCTCCTCCGCCGAGTGCGTCACCACCGCGAACGTCCGGCCCGGCGGGATCCAGCAGGTGTCCGCCCAGGGCTCCACCGTCAACTCCAGGGGCGCCTCACCACTGTTGCCCACCAGCAGCCTTGCCGTTCCCCCAGCGACCATGCTCAGACCTCCGCGTCCGTTCGGCCCCGCCACCGGGGCGGTGCCAGCCACCGGCAGCCGGACCGACCACCGGGTGGCTCAGAGAGTACGGCGCATCGCCAGCCGCGGCCAGCGGTCCAATCCGGCCGCCGCCTCCCGCGCCCGCACCTCCCGCAACTCCGGCCCGAGATCCGCCTCCGGCACCGGCACGAACCCGCAACGGCCGTAGTACGGCGCGTTCCACGGCACCTCCGCGAAGGTCGTCAGGGTCAGCGCCGGCAGGCCTTGCTCCACCGCGACCCGCGCCGCATGCTCCAGCAGCTCCCGCCCGACCCCGCGCCGGGCCGCGTCCGGATGCACCGAGACCTGCTCCACGTGCAGCGCGTCGTCCACCCGCTCCGCGATCAGGTACCCCACCGGCCGGTCCTCGCCGTCCACCGCCACCCAGGCCAGCCCCGCCTCCACGAAAGCCGTCAACTCCCCGACCGACAGCGGCTCGTCCTCCGCGATCTCCGCCATCCCGACCTCGAAGAACCACCGCCCGGCCGCCCGCTCGATGTCCTGCAGAACCGCCAACTCCGCCACCCGCACCATTCGCACCCGCATGCCCCCATTCTGCACACCCCGCCCCGGCCCCGCGACCCCCTGCGCGATCACGGCGGCCGTGATCCGCCAGCGGCGTCGATGCTGCGCGGGTTCCGTCGCGGCAGCGCAGGGACGCGGAGAGCGCCGCGGGCAGCGGCCGGGCAGGTGTCGATGCGGTCGACGATGCCCCGGGGCGGGCTCATGCCGGGAGGTCGGCGGGGAGGCGGCCGGTGCGGACGGCGGTGAGGAGGGCGGCGTGGTCGGATTCGGACTGGTCGGCGTAGGCGACGGCGAAGGCGGTGAGGGCCTCGTCGAGGCGGTCGTCCTTGCCGCAGTAGCCGGCGATGAGGGCGGCGTCGGCGGTGTGGGCGTGAGCGCGGGCGAGCAGGGCGCCGGTGAGCCGGCCGTAGTCGTCGAGCTGGGCGGGGGCGAGCGCGGCCGGGTCGACGCTGCCCTTGCGGTTGCGGAACTGGCGGACCTGGTACGGGAGTCCGGCGACGGTCGTCCAGCCCATCAGCGGGTCCGACACCACCTGCATGCGCTTCTGGCCGAGCACCACCCGGCGCCCCTCGTGCCCGCCCTCCGCCGGAACCGGGAACCCGGCCCGGACCAGGTGCGGCAGCAGCACCGACGGCCGGGCCTCCTTCACCTGCAGCACCAGCGGCCCGCCCCGACGGTCCGTCAGCAGCACCACGTACGAACGGGTGCCGACACTGCCCGTGCCCACCACCCGGAACGCCACGTCCTGCACCCGGAACCGGGCCAGCAGCGGATGCAGCTCCGCCGGTACCGTCCGCAGGTACCCGGACAGCGACTCGGCGACCAGCCGCGCCCGCCGGTCCGACACCTCCGACAGGATCGGCGGCGCCGGAACGAACCGCCAACCGCCGTCCCCGGTACGGACGGTGGACCGCGCCGCGAACTTCGCACCGGTGTTGCGCAGCGCCTTCGCCGACACCGCCGCCAGCACCTCGCCCAACTCGTGCGCACCCGCGAACTCCACCAACTGGTGGTCCGCGATCGCATCCCACGCGTTCCACGCGTCCAAGGCCGGCAGCTTCGCCAGCCGCCGCACCGTCCGCCGGTACGTCGCCGCCGCGACGAACGCCGCCTGCCGGCACGCCGACTCGTCCGCCCCCGCCTGCCGGCCCGCCAGCACCAGACTCGCCACCAGCCGCTTCAGGTCCCACTCCCACGGGCCCGCCGTCGTCTCGTCGAAGTCGTTCAGGTCCAGCGCCAGCCGGCCCCTCGCATCCCCGTACAGGCCGAAGTTGGCCGCATGCGCGTCCCCGCACAGCTGCGCCGCGACCCCGCTCACCGGCGTGGTCGCCAGGTCGTGCGCCATCAGCCCCGCCGAGCCGCGCAGGAACGCGAACGGCGACGCCGCCATCCGGCCCACCCGTAGCGGCACCAGGTGCGGCAGCCGGCCCGCGTTCGCCGACTCCACCGCCGCCACCACCTCCGGCCGGGCCGCCGACAGCAGCAGCCGGGCGTGCGACTCCAGCGGCACCCGCTCCCGCAGCAGCTTCCCGCGCCGCTTCGGCGTGTCCGCGAGCGCCGCCCCGTCCGCCTCCGCGAGCAGCCCCGGCACCGCCCGCCCCGGCTCCGCGGCACCCGCGCCGGCGAACCCGTCCACCGCGAACTCCCGCGCGGCGAGCGGCAGTCGGACGCCGAACGCACTGCCCTCCGAGACCTCCACCGACGACACCCGTACCCCCTCCGCCACCGCACCGCACCCGGCAGGGACCGCCCCCACCAGCGGTGACGCTACCGGCCCCGCGCCGCCGGCCGTCGGGCGGGTCCGCCGTACGATGCCGCCATGGCACACGACATCCACCACCTCGACCCCGACTACCTCGCCTTCTGGCGCGAGTACCAGCTGTGCACCCTCACCACGCTGCGCCCCGACGGCAGCCCGCACGTCGTCCCGGTCGGCGCCACCTTCGACCCCGAGGCCGGGATCGCACGGGTCATCAGCAGCCGGGAGAGCCGCAAGGTCCGCAACGTGCTGGCCGCCGGCGAGGCCGGCCAGCGGGTCGCCATCTGCCAGGTCGACCGCGCCCGTTGGGCCACCCTGGAGGGCCGCGCCGTGATCCGGCAGGACGCCGAGTCCGTCGCCGACGCGGAACGCCGCTACGCCGAGCGCTACCGCCGGCCCCGGGAGAACCCGGAGCGGGTGGTCATCGAGATCACCGTCGACCGGGCCCTCGGCCGGGCCTGAGCCGCGCCGGTCAGGCGCGGGCCGTCACCACGTGGAAGGTCACGGTCGCCAGGAACGGGCCGTCGGCGAGGTGGGCGAGCCAGCGGTCGGAGTCCGCGGGGGAGAGGTAGCCGGCCGCGACGGCGCGGCGGGTGACCCGCTGCAGGCCGAGGACCCGGTCGGCGGTGCCCACCTCGCGGAACACCGGCGTCAACGGGTGGACGTCGACCACCTCCAGGCCCGCTTCGGCTGCCAGCCGCGGCAGTTGGCTGCCGATCCGGGCGTTGCGCACCGCGTGGTCGGTGACGTACCGGGTGTACGCGGCGGTCAGCGCCGGATCCGGATGATCGACCGTCAGGGTGCCCCAGTCCGGCTCGCCCAGCACCAGCAGCCCGCCGGGACGCAGCACCCGACGCGCCTCGCGCAGCGCCAGCGCCGGATCCGCGACGTGCTGCAGCACCCGGTCGGTCCGCGCCCGGTCACAACTCGCGTCCGCCATCGGCAGATCGTGCACGTCGGCCAGCCGGATCGCCACCTGGATCAGGTGCGCGGTGCGGTCCGTCGCGGCGTCCACCGCCTCGCGGTCGTGGTCGACGCCGTACACGGTGCCCTCCGGGCCGACCAGTTCGGCCAGCGCCACCAGATCGGTCGCCGGACCGCACCCCAGGTCCACCACGGTCTGACCGCGCTCGGCGGCCAGCGCCCGGAGCATCGTCGCCTTGTAGTCGAGCCCCAGTTCGGAGACGGCCAGCCGATCCAGGTAGGCGATCGGGTCGGGCGGCACGGTCTCGAACACACTGGAGGTCATGACGGGAAGTCAATCAAACCCTGACCCGCCAGGGAAGCGTCTTTTACCAGGACAAGGGGCGTACGCCGGGGAGGTCCGGACGTCCGGCGGGGGAGCGAAGGCGCGTTCCGGCCATCTTCGGGCCGGATGTCAGAGCGACTGCGGCAGCGGGACGGTGAGCCGGCTCTCCGAGTCGAACGTCCGGGCCGCGTCGAAAGTGCCCGTCAGATCCGGGTGCCGGCCCAGCAGTTCGTGCGCCAGCACCAGACCGGCCGGCTCGACGCGCCGGGTCAGGCCCAGGTGCGGCATCCAACGGCCGGGCACGTAGCGCGGATCGGGCTCCGGCGCACCGGCCAGCAGCCGCCACACCTCGCGGTGCAGATCCACCAGCTCCGGACTCGGCACCACGCCCCAGGCCAGCACCCGCCGCCGGCTGCGCGCACTGAACGACAGCAGACCGGAGAACCGCACCTCCAACGGCAGCGCCCCCGCCAGCAGTTCACCGAGCGCCGCGAGCTCCTCCGGCCCGATCGCCCCGCACGCCGCCAGCGTCAGGTGCGGACGGTGTGCCGGGTGCGGGTTGTCCGCCAGCGAATCCACCCCGCCGTCGGCCAACTGCCGCCACACCGCCCGCACCGCCCGGTCCAGCTCCGGCGCACAGGTCAACTCGATGGTCCGCATCCCCCAACGGTAGTTCCCGCCCCGGCAGCACTCGGCACCGCCCCGTGTGATGGGCTGGGCGGATGCAGAGCACCGACCCGCCCCCGCCCCACCGACCCCTGCCCGCCGATCCGCTGACGGGCCGTCGGAGACGGGCCCGGGCCGGCTGGCTGCTCGCCGCCGCGGGCGTCCTGGTGCTCGGGCTCACCGGCCCCGGGCTGCTGCCGCACGCGGCCGGGGCCCTGCTCGGCGGGGCGCTGTACACGGCGCTGCTGTACACCCTGCTGATGGCCGCCGCGCCCCGGCTCCGGCCGCCGACCGCCGGCGCCGTCGCGCTCGCCGCGGGCTGGGCCGTCGAACTGTTCCAGCTCACCGGCGTCCCGGAGAGCCTCGGAGCCCGCAGCCGGGCGGCCCGGCTGATCCTCGGCACCACCTTCGACGCCTCCGACCTGCCCGCCTACGCCCTCGGCGCGCTGGCCGCCGCCGCCCTCCACCACACCGCCCGCCGCCTGGCGGCCCGCGGTCGTAGGTAGCGGCGGGGCCGGGGCGCGCCGAGAGGCGGGCCGACGGGGCGTCAGGAAGCGGGCGCCAGCCGGGATCGGACCGGCGCCCGGGCGTGTCCCGGCGTGTCGGGAGGGCCAGCGGTTCGACGCACCGCGTGGCAAATAGGTACATTTGGGACATTCGGGAGCAGAATCAGGCTTCGCGCGTCCACGCACAGAAGGCCGAACCGCCTTCGGAAAGGGTCTCCATGTACCCCGCCCTCAGCCCCGCCGTCCTCGCCGAGCTGCGCCGGCCGCGCCCGTACCCGGCGGTGTCGATCCTGATGCCCACCCACCGCCGCGAGCCGGACAACGCCCAGGACCCGGTCCGGCTGCGCAACCTGCTGGCCGAGGCGAAGGAGAAGGTCCAGGCCGACCCCCAGGTCTCCCGGGCCGACCGGATCGACGTGCTGGAGCAACTCGACCGGGCCCTCACCGAGGTCGACCTGGTGCACGCCGAGGACGGGCTGGCGATCCTCGCCGCGCCGGGCGAGCACCAGGTCTGGTCACTCGGCCGTACCGCCCCCGCCCGGGTGGTCCTCTCCGACACCTTCCTGACCCGCAACCTGGTCGCCGCGCAGATCGCCGAACGCCCGCACTGGGTGCTCGCCATCGCCGCCGACCGGGTCGCGCTGTGGGGCGGCACCCAGGAACGGGTGACCGAGGAGACCGCCTACGGCTTCCCGCTGATCCGCGAGTACGAGAATCCCGACCCGGAACGCCAGGAGCAGATCGGCGACACCCCCAGCACGTTCCGCGACGAGGAGACCAAGACCTTCCTGCGGCAGGCCGACACCGAACTCGGCAAGGTGCTCGCCGCCGACCCCCGCCCGCTGTTCGTGGTCGGCGACGCCCCGCCCTCGCCCTGCTGGACTCCGTCGGCGCGATCGCCAAGGAGGCCGCCGCCCAACTCCCGCACGGCGGCCTCGCCCAGGCCAACGCCGAGACCGTCCGCCAGGTCGTCGAGCCCGCCGTCCGCGCCCACGCCGACCAGGAGATCTCCAACGCCCTCGCCCAGCTCGACAAGGCCCGCGGCCGGTCCGCGTTCGCCGCCGGCCTGGACGAGGTCTGGAAGAGCGCCGGCGAGGGCCGGGTCGCCCTGCTGGTGGTCGAGGAGAACTTCCGCACCACCGTCCGCGACGACGGCGACCACCTCGTCCCCGCCGACGCCGACGAGACCGGCGCCCGCGAGGACATCGTCGACGAGGTCATCGAACGCGCCCTCGACACCGGCGCCAAGGTCAGCTTCGTCCCCGACGGAACCCTCTCCGACGCCGGCCGGATCGCCGCCGACCTGCGCTACTGACGTCCGCCGCCCGCTGCTGACGCGCCCTCGGGGCCCGGCCCGCGAACCTCGCGGTCCGGGCCCCGACGCACGACCGGGACCGCAGGGCGGGTCAGCCCGTGGACGCGCCGAGGATCGCGCCGACCGCGTACGTCACGCCCATCGCGATGCCGCCGCCCAGCACGTTGCGCAGGACCGCCCGGCGCGGATCCGCGCCGCCCAGCCGGGCGCTCGCCGCACCCGTCACCACCAGCGCGGCCAGCACCGCCACCACCGTGATCCACACCCGGTGGTCCGGCGGCGGCAGCACGATCGCCAGCAGCGGCAGCAGCGCACCCACCGTGAACGCCGCGAAGGAGGCCCACGCCGCGTGCCACGGATTGGTCAACTCGTCCGGATCGATGCCGAGTTCGGTCTCCGCGTGGGCCGCGAGCGCATCGTGCGCGGTCAGCTGGACCGCGACCTGGTGGGCCAGCTCCGGATCCAGCCCCTTCGCCTCGTACAGGCCCGCCAGCTCCACCAGCTCCGCCTCCGGCGTCAGCCGCAGCTCCTGCCGCTCGGTCGCCAGCGCCGCCTGCTCCGCGTCGCGCTGGGTGCTCACCGACACGTACTCGCCCGCCGCCATCGACAACGAGCCCGCCAGCAGGCCCGCCAGACCCGCCGTCAGCAGCTCGGTGGAGGTGGAGTTCGCACCCGCCACACCCACCACCAGGCCCGCCGTCGACACCACGCCGTCGTTCGCGCCCAGCACCGCCGCGCGCAGCCAGTTCAACCGCCCGCCCAACGCACCCTGGTGCGCCTCGTCGTGGTCCACCGGGCCCTGCCCCTGAGAAGCGGTCATGCCCCCAGTCTGCCCGCTCGCCGACCCGCCACCCGGCAACGCGGACGTTCGCGTCGCGGGGCGGCGGGTGGGCGGGTCGGCGGTCAGGCCGGCGACCGAGCGGTCAGGCCGCGGCGAGGCGGCGGTTCAGCTCGCGGTGCACCTGGCGGGTGGTCAACCCGAGCTGGTGCAGGGCGAGCCGGCCCGGGCCCGAGGAGTCCGCCTCCAGGACCGCCAGCAGCAGACGCTCCGTCAGCAGGCCGGGAGCGGCCGACGGGTCCGCGAGCCGCTCGCACACCCGGGCCGCGCCCGCGTCGTACGGCGGGAACTCGCCGCGCGGCACCGGGAACCGCGGCCACGGATGGTCCGCCCAGGACTGCGTCAACGCCGACCCCCACGCGCCCTCCGCCACCCCCAGGCCCGCGAGCACCGCCGGCGCCGTGCCGTCCGCCTCGGCCAGAGCCAGCAGCAGGTGGCCGGTGTTGGTCTCGGTGTGGCCCAGCGCCCGGGCCCGCTGCCGGGCCGCGTCCACCAGGGCGTCCGACTCGTCCTCGGCCGCCTGCGCGTCCTCGGACCGGGCCCCGGACGCGCCCGGCGGACCCGCCGCCGCGAGGTAGTGCTCCACCAGGCGGTGGCCCAGCTCGGTCAGCTCCCGCGCCAGGCGCTGTGCGTGCGCGATCCGTTCCACGTCCCGCGCCCCCGCCGTGTCGGCGTCGACCCGGGCCACCCACCCCGCAAGATCCAGATCTGTCATGTTCACCAGGTTGTCGGGGCCGCCGCCGCCCGGTCAAACCGACCTGAGAGATGGTCAACACCGGCCGAGCCCAGTGCCATGCGTCCGGCCCGCCGCGCTCAGAGCGTGGTCGGGTCCGGATTGCCCTGCGGGCTGCCGGTCCACCAGTTCCCGGGCGCCTGCGGGTCGCGGCTGCTCCAGTACTCGACGATCGCGGTGACGAACTCCTCCGGGGACAGCGCGCCGTCGCCGTCCCGGTCCAGGTGGGCGAACGCCGTGTCGGCGTCGATGCGGCGCAGGTGCGGGAAGTGGCCGCGCTGGAAGGCGAAGAACTCGTCCGCGTCCACCTCCCCGTTGCCGTCCGCGTCGGCGACCGCCAGGTACGCCCGGCCCAGGCCGCCCAGCACCGCGTCGGCCGCCGCCGGATCGTCCGCGAGCGCCGCCGTCGACTCCAGGAACTGGGCCCGGCTGATCGCCTTCGCCCCCTCCGGCAGCTGCGGCAGGTGCACCTCGCGCCAGATCGCCAGGTACGCCTCCACGATCCGCGACTCCGCCTCGGAGTCGGCCGGATGCCCGAGCGAACGCGCCACCGACCGCCCCATCAGGACGTGGTCCTGCTCGGTGAGCAGGCCGTCGCCGTCCGCGTCCAGGTGGTCGAAGCCGTGACTGATCTTGGCGATGAGCAGGTCCTCGGACACTGGTAACCCTCCGCTGGCAGGTAACTGACGGAGAGTCAGCTTAGGGGAGCGCTCCGCGATCGCGGCGGCGGGTCCGCGCATCGCGTCGACGCGTGTTCGCGGGCCGGGCTTGACTTCAAGTCGACTTGAATTCCTAGGCTCGGCCGCATCGAACCGATCGACGGGTCGAGGGGAGCGCTCGGTCGAGCCCTCCCCGGCGACCACCTGGGAGGGGCCCACCATGGAGTACACGCACAGCGACGCCGACCTGATCAAGCAGCCGATCGGCTACTGGGCCTGGGCGGCCTCCAAAGCGGTCGTCGCCCGCATCCGCGGCGCGCTGGCCGAACTCGGCATCACCCAGCCCCAGTGGTGGGTGCTCTCCCAGCTCGCGCACGCCACCGCACCGCGCCACCGCGAGGAGGTCTCCGCGCTGCTGCGCGGCTACCTCGACACCGGCCAGGAAGGCCTGGACGTCGAGATCGACGCCGCCGTCGAGCACGGCTGGATCACCGAGGCCGCGGACGGCCGGCTCGAACTGACCCCCGCGGGGCGGGCGCTTTTCGAGAAGGCGGACGTGCGGCAGGGCGAACTGCGGGCCGAGCGGCACGCGGGCATCTCCGACGAGGAGTACCTGACCACGATGAAGGTCCTGCAGCGGTTCATCCACAACACCGGGGGCCAGGCCTGGCACCACTGACCGCCGTTCGTACCGCCGCCTGTCCGCCTGTCTGCCCGCCCGCCCGGGCCGTCGCGGTTCGGGCGGGCGGCGGGGTGCCCGGCCGTCCGTCTGCCGAGGGTAGGGTCGGCCGAACGGAGATGCCGGACAAGGGGGCTGTCGATGCGTCAATCCGAGGATCCGACCGGCGCGCGGATCAAGGCCTACGGGACGGCCGCCTCGGCGCTCGCGCTGCTCCCGGACCGGCGGCTCGCGGAACTGGTGGACGCCGGGACCGAGCCTGCGGCCGGGGTCGCGCCGGCCGGGGTCGGCGGGCGGGCCGGCGCGCTGGAGATCGACGGGATCCGGGTGTTCGTCAAGCGGGTGCCGCTCACCGACCTCGAACTCGAGGCCGGGAACGCCCGCAGCACCGCCAACCTGTTCGAGCTGCCCGGGTTCTACCAGTACGGCATCGGCTCCGCCGGCTTCGGCGCCTGGCGCGAGCTCGCCGCCCACACCCTCACCACCCACTGGGTGCTCGACCGCTCGCACGACGGCTTCCCGCTGATGTACCACTGGCGCGTCCTGCCCGACACCCCGCCCGCCGGCTTCATGGACCTGTTCGGCGGCATCGACGGCGCCGTCGCCCACTGGGACGGGCACCCGGCGGTGCGCCGACGACTCGAGGCACTCGCCGGAGCCTCGCACAGCCTGGTGCTGTTCCTCGAACACCTGCCGCACACCCTCGCCGACTGGCTGGCCCACCACCCCGACCGCACCGGCGCCCCGCACGCCTGGGCGGCCCGCGAACTCGACCGCGGCACCCGCTTCCTGGACGCCCACGGCTTCCTGCACTTCGACGCCCACTTCGGCAACGTCCTCACCGACGGCCGCCTGATCGCCCTCGCCGACTTCGGACTCGCCCTCAGCACCCGCTTCGACCTCAGCCCCGCCGAACGCCGCTTCCACGCCGACCACCGCGGCTACGACCGGCACTACACCCCGAGCCACCTCCTCAAGCACCACCTGCTGGACCGCTACCGCGGCGACACCGAACCGACCGAATTCCTCCGCCGGTGGCGCGACGGCCACCGTCCCGCCACCGTCCCCGAACCCGCTGCCGCCCTGCTCGACCGCCACACCCCGGCCGCCCTGGTCCTCGACGACTTCCACCACCGCCTGCTGACCGAGAGCAAACTGACGCCCTATCCGCGGGCCGAACTCGACCACGCGGCCCGCGGCTGACGACGGGTCGGCAAGCGCGCCTGCCCGGGATTCCCGGATCCGCGTGTCCGCGGGGGCGGTGCGTCGTTCCTCCCTGCGGCCGCCCGTCCGCAGGGCGGAAGGACCGAGAGCACCAGGGAGTCGTCATGCAGGAGACCACCGAGGGCACCGCTTCCAGCGATTGCCAGTGCGGGCCCGGCTGTTCGTGCGGCTGCCAGTCCGGCGGCTCGTGCCAGTGCGGCGGTAGCTGCGCGTAGCCCGGCCCCGACAGGAGCGGCAGGGCCTCGGGCGATCCTCGGGGGCCCGGTGCGCCGCGCCTCCTGCCGGAATTCGCCGACGAGCCGGGGCTTCTTCCGGGCCGGAGCGTACGGCCTCCGCCAGGACTCCTGGGCCGAGGGCTTCGTCCGCGTTCCGGACCGGCTCGCCGGCCGCACCACGGTCGAGGACGACCTGCCCGGCTTCCCGCTGGCGGACCGGTGGGCCCGGTCGGGGAGCAGTTCGGCGAGGCGAGGACGTCCAGACGCCGGGGGCCTCGCGGTGGGCGGGTGACGCCGGGTCAGGACTTGAGGGCGTCCGCGGACTTCGTCCAGTTGTCGTGCAGGCGGTCCAGGTAGGAGCGGGCCTCGGGGCCCGGGTTCGCGCCGCGGGCGAAGGCGAGCATGTTGCCGGCGCCGGTGTTGTAGCCGAGGGCCATCAGTTCGTTCTTGTTGTACGACCCGGACCACTTGGCGGGCAGTTGCGCCCCCAGGTCGTGCAGGTGCCAGGCGGCGGCCCGGACCGCGAGGGCGGGATCGTCCGGCAGGTCCTCCCACGGTCGGTCGGCGAACGGGCGGCCCCGGCGGCACTCCTCGTACGCGGCGCGGTGCATGTTCGCCACGCCGAACGAGGCCTCCGGCTTCATCTTCTGCCACGCCCGCTCGACGTCCGGGCCGTGCGGCTTGTACGACTCGTTGAACAGGATCGCCATCAGCAACTGCGGGTCGACGCCCGCCTCGGCGGCGTACTTGCGCACCTCGGGAGCGAACCGCGGCGGCGAGTAGTCGGTCGAACTGCGCGGCGTGGCGGAGGAGTCGGGGCCGGCGAGGAGGCGGCCGGGCCCGAGGCGCCCGCGGAGGCGGACGGCGGGGCGCCGGCGGACGGGGTCGCGGAGTCGTCGCCGCGCTCGTACAGCCAGATGCCGAGGACCGCCAGTGCCAGCACCGCCCACGGCCACTTCCCGCCGCGTTCCGCCACCGCCGGGCCTCCTTCCGTCCGGGCCCGCTGCCGGCCCTCGATCCGTCCCCGAGCGGCGGCCGTGTCCTGCCGGCGGCCTGCCGCGTTCTGCCAGGTGTCGCCCGCTGCGGGCGGCTGACCCGCCGCGGCGACCTGGAGGTGAGCTTACGTACCCGGAGCGAATTTGTATGCTTCGCTCGAACCTCTACAGAGGTGTAGAGGAACCGGCCGCCGCCCGCCGTGCGTCTGTGAGACCGATGCCGGGGAAAGATCGGACCGGTGACGCGGCAGTGGACGAGGGGTGACGATGGCGGGACGAAGGCCGGCGGACGCGCGCGGCGAGACGCCGTTGCGGCGCGAGGAGCACGGGCGGCAGGCGTCGAGGCCGACGCCGCGCCGTGATCCCCATGGCCGTCCCGTTCCTGCGCAGCGCGCCCGACGGCAGTCGGAAAGCGCTTACCGGGAGCGGAGGGAAAGCGCTTACCGGAAGCGCGGGGAAAGCGCTTACCGCGCCCCCGCGGGCGTCCGGCGGAGGGCTGCTGCCGAGGGGTCGAACCGGATGCCCGCCGTGCTGCCCGCGCTCGGGCTGCCCGTGTTCGGGGCGCTGGCGGACGAACTCTTCGGCGGCGGGCTCGGCTGGCTGTACCCGACCTGCGCGGTGCTCGGCGCGGCGATGGCCGCGCTGGTCGCCACCCGGCGCGGCTGGTGGTGGATCGTCACCGGAGCACCCGTGGTCACCTTCACGGTCGCCTGCGTGGTCGACTACCTGGCGCACGGCGACAGCTACCAGGGAGCCGGACTCGCCACCCAGGGGCTCCAGTTGATCGCCGCCCAGTTCTGGCCAATGGTCGCCGCCGTCGGCGCGGTGCTGCTGGCCGTCGCCTTCCGCAACCACCGCGCCCGGAGGTCCCAGCATGGCTGAGCAGCGCAGCACCCGGCGGCCCGGCGGAGGCCGGCCCCGCACCGCCCCGCTGGTGGTGGCCGGCCGGACGGCCGCCCTCGGCGTCTCGCTGACGGTGCTCGCGGCCGGCGGCTTCGCCTGGTACACCGTCAACGACCTGAACGGCGTGACCCGTTCGCACGCCCTGGACGAGGCCAAGAAGAACGCGCCCAAGCACCTCGACAAGTCGATCAACATCCTGCTGATCGGCCTGGACAGCCGCAAGGACATGGACGGCAACGACCTGCCGAAGGAGTTCGTCCAGGACGAACTGCACGCGGGATCCAGCGAGATCGGCGGCTACAACACCAACTCGCTGATCGTGCTGCACATCCCGCCCAGCGGGAAGGTGCAGGCGGTGTCCGTCCCGCGCGACGACTGGGTGCAGACCTACGGCGCGGACGGCAAGATGCACAAGGTCAAGGAGGCGTACGGCTACGCCAAGGACGCGGCCGAGCAGAAGTTGCGCGCCAAGGGCGTCAAGGGCGCGGATCTGGAGCACCAGAGCCGGGAGGCCGGCCGCTCGGCCACCATCCAGACCGTGCAGAAGCTGCTCGACGTCCCGATCGACCACTTCGCCGAGGTCAACCTGCTCGGCTTCTACGACATCGCCAAGGCGCTGGAGCCGATCACCGTCTGCCTGAACAAGCCCGTCAACGATCCGATCGTCTCTCGGGTCACCGACAGCAAGGGCAACGTGGTCCGGCCCGGCGGCGGCACCGGGCTCCAACTGCCGGCCGGTGAGAGCCAGTTGAACGCCGCCCAGGCACTGTCCTTCGTCCGCCAGCGGCACAACCTCACCAACGGCGACCTGGACCGCACCCACCGGCAGCAGGCGTTCATCGCCTCGGTCGAGTACAAGCTCAAGCAGCAGGGCGTGCTGGACGACCTCGGCAAACTTCAGGCGCTGCTCGACGTGGTCAAGAAGGACGTGGTGATAGACGACGACTGGAAGCTCCTCGACTTCGCCCAGCAGGCGCCCAACCTGACCGGCGGGAACGTCGAGTTCAACACCCTGCCGATCGACAAGTTCGCCACCATCGGCGGGCAGGAGGTCAACCAGGTCGACCCGGCCAAGCTGCGGCGCATCGTCAAGCAGCTGTTCGGCCAGGCCCCCGACCCCGCGCCCGCGCCCGCCGCCACCACCGGAACGACCGGCACACCCGATCCCGGGCCGGCCGTCGACGCCGCCAACACCACCGTCGACGTGCAGAACGGCTCGCCAGTCACCGGCGCGGCGGGGGAGGAGTCCAAGGCGCTGGCCGCCCTCGGCTACCGGGCCGGGAAGGTCACCACCGCCGACACCCGCCCCAGGACCACCACCGTCAAGTACGGGGCCGGCGCCAAGGACGCCGCCCAGCAGCTCGCCGCCCGCTACGGCGCCACCGCCGCCGCGTCCACCGCCGTCGCGGCCGGGCACGTCCAGATCGTCCTGGGCGCCGACTACACCGCACCCCCCGCCGCCGGAGCGCCCGCCGCCGACCCGAGCCCCGCCGTGACGCTCCAGATGCAGGGCCCGCCGGTCAAGGCCGGAGGAGTGCCCTGCGTGGACTGAGCGGGTCCTTCGCGGGCGAGACCCCGGTGCCGCTCAAGCAGTCAGGCCCGTGCTCAAGCAGTCAGGCCCGGCCGGAGCGGATCCGGACGGGCCTGACGGGGCATCAGAGGAGCAGCGGTTACCAGGGGGTGGCGGCCTTCACCAGCAGCAGCAGCGCCACCGCCGCGTTCAGCGCGAACACCGCGGACGCCGCCGTCCCCACCGCGGCGACCATCGCCGCCAGACCCGCCGGACTCGCCGGCGGCGGCCACGACTCGCCGAGCGCCGGACTCAGCAGCGCCGTCACCCGGCGCGGCACCGGCCCCGGCGCGGCGAAGGAGGCGAAGGACGGGACCGGGCCGGCCGAGCGCGTCACCAGGGCCGCCCGGGCCACCGCCCGCGCCGTCAGACGGCGGTCACCCACCGAGCCCGCCGCCTCCTCGTCCGCCCAGCGCTCCGTCGCATAGCCGACCGCCTTCTGCAACGGACGCAGGAACGGGTTCACACAACTCGCCAACTGCGCGGCCAGCAGGAAACGGTGGTGACGGTTCAACAGGTGCGAACGCTCGTGCGCCAGCAGCGCGCGCTGCTCGTCCGCGTCCAGGCTGTCCATCATCGCGGTCGACACCACCACCCGGCCCGGCACGCCCGGCACCGCGTACGCGTACGGCTCCGGGTCCGGGAGCACCACCAGGTCCGAGTCCAACGGCATCGGCGCCAGGGCCCGCTGCGCCCGCGCCCGGATCCGCAGGTGGCGGCGGAGCGAGCGCGAACACGCCGTCAGCACCGTCACCAGACCCACCACCGCGGCCGTGCCCACCTCCTCGTGGAACGGCACCGCCGTGCGGATCTCCGGATCCGACCAGCTGTCCGGCAGCGGGTTGCCCGGGATCTGCGCAGTGCCCACCACGAACAGCAGGCCCAGCGCCAGCGTGCTGCACACCGCCATCGTCACGCCGATCCAGGACAGCAGCCGGACCGCGTTGCGCGGATACAGATGGTGCTCCGCCAGCCGCGCGATCGGCCACGACGTCAACGGCAGCACCAGCGGGAGGAAGACGAAGAATCCCATGCGTCAGCGCCCGCCGCCCCGGCCCGCGCCGTCCTGCGGCGGGTCCGCCGCGTTCAGCAGCGACCGCAGCACCTGCTCGTCCTCCGGCGTCAACGCCGTCACGAAACTCGCCAGCACCGCGTCCCGGTCCGGCTCGGTGTCCAGCAGCCGGCGCATCCGACGGGCCGTCAGACCCGCCGCGTCCGCCGCCGCCGACCACACGTACGCCCGGCCCACCCGGCTGCGCACCACCGCCTGCTTCGCCAGCAGCCGCGACAGGATCGTCATCACCGTCGTGTACGCCAGCTCGCCGCCCAGCTGCTCCTGCACCCAGGACGCCGTCACCGGCCCCGGCGCACCGTGCAGCACGGTCAGCACCTCGGTCGCCAGCTCGCCCTGCCCGCGCCGACGACGGCCGCCCTCCTCGCCGTCACCGGAATCGCCGCCGTCCGGCTCGGGGCCCGCCAACTCCATCGGAGACTCCCTCCGCCGCGGCCGCCCCGCGCTCGACTCGAACTGTTCCCCTCCATCCTAGGGGCCGCCCCCGCCAGGCCCGATAGCAGGGGAAAGCGGCCCCCGGAGCCTCCCGCAGGGCGAGAAGGGAAAGCGTTTACCAACGACCGGCTAGGGTGTGCGCCACCTGCGGTGATCGTCGCCTGCTGCGGCCCGAGCCCCGCTGTTCCGCACCCGCACCGCCCTGGAGAGTCTCCGTGTCGCACCGCCGCGCCCGCGCACAGTCCCGCCGTTCCCGGGGCCGGCGCGCTGCCCTGCTCTCCGCCGCCGCGGTACTGGTCATCGGGAGCGGCGTCGCCGCCCTTGCCGCCACCACCGGCGAGCACCCCGCGCCGCGCGCCGCCGAACCCGCGGCCGGCCCCGGGGTGGATGCTGCGGCCGGGCCCGGCGAGAGCGCGTCCGCCGTGCCGTCCGCGTCCGCGTCCGCGTCCGCCTCCGGGTCTCCGTCCCCGTCGGTCTCCGCGTCGCCCTCCGGATCTGCGAGTGCCAGCGTCAGCGCGTCCGCGTCCGCCGCCACCCGCACGGGCGTGCCGGCCGCGCCCGCTGCCAAGCCCGGTACCGCGCCCGTCAGTTTCACCGGATTCGCCTTCGACACCTGTACCGCCCCCTCGCTCGCCACCATGAACGCCTGGCACGGCACCTCCCCCTACGGGGCTGCCGTCGTCTACATCGGCGGCAGGAACCGCGGCTGCGCACAACCCCAGCTCACCGCCGGCTGGGTCGGCTCCGTCAGCGCCGCCGGCTGGAAGCTCGTCCCGCTGTACGTCGGCGCCCAGCCGCCCTGCCAGACCGGCAACAGCCCCGAGAAGCTCACCGCCGACACCGCGACCGCACTCGGCACCTCCGACGGCAGCGACGCCGTCGCCAAGGCCGGCGCGCTCGGCATGCGCCCCGGCAGCACGCTCTACCTCGACGTCGAGGCCTACAACACCGCCGACACCGGCTGCGCCGACGCCGTCCTCGACTACACCCGGTCGTGGAACCGCGCCGTGCACAACTCCGGCTACTGGGCCGGGTTCTACGGCTTCGCCTCGTCCAGCGCCGCCGGCATCGCCCAGGCCGCCGCCCAGAACACCCCCGACCTGCCCGACGCGCTCTGGTACGCCCGCTACGACGGCGCCGCCGACACCACCGGCAGCTTCCCGTTCGCCGCCGGCCTCTGGACCGGCCACCGCCGCGCGCACCAGTACCAGGTCAACCAGAAGGAGAGCTACGGCGGCGCCGGCCTCACCGTCGACCGCAACGCCTGGGACGCGCCGGTCGCCGTCGTCGGCTGAGCGCCGGGGAAGTCGGGGCCGCCGGTAGGTTGGTCGGTGGCTGCCGGACGTGGCGGGAGGCCGAGCGCTGAGGCCGGCTGCGGCGGGGACTCCGGCGGCTCGTCGGGCCCCGGATGCCCGGGCCGCAGGTCGGGGAGCGGCCGGGCCGTGCTGCGGTCGCTGCCGGCGTCGTCCTGCCAGG
>NZ_KK853997.1:85611-86509 GCF_000696185.1 Kitasatospora cheerisanensis KCTC 2395 | reverse complement strand
CAGGCCGTCGAGTGGGTGGACGACTCGCTGCCGGGACTCGCGTCGGTCGGCGGCCGGTACGACCTGATCCTGCTGACCGCGGTGTGGATGCACCTGGACGCGGGGCAGCGCGCCGCCGCGATGGCCACGCTGGCGCGGCTGCTGGGCGAGGGCGGGCGGATCATCCTCTCGTTGCGGCACGGCCCGGTGCCGGCCGGTCGCCGGATGTTTCCCGTGGACGCGGCGGAGACCGTCGCGCTCGCCCGGTCGCACGGCCTCGTTCCGCTGCACCTGGCCCGGCGCGAGGACCCGCGCGCCCGGGCCGGGGTCAGCTGGACGTACCTGGCGCTTCGGGCCGAGGGCGAGACCGAGGGCGAGGGTGGAGGGCGGAGGGGGCGTCAGTCTTCGCTCCCTGGACGCCGGGTGGGGGATCGCCGTCGATCGCGTGAGCAGGTCGTAAGGTGGGAGGCGCCCGGCGCCCGGCGGGTCGACCGCGCGGCGTCGGCACCCATCACCGGCACGGCCGGACCGGCCGTGCACCGAGGGAAGGACGACCTGCGCCATGGCAGCTGACATCCGGGTGGAGCCCCTGGGCGACCGCGAGTACCTGGTCCGGGTCGAGGAGGGGGCCGCCAAGGTCTCCACCCGGGTCCGGGTCACCGACACGGTGCTCGACCGGACCGGCCTCCCGGAGGCCGAGGAGAGCCGCGTCGTGCACGAGACCGTGGCGATCCTGATCGAGCGTCAGCCGGTGATCGACGTCCCCCCGATGATCGACCTGGACGACCTCGCCGACGCCTACGGCGACAGCTACCTGGAGGAGCTGGGCCGCCGCCTCGGCGGCCACTGACCGGGAACGGCGCACGGCCGGTGCCCGCCCGCTCCGGGCGCGTCGGCCGTTCCGCTGCCCCGCCCCCCT
>NZ_KK853997.1:83187-84214 GCF_000696185.1 Kitasatospora cheerisanensis KCTC 2395 | reverse complement strand
GGTGCCCGCCCGCTCCGTGCGCGTCGGCCGTTCCGCTGCCCCGCCCCCCGGGCCGGAGCCCGGGGTCGGGGCGAGGAGTTCGAGTGTCACCGATCGGGCCTCGGCGTCGTTCTCCTGGCGTGCACGTTCGACAGGCGCCGCGGCGCGCAGCAGACAGCCGCGCAGTAAGTGAGGAATCGTTTCTGCCCCCGCCCCGGGGAGCGCGAGGCCTCCGGCCCGACGGGGGTGGGCGGTGAGGTCGTACGACGAATCGGTGCCGCCGCAGCGGGGGAGTTCCACCCGGCTGACGGTCTACCTGGTGCTGGAGGTGATCGTCGGGCCCGACCTGGTGGTGCCCGTCGCGGCCCGCCTGCGGTACCACGCCGAGGACCCCTACACCGTCCACCTCGACAACCACATCGACCTGCCCGAACCGGTCACCTGGGCGCTCTCCCGCGAGACCCTGCTCGCCGGGCTGACCGGCCCCGCCGGGATCGGCGACCTGTCGGTCTGCCCCGGGGCCGACCCCGAGGACGGCAGCGTCTTCCTCTCGCTGCGCGGGGAGGACGACGGCGCCGCGCTGCTCCGCCTGCCGGCGGGAGCGCTGACCGCGTTCCTGCGCCTGACGGAGTGCGTGGTCCCGGTCGGCTGCGAACCCGAACACGTGAACCTGGACGCGCTGGTGCGGAGGCTGCTGACCGAGGGCGAACCGCCGTCGTGAGACTCCGGCGGGCGGGTTGTCCGGCTCCGGCGGGATTGCGGGATTTGCGCCGGTACGGGCAGCTCGCGCAGTCTCTACGCATGAGCACACCCGTGTACCGGGGCCCCGCCCTGCTGCTGGCCGACGGACTGGAGATCCCGGTCCAGGCCGACCTGACCGGAAACGTCCCCGAACTCGGCCTGCCCGGCTGGACCGGCGTGCTGGAGAGCGGGGACACCCGGTTCAGCTCCGGCAGCGTCCGCAACGGGCGGCTTCGGCTCCCCGGCGGCTGGGAGGGCGGGTTCGCGGTGATGCGCCGGATGCTCGGCGTCTCCACGGTGTGGGTGC
>NZ_KK853997.1:52057-82057 GCF_000696185.1 Kitasatospora cheerisanensis KCTC 2395 | reverse complement strand
GACCACGCCGGTGTCGTCATGACCGAGTACGTGCCCGAGATCGGCCGCTGCCGGCCCGCCACCGCCGGCCATGCCGTGGCGGCGGGCGCGCGGACCGCGGAGCTCCTGGCCCGGGCGGCCGGGGTCGGGCACGCGTGACCGTGCCGGTAGGGTGCCCCCCTCCGGCGTCAGGTGCGAGGGGGTTGCGATGGACCGGCGGAAGTTGATCGTGGCGGGGCTGGCCGTGGTGCCCGTGTGGTGGGGGCTGCGTCAGGTGGCCAGCGGTGCGCCGACCGACCGGCACAGCGAGACCGGGCCGCTGGAGCAGGCGTTTCCGGTGCTGGGCACGCTCACCGACGCCGCGTGGGTGAGCAGCCGGGACAACGACCGGGGCACGCCCTCGCCGGAGCTCGCCCTCTCGGGCTTCGCCCGCCTCGCCGCCGGGAGGCTCGACGAGTTGACGGCGGCTCACGCCTTCGTCGCGGCGGAGACGGTCGAGGAGTTCACCGGCTGGTTCGAGAAGCCGCTCAAGGGCCGCGGCCCGAAGAACCCGCAGTGGATCCGGTCGGAGGAGCTCGACCGCGCGGGCAGCGGCGTCTCCGTCAAGCTGTGGTTCGACCGCGGCAGCGAGACGGTGCGCTTCCGCGCGCTCAACCCGTACGGCTGACGCACCGGGGCGGTTCGGCGACGCGGATTCGGCGACGCGGATTCGACGAGCGGGACGGGGGCGACGGCGGCCCGCACCGGGCAGTTCGACGTGCTGGGCGAGCTCGCCGGGGCGGGTTCCGGGGCCCGCCCGCACCCGGCCGCCGGGCTGACGGGGTGTCAGAGGCCTTCGAGGACACGGGTGAGGGCCGCACGGCCGGCCGGGCCCCAGGTGGGTTTGCCGCCGGGGAGGTTGCGGTCGCCGGCCTGGCCCATCAGGAGGAGGAAGAGGCTCTTCATGGCGGCGAGTCCGCGGGCCCGTCGCACTGACGCCTCGTCGGCCCGGGCGTAGCGGTCGAAGAAGCGGGAGGCGCCGCCGGCGGGGAGGAGGAGCCAGGCGGCGGCGAGGTCCCAGGCCGGGTCGCCGGCGAAGAGGGCGCCGAAGTCGACGATGCCGGTCAGGGTGCCGTCCGCGACGAGGACGTTGGCGGGGTGGAGGTCGCCGTGCACCCAGAGCGGCGGGCCGTCCCAGGCCGGGGCGGTGACCGCCTCGTGCCAGACCTTGCGGAGGTCCTCGGTGAGGTCGGCGGGGGCGGCGGAGCGGAGGAAGTGGTCGAAGCCGTCCTGGCAGTCCTTCGGGTGCGCGCCGAAGTCCGTGGCGGGCGGCGCGTCGGCGGGGGCCTCGGCGTGCAGGGCGCGGAGGAAGCCGGCCAGGGTCTCGGCCGCGTGCTCGCCGCGGGTGATCGCGGCGAGGTCGAGCGGTGTGCCGTCGACCCAGGTCATGACCGTCCAGATCTTGGGGAAGCGGGCGGAGGGCACGCCCTCGCGCACGGGCACCGGGATCGGCAGGGGCAGGCGCGGGGCGAGGGCCGGCAGCCAGCGGCGTTCCTTCAGTTGCAGCTCGGGGCCGGTGTCCATCCGCTGCATGCGGACCGCGAACTCGTCGCCGAGGCGCCACATCTGGTTGCCCCAGCCGCCGTCCACCTCGCGGACGGGCAGCCCGGCGAGGTCCGGGTGCTGCTCGCGGAGCAGGTCGCGGACCAGGTCCGCGCTGGTCTCGGTCTCGGAGTCGATCATGCGACGTCACGGTACTCGACACCGGCGGCGCCGGACCCGCCGTTCGGGAGATTCGCCCTCCGCGGCCGGAACTCCCGTGCCACCCGGTCGTGTTGGGGTGCGGACCCGGGGATACTGGTCGGCCATGGATGAGGTCGAAGTCGTCGTCGCCCACTCCGAGCGCGCGACCCTGCGCGTCGGCGACGTGTTCCTGAAGGTGGACGCCGATCAGGCGCGCATCGACGTCGAGATCGAGGCGATGGCGCTGGCGCCCGTCCCGACCCCGCGCGTGCTGTGGCGCAAGCCGCCCGTGCTCGCCCTCGCCGCCGTTCCCGGGAGGACGCTCGGACGCCTGGGCGGGCCGGTGACCGGCTCGCCGGCGCAGTGGGCCGCGGCGGGCGCCGCGATCCGCACGCTGCACGACGCCCCGCCACCGCCCCGGCAGGGCCGGGCGGGGCGGAGCATTGCCGCGCTGGAGGCCGAACTCGACGCCGAGTGCGAGCAGTTGGTGCACCACGGCATCCTGCCCGCCGAGCTGGTCGCCCGCAGCCGCCGGATCGCCGACGCCGCGCTCCGGCCGTGGACCCCGGCCTTCACCCACGGCGACCTGCAGATCGCCCACCTCTTCCTCGACGGCGAGACGGTCACCGGCATCATCGACTGGTCCGAGGCCGGCCGGGGCGACGCCCTCTACGACCTCGCCACCTTCGCCCTCGGCCACCAGGAACACCTGCCCGACCTGCTGGCCGGCTACGGCGCCGCCGTCGACCTCGACGTGATCCGCGCCTGGTGGTCGCTGCGCAGCCTGCTCGCCGTCCGCTGGCTGACCGACCACGGCTTCGACGCCTTCGCGCCCGGCTGCGAGGTCGACGTCCTGCGGTCCCTGGGCTGACGCGACGTCACCTCGGCGGCCGGGCGCAGAAGCTCTCGATCACCGATGGCTAGACTCCCCGGGTTCGATGCTGCCGGTGGACGGGAGGGCCACGCCATGGACGAGGACCCGTGGGCCGACTGGCCGGAACGGTGGGCCGGCACGGACCGCGACGTGCGGACAGTGGGGTCCGCCATGTCGCGCGAGGTCAAGGACGGGTTCCGGTACGAGGAACTCCCCTGGCAGCGGTTCCCGCACTTCTACGGCCCGGGCGAGGAGATCCCCGGGCTCCTCGCCGCGCTCGGATCCGCGGACGCCGAAGCCGCCGACCAGGCCCTGGAACGGCTCTGGACGAGCCTGCACCACCAGGGCGGCACGACCGCGGTGGGCGCACTCGCGGTGCCGTTCCTGCTCCGGAGAGCGGCGGGCGGGCACCCCGGCCTCCGGGCCCCGACGCTCCGGCTGGTCGCCGAGATCGGCCGCTGCCAGCACATGGGGGACGGATCGCGGGAAGGGCTGCTCCAGGTCGCCGAGGAGCCGATGACGGTCGAGGGCAGCACGATGTGCCCGGTGGACTGGACGATCCAGGCCGCCCGCCGGGCCGTCACCGAGGACCTGCACCTGCTGCTCCCGCTGCTCGCCGACCCGGACCCCGCAGTCCGCGCCACGACCGCCTACGTCCTGGCGGTGGCGGTCGGCGACACCTCCCACGTCTCCTCGGCGCTGCGGGCGGGGCTGGCCGCGGAGGACGACGCAGTGGTCCGGGTGAGCCTGGTCCTGGCGATCGCCCAACTCGCCCGCGAGCAGCGGGACGAGCGCGCCCCCGGATGGGCCCGGGAGCTCTGGTCGGACCGCGGCCGACCGCCCGAGATCCGCATCGGGGCCGGCCTGGCCTGGCTCTGCCTGGTCACCGATCCCGCCCCGGACGAGCTCCGGGCCTTCCTCACCGACCCCGGCATCCGCGCGTACCACACCCTGCTCCAGCCGGTGCCGTGGCTCGCCTGGGTCGACTTCAGGAATGCCGGGCTGCGCCGCTGCCTCGACACGATGCTCCTGCTGGACGCCCCCGGACCGGCCGCTGACGACCCGTGGGGCGGACGGTCGGCCTGACGTTCACTCACTCGGCGTGCGGGGCGGGCCCGGTGGGGCGGCGGACGGTGCGCGGGCCCAGGGGAGTGGCGCCGAGGGCGGTGACGCGGGCGCGGAGTTCGCGGTCGGCGGTGACCACCAGGCGGCGGCGGGACGGTCCGGCGGCGGCGACGAGTTCGACGATGCGGTCGTCGCCGCTGCCGGCGGCGGACTCCACCTGCACGCCCGGCACCTGGGTGACCCCGCGGGCCGCGCCCTCCACCACCAGAACGACCGTCAACGGGCCCGGAACGTCCGGGAGTCCGGTGCGGGCCACGTCCACCAGGGAATCGCGCAGCCGTTCCGCCGCGCCGCGCCGGTCGCGCCACCAGCCGTCGGGGACCGAGCCGACGACGTTCGCGCCGTCCACGATCAGCAGGGGCGGCAGCTCGGCCGGGTCCGCGGAGTCGTCCTTCATGACCGTCAAGACTGCCATGCCGCAGCCGAAGTGCCGCCCGGGCACCGGCGGATGTGAAGGTAGTGCAGGGAAGGAAAAGGCGGCGTAAAGGCGGTGCGTGGGGCATGGTACGGACCAGTGGCTACCGAACGGTATTGTCCTCTCTGGCAAACTCGCACGAGCATTCGTTTTTTCGATCGGACCCCCCCTCTCATGAATCACGGCACCATGGCCCACCTCGACGGCTTCCAGTACGGGTGGGTGAACCCGGTCGCCGCCTATGTCATCGCGTGCGTGGGAGCTGCCATCGGACTGCGGTGCACGGCCCGGGCCATGACGCTCCCGCCGCGCAAGCGGGCCGGCTGGCTGGTGCTGGCGGCCGGCGCGTTCGGCTGCGGAATCTGGTCGATGCACTTCATCGCGATGCTCGGCTTCATGGTGGACGCCTCCACCCTGGTCTACGACATCCCGCTGACGCTGCTGAGCCTGCTGGTCGCGGTCGTCGTGGTCGGCCTCGGCATCGGCTACGTCGGCTACCGGGGCCGCGGCACCGGCGCCCTGCTGGTCAGCGGCGTGCTGACCGGCTGCGGCGTCGCGGTGATGCACTACATCGGCATGGCCGCCATGCAGGTCGAGGGCAAGGTCTCCTACGACACCCTGCTGGTGGTCGCCTCGGTCGCGATCGCGATCGCCGCCGCCACGGCCGCGCTCTGGATGACCCTGAACGTCAAGGGCCTCGGCGCCGCGCTCGGCGCCGCGCTGATCGCCGGCGTCGCGGTGGTCGCCATGCACTACACGGCGATGGCCGCCGTCACCGTCACTTTGGACGGCCGGGTCGGCGGCACCGGCGTCCCCGCCTCGCAGTTCGCGCTGCCGGTGGCCGTCGGCATCGTCGTCGTGCTGGCCGTCGCCGGCCTGGCCATCGCGTTCTCCCCGCAGGACCCGGAGCCCGGCGAGGGCCCGGCCCTGGAGCCGATCCGGGTCGACCTGTTCGGCCAGGAACGCCGCTGACCCGCCGTCAGGACCACCGCCCCGACCGCCTGCACGGCGGCCGGGGCGGTGGTCCTTCCGCTGCCGGGCTCAGTTCGAGCCGGCCGACGGGGCCGGGACTTCCGCCGCCCCGGCGGCCGCCGCGGCGGGGACGGGCCCCGGTCCCGGCGCGGCCAGCCGGGCGGCGCTGAAGTGCCGCTGCGCGTACGCCGCGACGGTGGTCGCCAGGCCCAGGCCCAGCCAGCCCAGCGGACCGGTCGACAGCACCGCGCCGGTCAGCAGCAGCGGGCCCGCCGCCTTCTCGGTGGACTGGGCCATACCGGCCACCCCCAGGTACTCGGGGCGGGCCCGCTCCGGGGCCAGCGCCACCGACAACTCCCAGGACACCACCGAGCGCAGCAGCTCGGCGAAGGTCACCAGCACCGAGGACGCCAGCAGCAGCACCGAGGCGAGCACCGGCCCCGGCCCGTGCGCGGCGGCCGCCGCCGCGCAGCAGCCCAGCACCGCGAAGCCGTACAGCGGTGCGGCGCCCACCGCCTGACGGGCCGTCCGGACCCGGGCGGAGACGCGCAGCTGGGCGGCCACCACCAGCACCGTGTTGATCGCCAGGAAGGCCGGGACCAGCGCGTGCGGCGCGCTGGTGGCGTGGATCAGCCACAGCGGCAGGCCCACGTTGAGGATCGCGTCGTCGATGGTCAGCGCGCAGTCCAGTGCCACGAAGCGCAGGTAGCCGCCGTCCCGCCACGGGCTCGGCCGGGGCCCCTCGCCCGCCTCCGGCGCCGACCGGTCGGACCCGGCCACCACCCGGCCCTCCCGCTGCCGCTCCCGGATGCCCGCCACCAGCGCGGCCGAGAGCAGGAACGAGGCGACGTCCGCGAGCAGCAGCGCCCGGAACGCGGCGGGGGTGCCCACCGCGAGGCCGAGCGCGGCCAGGCCCGCGCCCGCCGCGTAGCCGGCGTTCATCGCCGTCCGGGACAGCGCCCGGTACACCGAGCGGCGGTCGCCCGCCACGTCGGTGGCGAACAGCATCTCCATCGCGCGGGCCGCCCGGTCGCCCAGCGCGGTGACCGTGACCAGGCCGAGCAGCGCGGCGAAGGAGGAGCAGAACAGCACCGCGGCGAGCGCGACCGTCCGCACCAGGTGACAGCCGATCAGCACCGGCCGGCTGCCGAAGGAGGCGGCCAGCCGCCCGGCGAGCGGAGAGCCGGCGATGCCGGCCACCGAGGCGATGCCCAGCAGCAGGCCGACCTGACCGGCCGTCAGGCGCTCCACCTCGGTGAAGTACAGCACGCAGGCGGCCGCCCACACCCCGGACCCGGTCCGGTCGGTGAACACCACCAGCAGCATGGTCCGCCCGGCCGCCCCGCCCGGCGGCCGGCGCAGTTGGGCCAGCAGCCCGGGCCCACCGCCGTCGCCCGTCCCGTTCCGCCCCGCCATCCTCGCCACCCCGTTCCCACCGCCCTGCGCCGAGGCAGCGCGGTGTCCAGCCGTCGTTCATCCGTACCGGGAGCACTCTGCCGGAGAAGTCTCTCGATATCAAGATGCTTGATGTCGAGATGGTGGACGCAGGCCGGGCCGGCTCCTCCGGCATCCGGGTGAAAGGCCGTCAGGCGGGCTGACCTGCTGGTGTGTTGGCGCTCGGCCAGGATGGTTCGGGTTCTAACCTCCGGGAGGAGGTAGTCACATGATCAGAGCGTCACATTCAGGTAGGTCGGCGGGGCGCCCGCGGCGGCGGTGGGCCGATCCGGTCCGCTGGCTGGCCGCGGCCGCGGTGGCGGGCCCCTCGCTGTGGGCGGCGTCCCCCGCCGCCGCGGCCACGCTGGACGTCCGCACCGTGTGCACGGCCTCGACCACCTCCGGCACGACGATCACGCTGACCGGGGACTGCACCACCTCGGACAACCTGACCGTCCCCGACGGGTTCACGCTGGACGGCGCCGGCCACACCCTCACCGCGACCGACCGCTCCCCGGCCGACCCGCTGCTTGGCGCGGTGCTGGCCAACGCCCCCGGCGCCGCCACGATGACCGTCCAGAACCTCACCGTGAAGGGCGACTACCTGCCCCGGGCCGCCAACGACGCCACCACCAACGCGGCCTTCTTCGGGATCAGGTTCCTCTCCGCGTCCGGGTCGGTGTCGAACGTGACGGTCACCGGCATCACCCGGCACCAGACCTACAACTTCGGCCAGGGCATCATGGTGGACGCCACCAGCGGCCCTCCGCAGACCGTCACCGTCACCGACGTCCACGTCTCGGACTTCCAGAAGAACGGGCTGACCGCCAACGGCGCCGCGACCATGAACGTCACCGGCTCCATGCTCGGCCCGCCGGACACCGCCATCCCGCTGCCCCCGCCGCCGGTCACCGGCAACATCGCGCAGAACTCCGTGCAGTACTTCAACTCCGGCGGCACCTTCGCCCACAACACCGTGGTCACCCACACCGCCGACAACCCGGTGAGCGCCTCCACCGGCATGCTGCTGTTCACCGCCAACGGCGTGACGGTCGATCACAACACCATCACCGGCCCGAACGGGGCCGACATCGGGATCAACGTCACCGGCGGCAGCAACATCACCCTCTCCTACAACGACCTCTCCCGGTCGCCGATCGCACCGCCGCTGCGCGACTTCTGGGGCTACGGCGCGGCCGGCTACTCCGGGGCCGCCGCGACCACCACGCTGATCTGCAACACCTTCTCCGGCTGGAACCAGAACCTGTTCGGCGGGCTGACCCAGCCGCCGTGCATCATCACCCCGCGCCTGCACGACGGGACGGTCGGCGTCGCCTACGCGGACGTCATCGAGGCCACCACCGAGAACCCGGACCCGCAGCTCAGCTGGAGCCTGGCCGGCGGCGGCCTCCCGCCCGGCCTGACGCTGAACCAGGACGGGACGGTCACCGGCACGCCCACCGCCGCGGGCAGCTACACCTTCACCGCCCGGGTCGCCGACCCCGTCGACGGCGCCTCGACGCGCGAGTACACCATCGTCGTCGGCGAGGCCGCCCCCGGGCTGTCGATCGCCAAGACGGCCGCCGCCACCACCGCCGGAGGGCAGCCGATCGCCGAACTCACCGCCGCCGGCGACCTGGTGACGTACACCCTCGACGTGCGGAACACCGGCAACGTGCCACTGACCGCGCTCGCGATCGACGACACCGGATTCTCCGGCAGCGGCCCGCTCGGCCCGCTCGCCTGCGCGCCCACCGCGCCGGGCGGCACCCTCGCCGCGGGAGCGTCCACCCGCTGCACCGCGGGCTACACCGTGACCGAGGCCGACCTCGCCGCCGGCGGGTCGCTGCGCAACACCGTCACCGCCTCCGGCGTGCTGCCCGGCGGGACGACGCTCACCTCCCTGCCCGCCGCCGCCGAACTGCCGGTCGCCGCGCCCACCGCCGGCCCCACGCACAGCCCCCGGCCCACCCGGCCGCCCGGGCACGGCGGCCCCGAGGGCCCGTCGGTGGACACCGGCGGCTCGCTGGCCGGCCCCGCCGCCACGCCCCTGGACTGGCCGATCGCCGGCGCGGCGACCCTGCTGGTCGCGGCGACCGGACTGGCCGCCGTCGCCCTGCGGCACCGGCGGCGCTCCTGAAGCAGCGGTCCGGGAACCCCGCGCCCGGCGCCGGCCGGCGGCGCCCGGCCGGTCGGCGCTGCCGCTGGCCGCGGCCCTGCTGGCCGGCGCCGGGCTGCTCGGCCGGTACGCGCTCGGCGCGTCCGGGCCTTCGCCGGCCCCGGGGCCGGTGGCGGGCACCGACCTGAACGGCCGGCCGGTCCGGCTCGACCCGGGCGCCGGGCTGTCGCCGCAGCAGAAGCGGGCGCAGGACGCCGAGCCGGACGGGGAAGGCCGGTTCGTCGTCCCCTCGGTCGGGCTCGACGTGCCGCTGGGGTCGATGAACGAGGTCGGCGGGTCGGTGGTGCCGCCCGGGTTCACCTCCGCCTACCGGATCGCCAACCTCGGCACCCCGACCGCGCCCGGCACCGGCACCGTGTACGTGGCGATGCACTCGCTGCGGTGGGGCGCGGTCGGCCCCGGCAACTACCTGTTCGCGCTGGACACCGGCACCTCCAGGGTCGCGCCCGGCGCGGCCGTCCTGGTCGGCGGCGACCGGTACGTGGTCGACGGGGCCGCCACCGTCCCGAAGGCCGAACTGCCGGACGCGGCCGAGATCTGGGCCGACGTCCCCGGCCGGCTGGTGGTGGTCACCTGCCTGGAGAAACCCGACAACAGCCCGGCGGTCGACAACTTCGTCCTCACCGCGCACCTCGAACTGCCGGGCGACGGACCGGAGTGACGCGCCGGCACGGGCGGACGTGCCGTCAGCTTCCGTTCCCCCGAGGCAAATTGAGATGTGAGCGGACTATATGATCGGCCCCGTTCGATCGTGACGGACCGTGCCGGGGAGTCGCACGCGCCTCCCCACCAGGGGGAATTCTCGTGCCGCAGCTCCACACACCACCGCGCTGGCCACTGCTCGCGCTCCGCATCACCGCCGCGCTCGTCGCGCTGCTCGCCCTGGTCCTGCCGATCCTGGCCGGCGGCTTCCTGCAGGGCTACTACCCGCTGCTCGACGCCCACATGCAGGCCGGGCTCACCATCGCCGTGGTCGCCCTGCTGGCCACCGCCGCCGGCCTGACGGCCTGGAAGGTCTCCGGCGCGCCCAACCGGCACGCCGTCCGGTACGGCGTGCTGTCGGCGCTGTGCATCATCCAACTGACCCTCGGCTTCCAGCGCGTCCTGCTGCTGCACGTGCCGCTCGGCGTCGGCATCTTCGTGATGGCGGAGAAGTTCGCCGTCGACGCCTTCGCCCTCAAACCGGCCGGGCCCACGGCGGAGCCGGACCCGACGGAGCCGCCGGCGGCCGACCCGGACCCGACGGAGCCGCCCGCAGCGGAGCCGAAGGCGGCGGAGGCGGACGCGGCGGTCGCCGAATGAGCGCCCGGCCGACCCGGCGTCGGTTCCTCGGGCTGGGCGGCGCCGCCGCGCTCGGCCTGGGCGGGGCGTTCGCCGCCTCGCCGCTGATCGGAAGGCTGCTGCCGCCCGGCGAACCCGGCAAGCTGCTGCGCAGCAGTCTGCCGCTGCCCGCCCGCCACCAGGCCGAACTGCCGATCCCGGCGGTCCTGAAGCCCGTCCGCAGCGACGCCGGGGCCGACTACTACGAGATCACCGCCCGGCGCGCCACCGCCCGGCTGCTGCCCGGCCACGACACCGAGGTCTGGGGCTACCAGGGCACCTTCCCCGGCCCCACGGTCGAATCCCGCAGCGGCCGACGGACCGTCATCACCCACCGCAGCGAACTGCCCCGGCCCACCGCCGTGCACCTGCACGGCGGCCACACCCCGCAGGACAGCGACGGCTACCCGCTCGACCTGGTCGGCACCGCCGGCCACGACATGCACGCCATGCACGGCGGCATGGAAGGCATGGCGGGCATGGACGCCGCCAGCATCCTGCCGCAGCGCGAGTACCGCTACCCGATGAAGCAGCGCGCCGCGACCCTCTGGTACCACGACCACACCATGGGCTTCACCGGCCCGCAGGTCTACCGCGGCCTGGCCGGCTTCCACCTGGTCCGCGACGAGGAGGAGGCCGCCCTCGGACTCCCGCACGGCGCCCGCGAACTGCCGCTGATGATCGCCGACCGCTCGTTCGCCGCCGACGGCTCCTTCGCCTACCCGGAACTCGACGGCGGCCGGCCCGGCGTCCAGGAGCCGTACATGAACGGCGTGCTCGGCGACGTCATGCTGGTCAACGGCGCACCCTGGCCGGTCGCCCGGGTCGACCGGGCCTGGTACCGGCTGCGCCTGCTGAACGCCGCCAACGCCCGCCGGCTGCGGCTCGCCCTCGACCCGCAGCCGTCCGGCGGCGGCGCGCTCGTCCAGATCGGCTCCGACGGCGGGCTGCTGGAACGCCCGCTCCGCCACGACAGCATCGACCTGGCCCCCGCCGAACGCTTCGACGTGCTGGTCGACTTCTCCCGCTACCCGGCCGGCACCCGGGTCCGGCTGGTCAACCGGCTCGGCAGCGGCCCGACCGCCGAGGTGATGTGCTTCGACGTCGGCGGGGACGGGGCCGCGGACGAATTCCGGCTGCCCGAACGGCTGTCCGCCGTCGAGCGGCTCGACCCCGCCAAGGCCGTCGCCACCCGCACCTTCGTCTTCCAGAAGGACGACCGCCACTGGACCATCAACGGCGAGGGCTACCGCCCCGGCCGGGCGCTCGCCGCGCCCAGGCTCGGCCAGGTGGAGATCTGGCGGTTCGTCACCGACTTCCACCACCCCGTCCACCTGCACCTCGACCCGTTCCAGGTGATCGGCCGCAACAACGGCGACCCCGGCCGGTACGACACCGGCTGGAAGGACACCGTCGACGTGCTCCCCGCCCAGGGCGTCGAGGTCGCCGTCCGGTTCAACGACTACGCCGGACGCTTCCTGATGCACTGTCACAACCTCGAACACGAGGACATGGCGATGATGGCCGAGTTCACCACCGAGTAGCCGCGCCGGCGCCCCGGGCCGACAGGCCCGGGGCGCCGACCGCCGGAGCGCTCACTCCGGCAGCAGGTTGTACTCCTTCAGCAACTCGCCGATCTCCGAGGTCTCCAGCCGGGCGTTCAGCCGCTTGCGCAGCGCGTGCGGGCCGGGCAGGTCCACCGGCTTGCCGTCCCGCAGGCGGCTCGTCGCGTTCAGCAGCGCCCGCACGTCGTACGTCGAGGCGAACACCTCCGGCACGCCGCGCTCCACGCCGAGCAGCCGGTACACGGCCTCCATGGCGGTGCGCACCGAGTACTCGGTGGTGAAGATGCAGTCGCGGTCGCCGGCCTCCGCGAACTGGCCGATGAAGGCGAAGTTCACCGCGCCCGGCGGCACCACGTCCGGCCGGTCACCGGCCTTGCGCGGCATGAAGAACGAGGTCACGTACGGCATCATCACCGGCACGCACTTCGCCGACTCCGCCGCCAGCCGGTCGATCAACTCGACCGGCACGCCCAGGTGGTACAGCCACTCCCGGGTGATCTCCTCGCCGGTGCACTCCTGCATCGGCTTCTTCACGTAGTCGCCCGGCACGTCCACGAACAGCGAGTACAGCCAGACCACGATCTGGTCCTTCGGCTGCTGCTTGAAGTGCGGCTGCCGGTTGACCGTCCAGCTCAGCAGCCAGGACGAGTCCCGGACGGTGACGATGCCGCCGGTCACCACCCGGCCCGAGAACGGGTCGCGCTTGCACACCTTCTGGATGTACTCCGGGATGCGGTGGTCCAGCGTGGTCACCGTCGCCGACTCCCACTTGGTCTGCGGGATGTGCGAACCGAACACGTCCGGGCGGCCGAAGTCCGGGTGCTTCGCCGCGATCCGCCGCCACAGGTCCCAGGCCGGCGCCGGACCCTCCTTCAGCTTCGCCGGAGTGCGCTGGTCGCCGTTGTCCGAGTTCTCCGTCAGCGAGCCGATCGTGGTGAACAGCAGATCGTCCGCGGTCAGTTCGACCCCGCCCGGCTCGCCGTCGCGCACCCAGTGCAGCGCCGTCGCCTGCTTGCGGCCGTCCGCGAAGGAGAAGTCGACGTCGGTGACCTCGGTGCCGTACTGGAACACCACGCCCTGCTCCAGCAGCCACTTCACCAGCGGCAGCACCAGCGACTCGTACTGGTTGTACTTGGTGAACTTCAGCGCCGAGAAGTCCGGCAGCCCGCCGATGTGGTGGACGAAACGGTGCAGGTAGAGCTTCATCTCCAGCGCCGAGTGCCACTGCTCGAAGGCGAACATGGTGCGCCAGTACAGCCAGAAGTTCGACGCCAGGAACTCCTCGCCGAACACCTCGTCGATCCGCTTGTCCTCCATCTCCTCGCGGGTCGCGAGGAACACCTTCACCAGGTCGCGCTGCGCCCGGTCGCCCAGCGCGAACAGGCCGTTGGTGCCCGCGTCCCGGCCCTGCTGGTGGGTGACGCGCTGGAGCGAGAAGTTCGGGTCGTCCTTGTTCAGCCAGTAGAACTCGTCGAGGACGCTCGCCCCCTCGACCTCCAGCGACGGGACCGAGCGGAACAGGTCCCACAGGCACTCGAAGTGGTTCTCCATCTCCCGGCCGCCGCGCACCACGAACCCGCGCTCCGGCTCCTTGATGCCGTCCAGCGCACCGCCCGGCAGCGTCTGCTGCTCCAGGATCGTGATCCGCTCGCCCGCCAACTGCCCGTCCCGGACCAGGAACGCCGCGCCCGCCAACGACGCCAGCCCCGAGCCAACGAACCACGCCCGCTTCCCGTCCACTCCCGCAGGCTTGCGGGGCCGGGCGAACGCCTCGTAATTGCCGCTGCTGTAGTACACCGCGCGCACTCCTCATCCGTTCTCCGGACCGACCAAGATCGCCGGCCTCGGTCTCCACCCAACCCGTCCTTATGTCCAGCCGCACGGCGACCCGCCCGGAATGCGCCGTTCGGGTGACTCTGCGCCGTACCGGCGCCGCAGCCGGTCGCGCACCGGGCACCGGCAGCCGCCCGCCCGCGCACCCCGCCCACCCGGCCGCCCACCTGCGGCGCTGCTGACGTGACATCAACCTGACGGGCGGTCAACAGTCGCTGCGCGGAAGGGTGGTGTGAGGGCCGAACGGGGCGGATATCCTCCAGGGAGAACGGCCCGGCGGGGCCGACCACCGAGGGGGAATCCGAACCGAAATGTCCTACCTGCGCACCTTCCTGCCCTGGATCGTCTTCGCGGTGATCCCGTCCGCCCAGTGGCAGTGGGCCGCCCTGGCCGGCCTGGTCGTCGCCGCGGCCGTCATCCTCCAGCAGCGCTCGGCCGGCGCCGCCCACGACGCGCTGATCATCGAGATCGGCTCCGCGCTGTACTTCGCGGTCCTCGCCGCGATCGCCTTCTCCGACCCGCACTCCGGCATCCGCGACTACTCGGCGACGCTCTCCTCGGCCTGCCTCGCCGTCATCGCCGGCACCTCCCTGCTGATCGGCAAGCCCTTCACGCTGGGCATCGCCAAGCGCAGCACCCCGCCCGAGATCTGGCCGCTCAAGCCGTTCATCCGGGTCAACGTGGTGATCACCTCCGTCTGGACCGCCGCGTTCGCGCTGACCGCGGTCGTGCTGGCCGCCCTCGCGCACGGCGGCCACGGCCACTCGCTCGCCTCCCTGCTGGTGCAGATCGCCGGCTTCGTCGTCCCGATGGTCTTCACCGTCCGCTACGTCGCCCTCGTCCAGTCCCGCGCACCGCGGGCCTGACGGCCCGTCACCCCGCACCGCCCGAGCCGCCCGGCCCGCGCCGGGCGGCTCGCGCGTCCGCGCTACGCGTCCGGGTGGACGCTCAGGCCCTGCGGGCCGCGCACCTCGATGCGCAGCCCGAACTCGTCGCGCAGGAGGGCGGCCTGGTCCGGCGCGGCCAGCAGGTAGTAGTCGTCCGCGCAGGCGTCCGCACCCGGGAGGCGGTGGAAGACCCGGGGGTCCGCGCCGCCGACCATCCGCACCGCGTCGGCGAGGATGTCCTGGTACGCGCCCTCCGCGAAGTCGACGTCCGCGCCGTGCACCCGGAGGGCCAGCCGCTGGAAGGTGTTCATCCCCGTGTCGTTCTCCATGCGCCGCATCCTGACACCCCCTCAGGACAGTCGGCCGGAGCGGGCGGCGGCTGTGGCGGGGCGGGGGACGGCCGGGCCCGGGCTTTTCGCCGCGCCGAATTCCAAGACTGCGCAAAGGAATTCCCGCGAATTCCGCCCGAACTTCCATGAACAGCGATGCCAAGTTGAAAACTGTTGACGCCGCCGGATTTTGTCATCCCGCCGCACCAAGTCCCCGGCCTGCACGGACGGGAGTTTCTGAGTTTTCTCTGAACGTTCTCCATTGACTGCCCGTCAGCGGCTCTGCTTTGCTTCTGGCCGCGGACAGCCAGGAATGCGATAACCCCGCAATTGCGGCCGCGGCATTCGCCGCCGGCCGCCCCCGCCGTCCGCTTTTTCCCCGCCCAGGTATCTCGGCCGCACCGTGCCCACCGTGGCCCGGACGGCCGGAGGAGAGAGGCCCCCACCCATGGGAACGACCCCCACCGCCGTGCGCGCACGGCTGACGGCGCTCACCGGCGCCGCGGCCCTCGCGCTCGCCGCCGCCGGAATAGCCGCCACCGCGGCCCCGCCCAGGCCGCCGACCCCCACCCCGCCGTCTCCGGCCAGGCCCACCACGGCACGCCCGGACCGTCCGGAATCTCCAACGAGTTCAACCCGTTCAGCCCGGCGCTGACGCAGAGCAGCGTCCCGGGCATGAAGCAGTACGCCAAGCAGAAGCAGGACCTGATCGCCCATCAGCTGCAGGCCGCCGCCACCGGCCAGCAGACCCTGTCCTACGGCGGCGGCGTCGACGGCATCGGCGTGCAGAGCGGCCACTCCAAGGTGTACCTGGTGTTCTACGGCACCCAGTGGGGCACCCAGGGCACCGACGCCAACGGCAACCTGACCTTCTCCGGCGACTCGGCCGGCGCCGCGCAGGCCGCGCAGAACATGTTCAAGGGCATCGGCACCAACGGCGAGACCTGGTCCGCCGACCTGACCCAGTGGTGCGACGGCCCCAACGTCGCCGCCGGCGCGGTCAGCTGCCCCGCCAACGCGAACTTCGTCCCCTACCAGAGCGGCGGCGTGCTCTCCGGCGTCTGGTACGACAACGCGGCGGCCTCCCCGTCCTCCGCCACCGGCCACCAGCTCGGCGTGGAAGCCGTCAACGCCGCCGCCCACTTCGGCAACACCACGGCCGCCGCCAACCGCGACGCCTACTACGTGATCCTGTCGCCGCACGGCACCAACCCCGACAACTACCAGAGCCCGACCCAGGGCTACTGCGCCTGGCACGACTGGAACGGCGACACCACGCTCACCGGCGGCGCGGTCAACTCCTCCTACGGCGACATCGCGTTCTCCAACCAGCCCTACAACATCGACATGGGCTCCTCCTGCGGCGTCGGCTTCGTCAACTCGCCCGGCACGCTGGACGGCTGGACGATGACCCTGGGCCACGAGTGGCACGAGATGATGTCCGACCAGAACCCGGCCGGCGGCTGGACCAACCACGTCTCCGGCTCCTCGTACAACGGCCAGGAGAACTCCGACGAGTGCGCCTGGCTCCAGCCCGGCACCGCCGGCGGCGCCGCCAACGTCAGCTTCGGCTCCTACGGCACCTTCGCCGAGCAGGCCAGCTGGTCCAACGACACCAACTCCTGCGCCATCACCCACGCCATCCTCACCCACGGCGGCGCCAACACCGTCACCGTGACCAACCCCGGCAGCCAGAGCGGCACCGTCGGCACCGCCGCCAGCCTGCAGATCAAGGCCAGCGACTCCGCCACCGGCCAGACCCTGAGCTACGCGGCCACCGGCCTGCCGGCCGGACTGGCCATCAACTCCTCGACCGGCCTGATCTCCGGCACCCCGACCACCGCGGGCACCTCCTCGGTCACCGTCACCGCCACCGACAGCACCGGCTCCGGCGGCTCCGCCACCTTCGGCTGGACCGAGGCCGGCACCGGCGGCGGTACCTGCACCCCGGCCCAACTGCTCGGCAACGCCGGGTTCGAGACCGGCACCGCCGCGCCCTGGACCACCAGCTCCGGCGTCGTCGACAACTCCGCCTCCGAGGCCGCCCACAGCGGATCCTGGAAGGCCTGGATGGACGGCTACGGCTCCGCCCACACCGACACCGTCTCCCAGACCGTGACGATCCCGGCCGGCTGCAAGGCGAGCTTCAGCTTCTGGCTGCACGTCGACACCGCCGAGACCGGCACCACCGCCTACGACAAGCTCACCGTCCAGGCCAACTCCAGCACGCTGGCGACCTACTCCAACGTGAACGCCGCCACCGGCTACGTGCAGAAGACCTTCGACCTGTCCGCCTACGCCGGACAGAGCGTCACCCTGAAGTTCACCGGCACCGAGGACTCCTCGCTGCAGACCAGCTTCGTGGTCGACGACACCGCGCTCAACGTCTCCTGACCCCGGCTCGGCAGGGGTGCCGGGAGGGCCGTACGCCGGCCCTCCCGGCACCGCCGCATCCCCGGGACGGGACGGCGCCGTGCCCCGCCGCGCCAAGTCCCGCCCCCCACCGACAGATCGGAGTCGCCATGACACCGAAGACCGCCGCCGCCGCCGGCGCGCTGCTCGCCCTCGCGGCGCTGGCCGGCTGCGGCACGACCGGCGCCGCGCTCGCTCCGGCGGCGGGCGCCGGCCCCGTCGTGCTGGACGAAACCGCCGACCGCACCCGCGTCACCGTGGCCGCCGGCAGCACCGTCCGCACCGAACTGCACAGCACCTACTGGTCGCCCGCCACCAGCACCGACCCGGCGCTGCTCGCCCCCGCCGGACCGCCGTCCACCGCCGCCGGCCCGTCCTGCCAGCCCGGCGGCGGCTGCGGCACCGTCACCACCGCGTTCACCGCCCGCACGCCCGGCACGGTCCGGCTCACCGCCCACCGCAGCAGCTGCGGCGAGGCGAAGCCCTGCCCGCCCGGCGAACAGGACTTCACCGTCGAGGTGGAGGTCACCCGCTGACGGCGCCCCCGGCCCCCGCCTGGCGCGCGTCGTACACGGCGCGCGCCGCCGCGATCTCCCGCTGGTGCGCCTCCGTCCAGGTGACCAGCGAGCGGATGGTGGCGTGCAGCGTCCGCCCCAGCGGCGTCAGCGCGTAGTCCACCCGGGGCGGGACCACCGGGTGGACGGTGCGCTCCACCAGGCCGTCGCGCTCCAGCTGACGGAGCGTCACGGTGAGCATCCGCTGGCTCACCCCGTCGATCGCGCGGCGCAGCTCGGTGAAGCGCAGGGAGCGCCGGTCCAGCAGCGTGATCACCAGCAGCGACCACTTGTCGGCGATCCGGTCGAGGATCTGCCGCACCTCGCAGTCCTCCCGGACGTCCCACTGGAGCACCTCGTAGTCGCGGCCGGTACCCGCGCAGTGCGTCGGTTCCTTCAAAGTGCCTTCTTCCATGGCAGTTGATGCTGCCTCAGGATGACGAGCGGTTACAAGAGGGAACCGACCGGACGGAACGGAACCGCCGTCGGCCCTCGCCGCCCCCTCCCCGAGGAGCCTCAGGTGTCCGTGTCCTCCGCCCTGCCCGAAAACGGCCGCGAGCCCGCCGCCGGACCCCCGACCGGCCGAGCCGGGCGACCGGCCCGCGCGGATCGGCGGCCGGGACGCCGCCGTACTGGCCGTGCTGTGCGGGGCGATCTTCCTGGAGGGCATCGACGTGGCGATGCTCAACGTCGCCCTGCCGTCGATCCGTTCCGGCCTCGGCATGTCCACCGGCGCGCTGTCCTGGGTGCTCAGCGCGTACGTGCTCGGCTACGGCGGCTTCATGCTGCTCGGCGGCCGGGCCGCCGACCTGCTCGGCCGGCGCCGGATGTTCCTGCTCTGGCTGGGCGTCTTCGTCCTCTTCTCCGGCCTCGGCGGCCTGGCCACCGAAGGCTGGATGCTGATCCTCGCCCGCTTCGTCACCGGCCTGTCCGCCGCCTTCATGACCCCGGCCGGACTGTCCGTCATCACCACCGCCTTCGCCGAAGGACCGCGCCGCAACCGGGCGTTGCTGGTGTACGCCGGCACCGCCGCGGCCGGCTTCTCGCTCGGCCTGGTGGCCGGCGGCCTGCTCACCGCGATCGGCTGGCGCTGGGTGTTCTTCGCACCGGTGCTGCTGGCCGCCCTCCTGCTGGCCGCCGCCACCGTGCTGATCCCGCGCCAGGACGTGCCGCGGCGCCCGGCCGGCGAACGCTTCGACCTCGCCGGGGCGGTCACCGCGACCGCGGCGATGCTGCTGCTGGTCTACGGCGTGGTCCGGCTCGGCGAACCGGGCGCCGCGCCCGCCACCACGGCCGCGGTGCTGGCCGGCGGCCTCGCCCTGCTCACCGCGTTCGCCCTGATCGAACGGCGCTCCTCCGCGCCGCTGGTCCGACCCGGCCTGCTGCGCAACGGGCCGCTGCTGCGGGCCGACCTGGGCGCGCTGCTGTTCGCCGGATCCTTCTTCGGCTTCCAGTTCGTCACCACCCTCTACCTCCAGGACCTGCGCGGCTGGACCCCGCTGCAGACCGGCCTCGCCCTGCTCGCCGTCGGCGTGGACTCGGTGCTCGCCCCGACCCTCACCCCGAAACTGGTCGACCGCTTCGGCCACGCCCGGGTGATCTTCGGCGGCTTCCTGCTGGCCGCCCTCTCCTACGCCCTGTTCGTCCCGGTCGGCGCCGACTGGACGTACCCCATGATGTTCCCGACCATGCTGCTCACCGGACTGGCCTTCGCCCTCGCGTACGGCCCGCTCACCATCGCCGCGACCGAAGGCGTCGCCGAGCAGGAACAGGGCCTGGCCGGCGGACTCCTCAACACCGCCTTCCAGTTCGGCGCCGCGCTCGGCCTCTCGGCCGTGACCACCGTCGACCTCGCCGCGCTCGGCTCCGGCGCGACCCCGCTGGAGGCGTTCCGCACCGCGCTGGTGGTGCCGGTCGTCGCGGCCGCCCTCGGCGCGCTGGTCGCCGCGGTCGGCGCGGTCCGGCGGCGGGCGGCCTGACGACCCGTCACCACCGAGGCCCCCGGGGGATTGTCCGCCGGGGGCCCGGGGTGCGTCAGGGGCGCGGGTCGACGGGGGTGAGGGTGCCGAAGCGGGTTTCCAGGTGCTGGGCGGCGGTGAGGCAGAGGTCCTCGCGGAAGGGGCGGCCGACGAGTTGGACGCCGGTGGGGAGGCCGTCCGTGAGGCCGGTCGGGACGGCCACGGCGGGGGCGCCGACGAAACTGGTCAGCGAGCAGAGCCGCATGGCGGTGGTGACGCGGTCGCGGCTCTCCTGGTCGCGTGACTCCAGGCCGGGCTCGACCGGGGGCTCGGTGAAGACCGGGCCGAGCAGCAGCGGGTACTCGTCGAGGAACTCCGCCCAGGACCGGCGGATGTTCATCCAGGTGCCCATCAGGGCGATCAGGCCGGCCGCGTCGACCGGCGGCGTGGCGCGCATCGCGAAGTCGATGAAACGGTCGCCGCCCTCGCCGAGCAGGTGCCGGACCACCGGCCAGGCGGGCGTGAACTCGGCGACGGTGAGCCGGTGGTAGGCGTCGAAGGCCTCGTCGAAGCGGGGCACGTCCGGCACCTCGCGGACGTCGTAGCCGGCGTCGGACAGCGCCCCGGCGGCCCGCTCGACCGCCCGCCGGACCGTCGGGTGGACGCCGCGCCCGCCCGGATCGGCGACCACCGCGACCCTCGGCGGGCCGTCGAGCGGCGGGCCGTACAGCGGGGCGGGAACGGCCCGCGGATCGCGCGGGTCGGGGCCCGCCAGGCACTCGTACGCGAGTCGCAGGTCGGCCACCGTGCGGGCCAACGGGCCGTCCGCGACCAGGACCTGGGAGGCCGGGCCGGGGTCGTCCGGGCCCAGCATGCGCTGGTCGGCGGCGAACCGCCCGGCGGTCGGGTTCAGCGCCGCGACGCCGCAGAACGAGGCGGGGATGCGGATCGAGCCGCCCGAGTCGTCGCCCAGCCCGAGCGCGGCCATCCCGGTGGCGACCGCCGCGCCGTCGCCGCCGCTGGTGCCGCCAGGCGTCCGCGCGGCGTCCCAAGGGTTCAGCGTGTCGCCGTACAGCTCGCTGCGGGTGTGCATCCCGGACAGGATCAGCGACGGCATGTTGCTGTGGCCGATCGGGACCGCCCCGGCGGCGCGCAGCCGGGCCACCGGAATCGCGTCGGCCCCGGCCGTCATGCCCGCGAACCGGCGCAGCCCGAAGGTGGCCGCGAAACCCTCGACCCGGATGCACTCCTTGACCGAGAACGGCACCCCGGCGAGCGGACCGAGCCGCTCGCCGGCGGCCCGGCGCCGGTCGAGCCGGCGGGCGTCCTCGCGGGCCCGCTCGGCGAACAGCTGGGTGACGGCGTTGACGCGCGGGTTCACCGCGTCGATCCGGGCGAGATGGGCGTCCACCACGTCGAGCGCGGACACCTCGCCGCCGCGGACGGCCGCGGCGAGAGCGCCGGCGGAGAGCTTCCACATGGGCTTCTGTCCTCCTGGAGTCACTTTCCGATGCGCTCGCATCGGAACCGGACGCACTCTAGACCGTTAACCGATACACTTGCATCGAATTAATCGAGGGGAGGACGGAGCAGATGCCCAAGCAGGTGGACCACGAGGAACGGCGCCGCCGGATCGCCGACGCCGTCTGCGCCCTGATCGACGAACAGGGCCTGGAGGCCGCCACCCTGCGCGACGTCGCCGCCCGCGCCGAGGTCTCGATGGGCGCCGTCCAGCGCTGCTTCCGCACCAAGGAGGAGATGCTGCACTTCGCCGTCGCCCACATCGGACGGCAGGTCACCGAGCGGGCCCGCGCCCGGCTGCTCGCCGCCCCCGCGCAGTCCCCGGCCAGCACCGTCGGCCATCTCGCCCACGAACTCGCCCTGTTGCAGACCCGGTACCGCGCCCAGGCCCGCACCTGGCTCGCCTTCCTCGCCGCCGCCGCCGTCCACCCCGCGCTGGCGGCCGGCCTGCGCACCAGCTACGCCGAGCTGGAAGCCCTGCTCGCCCGGCTGATCGCCGACGCGACCGAGCAGTCGCTCGGGCCCGCGGCCGACCACCCGCTCTGGCCCGCGCCCGAGCGCCTCGACGCCGCCCGCGAGGCCCGCACCCTGCTCGCCCTCGCCGACGGCCTGACCGCGCACGTGCTGATCGGCCACCGCACCACCGAGGAGGCCGAGCAACTGCTGCACGACCACCTGGTCCGCCTCTGGGCCTGAGCCCGTCGACTCGCGGCCGTCGCGCGGAAAGCCGGTGACACCCGCCGGGTCGCCGACCCGCCGTTCCGGCTGCACCTGTCCGCCGGCCGACCCGGCGGCGCAGGCCCCACCCCGGGGGGCGGGTCAGGGGCGCTGATACCCCGTCAGGACGAGACCCGCCGCCCGCGCTCCTCCTCGGCGGCGACGGCGGCGCGCCCGGCCGCGTGCTGTGCTGGGACCGGCCTGCCCGGCCGTTCCGCGCACGCCCCGACCGAGGAGGCGCCCCCGTGAACCCGCCACCCGCACGCCGCAGGCAGTCCGCCTGCGGACTCCGCCGCAGGGCGGTGGCCGTCGCCGCCGGAGCCCTCGCGCTCGGCGCACCCGCCCCGCCCGCCCTCGCCGCACCTCCCCGGGCGGACACCGTCCAGCAGCGGCTCGACGCCCTGGTCGCCGCCGACGGCCTGCCCGGCGCGCTGGCCACCGTCCGCGGCCGCGACGGCCGCAGCCGCAACTACACCGCCGGGGTCGGGGAGCCGGCCACCGGCGCGAAGGTCCCGGCCGACGGGCAGGTCAGGATCGGCAGCAACACCAAGGCCTTCGTCGCGGTCGTCGTCCTGCAACTGGTCGCCGAGGGCCGGATCGGCCTGGACGCCCCCGTCGACAGCTACCTGCCCGGCCTCGTCCACGGCGAGGGCATCGACGGCCGGCTCATCACGGTCCGTCAGCTCCTCCAGCACACCAGCGGACTCGCCGACTACACGACGTTCCTCGACGTGTCCGGCCCCGAGCAGTACTTCGAGCCGCGCGAGCTGCTCGACCTCGCCCTCGCGCACCCGCCGGACTTCGCCCCCGGCACCGGCTGGAAGTACAGCAACACCGGCTACCTGGTGGCCGGACTGATCGTCCAGAAGGTCACCGGCCGCCCGCTCGGCGAGCAGATCACCCGGCGCGTCATCGACCGGATCGGCCTGCGCCACACCTACTTCCCCGCCCAGGGCGAGCTGATGATCCGTGAACGCCACCCGCACGGGTACGTGCTCGGGGAGCCCGGCCGACCGCCGCTGGACATCACCGAGATGGACCCGTCCTGGGCCTGGGCCGCCGGCGCCGTCGTCTCCACCGGCGCCGACCTGAACCGCTTCTTCGCCGCCCTGATCGGCGGCGAACTGCTGCCGCCCGCCCAGCTCGCCCAGATGCGGACCACCGTCCCCGCCCCGTACCTGGGGCCCGGCGCCCGCTACGGCCTCGGCCTGGCCAGCCGCCCGCTGCCCTGCGGCGGCCTTTTCTGGGGACACGGCGGCAGCATCCCCGGCTACCTCACCCGCGGCGGCGTCACCGAGGACGGCCGGGCCGCGAACATCGCGGTCACCGCGGCCCCGTCGGCCGAGGTCAGGCAGCGGGTGGCCGACGCGGTCGACGCGGCGCTCTGCCGCTGAGCGGGCCGGCGCCCCCGGGGCTGAAGAGAACGGACGTTTCCCGTGGGGGAGTTGGCACAGCGTCGGGGAGTTCTGTGCGATGGATCCGGTCGTGGGCGAATCGCGGTCGGCCGGCGCCCGGGCGGACCTAGTGTCGTGGGCGAAGGAAGCAGCGCCCCGGCGGAGACGCCCGGGCGAGGGAGCACCCGGACCCGGCTCCACCCGGTGTTCCGACGCTCCGCCGGCCTCCTTCGCGATCCGCCCCATCCGAATCGCCTCCCGAGGGGGAACCATGCGCAAGTTCCGTGCACTGGCCGCTGCCGGCGCCGTGGCCGCCACGCTGATGGCCGGAGTCGTCGCCGCGACGCCGGCTTCGGCCGCCACCACCTGCACCACCTGGAACGACGATGCCACCGCCGGCATCACCTGCTCCTACTACAACGGCTACAACTACGTCCGGGCCGTCGCCCACTGCACCAACGGCCAGGAGATCGCGGGCGCCTGGGCCCGCGTCAACACCGGCGCGTGGAGCTACGCGTACTGCAGCACCCTGGGCTCCGGCCTGTCCTACGCCTACAGCCAGGGCGGCAACTGATCCACCCCGGCCGGCCACCGAGGCCGGCCGGACGCGCGACCGGCCGGATCCGCGATCCGACCGGGCACAACACGCACTGCCGGGACCCCCGCGAGCGGGAGTCCCGGCAGTTTCGACGCCTGCGCGTCCTGACGAGGGGTCAGGGCTTCAGGTACAGGCGGGTCGGGTCGATGTTGGCGTACAGGTGGTGGTACACCGCGCCGCCGACCCGGGAGCCGGAGATCTGGAGCTGCTTGTAGGACACGGTCGGGACGGCCGGGACATCGGTCTTCGCGATGTTGTCCGCCAGCGCCATCCAGGCGGTCGCCGCCCGGTTCGGGTCCGTCTGGGTCTTGATCCGGTCGATCCGGCGGTTGACCCGCGGGTCGTTCAGCATCGAGTAGTTGGACGAGCCGTTGGCCACCGTCCGGCCGTCGAACACCGGCGGGATCACCGTCAGGCCGCTCGGCCAGTCCGCGCCCCACGCCGAGGCGTACATGTCGAAGGCGTTGTCGGTCTTGCCGATGGTGTCGTAGTAGTTGCGGCCCGGGATCGCGACCCGCTCCACGTCGAAGCCGGCCCGGTCGAGCGCGGCCTCGATCGCCGCCGAGTACTGCTGGCCGGCAGGCGTGTCGACGAACGCGTAGCGGATCTTCATGCCCAGCTTGTGCTCGGACTTGAGGATCCTGCGCGCCTTGTCGGGCTCGCCGTCCGGGTGCGCCACCTTGCCCAGCGGGTCGCTCGGGCGGTACCCCGGCATGGTCGGGCTGATGTAACTGCCCGCCAGCTCCGCACCCCACTGGCCGCCCTGGGCGTCGTACACCGCCCGGGTCGGAATGGCGTACGCCAGGGCCTGCCGCAGCCGGGTGTCGGTGATCCGCCGGGTGTTGAAGTTGATCTGCGCGACGTACGGCTGGTAGCCGGAGATGGCGCGGGCCGCCGTCGCCGGGTCGGCCATGACCGCGTTCGTGTGCGCGGCGTCGACCGAGTTGGTGAAGGACAGCGCCGTCTGGTCGTCGCCGACGTTGTCCATGATGCGACGGGTCGAGTCGACGGCCGACACCCCGAAGCTGATCTGGAACTTGTCCGGGTACTGGTGGCGGGCCGAGTCCGTGGCCGGATCCCACTGCGGGTTGCGGACCAGGGTCATCGAGACGCCCGGGGTGAAGTTCTCCACCCGGTACGGGCCCGACGCCACCGGGGCCGTGTCGTAGGCCTCCTTGGTGTCGCGCGCCGCCGGGACCGCCGAGTACCCGGCGAGCGCCAGCGCGTACGGCAGGTCCGGCTGCGCCTGCTGGAAGTGGAAGACGATCGTCTTCGCGTCCGGCGTGGACAGCACGCTGTCCGGCAGGTGGCTGCCGTTGTACGGGCCCTCCGGCAGCAGGTTGCGGTAGTCCGCGCCGCTGGTGTTCGCCAGCCAGTGCTGAAGGTACGTCGGACCGTTGGTGACGAACGGGGCGAACAGCCGCTCCACGGACTGGCGGATGTCGGCCGAGGTGATCGGCGTGCCGTCCTCCCAGCGGATGCCGCTCTTCAGCGTGTACGTCCAGGTCTTGCCGCCGTCGCTCATCCGCCCGCTGTCGGTGGCCAGGTCGCCGACCACCGAGTAGTTGCCGGCGTTGTCGAGGCGGTACGTGGTCAGGCCGCGGTCGATCAGGGTCGCCAGCTGCGCCTGGTTGTTGACGCGGACCTGCGCCGGGTCGAGGTGCCCGAAGGTGTCCTGCTGCAGCACGTTCAGGGTGCCGCCGGAGCTGGCCCCGGGCACCGGCTGGGCCGGCCCGGTGGACCCGGCGGCGTCGGCGAAGACGATCCCTCCGGGCGTGGAGGTCGCGCCGCCGGCCTTGGCGCCCGCGGCGCCGTCGGTCGAGGCCGCCGCGGCGGTGGTGGTGACGGTGAGGAGCAGCGAAGCCGCGACCGCGGCCGCCAGGGCGCTGCGGGCGCCGATCCCGTTCGCGGACGGGGCACCGGGCACGGATATGGCGGGCGTGCTGGTTCTGCGGGCCATCAAGTGGGTCCCCCCAAATAAAAGAATGCGGTCGAAGTGCGAGCGCCGGCGGATCCGCGGCCGATCGGACGGCGGCGTGCCGGGCGGGCTCGTCGGTGATGACTCTGGGGGCGCGGCCGTCACCGGTCAAGGGTGTGACCGGTGCGCTGTGTGAGCGGGATGGTTCGGAAATATGCAACGCGGAGGGGCTTGCAGGCCGCAATTCTTGACGGGTTGTTGTCAAGTCAAGTCCGCTTTGCGGAACGGCGGCCGACGCCGCGTCGGAAATGATTCGGCCAGCCCGGCCGGATGTCGGTGTACATGCATGTGAATTGCCCGGCGGGGCCGCCGGAATAGCGAACCGACAAAGTTGGTAGCGGTTTTGCATAGTGCAGGTATGGCGGCGCATTTCCACGGGCTTTCCCACTGGCGCTCGCGCCCGCCCGCGCCGCCGGCGCAGCAGCCACACCGGCCGCAGCCGTCGCAGCGAGCCCCGCCGGGCGGGGCGCCCCGGCCGGGACACCCCGCTCCGACCAGGGGCGTTACCGGCGCCAGTAGAGGTGGTGGGTGATCCCGCTGGGGCTCGGGACGGTGTCGTGGTGGTAGCGGTCGTTCAGCTCCTCGGGGGAGTCCCACAGCCGGAGGCCGGTGCCGAGCGCGAGCGGGGAGACGGCGATGTGGAGCGTGTCGACGAGATCGGCGTCCAGGAATTGGCGAATGGTGCTGACACCGCCGCCGAGGCGGACGTCCTGCCCCCGGGCCGCCAGCTTGGCCTGTTCGAGGACGACGGCGGGGGTGTCGTCGACGAAGTGGAAGGTGGTGTCGGAGAGGGTGAGGGAAGGACGGGGGTGGTGGGTCAGGACGAACACCGGGGTGCGGAAGGGCGGCTTCTCCCCCCACCAGCCCTGCCATTCGTGGTCGGCCCAAGGGCCGCGCTGAGGACCGAATTTGTTGCGCCCCATGATTTCCGCGCCGATGTTGCGGGCGAAATCCCGGGTGAAGCAGTCGTCCAGGCCGCGGCTGCCGCCCGGTTCGGTGCGCATCGGCCAACTCGCGGTCGCACCCGCCCAGGAGAACAGCCGCTCGGGCCGGTCGAGGCCGAACGGCCGTTCCAGCGTCTGCTGTTCACTCGGTCCGGCGGCGATGCCGTCGGAGGAGACGTTGAAGTTCATGACTCTCAGCAACTGGTTCACGTCGGTGCCTCGCACAGGTGGGTCGGTCGATGGTGGGCGAGGGGCGGGGTGCCGCTTCGCACCGTGAGGTCGGAGCCGGGGCGGCCGGATCGACATCGGCCCGCACCTTTCTTCCCGACGGCCGGTTCCACTCCCGCCGGCGGGCGCGGGAGCGATGATGAACGCATGGCTTTGTCGACGGAGTTGACGGAATTGCTGGGCGTGCGGCACCCGATCGTGCTGGCGCCGATGGGCGGGGCGGCCGGGGGAGCGCTGGCCGCCGCCGTCTCCCGGGCCGGCGGGCTCGGGCTGGTGGGCGGCGGCTACGGCGACCGGGAGTGGCTGGCGCGGGAACTGACGATCGTGGCCGAGGGCACCGACCGACCGTGGGGCGTCGGCTTTCTCAGCTGGGCGATCGATGCCGGCGCGGTGGAGCGGGCGTTGGAGTTCCGGCCCGCCGCGGTGATGCTCTCGTTCGGTGACCCGGGCCCGTTCGTCGAGCGGATCCGGAGCGCGGGCGCGCTCGTGATGGTCCAGGTCACCGACCTGGAGGAGGCCGCCCGTGCGGTGGACCTGGGCGCCGACGTGATCGTGGCGCAGGGAACCGAGAGCGGCGGGCACGGCGCCCGGCACGGGCGGTCCACCCTGCCGTTCGTGCCGGTCGTGGCGGACCTCGCCGCGCCCGTGCCCGTCCTGGCGGCCGGCGGGATCGCCGACGGCCGGGGCGTCGCCGCGGCGCTGGCCCTGGGTGCCGCCGGAGCGATGATCGGCACCCGCTTCCAGGCCACCGCCGAGGCCCTGGTCGACCCCTCCGTCGGCCGGGCCGTCGTCGAGGGACGCGCGCAGGACACCGAACGCAACGGCGTGCTCGACCTCGCCCGCGGCGCGAGCTGGCCGACCGAGAAGTACACGGCCCGCACGCTCGGCCACCCCTACCTCGACCGGTGGCGCGGCCGGGAGGCCGAATTGGCCCGCGACCCGCAGGCCCGCCAGGACTACCGGGACGACGTGGCCCGGGGAGCGATCCCCCCGGCGCCGGTCTGGGCCGGCGAGGCGGTCGACCTCATCACCGACCTGCCGTCCGCCGCCGACCTGGTCACCACCCTGGCCGCCCAGGCGGAGCAGGCACTCGCCCGCGCCGGACGGCACCGGCCGGGCGGAAGCTGACAGCAGGGGGCGGCTGCGGGCGGCGCGGCGCGCGGCCCTACGCTGCCCGGCATGGTCGAGTCTTCGAACGAGGCGCTTGCGCAACTGCTGGACCGCCAGGCGGACGGGCACGAACTGGTCGGGACGGAGGTGCTGTCCGCGCTGTTCGACGGCGGGGCGTTCGTCCCCTACACCCGGGAGGGGAAGGTGCTGTTCCTGCCGCCCGACGACCAGCCGCCCACGCTGCTGGTGTTCACCGGGGCGGAGGTCGGCGCGGACCTGCTGCCGTCGGCCGCGGGGACGGCGCACTTCGACGCGGCCCGCCTGCAGGACGTGCTGGAGAAGACCGGGGTCGGCGTGCTGGCGATCCGCTCCGCGCAGGGGCAGGCGATCATCCCCGACCACGTGCTGCGGGAGTGGGCGGCCTACCGCCCGGGCTCGACGATGACCTGCCAGTACACCACCGACCCGGTGGCCCGTGCGCTGCGGGCCGCGCTGGTGCGGCGGATCCGCGAGTTCCCGGCCGTGCGGTGCGCGTGGGTGTCCCGGGTGCGCTGGGAGACCAACGGGGACGAGCACCTGATGGTGCACCTCGCGGTCGACGAGCCCTCGCCGCGCCCGTCGGCGGACGCGCTGATGCGGGTGGTGCTGGGTGAGGAGGTCACCCTCGGCGAGGACCATCCCAAGGTCGGAATGATCGCGCTGCACACCGCCGAGAACGCCGACTCCGTCGCGGACCTGGACCGGATGGGCCTGGACACGGTGCGCCACGACCCGGCGACGGGCCGGGTGGAGGTGGTCTCCCGCGAGTACGGCGAGCCGCCGGCGGCCCCCGTCCCGACGAGCAGTGACCGCACCGACGCGCCGCCGGCCCGGCCCAAGGGCCGCTGGTTCGGCCGCTCCTGACGCCCCGTCGGCGCGGGGGCTCGCGGCCGCGGTCGTCGAGCTCCTGGAACTGGGTGGCCGCCGAGCACGTCAACTCGGTTCGGGGCCCGCGGATCCGGAGCGCGGTGCGGCACGGTTCGCGGGCGCCCCGCTCCTCGACCGCACGTCCCAGCGAAAGGCGAACCCGCCCGTGACCGTCGACCTCGACCTGTACTTCACCCGTCTCGGTTGGGACGGCGACCGGGCCCCCACCCTGCAGGCGCTGCGCTCCCTCCACCACGCGCACGTGCTCGGCATCCCGTTCGAGAACCTGGACGTGGTCGCCGGCCGCGCCCCGTCGCTGGACCTGGACGACCTCCAGGCGAAGCTGGCCGGATCCCGGCGCGGCGGCTACTGCTTCGAGCACAACAGCCTGTTCGCCGCCGTCCTCGACCGGCTCGGCTTCACCGTCACCCGCCTCACCGGCCGGGTCCGCTACGGCGCCCGCCCCGGCGAGCAGCGCCCGCGCACCCACATGGTGCTGGCGGTGGAGATACCCGGCGTCCCCGGCCGGTACCTCGCCGACGTCGGCTACGGCGTCACCGGCGCGCTGCTGGAGCCGCTGCCGATGATCCCCGGTCAGGTCCGCGAAGGCGCCGGGCGCCGGCACCGCCTCGTGGTGGAGGAACCCGGGAGCCCGTCACCGGTGTGGGTGATGCAGGCCCTCAAGAGCGACGGCTGGGAGGACCAGACCGCCTTCACCCTCGACCCGGCACCGGCCCCCGACCTCAACGTGGCCAACTGGTACACCGCCACCCACCCCCGCTCGCCCTTCCACCACCTGTACGTCCAGCGCACCCTGCCACCGGCCACCACCTGCTGCTCCACGGCACCACCCTCACCCGCACCGCCCCCGACGCCACCGAGACCCGGCACGAGGTCGGCACCGCCGAGGAGCTGGCCGGCCTCCTGGAGACCGAGTTCGGCATCACCCCGCCGCCCGACTTCCACCCCGGGGCCGCCCTCCTCCCCCTCGCACGCTGACCGGGCCTGCGGCGGGGCGTCAGGCGCCGGTGCGGAGCAGGTCGTGG
>NZ_KK853997.1:14564-51739 GCF_000696185.1 Kitasatospora cheerisanensis KCTC 2395 | reverse complement strand
CAGCTCCGCGGGCGTCACCACCGACAGGCCGATGGAGTCCGCGCCGGCGACCGGCTTGACCATGTACCGGTCGGCGTCCGGCAGCAGAGCCGCGTCGGCCGCCCGGTCCACGGTCGGTATGACCGGGTAGCCGGCCCTGGTCAGCTCCAGCAGGTAGCCCTTGCCGGCCATGTCGCCACGACCCGTCAGCGGGTTGTACACGAGGGTGCCCCGCTCGCCGGCCCGCCGCCGGAACTCGTCGAACTGCTCCCGGTAGTGCAGCACCGGCCCGCTGTTCCGGACCACGACCGCATCGAAGCGGTCCATCAGCGTGACCGCGTCCCGCGGGTGGCACAGCGCGAGGTCGAACTCCTCGCGCAGCCGCGAGGTCAGGAACACGTCCTCGTCGCCGTACCGCCGGCCCTGCGCCGGATAGGCGAGATCGGTGACGAACAGAATCCCGGAACGCTTGCGCACCATGGCCGTCCTCGTCGGTGGGGGAGCGGCCACTCTACGCGGACCGGTCCCGCGGGCTTACGGCCAGGTCGGCGGGCCGTCAGGCGCCGGGATCGACCCCGGGGTGGGTGAACCGCACGGGCCTTCCCAGCGACCGGGCATAGGCGATCTCGGCCCGGGTGCTGTCTCCGACGTAGTCGCCGACCACGAGGACCTCGTCGGCGAGCCGGATCTTCGCCCGGTGCAGCTCGTCCAGCCGAGCCTTCAGGGCCGCGGCCTCGACGGGATCGGAGCGGAGTTCCTGCGCAGACTTCAGGTCGACGCCCGGCTTGACGACGATCCTTCCGGCCTCGGTCTCCCGCACCTCGGCCTCGCTCATCAAGGCCATGAAACGGGTGGAGCCGCAGAGCACGACGATCGGCGGGAGGCCCGACAGCCTCTTCGCGTCGGCGAGCCGCTCCTCGGGGCCGAGCGGTTGCGGGTACGACACTTGCTCCTCCTGGTGAGTGGTCCACGGGCCGGGCCGCGGCGACGAGAACGAGGATGCCCGAGAACGCGGCACCGCGTGCAACCGCGGTGCGGCCGGATCAGCGGCCGCCGGCCGGTGGGTGGACGGTGAGGCTGCCGTAGGCGGACAGGGCCCGGGCGGGGTCGCCGGGCGCGGAGTGCTTCAGGACGGCGTCGAGGAAGGCGAGGGTGGCGGAGGTGACGGTACGGATGCTCTCCGCGCGGCCCAGAGAGCCCGTCAGGGAGGGGACCGGGGGGAGGTAGAGCGGGCTGTCGGTGAAGGAGAGATGGGCGGCGCCGGGGACGGTGAGCCGGTAGGCGGTGCTGTCGTTCCCGGTGAGGGCCTGCTCCAGGCGGGGCAGGTAGCGGGGGTCGGTGGCGGCGGTGGGGACTGGGTGAGGACGAGGACCGGCGGGTGCAGGGCGGGGGTCAGGGGCCGTGCGGGAAGCCGTCGAGGTCGAGGGCGGCGGCGAAACGGGCGTCGTGCCGGGCGGCCTGCAAGGCGGCGGCGCCGCCCATCGAGTGGCCGGCGACGGCGGTGCGGCCGGTGTCGAGACGCCCGGTCAGCGGGTCGCCGGGGTACTCGCCGCGGTCGAGGCCCTCCAGACGGTCGAGGACGAAGCCGAGGTCGGCGGCCCGGATCGCGGTCCAGTCGGCCGCGAGTACCTCGTCGGCGTCGCGGTCGCCGGTGGAGGCGGTCGCGGAGCGGATCGTCCGCCCGTCGTCGAGGACGACCGCCGCCGAGTCGTAGGGGTGGTCGAGCGCGGCGACCGCGTAGCCGTGGCTGGCCAACTCCTCTGCCCAGGCCGTGTTCTGGGTGCGCACCCCGCCCGACCCGGGGGAGAACAGCACGAGCGGGAACCGTCCGCCCCCGTCCGCGACCGGCGCGTCGCACACGGCGCGGCTGCGGGCCCGCGTCGCCCCGTCGAGGAGGAAGCCCGGCAACCCCGCCGTGCCGGCGAGCGCGTCGCGGACGGTGCGCGCCTCCTGTTCCGTCCGCCCCAGGTACCGGGCCCGGGGCGCACCCGAGGGCACCGGCCGGGCCGGGTACCAGAGCTGGACGACGACGGTGCGCCGGTCGTCCGGGTCGGGGGTGAAGGTCTCGGGCCGCGCGGCGTCCGTCCACTGCACCACCCGGGTGCCGACCGCGAACGGCCCCGAGGGCTCCGGGAACTGCGGCACCGGGAAGGCCCACGCCGCCACCGGCCCGGTGGCGATCAGAGCGAGGCACCCGGCCGAGCCCGCCACCGCGAGCCACCGCCGCACCCGCCCGCCGCGCGGCCTCGGGAGGACCGCCGGCTGTACGCGCCGCACCTCACCCGGCCGCCGTCCGAGCCGCCGTCCGGGCAGCCGTCCGAGCAGCGGGCGGAGTGCGGGGGACAGGGCGAACGGCAGGGCCAGTGCGGCGCCCGCCAGGACCGGCAGCAGTTGCCAGCGGATGCCCGTCACCGCCAGCACGGCCGTGGACACCGCCAGCAGCGCGGAGGCCGCGACCGCGGCGTACGGACGGGCCGCGGCGGGAAGCCAACGCGCCGCCACCAGGGTGACGGCGCCCGTGGCGGCGAGGAGTTCGCAGAGGGACAGGTTCGGTCCCGCGATGAAGTCGATCACGCGGCCATCGTGGCCGGTCGCGGCTCGCCGCCGCGTCGTCCGGCAGACGTCTCCGCACCGCCACCGCAGTCGCAACCCGACGGCCCGGCCGGGCCCTTGCGGTGCGACCCCGGGAGGCATCCCGTCTCCTCCTGTGGTCGCACACCCGCCTCGCGTCCTCCGCCGCCGGGCGCATGCGCGGCGCCGCGCGCGGCCCCTAGCGTGGCAGGAGCGCGAACCCGCCCCGCGGGCGCGTACCCGGGTCGCGGCGGCGGCCCGTCGACCGACAGGAAGCAGCTGATGACCCAGGCGGCCACCCTCCCCGGCACGCCCCGCCCGCAGTGGACCGGCGGCCTGCGCGCGGCGCTCGACGTGCGGGGCCTGCCAACGGCGTTGGCGCTGCTCGCGCTCCTGGCGCAGCTGGCGGTGAGCCGCGCCCCGGGCGAGGCGCCGGTCGCGGCGGCCCTCACCGTCGCACTCGTCCTGCCGCTGGCGTGGCGGGGCCGGGCGCCGCGGGCGGTGTTCGCGGCGGTGGCCGCGGCCGCGTTCGTCCAGTGGCTGGCGGACGTTCAACTCCCGGCGGACGTCGCCCTGTTGGCGGCCCTGCACGGGGTGGCGGCACGCACCGACCGGCGCACCACGCTGATCGCCGCGGCCGTCGCGGGCGGCGGCGCGCTGCTGGCCAGCATGCGGTGGGCCACCGGCGGGGCGTACCTGGCACCGTTCCTGGCACTGGGCGCGGCCGTCGTCGCCGCCGCGGCGCTCGGCACGAGCACCCGCACCGCCCGGGCGCACCTCGCGGCCGCCCGGGAGTGGGCCGCCGACGTCGAGGCGCACCACGACCGGCAGGCACGGCTCGCCGTCGCCGAGGAACGCACCCGGATCGCCCGCGACCTGCACGACATCGTCACCCACAACCTGTCGGTCATGGTCGCGCTCACCGATGCCGCCCTCCACGCCCGGCAGCACGCACCCGGCGCGGCCGCCACCGCCATGCAGCGCGCCGCGGAGACCGGCCGGCAGGCCCTCACCGACATGCGACGCGCACTGGGCGTCCTGCACGCCGACGAACCCGACGCCCGACGCCACCCGCTGCCCGGCCTCGCCGAGCTCGACACCCTCGCCGAACGGATGCGCGCCGCCGGCCTGCCCACCCGCCTCGACCTCCGCGGCCCCCGCGACCAAGTGCCCGCCACCGTCCAGTTGACCGCCTACCGCCTGGTCCAGGAGTCCCTGACCAACACCCTCCGCCACGCCGCCGCCACCCGCGCCGACGTCCTCGTCCACTGCACCGCCCGGACCGTCACCGTCGAGATCACCGACAACGGCACCGCCGGACCCGCCGCCGCCACCGCCACCGGCCCTGCTACTGCCGGCGAGGGCCGGGGCATCCCCGGCATGCGCCGCCGCGCGGCCGCCCACGGGGGCGTGCTGGAGGCCGGACCGCTGCCCGGCGGAGGCTGGCGGGTCCGGGCCGGCCTGCGCATCGACGGCTCCGCGGCAGCGCCGGCATGACGATCCGTGTCCTCGTCGCCGACGACGAAGCGCTGCTGCGCCTGGCCTTCAGCACCGTCCTCGCAGCCGAGAGCGACCTGACGACCGTCGGCGAGGCCGCGGACGGCGACCAGGCCGTCGAACTCGCCGCCCGGCTGCGCCCGGACGTCGTCCTGATGGACGTGCGCATGCCCGGCACCGACGGCATCGAGGCCACCCGCCGGATCATCCGGACCTGCCCGCGCACCCGGGTGCTGGTCCTGACCACCTTCGACCTCGACGAGTACGCCTTCGCCGCGCTCGCCGCCGGGGCCTCGGGCTTCCTGCTGAAGAACACCCGGCCCGGCGAACTCCTCACCGCCGTCCGCGAGGTCGCCGCGGGCGGCGGCGCGCTCTCCCCCCGCATCACCCGCCGCCTGATCGACCGTCACCGCCCCCACCTCACCGCCGCCCCCCCCGACCACCGCGAGCGCCTGGCCCGCCTCAGCGCCCGCGAACGCGAAGTCCTCACCCACGTCGGCGCAGGCCTCTCCAACGCCGAGATCGCCACCGCCCTCCGCCTCGCCGAAGCGACCGTCAAATCCCACCTCGGCCGGATCCTCCAGAAACTCGACCTCCGCGACCGCGTCCAAGCCGTCGTCCTCGCCCACGAAAGCCGCCTCGTCGAGCGCCGCCCCGTTCCCCCGCCGTGACCGCCGCCCAGGGGCGCACCCCGTCCGGCAGGGACGTGCTTCTGGCTCAACTTCCCTGGTCTGCACGGTGAGTGACGATTCGGCGGGAGCTTGGCACGCCAGCGGCTGGGCCGCAGCAGCCGGCCTTCGGCGACGAAGGGCGCCACACCCGCACCGGCGCCCTTGCTGCCTGTCCCGGCCGGCCGCACACTGCTCCGCATGGGGGACTCGACCTGGCTGATCGCCGCCATCACCGGTGCAACCGCCGTCGCCGCGAGCTGGACCACCGGCCGCTTGTCGGCCCGATCGGCCCGGCAGACTGCCGAACTCAACGCCGCCGAGCACCGCAGCGAACAGACCAGGCAGGCCAGGCGCACCGCCTACCTGGAATTCATCGCCTGCGTCCACGCCATGGGAAACCTGAACGGCAACGCGCTGTCGCTCTTCCGCGGGCCGACCCGTCCGGAGTGGCGGTCGGCCCTCCAGGACATCCACAACAGGCTGCGCGACAACTACCACGACCGGTTTCTTCCCGCGCTCGACGTCGTGTGCGTGGAGGGCCCGGACGAGGTCGCCGCAGCCGCCATGGCCGTCGGCCCCGCATCGACCACGGTCTTCAAGCTCATCGAAGCCATCCTGCGCGGCGACGGCGACCCGGCCGAACTCCCCGGCAGGTGTGCCCAACTGTGGACAGCGGTGGCCGCCTTCATCCGCACGGCACGGCACACGCTGAATACGTAGCGCACCGTCGTCGCCCGGGGCAGCCGGTCACCGGCGGCACGGGACAGTCAGGGGTGTGCCGCCCCGGTGCCCGCACACTGGGCGGCGTTCGAGGGGTGCTTCCCGGCAGGACCGGTGGGCTGTACGTTGTCGCCGTGGACTACCTGGTTGATCTTCGGCGTGAACTGGACGCGTTCGGCGCCTCGCTGGACGGCGACCTGTCGGCACCCGTCGAGCACTGCGGGGACTGGACGTTGGCGGAGCTGGCCGCGCACATGGGAGCGGGGAACCTGTGGGTCGTCGCTGCGGTGCGGGAGGGGCACGGCGACAGCTACGACGAGGGTGCTGCGCCCCGTGACCGGGCCGGCCTGAAGGCCTGGTACGCCGGGACGGCGGACGCGCTGGTGGAGGCCCTGTCGGTCGATCCGTCGACCGCGGCGTGGACGTTCCAGGAGCCGCACACGGTCGGGTTCTGGCGGCGGCGCCGTGCGCAGGAAACGCTGATGCACCGGTGGGACGCCGAGCACGCGCTCGGCCCGGCCACGCCGATGGACGCGGCGCTCGCCGCCGACGGTGTCGCCGAGGTCTTCGACACGATGGCGCACCGCATGATCTCCAGGGGAGCCGCCAAGTACCCCGAGCGGGCCGTGCGGGTCACCGCCACCGACTCCGGCGGCTCCTGGACGTACGGGCCCGGGGAGCCGATCGCGGAACTCTCGGGCACTGCCGAGGACCTGCTGCTCATGCTGTGGGGCCGCAAGCCGCGGGACACCGGATCCGTGACCTGGTCCGGGGACCGTCAGGCGGGGCTGGGTGTGCTCGCCGGGCCGCTGGTCCCCTGAGAGGCGAGGACGCTCCCGGACAGCGGGCGTGGCGCCCGCGGGTTCCTGACGGACCGTCACCCGGCCCTGCCGTTCGCCGGTCGCCTTGTCCCCCGTCCACGCGTAGAACAGCCCGGGGGGCGCAGTCGGTCCGCTTCGGTGCCGGGGGCCTACCGGTGGGCGACGAGTTCGACCTCGAAGCCGTCGGCGTTCTCCAGGTAGGCGGCGTACGTCTGTTCGCCGCCGGCGTGCGGGTGGCGGTCGGGGAACAGGAGCGTCCAGCCGTGTCGCGGTGCCTCGGCGACCAGGGCGTCGACGGCGTCGGGGCCCTCGACGTGGAACGCCAGGTGGTTCAGGCCGGGCCGGCACCGGTCGTGCTGGCCGGCGGTGAGCGCGGGGGACTGCTCGACGACCAGGTAGGTCGCCCCGAGCCGCCAACTGCGGCCGCTGTCCCAGCGCTGGAAGAGCGAGTGGCCCAGTGCCTCCAACAGCCAGCCGAAGGACGCGGCGGCCCGCTCCAGATCGGGCACCCAGATCTCGACGTGGTGCAGCGTCCCGCGCACCGGCCGGGTCATGCCGCCACCGCCGGGCGGGCGGGGCGGACGGGCAGGGAGGGCGGGAAGGAGATGTCGGGCATCGGCCCATCGTAGATCGCGGGACCGTACGGCCGGCGCTCCGGTCGTCGTCCCCGCGCGCGGCGCGCTCCCACTCGTCCTCCGTGGGCAGCCGTACGCCGAGGCCGAGTCGTTCGCCCAGCCACCGGCAGTAGGCCGCCGCCGCCTCCCAGGCGACCCCGATGACCGGGTGATCGGCCGGCGTCCGTGGGACGGGCCGGCCGGTTGCCGCCGCGAAGAGCGCCCACTGCCCGACCGTGACCGGAGTCCGGGCGATCCGGAACGCCGGGACGTGCACCTCCGCGCGCGGGGCCTCCTTCAGGTACCACTCCACCGGCACCCCGGTCTCCGCGTAGCGGCGGGCCACGGCCGCCACCCCGTCGGCCGGCGTGCCCCGGTGCAGCACCCCGGCCGGGACCTCCACCCAGTCCACCAACTCCACCCGCATCGCTGCCTCCTTCTCCTCGAAGCGAACGGACCACCCACATGATCACCGCCGCGGGCGGGGCACGCGTCGGCCGATCGTCCCGTTCTCGACCGCGACCTTGGTACCGGGCCGCCGGGCCGCCGGGCCGCGGCGGCGGCGAACTGGCGGGCGGCTGCGCCCCGTTCGGCCGGCGCGGCCCTGCGGCCCGGCGGCCCCTCGGCCCGGAAAACCGTGCAGGTCGAAGCGGGTGGATGTGCCAGGATCGGCCGCCATGGAGAACTGGGACGAACTGTCCGTCACCGAGCAGGTGCTGGTCCGCCGAGCCGTCAACGGCACGAGCCCGCGCGGCAGCGCGACGCACGTCACCGCCGTGCTGCGCTGGGCGGGCTCGCCCGCGGTGCCGCGGCGCCGCAACGCCTCGCCCGCGGAGGAGTCGGAGCGGGTGCCGGAGCTGGCCGCGGCGGTGCTCCGGCTGGTCGCGGACGGGTGGCTGACGGTCCGTCGGGCGCTGAGCACCCGGTTCGTCCAGGAGGACGGGCCGGCCGTCACCGGCACGGAACTCGAGCGGCTCGTCGCCGACCCGGAGACCTGGCTGCTGCCGCGGGACGAGCGGAACGACCTGCCCGTCCTGTCGCTGCGGGCCACCGATGAGGGCCGCCACCGCTGGAAGGCCGCGGCGTACGCGCCGGGCGTCCCGGCCACCATCCACGAGCTGGAGCTGACCGAGGACGAGGACCGGATCCGGGTCTGCGCCCTGGAGGCGAGCGGCTGGCTGACCGGCAACTGGGGCGTGCTCGCCGACCCTCCGGCCGAGTCGGCGGGCGAGGAGCTGCGGGCCTTCGTCGCGGCGCAGATCGCCCCGCTGGTCCGGTTCGTCCGCGCGGGGATGATCGAGGTGCTGCACGTCCCGGAGCCGGACGCCGAGGGCGCCGTGATCCCGCTGAAGGACCTGCTGGACGCCCTGTGCGACCGGGAGTTGCGCTGCGACGACCGCGACGACTGGGGCGTCGGGTTCACCTGCATCCTGACCGAGTCGCTGTCGAACGCGCTCCGCTGACGTCCCGGGCCACGAACAGCCCCCGGCTGGGAGGATCTTCGGTATGACATCCCCGCTCCAGGTCCTGCGCGTCCTCGGTGACCGCCCGTTCGCCGAGGCCGGTGAGCCCGTTCTGGCGGTGTCCGACGAGGGGCGCGGCCTGCTCGCGGTGGCGGGTGGGCCCGCGTTCGCCCGGACGGCCACGGTGGCGGTGTACGGCGTGGGCGACCTCCGCTGCCGGGCCGCGCTCCGGAGCCGGTTCCCGGTACACGCCCTGGCCTTCCACCCGACGGAACCGCTACTGGCCGTCGGCACCGGCGCGTACGACGGCGGCTACCTGTTCGAGGGTGAACTGCTCCTGCTGGACTGGGAGACCGGGTCCGCCACCACCCTCGTCGAGCACGACTTCGGCCGCCAGGTCCTCGGCCTGACCTGGCTCGACGGGCAGACCCTGCGCGTGCTGATGGCGCCACCCGACGACCACCAGGACGGGAGGGCCCACGTCGAGGGCCACGTCGCCGTCGTCCGGCGGCCCAACTGGCGTGCTGCCGCGCCCCGTTCGCTCACCGGCGCCGATCTGGCCGGCCCCCGGGTGCCCGCCCCCGCCCCGAGGGGCGGGCCGAGGCACGTCGAACGCTCTCCGCGCTGAGCCCCGACTGGCAGCCCCGGCGCCACGTCCTCGCGGTGGCGGAACTGCCCGACGGTACCGTCCTGGCCACCCTCGACGGGGAGAGCGACACCCCGCCGCGGCCCGGACGTGCCGCCCTCGGCGACGGCCTGTCGATCGAGCACCGGACCACCGGGTACGTCGACCGGCGGGACCGTCTGCGGATCCGGCGCGGCAGCCGGGACTACGTTCGCCGGACCGTCCGTGCCCGCCGCGGACCCGGGCAGGACTGGGTGGCGGCCCGCGCTCCCGAGGGCCGGGCGCCCGGCCGCTGTTCCCGCTCTCCTGGGAGCCCGGGCAGACGCACGTCCCCGGCCCGGGCGCGGAGACCGCGGACGGCGACCTGGTCCACGCCGGCACCGTCCACGACGGTCGCGGCCTGCAACCCGGCGGTTCGTTCGTCGTCCGTCGCGCTGCCGCCGACGGCGCACCCCGCTGGATCCTCCGGACCGACCACGTCGCCACCGACCTCGACGCCGGAGCGGACACCGTCTACGTGGCCTATCGCGACGGCGAGGTCCTGGCCCTCAACCTCCACGACGGGACGGTCCGTTGGCGCGAGCGGTTGACCGTCGCCGGGGTTCCGGCCGTTCCGACCGCGCTGACGGTGACCGAGCCCGGCCGGCTGCTCGTCGGCACGTCCGACGGGCGGGTCCTGGACTGCGCCGCCGCTTGACCCGGTCCCGTGTGCCCGGGTGTCCTTCCCGCGCCGGCCGGCGCCGAGGCGAGCCGGTCGCCGGCTCAGCGCCGTTCGAACGGCAGGTCGCGCGGCAGTACGCGTTCGCGCGGCCCCGCCGCCCGCAGGACCACGTCCAGCACTCGTGCCGGGTCGGCGGCGTAGGCGTGCGAGAACCAGGCCATGTCGGCCTCCACCACGGCCCAGCGGTGGCCGGGCCGGTACGGGTCGAGCAGCTGTCCGACGTCCACGACGACGGCGCTCGGCAGGGTGTGTCCGGCCGCGGCGGTCAGGCGGTCGGTGAACTCGGTGAGCTCCGCGGCGGTGGTACGGTCCGCGCGGTCGGAGCCGAGCGGGCGGGGGTCGAGCCGGCCGAACACCGCGTACCGGCTCGCCGCGGCGATCCGGCCGTCCAGCAGGAACAGCCGGTACTCGGCCGCGAAGGTCACCACCTCGGACAGCAGGACCGGGGTCGCCGGGTCCAGCCCGGGCGGCAGGCGCGAGCCGTCGGTGTGGACGGCGGGCGGGAAGGACTTGTCCCGGGGCGGCTTGACGAACGTCGGCCGGTCGATCGCCCACACGTCGGCGACAGTCCCCGACCGGATCTCACGGCCGGTGAACTCCTCCGGCAGCTCGGCGAGCCAGCCGTCCGTCGGCTCCAGCAGCGCGAACCCGAGCCGGCCCGCCAACCGCCCGCCCGCGAGCGGGCCGCCGTACCAGTGCGCGGGGCCCGCCGGGCCGGGCTCCTCCGCCGGCCTGACCCGCATGCCCCGAGCCGCCGCCTCGACGGCGAGCAGCTCCATCGTCGACGTCCGCCTCCCCGGCATGACCAGCACCCGCGCACCCCTCCCGCAACCCGCGAAGCCGCCACGCTATCCCCACCGCGCCCGCCGCCGCAGCCGAGAATCCCGGCCGGCTGCGCCGGACGCTAGTCGCTGCCGCCGAGGAGGACGCGGTAGACGATGGTGGCGCCGTCGGTGCTGACGTCGGTGCAGAGGTCGCGGCGGTCCAGGAGCCAGCCGTTCGCCTCGCACCGCTGCCGGGGGCGGAGCCGGTCGGCGGCCGCTTCGGTCGGCACGCCGGGAGGGCCCGCGAGGTAGAGGGTGCGCCAGCAGGTGGCGCCGTGGCCGTTGCCGCAGTCCTCACCGTCGTCGAGGACGGTGTAGCCCGGCGGCGGCTCCGGCACGGCCCGGGGGGAGGGGAGTTGGGCCTCGTGGAAGGCCACCAGGGCAAGCAGCGGGGTGAGCGGGAGGACCAGGCCCAGCTGGGCGTGGAAGGCGATGCCCGCGGCCCGCCGCCACCCGCTCGGCCGCACGGTGAGCGGGCCGGCCATCCGCCGGTCCAGCCAGACGCCGAGCAGAACGGCCAGCTCGGCGACCGGCACGCAGAGCAGGTAGATCTCGGCCTTGCTCCGCGGCCGCAGCAGGTCGAACGCCACCGCGGCCACCAGCGCCAGCCAGAGCAGCAGCCCGCCGGCGACCGCCGCCCGCAGCACCCCGTGCCGGGCACGCAGCAGCCAGTGCGCGAGCGGCAACAGCGCGAACAGCACCCCGGCGACGGCCCACAGCACGACCCCCATGACCCGAAACCCCTCCCAGCGGCGGACGACGACACCTCGGGAGGTCGGACGCCGGGGGCCGCCCGTCGGTTCCGGCACGAAGGGGCGGTGTTCGGGCCCGGTGCCCGGCGGGGTGTGCCGGCTGCCGCGCTTCGGGGGCGGTCAGGGGGTGCGGGTGAGGGTCCGCAGCGCGTGGACGAGCTGTGCGGTGGCGGTCCGGTCGAGGGGGGCGAGGAACTCGCGTTCGGCCGCCTCGCGGGCCTGCTCGGCGGCGGCCCGCGTCCGGTGGCCGTGCTCGGTGAGTTCGACGGTGTTGCGGCGCCGGTCGTGTTCGCTGCGCCGTCGCTGCACGAACTCCTTGCCTTCGAGGGCATCGAGGAGGGCGACCATGGTGGTGCGGTCGATGCCCAGGCGCTGCGCGGCTTCGAGCTGCGACAGGGGGCGGTCGCCGGCGAGGACGGCGAGGACGGCGAGCTCCCGTGCGTCCAGGCCGAACGGGGCGAGTGCGGGCCCGATGTGTTCGGCGAGCCGCAGTTGGGCGTGCTTGAGGAGGTAGCCCAGCCGGGTGCCGAGGAGTTCCGCCGCCGCGTTGCCGCTTCCGCCGTCCGCGTTGTCGTGCTTTGCCATCCCAGGATCCTAGCAAGGCAACTGATGGTCAGTCGGGCTGACGATCCGTTAGGGTGACGGTCATGTCTGTTGATGTTTCCGAGAGCATGCTCCGCTTCGGCGTCAAGACCACGCCGATGCACCTGTCCTGGGACGAGATCCTCCGAGTGTGGGAGGAGGCGGACGAGTTGCCGGAGCTCGACGACGCCTGGCTGTGGGACCACCTGATGCCGTTGGCGGGGCCGCCGGGCGGGGCGGTGCTGGAGGGCTGGACGCTGCTGGCGGCGCTGGCGGCCCGCACCACCCGGCTGCGGCTGGGCCTGCTCGTGACGAGCAACAGGCTGCGTGCACCCGCCCACCTGGGGAAGATCGCGACGACGGTGGACGTGGTCTCCGGCGGCCGGCTGGTCATGGGCCTGGGGGTGGGCGGCACCCGGCAGCCCGCCGGTCCGAACCCGGCGGTCGCGGAGTACGCCGCGTACGGCTTCCCGCTGCCCGGTCCGGCGGAGGGGCTGGCGCGGCTGAGGGAGACGATCACCGTCCTGCGCCGGATGTGGAGCGAGGAGGTGTTCGACCACGACGGCCCGTTCACCACGCTGCGCGGCACCCGCAACGGCCCCGGCCCGGTCCGGCCGGGCGGACCCCCGCTGCTGATCGGCGGCTGGGGCGACCGGACGCTGCGGGTCGTCGCCGAGCACGCCGACATCTGGAACGTTCCCGGGCCGCCTCACAACGGCGTCGACTGGATCGCCGAACGCGGCCGGGTCCTGGACGCGCACTGCGAGGCGATCGGCCGTGACCCGGCCGGGATCCTGCGCTCCGCGCAGATCATCGTCGACTACGCGGACCCCGCCGGGACCCGTGCCCACGTCCGGGCGCTCGCCGCCGCCGGCGTCCGGCACGTGGTGCTCGCGCTGCCGCGGCCCTACCCGGGCAGGGCCGCGGGCTGGCTGGTCGAGGAGATCGTCACCCCGATCCGCGAGGAGGGCCTCTGACCCGGGGTAGGTCCGCCCGGGGTAGGTCCGCCCGGTGGCCGGGGCCGGGGGTGCGTTCGGCGGGATTCAGCTCGGGAGGGTGCCGAGCCAGGTGGTGAGGAGCCGGTTGACCTGGTCGGGGCGTTCCTGCTGCACCCAGTGGCCGCAGCCGTCGAGGAGATGGGCGGAGGCCAGGCGAGGGAGCGCGGTGGGCAGGGCGTCGATCGCACCGGCCATCCAGGTGGTGGTGGCATCGAGGGCGCCGCCGATGAACAGCGACGGCTGCTGGATCGGGGCGCCGGCGTGAGGGGCGAGGTCCTGCCAGTCGCGGTCGATGTTGCGGTAGCGGTTGAGGGCGCCGGTCAGGCCGGTGCGCTCGAACTCCCCGGCGTACACGTCGAGATCGGCCTCAGTCAGCCAGGCGGGCAGCCGGTCGTCGGGGAAGCGGTCGCGCAGGCGGCCGCCGGCGCGGGTGACGAAGTGGGGGCTGGGCCGGCCCGGGCCGGGCATGGTGTCGGCGGACAAGGCCGCGAAGAACCCGGCCAGCCAGCCGCGCACGTCGGGCTCGATCTCCGCCTCGGCCCGGCCGGGCTCCTGGAAGTAGGAGACGTAGAACTCCTCGTCGCCACCCAGCTGCGCGAAGGCGTCGCTCGGGCGCGGGCCGCCGGGCGGCGTGTACGGGACGCTGAGCAGGGCCACGGCCCGGAACACCTCCGGGTGGAGCAGGGCGGAGGTCGCGGCGATCCCGGAACCCCAGTCGTGGCCGACGACCACCGCCTGCTCCTCACCCAGGGCGCGGACCACGGCGAGGTTGTCCTCGACCAGTTCGACCATGCGGTAGGCGTCGCTCCGGGCAGGCCGGGAGGAACGGCCGTAACCGCGGACGTCGAGGGCGACGGCCCGGTAGCCCGCGGCGGCGAGGGCCGGGAGCTGGTGGCGCCAGGAGTACCAGGACTCGGGGAAGCCGTGGACCAGCAGCACCAGCGGCCCGGTGCCCTGTTCGACGAGGTGCAGGCGTCCGGCGGGCGCCGGGACGGTGCGGTGGAGCAGGTCGGCGGTCGGCGCCGGCTGGTGCATGAGCTTCTCCTCGGTCCGAAAGCGGTGTGTGCGTTGGGTGTGTGCGTTGATCGTGCGCTGCGGCGGGCACCCGGCGCGAGAAGCGTTGCCAGCATGGCAAACTGCCAGGACGGGGACGGGGACGGCGGCGGAAACGGGGACGGCGGCGGGTGCGGCGGGTGACAGGACGGGAGTGGGCATGACGGACGAGGCCGCGGCTGACGCGATGGCGGGCATGGGCCCTCGGCTGCGGGCCGCGCGCGAACGGCGCGGGGCCACGCTCACCGGCGTCGCCCGGACGACGGGCATCTTGCCGAGCACCCTGTCGCGGATCGAGACCGGCCGGCGCAGGCCGACCCTGGAGGTGCTGCTGCGGCTCGCCAACGAGTACGGCGCCTCCCTGGACGAACTGGCCGGCACCGCACCCGCGTCCGAGGCGGCAGCCGGGCCGCGCGTGTCGGCGCCGCCGCAACGGCCCGGCGACGACGACAAGGTGGTGTTGCCGCTGACCCGGTACGTGGGGGGCCTGCACGCCCACAAGCACGTCCTGCCGGCCCTCGACGCGCCGCCGGCGCGGCCGCGGCAGGTCTCCCACGACGGATGGGAGTGGCTGTGCGTCCTCTACGGGCGGCTCTGGCTGGCGCTCGGCGAACAGGATCTCGTCCTGAGCGCCGGCGACGTGGCCGAGTTCGACACCCGCACCGCCCACGGGGTCGCGAACGCGGGCCCCGGCGGGCCGGTGGAGTACCTGATCATGTTCGGCCCGCAGGGCGAGCGCCTCCGCCCGCGCACCCCTGCGCCGGGGCGCGGGTCGCGGTAGCGCGGGGGTGCCCGCCGGGGCGTCGGGCTTCCGGGCCCCTGGTGCGCGAGGAGCCGTTGCCGGTGCCGGGAGGGTGGTCGTGCGCCGTCGGGCCCGGGCGGTCAACGGGCTTGAGCAGCAGGGCAGTCGGGGCTACTTGGATCCCGGGGCGGGCTCGGTGCGGAGCTCGACCGTGGAGAAGGCCGACTCGCTCGGGCCGGTGCTCTCGGCCGGGAAGCTGGCGAGCGTGGACGGTTCGTCCGGTCGTCGGTGGTTCGCGCTTCGGGGGTCTCTGCGCCACAGGTCTTCGCGAACGTGTCCCGTTCCCGGGAGCGGTCCGCGTCGGCGTCGCAAGGTGTCCGGAACCAGCTCGTGCACTTCCCTCTCCTTCGTAGTCATACCGGTCCGGGCGCTCGTAGCGTGTGCATCCGGCAGCGGGGCGGCTCGCCCCGCGCAATGGGAGGGGAATTCGATGCCTCTGCTCACACGGAGGACCACCAAGGGCGTCAAGGGCCTTCGCGCCCTCGCCATCGGGGCGACCGCGATCGCCGCGAGCCTCGCACTGTCCGCGGGGCCGGCTGCCGCCCACGTCGGCAACTACCCGACGTACAGCTGGGACAGCTACAAGTGGAGCGCAAACGTGCTGGTCGACTACGGCCAGTCCCGCGCGGCGACGCAGTGCTCCAACAACAAGATCTACTACGGCGGCTGGGTCGGGCCGGGCTACTGGGCCTTCGGCTGGAACTGCGCCGACTACGGCGCCACGCTGGTCGACTTCTGGATCGAGAACCGCTGACGCACCGGCCCTCCTCGACGCCCGCACCTTCCTGGCGCACGGGTCCGTCGTCCGGCCAGTAGCACCTCGGCGGGCCGGTGGCAGGCCCTTCGCATTCCCCGCGAGCAGGAGCGCCCGCCGTGCCCGACGTCATCCATGGACCGGGGGGCGTCCGTAGCCTGCGGGAGCTGGAGCGTGGCCGCGCCGATCGCGCTCCGCCTGGCCGTCTCGGCACCCGGGGCGAAGAGCTGGACCGCACTACCGAGGAAGAACGCCTGAGACGCCCACGGCCGGGCGCGCGGCGGCTACCGTCAAGAACCACAAGGATCCGGGGTGGTGCCGGGCCAGTCGCCAGGGAGAGCGGCGGGTGGGGGGATGAGCGCCCGGGCTGCCGAACTCCAGTTGCGGCCGAGGTTCGGCCGGGGGACCCGGAGCCGTAGGTACCGGACCCTGTCGGGGCGGGCCGTCGCCCGTCGGAACCGGCCGGCTCGCTGCCGTCCATGATCCTTATCCGAGCCGACCGAGGAGGCACTGTGGCAGACGAGTACGCCATGCTGATCTGCGACGACTGGCCCAATGCGGTGGTCCTGACCGACTCCGGACCCCACACCATCGAGGTCGTGAAAGTGCTTCGCCGGCGGGCCGGGCTGAGCCTGTGGCACAGCAGGTCTCTTCTGGACCGTCTTCCGGCAACCATCCTCTACGACGTACCGCAGGAGGTGGCCGAGGCAACGGTCCGTGAACTCCTCGAAGCTGGCGCCAAGGCCGAAGTGCGGCAACAGACGTAGCGGTTGAACACGGTCGCGCCGACCCATGCGCCGAGGCCGGCCATCGTCGGTTGCATCCCTGCCGGGCGCCGGTGCACGATCGGCCGATGTTCGAGTTGCTGCCCGGAGCCGGGGTCGTCCTGCCCGCTGAAGTGGGCACCCTCGGCCTCGGGGCGGACGTGCGGACGGCGGTCGAGGTCCTGGCGGGGCTGGGCCCCGTCCGGCCGCTGCCGGGAGCCCCCTGGATCCACACCTCCCGCTGGGGCGACGTCGAAGTGGCCGTCCACGCCGACCCGGCGGATCGGGCCGCGGCCGTCCCGGGCGAACCGCTGGTGCGTTCCGTCGTGCTGAGCCGCGGCGGGGCGGCGTCGGGTGTTCCGGGGGGAACGCCCGTCGTCCTCGGAGACGTCGACCTGTTCGGCTACCCGGCCGCCGAGGTGGTGGAGGCCCTCGGCGACCACCGGCCTCCAGGGCTGGAGCTGCGGGCCGGTGACGGGCGAGGCTACATAACGGGCGTCGCCCTGCACGCCACCCCGCCGACCGCGCCGACCGGTCGCCGCGCCCGGACTGCGGCCGAGGCGGCGGAGGCCGAGCGTGCCCTGGCCGGACACGAGCCGCTGTGGACCACGGAACGCGACCAGTGGCAGCTGCTGGAGGCCGGCGGCGGCCACCTGCCCTGCCGCCGGGACGATCCGCAATCCATCCTGCTGATCTGCAACGAGGCCGTGGCCCGGCGGGTCGTCGCCGCGATGCTCGCGGCTGGCGTGGAGGTCGTACCGGAGCAGCCCTGAGACGGTCCCTCCGCGGGGGCGGCGAGCGCGGGGCGTGGAGCTGGGGGTCGGTCAGGTCGGTGCCGCCTCCCCGCGCAAGGTCTCGGAGAGGCGGCGCAGCCTACGACTTCACAGGTACTGCATCGGGTGGCACCCGTGCACCCTTCGGGGAGGAAGTCCGATGAACGGGGGAGAGCGATGGGGACGAAGCTGTTGGCAAAGGGGGCGGCACTCGCCGTCCTGGCCGGGGCACTGCTGGCTGGTGCCGTCGCCGTCCAGGAGGACCACTACCCGGGGGGTGGTGTGCGGCAGGCGAAGGACGACTTCTCCCCGGGCGCCGGTGGTGTGGTGCAAGCCGGCGAGGAGGCCTGGCCGGGCAAGGGTGGGGTGGCGGCGAAGGAGGACTACTACCCGAGCACTGGCGGAGTGGTGCAAGCCGGGAACGACTACTGGCCGCACAGCGTGTCGGCGGGCCTGGCAAAGTCCAGGTGTGCGGCCAGTTGAGTCCCAGCAGATGGCCACCAGTGCCGGATCGTCGGCGACGAACTGTCGATTACGGCCCGCACCAGCTCCCGTGACCTGTCAGAGATCTGGCGGAACCAGCTGTCAACGCCTGGCGTCCCGCAGATCATCGATGCGCACTACCCCGACCACCCGACGGCCGCTCGGTTCATCGGCCGAGGCTCCGGCCGCGCTCGGAGGCGGAGCTCGCGTTCGTGGACATCGGCCCGGGAGCCGGGCGCTGGCTCAAGGAGGCCGGACCCGCTGGGGTCTCCGGATCCGCGCCAAGATGGCCCACGTCGTCGAGCTCGCCGCCGTCCTGGGGAGCGACAAGGTCGACCAGGCACTCAGGCTCGCGGCCGCGGCCGGGCGTTTCGCCGAGGACGACCGGGTCTCCGTCCTGCAGCACATCGCGGGAAACAGGCCCATCGGCCAGGTCGTCCGCGCGGACGAGGCCCACTCCGTTCAGAACGGCACTATCGCCTGGCAGGCCCCGGGCCGGCAGCGGGCGGCGGCCGGGGAGTCGACGGCCGACTGACCGTAGTCAGTCGCCGATGAACCACAGATACAAGTGCGTTCCCCGCTCCACGATCTGGCACAGCTCGCGGGCCTGCCCGACCCATTCGCCGCTCAAGTCAGCAGGAAGCCGGTCGAGTTCCGCCAGCAGCAGCGGCACCTGTCGCTGGTTGAAGACCGCATCCCCATACGGCGTCAGGGCCCAGAGCATCGGGAACTGCGCCGGGTCCAGATCGGCGAAGCCGACCGTCCAGTCGATGCCGGCCTTGGCGCTGACCACGACTCTTCTGCTGTCACCACGCACTGCCATGTTGATCACCCGCCGAGCCTATCGGCGCCCACCGCGACCACGAAGGAATTACCGACCGTGACGTTTCCCCAGGCCCCGGCTCCGCCCGAGGAGCTCGACAAGCCGATGCGCCGGATGAAATTGCGGCCCGCGCCGAAAGCCCGGGCCTTTCTCGGCTCGCGGCGGTAATCGACAGGGGGTGGGGGCGGTCAAGGTTGCGATCCCGAGCGCGAATGACGACCCGGGGCGTCATGCGGCTGTGTGTTCTGGCGGGTGCCGGGCGAGCCGGCACCGGTGTGTGCGCGGCCGGGTTGCGAGGAGCCGGTGCTGATCGCCGAGGCCGGCCCGGTCTCGATGCCCGCACCGTAGGGCGCACCCAGGCCGTCCTGCTGGGCCATGTCGCCGGCGGGGGTCGTACGCAATGCCGTCGTCGGGCGGCAGTTGGCTCGGCTGGTGGGATTCGCTGTCACATCGGTCGCCCTCGTCACGTCGGGTCTTTGCGATGGCCGCGCGGCTGACCGGGGCGTGGGACTTCAGCGCAACACCGAGCGCGCCGTGGCCGCGGGCTACCTGACGCGTCGACAGGCCGACGGGTGGCCGGCCCGTCTCGTGGGGAGTCCGTCCTTTGCTGCGGTGGCGCCCCGTGCCGTCACGGCGCAGGTTCTCGCCTGAACTGCCCTGGCACGGCCGGTCGGCGCCTCGGCCGTTCGCGGCGTCCGGGGCTCGGTGAGGGAGGTCGGGTTCGGGGCCGGGCCATCGGGGTGGCGGTGTTTGCGGCACTGCGGTGAGAGGCTGGTCCCGTGCAGGTTTCCTCCGTTGGCGGTCCGGAATCCGCGCTGTCGCGCTACGTGTTGCGCGCGGCCCTGGCCGACCCCGGCCATCTGCCCGAGCTGTTGGCCGGTTTCGCCGTCCGCCATCTGGGGCGGCGCGCGGCCGCCTCCGTTGCCCGTGCACGGCGGGAGCATCCCGGGGCCGGCGAGGCCGAACTGTCCGCCATGGTGATCACCCGGGGGCGGCGGGTCAGCCAGAGCGAGGGAACGTTCGTGGGCGGCCCGTTCATGGTGCTCGTGCCGTTCGCGTTCTGCGCGGCGCTGCTCACCCAGAGCCGGATGGTGCTGGAGCTCGCGGCGGTGGCGGGGCGGGACCCCACCGAGGGTGCGCGGGCGGCGGAGTTGCTGGTGATCCAGGGCGTGTACCCGGACGAGGAGCGGGCCGCTGCCGCGCTGGCGGCCGCGGCAGCGGGACGGTCCGGCGCCGCCCCCAGCCGCCTTACCGCCCTCCGCCTCGCCGCCCTGTGGACATTGGTGAGGCGGATGGCTCGCCTGCTCGGTCTGGTGACGCCCCGGCAGCGGCCGGTGTCGATCGCCGTCCGCGTGGGGCAGTGGGCTGTGCTCGCCGTGGTGTTCCTGATCGGTCTGGTCGCCCCGCTGGTGTGGCTGCCCTACCTCGGCCACTCCTACCATCGGGCGGGTCAGGAACTCGGCGAGCGGGCCCGGGCTCACTACCAGGGCGGGAGCACCGCGTGGCCGGGGCCACCGGACCGGGTCGGGCGGGTACGGCCCGGCCAGGTCGCCTCCGTCCTCAGGACACTGCTGTCGCTCGTGCTGCCGGCCACCGCGGTGGTCCTCGTCATCGCCACCGACGCCACACTCGCGGGCAGCCGGTACCCGCTGCTCGCGGTCGTCCTGGTCACGCTGTCCGCCCTGGTCGGCACGGTCTGGTACCTGCGGCACCGACGCCGGCGCCGGCGTCGGGCGGAGGACTGAGCCGCCGCGCGGAGCGGATCGAACCGCCGGTCCGGCGAGGCGTTCTGCGGGGTCGGGTGCGCGTTCGCTCGCCGCGGGGCGGTTCTGCGCGCGGTCCGGGCCCGGCGGTCAGGTGGCGCTCCGGGCTGGGTCCCCTGGGGCTGTTCGGGGTGGGGGCGCGGCACTGTATGCGGTCCTCGCCGTGGGGTGGCCGGGACGCCCCTGCAGGCCATCCAGCAGCCCCGGGTCGAGGAGCGCAGCGCAGACTGGCACACCGCCGCGGTCGCCGCCCCCGCCGACGCGAACACCGTGATGGTCGCCGCGGGCCTCGGCCGGGACCGCCCCTCCGTGAACGTCGTGCATGCCAGACGGCGGCGGGCCCTGTGTTGCGAACGCGGCCGGCCGCCGGTGCGGGGTCGGTTCGCGGGTCAGTCCGGCAGACCGTTGAATCCGGCGAGCAGTTCCTTCAGGGCCCGCTGCGCGGCGGGGTACGCCTGCTCGACGGCGGGGAGGTCGGGCGCCGAGCCCGCCGAGTCCCCGCCGACCTTGGCCAGTTCGACCAGGATCCGGCCGTTGGTGCCGTAGAGCACCGCCTCGCCGTAATCCAGGGATCCCGGGGCGGGTGTGCGGGGGGCGGTGAGGTCGCCGTCCGGCGCGAGCCTCCCATCGGGGCTGATGGTCCACTTCGGCCCCTTCGGCGGGGCCGTCGCGCCGGCGGTGTCGGGCGTCGACGCGCTGATCACAGCCACCCCGGGGCCGTCCGCGCCCATGGTGGTCCAGGCGGTGCTCACGACCTGGGCCGAGGCCCGCGAGGAGGGGTCCGCGGCGGTCACCGTGCGCGACCCGCACGCCTGGCCCGCAGCCAGCAGGTCCGTGAGCAGCTTCGTGGTGTCCGTGCCGGGCGCGAGGACGTACACGCTTGCCCACATCCCGTCCGACTCCGCCGGGATCCGCAGTTCGTAGATCGCCGTCGGCACGGGCACCGTCGCAGGCCCGACCCGGGTCCTGTCGTCGACCCGCACCCCGGACCTCGGCTGCTCCAGCCGGCAGGGCGACAGGGTCAGCGGCTTCCCCTGCCCGGGGCGGAACACCTCGCCGCCGTGCAGTCCCGCGGTGCCGGGCACGTACACGGACTCGACGATCTGCCGGATGTGGCCGGACCCGAGCTCCGTACCCTCGACATCGGCCACCGCCGCAGCCCCGGCCGTACCCGTGCCCGTTCCGGCGTCCGCCGCCGGGGAGCCTGCCCCCGAGCAGCCGGCCGCTGCGAGGCAGGCGAGCCCCAAGACCGTTGCCAACCAAGGGCGTTCAGCGATCCGCATGACCGCACGGTACCGTCGCCGCCCACTCCCCGTCCGGCCAATGGCCGACTCGGCGGGAGAGCGGCCCGCGCCACCGCCGACACGGCCACCCGGCGATCCGCACGCGTCGGGCGGGTGCGCCGTCGGCACCCGCACCCCGCTGCTCGCGCAATGTGCCGGACGGGGACCGGCGGGCGCGGAAACCGGTCCCCGACGAACGGGCTCGCGGTGGGTCGTTACCGGGCGCCCATGCCGTCGAAGAGGGACTGAAGGAGGCGGTCGACGTACTCGTGGGTCAGCGGTTCCCGGGTGATCAGGAACCGGAAGTAGAGCGGGCCGGAGAGGACCGCCATGGCGAGGTCCAGGTCGAGGGAGGGGGACAGCAGGCCCTGGTCCCGGGCGGTGCGCAGGCGGGCGAGGGTCATCTCGGTCTGAGGGGCGATGAAGCGCTCGTTGAGGGCTTCAGCGAGGGCGGGGTCGTGCTGGGCCTCGCCGATCAGGGCCCGGTAGAGCGGCCCGAAGGGCGGATTGCCCAGCAGGTCGACGGCCGCGTGGATCTGGGTGCGCAGGTCGGCGACGATGTCGCCGGTGTCGGGGTAGTCCAGGCTGGACCTGTGCAGGTGGAGCAGGGAGTCCATGAGCAGGGCGCCCTTGGACGGCCACCTGCGGTAGACGGTGTGCTTGCCGGCGCCGGCCCGGGCCGCGATCGCCTCGATGCTGAGCTTGGCGTAGCCGATCTCAGCGCCCAGTTCCAGGGTGGCCCGCATGATGGCCTCGGTCCGGGCGGCGCCTCGGGGGGAGTCGGTCATGCGCCACACCCTAGCGGCACGGTACGTGCCGTACTTGACGTACCCCGGCCGGTGCACTTTGCTGTTCGGCACGGCACGTGTCGTTTCGATATGGGGGAGTGCAATGGACACCGGGGTGATCGTGGCCGGCGCCGGGCCGACCGGGCCGATGCCGGCTTGCGAACTGCGCCCGGCCGGTTCCGCCTGCTCGTGCCGGAAGGGCAGTCCGTGCGCTGCGACACCTCCAGAGGCGGCGGCGTCGGTGCTCCGAGCCTCGAACTGTCGTGCCGCCTGGGCCTGTTGCAACGGTTCGAGGCCGTCTGCCCCGCCCCCGGCCCGGCACCGAAGTTCCCCTCCGGCCGTATCCGCTTCGATCCGCCCGGCATCCACCAGGACGACCGGGAGCGTGAGTGCCGGGCTCCTCAGCACGGACGGCCCGTACCGGGTGAACGCCCGCGACCGGGTTGGCGATCGGCGTGGGTTGCTCGACGCCCGTCAGCCGACAAGGAAACCGGCCGCCCATCTCCAGGGCCGATCGGCTTGCCGGACAGCCACCAGGACGAACGACGCACCGCCAGCGCGCCCACCCGGCGTACATCCAGGCCCGGGTGGCGCTGCGGGAACGGCCCCGCCACCGAAGTGCTCCGCGAGGTCCTCCACGAACTGCCCACGGACAAACGACCGTTGCGCCGCACGGTGCCACTGGTCGCCGACGTTCGCCGTGTTCCTCCCCGGAGTCCCCGCACACGGCGACCGTGACTCGCCTGCTTTCGCGCCATGGCCGGGGCCCCGCCACCGCCCCGGTGCGCCCCTTCACCCACTGCCTCGGCGCCCCGACCACGACGCCTGATCCCGCTGCCCGGAGAGGTAACCACCGCCCATGCCACCCGAACCCGCCGACCCGACCGTGTTGCACCCCATGCCCGACCAGCCCAGGGTCGTGCTGCTCCGACCGCTGGTGACCTCGCCGCTGATCGAGGTGGGGGAGTTCACCTACTACGACGACCCGGTGGACCCGACCGCCTTCGAGAGCCGCAACGTCCTCTACCACTACGGACCCGAGAAGCTTGTCATCGGGAGGTTCTGCGCACTCGCCGAGGGCGTGCGGTTCCTCATGAACGGCGCCAACCACCGCATGGACGGCCCGTCGACGTTCCCGTTCCCGATCATGGGAGGCTCCTGGGCCGACCACTTCGACCTCATCACCGGCCTGCCCGGACGCGGTGACACCGTCGTCGGGAACGACGTCTGGCTCGGACACGGGGTCACGGTGATGGCCGGCGTCCGGATCGGACACGGAGCGATCGTCGCCGCCGGCTCCGTGGTCGTCCAGGACGTGCCCGACTACGGCGTCGTCGGCGGCAACCCCGCCCGGCTGCTGCGGCGGCGCCACAGCGACGCCGACATCGACCGACTGCTCGCGCTGGCCTGGTGGGACTGGCCGCTGCCGCACCTCACCGCCCACCTGCGCACGGTCATGTCCGGCACCGTCGACGACCTGGAGGCCGCGGCGCCCGGCCGCCGGCCCGTCCCGCCCACCCACTCGACACCGGACGGAGCGTCATGACGAGCAGGTTCACCGAACTGGCCATCGACTGCCGCGACCCGGAGCGGCTCGCGTCCTTCTGGTGCGCGGCCCTCGGCTTCGAGGTGATCGACCGTGCCGAGGACAAGGTCGAGATCGGCTCCTGGACGCCGACCGTCGAGGAGGTCCGGGCCCGGCAGATGCCGCCCACCCTGCTGTTCCTCCAGGTGCCGGAGGGCCGCGCCGGCAAGAACCGGCTCCACCTCGACATCAGTCCGATCGACGCCGGCACGGACGAGGAGGTGAGCAAGCTGCTGGCCCTCGGCGCCACCCTCGCGGACGTGGGCCAGGGCCCGGGGCGCTCGTGGGTGGTGATGGCGGACCCCGAGGGGAACGAGTTCTGCGTCCTGCGCACCCTGGCGGCGCCGTGACCGGTGACCGGGCCCCGTCGGGTGCCGGTCTCCGTGATCGCTGTGGTTCGGGGTCTGGGGTTGGTTCGGTCGGCCTGGCCGGCGCCCCGGTGTCGCCCGCCGTGCACGGCACCGGCCTCTCGTCGTCCGGGGGGGCGGGCAGGAGCCCGGGTGGACGGCACGGATGCTGGGAGGCCTGTGCGGGCCCGGTCGACGTGGTGCCGGTGCTGCGGCCGGGGCGTGGGGCGGGGGTGGCTCACCGAACCCGAGGTCTCGTCCGGACCGGACCGACCGGGGGCGCCCTGCGGTGCCGGCGTCGTCCACCGGTTTCGCGGGTGCGTCGGGCTCGGACGGCAGGGCCGCCTTGTCATCGTGTCCGGCGGGCGGAGGCGGGTCGTGGGTGGGGGAGCACGATCGTCCCGAAAACGGTTTGGAAGAGCAGGAGGGCGACCAGCATCGGCCATCCGGAATTCCTTGCGACGAGGGCAGGTGCGCAGAGGAGGAGGGCGGTGGCCGGCCGGTGCCAGGGGAATCGTCGTGCCGGGGCGAGGAGGGCGATCAGGATCAGCGTGGGCAGCCCGAGGCAGAAGGGGAGGGCCACGGTCACGAGCGCGATTCCGATTCGCGCGTCCGGGATGTCGCGCAGGGCGGCCAGGTTGTATGCGGTGTAGGTCGCCCAGATGACGACGAGCCACACCGCGTATCGACCGGCAGCCCGGGCGATCCAGAGGCCCGCGTTCTCGAGTTCCGTTCCGCCGTCCATGAAGCCCCCGTTCGAGCCCGCCTCCACCAGCGGGCGTCGCCAACAGCTTCCCGGTGCCACGGGTGTGTGTCCCGAGCACGGATACTCAACTTCACCCCGTGGCAAGGGAGTTCGTCCGGGCGACGGCGGCCGGCGCCGCCGCGGGCCGACAGGAGGCCGTGCAAAGAGCCGCGGGCACTGGCGACGGGATCACGACCCGGAACCAGCGCAGGCCGAGGCAGTGGCGAGGGGGCTGGGTGCCTTATGCCCGACCCCGTCGTCGCGGAACTCGTCGAGCTCTCCGCCATACCGGATTTCTCGCCTGCGCGGCGTCGGCGTCGTGCTGCTGCGTCAGGAGCGGCCTCGCCCCGGGGCGGATCGGGGGTTTGCCGGTGTCGGGTGCGGCGGGGGTTTGTGGCGGGCCGGCCGTGCCCCGTCGTGGTGTCGGTCGTGGGGGTCCCTCACAGGGTGCCCCAGGTGGTGGCGTGGTCGAGGAGTCGGCGTTGGACGAGCTGGACGGCGGGCTGGGCCGGGCCGGACGGGGTGACCAGGTAGAGGGTGTTGAGCGGCGGCACCTCGCTGCGGTGCAGTTGTTCGATCGAGCCGGTGTTGAGGGCGGGTTCGGCGAGGTAGCGGGGGAGGACGGAGATGCCTGCGTCGGCGATCACGGCTGCGAGTACTGCTCGCAGGTCCGGTACGAGTACGGAGACGGGGTTGGGTGGGCGGCGTCGGAACTCGCTTCGCCAGTACCGGCGGATGATGGGCAGTTCCTCGGCGTAGGCGACCAGGGGCAGGTGGGCGAGCGCGGCGACGGGGTCCTCGGCCAGGTGGTGCGGGTCGATGGAGCGGGCTGCTGTCGGGGTGCCGACGAGCACGAACTCCTCGTCCGCGTAGGGCGTTGCGGCCAGGCCGCGAAGTTTCGCCGGCGGCCGGACGGAGGAGACCACCAGGTCCAGTTCGCCGTCGGCGAGCAGCGCGAGGAGCGGCTCGGCGAGGTCGGAGGTGATGCGCAGGTTCAGGCCGCGGCGGGTGAGCGGGGCGAGTGCGGGCAGCAGACGGGTGGCGGTGAACTCGGCTGCCGCGCCGATTCGTACGGTGCCCCGGCAGGCCTGTTCGTCGGTTTCCTCGGCCAGTGCGCGGCGCAGGCGGTCCAGGTGCGGGCCGATCCGGCGGGCGAGTTCGTGGGCCCGGCCGGTGGGCTGGGCGCCGTTGCGCGAGCGGATGAACAGGACGTCTCCGAACTGCTCCTCCAGGCGCGCGAGTTGGCCGCTGACCGCGGGCTGGGAGATGCCGAGCGCGGCGGCGGCCGCGGTCAGCGAGCCCCGGCGGTGGATCTCCAGGAACGTCGCCAGCAGATCGAGGTCCGTCATGCAAGCCATCATAGATAACTTTGCTTATGGAACCGGCGTGGCTCCAGTACGGATCTGATGAACACTGGGCGGTGTCACCGACCGGGGGACGTCCCACCGGACCCCGCCCCGCACGAGAAGAGGACCCGATTCCCATGGCGAAGATCCTGATGATCATCTCTGCCGCCGACACCCTGACCCTGGCCGACGGCACCGCCCACCCCACCGGCTACTGGGCCGAGGAGGTCGCCGCCTCGCACAGGGTGCTGGCCGAAGCCGGCCACCGGGTGGACATCGCCACCCCCGGCGGCGTCCGCCCGACCGTCGACCCGATCTCGCTGGACGGGCGCGGCGGCGTCGAGCCCGCCACCGGCGCGGCCTTCCGGGCGTACCTGGAATCCATCGAGGCGGAGTTGGCCGCCCCGCTCGACCTCGCCGATGTCCGTGCCGCCGACTACGACGCGCTCTACCTGCCGGGCGGCCACGCGCCGATGACCGACCTGGCCGCCGCGCCCGTGCTCGGCGCGCTGCTCTCCGACGCCGACAGCCGCGGCGCGACGATCGCCGCCCTGTGCCACGGCGTCGCCGGCCTGCTCAGCGCCGAGCGCGCGGACGGGTCCTTCGTCTTCGCCGGCCGCAGTCTCACCGGCTTCACCGACGCAGAGGAGCAGCAGGGCGGCCTCGGTGACGCGGCGCCGTGGCTGGTCGAGAGCCGGCTCGCCGAGCGTGGTGCGGACCTGCGGACCGGCGCGCCCTGGTCCGACACCGTGATCGTCGACGGCAACCTGATCACCGGTCAGAACCCGCAGTCCAGCGTCACCACCGCCAAGCAGGTGCTGGCCGCCCTCCAGGAGGCCTGACCGTCATCACGGTTGGTGCCCGGTGCCCGGTGCCGCTCGTGCGGTCGGCCGGTCGGGTCGCGCTCGTCCGGTGCGGGCAGGTCGAAGACGTCGCGGGGGGTCGGCCCGCTCCCCGTCGCCGGCCCTGCTCACCGCCCCGGGCGGGGCGGTGTCGACCAGGGCGTACCCGGCCTTCGGCCACCGCCGACGCATCCACAGACGCTTCACGAGATCGCCGGTACTTGGCGCGTTCAGGTCATACTTGGGCGGGTCCGCGCCAACCGTCCCGGTGCCCCGGGTCCGGGCGGGGCGGACGCCGCCACACTGCAGATCCGAGGAACTGGGTTCGAACGCCGAGGGCGGGCGACATGGCACGGGATCTCCGGATGGCGCACCACGGGCGGCGGGGGCCTTCCGGCGAGGAGCCGGTGAGGCGGACGCGACTCGCCCAGCTGGGCGGGCTGCGGATCACCGAGCTCGCGTGCTTCGAGGACCACCGGTCGTTCAGAGCGGTGGTGACCGGGGAGCCGGACGAGGCGGTGCTCCTGGTGTCGTTGATCCGCTCGGGGTGCATGGTGCTGCGGGCCGGCGGCCGTGAGGAGTTCGTCGACCCGACCACGGGCTTTCTGCTGTGCCGCGGGGACGACGCGGCCGTCGCGCACCTGGCCCGCCGCCCCGACCTGAGCACAGTGGTGCAGTTCCACCAGGACGTCCACGGGGAGTGCCCGGGCGCGTCCGGCCCGCAGGTCCTGCCGGTGGACGCGGGCCTCGACCTGGCCCATCGGGGGCTGGTCGCCGCCTGCCGGGCCGGGGCGGACTCGTTCGAGGTGGCGGAGCGGGCCAACCGCCTGCTGGCCGGGCTGGTCGGCGGCCGCGAGCCTGCCGCCCGCCCGCGGCGCGCCGCCACTGTGGCGGCGCACCGCAGGCTCGTCCACCAGGCGTGCGCGGCACTGATCGACGGGCCGCCGACCGCGGGGCTGGAGGAGATCAGCCGCCTGGTCGGCTGCTCGCCGTTCCACCTGAGCAGGGTGTTCCGGGCGGTCACCGGACGCACGCTCACCGGCTACCGCAACCAGCTCAGGGTGCGTGCCGTGGTGGAGGAACTCGGGGGCGCCCGACCGCTGCGAGAGCTGGCCGCGAAGTACGGCTTCGCCGACCAGGCGCACCTGACGCGGGTGTTCCGCCGGCACGCCGGCGAACTCCCCAAGGTCGTCCGGGCCGCGCTGCGGGGGACGACGGCGGCTCCGGCGCGGACCGAGCAAGAATCTTCAACGCCGCGGACGCCGCCGCCACCAAAATGAGCGTGAACCCGCTGCACCGCGCCGGTGCGGTCCGGCTGAGGACCGACGACACGGCGCCCCGTTCAACCACGGATCGGCGACTCGCGAACCGTCACGAACCCCGGAGAGAACCGTCACGAACCCCGGAGAGTGGAGGGAACGTTCATGATCAGAACGAAGACCGCGACAGCACTCGGCGCGCTCTGCCTGGCTGCGGCTGCCGTGTCCGTCTCGGCGACGCCAGCCTCGGCGGGACAGCAGGGCCAGGCCGGCCTCCTGGGCATCGGCACCCGGATCAACACGCTGGTCGACACCCCGCTGTACTTCGGCCCGGGGCTGAGCACCCCGCAGGTCGGCGTGGCCTGGGCCACCGACAACGTGGCCGGCATCTGCCAGATCTACGACAACAACAACAAGCGCCTGATCCTTGGCATCGAGCGCCCCGGCCGCAACGGTGTCCAGTGGGCCAACACGGCCGGCTACATCTGGGACGACTTCATCTTCCAGAACACCGCCGGCTTCCCCTCCTGCCTGAGCTACGGCCCGCGGGTCACCCCGATCCGCAACACCACGATCTATTCGGGCCAGGGTCTGAGCACCCCGGCCGTCGGGGTCGCCTGGGCCGGCGACGACGTGGAGGGCATCTGCAAGGTCAACGACAACAACGGCAAGCGGATGGACCTGGTCATCGAACGGCCGGGCCGCAACGGCATCCAGTGGGCCAACAGCGCCGGGTACGTGTGGGACCTCGACATCGCCGAGAACACCAACTCCCTCCCGGACTGCGGCACCGTGTAGGCCCTGGACACGCGGGAACCCCGGATCGGCGCATCGACCCGGGGTTCCCGCGCCACTGTGCCGCAGCCTGCGTTTGCGCGGAGAGGGCAGGGTTCGAACCTGCGTGGCGCGTGAGCTCCCGGCTTTCGTGGACACCGGCCAGGAGCACACCACGATCACGAGCGAGCTGGGCCACCCGCAGGTCGAGCCGCATGACGGCGCGAAGCCGACGACCAGCTCGCATGGACGAACGCCCGCGATTTCCTGGCTGATTCGGTGTCGCGAGAACTTGCCGCCGATTGTGCACCCGGTCGCCCGGCCCGCCGGTCCCGCCCGCTCCGCTGCCTGGGTCGTCGGGCGGTGCTGTGCCTCGTGCGGGTGGCGAGGGATGCTCGGCAGTGCCGGTACGAAGAACGTCCGCCGGTAGCGGAAACCGACGCAACGACCTGTGCGTCCTCCTCGTCGGGCGATCACCGCACCGGTGATCGACAGAGGCAGGGGAGACCTCATGACCGTCGCGTCCCACCGCAGGCGCGCCACCACCGCTCTGGCCGCTCTCGGTGTCGTCCTTGCCGCCACCGGCGCCCTCGCGCCCGCGGCCGGCGCCGCACAGCGCCCGGCCCCGCTGACCGGGCTGCGTACCGTGCCCGGCACCGACTGCGCCGGAGGCACGCTCCTGGGGCTGGGCGACGTCGCCCTGTCCGCGGACGCCACCACCTCCGCGGTGGAGTTCCAACTGCTGCGCGCGGGCACCTACGTGCCCGTCGCCGACGCCACCGTCGCCGCCACGCCGGGGACGGCCTCCGTGTACGGCGTCGCGCGCGAGACGCTGGCGGCCGCCGCGGGCGGTGCGATCACCGACTTCGACTGGAAGGCCCGCGCCAAGGGCGGCCCGACGCCCGGGAGTTGGTCCACCACCTGCCACTTCCGCTACGACCCGACGGTGCCGGCCGCGGCCCCGCAGCTGACCGTCCCGGCCGGTCTGAAGGTCGGCACGCCCGCGCAGATCACCGTCGCCTCCACCGGCGGACAGCCGCCCGCCGCCTACGAGTACCGGCTCGGCGCGGGGGCGCCGCACACGGCCGCGGCGGACGCCGCCGGCGGCGCGGTCCTGACCGTCACCCCGGAGAGCGCGGTCGCCGTTCTGACCGTGACCCCGCTCTCGCCGGGCGGCAACCGCGGCCCGGCCGCCACCGCGACCCTCTACGCCCAGGTTCCGGCGCCCGTCACCGGCGACTACGACGGCGACGGCCGCGCGGACCTCCTGCTGGCAGGCGGCCGGTTCGGCCTCGGCGAGGGCCTGTGGATGGCCAAGGGCCAGCCGGGCGGCGGACTGGCGCCCGCCGTCCAGGTCGGAGCGGGCGGCACCGGCCGCAACGCGCCCGGCAGCGCCGCGGACTGGAACGGCACCCAGGTGGTCGGCGGCCGCTACGCCAACCGCAACGGCGTCCTCGCCTACGTGCCCTCCGCGGGCGTCGCCACCGCCCTGCCCTACGCGGCCGGCTCATTCGACCCGAACCGGGCGGTCAACATCTCCTCCCGGACCTTCGTGAACTCCACCACCGGCGCGCACGTCGAGCAGCTCGCCGACGGCGGCGAGCTCTACCGCGCCGGGGTCGGGATCCCGACCGGCGACGCCTCCGCGGACGACCTCCTCGCCCTGGCCGACGGCAAGCTCTACCTCCTGGCCGCGGCAGGCGTCCCGGGCGCCTACAGCACGCTCGACGGCGCCGTCGAACTCAGCGCCACCAACCCGGCCGGGACCGGCGACTGGCACGGCTGGACCATCGCCTCCGCCGTCGTCGGCCCCGACCGCCAGCCCGGGCTGTTCGCCCGCGACGACGCCGGCGGCGCCCTCTACTACTACGAGGCGTCCGCGCTCACCGGCCCCCTCGCCACCGGGGACCCCATCGGCGCCCCCGTCCTGGTCGCCGCCTCCGGGTGGGACGCCGCCGCCGACCCACTGCTGCAGGGCGCCGACCTGAACGGCGACTCCACCGCGGACCTGTGGAGCGTCGACGCCCAGGGCAACGCCACCGCCCACCTCTTCAACGGCACCACCATGACCCCCCTCGCCACCTCCGCCATCCACCCCGTCTCCTGACGGCGGGCGTCCCCCGCACCCCGGCGGGTGCGGGGGACGCCCTCCCGGCCGGCCGCAGCCCGGCACCCGGCTGCGCACGCAGGGACAAGGCCCGCTCCGAGGTCAAGCCGACCGAGCATCGGACCGCGCCCGTGGACGCGCTCACCCGGCGGACCGCCAGCGGCGGCGACCGACGGCCCACCGGCCGCCACTGCCGCGCCGCCCGCGCCGGCCGGCGGCCCCTCGGCCACGGCACCTGCGCCCCGGACGCCTCCACCGACGCCTTTCCACGGCCCGACCTGCGCCGCTGTGCGTCCCGCGGACGGACGACAGACACCCCGCCCGTGGGCCCCGGTCTCCTCGGGAAAGCCCCCTTGGGATCCGAGAGGCCGTCAGCGGTGCTGCCGCGCCCCGCTCCGGGGCCCGGGCACACCTGGCCGGCCTGCCGGTCCTCGGGCCCGACGCCCCGATCGCCGCTCCGGGCGGCGGCCGACCGAGCAGCACCGCCAGGGTGAGCGACCTCCCCGGCATCTCGTCCGGAGAATTCACAGCGCGCGGTCCGGCCAGTCGCGGCGGTTCCACCCTTTCGGGAGGAGGTCGTGCCGCGGGCAGCGGAAGATTCCGGGGGCCGCTTCCTTCATGCCGCCGGCCCGGGTGGAGGCCCCGCCAGCCGGCAGCTCTTCCGGCGAGCCGTGAGTAGGTCCGACCGGGCGGGCAGGCGCAGCGCGGAGTTTCAGGCGCGGGGCGGCCGGGTCGCGGTGTCGAGGTAGAAGGCGTCGATGCTCTGCACGGCCTGTTCGAACTCTGCCAGGTTGACGGGCTTGGTGACGTAGGCGTTGGCGTGGCTGCTGTAGGCGCCGACGACGTCGTCGGGGGCGGAGGAGGTGGTGAGGACGACGACGGGGATGGTCCGCAGCTCCTCGTCGGTCTTGAGCACCCTGAGCAGGTCGCGGCCGTTCATCCTGGGCATGTTGAGGTCCAGGACGATCAGGTCGGGGCGCACGGTGTCGGGGGCGCGCAGGTGCTCCAGGGCAGCGAGGCCGTCGGTGACCTGGACGAGGTTGCGGGTGCCCCGCTCGGCCAGCGCCTCCTCGATGAGCATGGCGTCGGCCACGTCGTCCTCGACCAGGAGCACGTCGAAGGCACGGGTAGGGCTGGTCATCGTCAGGATCTCCGTAGGTACGAGGTCGGTTCGGGCACTGATGCCGGGCCAGCGGTGCCGGGCCCCCTGGCGGGTCATGCCGCATGCGGAGCCGAGTTGGGGGTAACCGGCTCCTGCTCTCACCGCGGCCACGGCCACGTCCCGTTGGAGGCGTTCCCCTGCTCTTCGAAGGTGCTCCAGAACGTGCAGCGTGCCCAGCGCCCGCCCTGTCTCGCCCTTGGACTCCAGCAGCAACTCGGCAACCAGGTGCCGTGCGAGCCGTTGCACCGCCGCGTCCGCGATCGCGGACGTCTCCTGCGGGGTCGACCGGAGCACGAAGTTCTTGCCAGGCATAGCCGGAACAATAGGCGCTGATCCGACCCTCGACAACAACACTTGTCAATCAACCCCTACAGTGTGCGGTGCCACCTTCAGGGCCGACGATCCGCGGGAGAGGTTCAGACCATGCACGACCGCAGGCCGCCACGCGGACGCTCGCTGTCCACGTGGACCACCAGGCGCTGGTTGCGGGTGGGTGCCTCGCTCTCCCTGGCCGTGCTGGCGGTGCTGGGCGTACTCGGGTTCTGGGTGCTGAACCGGACCCAGAACCTCACCACCGACCTGGTGGACGTCCGCACGCCCGCCACCTCCGCCGCGCTCCGCCTGGAGTCCGCCCTGGTCAACCAGGAGACCGGAACCCGCGGCTACGCCCTCACCGGGAACCCGGAGCTGCTGGAGCCCTACCGCCAGGGCCTGGCGGACCAGAAGACCCAGACCGACCGGCTGGTCCAGCTCCTGCACGGCAACGACTCCGCGCTGGCGGACCTGGCCGCCGTCGAGGACGCGGCCGCGCGGTGGCAGCGGGAGGTCGCCGGACCGATCGCGGCCGCTCCCGCAGGCACACCCGTCGCGCAGAGCGCCGAGTCGGCTGCCGGCGGCAAGACCGCGTTCGACCGGGTCCGCGCCGAACTGGCGCGCCAGCAGGACCACCTGCGGTCCGATCGCGCCGCCGCCCGGGCCGACCTGGTCTCCACCATGCGGGTGCGCAACTGGGTGTTCGCCGCGATCGGGGTCGTCATCGCCGTCCTCACCGCGCTGATCTTCGAGGGGCTGCGCCGCGGGATCACCCGGCCGTTGGAACAGCTCGGCTCGGACGCCCGCCGGATCGGAGCCGGGGACTTCGACCACCCCATCGCCGCCACCGGCCCCGCCGACCTGCGGCGGCTCAGCACCGACATCGACTCCATGCGCCGGCGACTGGTGGAGGAACTGGCGTTCACCGAGCAGGCCCGGCTGCGGTTGGACGCGCAGGCCGCCGAACTGCAGCGCTCCAACACCGAGCTCGAACAGTTCGCCTACGTCGCCTCGCACGACCTGCAGGAGCCGCTGCGCAAGGTCTCCAGCTTCACCCAGCTGCTCCAGCGCCGGTACGGCGGCCAGCTCGACGCCCGCGCCGACCAGTACATCGACTTCGCGGTCGACGGCGCCAACCGCATGCAGGTCCTGATCAACGACCTGCTCGACTTCTCCCGGGTCGGCCGGGTCCACCACAACCACCAGGACGTCGACCTGGAGGACGTGCTGGACCGCACCCTCGACGTCCTCAGCGACAGCATCGCGGAGGCAGGCGCGCAGATCACCCACGACCCACTGCCGACCGTGTTCGCCGACCCCACCCAGATGGGGATGCTCTGGCAGAACCTCATCGGCAACGCCGTCAAGTTCCGCCGCCCCGAGATCCCGCCGCGCATCCACGTCTCCGCGGAGCGCCGGGACGGGCTCTATCACTTCGCCGTCACGGACAACGGCATCGGCATCGCCCCCGAGTTCGCCGAAAAGGTGTTCGTGATCTTCCAGCGCCTGCACACCAAGGACGCCTACTCCGGCAGCGGCATCGGCCTGGCCATGTGCAAGAAGATCGTCGAGTTCCACGGCGGCACCATCGCCATCGACCCGGACCACGTCGAAGGCACCCGCGTCGTCCTCACCCTCGACGCCGAACCCGCCGAGGCCCTCCTCCCTCCCACCCCGGCCGGGCCCACCCCTGCCGCAGCCGAGCAGGAAGCACGATGACGTCGACGATCACCGTCAGCCCACCCCGGGGTCCGTCCGACGAACCGGCCTACCGCGTCCTGCTGATCGAGGACGACGAGGCGGACGCCATCCTGGTCGAGGAGCTCCTGCACGACACCGGGATGCCCTTCAGCCTCACCGTCCGCGCCAACCTGGCCGACGCCCGGGCGGCCCTGAACACGCAGCAGATCGACTGCATCCTCCTCGACCTGCACCTGCCCGACGTCTCCGGCACCGCCGCCGTCACCGCCGTCCGCGACCTCGCGCCGCACAACGCCGTCATCGTGCTCACCGGCCTGGCCGAGGACCACGCGGGCGCCGCCGCCGTGGCCGCCGGCGCCCAGGACTACCTCGTCAAGGGCAAGGTCGACGCCGAACTGCTGCGCCGCTCGCTGCGCTACGCCGTCTACCGCAGCCGAACCGAGCACGCCAGCATCCAGGCCCAGGCGGTCCGGCTGCGCGCCGAGGAGAACGCCCGGCTGGAGAGCGCCCTGCTCCCGCCCCCCATGCTCGGCACCTCCGCGGTCAGCGTGACCAGCCGCTACCTGCCCGGCTCGCCCATGGCGCTGCTCGGCGGCGACTTCCTCGACGTCGTCGAGGGCGACGACGGCCTGCTGCACGCCGTCGTCGGCGACGTCAGCGGGCACGGCCGGGACGCGGCGGCCCTCGGCGTGCTGCTCCGGGTCGCCTGGCGGTCGCTGATCCTCGGCGGGCACCGCGGCGAGGACCTCCTCAACCTGATGGAACGCGTGCTGGTCGCCGAACGCGACAACACCTCGCTCTTCGCCACCTGCACGCTGCTCACCCTCGACCAGCGCAACCGCACCGCGACGCTCCACCTCGCCGGCCACCACGAGCCGCTGCTGACCACCGCCGAAGGCACCCGCGAGGTGGCCGCCGCCCACGGCATCGCCCTGGGCATCGTGCCGGGCCTGCGGCAGTGGCAGCACACCGTCGTCCCGCTGCCCGAGAAGGGCGCGCTGACCATCTACACCGACGGCCTCATCGAGGGCCACAACGGCAGCGCCGGCGGGCGGCTCGAAGTCGAGGGACTCCTCGCCCTGATCGACACCACCCCCACGAACGATCCGGCCGCCCAGGTCGACCGAATCATCGAACAGGCCCAGGCGCTGAACGCCGGCCGCCACACCGACGACCTCGCCGTCCTCCACCTCGCCTGGGGCCAGCGCCACCCCTGCTGACCCCGGGGCCGGACTTCACCGGCCGCACCGCCGGCCACCGTCCCGGTGAAGATCCGCTGCCGCGGCGTGAAGCCCGCGCGATCGAGGTTCTCTTCCAACTGCTCGACGAGTTCCTTGCGGACCGAGAGAACAGCGATCAGACCCAGGCCACCTGGGCATCGAAGCAGCAGTATCAAGGAGGGATCGCATGTTCGACGACGTTCACGGCCTCACCCCTGACCGAGCCGCCCGCCTTACCTCTCTGGTCGAGCAGCGCCTTCCACTGCTCGACCAGGAAGGAGAGATGGAGGCCGTCCAACGCTTTCTGCGCGATCAGGCGGCCAGCGTCATCGACTCCATCGTTATCACCCGCGAAGTGCTTGGCGCAGGGCCGGCGTCCCTCGGGACGGCGAAGGAGATCGTGCTCACGAGTGCTGCCTGGACCACCGAGCTGAGGGAACATCAGCGGCTCGTCGAGCGCATCGAGGAAGCATGATCGGCGCGGTCCAGGGGCGCCACCCAGAATTGTGGTCTGCGTCACATCCGGGTGGCTGCAATGCAACACGGACCGGGCGAATCATGGCGAATGCCCCCTCCGGGCCCCTCCGGCTCAATAACAACACGGGCTGATCCGCACACGGCCTCTGCGGACACAAGGCACTGTTGCGCAATGTCGCTGCTGCAGGCCGGCGTCGGCACCACGGTCATCGCACTCTGGCTCGGCCACGCCGGTGTCCGCTCCACCGACGCCTACGTCCACGCCGACATGACCATCGAGGAGAAGGCTCTGGCCCTGACCGCACCAGTCACCGCCCGGCCGGGCCGCTACCGACCCACCGACAAGATCCTGGCCTTCCTCGACCGCTTGTGACTATGCCGAGGAACTCAAATGGTTTGCTTCCCCGAGGGCAGGCTGCGAGCGTCGGAGCGACACTACGGGCAGTCGAAGGAGCAGACGGTGGCGCTGGTCAAGAGGTTCCCGGCGCATCGCCGTGGACGGCGCCACCTACCGCTGGCGCGTCCGTCACAAGCCGACCTACTGCCAGTCAAACGGCTGGGGTCCGCTGACGGTCGCGGTCGAGGACGCCACCGTCCCGGGAACCGTTCTCGTCGTCGAGACCGGCTGGCCCCACCCCGAGAACTGGTTCGGTCTGACGACCAAGCCGGTCGTTCCCGCTGATGTCGCTCAGGCCATCCGGACCGCCCTCGCGCAGGGATGGACGCCACTCGCCAACGGATCGCCCTTCCATCTCAATGTCTCAAACGCAGACCAGGCAGGCGAGGACGCAACCCTCGCCAGCGGATTGTCGGCATAGTCGCGGTCTCGGCATAGGTCCAGCTCTGCGGATATCGGCATAGATCGATGAGCTGGGCCATCTCGAACTGGACCGCCGCGGCGCCGAGATGATGTTCCAGGTTCTGACGGAAAGGGAGGAGAAGAACAGCGTGGCGATCGCCTCGAACGAATCGTTCGGAGGCTGGACCAAGACCTTCACCGACCCCCGACTCTTCGCGGCCATCGTCGACCACCTCACCTTCAACGGCACCATCATCGAGACCGGCACCGAGCCCTACCGCCTCGCCCGGGCCAAAGCCAGGCAGTAGGCGAGGAAATAGTCAGGCGGCCGTGCGGCTGCGTCGGTAGTCTCCGCGGGTGTCGTTGACTCAGAGG
>NZ_KK853997.1:9638-13343 GCF_000696185.1 Kitasatospora cheerisanensis KCTC 2395 | reverse complement strand
TCGGCCGCCTGGTCCAGCAGAGCGATGCCGGCCTCGTTGTCGTGTGCGCTCGCGGCCAGGACCACCACGCCGATGATCAGGCCCAGCACGTCGACGGCCAGTCCCCGCTTCCTTCCGGGCGTCCTCTTGTTTGCGTCCAGCCCCGTGGTCTCCTTCGGCACGCCGGCCGCCGCGCGGACGGACTGAGTGTCGATGATCACCAGGGACGGGTCCTCTAATCGGCGGGCCCGCTCACGCACCTGGCAGCGCAGGATCTCCTGGATCCGCTGGTCAAGGCCGTCCTGGCGCCACAGGGTGAAGTAGTAGAACACCGCCGACCAGGCAGGTAGGTCGTGCGGCAGGAGCCGCCACTGACAGCCCGTCCGGTTCTGGTACAGCAGGGCGTTCACGACCTCGCGCAGGTCACAGGAGCCCGGGTCTCCGGTCGCCGATCGCGACACCCGCTCCTTCTTCCAGGCGGTGACCAGCGGCTCGATCAAGGCCCATTGCCCGTCGGACAAGTCTGTTGAGTACGGCATCCGTTCCATGCCCCGACCCCATCATGCACACGACACGCGAGTCGGCTCGAAAGCCTCCGTACCCACGAACGGGCGACACCAGATCATCCAGAAACGGACTTAACGTCCTCTCAGTACGTCTACTTTGCGATCTCCAGCGTCGGCACCACCGTCGACGAGATCACCCAGTTGCTTGGCGTTGAACCGGACGAGGTCACGGTGCGGGGGAGTCTAACCACCTCACCTCACACCATCCCGTTCTGTCACGTCTGGAAGGTTGTCTGCCGCGAGCCCGGCCTGCCAGTCGATGAGCAGATCGGCCAGGTCATCGGCAGGCTCCGGCCCCGCATGGAGGCGCTCACCAATCTGACAACCCGTCTGGGCCCCGGGATCGCGATTCTTCAGGTCAACCGCTGGTTCAACCTGCATGACGACCAGTCCTCCGGTTCGCCGGACGACACGAATCTCCTCGGCTGGCACCTGGACCGCGAGGTGTTGGACTTCCTCGCCGCAACCGGCGCAGATCTGGATGTCGGCGAATACGACATGACGCGCAGCGACGACTGACACCGCCGCCCATCAAAGCGGGGCCACTACAGACCGGAAGCGGGGCCACTCCGGGCCGGACGACTGTGCTGGCCGGCTCGCGGTGGTAGAGAATGCTCGGCATGACGACTTGAAGAGCACCGGCCGGGCGGCGTTACTGGGTCAAGGTCGCGGCCTGCGAGACGGTTCCCGGCAGCGCCGGACGAGTCTGCGCGGCCTGCGGAACGCCCGTCCGCTCGTACCAGTACCGCTTCCATCCGCCCGAGTCCTCCATGTTCGAGCGGTGCATCGGACTGGTCTGGTGTTCCGACTGCAGGATCTACTGCAGCAACCTGGTGCACGTCCCACGCAGGCAGATGCTGGTGGACGCCCTTACCTCTCTTCCCTTGGAGCTGCGAGAGCGGCTTCTGCGTTCGGAATCGCGGCTGATCACGTTTCTGGACCGCGACGCCCGCGGGAGCAGAGATTAGGGGCGGCGGCTGGCCGCGATCAGGAGGAGCCGCTTGCGGAGTAGGGGTGGCTTCGCTCGGCCGAACATGCTGCGCTTGGGCGCCTTCAGGTCGTTGACGCGGCCTTCGACCGGGCCGGACGACCAGTCGGTGCTCATGCCGTAGACGACCGCGTCGAGGTCGGGGATCAGTCCGGCGGCGAAGCCGGTCAGGCCGGCCGCCTGCTGGTCCGCGCAGACGTCGGCGATCCAGTGCTGCAACTCGTCTCCCTGTCGGTTGGTCATGATGGCCGCGAAAGTGCGGATGTGGCTTGCGACGGCCGTGGCGTCGGGTGAGCGGGCCAGCAGTGCCGCGAGTCGCTGCTGGTCGTCCTCGCGCAGGTTGTCGGGGTGGCTCATGATCCAGCGGGTGGCCTCGACTCGGTTCGGCGGTCAGGCGCGGCTGGCCAAGTAGGTGTTCCAGTCGCACCTGCGGGCCGCTACCCCTTCTGGTGCCGGGCGAGGTGGTCGCGGATCTGCATGCAGAGCTGCCCGGCCTCCGCAGGCACGGATGGGTGTGCCTCGACAAACGCTGCGCCGACGTATGGCTTGTTTCTCTTCCCGCGTTCGGTCTGACACCGCTTCAGGAGGTCTGGGCCCACGCGTTCGAGGAACGCCTCCCCCTCTCCCGCGTGGGTGCCGGCCGATCACCGAGCTCGGCCACTACGGCGGCGTAGGCCGGGCCCACTACGAGCCGCGCTGCGGCGACCCAGAGCGACGACCGGGTTCAGCCGCCTGTGTACGCGCGGGAGGAGGCCGTGTCCCTGCGCGCGCGAATCTGCGCAGGTACTGCCGCTAAGGGCTGTCCCGTAAAAGATCCTCGGGTCATCATGCTCACGTCGCCATGGGCCTGGAGCAGCAGGAACGCACCGTTCTGACCGTAGGTGTTGGAAGCCCACAGGATGCCGGTGCCGACGTTGGCGGGGTTGCCGTCCTTCTTGTGGACGACGAGGTTGCCGTCAGGCTGCAGGTACGCCCAGGCACCGTTGTTTCCGGAGGTGCCTGTGGACCAGAGCACTCGACCGCTGGCCTGCCTGTGGGTGAGGACCCGGTTGCCGTCCGCCTGCATGGTCAGCTTCGTGTCGGACCCGCCGGGCTGGTGGCGGCGGTTGAGGCGACCCAAGCTCCCAGGTCTCCGGCCCGGCTGGCGGACACACCGGTGCGGCTCTCGGTGGCGTCGCTGCCGAGGAAGCCGCCGTGCCAGGCACGTGAGACCACGCCGACCAGGGCGGGCTTGCCGTTCTCGGTGCGCCACAGGGGTGCGCCGGCGTCGCCCTTGCAGATGAGGCCGAGGGCGGTGGGGGTGAGGTCGAACGCGGTCGTGGTGACGGTGCCGACGGTGGTTGCGGGGGTGTGGAGCTTGCCCGGGAGCCATTCGGTGAGGTGCGGTCGTGGTCGCCGATGGCGGTCCACAGCGTCTTGCTGACGCTACTGAACTTGAACTCGTGATGTCGGTGCAGCGCTTTGGCGCCTCCGGCTTTCTACGAACCGGTGCTCGGTAGCCGTGCAGCGACAGTTGCCACGAAGTGCTGCAGCACGGCGAACGGCAGCGTCTGCGTCCCGTCAAAGTAGACCTCTGCGGGCTTCTCCTCCTCGGGGGCGTAGACGACCACTGTCACGGCTGTTGGCCCGGGAGCGGGTGAGGCAGGCACGGAAGGCGACCCGCCCGTGACGATGCGGGCCTCGCTGAGCTCGAAATGCGTGGTCCGGGCCTCGCCGGTACCGGTCTCGGTAGTGAGAGCGCAGTACAGATCCCCGTCGTGGTCCCAGGTCAGCAAAGACATGGCGGCGATGCTGCCACACCCATGGCCGCCGACGCCGGGTATATGGGCCGGCGGATTGTCAGCGAGCCAAGTCGAAGCTCAGGCCAGTTCCGATGAAGCGGCCGTCGACAAGGTCGGGGCGGTACTGGATCCTCTTGAGTCTGCGCTTCACGGCTGGGGTGATTTGGCCGAGGTCGGCCGCGGTGAGGTTGCCGATGCCGCGCCTGACCAGCGACCACACGCCCTCGGTCGGGTTCAGGTCAGGAGCGTAGGTCGGCAAGTGGAACACGGTGTGCCAGTTAGGAGCTGTCCGGCCGATCATGATGTGCGTACTCTTCGCTGGTGATTGATCACGGTATTGCTCTGCCTCACTACCGCCTCCACGTCGTGCCTGCGGTCGTGGCGCTGGCTT
>NZ_KK853997.1:0-8142 GCF_000696185.1 Kitasatospora cheerisanensis KCTC 2395 | reverse complement strand
TCCGACATGGCAGCGAGAGGTGTGGCTCGATCCGGATCAGGTCGAGAACCTGGACTACACCGTGCACGTGCTCTTCGACGACTTCTGCGATGCGAGCAATCCTCTGCCCTGGCTTGGACAGTGCCTTCGCAGCGAGGAGGAAGTCGAGCTGATGGCGCGTCTTGGCACGGCCTACAACGCGGTCCAGGACTCGGTCGGCGCCGCTGCCCGTGACGAGGTCTATCTGGCCGCACCAGGCTGGTCTGCCGTAGTCACCGCAGCAGCCCGGTTGGCCCAGGTGCTGGTGTCCAATGATCACTTGGCATTGAGCAAGCTGCATGACGCCGGCTACCGCTGGCCGCTCGGCACCGAGCCGGTTGCGTCCAGGACGGAAGACCAGCACGTCGACTCATGACCGCAACCAGATGACCAGGGCCGCAGCGGTCACCGTTCCGAGGAAGACGTAGCCGCGCTTGTCATAGCGAGTCGCGACGGCCCGGGAGTTCTTCAGCTTGTTGATGGCCCGCTCGACGGTGTTCCGCTTCTTGTACCGGTCCTCGTCGTACCCCGGTGGCCGCCCGCCTCGTGATCCCTTGCGCAGGCGTGCGGCCTGGCTATCGGCCTTCTCCGGAATGGTGTGCGGAATTCCGCGACGCCGCAGGTACTGACGGCAGGGACCGTTGCTGTAGGCCTTGTCGGCCGAGACACTGTCGGGCTTCTTGCGGGGCCTGCCCAGTTCGCGGCGGGGGACCCGGATCTTCTCCAGTACCGGCACGAACTGGGTGCAGTCGGCCCGCTGCCCCCGTGTGACGATCAGGGACAGCGGCCGACAGCAGCCGTCCGCACTCAGGTGGATCTTGCTGGTGAAGCCGCCGCGCGACCGGCCCAGGCCCTCGCCTCCCGCACCACCTCCACCAGGTGGCCGACGAGGCTCTGCCACGGCGTTTCGCCCTGGTGTTCCAGCGTCCCGTCCCCAATTGACTCGGCAAGGGCCGGCGGGGGGTCGGTGCGTGCGCCGGCCGCGTGCCGGTGTGCGCGCACGATGGTTGAGTCCACCGAAATGTCCCAATCGATCTCGCCGGCCCCGTCGGCTGCGGCCTGGACCTGCTGCAGCAGAAGCTCCCAAGCGCCGTCCGCCGACCAGAGTCGATGGCGCTCGTAGACCGTCTTCCACGGCCCGAACCTCTCCGGCAGATCGCGCCAGTGCACCCCTGTCCGCACCCGGTGCAGTATCCCGTCGATCACCTGCCGGTGATCACGCCACCGCCCACACCGACCATTGCTCACCGGCAGGAACGGTCGCAGCCGTTCCCACTCCGCATCCGACAGATCACCCCGCCCCATATACGGGACAACGATCCGACCAGGCGACAGTCACATGATCGGCCGGAAAGCTCCTAGCGTTCGCGTTGATGAAGTCCCGCATGCCAGCCGTCGGGTTGAGGCGGACGTTGTCCCAGACCAGCACGATCGGGCCGCCGAGCCGGGTGCGGGCGCGGACTGTCAGGTCGCGGAAGTCCTTCCAGCCGAGGCCCTTCGGCTCGTCTTTGCGGCCGCAGCACTCACGGATGGCATAGATCAGCCGGGATCGCTGGCCAGGCTTGTAGCAAGTCATGCCCGCCATCGACATGCGCCCGGAGCCACGGCCTCTCACCCTCACGACCGGGGTCTGACCGATCCGGCCCAAGGCCCTGGCACGCGGCGAAGTCGTCGACTGCCTGGCTTCGTCCTCGAAGACGATCCAGGCCCCGCGCTTCGCCGCGCTCTTACCCGCGGCCAGGTCTCCTTCCTCCACACCTCTACCGCCGCGTCGTCTCGCTCGATCGCCCGCCGGGCGGGCTGCTGCCAGTGCCAGCCATGCCGCTTCAGCAGCCGCCAGGTGCCCTCGACCGTGCAGGAGACATGGAACAGACGGCCGATCAGCGTCTTGATTCGCGCCAGCGTCCACCGCTGGTCCGCCCAGCCGTGGGCCCGTGGACCGCGCTCCAACTCCCGCTCCAACCTGGCAATTTGAGCCTCACTGAGCCGAGGCCTTCTCGGTGACCCCTTCGACAGGACACCCGCCTCGCCGCCCTCGCGCCAGGCCCGGCGCCACCGCTCGGCCGACCGCACGCTGATCCGCAAGGCAGCGGCGATCTTCGCGTTCTTCTGCCGAGCCTCGAATCGCTCCACGGCCTGAAGCCCTAACCGCTCTCGCGTGGTTCTCTCGGCATCGGTCAGCCCGCCGCCCTGCGCGTACCTCACACTCCCAGAGCTACCGGAGCCGACACCCGGCTGTCAGGCGAACGGCACCGACATCGGCCGACATCACCCAAGCAAGTTCAGTAGTGGATGCGAGGCCGGGCCTCTTCGAGGTACCCCGGCCGACTGGATGCAAGTTGAACATGTTCAATAATCATGCCATGGTGTGTGCGCTCAAGGCTCGCCTGCACCGGTAGCCAGGCGCGTGGCGATCGGGAGGGCTTGCAGTGGGGCGGACGGGATCACGAAGGTGGGCCGTAGGAGGCGCGGCGGTCATGCTGTCTGTGCTGTGTGCCTGCGCCGGCCCCTACCAGTACTACGAAGGCACTGGACTTCATGACGCAGCCGTAGCCGAGGCGGCCGGGGTCTGGGAGGGAGCCGAGCAGACGCGGTTGACGCTCAACCAGGACGGGACGGCTGTCGTTGAGCGACTTGACGGCGTCGACTTCGACTTCGACGACGGCTGGCGAATCTCCGGCGCGGGGACCTGGGAGCTGACAGACCGTGCCGGCGGACAGAACGTCGTCGTCACCGTGACCACTCGGATTGGGGTAGATGCGCGTGAAGCCTCACCGCAGGTGGAGAAATCGGTCGCTGCGCCCCTGACGTACACGTGGCGCTTCCATGTGCGCCGCGATGCGCACAGGAGCCTGGAACTGTTCTTCTTCTTCGGCGATCCCGACATCGGGAACCTGTATCTACTGCAACACGCCAGCGCTTCGAGCTCCGCCGCCACGAGTTGATCGCCTGTATGTCGCCGCGCCGGGCGACCGCTACGGGTGGCCCAGCGCGATTGGATCCGGCAGATCGCCGTCAGCGGTGCGTGGTGGATCGCCCCGCCTGTAGGAAGGCGTTGGCGGTGCTGTAGGTCAGCGGTATGTCGTGGTCGTCCATCATCCGCGCCCAGATCTGCGCGGTCGACCGGCCGGCCCGGCCAGGGCGCGGATGCGGCGGCGCTGGGTGCCGTCGGCGGGCATGGCCCGGGCCGGCCGTCGGACCGGTTGCTGCTGAAGGGTCCGGCGCAGGCCCTTGCGACGTAGTCCGTGGCGCCGGGCGACCAGTCGCCGGGGGACGCCGTTGCGCGGCTGTGGCAACGCGAGAAGCAGGTCGATCCCGCGGAAGAGCTCACCCTGCCCGGCCTCGCGCAGGGCGGCGGCCTTTTGCTGTTCGGACTGCGGCCTGCCGGGAGCATCGGACAGAGCACGCCGCGCGGAGCGGCCGGCCGGCGTCCGGCGGGCCGGGTCAGGAGAGTGATGGCGGGCTTGCCGACTTGTAAGGGCGTTGAGGTAACTGGGTTTGAGGTGCTCGTGCGAGGCGGGGAGAGACACGGACCGGCAGGGGCCGCAGCGGCGGCCGGGCGGGGGCGGCGTGGTGTCGGGTTGCTGGTCGGCGTGGACGTGGTGCAGGCAGGCCTCGCCGAGTCCGGGTGCGGAGCGCGGGCAGGGTGTGGAGCTGGCCGCTGGCGGGGTGCAGGACCCAGATGAGGTAGGTGCGGTCCGGGGCCGCCGGTGCTCGCCGGGGTGGGCCGCGATCGGCCGTGCGATCGCCGCGATCGAGGAAGCCCGGCCGCCAGCCGCCGCGGGCTTCGCGCTGCCGTCCACGCCTTCGCCGTGCGCCCCGTCGGCCGGGAGCGCCCGGGCGGAGGTGCGGCTCATACGTGACTAATTGCGAGGCATTTGTGCGAGTAGAAGCGCCGCAGAAGATGAGGCGTTCTGTGCTACTTTCCCGAGCGGGAGGTGCGTGATGTCGGAGATTTTCGCGGCGGTGGACGCGCTGCTGGAGAAGGCCCGGGACGGCGGGGACCTGCCGGAGCCGGCGGAGCGGGAGCGGTTGCGCAAGGCCGCCGGGCTGACGCAGGTCGAGGTGGCCGAGGCCTTGCAGACCCGGCGGGAGACGTTCGCGAAGTGGGAGAACGGGACCTCGCAGCCGCGGGCGCCGAAGCGCGGCGCGTACGCGGTCCTGCTCGCCGGGCTGGCCGACATCCACGGCACCCGGGGCCCGGACGGCTGGCTGGCCCTCGCCCGCCGCGCCCGACCCATCGACACCGGCACCACCGCCGTTGCCGCCGAGGGGGAGTGAGGCCCTGATGGACCGCAAGGCGTACACCGCCGAGCTCGCCGGCTTGCGCGAGCTGCGCGGCGAGATCACGGCCGCCGAGAAGATGGTCGCGGCCGCGCAGAAGGAGCTGGACAAGCTCACCGCCCAGCGGGCGCGCCGGGTCGCGGGGCTGGCGGGGTATGAGGCCGCCAAGGCCGACGCGGTGGCGAAGGCTTCCGGGCTGTCGGTCGGAGACGTCGTGCGGATCGCCCCGCTGCTGGACCCGACCCCGGCCGCCGTACGCGCCGCCAAGGCCGACGCCCCCGTCGCGCCCGTGTCTGTCCCGGTGCCTGTGGCCGCGCCGGTCGACGCCGAGCCCGCGGCCGCGGTGGCTCCGGCGCTGACCCGCCCGGCTCCCGCCGTCGAGCAGCCGGTCCCTGCCGCCCCCACTGCGGCTGTCCCGGCCGTCGAAGCACCAGCCGTGGTCGAGGGCCAGGCCGTCGAGCAGCCCGCGTCGGCCGCGCCGGTCGTCCCGGCTGAGCCGACCGCACCGGTGGGTCCGGTCGCTTCGGTCGCTGCTCCGGTGCGTCCGGTGGCCGCTGTCGGTCCGCGTGAGCTGCCGACTCTTCCGGACGGCCCGGCGGGCGCCCGGTTCGAGGCTGTGACCGCCGGCCTGGTGTCGAAGCGCCCGAGCTTCACGCAGCAGGCCCGCTCGACGGTGTTCCTGGACGCCGCAACGGGTGAGCTGGCGGTCCGCGACCGTGTGGTGCGGCTCGACCTCGGCGCCCGCACCCCGGGGGAGATCCTCGACGCTGTCCTGGCCGCCGCGCCGGGCACGGAGCGGATCTACGTCACCGCGGGCGGGCCGTGGCACGACGGCGCCGAGCGCTACTCCACGCTCAAGGACGCGGTCGCCGCGTGGCTGAACACCCCCTCCGAGCGGTGGACGACCGCCGTGGGCTCGGGCCGGGACAAGCTGGCCGGGCACTTCGTCCACCAGCGCCAGCCCGTGGGCCGCTACGCCCCCGCCACTGCGCCGGAGGGTCCGGTGACGGAGATCCGGTCGATGGGGGAGTGGTTCGATGCGGACGGCGCGGACGTGGTGACGTGCCGTCAGGCGTTCACGTTGCTGTGGCAGGCGCTGCGCCGTCACTGGGACGATGCGGTGCTGATGGGCTCGCCGTCGCAGACGGGCCGGGACCTGTGGTCGCGCACGATCCCCACCAGTGGGAAGTGGGCGGGCGGCTACCCGGTCCTGTCGGAGGAGCTGCGGGGCCTGCTGCACGCGACCGGCGGCCAGGGCCGCACCGAACTGCTCCTGCCGCCGCGGGTGCCGGAGCAGTTGCCGGCGCTGGTGGAGTACGACCGCACGTTCGCCTACGCCAAGCACCTGTGGAAGTCGCCGGTCGGCACGCCGCGCCGGATCACCGCGGCCGGGTTCGCGGCGATGAGCGGGCCGGAGCAGGTCAAGGCCCTGATGTCCTGCTCGCACTGGAACGTGCGGGTGACGGTCCCTCAGGGCTGGAACCACGTCGGCCTGCTGCCTGCCCCCGTCACCGGTGACCGCGCCTGGATCTACCCCTCCGAGCCCGGCAGCACGTTCACCACCTGGGCGGGCGGCGCGGAGATCCACCTCGCACTGTCGAACCACATCGCGCCGTGGAAGGTCGAGATCCTCGGCGGCCTGCTCTTCGAGGACGGCAAGCCGCTCGACGAGTGGGGCAAGCGCCTGAAGGCCGCGTGGGCCGACCTGACGAGCCTGTCCCGCGCGCACGCCGACGAGCGCCAGCGCCAGGCTGCCTACCTCGCCTCCCGCGCCGTGCGTTCCGTGCTGCTGTTCGGTCTGGGCGGTTTCGCGCAGCGCCCGCGCCTGGTCTCCGGCACCACTCCGGCCGGGGAGGCGCTCCCGGCCGGGGTCGAGATCCTCGGCCAGGACGGCGACACGATCACCTGGCAGCGTCAGGCCGGGTTCTCCCGCGACCCGTACGCGCACCCGGAGTGGGCGGCGTATGTGTGGTCGGGGGCGCGGGCGGCGCTGCTGGACATGAAGTACCGCCAGGGCAAGGAGGTTGTCGCGCACGCCGGAGCGCTGCATGCCAGGCCGGGGACGGTCGTGTACTTCGGCACGGACGGCATCGCGTTGACCGAGCGTCAGCCCTGGCCTTATCGCGGGGAGCCGGGTGACTACCTCCTCAAGGGCCACCTCACCGGCCCGGTGCCCCACCCGACCAGCCAGGAGGAGTACTTGAAGCTGCGGGGCCTGGGCCGCGCCGAACTCGCCGCCGAGCAGACGGCCGGAGGTGACCGGTGAGTCCGGCGGACCCGAATCAGCCGAACGAGGCCGCGCGGCTCACGCAGGAGTTGATCGACCAGGGCTACACCAAGCGCCAGGTCGCCAAGATGCTCGGCCGCGACGCCTCGCTCGTCTCCCAGTTCTTCACCAAGGGCAAGGGCGCGAGCATGGTCGGCGCGCTGCGCCAGCTGGTCCGTGCGGTGCGCGGCGGCGAGCGCGACACCGAGGCCCTCGCCGCGGTCGCCCAGGAGAACGTGCAGCGCCGTCGCACGAAGACCGGCCAGAAGGCGCGGGTGCGCGGCAAGGACACGGTCGGCGAGGCCGGCGGCAGCATGGCGGGCCGGGCCGGGAAGCAGGCCATCCGGTCGGGTGCCTCCCACCTCGCCCCGGTGGTGCACGAGACCGGGCAGGCGGGCGGCCGCCTGGCCTTCACGGTGCGGATGAAGGCCGACCAGTACGTGTACAGCGCGGGCTCGGAGAAGGACTCCGGCGGTCTGCGCCGCGGGTTCATCCCGCGCTCGGACGGCACGGAGGAGCGCACCTACGGCTCCGCCTCCACCGGGGGGTTCGACGCGGCGGAGTGGTCGCAGCGGGTCGCCGACCACCACGGCGACGTCACCGAGGCCATGCGCGAGTGGCTGGTGGAGACCGGCCGTGCCGTCGCCGATGCCGACATCGCCTACCTCGAAGTCCGGGGCTGGGTCCCCGAGTAGCAGCAGTAGGTCCGCCCGCCTGTGACTGAGTGCTTCAGTTGGCCGGTGAGCGGTTGAGTTGGCCAGTTGAGTGTTGGCATTGTGCCTGGTCAGTGGGCCGCGAAGCTCGAAGGTCCGTTCTGCGGGAACCGGCTCCAGGCATTGCCGCTGGTCAGTGGCTTCGCTCAACTGGCCAACTGAAGCGCTCAGTCACACCGCCCCCACCTCCCCAGCCTCAGCATCCGAAGGAGAAGCACCGCCGTGGAGACCACCGCCACCGCCGAGCAGACTGTGCCGGCCAGGCTGCGCACCCAGGCCGTGGCGCCGCTGCCCGCGCAGCCGTCCGGCACTGCCGCCGTGAATCCGTTGCCGTTGCACTGGTTCCAGAAGGACGCGGTCGCGGCGGCGGTGCGCGAGGTGAAGGACGGTGGCCGCGCCACCGTCATCGCGGCGACCGGCTCGGGCAAGACCCTGATCGCGGCCGGCTGCGCCCGGCGGCTGGCGGCGCGGGCCGGGTGCTGGTGCTGGTGCCGACGATCGAGTTGCTGGAGCAGACGGCGGAGGCCTGGTCGTTGAAGGGCGGGCGGCGGGGTCTGGCCATCGCGGCGTGTTCGCGGGAGGAGGCGCTGGAGAGCGCGGAGGCCGGCGGCCGCGTCCACGCCCGTGTGACGACGCAGGCCCCGTGGATCGCGGATCTGGTCGCCGCCGAGAAGGCCGGCGAGCCGGTCACCGTCTACGCGACCTACGCCTCGCTGGAGCGGATCATCCAGGCGCACCAGCAGTTCGGCCTCCCGGCCTGGGACCTGGTGGTGATCGACGAGGCCCACCGCACGGCAGGCGCGGAGGGGAAGGCGTGGGCGGCCGTCCACGACGACGGCCAGGTCCCGGCGCTGCGCCGGC